>JAGTPG010000002.1:2112500-3832500 GCA_018195615.1 Streptomyces tuirus | reverse complement strand
GACTCAGGTGGTCAGGTAGAGAATACCGAGGCGTTCGGGTGAACTATGGTTAAGGAACTCGGCAAAATGCCCCCGTAACTTCGGGAGAAGGGGGGCCATTCCTGGTGATGATCTTTACGGTCTGAGCTGGGGGTGGCCGCAGAGACCAGCGAGAAGCGACTGTTTACTAAAAACACAGGTCCGTGCGAAGCCGTAAGGCGATGTATACGGACTGACGCCTGCCCGGTGCTGGAACGTTAAGGGGACCGGTTAGCTCCATTTCGGTGGGGCGAAGCTGAGAACTTAAGCGCCAGTAAACGGCGGTGGTAACTATAACCATCCTAAGGTAGCGAAATTCCTTGTCGGGTAAGTTCCGACCTGCACGAATGGCGTAACGACTTCTCGACTGTCTCAACCATAGGCCCGGTGAAATTGCACTACGAGTAAAGATGCTCGTTTCGCGCAGCAGGACGGAAAGACCCCGGGACCTTTACTACAGTTTGATATTGGTGTTCGGTTCGGCTTGTGTAGGATAGCTGGGAGACTGTGAAGCGCTGACGCCAGTCAGTGTGGAGTCGTCGTTGAAATACCAGTCTGGTCGTGCTGGATGTCTAACCTGGGTCCGTGATCCGGATCAGGGACAGTGTCTGATGGGTAGTTTAACTGGGGCGGTTGCCTCCTAAAGGGTAACGGAGGCGCCCAAAGGTTCCCTCAGCCTGGTTGGCAATCAGGTGTTGAGTGTAAGTGCACAAGGGAGCTTGACTGTGAGACCGACGGGTCGAGCAGGGACGAAAGTCGGGACTAGTGATCCGGCGGTGGCTTGTGGAAGCGCCGTCGCTCAACGGATAAAAGGTACCCCGGGGATAACAGGCTGATCTTCCCCAAGAGTCCATATCGACGGGATGGTTTGGCACCTCGATGTCGGCTCGTCGCATCCTGGGGCTGGAGTCGGTCCCAAGGGTTGGGCTGTTCGCCCATTAAAGCGGTACGCGAGCTGGGTTTAGAACGTCGTGAGACAGTTCGGTCCCTATCCGCTGTGCGCGTAGGAGTCTTGAGAAGGGCTGTCCCTAGTACGAGAGGACCGGGACGGACGAACCTCTGGTGTGCCAGTTGTTCTGCCAAGGGCATGGCTGGTTGGCTACGTTCGGGAGGGATAACCGCTGAAAGCATCTAAGCGGGAAGCCTGCTTCGAGATGAGGACTCCCACCCACTTGATGGGGTAAGGCTCCCAGTAGACGACTGGGTTGATAGGCCGGATATGGAAGCACGGTAACGTGTGGAGTTGACCGGTACTAATAGGCCGAGGGCTTGTCCTCAGTTGCTCGCGTCCACTGTGTTGGTTCTGAAACCACGAACAGCCCCGCTGGAATATGCGGACGGTTGTCTGTTTCATAGTGTTTCGGTGGTTATAGCGTAGGGGAAACGCCCGGTTACATTCCGAACCCGGAAGCTAAGCCTTACAGCGCCGATGGTACTGCAGGGGGGACCCTGTGGGAGAGTAGGACGCCGCCGAACAATTTTTGGGAAAACCCCGCACCGTACCGGTGCGGGGTTTTCTGCGTTCTGGGTCCCCTTTCGGGGACCCTCACTGTCAGAGACGTCCGGCTGCCTTCAAAGCCAAATACGCGTCCGCCAGAGCCGGCGCCAGATCATCCGGTGTGGCGTCGACGACCGTGACGCCGTGACGGCGGAGTTGTTCTGCCGTGCGGTGGCGTTCGGATTGGGCCTGGGCGGCTGCGGCTGCATCGTAGACCGCGTCGACGTTTCCGCGTCCTTTCGCCATGTCAGTGATGTGCGGGTCTGCCACTGATGCCAGCAGAACCGTGTGGCGCTGAGTGAGCTGGGAGAGGACGGGAAGCAGGCCTTCTTCGATGGGGGCCGCGTCCAACGTGCTGAGGAGAACGATCAAGGATCGGCGGGGGGACGTGCGCAGAGCCGTGGCTGTGAGGCCTCGTGCGTCCGTTTCGACGAGCTCGGGCTCGAGCGTGGCCATCGCGTTCACCAGAGAGGGAAGCAGATCGCCTGCGGTGCGGCCCTGGACGAGGGCGCGGGTCTTGCGGTCGTAGGCGAGGAGGTCCACGCGGTCGCCGGCGCGGGAGGCGAGGGCTGCCAGGAGCAGGGCCGCGTCCATGGAGGCGTCGAGGCGGGGCGCGTCGCCAACGCGGCCTGCGGAGGTGCGGCCGGTGTCGAGGACCAGGAGGATGTGACGGTCGCGTTCCGGACGCCAGGTGCGTACGGCGACAGCGGACTGGCGGGCGGTGGCGCGCCAGTCGATGGAGCGGGTGTCGTCGCCGGGGACGTACTCGCGCAGGCTGTCGAATTCGGTGCCCTCGCCACGGGTGAGGACGCTGGTGCGGCCGTCCAGTTCGCGCAGTCGGGCCAGCTTGGAGGGCAGGTGCTTGCGGCTGGTGAACGGCGGCAGGACGCGCACGGTCCAGGGGGCTTTGTGGGTGCCCTGTCGGGAGAAGAGGCCGAGGGGTCCGTACGAGCGGATGGTGACCCGGTCGGCCTGACGGTCGCCGCGGCGGGTGGGGCGCAGACGGGTCGTGGCGCGTCGGCGTTCGCCCGCGGGGACCGTGAGGCGGTGGCGGGAGGCCGTCGGTTCGGTGCCTGGGCGCCAGCTGCTGGGGGGCCATGCGTCGCGGAGGTGGGCGCGGAGGGGCGGCGGGACGGGTTGGTGATCGTGAGAGTCACGTCCGCCGTGTCGCCCAGGCGTACGGAGGTGTCGCCGGAGCGGGACAGGCCCAGCCGTCGTACGGGGGCGGCCAGCGCGAAGTCGCAGGCGCAGGCCACGGCCAGGGGTGCGTTGACCGCCAGGATGCCCGTCCAGCTGGGCTCCCAGATGCCGACGGGGAGGGAGCCCAGGGCCGCGAGGAGGGCGGCGCGTCCGGTGAGTGCCATCAGCGGGGGACGGGGACGTGGGCGAGGATCGCGTTGATGACTGAGTCGGCTGTCACGCCTTCCATTTCTGCCTCCGGGCGGAGTTGGACGCGGTGGCGGAGGGTGGGCAGGGCCAGGGCTTTGACGTCGTCGGGGATGACGTAGTCGCGGCCGGTGAGCCAGGCCCAGGCGCGGGCGGTGGCCAGGAGAGCCGTGGCGCCACGCGGGGAGACGCCGAGGGTGAGGGACGGTGACTCGCGGGTGGCGCGGCAGATGTCGACGACGTAGGCGGTGATCTCCGGGGAGACCGTTGTCTTGGCGACCGCGGCGCGGGCTGCCGCCAGGTCGGCCGGGCCGGCCACGGGGCGTACGCCGGCGGCGTGGAGGTCGCGTGGGTCGAAGCCCTCGGCGTGGCGGGTGAGGACGTCGATCTCGTCCTGGCGGGTGGGGAGGGGAATGGTGAGTTTGAGGAGGAAGCGGTCCAGCTGGGCTTCGGGGAGGGGGTAGGTGCCCTCGTACTCCACCGGGTTCTGCGTTGCCGCCACCAGGAAAGGATCGGGGAGGGGGCGGGGGTGCCGTCGACGGTTACCTGGCGTTCCTCCATGGCTTCCAGGAGGGACGACTGGGTCTTGGGGGGCGTGCGGTTGATCTCGTCGGCGAGGAGGAGGTTGGTGAAGACCGGGCCGGGCTGGAAGGAGAACTCGGCGGTGCGGGTGTCGTAGACCAGGGAGCCGGTGACGTCGCTGGGCATCAGGTCGGGGGTGAACTGGACGCGCTTGGTGTCGAGTTCGAGGGCGGTGGCGAGGGCGCGGACCAGGAGGGTCTTGGCGACGCCGGGGACGCCTTCGAGGAGGACGTGGCCGCGGCAGAGCAGGGCGACGACGAGGCCGGTGACGGCGGGGTCCTGGCCGACCACGGCCTTGGCGATCTCGGCGCGCAGGGCCTCCAGAGAGGCCCGGGCGGTGCCCGGGTCTCCGGTCTGCCCGGCGTTGTCAGTGGTCGGGTCCATCATGGACGGCGTACCTCTCTTTCGAGGGCGTCGAGTCGGTCGGCGAGTGCGATGAGTGCTGCGTCGTCGCTGGGCGGTGGTCCGAAGAGGAGGGTGTGCGGGTCCTGTTCGCCGTCGGTGTCGCTGCGGTGGGCGGACAGGGCGGGGAGCAGGGCCTCGGGCGTGTGCGCCTGGGTGGCGGGGACGCCTACGAGGGGGGCGAGGCGGGTGCGGGTGGTGGAGCGCAGAGCGGTGGCGGCGCGGTCGCGGGCGTCGGCCTTGCGGTAGAGGCGGGCTCGGCCTTCGGCGGTTTCGGAGGCGCGGATCGCCACGGGGAGTTTTTCGGGCACGAGGGGGCCGAGTCGGCGTGCGCGCCAGAGGGCGGCGAGTGCTGCGGCGATGAAGAGTTGCAGGGTGCCCCAGAGCCAGCCGGAGGGGAGCAGGTCGAAGAAGCCGCGTTCGTCGTCGGCGCCGGTGGTGTCGGAGAGTGAGGGGAGGTACCAGACCAGATGGGGGCGGGAGCCGAGGAGTTGGAGGGCGAGCGAGGCGTTGCCCTGCTTGTCGAGGCGGTCGTTGAGGAGGATGTCGGGCGCGCCGAGGACGACGGTGTCGCCGGTTCCGGTCCTGGCCGGGATGCGCAGCAGGGTGGCCAGGCGTTCGCTGGGGTAGCAGGCGTCGGCGTCGAGGTGGGTGGTGGTGTAGCGCACGCCGCCCGTGTCTGCGGTGCCCGCGCGCTGGGCGGCGGGCAGGTCGCAGGCAGGGGAGAGCGTCGAGTCGAGGCTGGTGGCGGGGTCGGCGGTGACGCCGGGGGCGAGCCGTTCGATGGACGCGCTGCCGGAGGCGACCAGGACGGTACGGCCGCCGGAGTCGGCGAACGCGTCGTGCAGACGGGACTGTTGACCGCGGGTCAGTCGGTCGGGGACGGCGACCAGGAGCGTGGTGTCCGGTCCGGCCGCGGTGGCTGCCTCGTCCAGGGTGGTGACCACGCGGGTGTCCACGCCTCGGTCGGCGAGGAGCTCGGCGACCGCGCGGCTGCCGTTGGGGTCGGCGGAGCGCGGGTCGAGTTCGCCGTGCCGGGCGTCGGAGCGGATCACGGCGATGGCGATGGCTCCCGCGAGGAGCACCACGAGGGCGAGCGCGATACCGCGCGCGCGGGTCCACACCTGGCGGGCGGTGGGCGAGGCCGAGGTGGACGAAAGGGTGGCCTCGGTGGTCATTCGGCGGCTCCCTGGCGGGGGTTGGGGGCCGTGCTGTGGGGGCTGCTTGTCGCGAGTCGGGGCTTGGTGCTTTCCAGGTCGCGGTCGAGTTCGGCGATGCGGTGGTACGACTGTTCGGTCGCCGAGCGGCCGCCGTATGTCACGTCGTCGAAGTCGCGGGCGGCGGCGCGCAGTCGGTCGGTGTGGGCGGGCAGGGCTCGGCCGGCTTCGGCGGCGGCCTCGTCGGCGGTGCGGCCGGGGCGGATGTCCAGGAGGGCGCGTTCCTCCAGGGCGCGGACGAGGGCTCGCATGCGTTCCTGGACGGCCTGGTTCCAGTGGCCCTGGGCGGCGTGTGCCTCGGCGGCGGCGCGGTGGTCCGCGGCGCTGCGGGGCCGGTCGTCGAACAGGGTGGCGGACGAGGTGGGTTGGCGGCGCGGGGTGCCCAGGCGCCACCACAGGGCGGCCACGAGTGCGACGACGGCCAGGATGATGACGACCAGGCCGAGTGTGCCGCCGGGCGTGGCGGTCGAGGCGGCGTTGAAGAGTTTGTCGAGCCAGTCCCAGAAGGCGTCGAGGGCGCGTTGGAAGAGGCTGGGGTCGTCCTCGTGGTACATCCGCTTGGACAGCTCGCGACGGGCCGCCTCCCGCGCGGGGTCGCGCGGGGTGGTGAGGGGCGGCTCGTCGGCGGAGCGCGCCGACGAGAGCATGGCGGTGTCGCCGGCGCGCAGCAGCGTGCGGATGGCGGCGCGTGGCAGCGCCGGTGTGAGATCTTCCCCGCCCAGCTCACCGCATCAGCTCCCCGGGGTGGTGCCGGGGCGGTGGGGCCGTAGTCCTGGACACCGGCGGCGCGGGCCAGTTCGAGGTCGAGGGCCTCGCGGCGGATGCGCTGGTCGATGTAGAGGAGCACGGTGACGCCCGCTGTGATCGGGAAGGTGATCGTGGACCCGATCACCGCGCCGATGCCGCTGACGATGAGGAACGTCCAGCCGAGGCTGGAGCCGCCGCTGTTGAGCCAGCCGGTGATGCCGTCGCCGCTGAGGGCGGCGGCGAGGAAGGTGAAGGGGATGACGATGATCGAGGCGACGACGTTCGCGATGATCGTGGCGAGCAGCTGGATGCCGAAGATCCGCCACCAGGTGCCCCGGACCAGCTTCGTGGAGCGGCTCAGCGCCTTCTTGATGCCTTGCTTCTCCAGCATCAGGGCGGGCGAGGCCAGGGAGAAGCGGATCATCAGCCACAGGGCGATGATGCCGGCGCCGATGACGCCCAGGACGGTGAGGGCGACGCCTGCCCCGCCGTTCACGGCGACGGTGACGAGGATGCCGGGCAGGACGCCCACGGTGACGATGCCGGCCGTGATGAGCAGCAACAGGCAGATGAGGCCGAACAGTTTGACGATCTGAGGGCGGGCGTCCCGCCAGGCCTCGCCGATGGTCACCGACTTGCCGAGCACGGCGCGGCTGGTGACGGTGGTGAGCAGCGCGGTCGCGATGACGGTGCCGACCAGGGAGATCACGAAGACGACGGTGGAGTTGAGCATGGCGTCGCCCATGGCGCGGCTCAGCTCGCTGAGGGTGGCGCTCGGGTCGTTCAGGGCGTCGGAACTGGAATCGTCCAGGACGAGGCCCTGGAACAGCACGACGATGACCTCGGTGAGGACCGCGATGGTCAGGGAGATGCCCAGGACCGTGCGCCAGTAGGTGCGCATGGTGGAGACCGCGCCGTCGAGGATCTCGCCCACGCCGAGCGGGCGGAGCGGGATCACGCCGGGCTTGGCCGCGGGCGGGGGCCGCCCCAGCCGCTTCCCCAGCCGCCGTAGCCCCCGGGGTTTCCGTATCCGCCGTAGCCGGCGGGGCCGCCGGGACCGTGTCCGCCGGGGCCGTAGCCGCCGGGGGGATGGGTGCCCCAGCCGGGGCCGGGTGGCGGGGGCGGGGGAGCCTGGCCCGGGCCGGCCGGGCCGCTGGGGGCGGACCACTGGGCGGGTGGCGGCTGTTCCTTCGACCAGTGCGGTCCGGGGCCCTGCGGGGCCTGACCCTGCTGGCCCGGCTGGTCCGCCGGCTCGGCGGGGCCGGGGCGGTCGGCGGGCTCGGCAGGGCCGGACGCGTCAGGCTTCTGCCCGTCGGACGGGGCGGATCCGGGCGAGGCCCAGCCCGGAGTGTCGTTCATCGTCGCTCCTTCACGGTGCCCGTCCGCGGTCGCGGCGGCAGGTTGGCAGCCATCGTGCCATGGGGTGGTCTTGGAGTGACCGGCCGAGGTATGGGCTGCGTACCTTCAATTGTCCGCTCGATAAGGGGCAGACTGACCGCATGGCTGATCAGTACGCGCACAGCGGCGATGACAAGCGGCCGACCGAGATCCCGGCGATCCGTTGGGAAGAGCCACCCGAAGGCCCGGTTCTGGTCCTGCTCGACCAGACGAGGCTGCCGGCCGAGGAGGTCGAACTGGTCTGTACGGACGCGCCCGCACTCGTGGAGGCGATCCGCTCGCTCGCCGTGCGCGGGGCGCCCCTGCTCGGCATCGCGGGGGCGTACGGTGTCGCGCTCGCCGCCGTGCGGGGCTTCGACGTGGACGAGGCCGCGGACGCGCTGGCCAGTGCCCGGCCGACCGCGGTGAACCTGGCCGTCGGTGTGCGTCGAGCTCAGGCGGCCCATGAGGCCGCGCTCGCCAAGGGCGGTGACGTCAGGCAGGCGGCCGCGGCGGCGCTGGCCGCGGCGCGGCAGCTGCACCGGGAGGACGCCGAGGCCAGTGCGCGGATGGCGGCGCACGGGCTGGCGCTGCTGGACGAGCTGCTTCCCGCCGGTGGGCACCGGATCCTCACCCACTGCAACACCGGTTCGCTGGTGTCGGGCGGGGAGGGGACGGCGTTCGCGGTGGGGCTCGCGGCGCACCGTGCCGGCCGGCTCCGGCGGCTGTGGGTGGACGAGACGCGTCCGTTGCTGCAGGGCGCCCGCCTGACGGCGTACGAGGCGGCGCGCAGCGGGATGGCGTACACACTGCTCACCGACAACGCGGCCGGGTCGCTGTTCGCGGCGGGGGAGGTGGACGCGGTGCTGATCGGGGCGGACCGGATCACGGCGGACGGCTCGGTGGCGAACAAGGTCGGGAGTTATCCGCTGGCGGTGCTGGCGCGGTATCACCATGTGCCGTTCATCGTGGTGGCGCCGGTGACGACGGTGGATCTGGACACACCGGACGGGGCGTCCATCGAGGTCGAGCAGCGTGCCGGTCATGAGGTGACCGAGCTGGTGGCGCCGCAGGTTCCGGTGGCCGGGTCGGAGGCGGGTGGCGGGATTCCGGTGGCGCCGCTGGGGACCACGGCGTACAACCCGGCGTTCGACGTGACCCCGCCCGAGCTGGTGACCGCGATCGTCACGGAGGAGGGTGTGGTGTCGCCGGTGACGGCCGAGGGGCTCGCCGAGGTGTGTGCCCGGTCGCCCCGGGCGGCGGACTGAGGCGGGCCGCTGCGTCGATAGATCAACAGTGGGCCGGAACGAGGGCAGACAGTAGCGCTTGCTGCGACTATGGTCACTGGCCGGTGACCTACCTCACCACTGCCTTCGCCACTGTTATGAGAATGGGATGATGTCGTTTATGAAGGGACGAGTCCTTGTCGTCGACGACGACACCGCACTTGCCGAGATGCTCGGCATCGTGCTGCGTGGTGAGGGTTTCGAGCCGTCTTTCGTGGCCGACGGCGACAAGGCGCTGGCCGCCTTTCGCGAGTCCAAGCCCGATCTGGTGCTGCTCGACCTGATGCTGCCCGGCCGGGACGGCATCGAGGTGTGCCGTCTGATCAGGGCGGAGTCGGGAGTGCCGATCGTGATGCTCACGGCGAAGAGCGACACGGTCGATGTCGTCGTGGGTCTGGAGTCGGGCGCCGACGACTACATCGTGAAGCCGTTCAAGCCGAAGGAACTGGTGGCCCGCATCCGGGCGCGGCTGCGGAGGTCCGAGGAGCCCGCGCCGGAGCAGCTCGCCATCGGTGACCTGGTCATCGACGTGGCCGGGCACTCCGTGAAGCGGGACGGGCAGTCGATCGCGCTGACGCCGCTGGAGTTCGACCTGCTGGTCGCGCTGGCGCGCAAGCCGTGGCAGGTGTTCACGCGCGAGGTGCTCCTGGAGCAGGTGTGGGGCTACCGGCACGCGGCGGACACGCGGCTGGTCAACGTGCATGTGCAGCGGCTGCGCTCCAAGGTCGAGAAGGACCCGGAGAAGCCGGAGATCGTGGTGACCGTCCGTGGTGTCGGGTACAAGGCAGGGCCGAGCTGACATGTCCGGCGACAGTGCCGCTTCGGCGCCCGGCCGGTCCGGGGCCCGCCCGGGGCGGCCTGTCGGGCGGAAGGGGGCCGGTTCCCGCTGGGGCGGTTCCTGGAGAGCGGGCTGCTGCTGCAGGGCGGGGTTCAGGGCAGCCCGGTCATCCGCCTGTTCATGCGGTGGGTGCGCCGGCCGCTGCTGCCGGTCATGCGGCTGTGGCGGCGCAACATCCAGCTCAAGGTCGTCGTCACGACGCTGCTGATGTCGCTGGGTGTGGTCCTGCTGCTGGGCTTCGTCGTCATCGGGCAGGTGCGCAACGGGCTGCTGGACGCCAAGGTGAAGGCGTCCCAGAGCCAGGCCACGGGCGGGTTCGCGGTGGCCAAGCAGCGGGCCGACGAGGCGGCGAGCGGCACCGGCGACGATGTGGCCACGGCGGACGGGCGTCCCGCGCAGAACGTCACCGAGTGGATGAGCGACCTCGTCTCCTCGCTGTCCAGCGGCGGCCAGGGCGCCTTCGACGTGGTGACCCTCCCGGCCTCCGACGAGGACGGCGCGGGCGGCCGTGGGCAGCGTGCCTCCGGCGAGGTGGACTGGAGCAGGAGCGTGCCCGCCGACCTGCGCGAGCGGATCGGCAGCAGCACGACGGCCGCGCAGAGCTACACCCGCATCACCTACAACAACGCGACCAAGGAATCCCAGCCGGGCCTGGTCGTCGGCAAGCAGGTCAACGACCCCAACGGGGACCCGTACCAGCTCTACTACCTCTTCCCGCTCACCCAGGAGGAGAAGTCGCTGAGCCTGGTCAAGGGCACGCTGGCGACGGCGGGGCTGTTCGTCGTGGTGCTGCTCGGGCCATCGCCTGGCTCGTCGTCCGGCAGGTCGTCACGCCGGTGCGGATGGCGGCGGGGATCGCGGAGCGGTTGTCGGCCGGGCGGCTGCAGGAGCGTATGAAGGTCACCGGCGAGGACGACATCGCGCGGCTCGGCGAGGCCTTCAACAAGATGGCGCAGAACCTTCAGCTCAAGATCAGCCAGCTGGAGGACCTGTCGCGGATGCAGCGCAGGTTCGTGTCGGACGTGTCGCACGAGCTGCGTACGCCGCTGACGACCGTGCGGATGGCGGCGGACGTCATCCATGAGGCGCGCGAGGACTTCGACCCGATCACCGCGCGGTCGGCGGAGTTGCTCGCCGACCAGCTGGACCGGTTCGAGTCGCTGCTCGCGGACCTGCTGGAGATCAGCCGGTTCGACGCGGGTGCCGCGGCGCTGGAGGCGGAGCCGATAGACCTCAGGGAGGTCGTCCGGCGGGTGGTCAGCGGGGCCGAGCCGCTCGCGGAGCGCAAGGGCACCCGGATCCGGGTCCTCGGCGACCAGCAGCCCGTCGTCGCCGAGGCCGACGCCCGGCGCGTGGAGCGTGTGCTGCGCAACCTCGTCGTCAACGCCGTGGAGCACGGTGACGGCAGGGACGTCGTCGTCAAGCTGGCCGCGGCCGGTGGTGCGGTCGCGGTCGCGGTGCGGGACTACGGGGTCGGGCTCAAGCCGGGCGAGGCGACCCGCGTGTTCAGCCGCTTCTGGCGGGCCGACCCGGCACGCGCGCGTACCACGGGTGGTACGGGGCTGGGGCTGTCCATCGCCCTGGAGGACGCGCGGCTGCACGGCGGCTGGCTCCAGGCGTGGGGCGAGCCGGGCGGCGGCTCCCAGTTCCGGCTGACGCTGCCCAGGACCGCGGACGAGCCGCTGCGGGGCTCGCCGATACCGCTGGAGCCGAAGGACTCGCGGCGCAACCGGGGGCTCGACGACGCAGGCCTGCCGTGTGGTGGCGGGGACGGCCAGAAGCGGGCGACCGTGCCGGCGCAGCCGGTGAACGGGCCGGTTCCGTCGGGATCCGCCCGTGACCCGATACCTCCGCGGGCGGCCGCCGTGCCGCCCACGGCCGATCCGACGGCGCTGCCCGGCAACGGCGCGCGCGTGGTGCCCCGGCCCGCCTCGGGCACAGGCACGGGCACGCGACGGGCCGACGAACCGGGGACGGCGGAGCAGCCGGCTCAGGACGAGGGTGTGGCTCGCGCGTCGGGCTCCGCCGGCAGCGGTGTGCTGGGCGGCCCGGCCGGGGGCGTTCGGGATCAGGGTGCGAGTGGACCGCGGGGTGCGGACAGGGACGACGGAACCGCGGGTTCGGGCAGGGAAGCCGGGCCGGGGGACGTGGACAGGCAAGGGGAGGCATCTCGTGGGCGCTGACCGCGAGGGGCGCGGTCGGCGTACGCCCGCGCGTGTCATGGTGTACGCCGCCGGTGGCGTCCTGTTGCTGGCGGGGTGTGCGTCGATGCCGGACAGTGGGGATCTGCGGGGGGTGGAGTCCACCCCGCGCCAGGACACCCAGGTGCGGGTGTTCGCTGTTCCGCCGGGTGAGGACGCGCCGCCCTCGGAGATCGTGCAGGGCTTCCTCGAGGCGCTCACCAGTGACGATCCGCATTACAAGACGGCGCGCCAGTACCTGACCGGCGAGGCCGCGAAGACGTGGCGGCCGGAGCTGTCGACGACGGTGCTGACGGACGGGCCGGGCGCCAAGGCCGAGAGTACGGGTGGCCGGGAGGACACCGGACAGATCACGTACATGCTGACCGGCACCAAGGTGGCCACCGTGGACGCGCAGCAGGCGTACGCGCCGGCGACCGGGGCGTACGGCAGGACCGTGCATCTGACGCAGGACAAGAAGCGGCAGTGGCGGATCGACGCGCTGCCGCAGGGCGTCGTGATGGGCGAGTCGGACTTCCAGCGCAACTACATGTCCGTCAACAAGTACTACTTCGCTTCGAACACCGAGGCGGCCGGTGACTCCCAGCCCACCGCGGTCGCCGACCCCGTCTACGTCCGCCGGCGCGTGGACCCCATGACGCAGATGGTGCGCTCCGTGCTGGCCGGGCCGACGCGGTGGCTCGGACCGGTGGTCAGGTCGAGCTTCCCGACCGGTACGACACTGGCCGAGGGCGTCGGCGCGCTGACGCCCGACGACCGGAACAAGCTGACGGTGCCGCTCGACGACAAGGCCGCGGGCATCGGCATCAACCGGTGCCAGGAGATGGCGGCCCAGCTGCTGTTCACGCTGCAGAACCTCAGCCCGGCGGTGGACAAGGTCGAGCTGCGGGCCGACGGGGCGGAGCTGTGTTCGCTCACGCAGGACGCGACCGATACCGCGGCCTTCCGGAGCTCGGTGCGCCGCCCCGACTTCCTGTACCTCGTCGACGACAAGGACCGGCTGGTACGGATCCCCGCGGGCAGCAGCGACACCAAGCCGGACCCGGCGCCGGGGGCGCTGGGTGAGGGAGACACCGCGCTGCGGTCGGTGGCGGTGTCGCGCGACGAGCACACGGCGGCCGGTGTCGGCCTCGACGGCAAGTCGCTGTACGTGGGGTCGCTGGTCTCGGGCGGCTCGCTGGGCGAGCCGGTGCTGCGCAGTCATGGCCGGACAGAGCAGGACCGGCTGACGACGCCGAGCTGGGACGCGCAGGACGGCCTGTGGGTCGCCGACCGTGACCCGGAGAATCCCCGGCTGCTCCTGCTCGAGGAGGGCAAGGGCGATCCGCTCCAGGTGCGCACACCGCACCTGGACGGGCGGATCCAGGCCGTGCGGGTGGCTGCCGACGGGGTGCGGATCGCGCTCGTCGTGGAGAAGGGCGGCAAGAAGACCCTGCTCATCGGGCTGATCGAACGGGAGGGAAGCCGGGCGAGCAGGCCGTCAGGGTGGTGGAACTGCGTTCGGCGACGCCTGCGTTGGAGGAGGTCACGGCCATGTCGTGGGCCGGGGACAGCCGGCTCGTGGTGGTCGGACGCGAGCACGGCGGCGTGGAGCAGATGCGGTACGTCCAGGTCGACGGCTCCACGCCGGACGTGCCGGCGCCCGCGGCCCTGACGGGCGTGAAGGACGTCACCGCCGCCGAGGACGACCGGCTGCCGCTGGTGGCGTACTCGGTGGACGGGATCGTCCGGCTGCCGTCGGGTGCGCAGTGGCAGAAGGTGACGGAGGGCACGGCGCCGGTTTATCCGGGGTGAGGCGGGCGCGGGCGGCGCGGCACCGGTCGCCGGTCTGTCCGGGGTGAGGCGCCGCGCGCCCGTGGCGGGTGACCGGGAGCGGGGGCGGTGGCCGCTCCTCATGAGCACGCCGTCACTCGTGTGGGGGAAGAGCGGTTCGCCGGGCCGTGAGTTGTCCACAGGCCGTTGTCCACAGGGGTGGCCGGGGTGGGATCGCTATGGGCACAGTGGTGGCCATGCGGGGGTGGTGGCAGGACCTCACCGACCTGGTGCTGCCGGCCGAGTGCGGGGGCTGTGGGAGGCCTCGTGCGGTGCTCTGCCCGGAGTGCCGTGCGGTGCTGAGCGGAGGGGCGGCACGCCGGGTGCGGCCGGTGCCGGAGCCGCCCGGGCTGCCCGTGGTGCACGCGGCGGCTCGGTACGCGGACGAGGTGCGGGCGACGTTGCTGGCCCACAAGGAACGGGGTGCTCTGGCGCTTGCCGGCCCGCTCGGCGTGGCTCTGGCGGGAGCCGTACGGGCGGGGCTGCACAGGACCCGGGCCGGGGGCGAGTGGGCGAGGTCCAACCGCGTCGGGGCGCCCGTGCTGCTCGTGCCCGTGCCGTCCGGGCGGCGGGCCGTGCGGGCCAGGGGGCATGATCCTGCGAGGCGGATCGCGCTCGCGGCGGCGGGCGAGCTGAGGCGGAACGGGATCGCGGCCCGGGTACTCGGCGTGCTGCGGCAGCGGCGGGCCGTGGCCGACCAGGCGGATCTCGATTTCAGGCAGCGGCTGGAGAATCTCGCGGGCGCGCTGGCGGTGGCGCCCGGAGGTACCCGGCTGCTCTCCGAAGGGCCGGTCGTCCTCGTCGACGACGTGATGACCACGGGGGCGTCCATCGCGGAGGCCGCGCGGGCCGTGCGGGCGGCGGGCCGATTTCGAACGCTGAGTGGAGCGCGGCCGTGTACGAGGGAGAGACATGGGAAAGCAGAGAGGAACAGAACGTCGGATCAAGGCGAGAGAGGACGGCCGGGCGGTCCGGCCGGCAGGTAATCACGGGCGCGGGTGGCGCCGGCGGAGTCGTTGACGTGCTGTGCGCGGCTGTGGTCGCGGCTTCACCGGACTCTTTCGAAATAAACCGGAACTGACTGAGATCTTGTGTCGTTGCAGGTAACGAGAGGGCCTTTTCACCTGAACGGAGGTACGCCGCGGTAGAGGGTGACGACATCCGTCCGGGCGAGATATGTTCGGTTGAGAGGGAAAGCCGCAGGCCACACCTCTCAAATCCGAATGCCGTACTGCGGGTTTTTCTTCATCACTCGCGGCGGTGGAGTGGAGATCTCGCCCACGGGGGAGGAGGTGGAAGTCACCGAGTCCGAGGTTCCGGGGCTCACCGGAACCTGGTGCAAAAGGGAGACGCTCCGCACCGAAGCGGAGCGATCCGGGAACGGAGTTCTGCGTGGACATCGTCGTCAAGGGCCGCAAGACCGAGGTGCCCGAGCGGTTCCGGAAGCACGTGGCCGAGAAGCTGAAGCTGGAGAAGATCCAGAAGCTCGATGGCAAGGTGATCAGCCTCGACGTCGAGGTGTCCAAGGAGCCCAACCCGCGGCAGGCCGACCGCAGTGACCGAGTGGAGATCACGCTCCGCTCCCGCGGTCCGGTGATCCGGGCGGAGGCAGCGGCGAGCGACCCCTACGCGGCGCTCGACCTGGCGGCGGAAAAGCTGGAAGCCCGGCTGCGCAGGCAGCACGACAAGCGGTTCTCGCGCCGTGGCGCGCGCCGGATTTCGGCCGCGGAGGTCGCCGACCACGTCCCGGGTGTGGCGACGCTCAACGGAAACGGCCTGGTGCCGACTCCGGAGCAGGAGCCGGAAGAGGCCGTCCCCACGAAGAAGATCGGCTCGCTGGAAGTACAGGGTGACGGCCCCATCGTCGTCCGCGAGAAGACCCACGTCGCAGCGCCCATGACCCTCGACCAGGCTCTCTACGAGATGGAGCTGGTCGGGCACGACTTCTATCTGTTCGTCGACTCCGAGACCAAGGAACCGAGTGTCGTCTACCGACGGCACGCCTACGACTACGGCGTGATCCACCTCAGGACGGACACGATGGTCACACAGACGCACTCCCCCGAGGCGGGCGGTGCGCTCGGCGGCTGACCGTGCCGGGTGACAGCGGAGCAGGTGCCCCTGGAGCGCGTGTGCGCCCCCAGGGGCACCCCTGTGCGACCACTTCGCGCCCCGCTCTGTCACTCCGGCGGCGTCCAGGCATGAAATCATGGTGGCAACGACCCAACCGGTGGGTCGTTGCTCTGGGTTGGCGATGGCTCAGGACCACAGGCCACAGCCTTCAGGGGAGGAACGATGGCGGACAGCTTCGGACCGATGCGTGACGAGGATGCCGACGACGGCGTCGTCGGCATGGGCCCGGACACGGACTCTCCACGCAAGGAGCCGATCAGAGTCCTCGTGGTGGACGACCACGCCCTGTTCCGCCGTGGCCTGGAGATCGTGCTCGCGGCCGAGGAGGACATCCAGGTCGTCGGGGAGGCCGGGGACGGCGCCGAGGCCGTCGAGAAGGCCGCCGACCTGCTGCCCGACATCGTCCTGATGGATGTCCGGATGCCCAAGCGGGGCGGGATCGAGGCCTGCACCTCCATCAAGGAGGTCGCCCCCAGCGCAAAGATCATCATGCTGACGATCAGCGACGAGGAAGCCGACCTCTACGACGCGATCAAGGCGGGCGCGACCGGTTACCTCCTCAAGGAGATCTCCACGGACGAGGTGGCCACCGCCATTCGCGCGGTCGCCGACGGACAGTCGCAGATCAGCCCGTCCATGGCGTCCAAGCTGCTCACCGAGTTCAAGTCGATGATCCAGCGCACGGACGAGCGCCGGCTGGTGCCCGCGCCGCGGCTGACGGACCGCGAGCTGGAAGTCCTCAAGCTCGTCGCCACGGGGATGAACAACCGTGACATCGCCAAGGAATTGTTCATCTCCGAGAACACCGTGAAGAACCACGTGCGCAACATCCTGGAGAAGCTCCAGCTGCACTCCAGGATGGAAGCGGTGGTGTACGCGATGCGGGAGAAGATCCTCGAGATCCGCTGACGGTCGTCGTCGGGCGGTCGGTCAGGTGTTCGCGCGGGCCAGTTCTCTCACGAGCGGCTCGCGCAGATCGGGCGCGTCGACCCGTTCCACACGGACGTCCGTGCAGTCCACCCAGGTCGCCGCCTCGGTGAGGGCCTGGGCGACGGCCGGGACCGCCTTGGGGCCGTCCAGCGTGACCTGCTTGGCCACCAGGACGCGGCCCTCGCGGGCCGGGTCCACACGGCCGACGAGCCGGCCGCCGGCCAGGACCGGCATCGCGAAGTAGCCGTACACCCGCTTCTGTTTCGGGACGTAGGCCTCCAGTCGGTGCGTGAAGCCGAAGATCCGCTCCGTGCGCGCCCGCTCCCAGATCAGGGAGTCGAAGGGCGACAGGAGGGTGGTGCGGTGGCGGCCGCGCGGGGGTGTCTCCAGGGCCGCCGGGTCGGCCCAGGCGGGCTTGCCCCAGCCCTCGACCGTGACCGGGACGAGCCCCGAGTCGGCGATCACCGCGTCGACCTGTTCGCCCTTGAGGCGGTGGTAGTCGGCGATGTCCGCGCGGGTTCCGACGCCGAGGGACCGGCCCGCCAGGCGGACCAGGCGGCGCAGGCACTCCGTGTCGTCCAGCTCGTCGTGCAGCAGGGCGTCCGGGATCGCGCGTTCGGCGAGGTCGTAGACGCGCTTCCAGCCGCGGCGCTCCACGCAGACCACCTCGCCGTACATCAGGGCGCGTTCGACGGCGACCTTCGAGCCGGACCAGTCCCACCAGTCGTTCGTCTTCTTCGCGCCGCCCAACTCCGTGGCCGTGAGAGGGCCTTCGGAGCGGAGTTGCTTGATGACCTGGTCGTAGGCGCCGTCCGGGAGTTCGTGGTTCCAGTGCGGGCGGTTGCGGTAGGCACGGCGGCGGAAGGCGAAGTGGGGCCACTCCTCGATGGGGAGGATGCAGGCGGCGTGGGACCAGTACTCGAAGGCGTGTGTGTCCCTCCAGTACGCGTTGTCGACGGTCCTTCGGCCGACCGCGCCCAGGCGGGCGTACGGGACGAGTTCGTGGGAGCGGGCCAGGACCGAGATCGTGTCGAGCTGTATCGCGCCCAGGTGGCGGAGGATGCCGCGGACGCCGGAGCGGCGGTCGGGGGTGCCGAGGAAGCCCTGGGCGCGGAGGGCGATTCTGCGGGCCTCGTCTGCGGAGAGGGTTGCTGTGGGCGCGGGGTGGTCATGGTTCCGCACGATAGGGGGTGGGAGTGACAACGGGGCGTGAGCTGCGGGTTTGCTGCTTCGTGCTGGGCGTTGGGGCCGGTGCGGGGCGGGTGCGCAGCCCGGCGCGGCGTCGTGGCTATGGCCTGGGTGCCGGTAGGTAGGGGGCCGTCGATGGTAGGGCCAGGTCTGAGGGGAGCAGGGAGCCTACCCAGCTGTCTCGGCGGATGCCGTTGTGGTTCGTCGCGGAGCGCAAGGTGCCTTCGATCGTGAAGCCTGCTCGTTCCGCGACCGCGCGGGAGGCTCGGTTGCCGACTTCGGCGCGCCATTCGATGCGGTCGAGCGCGGCGTGGACGAAGGCCCAGCGGCAGGCGGTGAGGGCGGCTTCCGTGATGTAGCCGTTGGAGCGGTGCTGCTTCGTGGCCCAGAAGCCGAGCTCGCCCATGCCCAGGGCGCGCATGGTGATGCCGAGCATGCCGGCGAGTTCCCCGGAGTGGAGGAAGACGCCGAAGGTGAACATGGATCCGTCGGCCCACCCGTCGGGGGCCATCTGCTCCGTGAAGGCCTCGGCGTGCTCGCGGAGGTAGGGAGAGGGGAGCGTGGTCCAGCGCTGGATGTCCGGGTCCTGGCAGGCGTCGTACACCGCGTCGGTGTCCTGGCGGCCGACCGTGCGCAGCAGGAGGCGTTCCGTGGTGAGTGTGACGGGGTCCATCGGCCGATTCTGCTCGGAGGCCCGGGCAAGCGCCATCTGTTTGCCATGAGTGAGGGGACGGTCACGCTTCGCGTAAATCGGTTGGGGGATGCGGCACTATCCGAGGGGCCCGGACGTTGTCCCCTTTGAAGCAGAGTGAAAGAGAAATGAAGCAGCGGACGGTCGCCGTCGCGGCAGGCCCTCCCGGCGCGGTGGGGTCCTCGCATACGATGGCCGTTGCTCAGTAAGTCAAGTGGTAACCGACCGTCCCAGGCCCGACCGGCAAGGAGACCAACCCCCGTGTCCGTCCTCTCGAAGATCATGCGTGCAGGCGAAGGCAAGATCCTGCGCAAGCTGCACCGCATCGCGGACCAGGTCAACTCCATCGAAGAGGACTTCGTCGACCTCTCCGACGCCGAGCTGCGTGCCCTCACCGATGAGTACAAGCAGCGGTACGCCGACGGTGAGACCCTGGACGACCTGCTGCCCGAGGCGTTCGCCACCGTCCGCGAGGCCGCCAAGCGCGTCCTCGGCCAGCGGCACTACGACGTGCAGATGATGGGCGGCGCCGCCCTGCACATGGGCTACGTCGCCGAGATGAAGACCGGTGAGGGCAAGACCCTCGTCGGCACGCTGCCCGCGTATCTGAACGCGCTGTCCGGCGAAGGCGTCCACATCATCACGGTCAACGACTATCTGGCCGAGCGTGACTCGGAGATGATGGGCCGCGTCCACCGCTTCCTGGGCCTGAACGTCGGCTGCATCCTCGCCAACATGACGCCGGCTCAGCGCCGCGAGCAGTACGCCTGCGACATCACGTACGGCACGAACAACGAGTTCGGCTTCGACTACCTGCGCGACAACATGGCGTGGGCCAAGGGCGAGCTCGTCCAGCGCGGCCACAACTTCGCCATCGTCGACGAGGTCGACTCCATCCTCATCGACGAGGCCCGTACGCCGCTGATCATCTCCGGCCCGGCCGACCAGGCCACCAAGTGGTACGGGGACTTCGCCAAGCTGGTGAAGCGCCTCAAGCGCGGCGAGGCCGGCCAGCCGCTCAAGGGCATCGAGGAGACCGGCGACTACGACGTCGACGAGAAGAAGCGCACGGTCGCCATCCACGAGTCCGGCGTCAGCAAGGTCGAGGACTGGCTGGGCATCGACAACCTCTACGAGTCGGTGAACACCCCGCTGGTGGGCTACCTGAACAACGCCATCAAGGCCAAGGAGCTCTTCAAGAAGGACAAGGACTACGTCATCATCGACGACGAGGTCATGATCGTCGACGAGCACACCGGACGTATCCTCGCGGGCCGCCGCTACAACGAGGGCATGCACCAGGCGATCGAGGCGAAGGAAGGGGTGCCGATCAAGGACGAGAACCAGACGCTCGCCACGATCACCCTCCAGAACTTCTTCCGCCTGTACAAGCGCCACGACCACAACGGCAAGGAGCAGCCCGGCCTGTCCGGCATGACCGGTACGGCCATGACCGAGGCCGCCGAGTTCCACCAGATCTACAAGCTCGGCGTGGTGCCGATCCCGACCAACCGGCCGATGGTCCGCAAGGACCAGTCCGACCTGATCTACCGCACCGAGGTCGCCAAGTTCGAGGCGGTCGTCGACGACATCGAGGAGAAGCACCGCAAGGGCCAGCCGATCCTCGTCGGTACGACGTCGGTCGAGAAGTCCGAGTACCTCTCGCAGCAGCTCAGCAAGCGCGGCATCCAGCACGAGGTGCTCAACGCCAAGCAGCACGACCGGGAGGCGACGATCGTCGCCCAGGCCGGCCGCAAGGGCGCGGTCACGGTGGCCACCAACATGGCCGGCCGTGGTACGGACATCAAGCTCGGCGGCAACCCCGAGGACCTCGCCGAGGCGGAGCTGCGCCAGCGCGGTCTCGACCCCGAGGAGCACATCGAGGAGTGGGCGCACGCCCTGCCCGACGCGCTCCAGCGGGCCGAGAAGGCCGTCCAGGCCGAGAAGGACGAGGTCGAGAAGCTCGGCGGGCTCTACGTGCTGGGCACCGAGCGGCACGAGTCGCGGCGCATCGACAACCAGCTGCGCGGTCGTTCCGGCCGTCAGGGTGACCCCGGCGAGTCCCGCTTCTACCTCTCCCTCGGCGATGACCTGATGCGGCTGTTCAAGGCCCAGATGGTCGAGCGCGTGATGTCCATGGCGAACGTCCCGGACGACGTGCCGATCGAGAACAAGATGGTCACGCGCGCGATCGCGTCCGCCCAGTCGCAGGTCGAGCAGCAGAACTTCGAGACCCGTAAGAACGTCCTGAAGTACGACGAGGTCCTCAACCGCCAGCGTGAGGTCATCTACGGCGAGCGGCGCCGCGTCCTGGAGGGCGAGGACCTGCACGAGCAGGTGCAGCACTTCATGGACGACACCATCGACGCCTACGTCCAGGCCGAGACCGCCGAGGGCTTCCCGAGGACTGGGACCTCGACCGGCTGTGGGGCGCGTTCAAGCAGCTCTACCCGTGCAAGATCACCATCGAGGAGCTGGAGGAGGCGGCCGGTGACCGGGCCGGGCTGACCGCCGAGTTCATCGGCGACTCCATCAAGGACGACATCCACGAGCAGTACGAGGCGCGTGAGGCGCAGCTCGGCTCCGAGATCATGCGTGAGCTGGAGCGCCGGGTCGTGCTGTCGGTCCTCGACCGCAAGTGGCGCGAGCACCTCTACGAGATGGACTACCTCCAGGAGGGCATCGGCCTGCGCGCGATGGCGCAGAAGGACCCGCTGGTCGAGTACCAGCGCGAGGGCTTCGACATGTTCACCGCGATGATGGAGGGCATCAAGGAGGAGTCCGTCGGCTACCTGTTCAACCTGGAGGTCCAGGTCGAGCAGCAGGTCGAGGAGGTCCCGGTCGCGGACGCCAAGCCGGTGGCCGACCTGGAGAAGCAGGACGCGGTGCCGGCGCAGGCCGGTGCCCGCCCGGAGATCCGCGCCAAGGGGCTCGACGTCCCGCAGCGGCGCAACCTCCACTTCTCCGCGCCGACGGTGGACGGCGAGGGCGGCACGATCGAGGGCGACTTCACGGAGGACGGCGAGCCGGTGCGTTCGGAGGCCGACGGCCTCACGCGCGCCGAGCGCCGTAAGCAGGCGCGGAGTCGGGGCCGCCGTAAGAAGTGACGGTGGCTGCGGCACCGTAGCGGCTTGAAGGGCCGGACACCTCGGGGTGTCCGGCCCTTCTGTCTTGGGTGGTGACGACCCTGTGCCGGCTCAGTCGGCCTCGGCGCGGGGCGGGCGGGGGCCGCCGAGTTCCACCGCCGTGCAGCGCCAGCGGAGGTCCTGGCCGAGTTCCAGGCGGAAGGCCATCGCGCGGAGTCGGTCGCCGGCGCCGATGCGGGCGAAGGCCTCGATGGCGCCCGGGCGGGGTTCGTAGTAGCCGATGTCGCGGACGACGGGGCGGGCGCCGCGGGTGCGCAGGGGGCCGCGCTCGGCGAGCCAGGCGAGTTCGTCGTAGGCACGGCCCCGGGTATGGCGGAGCATGGAGTGGACGGGGCGGTGGCCGCTCAGGACGGCGACGAGCAGGTCAGCGAAGACGTCGGTGGGGAGCGGGCGGCGGAGGGCTTGGAGTGGGACCCGGGGCGTGGTGTCAGTGCCGCCGGAAGGGGAGTCCGGCGTGCCGGTCACCGCGGGCGGCGTGGTGAGGCGTTGTGGCGCCCTGCGGGGCGCTGTGCGGGTGCCCGAGAGGGTGGGCGGGCGCGTGTCGGTGGGGCGGGTCTGAGGGCGCTTGACGCGGGCGGAGGCCGGGGGACGGCCGCCGGCTGCCGGTGTGCGACGCCCTCCGCCGGGGATGCGGGGTGGGGCGGTGCTGCCGGAGGTGCGCGGTGGGGAGTTGCTTCCTGCGGCGGTGGCGGGTGTGGCGGCGGTGGCGAATGTTGCTGCCGTTGCGGCGGCGGTGCCGGCGGTGGCTGCCGGGGATGGTGGGGCCGTGGCGCCCGGGGAGGGCGGAGCCGTGGTGCCCGGAGTGGGCTGGTCGCGGCGCGTGGTCGGGCGGTGTGTCCTGGTCATGACCTTGTTCATGGGGGTCCCCGTTCATGGGCCCGGTGAGTACCGGGGAGTAACTTCGGGTTGGTGATCTTGTACGGGGCCGACGGGGGCAGGAGCAAGGAAGCGGCCTGGGGGTCGGAGGGTGCCGAAATGTTCACCTATCCGGGTGATTCCGGGGTGGTGGAGGCCCAGAAGTGGGCGGGTGCAGCGGGTGAATGCCCGGACCGGTGTGGACGCCTCCGGCGTCACGGTCCGGAACTCGAAAGGGGACGCCCCGCACGTATCCTGAAGGCTCTTCGCGAGCCCTCCGACCACGAAAGCGGCCAGCCATGCGCGTCTACGTCCCCATGACCCTCCCCGGTCTCGCCGAGGCGTACAAGACGGGTGAGCTGGGAGGCGGGCCGTTCGCCGCGTACGCGGTGACGCCCGCGCTGCGCGAGTGGTATCTCTCCGACGACATCGAGGAACTGGAGTACGCGGCGCTGAGCCGGGCCGCGCTGGCCTCGCTGCGGCTGCTGGCGGCCGAAGCGGGCGCGCCGCGGCGTCGGGTCGTGGTCGCGGTCGACGTGCCCGACCGGGACGCGAGTGCGGATCCCGACCAGGGGCTCGATCCGGTGGCGCTGGGGGAGGTGCGGGTCTCCGGTGCCGTGGCGCTGGCCAAGGCGGCGTCGGTCCATGTCGACGCGGCGGACGCGGAGGCGGATGTGACGGCGGCGGCCGAGGCGCTGCCGGCGGCGGACGGTGGGGACGACGACGCGCAGTTCGTCGTGGACGGGGCCGAGGATCACGAGCTGCTGTGGTTCGCCACGCAGGAGATTCCGAACCTGGTGGGGCGAGGGGACTGAGCCACCTCCCGGCCGGGGGCGCGTTGAGGTGCCGTTCTCTTGATTGTCAGTGGGGGCGGGTACGTTCTGTGGCATGGGGACGAAGACGGGCGCGCACATTGTCTGGGACTGGAACGGGACGCTGTTCCATGACATCGACGCGATCATCGGGGCGACGAACGCGGCCTTCGCCGAGCTGGGGCTGGAGCCGCTGACACTGGAGAAGTACCGGGAGCTGTACTGCGTGCCGGTGCCGAAGTTCTACGAGCGGCTGATGGGGCGATTGCCGACGGACGCCGAGTGGGAGGTCATGGACGACATCTTCCACCGGTACTACGCCGAGCATCGGGGAGCCTGCGGGCTCACGGTGGGGGCGGTGGAGCTGTTGTCGGGGTGGCGGGCGGCGGGGCGCAGCCAGTCGATCCTGAGCATGTACGTGCATGAGGAGCTTGTGCCGTTGGTGCGGGGGTTCGGGATCGAGCCGCACTTCATACGGGTGGACGGGCGGACCGGGCCGTCGGGGGGCAGTAAGGCCGAGCACATGGTGCGGCATCTGGCGTCGCTGAGTGAGGTGGCGGCGGAGCGGACCGTGGTGATCGGGGACGCGGCGGATGATGCGGTGGCTGCGCTGCATGTGGGGGCGCGGGCCGTGTTGTACACCGGGGGGTCGCACAGCCGGGCGAGTCTGGAGGCGGTGGGTGTGCCGGTTGTGGACACGCTGGAGGAGGCCGTTGCGGAGGCGGAGCGGCTGGCGGCGTAGTCAGGTGCTCGGCGTTGGTGCCGAGGCGGGGTGGGTCCGCAGCTCCAGGTAGCTCGGTCGTGTCCGCACTGTGCAGAACGTCAAACTTCCAGGCCTGGTTTTGTACACATACGGCTCATGACGGAGCCCCTGTAAGGAGCGATAGCCTTGGTGGCGTGATCAGCGCGATAGTTCGCGGGGACGTCGTCGTCCCTGCCCTGCGCCCGGAGAGCACGGACCACATCCGTGACCGGGCGGCGGTCGCTGGTCTTCGCGGGCGGGACGGGGCATCGAGGACTCCCGGGACGCCGAGCACCACCCGGTCCGAGGCGTCGCGGAGAGCAGCCTCATACCCGTGGGTCAGCTCAAGAATGGCTCAGACACCCCCGCTCATCTCGCCTTGCGGCATAGCGTCGGAACAGACCGGATACCCCGTGTCACGGCGTGACGTCGTAAGCGCAGAGGCCGTACTTCCTTCTACGTCACGCAACGGCGCGCGACAGGAGCCAGAGGACAATGCAGACCAAGCTGGACGAAGCCAAGGCCGAGTTGCTCGAGAGGGCCGCCCGGGTTGCTGAGAACAGCCCGGTCGGGGGCACCTACCGACCGGGTCGACGGGCGAGGAGACCCCAGACGCCCAGGAAGCCCCGGACCGCGAGTCCCTGCTCTCGTTCCTCCAGCGCTACTACCTGCACACCGCCCCGGAGGACCTTACCGACCGTGACCCGGTCGATGTCTTCGGAGCCGCCGTCTCGCACTACCGGCTGGCTGAGAACCGCCCCCAGGGCACGGCCAACGTGCGGGTGCACACCCCGACGGTGGAAGAGAACGGGTGGACCTGCAGCCACTCCGTCGTCGAGGTCGTCACCGACGACATGCCCTTCCTCGTCGACTCCGTGACCAATGAGCTGACGCGGCAGGGGCGCGGGATCCACGTCGTCATCCACCCGCAGTTCGTCGTGCGGCGCGATGTCACCGGCAAGCTCATCGAGGTGGTGTCGGCCCCGCCGAGCGGCGACCTGCCGCACGACGCGCACGTCGAGTCCTGGATCCACGTCGAGATCGACCGCGAGACCGACCGGTCCGACCTGAAGCAGATCACCGCCGACCTGCTGCGCGTCCTGTCCGACGCCCGGGAGGCCGTCGAGGACTGGGGCAAGATGCGGGACGCGGCGACCCGGCTGGCGGAGGGGCTGCCGGACGAGCCCATCCCCGGCGACCTGCCCGGACCGCAGGTCGAGGAGGCCCGTGAGCTGCTGCGCTGGCTGGCCGACGACCACTTCACCTTCCTCGGCTACCGCGAGTACCAGCTGCGTGAGGACGACTCGCTGGCCGCCATGCCGGGCACCGGCCTCGGCATACTGCGCTCCGACCCGCACCACGCCGACGAGGAGAGCCACCCGGTCAGCCCTTCCTTCGAGCGGCTGCCCGCCGACGCGAGGGCCAAGGCCCGCGAGCACAAGCTGCTCGTCCTGACCAAGGCGAACAGCCGGGCGACCGTGCACCGGCCGTCGTACCTGGACTACATCGGCGTCAAGAAGTTCGACGCCGAGGGCAATGTCGTCGGCGAGCGGCGCTTCCTCGGGCTGTTCTCCTCCGCCGCCTACACCGAGTCCGTGCGCCGGGTCCCGGTCATCCGGCGCAAGGTCGAGGAGGTCCTCGAACAGGCCGGGTTCTCGCCCAACAGCCACGACGGGCGCGACCTGCTCCAGATCCTGGAGACGTACCCGCGCGACGAGCTGTTCCAGACCCCGGTCGACGAACTGCGGTCCATCGTCACCTCCGTGCTCTACCTCCAGGAACGCAGGCGCCTGAGGCTCTACCTGCGCCAGGACGAGTACGGGCGCTACTACTCCGCCCTCGTCTACCTCCCGCGCGACCGCTACACCACGGCCGTACGCCTCAGGATCATCGAGATCCTGAAGGAGGAGCTGGGCGGCATCAGCGTCGACTTCACGGCGTGGAACACCGAGTCGATCCTGTCCCGGCTGCACTTCGTCGTCCGGGTCCCGCAGGGCACGGAGCTGCCGGAGCTGTCCGACCTGGACAAGGAGCGCATCGAGGCCCGGCTGATGGAGGCCGCCCGCTCCTGGGAGGACGCCTTCGCCGAGGCGCTCGACGCCGAGCTCGGTGAGGAGCGCGCGGCCGAGCTGATGCGCCGCTACGCGCACGCCTTCCCGAGGGCTACAAGGCCGACCACAACCCGCGTGCCGCGGTCGCCGACCTCGTCCACCTCGAACAGCTGAACGCCGAGGAGGACAAGGACTTCGCGCTCAGCCTGTACGAGCCGGTGGGCGCCGCCCCCGAGGAGCGCCGCTTCAAGATCTACCGCACGGGGGACGCGATCTCCCTGTCGGCGGTGCTGCCGGTCCTCAGCCGGATCGGCGTCGAGGTCGTCGACGAGCGGCCGTACGAGCTGCGCTGCTCGGACCGCAGCGTGGCCTGGATCTACGACTTCGGTCTGCGGATGCCCCGCTCGCGGAACGGCAGCGGGGACTACTTCGGCGACGACGCCCGCGAGCGGTTCCAGGACGCCTTCGCGGCCACCTGGACCGGCCAGGCCGAGAACGACGGCTTCAACGCCCTCGTGCTGAGCGCCGGGCTGACCTGGCGGCAGGCGATGGTGCTGCGGGCGTACGCGAAGTACCTGCGCCAGGCAGGCTCGACGTTCAGCCAGGACTACATGGAGGACACCCTCCGCAACAACGTCCACACCACCCGGCTGCTCGTCTCCCTGTTCGAGGCGCGGATGTCGCCGGACCGGCAGCGTGCGGGGCACGAGATCGTGGACGCGCTGCTGGAGGAGGTCGACGCGGCGCTCGACCAGGTCGCGAGCCTCGACGAGGACCGGATCCTCAGGTCCTTCCTCACCGTCATCAAGGCGACCCTGCGGACCAACTTCTTCCAGGAGGCCGCGGGCGGCAAGCCGCACGAGTACGTCTCCATGAAGTTCGACCCGCAGGCCATCCCCGACCTGCCGGCGCCGCGCCCGGCGTTCGAGATCTGGGTGTACTCGCCCCGGGTCGAGGGTGTGCACCTGCGCTTCGGCAAGGTCGCGCGCGGTGGTCTGCGCTGGTCCGACCGGCGTGAGGACTTCCGCACCGAGATCCTCGGTCTGGTCAAGGCGCAGATGGTGAAGAACACCGTCATCGTGCCGGTCGGCGCCAAGGGCGGCTTCGTCGCCAAGCAGCTGCCCGACCCGAGCGTCGACCGCGACGCGTGGATGGCCGAGGGCATCGCCAGCTACAAGACGTTCATCTCGGCGCTGCTCGACATCACCGACAACATGGTCGCGGGCGAGGTCGTGCCCCCGGCCGACGTCGTCCGGCACGACGAGGACGACACCTACCTCGTCGTCGCCGCCGACAAGGGCACCGCGACCTTCTCCGACATCGCCAACGGGGTCGCCGAGAAGTACAACTTCTGGCTCGGTGACGCCTTCGCCTCCGGCGGCTCCGCCGGCTACGACCACAAGGGCATGGGCATCACCGCCCGCGGCGCCTGGGAGTCCGTCAAGCGGCACTTCCGCGACATGGGCGTGGACACGCAGAGCGAGGACTTCACGGTCGTCGGCATCGGTGACATGTCCGGCGACGTGTTCGGCAACGGCATGCTGCTCTCCGAGCACATCCGCCTGGTCGCCGCCTTCGACCACCGGCACATCTTCATCGACCCGAACCCGGACGCCGCCACCTCCTACGCCGAGCGCCGCCGCCTGTTCGAGCTGCCGCGGTCCAGCTGGGAGGACTACAACAAGGAGCTGCTGTCGGCCGGCGGCGGCATCTTCCCGCGTACGGCCAAGGCGATCCCGGTCAACTCGCACATCCGCGAGGCCCTCGGCATCGAGTCCAAGGTCGCCAAGCTGACCCGGCGGACCTGATGAAGGCGATCCTCCAGGCGCCGGTGGACCTGCTGTGGAACGGCGGCATCGGTACGTACGTCAAGTCCTCGGCCGAGGCGAACACGGACGTCGGCGACAAGGCCAACGACGCCATCCGCGTCGACGGCCAGGACCTGCGCGTCAAGGTCGTCGGCGAGGGCGGCAACCTGGGCCTGACCCAGCTCGGCCGGATCGAGTTCGCACTGCACGGCGGCCGGATCAACACCGACGCCATCGACAACAGCGCGGGCGTGGACACCTCCGACCACGAGGTGAACATCAAGATCCTGCTCAACGGCCTGGTCGCGGACGGCGACATGACCGTCAAGCAGCGCAACAAGCTGCTCGCCGAGATGACCGACGAGGTCGGCCGCCTGGTACTGCGCAACAACTACGCGCAGAACACGGCGATCGCCAACGCCCTCGCCCAGTCCAAGGACATGCTCCACGCCCAGCAGCGCTTCATGAAGCACCTGGTCAGGGAGGGCCACCTGGACCGGGCGCTGGAGTTCCTGCCCACCGACCGGCAGATCCGCGAGCGGCTCGCGCAGGGGCAGGGCCTGACCGGCCCGGAGACGGCCGTGCTGCTGGCGTACACGAAGATCACGGTCGCCGAGGAGCTGCTGCACACCTCGCTGCCGGACGACCCGTATCTGAAGGGCCTGCTGCACGCGTACTTCCCGACGCAGCTGCGCGAGCAGTTCCCCGACCGGCTCGACGGCCACCCGCTGCGCCGCGAGATCACCACGACCGTCCTGGTCAACGACACGGTCAACACGGGCGGTACGACGTATCTGCACCGCCTGCGCGAGGAGACGGGCGCGTCGCTGGAGGAGATCGTCCGGGCGCAGACCGCGGCCCGCGCGATCTTCCGCTCGTCTGCCGTGTGGGACGGGGTCGAGGGGCTCGACAACAAGGCCGACGCCGAGGTCCAGACCCGGATCCGCCTGCACTCGCGCCGCCTGGTCGAGCGCGGCACGCGCTGGCTGCTCAACAACCGGCCGCAGCCGCTGGAGCTGGCCGAGACCGTCGACTTCTTCGCCGACCGCGTGGAGCAGGTCTGGGCCCAGCTGCCGAAGCTGCTGCGGGGCGCGGACCTGGAGTGGTACGGGAAGATCTACGACGAGCTGACGGGCGTCGGCGTCCCGGACGAACTCGCCACCCGCGTGGCCGGGTTCTCCTCCGCCTTCCCGACGCTCGACATCGTCTCGATCGCCGACCGCATGGGCCGGGAGCCGCTGGACGTCGCCGAGGTCTACTACGACCTCGCCGACCGGCTGCGCATCACCCAGCTCATGGACCGCATCATCGAGCTGCCCCGCGCCGACCGCTGGCAGTCCATGGCCCGCGCGGCGATCCGCGAGGACCTGTACGCGGCGCACGCGGCGCTGACCGCCGACGTCCTGGCGGTGGGCAACGGCACCTCGACGCCCGAGCAGCGCTACAAGGCGTGGGAGCAGAAGAACGCGGCGATCCTCGGCCGGGCCCGCACCACACTGGAGGAGATCCAGGGGTCCGAGGCGTTCGACCTCGCGAACCTGTCGGTGGCGATGCGGACGATGAGGACGCTGCTGCGGCAGCACTCCTAGCGCGTACGACAGCGGAAACGCCCCGGGCCGGTGCCGACCGGCGGCCCGGGGCGTTCTGTTCTTGGCGTGCCTCAGGGGGATTCGAGCGGGGGGCTTACCGTTTCGGGCTAAGGCTTGGGGCGTGATGGTGAACCTCTCCGAGGAGCGAGTGGCCGCTCCCGCCCCGGTGCGGCGCGTCGTCCTGGAAGCGGTGAACTTCGCGCTGGTCGGCGGGAGCGGCGTCGCGGTGAACTTCCTGGTGTTCAACGTGCTCCTGCACGGGCTGCACCGGCCCGCGATGGTGGCGACCGTGTCGGCCAGCCTGATCGCCATGGGCAGCAACTACCTCGGCTTCCGGTACTACACCTACCGGGACCGGGCCGCGCGGACCCGGCGTCAGATCGCGCTGTTCTTCGTCTTCAGCGGCATCGGCGTCGCCATGGAGAGCGGACTGTTCTACGCCGGATATCACGGGCTCGGGCCGGCCGGTCCCTGGAGTCCAACGTGGTCAAGGCCCTTTCGATCGTGCTGGCCTCCGTGTTCCGTTTCCTCGTCTGCCGCACGTGGGTGTTCCAGCACGACGCCTGACGGCACTCACTTCAGTGCGCTTGCCACCAGGTGTGCTGCTCGCTTCACCCTGGGCCTCGCCACGTGGCGTACCACCGGGCGTATCAACCTCGCCGTCACGCCCACCGCTTCCCAGCGGACCTGCAAGCGGCCGGGGCCGTGGCCCTCGGGTTCCAGGGTCAAGCGGTGGTGGGGCACCCGGGTCGTGACCGTCGGGAAGGTCAGAGGGGCCAGCAGCAGGCCCGTGTGGGACAGGCCCTGGTGTTCCAGGCGGAGAAGCGGGTGACGGATCCCGGTGAAGCCCTGCAGGGGAGGGAGGCCGCTGCCAGGTCCAGGTGGGCATGGCCCTCGAAGACGCCCGGGCGGACGGGGGAGAGGCGGAAGGGGATGTGGAGGCGGCGCTTGCCGGGGGCGATGAGGAGCGTGGCGCGGTGGGGGCCGACCGGAAGGCGCAGGGCCGGGTCGTAGGTGCGGACGGTGAGGTCGACCGAGGCGCCCGGGCCCCGGGCGATCTCCGTGATCTCGTGGCGGAACTGGGCGCTGGGGAACGGTCGGGCCTCCAGCTCCAGTTCCGAGATGTCCAGTTCCCGGCGGGACCATGCGGAGGACGGGACCTCGCCGCCCCAGTAGGTGCGGCCCTCCGCGTCCGTCGTGACCTGCCTGGGGGCCACCCCGTGGCCCAGGCCCGCGCGGCCAGTCGTGCCTCCGCCAGGCGGCGGTCGCGGATCAGCTGGAGGACCACGCGCTCGGCGCGGGGAGGCGGGCGTAGGCGCCCGGGGCGAGTGTGTCCAGGTAGGGGGTGACCAGGTCCGCGAAGGCGGACAGCCACTCCTCGTCCCGGTAGGGCAGGTCACCGGCGTACATCCGGAAGTCGTGCTTGAGGAACTTGTGGTCCTTGTCCTCACGGAGCGACGCGTGCCCGCTCTCGGCCAGGAACGCGTCGATGAGGTGCTGGACGTGGATGCGGTCGCGGACGTTGGCGAGTTTGTGCCGCTGGTTGGATATCGACGCCGACGCGGAGGCGGCGAACGGGGCGACGTACCAGCGGTAGACCGGTTCCGGGATGATCGTGAAGCTCTTGGCCAGGCAGTACGCCTGCGCCGAGAACAACTGGTCCTCGTAGTGGATGCCCTCGGGGAAGCGCAGGTGGTGCCGGTCGAGGAAGGCGCGGGCGTACATCTTGCTCGTCGACAGGTGCTCGAAGAACAGGCGCGGGTCGGCCTCGATGCCGTCGAGGGTGCGGCGCTCGGCGACCAGGTGCGGCATCCACGTCGAGCGGCGGCCGTTGTCCACCCGGACCCGCTGCACCGCGCCCATCGCGAAGTCGATCTCGCGTTCGCGGTGCGCGGCGAGCAGCAGTTCGACGGCGTTGCCGGGGAGTTCGTCGTCGCTGTCGAGGAACATCACCAACGGCGCCCGGGCGATGTCCAGCGCGCGGTTGCGCGGCACGCCGCAGCCGCCGCTGTTCCGCTCCAGGCGGAGGTGGCGGACGCGGGGGTCCTGGCTCGCCAACCGCCTGGCCACCGTGGGTGTTCCGTCCGTCGAGTGGTCGTCGCTGATGATGATCTCGAGGTTCGCGTGGGTCTGCCGGCGGACCGAGTCGACCGCGCGGGTGAGGCGTTCGGCGTCGTTGTAGACGATGACCGTCACGGTGACGTCGGGAGTGCTCATGCGGTCGCCTCCTGCGGGGTCGGGGCCGGGGTGCGTTCCCCGATCGGCAGCACCGGCGGCAGGGACCCCTCGTCCTGGCCGAGGAAGACCCGGCGGACGACGCGTTCGGCGGCGCGTCCGTCGTCGTACTCGCAGAACCGGCGCCGGAAGACGGCCCGGGTCTTCGCCGCGCGTTCGTCGTGCCAGGCGTCGGTGGTGAGGATCTCCGTCAGCTCCTGCTGGCTGCGGGCGACCGGGCCCGGGGCCTCGGCCATCAGGTCGAAGTAGACGCCGCGGGTGGTGCGGTACGTCTCCCAGTCGTCGGCGTGGATCACGATCGGGCGGTCGAGGTTGGCGTAGTCGAACATGATCGAGGAGTAGTCCGTGACCAGGGCGTCCGCCGCCAGGCACAGCTCCTCCACCGGGTCGTAGGAGGAGACGTCGATGATCCTGCCGGTGCGGCGCAGGTTGGTGAGCGGGGACGCCGCGCCGCCGTAGAAGTAGTGGCCCCGGACGAGGAGGACCGTGTCGTCGCCGAGGCGGTCCGCGAGGGCGGCGAGGTCCAGGCGGGGGGTCCAGCCGGCCTCGTAGTCGCGGTGGGTGGGGGCGTAGAGGACGGCCCGGCGGCCCGGTGCGATGCCGAGCCGGTCGCGGATCGCGCGGATGTCCTCGGCGCCGGCCGTGTAGTAGACGTCGTTGCGCGGGTAGCCGTGGTCGAGGCTGACGTAGTGCGAGGGGTACGCGCGTTCCCACATGCGCGTGGTGTGGCTGTTGGCGGAGACGCTGTAGTCCCACTTGTCGACCCGTTCCAGCAGCGCCTGGAAGTCCAGGCCCTGGGCGGCGGCCGGGTAGGCCATCTGGTCGATGCCCATGCGCTTCAGCGGGGTGCCGTGGTGGGTCTGGACGTGGATCGCGTCGGGGCGTTTGACCACCGCGTTGGGGAAGTTGACGTTGTTGACGAGGTACTTGGCGGTCGCCAGCACATCCCAGTAGCGGCGGCTGCCCGGCACGACGTGGTCGGTGCCGGGCGGGAGGAGGGCCGCGTTCTCCGCCGTGACCACCCACACCGGGTGGACCTGCGGGGCGAGTTCGGCGAGTTTCCTGGCGATCGCGGCGGGGTTGCAGGCGACGCCGCGGTTCCAGTACGCCGAGAACACCGCCAGGTCGGGATCGACCGGGCGGCCGAGGGCCCTGCGGTACTGGTGGTCGCGGAGTTTGGCGCCGAGCCGGCGCTTCCGGGCCCGTACGGCCGACCTGGCCGTGCGGCGGGTGCGGTTGACCGCCTGGAAGGCGCGGTACTTGGCGTAGGCGCCCTCTTCGAGCAGGGAGCGGCGGACGCCTTCGAGTCCGGCGGGGCGCCGGTAGTCCTCGGGGCGGTGGCGCAGGGCGGCCAGGGACGCCCGCCGGAAGAACTCCCGTGCGACCTCCTCCGCCATGCCGCCGCGCGCGAAGGTGCGCAGGCAGTCGCGGACCATCACGTCGTAGAGCGCGGCGTGGGCGGCGCGGCGGTCCCGGGTGAGGTCGAGGAGGGACTCGTAGCGCTCGACGAGGCCGTAGCGCTGCTGGGGAGTGGCCGGGGGCAGGCTCGCCGGGCGCAGCCTGCGGTCCTCGTAGGCGACGTGCGGCAGGCAGGCGACGCGATCGGCGAGCAGCAGGGCGGCCAGGGCGCCGTACGGCTCGTCGTCGGTGGTGAGCCGCTGCTCGTGCGCCCGGTAGAAGTCCGCGCGCAGGACGCGGGTGCCCAGCAGCGGAGTCAGCCGCAGCAGGGGCGCGCAGTCGTCCGGGGCGACGTCGGCACGGCCCGCCCGGGCGAGCAGGGAACCGTCCGGGGAGGGCAGGCCGGAGGTGCGCCAGGTGCTGCGGACGTGGTCGAGGAGCAGGACGTCCACGGCGTCGGGCAGCTCGGCCACCCGCTCGGCGACCGTGCGCGGAGTGCCGGCGGGCAGGCCGTCCTTGGCGTGGACGAAGTGCAGCCAGCGTCCGCGGGCCCGGGCCGCGCCCGCCGCCCGGGCCGCCGCGTCGCCCGTGCCGTCCGGCAGCGGCAGGACCTGCGGGCCGGGGCCGTCCGGGGTGTGCCGCTCGGCCGTCTCCCGGGCCCAGTCGCCCACCGCGGCCACGATCAGCTCGGCGTCCGGCAGGGGGTGGGCGGCGAGGGAGTCGAGGAGTTCCGTCAGATGGTCCTGGACGTTCGGCCCGTACACGATGACGCTGAGCTCGGCCATCACGGGGACTCCTTCTCGCGACTGCACCGTATGCGGTCATGGTGCCATCTGTACGACAAAACGGCCGACCGACGTGGTCCTCACGAGGGAACGGGAACCTTGGGCTTCGGCTTGGGCTTCGCGGACTTGTCCCCGGTGAACGCCTCGTACTCCTTGAGGACGTCCTCCGTCGGCCCGTCCATGAGCAGCTCGCCGCGCTCCAGCCACAGCACACGGTCGCAGGTGTCGCGGATCGACTTGTTGTTGTGGCTGACCAGGAACACCGTTCCGGCGTGCTTGCGCAGCTCGCGGATGCGCTGCTCGGAGCGCTTCTGGAAGGAGCGGTCGCCGGTGGCCAGCGCCTCGTCGATCAGCAGCACGTCGTGGTCCTTGGCGGCGGCGATGGAGAACCGCAGCCGGGCTGCCATGCCGGAGGAGTACGTGCGCATCGGCAGCGTGATGAAGTCGCCCTTCTCGTTGATGCCCGAGAAGTCGACGATCTCCTGGTAGCGGTCCCTGATCTGCTCGCGGGACATGCCCATGGCCAGGCCGCCGAGGTGCACGTTGCGCTCGCCGGTCAGGTCGTTCATCAGGGCGGCGTTCACGCCGAGCAGGGACGGCTGGCCGTCGGTGTAGATCCGGCCGTTCTCCACGGGGAGCAGCCCGGCGACGGCCTTCAGCAGGGTCGACTTCCCCGAGCCGTTGGTGCCGATCAGGCCGATCGCCTCGCCCTTGTACGCGACGAACGACACGTTCTTCACGGCGTGCACGCGGCGTACGCCCGCCGCCTTCTCGGTCTGCTTGCGGCGCAGCATGCGGTTGAGGGCGGCGGTCGCGGAGCCGCGTCCGGCGCCGGTGCCGTTGACGCGGTAGACGATGTCGACGCCGTCGGCGACGACGGTGGGGATCTTCTCGCTCGGGTGCTCAGCCACGGCCGTACGTCTCCTCAGCCTTCCAGAAGTAGATGAACCCGCCGACACCCGCGAGCAGCGCCCAGCCGGCCGCGATCGCCCACACATGGGCGGGGAGCTGGCTCGCGTGGAAGCTGTCGATCAGGGCGAAGCGCATCAGGTCGATGTAGACGGCTGCCGGGTTGGCGGCCAGGGCGACCGTCACCACGTGGGGCAGGCTGTCCTTGTCCGCCAGCTTGTCGATGCTCCACATGACGCCCGAGACGTACATCCAGGTGCGCAGCACGAACGGCATCAGCTGGGCGATGTCCGGGGTCTTGGCGCCCATCCGGGCCATGACCATGGAGACGCCCGCGTTGAACGTGAACTGCAGGAACAGCGCCGGCAGCGCGAGCAGCCAGGACACGCCGACCGGCACGCCGAAGCAGAGCAGGATGACGACCAGGGCGGCCATCGAGAACAGCAGCTGCTGGAGCTGCTGGAGGCAGAACGACAGGGGCAGCGCGGCGCGCGGGAAGTGCAGGGCGCGGACCAGGCCGAGGTTGCCGGAGATGGCGCGGGTGCCCGCCATGATCGAGCTCTGCGTGAACGTCCAGATGAACACGCCTGTGACCAGGAACGGGATGTAGTCGGGCACGCCGTGCTTGGTGCCGAGCAGCACGCCGAAGATGAAGTAGTAGACCGCCGCGTTCAGCAACGGGGTCATCACCTGCCAGACCTGGCCGAGCTTCGCCTGGCTGTACTGGGCGGTGAGCTTGGCGGTGGCGAACGCGGTGATGAAGTGGCGGCGGGCCCACAGCTGCCGGACGTACTCGGGCAGGGACGGGCGGGCCCCGCTGACCGAGAGGCCGTGGCGGGCGGCCAGGGCCGCGAGGTCGTCGTCGGCCGGGGGTGGTGTCTGGGGCGGTGTGTGGAGGACCTGGCTCACATCCGCTGCTTTCGTTCGGGGGAGGGGCGGGGCCTGGGGGGCGGGACCCTGGGGGTCGCGAGCAGCCGTGACGGGTTCTTTGCCGTACTCTTCACGACTTCTTACGTCGGGACGGGACCGTATCGTCGCAACGTGAGCGTACGTCGGGCGAACGTCGGAACGCAACCGTTTCGTCGTGACGCCCTATGCTGTCGGCATGACGACCCACGCCGACGAGCCCCAGCCGCGTCCGCGCCGCCGGGCCCCGCGGGGCGGCCGTCCTGCGACAGGACGTGACGGAAGCCATCCGGGCGGCCGTCTTCGAGGAACTCGCGGCCGTCGGCTACGCGCGGATGTCCATCGAGGGGATCGCGCGCCGGGCGGGCGTCGGCAAGACGGCGGTGTACCGCCGCTGGCGCTCCAAACTGCACCTGGTCCTCGACATCGTCTCGGCGCTCGCCGTGCAGGGCCTGCCCGCGCCGGACACCGGCTCCCTGGAGGGCGACCTGCGGCTGCTCTACGAGGTGACCTCCCGCGCCCTGCGCCACCCCGTCGCCTCGCAGGTCATCCCCGACCTCCAGGCCGAGGCGGCCCGCAACCCCGAGATCGCCGAGGCCCTGCAGAAGGCCCTGCGCGAGGGACAGGACGGCGTCGCCACCGGCATCGTCACGGCGGCGGTGCGGCGCGGCGAACTCCGCCAGGACATCGACCACGACCTGGCCCTCGACCTGATCTCCGGCCCCCTCTACTGGCGCTCGGTGGTGATCCGCGGCCCGAAGCCGCCGAAGGAGTACCTGGGGGCGCTGACCAGGGCCACGGCGGGGGCGTTGAAGGCGCTGTGAGGCCGTGCGTGACTCGGCCCCGGTCGCCCGATCGGACGCCCCGGGGCCCTGTCGAGCTCCTCCCGGGTCAGCTCCGCGCCGCCTCCGGGTGGAGTCGCACCCAGCCCTCCCACGCCGAGGTGATCATGTCCTGGACGTCGTGCCGGGCCTTCCAGCCCAGCTCGGCCGCGGCGCGGTCGGCGGAGGCGACGACGCGGGCGGGGTCGCCCGGGCGGCGGGGGGCGACCGTGGGCGGCCGGTCGTGGCCGGTGACCTCGTTGATGCGGTCGATCATCTCGCGGACGGAGACGCCGTCGCCCCGGCCGATGTTGAGCGTCAGCGTGCGGCCGGGGGAGGAGCGCAGGACGCGGGCCGCCGCGACATGGGCCTCGGCCAGGTCCACGACGTGGATGTAGTCGCGTACGCAGGTGCCGTCCGGGGTCGGGTAGTCGTCGCCGAAGACGCGCGGCGGCGCGTTCTCCGTGAGCTTCTCGAAGACCATGGGGACGAGGTTGAACACGCCGGTGTCCGCTAGCTCGGGGCTCGCGGCGCCCGCCACGTTGAAGTAGCGCAGGGAGGCCGTGGACAGCCCGGTCGCCCGGCCCGTCGCGCGCACCATCCACTCACCGGCCAGCTTCGTCTCGCCATAGGGGGACATCGGCAGGCACGGCGTCTCCTCCGTGACCAGGTCCACGTCCGGCATGCCGTACACGGCCGCCGAGGAGGAGAAGACGAAGGACGGCACCTCGGCCGCCGTCACGGCGTCCAGCAGGGTCCGCAGGCCCTCGACGTTCTCCCGGTAGTAGTGCAGCGGCCGCTCGACCGACTCTCCCACCTGCTTCTTCGCCGCGAGGTGGAGGACCCCGGTGACCGAGTGGTCCGCGAGGGCACGCGCCAGCCGCTCGCCGTCCAGCGTCGAGCCCACCACCAGCGGCACACCGTCGGGCACGCGCTCGGCGATGCCGGTGGACAGGTCGTCGTACACCACCGCCCGTTCCCCCGCCGCGGTCATCGCCCGTACGACGTGCGCCCCGATGTAGCCGGCGCCGCCGGTGATCAACCAGGTCATGTGCGGCCGTCCCCTCGTCAGTTGGCCCGTGCCGGTGTCGCGTGTTCGTGCTGGTCGTGCTGATCGTGCTGGTCGTGCTGATCGTGCTGGTCTCAGTGAAGCAGGCGGCGCAGCCTTCCGCGTGCCACTGACAGCACACCCCGCACGCCGGGCGCCACGCGCAGTGCCAGCGCGCCGGAGTGGGTGGCGTACGGCTGTACGAGTACCACGCCGTGCCGGGCGCTCGGGACGGCTCTGCGGCGCAGCAGACCGGCGCCTGCGAGGGCGTGCGCCGTGACCTCGCGGCTCACGCCCTCGCGGAACCGGATGCGCAGCCGCAGGTCCCAGGTGCTCACGCCGGGCGCGGCCAGCGCGGGGAGATCCACGGTCGCCTCCGCCGACCAGCCGCCGTCGGCGGATCCGGCGGATCCGGCGGACGGCACGAGCGCGGTCGTGCCGCGGACCGTCACCTCCCCGTCGTCCCGGTGCCGCCACCGCGCCTCCACCGTCTCCGGGCCCGCCTGCGCCAGTCGGCCGTACAGCTCGTGCAGACGCAGCCGCAGCCGGGTGCCACGCGCGGCCGGCCGCAGTTCCGCGTCGACGGCGAGGGGCAGCTCCGCCACCGGCCGGGTCAGCAGCGGCTCCAGGGAGATCTGCGGAAGGTCCGCCGACCACACGGGCGTGCCGTCCTCGGCGCGGGCGTACGGCGGGTACAGCCGGGCCGGGCGCGCCGCCAGTTCCCGCAGCCGGGGCAGGTCGCGCGGCTGAGGGGAGGCCAGGACGACCCGCCCCACCAGCCGGCCGGGAGCCGCCGGGTTGCGGGCCCAGTCGTCCGCGTCGTACTCCGCGAGATGCGCCCGCGTGAGCTCCCACCACGCGCGCCGGTACGTGGCATCACGCAACCCCAGTTCACGCACGTACATCCGCAGGTCGTGGTCGAGGAACTTGGCGCGCGCCACCCGGGCGAGTTCCTTCTGCCCGGCGCCCAGCAGGACCTCGTACGCCTGCCGGCACGCCTCCGTACGGGCCCGCCAGTTCTCGACACCGGCCCGGTTCAGCGAGATCGACAGCCGCTCGGCGGACCGGCGCACATGCCAGGTGTACACCCGGTCCGGGACCAGGGCGATGCGCGGGGCCGCGGCCAGCACGCGTGCGGTGAAGACGACGTCCTCGTAGGGGAAACGGCCCTCGGGGAAGCGGATGCCGTGCTCGCGCAGGAAGCCGGTGCGGTAGAGCTTGTTGACGCAGAGCGTGTCGTGGACCAGGCGGGGGCGTCGCGCGGGGTGCGGGACCACGGCGTGGAGCGCGTACAGACGCGCCTGCCAGGGCACTTCGCGCCCCGACGGCAGCTCCCGTCGTACGCACAGGCCGCCGACGACCTCCGCGCGCGTGCCCGTCGCCGCCGTGAGCAGCGCGTCCACCGCGCCGGGCGGCAGGACGTCGTCGCTGTCCAGGAACATCACGTACGGCGATGTCACCGCCGCGAGTCCAGTGTTGCGCGGGGTGCCGCAGCCGCCGCTGTTGACCCGGCGGCGGATCACCTTCAGGCGGCGCTCGGACGCCGCGAGCCGGTCGAGCAGGGCGGCGCTGCCGTCCGTCGAGCAGTCGTCGACCGCCACGACCTCGCGCACGGCCGGTCCCTGGGCGAGCGCCGAGCGCACGGCGTCCGTCACATGGGCGGCGTCGTCGTAGCCGATGACCACGACGGCGACCTGGGGGACCGGCCTCTTGGCGTTCACGTCGGCATCCACGCGGTATTCATCACGGCGGATCGTAAGCCGGGTAAATGGCTCGAAAGGGGTTAACACACCACCGAGCCTGATTATCCGCCAGCCGGTGAGCCGCCCGCGGACTCCGAGAGCGCGGCCGCGTCCAGCGCGGTCGTGAGCTCGTCGAGGCGGGCCCGCAGGGCGCGGACCTCCTCGGGCCCGAAGCCGGTCGAGCCGGCGATCCGGCGCGGCACCTGAAGCGCCTGCTGCCGCATCGCGGTGCCCTCCTCGGTCAGCCGCACCTCGACCGACCGTTCGTCGCGGGCGCTGCGCTCCCGGTGGACGAGCCCGGCCGTCTCCAGCCGCTTGAGCAGTGGTGACAGCGTGCCGGAGTCCAGGCGCAGGTGCTCCCCGAGCTTCTTCACGGGCAGCTCGCCGTGCTCCCACAGCACCAGCATCACCAGGTACTGGGGGTAGGTGAGCCCGAGGTCCTTGAGGATCACGCGGTAGACGCCGTTGAAGGCGCGGGATGCCGCGTGCAGGGAGAAACAGATCTGCTGGTCCAGGCGGAGCCAGTCGTCGTCCGGCGTGTTCATGCCTCCAGGGTAGCTCGTGCCCGCCATTCAATTGCGCACAACTTAATTGTGTGCTCTAATCGTGGTCGTCAGGCGGCCGGAAGCGGGCCGCCGAACGTTGACGTGAGAGGGAAGGTTTTCCATGGACGCGCTCTACACCGCTGTCGCCACCGCCACCCACGGCCGCGAGGGCCGGGCCGTCAGCTCCGACGGCGTGCTGGACCTCGCGCTGGGCATGCCCGAGGCATTGGGCGGCAACGGCCAGGGCACCAACCCCGAGCAGCTGTTCGCCGCCGGCTACGCCGCCTGCTTCGGCAGCGCCCTCGGCCTCGTCGGCCGCACGGCGAAGGTCGACGTCAGCGACGCCGCCGTGACCGCCGAGGTCTCCATAGGCAAGCAGGGCGAGGGCTTCGGTCTCGCCGTCACGCTGCGCGTCGAGCTCCCCGACAGCGTGGACGAGGCGACCGGCCGCAAGCTGGTCGAGCAGGCCCACCAGGTCTGCCCGTACTCCAACGCCACCCGCGGCAACATCGAGGTCGACCTCGTCATCGAGTAGGCACCCGGCCGCGCGCCTCACCCCCGACCCGCGCCAGCACCTCCCCGTCCGTCTGCTCCACGCCACCACCACGGCCTCCTCGGGCACCGGGTGCCAGCGCGTCAGCAGCAGCCAGCGCACGTGGTAGCGGCGGACGACGGCGGCGCGCTCGGCGCGGGTCGAGCCTGGGGCCAGATAGGCGCGGACGTCGGCCGCCCGGCGTCTGCGCTCCCCCTCGTCCAGGGCGGGGTCGGGCCAGACGGGCGCGGCGAGGTTGGGCCCGTACCCGGCGATGGAGTGACCGGCGAAGTACCCGTCGGTGATCACCACCTCACCCGGCCCGATGTGCTGCGCGGCCCAGTCGTACGCGGGCCAGCGCGTCGGCTGCGTGAACCCCACCGGGTCGATCGAGCGCGGCACGACCGCCCCGGCGTGCACGGTGACGAACCCGACGCACACCCCGGCCGCCGCCGCCCCGCCCAGCACCCTCCGGCCCCGCCGCCACGGCCGGGGCGACGCCAGCTCCACCGCCAGTGCGAACTGCAGCGGCACCAGCGCCGCCCACAGGGTCCTGGCGTACGTGTAGTGCCCGCTCAACCAGCCGTACGCCACCAGCAGGCACTCCAGCAGGAACATCAGCACCAGCGGGTCGCGCACCGACCCGCGGGCCCGCAGCCACAGCGCGGGCAGACCGAGCAGCGCCAGCCAGGAGTTGGCGAGCATCCCCTCGTACAGCCGCCGGTGCATGGCGTCCATGCCGGTGTCGTCCACCAGCGCCAGGACGTCGTAGTACGGCCACCACACGGCGACCGCCGCGCAGACCACCGCGGCGGTCGCCCAGCGCGCCACGACCGGCCGGCGCCACCCCGCTGACGCGCCGCCACGATCGCCGCCGCGCCGACGAGCGTCGAGGCCGCCGTGACGGGATGGGTGAGCAGGACCAGCCCGTACAGGGCGCCGATCCCCGCGTACCCCCACCAGCCGCCGAGCCCGCTCGGGCCGACGAACCGCACGGCGGGGGCGTCCGCACGCGCGCGCGTGCCCGTCCAGGCCCACGCCCAGAACGTCAGCCGATCGCGAGCGCGGACGGATAGCCCAGGTTCGTCGTCATCGACATCAGCCCGAGGTAGCCGCTCCACAGGATCCGCGCGGTGCCCCACAGCAGCGTCATGAACACCAGGGCCAGGACCGGCGCCCAGGGGCGCGGGTGAGGGTCCTGACGAAGCGGCCGATCCCGGTCAGCAGCACCAGCAGATGCACCGGCCCGGCCAGCTTGACGACCTCCCAGCCGGACAGCCCCGTCAGCCGCGCCAGGACACCCTGGGCGACGGCGTACGGCCCGTAGTACGGACTGCCCTCGCCCGGCAGGTCCGCCATGCTGTGGGCCGGGTGGAGCAGGTCGGCCTCGAGACGCTCGACGACCGCCGCGTGCTGTCCGGCGTCGCAGCACAGCGGGATCCGCCAGTACGTCAGCGTCAGCACCAGCCAGAACAGCACGCCGAAGAACTGGTACGGGGTCGGCCGCCCCACACCGCCGCGCAGTGCCGTCGCGCCGCGCACGGTCCGCCGGACGGTGACTCCGGCGCTCACAGGGCTGTCGGCAGGGGGAGGGACTCGGGCATGCGCCGAATGTTCCCGCCCCTGCCGGGGGCCTGACCCCGGGTCACTTCATCGAGTGAGGCGGCTACGCCCACCTGCCGCCGTCAGTCGCACAGCGCCCGCTCCGCCGTGGCCGGCCAGCGGGCGAACCGGAACCGGGTCCGCTCGACGGCCCCCGTGAGGTTGTCCCAGAACCGCCCGGCGGTGAGCGGCGCGCGCACCGACTGCTTCAGCTCGGCCAGCTCACCGCAGGCCAGCGCGGCCCGGGCCGCCTCCACCGCCTCCCGCGAGGTGCCCGCCCGCAGCAGGTCGCCCCGCGGCGGGTGCTCGGCCGCCCACTCCGCGAAGACCCAGTGGTTGCGCAGGAACTTCTCGTGCCCGGGCCAGCTCCACCGCTCCAGCGCGAGATGCGCCCCGACGGGACTGGCCAGGCCCCAGGCGTCGTTGACGTAGGCGTCGAGCGGCGCGGCGGCTCCCGTGACACCGAGATGGCGGCCCACGATCACCACGTGGTACGGCGCGTCCTGCCGCATCGGCGTGGCGTGCAGCCTGCGCTCGGCGTCGAAGTACAGCAGCGTCGGCCGGGGTGCCCGCTCCGCCCGGGCCAGCATGCCGCGCCCCTCCGGCAGGGCCGGCCAGTTGTCCACCCAGGTGGCGGTGCGCACCGGGTTGTGGTCCCCGAGCCCCTCCACGTCGGAGCTGCGCACATTGAAGGTCGTCGGTGTGGAGCGCACGTCGAACGGCACCCGCAGCGGACTGACCGCCGCGCACAGCCACACCACCAGCAGCGCGCTCGCCACGCCCGTGAACCGGTTCGCGGGGACCACCAGGACCGGCAGGAGCAGCAGCAGAAGGGCCGGCAGGATCATGCGCGCGTGCATGTAGTCGCCGCCGACCCGGACGACGTACCCGGCCAGCAGCAGGCCCGCGGCCCACGGCGCCAGCAGCACCGCCCGCGAGGCCCGCCCCGGGGTCCGGGCCTGCCGCTGCGTGCGGGTGCGGCGCACCAGCAGGGCGGCCAGAGCGCCGAGCACCGGGACGACGGGCCACAGCCAGTACGGCCCGAGCGTCTCCTGCACATAGCCGGCGCCCCGGCCCCAGTCACTGGCGCTCGCCTCCTTGGCGATGGCGGGCAGCGGCACCAGGATCCCGTAGTACCCCGCCCGGAACACCTCGTACGCCAGCGGCAGCGCCACCGCGGATACCAGCAGCGCGGCCACGCCCCGCCGGGACGGGCGCAGCACCCACCACTGCGCGGCCAGGAAACACACCGTGACCACCGCGAGATCGGGCCGGACCAGCGGACCCAGCCCGAACACGAAGGCGGCGGCGTACGTCACCCGGGGACGCTGACCGCGCCGGGTGCCCGTCAGCAGCCACCACGACAGGCCGGTCCAGAAGGCGCCCAGGCCGCTCTCCAGACCCGAGGTCATGTACGACCAGAACGGCGGCACGGCCAGCAGCACGAACACGCCCGCGGGCAGCAGCAGCGCCGCGCTCCGGTGCAGCCGGCAGGTGGCGTACAGGGCGAGCCCGAATCCGGCGGTGCTCAGCAGCAGCCCGAGCCCGACGGCGAGGAACGCCGGGTCCTCGCCGGTCACCCAGGTGCCGAGGGCGAGCAGCCACTGCCACAGGGTGCCGGTGGAACTCTCCGCCCGTTCCCCACGTTGAACACGGGCCGTTGCCGGCCAGGATCTGCCGGACCGGACGCAGGTAGATGAGCCCGTCGTCGCAGATCCAGCGCCGCCCGTAGCCCAGTACGAACAGGGCCGCGGTGGGCACGGCGACCAGTGCCGCGTGCCACCAGTGCACCGGGCGCAGCCGTTCGGCGGCGGCCGGCGGCTGTGCCGAGGAGGCCCGCCGGCCGGGCAGGGCGGGAACGGCCTCGGAGTGGCGGGAGCTCTCATCGCTCGACCAGCGCCTCGGACCTGCCACGGACGCCCGGGGTCCGGCGGGCCGCGGGCAGCGGCGCACCACCCCGCTCGCCCAGCATCAGCAGGCGCACCACCCGCTCGGCGGCCTGCCCGTCCTCGAACTCGCAGTACCACTCCCGGAACGCGGCCCGCAGCCGCGCCGCCTCCGCGTCCTGCCAGGTGCCGGACGCGAACAGCCAGGCCAGCTCCCGGTAGGAACGCGACACATGCCCCGGAGCGTCTGCCGTGACGTCGAAGTAGGCGCCCCGGCTCGCCGCGAACGCGCCCCAGTCGTCGGCGTGGACGACGACCGGCCGGTCGAGGAGGACGTAGTCGAACATCAGGGCGGAGTAGTCGGTGACCAGTACGTCGGAGGCGAGCATCACGTCCGCCACCTGCGGTTCGTCCGTCGCGTCCACCAGCACGCCCCGCTGGTGCAGGTCGGCCAGCCCCAGGCGGCGCGCCACACCCCGGCCAGCGAGGGGTGCAGGCGCACGACGAGGGTGTGGCCGGGGCCGAGGTCCGCCGCGAACCGGGCCGGGTCGAACCGGTCGACGTGGCCGCCGCGCCGGTAGTCGCGGCGGGTCGGCGCGTACAGCACGACCGTGTGCCCGGCGGGGATGCCGAGCCGCTCGCGCACCTCCCGGCCCCGCTCCGGCCCCGCGCCGACCAGGACGTCGTTGCGCGGGCTGCCGGTCCGCAGCGAGGTGAAGTGGCACGGGTAGGCCCGCTCCCAGGCCCGCTCCGCGTGCCGCCCGGCGACCAGGCTGTAGTCCCAGCGGTCGGCCCGGCGCAGCATCTGCGGCACGTCGAAGCCGTGCCGGGCGCCCGGCTTGGTCAGCAGGTCGGCGCCCATGTACTTGAGCGGGGTGCCCTGGTGGGTGTGGATGTGGACACTGCCGGGCCGCTTCGCGAGGGTGCCGGGCCAGTTGACGTTGTTCACCCAGTACGTGGCCCTCGCCATCACCTCGTGGTAGCGCCGGGAGCCGGGTGTCACATGGTCGATGCCGGGCGGCAGCGCGTCCACGGCGTCCTCCCGGACCACCCACACGCCGTGGATGTGCGGGGCGATCTCACGGGCCTTGGCGTGGATCGCGGCCGGGTCGCCGCAGACGCCCCGGTGGTGGGTCGCCGAGTACACGGCGAGGTGCGGATCGAGGGCGCGCCTCGACTGGGCCCGGTACCAGGTGCGCTGGGCGGTCTCCGACGTCTTCCGCGCCACCCGCCGCTTCCCGGCCAGGGCGGCCCGCGCAGCTCCCGCAGACCGCGCACCGCCGCGTACGACGCGTAGGGCGCCGAGGCCAGCAGCCGCATCTCGACCCCGCGCCAGCCGCCGGGCTCCTCGAAACCGCCCTCGGAAGGTGGCGGCGGTGGAAGGAACGGATCTCCCGGTAGAAGTCACCCGGTCGGCGGGCCGCACCCGGTCCTCGCGGGCCAGCACGAACAGCATGTGGTCCAGCGCCCGCTCCAGCAGCAGCGGACGCGCCCAGTCCAGGTCGGAGCGCCGCTCCAGGAACGCGAACAGCCCTCGTACTGCGGGAAGATCTCGAAGTGCCGGCGCCCCGGCGTCTTGGTGATCGCCCCCTGCCGGCGCTGCCGGTACTCCACCCCGATCCGGTCCAGGCAGGCGATCCGGTCCGCCAGCACCATCGACCGGTAGGTGACCGGCGCGTCCTCGTACAGCCCGGCGCGTACCGGAGGCCGTGCTCCTGGAAGAAGGACCGCCGGTAGGCCTTGTTCCAGGCGACCAGGAACAGGTTCAGGTACCCGGGCTCTCCCGGATGCGGAACGTCTCCGTGCCCGCCGCGGCCAGCAGGTCCGCCGCCTCACTGCGCCCGCCCCGGCCCCACCAGTACGTGCGCACGTGGTCGAAGACCAGGATGTCCGGGTCGCCGGTCGTTTCCAGCCGCGCGGCGACCGCGGCCAGCAGGCCCGGCGTGTAGTGGTCGTCGCTGTCGAGGAACAGGACGTAGTCGCCGGCCGCCTGATCGAGACCGGCGTTGCGGGCCCCGCCCAGACCGACGTTCTCGGGCAGGTGCAGCACCCGGACCCGGGCGTCGCGGGCGGCGTACTCGTCGAGGATCGCTCCGCTGCCGTCGGGCGAGCGGTCGTCCACGGCGACCACCTCGAAGTCGCCGTACGACTGGCCGAGCACCGAGGCGAGGCACTCGCGCAGATAGCCCTGCACCTTGTAGACGGGGACGATGATGCTGAAGCGGGGCACTTCTTCGGTCAGCTCCTTACGAGGGTGGCGGCGGCGGGGGCCGGGACGCGCTCCGCGAGCGGATCACGGGCGGGATCGACTCGGGCGGCTCCCCCAGCAGCACCCGGCGTACGACGCGCTCGGCGGCCCGCCCGTCGTCGAACTGGCAGAAGCGCTCCCGGAACGCGGCGCGCAGGGTCGCGGCCGACTCGTCCGCCCAGCCGCCGTCGCGGAAGAGCGCCGCCAGTTCCTCGGGCGTACGGGCGATCCGGCCGGGCGGCAGCCGCATCAGGTCGAAGTAGACGCCCCGGATCTCCCGGTAGACGTCCCAGTCGTCGGCGTACACGACGATCGGCCGGTCCAGGTTGGCGTAGTCGAACATGATCGACGAGTAGTCGGTGATCAGCGCGTCCGCGGCCAGGCACACGTCCTCCGAGGAGCGGTGCCCGGTCACGTCGATGATCCGGCCGCCGCCCCGGCTCTTCCCCTGGTCGTAGAAGTAGTGGGCGCGCAGCAGCACCACGTAGTCGTCCCCGATCGCCTCGCAGAACTCCGCCAGGTCCAGGCCCGACGCGAAGCCGGTGGCGTAGTCGCGGTGCGTGGGGCGTAGAGCAGGGCCTTCTTCCCCTCGGGGACGCCCAGTTCCCCGCGGACGCGGGCGACGTCCTCGGCGGACGCGGTGCAGTACACGTCGTTGCGCGGATAGCCGTACTCGAGGATCTCGTGGGCGCCGGGGAACGCCCGCTCCCACATCTCGGTGGAGTGGCGGTTGGAGGTGAGGTTGTAGTCCCAGCGGTCGATCCGCGCCAGCAGCTTGGCGAAACTCCCGGTCGCCGCGGCCACCACGGGGTAGGTCGCCTGGTCGACGCCCATCTTCTTCAGCGGAGTGCCGTGCTGGGTCTGCAGGTGCACGCTGCCGGGGCGTTTGACGACGGCGTCCGCGAAGTTGGCGTTGTTGACGAGGTACTTGGCGCGGGCCAGTACCTCCCAGTACTTCCGGCTGCCGATCACCGCGTACTCCACGTCCTGAGGCATGCCGGCCACCGCCTCCGGTTCCACCAGGAACACCGAGCGCAGATGCGGGGCGAGTTCCCGGCCCGGGCGTGGATCGCGGCCGGGCTGCAGGCGTAGCCGCGGCCCAGTACGCGCAGTACACGGCGAGGTTCTCGTCGAGCGGTCGGCGCAGCTGGGCCGCGTACCGCAGGCGGGTGCGCAGCCCGCGGGGCCGGGGGAGCAGCGCGGCGGCCCGCGCCGCCCCGCGGTTGGCGGCACGCAGCGTGCGGAACGCCGTGTACGACCCGGCCGCCAGCAGCCGGTGCTGGACGCCGAGGCTGCCGCCGGGCGCCCGGTAGCCGGCGGGCCGGTGCCGCCGGTAGAGCCCGCTCGCCCGGCGGAAGAAGGCACGGCGTCCGGCCGGCAGCCGCCGCGGGTGGGCGGCGGTCTTGAGCACGGCGGCGAAGAGCTGCTCGAACAGCGGCTTCAGCCGGTCCGGCGACAGCCCCTGCTCCCCGGCCCGGGTCAGCACCAGCTCCGTCTGGTCGAGCAGCTCGGCGTGGTGCTCGCCCGGGTGGTTGAGGCGGTTGCCCTGCCGGCGCAGCAGGTGCCGGACCACGACGGTGCGCAGGGCCGCCACCCGCTCCGCAAGCAGGGCCACCAGCCCGCCGAACCCGACGTCGGTGTAGTGGTCCCCGGGAAGACGATGCCCTGCTCCGTCAGGAAGGCACGGCGGTGGACCGCGCTCCACGCCGGCAGCGCCACGCCCGTCAGCTCCGGCGCCCGGTCGGGGAGAAGGCGCCGTCCGGCGTACCGGCCAGCAGGAGCGCGGCCGGGTTGGTCGGCTCGCCCTCCCACCAGGGGGTGCGCTCGTGCTCGAAGTACAGGACGTCCACGTCGCCGACCTCGCTCAGCCGGGCGTCCAGCGCCGCCAGCGCCCCGGGACCAGGACGTCGTCCCCGTCGAGGAACAGCACATGGCCGCCGACCGCCGCTCGCAGCCCGGTGTTGCGGGCCCCGGCCAGACCGGCCGACGGCGGCGAGTCCACCGGCGTCACCCGGGAGTCCCGCTCGGCGTACCCGGCGACGACGTCCGCGGCTGGTGAGTCGGGTGCGTCGCACACGGGGATCAGCTCGAAGTCGCCGAACGACTGGCCGAGAATCGAGTCCAGCGCCTGGGACAGCCGGCCCGCGACCCCATGGGACGGAACGACGATGCTGAAGCGGGGCATTCTGCTCTTTCTGTCGAGGGTCTTCAGGAGCGGGGCGGCCTCACGCGGTGCTGCGGCGTCCCGGCCGTCCGGACGGACGCCAGGAGGTCGGCCGGCTGGGTGTCGGCCGCGACGGACTGGAGGGCATGCGGACTCCCCGGAGCGAGAAACGTGTTCATACGCGGTCGGTGACGACGGCGGACCCGGCCGGCACCGTGGTGAGCGGCTCGCGCGCCGACGAGGCCGCCGACGGCACCGGACGGCGCTCCTCCAGCGGCACGACCGGCGGCAGGTCCGACTCCCCGAGGACGACCCGGCGTACGACCCGCTCGGCGGCCCGGCCGTCGTCGTACGTGCAGAACCGCTCACGGAACGCCGAGCGCAGCTGGGCCGACCGGGAGCCGCGCCAGTGGCCGGTGGCGAAGATGTCGATCAGCTCGTCCTCGCTGCGGGCGACCGCGCCCGGCGGGAAGGACCGCAGGTCGAAGTAGGTGCCGCGGGCCGCCTCGTACGCTTCCCAGTCGTCGGCGTGGATCACGATCGGCCGGTCCAGGTTGGCGTAGTCGAACATCAGCGACGAATAGTCCGTGACCAGGGCGTCCGAGGCCAGGCACAGTGACTCCACGCTCGGGTGGTCGCTGACGTCGACGACCCTGCCGCAGGTGCCGGTCAGCGGGGCGCCGTAGGCGTGGTGGGCGCGGGCCAGCACGACGAAGCGCGGGCCCAGGCGGCGCACGATCCGCTGGAGGTCGAGGCTGCGGCGCTGGGAGCGGCGGTAGTCGCGGCGGGTCGGCGCGTACAGGATCGCCACCGTGCCCTCCGGGATGCCCAGCGAGGCGCGCAGCCGGGCCACGTCCGCCGCGGTCGCCGTCCGGAACACGTCGTTGCGGGGGTAGCCGTACTCCAGCGTCGTGTAGCGGCCCGGGTGGGCCCGCTCATGGGTGAGGGTCGTGTGGCGGTTGGCGGACAGCACGTAGTCCCACTGGTCGACGCCCCTGAGCAGCCGGGCGAAGTCCCTGCCGCGGGCGGCTGCCGGGCGTTCCTGCAGGTCGAGGCCGATGTGCCCCAGCGGGGTGCCCTGCCCGGTCTGGACGATGACCTGGCCCCGCCGCTTGACCAGGCGGTGGTCGAAGTCGGTGTTGCTGACCAGGTAGGCGGACCGGGCGAGCGCCGTCCAGTAGGCGGCCGTGCCGGGGACGATGCGGCGCGGGCCCGGCGGGGTCGTGTGGTGGTGCTCGGGACGGGCGATCCACGCGGTGCGGATGTGCGGCGCGAGGTCCCGGAACGCCGTCTCCAGCGCACCCGGGTTGCAGCTGTGGCCGCGGCCGTCGTACGCGGCGAAGACGGCCCGGTCGGTGCGCAGCGGGAGGCAGCGCTGGAGGCGGTAGTGGACCCTGAGCGCGGCGGACCTCAAGCCCCGCAGCACCTTCCCGGCGGTCCGGGCGGCGGCGCGCTGCAGGGCCGACGCCAGCTGGAGCGTGCGGTAGGTGCGGTGCAGGCCGAAGCGGATGAGGGTGTGGTGCACACGGGCGCGCAGGGGACGGTCGCGCCCGGGGTGCGGTAGCGGCGGCAGTGGGCGCGGGCCCGGCGCATGAAGCGCGCCCGCGAACCGTGCGGCAGCCGGTCCCGCCGGGAGTACACGATCGCCAGGTGATGGACCATGCGGCGGAACAACACCGGCCGCCAGCGGGCCAGTTGGGGGCGCTCGTCCAGGTAGGCGAAGACCCGGTCGTACTGCTCGAAGACGTCGAAGTGTCGCTCGCTGGTGGTGCGCAGGATGCTGCCCTGCCGTCGCTGCCGGTAGTGCACGCAGACCCGGTCGAGGGTGGCGATCGACTCCGCGGTCATCAGCACCGGGTACGTCCACGGCGTGTCCTCGTAGTACCCGGGCGGGAAGAGGAACCCTGCTCCTCGACGAACTCCCGCCGGTAGGCCTTGTTCCAGGCGACCATCAGCAGCCTCAGCAGTCCTGGCCGGTCCTCCAGCCGGAACGGGGCCGGGCCCTGCTCGGTGAGCTGGAGGGCGGCCTGGTTGCGGACGGCCTCGCCCGTCCAGTAGGTCCGCGCGTAGTCGAAGACCAGGACGTCCGGGTCGCCCGTCTCCTTCAGCCGGTCCGCGATCGACCGCAGCGCGTCGGGCGTGAAGGTGTCGTCGGCGTCCAGGAACAGCAGGTAGTCGCCGCCGGCGTGTGCCACGCCGGCGTTGCGGGCGGGCCCAGACCGACGTTCTCCGGCAGGTGGACGGGCAGGACGCGCGCGTCGCGGGCGGCGAACTCGTCGATGATCGCGCCGCACGCGTCCGGCGAGCAGTCGTCGACGACGATCAGTTCCAGATCGGGACAGGATTGGGTGAGCACCGATTCGAGGCACTCGTGCAGGTACGCCTGAACCTGGTACGCGGGACAATGACACTGAACCTGGGCAAGAGGCCATCCATCGGTCGGCGCGGGCGTTCGGCCCGGGAACGGCCGGTGGGGCCGGTTGGTTACGGTGGCTACGTCATCCGGGGAACGCGGAAGGGGCGGCCCGCGACCGGCCCGCCCCTTCAACTGCCTTGTGACGGGGGCTACTTCACCGCGCCCGCCATCACTCCGGACACGAACTGCCGCTGGAACGCGAAGAAGACGGCCAGCGGGACCACCATCGAGATGAACGCGCCGGGTGCCAGCACGTCGATGTTGTTGCCGAACTGCCGTACCTGCGTCTGCAGCGCGACGGTGATCGGCTGGCTCCCGGAGTCCGAGAAGATCAGCGCGACCAGCAGGTCGTTCCACACCCACAGGAACTGGAAGATGCCGAGGGCGGCGATCGCCGGGGCGCCGAGCGGCATCACGACACGGAAGAACAGCCGCAGTTCGCCCGCCCCGTCCAGCCGCGCGGCCTCCAGCAGCTCTCTCGGGATCTCCGCGAAGAAGTTCCGCAGCAGGAACACGGCGAAGGGCAGGCCGAAGCCGACGTGGAAGAGCACCACGCCGATCACGGAGCCGAAGATGCCGATGTTGCCGAAGAGTTCGGCGATCGGGATCAGCGCGACCTGTACGGGCACGACCAGCAGGCCGACCACGCCCAGGAACCACCAGTCCCGGCCGGGGAACTCCATCCAGGCGAAGGCGTAGCCCGCCAGGGAGCCGATGATCACGACCAGCAGGGTCGCCGGGACCGTGATCCACACCGTGTTCAGCAGGCTGCTGGTGATGTCCTCGTTCTCCAGCAGTTTCGAGTAGCTGTCGAAGGTGATCTGCGACGGCTCGGTGAACACCTTCCACCAGCCGCTCGCCGCGATGTCCTCCGGCGAACGGAGACTGGACAGCAGCAGGCCGATGGTCGGCACCAGCCAGAAAAGGCCCACCACGATGAGGAACACCCGCACGAGCCCGCCGCTGACCCCCTCGACCAGCCGGGACCCCAGCGAGTGCTTCGCCTTCACCGACCCGGAGGGCCGCTCCGCCTTCCCGGGCAGACTGCCCGCGTCCGTGGTCATCGCCTGACCTCCCGCCTCAGCCGCCTGACGTTGAACCACATCACCGGGATCACGAGCAGCAGCAGGAACACCGAGATGGCGCTGGCGATGCCCGGCTGGTCCTCGGAGAAGCCCTTGCGGTACAGCTCCAGGGCGAGGACGTTCGCGTCGTCCTGGGAGGAGCCGGGGGCGATGATGAAGACCAGGTCGAAGATCTTCAGTACGTTGATCATCAGGGTGACGGTGACGACCGCGAGGACCGGCGCCAGCAGCGGCACCGTGACCCGTCTGAACACCTGCCACTCCGACGCTCCGTCGACCCGGGCCGCCTCCAGCAGCTCGCGCGGCACTCCCGCGAGCCCCGCCGCGATCAGCACCATCGCGAAGCCCGCCCACATCCAGATGTACGAGCCGATGATGGCCGGGGTGACCAGGGACGGGCCGAGCCAGTCCAGGCCGTTGTACGGCTCCTTGAAGTTGCTCGCCGGGAGCCGTAGTTGGGCCCCGTCGGCCGAGGCCGGCAGCGTGAAGGTGCCGTCGTCGCCGGCCGTCGCCGACGCCACGACCCTGCCGTCCTTCACGGCCTCGACCTTCATGCCCGCATAGCCCAGCTCGGTCGAGTCGACCTGGTTGAGCGTGCCGACGCCCTTGCCGCGCGTGAAGTCCTGCCAGGTCGTCCCGGTGATCTCGTCCGGCTCGGGCTTCGCCGCCACGGCGGGCTTCGCGTCGTCGGGCATCAGGTCCGGCGCGACACCCACGAGGGGCAGCGAGACGGCATCGCCCGCGCGGACGGGCGACTTGGTGATGAACGCGCCGCCGCCGGCCGGCTCCAGCGGCGACTCCCGGCCCGGGTGGGCCTTCGGGAACGCCGACGCCTGGGCGAAGGTGTCGTGCACACCCACCCACACCGCGTTCGCCACGCCCTTGTCCGGGTCCTGGTCGTACACCAGCCGGAAGATGATGCCCGCCGCCAGCATCGAGATCGCCATCGGCATGAAGACGACCAGCTTGAAGGCCGTGCCCCAGCGCACCCGTTCGGTCAGCACCGCGAAGATCAGGCCGAGCGCCGTCGCGACCGTCGGCGCGAACACCACCCAGATGATGTTGTTCTTCAGCGCGGTGCGGATGCCCTCGTCGGTGAAGAGGGCCTTGTAGTTGTCGATGCCGGCGAAGCCGTCGCCGGACTGGTCGTAGAAGCTGCGGACCACCGAGTACCCGATCGGGTACACCACGAGCGCGCCGAGCAGGACCAGGGCGGGCAGCAGGAACAGCGCCGCCACGGTCCTGCGGGTGCCGGTCACGCTCTTGCGCGACTTGGGAGCGGCAGGGGGCTCGGTGCCCCCTGCCGCTGTGGCAGATGTCATCTCCGTCAGTTCCCGTAGGCCGCGGCCGCTTCGGCCTCCAGCTTCTGCTGCGTACCCGCGATGTCCTTCGGGTTCTTCAGGAAGTCCTGGAGGATCTTCCACTCACCCTTGCCGGGCGTGCCGCCGAAGGCCTGCGGGGCCTGGTCGGACATGTCGAAGCGGAAGTCGTCACCGGCGTCGATGAGCGCCTTGGCGATCCTCTGCTGCACCGCGTTCGGGTACGCGGAGTTCGGCACGTTCTTGTTCGGCGACAGGTAGCCGCCCAGCTTCGCCTGGATCTGGGCCGCGTCGGGCGAGGCGAGCCAGGTGGCCAGGGCCTGGGATCCCTTGGAGTCCTCGAGGATCACGGCCGCGTCGCCGGCCGAGACCACCGGCCCCTGGTCACCCACGGCCGGGAACGGGAACACCTTCGCGTCCGTCCCGATCTTCATGCTCGACGGGATGTTGACCTGCGCGAAGTCGCCCGCGGCGACCATGGCCGCCTTGGGCTGGTCCCCGCCGGTGAAGACCTGCGTGACGGAGGCCGGGAAGTCGGTCTGCAACGCGCCGTTCGCCCCGCCCGCGACGTAGTCCGCCTTGCCCCAGACCTGCGCCAGGGTGGTGAGCGCGTCCTTCACGGACGGGTCCGTCCACTTGATCTCGTGAGCGGCCAGCTGGTCGTACTTCTCAGGGCCGGCCTGGGAGAGGTAGACGTTCTCGAACCAGTCGGTCAGCGTCCAGCCCTCGGCGCCGCCGACGGAGAACGGGGTGACGCCGGAGTCGAAGACCGTCTGCGCGGTGTTGAGCAGGTCCGGCCAGGTCTCGGGCTCACTCGCCCCGGCGTTCTCGAAGACCTGGTTGTTGTACCAGATCAGGGACTTGTTGGCGGCCTTGTAGTAGACGCCGTACTGCTTGCCGCCCACCTTGCCGATGTCCTGCCAGCCCTTCGAGTAGTTCTCGCCGAGCTCCTTCAGGGCCTCGGCGCCGAGAGGCTTGGCCCAGCCCCGGTCGACGGCCTGTTTGATGGCGCCCGGCTGCGGCAGCATCGCGATGTCCGGCGGCTGCCCGCCGGCCACCTTCGAGCCGATGAAGTTGATGATCGGGTCCTGGGCGGGCACGAACGTGACCGTGGCGCCCGTGCGCTTCTCGAACTCCTGCAGGACCTTCTTGAAGTTGGCCTGTTCCGTGCCGGTCCACACGGCGGCGATCTCCAGGCTCGTCCCGTCCAGCTTGGGAGGGTGACGCTGTTCGCGGTCTCCTGGGTGTCGCCCGTGTTTCCACTGCTGTCGTTGTCGTCGCCTCCGCAGGCGGTGAGCGAGAGCGCGAGCGCTCCCGCGGCGACGGTGGCTGCTGCCTTGGTGGCTCTGCGGTTCTGGGGGTCGCCTTGTTCCGCTGAGGCGACCAGCGTGTCCGGATGGTGCTGCTCGTCATGCGCATGACTGCCCCGTTCTTCGATCCGTCGTCGAACGTCGAGCGCGCTCCCGTGCGATCTGGTCTACGCCCGGGTGTGCGGGGGCGGCAAGATGGCGTCGGCTGTCAAGCGGGGGATCGTGACCCCGTCGTGACCAGGGGCTCGTCCCTGATCGACGTACGGGGTCGGCATCCGGTCAGCGCCACGGGCGAGTGTCACGAACCAGTGCTACAGAAGTGACGGCACCTTCGCCGCCGCGACCTCCCGCGCCGCCCTTTCCAGCGCGCTGGCCAACAGTGCCAGGTCGGTCGGGCCGTTTCCGAGCTCCCGCACCGGACGCCGGGCCGGAGGGTCACCCATGCGGTGCCATTCGAGGGGTACGACCGTGGGGCGCAAGGTCGCCGTCCGGGGGATACGGCCGGTGACCCGCCCGCCCTGGAACGGAGTGCTCCGCCCGTCCGCCCGGTCCAGGCGCCCACGGCCCGGAGCAGGCTCGTCCGGACCCGCTGCCGGCGCGTCGAGGGTCACACGGAGGGTGGCCCGGCGGGCCGGTTCCGTCTCGGCCGTACGGGCGCACGGGCCGGTGGCCGCCACCAGGTGCACGCCCAGCCGCTCACCCTCCCGGGCCACGGCCTCCAGCGCGCGCATCACCGACCCGGCCGCGGGCCGTCCGGTGGAACCGAGCGCCGGGGAGACCAGCGCGTCCAGGTCGTCGACGACCACGACGAGCCGGGGCAGCGGCGGCGCCGCTGCCGTCTGGCGCCGGGCCGCCCCGGGCCGCAGCCGCAGGGTGGAACTGGGCGGGCTGTCGAGATCCCCGGCACCGGTGGCGGCCTCGGCCTGGGCGCCGCCCCGGGATATCGCCGTGCGCTGCGCGACGATACGGCCCGACACCTCGCGCCCGCTGTGCCACTCGGCGAAGTCGGACCGCCCCAGCAGCTCGGCGCGCCGCTTCAGCTCGGCGCTCAGCGACTGCGCGAACTCCCGCATGAGGACCGGGTCGTGGGCGGTGAGGTACGTGGTGACATGCGGTACGTCCGTACACACGCGCAACCCGTCGCCGGGCCCGCCGCCCGCCCCGGGGCCGCCCCGGCCGTCGACCAGCACGACGCTCAGGCGGTCCGGCCGCTCGGCGGCGGCCAGGGACGCGACGACCGCCCGCAGCAGCTCCGTACGACCGCTGCCCGGCGGGCCCTCGATCAGCAGGTGGGGTCCCTGGGCCGCGAGGTCCGCGCAGACCGGGCCGCGTGGCCCGGCGCCGAGCACCGCGCGCGCCCTCCCGCCCAGCGCCTCGGTGTCGTCGGCCGCGTCCGCCCAGCGCGCCATCAGTGACGCCGGGGTCGCCCGGGCCAGGCCCAGCTCGTCCAGCAGCCGGGCCGCCTGGGGCAGCGGCGCGGAGACGCGCGGCTGCCGATCGCTCGTCGCGCCGTCCGTACGCAAGGGCGCCAGCGCCCGCGCGAACCGCTCGGCCCAGGCGGGGGAGACCGCGTCGACGGCGGCGATGGTCCCGTGGCCCACCGGCCCGGCCGGCGCGGAGCCGCCGCCGGCCCGGGCGACGCGCATCAGCCGCAGCGCCGTCGCCACGTCCCCGCTGAGCAGCGCGACCGCACCGCACTGCCGGAACGTCGGCGACACCGAGCAGGCCGCCTCGTACGTCTCGGTCACCGGCGAGGCCGGGGAGGCCGCGGCCGTCTCGGCCAGACACACCACGTGGATACCGGCCCGGGGGCCCTCCAGCGCGAGCCGTGCCACGGCCTCGCGCAGGCCCGCGCCGCCCGGGTCGCCGTCCACGACCAGGACGGTGTACGGGCCGGGGAAGCCGTCCGTCGCCTCCGCGCCGGGGTCGTCCTGGGCCCAGGAGGGGCGGCGGGGAGCCGCACCGGGCCGGACGGTGCTGCCGGGGGCGCCGCCGGCCGCCGGCCCCGCTTCCGCCAGCTCGTCCTCCAGACGGCGCAGCAGCTCGTCGGTACGGGCCGCGGCCTGTTCACGGTCGTGGGCGAGGAGCAGGCGGCAGTCCTGGCCGTGCCCGGGACGGAGATGCGGCAGCCAGCCCAGCCAGGACCACTCGGCGGTGCGCTCCTCCAGGGGGCGTGAGCGGTCCGCGGCGATCAGGACGATCTCCAACGTGTCGGGGGAGTGCAGCGCGGTGAGCTGGGCCAGCACGGCACGGGCCAGCCCGGCGAGTCGCGCCCGCGGCCCGGCCAGCCCCAGTGCGCCGACCTCGCGCAGCCCGGCGGTCACCGGCACGGCGGGCAGCAGGCCCGAGCCGTCCGGCGCGGCACGGTCGGCCGTACCGAGGCGCACCGCGAGCGCCTCCGGGTGGCCAGGCCCCCGCTCCCACAGCCGGGCCCCGGCCCCAGCGCCGTCAGCAGCACGGCGGCCGGGTCCGGCCAGGTCTCCGGCACGGCCGGCGCGACGGCCGACCGCTCCGCCGCGACTCCGGCTGGCATCTCTTCATGCGCCGCCCGCGCGGGAGCCGCGCCCTGCTCGCCACGCCCTCCGGCCAACCGCCGCGCCCACGCCCCGAGCCCGCCCCGCCTGCGCGTGCCCTGCGGCAGGTCGGTGCCCCGCAGGGGCGTGCCCTTACGCCCGCTGTCCACACCGGGGGCCGGGCCGTCGACCCCACCGGGGCGCCGACCGGAGCTGTCCGTACGGGGAGCCAGGTGATCGGCTCCTCCGGCGCGCCGACTGGAGCTGCCCGTATGGGGAGCCGGGCCGTCGGCTCCGCCGCCCCGCCGACCGGAGCCGTCCGCACCACCGTCGGCGAACGCGCCGCCCAGCGGCCCGACCCCGGAGTACCCCGCGTGTGTGTCCCCGGCCCCGAGGCCGGCCCGCGTCGCACCGCGCGGATGGGGCTGTGGCTGTGGAGTGCTGGTGATGCCGTCGGGGGAAGCCACGGCCGATGAGTCCCCGGTGGCCCCGCGCTGCCGGGGAGCCCCGACCACCCCGTCGGGTGAAGAGAAGCGCGTCGGGTCTCCCGGAGAGCCGGCGGACGCCGCGTCCCCCCGGGTTCGGGACGCGTGCGTCCCAGGGTCCCGAGTCCGGCGGCCGGCTCGCCTCCTTCGGGCTGCGGGTACGCCGCACGCTCAGCGGCTGCGGACCGTGCCCCACTCCCGGCAGGCCCGGGACGCCCGCTGCCCTCCGAGCGCGCACCGCCCGCCCGTGAAGCCTCCGCGGCCGCGCTCACCCTCCTGCTCTCCACCCGAGGCGCACCGCCCTGCTCCGGCACCACGGCCGGGTCACCGGGCCTGCGCCCCGCCCTGCCCGGCGTGCCCCAGGCCGCCGAGCCGTACGTGTGCCCGGTGGGCCCGGAAGGACCGGCAGGACCGGCAGGACCGGCAGGTGCCGGATCGGGCCCGCGTGAGCCCGCCCCGCCGGAGGCGCCCGGCACGCGCGCATCCGCCCCCGAACCGCCGACAGGCCCCGGCACGCGCACATGCCCCTCCCCGTCCGGCGTCGTGTCCACCCGGCCACCCGGCCCCCGGCGGGAGCCAGCCGCAGGGCCGACTCACCGATCCGCAGCAGCGCCCCGGGGCGAAACGGACCTGGCGGGGGCCCACGCGGGTGCCGTCCAGCGTCGTGCCGTTCGTGGAGTCGAGGTCGGCGACCGAGACCCGGCCGTCGGGGCTCACCGTCACCGCGCAGTGCAGCCGGGAGACGTCCGGGTCGTCCAGCGGCACGTCGGCGTCGGCGGAGCGGCCGATGCGGATCTCGCCGCCGTGCAGGAGGTGGACGCCGCCGGCGTCGGGGCCGGCGACCACCTGCAGCTGGGCCGGGGCGTCCTCCAGCTCCGGATGCGGCTCCGGCTCGCCCGGCGCGCCCACGGACAGCACGGCACCGTCGGTCAGCGGGGGCTCGCCGAGCGTGCACCGCTGCGCGTCCAGCCGCTGCTCCCCGGCGTACAGCACGGGCGTGCCCGAGCCGTCACCGCCCAGGACCACCTGGGCGAGCGCCGAGGCCACCGCCGCGAGCGCCGTGCCGGCGGGCGCCGTGACCAGCACGTCGCTGCGTGGGGCGCGATCCCGCCCCGGCACCGACGGGCCCTGGGGGTCTACGACGGTCAGCCGGATCTGCATCGCCGTCAGCGGTCCCTTCTGCTCAGGCGCGGAGTCCCCCACCCCGCCCCAGCACGTCGGCCAGTACTGCACGCATCCTCGCACCTGCCACTGACAGCGTGCCCCTTGCTCCGGAACAAGTGATCTTGATTGGTCGGCTCTGCCCGTAAAAGTGCCTGAGAAATGACCCACTCGCGATCACTTGAGATCGGTCACGTTTCCTCTCGGCAACCAGAAGACCGAGGTGAGCGTCTTCTTTTCGAACAGCTGGGAGACCGGATACGTAAGACCCACAGAAAGACGACACTCCGGTCCTCGGCGGCACGGCACTACAGTGGGTCGGACAGGCCAGCAGGCAAGGCAAGCACCAGGGAGCGCATGACGTGCGGCCGGTAGGCAGCAAGTACCTGCTCGAGGAGCCGCTCGGGCGCGGCGCCACGGGCACCGTCTGGCGAGCCCGCCAGCGCGAGACCGCGGGCGCCGAGGCGGCCGTGCCGGGACAGCCCGGCGAGACCGTCGCGATCAAGGTCCTCAAGGAGGAGCTGGCCAGCGACCCGGACATCGTCATGCGGTTCCTCCGGGAGCGCTCCGTCCTGCTCCGGCTGACCCACCCGAACATCGTGCGGGTCCGCGACCTGGTGGTCGAGGGCGAGCTGCTGGCGCTGGTCATGGACCTCGTCGAGGGCCCCGACCTGCACCGCTACCTCCGCGAGAACGGCCCCTTCACTCCCGTCGCCGCGGCGCTGCTCACCGCCCAGATCGCCGACGCGCTCGCCGCCAGCCACGCCGACGGCGTCGTCCACCGCGACCTCAAGCCGGCGAACGTGCTGCTCCAGCAGTACGACGGCCAGATGCACCCGCTGCTGACCGACTTCGGCATCGCCCGCCTGGCCGACTCCCCGGGATTGACCCGTACCCAGGAGTTCGTCGGCACGCCCGCGTACGTCGCGCCCGAGTCCGCCGAGGGCCGCCCGCAGACCTCCGCCGTCGACATCTACGGCGCCGGCATCCTGCTCTACGAGCTGGTCACCGGCCGCCCGCCGTTCGCCGGCGGCTCCGCCCTGGAGGTGCTGCACCAGCACCTGAGCGCCGAGCCGCGCCGCCCCTCCACGGTCCCCGACCCGCTGTGGACGGTCATCGAGCGCTGCCTGCGCAAGAACCCGGACGAGCGGCCCAGCGCCGAGAACCTCGCCCGCGGCCTGCGCGTCGTCGCCGAGGGCATCGGCGTGCACGCGAACTCCGCGCAGATCGCCGCCGCCGAGGGCGTCGGCGCGCTCCTGGTGCCCGACCCGGCGCCCGCTCCCGTGCCGGACATGCCCGGCTCGGCCGATCCCACGCAGGTCCTCCCGCAGGGCGCGGCCGCGTACGACCCGAACGGCGCGACCAGCGTCCTGCCGCACACCGGCGGCCCGGCCGGTGCCGCCGATCCCACCGCCGTCCTGCCCAACCGAGGAGCGGCCGACCCGACCGCCGTCATGCCGCCGGTCCCGCCGGGCTCGCCCGGCCATCCCGGCCAGCAGGGCGGCCCGAGGACCCGCACCCCTGGCAGAACCAGCTGCGCGCGGCCCGCGACCGCAACGAGCAGACGCAGGTCCAGTACCTCGACCCGAACGAGGACCCGCTGCGCCGCCGCCCCCAGCGCCAGGTCGCCCGCCCGCAGCAGCAGCCGCGCCGCCAGGCACCCCCGCCCGGGCCCGGCTACGGCCATCCGCAGCAGCAGCCCCAGCAGTACGCCCCGCAGCCCCAGCCTCAGCGGCCCAGCCGCCGCAGCGCTACGCCCCGCCGGCGCCGCCGCCCCAGCCCCAGCAGCCGCAGCGCGAGCCACGGCAGCCGCGGCAGCGCAGCGCCAACCCGATGCGGATCCCCGGGCTCGGCTGCCTGAAGGGCTGCCTCTTCACGATCGTCATCCTCTTCGTCGCCGGCTGGCTGATCTGGGAACTGAGCCCGCTTCAGGAGTGGATCGGCACCGGCAAGGGCTACTGGGAGCAGCTCACCGACTGGTTCAGCACCGTGACCGGCTGGTTCGAGAAGCTGGGCGGCAACGGGGGCGCTTAGGCGCGAGCCGACCGGAACCGGCCTACGGGGTTGGTGATTTGTCGACACCTGGCGGGTGATTTCCGCCTCGGCGGTGAAGGTTGGCTCTTCGGACGCGTAGTTTTAGCGACAACACGCGTCGGTAGGAGCAGCCTTGGCACGGAAGATCGGCAGCCGGTACACCGCCCACCAGATCCTGGGGCGGGGCAGTGCCGGCACGGTGTGGCTGGGTGAGGGGCCCGAAGGCCCCGTCGCCATCAAGCTCCTGCGCGAGGACCTCGCCTCCGACCAGGAACTCGTCGGCCGTTTCGTCCAGGAGCGGACGGCGCTGCTCGGTCTGGAGCACCCGCACGTCGTGTCCGTGCGCGACCTGGTCGTGGACGGCAACGACCTGGCCCTGGTCATGGACCTCGTCCGGGGCACGGACCTGCGGACCCGGCTGGAGCGGGACCGGCGCCTCGCCCCCGAGGCCGCCGTCGCGATCGCGGCCGACATCGCCGACGGACTGGCCGCCGCGCACGCCGCGGGCGTCGTGCACCGTGACGTCAAGCCCGAGAACGTCCTCCTGGACATGCAGGGCCCGCTCGGCCCGGGCGGCTCCCACCGGGCGCTGCTCACCGACTTCGGCGTGGCGAAGCTCATCGACACCCCGCGCCGAACCCGGGCCACGAAGATCATCGGCACCCCGGACTACCTCGCCCCGGAGATCGTCGAGGGCCTGCCGCCCCGCGCCTCCGTCGACATCTACGCGCTCGCCACGGTCCTCTACGAGCTGCTCGCGGGCTTCACCCCGTTCGGCGGCGGCCACCCGGGCGCGGTCCTGCGGCGGCACGTCACGGAGACGGTCGTCCCGCTGCCCGGCATTCCGGACGAGCTGTGGCAGCTGCTCGTCCAGTGCCTCGCCAAGGCGCCGGCCTCCCGGCTGCGGGCCTCGGAGCTCGGGTCGCGGCTGCGGGAGCTGCTGCCGATGCTGGTGGGCATGCCGCCGCTGGAGGTGGACGAACCGGACACCGAGTCCGCGGAGGAGGCCGACCGGGAGGAGCAGCCCGCCGGACCGGCACCGGCCGGGGAGCGGGTCCGGCGGCGGGGCGCGGTCCCGCTGGTGCCGGGCGCGAAACCGGCCGACTCCAACCGGGACACCCACACCTCGATGCGCGTACCGGCCCCGACGAGCTGGCCGGGGGCGCCCACGGCACGGCCCGGGCCCCACGCGCGTCGGGCACCCCCCGGCCGGGCTCGGCCCGCAACCGCGCCGCCACCCGGCGCCGCCGCGTGGCCCTGGCAGCGGGCGCGGTCGTCCTGGCCGCGGCCGTCGGCGTCGGAGCGTGGCTGTCCACGTCGGACGACGACGCGAGCACCCCTCCCCAGGACACGAAGAACTCGGCCCCGCAGGTCCCCTGACCTCTTGGTCGGCACCGGCCGGCTCGGACCGCCCGGCGCTGGCCGCCGGGCGGAGCCGTTACGCTGGAGGGCGTGGCAGTCGTCGATGTATCCGAAGAGCTCAAGTCCCTCTCCTCGACCATGGAGTCGATCGAGGCCGTTCTGGACCTCGAGAAGATGAGGGCAGACATCGCCGTGCTCGAGGAGCAGGCGGCCGCGCCGTCCCTGTGGGACAACCCCGACGAGGCGCAGAAGATCACCAGCAAGCTGTCCCACCTCCAGGCCGAGGTGCGCAAGGCCGAGGCCCTGCGCGGTCGTATCGACGACCTCGCCGTCCTCTTCGAGATGGCGGAGGAGGAGGACGACCCGGACACCCGCGCCGAGGCCGAGTCCGAGCTCGCCGCCGTGCGGAAGGCGCTGGACGAGATGGAGGTCCGCACCCTCCTGTCCGGCGAGTACGACGCCCGTGAGGCCCTGGTGAACATCCGCGCCGAGGCCGGTGGCGTCGACGCCGCCGACTTCGCCGAGAAGCTCCAGCGCATGTACCTGCGGTGGGCCGAGCAGCGCGGCTTCAAGACCGAGATCTACGAGACGTCGTACGCGGAGGAGGCCGGCATCAAGTCGACCACCTTCGCCGTCCAGGCGCCCTACGCGTACGGCACGCTCTCCGTCGAGCAGGGCACACACCGCCTCGTGCGCATCTCGCCCTTCGACAACCAGGGCCGGCGCCAGACCTCCTTCGCGGGCGTGGAGGTGCTGCCCGTGGTCGAGCAGTCGGACCACGTCGAGATCGACGAGAGCGAGCTGCGGATCGACGTCTACCGGTCCTCGGGCCCCGGCGGCCAGGGCGTGAACACCACCGACTCCGCGGTGCGCATCACGCACATCCCCACCGGCATCGTCGTCTCCTGCCAGAACGAGCGCTCGCAGATCCAGAACCGGGCGACGGCCATGAACGTCCTCCAGGCCAAGCTGCTGGAGCGGCGCCGCCAGGAGGAGCAGGCCAAGATGGACGCCCTCAAGGGCGACGGCGGCAACTCCTGGGGCAACCAGATGCGTTCCTACGTCCTGCACCCCTACCAGATGGTCAAGGACCTGCGCACCGAGTTCGAGGTCGGCAACCCCGAGTCCGTGTTCAACGGCGAGATCGACGGGTTCCTCGAGGCCGGGATTCGCTGGCGCAAGCAGCAGGAGAAGTAATTTATCGACAAGGCAACTGCCCACGCGAGTGCGGCAGTTGCCTTTTCTGTGCCCGCATGTCTGGGTTTTACATCACACTCACAGACTCTGAATCCCGGCATAGTCCCTGTACTTGGACATGGCGCCCGCAAACGCCCTTGACGTGCCCTTGAAAAATGGGAAGGGTAAAGCGCGGCATGCGTATCTCTGGGGCGCATGTGAACCGGGGAGCCTTTCACCGCAGCTGTCCCCGTCGAGCACAGCCCCGAGCGCTGCCTAATGACGATGAGCTACTGGGGGTAGCAACCACATGACGAAGAAGACGCGGATCCGTGTCGCGCGGATAGCGGCCGGCGCCGTGATCGCCGCCGGTGCCTCGCTGACCGCCGCCGGTGCCGCTTCCGCCGCGGAGACCGAGGACTGCCTGCTCGGCATTCTGTGCGCCGAGGAGTCGCCGGTCCCGACACCGCCCACCACCCCGCCGGTCCCGACCGACATTCCCACGGACCTGCCGACGGACCTCCCGACGGACCCGCCGTCGACCGAGGAGCCCACCGACGAGCCGACCGAGCCCACGGACGAGCCCACCGAGCCGACCGAGGACCCGACGGACCAGCCGACCGACCCGGGCAACGGGAACGGCAACGGCGGCGGGAACGGCAACGCCAACGGTGGCGGGAACGGCGGCGGCAACGCGGCCGACCCCGACGGCGGCACCTCCCCGCAGGAGGAGGGCTCCTCCTCCCTCACCGACACCGGCTCGGACTCCACCCCGGCTGCCCCGCAGGCGCAGGCCCAGGGCAATGGCGAGGAGCTCGCCGAGACGGGTGCCGCGCAGACCACCTTCCTGGTGATCGGCGCCGCGACGATGATCGCCGGCGGTGTCGGCTTCCGCGTCCTGCCGCGCCTCATGGGCGGCCGCGGCGGAGCCGCCGCCTGACGGTAGCCGCGTCCTCACGGACCGTGGGCACAGCGCAACACCGAGGGCCCGGAGCGTCACGCTCCGGGCCCTCGGCCGTGTCTTCGGGTCCTCGGGGTGTTTGTTTTACGCCGTCTGGTGGGCCAGCAGCGCCACGGCGGCGATCAGCGCCGTCAACAGGGCGATCAGCGCCATCGGGCTCAGGTTCGCGAGGAAGTTCTCCTGCTGCAGCCGCTCGCGGTTCGCGCGGCACACGGGGCAGCGGCCCTCGTTCACGGGGGCCGCGCAGTTAGCGCACACCAGCCGGTCGTACGTCATGCGCTCGCCCTCCTTGCGCCGGTTCCACGTTGTTCAACGTTCGCGGGTGCGGGAATGTTCCCCTCCCCACTGTGCCAGGTTCCTTCGGAGGCCGCGCGGTCGCTGCCGAAGGGGTGGTCGCGCATCGTCTCGCGGCTGCGCCTCGGGTCGGTACAAAACGGCACATCCACTGCGCAACCACAGCCGGTGACTGCGGTCGGCACTCCGGTTCGCGTATGGTCACGCTCATCTACCCCGGCGACCCGTGGTGCATCCGTGATCCGATTCGACAATGTCTCCAAGGTCTACCCCAAGCAGACCCGCCCCGCCCTCAGGGATGTCTCCCTGGAGGTCGAGAAGGGCGAGTTCGTGTTCCTCGTGGGGTCCTCCGGCTCCGGAAAGTCCACCTTCCTGCGGCTGATCCTCCGCGAGGAGCGGTGCAGCCACGGGCAGGTGCACGTCCTGGGCAAGGACCTCGCGCGCCTCTCCAACTGGAAGGTGCCGCAGATGCGGCGCCAGCTGGGGACGGTCTTCCAGGACTTCCGCCTGCTGCCGAACAAGACGGTCGGTGAGAACGTCGCCTTCGCGCAGGAGGTCATCGGCAAGTCGCGCGGCGAGATCCGCAAGTCCGTGCCGCAGGTGCTCGACCTCGTCGGGCTCGGCGGCAAGGAGGACCGGATGCCCGGCGAGCTGTCCGGTGGTGAGCAGCAGCGCGTCGCCATCGCGCGGGCGTTCGTCAACCGGCCGAAGCTGCTCATCGCCGACGAGCCCACCGGCAACCTCGACCCGCAGACCTCCGTCGGCATCATGAAGCTGCTCGACCGCATCAACCGGACGGGCACGACCGTGGTGATGGCCACGCACGACCAGAACATCGTGGACCAGATGCGCAAGCGCGTCATCGAACTGGAGAAGGGCCGACTCGTCCGCGACCAGGCCCGCGGTGTCTACGGCTACCAGCACTGAGACCGCATCCCGAGATCCACGGAAAGGCATAACCAGCCGCCATGCGCGCCCAGTTCGTCCTGTCGGAGATCGGCGTCGGTCTCCGCCGCAACCTGACGATGACCTTCGCCGTCATCGTCTCCGTCGCCCTGTCGCTCGCCCTGTTCGGCGGGTCGCTCCTGATGAGCGACCAGGTCAACACCATGAAGGGCTACTGGTACGACAAGGTCAACGTCTCGGTCTTCCTCTGCAACAAGAGCGACGCCGAGTCCGACCCGAACTGCGCCAAGGGCGCGGTGACGGACGACCAGAAGCAGCAGATCAAAGCCGACCTCGACAAGATGGGCGTCGTCCAGAAGGTCACGTACGAGTCGCAGGACCAGGCGTACAAGCACTACAAGGAGCAGTTCGGCGACTCCCCGCTGGCCAGCTCCCTCACGCCGGACCAGATGCAGGAGTCGTACCGCATCAAGCTGAAGGACCCGCAGAAGTACCAGGTCATCGCGACCGCCTTCGACGGCCGGGACGGCGTGCAGTCCGTTCAGGACCAAAAGGGCATTCTGGACAACCTGTTCGGGTTGCTCAACGGCATGAACTGGGCCGCCCGGGCCGTGATGGCGCTCATGCTCGTCGTAGCGCTGATGCTGATCGTCAACACCGTGCGCGTCTCGGCGTTCAGCCGGCGGCGTGAGACCGGCATCATGCGCCTGGTCGGCGCCTCGGGCTTCTACATCCAGGCGCCGTTCATCATGGAGGCCGCGGTCGCCGGCCTCATCGGCGGCACCCTCGCGTGCGCCTTCCTGCTGGTCGCCAGATACTTCATCATCGACCACGGCCTGGCGCTGTCCGAGAAGCTGAACCTGATCAACTTCATCGGCTGGGACGCCGTCCTCACGAAGCTGCCGCTCATCCTCGCGACGAGCCTGCTGATGCCCGCGTTGGCCGCGTTCTTCGCGCTGCGCAAGTACTTGAAGGTGTGACACATGCCAACAGGGGCCGTACGGTCAACCAACCGTACGGCCCTTGCGTCTGTCCTAGACTCACCGGCATGTCAGGTCGTGACCCGTTCTGTGAGCCCCGCCGCATCCGCCGCGGGGCCGCCCTGACACTGCTGTTCACCAGCGTGCTCGTGGCCGGCGCGGCCACCGGATCCCTCCCGCAGGCCGACCGCAAGTCCGCGCCCGACGAGGTCCGTTCGGCCACTCCGACCGGGCGTCACGCGGAGGTCGCCCGGGCGGCCGAGGAGGCCATGGCCGACGGCAAGTCCCCGATGGAGGCCGCGAAGCGCGCCGTCAGCCGCAGCGGGGACCGCTGGGGCGCCGTCTACTCCCAGGGCGATTACGAGGAGTTCGAGGAGGCCCTCGACGGCCAGTACACCGGCGTCGGACTGTGGGCACGCGGCGACAGCGACGGCCGTATCGAGGTGACCAAGGTCCGCCCCGGCTCGCCCGCCGCCACCGCCGGGATCCGCCCCGGGGACCTGCTGCGCAGCGTCGACGGCCGGGCGACCGACGGGCGGCCCGTCACCGAGGTCGTCTCCTTACTGCGCGGGGACGCCACCGACGCACCCGCCGGCACCACCGTCCGCCTCGGCCTGGAGCGCGGCACGCGCGCGTGGACCGAGACCCTGCGCCGGGCCCAGCTGTCCACGGACTCGGTCAGCGTCCGGGAACTCCCCGGCCCCCTCACCCTTATCCGGGTCGACACCTTCACCAAGGGCGCCGGCGACCAGGTCCGGGAGGCCGTCCGGCAGGCCCCGAGCGGCGCCGGCATCGTCCTCGACCTGCGCGGCAACTCCGGCGGCCTGGTCACCGAGGCCGTCACCGCCGCCTCCGCCTTCCTCGACGGCGGCCTGGTCGCCACCTACGACGTCGACGGCGAGCAGCGTGCCCTGCACGCCGAGCCCGGCGGCGACACGACGAGACCCCTGGTCGCCCTCGTCGACGGCGGGACGATGAGCGCGGCCGAACTCCTCACCGGCGCCGTCCAGGACCGTGGACGAGCACTCGTCGTGGGCTCCCGCACCTTCGGCAAGGGCTCGGTCCAGATGCCGAGCCCACTGCCCGGCGGCTCCGTCGCGGAGCTCACCGTCGGGCACTACCGCACCCCTCCGGCCGCGGGGTCGACGGCCGGGGCATCACGCCCGACCTGGAGACCGACGAAGGAGCGCTCCAGCGGGCCGAGACCGTGCTGCGGGGCCTCGCGAATCCCTCGTAATCGGCTTTCCGCAGACCCCCTCCGTAGTGCGAAAATGGGCGGCACTATGGCTAAGGAAAAAGGGCGCAAGCTGATCGCGCAGAACAAGAAGGCGCGGCACGACTACCTCATCATCGACACCTACGAGGCCGGTCTGGTCCTCACCGGGACCGAGGTGAAGTCGCTGCGCCAGGGACGAGCGTCGCTGGTCGACGGCTTCGTGCAGATGGACGGGCACGAGGCGTGGCTGCACAACGTGCACGTGCCGGAGTACAGCCAGGGCACCTGGACCAACCACAGCGCCCGCCGCAAGCGGAAGCTGCTGCTGCACCGCGCCGAGATCGACAAGCTGGAGGCGAAGTCCGGCGAGACGGGCCACACCATCGTGCCCCTCGCGCTGTACTTCAAGGACGGCCGCGCCAAGGTCGAGATCGCGCTGGCGAAGGGCAAGAAGGAGTACGACAAGCGTCAGACGCTCCGTGAGAAGCAGGACCGGCGTGAGACCGAGCGGGCGATCTCGGCGGTACGGCGGAAGGCCCGGGCGTAGCGCCCCGGCACGGGGGAATACGGTGGCATCGTCGGGCGTTGGTCACGTACGATGGCACCTGCACCTCACAGCGGGTGCGGAGCCCCTCTCGCGGGGGATTGAAAACACAACATGGGGATGATCGGTTTCGACAGCGGCTGTCGAAGCAGGGGAAGCGTGTCGAGGAAGCGGCCATGATCTCGTAAACCACAGGCCGAGAAAAATAATCGCCAATTCCAAGCGATCCATCTCCCAGGGCGAGCTCGCCCTCGCTGCCTGATCTTCAGGTAGCGAGCAGCGGCTCCCCTACTTAAAGGGAGTGTCAGCCCGGGGGTGTTCCCGACCCGGATCCTGGCATCATCTAGGGAACTAAACCTCGATCCCGGTCACGGGGTGAAGAGGGAAACCACACAGTGACTGGGCCCGTCGGAGACTTGTCGGCGTGATCTCCGGGGCCGAGAAAAGCACAGCCGACTGCACACGGAGAAGCCCTGGTTCCGCACCGTTGGACGCGGGTTCGATTCCCGCCATCTCCACTCATCCCATGTGGGCACAGGCCCCGTCGCTCAAGAGCGGCGGGGCCTGTGTCATGCGGCTACCGCGACCATCAGGCCGGCTCCAGCGTCAGAGTGCCGGTTCCGGCCGCTGCCCGGACCTGGCGGTCGCCGGCCGCCAGAGCCCAGGGGGCCGACGGGTCGCTGCACGACGCCCGCAGGGTGTCGCCGTCGCGTACGACCGTGAAGGTCACCTCCCCGACCCGCACGGTCGTCTCGTCGCCCGGCCCGAGGCCGTACGCCCGCAGCGTCACCCCGTCGGCGTGGTCGTAGTCCGGGCGGTCGCACACCGCGCCCACCGGGACCACCGCACCAGGCCTGACCAGCAGCGGAACGCTTCCGAAGGCGTGCCGCTCGCGCACCCACCGCGGGCCGGTCACCGTCTCGCCGGTCAGGAAGTGCGTCCAGGTGCCCTCGGGCACGTAGTACGTGACGTCGCCCTCGTCGCTGAACACCGGCGCGACCAGCAGGTCCGGGCCGAGCATGTACTGGCGTTCCAGGTGCGCGCAGCCCGGGTCGTCCGGGAACTCCAGGACCATCGCCCGCATCATCGGCACGCCCTCGCTATGGGTGGTCCGGGCCACCTCGTACAGGTAGGGCATGAGGCGCAGCTTCAGCCGGATGAAGTGCCGTGCCACGTCCACCGACTCCTCGTCGAACAGCCAGGGGACCCGGTAGGAGCTGCTCCCGTGCAGGCGGCTGTGCGAGGAGAGCAGTCCGAAGGCCAGCCAGCGCTTGAACAGGGCCGGGGTCGGGGTGCCCTCGAAGCCGCCGATGTCGTGGCTCCAGAAGCCGAAGCCGGACAGGCCGAGGGACAGGCCTCCGCGCAGCGACTCGGCCATCGACTCGTACGTCGCCTCGCAGTCGCCGCCCCAGTGCACCGGGAACCGCTGGCTCCCCACCGTCGCCGAACGGGCGAAGAGAACGGCCTCCCCCGCGCCGCGGTGCTTGCCCAGCACCTCGAAGACCGTGCGGTTGTACAGGTACGTGTAGTAGTTGTGCATCCGCTCCGGGTCGGAGCCGTCCGACCAGGTCACATCGAGCGGCACGCGTTCGCCGAAGTCGGTCTTGAAGCAGTCGACGCCCTGCGCGAGCAGCGCCTCCAGTTTGGCGGCGTACCAGTCGCGGGCGGCCGGGCTGGTGAAGTCGACCAGGGCCATGCCGGGCTGCCACATGTCCCACTGCCAGACGCTGCCGTCCGGGCGTCTCAGCAGGTGCCCGAGCGCCATGCCCTCGGCGAACAGCGGGGACCGCTGGGCGATGTACGGGTTGATCCAGACGCAGACCCGCAGGTCCCGGCTCTTCAGCCGGGCCAGCATGCCCTCGGGGTCCGGAAAGACGCGTGCGTCCCACTGGAAGTCGCACCAGTTGAACTCGCGCATCCAGAAGCAGTCGAAATGGAAGACCGACAGGGGGAGTTCCCGTTCCCTCATGCCCTCGATGAAGGACGTCACCGTCTCCTCGTCGTACGAGGTCGTGAAGGACGTCGACAGCCACAGCCCGAACGACCAGGCCGGCGGCAGGGCCGGGCGGCCGGTCAGGGCCGTGTACTTGCGCAGGATCTCCTTCGGGGACGGGCCGTGGACGACGTAGTACGTCAGCTCCTGCGTCTCCGCGCTGAACTGCACCCGGGACACGACCTCCGAGGCGACCTCGAAGGACACCTTGCCCGGGTGGTCGACGAAGACGCCGTAGCCGGCGTCCGTGAGGAAGAAGGGCACGTTCTTGTAGGCCTGTTCGGTGCAGGTGCCGCCGTCGGCCTGCCAGACGTCGACGACCTGGCCGTTCTTCACCAGCGGGCCGAAGCGCTCCCCGAGGCCGTAGACGGACGTGCCGACCTGGAGCACCAGTTGTTCGCGCAGGTGGTGTGCGCCGGTCGCGTCGCGCATGATGCCCATGCTCTTGTGGCCGCTGCTGGTGAGCGTGCGGCCGTGCGCGCGGAACTCGACGTGCCAGGGGCCGCCGCGAGCCACCCGGACCGACAGGTCGCCCGAGGTCAGGGTCGCGTGCTCGTCGTCGTACGAGATCCGCGGTGTGGCCGCCGACGGGGTGATCTCGAACTCGGGCCCCGGGGCCGCCCGCCCGTGAAATGCGTCAGCGTCAGGCCGATGACATCGGGCATGGGGGTGTGCGCACGGAGCGTGAGGACGGGGCCCCTCATCAGGTCGCCTCGGGAGCGGACGGGGCGGGTCGGTGCGTGGATCTCCAGTGCGCCGTCCTGCTCGGTGACGTCGAGCACTTCGGCCGGGTACGCCGCGGTGACGCCCTCGCGCAGCAGCCAGTAGCCGTCGGTGAACTTCATGTGGGGGGCCTTCTTCCCTGCGTCAGGGGCGGGAGACGGGTCGTCGAAGCGCTTCGACGGACGAAACGTATGTGGGGCGCGTGAGGCCGTCAACGGCTGGGCGTCGGCAGGACTGTCGAGAAAAGATCGTTTGCTGTTCTTCATACAGAGATATGGAGAGCCCTAATGGCACATGGAAAAGATGCTCAACGGGGAAATCCTTCACTCGTTTGCCGCGCATCCGGTGAAGTGGGCCGACGGTTAGTCGGTACATGACCGAGGCGACCAGGAAAGACGGGTGGGCGGTAACGCTCGGCCCCTACACCTACATTCCCGCTCCGGCGCACTCGTCGGCCACCGTCAACGGCACGCTCACCAAAGGCGGTTGTCCGGTCACGTTGCAGGTGACCGAGCCGGTGCTGCGCGATTTCCTGGACGCCATGAGCGTGCTGGAAAACGATCTCGCCCGGCGGTGGAGCAGCGCGACGGAATGGCCCGCTTTCGCGCTCGCGGAATAGTCGGGCCGCATTATGTACGACAAAGGGATCGAGGGCGGCACCGGACGGCACCGGGCTCCGACGCGGGATTTCACGACGCCCCTCACGCCGCCGGACCCGACCTGGGACCCGGCCGAGGAACTGGCGTTCATCCTCGAGGAAGCCCTCGGGCACACGGGCAGGCCCGCGGGTCACACCGGCAGGCCCGAGAGAAAGAGGGACGGGTCCGCGAGGAGTACGGGCAGGCCCGAGAGGAGTACGGACGGGTCCGCGAGGAGTACGGGCGGGCCCGAGAGGAGTACGGACGGGTCCGCGAGGAGTACGGGCGGGCCCGCGAGGAGTACGGGCAGGCCCGCGAGGAGTACGCGCAGAGCCGCGAGGAGTACGGGCAGGGGCGAGAGGAACAGGGGCGGAGGATTCCCGCCCCGCGTGACGAGACGCGGTCCGGGACGGCGGACGTCGTCCCGGACGGTCATATGAGGCGGCTCCAGGACATCACCGAGGAACTGCCGCCCGTGCGGGAAGTCCCCCGGCGTCACCGCAAGGTCCGGACCCGCCGGGCCCCGGGCGTGCTCCGCACCACCAGCTTCCTCGTCGCCGCCCTGGCGGCCGTGATCGCCTCCGCCGTGAGCCTCCTGAGCGGAATGGTCGCCTACGACCCGCTGCGCCTCGTCGCCGTGTCCCCCGCGGGGAGAGGCCTGCGCGCCTGGTGGCCCCTGCTGGTGTACGGGCCCTGGCTGGTGGCCTCCCTGTCCGTCCTGCGGGCCGCCCTGCACCAGCGCCGTGCCGTGCACTCCTGGTGCGTGGTCCTCGTCTTCTCGTGCGTCGCAGTGCTGCTGTGCGTCGCCCAGGCGCCCAGGACGGTCCTCGGCACCGTGGCGGCGGCCCTGCCGGGCCTGGCGGCGCTGGCCTGCTTCCAGCAGGTGGTCCGGCAGATCACACTGACGCGCCCGCCGGTGCGGACGGTGCCCCGGCATCGCGTGGGGCAGGCGCCGCCCAGGGATCCGGCCGCTGGCGAAGTCCCAGGTGGCGGGGCGACCGGGCAGGGCGGGGGAGGCCAGCAGGGCGCCGGGGCCTGAGGGCTCCCGGCCCCGCCGGGGGCGGGTTCCCGCCATGGACGATGTCCTCATGACGTATCACGGCTGACACGATTCCGCACGCGGTCCACACAGAACCTGCGCGTGCGCTATCTTCGACGCCTGAGCACGGTGTGGTAAAGGGGGGCGCTCGGAACGGGTGGGGGCCCGGGTCCGACGACGGGTGCTCAGGTCGTACGCGCACCTGAACCATCCCGTGGGGGAAGTGCGTGCGCGTGACACAGTGGCGAGAAGACGCCCAACCCGAATGGCCCGAGGCCTCGGCGACGACCGGTGAACTCCCCACGGACGGCAGAGGCCGGGACCGGAGAGCCACGCAGGTCTTCACCGGCAGCGACGTCCAGGCGACCGGCAGCCGGCCGCCCGCCGGGACGGAGATACTGCGCGGCATCCCCCGGCAGAACGACGGCGGGACCGGCTCCCCGGCCCCGGACACCGCGAGCCGGCCCGCCGTCCGTGACCCCTGGCAGGAGGATGTCGAGCCGGCCGGGACCACCCCGCCGGGCGACGACCCCGCCGAGCACACCCACGACCCGCACGAGGTCACCGTGCAGCTCGACGCCGTACAGCTCGGCGACGGGTTCATACGGCATGTCAAGGAAGGTCCCGGCGCGAGCCCCGAGTCCGCGGCCGACCGGCCCGTGTTCGTCGACGAGTCCGGCCGCCGCAGGAGCCGCCTGCGCCGGATCGGCATGGCCGTCGCCCTGGCCTGCGGGGGCTACGCCGTCGTCATCGTCGCCACGCTGATGTCGGGCAACTCCAACGCCCCCTGGCTGCCCGTGCCGGGCCAGCAGGAGGGCCGGCCGGCGGGGCAGGTCGACACCCCGCCCCAGCCGGAGCAGTCGGCACCGACCGCCGGCACCGGAGCCACCGCCCCGGACAGCGCGCCGACGACCGGCGAGGCCACGGCACCCGCGCCCGGCGTGAGCGCCCGTGAACCCGCGGCCTCCGCCGGCCCAGGGCGTCCCGGCACGACCGCCGAGCCCTCGCCGGCCGTGACCCGGACCTCACCCGCCCCTGGCAGCGGCGGCGCCGAGCCGACTGCGAGCACGCCGGCGGACCCGCCGGGCACGCCCGCATCCGACCCGACGCCGACGACCGTCCCGTCGCCCGAGCCGACCGTGACCACGGGCACCGGCGACGGCGGCGACACCGGCACGGTCGCCGACGGTGCGGCTCCGCCCCAGCCGGTCGCCGAGTCGCCGACGGCGTAACCGGGCCGCCGGCCGGCCGACCGCGGACGCCGGGTCCGGAGCGCCTGAGGGCTGTTGATCAGCCGTGTCGTCAGGTGAGCCGGCCCGGCCGACGGCTGGGGCGTCGTGCCGTCCGGCCCAGCCGCGACACCGCAGCCCTGCCGGGCGGCCCAGGTTGGCCGGCTCGCAGGCCGCCACCCCTCCGCACGGCCCGTCGACGAACGTCCATCACCCGGCCCACCCCGCTCGGCTCACCGCCGGCCCCGCCCCGGCCCGGCCCAGGCCCGCCTCCCCGCACGCACCCCGTCCCCGCACCAGCCCGGAGTACCACCCCTGATGGCAACCCGTTCCCACCGCCCCGGCCGCGCGCCCCGAGCCCGTGGCGGTTCCCGCAACCGCTCGCGCCGCCGCCTGCCCATGCGCCTGTTGCTGCCCCTGCTCGTGCTCGTCGCGCTGATGGCGATGCTCATGCTGCGCGGCTATGTGCACAGCGAGATCCTCGCCGACCACCGCGTCGGACCACCTGCCGCGAACGACCGTGTCCCGAAGGACATCCTGAAGGGCGGGCCCGTCATCGACACCCGCGAAGGGCGGCCCACCAGTCTGGAACTCCCGGACCACGAGCTGGTGCTGACCTTCGACGACGGGCCGGACCCGATGTGGACGCCCAAGGTCCTCGACGTGCTGAAGAAGTACGACGCCCACGCCGTCTTCTTCATCACCGGCACGATGGCCTCCCGTTACCCGGACCTCGTCCAGCGCATGGTCGACGAGGGCCACGAGATCGGGCTGCACACCTTCAACCACCCCGACCTGTCCCTGCAGAGCAGGAGCCGCGTCGACTGGGAGCTGTCGCAGAACCAGCTCGCGCTGGCCGGGGCGGCCGGCATCCGCACCTCGCTGTTCCGCCCGCCCTACTCGTCGTTCTCCCAGAACATGGACAACAACTCCTGGCCGGTCACCGAGTACATCGGCAGCAAGGGCTACATCACCGTCGTCAACAACACCGACAGCGAGGACTGGCGCAGGCCCGGGGTCCAGCAGATCATCCGCAACGCCACGCCGAAGGGCGGCGAGGGCGCCATCGTGCTGATGCACGACTCCGGCGGCGACCGCTCCCAGACCGTGGCCGCGCTCGACCGGTACATCTCCGGACTGAAGGACAAGGGCTACCGCTTCGACACCCTCACCGGAGCCCTGGACGCCCCCAGCGCGCACACGACGGTCGCCGGGCTGGAGTCGCTGAAGGGCGAGGCGTGGGTCTTCCTCGTGCAGGCCTCCGAGAAGACGACCGACGTGCTCGTCGCCGGTCTCGCCGTCGTCGGTGTGCTGGTCTTCGGGCGGCTCGGGCTGATGCTGATCCTCTCCGTCGCGCACGCCCGCCGGGTCCGCCGGCGCGGCTTCCGCTGGGGCGAGCCCGTCACCGAACCGGTGTCCGTCCTCGTGCCCGCCTACAACGAGGCCAAGTGCATCGAGCAGACGGTCCGTTCGCTGGTCGCGAGCGACCATCCCATCGAAGTCCTGGTCATCGACGACGGGTCGAGCGACGGCACCGCGCGCATCGTCGAGAACCTCGACCTGCCCGGCGTACGCGTCGTCCGCCAGCTCAACGCGGGCAAGCCCGCCGCCCTCAACCGGGGCATCGCCAACGCCCGGTACGACCTGATCGTGATGATGGACGGCGACACGGTCTTCGAACCGACCACCGTCCGCGAACTGGTGCAGCCCTTCGGTGACCCGCGGGTGGGCGCCGTCGCGGGCAACGCCAAGGTCGGCAACCGGAACTCGCTCATCGGCGCGTGGCAGCACATCGAGTACGTGATGGGCTTCAACCTCGACCGCCGGATGTACGACGTGCTGCGCTGCATGCCGACGATCCCCGGCGCGGTCGGCGCGTTCCGGCGCAGCGCACTGGAACGCGTCGGAGGCATGAGCGACGACACGCTCGCCGAGGACACCGACATCACCATGGCCATGCACCGCGACGGCTGGCACGTGGTGTACGCCGAGAAGGCCGTCGCCTGGACCGAGGCCCCGGAGTCCGTCCAGCAGTTGTGGTCCCAGCGCTACCGCTGGTCCTACGGCACGATGCAGGCGATCTGGAAGCACCGCCGGTCCGTCGTCGACCGGGGCCACTCGGGCCGCTTCGGCCGCGTGGGCCTCCCGCTGGTGTCGATGTTCATGGTCGTGGCACCGCTGCTGGCCCCGCTGATCGACGTGTTCCTGCTGTACGGGCTGGTGTTCGGCCCGACGGAGAAGACCATCGGCGCCTGGCTGGGCGTCCTCGCGGTGCAAGGGGTGTGCGCCGCCTACGCGTTCCATCTGGACAAGGAACGCATGACCCACCTGATCTCGCTGCCGCTCCAGCAGCTCCTCTACCGCCAGCTCATGTACGTCGTCCTGCTCCAGTCCTGGATCACCGCCCTCACCGGCGGCCGGCTGCGCTGGCAGAAGCTCCGGCGCACCGGCGCGGTGGGCCTGCCCGGGCCGGGCAGCGGCACTTCCGAGCAGCCGGTGGGCGGGAGGTCCGCCGGATGACCATGCAGCAGACTCCCGTCGCCCAGGCGCCGGCGGACGCGCGGGCACCCGGCACCGCACCCGCCCGCGACCGGTACTTCGACCTGCTGCGCGCCCTCGCCCTGTTCCGGGTCGTGCTCTACCACCTGACCGGGTGGGCCTGGCTGCCGCTGCTGTTCCCGTCCATGGGCGTGATGTTCGCCCTCGCCGGCCATCTCATGGCCCGCTCGCTGCGGCGCCCGGCCGTCCAGGTGATCCGCGGCCGGATGCGCCGGCTGCTGCCTCCGCTGTGGCTGCTGGGTGTCGTCGGCGTCACCGGCATGGTCCTGCAGGGCTGGGGACCGGACGCCGACGGGCACCCCGGCTGGTGGTGGCTCCACCTCACCTTCTGGATCGTCCCGCTCAGCGACCCGCCGTACGCCGAGGGGCTGCCCGGCCTGCACGGCTTCGTCGGCGAGGACTGGGCGGCGGAACTCGCCGGCCCGCTGTGGTACATCCGCGCCTACCTCTGGTTCGTCCTGCTGTCCCCGCTGCTGCTGAAGGCCCTGCGCGCGATGCCGGCGGTCACCTTGCTCGCGCCGATCGCCCTGGCGGTCGCCTTCGAGCAGGGCTGGCTCACGCTGCCCGGCGAGCGGATCCCCTCGGAGCTCACGGACTTCTCCACCTTCGGCGCCTGCTGGATCCTCGGCATGGCCCACCAGGAGGGCGTCCTGCGGCGGCTGCCCAGCTACCTCGTCCCGTCCGTGGCGCCCGTCATCGCCCTGGTCGGCCTCTGGTACGCCCTGCACCACGGCTTCGGCCCGGGCAACGACCTGGACAGCATGCCCTTGGCGCAGGCCCTGTGGTCCTTCGGCACGGTGTTGCTGCTGCTGCACGTCAGCCCGTCCTGGTCCGAGTGGCCGCGCCGGCTGCGCCCCTGGGCCGGGGCGATCACCCTGCTCAACTCCCGGGCCGTGACGATCTACCTCTGGCACAACATCTGCATCCTGGCCGCCGCGACGCTGTGGGACCGGCTGTGGGGCATCCCCGCGCTGGAGCAGAACGTCCCCGGGCTGCTGGAGAGCGTCTGGCCGGTGCTGGTCGTGGTGTGGATCCTGATCGGCTGCTGTGTGCTGGCGTTCGGCTGGGTGGAGGACCTGGCGGCGAAGCAGAAGCCCCGCTTGTGGCCGAAAAGTGAGCCTCGGGTGAGGGTTCGCGGGAGCCGGAGGCGCCGGGCACCCGGCGGCTAAGCTGGGCCGGCATCGCTGGGGGCGGACGACGAGCGGCCCTTGACGAGGTCCCTTTTCGGTCGCACGTGAGAGAACGACAGTGAGCCAAGCCCCGACGACAGAGCCGGCCGGGCCGCGCGCGCCGGTCTTCGGGCTGATGACGCCCGAGGACTGGTACCGCATCCCGCTGCTGCCCGCGGACCGCCGCGAGGCGTCCGTGAACGCCCTGGTCAGACGGCAGTTCACGGGCGTCGACGACCAGCCCGTCCTGCGCCGCAAGGCCGAGCAGCAGCTGCTCGGCACGGCCGAGAGCGCCGTCGAACAGGGCGGAGTGGTGCTGTACCTGTCGTTCCTGGAGGCCGGTGGCATCCCGCTGTCGGCCTCCCTGCTGATCTCCCGCCTCTACGAGAGGTTCGACGGCCTCGACGCGGTCGCCGCCCTGGCCGGATCCGGCGAGGTCACGCTGGCGACGCTGCCCGCTGTCGGACGCGTGGCCCGGGTGCGGCGGCAGGAACGGACGAAGCAGTCACGGAAGCTGGGCTCCGAGTTCGAGGACACCGTCGTCGAGTACTTCGTACCGGTCCCGGACCGCGACGAGGTGCTGATGCTGACCTTCAGCACACCGCTGGAGCCGATCGCGGACGCCATGGTGGAGTTGTTCGACGCGGTGGCCGGAACCTTGCGCTGGCAGCACCGCGAGCAGGAGCGGACGGGGGAGGAGCGGGAGTGAGCAAGAAGCTCAGGGTCTCGACGAAGGATCTCGACACGGCCGGAACGGGCTTGCGGACGGTGGCGACCGAGCTGGAAGGGCTCGACAAGCTCATGGAGTCCTACGACCGCCGCACCGTCGGCCACCAGACGCTGCACGACCGGCTCCAGGAGTTCTCCGACGGCTGGGACGACAACCGCAAGAAGATGATCGAGGAGATCCAGGGGCTCGGCACCATCGCCAAGGAGGCCGGGAAGGCCTACACAGAGCTCGACACCGCGCTGTACAACGCGCTCGTCGGCAAGGGGAAGAAGAAGTGACCCGCCCCGCCGACCACCGGTGGGAGGTGCTGGGGGAGAGCGGTGACCCCGTGCCCGGCGACGTCCACGACATGAAGGCACTCGCCCGCCGGTTCACGGCCACGGCCGAGACCATCACCAGGACCGCCGACGCCCTGCGCCGGATCGGCAACCTGGAGAGCTGGGACTCCGAGGCCGGACGGGCCTTCGCCGAGAAGGCGAACGAGACGGCCAAGACGGTGAGCAAGGCCCATGACCGCTACGCGGATGCCGGTGTCGCCCTCAAGGACTACTCCACCGACCTGGAGACGATCCAGGGGGAGGCGGACAAGCTCCTCACCCAGGCCGAGACGAAGCACAACAGCCTGTCCACGGCCAGGTCCAAGGCCGAGAACCCGCCGAAGGGCACCGACGACGCCGGACAGGACAAGCTCGACAAGGCGGTCACCGACCTCCAGGAGGGGCTGGACGGACTGCGCGGCCAGCTCGACAAGCTGAAAACCCGTCACAAGGAGGCCGGCGACAAGGCCGCCAAGCGCATCCACGACACCACCGAGGGCGACGGCCTCAACGACGGCTGGCTGGACGACCTGCGCGACACCCTGAAGATCGTCAGCGACATCACGGGAGCCATCGCCGCCGTGTGCGGAGTGCTGTCGCTGCTCGTCGGCTGGATTCCCGTCATCGGACAGGCGCTGGCAGGCGTGCTCGGCACCATCGCGCTGGTGATGACGGCGATCTCCTTGGTCTGCCATGTGCTGCTCGCCATCAACGGCGACGGCTCCTGGGGCGACGTGGCGATCGACGTGCTCGGCCTCGCCACGTTCGGCATCGGACGCGTCTTCTCCGCGGGCGCCAAGGCCGCCGCCACCGTCGGCCGCAGCCGCGTCTGGACGGCGGCCACGCAGTACGTGCGCGGCTGGAACCCGGGCATGAACTCGGCCGCGCGCCGCGCACTCGTCGAGTCCATGGTCGGGGCCAGGGCCGGAGCGCGCCCCGGGGCGGCCCTGCCGGACGTGGGCCTGAGGGCGGCCTTCCGCGGACTGCCGAGTTCCTTCGCGGACGACCTGGCCACCATCCGGGGCAACTGGCGGGACCTGTTCAAGGTCGGCGACAACCTCTCGGCCGCCCGCGACGCCTACACCGCCGCCGGTCCGCGTGGCCTGGCCAGCATGTACGCGGGGCCGGGCATGGTCGACGAACTCGCCCGCATCAAGAACATCGACCCGGCGGACCTGGCCTTCATCGGCACGCCCGACGCGTTCAAGCAGGCCATGGCGTTCAACGCGGTGGGTCTCGGCGGCACCGGGACGGGCGCGGCCTCCGACACCAACAGCTTCGTCGGCCTGTTCGGCAGCGAGCCGCAGCCCGATGTCACCGGCTCCGACGCGTCACTGGCCGGAGTGTGAGCCGGCCATGACGAACCCGGGGGAGTGGCGGGAGTGCCGCGTCGCGCTGCCCGCCCACCACAACTGGCTGGTCCTGGACCTCAGATGCGAGGACCCCGAGGCATGGGCGCGCACCCTCGCCGGACAACACCTGGGCGACGGCGTCCCCGAGCAGTGGCACGAGGCGTTCGCGACGGACCTGCTCTGGTACTGGGGTGCGGCGGTACGCCAGGGCGCCCTGTGCGCGGCGGTCCTGGCACCCCAGGACGGGCCGGTCGTCGCCAGTTGCACGGTGCGGGAGCTGAACGTCCCGCCGGAGGCCCGGAGTACGGCCGCGTTCCGTGCGGAGGCCGAGCGCGCGGAGGGCCCGTACTTCGGCGGGCAGGTCCTCACCGAGGTCGAGCTGCCCCTGGGACCGGCCCTGCGTGTGCACCGCCAGGAGCCGACGGACCCGGACGCGGAGAGCGGAACGGTCGTGGAGGGCGTGGCGCACTACGTGCTGCCGCGCCGGCACCCCACGGCGCTGGAGTGCCGGATGCTGTGGACGTCACTCGGGCTCGGCGCGGAACTCACGAGGGTCGCCGACGAACTGGCGGACTCACTCCGCCTGGTCTGACGCGGACGAGCCGCGCCGCTTGCCGAACACCTCACCCAGCCCGAACCGCTCCCAGGGGACCATCGCCAGCGGCATCCAGCTGAACCCGACCGCGAAGACGGCGACGACCGTGGTGAGCTGGGCCGGGAGGAACCGGCCCAGCTGGGCGACGAGCAGCGCCACGAGCAGCAGGCAGACGTCGAACACCAGAACCGCCAGCACCTTGCGGGCAGCGGAGACCGGGCCGACCCGGGGCGTGTTCTCGTTCCCCCGCACCATGCCGAAGAGGATCACCGGCAGCATCAGCCCGGTCAGCCCGCCGATCGCGATGCCTCCCACCACGACGGCGTTGTTCCCGTCCTCGGGCACGACGCTCGACAGCGGGGCCGCGTCCACCGCACCGCCCAGCAGGCTCACAGCCGCGAACGCGCCGAGCGTCGCCGTCGCCAGCACGAGGAGCACGCCCGCTCCGAAGGCGATGTTCCCGGCGAGGGAGCGCTGCGGGCGCTGCGCCTCCGGCCGCTCGGCCCCCGACTCAGCGGACATGGACCCTCCCCTTCCCGTGTGGGGTCCGCTAGAGGATAACGGGACCCCGTTCCCCCGGCCCTTCCCGGTGTGGAAAACTGCCCGAGTTGCGCAAGTGAACAATGTGGCCGGCAGGAGCGGTGGGGATGAGTAAGCGGCAGACACAGAAGATGCTGCGGCTGATGGCGAGCGGGGAGCCCGTCGAGCTCACCAGTCCGATGGCGTCCGTGAAGAAGCTCGCCCGGCTGGCCTTCGTGGCGCAGCAGTTCGGCTACGAGTACGCGGACGTCCGGCAGAGCAGCGGCCGCAACGGCGCGCTCACCATGCTGATCCTGCCCGACCCCAGCCCGCAGGCCAGGGCCCGGGCCGCGCAGAACTGGGCGCAGTACCCGAGCGCCGGGGACGGTGTGTCGCTGCCGCCCCTCGTGCCCGACGCCTTCGAACTGCTCAAGGCCCGTATCAACTTCGACCTCACCGGCAAGAGCGCCGAGAAGCGCATGGGGTACGCGGCCCTCGGCGTCACGGTCGGCTGCGCGGTCCTCGGCTTCCGCGCCGGCGGGGAGTCCTTCGACTTCATCATGGCGGGCGTGGTGTGGCTGCTCTTCATGGCGATCTTCGGCATCGGGCTGCTGGTCACGCGAAAGCGCAACGCCAAGTTCGCCGCGCGGTTGCAGACGGCGGGCTTCATGCCGGTGACGGACGAGACCGGGCGGTTGCGGTATCTGCCGCCGGGGCGCAGGTGCCGGGCCACGGGAATCCGTTCGGGGCGGGCCCTACGGGGGTCCGCAGGCCGGGGTGCCTGGGCAGGCGCCCGGGACGCCGGGGCCGGCCATGGGGGCGCCCGCGGCACCACCGGCAGGGTACGGCCATCAGCAGCCAGGGCCGTACGCCCAGCCCGCGCCGGGTCCGTACCCACCGCAGCCCGTCCCGGGTTACCCGGCTCAGCCGGCTTCCGGCCCGTACGCCGCCCAGCCCGCGCCGGGTGGTCCGTACGGAGCGCAGCCGGCGCCGGGTGGTCCGTACGGAGCGCAGCCGGCGCCGGGTGGTCCGTACGGAGCGCAGCCCGCTCCCACGCCCTGCCCTCCTCAGCAGCCGCCCCACCCCCAGCAGAACCCCCACTGGCAGCCCCCGCAACGCTGACAGACGGCACCGAACCTCTCATCCCGCCCGAGCGCGGGGTGAGAGTAAAGTTCCTTCGCGGTCACTCGCTGGCACAGCCACGAAACGCGTCCTCCCTACCTTCGGGTCAGTCACTCGAAGTACGACCCGGCCCCGGAGCACAGTGGAGGCGTCATGACAGGCCCTGGCACGGCACCCGCACCCCCGAGCAAGGGCGGACGCTGGATCCAGCACTGGGATCCGGAGAACGAGACGTTCTGGAAGGAGACCGGAGAGAAGATCGCCCGCCGGAACCTCTTCTTCTCCGTCCTGTCCGAGCACATCGGCTTCTCGATCTGGACCCTGTGGTCCGTGCTGGTGCTCTTCATGGGCCCGGAGTACGGCCTGACGCCGGCCGACAAGTTCATGCTGACCTCGATGGTCACGCTCGTCGGCGCCGTCGTCCGCGTCCCCTACACCTTCGCTGTCGCGATCTTCGGCGGCCGGAACTGGACGATCATCTCGGCCGGTCTGCTCCTGGTCCCGACCGTCGCCGCGTTCGCCGTGATGGAGCCGGGCACCTCCTTCTCCACCTTCCTGCTCGTCGGCCTGCTCGCAGGCATCGGCGGTGGCAACTTCGCCTCCTCCATGACCAACATCAACGCGTTCTTCCCGCTGCGGAAGAAGGGCTGGGCCCTCGGCCTGAACGCGGGCGGCGGCAACATCGGCGTACCGGTGATCCAGCTGGCCGCGCTCGCGATCATCGGCGCCGGTGGCGGGCCGCGCGTGCTGCTCGGGGTCTACATCCCGCTGATCGTCGTCGCCGCCGTCATGGCCGCGCTCTTCATGGACAACCTGGAGAACGTGAAGAACGACACCGGCGCCGCCAAGGACGCCGCGCGGGACGCCCACACGTGGATCATGTCCCTCCTCTACATCGGCACCTTCGGCTCCTTCATCGGCTACAGCTTCGCCTTCGGCCAGGTGCTCCAGAACCAGTTCGGCCGTACGCCGCTGCAGGCCGCGTACGTCACCTTCCTCGGCCCGCTGCTCGGCTCCCTCATCCGGCCCCTCGGCGGCTGGCTCGCGGACCGGTACGGCGGCGCGCGGATCAGCCTGTGGAACTACGTCGGCATGGGCGTCGCGACGGCGATCCTGATCGGTGCCTCCATGGAGAAGTCGCTGGCGCTGTTCACGGCGGCGTTCGTGGTGCTGTTCGTGCTCAGCGGGCTCGGCAACGGCTCGACGTTCAAGATGATCCCGGGCATCTTCCAGAACAAGGCCCTCGCCAAGGGACTGCAGGGCGAGGAGGCCGCGGCCTACGGGCGCCGGCTCTCCGGTGCCTCCATGGGGCTCATCGGCGCGGTGGGCGCGCTCGGCGGCGTCGGCATCAACCTGGCCTTCCGCCAGTCCTTCCTCTCCTACGGTTCCGGCACCGGCGCGTTCGTCGCCTTCCTCGCCTTCTACGCGGTGTGCTTCGTGGTCACCTGGGCCGTATACCTTCGCCGTACGACTCCCCGGGTACCCGTCACCGCATCGACCTCGGAGGAGAAGCCGCAGCTCAGCTACGCCGAGGTGTGACGTAACACCGACGACATCATGCCGATCCGGGCCTGTCACGAGCCGTTGACAGGCTCGATCGGCATGTAGGTACGCCGTACCCATGAAGTACGACGACTCGAGTGCGGGACGAGAGCCATGTACGAGAAAGAACAGCGACCGGACCACGGGCCCCTGGCCGGCTTCACCGTGGGTGTCACGGCCGCGCGCCGGGCCGATGAGCTCGGGGCGCTGCTGCAGCGACGTGGTGCCGCCGTCCTGCACGCCCCTGCCCTGCGGATCGTGCCGCTCGCCGACGACAGTGAACTGCTGGCCGCGACGAAGGAGATCATCCAGCAGGTGCCGGACATCGTGATCGCCACGACCGCGATCGGCTTCCGGGGCTGGGTCGAGGCCGCCGACGGCTGGGGGCTCGGCGACGACCTGCTGTCGCGGCTGGGCGGCGTACGGATCATGGCGCGTGGGCCCAAGGTCAAGGGCGCGGTGCGGGCCGCCGGGCTGACGGAGGAGTGGTCGCCGTCGTCGGAGTCCATGGCGGAGGTGCTGGACCGGCTGCTGGAGGAGGGCGTCGACGGTCTGCGGATCGCGGTCCAGCTGCACGGCGAGCCGCTGCCCGGGTTCGTGGAGGCGCTGCGGGAGGGCGGGGCCGAGGTCGTCGGCGTGCCCGTCTACCGGTGGATGCCGCCGGAGGACATCGGCCCGGTGGACCGCCTCCTCGACGCGACGGTCTCCCGGGGCCTGGACGCGCTGACGTTCACCAGCGCCCCGGCCGCGGCATCCCTGCTGTCCCGGGCCGAGAAGCGGGGGCTGCTCCCCGACGTCCTGGCCGCCCTGAGCCACGACGTACTGCCGGCCTGCGTCGGCCCGGTCACCGCGCTGCCGCTCCAGTCCCACGGCATCGACACGATTCAGCCCGAGCGATTCCGGCTCGGCCCCCTCGTCCAGCTCCTCTGCCAGGAACTGCCCACCCGGGCGCGCTCGCTGCCGATCGCCGGGCACCGGGTGGAGATCCGTGGCCACGCGGTTCTGGTCGACGACGCCCTCAAGCCCGTACCGCCCGCCGGCATGTCCCTGCTCCGGGCCCTCGCCCGCCGCCCCGGCTGGGTCGTCGCCCGTGCCGAACTGCTGCGCGCGCTGCCCGGCGCGGGACGTGACGAACACGCGGTGGAGACGGCCATGGCCCGCCTCCGCACCGCCCTCGGTACCCGAAGCTGATCCAGACGGTGGTCAAGCGGGGCTACCGTCTGGCCCTGGACCCGGCAGCGGAGTCGAAGTACGCGGACGCGTGAGGCGCCCCGCGAGTTGGGCGAGAAACCGCCACGGCGACGCGCAGGGGCCGCCCGAGTCGATCCGGGTCGGGGTGTGCGCCGCGTGGTGCTCGGGCCGCGGGGAACTGCGGGCCGGTGGGGCTGTTCTCGCGCAGTTCCCCGCGCCCCTGAGGGTGCTGCACCGGTGGCGTTCGTCAGCCGAGGCCGAATTCCCGGTGCGCGTGGCAGTCCTGCCCGTGCGAGGGGTTTCGGGCGTCGCGGTGGGCAGGCACTGTAAGAGGGAACGGTTTCCCAGCCCTCTCACTGGCATCTCACCGAACCTCTCGCGTCTGAGGGGAACCCCTAGGCGGTGACAGGCACATGGCACTGGGTACGGCCACGGCCCCGTACGAGCTGCGGTTCGATGCCGGGCGGATCTGCCTGGATCTGCTCTCCACCACGCACCCGGAGGAGCGGCTCGACTCCGTGGACGTGCTGCGCGCCTGGATCACCGGCTCCGGGCTCGTCCCGCCGGGCACCGCGCTGACCCACGTCGACGCCACCTGGCCGGCCGCCTTCCGCGAACTGCGAGGTCAGACGGACCGGTTGGTGCGCGGCTGGTCGGGGCCCGCGGCCCGGGCCTACGACTTCGCGCTCGCGCGCGTCAACGACCTCGCCCGTACCGCGCCCCCGGCCCCGCGTGCCGTCCGCGGTCGAGACGGTGAGCTCGTACGGCAGTTGGACGGCCCTCCCGACTGCGCCGCCCTGCTCGCGGCCGTCGCCCGGGACGCCGTCGACCTGCTCACCGACCCCGTGGCCCGCGCGGCCCTGCGCCAGTGCGAGGGCGACAACTGCCCCATCGTGTACCTCGACACCTCCCGGGGACGCCGACGGCGCTGGTGCTCCAGTGAGGTCTGCGGAAACCGCGAACGCGTCGCCCGGCACCGCCGCCGCGCGGCACTCTCCGCGCGTGAAACGGAATTGGGTGGTCCGTGCATCCAATTCCCGTGTCCTAAATGCGACTTCTGAGACCCCACTGTCGAAGTGATTTCGATTACATGCCGTTTACCTACGCACCCGTAGGGAAGGACTGGCTTGATCTTGCCGATGTGGCGGAAATGTAAAGATCGCGGGGTAGGAATGTAACCTCATGTCCCGCTCGTCACGTCACCTCGAAGAAATCTGTCACGTCTCTTTGAACGCCCAACCGCTCGCTTCCGTACGGCATGGGGAGCGACCGACTGGGGAACCCCCGGACACCGGAGGTGGGCGTGCGCAAGGATTCCGTCGTGGCCAATGAACGTGCACCGAGGGCCCGACATCGCATGTCCCAGCCCTCGGAACCCGACGAGGAGCTGATGCGTGCGCTCTATCGCGAACACGCCGGACCCCTGCTGGCATACGTCCTGCGCCTGGTCGCCGGAGACCGGCAGCGCGCCGAGGACGTCGTGCAGGAGACGCTCATCCGTGCCTGGAAGAACGCCGGTCAGCTCAATCGGGCGACCGGATCGGTACGCCCCTGGCTGGTGACGGTCGCCCGGCGCATCGTCATCGACGGCCACCGCAGCCGGCAGGCCCGGCCGCAGGAGGTCGACCCGTCGCCGCTGGAGGTCATCCCCGCGGAGGACGAGATCGACAAGGCGCTGTGGCTGATGACTCTCTCGGACGCACTCGACGACCTGACCCCAGCTCACCGGGAGGTGCTCGTCGAGACGTACTTCAAGGGGCGTACCGTCAATGAGGCGGCCGAGACCCTGGGCATACCCAGCGGAACGGTCCGCTCAAGGGTGTTCTACGCCCTGCGTTCGATGAAGCTGGCACTGGAGGAGCGGGGGTGACGGCGTGATGAGTGTTTACGGGGGTAACCAAGGGTTCGGTACGGGAGGCATGGGTATGTCTGGTCCCATGCAGGAGTCTCCGGTGCCGAACGAGCACGAAACCGTCGGTGCCTACGCCCTCGGCATCCTCGACGACGCCGAAGCAACCGCTTTCGAAGCCCACCTCGCGACCTGCGAATGGTGCGCCCAGCAGCTCGACGAGCTGGCCGGCATGGAGCCGATGCTCGCCGCCCTCGCCGACCTGCCCGGCTCCGGCAGCACCCCCGCGATCGGCGAGTCGCTGTCGGCCAAGCCCCGGCCGCGCCTGGTGGAGAAGCTGGTCGACGAGGTCGCCGAACGCCGCGCCCAGAAGCGCCGCCGCAGCTTCTACATGGTGGCCGCGGCCGGCGCGCTGATCATCGGCGGCCCCTTCGTCGCGGTCGCGACGAACGGCGGCGGTGACGGCGGCGGCGCGGAGAACCGCCCGCTCGCGTCGAGCCCCGCCAAGGAGGCCTTCGACGGCATCTCCGACAAGATCACCGCCACCGACCCGACCAGCAAGGTCACCGCGACGGTCGCCGTCCAGAAGAAGGACTGGGGCACCGGGACGATCCTGGAGCTCAAGAACCTCAAGGGCCCGCAGAAGTGCGCCCTCGTCGCGGTCGGAAAGAACGGCGAGCGCGAGACCCTGTCCTCCTGGTCCGTCCCGAACTGGGGCTATGGCATCCCGGACGCCAAGACCGACCAGGCCAAGGAGCCCCTCTACGTCCAGGGCGGCGCCGCGTTCGAACCGAACGAGATCGACCACTTCGAGGTCGTGACCTTCGACGGCAAGCGGCTCGTCGAGGTCGACGCGTAGCCTTTCCGGGTCCCCTTCGCGTACGGTAGACGGCTGCCCAGCACGTCAGAAGGGGGCCCGGTGGCCGCTCAGGCGCAACAGGAAACCGCGCTCGACTCCCTCAGAGGCCGAGAGATCGGCGTCGAACAGGAACACCTGGACCGGGTGTACCGGCGCCTCGAGGAGAAGATCCACGAGGCGGAGTTCCTCATGAACGACGCGGCCCAGCGCGGCCAGGTCGGCACGCCCGGCGCGCTCGCCGAGCGGGACGCCCAGGTCTTCCGTGCGGGCATCCACCTCAACCGGCTCAACAACGAGTTCGAGGACTTCCTCTTCGGCCGTATCGACCTGCTGCTCGGCAAGGACGGCAAGAAGGGACCCGACGGCGCGTACACCGCCGTCGAGCCCGCCGAGGGCGCGGTCCGGGACGACAGCACCGCCGACATCGCCGAAACCCTGCACATCGGCCGCATCGGCGTCCTCGACCAGGACTACGCCCCGCTGGTCATCGACTGGCGCGCCCCGGCCGCCGCCCCCTTCTACCGCTCCACGCCCGTCGACCCCGGCCGGGTCGTACGACGCCGGGTCATCCGCTCCAAGGGACGCAGGGTGCTCGGCGTCGAGGACGACCTGATGCGCCCCGAGCTGAAGGCCTTCCTCGACGGTCACGAACTGTCCGTGATCGGCGACGGCGCCCTGATGGCCGCGCTCGGCCAGGCCCGCAGCCACACCATGCGCGACATCGTCGCGTCCATCCAGGCCGAGCAGGACCTGGTCATCCGCGCCCCCGCCGCCTCCGTCACCTACGTCGAGGGCGGCCCCGGCACCGGCAAGACCGCCGTCGCGCTGCACCGCGCGGCCTACCTCCTCTACCAGGACCGGCGCCGGTACGCGGGCGGCATCCTGATCGTCTCGCCGACCCCGCTGCTCGTCTCCTACACCGAGGGCGTGCTGCCCTCCCTCGGCGAGGAGGGCCAGGTCGCCATCCGCGCCATCGGCTCACTGGTCGAGGGAGCCGAGGCCATGCTCTACGACTCCCCGTCCGTGGCCCGCGCCAAGGGCTCCTCCCGCATGCTCAAGGTGCTGCGCAAGGCCGCGCGCGGAGCCCTGGAGCTGAACGATTCACCGGCCCGGCTGCGCGTGGTCGCCTTCGGCCGCCGCCTGGAGCTGGAGGCCGAGGAACTCGCGGGCATCCGCCGCACCGCCCTCGGCGGCACCGCCCCCGTGAACCTGCTGCGCCCCCGCGCCCGCAAGCTGCTCCTGGACGCCCTGTGGGAGCGGTCCGGCGCGGCCGGCCGGCACACCGACCCGGAGCTCGCCGCCGAGCTGCGCTCCTCCTTCGACGAGGACATCACCGGCGAGGACTCCTTCATCGCCTTCCTCGACGCCTGGTGGCCCGAGCTGACCCCGGCCGCCGTCCTGGCCGCCATGGCCGACGAGCGGCGCCTCGGCCGCTGGGCCCGGCGGATCCTCAACCCCGGCGAGGTCCGCAAGGTCGCCCGCTCCCTCAGGCGCGACGGCAACTCCGTGCACGACGTCGCCATGCTCGACGAACTCCAGGCGATCCTCGGCGCCCCCGCGCGCCCCCGGAGGAAGCGCGAACTCGACCCGCTCGACCAGCTCACCGGCCTGGAGGAGCTGATGCCCGTGCGCGAGGAGTCCCAGCGCGAGCGGGCCGAGCGTCTCGCCCAGGAGCGCGTCGAGTACGCCCACGTCATCGTCGACGAGGCGCAGGACCTCACCCCGATGCAGTGGCGCATGGTCGGCCGCCGCGGCCGGCACGCCACCTGGACGGTCGTCGGCGACCCGGCCCAGTCCTCCTGGTCCGACCCGGACGAGGCCGCCCAGGCCCGCGACGAGGCCCTCGGCACCCGCCCGCGCCGCCGCTTCGAGCTCACCGTGAACTACCGCAACCCGGCCGAGATCGCCGAGCTCGCCTCGAAGGTGCTCGCCCTCGCGATGCCCGGCTCCGTCTCACCGAAGGCGGTCCGCTCCACCGGCGTCGAGCCCCGCTTCACGGTCGTGGGCGACACCTTGGCCGAAACCGTCCGCGACGAGGCGGCCCGGCTGCTGGAGCGCGTCGACGGCACGGTCGGCGTGGTCGTCGCCATGCAGCGCCGCGAGGAGGCCCGCCGCTGGCTCGCCGGTCTCGGCGACCGGGTGGTGGCGCTCGGCAGCCTGGAGGCCAAGGGCCTGGAGTACGACGCGACGGTCGTGGTCTCCCCGGCGGAGATCGCCGACGAGTCCCCGGCCGGCCTGCGTGTGCTCTACGTCGCACTGACCCGGGCCACCCAGCAGCTCACGGTCGTCTCGGCGGAGCGGGACGAGCCGGACGCGGCGGGAGTCCCGGACCTGCTGCGGGACTGATCAGGCCTCCCTGACGGGCCGTGCCCCGATACCCAGTTGCCGGCGAAATGAACTCCCGGTACGGGAATGGCCTTACGGGATCCGTTTGTTAGCCTGGATGTGGCACCGGCCCGATCCAAGCCCCCGGGCCCAACCTTCGTCGCTACGAGCGACCACTTGCCGCGAGGCGAGCATGGCGGGTCGGTGCCACTTCTTCTCTGAGGAGACCCACGTCCAAGTGACGTGGGTCTCTTTTTGCTGGCCTGTTCCGCGAACAAAACGTTCGCAATCGAGGGTGGCTACCCGCTACCCAGCGGTAGGTGCGACGATCGGACGGCACAACTCAGCGTCAGGTGAAAGCAGAGGAAGTCGGCCATGGCAACGGCGCCCAGCGTCTCCTACTCGATGACGGTCCGGCTGGAGGTGCCCGCGAGCGGAACCGCCGTCTCGCAGCTCACCACCGCCGTGGAGTCCTCCGGAGGCTCGGTGACCGGCCTCGACGTCACCGCGTCCGGTCACGAGAAGCTCCGCATCGACGTCACCATCGCGGCCTCGTCGACCGCGCACGCGGACGAGATCGTCGAGGAACTCCGCGGCATCGAGGGCGTCACCCTGGGCAAGGTCTCCGACCGGACCTTCCTCATGCACCTCGGCGGCAAGATCGAGATGGCGTCGAAGCATCCCATCCGCAACCGTGACGACCTGTCCATGGTCTACACGCCGGGCGTCGCCCGCGTCTGCATGGCGATCGCCGAGAACCCCGAGGACGCCCGCCGCCTCACCATCAAGCGCAACTCCGTTGCGGTCGTGACGGACGGCTCCGCCGTGCTGGGCCTGGGCAACATCGGCCCGAAGGCCGCGCTGCCCGTCATGGAGGGCAAGGCGGCCCTCTTCAAGCGGTTCGCCGGCATCGACGCCTGGCCGATCTGCCTCGACACCCAGGACACCGACGCCATCGTCGAGATCGTCAAGGCCATCGCCCCCGGCTTCGCCGGCATCAACCTCGAGGACATCTCCGCCCCGCGCTGCTTCGAGATCGAGGCCCGGCTGCGCGAGGCCCTCGACATCCCCGTCTTCCACGACGACCAGCACGGCACCGCGATCGTCGTCCTGGCCGCGCTCACCAACGCACTTCGCGTCACGGGCAAGGCGATCGAGAACATCCGGGTCGTCATGTCCGGCGCCGGCGCCGCCGGTACGGCCATCCTCAAACTGCTGCTCGCCGCGGGCGTGAAGAACGCCGTCGTCGCCGACATCCACGGCGTCGTGCACGCCGGCCGCGAGGACCTGGTGGACGCCGCGCCCGACTCGGCGCTGCGCTGGATCGCTGACAACACCAACCCCGAGGGCCTCACCGGCACGCTCAAGGAGGCCGTGCGCGGCGCCGACGTCTTCATCGGCGTCTCGGCTCCCAACGTCCTCGACGGCGACGACGTGGCCGCCATGGCCGACGGTGCGATCGTGTTCGCGCTTGCGAACCCGGACCCGGAGGTCGACCCGGCAATCGCCCGTCAGACCGCGGCCGTTGTGGCCACCGGCCGCTCCGACTTCCCGAACCAGATCAACAACGTGCTGGTCTTCCCGGGTGTCTTCCGCGGTCTGCTGGACGCCCAGTCGCGTACGGTCAACACCGAGATGATGCTGGCCGCCGCGACCGCCCTCGCGGACGTGGTGACCGAGGACGAGCTGAACCCGAACTACATCATCCCGAGCGTCTTCAACGACAAGGTCGCGGGTGCTGTCGCCGGGGCCGTGCGCGAGGCCGCGAAGGCGGTCGGGGCGGCGGCGATCAGTCCGTCCGGCGTCTGAGGACTCGGCCGTCCAGGCCGAAGCAGGGGGTCCGGGGGCGGTGGCTCCCGGACTGTGAGGATCCCCACGCGGCCCGGAGACCGGCGCGTCGCAGGACTCCTGTCACCAGCGGAGCCCTATCGTGTCGGCCAGGCTCAGGCCCTCTTTTCGTGTGACTCCCCAAGGGTGTTCTCACGACTCCTGCGGGTGCCGGATTGGCTTTCCCGCCGCAGGTAGAGGCAGGATGCCTCCCTGGGCGCGAGGGTCTGACGACGGACCCGGGTCCGGGGACTCAGTGAGGACCCTGGCAGCATCGGCTTCGATCTGACGCCTCAACGGCAAGATGAACACGGGAGTAAGAACATGAACCGCAGTGAGCTGGTGGCCGCGCTGGCCGACCGCGCCGAGGTGACCCGCAAGGACGCCGACGCCGTGCTGGCCGCGTTCGCCGACGTCGTCGGCGACATCGTCTCCAAGGGCGACGAGAAGGTCACCATCCCCGGCTTCCTGACCTTCGAGCGCACCCACCGTGCCGCTCGTACCGCCCGCAACCCGCAGACCGGCGAGCCCATCCAGATCCCGGCCGGCTACAGCGTGAAGGTCTCCGCGGGCTCGAAGCTCAAGGAAGCGGCCAAGGGCAAGTAAGGCGCGTAGGCGCCGCTACGGGTCAGCGCCGTCGGCGGCTGCGGGCCCGTTGTGGCTTGTCGCGCCCGCGCGACGGAGCCGCATATCGAACAGGACGCGCGCCCCTTGGGGCGCTGCACCGAACGCCGATGGGGCGGTCACCCGAGTCAGGGTGACCGCCCCATCGGCGTACCGGACTGCTAGCCGAGCGCTTTGCCCGGCAGTTCGACCTTCGCGCCCAGCTCCACCAGCTTTTCCATGCTGTGCTTTCCCGGGGCCGACCCCCGGACCCCCAGCCGGGCGGGCGTTGCCGCAGGGCCGCGATCAGCCGAGCGCCTTCCCCGGCAGTTCGACCTTCGCGCCCAGCTCCACCAGCTTTTCCATGAAGTTCTCGTAGCCCCGGTTGATCAGGCCGATGCCGTGGACCCGGGACGTGCCCTGGGCCGCCAGGGCGGCGATGAGGTACGAGAAGCCGCCGCGGAGGTCGGGGATGACCAGGTCGGCGCCCTGGAGCTTGGTGGGGCCGGAGACGACCGCCGAGTGGAGGAAGTTGCGCTGGCCGAAGCGGCAGTCGGAGCCGCCCAGGCACTCGCGGTAGAGCTGGATGTGTGCGCCCATCTGGTTCAGCGCCGAGGTGAAGCCGAGGCGGGACTCGTAGACCGTCTCGTGGATGATGGACAGGCCCGTGGCCTGAGTGAGGGCCACCACCAGCGGCTGCTGCCAGTCGGTCTGGAAGCCGGGGTGGACGTCCGTCTCCAGCGCGATGGACTTCAGCTGCCCGCCGGGGTGCCAGAAGCGGATGCCCTCGTCGTCGATCTCGAAGGCCCCGCCCACCTTCCGGTAGGTGTTGAGGAACGTCATCATCGAGCGCTGCTGCGCGCCCCGGACGTAGATGTTGCCCTCGGTCGCCAGCGCCGCCGACGCCCAGGACGCGGCCTCCAGGCGGTCCGACAGGGCGCGGTGGGTGTAGCCGCCGAGTTTGTCCACACCGGTGATGCGGATGGTCCGGTCGGTGTCCATCGCGATGATCGCGCCCATCTTCTGCAGGACGCAGATCAGGTCCTCGATCTCCGGCTCGACGGCCGCGTTGGACAGCTCCGTGACGCCCTCTGCGAGGACGGCCGTCAGCAGTACCTGCTCGGTCGCGCCCACGGACGGGTACGGCAGCCGGATCTTCGTGCCGCGCAGCCGCTGCGGTGCCTCCAGGTACTGCCCGTCCGCCCGCTTCTCGATCTTCGCGCCGAACTGCCGCAGCACGTCGAAGTGGAAGTCGATGGGCCGGCCGCCGATGTCGCAGCCGCCGAGGCCGGGGATGAACGCGTGGCCCAGGCGGTGCAGCAGCGGGCCGCAGAACAGGATCGGGATGCGGCTGGAACCCGCGTGGGCATCGATGTCAGCGACGTTCGCGCTCTCCACGCGCGTCGGATCCATCACGAGTTCGCCGGGCTCGTCACCCGGACGGACCGTCACACCGTGAAGCTGCAGCAGACCCCGTACGACCCGTACATCACGGATGTCCGGAACATTGCGCAGCCGGCTCGGAGCGCTGCCCAGCAGCGCTGCGACCATGGCCTTCGGTACGAGGTTCTTCGCACCGCGGACACGGATCTCGCCCTCCAGCGGGGTTCCGCCGTGGACAAGCAGGACATCGTCGTTGACGGTCATGAATCTCGCGTTCCGTGGAGTCGGGCAGGGGCCAGAAGGGAAAGGGTAATCGCCCCCACCCCCCTTCTGTAAGCCTGAGTCAGACCCAGCCACGTCATAGCTCTGTCACAACACGAACCGTTTCGTGCCGGGCACATGGGGTCACGGTCACGTTCGTGCGCGTGGGACGCATCGGTGCGCCCTGAGCTGCGTGCACTCCGGTCGCCCGCATTGCTCCCCACGCGGCGGGAAGATGCGGGATCATGTCTGGCATGACCGAGGTGTCCTCGCTCACAGGGCGGTTGCTCGTGGCCACGCCCGCCCTGGCGGACCCGAACTTCGACCACGCGGTGGTGCTGCTCCTCGACCACGACGAGGAGGGCTCCCTCGGTGTCGTCCTCAACCGTCCGACCCCGGTGGACGTGGACGACATCCTGGAGGGCTGGGGGGACCTGGCCGGTGAGCCCGGCGTCGTGTTCCAGGGCGGTCCGGTGTCGCTGGACTCGGCCCTCGGTGTCGCCGTCGTCCCCGGTGGCGCGTCCGGGGAGGCCGCTCCGCTGGGCTGGCGGCGGGTGCACGGTGCGATCGGTCTGGTCGATCTGGAGGCCCCGCCGGAACTGCTGGCCTCCGCTCTCGGCTCCCTGCGGATCTTCGCCGGGTACGCCGGGTGGGGCCCGGGCCAGCTGGAGGACGAGCTGGTGGACGGCGCGTGGTACGTGGTCGAGTCGGAGCCCGGTGACGTCTCCTCGCCGTCCCCGGAGCGGCTCTGGCGCGAGGTGCTGCGCCGCCAGCGCAGCGAGCTGGCGATGGTGGCCACCTACCCGGACGACCCTTCGCTCAACTGATGTCTGTGACCTTCAGTACCCTGGTGCCTATGAGCACTCTCGAGCCCGAGCGCGGGACTGGTACGGGGACCCTCGTAGAGCCGACGCCGCAGACCTCCCACGGTGACGGTGACCACGAGCGCTTTGCCCATTACGTCCAGAAGGACAAGATCATGGCGAGCGCCCTCGACGGCACCCCCGTCGTGGCGCTGTGCGGCAAGGTCTGGGTGCCGGGCCGCGATCCGAAGAAGTACCCCGTGTGTCCCATGTGCAAGGAGATCTACGAGTCCATGGGCTCCGGCGACGACGACAAGGGCAAGGGCGACAAGTAACGCCCGCCCGTACGGCGTGAGGCCTCCAGGGTGCGTTTTGCGCGCCCTGGAGGCTTTTGTGCTGTTCGGACGTTGCGCAGGATGCGTCTGCCGGTCACAGAGTGGTTGAGACCTCTTGTGGGCGTGTTCATGCAGTCCCTAGCCTCCGATGTGTTGTGCACAGCGAAACCTTCATTGCGCATGTTGCAACACTCCCTCGGAGGAGCACTCCATGAAGCTGTCCGTCCGTTTTGCCGGGCTCACCGCGCTCGCCGCCCTCCTGGCCACCGCCTGCGCGCCCCAGACCTCCTCGAACTCCTCCTCCGACAAGGACGAGAAGACCGGCACGCTGCGCGTCTGGCTGTTCCAGGAGGTCGGCAACACCCCCAAGGAGAAGGTCGTCGACTCGGTCGTCGCCGACTTCGAGAAGGCGCACCAGGGCACCAAGGTCAAGGTCGAGTACATCCCGATCGACACCCGCGCCCAGCGCGTCAAGGCCGCCTTCAACGACCCCGACTCCGCGCCCGACGTGATGGAGTACGGCAACACCGACACGGCCGGCTATGTGAAGGACGGCGGACTCCTCGACGTGACCGGGGAGTTCGGGGACTGGAACGAGGCGAAGGACACCGACCCGACGGCCAGGCAGTCCGTGACGGTGGACGGCAAGATCTACGGCGCCCCGTTCTACGTCGGCGTCCGCGCCCTCTACTACCGCACCGACGTCTTCGAGGAGTTGGGCCTTCAGCCTCCGAAGACCATGGCCGAACTGGCCTCCACTGCCCGGAAGATACGCGCCGCGAAGCCCGGCCTCTACGGGCTGGTGGTCGGCGGCGCCTACACCTACGGCGCGATGCCGTTCGTCTGGGCCAACGGCGGGGAACTCGCGAGCGGCAAGGGCGGGTCGTACGCCGCCGGCATCGACAGCCCCGAGGCGCAGAAGGGCATCAAGGAGTACACCTCACTCTTCGGTGACGACAACTGTCCTGCCGCCAAGTGCGCGGGCATGGGCGGCAACGACACGATCTCCGCCTTCGCCGCCGGCCAGGCCGGGATGGCGATCGGCGGCGACTTCAGCCACACCGCCGTCGAGGCCGGGAAGGTCAAGGGCAAGTACGCCGTGGTCCCGCTGCCGGGTGTGAAGTCCGGCTCGATCGCCCCCGCCTTCGCGGGCGGCAACAACATCGGCGTCCTGAAGAGCACGTCCCACCGCACGCTCGCCGTCGATCTGATGGAACAGCTCGCCTCGAAGAAGACGCAGACCGAGCTCTTCGACGCGATGGGCTTCCTGCCGACCTTCACGGACGTACGGCAGCAGGTCGCCGCGAAGGAGCCGTTCGTGAAGCCCTTCGTGCGGACCCTCTCGGCCGGCACCAAGTTCGTCCCCGCCTCGCCCGCCTGGGCCCAGATCGACTCCTCCCTCGTCCTGCCGACGATGTTCCAGGAGATCATCAGCGGCAAGAAGGACGTGCCCGCCGCCTCGGAGGACGCCGCGAAGAAGATGAACGCGGCGTTCGGCTCCGCCGGGTGAGCCGGGTGAACGACAGCAGGGAATCGACCGGGGGCGAGTCGGCTGGATCTGGCTTGGCCGGGGGTGGCTCGGCTGGGACTGGTTCGGGCGGGGCCGGTGCGGGTGGGGTCGGCGCCGCGCGGGCCACCGGCCCGGCGGGAGCCGCGCGCGACTCGCTCGGCGGCCCTTCCGCGTCCGCTCCCCTGACCGGCACCGCGCCGCGGGCGGCCCCGGCGGGGCCGCCCGCAGGTCGCTCTCCGTCGGTGGACGGTTCCGGCCGGGCACCCGCCGCGCATCGCGGCGGGGCGCAGGGACGGCCTTCGGCCGGGGGCCCGGGCGGGGCCCGCCGGGGCGCGGTCGGCAAGTCCCCGCTCGTGTCCGGTGGCTGGACACCGTGGCTCTATCTCGCGCCCGCGCTCGTCGTGCTCGGGGACTGCTCGTCTACCCCATCTACCAGCTCGGCCTGATCTCTTTCTTCCAGTACACCCAGGCCCAGGTCAGCGGCGGAGAGCCGACCACCTTCCGCGGGTTCGCGAACTACACCGAGTTGTTCGGCGACCCGCAGTTCTGGCAGGTGCTGCTCGCCACCATGCTGTTCGCCGCGGCGTGTGTCGTCTCCACGCTCGTGGTCGGCTGCGCCCTGGCCGTGCTGCTCACACGCGTGCGGGCCGTACCGCGGCTCGCGCTGATGCTGGCTGCCCTGGGCGCGTGGGCGACCCCGGCCGTGACCGGCTCCACGGTCTGGCTGTTCCTCTTCGACCCGGACTTCGGCCCGGTCAACCGGATGCTGGGCCTCGGCGACCACTCGTGGACGTACGGGCGTATCAGCGCCTTCTTCCTCGTCCTGCTCGAAGTGGTGTGGTGCTCCTTCCCGTTCGTGATGGTGACGGTGTACGCGGGGATCCGCGCCGTACCCGCCGAGGTACTGGAGGCCGCCTCCCTCGACGGCGCCTCGCAGTGGCGCGTCTGGCGCTCCGTGCTCGCCCCGATGCTCCGGCCGATCCTGGTCGTCGTCACCATCCAGTCGGTCATCTGGGACTTCAAGGTCTTCACCCAGATCTACGTCATGACGAACGGCGGCGGCATCGCCGGCCAGAACCTCGTCCTCAACGTCTACGCCTACCAGCAGGCCTTCGCGTCCTCGCAGTACAGCCTCGGCTCGGCGATCGGCGTCGTGATGCTGCTGATCCTGCTCGCCGTCACGCTGGTGTACCTGCGGCTGCTGCGCCGCCAAGGGGAGGAACTGTGAATCCGCCACGCGTCCGGCTCCGCCGCCCGGGGCGGCTGGCCGCCGAGGCCTCCGCCCTGCTCATCGCCGTCGTCGTCGCCTTCCCGCTGTACTGGATGGTGCTCAGCGCCTTCAAACCGGCCGGGGAGATCGAGTCGTCCGAGCCCCGGCCCTGGACTCTCGCCCCTTCTCTGGATGCCTTCCGGCGCGTCTTCGGGCAGCAGGAATTCGGCCGTTACTTCCTCAACAGCCTCGTGGTCGCGGGCTGTGTGGTGATCGCCTCCGCGCTCGTCGCGTTTCTCGCCGCGACCGCCGTGACACGATTCCGGTTCCGCCTCCGGACCACCCTGCTGATCATGTTTCTGGTGGCCCAGATGGTGCCCGTGGAAGCCCTCACGATCCCCCTCTTCTTCCTCATGCGGGACTTCGGCCAGCTGAACACGCTGGGCTCGCTGATCCTGCCCCACATCGCCTTCTCGCTGCCCTTCGCGATCTGGATGCTGCGGGGGTTCGTGAAAGCCGTTCCGGAGGCGCTGGAGGAGGCGGCGTACATCGACGGAGCGAGCCGGGCGCGATTCCTGTGGCAGATCCTTTTCCCGCTCGTCCTGCCGGGCCTCGTGGCCACCAGCGTGTTTTCCTTCATCTCCGCATGGAACGACTTCCTGTTCGCCAAGTCGTTCATCATCAGTGACACCTCCCAGTCGACGCTGCCCATGGCGCTGCTGGTCTTCTACAAGCCCGACGACCCGGACTGGGGCGGCGTCATGGCGGCGTCCACGGTGATGACGATTCCGGTGCTGATCTTCTTCGTACTCGTGCAGCGACGGCTGGTGTCGGGGCTGGGCGGGGCGGTAAAGGACTGACGTGACTGAACTGATTCCGGCTCCCCGCAGTGTCGTCTCCGGTTCCGGCGCGGTACGGCTGACGGCGCACTCCCAGCTCTACGCCGACACCGGGACGCAGGGCGTCGGCCACTGGCTGCGCACCGTCCTCGGGCAGGCCACCGGCCTGTCGCTCCTCGAAGCGCGGGAACTCGACGACTCCGGCGGCGACGGCATCGCGCTCCAGCTCGACCCCGAGCTGGGCCCCGAGGAGTACCGCCTCGTCAGCGACCGGAACGGTGTCCTCATCGAGGGCGGCAGCGGGGCCGGTGTCTTCTGGGGCGCCCAGACCCTTCGGCAGCTTCTCGGCCCCGAGGCGTACCGCAAGGCACCGCTCAGCCGCGACCGCGCCTGGACCGTGCCGCACGTCACGATCGAGGACGCGCCCCGATTCAGCTGGCGCGGCCTCATGCTCGACGTCGCCCGGCACTTCATGCCCAAGGAAGGCGTCCTGCGTTACCTCGATCTGATGGCGGCGCACAAACTCAACGTCTTCCACTTCCATCTGACGGACGACCAGGGCTGGCGCATCGAGATCAAGCGGCATCCCCGGCTGACGGAGATCGGCTCCTGGCGCGCGCGGACCAAAACCGGCTATCGGGCCTCGCCGCTGTGGGAGGAGAAGCCGCACGGCGGCCACTACAGCCAGGACGACATCCGGGAGATCGTCGCCTACGCCGCCGAGCGGCATATCACCGTCGTCCCGGAAATCGACGTACCCGGCCACTCGCAGGCCGCCATCGCCGCGTACCCGGAACTCGGCAACACCGACGTCATCGACACGAGCACCCTCTCCGTCTGGGACACCTGGGGAATCAACCCGAACGTACTCGCCCCCACTGACAACACCCTGCGCTTCTACGAGGGCGTCTTCGAGGAAGTGCTCGAGCTGTTCCCGTCGGAGTTCGTCCACATCGGCGGCGACGAATGTCCCAAGGACCAGTGGCGGCAGTCGGATACCGCCCAGGCACGCATCAGGGAACTGGGAATCGCCGGCGAGGACGAGCTCCAGTCCTGGTTCATCGGGCACTTCGGCAACTGGCTCTCCGCGCGCGGGCGCCGGCTGATCGGCTGGGACGAGATCCTGGAGGGCGGGCTGGCGAAGGGCGCGGCCGTGTCGTCCTGGCGCGGTTACGCCGGAGGCGTCGCCGCCGCCCGGGCCGGCCACGAGGTCGTCATGTGCCCCGAACAGCAGGTGTATCTGGACCACCGTCAGGACCCGGGCCCCGACGAGCCGGTACCGATCGGGTGGGTGCGCACCCTGGAGGACGTCTACCGGTTCGAGCCCGTTCCCCCGGAGTTGACGCCCGAGGAGGCCCGGCACGTGCTGGGCACCCAGGCCAACGTGTGGACCGAGGTGATGGAGGACCAGGCGCGCGTGGACTACCAGACGTTCCCCCGGCTCGCGGCCTTCGCCGAGGTCGCCTGGAGTGCCCTGCCCGCCCCGGCGGAACGGGACTTCACCGGCTTCGAGCGCCGTATGGCGGCCCACTACCGGCGGCTCGACGCCCTCGGCGTCGCCTACCGGCCACCCTCCGGGCCCCTGCCCTGGCAGCGGCGCCCCGGGGTGCTGGGCCGCCCGATCGACGGCCCGCCACCCCACCGGTAGGACCCGCTGCCGCTACCGAACAGCTCGAACAGGCCACGGAAAATGCGCACAAGGGTCACCGAAAGTGCCAATCGGCATGCACTGGTGAACCCGTACGAAAACGGACCATCTCTGCGATGAGGTGGGCGAATGCCTCCTAGCGGACCCGTGTCTTCGGCTCTCGCCAAGATGTGCCAGAGTTGCCACGTCCGCCCTGTCAGCACGTACCGTACGGCAGCACAGGTGGGACCAGGTGGGGCAGCGGGAAGGGGCAGCCGGTTTGACCACGCACGCACCGCAGGCGGCGCAGGCCGTCACGCTGCCCACGACGCTGGACGAGGCCGTCGCGGCACTCACCGCCGTGCCCGCCGCCGTGCCCGTAGCGGGCGGCACCGACCTGATGGCCGCCGTCAACTCCGGGCTGCTCAGGCCCGCCGCCCTGGTGGGACTCGGCCGGATCAGCGAGATCCGCGGCTGGCAGTACCAGGACGGTCACGCGCTGCTCGGCGCGGGCCTCACGCACGCGCGCATGGGCCGCCCCGACTTCGCGGCCCTGATCCCGGCGCTCGCCGCCGCCGCGCGCGCCGCGGGCCCGCCGCACATCCGCAACGCGGGCACCCTGGGCGGCAACATCGCCTCGGCCGCCCCCACCGGGGACGCGCTGCCGGTGCTGGCCGCCCTGGAGGCGACACTGATCATCGCGGGCCCGGGCGGAGCCCGCCGGGAGATCCCGGTGTCGCACCTGCTGGCCGGGATGGACATGCTGCGCGCCGGTGAACTCATCGGCTACGTGCGCGTGCCGCTGCTGCACGCCCCGCAGGTGTTCCTGAAAGCGACCGGCCGGACCGGCCCGGGGCGCGCGGTGGCGTCCGTGGCCCTGGTCCTGGACCCGCGCGCCGGGGCGTGCGCTGCGCGGTGGGCGCCATAGCGCCGATGGCGCTGCGGCCCCTGGAGGCCGAGCAGTGGGTGGCCGGCCTCATCGACTGGGACAATAACCGCGCGCTCGTCCCGGAGGCCCTGAACGCCTTCGGGGAGTACGTCGCCGCGGCCTGCATCCCCGACGCGGCCCGGCCGAGGACGGCTCGGTACCGCAGCTTCCGCCCGCCGTACTGCACCTGCGGCGCACCGTCGCCGCGCTGGCCCGACGAGCACTGGGGAGGGCGCTGTCGTGACCGACGACCAGCACGGAGAGGGCACGCCCCGGGGTGGAGGCCGGTGGGACCCGCTGCCCCAGGGCGAGTACGACGACGGCGCCACCGCCTTCGTCGAACTCCCCGAGGGGGGCGTCGACGCCCTGCTGGCCGCCGACAGTCCCCTCGCCGCGCCCGGCCACGGCTACGTACCGCCGCAGATAACGGTCGACCCCGCCACGACCGCCGGAACCGACCCGGCGGCCACGGGCTGGCCGGTGCCCGGAGCGCCCGTCGACGGCGCCCAGTGGCACGATCCGCACGCGGCGCACCAGCAGGGACACGAGCACGGCGGGCACCAGCAGCAGGGGCATGACACCGGGGAGCGGGCGTACGACGCGCCGTACGGCTCCGGGACGCCGTACGGTTCCGGCGCGGGGGCGGGGCAGCACGGCGGGGACGACCGGTTCACTTACCACCCGGGAGCCACCGGGCAGTGGAACTTCGAAGAGGCCGCGACGGCGGAGACCGCGCCCGGCCATGACGTGACCGGGCAGTGGTCCATCCCCGTCGCCGGGGGTGACCTTCCGGACGAGTCGGGCGAGTACACCACCTCCTCGCTGGTCGAGCAGTGGGGCGGCACCCCGCCGCCGACGCTGCCGGGCGGCGCGCCCGCGCCCTGGGCGACGCAGGCGGCGGGCCGGCCGTGGGGGCAGCAGGACCCGGCGGCCCAGGAGCAGGCCGGGCCGGGCTACCCGCACGAGCACGGCCGTGATCACGGGCGTCAGGACGCCGCCGGACCGGCCTCCGGCTACGCACCGGACCAGGTCACGCGCAGCGCACCCGCCCCGGAGCAGCCACCCCTCCCGCGGGAGCCGGATCCGACGGCCGGTCAGGCCCCGGGAACGCCCGAGAGCGGCCGTCCCGGGCCGCAGCGGTACGAGGAGGCCGGGCCGTACGAGGATGCCGGCCAGGCGCCCGAGTCGTCCGGGTTCGCCGGTCATGGGCCGGAGTCGCCGGGTGCCGAGCACACACGTCAGCCGTACGAGGAGGCCGGGCCGTACGAGGATGCCGGCCACGCGCCTGAGTCGTCCGGGTTCGCCGGTCGTGGGCCGGAGTCGCCGGGTGCCGAGCACACACGTCAGCCGTACGAGGAGGCCGGGCCGTACGAGGATGCCGGCCACGCGCCTGAGTCGTCCGGGTTCGCCGGTCGTGGGCCGGAGTCGCCCGGCGCCGAGCACGCACGTCAGCCGTCCGGCGAAGCCGGCCATGTGCCGGGGGAACACGGGGCGGCCGGTCACGCGGCTGAGCCGATGGCGACCGGACCCGCGCCGGAGCGGTCGGACTTCCCCGGCCACGGGCCGGAGTCCTCCGGCTTCCCCGACCACGGCTCGGAGCCTTCCCGCTTCACCGGCCACGGGCCGGAACAGCCCCCCTTCGCCGACCACGGGCCGGAGCCCTCCACCTACGCCGACCACGGGTCCGACCCCTCCCGCTTCCCCGGCCATGGACAGGAGCCGTCGGGCGTAGCCGCTCACGGTCCGGAGCCGTCGGGCGTTCCCGGTCACTCGACCGAGCCGTCCGGCCCCGCCGGTGGCCCGGTCGAGCACCCCGCTGCCGCCGCGCACGGACGCGAGCACCCCGGGGCCGGGCAGCCCGAACCCGCCGCGGGGCCCCAGCCGTACCCAGAAACCCCGGGCGAGATCCCCGGCGCCCCCGCACCCGAGGCACACGCGGAAGCCGCCGCCCCGCCGGGGCCCGCTCAGGAAGCCTCACAGAGCGCCCCCGGGCCCGGTGAGGCCGGTGGGCCCGCGGAGGACGCCCCGGAGGCCGCAGCGGGCGCCGGCGGCCCCGCCGAGCCGCCCGCCGGGCCCCTCCCGGCCCTGGCGGACACGGACGCCGCGGCGGAGCCCGCCGACGCCGAGCCCCCGAACGACCCGGCCTCCGACGCCCCGGCCGCCCAACCCGACGAGGCGTCCCACGACACGCCTCCCACGATGCCGCAGGAGGAGCACCCCCTCGCCTCCTACGTCCTGCGTGTCAACGGCGCCGAGCGCCCCGTCACCGACGCGTGGATCGGCGAGTCCCTGCTGTACGTGCTGCGCGAGCGGCTCGGGCTCGCGGGGGCCAAGGACGGCTGCTCGCAGGGCGAGTGCGGGGCGTGCAACGTCCAGGTCGACGGGCGGCTCGTCGCGTCCTGCCTGGTCCCGGCGGTGACCGCGGCCGGCAGCGAGGTCCGTACCGTCGAGGGCCTGGCCGAGGACGGGCAGCCGTCGGACGTGCAGCGGGCGCTGGCGCGCTGCGGCGCCGTGCAGTGCGGCTTCTGCGTACCGGGCATGGCGATGACCGTGCACGACCTCCTGGAGGGCAACCCGGCGCCCACCGAGCTGGAGACCCGCCAGGCGCTCTGCGGCAACCTGTGCCGCTGCTCCGGCTACCGGGGCGTGGTGGACGCCGTGCAGGAGGTCGTCGCCGAGCGCGAGGCGCACGCCGCGCCCGCCGACGGCGACGCCGAAGAGGCCCGTATCCCGCACCAGGCGGGCCCGGGGGCGGGCGGCGTCAACCCGTCGGCCTTCGGCCTGCCCCCGGGAGCGGAACCGCACGCCCCGGACGCGCACTCCCCAGACCCGCACGACCAGTCCCACGGTCAGGACGGAGGCCCCGCGTGAGCAACGAAGCAGCCACCGCTCAGGCCGCACAGGCCGCGGAGGCCGCCCAAGCCCCGAACCGCTGCCGCACGGCCTCGGCGCCTCCCTCCCGGCCGCCGACGCCCGCGCGAAGACCGAGGGAACCTTCCCGTACGCCGCCGACCTGTGGGCCGAGGGCCTGCTCTGGGCGGCCGTGCTGCGCTCACCGCACCCGCACGCGCGCATCGTCTCCATCGACACCTCCCACGCGCGCGAGATGCCCGGCGTACGCGCCGTCGTCACCCACGAGGACGTCCCCGGCAGCCCGCTGCACGGCCGCGGCAAGGCCGACCGCCCGGTCTTCGCCTCCGAGGTCGTACGCCACCACGGCGAGCCCATCGCCGCCGTCGCCGCCGACCACCCGGACACCGCACGGATGGCCGCCGCCGCGGTCATCGTCGAGTACGAGGTGCTCGACCCGGTGACCGACCCGGAGCAGGCCTTCGAGGCCGAGCCGCTGCACCCCGACGGCAACCTGATCCGGCACATCCCGCTGCACCACGGCGACCCGGAGGCGGCCGGCGAGATCGTCGTCGAGGGCCTGTACCGCATCGGCCGCGCGGACCCGGCGCCGATCGGCGCCGAGGCCGGCCTGGCCGTACCGCGCCCGGACGGCGGCGTGGAGCTGTACCTCGCCTCCACCGACCCGCACGGCGACCGCGACACGGCCGCCGCCGCCTTCGGCCTTGAACCCGAGCGGGTCAAGGTCGTCGTCACCGGCGTCCCCGGCGCCACGGCCGACCGTGAGGACCAGGGCTTCCAGCTCCCGCTCGGCCTGCTGGCGCTGCGGACGGGCTGCCCGGTGAAACTCGCGGCCACCCGCGAGGAGTCGTTCCTCGGCCACGCCCACCGGCACCCCACCCTGCTGCGCTACCGCCACCACGCCGACGCCGAGGGCAGACTCGTCAAGGTCGAGGCGCAGATCCTGCTCGACGCGGGCGCCTACGCCGACACCTCCGCCGACGCCCTGGCCGCCGCCGTCGGGTTCGCCTGCGGTCCGTACGTCGTCCCGAACGCCTTCATCGAGGGCTGGGCCGTCCGCACCAACAACCCCCCGTCCGGCCACGTACGCGGCGAGGGCGCCATGCAGGTCTGTGCCGCCTACGAGGCGCAGATGGACAAGATCGCGAAGAAGCTCGGCATCGATCCGGCCGAGGTACGGCTGATCAACGCCATGGCGACGGGCGACGTCCTCCCGACCGGCCAGACCGTGACCTGCCCGGCCCCCGTCGCCGAACTCCTCCAGGCGGTACGCGACTTCCCGCTCCCCCGCTGCCCAAGGACACGCCCGAGGAGGACTGGCTGCTGCCCGGCGGTCCCGAGGGGGCGGGTGAACCGGGCGCGGTGCGCCGGGGCGTGGGCTACGGCCTGGGCATGGTGCACATGCTCGGCGCCGAAGGCGCGGACGAGGTCTCCACGGCGACCGTGAAGGTCCACGACGGTGTGGCGACGGTGCTGTGCGCGGCCGTCGAGACCGGCCAGGGCTTCACGACCCTGGCCCGGCAGATCGTGCAGGAGACCCTCGGCATAGACGAGGTGCACGTGGCGCCGGTCGACACCGACCAGCCCCCGGCCGGCCCGGGCTGCCGCGGCCGGCACACCTGGGTCTCGGGCGGCGCGGTGGAGCGCGCGGCCAAGATGGTCCGTACGCAGCTCCTCCAGCCGCTCGCCCACAAGTTCGGCATGTCCACGGAGCTCCTCCAGATCACCGACGGCAAGATCACCTCGTACGACGGAGTCCTCTCGACGACGGTCACCGAGGCGCTGGACGGCAAGGAACTGTGGGCCACCGCCCAGTGCCGTCCGCACCCGACCGAGCCGCTGAACGAGGCCGGACAGGGCGACGCCTTCGTCGGCATGGCCTTCTGCGCGATCCGCGCGGTGGTCGACGTCGACATCGAGATCGGCTCCGTACGGGTCGTGGAACTGGCCGTCGCCCAGGACGTGGGCCGGGTCCTGAACCCGACCCAGCTCGCCGCCCGGATCGAGGCGGGCGTGACGCAGGGCGTCGGCATCGCGCTCACCGAGAACCTCCGCACGCCACGCGGTCTGATCCGCCACCCCGACCTGACCGGCTACGCCCTCCCGACGGCCCTCGACGCGCCCGACATCCGCATCGTCAGGCTGGTCGAGGAACGCGACGTGGTGGCCCCCTTCGGGGCGAAGGCGGTCAGCGCGGTGCCGGTGGTGACGTCCCCGGCGGCCATCGCGTCCGCCGTACGGGCCGCCACGGGCCGCCCCGTGAACCGCCTGCCGATCCGCCCGCAGGCCGCGGTGGTCACGGACAGGCCCTGATGTCCCTCCTGGGAGGGGTCGTTCTCGTCACCGGCGTCATGGCGGCCGGCAAGTCGACGGTCGCCCAGGCACTGGCCAGGGCCCTGCCGAAGGCGGCCCACGTCCGCGGGGACGCGTTCCGCCGCATGATCGTCTCGGGCCGGGAGGAGTACGTCCCCGGCGCGGACGGCGAGGCGCGGGCCCAGCTCCTCCTGCGCTACCGGCTGTCGGCGGCGACGGCGGACGCGTACGCCGAGGCCGGATTCACGGCGGTGGTGCAGGACGTGGTGCTGGGCGAGGACTTGCGGACGTACGCGGGCCTCGTACGCACCCGCCCGCTGCACGTGATCGTCCTCGCGCCGAGTCCCGAGGCCGTGACCGCCCGGGAGGAGGCCCGTGCCAAGACGGGCTACGGCGGAGCCTGGACGGTCGGGGCGCTGGACGAGGCACTGCGCACGCGGACCCCGCGCATCGGACTGTGGCTGGACACGTCGGAGCTGACGGTGGGCCAGACGGTGGAGCAGATCCTGGCGGAGCGGGAACGCGCGAGGGTCGCCTGAGCGTCTGGTGAGGTGAACGCGCCGTCGCTGGGCGCGCGTCGCTGTTCCGGGGCGTTGTCAGTGGTCGGGCGTACTGTTCTGGGCAGTGGGGGACGGCTGCCGGGCATCGCCGGGCGGTCTGCCGTGCTCCGCCAGGGGACGGTGAGCAAGCACATGCGGGGGAGCCCATGAGTACGACCGACGCCGGTGCCGCGGTGATCACCCTGACCGAGGCCGAGCTGGACCCGTGGGTGACGCACGCGTCGACGCGGCACTGGCTGACCGGGCCCGGACTGCCGTCCGGCAGCGGCGTGGTGAGTTTCGCCGGGCTGCGCCGGGAGGGCCTGCGCAGGGTGGCGGACTCGACGGGCGACGTCTCGGCGGACCGGCTGTCCGCGGAGCTGCGCGAGCAGCTGGTGATAGGCGGGCTCCTGGGCCCCGGCGGCCTGGAGACGGAGTCGGTCCTGCTGGACGGCGCGACGGGCGAGATCTCGACGACGTACTTCCTCCACGGCCGCCCCGACCTGATGGGCCGCCGCCCCCTGGCCCCCTCGCTGCGGACGCTGGTCCGCTTCGCCGAGGCGACGGACGAACTGGCGGGCCTGCGCGGCCAGTTCGCCTCCTACGCCGGCCGCTACGGCCTGAAGGCGGTCGCGGACGCCTCCCAGCACCTGCTCTCGGTCTTCCGCGACGGGACGGACGGCGAACCGGCCCCGTTCTGGAAGATGGCGGCCCTGATCCGCCCCTTGTCCCTGGTGGCGGGCCGGGGCGGGGCGTCAGGCCTTGCCCTGGACCTTCCCCACCGCCTGCTGGACCAGGAGTTCGGCCCCGGCAAGGTGGCCCGCTTCGAGGACGTCGACTTCCCGGCGACCCTCACCCACGAGCCGACCCGCCGCTTCCTGCGCGAGGTCGGCCTGCCGGAGGACGCCCACGTCTTCTCCCTGGACACGGACGTACCACTGGCGACGCCGGCCGAGTACTACGCCGAGTCCGACCGCATCATGCGACTCCCGGCCCGTGCCGCCCACTTGATACGCCTCGGCCACCTGGTCGAGGACAACAGCCTGGTCATCGACGGGGCGACGGGCGCGGTGCTGAGCTGGAGCGAACCCGACGCGACGCTGCACCCCCTGAACACGGACGTCTCGACGCTCGCGTTCACCCTCTGGCTCCTGCACCGCGAACGGGCGATAGACGCCCGCTCGTCCCACGAGCTGACGACCGACACGTACGACCAGCTCGCCATGACGATGCTCCAGGTCCTGTCGGCCGTCGACCCGACGGGCGTCAGAGCGGGCAGGACGGGCCGCCACTACTGGACGGACGCGTTCCAGGACGAGGCGGGCGGGGTGCTGTAGGAGCCGGGGGAACGCGCCGGAGTGTGGTCCAGCCGTCCCAGCCCCGCCGCTTCAGCAGCTCGATGAGCCGACGGGCGGACGGAAGGGTGTCGAAGGCGAGCGTGTCCATCAACTCGGCGAGCACCGGCTCGATGCCGACCAGGTCACCGACGTACTCCTCGCCGCGCTCATCGGCCAGCCTCGTGATGTATGCGGCCACCCGGTCGGCGAGCTCGACCAACCACGGGTCGTCGTCGCTCCGCTCGAGCGCCTCACTCAAGTCCATGTAGAAGCCGAGGAACTCGGGGTCGGTGATCTGCTCCTGCTTGCGCGCGATCCACTCCGCCACTCGCCCGGGTGAACGCGCGGCCAGCGGTATCCAGCCGTCCCGTTCGGCCTGCACGACCCGCTCGTCGACGCCGAGCGCCCGCAGCCGGTCGAGGAACGCGACCACCTCAGAGGGCAGGGCCAGACCGTCACCGGAGGCGAGCCGGGCGATTCTCTCACGGTGCCGCTGCCGCTCCCGGATCTCCGCCTCCAGCCGCCGGTCGATGTCCGTGACGGCAGCGGCGAACTCCTCGCCATCGGCCTGCAGCAACTCCCGCACCCGCGCCAGTGGAACCCCGGCCTCGGCGAGGGTCCGGATCCGTATCAGCTCCACCACGGCATCGGCGCCGTACCGCCGGTAGCCGGAGTGGTCGCGGTCGGGCTCGGGCAGCAGTCCCCTGGCGTGATAGTGCCGCACAGCGCGGACGGTGACTCCGGCGCAGGACGCCAGCTCGCCGATGGTCAGCATGGGTCCGGTGTTCTCCTGATGATCTCGGCGATGTCAGTGGCATGCGTGAAGACCAGCCGATGGTCGGCATCGAGCCAGTGCGCGCGGATGTGCGGCAGCTCGCGTACGAGCCGTTCGACGCCGGCACGCCAGAGCCGGTTGTGCCGAGGGGCACGCCCTTCGCCACTGTTGCCGGCGATCGCGGTGGACATGATGACGTGCACGGGCACGTCGATCTTCCGATACCGGCCGAGGATCTCCGACCGGACCACATCCATCTCGACGCCCAGGTCGAGGATGTCCTGGGCGCTGAGCGCCCCCTGACCCGCCGCCTCGGCCTCCGCCATGGCCCGGAACTCCACGATGTCGACATCGGTGAGGAACGGCTCGGGCAGCGGATTCGCCCCGTCGACGAGCACGAGCCCGGCGACGCCGTCAGGACACTCGGCCGCGTAGTGCACGGCCAGGTCCGCGCCCAGCGAGTAGCCAACGAGCAGGGGCGCGGAGGGCAGGTCGAGCACTGCCATCACGGCACCGAGATCGCCCAGGAACGCGTCGAAGCCGTACCGCTCGCCGCTCGACGCGAGGCCATGACCCCGCAGGTCGAAGGTCACGACATCATGCTCGCGCCGAAGCAGCCCGACCAGCTCGTACAGGTCGGCCTGCGTGCAGTTCAGACCCGGGCACAGCATCAGAGGCCGCCCCGGCCGCCCCGGGACACCGGGATCGAGACACCGTCGTGCCCAACCGTGAAGTACCGCACGTCGCTGTCGCTTCTCGCAGTCATGCGGACCACGCTGGGAGGTTGACCGTGCGTCAGGGTCAACCTCGGGAATCGTCATGACGGACCTCGGGTGTGCAGGGTGCGGCCGTCAGCGCACCACGAACTCCGCCACTGGCGCGCCCGATGCACTCCCAAGCGCCCCCGGTGCGCTCCTCAGCGCCCCTTTTACAGCTTCCCAGCCTGCAACTCCGAGTTCAGAATCTGCGTCCTGCGGAACAATGGGCACCGAGGGTTGACGGGATCAAGGGTGACAGGCAACAACGGCAACAACAGCAACAACAGCAACAGAATTCAGCAAGTTTTCGTTGGCATCGGTGTTCTTGCCGGAATCTGCGGACTCCTGAGTTTCTTTTTTGGTGTTGACACGATCTCCGACATGGTTATGAGGGTTACCGGCCAATCGGAGGGGAGCGCGGACGATACTGACGACTCAGATGGTTCCGATGATTCCAAGAACCCTCCGACTCCGACTCCGCCCCCGACCCCGACGCCCTCTGACTCTGACGGTCCGCCCTCAAAGTCGGATTACGTCAAAGACGCTGACGCAATTTGCGAGAAGTGGTACAGGGAGTCGGGAAAGCTCGATGCCAAGGTTCAGCAGAACCCACACAGTGAACCTAGTTGGCACACGTATTCCCAAATGCTTGCCGTCGGCAACAGTATGATCACCGAGTGGGGGCGCTGCCCCCTCCGGAGGGGGACAAGGAAGAGATTGAGGAATTCCTCAACAGAGAGAGGGAAGGTGCTGATCTGGCGGAGCGGCAAAGGGACGCCCTTTTTCAAATCAGCGATGAATCTCCGGCAACTGTCATGCAAGAATTCGATGAGTGGGACGCGGACACTGCCTCATGGCGAGCGAAGGCCAGGAGCTACGGATTTCGAGTGTGTCTCAGCTGAGTGCCTGTTCATGCGCTAGAGGCCGTGGCGGGATTCGAACCCACGTGACTCCCCGCGAGCGGAGACGTACGACCAAGGTCGCATGAGCGGACCGTCTCGGGACAGGGGTCAAAGCGTTGGGTGGACCTTACGCTGGCGGGCATGACCGTCCCGAAGCCGCGTGACGCAGATGTCGTAGATGTCGTAGACGCCACTGAATCCCCCTCCGTCGCCAAGGCGGACGAGAGCGTGCTGGGGCGGGCGTATCGGGCGTTGAGTGTCGGGATCGTCTCCGTCGTGCTGCTCATCGCCTTCGAGGCGACGGCCGTTGGCACGGCGATGCCGGTCGCGGCGCGGGAGCTCGACGGGGTGTCGCTGTACGCGTTCGCGTTCTCCGGGTACTTCACGACCAGCCTGTTCGGGATGGTGCTCTCCGGGCAGTGGTCCGACCGGCGCGGGCCCCTCGGGCCGTTGACCACCGGCATCGCCTCCTTCGGGGCCGGGCTGTTGCTGTCGGGGACGGCCGGGGCGATGTGGGTGTTCATCCTGGGGCGGGCCGTGCAGGGGCTCGGCGGCGGGCTGGTGATCGTCGCGTTGTACGTCGTCGTCGGGCGGGCTTATCCGGAACGGCTGCGGCCTGCCATCATGGCCGCGTTCGCCGCGAGTTGGATCCTGCCGTCGATCGTCGGCCCGCTCGCCGCCGGCGCGGTGACCGAGCAGCTCGGGTGGCGGTGGGTGTTCGTCGGGATACCCGTGCTCGTCGTCTTCCCGCTGGTCCTCGCCCTGCCGCAGATACGGAGCCGGGCCTCCGGCCCGGTGGCGATGCCGGAGGGGAAGGCTCACTCCGTCGACCGCCGCCGTATCCGCCTGGCCCTCGCCATCTCCCTCGGCGCCGGGCTGCTCCAGTACGCCGCCCAGGACCTGCGCCCGCTCTCGCTCCTGCCCGGTGCCGTGGGACTCGCCCTGCTCGTGCCCGCCGTGCTGGGGCTGCTGCCCGAGGGCACGTACCGGGCCGCCCGCGGGCTGCCCTCCGTCGTGCTGCTGCGCGGCGTCGCCGCGGGGTCCTTCATCGCCGCGGAGTCGTTCGTGCCGCTGATGCTCGTCACCCAGCGCGGGCTCAGTCCGACCATGGCCGGGCTCTCGCTCGCCGCGGGCGGCGGGACGTGGGCGCTGGGCTCGTGGGTGCAGTCGCGGTCGCGGTTCGAGCCGTACCGGGAGCGGTTGACGACCGTCGGGATGCTGCTGGTGGCGGCGGCCGTCGCCACGGCACCGAGTGTGCTCCTCGACTCCGTGCCCGTCTGGACCCTGGCCGTCGCCTGGGGCTTCGGCTGCTTCGGCATGGGGCTCGTCATCTCCTCCACGAGCGTGCTCCTGCTGAAGCTCTCCTCCCCGAGGAGGCCGGCACCAACTCCGCCGCCCTCCAGATCTCCGACGGCCTCTCCAACGTCGTCCTCCTCTCCGCCGGCGGCGCCGCCTTCGCAGCCCTCGGCGGCGGCACGGTGACCCACACGACCACCCACACCTCCGGCTCCCACCCGACCGCCTTCGCCTCGGTGTTCCTGCCGATGGCGGCCGTGGCGCTCGTGGGGGCGTGGGTGTCGACGCGGTTGCGGGCGAGGGGACCGCGGGACGGACGACCGTAAAGCAGTCGTCATGCGGTGATCGCCGACCGTAAGCCTCTGCGCATGTCCGACCTCGTCCTGCCACTCGACCCGACCCTGAGGCAGGCCCTCGGCGACCTCGCGGACGCGCAGGGGCGCACGCCGGAGGACGTGGTGCTGCCGGCCGTACCTGACCGTCGACGAGGTCACCGGCATTGCCGAGATCGCCTTCGGCAGGCGGCCGCCCTCCCGCACGCCATCGCCGCCAACCACTCCATCGTCGACGGGAACAAGCGCACCGCCCGGCCGGCCACCGCCACCTTCCTCGCCCTCAACGGCGTCGACCTGGCCGGTGTGGATCAGGACGTGGCGTACGCGCTGGTCGTGGATGTGGAGTCGTGGGGCGGGGGCTGAGGTCGGGGCGATCGCGGGACGGTTGCGGCGGCTGTGACGTGGATCCCACCCAGGCGTGACCCGGCCCGGTCCCCGCGTTGACACCCCCGGGCCGCCGGTAGGGTGGCCCGGTTGTCATACGTAGCCGAGCCGTCAGGCTCGCTCGAACGAGCCGCCCGACCCCCGACGGAGACCGTGACTACCACCGCCGGCACAAGCTCTGCCTCGCACCACCTGTCCCCGGCGTTCCCCGGCCGCGCCCCCTGGGGTACCGCCAGCAAACTGCGCGCCTGGCAGCAGGGCGCGATGGAGAAGTACATCCAGGAGCAGCCGCGGGACTTCCTGGCGGTCGCCACCCCCGGCGCCGGCAAGACGACCTTCGCGCTGACGCTGGCGTCCTGGCTGCTGCACCACCATGTCGTGCAGCAGGTGACGGTGGTGGCCCCCACCGAGCATCTGAAGAAGCAGTGGGCCGAGGCGGCCGCGCGCATCGGCATCAAGCTCGACCCCGAGTACAGCGCCGGGCCGCTCGGCCGGGAGTACCACGGGGTCGCCGTGACGTACGCCGGTGTCGGTGTGCGGCCCATGCTGCACCGGAACCGGGTCGAGCAGCGCAAGACCCTCGTCATTCTTGACGAGATCCACCACGCCGGTGACAGCAAGTCGTGGGGCGAGGCCTGTCTCGAGGCCTTCGAGCCCGCCACCCGCCGGCTCGCCCTGACCGGTACGCCCTTCCGGTCCGACACCAACCCCATCCCCTTCGTGACGTACGAGGAGGGGCAGGACGGCATCCGGCGGTCCGCCGCCGACTACACCTACGGGTACGGCAACGCGCTCGCCGACAACGTCGTGCGGCCCGTCATCTTCCTCTCCTACAGCGGCAACATGCGCTGGCGCACCAAGGCCGGCGACGAGGTCGCCGCGCGGCTCGGCGAGCCCATGACCAAGGACGCCATCAGCCAGGCCTGGCGGACCGCGCTCGATCCGCGCGGCGAGTGGATGCCGGCCGTGCTGCGCGCCGCCGACCAGCGGCTGACGGAAGTACGGAAGGCCATCCCGGACGCGGGCGCGCTCGTCATCGCCTCCGACCAGGACTCGGCGCGTGCCTACGCCAAGCTCATCCGGGAGATCACCGGCGACAAGGCGACCCTCGTGCTGTCCGACGACTCCGGTGCCTCCGAGCGGATCGACGAGTTCAGCGGCAACACCGACCGGTGGATGGTCGCGGTGCGGATGGTGTCCGAGGGCGTGGACGTTCCGCGGCTCGCGGTCGGGGTGTACGCCACCACTATCTCGACGCCGCTCTTCTTCGCGCAGGCCGTGGGCCGTTTCGTACGGTCCCGGCGGCGCGGCGAGACGGCCTCCGTGTTCCTGCCGACCGTGCCCGACCTGCTCTCCTTCGCCAACGAGATGGAGCGCGAGCGCGATCACGTCCTCGACAAGCCCAAGAAGGAGGGCGAGGAGGACCCGTACGCCGAATCCGAGAAGGAGATGGAGGAGGCGAACAAGGAGCAGGACGAGGACACCGGCGAGCAGGACATGCTGCCCTTCGAGGCGCTGGAGTCGGACGCCGTCTTCGACCGGGTCATGTACAACGGCGCCGAGTTCGGCATGCAGGCCCACCCGGGGAGCGAGGAGGAGCAGGACTACCTCGGCATCCCTGGGCTGCTGGAGCCCGACCAGGTCCAGCTGCTGCTGCAGAAGCGGCAGGCCCGGCAGATCGCGCACAGCCGCAAGAAGCCGGACGAGGAGGCCGACCTGCTCGAAGTGCCCGCCGAGCGGCGGCCGGTGGTCTCCCACAAGGAGATGATGGAGCTGCGCCGACAGCTCAACACGATGGTCGGCGCGTACGTCCACCAGAGCGGCAAGCCGCACGGCGTGATCCACACGGAGCTGCGGCGCGTGTGCGGGGGCCTCCGGCGGCCGAGGCGACGGCGGGGCAGTTGCGGCAGCGGATCGCCAAGGTGCAGGAGTGGGCTACCCGGATGAAGTGACGTCCCGCTCCGGTCCACCGCGCCTGACTCCGACTCCTTCCGGTTGGGGGAGTGTGGTGTGCGGTCTGTGAGGCCTCATGTGGCCGCTGATGCGCGTATGCGGGCAAACGGCGCCACTGAGTGCCGGCCCGTGCCCGGATTCTGGACGGAGCCTTCCGCTCAGCGAACCGCCTTCGCTACTGTCCCGCTACGCACACGCCCCGTGGCAGCGCCGCCGCGGAGCGCAGCCGTGAAGCGACGCGGTCCGGACAGGCCGGGCCGCCGCCGATCGGCGGCCTCTGAATCGCGTTGCCGAAGGGACTCGGTGACGCATCCGCCGCCAGAGGGCCGCCGACCTCACCACTAAGGAGTGGGCGTCGTGACCGCGGAGACCTCCCAGACGCTCGACAGGGGACTGCGTGTCCTCAAACTGCTCGCCGACACGGACCACGGGCTCACCGTGACCGAGCTCTCCCTCAGGCTGGGCGTGAACCGGACTGTTGTGTACCGGTTGCTCGCCACGCTGGAACAGCACGCGCTCATACGCCGTGACCTGGGCGGACGTGCCCGGGTCGGGCTCGGGGTGCTGGGTCTGGGGCGGCAGGTCCATCCACTGGTACGGGAGGCCGCGATGCCGGCGCTGCGGTCGCTCGCCGAGGACATCGGCGCGACGGCGCATCTGACCCTGGTGGACGGCGCGGACGCGCTCGCCGTGGCCGTGGTGGAGCCGACCTGGACGGACTACCACGTCGCCTACCGGGCCGGTTTCCGGCACCCCCTGGACCGGGGCGCCGCGGGCAAGGCGATCCTCGCGGCCCGGCAGCACCCGATGGCGGTCCCGGGGTACACCCTGACGCACGGGGAACTGGAGGCCGGGGCGTGCGGGGCGGCGGCCCCGCTGCTGGGCGTGACCGGCGTCGAGGGCAGCGTGGGCGTGGTGATGCTGGCGGACGTGGTGCCGGAGCGGGTGGGGGAGCGGGTCGTCGAGGCGGCGCGGGAGGTCGCGGAGGCGCTGCGCTGACCTGAGCCGGGTCGCGAGGACGGCCCCGGCCTACCTGGCCCTGGCCGCATCCCACCCCCGCGTTAGATTGATCCCGTGTTCTCTCGCCTCACGCGCCCCCAGACCATCGCCGTCTGCGCCCTGCCCGTCGTGGCCCTGCTCGCCACGGCGGTGTTCGCGCCGCTGCCGTTCTCGGTGGCGCACCCGGGGGAGACGGCGAACGTGCTCGGCGAGCACAAGGGGACGCCGGTGATCACCATCTCGGGGCGCCGACCCGGGACACCCGTGGGCAGCTGCGGATGACGACCATCGTGGCGACCTCACCGGACACCCGTGTCTCACTCCCGGACGTCGTCGACGGCTGGTTCCGCACCGACGAGGCCGTCATGCCGCGCGATGCCCTCTACCCGAGCGGGGACACGGTCAAGGAGATCGAGCGGCACAACGAGGCGCAGATGAAGGAGTCCCAGGACGCGGCGACGCAGGCCGCGCTGGGCTATCTCGGCCTCGACGACAAGGACGTCAAGGTCGGCCTGCGCCTCGCGGACGTGGGCGGGCCCAGTGCGGGGCTGCTGTTCTCCCTGGGGATCATCGACAAGCTCGACGGCGACGGCACGGGTGGTGATCTCACGGGCGGCCGGGTCATCGCCGGTACGGGCACGATCGAGGCGGACGGCACGGTGGGTGCGGTGGGCGGCGTCGCCCTCAAGACGCAGGCCGCCAAGCGGGACGGGGCGACCGTGTTCCTCGTCCCGAAGGCGGAGTGCGGGGACGCGCGCGCGGAGCTGCCGAAGGGTCTGCGGCTGATCCCGGTGACCGACCTGAAGAGCACGGTGAGTTCGCTGGTGGCCCTGGAGACGGGTAAGGGGTCCGTGCCGAGCTGCTAGTGGGCCGTGGCCGGTCGGGGCGTGGTGGCCAGGCGGAGGCCGAGTTCCACGAGCGTCCAGCCGAGCCGGGTGCGGAGTTCACGCCGAGGCGCGGTGGCCCGGCGGTGCGTTTGGGCCTGCGCACGGAGCTCGGCGCCGCGGGCGTGGTGCAGGGCGAGGTGGATGTCGGGGTGCATCTCAGTCCGTCCTGGTCGGGAAGGCGTGGGTGTGCAAGCGCACCTGCTCGGCGCCGGGGGCGTCCTCGGCAGCCTCGTGGTCGCGGTAGGTCTCGATCAGTGCGTGCATCTTGCCGACGAGGTCCCGCGTCAGTTCGGGCGTCAGGCGCAGCGTCCAGCTGCTCATGTCCCAGACGCGGCTCCACTCCTCGGGCCATGAGTCGCGATTGCCCAGCCAGGTCGACACGTCCCGGGTCTGCGAGGTGGCGACCTCGTGCACATAAAGGTCCGCCGCCCCGCGTACGGCCGGGTCCGAGTCGGTGAGCAGGGCGTCGTCGAAGCGGAGGCCGCCGTGGGCCGCCTTCCACCACCGCTCGCGTCCCTTGCCCCGCTCGGGGGCGTCCTCGATGAAGCCGTACTCCGCGAGTTGGCGCAGGTGGTAGCTGGTGGCGCCGCTGGACTCGCCCAGCTTCGCGGCCAGTTGCGAGGCGGTGGCCGGGCCGCCGAAGCGCAGGGCGTCCAGCAACTGCATCCGCAGGGGGTGCGCGAGTCCGCGCAGGGATCGGGCGTCGAGCTGCCGCACCTGATGGTTCCGGGATTCGGTCACGATGCAAAGCTATCCTTGCAAAGAGACCCTTGCAAGGGTTTCTTTGCAACTCGCCTCTATCCCTCCCTGACCAACCCCTCCTCCACCATCCACTCCAACGCCACCTGATGCGGATCCTCCCCCTCCACATCCACCCTCGCGTTCAACGTCTGCGCCACCGTGTTGTTCAACCGCGCCGTCACCGGGTTCAGAACGTCCGCGATCGCCGGCCACTCCCGCAGCGTCTTCGTGTTGACCATCGGCGCGGCGTTGTAGTTGGGGAAGAACTTCTTGTCGTCCTCCATGACCACGAGATTCATGGACTTGATGCGCCCGTCGGTCGTGAACACCTCCCCGTACGTGCAGTTGCCCTTCGCGGTCTGGGTGTAGATGATCCCCGTGTCCATCTGCGTGACGTTCCGCGCCGGCAGATCCATCCCGTACCGCTTCTGCATGCCCGGCAAGCCGTCCGCCCGGTTCGCGAACTCGACCTCCACGCACAGCTTCACCGCGCCCGGGTCGGACTTCGCCAGCCGCGCCACGTCCGACATGGTCTTCGTGCCGTGCTTCCTCGCGTTCTCCTGGTTCATCGCCAGGGCGTACGTGTTGTCGAGTGACGACGGCCGCAGCCAGGTCAGTCCGTTCGCCGCGTCCTCCTTCCGCACCACCTCCCACTGCTCGTGCGGGTCGGTGATCGGCTTGCTGTGCCCCAGGTAGGTGATCCACGCCGTGCCCGTGTACTCGTACCCGGCGTCCGCGTCGCCCTTCCGCACGGCCTCCCGGCTGCCGATGGAGCCCTGGATGCCCGTGCGGTCGAGCACCTCCGCCCCCGCCGCCTCCAGGGCGATGCCCATGACCGCGCCGAGGATCAGCCCCTCGGTGAACGACTTGGACGTCACCGTCAGACTCGCGCCCTTGAGCGGCTCGCCCCGTCCGACCGACCCGGGCCGCACGTCGTCGGCCATGGGGGAGCCGCTGGTCAGGCCGCAAGCGGAGGCCGCCAGCAGCACCATCGCCAGGAGCCCCGCCCGGGCCCTCACGTCTGCAACCCCCGCGGCCGCAGCAGCAGTTCCGCCAGCGACGCCAGCCAGTCCACCAGCAGCGCCAGGACCACCGTCAGCACCGAGCCCAGCACCAGCACCGGCATCCGCTGGTTGGTGATCCCGGTCGTGATCAGTACGCCCAGTCCGCCGCCCCCGCCGAACACCGCCAGGGTCGCCGTGCCGACGTTCAGGACGAGGGCCGTCCGCACGCCCGCCAGGATCAGCGGGACCGCCAGCGGCAGTTCCACCCGGGTCAGCACCCCCGTCGGGGACATGCCGATGCCCCGGGCCGCCTCCAGCAGGGTCGGGTCGTTCGCCTTCAGGCCGGTGATCGTGTTCGACAGCACGGGCAGGACGGCGTAGACGATCATGCCGATCAGGGCGGCCCGGCGGCCGATGCCCAGCCAGATCACCAGCAGGGCCAGCAGGCCGATCGCGGGCGTCGCCTGGCCCGTATTGGCGAACGCCATCACCACCGGGGTGGCTTTGTCGAACGCCCGGCGCGTCAGCAGGATCCCGAGCGGGATCGCGATGATCAGCACGAAGAACGTGGAGATCGCCGTCAGTTCGATGTGCTGCCACAGGGCCTTCGAGACCTGGCCGCCCGACAGGGCGTTCCGGGACAGCGCGTCCAGGTCGGCCTGCTGGAACCAGAGCCAGGTGGCGAGCAGTACGGCGACCAGAGCGGTGGGCAGGACGGTCAGCTTCCGCGGGCTGATGCGGGGCCTCGGTGATGTCCGGGCCGGTGCCTGACGTGTCGGCTCGGGGGCGGACCGGGCCACCTCGTTCCGCTCCACCCCGGGAGCCGTCACCGCGCCCCTCCGAGGCCGCTCACGCCGGTGACGCCCTCGTCGCCCTCCTGCTCCGCGTGCGTCTGGGAAGCCCGCAGTTCCTCCAGCTCGTGCTGGTGCTCCAGCGCGTCGAGCCGGTCGGCCTCCAGCAGGTCGTGCACGGAGTTCAGGAGGGTCTCCATGTCGACGACGCCCGTGTACTCGCCGCGCCGCCCGGTCACCGCCACCCGCCCCGTGTTGTCGGTGAGCACCGCCTCCAGCGCGTCCCGCAGGGTCGCGTCCCGGGTGACCGTGTCGTGGACCAGCGTCCCGGCCCGGGCCAGCGAGCCCCGGGCCCGCATCAGGTCGCCCCGCCGGAGCCACTTGTAGGGGCGGCCGCGCCGGTCGAGCAGCAGGACCTCGTTGGTGCCGCCGACCCGCAGCCGGTTGAAGATCTGCTGCAACGGGTCGTCGATCGTGACCGTCGGATAGTCGGTGATCTCCACGTCCCGTACGCGGGTCAGGTTCAGCCGCTTCAGCGCCGCCCCGGCACCCACGAACCCGGAGACGAAGTCGTCGGCCGGGTTGGTGAGGATGGCCTCCGGGGTGTCGAACTGGGCGATGTGGGACCGCTCGCGCAGGACGGCGATACGGTCGCCGATCTTGATCGCCTCGTCGAAGTCGTGCGTGACGAAGACGATGGTCTTGTGCAGCTCGTGCTGCAGCCGGATCAGCTCGTCCTGGAGGTGGTCGCGGGTGATCGGGTCCACCGCGCCGAACGGCTCGTCCATCAGCAGCACCGGGGGATCGGCGGCGAGGGCCCGTGCCACGCCCACGCGCTGCTGCTGGCCGCCGGAGAGCCGGCGCGGGTAGCGGCCTTGGAACTCACCCGGGTCGAGGCCGACCAGGTCGAGCAGCTCCTCGGTCCGCTCCCTGATCCGGGCCTTCGGCCAGCCGATCATCTTCGGTACCAGCGCGATGTTCTGCGCGACCGTCATGTGCGGGAAGAGCCCGGCGGACTGGATCGCGTAGCCGACCTTGCGGCGCAGCTTGACCGGATCCATGTCGGTGACGTCCTCACCGTTGATCCGGATCCGGCCGCCGGTCGGCTCGATCAACCTGTTGATCATCTTGAGTGTGGTCGACTTGCCGCAACCCGAGGGGCCGACGAGGACGACGACCTCGCCCGCCTTGATCTCCATGCTGACGTTGTCCACGGCCGGCCGCGCACTGCCGGGATACCGCTTGGTGAGGTTCTCCAGCTCGATGGAGGCACCGTGGTCGCCGGTCTCAGGCACGGATCCCCCTGGGAATGGTCAGCCGCCCGATCAGGACGTACGCGGCGTCGAACAGCAGCGCCAGGACGATGATCCCGAGCGTGCCGGCGAGGACCTGGTTGAGCGCGTTCGCGCTGCCCAGCGAGGCGAGGCCGCGGAAGATGACGTTGCCGAGGCCCGGGCCGGAGGCGTACGCCGCGATGGCCGCGATGCCCATCAGCATCTGGGTGGCCACCCGGATCCCGGTGAGGATCGGCGGCCAGGCCAGCGGCAGCTCGATCCGCAGCAGCCGGGTCGTCCCGGACATCCCGATGCCCGTGGCCGCGTCCACCAGCGCCGGGTCGACCCCGCGCAGCCCGACGATCGCGTTGCGCACGACCGGGAGCAGCCCGTACAGCGTCAGCGCGATCACCGTGGGCGGCACACCCAGCCCCACGACCGGGACGAGCAGACCGATCAGGGCCAGCGCCGGAACCGTCAGGACGGTGGCGGTGGTCGTGGTCGCGAGGCTCCCTGCCCACTCGCTGCGGTAGGTGGCGACTCCGATCAGGACCCCGAGCACGGTCGCCGCGACCATGCACTGGAAGACCACGCTCGCGTGCTGGTAGGCGTCCGTGAGCAGCTGCTGGTGCCGGCCTGCCAGGTACTCCCAGAAGTTCACACGCGCTCACCCCAAGACGTCAGGTCTCCTCCGCGGCCTGCTCCACGAGCGGGATGATCCGCAGCGGAACGGGGTTCTCCATGACGATCGCCGTGGAGGCCCGGACGATGCCATCAAAACCGACGACCCGGTCGATCACACGCTGGAGATCGGCGTTCGAGCGGGCCACCAGCCGGCACAGCATGTCCCCGCTGCCGGTGGTGGTGTGCAGCTCCAGCACCTCGGGCACGGTCGCCAAGTGGGCCCGTACGTCCGCCCCTTGCCCCTGGCGGATCTGCAGCGTGGCGAAGGCGGTGACCGGATAGCCGAGCGCGGCCGGGTCCACCTGCGGACCGAATCCGCGGATGACTCCGTTCGACTGAAGCCGGTCCAGCCGCGCCTGCACGGTGCCCCGGGCCACGCCCAGCCGCCGCGACATCTCCAGCACCCCGATCCGCGGCTCCCGCGCCAGCAGCAGGATGATCCGGCCGTCCAGATGATCGATCGCCACAGCAGCCTCCCGAGTGGTCATCCTGTACAGACAGGCCGGTGATGCGGCCGTATTGCTGAACAGATTGCCCAGCGGAAACGCAAACTATTGCGCACCTTGCCGAGCGGGGAGACCCTGCGGCTATGACGCAGACCACACACCACACTCCCGACACCGCCCGGCAGGCCGACCCCTTCCCGGTCAAGGGAATGGACGCGGTCGTCTTCGCCGTGGGCAACGCCAAGCAGGCGGCGCACTACTACTCCACCGCCTTCGGCATGAAGCTGGTCGCCTACTCCGGACCGGAGAACGGCAGCCGCGAGACCGCTGCGTACGTCCTGGAGAACGGCTCCGCCCGCTTCGTCCTCACCTCGGTCATCAAGCCCGCCACCGACTGGGGCCACTTCCTCGCGAAGCACGTGGCCGAGCACGGCGACGGCGTCGTCGACCTCGCCATCGAGGTCCCGGACGCCCGCGCCGCCTACGCCTACGCGCTGGAGCACGGCGCCCGCTCGGTCGCCGAGCCGTACGAGCGGAAGGACGAGCACGGCACGGTCGTCCTGGCCGCCATCGCCACGTACGGCGAGACTCGCCACACCCTCGTCGAGCGCTCCGGATACGACGGCCCGTACCTGCCCGGCTACGTCGCGGCCGAGCCGATCGTCGAACCGCCCGCGCACCGCACCTTCCAGGCGATCGACCACTGCGTCGGCAACGTCGAGCTCGGCAGGATGAACGAGTGGGTCGGCTTCTACAACAAGGTGATGGGCTTCACGAACATGAAGGAGTTCGTGGGCGACGACATCGCCACCGAGTACAGCGCGCTGATGTCCAAGGTCGTCGCCGACGGCACGCTCAAGGTCAAGTTCCCGATCAACGAACCGGCCATCGCCAAGAAGAAGTCCCAGATCGACGAGTACCTGGAGTTCTACGGCGGCGCGGGCGTGCAGCACATCGCGCTCAACACCAACGACATCGTGCAGACGGTCCGCACGATGCGCGCGGCCGGTGTCGAGTTCCTCAACACGCCCGACTCCTACTACGACACGCTGGGGAGTGGGTCGGCGAGACCCGGGTCCCGATCGACACCCTGCGCGAGCTGAAGATCCTCGCCGACCGCGACGAGGACGGCTACCTGCTGCAGATCTTCACCAAGCCGGTCCAGGACCGCCCGACCGTCTTCTTCGAGATCATCGAGCGCCACGGCTCGATGGGCTTCGGCAAGGGCAACTTCAAGGCCCTCTTCGAGGCGATCGAGCGGGAGCAGGCCCGCCGCGGCAACCTGTAGCCCGATCGCCGTCCCGGGTCGTGCGGGTGTCACGGGGCACCCGCACGACCCCCTCAGTCCCCGCCCCCCTCAGTCCCCGCCCGTCTCCGGCACCTCCACGTCCGGTGGCTCCCCCAACGCCTCCCTCGCCACCCGGGCCGCGCGCGCGTGCAACGGCGAGAAGTGCGGATTGATCCGCAGCGCCTCCGCGAGGTGCCGCCGGGCCGCCCCGTAGCGCTCCAGCTCCCGTTCGATCATGCCGCGGTGATACGCGTACACCGCGCTGCGCACCCCGCCCCCGTGCTCCTCCTGCGTCGCCCGCACCGCGAACCGCAGGGCCTCCTCGTGCTTCCCGGCCCGGTGCAGCGCCCAGCCCAGCGCGTCGGCCACCTCCGTCCCGGGCTGCCGGCGCCACTCCGCCCGCAACCGCCGCACCGCGGCCCGCGGATCGCCGTGGTCCGCCTCGAACTGCCCCAGCACCAGCTCCTCGTCGGCCCCGCCCGCGGCAGCGCCCCGCACCCGCTCGCGCAGCAGGTCGTACTGCACCCGGGCGGCCTCCGGCATCCCCAGCGACTCGTACAACTCGCCCAGCTCCAGGGCGTACCGGGGAGACGGCTGCTTGGCGAGAGCCACCCGGTACGCGTTCAGCGCCTCCGTCGTCCGGCCCAGGGCCGCCAGCGCCCTGCCCTGACCGGCCTGCGCCGCCCGCTGGTCGGGGTCGAGACGCACCGCCTCCTGGAAGTGCCGCAGCGCGTCCTGGAGGTCACCGCGCTCCCAGGCCAGCTGCCCGGCCCGCTCCAGGTAGGCGGCCCGTTCGGCCGGGTCCTGCGCGCCCGCCGCCGCGTCCGCCAGCGAGGCGGCGGCGTCCTCGCGCCAGCCCCGGTCCCGGTAGACGGCCGCCGCCCGCGCCAGCACGGCCGGCCCCGAACGCAGCTCCGTCAGCCGGTCCAGCGTCCGCTTCGCCGCCGCGTGCTCGCCGAGCCCGGTGTACGCGTCGATGAGCAGCGGATACGTCGTCCATCTGCGCGGCTCCAGCTTCAGCGCCGCCTCCCCCACCGGCGCGCCGCGTTGAAGTCCCGGCGCGCGTTGGCCAGCGCGGCCAGCCCGGCCAGGGCCGGCGTGTTCCGCTTCGGCCGCACCCGCAGCGACGTACGCAACGCCTTCTCCGCGCGCGGGTAGTACGCCGGGTCCGCCAGCCGCCGCCCCTGCTCCACATAGGCCACCCCGAGCACCGCCCAGGACCGCGCGTCCTTCGGGTGCGTCCGCAGCCGCTTCTCCCGCTCGGAGATCAGCTCCGCCAGGTCGGGCAGCGCGGCCGGCACCCCGGCGCTGACCGCCGCCATGGCGACCGCCCCCGGCGACGGCGGAGCCGGCGGCTCGGACCGCTCCCACGGCAGCAGCACCAGCACCCCACCGAGCACCGCACACGCCGCGACGGAGACGAGCACCACCCGCCGGCCGCGAAAACGGCGCTCCGGGCCGCTCTCCCGCCGCTTGGGACCCTCCTGCTGGTTCTCCATGGCGCTCACTGTGCGTCAGTACGACGACCACACCCGGGCAGGTGAAGGGTGCCGCCGACGGGGTTCACACCGATGGCCCCGGGTGCGACCCTGTGATCATGAGCCGTATCGAAGCGCCCAGCTCCGAGGACACCGCAACGACCGGCAATCTGGTGGACCTCCTGCTCGGCGGCCTCCCCGCCGAGACGGTCCTCACCGACCCCGACGTCACGGCCTCCTACGCGAACGACATGGCGAGCTTCTGCCCGGCCGGTACCCCGGCCGTGGTCGTCCTGCCCCGCACGGTCGAACAGGTCCAGCACGTCATGCGCACCGCGACCGCCCTGCGCGTCCCGGTCGTCCCGCAGGGCGCCCGCACCGGACTGTCCGGCGCCGCGAACGCCTCCGAGGGCTGCATCGTGCTCTCCCTGACGAAGATGGACCGGATCCTGGAGATCAGCCCGGTCGACCGCGTCGCCGTCGTCGAGCCCGGCGTCGTCAACGCCGCCCTCTCCCGGGCCGTCGGCGAACACGGCCTGTACTACCCGCCGGACCCCTCCAGCTGGGAGATGTGCACCATCGGCGGCAACATCGGCACCGCCTCGGGCGGCCTGTGCTGCGTGAAGTACGGCGTGACCGCCGAGTACGTCCTCGGCCTCGACGTCGTCCTCGCCGACGGCCGCCTGATGTCCACCGGCCGACGCACCGCCAAGGGCGTCGCCGGCTACGACCTGACCCGCCTCTTCGTCGGCTCCGAGGGCTCCCTCGGCATCGTCGTACGGGCGGTGCTCGGCCTGCGCCCCAAGCCGCCCGAGCAACTGGTGCTGGCCGCCGAGTTCGCCTCCGGGGCCGCCGCCTGCGACGCCGTGTGCCGCGTCATGGAGGGCGGCCACGTCCCGTCACTCCTCGAACTCATGGACCGTACGACGGTCAAGGCCGTCAACGACATGGCGCAGATGGGCCTCCCGGAGAGCACCGAGGCGCTGCTGCTCGCCGCGTTCGACAGCACCGACCCGGCCGCCGACCTGGCCGCCGTCGGCGCGCTGTGCGAGGCCGCCGGCGCCACCCAGGTCGTACCGGCCGACGACGCGGCCGAGTCCGAACTGCTCCTCCAGGCGCGCCGGCTGTCGCTCACCGCGCTGGAGGCGGTCAAGGGCGTGACGATGATCGACGACGTGTGCGTGCCCCGCTCCCGGCTCGCCGAGATGCTCGAAGGGGTCGACCGGATCGCCGAGAAGTACCGGCTCACCATCGGGGTCGTCGCCCACGCGGGGGACGGCAACACCCATCCGACGGTGTGTTTCGACCCGGCGGATCCAGACGAGTCCCGGCGTGCCCGGGAGTCCTTCGACGAGATCATGGCCCTCGGTCTGGAACTCGGCGGCACCATCACCGGCGAGCACGGCGTCGGCGTCCTGAAGAAGGAGTGGCTGGCGCGCGAGATCGGCCCCGTCGGGATGGAGATGCAGCGGGCCGTGAAGCAGGCCTTCGACCCGCTGAACATCCTGAACCCGGGCAAGCTCTTCTGACGCCGGCCCGCTCACTGGGCGAGCAGCTGGTCCAGCTCGTCGTCGAGCCCGAGCTGTTCACGCTCCGTCCCCGGCGGGACCACCCTGAGCGTGCGTTCCAGCCAGGCCGACACCGGGGCCGCCGGGGCCTCCAGCAGGGCGTCCCCGTCGGGCGAGCTCAGCGCCATCAGCACCACGCCGCGCCCCTCGCTCTTCGTCGGCCACACCCGCACGTCACCCTGCCCACAGGGCCGGAAGACGCCCTCCACGAGCAGCTCCCGGGCGAACGTCCAGTGCACCGGGTGCCCGGAGTTGATGTGGAAGGTGACATGGACGGCGTACGGATCGTCGGTGCGGTACCCGAGCCGGGCCGGCACCGGGATCCCGCGCTCCGGGGACAGGACGAGTTTCAGTTCCAGTTCGCGCTCCACGACGGTGTGCATGGCGGTGTTCCTTCCCCTGAAGCGCTGCCCGTGAGGGCCGGTCAGAGGGAGAGAGCGGGCGAAGGCGCCGGCATTACGCGCGTTCACGGAAGTTTTTTCGCAGGGGGACCGCCGGGGTCGCGCGGTCCGTAGCACAACGGTGCTCGAAAGGGGTGGGTCCGGTGGGAGCGGCCGTGGGGGTTGCCCTCGTCTGATAGATGTGGAGGCCCCCATTTGGCCCTCGAGCAGATAGCGGGACGACGGAGATGAGCGCCCCAACCCCGGCCCCCGGTGACGACCGGCCCCGCGAAGGGTATTACCCGGACCCCTCCATTCCTGGATATGTCCGGTACTGGAACGGTGCCTCCTGGGTACCGGGCACCAGCCGTCCGGCGCCCGAGGACGGCGAGACGCTCGCGCCGCCGCCCGGTGCGGGAGCCGCCGCCACCGGTTCGGTGGAGGAGACCGGCCCGCACTTCTTCGACGAGGACCCGGTCGAGCAGCCGTCCGCGGCGGACTCCCAGCACGGCAGCCGTCCCGAGCCCGCGTCCGCCTGGGGCGCCGACCGCTCCCGCCAGTCCGGCTTCGGCGGCCAGGACCGCCGCGTCTCCTGGGGCGCACCGCAGGGCGCGCAGGGGGCCGACCCGAGGGTGCCGCACGCCGACCGGCAGCCGGACGGCGAGTCCGCCCGCACGGACGGGACGGCGAACGCCCCCGAGTCCTCGGCGCTCGATCAGGGGGGACCCGCATCGCCCGCCGACTCGCCCACCGGCCCGGAGGCCGACGCGGCGGCGGCCGGCAGCACGTTCGTGTTCCGCCGCCCGGCGGCGAAGCCCGGCGGCGGTGCCGCCGTCGATTCCCCTGACGAGGGCACGATGACGTTCCGCGCGGTCGCTCCGCGTACGGGCTCGGGGAACGCGGCGTCCGGCGGTGCCTCGAAGCCGGCCGGAGGTCCGGGCGGTGGCCCGGCGGGCTCCGGGTTCGGCGGGCAGAGCGGGCCGGGCGGCTCCGGACGCGACTCGGCCGGGAGCGGTTTCGGTTCGCCGGGCTCCGGTTTCGGTGCTCAGGCCGGCCCGGGTGGCGGCCCGTCGGGGCCCGCCTTCGGCGGGCAGGCCGGTGCGGCCGGTTCCCCCGATGCCTCGAACCGCCCCGGCTTCGGCGCCGGCAAGGCCGCCGTTGACCGCGCCGCGCAGACCGGGGCCGGGGGCGCGGGAGCCCAGGCCTCCGCACCCGCCCCGACGGCGCTGTCGGGCCCTCAGGCGGCCCCCGCCGTACCCCCGCAGGCCGGCGGGATGGGCGGACCGCAGCCCGGTGCCGCCGCCTCGGCCGCCACACCCCTCAGCGCCGGGCCCGGCGGCGGTCAGTCCTCGTGGGCGCAGCAGGTGCACCGGCTCGCCGGAGCGGGCGGCGGTGACGAGCAGCCCGTCGCGCCCTGGAAGCCGCCCGTCGAGGACCCGTTCCAGGCGGCGGCCCGGCGTCAGGCGGCGGCCCGCCCCGCGGGGCTCGGCAAGCGGCTGGCCGCCCGGCTGCTGGACACCGTCGTCCTCGCCGGCCTCACCGCCGGTGCCGCGGTACCGCTCGGCATCAAGGCCGTCGACCACGTCAACGAGAAGATCGACGCGGCCAAGCTCTCCGGCGAGACCGTCACGGTCTGGCTGCTCGACGGCACCACGTCGGTGTACCTCGGCATCGTCCTGGCGGTCCTGCTGCTCGTCGGCGTCGTCGCCGAGGTGCTGCCCACGGCCAAGTGGGGCCGTACCCTGGGCAAGAAGCTGATGGGTCTCGCAGTGCGGGACATCGAGGGCCACGAGGCCCCGGAGTTCGGCGCGGCCCTGCGCCGCTGGCTGGTCTACAGCGTGCCCGGACTCCTGGTCGTGGGGATCGTCGGTGTGGCCTGGTGCCTCTTCGACAAGCCGTGGCGCCAGTGCTGGCACGACAAGGCGGCACACACGTTCGTCGCGGGCTGAGTGGCGGCACGGCCACGCCCGTCACGGTGCGTCGGCGTCCCGCCGCGGCACCGGTGGATTGCGTACCTCGGACGGCCGTCTGCCGGATGCGGGACCGGGGTGTTCGCGGTCGACTCGGGCCATGAGCAGTGAACCGCCCCCCGGCTCCGGTCAGCAGCCCCCGGACGACGACCCGCTCAGGAAGCGGCCCCCGGACGAACCGCCCGGCGGGGGAGCGGGCTCGCCCTACGGCAGCGAACCCCCGCCGTACCCGGGCGGCGGCCAGGGCGGTGACCAGGGCGCTGGCCCCTACGGCGCTCCTCCCGGCGGAGGCGACTCCTACCCCACCGACCCTCTCGCCGGCATGCCCCCGCTCGCCGACAGCGGCAAGCGCACGCTCGCCCGCGTCATCGACCTGATCCTGGTGGGTGTCGTCGTCTGGCTGCTCACCTGGGGTCTCGGCGTCAACGAGTACGACGTGGGCAGCGACCGCGTCGAGGTCAGCAAGTCCTTCTGGCAGTCGGGGGTCGCCGCGGTCCTCTTCATCGCCTACGACACCGTCCTGACCGCCTTGACCGGCCAGACCCTCGGCAAGAAGCTGCTGCGGATGCGCGTGGCCAACCTCGACAACGGCGCCACGCCCTCCGTGCAGACCGCGCTGATGCGCGCGGCGGTGCTGTGGATCCCGTTCGCCTTCTGCTGTGCCTTCTTCTGGACCGCGATCTCGGGCGGCTGGAGCTTCTTCGACCGGCCCTACAAGCAGGGCCTGCACGACAAGGCGGCCAAGACGGTCGTGGTCAGCACCAATTGAGGCACGGCGAGATCAACTGGCGGCAAGAAGGGATCAGCCGGAGGTCAGGAGACCGCCCGCTCGCGCACCGGCTCCGGGACCGGCGCGGCCACCGAGGCCCGTACGGGCTTCTCGGGCGCCGGCTGTTCCACCGCGGCCGGGCGTCGGCCGGGCAGCGGCACCGTCATGGCGACCAGCAGTCCGAGGGCGAGTGCCGCGACGGTGATGATCGCGATGCCCACACCCGAACTCGTCTGTGACAGCAGCAGCATGGCGAGGGTCGACAGGATCACGGTGCACGAACCGTAGGCGAGCTGTGCGGCGGTCGGACGGGGCATGGCCATCATGTCCTCGAAAGTGGGGTCCACGGGGGCGTCGGCCTGGCATTCCGCCAGTTTCCGGGCGTTCCGTCAAGCGACTCTAACGGGCAGGGTGCCCGACCGGAACGAGTGGTAAGCGTGACCTAATCAACAGGGCCGGAGCACAGGGGGCGCACGGAGTCATGGTGTCCACGTAGTGGACATATGCACGCGCCCACTGCCGGGTGGGCATCCCATTGGTTGTCCGTAAAACGAACATCTGCTCCGCATAGTGCACTTGACCTGTCCAAGTCAAGGTCTGTCTTTTCTGCTTAACCTCTAGTCAAATGTCGTCACTTGACTACACGCGTTGATCACGCGCGCGCGGAACCTTACCTGACCAGGACCCCTTCCCTCCGCGCGCTCGGACGCGGGGGAGGAACTCAAGTGACCAGTAGACCCTGGACGTTCAGAGCGGCCGCCATCGGCGTGGCGCTCGCGGCGGCCACCGCCACCGCCTCGACCTACGCGGTGGCCGACGACACCTCCGCTCCCCGGTCCACCACCGTGGACCGGCACGACCCGGCGGACCGTCACCACGACGAGCACGACCTCGAAGGCCCCCTGAGCAAGACCCAGGAGGCGCAGCGCCAGGAGGCCCTCGAGCAGGTCATATCCGGCAAGACCAAGGTCAAGAACCGTGAGGGCTCGAAGGTCGTCCAGCTCAAGAGCAAGAAGGGCGACAGCAAGTACGTCGAGCTCGGCCGGGAGAAGACCGACAAGATCTTCACGATCCTGGTCGAGTTCGGCGACAAGACCGACCCGCGCTACGGCGGCACCCCGGGCCCGCTGCACAACCGGATAGCCAAGCCCGACCGCAAGAAGGACAACTCCACGGCCTGGCAGGCCGACTACGACCAGCAGTACTTCGAGGACCTGTACTTCGGCTCCGGCAAGGGTGTCGACTCGGTCAAGACGTACTACGAGAAGCAGTCCTCGGGCCGCTACTCGGTCGAGGGCGAGGTCTCCGACTGGGTCAAGGTCCCCTACAACGAGGCCCGTTACGGCAACAACGCCTGCGGCGACACCAACTGCCCCAGTGTGTGGAACGTCGTCAGCGACGGTCTGAACGCCTGGGTCTCCCAGCAGAAGGCAGCGGGGAGGACCGACGCGCAGATCAAGGCGGACGTCGCACGGTTCGACGAGTGGGACCGCTACGACTTCGACGGTGACGGCGACTTCAACGAGCCCGACGGCTACATCGACCACTTCCAGGTCGTGCACGCGGGCGAGGACGAGTCCGCGGGCGGCGGCGCCCAGGGCACCGACGCGATCTGGGCGCACCGCTGGTACGCCTTCGGTACCGACGCCGGCGCCACCGGCCCCGAGAACAACAAACTCGGCGGCGCGAAGATCGGCGACACCGGCATCTGGGTCGGCGACTACACCGTCCAGCCGGAGAACGGCGGACTCGGCGTCTACGCCCACGAGTACGGCCACGACCTCGGTCTGCCGGACCACTACGACACCGCGGGCGGCGAGAACTCCACCGGCTTCTGGACGCTGATGTCGTCCGGTTCCTGGCTCGGCACCGGCAAGAACGAGATCGGTGACCTGCCTGGCGACATGACCGCCTGGGACAAGCTCCAGCTGGGCTGGCTGAACTACGACACCGCCAAGGCCGGCGTCAACTCCTGGCACAAGCTGGGCGTCGCGGAGTACAACACCAAGCACAAGCAGGCCCTGGTCGTCGACCTCCCCAAGAAGGCGGTCACCACCGAGATCGTCACCCCCGCCGAGGGTAAGACCCAGTGGTGGAGCGGCAGCGGTGACAACCTCAAGAACACGCTGACGCGTTCGGTCGACCTCACCGGCACGTCGAAGGCCCAGCTCGGCCTCGACGGCTGGTACGACATCGAGGCCAACTACGACTACCTCTACACCGAGGTGTCGACCGACGGCGGCGCCAACTGGACCGCCCTCGACGGCACGGTGGACGGTCAGCCGATCCCGCGCGACGGCAGCGACAAGCCGGCCCTGACCGGCACGGTCGACGGCTACAAGAAGCTCGTCTTCTCGCTCGACGCCTACGCCGGCAAGAAGATCGACCTGCGCTTCCGCTACCAGACCGACGGCGGCGTGGCCCAGAAGGGCTTCGCGGCCGACGCGATCGCGGTGACCGCCGACGGCGCCCCCGTCTTCACCGACAACGCCGAGAGCGCGGACGCGGCGTGGAAGGCCACCGGCTTCTCCCGCATCGGCGCGTCCTTCACCAAGGACTACGCGCAGTACTACCTCGCCGAGAACCGGCAGTACGTGTCGTACGACAAGACGCTGAAGACCGGCCCGTACAACTTCGGCTTCACGGAGCGCCCGGACTGGGTCGAGCACTACGCGTACCAGAACGGTCTGCTGATCTGGAAGTGGGACACCTCCCAGCAGGACAACAACACCAGCCAGCACAAGGGCACCGGTCTGGTCCTGCCGATCGACTCCCACCCGGACGCGCTGAAGTGGGCCGACGGCACCCTGATGCGCAACCGCATCCAGTCCTACGACTCGCCGTTCAGCCGCTACCGCACCGACGGCATGACGCTGCACAAGGCGGACGTGGCGAAGTACATCCCGGGGTCGAAGGGCGTCTCGGTCTTCAACGACCGCACGAGCGACTACTACGACGAGTCGAACCCCACCGCGGGCGTCAAGATCACTGACACCAACACGAAGATCAAGATCCTCAAGGAGGCCAAGGACGGCTCGACGATCGAGCTGGAGGTCGGCCCCGCGGGTAGGTAATTCGCATTCTTGCAGGTCAGAGCGTGATCGGCGGTGACCCCCTGGCGGGTCACCGCCGATCCGTGTTTAGGTGCGTCCTGTGGTTCTCTTATTGACACCGACCGACACGACGACCGACACGGGGGTATGACCACATGGCCGCAGGAGGCTTCTGCAAGCTGCCGAACGGCACCGTGGTGGTGGCGCTGAACCTGCCCAGCCCCGCCGCCGACGGCCCCGGCTCCGTCCGCGTACTCGTCCACGCGGCGAACCGCTCCCGAGCCCTGACCAGGCTCCGCAACCTGGGCCTGCGTGCGGTCTACCTGCGCGGCAACGCCGCCCCACCGACCCCCGACGAGATCACAGCCGTGCTCCACCACCCCGACGGCCTCATATGGCGCACGGCCCCTGACAACGGTGTCCTGTCCCCGGACCTCACCACAGAGCTGTGGCGCCCGATCAGGTCCCTGCTGAGACGCCCGACGGCCCAGGCCTGATCCCTGCCGCGGCACGCCACACGGTGTGCCGCCTTCGGCCCGCTCGAGCCGTAGCGCCCGGGACCCCGTGGGGCGGGACCTACTGCACGACCGGCTTCCCGGACAGCTCCACGCCCGCCTCCCGCAGCTCCTCGATCGCCCGCTCCGTGGTCTCCTGGGACACGCCCGCCGTGAGGTCGAGGAGGACCTGGGTGCGGAAGCCCTCCCGCGCGGCGTCCAGGGCGGTGGCGCGTACGCAGTGGTCCGTGGCGATGCCGACCACGTCGACCTCGGTGACCTCGCGGGAGCGGAGCCAGTCGGCCAGGGGCGTGCCGTTCTCGTCGGTTCCCTCGAAGCCGCTGTACGCCGCCGTGTAGGCCCCCTTGTCGAAGACGGCGTCGATCGCGCCGGAGGCGACGGCGGGGGCGAAGTTCGGATGGAAGCCGACACCCTCCGTGCCCGCGACGCAGTGCGCGGGCCAGGAGCGGACGTAGTCGGGGTTCGTGGAGAAGTGGCCGCCGGGGGCGATGTGGTGGTCACGCGAGGCCACGACGTGCTGGTAGCCGGACCCGGCCGCCTGCCCGATCAGCTCCGTGATGGCGGCGGCCACATCGGCCCCGCCGGCCACCGCGAGGCTGCCCCCCTCGCAGAAGTCGTTCTGCACGTCTACGACGATCAAGGCGCGGCGCATGGTCGGTGTCCTTCGGCTATGAGGTCGGCAAGCCCGGCCGGTGAACTTCCGAGCCTATTGCCATGGTTGCGGGGTCGGGAGGGGGCGTGGGTCGGCGCATCGCGGCACACCGCAATCAGCTACCCGAGGTGCCGTGCGCGTACTCCGTGGGAAGGACGGGCTCCCCGCGCGAGAGTTGCGTGGCCGACATCGGGAGCCCCGCGCGCGCCGCCGCGTGCCGGTCCCGCGCCGCGTCCAGCGGCTCGCGCGCCACCACCTCGCCCCCCTTGACCAGCTCCACGAGCAGCTGCCGGTCCGCGAGCCCGGCCGGCACCGGCCCGGTGCCGATCACCTCGGCCTCGGCGACCCCGTGCGTGTCCAGCCGCCGCGCGGCCCACTTACGTCCGCCCACGGACGTCTTGCCGCCGGTGGACTTCTTCGCCACCGGCACCAGCGGCGCCTTCGGGTCGGCCGACTCGGCGCGCGCGACCAGCTTGTAGACCATCGAGGAGGTGGGATGCCCCGAGCCGGTCACCAGCTGCGTACCGACGCCGTACGCGTCCACGGGCGCCGCCGCCAGCGAGGCGATCGCGTACTCGTCCAGGTCCGAGGTCACGACGATCTTCGTGTCGGTCGCGCCCAGCTCGTCCAGCTGCTGCCGGACCCGGTGCGCCACCAGCAGCAGGTCGCCGGAGTCGATCCGCACCGCCCCCAGCCCTGGCCCGGCGACCTCGACGGCCGTACGGACCGCCTCGGCGACGTCGTACGTGTCCACCAGCAGCGTCGTGCCCGCCCCAGCGTGTCCACCTGGGCCTGGAAGGCGTCCCGCTCGCTGTCGTGCAGCAGGGTGAAGGCGTGGGCGGAGGTGCCGACGGTGGGGATGCCGTAGCGGAACCCGGCGGCCAGGTCCGAGGTGGTCGCGAAGCCGCCCACGTACGCGGCCCGGGAGGCCGCCACCGCCGCCAGCTCGTGCGTGCGCCGGGCACCCATCTCGATCAGGGGCCGGTCTCCTGCGGCCGACGACATGCGGGAGGCGGCCGCGGCGATCGCCGAGTCGTGGTTGAGGATCGACAGGATCACGGTCTCCAGCAGCACGCACTCGGCGAACGTGCCCTCCACCCGCATGATCGGCGAGCCCGGGAAGTACACCTCGCCCTCGGATAGCCCCAGATGTCGCCGCTGAAGCGGTAGCCGGCGAGCCACTCCAGGGTCTGCTCGTCGACGATCCCGTGCTCCCGCAGGAAGCCGAGCACGCCCGCGTCGAAGCGGAAGTTCTCCACCGCGTCCAGCACCCGCCCGGTGCCCGCCACGACGCCGTAGCGGCGCCCGTTCGGCAGGCGTCGGGTGAAGACCTCGAACACGCTCCGCCGCTCCGCCGTGCCCGCCGTCAGGGCGGCCCGCAGCATCGTCAGCTCGTACTGGTCCGTGAAGAGCGCCGTCGAGGGAACGTCCACCGGCAGCCCAAGGTCCGCTGTGTTCATGGCAGGGATCGTACCCCCATTTCGTCAATCTGACGATTGCGCCTCCGGGTGACGCGATCGCCTTGCTTCCAGGCCCGTTTGTGCGACTACCCCCCTCGGGTGGCAGCATGGGCACTGTGACGTCACCCGCACCCCTGGAGATCGAACGCACCGAGTCGGCGGAGGAGGTCTTCGCCGTACCCGAGCCGGACGTCCCCTGGGTCACCATCGTCCACAACGACCCGGTCAACCTCATGAGCTATGTGACGTACGTCTTCCAGACGTACTTCGGCTACTCCAAGGACAAGGCCACCAAGCTCATGCTCGACGTCCACCACAAGGGCCGGGCGGTCGTCTCCAGCGGCAGCCGCGAGGAGATGGAACGCGACGTGCAGGCCATGCACGGCTACGGCCTGTGGGCAACCCTCCAGCAGGACCGCAAGTAGCCGGCTCCCCGCCCAGCAGCGAAAAGGCGTTCATGCCCGGAACATTCGAACCGCTTCCCGGCGGCGGCGCGGCCGTCGCCCTCGACGACGTCGAGATTTCCATCATCCGGTCGCTGGCCGTCCAGCTTCTGGAACTCATCGGCCCCGGCCCCGCCGAGGACACCCCCGACGACCCGCTCGCCGAGCTGTTCGCCGAGGGCCCGAGCGAGCCGCCCGCCGACCCGGTGCTCAAGCGCCTCTTCCCGGACGCCTACAGCGACCCGGAACAGCCCGCCACGCCCCGGGACGCCGAGGAGCAGCGGGCGTACTCCGCCGAGTTCCGCCGCTACACCGAGAACGACCTGCGGGCCGGAAAGAGGGACAACGCCCTCGCGGTGATCCGCTCCCTGGACGCGCTCGCCTCGGCCTCGGCCGGCGAGGGCGGCGCGGTGCTCAAACTGTCGGTGGAGGAGTCCCAGCGGTGGCTGGGGGCCCTGAACGACCTGAGGCTCGCGATCGGCTCCCGGCTGGAGATCACCGACGACGACGACACCGACCTCCTGTACCGCCTCCCGGACGACGACCCGCGCAAGCCGATGGTGATGGCCTATCTGTGGCTGGGCGGACTCCAGGAGACGCTGGTCGGGACGCTGATGGCCTGATCCGTGCAGGTCATGTGGCCGCTGGGTGACCGATCGGTGTTCGCTCAGAGGGCACTCAAATCCGGATAACGATCGCGTCACCGCACCCGCCTTCTATAGGCCCTTCGGGTGCGCTTTGTCCAATTCTCCCTGTGCTCTGCGTCACAAATCACCCGTGTGATCAGTATTGCGGCCGTGATAAATCTTCACGACCGCCCGGCGAACACCACCCGAATGTTCGGCCGGGTGCGCCATGTGGCCGGCGGATCGCCGGCAAGGCAGGAGCGGGCCCGCGAGGCCCGCTCAGCTCCATCATCCGGGGGGATCGAGACCCGATCCGCGGCCGACGAAAGGCCCGGATCGGCATGGAGAAAGGCGCACCACACATGACCTCTGCGCAGGTCGACACGGAAAACGTCCCTGAAGAGGGGTACGAGCGCGGCCTCGGCAGCCGCCAGGTCCAGATGATCGCCATCGGCGGCGCCATCGGCGTCGGCCTGTTCATGGGTGCCGGGGCGAACATCGCCAAGGCCGGCCCCAGCATCATCCTCATGTACGCCCTCGCGGGCGTCGTCATCTTCTTCATCATGCGGGCGCTGGGCGAACTGCTCCTCTACCGGCCCGTCTCCGGCTCCTTCGCCGAGTACGCCCGCGAGTTCCTCGGCCCGTTCTTCGGGTTCGTCACGGGCTGGACGTACTGGCTCATGTGGGTGGTCACCGGCATGGCCGAACTCACGGCCGCCGCGATCTACATCCACTTCTGGTTCCCGGAGATCCCGCAGTGGGTCAGCGCCCTGGTGTTCCTGGTGGTGCTCTTCGGCGTCAACCTGATCTCCGTCAAGATCTTTGGCGAGGTCGAGTTCTGGTTCTCGATGATCAAGGTCACGGCCATCATCGGCATGATCGTCATCGGCCTCGGCGTGCTCACCCTCGGCTTCTCCGACGCCGGTGACACCGCCACCGTCTCCAACCTCTGGTCGCACGACGGCTTCTTCCCGAACGGCATCGGCTCCAGCCTGATGACGCTGCAGGGCGTCATGTTCGCCTACCTCGCCGTCGAGCTCGTCGGCGTCACCGCCGGCGAGTCCGAGAACCCCGAGAAGACCCTGCCCAAGGCCATCAACACCCTGCCCTGGCGCATCATCGTCTTCTACGTCGGCGCGCTCCTGGTGATCCTCTCCGTCGTCAAGTGGACCGAGTTCTCCGCCGGCGAGAGCCCCTTCGTCCACGCGTTCGGGGAGATCGGCATCCCGCTCGCCGCGGGCATCGTCAACTTCGTGGTGCTCACCGCGGCCCTGTCGTCCTGCAACTCGGGCATGTACTCGACCGGCCGGATGCTGCGCGACCTCGCCGCCAACAGCGAGGCCCCGCAGGCGTTCGGCAAGCTCAACGCCCGCAAGACGCCCGCCGTCGGCATCACGGTCTCCGTGGCGCTCATGGGCATCGGCGTCGTCCTGAACTACGTCGTCCCGGAGAAGGCGTTCCTCTACGTCACCTCCGTCGCCACCGCGGCCGGCATCTGGACCTGGATGATGATCCTCGTCAGCCACATCCGCTACCGCGCCGCGGTCGACGCCGGCCGGCTGCGCGCCTCGTCCTTCCCCGCCCCGGCGGTGCGCTCCTCAGCTGGGTCGCGCTCCTCTTCCTCGTCGGCGTGACCTGCATGATCGCGTACGACAAGGACGCGCGGATCTGCCTGTACGTCGCGGCCGGCTGGGCCGTCGCCCTCGGTATCGGCTGGGCGGTCCTCAAGAGCCGCAACCCGCAGATCGCCGAGCGCCGCGCCCCGGAGTTCGACAAGGTCGGCTGACCAGCCCGCCAGGACGCCCAGCCGCAGGGAGTACTCGTGGCACTCCCTGCGGCTGCCGCTCAGGGCGTCCGGCATATGGGCCGTTCCGTACCATCCTTCGGTACGGAACGGCCCGTCTGCTTGCCCACCCGTCTCCCACCGCCACCCCGAACGAGCGCTTCGCGCACTCCGCTTATTCTGGCGAGCATGCTGACCATCACCCAGGCCCTCGTCGACCAGATCGTCGCCCATGCGCGCAAGGACCACCCCGACGAGGCGTGCGGCGTCATCGCCGGCCCGGCGGGCTCGGACCGCCCCGAGCGGTTCATCCCCATGCTGAACGCGGCCATGTCGCCCACGTTCTACGAGTTCGACTCCGGCGACCTGCTCAAGCTCTACCGCGAGATGGACGACCGGGACGAGGAGCCGGTGGTGATCTACCACTCCCACACGGCGACCGAGGCCTACCCCTCCCGCACCGACATCTCCTACGCGAACGAGCCGGGGGCGCACTACGTCCTCGTCTCCACCGCCGACACCGACGGGGCCGGCGAGTTCCAGTTCCGCTCCTTCCGGATCGTCGAGGGCGAGGTCACAGAGGAAGAGGTCAGGATCGTCGAGGCCTACTGAGCCCGCTGAGCAGCAGGGTCTCACTCCCCGACTCAGAACCGTCCGCGATGTGGGATCACATTCCAGGACCCGGACCGGGAATCGATACGATGAGCCCATGGTTTTCCACGACGTGAGCGACAAGACGCCGGGCGAGATGCTCGTGGCGCGGCTGCACGTCGACCTGTGCAGGCTCGCCAGCGCCATCTGTTGACGCCGACCCCTGCCGCCGTACGGCCGTGAGCCGCGGCGCTGCACACACGCACCACCCCGCTGTTCCTGCGCTGCCGCGCGCCCCGACTGACTACTCCCGACAGGAGCCCTGAAGCCATGGCCATCGAGGTCCGCATCCCGACCATCCTCCGCACCTACACCGACGGTCAGAAGGCGGTGGAGGGCAAGGGAGACACCCTCGCCCAACTCTTCAACGACCTCGAGACCCGGCACCCGGGCATCCAGGCCCGCATCGTCGACGGCGACCAGCTGCGCCGCTTCGTCAACGTGTACCTGAACGACGAGGACGTGCGCTTCCTCGACGGCATCAACACCAAGCTGTCGGACGGCGACAACGTCACGATCCTGCCGGCCGTGGCCGGCGGCATGGTCTGATCGACCATGCGCTACGACTCCCCCTGGCCGCGGTCGGCAACACCCCCCTGGTGCGCCTGCCGCGGCTGTCGCCGTCCACCGACGTCCGCATCTGGGCGAAGCTGGAGGACCGCAACCCGACGGGGTCGGTCAAGGACCGTCCCGCCCTGCACATGATCGAGCAGGCGGAGAAGGACGGCCGCCTGACCCCGGGCTGCACCATCCTGGAGCCGACGTCGGGCAACACCGGGATCTCCCTGGCCATGGCGGCGAAGCTCAAGGGCTACCGCATCGTGTGCGTGATGCCGGAGAACACCTCGCAGGAGCGCCGGGACCTGCTGGGCATGTGGGGCGCGGAGATCATCTCCTCCCCGGCCGCGGGCGGCTCCAACACCGCCGTACGCGTGGCCAAGGAGCTCTCGGCCGAACACCCGGACTGGGTGATGCTCTACCAGTACGGCAACCCGGACAACGCGGGCGCCCACTACGCGACGACGGGCCCGGAGATCCTCGCCGACCTGCCCTCCGTCACCCACTTCGTGGCGGGCCTCGGCACCACGGGCACCCTCATGGGCGTGGGCCGCTTCCTGCGCGAGCACAAGCCGGACGTCCAGATCGTCGCGGCCGAACCGCGTTACGACGACCTGGTCTACGGCCTGCGCAACCTCGACGAGGGCTTCGTGCCCGAGCTGTACGACGCGTCCGTCCTCACCAGCCGCTTCTCGGTCGGCTCGGCGGACGCGGTCACCCGCACGCGCGAGCTGCTCCAGCAGGAGGGCATCTTCGCCGGCGTCTCCACGGGCGCCGCGCTGCACGCCGCGCTCGGCGTGGGCAAGAAGGCCGTCAAGGCCGGTGAGCCGGCCGACATCGTCTTCGTCGTCGCCGACGGCGGCTGGAAGTACCTGTCGACGGGCGTCTACACGGCGGCCACGACGGAGGAGGCCATCGACACGCTCCAGGGCCAGCTCTGGGCGTAGCCGACGGCGGATCACGTGAGAAGGGCCGGAGTGAGAACTCCGGCCCTTCCGGTTTCACCCGGCCAGGTACCGCACCTGGTCCCACAGCGCCGGATCCACCACCCCGACCCGCCGCCGGAAGCCCCACACCGGCACCTCGCGCAGCTCGTCCGTCTCCAGGAAACTCGCACGGCCCCGGTCGTCACCGACCGACCCCGGGGAAGCGGAATCACGCCCCTGCGCTCCTGCCGGAACCGGGTGGTGATCTTGGCGACGGTCGCCCGCTCCCCGCGCACCGACAGCACCAGACACGGCCGGTCCTTCGTACGGGCCTCGTCCTCGTAGGGAACGTCAGCCCACCAGATCTCCGCCGGCTGCGGCCGGCCCGCCACGGTGACGGCAGGCGCCGCCGTCCGCCCCCGCCGCACGGTCGACCGCCGCCCCCAGCCGTCGACGAGAGTCGCGACGAGCGCGAGCAGAACCACCGCGGCGAGCGCCAGCCACCAGGACGTGTCCATACTGAGACGTTACCGGCGCACACCCTCCCACGCGCCCGTCCCCACAAGGTTCACAGCCGGCCCAGCCAGCCGAACCGGTGACACCACAGGTGAGTTCGCCCACAACGGGCCTTGGCGGAGGAGCTACCGGAGGTTTTGCGCCTTACGCTCGACGAACCGCACGACCCCCGACGCCCCTACCAGACTTTTCCCGCCAGCGGAGGTTTCTGCTTCATGAAGCTCACCGTCGTCGGCTGCTCGGGGTCGTTCCCGTCCGCGGAATCGGCCTGCTCGAGCTACCTCGTCGAGGCCGACGGCTTCCGGCTGCTTCTCGACATGGGCAACGGTGCCCTGGGCGAGCTGCAGCGCCACTGCGGTCTCTACGACCTCGACGCGATCTTCCTCAGCCATCTGCACGCCGACCACTGCATCGACATGTGCGCGTACTTCGTCGCGCGCTACTACCGCCACGACGGCGGCCGCTGCGATCCGCTCCCCGTCTACGGACCCGAAGGCACGGAACACCGGCTGACCACCGCCTACGCGGACACGCCCTCCGCCTCCTCCATGAGCGAGGTCTTCGACTTCCACACGGTCAAGCCGTCCACCTTCGAGATCGGCCCGTTCACGGTGCACACCGAGCGGGTGGCCCACCCCGTGGAGGCGTACGCCATCCGCGTCGAACACGACGGCAAGGTCCTGACGTACTCCGGCGACACCGGCGTGAGCCCCGCCCTGGACGAACTCGCCCAGGACGCCGACCTGTTCCTGTGCGAGGCGGCGTTCACGCACGGCAAGGAGAACATCCCCGACCTGCACCTCAACGGCCGCGAGGCGGGTGAGACCGCCGCCCGGGCCGGAGCCCGGCGCCTGGTCCTCACCCACATCCCGCCGTGGACGGACCCCCAGGTCAACCTGGCCGACGCCCGCGCGGTGTACGACGGTCCGGTGGACCTCGCCGCACCCAGGCAGACATACGAGATCTGAACGTCCACGCGCGCAAAGGCCCCAGAACCCGCCGAGAGGTTCCGGGGCCTTCACCGTCCGCGGACTACTTCGCCTCCGCCTTCTGCAGCTCGGCGAGCTCCTCGTCGGACTCGCGGCCCGGCGTCGGCAGGTTGAACTTGGTGATCGCGAAGCGGAAGACCACGTAGTAGACCGCCGCGAAGCACAGGCCGACCAGGGCCAGGCCCCACGGGTTGGTCGCGATGCCCAGGTTCAGCAGGAAGTCGATGGCTCCGGCGGAGAAGCCGAACCCGTCCTTCATGCCGAGCGCCCAGGTCAGCGCCATGGAGACACCGGTGAGCACCGCATGCAGCGCGTACAGCACCGGGGCGATGAACATGAAGGTGAACTCGATCGGCTCGGTGACACCGGTGACGAAGGAGGTCAGCGCGAGGGAGAACATCATGCCGCCGACGACCTTGCGGCGTTCGGGCCGGGCGCAGTGCACGATCGCGAGGCACGCGGCGGGAAGGGCGAACATCATGATCGGAAAGAAGCCGGTCATGAACTGCCCCGCCGTCGGGTCACCGGCCAGGAAGCGCGCGATGTCGCCGCTCTTCCCCTCGTAGGAGCCGGCCTGCAGCCAGGGGAAGGAGTTCAGCAGGTGGTGCATGCCCACGGGGATCAGCGCACGGTTGGCGACACCGAAGATACCCGCGCCGACCGCCCCGGAGCCCACCAGCCACTCGCCGAAGTTGTGCAGAGCCGTGCCGAGGACCGGCCATATGTAACCGAAGACGATGCCGATGACCAGGCCCGCGAAGGCGGACAGGATCGGCACCAGGCGGCGCCCGCCGAAGAAGCCCGCCCAGTCGGGCAGCTTGGTGCGGTAGAAGCGCTGGTAGAGCAGGGCGACGACGAGGCCCATCACCACACCGCCGAGCACCTTGGCGTCGGCGGGAGCGTCCACCATGACGGCCTTGTCGCCGACCTTCGCCGCCACCTTGGGCAGGGTCGGGTCGGTGAAGGTGCCCAGCACGCTCTTGAAGACCAGATATCCGACGACGGCGGCGAGCGCCGTCGAGCCGTCCGACTTCTTCGCGAAGCCGATCGCGATCCCCACCGCGAACAGCAGCGGCATGTTGTCGAGAATCGCGTTGCCGCCGGCCGTCATGAAGCTCGCGATCTTGGTGATGAACTCCGGGAAGGAGTCCCTCCCGAGCATGTCGGTGTTACCGAGGCGGACGAGGAGGGCGGCAGCCGGCAGCACGGCGACGGGCAGCATCAGACTGCGGCCGATACGCTGCAGGACCGCCATCACCGCGGAGCCCTTCTTCGGGCTCGCGGACGCGGCTGTGTCTGTGGACATGGGCTTCCTCCAGGGGGCACGGCGCCGCCCGGGAAGAATGCGACGGGGGACGGCGGCGTTTCAAAGACCGGGGACCGCGGTCTCCACCGCGCGACCCCTGATTGGTGTAGACCAGTTGTAGCACGGTAGGTCGAACGAGTGGAACCCATGCTTTGTCGAGAAGCGGATTCCTGGTGTAGACCAGTCGGCAACGGGACGGACCCGCTCACAGATACGACCAAGCGCTTCGGATCAGGGAGAACGAACATGGCCAGCAAGGCTGAGAAAATCGTTGCCGGGCTCGGCGGCATCGACAACATCGAAGAGGTCGAAGGCTGCATCACCCGCCTGCGCACCGAGGTCGTGGACCCCGGCAAGGTCGACGAGGCCGCCCTGAAAGCCGCCGGCGCCCACGGCGTCGTCAAAATGGGCACCGCGATCCAGGTCGTCATCGGCACCGACGCCGACCCCATCGCGGCGGAGATCGAAGACCTCATGTGAAGAGCCGGGATCGTCCCCGGCTTCACACCCTGAACGGGCCCCTCACCACCGCGGGAGGGGCCCCTTCCGCAGCTACGGATAGGCTCGGCGCCATGTCTCGAATCGACGGCCGCACCCCCCAGCAACTCCGCCCGATCACCATCGAACGCGGCTGGAGCAAGCACGCCGAAGGCTCCGTCCTCGTCTCCTTCGGCGACACCAAGGTCTTCTGCACCGCCTCCGTCACCGAAGGCGTCCCGCGCTGGCGCAAGGGCAGTGGCGAAGGCTGGGTCACCGCCGAGTACTCCATGCTGCCCCGCTCCACCAACACCCGCGGCGACCGCGAGTCCGTCAGGGGCCGCATCGGCGGCCGCACCCACGAGATCAGCCGCCTCATCGGCCGCTCACTGCGCGCCGTCATCGACTACAAGGCACTCGGCGAGAACACCATCGTCCTCGACTGCGACGTCCTCCAGGCCGACGGCGGCACGCGCACGGCCGCGATCACCGGCGCCTACGTGGCCCTGGCCGACGCCGTCGCCTGGGCCCAGCGCAAGAAGCTCATCAAGGCCGGCCGCCAGCCCCTGACCGGCACGGTGTCCGCGGTCTCCGTCGGCATCGTCGGCGGCGTCCCCCTCCTCGACCTCTGCTACGAGGAGGACGTCAAGGCCGACACCGACATGAACGTCGTCTGCACCGGCGACGGACGCTTCGTCGAGGTCCAGGGCACCGCCGAGGCCGAACCCTTCGCCCGCGACGAACTCAACGCCCTCCTCGACCTCGCCGTCGCCGGCTGCGCGGAACTCACCGCCCACCAGCGCACCGCGCTTGATACCGTCCTCGAAAAGTAAAGGACGCACCAAGACGAAGGCTCGGCGCGGGCAACCGCGCCGAGCACACTCGCGTCTGAAGGAGTACGGGCGCACGGCTCATCCCTGTGCGTCCGGCCAGCCACACGGGCCCGACCGGCCCGCCGAGCGAGAGGGACCGTTCCATGGTCGCGAGCCGCCGACGCCGCACCGCAGCCGTCGCCGCCACACTGGCTGCCGTCGCGCTGACCGCCGGACTCACCACCGGCTGCGCCGCCGTCGACAAGGCACTGGACTGCGTCCAGACCGCCGACGCCATCGCCGACAGCGTCACGGAACTCCAGCAGGCCGTGGACAGCGCCGCCAACGACCCGACGCAGCTCGACGAGTCCCTCGACTCCATCGACAAGAACCTCGGCGAGATCGGCGACAAGACCGACAACGCGGACGTCAACAAGGCCGTGGACGACTTGAACAAGGCCGTCGACAACGTCCGCACGTCGATCAAGAACGGCGACGAGACCCCCGACATCAGCCCGGTCACGGACGCGGCCGGCGAGTTGACGAAGGTCTGCACGCCGTAGCGCTGCGGGGCGGTCGCCGGGTGCGGGTTCGTCGTGGTTGTCCGCGCGGTTCCCCGCGCCCCTCGCGGGGCGCGGCCCGGCCATACTGGGGGCCATGACCCGCCTGATCCTCGCCACCCGTAACGCCGGAAAGGTCACCGAGCTCCGCGCGATCCTCGCCGAAGCCGGGCTGCCGCACGAACTCGTCGGTGCCGACGCCTACCCGGACATCCCTGACGTCAAGGAAACGGGCGTCACCTTCGCGGAGAACGCACTGCTGAAGGCCCACGCCCTGGCCCGGGCCACCGGCCTCCCCGCCGTCGCCGACGACTCCGGCCTCTGCGTCGACGTCCTCAACGGCGCCCCCGGCATCTTCTCCGCCCGCTGGTCCGGCCGCCACGGCGACGACAAGGCGAACCTGGACCTCCTCCTCGCCCAACTCGCGGACATCGCCGGCGAGCACCGCGGCGCCCACTTCGCCTGCGCGGCGGCGCTGGCCCTGCCGGACGGCACGGAGCGCGTGGTCGAGGGACAGCTCAGGGGCGTCCTGCGTCACAAGCCGACGGGTTCGGGCGGCTTCGGCTACGACCCGATCCTCCAGCCGGAGGGAGAGAAGCGGACCTGCGCGGAACTGACCCCGCAGGAGAAGAACGCGATCAGCCACCGAGGCAAGGCGTTCCGGGCGTTGGTGCCGGTGGTGCGGGAGCTGCTGGGCTGAATGCTGGTGCGGCCGGAGGGACTCGAACCCTCACGGGAGTTACCCCACTGGGACCTAAACCCAGCGTGACTGCCAGTTCCACCACGGCCGCCCGATGCTGCCCGGCCATGTTACTGGTCGGGCAGCGTCCTCAGATCCCCAGATCCTTGATGATCTTGGCCACGTGCCCCGTCGCCTTGACGTTGTACAGGGCCCGTTCGACCTTGCCCTCCTCGTCCACGACGATCGTGGAGCGGATGACGCCGACGACCGTCTTGCCGTACAGCTTCTTCTCGCCGAAGGCGCCGTAGGACTCCAGGACCTGCTTGTCTGGGTCGGCGAGGAGGGTGACCTTCAGGGACTCCTTGTCGCGGAACTTCGCCAGCTTCTCCGGCTTGTCGGGGGAGATGCCGATGACGTCGTAGCCGGCGCCCGCCAGCAGCTCCAGGTTGTCCGTGAAGTCGCAGGCCTGCTTGGTGCAGCCGGGCGTGAGGGCGGCCGGGTAGAAGTACACGATGACCTTGCGGCCCTTGTGGTCCGCCAGGGACACCTCGGTGCCGTCGGCGTCGGGGAGGGTGAAGGCGGGGGCCACGTCCCCCGGCTGGAGTCGCTCGCTCATCGGGCCAGGGTAACCGGGGGTCGGGGCAGTGCACCGAGCCGTGCAGCTGACAGACTGTCCGGCACAGGCTACACACCGACTTCGGAGGCGACACGGTGGCGGACACGGCGGACACCAGAACCCCGGCGCAGATCGAGGCGGACATCAGGCGCCGCCGCGAGACCCTGGCCGAGACCCTCGACGAGATCGGCGTGCGGGTGCACCCGAAGACCATCGTCGGGGATGCCAAGGCCAAGGTCGTGTCCAATATTGATCACACCCTCGGGCGGGCCTACGTGGGCGTCAACCGGGCCGTCACCGACGTACGGGCGCGGTTCGTGGACGAGGACGGGGCGCCGCGGCTGGAGCGGGTCGTGCCGGTCGCCCTCGTGGTCGTCGGCGTGGTCGGTCTGCTCGCCGTCAGCACACGGCGGCGCAAGGGCTGACCCGACTGCCCACGTTCGCCGGGAAGACAGGTAGGTTTCATGGCGTGAGCGCCAAGAGAAACGAGCACAGCACCCATCCCGACAAGCTGCCCATCCGGATGCTGCACGACCGCGTACTCGTGCGGCAGGACACCAGCGAGGGCGAGCGGCGTTCCGGTGGGGGCATCCTGATCCCCGCGACGGCCGCGGTCGGCCGGCGGCTGGCCTGGGCCGAGGTCGTCGCGGTGGGGCAGAACGTGCGGACGGTGGAGCCGGGCGACCGGGTTCTGTTCGACCCGGAGGACCGTGCCGAGGTCGAGGTGCGCGGTGTCGCGTACGTGCTCATGCGTGAGCGTGACCTGCACGCCGTGGCCGCGGACCGGTTCGAGGGCTCGGAGGACTCGACGGGCCTGTACCTGTAGTCCCGACAGCACGCCAAGGGGCCGGTGACGATCGTCACCGGCCCCTTCGTCGTTGCTCTGTTAGCTTGGAGGGACCCGACGAGACGCGCCGTACCGGGACGAAGGCAAAGACGACGCACCTACACCGTCAGCCCGTTTCCCGGAGGTGCCCGTCATGGCCTGGGTTCTGCTCGTCGTCGCCGGTCTGCTCGAGGTCGGGTGGTCCGTCGGTATGAAGTACACCGACGGGTTCACGCGCCCGCTTCCCAGTGTTCTCACCGGTGCCGGCATCGTCGCCAGCATGCTGTTGCTGTCCCACGCCGCCAGGACCCTGCCCATCGGTACCGCCTACGGCGTGTGGGTGGGCATCGGCGCGGCCGGGGCGGCGGTGTTCGGCATGGTGGTGCTGGGGGAGCCGGCCACCGCCGCCCGGATCTTCTTCGTGTGCCTGCTGCTGGTCGCCGTGGTGGGGCTGAAGGCGACCAGCGGCCACTGAGCCACGGTCACTGGGTCATTCGCGGCGTGCGCCCTGCGGGGCGAAGCCCCAGCCGGGGGCTGTCGGGCCGCCGGTGGCGCCGCCGTCGGACGTGTCGCCGCCGCCCTCGGTGGTGCCGCCGTCGGTCGTGCCGCCGTCGGTGGCGGTGCCGCCGTCCCCGGTTCCGCCGTCCGCGGTTCCGCCGCCGGTCGGGGACTCGCCTCCGGTGCTGCCGTCGGTGGTGCCGCCGTCGGTCTGGCCCTCGGTCTGCCCGGCGGGTGTGCTCGGGGTCTGGCCGGGGGTCTCGGTGCCGGTGTCCTGGCCGCCGGTGGAGGTGCTGTCCTCCTCGGGCGTGCCGTCGGCGGTCGGGTCGGCCGGGGCCTCGGTGCCCGGGGCCTGGGAGGCGTCGGAGCCCGGCTGGAGCCTGAGGTCGAACTCCTTGACCGGCTTGCCCTTGAGGGCGTCCTGGGTGAACTGCGTCCAGATCTCGGTGGGCGCTCCGCCGCCGTTGATGCGGGGCAGGCCCATCGCGCCGTACAGCGACTTGTGGGCGGCGGTGACCGGGTCCTGGCCCATGACGGAGACGACCGTGGCGAGCTCGGGGGTGTAGCCCGCGAACCAGGCGGCGGTGTCCTCCTCGGCGGTGCCGGTCTTGCCGGCGACGGGGCGGCCGAGGGCCTGTGCGGCGGAGGCGGTGCCGTTCTGGACGACGCTCTGCAGCATCGCGGTGGTGGTGTCGGCGGCCTCGCGGCTCACGGCCTGCCGGGTGCGCCGGTCGGGCAGCTCGATCGGGGTGCCCTCCTTGGAGACCTTCTCGACCATCGTGTAGGTGCCGTGCCGACCGTGGTTGGCGAGCGTGGCGTACGCCTCCGCCATGTCGAGGACGCTGGCGGTGGCGGTGCCGAGCGCGATGGCGGGTCCGTCGGCGAGGTCGGGGGTGGCCTCGGGGATGCCGAGGTCGATGGCGGTCTGCTTGACCTTCTGCGGGCCGACGTCGGCGGCCATCTGCGCGTACACCGAGTTCACGGAGCTGTCGGTGGCCTCGGTGACGGTGATGGGGCCGTAGGAGTGCTGGTCCTCGTTCTCGGGGCGTAGGGGTCGCCGGCCCAGCCCTGGACGGTGCGCTTGTTGGTGCCGTCGTAGATCGTGTTCGGGGTGATCACGCGGCCGTCCTGGGTCTGCGAGTGGTTCTCGACGGCCGAGGTGAACACGAAGGGCTTGAAGGTGGAGCCGACCTGGAAGTCGCGGCGGGTGGCGTTCGGGGTGTACTGCTTGACGTAGTCGATGCCGTTGTACATCGCGACGACCTTGCCGGTCTTGGGGTCGACGGCGGCGCCGCCCGCGCGGACGTAGGTGTCGACCTTGTTGTTCTTCTTGTCCAGCTTGGACATCAGCTTGTCGTCGACGGCCTTCACGAAGGCGTCCTGCTTGGGCTTCTGCAGGGTGGTGGTGATGCGGTAGCCGCCGGCGTCGAGCTTGTCCTCGTCGATGATCTTGTTCTGGGTGAGGTAGTCCTTGACGGTCCGGACGATGTAGCCGCGCTGTCCGGACATGCCGGTGGAGAGGGTGGTCTCCTTCGGCACGGGGAACTTCATGCCGGCCCGCTTCGACTCGCTGAGCCAGCCCTTCTTGACCATGCCGTCCAGGACGTAGTTCCAGCGGGACTCGGCAGCCTCGCGGTTCTCGGGGTGGGCGACGACGTCGTACTGGCTGGGCGCGTTGACCAGGGCGGCGAGGTAGGCGGCGCGGGCCGGGTCGAGGTCCGTGGCGTCCATGCCGTAGTAGGCCTGGGCGGCGGCCTGGATGCCGTAGGCGTTGCGGCCGAAGTAGCTGGTGTTGAGGTAGCCCTCGAGGATGTGGTCCTTGCTCACCTCGCGGTCCAGCTTGATCGCGATGAAGAACTCCTTGGCCTTGCGGGTGACGGTCTGCTCCTGGCGCAGGTAGTAGTTCTTCACGTACTGCTGCGTGATCGTGGAGCCGGACTGCTTGCCCTTGCCGAGGGCGGTGTTCCAGGCGGCGCGGACCATGGCCTTGGGGTCGATGGCGGACTCGGTGTAGAAGTCGCGGTCCTCGGCGGCCAGGATCGCGTGCTGGGCGTCCTTGGAGACCTGCGCGAGCGTGACGTTCTCCCGGTTGACCTCGCCGTCGCGGGCGATGACGGAGCCGTCCGCGTACAGGTAGACGTTGGCCTGCTTGGTGGCGAGCGCGTTCGCCGGCGGGATCTGCACCAGCGAGTAGCCGAGGAAGAAGCCGCCGACCAGCAGCAGGGCGACGATGAGGAAGGCGCCGAGCGTCATGCGCCAGGTCGGGATGATCCGGCGCCAGCCGGTCCGCTGCCGCTTCGGCTTCCCGGCGGGCGCCGCTGCCTGTGGCGAGCCCGGCTCACTGACCGCCGACATCTGTGCCGTGCCGTGACCGCTGTCCGCTTGGGTCGGTGCCCTGTCGGGTGCGCCGCCCGCCGGCGTGTCTGTCGTGCCCGGGGTCGGCTTCGTCTGCCGCGCACCCGTGCCACGGACGGCTCGCATCTGTACCGTGCCCTGGTCGCCGTCCGCTTGGGTCTGTGCCCTGTCGGGGGTGCCGCCCGCCGGTGTGTGTGCCGTGCCCGGGGCCGGGGCTGGGGTCGGCTTCGTCTGCCGCGCGCCCGTGCCGCCGACCGCCCGCATCTGTACCGTACCCGGGTCGTCGTCCGCCTGCGCCGGTGGCGTCGCCTGGTCGTCGTCCTCCTTGGCCGTGCCCGGCTCCCGGGCCGGCTTCGCCTGCGGCGCGCCCGTGCCGCGGACCGCCCGCATCTGTACCGTGCCCGGGTCGTCGTCCGCCTGCGCCGGTGCCCTGCCCGGGTCGCCCTCCGCTCGCGCCTGAGCCCTGCCGGGACCGCCCCCCTGTGTCTGTGCCGTGCCCGGGTCGTCGTGCGCCTCGGCCCGTGCCGTGCCCGGGTCACCGTCCGCCTGGGCCCGCGGCGTGTCGGCGGAGTCGGCCGCCTGGGCCCGTGGCGTGCCCGGGTCGCCGTCCGACTGCGGCTCTCTCGGTGCGCGGCCCGGTTTCGGCTGCTGCGGCTGAGGCTCGTCACTCATGTCGTGCACGGACTCCTGTTTCGCGTCGTACGTCGTTCCCGTACGTCTCTGCTCGCTCTTGCGCCCCTGTGATGAAGACTGTCCCATCCGGCGATCAGTTCCCTGACCGAGGGCCGTGTCCTGTGCCGTGAGGCGAGGCGGGCGGCGCGCGGGCGGGCGTACGGGCGAGCGCAGGGGGAACTGCGCTATTCTGCACGCCTGTTCGAATGGCGATCTTGCGAGGGTGAGATTCGCCCGAAGGGGGACACGCTGAAGATGCGACTGCTCGTACGCTCCGCCCTGGCCGGCACCGCCGCCACTCTGCTCGCCCTGGCCACGGGCGCCTCGGCCCACGCGGACGGACTGGATCGTACCGTCTGGGCCGGCGCCGACTGGAACGTCACGCCCCACGCGGACTCGGGCGGCAAGGCCCACATCCAGACCTACGGCGAGGTCTTCACCATCACCGACCTCGCCAAGGACGGTCACTCGACGATCGGGGTCATCTCCATCGGCGGCGAGAGCAACACGTACTACTACTGGAACCGCGGTGGCGTGGACACCACTCGAACGCTCAACCTCGACATCAAGGAGGGCACGCCGATCACCATCAAAGCGTGCATCGGCGACTGGAAGGGCAACCCGGACAATCCCACCGCCGGGATCATGTGGGACAAGTGCAGTGGCTGGGCGCAGACCGACGCGTGATCGACTCCTCGTGGGGCGCTCCGGGCACGGCCCGGGGCGCCCCACGGCGTTTCCCGCGCCCGAAAACGCGTGGCGCCCCTGATCGTTCGGCCACTAGGCTCCTGCGCTTCGGTGCCGGGCGGCGAGGAGGGCTGTGGATGTGGGCTCGGGGCGGTTGTACGCGGCCGTCGCGGCGGGGGGCTTCAGGCGGTACGCGACGTATCGGGCGGCCACGGTGGCCGGCGTCTTCACCAACACGGTCTTCGGCGTCATCCTTGTCTACACGTATCTGGCGCTGTGGGACGAGAAGCCGCATCTCGGGGGTACGACCAAGCGCAGGCCGTGACCTATGTGTGGCTGGGACAGTGCCTCTACGCGACGCTGGCGATCCAGGGCGGCGGCGCCGAGAAGGACCTGATGGAGCGCATCCGCACCGGTGAGATCGCCGTCGACCTGTACCGGCCGGCCGATCTGCAGCTGTGGTGGCTGGCGGGCGATGTCGGGCGGGCGCTGTTCCAGATGCTGGGGCGGGGCGTGATCCCGTTCGCGTTCGGCGCGGTCTTCTTCCCCATGGCGCTGCCGACGTCGGTCACCCCCTGGGCGGCCTTCGTGGTCACGCTCCTGCTGGCGGCGGTCGTCAGCTTCGCGATCCGCTACCTGGCGGCCCTGAGTGTGTTCTGGCTCATGGACGGCATGGGCGTCAACCAGCTCCTGATGATCACCGGGATCTTCTTCTCGGGCATGGTCCTGCCGCTGAACGCCTTCCCGGGCGCGTTCGGCGACATCGTGCGGGTGCTGCCGTGGGCGGCGCAGATCCAGATGCCCGCGGACGTGCTGATGGGGGAGACCGACCCGCTCAGGGCGTTCGCCTTCCAGGCGGCGTGGGCGGTGGCGCTGCTGGCGGCGGGGCGGTTGCTGCAGTCGGCCGCGACGCGACGGGTGGTGGTGCAGGGTGGGTGAGCGCGGTGCCCTGGTCGAGGGGCTGCGGGCCTACCGGCTGATCGCCGGGATGTGGGTGCGGTCCAGCATGACCTACCGCACCTCCTTCGTCGTCACGGTGTTCGGCAACCTGACGGTGACCGGCCTGGACTTCGTGGGCATCCTGCTGATGTTCTCGCAGGTCGACTCGCTGGGCGGCTGGTCACTGCCCGAGGTGGCCTTCCTGTACGGGCTGTCGGTGACGGCGTTCGGGATCGCCGACCTGCTGCTGGGCTCGATGGACGTCCTGGGCGGACGGATGCGCGACGGCTCGTTCGACATGCTGCTCGTGCGTCCCGCGCCGGTGCTGGCCCAGGTCGGGGCCGACCACTTCGCGCTGCGCCGTCTGGGCCGGATCCTTCAGGGCGGGGTGGTGCTGGGCTGGGCGCTGGCCTCGGTGGACGTCGACTGGACGGCGGCGAAGGTCCTGCTGGTGCCGGTGATGGTGGTCAGCGGCGCGATGATCTTCTCGGCGGCGTTCGTGGCGGGCGCGACGTTCCAGATCTTCGCCCAGGACGCCGCGGAGGTGCAGAACGCGTTCACCTACGGCGGGACCACGCTGCTGCAGTATCCGCCGACCGTGTTCGGGAAGGACCTGGTGCGCGGCGTGACCTTCATGGTGCCGCTCGCCTTCGTCAACTGGGTTCCCGCCGCTTATGTGTTGGGGCGGCCGTATCCGATCGGTCTGCCGCACTGGGCGGCCTTCGCGTCGCCGCTGGTGGCGGCGGTGTGCTGTGTGCTGGCCGGTCTGGCGTGGCGGACGGGGCTTCGTTCGTACCGGAGTACAGGGAGTTGACCGGGATGGACAGCGGATTCATCGAACTGGACGGCGTCGAGAAGGTCTTCGACGTACGCAAGAAGACCGGCTTCATGAAGCGTGAGCGGCGGCAGGTGCGCGCCGTGGACTCGATCTCCTTCCGCGTGGAGCGCGGCGAGATGGTCGGCTACATCGGTCCGAACGGCGCCGGCAAGTCGACCACGATCAAGATGCTGACCGGCATCCTCACGCCCAGCGCGGGCCGGTTGCGGGTGGCCGGCATCGACCCGTCCCGCGAGCGGACGCGCCTCGCGCACCGCATCGGCGTGGTGTTCGGGCAGCGCACGACCCTGTGGTGGGACCTGCCGCTGATCGACTCGTACAAGCTGATGCACCGCATGTACCGCATCCCGGACGCCCGTTACCGAGAGAACCTCGACCGGCTGGTCGAACTCCTCGGCCTGGGCGACCTGCTGGACGTGCCGGTCCGCCAACTCTCCCTGGGCCAGCGGATGCGCGGCGACATCGCGGCGGCGCTGCTGCACGACCCGGAGGTGCTGTACCTCGACGAGCCGACCATCGGCCTCGACGTCGTCTCCAAGTCGAAGGTGCGCGAGTTCCTGCGGGAGTTGAACGCCGAGCACGGCACGACGGTGCTGCTGACCACGCACGACCTCCAGGACATCGAGCAGTTGTGCAAGCGGGTGATGGTCATCGACCACGGCCGCCTGATGTACGACGGTCCGCTCACCGGGCTGCACGAGGCGGGGGAGAGCGAGCGGACGCTGGTGGTCGACCTGGAGCGGGAACTGCCGCCGATCGAGGCACCGGCGCCCGCGCGGGTCGTCCGGGTGGAGGGTCCCCGTCAGTGGCTGGCGTTCCCGGCGGCGGAGTCGGCGGCACCGCTGGTGGCGCGGATCGCCGCGGAGTACCCGCTGGTGGACCTGTCGGTGCGGGAGCCGGACATCGAAGCGGTGATCGCGAAGATGCTGCACACCTTGGCGGACACCCCCGAACCCCCGCCGGAGCCTGCGACCGCATAGTGCCCGGGACGGGTAACTCGTAGGCTGCTGTGTATGACCGACGACGCTGTCCCGGACCTCCGCGCTTCCGACGCCGACCGTGAACGGGTCGCCGACATCCTGCGGGACGCCCTCGCGGAGGGCCGGCTCGACATGGAGGAGTTCGAGGAGCGGCTGGACGCGACGTACAAGGCGCGCACCTACGGGGAACTGACGCCGATCACCCGGGACCTGCCGGCCGCGGGCGTCACGGTGCCCTCGGTGTCACTGACCAAGGAACCCGCCGGGGGGCCGGACTGGGCCGGGCGGATCGTCGGCGGTGAGGGCTCCTCGACGTGGGCCGTCGCCGTGATGTCCGGCTTCCAGCGCAAGGGGCACTGGACGATGCCCCGCCGGTTCACCTGCTTCGCCCTCTGCGGCGGCGGGGAGATCGACCTGCGCGAGGCGAGCTTCGCCGACCGCGAGGTCGAGATCAACGCGATCGCGATCATGGGCGGGGTGGACGTCATCGTCCCGCCCGGCGTCGAGGTCGTCGTCCGCGGCATCGGCATCATGGGCGGCTTCGACCACCAGGAGGAGGGAGTGCCCGGCGAGCGGGGCGCCCCGCGGGTGATCGTGACCGGGTTCGCGTTGTGGGGCGGCGTCGGAGTCCAGCGGAAGCTGACGCGCGCGGAGAAGCAGCGGATCCGCGAGGAACGCCGCCAGGAGAAGCTGGACCGCAGGGCGGCCCGCCGGGAGCTGGACGGCTAGGACTGTGCCGCCTGTCGCTGCGGGCAGTCGTCTGCCGGAAGGCAAGACTGCCCGCGGACGGCAGGCATCTCCTACAGCTCCGCCGGCGCCGACCCCTTCAGACTCTCCAGGTCGAACGCGTCAGCCATCCGCGCGTATCCCGCATCGCTGGGGTGCAGATGATCCCCCGAGTCGTACTCCGGCTTCAGCCGCCGCGGGTCATAAGGGTCCCGCACCGCCTCGTCGAAGTCCGCCACCGCGTCGAACACCCGCCCCGCGCGGATCTCCGTGTTGATCGTCTGCCGCACGGCTTCCCGCGCCTCGGTGTACCCGCGATGCCCGTAGAACGGCATCAGCGTCGCCCCCACGACCTTCAGCCCCCGCGCATGGGCCTGCCCGACCATCGCCCGCAGCCCCCGAGGATCGCGTTCGGATCGGCGACCCGCGGATTGCGCAGGATGTCGTTGACCCCGAGGTCGATGACGACGACCTTGACGTTGGTCCGCTCCAGCACGTCCCGCGCGAAGCGGTTCAGCCCGCTGGGGTTGTCCGCCGGCCGGCCCAGCCCGTCCATGAGGACCTGGTTCCCGCTGATGCCCTGGTTGACCACGCTGTAGCGGGGCAGGTCCCGCCCGGCGGCGATCTCCGCGCGTAGCCGGTCGTAGAGAACGTCGGTCCACCGGCGGTTGGCCCCCGCGGTGGAGGTGATCCCGTCGGTGAGCGAGTCGCCGAGGACGACGACCGTCCCGTCGGACTCGTTGCTCAGCACGTCCAGCGCGGTCAGATAGCGCCAGTACGTGCTCTGCTCGGTGTACGGCGTCCCCGTCGCGTCGGCCGTGTGGTTGCCCCGGGCGACGTAGGAGATCTGCCGGGCGTGCGGGTGGTACGTCACCGGGCCGGAGCTGCTCGGCGTGTACGTCGTGATCAGGACGTCCGCGTCGTGCGGGATGACGACGCGCACGGCGTCGCTCATCACCTGCCGGCCGGGCGGGATGACGACCGTGGGGCCGCCGTTGAAGGTCAGCTGCCGCAGGGTGTCCGGGAGCGCGGCGGCCGTGCCGCTGCCGGCGGCCACGGCGATCGAGGCGCCCGTGATGCTCAGCGGCGACTGGCCGTAGAGATTGGACAGCGTCACGCGGGCACTCGTACCGCCGACGCTGGTGTGGACGACGTTGCGCACCGAACGGTCGGCCATGCCGGTCGTCTCGGTTCCGGGCTCGGCGGCGGCCGGGGAGGTGGACCAGGTGCCGACCCAGGTGCCGGTGGAGGCGGGAGCGGCGGAGTTGTTCGGGAGACGGCCGTCGGTGAGGGCGTTTCGCCCCTGCGTACCGTCGTCGGACGCCACCCCGACGTATATGGCGGCGGAAAGGGCCACGATCGCTGCGACGACCAGGGCCAAGAGGGCGCGGTACTTGGTGGGGGCGGTGGCCACCTGCTGCTGCGCAGCGGGCCCCACACCCCCGGCCCGTCCTCGGGTCATGCTGTGTAGTTCTCCTCGGGCGATGGGAGCCCAAGGCTCCGATCTGATGTGCCCATGATGCGTCATGGGCCGGGGAAGCTCACAGGACCCCGTGGCATTACCCCCTCCCGACAGACGCCGGGAACTCCTGTTCCGTTCCAGGAGTCGGTCAGGAAGGGACAATGTGTGCGGGATCACCGAGCGGGTGGAGCGGATGGAACGGACGAAAGTGGAAGAAAAGGGCGACGTCGGACGGCAGCATGCCCGCCCCGGCGCCGCAGTGAACCGTGCGATGACGACCTTCAGCCCGGCGGACCAGGAGAAACAGCGCGGCGTACGCCGAATGAAGCTCACCGCCACCGGGCTGCTGCTGTTCGTGGCCGTGGTCTACGTCCTCGCCAAGTGGGCCCAGAACTCCGGCGCCGGCCCCTGGGCGGCCTATGTCGCGGCCGCCTCCGAGGCGGGCATGGTCGGCGCGCTCGCCGACTGGTTCGCCGTCACGGCCCTCTTCCGCCACCCCCTCGGCATCCCCATCCCGCACACCGCGATCATCCCCACCAAGAAGGACCAGCTCGGCGTCTCCCTCGGCGAGTTCGTCGGCGAGAACTTCCTCTCCGAGGACGTCGTACGGCAGCGGCTGCGCGCCGTCGGCATCGGCTCCCGGCTCGGCGCCTGGCTCGCCGTCCCGGAGCACGCCGACCGGGTCACGGCGGAGCTGTCCACCGCCCTGCGCGGCGCCCTGACCGTCCTGCGCGACTCCGACGTCCAGGCCGTGGTCGGCGAGGCGATCACCCGCCGCGCCAACGCCCAGGAGATCGGGCCCGGCATCGGCAAGATGCTGGAGAAGGTCGTCGCCGACGGCGGCCACAAACGGGTCGTCGACCTCGTCGTCACCCGGGCGCACGACTGGCTGGTGCTGCACCGCGACGAGGTGATGGACGCCGTGGAGGGCGGCGCCCCGGGCTGGACGCCGAAGTTCGTCGACCGGAAGGTCGGCGAGCGGGTCTACCGGGAGCTGCTGCGCTTCGCCACCGAGATGCGCGACATGCCCGCCCACCCCGCGCGCGGCGCCCTGGACCGCTTCCTCACCGACTTCGCCGGCGATCTCCAGTCCGACACCGACACCCGCGCCCGTGTCGAGCGGCTCAAGGGCGAGGTGCTGGGCCGCGGCGAGGTCCAGGACCTGATCGCCAGCGCCTGGACGGCCGTACGGTCCATGGTCGTCGCGGCGGCGGAGGACGAGCGCAGCGAACTGCGGCTGCGTGTCCGGGCCTCACTGCTGTCCCTCGGCTCCCGGATGGCGGCCGAGCGCAAGGTGCAGGACAAGGTCGACCAGTGGGTGGAGGACGCGGCCGTCTACGTCGTCACCACCTACCGCAAGGAGATCACCTCCCTGATCACGGACACGGTGGCGAGCTGGGACGCCGAGCACACCACGAAGAAGATCGAGGCGAACATCGGCCGCGACCTGCAGTTCATCCGGATCAACGGCACGGTGGTCGGCTCGCTGGCCGGACTGCTGATCTACACCGTGTCGCACGCGCTGGGGGCCTGAGGATCCCTCTCGGCGCGTGGGAGAAACCGCTCAGGGCGTAAGAGAAACCGCTCAGGGCACTCGCCACGGGTTCCGCTCGACGAGGAGGGAGCCCATGACCACCGCGCAGGCCGCAACCGGCCGAACCGTGACCACCGACATCCCCGCCCGCCTCGACCGCCTCCCGTGGTCGCGCTGGCACTGGACGATCGTCATCGGCCTCGGCACCGTGTGGATCCTCGACGGCCTCGAAGTCACCGTCGTGGGCAACATCGCCAGCCGCCTGTCGGAGCCCGGCAGCGGCCTGCCCATCACCTCCGGCGAGGTCACCGGCATGGCGGCCGCCCTGTACGTGGCCGGAGCCTGCTCGGGCGCCCTGTTCTGGGGCCGCCTCACCGACAAGTGGGGCCGCAAGAAACTCTTCATGATCACCCTGGCGGTCTACCTCGGCGCCACCGCCCTCACCGCGATCGCCTTCGACACCTGGTGGTTCTTCCTCTTCCGCTTCCTCACCGGCTTCGGCATCGGCGGCGAGTACGCGGCCATCAACTCCGCGATCGACGAGCTGATCCCCAAGGAGTACCGCGGCCGCGTCGACCTGATGATCAACGGCAGTTTCTGGCTGGGCGCGGTCTTCGGCTCCCTCCTCTCGATCGTCGCGCTGGACACGGACGTCTTCGCGGCGAACGTCGGCTGGCGCCTGACCTTCGCCCTCGGCGCGGTCCTGGCCCTGGTGATCCTGCTGGTCCGCCGGCACGTCCCGGAAAGCCCCCGCTGGCTGCTGATCCACGGCCGCGACGACGAGGCGGAACGCATCGTCTCCGGGATCGAGCAGGAGATCGAACGGGAGAACGGCAAGCCGCTGCCGCCCGCGGAGGGCGAGATCACCATCCACCAGCGCCGCAGCGTCTCCTTCCTGGAGATCGGCCGCACGGTCTTCTCCGACTACCGCAAACGCGCCATCCTCGGCTTCTCCCTCTTCATCGGCCAGGCTTTCCTCTACAACGCCATCACCTTCGGCTTCGGCGCGATCCTCACCACGTTCTTCGACGTCCCGAGCGGCAACACCGGCTACTACTTCGCGGTCATCGCGCTCGGCAACTTCTTCGGCCCGCTCCTGCTGGGCAAGCTCTTCGACACGGTCGGCCGCCGGATCATGATCTCCGGCACGTACCTGCTGTCCGGCCTGCTCCTCTTCGGCACGGCCTGGCTCTTCGACCAGGGCTCCCTGAGCGCGACCACCCTGACGGCGTGCTGGTGCGCGGTCCTCTTCTTCGCCTCGGCGGGCGCGTCCAGCGCGTACCTCACCGTCTCCGAGGTCTTCCCGATGGAGACCCGCGCGATGTCCATCGCCTTCTTCTACGCCATCGGCACGGCCGCCGGCGGCATCAGCGGCCCGCTGCTGTTCGCGGACCTCACGGGCACGGGCGAGGTCGGTGACACGACCCTCGCCTTCCAGATCGGCGCGGCCCTGATGTGCCTGGCCGGGCTGGCGGCGGCGATCCTCGCGGTGCGGGCGGAACGCCGCTCCCTGGAGGACATCGCCAAGCCGCTCACGGCGGCGGCGACCAAGACGAAGCCGGGGACCCGCCAGGGCGACGACTCCCAGGGACCGGGCGCGGATCCGGGTTCCCAGGGGTCGAGCCCGGCGACGGCGTAGCAGCCCCACCCTGTGGAGGGGCGTGGCTCCGGCCGACCGGAGCCACGCCCCACGCTCACGCCCGCGTCGGACCGGGCCGCGTCACACGGTTCACCCGTACGTCCCGGTGCCCAGCAGTTCGGGCAGCGGGTTGACGAGGCCGCCGGACGGCGACTGGCGCTGGGCGGAGGGCCCGGCCGGCCAGACCGCGGGGCAGTGGGTGCCGTTGCGCGGGGTCTTCAGGGTCACGAGGTAGGTGTCGATGGCGTCCCGCGCGCACGGGCTCAGCCAGTAGTCGCCGTGGCCGACACCGTCGTAGGTGAGGAAAACGGCCTCGCGCCCGATCTGCCGGGCCGCGTTGGCGCCCCAGGAGTGCGGTGTGGCCGGGTCGAACCGGCTGTTGGTCATCAGGATCGGAGGGGTGCCGTCGACGTGGAGCCGGCGCTGCGGGTTGTTCACCTCGCCCGGCCAGTCCTGGCAGCCGTTCTGGACGGTCCAGGCGAGAGGACTGAAGCGGGTCACGGGGGCGTACCGGCCGAGTGCGCGCTGGAATCGGGCGAGGGTCCCGTAGGAGCGAACGTCGAAGTCGTAGTCCTGGCACATCACCGAGTAGGTCGGATACTCCACCGGCTCCCCGTACTTCCGCAGCGCCCGTAGCGCCGCGGGGTCGGCGGCGTCCAGCTCGGCGAGCGTCTCGGCGAACACGAACCAGGAGGCCGGGTCGTACATGCTGCTCAGCGCGTAGGTCTGGAGGTCCTGGGGCGGACCGTCTGGGGCGGGTCGCCCGGCAGGACCAGCTCACCGGCCTCCGCCCGCTTGTAGAGCGAGTCGAACAGCGCGCGGGCGTCCTGGCCGTGGAGCGCACAGCTCGCGGTACGGGCGCACCAGTCGGCGAACTGGCCGTACGACTCCTCCACCCCGACGGCCTCGGTCTTCTGGAAGGCCCACGCGCCCAGGCTGTGGTCCATGTTCGAGTCGAGCGTCATCGCGCGGACCCGGTGCGGGTAGCGCTCGGCGTACTGCTGGCCGATCGCGGTGCCGTAGGAGACGCCGTAGTAGCTGATGCGTCGCTCGCCGAGACCTGCGCGGATCGCGTCCATGTCGCGTACGACGCTCGCGGTGTCCATGTGGTCGGCGAGCGGGCCCGTCAGGTCGCGGCAGCTCTCGCCGAGCGCGCGGTTGGCCGCGCGGAGGGCGGCGAAGGAGGAGGCGCTGTCCGGGTAGATCAACGCGTCCTGGGCGAGCACCCGGTCCAGGTCGCACTTGACGGGGTTGCTGCGCCCGACACCGCGGGGGTCGAAGCCCACGATGTCGAACCGCTTCAGCAGGTCGGCGGAGAAGCTGTCAGGCGCGCTGAACGCGAAGTCGACCCCGGAGCCCCCTGGACCACCGGGGTTGACGAGCAGCGAACCGATCCTGCGATCCGGGTCGGTGGCCTTGTGGCGGGCGAGCGCCAGATCGAAGGTCGCGCCGTTCGGCCGCTTCCAGTCCACGGGCACCTTGACGGTGGCGCACTCGAAGGTGCCCTCGCCGGAGGGCGACTCACAGGGAGCCCAGGCTATTCGGCCGGATAGGGGGGTGGCCGAGGGGGTCTCGGCCGAGGGCGCGGCGACCGCGGTCCCGGTCATCAACTGGCCGAACAGCGCGGTGACCAGCGCTCCGACGGCCAGTCTCCCGCGCCTCTTCGCACGGGGAACCGGTGGGGTGTTGGACGGCACGGATGTTCCTCCATCGATCAGGAGTTCACAGACGCACCACAGCTTTACTCCAACCCCCCTGTCACACAAGGGACATGACGGTCAACCGGTTCCGGCCGCTACTGGGTCCCACCCCGCCGCCGGAGCAACAGCAGTCCCCCGCGACGGCCGTGATGCCCGCGGCGGCGGCCCAGCCGGCAACGTCCTCGGCCCCGGTGGCCGCGAGGTCACGGCCCGCACCGGGAGACGCGGAGGCACTGGCCGCGGTCTGCGGGCGGACACCGGACCCGGCGTTCCCGGACCCGGCGTTCCCGGACCCGCCCGGAGCCGGACTCGGCGCGGCGGCCACGTCGTCCGCCCGCCCGCGAGTGAACGCCAGGGTGCCGAAGCCGAGCTGGTCGAACCCCCGCTGTTGGGCCCGTAGTCCCCGCCCCCACCCTCGGGCGAGGCCTTGGCGGCGGCTCGCGTGAGGTACGAGGCCGGCAACCCCCGCCGCTTGGTGTAGTGGTTGGCGATCATCGCCCAGATCGGACGGGTCATGGCCGGATCCGCGGCCGCCACATCGGAGGCGGTCTCACTGCCCGACCAGCCACCGATCGCCCCCTTCCCGCGCGTGTTGGCCGTGTACGGCACATCCCCGCCCAGACACCACTTGGCCACGTACTGCGCGCCCTTGAGGAACCGGCTGTCGTCGTACCCGTACAGATCGATCCCCTGGTTCCACGCCATCTCGCACACCGTGCCCATCAGCCCGACCCCGAGCAGCGCGTGCCCCTGGTCCCGCCCGGCCTCGACCCACTCGGCGAGCCCGTCCTCGTGCACGACGGGAATGGCGTGCTTCACCGACCCCATCCCGTCCCCGTGCTTGAAGTACTCCACGGCCCGCTCGACGACGGCCCGGTCATCGCAGAAGATCCCGGTCGCCAGCACACAGGCCATGGCCGTCAGATCCCAGTTGGGCCAGTAGTTGGTGACGACGGCGCCGTTGTGACGGGTCAGGAAGTCGTCGCTGAGCGGATGGAAGACGTTCCGCAGCAGCTCCTGCGCCCGCCCGAGTTCGAAGTCACCATGGCCGCGCACGAGTTCGGCGGCGTTGGCGAACTGGTACCCGTACAGCCCCGCCGCCAGGAACCGGTCCGCGGAGCCCTGGATCGACGTCAGCTTCCCGGACCAGGCGTTGAGGATCGCGACGGCGGTGTCGGCATGGGCCTCGTCACCGCTGACGTGATACCGCAGGGCGTTCTGGTAGGCGGCGTGGATGTCGTTGTAGAGGACCCGGTAATTCTCGGGGAACCCGAACCTCGGTACACCACGCCCTGCGGATTCGCCCGCCAGCCGCTCTGCGCGTGCCGGTTCCCGGTGAGCTTGGCGAACCCGGCCGTGTACGGCTCGGCGCCCGCCTTCACCTTGGCCGCCATCCGGTCCAGATCGGTACGGGTGTGCAGCAGGCCGGGGTGGGCGAAGGGGGCAGCAGCGGCGGCGGCCGGGGCGGCGAACGCGGTCGCACCGATCCCGATGCCCGTTGCCTTCACCATGCTCCGGCGGCTGATCTGTCGTGTCGGTCGTGTCACGTCGTCGTACCTCAGCGTCGTAAGTCGCGTGCCTGCGGGGACGGTGAGGAGACGGACGGATGGTCGGGCGATAACAGAAACTGCGTTATAGTTGATCTGCGTCCACACGCCGGAACTCCGGCAGGCAGACGATGCGTTGGTGGTCCAAGGAAAGACGCCCCACTTCCTGTGGGGAGATGCAGGTGCAAGGCCTGCCCGGCGCTCCAACAAGAACCCGGCCCTGGGTGACAGGGCCGGGTTCTTTTCATGTGTGGTCAGCCGCGCCGATCCGCCACCGCCCACGACACCAGCCCCACAGCCCCCGCCACCCCGAACACGGCAGGCCAGGCGCCCACCTTCTTCGCCAGCGGATGCGACCCGCGAAGGCACCGACATACGCGGCCGACAGCACCCCCGCCGCCACCCCACCGGCCTGCTGCCGCCACTGCCGCGCGGCCGCCACCCCGGCCACCGCGAGCACGACCCCGCCGAGCGGCCGCTGCCTGGTCCAGCGGGCCACGCCGTACCCACCCACGAGCCCGCTCGCGGCGACCACCGCGCTGGGAACCTTGGCCATCTCTGCCTCCTGCGTTCTGCCTCCGGGACCAGCTCGAGATCTTGAGGCTAACTCCCGAGGTGAGGGGCACATACGTCAGGGCCCCGGTCACACCCACCCGAACCTGAGCCAGGGCTTGTCAAGTTTCCTCCCCGAGCTATATAAGAAGACGCAGACCGTAGGGCATCGCACAGGCACCGCCTGAAGAGAGGAGTGAACAGTGATGCTCATGCGCACGGACCCCTTCCGTGAACTCGACCGCCTCACCCAGCAGGTCTTCGGCCCCGCCACCCGCCCGTCGGCGATGGCGATGGACGCCTACCGCTCCGGGGACGACTTCTTCGTCCACTTCGACCTGCCCGGCATCGACCCCGAGACGATCGAGCTGGACGTCGAACGCAACGTGCTGAACGTACGAGCCGAGCGCAGGTCCCCGCCCCCGACGGCGCGGAGATGCTGGTCGCCGAGCGCCCCACCGGCTCCTTCACCCGCCAGCTGTTCCTCGGTGAAACGCTGGACACGGAGCGCATCGACGCCTCCTACGAGGCCGGCGTCCTGACCCTGCGCATCCCGGTGGCCGAGCAGGCCAAGCCCCGCCGCATCCAGATCACGGGCGGCGACGCGCGCAAGCAGCTCAGCGGCTGACCGCCACCCACACGTCCACGAGGCCGGTCCCGCGAGAGCCCCCGCGGGACCGGCCCGGACCCAGCCCGCCCCAGTACACCCCGCGCCGCCGTCGCCCTGCCCCGGCCGACGGCGCGACGCGGGACCGGATCCTGGAGGAAGACCCACACATGAGCGTGACGACGGTGCCCAGTGCGACGACGAGGAGCGCGGCCCCGGCAACCCTGATCCCCGCCCCGTCGCACACCCACCACACCACCAGCGACGACAACGGCTGGACCCGGCTCATCGACGCCGTGCGGGAGTCGGGTCAGTACGCCACCAGGCCGGAGGCGGAGAGCGTCACCCGCATCGTCCTGTCCGCGTTGGGCGGCCATGTCATCGGCGACGAACGAGTCGACCTCGCCCGCGCCCTGCCCGAGGAGGCCGCCCGGGTGGTCGCCTCCCAGATCCCGGCCACGCGCCGGCTGACCGCCGCGGAGTTCGTCGACTCCGTCGCGGCCCGTATCGAGGGAGCCACCCCCGCCACGGCTCGCTGGGACGTCAGCTCGGTCCTCAGCGTGCTGCCACCCCTGGTCGGGGACGACCTGGTGAGCCGCATCCTGACCCAGCTCCCCGCCGGCTACGCCCTCCTCTTCGGCCGGGCGGACCTGAGCCCGGCGTCGTAGGCTCCTGAGGCGCGTACGACGGCCACCGCTGTGACGGCCTCGCCGTGACGGCCGGGCGGTGGCCGTCGGGCACGCCAGCCCCCGGCGCAGTACTCCCTGCGCCACCCGCCCCGGCACCACCGTCGTTGCGGTCAGTCACGGGGCAGGAGCAGGCGGGCGAGGACGGCGGTGACGAGGAGGAGGGCGGCGACGGCCAGGAGGCCGATGCGCATGCCGGGCAGGGAGAGGCCCCCGCCGGGGCCGGCGAGCAGGCCGCCGAACAGGGCGACGGCAAGCGCACCGCCGGTCTGGCGAAGGGAGTTGAGCAGCCCCGATGCGGTCCCCGCGCGCTCCTGCGGGACAGCATCCATGAGCAGCGCGGTCACCGCCGGCACCGCGAGCGCCCCGCCGACGCTCAGCGGCAGCAGCAGGACGAGCACCAGCCAGAGCGGGGTGTGCGCCGCCAGCGGCAGCAGGGCCAGCATCGCTCCGACGAAGACCACCTGCCCGGCGACGATCACCGGCCGCCGCCCGATCCGCTCCGCCAGCCGCGGCGACACCAGGTTGGTCGCCGTCACCACCACCGACATCGGGACGAACATCAGCCCGGCCGCGATCGCCGACATCCCGCGCAGCTGCTGGTAGTACAGCCCGAGCAGGAAGATGCCGCCGTAGAAAGTGGCGTTGATGGCGAAACCGACCGCGAGCGGGACGGCCACCCGGCGGTCCCGCAGCATGCCCAGGGGGACCATGGGCTGGCGGTGCCGGGCCTCCACCACGCGGAAGGCGCACCCCGAGGCGACGGCGAGCGCGGCGGCGGCCAGCACAGGACCGCTGGTCCAGCCCAGGTGACCGCCCTCGATCACGGCGAACGCCAGCCCCGCCAGGGCCAGTACGGCCGTCAGCTGGCCACCGATGTCCAGCGCGGCAGGCCGGCGCGGAGAGCGCGGCACCCGGACCAGCAAGCCCAGGATCACCGCGCCCACGGGGAGATTGAGCAGGAAGACCGCCCGCCAGCCGGCAACGTCGGTGAGCAGACCGCCCAGCACCGGACCCGCGGCCATCGCCACCGAACCGCCGACCGTCCACAGCGCGATGGCACGGGCACGCGCCCGGGCGTCGTGGTAGGCCTGCCGGATCAACGCCAGTGAGGCCGGCATGACGATCGCCGCGGCGGCGCCCTGCGCGACGCGCGCTCCGACCAGCACACCGATGCCGGGCGCGAGCGCACAGGCGAGAGAGGCAAGGGTGAAGAGGGCGACGCCCCAGGCGTAGGCGCGACGGGCGCCGGTGCGGTCGGCGAGGGCACCCGCGGAGAGCATCAGGGCCGCGAACATCAGCGTGTAGGCGTCAACCACCCACTGCAGCCCCGTCATGCCGCCGCTGAGGGAGTCGCGGATCGCGGGAAGGGCGATGTTCACGGCCGAGACATCGATCGTGATCACTGTGAAGCCGAGAAGCGACGCGACCAGCGCGACCGCGCCGCGCCCCGGCGCTGCGGGGGACTCGGCAGACGGCGGCGGGGTCGGTCGTGCGCGATCCGGCTTCCCGCGCCCCGGCCCGGGCGTCGACGGCTCCGGGTCGTGCCCGGGGGCGGAGGGGGACGGTGGCGGGGCAGAGGCAGAGGCAGCCGGCATGGTGAACTCCTGGGCAACTACGAGTACGGCTCATCAGAGATGACCGGGCGGACGGCCGCGGCCCGCCGGGGCCGCGGTCCGGTGTCTCGCACCCCCTGGGCTCCGGCGGCCGGGCCGCCCGCTCCGACACCAACCCTCCACCCCACGCAGGACCGCACGGCAGACCGCGCTCTGCCCGGGGTGCGGCGTTCCAGGCCCTGACACGGCCCCCACGCTCCTTGACCGCCTGAGACAATGCCTGAATGGCAACACCGGACTCGAGGGGCACAGAACTCGGCCGATACCTCAAAGCCCGCCGAGCGCAGATACGCCCGGAGGACGTCGGCCTCCCGGCCGGCGCGGGCCTGCGCCGCACGCCCGGACTGCGCCGCGAGGAGCTGGCCGCACTGGCCGGAGTGAGCGTCGACTACTACATCCGCCTGGAGCGCGGCCGGGAGACCAACCCCTCTCCCGCAGTCGTGGACGCCCTCGGCCGAGCCCTGAGGCTGCGCGGCGACGGCTACGAACGCCTGCACGAACTCGCGGAACTCGCCTCCGGCCGGCCTTCCGAACTGCCGGCCAGCTCGGACCACACCGTCCGCGACTCGGTACTGGCGATGCTGGAATCGATGCGCCCGCTGCCCGCCTACGTGGTGAGCCGCTACAACCGCGTACTGGCGGCGAACCCGCCCGGCCGGCGGCTGATGCCCGGACTCTGGGACTGGCCGGACGAGCAGCGCAACCTGACCCGCTACATCTTCCTCCACCCGGTCGGCCGAACGCTCTACGAGCCCTGGGAGGACACCGTCGCCCACTCGGTGGCACACCTGCGGGCGGTCGCCGGAGCCGACCCGGACGATCCCGAACTGACCGCCCTCGTCGGCGAGCTCCTCCTGAAATCACCGGAGTTCACCCGCTACTGGGAGCGGTACGACGTCTGCGAACGCGGCGGCGGACAAAAACACTTCCGGCATCCCAAAGCCGGCCCGATGACCCTGACCTACGAGGTCATGCGACTGGCCCGGACGGGCGGCCAGCGCATGGTGGTCTACCAGGCAGCCCCGGCACCCCGGACGAGACGGCCATGCTCCACCTGGAGACCGCGGGCACGCCCTCCTCCCCCGGCCTACGACGACGAACTCGACGGCAGAAGTGCGGTGAGATTGCTCCACCAGCCGGGATGCGCCCGCACCAGGTCCCGCAGAACCCGACTGCTCCCCAGCACGTGCCGGCAGTAATCGGCCCAGGGCTCGGCGCTGGCACTGCCGGGAACACATGAGTGGACGTGTATGCCGCTGCTCAGGACGTCAGCCAGCAGTTCGGCAATCGTGAGAATCTCATCGCGCCGCGACGACTCCTCCGGCAGCGGCCGGTCACCGTAGAAGTACGCACGTGAGCCCGGCCGTTCGAGCATCAACACATGCACCTCGCGAAGCGAGCGAAGGACCATGTCGTTCGCCGATACCGCAGCCACCGCATTGCTGATCATCGTCTGCTCGGCGGCGGCCCGGGTCTGTTCCGCCGCGGCCCGGGTCTGCTCGGCGGCCGCTTTCGTCTGCCGGGCCAGATAAAACACCGACCACGCGGACACCCCGAGCGCCAACGTGGCCACGAACGCGCCCGCCGCCTCAGCCGATATCCCGCCCAACGCTTCCTCCCCGCCCTCACCGCCGTAGGTGGAGGAAAGCTACTGCAGACTGCGTCCACCCGAGGACGTGTCACACTCGCACCCGGCAACGATGCGGCACCCCTCCCCACGTCCCCCGCCGCCCCACCTGCGGGCCGCCCGGTCGGCAACAACTCCGCGGTGGAGGGGCGAGTGTCAAGAGTGAAGCGAAGCGCAATCGGCGAAGCCGACGCCCGAAGGGCGCTCTTGACACTCGCCCCGGAACCGCCAACCTCGTGAGAACCGGGCGGCCTTGAGTAGCTCCTGGCCAACGTGGTGGGCACCAGCCTGGTCTGTCACGCCAGCGACTTGCGCACTGCCTCAACCAGCGACGCCGCCCGGACATCGTCGGGCCCTCCGATGACATGGTTCATCACGTAGCCGAAGGCGATGCCGTGCTCCGGGTCGGCGAAGCCGAGCGAACCCCCTCGCCCGGTGTGACCGAACGACTTCGGACCGGCCATGGCATTGGTCTCGGTGGGCAACATGTAGCCCGAACTGAACCGGCTCGGCACCAGCATCACCTGATCGACCCCGCTGACCTGCTCCGCCGTAGCCAGCGCAAGGGTCCCCGGAGTGAACAGACGCACGCCGTCCACATCCCCGATCAGCGCGGCGTACATGCGTGCCAGTCCGCGCGCCGTGCCGATCCCGTTGGAAGCCGGGAGCTCCGCAGCTTGCACCTCGGGCGAGTTGAAGTCGATCTCAGCCGGATCTGTAACGGCGAACGCCCTGTTGCTGAACGAATTCGGATCACGCCAGGCGTCAACCATTTCGCGGAGTTCATCGGGGATCGATTCCGGGGGAGCGGCGGTGAGATCGACCTCTGGCTGCTTGTACTCCATCCTGCTGACCCGCTTGCGCTCGCTCGAAGGCAGTCCGATGAAGAAGTCGAGCCCCAGAGGAGCCGCGATCTCCTCAGCGAAGAAGCGCCCCGGCGTGCGGCCCGACACCCGGCGGATCACTTCACCGACCAGCCAGCTCCAAGTTCTGCCGTGATATCCGTGCGCGGTGCCCGGCATCCACAGCGGACGCTGAGCAGCCAATGCGGCCACCATCGGTTCCCAGGCCAAGGCTTCGGCAAGCGGCACCGGCCGGTCCAGAGCGACCAAGCCGGCCTGGTGAGCCAGCAGCCAACGCACTGGCAGGTCCGCCTTGCCGTTCGCGGCGAACTCCGGCCAGTACTTGGCCACCGGAGCATCTAGGTCCAGCAGGCCTCGCTGGACCAGCAGATGGGCCGCAGTCGCGGTCGCCCCTTTGGTCGCCGAGTAGACGAGCTGCAGAGTGTCCCGCGCCCAAGGGCGACCGGTGTCACGGTCGGAGACTCCACCCCACAGGTCCACCACCGGCCGACCATCTCGATATACGCAGACTGCTGCTCCGATGTCCCCGTGCCGGGCGAAGTTCGCTGCGAACGCCTCACGCACCGGTTCGAACCCGGCCGCGACCTCACCGTGGATCGTCGTCATGCCGCCATCCTGGCACTCGGCCTCATGCGCCAGGGAGCGGCATTACTCTCGGCGGAGGGCGATACTGATCACGCTGTTACGAGCATCGCCCGGAGACGTTCGCGGAATTCGCGCACTGCTGGAACGGACTTGTGTGGTTCGAGCCGCTGGGAGAACTCCTTCAGGCGGTCCAGGGCCCGTACGGAGCTGACCTCGTCCTCGAGGAGTCCAGCACCGTAGTTCGCAGCATCGAGGGCTCCGGACCCTGCACGCAGCAGAACCCCGCACGCTCCCGGCCCATGCCGCGGAGAGCGGAGCGATGTGCGGGGCCTGTGCGGGAAGCGTTAGCTGCTCAGGGGCGGGTGCGAGTGCTTCCAGCGGAGAGCCGGCTTGTCCCCGATCCAGTATGCGTGTGCCTCAGGAGTGACCTCCATTCGAACGGAGGTGATGTCAGGCTCGCCCGCGTTCCGCCACGCGGTGAGCGCGCTTTCGATGGCATCCCAGATGGCGACCGGTCCCCCCTGTCGGACGTTCCATTCGTCTCCGTCAGCGGTGAGGGCCGCGAAGGCTTCCCGGCCGGTGTCGAACAGGTACACCGTCTCTCCACTGTCGCTGACGGCACGGACGAGCTGGGTACCCGGGCGGCGAGCTGTGTCAGGAAGGCAGGCATCCAATCGCTCAGCACGTCGGGGGAAAGGCTGGTCTTGCGCTCGGTGTCTGCGTAGGCAGCGCGGGCGGAGAGGTCACCGGAGAGTGGGACGGCCGCCTCCGCACGGGCGGGCATGAACGACGTTCGGCCGATGATCCGACCCACTGCTCTGCCATCGTCCCTGACGGTGAGTTTCGCCAGGCCCGTGCCGTAGGACCAGGCGCTGGGGCCCACGGTGGCGAGGACGAGTCCGCCGGGCTTGGTCTGCCTGACCCACGCGTACGGGATGCGGCGCAGAGCGCAGGTGGCGATGGTCCGGTCATACGGTGCGCGGCGGGGGTGTCCCAGGAGGCCGTCTCCTGTGACGGTCCAGGTCGAGTACCCCGCGTCCTCCAGGGCGGCATCCGCCCGCTCCGATACGGCGTGGTCCACTTCCACGGTGGTGACGTTGTCCTCTCCCAGGCGGTGGCACATCAGGCCCGTGGAGTAGCCGGTACCAGTGCCGATCTCCAGGACGTTCATGCCGTCGTCCACGTCCAAGGATTCGAGCATCCCCACGACGGTGGACGGCATCGTGGAGGAGGAGGTGGGGAAGCCGGTCACCGGCCCGCCGGCGGTGTCGGCGGTGAGGTGGCCGTCGAGCTGGGTCACCCAGGTTTCGTTCTGATAGACGAGGGCCAACCGCTCGTCCTCGTGGGTGTCCTGGGTGACGGGGATGTACTGCGTGATGCCGCTGGGGCCGGGCGCGTCCTTGAAGAACGACGGGACGAACAGCTCCCGGGGTACGGCTTCGACGGCCTTTCGCCAGGCGGGGGTTCTCAGGACGCCGCCCTGTTCGAGCTGGTCAGCCAGAGAGCGACGGAGGCTTGCGGAGTCGGGATGGATCACGGTGTGGCTCCTTGCTCCAGGAGGTCGGCGAAAGCGGCGGCGATCGGTAGCCCGGTTTCGTCTTCGAGCCAACCCCATTGGCCGTTCGGGTTCAGCTCCAACCAGTGCAGGTCACCGTCACGTGTGATGCTCAGGTCAAAGCTGCCGGAGGCGAGGCCGAAGTGCTCCAGATGTGCGGTCAGGGCCTTTTCCACGCTGGTGGGTAGGGCCACAGGCGTGTAGGTCAGAGCGCTGTAATCCGTGCGCCAGTCCAACAGGTCGGAGTCGATACGGATCGCGAACACCTTGAGCCCGACGATGACCACCCGCAGGTCCGCCACCTTGTCCACGCGCGCCTGGAACAGGTGCGGGACCACGGCCACGCTCTCGTCCACCTCGTCGGCGGTGACAGGCTCGGTCCAGGTGGTCAGCCCCACGCCGTCACTGCGCCGGTACGGGATCCAGCGCAGCGTCTTGTAGATCACCTGGCCGTGTTCGGTGATGAACGCCCGGATGTCGGCCAGGTCGTTGGAGACCAAGGTGGGTGGGACGGTGAGGCCGAGGCGTTCGGCCACGGCCAGCTGCATGGGCTTGTATTCCGCCGCGTAGTTGCTGAGGGGGTGGTTCACGTAGCGGCAGCTCGCCAGGGCGTAGAGGGCGCCGCCGAGACCATGACGAACTTGGGCAGCAGCGAAACGGGCGTCGGGGTCGTCCAAGTGCTCGAAGTGGGGCCAGGTGGGGCGGCGCCAATACAGGGACCGCACCCCCTCCAGGGCGGTGTCCCTGGAGGGGGTCCGAAGGTGGCCGGCGGGGGTGGTCGCCGGGCCGGCGCCGAACCGGGCCGACAGTAAGAGGCGGTCACCGATGTCAGAGGGGTCGAACCGCACGACTGGGACACCGCGCTTGTTCAGTTCGGTGATCACCATGTCGGCGGTCACGTCGTCCAATTCGGTGACGACCGCGACCGGTCCAGTGTGGTTCATCAGTCCTGCACGCTGTCCTGGTCGTGATCGGTGTCATTGCGGCTGTCCTGGTTGGTGGACTGGGGCTGGGTCTCGGTTCCCTTGCTCGTGCCGTGCTTGCCCATCTCCACGATGCCGCCCTGCGCATCGCGGAAAACGGTGGTCTGGGTGGTGGGGTCGAGTTCGGCGGTGGCGTAACCGGGCTGGTAGGCGCTGGGATACGGGCGCATACGGCTGATGCCCCAGGGGATGCGCTCCTGGGCGGTGATCGTGGTCTGCATGCTGGCCCTCTCTCTTTGGTTTCTGATGTGTGGTCGAGCACCTCGCAGGAGGCTCACGCCAGGCCCCGACGCTGCTGTTGGTGGAGTCGGCCAATGGCGCGGAGCTGGCGTGCCTCACGTTCCGTCCCCGGGCGGAGCCGAATCCAACTCACCCGCCAGGACAGGCCCGTGGGCCGGGAAACCTCCACCCATCGGCCGTCGACTTCATCGACCCGGGCCACCATGTCCCGGTCCTTGTCCACGACGATCCGCCCGGGGGTCACGTCCTCCGGCCGACTGAATCCAACGACCTTGGTGTCCGCGGCCAGGACGCCCACAGCAAGGGGGAGGACGCTGTTCCGGGGGGTCATGTTGGTTTCCTCCGAGGGGTTGATCGCTGGTGCACTACGCAACCGCACGAACACGCAGCGCGGTACCGTTGCCGCGACGCCGGAGTATGAAAGCCATGAAAGTTGGCCGCACACGGGGGGTCAGGCCATGGCCGAGCGGGAGCCAAACACCAAGCTGGCTCGCTTAGTCGAAGAGTCAGGCTGGACTGAGACCCAGTTCGCCAGGGAGGTCAACCGCCTGGGGACGGAGGCGGGCACACCGTTGCGGTACGACCAGTCCGCCGTCAGTCACTGGCTTGCCGGGACGACGCCCCAGCGCAAGGTCCGCGGGTTCATCGTGGAGGCCCTCTCCCGCAAGCTGGGTCGCCCCGTGACCCATGTGGAGGCGGGCCTCCCAGATCCCGCCCCGGGAACTTCCTTACGTACGGATACCTTGGAAGGGTTGGTGGAGCTCGGGAGGCAAGACATGGATCCGTCCCGCCGTGGCGTCATGGGCGCTGCTCTGTTCTCCGTCGCCCTCACCATCCCGGATTGGCCCGACGTAGTGGGCCGCATGGAAGCCGTGGAGTCCGGCAAGACCCGCCGCATCGGGTTCCGGGAAGTGGACGCCGTGGTGGCCATGACCGAAAAGGTCTCGGAGTTGGACGATCAGTTCGGCGGGCGTCACGCCAGGCCGATGGCCGCCGCGTTTCTGGTCAACACGGTGAGCCCTCACCTCCGTGCGGACGCGCCGGAGGACGTACGGAAGGCTCTACTGTCCGCCACGTCGGATCTCCTGTACCTGACCGGGTTCATGGCCGTGGATGAACGGCTCCACGGACTGGCCCAGCGGTACTACGTGAAAGCCCTGGAACTGGCCGGGGCCGCCGACGACCACCTGACCTACTGCACCACGCTGCGGGGAATGAGTCTCCAGGCCGTGGACCTGGGCCACCACGCCGAGGCCGTCCGCCTGGCCGACGCCGCCGCAGCGGCATCTCCGGCCGCCGGGCCCCGTATGCGGGCGTTCCTGGCCGGGCAACAAGCCCACTCCTACGCAGCCTCCGGGGACCGGCACAACGCCCTGGTGTTCATCAAGGAGGCGGAGACGGCCATGGACAAGGCGGAGTCCCGGGCAAAGGCGTTCGGAAGCTACTCGCCGTCGTCCCTGGCCTATCACGTCTCCCAGGTCCGCTACGCCACAGGCGACAAGGAGGGAGCCGTGGAGTCCCTGGTGGAGTCCGACAAACTCCGGGACAGCCACTACCGACGTAGCAGCGTCCGCTACAACCTCCTGCTGGGGAACGCCACCTGGAGCTTGGGCGCCTGGAAGAAGCGGTCTCCATCTGGGACCGCGTTCTGGACGACTACCCCTTGGTGCAGTCGGGGAGCACAGACGAAAAGGTCCGCAACATGAAGGCCTTGATTCGCCCTCACCTCCGTACCCCGGCGGCCCGGAACCTGTACGAGCGGGCCATGTCCGTGGCCGCCTGATCGTCGCTCTGAACTGCAGGCCGACTGAGCGCTCCGGTACGTGGACAACGCCCCCGACCGTCCGCGCGGCGTTGGAGAGCACTCGCGCCGTCAGGCTGACTGCAGCCCCTCGATGACCTGCTCGGCCATGCGCCGTGCCGGCTCAAGCCGAGATGGAATCTCCGTCAGGTCTGCCGGACAGGCGGCTGATATAGCGCAGGGGCGCAGGGCGGGGTCGTGCAGGGCTGGTGTAGGCAGACCGCATCGTTAGCGTGCCGCCCCGCCGCGCTTCACGGTCTGGACGAAGGAGCGCCAAGCATCGTTTCCCACCGCGATCAGACGCGCCTCCGGAATCTTCGAGTCGCGGACGAGAGCGCCGTCGCCGGTGAGGGCGCACTCGACACACTCGCCCCCGGCACCGTTGCTGTAGGACGACGTGAACCACACCGGACGGCCGCTTCCACCGGAAGCTTCTATTGTCACCTTGCGTAATCCTTCAAGATCGACTCGATCAACAGGGCCGAGCGTTGAGGACTCAAGGCCGCGGCCCGGAGGCCGTCGAACGCCCTCGTGTACTCACGGACATGATGCTCGCCCTCCAAGTACATGGCATCGGTGATGCCGTCTCGATACACGACGTCCGGATCTTCCGCGGCCGGGAAACCGAGCACGGTGAACGAACCGGTGGCCGGATAAGTCCCTGAGTCGAAAGGGAGGACCTGCAAGGTCACGGTCGGCAGATCGGCCGTCTCCAGGACGCGTTCCAACTGCTCTCGCATCAAGGCGTGGTCACCGATGACGTGGCGCAGGGCACCCTCGTTCACGATGAACCAGGCGTCGGGAGCATCCGGTCGCCTCAGCATGGCCTGGCGTTCCATGCGGACCTGCACCGCCTTGGCGATGTCCTCGGCCGACATGTGCGCACCGGACTTGTGGAGCTCGGACGCGTACACCTCGCTCTGCATGAGGCCGGGGACGACCTCGCACTGGTACTGGCGGAAGGTCGAGGCGTCCTGTTCGAGGCCGATGTAGATGTTGAACCACTCGGGGACGCCGGCGCCGTGGACCTGCCACCAGCCGCGCACCTTTGCCTGCCGGGCCAGCGACTTGAGGAACTCGCGCAGTTCCTCGCTCGTGCCGTAGAAGCGACACAGGGCGTCGATGTCCGACGGCTGGATGCGCCCGCTGCCCGTCTCCATCCGGTTGACCTTGGAGCCGCTCCAGTCCAGAGCCGCACCGACCTGGGCACAGGTGAGCGTGCTCTTCTCGCGGAGCTTCTTCAGCTCGATCGAGAGACGGCGACGACGTGCCGTCGGTGAACCGGCCATTCCAACCCTCTTCCACGTAGCGGGTGTTCAGTCTTGCGCCAAGGGTTGCGCGTGCCAATCACACGGAAGTGGGATTCCCGCCGTGCACATTGCACGACGGGATGTGATGCCAGCACAGTGGTCGACAGAACAACTCAACGTGAGCGTTCGTGACGCTGCGCTGCCAGCGCGGTGTCGACTGCGATGAGAGGGGTCCACGTGAGCCAGGAAGCGTGTATGTCGCGGAAGCCGTGGGAGCTGGCCTTCACAGCCGAGCCCGTGGAGGTGGCTGCGCTGCGGCGGATCATGCGGCTGCACCTGGGGATCTGGGGCTTGCACGACATCAGCGACGAGGCCCAACTGTGCGTCAGCGAGCTGGTGTCCAACGTCATCACGCACGTCGGACACGGCACCCCCGCGACGCTCGCTGTCTCCTTGAGGGGCACGCACCTACGCATCGAGGTGCATGATCCCGACACGCGGGCGCTGCCCGTCCTCCGCGATGCGAGCACGGATTCCCTGGAGGGGAGGGGCATGGCGCTCGTGGACGCCGTTGCCGATCGCTGGGGTGTGCTGCTGCGGCCGGACCGAAAGGTCACGTGGTGCGAGCTGGCCACGAAACTCACCGCATCCAATGGCCATGTGGAGGCTCCCAGCGTGGTGAGGGCCGAGGCCCTGCTCAGCCTCTACGCCGCTGGTACGCCGTTGCCGTGCGGAACGGGTGTGGGCAGGTTGACCTCGGCCGTGGCGCAGGAGACGGTGATCGCAGCGATCACCGACTTCCTTCACTGGCTCCAGGCCCACGGCCGCGACGCGGACGACACGCTCGACCGAGCACAGATGCGTTTTGAGGCCGAGTGCGCCGCCCTGTGTGAAGGGCGTGAGACGTCAACCGGCTGAGATCGCAGAGTGCGTCCAGACGTCGCCGAAATCGTGGGTACGTAAACATAGAGTCCCCGTCAGCAAACGAACGAGGATTCATGAACGATGGAGGCCGAGAACGGCTAACACAATGAGCCGAGTTGTGGGTGGGTGATCAGGCAGCAGGCAAGTTTGAGGAACGCTTCGTGGATGTCGGCCCGGCGTTCCCAGCGGACCCGCAGGCGCCGGAAGATGTGCAGCCACGCAAACCCCGCTCGATCACCCGCTGCGGTGGCTGGGGCCGGCCCCAGCCAACCCCGTACCGAGAAGTACATAAGCAGCGAGGGCCAGCATCGGTATGTGCCCGCCCGCGTGGTCGATGTCGTCGATGAAGTACCCGGAGACCCCTACCCAGACAAGCCCACCGACGACTATCAGCACTGTGCTGCGGGCCTCCCCCATCACCTGCATGCCAGCCCACAGCAGAAGAGGCATCAGAGCCCAGGAAGCGGCCGTAGTGAGCAGGAACTCGAAGGCGCCGGAGAGCATCGTGTCCCCGTCTGCGGCCGCGCTGTCGCGAGTCCACGCATAGCCGGCGGACATGAGGGTGTGGCAGGCCGCGGTGGCGGCGGTGACGGTCAAGGCCCCTTTGACATGTCTTACGTATCGCATGGCGGGGATCCTCTCTCTTCGACGTTGAACTCGCGTACTCCGTAGCTCAGTTCAAGCAGTCTTTCGATGCGGAAGGTCGGCAGTTCCAATGCCTCGGCGCTGTTCCACTGAATCGTGGCCCAGGGCCCGCGATGCACAAGCGCTGTGTGCATACCCGCCTGCCGGGCAGGCCTGATGTCGTTGACGTACCGGTCACCGACATACAGGATCTCGCCGGCCTGGAAGGGCACGGCGTCGGCCACCCGCTTGATGAACTCGGGGTCGGGCTTGCTGGCGCCCCAGTCGTCGGACGTCCTGATCAAGTCGACATCGTCGGAGAACAGCGCCCGCAAGATCCTTCCGGCGCGTACGGTCTGGTTGCCGGCGATACCGAGCCACAGTCCGTCGGCCCGCAGCTGCCCGAGAGCCAGCCGGACGTCCTCGTACAGGTCCTCTTCCCCAAAGCTCTCCGGCTGCCCGGCAGCGGTCCGCTTCTCCCGCTCCTCGTAGAGATCGAACCCCGGCCGGAACTCCTGGAACGTCTCCCGGTAGTCGCAGCCCTGGGCGATCACGGCCCCGAACATCGCGTGGAAGGTGTGCCGCAGCACATCCAGCCAGTCGGCCCAAGTGCCGTACTCCCGGGTCTTTACTCGTGCAAACCGCTGCCAAGCGGCCTGTCCCGCTGCCGAGAGTACCCGGAGGCATGCGTGACGACTTGTCTCAGCAACCAGCCTCAGTGAGTAAACGTCTCAAGCCCAGGGGAGTGAACGAGTCGGGGGTCTCCTGGCTACAGCGTTGCCCCCGACGGGGCTAGCACCGATCAGTTGGCGCTCCCTGGCATACATGTGAACTACGAACTCTGGGAGAAGGAGTCGAATGTCGTCCTCAGCCACCCTCAGCTCCATCGAGATCTGTGCCGGCGCAGGGGGGCTTGCTCTTGGCTTGGAGTCTGCGGGGTTCTCTCCGGCTGCACTTGTCGAAGTAGATGACAAGGCACTGGCAACCCTCTTCGCCAATCGGCCTGAGTGGAACCTCGTGGAAGAGGACCTCAACGCCTTCGACCCTGACCACCACCCCGAGTCCTACGACGTAGATCTGTTGTCGGCCGGTACTCCTCGGGTGAAGTCGATGGCAACCATCAATCGGAAAGATGATCACCCTGAAAGGAAGCTGGTCAAGGCGGCACTCTACTTGGTAGGGGCGGTTAGGCCACGCGCCGTGCTGTTGGAAAACGTACCGGGGCTCGTCAGCAAGGACGACTTCTCAGAGGTTCGCACCGAAATAGAAGAAGAACTGAACCATCTCGGATTCCGGCTCTTCAAAAACGTCCTGAACGCCAAGGACTTTGGAGTTCCCCAGAATCGGTCGCATGGTTTCTTCGTGGCCCTGCAAGAGCCCTACGCTCAATCCTTCACCTGGCCGTCGCCGTCTGCCGAGACGCCGACCTACGTAGGTGATGTGTTGTATCCCTCCATGGCCAGCCGGGGTTGGCCGCATGCTCAGGAGTGGGCACAGGAAGCCAGGATCGTTGCACCGACTCTTGTCGGTGGCTCCGACAAGCGAGGCGGCCCCGACCTAGGCCCTGAACGCGCCAAGGCCATCTGGGAAAGGATCGGCATCAACGGCGGCACGCTTGCGGACGAGCCACCTGGTCCTCAGGACGGGTGGGCGCTGGGCAGCGACAGGAAAGATCTTCCTGCATTGACCGTGGCCCAGACCGCGTTGCTACAGGGCTTCCCACCGAGCTGGCAGATCGCTGGCAGGAAGACGCGGGGATACCGGCAAGTGGGGCAGGCAGTGCCCCCGCCGCTTGCGGCCGCTGTCGGACGACAGATCGCCGCGGCGCTCAAGGCCCGAGCAGCCGACTCGCCCCAACCCTGGCCTGCTGGCTAAGATCTGGCCACATGACCGCCACCGAACGCACAGCCCCCATCAACATCGTTGATCTCTTTGCTGGTTGCGGTGGCTTCACACAGGGATTCCATGAGTTTCGGGTAGGTAGGGCCGATACCTCCCTTTTTCGAACGGTTGCGGCGGTGGAGCATGACATCGCCGCCGCATCCACTTATGCCCTCAACTTCGCGGGCGAGGCAGGAGGCGTGGATCACATCCATGCCAAGGACATCGAGGACTGGGAGCCCGATGCTCAGGAGGTCCAGGCGGAGGTCGTCCTAGGAGGCCCTCCGTGTCAGGGCTTTTCCGGATTGGGTAAAGAAGATAAGAGCGACCCTCGCAATAAGCTGTGGCGAGAGTATGCGCGGGTTGTGAATAAGATCAAACCCAAGCTGTTCATTATTGAGAACGTCGATCGCTTCCTGCGGTCTCCGGAGTTCGCTCTACTGCATGCGGCTACCGAGAAGCCGGACGGGATGCTGCGCGACTATGTATTGGTCCGCCATTCAGTCCTGAATGCTGCGGATTACGGAGTCCCTCAGGCCAGGCGTCGAGCGATTGTCGTCGCGGTGCGTCGAGACCTTAAGCATCTCGCACATTTGGATTACCCGGAACCGACACACGCCAAGAATGCCGAGGGATTCCTTCCGGGGGCAGGGCCGGAAAAATGGGCTGCGGTAGGTCCAACTGTCTTTCAGCACACGCCGACAGACACCCTCACCACGGAACTTCCCGAGGGGAAGATCTGCGAGCCTCTCGGGAAGATCCTTCCGGGTGAATTCCTCACCACGGACCTACACTTCGGTCGGAACCCGACGGACTTGTCCAAGCAACGGTACAGGGCTATTCCGGAGGGCGGGAATCGTCACGACCTCCCACCGGAGCTGTCCACCGAGAAGTGGATGGCCCACAAGACGGGTTCCCACGACGTGATGGGGCGCATGTATTGGGACCGTCCAGCCGTCACCATCAGGACCGAGTTCTACAAGCCTGAGAAGGGACGATACCTCCACCCTCGAGCACATCGCCCTATTACCCACTATGAGGCTGCCCTGATTCAGGGTTTCCCCGCACGTTCAAGTGGAGCGGCAGTAAGATCCAGATCGGCCGACAGATCGGAAATGCAGTTCCCGTCGGTCTCGCTCGGGCACTGGCCGGAATGGTTTACGCAGCGCTCAGAGGTTGAGACCGTCCCTTTCCGCTTCGTCGAGGATCTCCTTGCCGCGTACCGGTGCTGTCTCAAATAGCCGTTCAAACCATATGGTTAGGCGTTGTACAGAGAGATGGGGGACGCTTCCATCCACGGGCCCTTGAGGTAGAGTGCTCGGATTCCATACGGGGTCTGATTCAACGGATGCGATCCACTCTTGTAGCGCTTCGTAATCTCTGGGTTCGTCAGGAGCGATTGCCTCATACACCAGGGTGCTGCCGGCTGCCCCTGCTGCCTTGACGAGTCCGTTCACGTCTCGTCCGGTTCTCACCGTGCCTTTCTCGAGAAGTTCTACCAAGGCTTGAGCTGTCGGGCGGTGGTTGTTCATGTCCAGGCGAAGGGCTGTGTTGAGCACATCCTGGTTGTTGCACGCGGCAACGACAGGACGGTAGTCCTCGCCATCGCGGAAGAGTTCAGCGGCCCACCACAAGCGAGAGAAACATTGAATGTCCCATCGACCGCTGAATCGAGCGGCTTGACCCACGGCCACCCGGCCGTCCTTTTCGTGACCCCATCGCCAACGTACATAGTCCGTTGCAACTCGGAGGGCAATGAAGTTCCACACCTCTGAGTCGGTCGCTTCGGCACGAGTCATCCGCAGCGTGTAGTGCAAGCGGGGAGCGAGCCAGGCATCCGAAGCCGTGGGACGGTCGTCTGCGAATCGTTCCATGGCTTCGTCAATGAGTGCACGTACCTCATGAGCATTCCATCGGTGTGAATCGTCTATAGGCGCAGTCGAGTTGCTGAGCAAGATCGCTTGCGGTAGCGGGGCACCGTTCACCACACTTGGAGTCAGCACCTTGGCTGCTACGGAGTCCGAGATCCGCCCGAGCTTCTCCGGTATGTCGAACTTCCCGCTGGTCACTGAGTCTCCCTCTTACTTGCCATGCGCCGTAGATCCCGCAAGGCAGACGACACCTTTCTGGGCTTGCGTGACTGAACTCCAGCACCATGCATCAGTCGCCGCTGAAGGTCGCCACCGTTCTCACCCTGTGAGCGCGCCTGCACCAGTTCTACGAGGGCCTCCTCGGGCGAGAGATCCGGGTAGAGATCAGGGATCATCCTCTGCAGCACATCCTCGTGCCACCCACCAGGCCACTGCGGCTCACCGTCAACTATTTCGCACGCATAGACGGCTGTGTTGAACATGGCACTCCAGGCCTCGGATGCAACTTGAGACGCCATGATCTCTCGTACGAGCTTCTGTTCGGCTGTTGCAGCGTTCTCCAATACTCCACGGAGGCCGTCCACGGAGGAGTTGAGGAGCAGTAGAGGGTCGCCGGCCTCCGAGTCGAGCAGCCAAGGATCGTCGCGGTATTCCTTGAGATGGTCATGCTCCGTAAAGTCGACCCAGCGCATCTTTACTGAACGTTCCGCAGCAGGAACCTTGGCTTCAAAGTCGACGTCCCAGGGAGCTTCACTGCCGCCAATCAGTCGGCCCTCGACGCCATCGACGGTTGCCACAATTTTCGCTGCTAGTTGGCTACGGGACACGTGCTCTTCACGTCTGAGCTCGACGTCGCCCAGCCATGTTCCGTCGCTCTGGGGATGCAATGGAAACGCCTGATACAGGTTCGTCCGTCGGTTGGTGAGAACGGCGATGCACTGAGGAGTTTCCCAGGGGCCGGCGGCAAGTTCTGTCGCGTCCGCAGTCACTGAGACGTTGAGCCGTATCTCCGACCATCCTCGATTGGTTTCCTCGAGGTCCTCAAGGGCTACAACCTGGGCCCGATCATTGATTCTCTCCAATCTGATCGGTTTGTTGTCGACGAAGAGCCTCTCGACTCGCAGAGTTACGTCACCGCTGAGCAGCTCATAGGGGAACACCGTTTTCACGTGAGTTCCTCCTTGGCTCGCCGGACGTCGACCATTACCTGTGACATGGCAGCAGACACCGGATGGCTGGAAACATCAGTGATTCCGCGGAATTTCCCTTGGACTGCTCCGTCGCGGAAGGTCAGGTTGCCGCGCGGTGTCAAATCGCAACCATCGATCGGTATGAGTTTGCTCCATTCAACGCTGACCGGCCCCGATGACCGGGTGAGGAACTTGGGCACAGCCGATAGCACCCACGCCTCTTCTCGTTTGGGAAGCTTCACCGTCACGGTCACGTCCCATGCGCCCTGGTCATCGATACCGCCTGCGATTGCTTTGACGGTCGGGAAGCCTTGAGTTCGCGTTACTTTCGGTCGATCCAGTCGGAGCAGCTCGCGCAAGGCCTCCGGTCCTTCGTCCTGTGCCGCGTCGTCCTCCTGGCCGCGTAGGACCTCTCGCACCTTCTGTTCGGCGAGTCTCTTGAAGTCGATGATCTTCTGGCGTGCTCCACGCTCGTACGTCGCCGTGAGGTCCTCAGTACCCTCCCAGTCGTTGTGGTCCGGTGGCTCGGCGGTACGCAAGAGTTGCTCGGCCGCTTCTGCGTCTGGTGTTCCGCTGCGCGTAGCGGCGCCGGCCAGAAGTACTGCTTGGAAAGGCCGATGTCCGAGAGGGAGATCACCGATCCGCTTGTACTTCACGACCATTCGCGTGGCGCGCATATAGGCGATGCAGTCGGGTTGGTCGTCTGCCTCGTCAGCTGGTGTCACGAGCAGCACGGCCTCGTGCATCCCGGGGGCGTTGGTGCTCAGGTCATCCTTGCGGCGGCGCAGCTCCAAGGGCACGGTGGTCTGGAGCACATGGTTACGGTCTGTCAGTTCCTCAACTGTTTCTCCATCGAGGAACGCCTGGACGGCCCTTGATCGTGCCGGCTCGTAGACGTGAGGATCAATGAATTCCTCCGGTTTCACCGGATCCCCGTTACGGAATGCGGCAACTGAGGCGCGTAGCTTGGCGCCCTCCTGTTTCCCGCCGATCATGGAAGCCCAGAAGTTTCGAGCCAGACTGCTGACCAGTCGGTCATGCATGTCCTCGAGATCTTCTGTTTCCCCGGACCCGTCAAAAGCACCGACGACGAGAAAGGTCGTGCCAGGGGTCGAGTTCTGACGCTCTAGGTAGAGGGATTCGGCTGCCTGCCTGTCACCCCACCATGACTGAGCGGTGTTCTGGCGCTCCGGATCAATTGTGCCGAACCAACCGGGACCGGCGTACTCCACACCGTCGAGCATGTGCCAGGGGAGTTCAAGCCGACCAGCCATCCGGCGCTCTGTGCGCCCGCCCTCGGGCACTGACAAGGTGCTGTTCACAAGTACCAAGCCGAATCTGCTGGTTGCCCACAGTGCAGCCTTTCCCAGGCCGTACGACCCGCCCTGAGTTCCTGCCTTTCCGCTGTCCAGCGTCCTGCGAACTACACGCGCGAAGCGTCCATCGTCGTACTCGGGACCAGTCAGACCGGTGGCGTTGTAGTCATCCACACGAAGCAGGATGAGTCGCTGCGTACGCTTCAGCTCTTGGAGGCCATCTCGTAGGACACGGCCAACCTTCTGCCGCACGTCAGCGGCGGCTGTGATGTGCCTCTCGATTGACTCCCAGCCGAGAGCGAGCATGAAGTCCTGCAAATGCTGTCCAGTCAGCTCATGCAGTACATATCGAGCAACCACTGGCTGTGTGCCCGGAAGCTGCTCGTCCAGGCTGTTCTGTGTCGCTTCCCTTGCCAGCACCTCCAGGCTGGGTGAAAAGGCGAACGTGGCAGCGTTGCCTCCCTCCCTGCCCCCATCTTCCGGAGCCGCCCGGAAGATCCATTTCACGTCGCTGGAGGTAGCCATTGGAGCCCGGCGGCTGACGGCGTCCTCCACGTCGACACCGAGGGCTTCCGCAATGGCCGCGATCTTCTCGTAGCGCGGCTCCGAGCGACCGTTCACCCATCCATTCACGGCAGCCCCGGTCACACCGGTCAGCTCTGCGAGCTTCTTCTGACTCATTCCGCGCTGCGCCAGCATGTCGCCGAGCCAGGCGCTGAACTCCTTCACGATCCCCTCGCTTCGCTACCCGGGACTCCGTTAATCGATCTTGAAGATGTTAACTTTTCTTAAGTGGATTCGGACAAAAGTGCACATCCGGATCACTCGATGGGAGTAACGTAGTGTTTCGTGGCACCATAGCACGGGCTCGTGAGGTGTGGCTGGCGGCTCGGACGCCCGTTCCTGCAACGCCAGTTCGGATGTAGGGTGTCAGTCCGTCGCCCCTCGTGGGTTCTGAAAGTTCACTCCGAGTGTCCTGGTGCCTTGTTGTCGCGGGGCCCTCGTTGCGCTGCTGGCTCCCGTTCGCGCGGGGTGGCTGTGGCGTGCTCCTGACTCGTTCCCCAGCGCAACCAGCACATGATCATCTGATCGATCTTGGAATCATGGAGGTTCCGTGCATCCGAACCGGCGCCAGATCTTCGCGGAGTTCCCCGCGGACAAGTCCTTTTCGGTGGAGTTTGTCGTCAATGGTTCTGCGACCCTGGCGAGGGTCACCTCTGGGGCCGACGAGTTCCACCTCGGCGTGAGCGACATTGCCCACGACGCGAACGACGGCGGTGATGAGGGGGGCGGGGAAGCTGTGCAGTAGGGCGCGGCTCGCCGTCTTGCGGCTCGCGGGGGGTTTCAGATTCCCTAATGGAAACCCCCTCTGGCCGTCAGGTGGTGCTTATGCAGTGCGACGATCATTAGGGAGCGAATGAGTCATTTGCTTACGTAAAGTCTCGCTGGGTCTGGTGAGCCTCAAGTGGCTGGTCGTCTCCCCAGCGGAGGCCTGGTCAGTCGTGAGGAAGGCCCAGGGCTACTGCTCTCTTGACCCGCGCGACGGACAGAGCGACGACTTCGGGAGACTCGTGTTCCCAGAACCGTAGGACAATCCATCCGTCAGCTTCGAGATGCGCGGTCGTCTCGCGATCACGAGCCATGTTCTTGTCGAGCTTCGCTCGCCACCATTCGGCGTTGGCCTTGGGGTGTGTTGCGTGTTGAGGGCACCCGTGCCAGAAGCAGCCATCCAGGAACACTGCGATCTTTGCCTTGGGGAAGACGATGTCGATCGTGCGGCGGGGCAACCCCGGCACGGGCACGTTCACGCGATAGCGCAGGCCCGAGGCGTGCAGCAATCGTCGGACCGCCACCTCGGGAGCCGTGTCGCGGGAGTTCTGGCGGCTCATGCGGGCGGAGACACCGGGGGAGGATGGGACAGCACCGGGCACGGAAGCATTCTGCCGGCGCTGCGGAGGAGGAGAGGAGTGGGGTAGGTGTACAGGGGCGGGAGCATGGACAAGGTCGGACCTCCCGGGCAGGGCACAGGAGCAAGCTCACCGCCGTCGATGCACGAGCTACCGCAAGCGAGTCACGCGTCGATGTAGCCGCTGCCGCGAGGTGACGGGGGCGGTAGGGAACTCGGCGGAGCCGATATCGGCGTCGCTGGCCTTGCAGAACGCGCGCAGATGATGCAGTTCATGGCGAAGCGTTAGGGTCCGGATTTGGGGAGGGGTTGGCTGACGAGCCAACCTCGCGATGGTCCTGCGGCCTCTAGACGGATGCCGTGGGGCCGCCCGCTTCCTGGCCAGTGTCGTGCCTCCGCGGCCCGCCTCAAGGGCGCTTCACTCCGCTGCGCTGCGTTTCGCGTCGGCTGGCGCCGATGGCCCTTCGGGCTCACCCTTGACCCGGGCCGCTCCGGCACGGGAGAGAAGCGAGCGGGCGGCCCGGGGAAGTGGGGGCCGCTGGTAGGTCGCGGTACTGGCGTGTATCCGGCCCGGGGCGGAGGCGGTGCGCGGCAGGGTTTCAGCGCACGCCGGGTGGTCTCGGCGGCTTGTGGGTGGTGTGGGGGGGTGCCTCTGTGTCCTTCGTCAAGCGAGGCGTGGGGTTCTGGGTTCGTAGAAGGTGCCGTCGCGGAGCATCGCGAACAGGACGTTGATCCGCTGGCGGGCGAGGCGGAGGAGGGCTTGCGTGTGGGTCTTTCCTCTGGCCCGGCATTTGTCGTAGTAGGTGCGGGAGGCGGGGTCGTGCAGGGCGGCGAACGCGGACAGGAACATCGCGCGTTTGAGTTGCCGGTTGCCGCCTCGGGGAGCGTGTTCCCCGTGGATCGAGGTCCCCGAGGACTTCGTGGTGGGGGCGAGGCCGGCGTAGGAGGCGAGGTGGGCGGCGGTGGGGAAGCTGGTGCCGTCGCCGACGGTGACCAGCAGTGTGGCGGCGGTCCTGACGCCGACGCCGGGCAGCGACGTCAGGACCTTGGAAAGAGGGTGGTCCTCCAGCAGGGCTGTGATCTGGGCTTCCGTCGCCCGGCGTTGTTCGTGGACGGCGCTGAGCGAGCGGGCCAGCGACGGGATCACCATGTCGAGGGTGCCGGTGCCGGGGACCACGACGGTCTGCTCGTCGAGCGCATCGAAGACTTCGTCGATCAGCCGTTTCGCCATGCGCGGGGCCTTGGGCCGGATGACCTCGACGAGCTTGCGGCGTCCGGCCTTTCGCAAGCTGGCGGGGGATCCGTAGCGTTCCAGCAGCCAGGTCACGGCCTGATGGTCCAGGCGTGGCCCGAGGACGCGTTCCAGCGACGGGTGGAACTGGGTGAGCAGGCCGCGGATCCGGTTGCTGGTGCGGGTGGCCTCGGCCGCCAGGTCCTGGTCGAAGCCGACGAGGACGGTGAGTTCGGCCGTGATCTCGTCGGTCAGCTCCAGCGAGCGCAGGGTGTGGGGCATGGTGCGGGCCGCGTCGGCGATCACGGCCGCGTCGCGGGCGTCGGTCTTGGCCTCGCCGGGGTAGAGGTCGGCGATCCGCCGCATCGACAGGCCCGGCAGATAGGCGACCTGGCAGCCCGTGTCGCGGGCCACTGTCAGCGGCAGGGCGCCGATCGAGGCGGGCTGGTCCACGATCACCAGGACAGTGCCGAACTTCTCACGGAACTTGTCGAAGACCTGTCTCAGCTTCGGCTCGGTGTTGGGCAGCTGCTTGTCGAAGACCTTCTTGCCGGCCGGGGTGAGACCGTGGCCGTGATGGTTCGTCTTGCCGACGTCCAGGCCGAGGAAGACGCCTATCTCGTCGCTGTCGTTCAAGCCGTCCTCCCGAACGGATGTTGTGCGTGCTGGCCTGGGCGTTGGCGTCGTGCGCGCATCCACGTTATGCAGACCTGCCGCCCGTACGCGGCCGGGCGTTGCGCTCGGCCGGGCGGTAGTCGGACCTCTCATCAGCGTCTCCAACGGCGCCTCTCGGGCCCGGTGGCACCACCCCCCAGGTCATCGGTTCGACAGGGGGGACCAGCCATGCCGGGCCCGGAGGCCAGCGGTCCTCTTGCAGGACTGCGGAAAACATAACGGGGGTGTGGGTGGTGCCGGTAGTGCGGGCCGGTGCGGGCGGCATCACGCGGCTGGCGGCCGGGCGCCCTGGCGACCAGCGGCCGGGACCGGGGGCAGTACGCAGGACCCGGGTGTCAGCAGTCGGGCCCCGTGGCCTATGGCCGATGAACCCGGGTTCGGTTTTGGTGCGTGGGCCGCGTTACTCCGCGACCTCCGTCCGTTCCCACCAGCGGTACACCGTGGCCGAGCCCTGGTCGGTTTCCTCGTGGCGGGTTGTGACCTTGTAGTGCTCGTAGCCGCCCCGGTGGGGGATCTTGAGTTCTTGGCCGGGCGGGGTGACCGGGACGATCTTGCCTGCCAGATCGTCCGGGCCGCCGTCCAGGAGTGCTTTGGTGGTCATACGTCCAGTTTTGCTGTGCGGGGGGCCGGCGCATCTCGGGGGCGTCGTGGCCGGTGGTCCCGGTCAGGCTGTGAGCGAGCCGTGGCACTGGGCGTAGGGCCGGTTCGAGCCGCACCAGCAAGCCGATTCCTGCTGGGGCGGCCAGGCCACCGCGCGGCCCCTCGCCGCCAGTGTCGTCGCGTACTGCGGGAGCAGCGTGGCGTCGGACGGGGAGGAGAGCTCCGATGCCGCGAAGGCCTCGTAGGACGGGACCGTGCCGGTGACGATGCCCAGGTTGGGGGTGCCGGAGGCGGCCAGTTCCCGCAGGGCGGACTCTATGGTCGCGAGGTGATCGTCGTGGGAGGGGTATTCCGTCGCCAGCGTCGGATACGCCTCGAGGAGTTCCGAGAGTTCCGTCGCCGGCCAGTGGAGGATCGCCACCGGGAAGGGACGGGAGAGGGCCTCCCTGTAGGCGCCCAGTTCCGCTCGGAGGCGGAGGATCTCCGCTTCCAGTTCCGCCGGGTTCTCCGAGCCCAGGGACCAGACCCGCTTCGGGTCGTGGAGTTCGTCCAGGGAGACGGGGAGGGAGTGGACCGAGTCCGCCAGTGCGTCCCACTCGTCGTGGGACTCGCCGAGCATGCGGCGGACTCTGTGGCGGCCGAAGAGGAGGGGGTGGGTCGGCTGCGGGGGCTGCGGTACGTCGGTCAGGAGGTGGCGTACGGCCTCCGAGAACGTGTCGTGCGCCGCTTCCAACTCGTCGTGGGATTCCAGGGCCTCCGCGACGATCACCCAGGGCGCCGGGTCCGTCGGGGACGCCGCCCGGACGCCGTCGATGATCGCTCGGGCCTCGGCCTCGTGGCCGTACTCCCAGAGGTTCGAGGCTTTCAGGGCCCGGACCAGGTGGGGGTTGTCCAGGGTGTCCGTGGAGGACAGCAGGCGGTCGTAGAGGGTGGTGGCCTCGGGGTGGTCGCCGGAGAGTTCCAGGTGGGCCGCTGCTCGCAGCAGCAGGGCCTCGGCGTCCTCCGGGTAAAGGCCGGCGGTCCGCTCCAGGCGTGCCGCCTCGGCGGTGTGGTCGACGTTTTCGGCAGGCGTGTCGGGGCGCATGGGGGACACCGTACTGCCGGGAGGTGACGAGCGTGAGAGATGCGCAGGCCAGACCCGCAATCTGCCCGGGTTCCCCACGCTCGCCGTCCCAGCCCTGCGGTTCGCTCCGAACCGCCGCCGAGTCGTCCGGGTCAGCGGGTGACGCCGTCTATCTGGAGCGTTTGGACTGATTTCGCCGCGAACGGGACGCTGATCGACTTTCCGTTCAGGCGGAGGTCCGAGCGCGGTGTGTAGAGGTCGCCGCCGCCCGTCGTCACCGTGTTCCAGCGCGGGACCAGGCCTCCCGAGCCGCCGGTCACCGTCGAGAAGCGGGAGAGGTCGAAGGTGAGGGTCTGGGCCGACGTCGCCGTGTTCACCGCGATGATCACCAGGCGGCGGGATGCCGCGTCGTACGCCGCGACCGCGTAGCTCACGCCCGTGTCCAGGATCGTCATGCCGGGGCGGATGTGGCGGCTGAACTGGGCCAGTACGTAGTGCTTCGTCTGGACCGTGGTCGGCTGGAGCGTGTTCGCGTCGTAGGCGATCATCGCCCAGCCCGTCGACGGGTCCATGACCTGCCAGTAGCACCAGGCGGTGGGGTGCAGCCAGCGGAAGTCGTAGCAGAGGTTGGAGGCCAGGGTGAGGCCCGTGCCGTCGCTGTCGCCCGTCTCCGAGTTCCACAGCTTCTTGCCGGACGTCGTCACCACGTCCGTGTAGAGGAGGTCGCGGCGGCCGCCCGAGCCCTGGTAGCCGTGCACGTTGACCTGGGAGACCAGGGCCTTGGTTGAGGAGTTGAAGGACGCCCATGTCGAGCGGGCCGTGTCGTAGTTCGTCTCGTCCGATGCCGCGATGCGGATGTTCGTCAGGCCGCGTTTGTCCAATTCGCTGCGCATGTACGGGAGTACGGCCGCCTGGACCGCGGGGTCCATGTGGCAGCCCTCCTGCGTGCCGGTCGCGGTCCACCACGTGGAGGCCGGTTCGTTGAAGGGGTCGACCGTCGCGAAGTTCACGCCCCAGTTGGTGCGCGCGTACAGGGCCGTCGCCGCCAGGTGGGAGGCGTGCTGGCGGTAGTTCCAGGTCTGGAGGTTGTTGCCGCCGTTCGCCGCGCCCGAGGGGTTGTGGTTGCTGCACATCCACCACATGGGGGAGTTGGCGAAGAGCTCGGTGATCGCGCCGCGCTGTGTCGCCTTCACCAGCATCGCGCGCTGGTTGGCGTCCGCCGACCACTTCCAGGCCGAGGAGGTGGGGTCCTCGTTGTTCCAGTCCTGCCAGAAGCCCTCGATCTGTTTGAAGCCGGGGATGTTCGGCGACTTCACCATCGTCTCGCCGCCCACGCTGTTCCAGCTGCACGCGCCGAGGTTGTAGCGGGCGATGTTGAGGCCCAGGCCGGGGAGGGAACGGCCGTTGTACGTCACCGACTTGGTGGTGAAGAAGAGGTCCGCGAAGTCGTCCCGGGCGCCGAAGACGTTGGCCCACCAGGCGAGGGAGGTGCCCCAGCCCTCCCAGGTGCCGTACGTGGTCGAGGGGTTGACGGCGATCGTGGCGTCCGCGTGCGCGGTGCCCGTCGCCAGGGCGCTGCCGAGGAACGTACCGCCTGCTGCGGCCAGCAGGCTTCTTCGTCGTATCACGGCTCCTCCGTAAGGGAATTCGGGGCAGGCGTCGGTCCCCCCGGTCCGGCGTCGCGGGTTGGCCCGTTCGTGGCATCGAGAAGCATCAGGTGTGGCAGGTGTGATGTCGAGAGTTGTGACGAACCTTTCTCAAACCCGTGTACGAAGTCTCGGACGCGCCCCTGGAGCTGATCCTGTATAACGGGCAGCAGGGCATACACAGGTACGAGGGGAGGGCAGTCGATGAGCCGCGGCTGGTCCACTCTGCGTCCCGCTCTCGTGCTGCTTTTCCTGGTCGTGGAAGTGGCCCTGCTGGACACCGGCAGCCTCTCCGCCACCGTCGCCCTCGCCGCGACCGCCGCGGCCTCGGCCGCGCTCGCGGTCTGTGCCCTCGTCGGCTCGCGCTGCGCGCCCACCGTGCCGCGCACCCGCGTGCGTACGGCCATCCGCGACCGTGATCTCCGTACGGCCTTCCTGCCGCAACGCGACCCCGACGCCCGGGGCGCACCCGGCCCCGGGCACCCGGTCACGCCCTCCCGGCGACCGCCGCGTAGGGGCACCTCCGAATCCGGTTCACCTGGTGACCCCGCGCGGGTCGTCATGCCGCCATGACCCACTTCCGGCACGACGAGACCCCCGGAGGGCTCACGCATGTCCGTCTTCGCCAACCTGGTCGAGCACCTCGCCGACCTGCTCCAGCCGCTGTTCGGCGCTTCCGCGGCCGCCGCCGCGATCATCCTGTTCACCGCGCTCGTACGACTCCTCGTCCACCCCCTGTCCCGGGCCGCCGCGCGCGGTCAGAAGGCCCGGACCGCGCTCCAGCCGAAGATCGCCGAGCTGCGGAGGAAGCACGGGAAGAACCCCGAGAAGCTGCAGCGGGCCGTGCTGGAGCTGCACGCCCAGGAGAAGGTGTCGCCGCTGGCCGGCTGTCTGCCCGGGCTGCTGCAGGTGCCCGCCTTCTTCCTGCTCTACCACCTGTTCTCCAGCGACACGATCGGCGGGCGGGCCAATGAGCTGCTGAGCCACCAGTTGTTCGCGGCGCCGCTGGGGGCGCTGTGGGCGGACGCGCTCGGGGAGGGGGGCCTCGTCGGTGGTGCGGGGCTCGTGTATGCCGGGCTGTTCGTCGTCGTCGGGTGCGTCGCCGTGTTCAGTTACCGGCTGAGCAAGCGCATGATGGCCGCGAACCCCGCTGTCCCGGCCGCGGGCGGTGAGCAGCTGCCGGGGCTGGGCGCGGTGACCAAGGTGATGCCGTTCATGTCCTTCTTCACGCTTGTCACCGTGGCCGTGGTGCCGCTGGCCGCCGCGCTGTACGTGGTGACCAGTACGACGTGGAGTGTGGTCGAGCGGGCCGTCCTCTACCGGTAGGCCCCCGGTGGTCTCCCTCCCCCGGTGACGGTCCAGTACGTGAACTGGGTATTGCGGAGTGGACTCCCAGCTTGGAGGATCGACCAGTCCTCCGATGGCTGCCCCCGCCGCATCCGGGTCGCACGCCTCGGGCGGGCGCCCGCGATCGAGGGAGACATGATCATGAAGCTGCTGCGAGTCGGTACGGCGGGGTCGGAGCGGCCCGCCCTGCTCGACGCCGAGGGGGCCCTGCGGGACCTGTCGGGCCTCGTGCCGGACATCGACGGGGCGCTGCTCGCGGACGACGCGGCGCTCGGTCGCGTCCGTGCCGCCGCCGGCACCGGCGAGCTGCCCGTCCTGGATGCCACGGGGCTGCGGATCGGGCCGCCGCTGGGGCGGATCGGCAAGATCGTCTGCATCGGGCTGAACTACCACGACCACGCGCGGGAAACGGGGGCCGAGCCGCCCGCCGAGCCCGTCGTGTTCATGAAGGCGCCGGACACGGTGGTCGGGCCGAACGACACCGTGCTGGTGCCGCGTGGGTCCCTCAAGACCGACTGGGAGGTCGAGCTGGCCGTCGTCATCGGGCGTACGGCCAGGTATCTGGAGTCCGTGGAGGACGGTCTCGCGCATGTCGCCGGGTACGCGGTGGCACACGACGTGTCCGAGCGGGAGTTCCAGATCGAGCGGGGCGGGACCTGGGACAAGGGGAAGAACTGCGAGACGTTCAATCCGCTGGGGCCGTGGCTGGTGACGGCGGACGAGGTACCGGATCCGCAGGATCTCGCCCTGCGGCTGTGGGTCAACGGGGAGCTGAAGCAGGACGGGACGACGGCTGAGCAGATCTTCTCGGTGGGGAGGTCGTGCGGTATCTCAGTCAGTTCATGACGCTGTATCCCGGAGACGTGATCAACACCGGGACGCCGGCGGGGTCGCGCTGGGGAGCCCGAGCCCAAGCCGTTCCTGCGGGCCGGGGATGTGGTGGAGCTGGAGATCGAAGGGCTCGGGCGGCAGAGGCAACAGTTCAAGGATGCCTGAGGGGCGGGGAGCTGCGGATCGTCGGCGGCTGCGGGTTCGTCGTGGTCGTTCGCGCAGTTCCCCGCGCCCCTGAAGGAAGGTCAGCCGAGCAGAGCCGCCAGGTCGCGCCAGGCCTTCCGCGGGAGGGCGTCCCGGGGGTGGTCGTCCACCACCTGGAGGGCGACATGGTCCGCGCCCGCCTCGAAGAAGCTGTCGACCTTGGCGCGGATCGCCGTCTCGTCGCCCCAGGCGAACAGGGCGTCGACCAGGCGGTCGCTGCCGCCGTCCGTCAGGTCGTCCTCGGTGAAGCCGTGCCGGAGGAAGTTGTTGGTGTAGTTCGGCAGCGGGAGATAGATGCCGAGGAACTCGCGGGCCAGGGCGCGGGCCCGGGCCGGGTCCGTCTCCGGGACCACCGCCAGTTCGGGGCGAGCAGGGGGCCCTCGCCGAGGAGCTCACGGGCGTGGGCGGTGTGCTCCGGGGTGACCAGGTAGGGGATCGCCCCGGCGGAGCGGTCGCGGGTCAGCTCCAGGCTCTTCGGGCCGAGGGCGGCCAGGACCCGGCGGTCCGCGGGCAGCCCGGCGGTGTCCAGGCCGTCCAGGTAGGAGACCAGGGCCGAGTACGGGCGGCGGTACTGCTCCGCGCGCTTGGCGTGGCTGACGCCGAGGCCGAGCAGGAAACGGCCGGGGTGGGCGGCCTCCAGCTCGGCGAAGCTCGCGGCGGTGGCGTCCGGCTCGTGCTCCCAGATGCTCTGGATGCTGGTGCCGACGGTGAGCCGCGACGTCGCCTCGATCAGCGGGGCGGCGTTGGCGGCGGAGGTGTTGCCGCCCAGCCACACGGCCCCGTAGCCGAGTTCCTCCAGTTCGGCGGCGGCCTCGGCGAGTTCGCCGCGCCGGTCCGGGTCCTCCGAGCGCAGACCCACGCTCCAGATGCCGTACCGGCCGATGGTGTCCTTCAGGGCGGTGGCGGTGGTCATCGGTTGCGATCCCTCCGGTTGGGCGCCGTGGTTGATCATGCGTACAGCGGTGCCAACCGGAGGGGCCTCTCGGGCATTCCGGCTCGCTACCGGTCCTGGCCCAGGAATTCCTCCAGCGCCTCCACCACGAACCGGTGGTCCTGGAGCTGCGGCAGCCCGGACACCGTCACGGCGCCGATCACGCCCACGCCCTCGACGGTGATCGGGAAGGACCCGCCGTGAGCCGCGTAGGTGTCCGGGTCGAGGCGCGAGGACTCCTCGAACGTCGTGCCCTTGGCGCGGAAGCGGGCGCCGACCAGGTAGGACGCGGAGCCGTAGCGCTCGACGACCCGGCGCTTGCGGGCGATCCAGGCGTCGTTGTCGGGCGTGGAGCCGGGCAGCGCCGCGTGGAAGAGCTGCTGGCCGGCGCGGTGGATGTCGATGGCCAGCGGGGCCTGCCGCTGCCGGGCCATCTCCACGAGGAGCGAGCCGAGCGCCCAGGCTTCGTCGTGCGTGAACTGGCGGAACACCAGGCGGCGTTCCTCCTTCTCCAGCTCCTCCAGGCTCGGGGTGAGCTCGGGGTGGAACTTCGGGCCGAGCTCCTGGTGGTGTGAGGAGTTGCTCTTGTGCGTCACAGGGTCACCGTCACCTTCTCGCGGGCCGAACGACGGGCGGCCTCCAGTACGTCCAGGGCGGCGGCCGCCTCCAGTGCGGTCACCGGGTTCGGGGCCCCCTCCAGCAGGGCCTTCGCCACGGCCGCATAGTAAGCGGGGTAGTCCCCGGGGAGGGTCGGTTCGGGGCGGCCGCCGCCGGTCACGGGGGACTCGCCGGAACCCACCCGGCCCCACAGCGACTCGGGCTCCACGCCCCAGCCGGGTCCGGGGCGGTTGCCTTCGCGCAGGGCCGCCTCCTGGGGGTCGAGGCCGTGCTTGACGTACCCGGCGGTGGAGCCGAGGACGCGGAAGCGGGGGCCGAGCTGGGCGGTCGTCGCGGAGACGTAGAGGTGGGAGCGGACGCCGCTGGTGTGCGTGATCGCGATGAAGGTGTCGTCGTCCGCCTCGGCGCCCGGGCGGCGGACGTCCGACTCGGCGTACACCGTGGCCGCCGGGCCGAAGAGGACCAGGGCCTGGTCGACGACATGGCTGCCGAGGTCGTAGAGCAGACCTCCGATCTCTGCGGGGTCGCCGGACTCCCGCCAGCCGCCCTTCAGTTGCGGGCGCCAGCGCTCGAAGCGGGACTCGAAGCGCCAGACGTCGCCCAACTCGCCCTCGGACAGCAGCTTGCGCAGGGTGAGGAAGTCGTTGTCCCAGCGGCGGTTCTGGAAGACGGAGAGGAACAGACCGCGCTCCTCGGCCAGGGCGGCGAGCTTGCGGGCCTCGGCCGCGGTGCCGGCGACGGGCTTGTCGACCACGACCGGCAGGCCGGCCTCGAGGGCGGTGGTGGCGAGCGGCACGTGCGTCTTGTTCGGGGACGCGACGACGATCAGGTCCAGCTCGGCGGCCCGGTCGAACAGCTCGTCCGGGGCGGCGGCGAGGCGTACGTCCGGGAACTCGGCGCGGGCCTGCTGCTGCCGGTCGGGATTCGAGGTGACCACCGTGTCGAGGGTCAGGCCCTCGGTGGCGGCGATCAGCGGGGCGTGGAAGACGGAGCCGGCGAGGCCGTAGCCGACGAGGCCGACGCGGAGGGGCGAGCCGGGGGCGCCGGGTGTGCCGAGGGGTGTGCCAGTCATGGCACCACTTTCGCAACGCTGTTGCCAAAGTGCAAGCGCCGGGGACAATGGGGGCGTGAACAGGGCGGACGAGCACACGGGCGGGATCGGCGGCATGCGCGGGACCGGCGGGGCAGGAGGGACTGGGCGGACTGGCCGGGCAGCTGGGACTGGAGGGACTGGAAGGACTGGGGCCGGTGTGAATCTGCTCGCGCTGCGCAGTCACAACGCCGCGCTGGTGCTCGACCTGTTGCGGACCGCCGGGCCCGACGGCATCAGCCGGCTCGAACTCGCCGAGCGGACGCGGCTCACCCCGCAGGCGGTCAGCAAGATCACGGCCAGGCTGCGGGAGGACGGGCTCGCGGCGGAGGCGGGGCGCCGGGCGTCGACCGGGGGCAAGCCGCGCACGGTGCTGCGGCTGGTGCCCGAGGCGGGGCATGCGGTGGGGTCCACCTGGACCGGGACGAGGTGCGGGTCGTGCTGGTGGACCTGCGCGGGAGTGTGGTGGGGGAGCGTCGGGCCCCACTGGATCTCGGGGCCGGGGCGCGGGCCGTGCTGGCGGCGGTGACGGAAGTGGTGGGGGAGACGGTGGGCGAGGTGCTCCTTGGCGGGGTGACGGGGGGTGAGGCGCTGGGGGCTGGGGCGAGGGTGGCCGGGGAGCTGTCCGGTACGGCATCCGGGGCCGGTGAGTTGCCCGCTACGGAATCCGGGGCCGGTGAGTTGCCCGCTACAGAATCCGGGGCCGGTGAGTTGCCCGCTACGGAATCCGGGGCCGGGGTGCCGCCGGTGACGTCGACGGTGGCTGCGGAGTCGCCCGTTACGGCTGCCGGGGCCGAGGTACCGTCCGTGACGTCGACGGTGGCTGGGGAGCTGTCCGGTACGGCATCCGGGGCCGGGGAGCTGCCCGCTACGGCAACCCGGACCGCGGGGATGCCCGTCGGGCCGCTTGCCCGGGCCCGTTCCCTGCTCGGTGTCGGGGTCGCGTTGCCCGGGCCGCTCGACCACAGCCGGGGCGTGCTGCACCGGGTGACCGGCTTCCCCGAGTGGGACGGCTTTCCGCTGCGGGAGGCGCTGGCGGAACGGCTCGGGGTGCCGGTGGTGGTCGACAAGGACACCAACGCGGCGGCACTGGGCCTGGCCGCCGGTGGCGCGGGCGGCTCCTTCGCCTATCTGCACCTCGGTACGGGGCTGGGAGCCGGTCTGGTGATCGGGGGCAGCGTGCACCGGGGCGCGAGGACCGGGGCGGGGGAGTTCGGCCACCAGGTGATCCAGCTGGACGGCCCGCCGTGCACCTGCGGCGACCGCGGCTGTGTCGAGGCGCTGTGCCTCGGCGCGGTGGCGCGTGGTGACCTGGAGGAGGCGGCGCGGGTGCTGGGCGCCGGGGCGGCCAACCTGGTGGGGCTGCTCGACATCGACGTCGTCCTGCTGGGCGGCCGCACGGTGGCCGCGGCTCCGGAGTCGTTCGTGCGCGGGGTCGGCGCGGTGCTGGAGGCGAGGGCCCGGCGGACGGGGCAGGACGCGGTGCCGGTGCGTGTCGCCCCCGGCGGCGGGCGAGTCGTCGCGGCGGGGGCGGCTCAGTCGGTGCTGGGACCGGTGTTCGGACGGGGGGACGGCTGAGGGGAGCCGGTGTCCGGGAAGATCCGCCCCAGGTGGTAGTCCAGCACCGTTCGTACGTCGGCGAGTGAGCGGCGGCCGTGCAGCACGTCCAGGCCCAGCCCGACGGCTCCCGACACCAGCAGGTCGGCCTCGTGCGCCCGGTCGATGCCCGGTGCCGTGCGCCCTGCCGCCTCGCCCGCCGCGATGATGCCCGCCACGAGCCCCTCCAGCGGCTGCTCGGCGGCCAGGAAGACCTCCGCGAGCACGGGATCGGTCAGGCTGCGCGCGTAGTAGGCCGTGAACACGCGCAGGGCGAAGGCGCGTTGCCCGTCCAGCGGCAGGAACTCGTCCAGCACCGCCCGCAGCAGCGCGCTCGGCTCCGTCATGTCGTGGGGGATGCGCCCTCGGGCCAGCCGCTCGTTCTCCTCGTGCAGCAGCCGCAGCGCGTCGACCATCAGGGCGTGCTTGGAGTCGAAGTGGTACTGCACGACCCGCAGCGACACCCTCGCCTCCGCCGCGATCCTGCGCATGCTCGCCGCTTCCAGCCCCTGCTCGGCCGCGATACGCCACACCGCCTCGGCGATCCGCCGCCGCTGACGCGCCCGGACCTCCGTCGGCCGGGTCGGGGGCGGCGTGCCCGGGGCGGGCAGCGGCTGCCGGCGCCGCCGGTAGGCCCGGGCCTGGCAGCTCCGGGAGCAGTACAGAGGCGGGCGGCCTCGATCCGGCCGGGCCGTGGGCTTGCCGCACACCCGGCACGTCCGACTCTTTTCGTCACGCACCACCGCACGATAGCGCGCTGAGAAAGCGTGACGTAAGTCGGCAGTGGCGGCTGATGAAGGGCGAACGCCCGTCGGCTGATTGATACGTTCGTAACATCACGTCTCGTCTCGTCACTCCCTGCGGAAGGGAAGTCCATGAAGTACGACGTCCTTCAGGTTCTCGGCATGGTGCTGCTGGTGGTGTGCGCCCAGGCGCTCGTCCGGCTCCTCGTCGACGACGGCGAGCGGGGGCTGCTGGGCGGGCTCCCCGGTGGGTTCCTCCCGCTGCTGCTGGTCTACGCGGTCCTCACCGTCGTCGGTGTCCTCCTGACCGGCTGGGCCCACTCGCGCGCGAAGGCCCTGGGGCGTCGATAGGTGTACGGGTTGTCCGCCGACCGGGCGGATCCGTGCCGCCGTTCGGGGGCCGTTCCGGGCGAGTCGGCGGGCGAACGCCCTCATCGGGCAATGTCACATGTCCATGCGACTCTGCACGCCCGCTCACCTCTGCCTGGCGGCGGCAGCCGCCGTCCTGTTCCCCGGTGTTCACCCGGCGTACGCGGACGACCCGGCGCCCGCCTGTGCCGCGCCGGACGACCACACCTTCCCGCTCACCACCCGCATCCACGGCGGCCCGGACTCCTACGCGGCCGGGGGCGGATTCGGGACCTGGTACCTCGATCTGACCAACACCACCGACCGGCCCTGCACCGGCATCCACCCCGTCGTGGTGCTCGTCGACGACAAACGGGCGCTGGAGCCGTCCCAGCCCCGGCTGGAGTTCTTCGAGGGGGCGCGGTCCCACACCGTGCGGTTCCAGAAGACCGGTGAGGACGAACTCGTCGGGGCACTCGCCGACGACGAGGCCCGGTTCGCCGGGTTCACCGTCGGGCCGGGCAAGACCGTCACCGTGACGGTGCGGCTCGCGGTCACCTCGGACGCCGTGCCCAACCACGTCACCGCCAACGCCGCCGTCGTACAACGGCACGACGACGACGGCGACTGGGTCGGGCAGTCCAACGACTACCGGTTCGGCATCGACAGTGATGAGCCGACTGGCGATGGTGTGCCGACCGATGCTGGTGTGCCGACCGACGGTGGGGAGCGGAAGGACGACGGCGGGACCGACTCCCAGCCCGATCCCGAGGCCACCGAGCCGGATGCCGAGGCCACCGTCCCGCCCCGCGAGGACCGGTTCCCGTTCGCCGAGGAGCTCGCCCGCACCGGAACCGGCGTCAAGGTCGCCGCGGCCGCCGCTGCCCTGCTGCTCACCGGGGGCGGGGTCCTGCTCCTCGCACGCCGCCGACGGTGAGGCGTCGGCGGTCCGATGCGGCGGCCGTCCGCCCTTCGGGACGCCATGAGCGGACCGTTCCGCAAGATCCGGCCACTGTTTAGGCTGGGGCGCACGCAGGACCGCGTACGGCAGGAGATCCCGCACATGGCAGATCGCAAGTCCATCGACTCGTGGCTCACCGACATGGACGGGGTGCTCATCCACGAGGGCGTACCGATCCCCGGCGCCGACGCCTTCCTCAAGAGGCTGCGCGAGTCGGGGAAGCCCTTCCTGGTGCTCACCAACAACTCGATCTACACCCCGCGCGACCTGCACGCCCGGCTGAACCGCATGGGCCTGGAGGTGCCGATCGAGAGCATCTGGACCTCGGCCCTGGCCACGGCCCAGTTCCTGGACGACCAGCGGCCGGGGGCTCGGCGTACGTCATCGGCGAGGCGGGCCTCACCACCGCGCTGCACGACATCGGCTACGTCCTGACCGACCACGAGCCGGACTACGTCGTCCTCGGCGAGACCCGCACCTACTCCTTCGAGGCCATGACGAAGGCGGTGCGGCTCATCCTCGGCGGCGCCCGCTTCATCTGCACCAACCCCGACGAGACCGGCCCGTCCACCGAGGGCCCGCTGCCCGCGACCGGTGCGGTGGCAGCGCTGATCACCCAGGCGACCGGTAAGAAGCCGTACTTCGCCGGCAAGCCCAACCCGCTGATGATGCGTACCGGGCTGAACGCCATCGGGGCGCACTCCGAGACCAGCGCGATGATCGGCGACCGGATGGACACCGACGTGCTGGCCGGTATGGAGGCCGGGATGCAGACGTTCCTGGTGCTCACCGGTCTGACCCGGCCCGAGCAGGTCGAGGACTTCCCGTACCGGCCGTCGCAGGTCGTGGACTCGATCGCCGACCTCGTCGACCGGGTCTGACCTCGGGAAGCGGCCCGCCCGCGCTCAAACCCGTCCCCACCCGAACGGAGCAGCCGCCGCGTCCCTGAGGATGCGGTGACCCATCGTGCGGGGGAGGCTCCAGGCATCTGGAGGTTCACGATGGGTTCCCTGAGAGTCACGGTCTGTACGGGCGTCCTGGTCTCGGTCGCCCTGACCCCGGCGGCGTACGCGGCGGACGCAGGGGGCGTCTCGGTCATCCCGGCGGTCCCCGCACCCGGCGGTGACGTCACGCTCCGCGTGACCGGCTGTGCGCAGAGGACGGCCGTCGCCGTCTCGGCGGCGTTCGTCGCGGACGCGCGGCTCACCGTCACCGACGGCGGACTCGCCGGCGAGAGCCGCGTCCGCTCCACGCTCGAGCCCGGGACGTACACGGTGAAGGTCACCTGCGGGGACGCCGAACGGACCAGCAGGTTCACCGTGCGGGAGGGTGAGGGACAGCGGCCCGCGCCAGGCTCCGGTTCCGGTTCCGGCTCCGGTTCCGTTTCCGCCCCCGGGACGGTCGGGCAGCCGCTCGCACCGGGGGCGGCCCGGCACTCGCCCGCGCCCGGGACGGCCGGGCAGCCGCCCCTGCCCGAGGGTGGTGGGCAGCCGCCCGAGCCGGAGGAGGACGGGCAGCCACCCGAGCCGGAAGAGGGCGGGCAGTCGCCCGAGCCCGGAGACGACGGGCAGGCGCCCGCCGTCCGGCGGCCGGGCGCGCACGCCTCGCCCGTCGCCCCGGTCGCGGCCGGCGGCGGTGGCGCGGCGGACCACGTCGCGGCAGCGGACCGCGGGGCCGCTCCCGGACCCGTCCAGGGAGTGGCCGGCCTGGCTCTCGCGGGAGTCGCCGCCGTGGCCGTCGCGCTGCGCGGTGTCCGCCGGAGCCGTGGAACGGACTGACCATGTCCGACCAGGAACAGATCAAGGGACGCTCCTCCGGCACCGGCCGCCTGCTGGCCGGCGTGGCCTGGGTGGTACTGCTGCTCGGGCTGTGGCTCTGGGGTCGCGAGGTGACCGACGTACGGCACGGCATCTCCGCGCCCACCACGGGTGACATGGCGGCGGCCGGACGGCCCCCGGACGTGAAACTGCCGCCCGCGCACCGACCGCTGAAGGACGCGCTGCCGCAGCGCGTCGACATCCCCGGGCTGGGCGTCCAGGCACCCGTCGTGGCGCGCGGCCTGGACAAACGCGGGGCGCTCGACCCGCCGCCGTACGACCAGCCGGGAGTGGTCGGCTGGTACGCGGGCGGGGCGGCGCCCGGGGCGCCGGGGACCGCGCTGATGGTCGGCCACGTCGACACCCGGTCCCGGCCCGCCGTCTTCTACAAGGTCAGCGCCATGCGGCCCGGCCAGACGATCCGGGTGGTCCGGGCCGACGCCAAGGTCGCCGAGTTCACCGTCGAGTCCGTCCAGATCCTCACCCGCGACCGCTTCGACGCCCACCAGGCCTACGGGCCCGCGAGTCGGGCCGGGCCGAGCTGCGTCTGATCACCTGCGGCGGCAGCTACGACCGTACGACCCGCAGCTACACGTCGAACGTGGTCGTCTCGGCGTATCTGACAGGGACGGGCGGCTAGCGCCTCGGGCCCGCCCACCTGACCCGGTCGACGACCCGCTCCCCCTGAAGTCGCCGACCGGGCTGGTCCTCGACCGCGCGCGCACGGGCTGCGGGAGTAACCCGGCGAGCTGCGCGGGAGGCCGCAGGAGCCACGGCGGGTGAATCTCTGGTCGGAGGCCGGGCGCTGCAGGGCAAACTCTAGAACCAAAGGGCCGCCCGGGCCTAGAGGTTGAATGACGCCAAGTCCCGATACGGTGGCGCTGAGTCATCCACGCAGGTGGGGTTCGGCCTCCTGGGCGTCCCGAGACGTATGTCAGGATTGAGCCTTGGAACGCTGCACCCAAGGGGGAGTTGGATGTACGGCAGCAGGGGGGTCGGGGCGTCCGCCGCGAGGCGGGTGTCCACGGTGGTGCTGGGGGCGGCACTGCTGATCACGGGATGTTCGTCCGACGGAGGGGACGGATCGGACAAGGACGCCGACGCGGGCGCCGGGATCACCCAACAGCCCAAGGAAACCGCCCCGTTCTGGGTCAATCCGGACGGCACCGCGGCCCAGCAGGTCGCGGACCTGGAGAAGTCCGGCAAGAAGCAGGACGCCGAGCAGATCCGCAAGATCGCCGAGCAGCCGGTCGCCGAGTGGATCGGCCCGGACAACCCGGAGGAGCAGACCCGGGGCTTCACCGAGGCCGCCGACAAGGCCGGCCGTACGGCACTGCTCGTCCTCTACAACATCCCGCACCGCGACTGCGGCCAGTACTCGCAGGGCGGCGCCGCCGACGGCAACGCCTACCGCGAGTGGGTCGACGGCGTCGCGGCGGGCATCGGCGACCGGTCGGCCACGGTCATCCTGGAACCGGACGCCCTGCTCCACCTCGTCGACGGCTGCACTCCGGAGCAGTTCCACGAGGAGCGCTACGACCTCCTCAAGGGCGCCGTCGCCAAGCTGAAGTCGCTGAAGAACACGAAGGTCTACCTCGACGCGGGCAACGCCGGCTGGCAGAACCCCGACCAGATCTTCGAGCCGCTGAACCGGGCCGGCATCGCACAGGCCGACGGCTTCTCCGTCAACGTCTCCAACTTCTACTCCACCGAGGACTCCGTCTCCTACGGCAAGCAGCTCTCCGCCAAGGTCGGCGGCAAGCACTTCGTCATCGACACCAGCCGCAACGGCAAGGGCCCCTACACCGGCGGCAACCCCGACGAGCGCTGGTGCAACCCGCCGGGCCGCGCGCTGGGCGAGACACCGACGACGAAGACGGCGGACCCGCTGGTCGACGCGTACCTGTGGGTCAAGCGGCCGGGCGAGTCGGACGGCGAGTGCAAGGGCGGGCCCAAGGCGGGGCAGTGGTGGGCGGATTATGCGTTGAAGCTGGCGAAGGCCAGTTCCTAGAAGCCGGGGCACACGTCCTCTACCTGGTCCCGGTCGGCGGCAAGATCCTTCTCCGCTTCGGTCGGTTCCCTCCCCGCCAGGGCGCACAGCCGGTCCATCCAGCGCTCCGGATCGAGCGGAATGGTGGAGGTGCGGGAGCCGTCGACGATCGTGAGGTTCTTGCCGTCGGTACTCGGTGAGAGGACCGAGCCGTAGCCCACGTAGTAGCGGTAGGTGTCCTGGCGGTCGTCCAAGTCCCAGACGATCTGCTCGCCGGCGGCGGTAGTGGTGTGGAGGAGGCGGTCGCCCAGGAAGCGGCCGAGGTAGTAGACGCCGTTGTAGGTGAGGTCGGGGAGCTCCTGCCTCTCCTCGACGTCCCACAGGTCCACCCGGCCGCCGGCGTACTGCATGGCCAGCACTCTGCCGTCGGGCGAGAGAGCGAACGACCGGATCGACCGGTCTCCGTCCTCCCTGTCGATCCACCTCTGGAACTCGCCGGTGGTGAAGTCCCAGACGCCGATCTCGGCCACCGTCCGCACTACCGCCTGGGCTTTGCCGGGCAGGGCGGTGGCATAGGTACCGGCCGCCTCGTTGGCGAGCTGAGCACGCTCCTGGACGGGCGGACGGTAGATCTCGCCGTCCAGGTCACCGGTGTCGAGCCGCCAGCGGGAGACGTACGACAGCCCGAGATCACGGCGTGGTCGTCATCGGAGAAGCTCAGGTTGATCCATGACGGGACGAGCCCCGTGGTGGGGTCCGGGCCGGAAGCCGTGATGCCCGGAGGGGCGGGCAGTTCGAGAGTGTGCTCCTCCCTGAGGGACGAGCCGTCGATCCGCCAGACGAGGACGCTCCGCTCGTCCTGGGCGATGGTCAGCATTCGCCGCCCGTCCGGGCTGAAGGCCGCGTACATACGGGCCAGCGGCCGGGACGGACGCGCGGTCGCGAGGAGGCGGTGGTCGGCCAGGTTCCACAACTGCAGGTCTGTCCCCTCGGAGTCGACGACCGCCATCCTGCCGCTCGGCCCGTCCGGTGTGCGGATGCGGTTGATCAGCGCGTTGGTGTCGAAGGACGTGGGCGGCTTGACGCGTACGGTGACGATGCTGCCGCCGACTCCGACGACGGCGCGCAGGTCGCTGGGCGGGCCGGCCAGGGCGACCGGGGGAGCGAACCCCCGGCCGGTGATGTTCTGGTCCTCCGGGGCGGCGGCGGGGGTGTCGAACGTGGCCGGCCAGCCCTTCTCCAGATCGATGACCAGGAACCGCATCCGGCCCAGGTCGGTCCCGATGCGCCCGGTGGGGTTGATCAGGTAGCGGCCCGTGGCGTCGAGCCGGGGCGTGTGGAGGGGGCACAGTCCCGGGAAGGTGCTGTTGCTCCAGTTCTGGAAGCGCCGCGGTGTGCTGCCCAGCCGCCATGCTTCGAGTGAGCCCTGATCGGTGCAGGTGACCAGGACGCGGCCGTTGCCGCTGACCGTCGCGGAGGCCGTGGCGCGCTCGTCCCAAGGGCGGTGCAGTGAACCGTCGGCCAGGTCCCAGGAGACCAGTCGGCCCTGCGCGTCGTCCGCTTCCGCTCCGGAGGGCACGATCCGCGCGACGACCGTGTCGTCCGCGGCGAACCAGGCCTGTGCCACGTCCCAGTCGCGTGGCGGGGCGAGGGTGCGGCCCGTGCGCCGGCCCTCGTTCGTCTCCCACATGAGCACGCCCTCGCCGGGGACCGCGGCGAGGAGCCGCTTGCCGTCCCCGTCGAAGCGCAGATCGTGGGCGGCGCGTGGGTTCTTCTTCACGGCCTCGACGCCGCGCAGGGCAAGGGTCCGGAACTTGTCCGGGTCGGAGGGGAGCTGTACGCCGAGGGTGACCAGACCCCATTCGCTCGCCCGGGCCACCCTGCTCCCGTCGGCGGACACGGCGATCCGCTCGGTGTCCCGCTGCGTCGAGAAGTGACGGGGGTCCGGCCGCTTCTTCCCGCGCAGGTCCATCCGCACGAAGTCGCCGTTGCCCAGCGCCGCGTACGCGAACGAGCCGTCATCCGTGAGCGCGACGTCCTGGACGTCTTCACGCCCCTCCATCACCACCCGCTCCACGTCCTGCAACCGCAGATACTGCGCCAGCAGGGCGGAACGCGCGTCCGGCCGGGCCTCCGCCCGATACGCCCCGACCGCGTACAGCGAGGAGATGGTCACCGACGTGCTGTCCAAGGTCGCCGCCTGCTGCGCCAGCCGGTCCGACGCCAGGCGCCGCTGCTCCGTCAGCAGATTCAGGTACAGCACGGACACCACCGTCGCCGCCACCACGGCCAGCACCGTCACCACCGCCCACAGCACCCGCAGATAGCGCCTGCGGCGTTCCGACCTCGCGGACTCCTGCCGTTTGCGGTCCCGCAGCCCGGCACCCGCCTCGACGAACTCCCGGTCCTCCTCGGTCAGTTCGTCGTGCCGCTCGCCCACCCACCGCTCGGCGACCGACAGCGCCGGATCCTCGAGCAGCAGCCCGTCCGGCCGCCCGGCGCGCCACCAGCGGGCCCGGTCGTAGCGCAGTTCGCCCCGCCAGGTCAGGAACGCGCGGTCGCTCCTCAGCTGTTCGGCCAGCGGCTGCCAGTGCTCGATGAGGGCCTCGTGGGCCAGCTCCACGGTCTCGCCCCGCTCGGGGTCCGCGCCCACCACCAGGACCCGGGCCTCGACGAGCTCCTGCGCGACGGCCCACCGCTCCTCATCCGCGTCCCGGCGTGCGAGCCGGGCCCGCAGGGGTGTGCCGCTGCCCGGCGGGAGCTGGACCAGCGCGCGCAGCAGCCCCGTGGCGGCTTGCGGCGTCACCCCGCGCCGCGCCCGCGCCCAGGCCTCGTCGGCCCGGCTGCTCAACACCCCGCCGAGCCCGCCCAGTTCGCGGTAGGTGTCGAGGCGCAGCCGCCCGCCGACCTGGCCGTCCCACAGGGTCGTCAGGACGAAGCCGAGCAGGGGCAGGGCGCCCGGGCGGCCCACCGCGTCCTCGATGAGACGGTCGGCGAGACCGCTGTCGTACTCCACGCCGGGATAGGCCCGCAGCGGCAGCCGCACCACCTCGGTGAGCTGTTCGCGGGTCATCAGCCCGAGTTGGTGCGCGGGCGCCCCGCCGACCAGGCGGCTCAGCTCGGGGTGGCGCAGGGCCGCGTCCTGGAAGTCGGTGCGCAGCGCCACCAGGACCGCCACTCCGGGGTGACGGCAAGCGTCGAGGAGGGCGTCCACCAGAGTGCGCAGTTCGTCCTCGGACCGCAGCAGCAGCGCCTCCGACTGGTCGAGGGCCAGCACGAGCCCCCGCGCGGAGCGGTGTTCGTCCAGGGACTCCTGGACCGTGGCGGCGTCCGGGAGGCGGCCCTCGGCGCGCAGGGCGACGACCCGTATCCGCTGCTCCTTGAGCCGGGGCAGGACACCCGCCATCACAAGCGAGGACTTGCCGGATCCGGAGGGGCCGGTCAGCGTTACACAGCCCTCGGGGTGCCGCGCGGGCAGAGCAGCGCGCTGACGGCGTCGACGTCCTCGTCCCGGCCGAAGAAGTGTGCGCTGTGCTCCTCGGTGTACGGGCGCAGACCCGGGAACGGGGAGTCGGGGCGAGGAGTTCGGCCAGATGCGGCAGTTCGTCGAGGACCGTGCGGGTCGGGATGCAGAAGGCCTGCCCCCGGTGCGCCGACGAGATGGAGACGACGACACCGACCACGGCACCGAGGTCGTCGTCCCACACGGCCGAGCCGCTGAAGCCGGGCTGGACCGGGTCCGACTGGCCGTCGAGCGGTGACATCTGAAGGCGGCCGGTGCCGGTACGGGCACGCAGTCGGGCCGTGTGCCAGCCGCCGCCCGTGTCGTCCCTGGGCAGTCCGAAAACGATGGCCTTGTGGTCCCAGACGTCCCGGGGCGCCACCATGACGACCGGCCGGGCTCCGGACAGCGGGGCGGCCAGGGACAGTACGGCCACGTCCCCGGTGCCGTTCTCGCGCACCGGGACCCAGTCCCGTACGACGGCCTCGGTCTCCTCGCCCTCACGCAGCACCAACCGGACACGCGCCGGGCCCTCTGGCCGCTCCTTGCGCCTCGCCGGCAGGCCCTGCGCGTCCAGGACGACATGCGCGCAGGTCAGCACCAGAGTGGGCGCGATGAGCACGCCCAGGCCGCCGATGTGCCCGTCCGCGTCCATGACCTGGACGGTCGCGGCGGCCAGGACCTCCTCGGCCACCGGGTCCGACGTGGTCGACTCGGTCATCTCCCGTTTCCCCCGCCACCGTTCGCCACACGCGTTGCCGATGTCGTACCCGAGAGCACACCGAAGTACGTGCACAGGTCAAGAACGTTTCCCGTCAGCGGGACATGCGAAAGGGGCGCCCTCCCTGGCGGAGAGCGCCCCCGGAAAGCCGAACAGCCGATGGCTCTACGGCACCTTGACCCACTGCGCCTTGCTCGGCGTGCCCTGGTCGTCCGTCACGAACAGCATGTACCAGCCGCCCTGGACCAGGTTCCGGTTCTCCGGCACGGTCACGGTCAGCTTGTCGCCGTCCGCCTTGAAGTCCAGCGCGATGGACCGCTGGTCGACGTCCGTGACGTGCGTGGCGGCGCTCGGACGCATCAGCCGGACCTTCTTGATCCGGCCGGCGTCCGACGAGGTGAACGTGCCCGTTTCGCCGCGCTCGATGGTCTGCGGGCCGCCCGACAGCGAGGGGCGGTCCCCGTCGCCGTAGAGGTAGGGCGGCGTGTAGATCTCGATGCGCTGCTCGAACTTGCCCGGCTTGGTGTTGGCCTTGTCGGCGTAGAGCGAGTCCGAGCCGAAGAACATCACCCGGCCGTCGGGCAGCAGGATCGACCCGGAGTGGTAATTGCGGCCCACGAGCGGATCGGCGACCCGGCGGAGCTCGTTCTTCTCCGTGTCGTACAGCCGTGCCTCGAAGATGTTCGAGTCGCTGCGGCCGCGGTAGTCCTCCGAGCCGCCCGAGATCAGCACGCTGTCGTCGGGCAGGATCGAGGCGTTCGGGTAGCGGGTGCCCTTGTCCAGGGACGGGCCGTCCTCGAAGCGCGGGTTCGCCTCCTTCAGGTCGACGATCCGGGTCTTCTGGCTGGACCGCTTGGACTCGCCGACGCCACCCCCGCCGATCACCATGTACTTCTCGTCCTGCGCGGGCGGCAGCAGGACCGTGCCCGACGTCTCCATGAGCTTGGGGTCGCTCAGGCCGGGTATCTTCGTGAACTTGTTGGTGTCCACGTCCCACACACCGGGCTCACGGCCGACGTTGTCCGGCCCGTAGCCCGCGTTGGAACCCGAGTAGAAGATCTTGCCGTTCTGCATGAGGAACAGCGCCGGGTAGGTCGGGAACTGCCGGACCTTGTCGGTGTAGGTCCACTTCTTCGTCTTCGGGTCGAAGATCTCGTTCTTGCCCGGGACCAGCTGGCCGATGTCATCGAGGCCCGAGACGCTGAGGATCTTGCCGTCGCTCAGGGTGGTGAGCGTCGGGTACCAGCGGGCCTCCTTCATCGGGTCGACCTTGATGTACTTCTCGGCCACCGGGTCGAACTCGAAGGCGTCCCGGATGCCCTGGAAGTCCTTCTTGTCGAGGGCGAGTTTCTGGGCGATGCCGTAGGTGTTCTTGGCGTCGGCGCCCTTCAGGCCGTGCACGCGGTAGTTGTCCTGCGTGCCCGTCTCGTACTTCTGGCCCCGCTTCTGCGCCTCGACGTAGATCCGGCCGAGACCGGGGTCGTTGCGCAGGAACTTGCCCGTCGCCTTGTCGAAGATCTTCTTGGCGCGCGGTACCAGCACCGGGTCCTTCGAGACGAAGGTCTTGCCGTTCTCCTTGCCCGTGAACTTGGTGCCCGCGGGCAGGGTTATCGGCTTGTCCGGGTTCTCGTTGTGGACGATCATCAGGCCACCGGCCTTGGTGACGTCACCCTTGAGCTTCTCGTACCGCTTGGTGCCGCCCGCGATCAGCAGATTGCCGTTGGCGAGCTGTGTGTGGCCGGTGCAGAACAGGTCGGCGGGCGTCGGGACCTTCTTGATGGTGCCCTTGACCGGGTCCCAGATCCGGGTGTCGAACTTCTTCGCGTCGAAGTTGTCCTGGTTGTTGCCCGACCCCGCGACGAGCAGCACCTTGCCGGTGCGCAGCAGCGCCGCGTGGATGGTGTTCTGCCGGTACTCCTCGGGGAAATCGATGATCTCCCACTTGCCGTTGGCGGCCTTGTACTCCGGCTTGTTGATTTTGTACTGGTGGTATTTCTCGGTGCCGAAGCGGTAGAGCCACGGCCCGTTCATCCCGGCCAGCGCGAGTACCACAGCCGTGCCGATCGCGAGTCGACGGGCCCGGCGGCGGCCTGCACGGTCGTTCATTCCTTACGTCCCCCAAGTCCACCAAGGGCGATCTGCATGGTCTGGTCGGATCCCCCGACCTCCCCGTTTCCGCCAGGGGTGGCGGCCCAACTGGGCTTCTGCTGCGGGGCGTGCGGCGTCTGCTGCTGCGGGATCGGCAGCGGCTGCGTCCGGTGCGGCCCCGCAGAGTCCTGCGGCTGCTCCGCGGCGTGGCGGGCGGGCTTCTTGGCGTCCTGCCGCAGCTGCCAGCGCCAGGCGAAGACCGGCGAGGCGGTGATCAGCAGCGCGAACGTCGCCCAGATGATCATCGCGGGGTGGGAGTGGCCGAAGACGAAGCCGGCCGCGATCGACGCACCGAAGATCAGGATGAAGTACCAGTGGTAGCGGAACGTCCCGAACCAGCGGTCGGGCTCGCCGAGTCGCCCTTGGGCGTGACCACGAACTTGCTCTTGCGCCGCAGCACGGAGTCGATCAGCGCCTTCGCGTACAGCGGCGCGGACAGCGCGGACATCACCATGCCGGCCACACCGCCGGAGCCCTCCGGCTCGTGCGGTGAGACGTTGTGCCGGCGGTTCCAGACGTACAGGCCGATCTGCAGGGCGGAGGCGTTGCCGTAGAGCATCAGCCAGACCGCCGGGTCGATGTTCACACCCGAGGCGCCCAGGCCCAGGAACAGGCAGCAGCTCAGCGCCGCCAGGATCCAGTTGAGGGCCGACATCGGGTAGAAGATGATCATCATCGTGTAGTTGAAGAGCTTGCTCGGCGGCAGCGAGTACCAGCCCTTCCAGTACTGCCCGATGATCGTCTCGTACGTCCCCCGCGACCAGCGCATCTGCTGGGTGAAGAAGTCCGTCCAGGCGCTGGGGCCCTCACCGACGGCGAGCACGTCCGGCGTGTACACCGAGCGCCATTTCTTCCCCGTCGCCGGGTTCTTGTGGCGATGCATCTCGAAGCCGGTCGCCATGTCCTCGGTGATCGAGTCGTACAGACCGCCGATCTGCTTCAGCGCCTTGATGCGCACGGCGTTGGACGTGCCGACGAACATCGGGGAGCCGTAGCGGTTGCCCGCGCGCTGGATCAGCGCGTGGAAGAGGAACTGCTGCGACTCGGCGGCCTTGGTGATGGCGTTGTCGTAGTTGCCGTAGACCTGCGGGCCGATGACGAAGCCGACATCCGGGTCGCGGAAGAAGCCGAGCATCCGCTCCAGGTAGTTGGGCAGCGGCACGTGGTCGGTGTCGACCGAGGCGAAGAAGTCGTAGTCGTCGCCGTGCGCCTCCAGCCAGGCGTTGTAGTTGCCGTGCTTGGTCTTGGCGCGGTGCGGGCCCTTGGCCTGGTTCCACTTGGCGACGCCCTTGCGGGAGAAGTGGTGCACGCCGAGGCGCTCGCAGACCGCCTTCACCTCGGGGTCGTCGCCCTCGTCCAGCAGCCAGACGTGCATCAGGCCCCGGTGACGGATCTTGACGGCCGCCTCCAGGGTCTTCGTCACCATCTCCAGCGGCTCCTTGCCGGGCACGAAGGAGGTGAGGAAGGCCACTCTGGTGCCGGTCTCGGGCACCACCGGGATCGGGTCGCGGGCCACCAGCGTGGCGTGCGCGTTCGACAGCACGTTCATGCAGCGGAAGAACTCGATCAGACCGATCGAGACGAGCATGACGATGTCGAGCGCGGGCAGCCAGTCGAAGGCCGGGTAGTCGCGTTCGGTCCAGTGCTCGGGCTGGAGCAGCCAGAACAGCAGCACCAGCGACAGCACCGGAGCCGCTGCCAGCATCAGGGCCACCCGTATGCGGTGCGGCTCCTGCGAGATGAGGGAGCGGTACTGCACCTTGTACGGCTTGCTCGGATCGGGCTGGGTGAGGGGACCCGCGAGCCGGCTGTAATGCTCGTAGTCGTATCTCGGCAGGCTCTTCTTGATCCGCCGGAACGTCCCCGTGGTGCTCATCCGGTGCCCCGGCACCCTGAGCTGCGTGGTCTGGGACGGGTCCTGGTCCTGCCGGGCACCCGTCGGCCTCGACGTCATGAGTCATCCCCCCACACGCGGACAGCCGCGTGTTTCGTCGCTTTGCTTCCGTCTGCGACAGGTCCCCCTCGACCTTCACAGACGTATCAGTGGTGGGTCGCAGTCACCACGTCTTCCACACCTTATAGACATGGCAACGAGACCTTCCGGTTGCATGATGCCCCCCTCGGCATCGCCTCATGAACGGGGCCCCTCTCCCCGCGCTGCCGGCAACCGGATCTTTTGCCCCCAAGTGCCGCGAATCCGCAGCATCTTGAAAAACGAGAAAACCAGGGTTCTACGGCGTCCATCATGATCGCAAGATGCGAAACGCGGTGTTTACCGGTCATACGCGTTCATTGTGACGTGTGTGGGGGACCTGTGGAGCCGTTGTGGACAGGCGGGCGCGGATGTTCCCGAAGTGCTCCCTTATGGCCTCCTCCGCCCGCATCGAGTCACCGGACCGGACCGCGTCGAGGATCTCCCGGTGCTGCCGACAGGTCACCTTCGGGTCCTGCGGCTCGCCCCCGAGGTCCGTGCGGACCCGGTGGAAGGCGTCCCAGAAGGCCTCCAGGACCTCGCTCAGCAGCACGTTGTCCAGCCCCCGGTAGAGGGTGGCGTGGAAGGCCCGGTCGGTCTCGGCGAGACCGGCTCCGCGCGCGGCCTGCTCTTCCATACGGTCGACGAGCGCGTCCAGTTCAACGAGATCCGCTTGCGGTATCCGCCCCGCGAGCCGCGACGCCAGCCCGGTCTCCACGGCCTCCCTCAGCTCCAGCAGCTGGAGCAGGGAGTCCTCGCCCCGGTAGTGCCCGGCGACGGTGCGGAAGGCGAGGCCCTCGATCATCGGGGCCAGGGACATCGGGCCGACATAGGTGCCGAAGCCGTGCCGGATCTCCACGATGCCCATCGCCTGGAGCGCCTTCAGCGCCTCCCGCACCGAGTTCCGGCTCGCGCCGAGGTGCTCCATCAGCTCGGGCTCGGTCGGCAGCGGGGCCCCGGAGGCCAGCCGGCGGTCGAGGATGAGCTTCTTGATCCGCTCCTGGAGGTCACGCGCTGCCATGGCGAGAGGGTATCCGGCCAGACCGCGCCCGGCTGTACACAGGCATACAAAAGGCCCCCGCTTCCGCGAGGGGCCTTTCTGTCGTGCGCCGCCAGGGACTCGAACCCCGGACCCGCTGATTAAGAGTCAGCTGCTCTAACCAACTGAGCTAGCGGCGCCTGCTGACGTCGTAACTGTACAGGACGCCCGGAGGTGCGCCCGACCACCCGCCTCGGCCCCGGGCGACCCCGGCCGAGGCGCCCGCGTTACATCATTCGGACCGTCAGCATGCGCTTGCGGAAGACAGTTGAGAAACTGACGGCGTCCCGCCCGGCCGGGCATGGGCGCGGCATTTCCGCCGGAAGTGTGAGAGGAATCGCATGGAGTCTCCGGTATTCGAGCAATTCGACCCCGCGAGCGACTGCGACTGCCCCGGCTGCGTCCACTGGCGCCGCGTCCTGCCGCATTCCCCGGCCGGCCGCGCCACCGCCCACCCGGCCCTTCGCCCCAGAGTTCTCGGCCGGGCCCGGGCAGGGGGGACCCCCATGGCCCTCGCCCTGGCCGCCGTGGCCTCCGCCGCCCTCGGCGCGAGCCACGCCGTACCGGCCGCAGCCGCCCCGCACGCCCCCACCGCGCGGGCGTTCCCGCACGTGACGAGCCCGACACCCCCAGGGTGACAAGGCCCCGCTGCACGGTCGCGACGGCCGTACGACGGGGCCGTCCGCCGGCCTCAAGCACATCGCCATCACCCGTTCGGAGATCATCAGGCGGGCCAGGACCTGGGTCGCAGCGAAGGTGCCGTACAGCATGAACGCCTATTGGTCCGACGGTTACCGGCAGGACTGCTCGGGCTATGTCTCGATGGCCTGGAAGCTGCCCGGAAACGAGTGGACGGGCAGTCTCGCCCAATACGGTGAGCGGATTTCCAAGGAGGAGCTCCAACCGGGCGACATTCTGCTGTTCCACAATCCGGCCGACCCCGACACCGGCTCGCACGTCGTCATTTTCGGCGGCTGGACGAATTCCGCGCACACCTCTTACACCGCCTATGAGCAGATCCGCCCGCACACGCGCAGGCGGTCCACGCCGTACCCCTACAGGAGCGACCGCGACCGGTACGTCCCCTACCGCTACAAGGGCGTCGTCTCGCAGCAGCCGGACCCGGCCCCGCAGAGCGAGGAGCCGGCCGGCCAGACCGCCCCTACTGCCGCGCCGTACCCCGGGCCGGAGCGGGGAAGCCGGCCGCCCCGTCTCCACGCCCTATCCCGGAGCGACGTATTTCGGCCCCGGCGCGGACAACGAGTACGTCGCGCTGCTCGGCCGCATGCTCGTGGCCCGCGGAGCCGGCGCCTCCTACCTCCTGGACCCCGGACCGCGCTGGACGGACGCCATCCGGCAGGCGACCCGGGCCTTCCAGCGGGCCCAGGGCTGGGAGGGCGCCGACGCCGACGGGCTGCCCGGCCCGCGCACCTGGGAGCTGCTGGTCACGGGGAAGGGCGAGGACGTCCGGCCCGGGGCGGCCGACCCCCGCCCTCCTCCCACGGAGTGGCCGGCTACCCGGGGCGGGCGTGGTTCCGGCCGGGCGCCGACAACACGTACGTCAGCCGGCTGGGCCGGCAGCTGGTGCGCAAGGGGTTCGGCAGGTTCTACCCGAACGGGCCGGGAACGCGGTGGGACGAGGCGGACCGGCGAGCCGTGCAGGCCTTCCAGCGCAGCCAGGGCTGGCGGGCGGCGCGGCGGACGGCTACCCGGGGCCGGAGACCTGGCGGCGGCTCTTCTCGTAGGACGCCCTCGGCCCCTTGCGCAGGGGCCCCGAACCCCGGCACCGGGGTCCACCGTTGTGACGCATCTGGCGCGGAGGCTGGAGGCACGGCATGAGTACGACCACTTCCCACACGTCCGAGCCCGACGGACCGGCCGAGGGACCGGCCAGACCCGCCCGGCTCATCCAGAACGAGTCCACCACCGAGATCCCCGTCCATCTGCTGTTCCGTGACGAACCCTGCCCGGCGCCGGTACCACTGAAGCCGGCGGTCGTGGGCCGCAGGCAGGGCACGGGGGAGCAGCCGCGCCTCAGGCGTCCGGCGGCCCCGGCGCCGCGCCCGGTGCCGCAGGCCGACCCCGACCTGGTGGAGCGCCCCGCGCGGGTCCTGCCCGGCGCGGTGGGTGTGCTGGCCGGGGCGTGCGGGGCGGCCGGTTGCGTGGCCACCTCGTGGTGGGCCGGGGTGCTGCCGCCGCTCGTGCTCGAGGCGCTGCGGCTGCCCGCGCACGCCGGGGCCGGGCTCGGTCCCGGGCAGTGGGCGGCGTACGCGGGAGCCGGGGCGCTGGGGCTCTTCGGGTTCGGCGGGCTGGCCCGGGGCCGGACCGGGAGGGCCTGGGTGCTCGATCTGTTCGGCCGCTACCGCGGGACCGTCCGGCGCTCGGGTCTGCTGTGGGTCAATCCGCTGTGGCTGCGCCGCCGGGTGGACGTACGACTGCGGCACTGGCGCAGCGAGCCCGTGCCCGCCGCCGACGGAGACGGGGTCGCGCTGCGGGTGGTCGTGCTGGTGGTCTGGCGGGTGCGGGACACCGCGCGGGCCGTGCTGGGCGTCGAGGACCACGAGAGGTATCTGCGCGAGTGCGTCGAGGCGGCGCTCGCCCGGGTGCCGGTGGAGCTGCCCGGCGGGGCGAAGGGCTGCACGGACGCGGCGGCCGAGGCGCTGACCCGGCTGGTGGCGGCGGACGCGGCCCCGGTCGGCCTGGAGGTGTTCGTGGTGCAGCCGCTGCGGGGGAGTACGCCCCGAGGTCGCCGCCGCGATGCACCGCCGCCGGATCGCCGCCCTGGACGCCCAGCACCGGGCGAGCGTGCTCACCTCCGTCGTCGACTCGGTGGAGGACACGGTGACCCGGCTGACCACGCGGGGGCTGGTCGAACTCGACGACTACGAGCGGAAGGTGCTGGTGAAGGACCTGACGGTGGCGTTCTGCGCGGGGCGGGGGAAACAGCCCCGTGATTGGTATGGACATGTTCAACTGACGCCCATACTCTCAGACTTGGTCTAGACCTACCTGCACAGCTCACTGAACATCCCCCACGTTCTCCAGGAGCGGCAGCATGCGCACAAGGACCAAGTTGTCCGCAGCCGCGGTGGGACTGGCCACGACCGGAGCCCTCGTACTCTCCTCCGGCGGCGCCAGCGGCCACGGCTACACCGACCTCCCCATCAGCCGGCAGAAGCTCTGCCAGAACGGCACCGTGACCAACTGCGGACCCATCCAGTGGGAGCCGCAGAGCGTCGAGGGCCCGAAGGGCTTCCCGGCCTCCGGTCCGGCCGACGGGCAGATCTGCAACGCCGGCCTCGGCCAGTTCGGCCAGCTCAGCGCACCGCGGACGCCGTCCGGCGGGGCCTGGCCCACCACCCGGGTGACGGGTGGCCAGAATTACACGTTCCGCTGGCAGTTCACGGCCATGCACGCCACGACCGACTTCAAGTACTACGTCACCAAGCCGGGCTGGAACCAGAACCACAACCTGTCCCGGTCCGACCTCAACCTCACGCCGTTCTTCACCGTGCCGTACAACGGCCAGCGGCCACCCTCGACGCTCTCCCACAGCGGCAGGCTGCCGACCGGGCTCAGCGGCCGTCACGTCATCCTCGCGGTGTGGACGATCGCCGACACGGGCAACGCGTTCTACGCGTGCTCGGACGTCACCTTCTGAGCCCCGAGGAGCCTTCTGAGGTTCTCTTGAGTCACCGCCGCGGCCGGCGTGGGTAGGTTCCTCCCACGCCGGCCGATCGAAGGCCGCCCAGGGTCTCGGGGGAGCTCATGGAAGCCTTCTTCTACATCGTGCCCTTGCTCATGATCGCGGTCGCTTCCTGCGCCGTGGTCGTGGTGATCCGCCGCTCCGTGCGGGTCAGCCGCGCCTGGAACAGCGGCCTGACCGCCGAGGCGCGCTGCCTGCGGACGTACACCACGACGAGTGGCGGCGGCGACAGCTCGGTGCACACGACGCTGCACCATGTCTACGAGTTCACCACGCGCGACGGCCGCGGCGTCCGGTTCGAGGAGCGGGGCGGGCCGGGGACGATCCTCGAGGGCGACATCGTCACTGTCCACTACCCCGCGGACCGCCCGGAGCACGCCACGGCCAGGCCTCCGGCGCGGGGGAAGCTCGTGGCGGGCACGGGATGTCTGCTCGCCTTCCTCGGCACGTTCATCCTCTTCGCCCTCGGCTTCATGGCGGTGACGTACGCGATGTTCTCCACCGTGGGCGACTTCACGCAGCCGTAGCGTCTCCACATCAGACGCTACGTCAGCTATGGTGCGCCTCCATGAACCCGACCAGAGGGCGCACGGTCGCGGAGCTCGTGGCGGCGTGGTGGGGTGACCACCGGCCGGGGCTGTGGTTCGAGGGCAGGGTGCTCACGCGGCACGAGGTGGCGGCCGGGGCCGCCGGCCGGGCGGCGCTGCTCGCCGACCTGCTGCCACCCGGCGCCGCACCCCACATCGGCGTGCTGCTCGACAACACCCCCGAGTTTCCGATGTGGCTGGGCGCCGCGGCCCTGGCCGGGGCGGCGGTCGCCGGCATCAACCCCACCCGCCGGGGTGCCGAACTCGCCCGGGACATCCTGCACACCGAGTGCCGGATCCTGGTCACGGACCGGACCCACCTGCCCCTGCTGGCGGACCTCGACCTGCCCGGCGTACGCCTGCTCCGGACGGACAGCGAGGAGTACGCGGACCTCCTGACCTCCTACGCGGACGCACACCCCGACGCCTGCCGCGCCACTCCCTCCGACCGCTTCCTCCTCTACTTCACCTCCGGCTCGACCGGCGCGCCGAAGGCCGCCATCTGCTCCCAGGGCCGGCTGGCCGCCGCCGGCCGTTCACTGGCGGACCAGTTCGCGCTGGGCCCGGACGACGTGCACTACCTCTGCATGCCGATGTTCCACGGCAACGCGGTGATCGCGGGCTGGGCACCGGCCCTGGTGTCCGGGGCGGGCGTGGCCCTCCGCCGCCGCTTCTCGGCGTCCGGCTTCCTGCCGGACGTACGCCGCTACGGAGTGACGTACTTCACGTACGTAGGCCGGGCGATCCAGTACGTCCTGGCCACCGAGCCGAGCACCGAGGACCGTGACCACTCCCTCCGTCTGGGCTTCGGCACGGAGGCGGGCGCGGTGGACGCGGCGGCGTTCGAGCGGCGGTTCGGGGCGCGGCTGGTGGAGGGATACGGTTCCTCGGAGGGCGGAGCGGCCGTGCAGTGGTCGCCGGGGACACCGCCCGGCGCGGTCGGCCGGGCGGCGCCCGGGCTCGTCGTCCTCGACCAGGAGACCCGCGCGGAGTGCCCGCCGGCCCGCTTCGACGGGGCGGGGCGGCTGCTCAACGGGGACGAGGCGATCGGCGAGCTGGTCAACCGGGGTCCGAGCCCCTTCGAGGGCTACTGGCGCAATCCGGCGGCGGAGGCGGAGCGCCGCAGAGACGGCTGGTACTGGACGGGCGACCTCTTCTACCGGGACGCCGACGGCTACCTCTACTTCGCCGGCCGCACCGACGACCGCCTCCGCGTCGACGGTGAGAACCTGGCCGCCGCGATGATCGAGAACATCCTCGCCCGCTACGAGGGGGCCGCCGCGGTCGCCGTGTACGCGGTCCCGGACCCGGTGACCGGCGACCAGGTGATGGCGACGATCGCCGGGGCGTTCGATGCGCTGTCCTTCGCGGAGTTCCTGCTCTCCCAGCCCGACCTCGGGACGAAGATGGCGCCCCGGTTCGTACGGGTGGTGGAGCGCATGCCGGTCACGGCCACCAACAAGATCCACCGGGCGGCGTTACGGAAGGAGGGCTTCCGATGCGCGGATCCGGTGTGGTGGCGGCCGCCGGGGGAGTGCGCGTACCGCCGGCTGACCGCTGACGACCTCGAACACGCCGAAGGGCCTCCCGCTCCCACGAGAGGCCCTTCACCGGTGCGCCGCCAGGGACTCGAACCCCGGACCCGCTGATTAAGAGTCAGCTGCTCTAACCAACTGAGCTAGCGGCGCATGACTCCCGCCGACCGCCGGAAGCGTGTTCCGCGGTGGGCGACGGGAAAATACTACCTGGTCCCGAGGGGTGCTCCTGACCACCTGGCGATGGTCCTAGATCGCCATGGACAGCAGGACCGGAGCCGCGTTGCGGTTGAGGGCGTCCGCGGCCTGGCGCAGGCGGTGGGCGTGCTCGACCGGGAGGGACAGGGCCAGGCAGCCGGCGGAGGAGCCGGCCGTGATGGGGACGGCCGCGCAGACCGTGCCGACCGCGTACTCCTGGAGGTCCAGGACGGGCACGGTGGGCGGCTGGGCCTCCAGCCGGGACAGCAGCAGCCGGTCGCTGGTGATGGTGCGCGAGGTGAGGCGGGCCATCTTGTGCCGGGCCAGATGGTCGCGGCGGCCGGCGTGGTCGAGCTGGGTGAGCAGGCTCTTGCCGATGGCCGTGGCGTGGGCCGAGGAGCGGAAGTCGACCCACTCGTTGACCTTGGGTGTGGCCGGGCTGTCGGCGTACTGGGTGACGCTGATCTCCCCGTCGACGTACCGGCTCATGTAGACGGCGGCGCCGACCGAGTCGCGCAGCCGGTCGAGGGTGTGCTGGAGCTTGTCGCGCAGGGCCTGCTCGCGATGGCGGGCGGAGCCGAGGCGGGCCAGGGTCTCGCCGGTGACGTAGGCACCGTCGGCGATCTGCTCGACATAGCCCTCGCGGCGCAGCATGCGCAGCAGCGCGGTCAGCCGCTCCGGGCCGATGCCGGTGTGCCGGGCGAGTTCGGCGTCGGTGACGCCGGAGCTGTTTCGCGCCACCGTCTCCAGGACGCGCAGGGCTTCCTGCGCCGAGTGGTACGGGGTGGTCGGCGGCTCGTGCTTCAGCGCCACGGTGGTCTCCCCTGCGCTTGCTGTTGGGCCGGAATCCGGACAGCGAATCCCCTCCACGATAGCGGGCAAGGGGCTTGTGGAGAGCGGGGGTTGACAAGATTCGCGGGCCCCGGACTGGGGCATTGCCCGCTGGCATATGCCAGAAGCATGCCCCAGTCCGCAGGCCCCGCGTTGTGCCTGTTCACAGGCCGTAGTCAGAGCACTGCGCTGAGAAACTCCCGCGTCCGGTCCTTCTCCGGCTCGCTGAAGATCTTCTCCGGCGGGCCCGCCTCGATGATCCGGCCCGAGTCGAACATCAGTACCTGGTCGGAGATGTCCCGGGCGAAGTTCATCTCGTGGGTCACACAGAGCATCGTGATGTCGGTGGAGCGGGCGATGTCCCTGAGCACGTCGAGCACGCCGGCGACCAGCTCCGGGTCGAGCGCGGAGGTCACCTCGTCCAGGAGCAGCACCTGCGGCCGCATCGCCAGCGCCCGGGCGATCGCCACCCGCTGCTGCTGCCCGCCGGACAGCTGCGCCGGGTGCGCGTCGCACTTCTCGGCCAGGCCGACCATGTCCAGCAGGCCCTTGGCCCGCTCCACCGCCTCGTCCTTCGACATGCCGAGGACGGTGACCGGCGCCTCGGTGATGTTCCGCAGCACCGTCATGTTCGGGAACAGGTTGAACTGCTGGAACACCATCCCGATCTTCTTGCGGACCTCCCGGACCTCCTTGTCGGAGGCCGGGAACAGCTTCTGCCCGTCGACCGTGATCGTGCCCTCGTCGGGCTTGAGCAGGGTCATCAGCAGCCGCAGGATCGTGGTCTTGCCGGATCCGGACGGGCCGATCAGGGTGACGTGCTTGCCGGCGTCGACCGAGAAGTCCAGGTGGTCCAGGACGGTGTTGTCCCCGAACCGCTTGGTGACCTGCTCCAGCCGGATCAGCTCGCCGTTGCTCCTGGCCGGGTTCTTCTCGGGGTTGGGAAGAGTGTCAGTGGACAAGGCGTCGCTCCAGAACTCGCAGGGCAAGGGAGGCCAGGTAGGAAATGACGATGAAGGCCACTCCGATCACCGTGAGCGGCTCGGTGAACTGGAAGTGCTCCTGGGAGAACAGGCGCGCGTGGCCGAGCATCTCCAGCACGGAGATCGCCATCAGCATCGGCGTGTCCTTGAGCATCGCGATGACGTAGTTGCCGAGCGCGGGGACGACCCTGCGCACCGCCTGCGGCAGGATCACCGCGGTCCACGTCCGGCGCAGCGGCAGGTTCAGCGCCGTCGCCGCCTCCCACTGGCCGACCGGCACGGCCTCGATACCGGCGCGGTAGACCTGCATCGTGTACGTCGAGTAGTGCAGCCCGATCGCGAAGACGCCCGTGGCGAGCGCCGAGAAGGTCAGGCCCCACTCGGGCAGCACGTAGTAGAGGAAGAACAGCTGCACCAGCAGCGGGTGTTGCGGACGAACTCCGTGACCGCCCCGACCGGCCAGGTCACCCAGCGCGTCGGCACCCGCATCAGCAGCGCCCAGACCAGGCCCAGCGCGAAGGAGATCAGCGAGCCGATCACCAGGATCTGCAGGGTGACCAGCAGGCCTTCCCAGAAGTCCGGCATGAAGTCGGAGACCGCGCTCCAGTCCCAGTTCACGAGACGGCACCTCCCACGCCGGTGGTCTGCGGACGGCTCAGCTCCTGGGCGGGCGTACTCCCGACCGGCTTGCCGACTCCTGTCTTGAGCTTCTTCTCCAGTCCGCGCATGACCCGGGTGAGCAGGAAGGCGATCACGAAGTAGATCAGCAGGATGTACGTGTAGATCTCCGCGCTCTCCTGCAGCGCCAGGCGGACCAGGTTGCCGCTGAACGCCAGGTCGCCCATGCCCATGATCGACACCAGGGCGGTGCCCTTGAGCAGTTCGATGAGCAGGTTGGAGAACGGCGGGATCATCTCCGGCACCGCCTGCGGCAGCAGGATCAGCCGCATGCGCTGCCAGGGCGTGAAGCTGAGCGCGATCCCGCCCTCCTTCTGCGCCGGGTCGACCGCGTTCAGCGCGCCGCGCACGATCTCCGAGCCGTACGCCCCGTAGGTCAGTCCGAGCGCGAGCGTGCCCGCCCACAGCGGCACCAACTGCCAGCCGAAGGCCGGGGGCAGCACGAAGAACACCCAGAAGATCATCACCAGGGCCGAGGTCCCGCGGAACACCTCGGTGTAGAAGCCCGCGAGGAAGCGGACGATCCACAGCCGGTGGGTGCGCGCGACGCCGACCACGAAGGACACCGCGGCCGCGAGCAGCGCGCTGCAGACGAGCAGCTGGATCGTGACCCAGACGCCCTTCAGTACCAGTTCCCAGAGTCCTGAGGTCATCCGCCGCAGAGCTCCTTCGCGGTCAGATCCGTCATCTCGGCCTCCGTGAACCCGAAGGGCTTGAGGATGCGGAAGAGTTCGCCGCTCTTCTTGAGCTTTCGCAGCTCCGCGTTGAAGGCGTCGCGCAGGTTGGCCTCGGTCGGCCGGAACGCGAAGGCGCCTCCGTCGACGTGCGGCTTGCCGCCCACGATCGGCTTGAACGGCTCGGTGGCCTCCGCCTTGGCGGACTTCTTCACCACCTCGCGTACGGTGAGCGCCGTGCCGGCGAACACGTCCACGCGCCCCGCCTCGACGGCGTTCAGCCCCGCCACCTGGTCCGGGACGATGAGGATGTCGCTCTCCTTGTACCCCGCCTCGACGGCGTACTGGATCTCGGCGTAACCGGTCCCGGTGGCGAACTTCGCCTTCTTCCCGACGACGTCCTTGTAGCTGTGCAGCCCCTTCGGGTTGCCCTTGCGCACGATGAACGCGTCGAGCATCTGGTAGTCCGGGTCGGAGAAGATGACCTGCTCGCAGCGCTCGGGGTTGACGTACATCCCCGCGGCCACGACGTCGAACTGCTGGGAGTTCAGACCCGGGATGAGCGAGCCGAACTCGGTCGGTACGGGCTGCACCCGGTCGACGCCGAGGCGCTTGAAGATCACCTTGGCCAGTTCCGGTGCCTCACCGGTGAGCTCGCCGTTCTTGTCGATGAATCCGAACGGTATCTCGCCGGCGATGCCGAGGCGGACGACGCCCGCGGCGCGGAGCCGGTCGAGCAGGTCACCGCCCTTGACGTCGGATGCGGTGGCGACCCGGCTGCATCCGGCGGCGCCCAGCGCGCCGAGCGCCGCGACCCCCGCGAGCAGCGACCGGCGTGTGGGCCCGTGGACGGGCCGGGACATGAGTCCGGGGCTTCTGAGTGGGCTTCTCTGTGGTGGAGCCATGGGCGCGCGGCTACCCGACCGCACCCGAGTTATGCCGATCTTTTCAAGCCCCGCACTCCCCCCGTGCGCCCTTGACCGCGGGGCGGCGGGCACTCCCATGGAGGGATGGCTGATCGCTTCATCGAAGTCTCGCTGGTCAAGCGCGACGTGACCTGCACGGCCAGGCTGCTCGACGACCGTGCGCCGATCACCTGCGCGACCGTCTGGGACGCCCTGCCGCTGTCCGGTGACGTCTACCACGCGAAGTACGCACGCAATGAGATCTACGCCCTTTTCCCGCCTTTCGCCGAAACCGAGCCGCCTCTGGAAAATCCGACAGTCACCCCCATTCCGGGCGATCTGTGTTATTTCGCCTTCGCGGGTACGGAGTTGGGGACGAAGTCCTACGGCTACGACCGCGAGGTCCGCGCCGGGACCACACTCGTCGACCTGGCCCTGTTCTACGAGCGCAACAACCTGCTGCTGAACGGCGACGTCGGCTGGATTCCCGGCATCGTCTGGGGCCAGGTCGTCGACGGCCTGGATGCCATGGCCGAGGCGTGCAACGACCTGTGGCGGTCGGGAGCGGCGGGCGAGACCCTCAGCTTCCGGAGAGCCTAGGCCCGCTGCCGGACGCCACCCCGGCCTCGTACAGCGCGTGCGCCGCCCGCAGCACCAGATCGTCCCGGTGCCGGGCGGCCACGAGCTGCAGCCCGATCGGCAGACCGGCCCCGTCCACGCCGACCGGCACGCTCGCCGCGGGCTGCTGCGTCATGTTGAACGGGTAGGTGAACGGCGTCCAGCCCGTCCACCGCCGGTGGCCGGATCCCTTCGGTACCTCGACGCCCGCCTCGAACGCCGTGATCGGCATGGTCGGGGTGACGAGCAGGTCGTACGTGTCGTGGAAGCGGCCCATCCGGCGGCCCAGGTCCATGCGCACGTCCACCGCGGCCAGATAGTCCAGCGCCGAGTAGCGGGCGCCCCGCGCGCAGATCTCCCGCAGGCCCGGGTCCAGCAACTCCCGCTGGTGCGGGCCCAGGTGCTCCGTCACCCGCGCCGCCCCGCTGAACCACAGGGTGTGGAAGGCCTCCACCGGGTCGGTGAGGTCCGGGTCGGTCTCCGTGACGTACGCGCCGAGCTCCGCCAGCCGCTCCACCGCCCGCCGTACCGCCCTCGCGACCGCCGGCTGCACCGCCACCTGCCCGCCCAGCGACGGCGAGTACGCCACGCGCAGCCCGTGCACCCCGCCCGTCAGGCCGTCCGAGTAGGAACCCGGCGGGGCCGCGAGCGCCGACCAGTCGCGCGAGTCAGGGTGGCCGATGACATCCATGAGCAGCGCCGCGTCCGCCGCGTCCCGGGTCATCGGCCCCACGTGCGCCAGCGTGCCGAACGCGCTCGCGGGGTACAGCGGCACCCTCCCGTACGTCGGCTTCAGCGCGAAGATCCCGCAGAACGACGCCGGGATACGGACACTGCCGCCGCCGTCCGTGCCCAGCGACAGCGGTCCCGCCCCGAGCGCCACGGCCGCCGCGCTGCCCCCGCTCGACCCGCCCGCGGTGCGCGCCGGGTCGTACGGGTTGCCGGTCACGCCGCTCACCGGCGCGTCCGTCACACCCTTCCAGCCGAACTCCGGGGTCGTCGTCTTGCCGAGGAACACCGCCCCGTGCTCGCGCAGCCGGGCCACGGACGGGGCGTCCTCGTCCCAGCGGCCCGCCGGGTTCACGGCCTTCGAACCGCGCAGGGTCGGCGCCCCGCGCAGCAGCAGGATGTCCTTCACCGTGACCGGCACCCCGTCCAGCAACCCCGTGGCTCACCGCGCCGCCACCGCTCCTCGGACTCCCGGGCCCGCTCCAGCGCGTCCTCCCCGGTCAGCCGGACGAAGGCGTTCACCTCCGGCTGGATCGCCTCGGCCCGCTCCAGCGCCGCGCGGGTCGCCTCCACGGGGCTCCACTCGCCCTTGCGGTAACCGTCGAGGAGTCGTACGGCGGTCAGCTCGGTGAGCTCGGTCATCCACCCTCCCAGGAACGTCAGTGTCCGGGTACATACCCGCGCTGTTTGTCGACCACGTTCACCAGCGGCTTGCCCGCCTCCCACAGTTCGTACAGTTCCACGAACTGCGCGCCGAGCTCGTCCCGCCAGCCGACGATGTCGCCGCTCATGTGCGGGGACACGATCAGGCCGGGGACCTGCCACAACGGGCTGTCGGCAGTCAGGGGTTCGGCCTCGAAGACGTCCAGGGCGGCGCCCGCGATCCACTGCTTGGCCAGGGCCTGCGCGAGGGCGTCCTCGACGACCAGCTGGCCGCGGCCGATGTTGACGAACCGGGCGGACGGCTGCATCACGCCGAAGCGGCGGGCGTCGAACATGCCGTGCGTCTGCTCGGTGAGCGGCGCCGCCGCGATCACCCAGTCGGCGCGCGCCAGCAGCCGGTCCAGATCCTCGGGGCCGTGCACGCCGGTGCGCGGAGTGCGGCCCACGAGCGCCGTCGTGATGTCCAGCGCCCCCAGCGTGCGCGCGATCGCCCGGCCGATCGGCCCCGAGCCCACCACGACGGCCCGGCCCCCGGCGACCTTCTGCGACTCGCGGTGCCGCCAGGTCCGCTCCCGCTGCAGCTCCAGGGTGCGCGGCAGATCCTTGGCCATCGCCAGTACGAGCGCGGCGACGTACTCGGCTATCGGCTGGTCGAAGATGCCGCGCGCGTTGGTCACCACCGTGTCGGAGGCGGCGAGTTCCGGACACATCAGGTGGTCCACACCGGCACTCGCCGTGTGCACCCAGCGTGGCCGCGGGCCCTCGCCCGGCCAGGCGTCCCGCACGGCGCGCGAGGTGAAGTCCCACACCAGCAGTACATCCGCACGCGGGAGGCGCTCGGCCAGTCCCGCGGCGTCGGTGTGTTCGATACGGGCGCGTCCCGTGAGACGGCCGAGACGGGGCAGGGGTTCGGCGTCCAGGACGAGGAGGGTGGGGGTGGACATGAGCAGCCGTTTCTCCAGCCGTACGGCGGGGCCGGCCGGCCTTGGGAGGCTGCCGGTGACGACAAGTTAACGCGGTGTTGACCAGGGAAATATGCGGGCGGATTGACCACGCTCGCACCCGAACCTACCGTCGTCAACACGGGCGTTCCCACGATCCGTCGCACACCAGTTGCCCAGCGTGAGGCCGGTGCCCTGCATGGACGTCTCATTTCTCGGCGGACCCAACCCGCAGCGCGGGATCGGCGTTGTCGCCCCCTTCGACTTCGCGCTCGACCGCGAGCTCTGGCGCTGGGTGCCGGACGAGATATCCCTGCATATGACACGAACGCCCTATGTGCCGGTCGAGGTCAGTCTCGACCTGGCCCGCCTGGTCAGCGAGCACGAGACGCTGAGCGAGGCGGTCCGCACGCTCAACGCCATCGCACCCGAGGTCGTTGCCTACGCCTGTACGTCGGGCAGCTTCGTCGGCGGCGTCATGGGCGAACGCGCGATGTGCGAGGCGATGAGCCGGGCCGGTGCCGTGCCGGCGATCACCACCTCGGGGGCGCTGCTGGAGGCCCTGGTGGAGCTGGACGTCCGGCGGGTGGCGCTGGTGACGCCGTACACGGTGTCGGTCACGCGGTCGCTGGAGGCCTACGTCGCCCAGGCGGGCGTCACGATCTCCGGGTGCGCCTTCATGGGGCTGACCCGGCACATCTGGAAGGTGCCCTACCGGGAGGTGGTGGACATGGCGCGGCAGGCCGTGCGCGGTGACGCCGACGCCCTGTTCATCAGCTGCACCAACCTGCCCACTTACGACGTCATCCCGCAGCTGGAGGCCGAGCTGCGGATCCCGGTGATCTCGGCCAACCAAGTGACGATGTGGGCGGCGCTGCGCCGACTGGGTACCCGTCCGGTGGGACCGTACCAAGCGCTGATCAATCCGGAGGCGCGGGCCGGTCTCGTACCGCCGGGGTGGACCCCGGTCCCGTAGTGCCGGAAGAAGAGCAGCAGCAGGAAGGCTGGACATGACAGCACTGGGATTTCTCTACCCGGGCCACTCCGCCGAGGACGACTATCCGCGCATCGAGCAGTTGCTCGGCAGTGACATCCGGGTGGACCTGGTGCACACCGACATCGGCGAGGACGCGCACCGGGTGGACGCGCTGCTCGAGATGGGCTCCGCCGGGCGGCTGGCGGCGGGCGTCCAGGAGCTGCGGCACGCCGGTGCGGAGGCCGTGGTGTGGGCCTGCACGAGCGGCAGCTTCGTGTACGGCTGGGAGGGCGCGCAGGAGCAGGTCCGCGCGCTGGCGCAGACGGCCGGCATGCCCGCCTCCTCGACGTCCTTCGCGTTCGTGCACGCCGTACGGGAGCTCGGGGCGCGCCGGGTGGCGATCGGCGCGACGTACCCCGACGACGTGGCGCGGCTCTTCGCCGAGTTCCTGCGGTCGGACGGCGTGGAGGTCGTCTCGGTCAACAGCTCCGGCATCATCACGGCCGCGGAGGTGGGCACCTGGGGCGAGGCGGAACTCCTCGCGCTCGCCCAGAACTCCGACCACCCCGACGCCGAGGCCCTGCTCCTCCCCGACACGGCCCTGCACACGGCGGCCCACATCCCCGCCCTGGAGAAGGAACTCGGCAAGCCGATCCTCACCGCCAACCAGGTCACGGTCTGGGAGGCCCTCCGTCTGGCGGACCGACGGGTGAACGCGCCGGAGCTGGGCGCCCTGTTCACGCGGGAGCCGATCGTCCAGGTGTGAGACCGCACAGCCGGGGTGGGACGACACAGCGCGTCCCACCCCGCCGTGGTCTCACCGGCCGGAGCGGCCGGGAATAACCGGAGACAGTCCCCTGTTAAGGCCGGAACGACAGCACACGGCCCACAGCAGGAGGCACCCCACCGTGGCGGCAGACGAGATACGCGGCGCAGCACAGGGCAGCGCCCCCGTCCCCCTGTCCGTACTGGACCTGGTCACCGTGGGGGCCGGCCGCACCGCCTCCGACGCGCTGCGCACCAGCGTCGACCTGGCCCGCCTCGCCGAGGCCCGCGGCTTCCACCGCTACTGGGTCGCCGAGCACCACTCCATGCCGGGCGTGGCCTCCTCGTCCCCGGCCGTGATCCTGGCCCACCTCGCCGCCCACACCGACCGCATCCGCCTCGGCTCGGGCGGTGTGATGCTGCCCAACCACGCCCCGCTCGTGATCGCCGAGCAGTTCGGGACGCTGGAGGCCATGGCCCCGGGCCGGGTCGACCTCGGCCTCGGCCGCGCGCCGGGAACGGACGGTGCCACGGCCGCCGCCCTGCGCCGCACCGACCGGCTGAACGAGGGCGCCGACGACTTCCCCCAGCAACTCGCCGAACTGACCCGGTTCCTCGACGACGACTTCCCCGACGGGCATCCCTACCGCCGGATCCACGCCGTACCGGGACCGGTCCAGGCCACCAGCCCCGGCGGTGTCCAGTCCCCGCACCGCCCGCCGGTCTGGCTGCTCGGATCCTCCGGCTTCAGTGCCCGGCTGGCCGGCGTCCTCGGCCTGCCCTTCGCCTTCGCCCACCACTTCTCGGCGCAGAACACCGTCCCGGCCCTGGACCTGTACCGGGAGTCCTTCCAGCCGTCCGCCGTGCTCGACGAGCCGTACGCCCTCATCGGCGTCTCCGCCCTCGCCGCCGACGAGGAGCGGGAGGCCCGCCGCCAGGTGCTCGCCGCCGCCCTGAGCATGGTCCGGCTGCGCACCGGACGCCCCGGCCTGGTGCCCAGCCCGGAGGAGGCGGAGGCCTACGAGTTCAGCCCCATGGAGCGCGAGTTCGTCGACTCCTGGAACGCCAACGTCATCCACGGCACCCCGGACGAGGTCCGCTCCGGCCTGGACGACCTCGCCAAGCGCACCGGCGCCGACGAGCTGATGATCACGGCCAACGCGCACGGCGGCGACGTCCGCGTGCGCTCCTACGAACTGATCGCCGACGCCTACGGGTTGCCCACGCCTGCCTCGGCCTGAACGTCCGGCGTGCCCAGCAGCTCGGAGATACGGTCCGGCGACACCGGACGGGAGTAGAGCCAGCCCTGTCCGGTGTCGCAGCCGATGCGCCGCAGCCGGGTCGCCTGCGCAGAGGTCTCCACGCACTCGGCGGTGACGGTCAGCCCGAGCCGGTGGGCGAGCTGGATCATCGCCTCGACCACGACCTCGTCGGCGGGGTTCGGGCGGGCGGCCGTGTCCCGGTCGTCGTACTGGAAACCCCGCACGAAGGAGCCGTCCAGCTTCAGGACGGACACCGGCAGGCGGCTCAGATAGGCCAGGTTCGAGTAGCCCGTGCCGAAGTCGTCGATGGCGATGCGGACGCCCATGTCGCTCAGCGCCTTCAGGGCCTGCAGCGGCCGGCCCGCCGAGCCCATCACCGCCGACTCGGTGAGTTCCAGCTGGAGCAGGCCCGGTGCCAGGCCCGTCTCCGCGAGCGTCTCGGCCACGTCCGCCACCAGGTCGGAGTCCCACACCTGCCGGACCGCCACATTGACGCTGACGAAGATCGGCGGCTCTTCCGGGTGGTCGAGCTGCCAGCGGCGGGCCTGCCGGCAGGCCGTGCGCAGCACCCAGCGGCCCAGCGGAACGATCGAACCGTCCTCTTCGGCAAGTCCGATGAACCGATTCGGCGTCAGTACGCCGAACTGCGGATGATTCCAGCGGATGAGCGCCTCGACCCCGTGCAGCCGGTCGTCCTCCATGCCCACCAGCGGCTGGTACTCCAGCTGGAACTCGCCCCGGTCGATGGCCGGCCGGAGCGTGGAGGCGAGGGCCTGGCGGGTCATGCGGTGGGCGTTGCGCTCCGGGTCGAAGAGCGTCCAGCGGGACTTGCCGTCGGCCTTCGCCCAGTAGAGGGTCGTGTCGGCGGCCTGCATGAGCGCCGTCGGGGTGGTGCCGGCCGCGTGCCGCTCCACCACGCCGATCGACGCCGAGACCGAAAGCCGCTGGCCGGAGATGTCGAACGGGTCCTGGATCGCCTCCAGCACCGATTCGGCGAGCTCGGCCAGCTGTTCGGTGCCCGTGGAGTCCTCGACGAGCATCGCGAACTCGTCCCCGCCGAGCCGGGCCACCAGCGGGGTGCTGGTGCGGGAGTACCCGGATTCGTCCGCGCAGCGCGTGAGGCGCTCGGCGACGGCGGCCAGCAGCCGGTCGCCCACCCGGTGGCCGAGGGTGTCGTTGATGGCCTTGAAGCCGTCCAGGTCCAGATAGCACAGCCCGATCCGGCCGGTGCCGCTCTCCTCGTAGGACTCCGCCTCCAGTGCGGCGGACAGGCGTTCGAAGAACAGGGTGCGGTTGGGCAGCCGGGTCACCGGGTCGTGCATCTGCAAGTGCCGCAGCCGGGCCTGCAGTTCGCGGCGGCCGCTGATATCGGCGACTGACAGCAGCACGCCCCGGTCCTCGGCGGGCAGCGGGGCGACCGTCACCTGCACCCACAGCGAGTGCCCGTCGGGGTGCTTGAGGCGGCGCGTGCAGCGCAGCCGGGACTGCCGGCCGCGCAGCACCTCGCCGTAGGCGTGCCAGGTGCGGGCGTCGGAGGCGAGGTCGACCATGTCGGCGGCGACGGCCCCGGCCAGCTCGTCGGGGGAGGTGCCGAGCAGCGTGGCGAGCGCGTCGTTGGCGCTGACGACCAGGCCCTCGCGGTCGACGACGGCCATGGCGAGCGGAGCGGCCGTGAAGACGGAGCGGTACGGCGGACGCGACGGGGGCTCGGTACGGGGAGACGTGTCGATCTCACTCTCTGTGACGACCGGCCGGTCGAGGTCTGCCGCGGGCGCCGGCCCTTCGAAGGTTCCGCTCACCGCTCGCTCCCGCATGTATTCGATCTCTGTCCGTGCAGGAAAGGTCAGGAAAGTGTGCCGATCATAGAGGCTGGCCCCAGGGCCTTCCAGCCGGTGTCCAGTGTTCCCGGCCAGTCCGCGCTTCTGCCAGATCGTTTCTGCTCACGCCTGGACGGCTTCTTCAGGCCCCCGACCAGTTGTGACGTTCCGTGAGTGGTTCCGGGGGGCGGGCTTCCGTGTTCTTTCGGCTCCTTCACCCGACTGGTGCAGGCAAACAGGGCGTAGTACTACAAATCGTCACAGGCTGGGTGCGGTGTCCCGCGAACCGTACCCGGAGGTGTCCGTGCCGCGTCAGTTCCCGCGCGCCCGACTGCGCAGCACCGCGGCCGTGTTCACCACCATGTCGGCGCTCGCCGCGACCTCCCTCGGCACCGGCCCCTCGTCCGCCGAGCCCGACTCGGCCGAGCCCTGCGCCCTGACCCGCACCGACGCCCACCACTCGGAGGGCCTGGACACCTGGAACGCCGCCTACCCCCGCCCGGCCCGGGCCCTCGACGCGGTCATGGTCTTCCTGGCCTTCCCGGACGCCCACCCGCTGACGACGCCGCAGGAGTTGACCGCCGACCACTTCCCGGCCACCACCCGCTTCTTCGAACGCGCCTCCTACGGCCGTTTCACCCTGCGTCCGCACCCGCTGCGCCACTGGATCCAGATGCCGCAGCCGTCCACCGCGTACGACATACAGCGCGACTGGAGCGCCACCCACCGCGCCGCCTACCTGCGGGACGCCCTCGCCGCGGCCGATGGGCAGGTCGACTTCTCGCGCTACGACGTCGTGTACTTCGTCGCCGACCCGGACGCACCCGGTGTGGACTCCGACGCGACCAAGGTGGTCAACCTCACCTCGCCGATGCGGGCCGACGGCACCGACCTGCGCCGGGTCGTCACCGTGTTCGAACAGCATCCGCCGGACCGGCTCGTCCTCGCCCATGAGACCGGGCACGTCTTCGACCTGCCCGACCTCTATCACCGGCCCGTCGACGGCAAGGGTGACTGGGACACGCACGTCGGTGACTGGGACCTGATGGGCAGCCAGTTCGGACTGGCCCCCGACCTGTTCGGCTGGCACAAGTGGAAGCTGGGCTGGCTGGACCAGCGGCAGGTGCGGTGCGTCCAGGACGCCAAGCCCGCCCGGCTGACCCTGGAGCCGCTGGCCGCGGGGCCCGGGGTGGCCGTGGCGGGTGCCGCCGGGGCGCCGGCCTTCGGGCTGGGACGGGGCACCAAGCTCGCGGTGGTGCGCACGGGCCGCGACAGCGTGCTCGCCTTCGAGGCGCGCGGGCCGGTGGGCAACGACCTGCGGGCCTGCCGGCAGGGGGTGCTGGTGTACAGGGTGCGGGGCGAGGCCCAGTCCGGCGGCGGGCCCATCGAGGTGATCGACGCCCATCCGCGCACCGAGGCCTGCTGGGAGGACTCGGTCTATCCGCCCCTCGCGGACGCGCCGATCGGTGCCGGGGAGAGCTTCACGGTGCCGGGGGAGGGGGTGCGGGTGGAGGTGGAGGGGCGCACGGCTTCGGGAGCGTGGACGGTGAGGATCACGGTCGGGAGCTGAGCGCGTCGCCGGCACGCCAAAGGCCCCTCGCTTACGCGAGAGGCCTCTGCTGTCTGTGCGCCGCCAGGGACTCGAACCCCGGACCCGCTGATTAAGAGTCAGCTGCTCTAACCAACTGAGCTAGCGGCGCCTGCTGACGTCGTAGACCTTAGCATCCTGGTCGGCGGGAGGAAAAATCGATATCCGCACGGCCGAACGGGCTGCCCGCACGGCCGCCCACAGCAGTACCTCGGGCCCCGGCAGCCAGGGCTGACGGGTGTCGGGGGCGACGAGCCAGCGGGCGGGGCAGGTGCTCTCCGCCGGGGGCGGGACGGTCACCGCGTCGCCGGTGCCGTGGCACAGGAGCGGCGGTACGGCGGTGGTGCGGCCGACCCGGTCGTCCCTGCCGGGGGTGTCCTGGACGCCGTGGGTGCCCCACTCCTCCCACTCTAGCAACACCGGCAACCGCTGGGCCGTGCCCGGCGCGGCGAACAGCAGCATCCGGCCCCGGAACTCCGCGACCGGGCCCGAGCCGGGTCCGTCGTCCCACAGGCGGTCGAGCATCCGCCGCCCGAACATCGCCGGTGCGCTGACGATGTCGAAGACCGAGCCGCAGGGCAGCACGACCGGTGCGTCCGGCCGCTCCTCCCAGAGGGCGAGCGTGCTCCGGGGATACGTTCCTGCCGAGGCGAGCCAGGCGGCTCCGTCAGGGGTGACATGGGAGGCGTTCCATGAGCTGCTCATGGCATCCACATCTACCGGCTGTGAACGTGCGGTTCCCGAGGGTTGCGGGAAACCGGGACAGGCGGGGGTGGGAGGGAGTATCTTGCCCGCCTGGCATATGCCATGGAGATCGGTGACACGGCCGGATCCTCCGGTCTCAGAGCGGATCGACAGGCCCCCGGCCCTCGCCGCCGCCGCGCATCAGATCCCGCCCGAACTCGACCATCTTCTTGGCGTAGTCCTCGGTCCACTCGGCCCGCTCGGCGATGTCCGCCGCCGTCAGCCGGTCGAAGCGCCGTGGATCGGCCAGCTGTGCCGCCGCCATCGCCTGGTACTCCACCGCCCGGTCCGCCGCGGCCCGGAACGCCTGCGTCAGCTCCGTGGCGCGGGCCAGCAGCGCGCGTGGATCGTCGATCGACTCGAGGTCGAAGAAGTGCTCAGGGTCGGAGGCCGCCTCCGCGGGCTCGAAGAGCAGGGGCGCGGGGCGTAGCCGCGGTTCGTTCCGACGCGGCGTGGGCTCCGCCATGTCTTCTCCTCCTCGTACGTCGCGCTGACCCTCCCGGTGCAGTGGGCCACCGTCCATTGTCTCGCGGGCGCGCAAGTGGGCATCGCCGTAGTGGTACGGCTGCCACACCACTCGGCGTTCGCCCGGGAGCGGGTCACGGATGCCACACACTGCGTTTTCCGGCCCCCTTCCGGCGGCATTCCGGCCTCCGGCCGGCGGAGGGGGCGTGTTGGCCGGTGTGGGTCACGGATGCCACACGACCCGGTGTTCCGCCAGGTGCGCCAGCACCGCGTGATTCGCCTCCCACCCGTCGGGGCTGCCATTTCGGCCGCCTCCGGCGGCGTACCGGCCTCCGGCCGGCGGAGGGGGCGTGTTGGCCGGTGTGGGTCACGGATGCCACACGACCCGGTGTTCCGCCAGGTGCGCCAGCACCGCGTGATTCGCCTCCCACCCGTCGGGGCTGCCATTTCGGCCGCCTCCGGCGGCGTACCGGCCTCCGGCCGGCGGAGGGGCGTGTTGGCCGGTGTGGGTCACGGACGCCACACGACCCGGTGTTCCGCCAGGTGCGCCAGCACCGCGTGATTCGCCTCCCACCCGTCGGGAAATTTCACCACCGTCCCCAGCTGGACCGGCTCCGTCGACGGATAGTCGTCGAGCAGGTCGCTCACTCCCGCCCGGCAGACCACGACGCAGGCGTGCCGGTGGCGGGAGGCGAGGACGCAGAGGCGGCCCGTTTCGAGGTGGAAGGCGGTGGCGTCGGGGCGGCCGGAGAGGGGGTGCAGGACCACGGTGACGTCGTACTCCCGGCCCTGGAGCCGGTTCGCCGTGTCCACGACCACATCGGTGACGCCGAGATCGGCCAGGGCGGTACGCACTGCCGCCGCCTGGTCCCGGTGGGCCGTGCCGACGGCGATCCGGTCGGGGGTGAGGGCAGAGGGCACCGGTGAGCGCTCCGACGTCGCCGCGCCGCCCCGGTCCAGCAGGCGCCGTACCACCGTCGCCACGGCCCGTACCGCCTCCGGGTCCGTGCGCGGGGTGTGCCGGGCGGGCAGCTCCAGCAGGCCCCAGCCCGACTCGGCCGCCTCGTCGATCACCCGGTCGGGGCCCGAGCCGTCGGACGGCACGGCGAAGGACAGGCCGCGGTCGCCGGGGCCGGTGCCGCTGCGGAACGGCGTGTACGGGTAGAAGGCGTCCGAGACCAGGGGCGCCGCGGACGCCGGGAGCCGCCAGGACACCGGCAGGCGGTGCTGGGGCAGGTCCGGGTTGTGCGCGAGCAGGGTCGTGACCGCCGAGGCCGACGGGTCGTACGCGAGGCCCGCCCACTGCTCGCTGCCCACGATCGCGAACGGGTCCAGCTGCCCCGGGTCGCCCACGAACAACGCCCGCTCGAACAGCCCGGCGACCGCGAGCAGCGCGTCCGAGCGCATCTGGTAGGCCTCGTCGACGATCGCGTGCCGCCACGGCTCGTCGATCTTCACATGTGCCCACTTCGCCGCCGTCGAGATCACCACGGCCAGCCCCGCGAGGTCGCCCGCCTTCGCCGACTTGCGGACGTTCGGCAGGTCGTCGAGCGCCTTGTCGTACGGGTCGGCGTCACTGCTGTGCAACCGGCCCACCGGCAGCTCGGGGTTCTTCTCGGCGAGCCGCAGGACGAGGTCGTCGACCTGGGCGTTGGTCTGCGCGACCACCATCAGCGGGCGACCGGCCTCGGCCAGGTCCAGGGCCGCGCGGACCACGAGCGTGGACTTGCCGGCGCCGGGCGGGGAGTCCACGACGACACCGCGCGCGGTGCCGTGCAGCGTGTCGTGGAGGATCGCGCCGATGGCCCGGGCCGCGGCGGCCGAGGGGTCGAACACCGTGGTCACAGCACATCCTCCTCGGTCACCGGGTCGGCGGCCTCCAAGGTCGCCTCGCCGGGCGGGCCGCCGTGTGTCCACGGCGTGTCCTCCGGGTCGGGCAGCTTCGCGCCGCCCCGCTGCTCGTGCTCGAAGAGCGTGAAGCAGATCCGGTCGCCCTTCTCCGGCACCGACCCCGGCTCGGGCTCCTTGCCGCGGCCCATCTTGTCGAGCACCCGCAGCACGACGTACGCCCCGTCGTCCTCGGCCCTTTCTTCGGTCCCGACGAACTCCGCCGACTGCGGCTTCCCGCCCAGCGACCGGTACACCTTTGCCCGCTCCCCGAGATGCGGCCGATCGTCCGTGCGCACGGTGACCAGCGGGCGTGGGCTGGGCCGCTTGCCCTCGCTGTACGCCATCACGACATCGGTGACCTCGCCCGTGAACGCCTCCCCGGACAGCCTCCGTCCCGCCATCACCAGCGGGTCGTCGAGGGCCTCCTGCGCCTCCAGCCGGGCCTGTTCGCGCTCGCGCGTGGCGAGTTTGTTCGCGGCGGTGACGGCGTCGTCGCGGCGCGGCTGCGGGGGCTCGCCGGCCAGGACCCGGTCGCGGTGGCCGGTGAACGACCAGCGGTCGCGGGTCCACCGCTCCTCGACGTGCGCCCCCTCGGGCAGCTCCCGCAGCAGGTCCAGGCCCCGCCAGACCGTGTCCCAGGTGGGCCGGGTGCGGCTGAGGACCAGGTCGCGGATCTCCCGCTCGGCGGCGGTCAGCGCACCGAGCCGGTCGTCGGCCTCCAGGCCGTCCTCGGCGGCGGCGAGGGCGGTGCGGGCGCGGTCGTAGCGCTCGATGGCCGGGGCGAGCAGCTTGTTGTCGAACGCGGGGTCGGTGGCGGGGCCGGCGGGGGACACGTCAGCTGGCCCTTGGCATCCCGCTCCAGCTCGGCCCGCAGTGCCGCCTCGGCACCGCTCTCGCCCTCCGGCGGGTCGATCCAGGCGAGCAGCGCCCCCAGGTGCTGGTCCTCCAGGGTGGACTGGCCGGTCGCCCAGTGCCGGCCGAGGACATCGGTCATGGCGAGCAGCAGCGAGGAGCCGGGCACCCGGGCCCGCTCCCCGAAGTGCGTGAGCCACCGCCCCAGCAGCGGCACCCGCGGCGGCGCCGGATACGGAGCCTCCGGGTCCTGCTCCGCCGTACGCCGGAAGCGCATGGAGCGCCCGAGCAGCCGCACCAGGTCGATGCCCGCCCGGCTCGGCACGATCAGCTGCGGGGCGTCCGCGCACAGGTCGACCTCGACCTTGACCCGCTTGCCGGTCTCGGGGTCGGTCTCGGTGCGCTCGGCGGCCTCCACGGCCTCGGCGTACATGTCGACGTACGGCAGGACCACGTCCGCCAGCTCGGCCAGGAACGCGAACCTGAGGTCGCGGTCGCGGGGCTGCGGGACGACCAGCAGACGCGGCGCGTCCCGGTCGGTGCCGACCAGCGCGCCGAGCGGGGCACCGGCCTCACCGGCGGTGGTGAGCGGCACGAACACCAGCGGATGGTCGGAGAGATGCCGGTGCCGGACGGTGGCGGCGGGCTGGGCGCGGCCCGTACTGACGGCCTCGAGCCGGGCCAGGGTGGAGATCAGCGACACGCCGCCTCCAGTGCCTCCGCACGCAGGGCCGCAGCCCGCCGCAGGGCCGCCACGGCCGGGTCGGCGGGATCCCCCGTCTCGCCCCGGGCGGCGGCCAGGACGTCCGCCACGGTCGCGAGGCCGCCCAGCTCCGCCCGCACCGGCCGGCCGAGCGAGGTGACCGCGCCCGCCTCGCGGGACCGGGTCCTGCAGTGGAAGGCCAGCTCGCACGTGGACAGACACTCCGGCGCGTACGCCGCCGGGACCGACTCCACGGCGGCCGTCAGCTCGGCGGCGGGCAGCTCGGGCGAGAAGCACGTGCCCTCGGGGAGCGCGTCGGCGATGTCCTCGACGCGGGTCAGCCGGGCCAGCTGGCGGGCCGTCACCGCACGCTGCTTGCGGATGTCGACGGCGGACGCGGCCGGCAGGTTCGAGAAGTCCCGGGGACAGACGAGCAGGACCCGGTGCCGCACGCGCGGGACCGGGGCCGCCCCTCGACACCGGCGCGCCCCTCCGGCTCCGCGCCGAGACGCGCGGCGACGTCCTCCAGCGCCAGCACGTACACCGCCGCCTGCCGGGCCGCCGCCCCGACCTTCGCCGGGTCCGCCGAACCGTCCAGCAGCGGGAAGGACTTGATCTCGACGACCGTCCAGCTGCCGTCCGGGTGCACCACCACCGCGTCCGGCTCCAGGAACGCCGGGGAACCCGCGACATCGAGCGCGAGCATCGGGTGGTCGAGCAATGTCCACGCGCCCGGGTGCGCGGTGGCCTCGCGCAGCTCCAGCGCCGTGCGGGCCGTACGCCCCTGGGGGCCGGGCGCGGTCAGGTCGGGCACCCGCGCCCCGGTGGGCGGCTCCGCCGAGCGGTCCAGTTTCTCGTGCACCAGCCGCAGCAGCTCCGCGCCGCCGTCGGCCTTGACCTTCGCCTCGAACGCGTTGCCCCGCGTGAGCGCGAACTGCGACTGCCCGAAGGCCGACGGCGAGCCCAGCGCGCTCGCCAGCGCCGCCTTGTTCACCCCGGCGCCGTCGAGGATCGCGCGCCGCGCACAACCGGGGTTGGCGGCCAGCGCCGCCAAGGCGCGCGCGTCCAGTGCCTTCGCGGGTACGTCCGGGCCGCGCAGCTCAGCGAGCCGCTGCCGGAGCGCCGTCCCCCGCGTCCTGGGGGAGGCACTCGGCTCGGCTCCCGCTCCGAACCGCGACTCGCGCTGCCGTGGAATTCGCTCACCCGCGGAAGTCTGGCATCCGGCACTGACAATCGAGGAACCCGCGACGGAAGAGTCCGCCGCGACCGGTGGGACAGCCGGCACCAGCCGCGCCCTGACCCGGTCCGCCGTCCGCATCACGACCGGCGCCAGCAGCAGCCCGACGCCCATGACGGCCGCGCCCGCGACCGCGTCGAGGAAGTAGTGGTTGGCGGTGCCCATGACCACGATCGTCGTGATCAGCGGGTAGGCGACACCGGCCGCCTTCGCCGTACGCGTGCCGCCGTAGCGCCACAGCATCACTCCGCACCACAGGGCCCAGCCCACGTGCAGACTCGGCATGGCCGCGTACTGGTTGGTCATGCCGCCCATGCCCCGCGGGGCACTCGCCGCGCCGCCCCACCAGCCGTACGAGCTGTACTGCGCCATCGTGTCCACGAATCCGTGACTGGCGTCGAGCAGCCGGGGCGGGCAGGTCGGCAGCAGGGTGAAGCCGACCAGGCCGATGAGGGTGGACGTCATCAGCCAGGTGCGCGCGGCGCGGTAGCGCACCGCACGGGAACGGAAGAGCCAGACGAGGATCACCGGCGTGACCAGGTAGTGCAGCGACGCGTACCAGAAGTCCGCCGGTATGCCTATCCAGGGCTCCCGGGTGAAGAGGCGGTTGAGCGGGTGCTCGGCGTTGAGGAACAGCGCCTTCTCGATGCGCAGGATCGCCAGGCCGTGGTCGACCGCACCGGAGACGTCGCCCCGGGCGAGGAGGCGGCCCGCCGTGTAGCACGCGTACACCAGCAGGATCAGCGGCAGCTCCGTCCACCAACGCAGCCGGGGCGTGGGGGCCGCCTCGGTGCCCGGTGTCTCGGTGTGCGGCATCCGATCGCCCTCCCCCTTCGTCTCACGCGGCTCCCGGTCGGCCGGTCGTGCCACTTTACGGCGTACGTGGGCGCCCTGGGGGTGCCCTCCGGACCTCAAAGACGCAGAGATCGCCCCCGGGTTGCCCGCTACCAGCGTGCGCGATGATGGAGGAGTTCCGCTCGCGTTTTTCTCCCGGAAAGGTTCCCCATGGCTGCGCGCATCCTGCTGGCCCGCCACGGACAGACCGAGTGGTCGCTGTCCGGCAAGCACACCGGCAGGACCGACGTGCCCCTCCTTGAGGAGGGCCGGCGCGGAGCCAAACTGCTGGGCGAGCGCCTGCACCGGGGCCGTACGACGGCCTGCCCGGCGTCGAGGTGCGGACCAGCCCGCTGGCACGCGCGCGTGAGACCTGCGAACTGGCCGGCTTCGGTGACCGCGCGGGTACCTGGGACGCGTTGCTGGAGTGGGACTACGGGGCGTACGAGGGCATGACCCCGGCGGAGATCCAGGCCGTCCGGCCCGGCTGGCTCATCTGGCGCGACGGTGTCCCGGACGGGGAGTCGCTCGCCGAGGTGACCGCCCGGGCGGACGAAGTCGTCTCCTGGGCGCGGTCCGAGGACCGGGACGTCCTGGTCTTCGCCCACGGGCACATCCTGCGGTCCATCGGGGCGCGGTGGCTCGGCCTGCCGATCGACTTCGCGGCGCGAATACGGCTGAACCCGACGTCGTTGTCGGTTCTCGGGTGGGCTTATGGGGAGCCGGCGATCGAGAGCTGGAACGACTTGGGGCACCTGGCATAGCTGCCTGGCTGCGGGGCTCACGTCACCCGTGGCAACGACGCATGCCTCTCCAGAAACGCCGACACTCCAGAGGCCCTCCGGTGCGGCAGCAACACCCTCGCCGTAGCCGCCAGCATCGTCTGGACCCGGGACGACTGGACCTCCTCCAGCAGATCCAGCACCCGCATCCCCGCCACCGCCGCCTCGTCCGGCCGCCCGCCCGCGCGAGGTCGTCCGCCAGCTCCGCCGTGTACAGCGCGATGTTGCGCGTGAAGTGCGGATCCTGCAGCTCCGCCGCCCGCCGTGCGTGCCGTGCCGCCCGGGGCCAGTCACCGAGCGTGGACCAGCACTGCGCCTCCAGACCCTCCAGTTCGGCCTCGCCGTAGAAGGACATCCACTCGGGGTCGGCGTCCGAGGGGCCCCGTTCGAACAGGGCCTGGGCCCGGGCCAGTGCCTGCTCGCAGCCGACGCGGTCGGCGAGGCCCGCCCAGCCACCCGCCTCGCGCAGCGCGAGCAGCGACATCAATCGGGCCGAGCCCACGGACCGGCCGACACGCTGGGCGGCCTGGGCGGCGCGGACCGCCTCGCGCGGCCGGCCCGCGTCGCGCGCGAGGAAGGCCGTGTTGCAGAAGGCGTGCGCCTCCAGGCCCGGATCGCCGGTCATCCGGGCGGTCGCCAGCGCCTCCGCGTAGTGCGAGCGGGCGTCGTCGAAGCGCCCCGAGTCGTGGGCCAGCCAGCCCACGGAGATGGCCAGTTCACCGGCGCCCGAGTAGAGCCGGTCCGCCGTCGTCTGCCGGGTGGTGCCGGCGTCCAGCAGCGCGTAGGCGGCGCGCAGCGGGGCCGCCGCACGGCGGTAGAGGCCGTCGGCGCCGTGCCGGTCGTCCAGCAGCCGGATGCGGCGGACGGCTTCTTCCAGGGCACCCGCGTCACTCGCCCCGACGCGGCGCACGGGGCGCTGTGCCGCCGCGGCGTCGAGGGCGAGGCCGACGGGCCCCAGCGAGGCGGCGGCCACCGTGGCGCCGCCGCCGGTCATGAATGCGCGACGTAGCACGTCGCTCTCCTCGTAGGTGTCGTGCGGGTGGTACGGGTCGTACGGGTTCTGCGTTTCATACGGCTCGCACGCCCCGCTGGTCTCACTCGTGGCGTCCGCCGGGTTCGTGGTGCATGTCAGAGGCGCGTCCTCGCTGTCGCGCGCCCGGCGTCCGCGTACCGACGAGCGGGGCGCGAACCCCAGGTCGGTGAGCGTGCGGCCCGGGAACATGTGCAGGAACACCCGTTCGTAGGCGTAGTTGGGACAGCGGATCTCACCCGCCTCGACCCGGCCGATGTACCGCGCGTCACAGCTGACCTGCTCGCCGATCTCGAGGCCGGCCCGGCGGATCACCGCGGCGAACTCGGCAGGCGAGCGCTGTCCGCGCAGTTGCCGGAAGGCGAGGTTCGGCCGTGGTGGCCGGTTGGGTTGAGACGAGGTCACCGTTGACGACGCCATGGCCGGGTCCTCTCGTGCGAACCGTCGAACCATGCCGGGTTCGGGGCGAGTTGTACGTGTTGTCCGTATGGTCTGCCCCGTATCCGGCGGGCAAGAACGTACCTGCTGTGTCGGAGCGAGCACGCTGAGTTTGGCTACAAACCGGATATCTCATCCGTGATCTGCCATGAAGTGCCATCCTTGGCGGCTGACTTCTGCCGTAGCCGTTGACGTTCTGCCGCGTTGAACCCCGCGGACCGGGAGGCCCCCGACTCCCGACCGCTCGTCCAAGCAGGGGTTCCGTGGTGGAGGCCGGGATGGAGACCAGCCGGATCAACGATCCTCGTACGCAGTCGAGTACGCCGCCGAGTACGCCGGCGGTCGGCTGCGATGTCGTGACGGTGCCGGCGCGGCAGGGGCTGGAGGCGGTCGACATCCTGCGGCGCGGGACCGGGGAGTCGGTCGGGCCCGTACTGCACGACGACGGTGGCGACACCCTCGGCTTCCTGGTCCCGCCGGGGACGGCCGCGGCGTGGGACGTGCCGGGGAGCACGTGCACCGGGACCGACGGACGCGGACTGACCCTGGCGCCCGAACCTCCGGTGGAGGGCTCGGACTGGCTGCTGCCGCCCGGCGAGGCGGACCTCGCGACGGATCCCGCGGTGCTGCGCCAGGCCCTGGGGGAGGCGGCCCGGACGATCAAGGCGGCGGACAGCTGCCGCTGAGCCCGGCTCAACGGCCACCCCTGATAATGACCCCATGGGAAAGTCCAGGAGCGGCCGGCGCAGGCAGGCCGGTGCGGAGGCCGTCGTCGAGGACGTCGACGGAGGCCTCGCCGAGCTGATCCCCGACCCTGACCGGGCCCGGGCCTGGACCCTGCTGATCGACGGCGCCCCGCAGTCGCACGTCGACCTGGACGATCCGGCGTACCTGTCCTTCGAGTACCAGCGCCGGCTCGGACACGTCATCGACCTCGTCGCCCCGCCGGGCAGGCCCGTGCACGCCGTGCACCTCGGAGGCGGTGCGCTCACCCTCGCGCGGTACGTCGCCGCCACCCGCCCCCGCTCCACCCAGCAGGTCGTCGAACGGGACGCCGCCCTCGTGCAACTGGTCCGCCGTGAGCTGCCGTTGGATCCGAACAGCCGGGTCCGGGTGCGGTCCGTCGACGCCCGCGAGGGGCTCGCCAAGGTGCCGGACGGCTGGGCCGACCTCGTCATCACCGACGTCTTCAGCGGGGCCCGGACACCGGCCCACCTGACCTCGACCGAGTTCCTCGACGACGTGCGCAGGGCGCTGAAGCCCGGCGGCGTCCACGCCGCCAACCTCGCCGACGGGCCGCCGCTCGCCCACCTGCGCGGCCAGATCGCCACCGCCGCCGCCCGTTTCGAGGAGCTCGCGCTGGTCGCCGACCCGACGGTGCTGCGCGGCAAGCGCTTCGGGAACGCCGTCCTGGTCGCCTCCGACCAGCCGCTCCCCGTCGCCGAACTGACCCGTCGCGCCGCCTCCGACCCGCATCCCGGCCGCGTCGAGCACGGCAGGACGCTCACCGACTTCACCGGCGGGGCGCCGCCCGTCACGGACACTGCGGCCGTGGCGTCCCCGGCGCCGCCCGCGTCGGTGTTCCGATAGCGCGCGCGGCGTTCAGTACGTCCCGATCTCCACGCGCGGCGGGCCGTCGTGCCAGGTGCAGAAGACCGACACCCGGTCCGCGCCCGAGGAGAACTCCACCCGGATCCACGACTCCGTCTTCCACAGCTGCATCGACCAGTTCGCGCCGGGAGTCGCCGAGACCAGGGAGGCGGAAGCCGGCCCGAGGTCGAAGACCACCCGGCCGCCTTCGGTGTCGTAGCTCCTGACCTGGCCGGTGGGGAGGGGCTGGGCCCGGCCGGTCGCGCGGGGTGGGGCTCGGCTTCCTGACCGTGGGTGGTGCGCTCGGTTTCCGGGGCGCCGGACTCGCCCGTCGGGTCGGGGGCGTCAGCGCCTTCGACTCCTGCCCGGCCGCGTCGGCGGCCTTGACGGGCAGGGCCCGCGGCGGGTCGTAGGCCGTGCCCGTCATCACCGTATGGACACCCCACCACGACAGGGTGACCGCCGCGCCCGTGGCGAGCAGCCAGGCCAGTACGTGTAGGAGTCCTCTGCGCATCGCGGGCCATACTGCCGCACGCGTCCCATGAGTTGTCCACAACGGAGAGTTATCCACAGGCCCCCACCCGGCTGTTCGACATGGCGTACGGTGCGGCGCATGGCAAGTGTGCTCGTGGTCGAGGACGACCAGTTCGTACGCTCGGCGCTCATCCGGCACCTGACCGACGCGTCACACACCGTGCGCAGCGTCGGGACGGCACTGGAGGCGCTGCGCGAGGTCGCCCATTTCCGCTTCGACGTGGTGATCCTGGACCTCGGACTGCCCGATCTCGACGGGTCCGAGGCCCTGAAGATGCTGCGCGGCATCACGGACGTACCGGTGATCGTCGCCACGGCCCGGGACGACGAGACGGAGATCGTCCGGCTGCTGAACGCGGGCGCGGACGACTACCTCACCAAGCCGTTCTCGGTCGAGCACCTGTCGGCCCGCATGGCGGCCGTGCTGCGCCGCGCCCGCTCCGGCGCGGCGGAAGGGGCGCCGTCCCCGGTGATCCGGGTCGGCGGCCTGACCGTCGACCCGCTGCGCCGCCAGGCCGAGCTGGACGGCGCGCGGCTCGACCTCACCCGCCGCGAGTTCGACCTGCTCGCCTTCCTGGCCCGCCGGCCCGGAGTCGTCGTCCCCCGCAAGGAGTTGCTCGCCGAGGTGTGGCAGCAGTCGTACGGCGACGACCAGACCATCGACGTCCATCTGTCCTGGCTGCGCAGGAAACTGGGCGAGACGGCCGCGAACCCGCGCTATCTGCACACCCTTCGGGGCGTCGGAGTGAAGCTCGAACCGCCGGGGCGGAGGCGCCGCGATGAGGTGGGCCCTGGTCAAGGTGTCGCTGGCGGTGACCACCATGGTCGTACTCGCCTTCGCGGTGCCCCTCGGAATCGTCATCCGGGAGCTGGCCCGGGACCGTGCCTTCGCGGGCGCCGAGCGGGAGGCCGCGGCCGTCGCCCCGGCCCTGTCCATCACCACCGACCGGGACCAGCTCGAACGGGTCGTCGCCTCCGCCGGTTCCGACGCGGGGATGGCCGTGCACATACCGGCGGGCGGCGGCCAGGACGCCCTCGCACTCGGGCGGCAGCGCGCCGCCGACGAGGACATCGCGACCGTGCGGAGACTGGGCCGCGCCTCCACCACCGGCGTCGCGGGCGGCTCGACGCTGCTCCAGCCGGTCGCGCTCAGCACCGGCGAGATCGCGGTCGTCGAGGTCCATGTGCCGGAGTCCGAGGTCACCAACGGCGTGGGTACGGCCTGGGCGGTGCTCGCCGCGGTCGGTGTCGCGCTGGTCCTCGGCTCGGTCGCGGTCGCCGACCGGCTGGGCGTGCGGATGGTCCGGCCCGCCAAGCGCCTGGTCGAAGGGGCGCGCGAACTGGGGGAGGGCAAGCTCGGGGCTCGCGTGCCCGAGCAGGGCCCCACCGAACTGCGGCTCGCGGCGGTCGCGTTCAACTCGATGGCCGACCAGGTCGTCCAGCTCCTGGCGAACGAGCGGGAGCTGGCGGCCGACCTGTCCCACCGGTTGCGCACGCCGCTGACCGTGCTGCGGCTCAACGCCGCCTCGCTCGGCGAGGGACCGGCCGCCGACCAGACCCGGACCGCGGTCGAGCAGCTGGAGCGCGAGGTCGACACCATCATCCGTACCGCCCGGGAAGCCAAGCCGCAGACGGCCGCGGCCGGTCCGGGCGCCGGATGTGACGCGGCCGAGGTGGTCCGGGAGCGGATGGCGTTCTGGTCGGCGCTCGCGGAGGACGAGGGCCGCAAGTGGCGGGTGGCCGGAGCCGACCGGCCGGTGCGCATACCCGTGGCCCGTGCCGACCTGGCCGCCGCGCTCGACGCGCTGCTCGGCAACGTCTTCCGGCACACCCCGGAGGGCACCGCCTTCGCGGTGGACGTGCACAACGGCGAGGACGCGGTGATCGTCCTGGTGTCGGACGCGGGCCCCGGCATACCCGACCCGGAGGCCGCGATGGCGCGGGGCCGCGGCTCCGGGAGCGACGGCTCGACCGGGCTCGGCCTGGACATCGTGCGCCGGCTCGCGGAGTCGACCGGCGGGACGTACGGATCGGCTCCTCGGTGCTCGGCGGGACCGAGGTGCGGATCTGGATCCAGCTGGACGGGCGGGCGCCGGTGGGCGGCAGGGGGCACCGCGGGCCGGTGCGGCGCCGGCGGCGGAGCGGGCTGGTCGCTGTATACAACCGCTCCCGCTCTCTCTGACCTCTCCGACGGTCGGTCACGCTCACGGGTCGGTCACGTTTCGACAAATGAAGTCGACGGCCCTTGACGCATGACCGGACATACGGCTGTTATTGCGCCACCGTGTTCGGTCAAGTTGATTTCTGGTCGATTAAGACCGGATTTCACGCCACACCCTCGTGGCCGAACCCTGCCCCAGGAGCCGTTCATGCACGACCTCTCTCCTTCCGGACTCTCCCTCACCGCTCCCAGCCGCCGCACCCTCCTGCGCGGCGTGGGCGGCGCGGCCCTGCTCGGCGCCGGCATACCCCTGCTGAGCGCCTGCGGCGGCAGCGGCACGGCCGCCGACCCGAAGACGGTCAGCCTCGGCTCCAACTCCTCGGACGCGGTGCCGAAGAAGGCGTACGCCGAGATCTACGCCACCTTCACGAAGAAGTCCGGCATCAAGGTCGACGTGAACACCAAGGACCACAACACGTTCCAGGAGCAGATCAACTCCTATCTGCAGGGCACGCCCGACGACGTGTTCACCTGGTTCGCCGGCTACCGCATGCAGTTCTTCGCGTCGAAGAAGCTCGCCACCCCGATCGACGACGTGTGGCAGAAGATCGGCGGCAACTTCCCCGAGGCGATGAAGAAGCTCAGCAAGGGCGAGGACGGCAAGTACTACTTCGTGCCGCTGTACACGTACCCGTGGGCGGTCTTCTACCGCAAGAGCGTCTTCGCCCAGCACGGCTACCAGGTCCCCACCACCTGGGACGACTTCGTCGCCCTGTGCAAGCGGATGCAGAAGGACGGGCTGGTCCCGATCGCCTTCGGCGACAAGGACGCCTGGCCCGCGATGGGCACTTTCGACCAGATCAACTTCCGCACCAACGGCTACGACTTCCACGTCGAGCTGATGGCGGGCAAGGCCTCCTGGACCGACCCGAAGGTGCGCAAGGTCTTCGACCACTGGACGGAGATCCTGCCCTACCACCAGGAGGGCGCGGTGGGCCGCACCTGGCAGGACGCGGCGCAGACCCTGGTGTCGAAGAAGGCCGGCATGTACCTGCTGGGCACGTTCGTCGGCCAGCAGTTCACGAACAAGGCCGACCTCGACGACCTGGACTTCTTCGCCTTCCCGGCGATCGACCCGCAGTTCGGGCAGGACACCGTCGAGGCGCCCACCGACGGCTTCATGCTCTCCAAGGCCCCGAAGAACCACGAGGGCGCCATCAAGCTCATGGAGTACCTGGGCACGCCCGAGGCCGAGCAGATCTACCTCAAGGCCGACTCCAGCGTGGTGGCCGCCTCCACCAAGGCCGACACCTCCTCCTACACCGCGCTCCAGAAGAAGTCCTTCGAGATGATCTCCGGCGCCAAGAGCCTGACGCAGTTCATGGACCGCGACTCCCGCCCGGACTTCACCTCCACGGTGATGCAGCCCGCGCTGCAGAACTTCATCCGCAACCCCAAGAACGTCGACAGCATCCTCTCGTCGATCGAGCGCCAGAAGAAGACGATCTTCGCGTCCGCATGAGCACCGACACCACGAAGTCCCCGCAGGCGGCGCCCGTCGTGCCGCCCGCGGGCACCGCATCCGTCAAGCAGCGCCCCGCACACGGCCATGGCCGCCTGCTGACCCGCCGCGACCGCATCACGCTCGGCCTGATGGCGGGCGTGCCGACGATCCTGCACGTCGCCCTGGTCTGGCTGACGGCCCTCGCCTCCATCGCGCTGGCCTTCACCAGCTGGGACGGCATCGGTTTCGACTCCATCAAGTGGGTCGGCCTGCACAACTACACGGAACTGTTCACCAACAACCCGCAGTTCTGGCCCGCCGTCGAGCACAACGTCATCTGGTTCGTCGTGCTCATCGTGCTGCCCACGCCCTTCGGCCTGTTCCTGGCCGTGCAGCTGGACAAGAAGATCCGCTTCAGCCGCGTCTACCAGACCGCGTTCTTCCTGCCGGTCGTGATGTCGCTGGCGGTCATCGGCTTCGTCTGGCAGCTCGTCTACAACCCCGACACCGGCCTGATCAACAGCCTCATCGGCGCCAACAAGCCCGGCCACTACATCGACTGGATCGGCGACCCGGACCTCAACCTCTGGGCCATCCTGGTCGCCGCCTCCTGGCGGCACGCCGGCTACATGATGATCCTCTACCTGGCCGGCCTGAAGAGCGTCGACCCGTCCCTGCGCGAGGCCTCCGCACTGGACGGCGCCAACGAGTGGCAGACGTTCAAGAACGTCATCTTCCCGACCCTGCGCCCGACCAACACCGTCGTCCTGGTCGTCACGATCATCGAGGCCCTGCGCGCCTTCGACCTGGTCTTCGTCTTCAACAAGGGCGCCCAGGGCACCGAACTGCTCTCCATCCTGGTGACCAACAACATCATCGGCGAGTCCAGCCGCATCGGATACGGCTCCGCGATCGCCGTCGTGCTGCTGGTGATCTCGCTCGCGGTGATCATCCCGTATCTGATCGCCACCTTCCGGAAGGAGCGGCGCGCATGAGCACCGTGAGCGCACCGGTCAAGCAGCGCACCCCGATCCGCCCGGCCCGGATCCTGCTGCACACCTTCCTCGTCGTCACGGCCCTGGCCTGGCTCGCCCCGCTGCTGTGGGCCCTGCTGGCGGCCATGCGCCCGTACGCGGAGACCAGCGAGAAGGGCTACGTCTCCTGGCCCGACAAGCTGAGCCTCGACAACTTCACCGACGCCTTCCAGCAGTCGGACATGCTGCACTACTTCGGCAACACGCTGATCATCGCGGTGCCCGCCGTGCTGCTGACGCTGCTGCTGTCGTCGATGGTCGCCTTCTACGTCAGCCGCTTCGACTTCCGCCTCAACCTGGCGCTGCTGCTGGTCTTCACGGCCGGCAACCTGCTGCCCCAGCAGGTCATCATCACGCCGCTGTACCGGCTGTACCTGCTGATCGACCTGCCCGGCATCACCATGAGCGGCAAGCTCTACGACTCCGCCCTCGGCCTGGTCCTGATCCACGTGGCGTTCCAGTCCGGCTTCTGCGCCTTCGTGCTCAGCAACTACATGCGCTCACTGCCGCACGAACTGACCGAGGCCGCCCTGGTCGACGGCGCCTCCGTGTGGCGGCTGTACTGGCAGATCGTGCTGCCGCTGTGCAAGCCCGCGATGGCCGCCCTCGCCACCCTGCTCTCCATCTGGATCTACAACGACTTCTTCTGGGCCATCGTCCTGATCTCCACCGGCGAGAACATGCCGATCACCTCGGCGCTGAGCAACCTCTCCGGCCAGTACTTCACCGACCCCAACCTCGTCGCCGCCGGCGCCCTGCTCACCGCCATCCCCACCCTGATCGTCTACTTCGTGCTCCAGCGCCAGTTCGTCAGCGGCCTGACCCTGGGCGCCAACAAGGGCTGACCCCCTTCCCCGAAAGAGACCACAGTGCACCACCCCGTCACCCCTGTCGCCGCCGTACCCGTCGACCCCCGCAACGCCCGTGTCCACGAGGAGGGCTGGCAGTCCTGGAGCCCCAGCGGCACCTACGCCCTGGGCGCCAGGCCGTACCGCCCGGCCAACGCCAACTGGGCCACGGTCTGCTACCGCCCCGGCGTCACCGTCCCCGCCGGCACCTACCAGGGCGAGGGCCTGCTCGTGCTCGACCCCGGCGACGGCTCACCGGTGCGGCTGTGGGCGGCGGCCGAACCGACCCGCGAGGTGCCGTCGATCCGGCTCGCCGTACGGGACGGGGTCGCGGAGGTCGGCGCCGACGGCCTGGTGAAGGAGTGGACGGGCACGGACATCCAGTCGGTGCTGCGCGACTGGGCCCGCGGCCTCGGACTCCCGGCCCCCGCCCGGCGCCGACCGTCTGGTGCTCCTGGTACGAGTACTTCACGCAGGTCACCGAGGACGACATCCACGAGAACCTCCGCGCGATGGACACGCTCGACCTGCCCGTCGACGTCGTCCAGATCGACGACGGCTACCAGAAGGCCCTCGGCGACTGGCTCACCCTCTCCGGCCGCTTCCGCTCCCGCGCCGCGATCGCCGAGAAGATCCGCTCCCGCGGCCGCCGCGCCGGCATCTGGACGGCCCCGTTCCTCGTCGACCCGGCGAGCGAGCTGGCCGACGGACACCCCGACTGGCTGGTCCGGGCCCGGGACGGCGGCTTCGCCCACGCCGGCCGCAACTGGGGCCACGACCTGCGCGTCCTGGACACCACGCACCCCGGCGCCGCGGCCTACCTGACGGAGGTCTTCACCACCCTGCGCGCGGAGGGCTACGACTACTTCAAGACCGACTTCCTCTACGCCGGAGCCCTCGACGGCATCCGCCACGCGGACGTCGACGCGCTCACGGCCTACCGCTCCGGCATCGAACTGATCCGCGCGGCCATCGGCCCGGAGTCCTACCTCCTGGGCTGCGGCGCGCCGATCCTCCCCTCCATCGGCCTGTTCGACGCCATGCGCGTCAGCCCCGACACGGCCCCGCACCGCCGCCCCGAGGCCGACGACTACTCCCAGCCGGGTCAGGCCCCCGCCGAGTTCACCGGCACGGCCCGCCAGTGGCAGCACACCCGCCTCTGGACCAACGACCCCGACTGCCTGATGGCCCGCCCGGCGGTCGAGACACGCGAGGAGTGGGCGGCACACGTGGAGTCGACGGGTGGGTTGATGGCCTCCAGCGACCGCCTGCTGTCCCTTGACCAGTGGGGTGTGGAGACGACCCGGCGTCTACTCACGAAAGGTGCCCGATAAAGGCTCGCATCCGGCACCTGGGTCTCAGCGCCTGAGAAACAAGGGATGGATATACTGGAATCTCGATCGGATATCCAGGAGGTCCGTCATGGCCAAGACGCTGATCGACATCGATGAGGAACTGCTGGCTGAGGCGGCCATAGCTTTCGGGACCAAGACCAAGAAGGACACGGTCAACGCCGCTCTCAAGGACGGCGTCGAGCGCAAGAAGCGGGCCCTCGCGCTGGCCAGGCTCGCGGCACGGGCGGACGCCGGCGATTTTGACGTGCTGCTGGAGAAAGAGAACTATCGTCGATGAGCGCGGCAACCTACCTCATCGACACCAGCGCCCTGGTCCGCATCCTGAGGCAGCCCGCCCGGGAACTCTGGGGCAAGCCCCTGGAGGAGGGCCTGATCGCGCGGTGCCCGCTGACCGAGGTCGAGTTTCTGTACAGCGCCAGGAACGCCGAGGACCGGGCCGAGCTGGTCCAGGACCTGGACGCGCTGTTCGGCTGGGCTCCCTCGGACGATCGGGCGATGACACGCGCGTGGGATGTGCAGCGAGAACTCACCGAGAAGGGGAGACACCGTTCCGCCGGCGCCGTAGACCTGCTCGTCGCTGCGACCGCCGAGCTTCAGGGACTCACCCTGCTGCATTACGACAACGACTTCGAGACCATCGCCTCGGTCACGGGCCAGCTGACCCAGTGGCTCGCCTCTCCCGGCACCCTCTGACCCATGGCCTTTCCGGCGACAACACGGCAGATGTGAGAGCCAGACCCGGCGTCTGCGACGTGATCCGAACCCCAGGCCCCAGGGGCGCGGCACTCCCCTAAGGTGCCGCGCCCCGTCCCCCGCCTTCGCGGTGGCTACACCGCGCCCACCTCCGGCAGCGTGCCCGTGCGGGCCGCCCGTCCGTACCAGTGGGCGCTCGTCTTCGGGGTGCGCTCCAGCGACGCGTAGTCCACGTACACCGCGCCGAAACGCTTGCCGTAGCCGTACGCCCACTCGAAGTTGTCCAGCAGGGACCACAGGAAGTAGCCGCGGACGTCCGCGCCGTCGGCGATCGCCCGGCGGACCGCCGACAGGTGGCCGTGCAGGTAGGCGACGCGCTCCGGGTCGTGCACCCGGCCGTCCGAGTCGATCTTGTCGTCGTAGGCCGCGCCGTTCTCGGTGATGTACAGCGGCAGGCCCGGGGCCTCGCGGGTGTAGCGCATGATCAGCTCGTGCAGGCCGGTCGGGTCGACCGTCCAGCCCATCTCGGTGCGGTCACCAGGAGTCTGGTGGAACGCCACGTCGTCCACGCCCGGCCACGGCGAGTGCTCGCTCGCCCCGTGCCCGTCCGCGCGCGGCCCCTTCGCCTTCGGGTCCGCCGCCGACACCAGCGACGGCGTGTAGTAGTTGAGGCCGAGCGCGTCCAACGGCTGGTTGATCAGCGCCAGATCGCCGTCCAGGACGTAGTCCCAGTCCGTGACGCCGGCCGTCGCCACGTACAGCGACTCCGGATAGGCGCCGTGCAGGATCGGGCCGTGGAACACCCCACTGGCCAGGTCGTCGATCTTCCGGGCCGCGACCAGGTCCGCCGGGTCCTGCGAAAGTGGCCGCACCGCCGCCGAGTTCAGGGCGATCGCCACCTGGTTGCGGGCCGGCATCACCGACCGCAGCGCGGAGGCGCCCAGCCCGTGCGCCAGGTTCAGATGGTGCGCGGCACGCAGCGAGGCGAGCGGGTCGGTACGGCCCGGGGCGTGCACACCGGAGGCGTAACCGAGGAAGGCGCTGCACCACGGCTCGTTGAGCGTCATCCAGTGCTCCACCCGGTCGCCGAGCGCCTCCCCGACGATCTGCGCGTACTCGGCGAAGCGGTACGCCGTGTCGCGCTCCGGCCAGCCGCCCGCGTCCTCCAGGTCCTGCGGAAGGTCCCAGTGGTAGAGGGTGACGGCCGGCTTGATGCCCTGGGCCAGCAGCTCGTCGACCAGCCGGCGGTAGAAGTCCAGGCCCTTCTGGATCGCCGGGCCGCGCCCCGTCGGCTGCACCCGCGACCAGGAGACGGAGAAGCGGTAGGCGCCCAGGCCCAGCTCCGCCATCATCGCCACGTCCTCGCGGTACCGGTGGTAGTGGTCGACAGCGATGTCGCCGGTGTCGCCGCCGTCGGTCTTGCCCGGCGTATGGCTGAACGTGTCCCAGATCGAGGGCGTACGTCCGTCCTCCCGCACCGCACCCTCGATCTGGTACGCGGAGGTCGCCGCGCCCCAGAGGAAGGCGGGAGGAAAGGTCACCGGGGTGGCCGGCTTTTCGGAGTCAGGCATGGAAGCGCTCCCATTGGAGTCGTGGAGGGGCGACGGTGGAGGGGGAGAGGGTGAGGGGCCGGAGCGGCGCTGACCCGGCCCCCTCGGACAGGGCGTCAGCCCTTGACGGCGCCCTGCATGATGCCGCCCACGATCTGCTTGCCGAAGATCGCGAACACCAGCAGCAGCGGCAGCGTGCCCAGCAGCGCGCCCGCCATGATCAGGGACTGGTCGGGGGTGTAGCCGCGGCCGAGGCCCGCGATCGCGACCTGCACGGTCGGGTTGCCCATCTGCGTCAGCGCGAGGAACGGCCACAGGAAGTCGTTCCAGGTCTGTACGAACATCAGCATGCCCAGCACGGCCATCGCCGGCCGCGCGGTCGGAAAGACCACGTGCCACACCACTCGCCAGCTGCTCGCGCCGTCCACCCGGGCGGCCTCGATGATCTCGTTCGGCAGCGCCTGGATCAGGTACTGGCGCATGAAGAACACACCGAACGCGCTGACCAGCGAGGGGAAGATGACCGCCTGCAACTGGTCGGTCCAGTCGAGCTTGGCGACCATCATGTACAGCGGGATCACGCTCAGCTGCGGCGGCACCATCATCGTGCCGATCACGACCAGCATCAGGGCGTTGCGGCCCTTGAAGCGCAGCTTGGCGAAGGCGAACCCGGCCACCGTCGACAGGACGACGATGGTCACCGCCGAGATACCCGCCACGATGGTGGTGTTGAGGAACGCCTCACCGAGGTTGGCTTCCTTCCAGGCGATCTCGAGCTTGTCGAAGAGGCCCGAACCGAACCAGAGCGGCGGCGGGGACTGCGCCAGCCGGCCGTTGTCCCGGGAGGCGGCGATCGCCGTCCACACCAGCGGGAACAGCGAGCCGAGGGTGAACAGGGCCAGGATCACGTACGCGATCGGCCCGGCGTGCAACTGCCCGCCCGCCCGCGCGGACTTGGGGCGCCTGGTGCGCTTCGGCGGTGTGGGCACCGCGTCGGCCGGGGGTTTCGTCACAGTCGTCGTCACGGCCGGAACTCCTTAATGACTGGCGCGCAGCCGGCGCGAGATGACGTAGTTGACGATCCCGACCACGATGAGGATCAGGAACATCGACCAGGCGATCGCCGAGGCCCGTCCCAGGTGCTGGTTCACCCAGCCCTGCTCGTACAGGTACAGGCCCAGCGTCTGGAACTGGTGCTCGGCGCCACCGGAGGCACCCTTGGTCGCGTCGAACAGCAGCGGCTCACCGAAGACCTGGCTGGCCCCGATCGTCGACACGACACACGTGAACAGGATCGTCGGCCGCAGCGACGGCAGCGTCACATGGAAGAACTGCTGCCAGCGGCTGGCCCCGTCCAGGGCCGCCGACTCGTACAGGTCCTGCGGGATGGCCTGCATCGCCGCCAGGTAGATCAGCGCGTTGTAGCCGGTCCAGCGCCAGATGATGATCGTCGAGACGGCGATCTGCGACGGCCACTTGTCGTTCTGCCAGTCGATCGCGTCGATGCCGACCTGGTGCAGAATCCAGTTGATCATCCCGTAGTCGCGGCCGAAGAGCAGCGCGAACACCAGCGCGGCGGCGGCGATCGAGGTCGCGTACGGAGCGAGCATCACGACCCGGTAGAAGGTCGAGCCGCGCAGCTTGTAGTTGAGGATGTGGGCGATGCCCATCGCCATCAGCAGCTGCGGAACGGTGGAGATGATGCCGATGGTGAGGGTGTTCTTCGCCGCGTTCCAGAAGAAGTCGTCGTCGAAGATCCGGGCGTAGTTGCGCAGCCCGACCCAGCTCATGTCGGTGGGCGCCGTCAGCTCCACCTGGTGCAGCGAGGCCCAGCCCGTGTACACCAGCGGGAACAGGCCGAACGCGACGAACAGCAGGAAGAACGGCGACACGAAGGCGTACGGGCTGAAGCGCACGTCCCGCTGCCAGCGGCGGGACAGCCGGGCGCGCTTCTTCGCCGCGTCCGCGTCGGCGGTCAGGGCGTCGGGGCGCGGGCGGGCCGGGGCCGCGCCCCCCTCCTTGCCGGGGGCGCGGCGGTGTCGTGCCGGGTGGCCATACCGGTCACTTCTCCAGCTTGTTGTCGATGGTCTTGACGGCCGTCTCCCACGCCTTGGCGGGGAGGTGCCCTTGGTGACCAGGACGAGGCCGTTGTCGTTCAGGCTCGACCCGATGACCTGGTCCTTGGCGCCGATGACCTGGACGGGGGTCGTCTTGGCGGCCTCGGCGAAGATCTTGCCGATCGGCGCGTCACCCGTCATCTCGTTGGTCGCGCCCGTGACTTCGGGTGTGGTGTACGTGGCGGGGGCGCTCGGGAAGTTGCCCTGCACCTTGAACAGCTTCGCCTGCTGCTCCGGGGCGGTCAGCCAGGCCGCCAGCTTCTGCGCCTCCTTCACGTTCTTGCCGCTCTTCGGCACGGTGAGGAAGGCACCGCCCCAGTTGCCGGACTTCGGCGCGACGGCCACGTCCCACTTGCCCTTGGCCTCCGGCTTCGAGTGCTCCTTGAGCGTGCCGAGCATCCACGGCGGGCAGGCGATCGCGGCGAACTTGCTGTTGGCGACCGAGGAGTTCCAGTCCGGCTGGAACTGGGGCAGAGAGCCGACCAGCCCGTCCTGGGCGGCCTTCGCGGTCAGCATGAAGGACTCCTTGACGACCGGGTTGTCCTTGTAGATGACCTTGCCGGACTCGTCGTAGAAACGGACCTTCTCACTGCCGAGGATGGCGCTCATCAGGCCACCGGGGGTGTCCATGAAGGTGGTGCCCTCGGGAGCGTTCTTCTGGTACTCCTGGCCGACCTCGACCAGCTTCTTCCAGTCACCGGCCCATCGCTTGGCCAGTTCCTCGCGGTCGGTGGGCAGCCCGGCCTTCTCGAAGAGGTCCTTGCGGTAGCAGATGGCCACCGGTCCCACGTCGGTGCCGAGACCGATCGTCCGGCCGTCCTGCGTGGTGGCCTGCTGCCACTTCCAGTCCAGCCAGTTGTCCGGCTTCACGCCGGGCGCCTTCGAGAGGTCGTCGAGCTTGTCCGCCTGGGTGGCCACCACCTCGGCGATGTTGGCGACTTCGACGGCCTGGATGTCCATCAGGCCCGCGTTGGTGGTGAGGTGGTTGACCAGCGCCGGGTAGTAGTTCTCGTTCCGCTGGGTGACGTTCTCCTCGATCTTGATCTTCGGGTTGAGCTTCTCGTACTCGGCGAAGAGACCGGCCTCCTTGAACCCGAAGGTGCCGAAGAGCCCCAGCTTGATGACGGTCTTGCCATCGGCGTCCCCGGACGAGCCGTCGTTGCCGCCACCATCGTCGGCACAGCCGGCCAGCAGCCCGGCGCCCAGCGACGCGACGGCCGCGAGGACCATCGCCTTGCGGGCGGTTCGGATGCGTGCTCGCATGTCGTCCTCCTGTTGCCCTGACGTGCCGACCCCCCGGCCAACTGCATGTTGGACCCGTTTTTACTCGCTGCGGCTCGGGCGTGGAACGTGCGGGTTGTGTATGTGTCAGGTACTGTGGGAGCGCTCCCACCGGTGATGTGTTGAAGGTTCGCGGGTCGGAGCGGGGGTGTCAAGGGACCGGACGGGGAGATATGCGTTCAGTTATCGGGCTGTTAACTGGTCCCGGACCGGGACCGGTTGTGGCCCGGGGCGGCGGTATCCAGCCAGTCGACGCGGCTCGCCCGGTGGAAGCGGAAGGCCGGGGACGACAGCCCTCGGCAGCGGCCACTTCCACCGACGAGCCTGTTAAATTCCAGGCCAGCCGCAGAGTGCGGGTCTGAACGGGAAGGCGGAGCCCATGGCAAGCCACGGAGCGCGGGCCGAAGCGGTGGCCGGCCCACCCTCGAAGAGGTGGCGGCGCGCGCCGGTGTGGGCCGCGGCACCGTCTCCCGGGTGATCAACGGCTCGCCCAGAGTCAGCGACGCGACCCGGGCGGCGGTGGAGGCCGCCGTCGCGGAACTCGGCTACGTCCCCAACACGGCGGCCCGCGCCCTGGCCGCCAACCGCACGGACGCGATCGCGCTGGTGGTGCCCGAGCCGGAGACCAGGTTCTTCGCGGAGCCGTACTTCTCGGACATGCTGAAGGGTGTCGGTTCCGAGATCTCCGACACGGAGATGCAGCTGCTGCTGATCTTCGCGGGCAGTGACCGGGAGCGGCAGCGGCTCGCCCAGTACCTGGCCGCCCACCGGGTGGACGGCGTGCTGCTGGTCTCGGTCCACGCGGACGACCCACTGCCCGACCTGCTGGCGCAGCTGGAGATCCCGGCGGTGATCAGCGGCCCGCGCTCCTCGGCGGAGACACTGCCGTCGGTCGACTCGGACAACTACGGCGGCGCCCGCCAGGCCGTCGAGCACCTGCTGTCCCGCGGTCGCCGCCGGATCGCCCACATCACCGGCCGCCTCGACGTCTACGGCGCCCAGCGCCGCATCGACGGCTACCGCGACGCCCTGAGCGACGCGGGCCACGGCGTGGACGAGGCGCTGATCGAGTCGGGCGACTTCACGGAGGAGGGCGGCCGCCGTGCCATGGCGGCGCTGCTGGAGCGCCACCCTGACCTGGACGCGGTCTTCGCCGGCTCCGACGTCACCGCGGCCGGCGCCCGCCAGGCGCTGCGCGAGGCGGGGCGCCGCATCCCCGACGACGTGGCGCTCGTCGGCTACGACGACTCCGCCATCGCCCGCCACATGGACCCGCCCCTCACCAGCGTCCGCCAGCCCATCGAGGAGATGGGCCGCCGGATGATAGACCTCCTCCTCACGGAGGTCGCCGACCGCCGCCCGCTGGCGTCCCGGGGCCTGGACCGGCGCCAGGTGGTTCTGGCCACGGAGCTGGTGCAGCGGTCGTCGTCTTGAGCGGGCACCCTCTGCTGGACGTCACGGAGGTCGCTCGGACCGAGCCGTACCTCCGCACGGTCGGCGAGGTCTTCCGCACCTTCCGCGAGCAGGACTCGGGCTGCGTCTCGTTCGGGATCCGGCTCCCGAACGGCGAACAGTGGTTCGTCAAGGAGCCCACGACCGACGCGGCCCGGCGCTCGCTGGACCGGGCCCGGGCGTTCCACCGGGCGGTACGGCACCCGGCGATCGTGCCCCAGTCGCACCGCTTCACGCTCCGGTCGGGCGGTACGGCGGTGGTGATGCCCTGGCGTCGCGGGGAGTCCCTGTACTCGCCCGCGCGACTGCGGCATCAAGGTGCCCTGGCCCGCTTCCGAGCCCTCCCCGTGTCCCGGGTCCTGCACGCCGTCGACCGGCTCCTCGACGCCCACCTGGCGGTGGAAGCCGCGGGTTTCGTCGCCGTCGACCTGAACTCCACCTGATCGACCTGGACGAGTACCGCCCGGGCCCGTTCGTACTCGAGGCGGAGCGGCTGCCGGGGTCACGCCGCTTCATGGCCGTCTCCTGCTGGACGCCGGCGACGAGGAGCGCGCCTGGCGGGGTACGCCGGTTCAGTTGGCGGTCGTGGAACGGGCGACGCGTCCGGACCCGGGTGAACGGTTCACGACGGTGGGGGAGTTGGCGAGGGCGTGGCGGGGCCTGCCGGACGGCGCCTGAGCGCCTCCAGGCCGTCCGGTACGAACGTCCAGCGCCTGAGCGCCTCCTGGAACTCCTGGGCGCCGAGCCACCCGCACCAGGCGACCTCGCCCGGGTCGGGGACGACCGCCTCACTGACGACGGCCTCGTGCACGCCGAGCCAGTACGGGCTGATCGCACCGCGGCACAGGAACTTGAAGACGAACCGCACCGGCACCCGGACTCCCAGCTCCTCGGCCAGCTCCCGGGCCGCCGCCTCCTGGTACGTCTCCCCGACCTCGACGCCGCCGCCGAACAGCCAGTCGTAGTGGCCCGGGAACCGGGACGCGTGCTCCGGCCTCCGGTACACCAGCACCCGCCCCCGCGGATCACGGCACACGGTCGTCGCGACCCGGTGCAGCCACCCGCGCCGGATCGCCTCGTCCCGGTCGACCACCCCGAGCACCCGGTCCTGTTCGTCGACCCGCTCCACCAGTTCAGCCATGGCCTCACGGTCGCACGCCAGTACGGTCACACCCTCGCCGGTACCGGACGACGGAGCAGGTAGACGCCCGCGACCGACACCAGAACGGCCATGCACGCGATGAACACCAGCCCCGCGCCCTCCAGGCCGATCGGGCTCGTCAGCAGCCCGACACCGATCACCGGCACCGAGATGCCCGTGTACGCCACCACGAACAGGGTCGAGATGACGGCCGCGCGCTGGTGCCCGGGAGATGCCCCGGCCACCTCGGACAGTGCCCCCCGGAACGCCAGCCCCTGCCCGACCCCGCCGACGAGCGCGCTCAGCACCACCAGCGACATCAGGTCCCAGCGCAGCGCGCCCGCGAGCAGCGCCAGCCCCGCGAGGAGCCCGGCGCAGCCGAGGGGCAGTGACCGCCGTGCGCCGACCCTGCCGACGGCCAGTTGCCCCCGGTCGAGGAGAAGAAGGCCAGGGCGACGATCAGGCCGCTCACGGCATGGCTGTCCACGTGCAGGGACCGGGCGAGGAACTCCGGGCTGACCGAGGTGAAGACGCCGAAGAGTGCGAAACCGACGAACGAGGCGATCGCCGCGGGGGCGAACACCGCCCGGACCTGCGGAGGCAGTGCGGGGCGCTGCGGCCGCACGGTGCGCAGCGGCTGCCGCTCCCGCACGGTCTCCGTGAGGCGCAGCACGACGAGGGCCGAGCCCGCCACCAGCACGAGGTGGGTGGCGAACGGCAGGTACAGCGGCCAGTCGGCGTACTGTGCGAGCACCCCCGACAGCAGCGGGCCGATGCCCAGTCCGCCCATGTTGGCGGCCGTCGCCACGAACGTGGCCCGGGCGGCGCCGCCCTCCGGCGCCAGTTCCATCACGTACGCCGTGGCGGCACCGGTGAACAGCCCGGCGGAGAGTCCCGACAGCAGCCGGCCCGCGTACAGCCAGCCCAGCCCGGTGGCGCACAGGAAGCAGACGGCGCTCGCCGCCGCGAAGCCCAGGCCGCACAGCAGCACCGGCCGCCGGCCCACGGCGTCCGAGGCGTTGCCGACCAGCAGCAGCACGCCGATGACCGCGAACGCGTACAGGGCGTACACCACGGTGACGGTCAGCTCGGAGAACCCGAACTCGGCCTGGTAGAGGGGATAGAGGGGGGTCGGCAGCGTGGTGCCGGCCATGCCCACGGCGAACACGGCCCCGCCGAGCAGACACGCCCGCCACCCTCGATGTCCACCGTCCATGGCGCCGACGGTAATGCCGGATGCCGTCACGGCCCGGACCGGCGCGCAAAAAGCTTCAGCCGGTGGCTTCACTCGAAGCCACCGGCTGATCGCTCAGGGTGAGTGACGGGACTCGAACCCGCGGCATCCTGGACCACAACCAGGTGCTCTACCAGCTGAGCTACACCCACCATGACCGGCTTGGAGATCAGTGACTTCCCCGACCGGCCGAGAAAAAGTGTACAGGGTCCGAAGGGGTGCTCGCGCCCGCCTTTCCCGGCACCCCCCGACGGGCCCCTGTCGTCCTTACTGAGCAGGCAGAACGTGCTTCGCGGCGATCGTCCGGGCGGTGTCCGAGTCGGGCCCGGGCTGCGGGACGAAGACGGCCTCGCGGTAGTAGCGCAGCTCCGCGATGGACTCGCGGATGTCGGCGAGCGCGCGGTGGTTGCCGTTCTTCTGCGGGCTGTTGAAGTACGCCCGCGGGTACCAGCGGCGGGCCAGCTCCTTGATCGACGACACGTCGACGATCCGGTAGTGCAGGTGGTTCTCCAGCGTCGGCATGTCGCGCAGCAGGAAGCCGCGGTCGGTGCCGACGGAGTTGCCGCACAGCGGGGCCTTGCCCGGCTCCTTGACGAACTCCCTCACGTACGTCAGGACCTGCTCCTCGGCGTCCTTGAGCGTCGTGCCGTTCGGCAGCTCGGCGAGCAGCCCGGACGCGGTGTGCATCTGACGCACCACGTCCGGCATCGTCTCCAGCGCCTGGTCCGGCGGCCGGATGACGATGTCCACGCCTTCGCCGAGCACGTTCAGCTCGGAGTCGGTGACGAGGGCGGCCACCTCGATGAGCGCGTCGTCCGACAGCGAGAGGCCGGTCATCTCGCAGTCGATCCACACCATGCGATCGTTCATGTGTCTCACCTTACGGCGAGCCGCCCCGGGCCGAGCCGACCGTGCGGTGACCTTGTGGCCAAGGCTCACCCGCTCCCGGAACCACCCCCGGCAACGGAACCGGGTCCGCGGGGACTGCTCCCCGCGGACCCGGTCACCGGCTCACGTCGCGCTGCGCTGCCCCGGCAGGCTCGCCCGGGTCGGCACGTACGCCTCCCGCCCGTTGTCCGACGCCGACAGCGCCGGGGACGCCCCGATCGCGCTCGCCGCCGCCGTACGGCGGGACTGGAGCGGGACGGGGTGCTCCGGGTGGAGGGAGGCGGGCGGCTGGCCCGGCTGACCTTGATGCCCCGGGTGGCCCGGGTGGCCGCCCGGCACGCCTGCCCCGGGCCCGCCCTGGGCGCTCTCGGCGTCCTGGGGCCGCTCGCCCTGCGGGCGCCGGGCGCGGTACGCCGCCCGGTACGCGGCCGGGGACGAGCCCAGCTGGCGGCGGAAGTGCCCGCGCAGGGCGACCGGCGACCGGAAGCCGCAGCGCCCCGCCACCTCGTCCACCGAGTAGTCCGACGTCTCCAGCAGGCGCTGCGCCTGGAGCACCCGCTGCGTGATCAGCCACTGCAGCGGAGCGCTCCCGGTCAGCGAGCGGAAGCGGCGGTCGAACGTACGACGGCTCATGTACGCGCGTGCCGCCAGGGTCTCCACGTCGAACTGTTCGTGGAGGTGCTCCAGCGCCCAGGCGACGACCTCGGCCAGCGGGTCGGCGCCGATCTCCTCGGGTAAAGACCTGTCGAGGTAGCGCTCCTGGCCGCCGCTTCGGCGCGGGGGCACGACGAGCCGCCGGGCCAGGGCCCCGGCCGCCTCGTTGCCGTGGTCGGTGCGCACGATGTGCAGACACAGGTCGATGCCCGCCGCCGTGCCGGCCGATGTCAGCACGTCGCCGTCGTCGACGAACAGCTCCCTCGGGTCCACGTGCACCGACGGATAGCGTTTCGCCAGCGTCGGCGCGTACATCCAGTGTGTCGTCGCGGGGCGGCCGTCCAGCAGGCCGGCCGCCGCGAGTACGAAGGCTCCGGTGCACAGCCCGACGATGCGGGCGCCCTCCTCGTGGGCCCGGCGCAGCGCGTCGAGCGCCTCCTCCGGTGGCGGCGAAGTGATCGAGCGCCAGGCCGGTACGACGACCGTGCCCGCGCGGGAGATCGCTTCCAGGCCATGCGGTGCGCTGAGTTCGAGGCCCCCTGTGGTCCGCAGTGGGCCGTCCTCACCGCCGCACACCAGCAGTCGGTAGCGCGGTACGCCGGCGTCCTGGCGGTCGATCCCGAACACCGACAGCGGTATGGAACTCTCGAAGATGGGGCCGCCGCTGAACAGCAGCACCGCGACGATCTCCTTGCGACGTCGCCCGGAAAGCTTCCGGGCCGCGGCTTCCGGCGCGGCAGTGGAGTCGTGGCTCATACTGCTAAGCCCCCTCGGTGGTCGCGGCTCCTCGGTTGTGTCGCTCCTGCACGTTTCCCCTCGGTCCTGCACGAGTCCCCCGCCGTAGACAGTCAAGATCGAATCTACTGTGTCCCGTCGCGCCGAGTTGGCCGGTTCGGCACTCGGCACATTGTCGACTTGGCAACTTGGCGTGAAGCATTCGATCACGAAGCGTTGCACTCGTGGGGCGTGCAGGGAAGTGCGCCTTGTCGCGGTGGCCAATCCACGTAGGGTGCGCAGGGTCCCCGGGACCCTTTCCGTGCAGGTCGAACGGGGGTTGGGGGGTGCTTCTGCGGGGTGATGCACAGGGGCGAGAAGTTGGCTGAAAACCGACGTGCACGTGCACGGAAACCGGTCAGCTGACCGGTGTATCTCCTCCAGTGTGCCGTCCGCCACGGTGTGACCCCGTTCCGGTGCGGTGGTGGCGGCCCCGGTGCGGTGCGCGGTCCTCGGCCGCCATACGGGCCGCGCCGCGCTCGGACTGGCGCAGCAGCACCCGGCAGGCGCCCGTGACGGCGGCCAGTCCGAGGGCCGTGCCGGCGGCGCCGGCCAGTGAGGTGCCGTACCCGAGGAGGACGAGGGGGACGAGCAGGCAGCTGAAGGCCGCCCAGCGGACCACGTCCGTCGCGGTGTCCCGCGGCGGCGGGGTCACGCGGTTCGCCTCGGAGGCGGGGCGAGGTCCGGACATGCGTGCTCCCTGTGGCGTGACTCACGGAGTTCAACGCTCGGCGGCAGGGCAGGTCACTGTGCGACCCGATCACCCCCACGGGTAAGTGAATCCTGTGCAAACCGCCTGTACAGCGCAGCAACCATTGCGTTACGGGCGTCGCCTCGTGCATGCTCCCTGGAACCCGCACGCACGGCGGGCGGGATCTGGGCTAAGGAGGCGTGCCGCCGTACCCTTGGGGGTATGGGGTTGGGAAGACCATTCCCGGACACAGCTCCGCCGCTCACCGCTGCACTCGTCAGCGAGCTCCGCTCGCGGGCCCACCCATAAAGGATCACAACGCCGAGACAGCCATGGCCGGTCACGAATTCTTCGAACCCGCGGACCGCAAGCGGCCCGTCGCCGATCCCACGGCGGCCGAGCCCCTGGCGGCGGAAGAGCCACGCCATTCCTGCGATCCCGCCTTCAAGCACGGGGTCGTCGTCGGCTTCGACGGCTCCACCTCCAGTGAGCGCGCCCTGGCGTACGCGATCGGCATGGCCCATCGCTCCGGATCGGGCCTGATCATCGTCCACGTGGCCAACCGGCTGCCGACCACGGTGTGGGCGGGGTGCGAGCCGCCCGTCTTCGTGGACGTGCCGGACCACCGGACCGAGGTGCTCGGGCTGGAGCTGGCGTGTGCGGACTACCTCGCCGAGGTGCCCTGGATCCTGGTCGAGCGCGGCGGTGACATCTGCCATGAACTCGAAGAGGTCGGGCGGGAGTACGAGGCCGACGCGATCGTCGTCGGGTCGACCCACGGCATCGTGGGGCGGATCTTCGGCTCGGTCGCCGGGCGGCTCGCCAAGCGGGCGCAGCGGCCCGTCGTCGTCATTCCCTGAAGTTCCCCGCGTAGCAACTCCCCTTGTGCAGTGCGTAAACCTACTCACGCGTAGAGGTGTTTGTGCCCTTGTGAAGGGCATATACGGGACACCGCACAACTGCACATGCACGAAGGGAGCCCGCCGTGGACAAAGACGTCTCCGCGGGAAGCGGAATCACGACCGTGGTCGGTCGACTCGCCCTCGGAATCACCCTGTTGGCCTTCGGCCTGGGGCACACCGCTGTGATCGACGGTGTGTCAGCCGCTGACACCGTGTCAATCGCCCAGTACGTGGGCGGCATCGCGCTCTTCGTCGCCGGCCTGGTGGCCCTCCGCGAGGGGGACTCCGCCGGAGGCACGGCGTTCTCGGTGCTCGGGGCGCTGTGGTTCACGTGGGCCGTGTCCGACGGGGCCGCCGGCAATGCGGCGGGGCTGTTCCTGTTGCTGTTCGCCCTTGTGGCGCTGTCGTTGACCCTGGCGGGTGGGGACCAGCTCGGTCAGGCGATGTACGGGCTGTTCTTCGTGGCGCTGTTGCTCATGGCGATCGCCGAGTTCGCCGGCAACGACGGGCTCACCAAGGTGGGCGGCTGGTTCGCCGTGGCCTCCGGTGCGGTGGCCTGGTACGCGGCGACCGCGGTGCTGGCGCATTGGCCGACCGTTCTTCCGCGGCGCGCTGCCGGCCGGGGGGTGACGGCCACCGGCTGAAATGGCAGCCGACGTCGGGGTAATGGGCGGCCCCGGCGTTTGAAACGGACCCCCTGTGCCAGGTGGCAGCACATGGGGGTCCGTCCTCTTGTCCGGCCTGTGCGGGTGGGTTGTGGTTGCTCGCGCAGTTCCCCGCGCCCCTAAAAAAGGGTCACTTACTCAACCGTCACCGACTTGGCCAGGTTGCGCGGCTTGTCGATGTCGCGGCCCAGGGTCAGGGCCGTGTGGTACGCCAGGAGTTGGAGGGGATGCCCATCAGGATCGGGTCCAGTTCGTCCTCGTTCTTCGGGACGACGATGGTCGCGTCGGCCTTCTCCTGGTGCTGGTGGGCGACCGCGAGGATCTGACCGCTGCGGGCCTTGATCTCCTCCATCGCGGCGCGGTTCTTCTCCAGCAGGTCGTCGTCGGGGACGATCGCGACCGTGGGGAGGGCGGGCTCGATCAGGGCCAGCGGGCCGTGCTTGAGCTCGGAGGCGGGGTAGGCCTCGGCGTGGATGTAGGAGACCTCCTTGAGCTTCAGGGAGGCCTCGCGGGCCACCGGGTAGCCCCGGACGCGGCCGATGAAGAGCATCGAGCGGGCCTCGGCGTAACTCTGGGCCAGCTTCTCGATCTCCGCCTCCTGCTCCATGATCTCGGCGATCTGGCCGGGCAGCTTGCGCAGGCCCTCGATGATGCGCTTGCCGTCGCGGACCGAGAGGTCACGGGTGCGGCCCAGGTGCAGAGCCAGCAGGGCGAAGGCGACGGTCGTGTTCGTGAAGCACTTCGTGGAGACCACGCAGACCTCGGGCCCGGCGTGCACGTAGATGCCGCCGTCCGCCTCGCGGGCGATGGCCGAGCCGACGACGTTCACCACGCCCAGGACGCGTGCGCCCTTGCGCTTGAGCTCCTGCACGGCGGCGAGGACGTCGTAGGTCTCGCCGGACTGGGACACCGCGACGTAGAGGGTGTCGGGGTCGACGACCGCGTTGCGGTAGCGGAACTCCGAGGCCGGCTCGGCGTCGGCCGGGATGCGGGCCAGTTCCTCGATCATCTGGGCGCCGATCATGCCCGCGTGGTACGAGGTGCCGCAGCCGAGGATCTTCACGCGCCGGATGCGCCGGGCCTCGCGGGCGTCCAGGTTGAGGCCGCCCAGGTGCACGGTGGAGAAGCGGTCGTCGATGCGGCCGCGCAGCACGCGGTCCACGGCGTCGGCCTGCTCGTGGATCTCCTTGTGCATGTAGGTGTCGTGGCCGCCCATGTCGTAGGAGGCGGCCTCCCACTCGACCGTGGTCGGCTCGGCCGTCGTACGGGTGCCTTCCGTGGTGTACGTGCGGAAGTCGTCGGCCTTGAGGGTGGCCATCTCGCCGTCGTCCAGGGTGACGATCTGGCGGGTGTGGGCGACCAGGGCGGCGATGTCCGAGGCGACGAACATCTCCTTCTCGCCGATGCCGAGGACGACCGGCGAGCCGTTGCGGGCGACGACGATCCGGTCGGGGAAGTCGGCGTGCATGACGGCGATGCCGTAGGTGCCCTCGATGAGCCGGAGGGTCTCGCGGACCTTGTCCTCCAGCTTGGTGGCCTGCGAGCGGGCGATGAGGTGGGTGAGGACCTCGGTGTCCGTCTCCGAGAGGAACTCGACGCCGTCCGCCTCCAGCTTGCGGCGCAGGTCGGCGGCGTTGTCGATGATGCCGTTGTGGACGACGGCGACCTTGCCCTCGGCGTCCAGGTGCGGGTGGGCGTTGACGTCGGAGGGGGCGCCGTGGGTGGCCCAGCGGGTGTGGGCGATGCCCGTCGTGCCCTTGAAGCGGGCCGGGACCTTGGCCTCCAGGTCGCGGACGCGGCCCTTGGCCTTGACCATCTTCAGGCGGCCGCTCGAAGGGGTGGTGACGACGATGCCCGCGGAGTCGTAGCCGCGGTACTCCAGGCGCTGCAGGCCCTCCAGGAGCAGAGGAGCGACGTCACGCTTCCCGATGTAACCGACGATTCCGCACATATATACGCATTCCTAGCCGTAGACGATGCGCCGCAGCTGCCGGAGCGAGAGCTCCGGCGGTGCCACCGCGCGATATTTGAGGTCCGCCTCGATCCGTTCGAAGATCGCCACGTTCACCAGGCCCTGGGCCTGGAGCTCGCGGTGGCGGCGACGGACGTACTCCTCGGTCGTCTCGTCGAAGTAGGCGAGCACGTCCTGGATCACGCGCAGTGCCTCGCCCCGGTTGAGGGGGTGGACCGCGTCAGATGATCAACGAGTTCGTCGTGCACTCGCTAGATCCTGGGGCACCGGCGCGCCTTTCGCAAGAATTCTGCCCGTTTTCGGGCAGGGAGCTGTTGGGATTCTTTGGGGGAACGTTGAACGTGTCATGAGGGCGTGTTCGTGCGGCGTCCACCGGGCGTCCGGCATCTCGTTGCCCGAGGCGTCGATTTTTGGACGCCATGGACACTCCTCGTATGGGCGTACCCGAGCGGCTCGCCGAGCGCATGAGCATGGCCGAGCAGCACGAGTACCTGCGCGCCAGGTTCTCCCGGCGCACGATGATCAGAGGCGGTGCCGTCACGCTCGGCGCCGTCGCGGGTGGCGCCTTCGTGCCCGGCGCCACCGCCCAGGCCGCCGTTCCCACCGCGCGCACCGCTCCCGCGACCGAGACCGTCGACGGCGCCTTCGTCGCCCCCTTCGGCCGCCACCTCGCCTACGGCACCGACCCGCGCACGGAGATGACCGTCTCCTGGCAGGTCCCGGTCGCCGTCAAGAAGCCGTTCATCCGGATCGGCGCCCACCCCACGGACCTCTCCCGCAAGATCGACGCCGAGGTCCGCACCCTCTTCACGCCGGCCGGTGTCGGCGCGAGCGGCAACCACACCCAGTACTACGTGCACGCCGAGCTGACGCGTCTGCGCCCGGGCCGGACGTACTACTACGGCGTCGGCCACCAGGGCTTCGACCCGGCCGAACCCCACCTGCTCGGCACCCTCGGCACCTTCACCACCGCCCCCGCGCACAAGGCGCCGTTCACCTTCACGGCCTTCGGCGACGAGGGCGTCAGCTACCACGCCCTCGCCAACAACAGCCTGCTGCTCGGCCAGAACCCGGCGTTCCACCTGCACGCGGGCGACATCGCGTACGGAGACCCGACCGGCCAGGGCAGGACCGACGACACCGGCTTCGACTCGCGGATCTGGGACCAGTTCCTCGCCCAGACCGAGTCCGTCGCCAAGTCCGTCCCGTGGATGCCCGCCTACGGCAACCACGACATGGAGGCCTGGTACTCGCCGGGCGGCTACGGCGGCGAGGAGGCCCGCTGGAACCTCCCGGACAACGGCCCGGACAAGAAGAACCTCCCGGGCGTCTACTCCTTCGTCTACGGCAACACGGCGGTCATCTCGCTCGACGCCAACGACATCTCCTTCGAGATCCCGGCCAACCTGGGCATCTCGGGCGGCACCCAGACCACGTGGCTGGAGACGCAGCTCAAGAAGTACCGGGCTTCGCGCGACGTCGACTTCATCGTCGTGTTCTTCCACCACTGCGCCTACTGCACCTCCACCTCCCACGCCTCCGAGGGCGGGGTCCGGCAGGAGTGGGTGCCGCTGTTCGAGAAGTACACCGTGGACCTGGTCATCAACGGCCACAACCACCAGTACGAGCGCACCGACGTCATCAAGGGGAACAAGGTCGCCAAGAAGCTGCCGATCGGCGGCACGGCCTACCCCGAGACCGACGGCGTGGTCTACGTGACGGCCGGTGCCGCAGGCCGCAGCCTCTACGCGTTCAGCGCCCCTCTGTCGTACGAGGGCAACGAGCACGACGTGGACTCCGTGGCCTCGTTCGTCAACGTCAAGGGAGGCAAGCAGAACGAGACCGTCGCCTGGTCGCGGGTGCGTTACCTCGACTACTCCTTCCTGCGCGTGGACGTCACCCCCGCGCCGAAGGGGCGCCTCGCCACGCTGAAGGTGCGCGGCATCGCCGAGAACGGCGAGCAGGTCGACCACTTCACGGTGGCCCGCCGGGCGAAGTGACACCCCGGAGTCCCTGGGACGTCACATCCGTTTGAGGATCGCCTGCTTGGCCAGTGCGAACTCGTCGTCCGTGAGCACACCCGCGCGATGCAGCTCCCCGAGCTCGCGCAGGCGGCGCAGCAGGGCGTCGTGGTCGTCCTCGGCGGCGGTGACCGGAGGAGAAGGCAGTTCCGGTCGCGCGTCCTCCAGGGTGGCGGTGGCGGTCCGGGCCGGGTGCGGAAGCCTGGCCCGGACCGCCGCCGCCACCAGGGCCATCAGCGGGTCCTTCTTGAAGCCCCACAGCTCCACGGCGTTGGGGTCGTACTTGGGCGGGGCCTTGGTCGGCGCGTTCCGCACGGTGAAGCGGAGGTGGCCGTTCTCCAGGCCGACGGCCGGCTGCCACTCCACGTCCGTGATCTCGCCGAGGGCGAGCGTGCGGGTGCCGGCGGCGGCCTTGGCGTCCTCCGTCTTCCAGTTCCACTCCAGGCGTATGCGCTCGCCGTCGAAGCTCGCGGTGCCGTCCCCGGCGGAGACCGAGAGCGGAACGGCGGGCCCCGGCAGCAGATACGCGGTCACCGGATCGGCCGGCACCTGGTCCAGGAGCAGCGCGCCCCGGACCTCGTCAGTGAAGTACTCGGCCACGCCGTAGCGGTCGGACTCCACGATCAGCTGGTAGGGATCGTGGGGCTCGGTGAGCCGTCCGCCGGTCGCGTGCAGCAGGGGATCGGCACCGTCGCGCAGGCGCAGCCGAAGCCGTCCGCTCTTCTTGCCCTGCTCGAACGAGATCCCCGCCAACGCCCCAGCGGGACGATCAGTTCACCCAGTTCCTTCCGCAGTGTACTGACGCTCTTGTCCCGCCCGGGGTCAGCCGCAGGGCGTCGCCGTCGAAGACCCACGTGCCGTCCTTCTGGATGATTTCCGCCATGAGTTGACATCCTCCCCCTCTGAAAGAGCGAGATTCCAACCTATTTGGGTTGAGGTTCACGGGTGCTCGAACGGCTGGTGGCCGTTGTCACCCCTCCGGCACCGGCTGATCGCCGGGGCGAGGGATCCCGCCCTGTCCTGCCGCGACGTTGATACTGGCGTTGGTGTCCGCATTGCAGGCGAAGCCGCAGGAGGAACAGACGAACTCGGCTTGGCTCTTGCGCGAGTTCTTATGCTTCCTGCGCCAGGTCGGCTCACCGAACCCGGACGTGAACCTGGCGTTCTTGGCCCTGGCGAAGTCCTTCAAGGCCTGCTGCTGCACATCCGCGTTCCCTGAGCCCAGCCACTCGTTCTCCCGCCGGGCCTCGGTGAGCTGACGACACTGCTCCGTGAAACCGGGCGCGCTCCTACGCCACGGCCGCCAGTGCGCGTGCTGCTCAACGGCAAGATTCCACACGTACCGGGCGTGCGCGCAGTGCGTGAGCATCTGCTCGGCCTGCACGGGCGACGGGTACATCCGGAAACGTGACATGCCACGAACCCAGCCACCCCGTTCCCCACCCGCGCACGTCTTCGATCAGCGTCACCCATCAGAGTGATCGGCGACGATGTCGCCCTCCAGGAGCCTCAGCCGCGCCCCTGAGTGCAAAAGAAACGCGTTGACGGGCACCCCGGAGGACCGTACTCCGGGGTGCCCGTCTGCTTGTGGGTCAGAACTTCGTGATCGGGTTCTTCAGGGTGCCTATCAACTGGAGGGCGCCGGACGGGTCCGACAGGTCCACCATCTGTTCGTTGTTGCGGAGCTGGAGGCGGTTGAGGCAGGAGAGGGAGAACTCGGGGGCGAACATGTCGTACTGCTTGAACTTGTCGGCGAGTTCGGGCATCGACTCCTGGTAGACGCGGGTGACCTCCGCGACCGTGCGCCAGAAGTCGTCCTCCTCCAGGATCCCCTCGGTGGCGAGGTTCGCCGCGAGGAAGCGGAAGAAGCAGTCGAAGACGTCCGTGAAGATCGACAGGAGCTTCTTGTCCTCCGGGACCTCCACCCGCAGCCGCTCCACCGTCGGCGGCAGCACCGCCTCCGGATCCATGACGGCGATCTCCTCGGCGATGTCCTTGTAGATCGCGCGCTGTACGACCCCGTCCTTCAGCACCAGGATGACGTTCTCGCCGTGCGGCATGAAGACCAGGTCGTAGGCGTAGAAGCTGTGCAGGAGGGGCGTGAAGTACGCCTGGAGGTAACGGCGCAGCCACTCCTTCGGGGAGAGCCCCGACCGCTCGATCAGCGCGCCCGCGACCGACGCGCCCTCGTGGTCGACATGGACCAGGGATGCCATGGTGGCCAGGGACTCGCCGTCCTCGAGGGACGGCACCGGGCTCTCCCGCCACAGCGCGGCGAGCATCTTGCGGTACGGCGAGTAGCGGTCCGTCGCCTTCTCGTACTCCAGGTGCCGGTAGCCGACGGCGGCACGCTCGCGGATGATCGACAGGCCGGTGGCCTTCAGCACCGGGTCGCCCTCGATGAGCTGGGCCAGCCAGTCGTTGATCGCCGGCGTGGCCTCCATGTAGGCGGCCGAGAGTCCGCGCATGAAGCCCATGTTGATGACGGACAGGGCCGTCTTCACGTAGTGCTTCTCGGGCTGGTCGTGTTGAAGAAGGTCCGGATGGACTGCTGGGCCAGGTACTCGTCGTCGCCCTCGCCCAGGCACACCAGGTGTTTCCGGGCGACCTCGGCGGCGAAGGTGACGGTGAGCTTGTTCCACCACTGCCAGGGGTGGACGGGGATGAGGAGGTAGTCGGCCGGGTCGAGGTCCTGGTCGCGCAGGACGCCGTGGAAGCGCTCGACGGTCTCCGCGCCCAGTTCCTCGCGCAGGAACGACTCGTACTCGATGCCGACACCGGCCGTGAACGCGGCACGTGAGCGGTGTGCCGCGAGCCAGACGAGCCGGACCGGGCTCGCCGTCTCGGGGGCGTACGACAGGTACTCGTGGATGCCGAAGCCGAGCCGTCCGTTGTTGGCCACGAAGCAGGGGTGGCCCTCGGTCATGCCGGTCTCGATGGTCTGGAAGCCGCCGCGCGCGAGCTCGGCCGCCGTGAGCTTCGGCTTGGTCAGCTTGTAGCAGGTGCCCGAGAGGGTGGAGGAGATCTCCTCCAGGTATACGGGCAGGATGTCGTCGCTCAGGCCGAGGGACTTCTGCAGCTCGATGAAGAAGTCCAGGGCCGCGAGCGGCTGCTCGGCGCCGTCGCGGTGGCGGGTGATCGAGTCGGCGTCGATCTGCCAGTGGTCGAGGGCGCGGCGGGTGGCCGTGAAGGTGTACCGCGTCAGGCCGTCGTCGCTGCGGACGACGTACTCGCCGGCAGCGGTGGCCTCCGGTGTGATGAGGCGCTCGTGCGCGAACTCGGCGAGCGCCTTGCGGATCAGGAGGCGGTTGGCCCGCGCCCAGCGGTGGGGGGACAGATGCGCTACGGCGTCGGACAGGGTCATACAGCTACTCCTCGGGCGGCCAGGCTGTGCCTATTGAAGAAGCGTTCGCGCGTGCAGAAGCTCAGCAGCGCGCGCTTTTCCGGCTTGTCGATCTCACGCTCGGGCACGAAGCCGACGGCCTCGTTCAGCGCGTGCACGGCCTTGTTGCTCACATCGGGCTCGACGACGACCCGCCTGGTTCGCGGATCGGCGAACAGCTCCTCCATCACGGCGGTGATGACCGCCCGGGTGAAGCCGTGGATCGGCCGGTCGGTCGGCGCGACGAGGAAGTGCATGCCGACATCGCCGGGCTCCGGGTCGTACAGCCCCTCCAGCTCGACGTACCGGGGGTCGTAGCTCTCCATCAGGAACGCCGGCCGGCCCTCGTGCAGACCGAGGTACGCGTGGTGGTGCTCGTGTGCCGCGATGCGCATGTACTCGCGCTCCACGTCCTGGAGTTTCGCGTCCTGCATCATCCAGTAGGCCGCCTTGGGGTGGGTGACCCAGGAGTGCAGCAGCTCGGCGTCCTTCAGGGGTCGAGCGGGCGGAAGGTGAGGGAACCGATGCTCATACCGAGAACTCCTGGAACGCGATCGTCTTCTCGACCGGGTAGTACTCGGTGCCGAGCAGCTCGCGGATGATGTACGCGTTCCGGTACGGGCCCATGCCCAGGTCGGGGCTGGTGATGCTGTGGGTGTGGACGCCGGCGTTCTGCAGGAAGATGCCCCGGCCGGTGACGTCGACGGCGTAGTTGCGGGCGACGTCGAAGTTGCCCCGGGAGTCGTAGACCAGGCGGTCGCGCACGGGCTTCAGGAACTCCGGCTCGGCGTACCTGTAGCCCGTGGCCAGGACCAGGCCCTCGGAGGTCAGCTCGAAGTCCTTCTCCTGCTCCTCCTGGCGGAAGCCCAGCGTGTACGTGCCGTTCTCGTACACCGCGCTGTTCAGCGAGGAGTTGGTGAGCAGCCGGGTGGGCACGGGACCGCCGAGGTTCTTCTGGTAGAGCAGGTCGAAGATCTCGTTGATCAGGTCGCCGTCGATGCCCTTGAACAGGCCCTTCTGCTCGGCCGTCAGGCGGTAGCGGGTGGCCTCCGGCAGCTCGCGGAAGTAGTCGACGTACTCCGGGGAGGTCATCTCCAGCGTGAGCTTGGTGTACTCCAGCGGGAAGAAGCGCGGGGAGCGGGTCACCCAGTTCAGCCGGTAGCCGTGGACGTCGATCTCGCTGAGGAGGTCGTAGTAGATCTCGGCGGCGGACTGGCCCGAGCCGACGAGCGTGATCGAGTCCTTCTTCTGCAGCTCCGCCTTGTTCCGCAGATAGCGGGAGTTGTGGATGAAGTCGCCGCCCAGGCCCTGGCAGGCCTCGGGACGTAGGGCGGGGTGCCCGTGCCCAGGACCAGGTGGCGGGCGCGGAACACCTCACCGGCCTCGGTGTGCACGAGGTAGACGTCGTCCTCGTACCGGACCTCCGTCACCGTCGTGCCGAAGCGGATGGTGCTCAGCCGGTTCGCGGCCCAGCGGCAGTAGTCGTCGTACTCGACGCGCAGCGGGTAGAAGTTCTCGCGGATGTAGAACGAGTACAGCCGGCCCTTCTCCTTCAGGTAGTTCAGGAAGGAGTACGGGGACGTCGGGTCGGCGAGGGTGACCAGGTCCGACATGAACGGGGTCTGGAGGTGGGCGCCGTCGAGGAACATCCCCGCGTGCCACTCGAAGTCGGGCTTCGACTCCAGGAAGACGCCGTCGAGTTCGGCGATGGGTTCGGTCAGACAGGCCAGGCCGAGGTTGAAGGGGCCGAGCCCGATGCCCACGAAGTCATGGGTTCTGGTCGGACTTTCAGGACGCGCGGTCAAGGGACTCTCCCAGGTACTGCTCGGCATGGCCGGCGATCAGGTCGAGGACGGCGGCGATGTCGGACGCCTGCGTCTCCGGATTGAGCAAGGTGAACTTCAGGTAGTGGCGACCGGCGACCTTGGTGCCCGCGACGATGGCGTCGCCGGAGGCGAACAGGGCCTTGCGGGCGTAGAGGTTGGCGCGGTCGATCTCGGCGGGGTCGGTGACGCTCGCCGGGATGTAGCGGAAGACCAGGGTGGACAGGCTCGGCTCCACGACGACGTCGAAGCGCGGGTCGGCGGCGAGCAGCTGCCAGCCCTCCCGGGCCAGCTCGCAGACCTCGTCGAAGAGCTGCCCGATGCCGTCGGCGCCCATGGTCCTCAGCGTCATCCACAGCTTCAGGGCGTCGAAGCGGCGGGTGGTCTGCAGGGACTTGTCCACCTGGTTGGGGATACGTTCCTGCACCATGCGGCGCGGGTTCAGGTACTCGGCGTGGTAGGTGGCGTGGCGGAGCGTGGCGGCGTCCCGCACGAGCACGGCCGAGGAGCTCACCGGCTGGAAGAAGGACTTGTGGTAGTCGACGGTGACGGAGTCGGCGCGCTCGATGCCGGCCAGGCGGTCCCGGTGCTTCAGGGAGGCGAGCAGGCCGCAGCCGTAGGCGGCGTCGACGTGCATCCAGGTGCCGAACTGCTCGCAGAGCTCGGCGATCTCGGGAAGCGGGTCGATGGAGCCGAAGTCGGTGGTGCCGGCGGTGGCGACGACGGCCATGGGGACGAGGCCGTCCTTCGCGCAGCGCTCCAGCTCACGGGCGAGGGCGACGGTCTGCATGCGCTTGTCGTGGTCGACGGGGATCGAGACCACGGCGTCCTGGCCGAGCCCGAGCAGTTTCGCGGACTTCTTCACGCTGAAGTGGCTGACCTCGGAGGCGAAGATCCGCAGTTTGGCGAGGGAGTCGGTCTTGCTCTCCTCCCGCGCGAGCAGCAGCGCCTGGAGGTTGGACTGGGTGCCGCCGGAGGTGAACACGCCGTCGGCGGCCGGGCCGAGGCCGATGCGCTCGGTCGTCCAGTCGATCAGTTTCCGCTCGATGAGCGTGCCGCCCGCCGACTGGTCCCAGGTGTCCAGCGAGGAGTTCACCGCGGACAGGACGGCCTCGCCGAGCACGGCCGGGATGACGACCGGGCAGTTGAGGTGGGCCAGGTAGCGGGGGTGGTGGAAGTAGATGGCGTCCCGGAGGTAGACGTCCTCCAGTTCGTCGAGCACCGCGGTGGTGTCGTGCAGCGGCTGGTCGAGGTCGATCTCGTCGATGCGGGGAGCGAGGGCGTCGACGCTGACGCCGGTGAACGGCCTTTCGGTGGCGGCGAGTTTGGCGGCCACCCGCTCGACTCCGTCGGTCACGGAGCGGCGGTACTGCTCCGCGGTGGTGTCGTTGAGCAGGTGCGAGCGCATGTAAGGGTCCTCCGGTGGGGACAGTCCGGTGCGGGACAGGGTGGCTGAACCGCGGGTTCAACTTAGGTAAGCCTAACCTAAGTTGTTCGACGGAGAACCGGCCCCTGCCGTGACTGTGGTCACTCAGGTTTCGTCGTCGGCGGGTCGGTCATCCCTCGGTCCGCAGCTCCTCCTCGCTCACGCCGTGGCGCCAGTAGCCGACGAACGTGACCCGGCGGCGGTCGATGTCGCGCTCGCGCACGAAGTGCCGCCGCAACCGCTTCACGCAGCCGGACTCACCGGCGAGCCAGACGTAGGGGCGGTCGGCGGCTGTGATGAGGGTGTCGCGGAGGAGATCGAGGGCCATGGGGGAGGACCCCTCGTCGCCCCCCTTCTCCTCCCGTACCAGCCAGGTGATCTCGACGTCCGCCTCGGTCGTCAGGTCCTGGATGTCCCCGGCGTGGGGCACTTCCAGCCAGACCCGGGCGCGGGTGCCGGCCGGGAGCGACTCGACGATGGCCGAGGCGGCGGGTACGGCGGTCTCGTCTCCCCAGACGATGACGAGACCGGTGTCCTCGGGCGGCCGGAAGCGGATCGCCCGGTTGTCGGCGACGGCCGGCCCGAGCAGCAGGACCCGGTCTCCGGCGGCGGCCCGGGCGGCCCAGCGGGAGGCGGGTCCGGCCTGGACCGAGGCGCCCGGCTCGACGCCGTGCAGCGCGAAGTCGATGTCGATCTCGTCCGGGTCGCGGCGCAGTGCGCGCAGGGTGTACGACCGCATCACGGCCCGTACGTCGTCCGGCAGTTCACGCCATCCCTGCCACCACCCGTCCCCAGCTCGAGCGGAACCACCGGCTCGGGCTGCCCGGGGTGGGGCAGGAACAGCGACAGCGACTGGTCGCGTCCGTCGGAGTGGAAGGCGTGCAGATCGGGCCCACCGAAGGTGACACGAACCAGCGACGGGCCGAGCCGCCTCGTCCGTACGACCTGCAGGGAGAAGAAACGGAACGGGGCGGCTACGGCGGTGGTCATATGAGGCTCCTGAGTCGTGGTCAGGGGACATGGGGGCCTGCCTTCTCGGGGCGCGGGGAACTGCGCGACCAGCCACAGCGAGACCGCAGTCGCAGGCCGGGCAGAGTTCCCCGCGGCGCTGAGCGCCTAGCTGACCTTCTTGGCGGTCTCGATGGCCTTGGCGAGGTTCTCGACCAGCGGCACGCACTTGTCGTAGGACAGGATCGGCTCAGCCGAACGCGAGATGACCTGCCCGGCCTTCACCGCCGGCAGCTTCTTCCACGTCGCCTCGGTGATGTCCGCCGGCTGGATCGCCGAGGACCGGTCGTCCATCATGATGATGTCGGCCTTGTACTTGTCGACGTTCTCCCAGCTCAGGCTCTCGAACCAGCCACCGCCCTGGGCCTTGGCCTTCTCCGGCGGCTCGACGAAGTTCACGCCGAGGGCCTTGAAGTACTCCAGGTCGACGGAGAGGTTGGTGCCGGAGACGTAGAACAGCTCCTGGCTCGCGGAACCGGCCATCACCTTGATGTCGGGGTGCGCCTTGGCGGCCTTGCGCAGCCGCTCGGAGGCCTCCTCGAACCGCTTCTTGGCGTCGGTGACCTTCGCGGCCTTCATGTCGCCGCCGAGGGACTCGGCCAGCTCCCACATGCGCTGCAGCGGGCGGTGAGCTGACGGTCGTACACGGAGATGCCGACGCTCGGCGCCAGCTTGGCGATCTTGTCCTTGGAGGCCTCGGGGACGTACCAGAGGGTGCCGGCCGAGTCGAACATGGTGCTGATCAGCACCTCGGGGGCAAGGGCGGCGTACTTCTCGACGTTGAACTGGTCCCAGGTGTTGCCGAGGATGGTCACCTTGCTGATGTCCATGTCGCCGGCCTGGACGTCGGGCTTGCCGTCCTGGGTCTTGGTCGGGCCGAAGACGCCCTTGACGGTGACGCCGTAGTCGTACAGGGCGGCGGCGACGCCGGTGAACGCGACTATGTTCGCGGGGACGTTGTCGAGCTGCACGGTCTTGCCGCGGTCGTCCTTGAAGGACCAGGGGCCGGACTTGGCGGCACCCTTCGAGGCCGAGCCGCCGTCCTTGGAGTCTTCGCTGCCACACGCGGTCACGAGAGCGCCGAGTCCGAGGGCACCGCCGGCTGCGAGGATGCCGCGGCGGGAGAAGCGGGCGGTTCTGGCGTTCGACATGGGTGGGTCTGCTTTCGTACGTACGGAGCCACTGCGGGCACGGCTGACAGCCGCTTGGCTGGATTTAGGCTTAGGTTAGCCTAACCTCAGATCCTGTCCAGGGGGGCCCTGGTATCCGTGCCCGGGGGAGGAAGCGGGGATGCCGGCCGAAGCGGTGATCCGAATCACGGTGTGCCGAAGCTTCCTCGGCGAGCCCTGGAGCGCGAACTCCTCGCGTCTCGAGCCGGTTTCGCGTACTTGCCCGTAAGCCCTCCACCTGCGGAGCCCGCGCCGTGGTCGGCGCGGGCTCGGTGCGGGCTCTCAGCTCACGAGCCCCAGTTCCCGTGCGATCAGCATCCGCTGTACCTCGCTCGTACCCTCGCCGATTTCCAGGATCTTGGAGTCGCGCCACATGCGGGCGACCGGGTACTCGTTCATGAAGCCGTAGCCGCCGTGGATCTGGGTGGCCTCGCGGGCGTTGTCGACCGCGATCGTGGAGGAGTAGAGCTTGGCGAGGGCCGCTTCCTTCTTGAAGGGGTCGCCGGAGACCAGGCGGGCCGCCGCGTCGCGCCAGGCGAGGCGGGCCGTGTGGGCCTTCATCTCCATGTCGGCGATCTTGAACTGGATGGCCTGGTTGGCGGCGATCGGCTTGCCGAAGGCGTGGCGTTCCTTGGCGTACTTGACCGATTCGTCGACGCAGCCCTGTGCGAGGCCCGTCGCCAGGGCCGCGATCGCGATGCGGCCCTCGTCGAGGATGCGCAGGAACTGGGCGTAGCCGCGGCCCTCCTCGCCCAGGAGGTTCGCCGCCGGGACGCGAACGTCCGTGAAGGACAACTCGCGGGTGTCCGAGGCGTTCCAGCCGACCTTGGAGTACGGGGCCGCGATCGCGAAGCCGGGGGTGCTGGAGGGGACGATGATCGAGGAGATGTGGGGTTTGCCGTCCGGCGTGCGGCCCGTGACCGCCGTGACCGTCACCAGGCCCGTGATGTCCGTGCCCGAGTTGGTGATGAAGCACTTCGTGCCGTTGATGACCCATTCGTTCGTCGACTCGTCCAGCCGCGCCGTCGTGCGTGTCGCGCCCGCGTCGCTGCCGCCGTCCGGCTCCGTCAGGCCGAACGCGCCGAGGAGCTCGCCCGAGCAGAGGCGGGGGAGCCACTCCTGTTTCTGGGCCTCCGTGCCGTAGCGGTAGATGGGCATCGCGCCGAGGGAGACTCCGGCCTCCAGCGTGATGGCCACCGAGGAGTCGATCCGCGCCAGTTCCTCCAGGGCCACGCCCAGCGCCAGGTAGTCGCCGCCCATGCCGCCGTACTCCTCGGGGAACGGCAGCCCGAACAGGCCCATGCGGCCCATCTCCCGGACGATCTCGTACGGGAACTCGTGCCGCTCGTAGAAGTCGCCGATCTTCGGCGCCACGACCTCGTGCGCGAACTCCTCGACCGTACGGCGGAGTTCCTCCAGCTCGGGGAGAGTCGGTAGTCCATGGTGGTCACTGCTCCTCGGTGTCCTTGTGGGACAGGGCTCGGACGGTGCGGGACGGGCTGGGTCGGCCCAGGTGGGCGGCCATCCACGTACTCGTGGCGACGAGGCGGCCGAGGTCGATTCCGGTGTCGATGCCGAGGCCCCGCAGCATCCACACGAGGTCTTCGGTGGCCAGGTTTCCGGTCGCCGACTTCGCGAACGGGCAGCCGCCCAGGCCGCCCGCGGAGGCGTCGACCGTCGTGACGCCCTGCTGGAGCGCCGCGAGCGTGTTGGCGAGGGCCTGGCCGTAGGTGTCGTGGAAGTGGACCGCGAGGGGGGCGGGTGGGATGCCCGCTTCGTCCAGTGCGGCCAGGAGGGAGACGACGTGGCCCGGAGTCGCCACGCCGATGGTGTCGCCCAGGCTCAGCTCGTCACAGCCCATGTCCAGCAGGGCCTTGCTGACCTTCACCACCTGGGGGATCGGGACGTCGCCCTCCCACGGGTCGCCGAAGCACATGGAGAGGTACCCGCGGACGTGGGCGCCCTCGGCCTTCGCCCGGCTCACCACCGGCTCGAACATCGCCAGTGCCTCGTCCACCGTGCGGTTGAGGTTGGCCTTGGCGAAGGACTCCGTGGCGCTGGCGAAGACCGCGACCCGGCGGGCGCCGAGCGCCAGGGCGCGGTCCAGGCCCCGTTCGTTCGGGACCAGGACCGGCAGGGCCACCGGGAGGTCAGCGATCAGCGGGTACAGCTCTGCCGCGTCCGCCAGTTGGGGCACCCACCGGGGTGCACGAAGCTGGTCGCCTCGATCGTCGTCAGGCCCGCTTCGGCCAGGCGGCGCACGAACTCCGCCTTGATGACCGTGGGGACGGTCGCCTTCTCGTTCTGCAGGCCGTCGCGGGCGCCCACCTCGTGGATGCGGACGCGGCTGGGCAGGTCCGTGGTCGGCACCACCATCGGGAGGCCGGTGGTCGTCATCGCGCCACCTCCTCGTCGGGGGCGATGACCGCCAGCACCTGGTCCATGGCGACCGTCGAGCCCGGTGCCACGTCCAGTTCGGTGACCTTGCCGGCGTGCGGGGCGGCGATGACGTGCTCCATCTTCATCGCCTCCACCACCAGCAGGCTCTGACCGGCGGTCACCTCGTCGCCGACGGCGACCTTGACGACCGTCACCGTGCCGGGCATGGGCGCCGTGAGCGAGTCGGCGCCCGCGTGCGCCGCGCGGGTCAGGGACGCGGCCACCGGGTCGTGGTCGCGTACGTGCCAGGCGTCGCAGTCGCGGCCGAGCCAGTCGGCGGCGCGGTGGAAGGTGTGGCGGACGCCGTCAAGCGTCACGGAGACCCGGTCGCCGGTGACCGTGGCGGTGCCGCGCGGGGTGTGGTCGAGTGGCTCCTGCACCTTCAAGGGGAAGGCCGGCGGTTTCGCCTCCCCGCCGAGTCGCCAGCCGCTGGGCACCGAGAAGGGGTCCGTCCAGCCGCCCGGCTCGGGCCGCAAGGCCTCCAGGCGGACGGCCGCCGCCGCCTCGTACACCTCCTCCGGTACGTCCGTGGGGACGAGGCCTTCGACTTCCCGCTCGACCAGGCCGGTGTCCATGTCGCCGGAGACCACCGCCGGGTGGGCGAGCAGCCGCCGCAGGAAACCGGCGTTCGTCTGCACTCCGAGCGTGACCGTCTCCGCCAGGGCCGAGCGGAGCCTGCGCAGGGCCGTCGCGCGGTCCGGGCCGTACGCGATGACCTTGGAGAGCATCGGGTCGTAGAGGCTGCCGACCTCCGCGCCCTCCGTGAGGCCCGAGTCGGTGCGGATGCCGTCGCCCTGCGGTTCACGCAGCTTCAGGACCCTGCCGCCGGAGGGGAGGAAGCCGCGGGCCGGGTCCTCGGCGCAGATGCGGGCCTCCACCGCGTGGCCGGTCAGCCGTACGTCCGTCTGGGTGAAGCCGAGCGGTTCGCCGGCCGCCACGCGCAGCTGGCACTCCACCAGGTCCAGGCCCGTGATCAGCTCCGTGACCGGGTGCTCCACCTGGAGGCGGGTGTTCATCTCCATGAAGTAGTACGACGACGGGTCGTTGCCGGGGACGATGAACTCCACCGTGCCCGCGCCCCGGTAGCCGCAGGAGCGGGCCGCCTGGACCGCCGCCTCGCCCATGGCGGAGCGCGTCTCCTCGTCGAGGAGCACGCTCGGCGCCTCCTCGATGATCTTCTGGTGGCGGCGCTGCAAGGAGCACTCGCGCTCCCCGAGGTGCACGACGTTGCCGTGGCCGTCGGCCAGGACCTGGATCTCGATGTGGCGGGGGCGGTCGATCCAGCGTTCGACGAGGAGCGTGTCGTCGCCGAAGGAGGCGCGGGCCTCCCGGCGGGCCGAGGCGATCTCCTCCTCCAGGCGGGTCAGATCCCGCACCAGGCGCATGCCCTTGCCGCCGCCGCCCGCGCTCGGCTTCAGCAGCACGGGTGCGCCCAGCTCGCGGGCCGCCTCGGCCAGGTCGGGGTCGCGTCCGCCGGGGACCACGGGCACTCCGGCCTCGCGGACCGTCTCCTTGGCGCGGATCTTGTCGCCCATGAGGGCGATCGCGTCCGCCGGAGGGCCGATGAAGACCAGGCCCGCCTCGGCGCAGGCGCGTGCGAAGGCCGCGTTCTCGGCGAGGAAGCCGTAGCCGGGGTGGACGGCCTGGGCGCCGGTGCGGGCCGCCGCCTCCAGCAGGCGCTCCACCGACAGGTAGCTCATCGACGCGGGGGCCGGTCCGATCCGGACCGCTGTGTCCGCCTCCCGGACGTGCCGGGCGTCGGCGTCCGCGTCGGAGAAGACGGCCACCGAGCGCACGCCCATCGAGCGCAGCGTACGGATGACGCGTACGGCGATCTCGCCGCGGTTGGCCACAAGCACTGTCTCGAACATCGTCGTCCGTCCCCTCACATCCGGAAGACGCCGAACTGGGGGTCACCCAGGGGCGCGTTGGCGCACGCGGTCAGGGCCAGGCCCAGGACCTGACGGGTGTCCAGCGGGTCGATCACACCGTCGTCCCAGAGGCGGGCCGTCGCGTAGTAGGCGTTGCCCTGGCGCTCGTACTGGGCGCGGATCGGGGCCTTGAAGGCGTCCTCGTCCTCGGCCGGCCAGGACTCGCCGCGCGCCTCCAGCTGGTCCCGCTTGACGGTGGCGAGGACCGAGGCGGCCTGCTCGCCGCCCATGACGGAGATCTTGGCGTTCGGCCACATCCACAGGAAGCGGGGGAGTACGCCCTGCCGCACATGGAGTAGTTCCCCGCGCCGTACGAGCCGCCGACCACGACCGTCAGCTTCGGTACGCGGGTGCAGGCCACGGCCGTGACCATCTTGGCGCCGTGCTTGGCGATGCCGCCCGCCTCGTAGTCCCTGCCGACCATGAACCCGGAGATGTTCTGCAGGAACACCAGGGGGATGCCGCGCTGGTCGCACAGCTCGATGAAGTGGGCGCCCTTCTGGGCGGACTCGGAGAACAGGATGCCGTTGTTGGCGACGATGCCCACCGGGTGGCCGTGGATCCGGGCGAAGCCGGTGACCAGGGTCTGGCCGAACTCGGACTTGAACTCGGCGAAACGGGAGCCGTCGGCCACGCGGGCGATGATCTCGCGTACGTCGTAGGGGGTGCGGGAGTCGACCGGGACCGCGCCGTAGAGGCCGTGCGGATCGACCTTGGGTTCCGCCACCTCCGTGGCCTGCCAGGGGAGCGGTCCTCGCGCGGGGAGGGTGGAGACGATCGTGCGGACGATGCGGAGTGCGTGCGCGTCGTTCTCCGCGAGGTGGTCCGTGACGCCCGAGACGCGGGAGTGGACCTCGCCGCCGCCCAGCTCCTCCGCCGTGACGACCTCGCCGGTGGCCGCCTTCACCAGGGGCGGGCCGCCCAGGAAGATCGTGCCCTGGTTGCGGACGATCACCGCCTCGTCGCTCATCGCCGGAACGTACGCCCCGCCGGCCGTGCAGGAGCCGAGGACCGCGGCGATCTGGGGGATGCCGGCGCCGGACATCCGGGCCTGGTTGTAGAAGATCCGGCCGAAGTGGTCGCGGTCCGGGAAGACCTCGTCCTGCATGGGGAGGAAGGCGCCGCCGGAGTCCACCAGGTAGACGCAGGGGAGGCGGTTGTCGAGGGCGACCTCCTGGGCGCGGAGGTGCTTCTTGACCGTCATCGGGTAGTACGTGCCGCCCTTGACCGTGGCGTCGTTGGCGACGATCACGGTTTCGCGGCCGCTGACCCGGCCGATGCCGGCGATGACGCCGGCCGCCAGGGCCTGGCCCTCGTACATCCCGTCGGCCGCGAGCGGGGCCAGCTCCAGGAAGGGCGAACCCGGGTCGAGGAGGGTGTCGACGCGGTCGCGGGGGAGCAGCTTGCCGCGTGCCGTGTGGCGGGCTCGGGCCTTCTCGCCGCCGCCCTGTGCGGCTGCGGCGAGCTTGCCGCGCAGCTCCTCGACGAGGGCGTGGTGCGCCTCCTCGTTGGCCCGAAAGGCCTCCGACGCGGGGTCGGCCGCGCTCGTGAGCTCCGGTGCCTCGTGCATCCTGCGGTCCCCTCACCTTGTTAATGAGCGTTAACGCATTTCCTTCAGGTTAACGACCGCTAACCTCCCTGTCTAGAATTGATTCCATGGCCACCAGAACCGACACCCCCACCCGCCGTGAGCAGATCCTCAAGGAGGCCGCCCGGTTGTTCGCCGAGCGGGGCTTCCATGGGGTCGGGGTCGACGAGATAGGCGCCGCGGTGGGGATCAGCGGGCCCGGGTTGTACCGGCACTTCGCGGGCAAGGACGCGATGCTCGCTGAGCTGTTGGTGGGGATCAGCGGGCAGTTGCTGACCGGGGCGAAGCGGAGGCTGGCGGAGGCGGACGGGGGTGGGGCGGAGCAGGTGCTCGACTCGCTGATCGAGGGGCATATCGACTTCGCGCTCGATGACCGGCCTCTGATCACCCTGCACGACCGGGAGCTGGATCGCCTCCGGGACAGTGACCGGAAGATGGTGCGGCAGCTGCAGCGGCAGTATGTGGAGCTGTGGGTGGGCGTGGTGCGGGAGGTGTATCCCGGGCTCGGGAGCCTGCGGCCCGGTCGGCTGTGCACTCGGTGTTCGGGTTGCTGAACTCGACGCCGCATCTGGGGAGGGGTGGGGCGTTGCCCGGGCGGGGGGCTACGGCGGAGTTGCTGCATCGGATGGCGCGGGGGGCGTTCGAGGCGGCGGGGGTTTAGGGGCCTTTTGCCGAGGCTCCGCCCCGCACCCCGGCGGGGGCTTCGCCCCCTGTGCCCCAACGCCCACCAGTCCCCCGGAGCGTGACGAGCGTTACCCCACCCCCACCCTGGACGGTTGTTGATACTCGCCGGTATCTTAGTCTGAGCAAGCGCTTAGACAGCTGAGGTCCGTGGAGGTGGCGGCGTGCGCCGTACGGTGTTCAACGAGGATCACGAGGCGTTCCGGGAGACCCTGCGCGCCTTCATCGAGGCCGAGGTCGTGCCGGTGTACGACGAGTGGTTCGCGGCGGGTCAGGCGCCCCGGGACTTCTACTACAAGCTCGGTGAGCTGGGGATCTTCGGCATCAACGTGCCGGAGGAGTTCGGCGGTGCCGGCCTGGAGAGCCACAAGTTCGAGGCCGTGCTCTACGAGGAGACCGCCCGCGCCGGCGTGCAGTTCGGCGGCTCCGGCGTGCACGTGCTGCTCGCCCTGCCCTACATCAAGATGCTCGCCACCGACGAGCAGAAGAAGCGCTACCTGCCGAAGTTCGTCTCCGGCGAGGAGATGTGGGCCATCGCGATGACGGAGCCGGGCACCGGTTCCGACCTCGCGGGCATGAAGTCCACCGCCAAGCTGAGTGAGGACGGCACGCACTACGTCCTGAACGGCGCCAAGACCTTCATCACCGGCGGCGTGCACGCCGACCGCGTGATCGTGTGCGCCCGCACCTCCGCGCCCACCGCCGAGGACCGCCGCCACGGCATCTCCCTCTTCGCCGTGGACACCAAGTCCGAGGGCTACTCCGTCGGCCGCAAGCTCGACAAGCTCGGCCTGAAGACCTCCGACACCGCCGAGCTCGCGTTCGTCGACGTCAAGGTGCCCGTCGAGGACCTCCTCGGCGAGGAGAACAAGGGCTTCTACTACCTCGGCCACAACCTGGCCTCCGAGCGCTGGGGCATCGCCTTCGGCGCCTACGCCCAGGCCAAGGCCGCCGTGCGGTTCGCCAAGCAGTACGTGCAGGAGCGCACGGTCTTCGGCAAGCCGGTCGCCCACTTCCAGAACACCAAGTTCGAGCTGGCCGCCTGCCAGGCCGAGGTGGACGCCGCCGAGGCCGTCGCCGACCGCGCGACCGAGGCCCTGGACGCCGGTGAGCTGACGCCCGCCGAGGCCGCCTCCGCGAAGCTGTTCTGCACCGAGGTCGCCCACCGCGTCATCGACCGCTGCCTCCAGCTGCACGGCGGCTACGGCTACATGAACGAGTACCCGATCGCGCGCCTGTACGCGGACAACCGCGTCAACCGCATCTACGGCGGCACCAGCGAGATCATGAAGTCGATCATCGCGAAGGACATGGGGCTGTAAGCCGGCCGTAGTCATTGCCCGGTACAACAGTTCTCATGAGCCAGGCACTTCAGGACCTCCTCGATCTGCTCGACCTGGAGCAGATCGAGGAGGACATATTCCGCGGCCGGTCCCGGTCCGCCGTCGTCCCGCGGGTCTTCGGCGGGCAGGTCGCGGCGCAGGCGCTCGTCGCGGCCGGGCGGACGGTCCCCGACGACCGGCTCGCTCATTCCCTCCACGCGTATTTCCTGCGTCCGGGCGATCCCGGCGCGCCGATCGTCTACACGGTCGACCGGATCCGCGACGGGCGTTCCTTCACCACTCGCCGGGTGGTCGCCGTCCAGCACGGCAAGCCGATCTTCCATCTGTCCGCGTCCTTCCAGGTGTACGAGGACGGGCTGGACCATCAGGAGCGCATGCCGGACGCCCCCGATCCCGCCACGCTGCCCACCGGTGAGGAACGGCTGCGCGGGTACGGGCATCTCGACCCGGTGGTCGTGGAGAAGTTCCTGGAAGCGCGGGCCGCCGTTGATCTGCGGTACGTCGACGAGCCGCCGTACGGGAGGTTCGGCGAGCCGCGCGAGCCGCATTCGCAGGTGTGGTTCCGCACCAACGGGAAGCTGGCCGATGATCCGCTGCTGCACGTCGTCCTCGCCACGTACGTCTCCGACATGACGCTCCTCGACTCCGTGCTGCTCGCGCACGGGCGCGGCGGCTGGGCCGTCGGGGACGTCGTCGGGGCCTCGCTGGATCACGCCATGTGGTTCCACCGGCCGTTCCGCGCCGACGAGTGGCTGCTGTACGACCAGGAGTCCCCGTCCGCGTACGGCGGCCGGGGACTGGGACAGGCCCGGATCTACACGCAGGACGGGCGGCTGGCCATCTCGGTGATCCAGGAGGGCGTGGTCCGCGTCCCGCGCGAGCCGGGCCCTAGCTGAGGCCCGCCTCCGCCAGCAGGTACGCCGTCATCGGGTCGTAGTGCCGCGGGCTGACGACGTGGTCGTCGAGGGGCACCGTCACCTGTACGGTGCCCTCGGCCTCGGCGATGAAGAGGGCCGGGTCGTTGCAGTCGGCGTAGCCGACGGAGTCCACGCCGTGCTGTCCCGCGTAACCCGCCCAGCCGTGATCGGCGACGACCAGGTCGGGCAGCGGTCGGCCCGCGCGCTCCAGGGCGGTCAGGATGGCCTTCATCGGCTCGCCCGAGTGGGTGTGCCACAGGGTGGCCCCGTGCTCCAGCATCGCCACGTCCGCGAACTGCATGACGTAGCCCTCGTCCGTCGTCAGGCCGTCGGGGATGACGACGATCTCGCAGCCCGCCGTGCGCAGGGCGGACGCGGTCGCGCGATGGACGTCGAGCAGGCCGCCGGGGTGGCCGGTGGCGAAGAGGACCCGCTGCCCGTCGTCGGCCGCCTTGCGCAGCCGGCCGGCGAGACGGTCCAGGGCCGCGACCGTCAGCTCGGGGTCGATGGTGTCCTGGCCGTACCGGTGCTCCGGGTCGTCGTTCACGCCGACCCGTTCCGCCATCACCGCGAGGACGTCCTGCTCGTCGCTCCAGCGGTCGCCGAGTTCCAGGCCCAGCCAGTAGTGGCGGTCGCCGTTCGCCAGCTTGCGGTAGTGGGAGAGGTTGTTCTCGCGGGGGGTGGCGACGTCGCCCGCGATGCGCGTCCTGACGAGGTGGTCGACGAGTTCGGCGCGGCTGGGTGTCCCGGATATCGGCATGCCCCCATTGTGAGGCAGCCTCCCGTGGGCGTCCCTGGCGTATCGCACCCTGGGATGTGCGTCACGTACTCAGGGAGACCGGAGTCATGCCTGGGTCGCGGTACTCAGATCCGCCGCAGCGCGAACCAGAGTTCCATGCGTACGTCCGGGTCGTCCAGGTCCGTCTCCAGCAGGGCCGCGCAGCGGGCGATGCGCTGCCGCACGGTGTTGCGGTGCACGGACAGGGCGACGGCGGTGCGGTCCCAACTGCCGTGCAGGGAGAGCCAGGTGCGCAGCGTCTCGGTGAGTGCGGGATGTGCCGTGACGGGGGAGAGGAGGGCCCGGGCATGGGCCGCGGCCTCGTCGGGCGGGACCAGGTCGGCCAGGGCGGGGCGCGGGGCGTGCCGGAGCAGCGGGGCGCGGGTGGCGCGGGCCCGGGCCAGGGCGCGGGCCGCCTGGGTGTCGGCGGCGGCCCAGTCCTGCGGAGTCACGGCGGTGCTGACGCCCAGGGTCCAGCCGGGCAGCGGGTCGGGTGCCCGGTCGGCCGGGACCAGGACCCGTACGACGTCACCCGCCGGGTCGACCAGGGCGGAGCCCAGGGCGGCACCCAGCGCCGAGGCCGCGACGGGGTCCGGGGCGCCCTCCCCGTCCGGCCGGGCGTGCACGACGACCCACCGCTGCCCGCCGAGCAGCGGTGCGACCTCCTCGGGCGGAGCTCCCAGCAGCAGCCGTACCAGCGCGGAGGAACGGGCCGCGCCCGTACCGCTCTGCTGCTCCCCGGTGAGCAGGGACAGCAGCACGGCGGCGACGGAGGCGATGGTGTGGTCACCGGGGACCCGCTCCGGCGCGGCCACCCCGAGCACGAACCCGTGCCCGGCGCCGAGGGCGTAGGCGGCGAGGTGGGTGCCGGAGACGGTGTCGGTGGCGGAGGCGGGGTGGGGAGGCCCCCGGACGCCCCGTTCGCCGGCCGCACCACGTTCGCCAGCCCCACGAGAGCCGGGGCCGCCTCCTCCCCGGGCTTCCGGCCCGCGTCCGCGATCTCCTCCCCCTCCGGCCCGTACAGCACCGCCCAGCCGCCCAGCCGCTGGGCGAGCCGGCGGAGGACCGACGGCACCGGGTCGGGGCGGGAGGCGGCGGAGGTGAGGCTCTGCTGGGCCTCTGTGACACGGCGGAGTTCGGCCAGGCGGGCCTGGGCCATCAGCTGCCAGACCGCGCGGGCCACACCGGAGAAGGTGGTCTGCGGCGGCACCTCCAGCAGCGGCAGACCGTGCGCCTCGCAGGCCGCGACCAGCGCCCTCGGCACCGTGTCGTGCACCGGCGCGACCCCGAAGCCAAGAGCCGCACCGCCCGCCGCGACGATCCGGGACACGTAGTCGTCGAAGTAGGTCCCCGATCCTGCCGCCTCCGGGATGTGCACGCCCGCCGTGAGCAGCAGTTCCCCGCCCAGCAGGTACGGATAGGGGTCCGCCATCTCCGAGGTGTGCACCCAGTGGACGACGGTCGTCGCGTCCTCCGGGCCGGCGATCCGGCGCAGGGCCAGGTCCTCCCGGGCCAGGAGGGACACGAGGGGAACAGGAGGCGTCGGGGGCACCGCCGGATCGGGCATGGTGTGCGTTCCCTCCATACAGGCGCCGCTCAGTGGATGAAACGTACACTTCGCAGTCGCTTTCCGGCCACCTAGGGTCAGTGCTCGTCCACCTCGTCCCCCGCCGCTCAGCGTGCGCGAAGGAGGTCCTCATGGCCGTCGACTATCTCGTGATCGTCGCCTACCTGGCCGGAATGCTGGCCATGGGGTGGTGGGGCATGCGCCGCGCCCGGTCCAAGAGCGAGTTCCTCGTGGCCGGCCGCCGCCTCGGCCCGGCCATGTACTCCGGCACCATGGCGGCGATCGTCCTCGGCGGCGCCTCCACCATCGGCGGTGTGGGACTGGGCTACCAGTACGGTCTGTCCGGCGCCTGGATGGTCTTCACCATAGGCCTCGGCCTGCTCGCCCTGTCCGTCTTCTTCTCCGCCCGCATCGCCCGGCTGAAGGTGTACACCGTCTCCGAGATGCTCGACCTGCGCTACGGCGGCGGCCGCGCCGGCATCATCTCCGGCGTCGTCATGTGGGCGTACACGCTGATGCTCGCCGTGACCTCGACCATCGCCTACGCCACGATCTTCGACGTCCTGTTCGACATCAACCGCACGCTCGCGATCGTCCTCGGCGGCTCGATCGTCGTCGCGTACTCCACCCTCGGCGGCATGTGGTCGATCACGCTGACGGACATGGTGCAGTTCGTCGTGAAGACCATCGGCGTGCTCCTCCTCCTGCTGCCCATCGCCGTCGTCAAGGCCGGCGGGTTCGGCGAGATGAGGGCGCAGCTGCCCACCGCGTACTTCGACCCGCTGGGCATCGGCGGCGAGACGATCTTCACCTACGTGCTGATCTACACGTTCGGGATGCTCATCGGGCAGGACATCTGGCAGCGCGTCTTCACCGCCCGCAGCGACCGGACCGCCAAGTGGGGCGGGACCGTCGCCGGTACCTACTGCCTCGCCTACGCCCTCGCCGGCGCCGTCATCGGTACGGCGGCCAAGGTGCTCTACCCGAAGCTCGGCAGCGCGGACGACGCCTTCGCGACGATCGTGAAGGAGGAACTGCCCGTCGGCGTGCGCGGCTTGGTGCTCGCCGCCGCGCTGGCCGCCGTGATGTCGACCTCCTCCGGCGCGCTGATCGCCTGCGCCACCGTCGCCAACAACGACATCTGGTCCCGGCTGCGGGCATCGGCAAGGCGCCCTCCGACGACCATGACGAGGTGCGCGGCAACCGCGCCTTCATCCTGCTCATGGGCCTCGCCGTCATCGGCACGGCCATCGCCATCGACAACGTCGTCGAGGCGCTGACCGTCGCCTACAACCTCCTCGTCGGCGGGCTGCTCGTGCCGATCCTCGGCGGGCTGGTGTGGAAGCGGGGCACGGTGTACGGCGCTCTCGCCTCCGTCGTGGTCGGCGGACTCGCCGTCATCGCGCTGATGGCGACGCACGGCATCCTCGCCAACGAGTCCGTCTACTACGGACTGCTCGCCTCGCTCGCCGCCTATCTGGTCGTCTCCCTGGCCACCCCCGCCACCGACGCCGCCGTCCTCGCCGCCTGGCGCGAGCGGCTCTCCGGGCGGACTCCCGAACTCCCGTCCGAACCGGTCGCGGCTCCCCAGTAGAGTCGTAGAGCAAGCAGTACATACGCGATGAAGCGTAGGAAAGAAGGCATTTCTTCATGAGCAGCAACGAGACTCCCCGCGGACCCGTCGACTCCTCCCGCGTTCCGCGGTACGCGGGCCCCGCGACCTTCGCCCGGCTTCCCCGGCTCGACGAGGTCGGCGGACGGGCCGATGTCACCGTCGTGGGCGTGCCGTTCGACTCGGGTGTCTCGTACCGGCCGGGCGCCCGCTTCGGCGGCAACGCGATCCGCGAGGCGTCCCGGCTGCTGCGCCCGTACAACCCGGCGCAGGACGCCTCCCCCTTCGCCCTCGCCCAGGTCGCGGACGGCGGCGACATCGCCGTCAACCCGTTCAACATCAACGAGGCCGTCGAGACCGTCGAGGCCGCCGCGGACGACCTGCTCGGCACCGGCGCCCGGCTGATGACCCTCGGCGGTGACCACACCATCGCGCTGCCGCTGCTGCGCTCGGTGGCGAAGAAGCACGGCCCGGTGGCCCTGCTGCACTTCGACGCCCACCTCGACACCTGGGACACCTACTTCGGCGCCGAGTACACGCACGGCACCCCGTTCCGCCGCGCGGTGGAGGAGGGCATCCTCGACACCTCCGCCCTGTCCCACGTCGGCACCCGCGGCCCGCTCTACGGCAAGCAGGACCTGACCGACGACGAGAAGATGGGCTTCGGCATCGTCACCTCGGCGGACGTCTACCGGCGCGGTGCCGACGAGGTCGCCGACCAGCTGCGCCAGCGCATCGGCGACCGGCCGCTGTACATATCCATCGACATCGACTGCCTCGACCCGGCCCACGCGCCCGGCACCGGCACGCCCGAGGCCGGCGGCATGACCTCGCGCGAGCTGCTGGAGATCCTGCGCGGGCTGGCGTCCTGCAACCTGGTCTCGGCGGACGTCGTCGAGGTGGCCCCCGCGTACGATCACGCGGAGATCACGTCGGTGGCCGCGTCCCACACGGCGTACGAACTGACCACGATCATGTCCCGCCAGATCGCCGCGGCCCGGAAGGACTCGGAAGCGAAGTGACTCACGACCACGACCTGGTGCTCCGCCCGACGCCCGCCCAGACGGAGGCGGCCCTGAACCCCCCTCCCGGCCGCAACGGCGGAGACCTGGTCGTGGAGACGCTGGCCGGTCTCGGCGCGACGACCGTGTTCGGTCTGCCCGGCCAGCACGCGCTCGGCATGTTCGACGCGCTGCGCCGCTCGGACCTGAGGTACATCGGCCTGCGGGTGGAGAACAACGCCGGGTTCGCGGCGGACGCCTACGGCCGGATCACGGGTGAGGCCGCGCCCCTGCTGCTGTCGACGGGGCCGGGAGCGCTGACCTCGCTGGCCGCGCTCCAGGAGGCGGCGGCCGCCTCCGCGCCCGTGCTGGCGATCAGCAGCCAGGTCCCGACGGCGGGGCTCGGCGGCGGCCGGCACGGCTACCTCCACGAACTGCCCGACCAGGCGGCCTCGTTCCGGGGCGTGGTGAAGTCCGTCCACACCGTCCGCACCCAGTCGCAGATCCCGTCCGCCATCGAGGCGGCCTGGAAGTCGGCGCTGACCGCCCCGCACGGCCCGGTCTGGGTGGAGATCCCGCAGGACGTGCTGCTCGCGCCGACGGCGATCCCGGTGGTGACGGGCGGCGACGCCTTCCCCGAGGAGCTGCCGCCGCGCCCCGAACTGACCGCCGTGGCCGCCGACCTGCTGTCGAAGGCGGCCCGGCCGGCGATCATCGCGGGCGGGGGAGTGGTACGGGCGGACGCCTCGGGCAAGCTGAAGCAGCTGGCGGAGCGGGTGCAGGCGCCGGTCGTCACGACCCCCGGCGGCAAGGGCGCGTTCCCCTGGACGCATCCGCTGTCCCTCCAGTCCTGGATCGAGGACCGGTACACGACGGACTTCCTGGAGGACGCGGACGTCCTGCTCGTGGTCGGCTCCGGACTGGGCGAACTGTCCTCGAACTACCACACGTTCAAGCCCCGGGGCCGGGTCATCCAGATCGAGGCGGACCTCGGCAAGCTGGAGTCGAACCACCCGGCTCTGGGCATCCACGCGGACGCCCGTCTCGCGTTGCAGGCGCTGCTGGAGACGGTGCCGGAACGACAGGACCCGGGAGCCGCGGAGCGCGTACGGGAGGTGCTCGCGAAGGTCGCCGGGCGCATCGCCTCCCAGGAACTCACCCTGGAACAGGACGTACTGGCGTCCGTCCGCCGGGCGCTCCCCGCCGACTCCCCGTCCTTCTGGGACATGACGATCCTCGCGTACTGGGCCTGGTCGGCCTTCGACGCCAAGGGCCCCAACCACATGCACTCCGCGCAGGGCGCGGGCGGCCTCGGCTACGCCTTCCCGGCGGCACTCGGCGCCGCGGCGGCCGACCCGACCCGGCCGGTCCTCGCGGTCTCCGGCGACGGCGGTGCCCTGTACTCGATCGCCGAGCTGGCGACGGCCCGTCAGTACGGCCTGAACGTCACCTGGCTGATCGTCGACGACGGCGGCTACGGCATCCTGCGCGAGTACATGACCGACGCGTTCGGCGAGGCCACCGCGACGGAGCTGACCCGCCCGGACTACGTGGCACTGGCGGAGTCCTTCGGCGTCCCCGGGGTCCGGACGACCCCGGAGAGCCTGGAGCAGGACCTCGCGAAGCACCTCGCGTCGCCGGGGCCCTCGGTGGTCCTGCTCCCTGCCGTGCTGCGGATGTTCGCGCCGACGCACCTGGGCTGAGCGCCGGGCCTGGTGACTACAGGCCGTCGCGGACCATCGCGGCGACGATGTGGACGTGGCGGTCGGCCGCCGTGTTGGACCACTCGTTGTCGTAGTTCAGGCCGTAGGGCCAGAAGTGCCCGCCGCCGGTGGAGATCTTGGCGCCCGAGCCGTCGTACTGCTTGACGAGCGCGGTGGCCTGCCCGCCGGTCCAGGTGCCGCTGCCGCCGAGGCGGGACCAGCCCGCGCTCGTGCCGACGCCGATGGTGTGCGAGATCTCGTGCAGGGCCGTCCGCTCGTTCATGTAGCTGCGGTTGCTGCCGAAGCGGATGGTCCCGTTGATGTTGCCGTCGGCGGTGGGTACGCCCGGCTCGTAGCGGACCGTGATCGTCTTGCCCAGGTCGCTGAGGTTGTTGTAGCGGGCCACCGCCGCGTTCATGGCCCGGGTGATGAGGTCGTAGGCCGTGCGCTGGTCCTCGGTGGGATTGCTCGCGCGCACGAGGGACCAGGTGATGGTGGCCGCCGCGGCGCGGTCGCGGGCCGGGGCGGGTGCGGTGGTGGTCTGCGGGGTCGCCGCCTGGGCGACGCCCGGTCCGGCCAGCAGCGCGGCCGTCAGGGCGGCTATGAGTGCTTTGCGTGGGCTCATTGCGGATCCTCCTGTGGGGGTGGCCGTCACGAACGGGGCGAAACTTCGTACGGCGTTCGGGATCTCGGACATGCGTGACCGCTGACGGCATCAGATCGGATTCGGCGAACTCTCTTCGCTGAAGCGGCAGTTGGCGCGCTGTCGACCGCAAATATCCCGATGGGAAAGACGCCGTCAAGAGTTCCCGCAGAGGTCAGTGGAACCAGAAGAGCAGCGTGTCCGGGTTCATCCCGAGCTTCCGGGAGCTCTCCCACTCCTCCGCCTCGACCCGCATGACCTCGGCGAACCGGTGGACCGCCTCCTGGAATTCCGGATCGAGCCGGGGCAGTACCGACTCGTAGGCGCCGGCCAGGGCCGCGGCCCGCTGGGTCGGCAGAGTGCCGATCGCGGGGACCGCGTCGCCGGGGTGGGGCAGACGCAGCGGGGGCCCGCTGAACAGGAACGTACCGGGGAGCAGGTCGGACGGTACGCCGTGCCGGGCCAGTTCGTCGTCCATGGCGTAGAACCACGACGGCCGCCGCCAGTCGCCGAGATCGGTCGGGTCGGAGAAGTGCGCCGCGACGGCCTGGTAGAAGGCGTAACTGTACGACGGGCACAGGTCGGTGCTCGGGGTGCCGTCGATCAGCTGGTCCAGGGCCTGGGCGATGGAGACCTCGAGGTCGATGCCCTGCTCCTGGAACCGGGCGTCGGTCCGCTCGCACTCCGTGCGTACCCGGGCGAGGGTGCGCTCCTGCCGCTCGGTCCGCTCCACCGCGGTGAGCAGCCGCACCACCGTCCGCATGTCGCCGGTGCTCATCTCCAGGCAGTAGCCCACGCCTGCGTTTCCCTTCACCCGTTCGCCGGACACCGGTGTCCATGATCGGGGACGCGGGAACGGCCCCGGACCGAGGGGCCGGGGCCGTTCGTTCCGTGATGAGGTCAGCTGACGTCGGACGGGTCCAGGCGGTAGACGGCCGACTGGTTCGACTGCGACGAGGAGCTGGAGCCGGAGCTCGTGCTCTTGCTGTACTCGCTCTCCTTCACGGCCGTGCCGTGCTGCTGCACCCACTCGGTGACTTCCGAGCTGACACTGCTGCCGCCGCCGGGGCCGCCGCCCATGCCGCCACCGCCGAGCTGGACGTAGTGCAGTTCGCCCTTCTCCACCAGCTCCTTGAGCTTGGCGAGCGTCATCGCATTGTCGCTCCCCGACCAGCCCCACATCGAGATGACCGGCTCTCCGCTGCTCAGGATGAGCTGGGCGGCACTCTGCGAACTTGACACCGCCAGCAGCCACTTGGCGCCGTCCCGGTACTTCTTCAGGTAGGAGACCAGCTCGCTGCTCGCGTCGCCGCCCATGCCTCCGCCCATGCGGCCGCCCTGAGAGCTCGCTTCGCCCGCCCGGCCGCCGCTCGCGCCGCTCGGGGGCGTGCCGCCAGGAGCCTGACCGCTCTGCCCGTCCTGTTCACCCTGCCCGCCCCGCGCACCGGACGGCGTCCCGCCGCCAGGGAAGCCACCGCCCGCCTGGGCGGCAGCCGCACCCGCCTGGGCCTCACCCGCACCCGCCTGGGCCTCACCCGCACCCGCCTGGGCGTTCCCACCCTGCTGGGTCCCACCGCCAGGCGCTCCACCACCCGGCGTCCCGCCGCCACCGGTCCCGCCCGGGAAGCCCCGGCCGCCCCCGCCCCGGGCCCACCGAAGCCGCCGCCCGTCGACGGCCCGGCGGTCGGGTTCGTACCGCCCATGCCACCGCCACCGCCCGACCCGGACGGCACCGACCAGGCGTAGGCGGCCGGCCCCGCCACCGCCGCGACGACCGCCGCCGCCACCGACACCCCGAGCAGCCGCAGCCGAAGGCCCGAGGCACCGGACCGGAAGACGAGCAGGCCCACCACGGCCAGCGCCATGACGACCAGGATCGACGGCCACAGCCAGGTGTTCCAGCCGGAGGCCCGCCGCAGCAGCACCACGGCCCAGACAGCCGTGACGCCCAGCCCCAGCGGCAGCACCCACACCCACCGCCGGTCCGCGCGGAAGGCGCGCAGCAGCAGCACTCCGCCGCCTGAGCACAGCGCCGCGATGCCCGGGGCGAGCGCGGTCGTGTAGTACGGGTGCATCGTGCCCTCGGCCAGCGCGAAGGTCAGGTAGTGCAGGGCGGTCCAGCCGCCCCACAGCACGAGCGCGGCCCGGGTGAGGTCCGTGCGCGGGGCGCGGCCGCACAGCACCACGCCGCCGACGAGCGCGATGGCCGCGAAGGGGATCAGCCAGGAGATCTGGCCGCCGAGGATGTCGTTGAACATCCGGCCGAGCCCGGCGGTGCCGGCGAAGCCGCCCCCGCCGCCCCCGCCCCCGCCGTTGCCCTCGCCGCCGAAGATCCGGCCGAGCCCGTTGTAGCCCATGATCAGGTTCCAGGCGGTGCCGTCCGTCGAACCGCCGATGTACGGCCGTTCGGAGGCCGGCACCAGCGACACGGCCGCCGCCCACCAGAAGCTGGACACGGCCAGCACCACACCGGCGAGGAGCAGGTTGACGATCCGCTTCACCCACCCCGGCCTGGCGGCGTACAGATACACCGCGAAGACGGCCGGCAGCGCGATGTACCCCTGCAGCATCTTGGTGTTGAAGGCGAGCCCGAAGCAGGCCGCCGAACCCAGCAGCGGCAGCAGCCGCCCGCCCTGCACGGCCCGCAAGCCGAGGGCGGCGCCCGACACCATCAGGAACACCAGCAGCGTGTCGGGGTTGTTGTCCCGGTTGATGGCGACCGTGATCGGGGTGAGGGCCAGGACGAGGGCCGCGACGGCCGCCGCCGCGTGCCCGAACACCCGCTTCACGCAAGCGTGCAGGATCCAGATCGTGGCCAGCGCGGCCACGACCATCGGCGCCATCATCTGCCAGGTGCCGTACCCGAGGACCCGGCACGACAGGCCCATGACCATCAGCGCGAGCGGCGGCTTGTCGACGGTGAGGAAGTTCCCGGCGTCCAACGAGCCGAAGAACCACGCCTTCCAGCTCTGCGTGCCGCTCAGCACGGCGGCGCTGTAGAAGCTGTTCAGACTGGAGCCGGACAGGTTCCAGGAGTAGAGCACCGCCGCCAGGGCGAGGATCGCGAGCAGCACGGGGAGCGACCAGCGCGGGGCGGCCCTTTCCCCGGGCGGGGCGAGGGCGGCACGGTGGTGCGGAACCGGGATTCGGTGGCAGATGTCACCCGGGCATCGTGAACAGCCCTGGTGTGTGGCCGCTGTGCCGAGACTGGGCCCGGCCTGTGAAACCGCACGGCGCCCGGTAACAACTCGCACAAGCCTTCGCCAAGTCGCACAACCTTTGCCCTGTCCCGATGAGTCATGGGGTGCATGACTCCTGGGATATCGCGCCGCACGAGAGTGCTGGCGGCGGCCGTGGGTACGGGCGTGCTCGTGCCGCTCGTAGCCGCTGCCACGCCTGCCGCCGCTGCCACTCCGGCCGTGGCCTGTTCGTCCGCCAAGGCCGGCCTCGCCGCCAAGCTGCAGAAGGACATCACCGCCGCGCTCGCCAATCGCAAGGGCACGGTCGCCGTCGGCCTCTACGACCGCAGCACCAACACCACCTGCTCCCTGCGCGCGAGCTCCGCCTACGACTCGGCCAGCGTCGTCAAGGTCACCGTCCTCGCCACGCTGCTGTGGGACGCGAAGAAGACGAACCGGTATCTCACCGACCGCGAGGCCTCCCTCGCCAAAGCCATGATCACCAAGTCGGACAACGCCGCGACGTCCACCCTGTGGAAGCAGCTCGGCATGACGAAGATCAAGGGCTTCCTCACCGCCGCCGGCATGACCCAGACCAAGCCCGGCGCCAACGGCTACTGGGGCCTGACGCAGATCACCGTCACCGACGAGCAGAAGCTGCTGAAGCTCATCACCGCCAAGAACGCGGTCCTGAGCGACAACTCCCGGGCCTACGTCCTCAAGTTGATGGGCCAGGTCGTCTCGTCCCAGCGCTGGGGCACGCCGTACGGAGTGCCCTCCGGTGTCACCGTGGCCGTCAAGAACGGCTGGCTGCAGCGCTCCACGAACGGCTGGCGCGTGCACAGCGTCGGCGCGTTCAAGGGCGGCGGCCACGACTACGTGATGACCGTGCTCACCCACGGCAACAGCACCATGAACTACGGCATCGCCACCATCCAGGCCGTGGCCAAGGTCATCCACAGAGACCTGGCGGCGAGCTGACGCTTCACCGCGCGGCCCACCCGGCGTCACCGGCCCGCCCTACGGTGACGTCCATGCCCCTGAGAACCCACCTCGCCCTCCTCACGGCAGGCCTGGCGGCGGCCACCTGCCTCACCGCCGCCGGCCCCGCCCAGGCGCACACCTCACACGCCTGCTCCCCGTCCGTCTCCATCGACCGCTTCTCCGACGCGCTGGACAAGACGACGTTCGAGAACACCTTCGTCGGCAACTTCTCCGCACTCGCCGTGGACCGCGACGGCTCCCTGGCCGCCCTCTCCGACCGCTCGTCCCTCTTCAGCCTGGACGCGCGAACGCTGAAGCCCCGGTCCGTGGTCCCCTCGCCGACGAGACCGGGACCGCGCTCGACTCCGAAGGCCTGGTCGTGGACCGGGACGGCAGCTATCTCGTCACCTCCGAGACCGAGCCGTCCGTACGCCGCTACTCCCGCGACGGTCGCCTTCTCGACCGCCTCCCGGTCCCGGACGACCTGCGCGTGACCCCTGCCGGCCGCGCACGGCCCAACGGCACCTTCGAGGGCCTGACCCTGCTCCCCGGCGGCCGCACCCTGGTCGCGTCCATGGAGTACGCCCTCTCCGGCGACCCCGCCGACACCGTCCGCTTCCAGACCTGGGAACGTCACCGGGGCCACTTCCGGCTCGGGCCCCAGTACGCCTACCGCACGGACCCTGGCCTCGGCGTCTCCGAGATCCAGGCGACGCCCGACGGCCGCCTCCTGGTCCTGGAACGCGGCTTCACGGCGGGCGTGGGCAACACGGTCCGCCTCTACCTGACCGACCTACGCCACACGACGAAGAAGACCCTGCTCACCGACCTCGTGACCTGCCCGACCCTGGGAGCGACGGCCAGGCAGCCCCAGCCCAACCCCCTCCTCGACAACATCGAGGCCATGACGATCACGGGCCGCACGAGGAACACCCTGAAGGTCCTGCTCGCCAGCGACGACAACGAGAACCCAGCGCAGACGACCCGCTTCTACTACATGCGGGTAAGGACAACGCCTCTCTTCTAGGGGCGCGGGGCTGAACACAAACCGAAACTGTTACGGCGGGATGAAAACGGCCCCGATACACGTTGGTGCCTTTCGGCAGATCAGGACGACCGAAAGGCACCGGCGTGACACCGAAACGGGGATGGGCACGACGACTGTGGGCCTACGCGTGGCGCCACCCCAAGGACGTCGTACTCGCCCTCGGCTCCTCCCTCGCCGGCATGGCCGTCATGGCCCTCGTCCCCCTGATCACCAAGGTGATCATCGACGACGTCATCACCGACCACACCAGGGACATGACCACCTGGGCCGGCCTCCTCATCGCCGCCGCCCTGGTCGTCTACGTCCTCACCTACATCCGCCGCTACTACGGCGGCCGCCTCGCCCTGGACGTCCAGCACGACCTGCGGACGGCGATGTACGGCACGATCACCCGACTCGACGGCCGCCGCCAGGACGAGCTGTCCACCGGGCAGGTCGTCGGCCGGGCCACCAGCGACCTCCAGCTGATCCAGGGCCTGCTCTTCATGCTCCCGATGACCATCGGGAACTTCCTGCTGTTCCTGATCTCCCTGGTGATCATGGCGTGGCTGTCGTGGCCGCTCACCCTCGTCGCCCTGGCCGTCGCCCCCGCGATCGCCTGGATCGCGAAGCGCAGCCGCACCCGGCTGCACCCCTCCACCTGGTACGCCCAGGCCCAGGCCGCCGCCGTCGCCGGCGTGGTCGACGGTGCCGTCAGCGGCGTCCGGGTCGTGAAGGGCTTCGGGCAGGAGGAGCAGGAGACCGGCAAGCTCAGGGACGTCAGCCGCCGGCTCTTCGCGGGCCGGCTGCGCACCGTCCGCCTGAACTCGGTCTACACCCCGGCCCTGCAGGCCGTGCCGGCCCTCGGCCAGGTCGCGATGCTGGCGCTCGGCGGCTGGCTGGCGGTGCGCGGGCACATCACGCTCGGTACGTTCGTCGCCTTCTCGACCTATCTGGCCCAGCTGGTCGGCCCGGTCCGCATGCTGGCCATGGTGCTCACCGTCGGCCAGCAGGCCCGCGCGGGCACCGAGCGCGTCCTGGAGCTGATCGACACCGAGCCCTCCCTCCAGGACGGCTCCAAGGAGCTTCCCGCGGACGCCCCCGCGACCGTCGAGTTCGACGACGTCTCCTTCGGCTACGACTCCGACCACCCCGTCCTCGACGGACTGTCCTTCGAGATCCGCCCGGGCGAGACCCTCGCCGTCGTCGGCTCCTCCGGCTCCGGCAAGTCCACGGTCTCCCTCCTCCTGCCGCGCTTCTACGACGTCACACGAGGTGCCGTCCTGGTCGGCGGCCACGATGTGCGCGAGCTGTCCCTGGAGTCGCTGCGGGCGGCGATCGGCCTGGTCCCGGAGGACTCGTTCCTCTTCTCCGACACGGTCCGCAACAACATCGCCTACGGCCGCCCGGACGCCACCCAGGAGGAGATCGAGAAGGCCGCCCGCGCCGCCCAGGCGGACCGCTTCATCCAGGAACTCCCCGACGGCTACGACACCACCGTCGGCGAGCACGGCCTCACGCTCTCCGGCGGTCAGCGCCAGCGCGTCGCCCTCGCCCGCGCCATCCTCAGCGACCCGCGACTGCTGGTCCTGGACGACGCCACCTCCGCCGTGGACGCCCGCGTCGAGCACGAGATCCACGAGGCCCTGAAGGGCGTCATGCGGGGCCGCACCGCCCGCCCGTCGCCCGACCACCACCCCTCAACGAGCGCTGACGCGCGCACCACCCTATTGATCGCGCACCGCCGCTCCACCCTGAACCTCGCCGACCGCATCGCCGTCCTGGACGGCGGACGGCTCGCCGCCATCGGCACCCACGACGAGCTCCAGCGGCGCTCCGCCCTCTACCGGCGCCTGCTCACCGACCCCGACGAACTCGGCGCGGTCTCCCCGGGCCACACCCAGCCGGCCTGCCCGCAGGAGGACACCTCCGTCCGGGACGAGCTGGACGCGGAGTTCGACGCCGAGCGCGGGGTCACACCACGGCTGTGGACCGGTGACCGGGAGCGCGAGGACACCGCCCTCGCCGAGAGCCCCGCCACCCCTGAGCTCCTCGCCCAGGTCGAGGCGCTGCCGCCGGCCACCGACGTGCCCGACGTCGACGAGTCCCGGGCGGTCCGGCCGGAGGAGTCGTACGGTCTGCGCAGGCTGCTGCGCGGCTTCGGACTGCCGCTGCTGGTCAGCCTGCTCCTGGTCGCCGTCGACGCGGGCATGGGCCTGCTGCTGCCCGTGCTGATCCGGCACGGCATCGACTCGGGCGTCACCCAGGTCGCGCTCGGCGCCGTCTGGGCGGCCTCCCTGCTCGGGCTGCTCACGGTGGTCGTGCAGTGGGCGGCCCAGATCGGTGAGACCCGGATGACGGGACGTACCGGCGAGCGCGTGCTCTACTCGCTGCGGCTGAAGATCTTCTCCCAGCTCCAGCGCCTCGGGCTCGACTACTACGAGCGGGAGCTGACCGGCCGGATCATGACCCGGATGACGACCGACGTCGACGCGCTGTCGACGTTCCTGCAGACGGGCCTGGTCACGGCCTTCGTCTCGGTCGTCACCTTCTTCGGCATCATGGTCGCCCTGCTGGTGATCGACGTGCAGCTCGCGCTGGTCGTCTTCGCGACGCTGCCGCCGCTGATCATCGCCACGTTCTTCTTCCGCCGGGCGAGCGTGAAGGCGTACGAACTGGCCCGCGAACGCGTGTCGGTGGTCAACGCCGACCTGCAGGAGTCGGTGTCGGGGCTGCGGATCGTGCAGGCCTTCCGGCGCGAGCGGGACGGCGGCCGGCGGTTCGCCGAGCGCAGCGACAGCTACCGCCGGGCGCGCATCCGGGGCCAGTGGCTGATCTCCGTGTACTTCCCCTTCGTGCAGTTCCTGTCGTCGGTGGCCGCGGCGGCCGTGCTGATCGTGGGCGGGGCGCGGGTCGACGACGGGACGCTGGCGATCGGCTCGCTGGTGGCGTACCTGCTCTACATCGACCTGTTCTTCGCGCCCGTGCAGCAGCTGTCCCAGGTCTTCGACGGCTACCAGCAGGCGTCCGTCTCGCTGGGCCGGATCCAGGAGCTGCTCCGGGAGCCGACGTCGACGAAGTCCGCCGACGAGCCCCTCGACGTCCAGTCCCTGCGCGGCGAGATCGCCTTCGAGGACGTGCACTTCGCGTACGGCGACGACGAAGAGGCCCTCGGGGAGTCGACCTGCGGATCCCGGCCGGGCAGACCGTCGCGTTCGTCGGCGAGACCGGCGCGGGCAAGTCGACCCTCGTCAAGCTCGTGGCCCGCTTCTACGACCCGACCACCGGCCGGGTCACCGTCGACGGCACCGATCTGCGGGCCCTGGACCTCACTTCGTACCGGCACCGTCTGGGGGTCGTCCCGCAGGAGGCGTACCTCTTCCAGGGCACCGTCCGCGACGCCATCGCCTACGGCCGGCCCGACGCCACCGACGCCGAGGTCGAGGCGGCGGCCCGGGCGGTCGGCGCGCACGAGATGATCGCCACGCTGGAGGGCGGCTACCTCCACGAGGTCGCGGAGCGGGGCCGCAACCTGTCCGCCGGGCAACGCCAGCTGATCGCCCTGGCCCGCGCCGAACTGGTCGACCCGGACGTCCTGCTGCTCGACGAGGCGACGGCCGCGCTGGACCTGGCCACGGAAGCCCAGGTCAACCAGGCGACCGACCGTCTGGCGGGCCGCCGCACCACGCTCGTCGTCGCCCACCGGCTGACCACGGCCGCCCGCGCGGACCGGGTCGTCGTCATGGACCACGGCCGGGTCGCCGAGGACGGCACGCACGAGGAACTGCTCGCGCGCGGCGGGCGTTACGCGGAACTGTGGCGCACGTTCATCGGCGCCGCCGAGCCGGAGGAGCCGGTCGGGGCCCAGCTCGGCTGACGGCTGACTCCCCCCTGGGCGCGGTCACGGAGCCAGTCCGCGGCCTCCTCGGGCGGCATCGCGGCGGCGACCAGCCAGCCCTGGACGGCGTCGCAGCCGAGGTCGCGCAGACGTTCCCAGGTCTCGTCGTCCTCGACTCCCTCGGCGACGACGAGCAGGCCGAGGGAGTGCGCGAGGCCGACCGTGCAGCGCACGATCTCGGCGTCCTCCGTGTCGACCGCGAGCCGGGACACGAACGAGCGGTCGATCTTCAGCTCGCTCAACGGCAGTCTCCGTAGAGCTGTCAGGGAGGAGTAGGCCGTGCCGAAGTCGTCCAGGGACATCTTCACGCCGTGTCCGGTCAGCCCGTTGAGGGTGTCGGTGGCGCGCTGCGGGTCCCCTTGGAGGACACATTCGGTGATCTCCAGTTGGAGCGCTTCCGCGGGGACGCCGTGCCGGGCCAGCCGGGCGGCGACGGAGCCGGCGAAGCCGGGAGTGTGCACGTCGCGCGGGGAGACGTTGACCGCGACCGGGACGAACAGCCCCTGGGCCCGCCAGAGCGCGACCTGCCCGAGCGCGGTCTCCAGGACGTAATCGGTGAGATGGTGCATCAGCCCGAGGACTCGGCGATCGCGATGAACTCGTCCGGCGGCACCTTGCCCCGCTCGGGGTGCACCCAGCGGACCAGGGCCTCCAGGCCCGCGACCTGTCCGTCGAAGCGGACCTTGGGCTGGTAGTGCAGGTGCACCTCGCGAGCGTCGAGGGCGCGGCGGAGGTCTCCCAGCAGTCCCAGCCGGTCGGGGGTGCCGGAGTCGCGCTGGGACTCGTACACCTCGACGCCCGTAAAGTCCCGCTTCGCCTGGCACATCGCCGCGTCCGCCCGCCGCAGCAACCCCTCGGCGTCCGGGGCGTGGTCGGGGAAGACGGCGACTCCGGCGCTGGCCTCCAGAACGAGGGTGAGGCCGTCGAGGTCGAGCGGGGAGCTGAGCCAGGTGACCAGGTCGCGGGCGATCCGGGTCGCGGACGTGGTGCCGGCGGTCGGTACCGCGACGGCGAACTCGCCGCCGTGGAGCCGGGCGGCCTGTGCGCCACGGGGCAGCGCCAGCCGCAGCCGGTCGGCGATCTGCAGCAGCAGCCGGTCACCGGCGCGATGGCCGAGTGCGGAGTTCAGCGACGGGAAACGGTCGAGGCTGAGCAGAACGAGGGCGACACGTTCTCCCGTGCGCTCGGCCGCATCGCACATCACGAGGGCCCGCTCCATCAGACCGTGCCGATCGGGCAGGCCGGTCAGCGGGTCGTGGTCCTGTGCCCCGGGACGTGCCGAGTCGGTGCGCGAGGCAGCAGCCGCGCGGCGAACGACATCCGCGAAGAGACCGGCCTTCCGGTCGGTGGTGCCACGGGCGAGTCGGGCCCGCAGCGATGCGGCGGAGCGGACCATGGCGTCCTTCACGAGCGGGTCGGGGTCCGGAGTGTGCCTGTGCCGACGGAACCAGTTCACGCCCGCTCCTTCCCCAGGTCGGCGAAGAGATTGAGTTCCTGCCCACGCTCACCGAAGGCACGCCGCATCTTCGCCTGAGCCCGGGCCAGATGCTGGGCCACTGTGCTGGGGGTGACACCGATCTCCGCCGCGATGTCCTTCTGCGACCACCCCTCGCACCAGCAGAGCACCGCGATGGTGCGCTGCCGGCCGGGGAGCTCGGCCAATGCCTCCATCACTCGGACGTAGTCCTCCTGCCGTTCGACGACAGCGGCCGGGTCGCTCCCCGTGACCGTACGCTCGCTGGCCCAGATCCGGGCCAGCTTCGGCAGTCTGCCGCGCAGGCGCCGTGACCTCTTGATGGCGTTGCGGGCGATCACCGCGACGAGCCAGGTACGGGGGTTGTCGATTCTGTCCCACCCCTGCAGCGCCTGCACGAACGCGTCAGCCACCAGTTCCTCCGCCTGGTGGACATCGCCCGCCACCATGTGCGTGGCCATCACGACCAGGTCGTCGTAGTGCGCCATGAAGAACCTTTCGCAGGCCCCGAGCGGATCGCTCACCGAGCGTCTCCGTCGGGCGGGATTCTCAACTCCCAGACGGAACCGTCGGGTTGCTGCTCCGTCATGGAGCCGCCCCGGGGCAGGGACCGGGCGATCGTGCGGTACAGCCGCTCGCGGGAGCGGTCCCGTATCCACTGGACTCCCGCCGCGGCGAGGGCCGCGGTGCCGGTGAGCCCCAGAGTCACAAGTAGGTTCAGCACGTTCATCCTGTCAGCAGTCGTACGGAGGGTGCGGATCCGCCGTCACCCAGTACGAAGCCGAAGGAGCGCCCGGGAACGACACTCCCAGCAGAATGTGATTCAGATCACTCCTGGTTCGGAGGGAGTGATCGTGCCGTGCAACCGTCGGCCCTACGTCTTGCGTCCGTACAGCAGTACGGCGATGGGTGCAGTGGAGATACGGGAAGGGCGCAACCGTGGACAGTGGACCGATACGCCGGCGGCTCGCGCTCGGCCTGGCCGTACTGACCGCCTCCGGGCTGCTCGCGGTCGCCGTACCGGATGAGGCACAGGCAGCCGCTTCCGCGCCCTGCCCGGGCCGCAAGGTCCGCGCCCTGCCGTTCTCCACCGGAACCGTGCTCGTCTACAAGCGCGGCGGCTATGTGTGCGCCGTGACCCTCACCAAGAAGCCCGGCGTGAAGCGGAAGATGTCGGTGAGCGTGCAGGCCCGGGGCAACCGGCCGGTCGTCGACGCGGGCACGTACGCCTACCTGGCCGGCCCGGTGACCGTGCACGCCGGGCGCCGCTGCGTCTGGCTCAAGGGCCGGGTGGGGGCGGGGAAGTTCAGCTCCGGCTGGATCCTCTGCTGAATCCCGCACACCTCTTCCGGCGCCGCCCCCGCGCACAGGGTTTTCCCTATGTCCCCTGGTGCACAGGTGAGTTGGTCCGCTAGCTTCCGGCGCACATCTGTCTCACAGGGGAGTGCGCATGCGCAAGGCGCTCAGATGGCTGCTGGCGCTCACGGTGCTCATAGGCACGTTGAGCACGGCCGGAGCGGCCACCGCCGCCGAGCCGGAGGCCGGCACCGCTGACATCAAGGAGAGGCTGCTGTCCATACCGGGCATGAGCCTGATCGAGGAGAAGCCGTACGCGGGTTACCGCTTCTTCGTCCTGAACTACACCCAGCCGGTCGACCACCGCAGGCCGTCCAAGGGCACGTTCCAGCAGCGCATCAGCGTGCTGCACAAGGACGTGAACCGCCCGACGGTCTTCTTCACCAGCGGCTACGGCCTCAACACCAACCCGAGCCGCAGCGAGCCGACCCGGATCGTGGACGGCAACCAGGTCTCCCTGGAGTACCGCTTCTTCACCCCGTCCCGGCCCCAGCCGGCCGACTGGTCCAAGCTGGACATCTGGCAGGCCGCCAGCGACCAGCACCGCGTCTTCAAGGCCCTGAAGAGCGTCTACGGCAAGAACTGGATCTCCACGGGCGGTTCGAAGGGCGGCATGACCGCCACCTACTACGAGCGCTTCTACCCGCGCGACATGGACGGCGTCGTCGCCTACGTCGCCCCCAACGACGTCGTCAACAAGGAGGACTCGGCCTACGACCGCTTCTTCGCGCGGGTCGGCACCCAGGAGTGCCGCGACCGGCTGAACGCCGTGCAGCGCGAGGCACTGGTGCGCCGCGAGCCGCTGGAGAAGAAGTACGCGGCCTACGCCGAGGAGAACGGCCTCACCTTCAAGACCATCGGCAGCCTGGACCGGGCGTACGAGGCGGTCGTCCTCGACTACGTGTGGGGCTTCTGGCAGTACAGCCTGCTGCAGGACTGCGACCAGATCCCGGCCGACGCGAAGAAGGCCACGGACGACGAGATCTGGAACTCCATCGACACCATCTCCGGCTTCACCTTCTACGCCGACCAGGGCCTGACGCCCTACACGCCGTACTACTACCAGGCCGGCACCCAGCTCGGCGCGCCGACCATCCACTTCCCGCACATCGAGAAGAAGTACATCCGATACGGCTACCAGCCGCCCCGGAACTTCGTCCCGCGTGACATCCCCATGAAGTTCCAGCCGTCGGCCATGCGGGACGTCGACACCTGGGTCCGGCACAACGCCCGCCACATGCTGTTCGTCTACGGCCAGAACGACCCGTGGGGCGCCGAGCCGTTCCGCCTCGGCCGGGGCGCGAAGGACTCCTACGTCCTGACCGCTCCCGGTATGAACCACGGCGCCAACGTCGCGGGACTCGTGCCCGAGGAGAAGGCGCTCGCCACCGCCCGCGTCCTCGAGTGGGCCGGTGTCGCCTCCGGCGCGGTGCAGGCCGATCCGCAGGCGGCGAAGCCGCTGGCGAAGTTCGACGCCAAGCTCGACAAGCGGGACGTGCAGCGTGAGATGACGCTGCGTCCGTAACGCCCCGCCCGCGCCCGGCCGTCGCTCACAGCGGCCGGGCGCACCCCACCGGGCGGTCCCCGCCGAGCCGGACGTACAGGGCCGTCGAGGCGGGGCAGCCGGCCCGCTTCTCCACGGCCCGGGTCACCTTGTACTCCGGGTCCTGTTCGCCCGTCCCGTCGCACGCGGTCTCGCGGACCTGCCCGTCGCCGGAGCCGTAGACGCAGTCGCCGACGATGGTGCGGGGACCGCCTCCGCCGCCCGGATCCCCGGGGTGCGGCGGCTGGAGGTTGCGCATACAGGCGTAGCCCCGCGGCACCGCCCCGTCGCCGTCCTCGTCGGACGCGGGCCGCTGCTCGCTGATGTGCAGCACGAAGTCCGTGGTCGCCGGGCAGCGCGGCCCGTCCCGCACGGCGCCGTCGTGCCGGGCCACGACCCGGGCCGCTGCCCGCTCGCCGCCGCACGGCACCTCGGTGAAGCTCGTCGTACCGAACGAACTGCACTCCTTCACCGCGAGGAACACCGCCCCGTACCCGGACGGCCGGGTCGCCGTCGGCGAGACGGCGGCGGCCGTCGTCCCCGTCGCGGACCCGCCCAGCCGGCCGTCCTCCGCGACGCCCGCCGACGGGCTCTGGCACCCGGTCAGCAGCGCACCGAGCAGCACCAGCAGCCCGCTCACCGCCCCCGCCGAACTTCTCTCGCACATCGCCGTCCCGCCGTCCCCCGAGTGCCCTGGAAGGGGCCCGGGCCCAGCGTGACCCGCGGCAGCGGGCGCACGCCAGGCACATGGGACGGTTTGCGCACGTTGGGGGTGGTGCGCCCGGTACATGGCGTACGTCTAGTACGACAGGCCGTGCCCGATCGGGTACAGCACCTGCTCCGGATCATCCGCCCGCTGCACCGCCACCGGCAGTTTCCCGCGCGGCTTCACCCGCCCCGCGATCACCCGTGCGGCGGCCTCCAGTTCGACATCGGTCCAGGAGTAGGCGGCCAGGCAGGCCGGCACGGAGGGCAGCTGGGCCGCGTCGTACGGATTGCGGATCGCGACCGCCACGACCGGCCGTCCGGTCGCCACCAGCTGCTCCACCAGCGTCCTCTGGCCGCTGCCCGCCGTCACGTTGTACGTCGCGGCCACCACCGCGTCCGCGTCCCGTGCCGCCGCGACCGCCCGGGCGACGGTCGCCGCGGAAGGCGCGGTGCCGGTCGACAGGGCGGTGGCGGCGAAGCCGAGTTCCGTCAGCGCGGCGGCGAGCACACCGGTGGGCGGCCCGGTCGTCCCCGACGGGGAGGCCGGATCGGCGCCGACCACGAGCACCTTGGGATACCGGCGCCTGGACAGCGGCAGCAGCCGCCCCTTGTTGACGAGCAGGGTGGTGGTCCGCTCGGCGATCCGGTCGGCCGCCCTCAGATGTGCCCGGACGCCGACGGTCCGGTCGACTCCGCCCCGACCGACGTACGGCGCGCGGAACAGGCCGAGCTTCGTCTTCAGCCGCAGGATCCGCAGGATCGATTCATCGAGCCGTGCCTCGGTGAGCTCCCCGTTCCGTACGGCCGTGCGGACCGCGTTCCAGGCGAGGTCCAGGTCCGGCGGGTTGAGCAGCTGGTCCACGCCCGCCTTCAGCGCGAGCACCGGAACCCGGTCGTCGCCGTACTTGGTGCGCACCCCCTCCATGCCGAGGGAGTCGGTGACCACGACCCCGTCGTAGCCGAGCTTCTCGCGCAGGATGCCGGTGAGGATGGGGCGGGAGAGGGTGGCCGGGTCGCCGGAGTCGTCCAGGGTCGGGACCATCAGATGGGCCGTCATGATCGAGTCGATGCCGGCGGCGATCGCGGCCCGGAACGGCGGCGCGTCGAGTTTCTCCCACAGCTCCCGGCTGTGCGTGATGGTGGGGAAGCCGGTGTGGCTGTCGACGTTGGTGTCCCCGTGCCCCGGGAAGTGCTTGGCGGTCGCGGCGACCCCGGAGCCCTGGTACCCGGCGACCTCGGCGGCCACCAGGGCGGCCACGGCACGCGGGTCGGCACCGAAGGACCGTACGCCGATGACCGGGTTGGCCGGGTTGACGTTCACGTCGGCCACGGGGGAGTAGTCCTGCCGGATCCCCATCGCCCGCAACTCGGCGCCCGCGATCCGGCCGAGGGTGCGCGCGTCGGACCGCGACCCGCCCGCGCCGACGGCCATGGCGCCCGGGAAGAGCGTCGCCGGCTTGCCCACCCGGGCCACGATGCCGTGCTCCTGGTCGGTGGAGATGAGCACCGGCAGCCCGCGCGGCAGGTCCAGGGAGGCCTTCTGGATGCCGTTGGACAGATCCGCGATCTGGTGCGGCTCGCGGGTGTTGTGCGCCCAGGCGAAGTAGATGATGCCGCCCACCCGGTACTTCGCGACCAGTTCGGCGGCCGTACGGACCCCGATCTCCGTGAGGTTGGCGTCGATGTCGGCCTGGTCGGGGGCGGTGGCGGAGTGGCCGTAGACCCGCATCACGAAGAGCTGGCCGACCTTCTCCTCCAGCGTCATACGGGCGATGAGGGCGCGCAGTTTGCCGTCGTCCGGGGCCGCGGCGGCGGCGTGCGCGAGGCCGGACGACGCCGCGAGGGCGGTGGTGACACCGGCCGTGGCGGCGAGGACGGTGCGTCTGGAGGGCTGTGCGGTGCTTCCCGTGCTTCCCGTGCCGGTGTCGTGCACGTGCGCTCCTTCCGGAGGTGATCCGCTCGGATCCGCTGAAGGAAACTTCCAGAGGGTCACCAATAACCGGGAAGTTTCTGCCAGTCAAGGGAATGCACACTAACCGCACAAGGGCCGCCACCGGCGCGGTTGGAGGGGGGCGCGCCGATGGCGGCGGTGCCGCCGGCCGCGGTACGGCGGAGAGGGTGGTCAGCGATCGCAGCCAGCAGCGAGGGCCGACACCGCACCGAGGTGACTCTCCGGCGGCCTCGGATTGGACGACCGGAGTCCGGGCCGGGTTCCCGGCGGGGTACGGATTCTCGCAAGTCGGTACGCCGGGGGCGGCAGAGGGCGAGGGGACCTATGAGCCGGGCCTCTCGGCCACAGCTCCGGCGCCCGCACGGGTCTCCATGACGAAGTCCCAGAACCCCGGTGAGCACCCGTCAGACCGCATACGCTCTGACTCCGGGCGACGCGTCGTCGCAGGAGTCCACGGCCCTCGTCAGGGCGACAGCAGAGGAACAGGCACATGGTCAGGTCGCTGCGGCGCGCGACGAGCGGCGAGTACGTCCCTCATGGCGCCGAGCGGAGGTTCCTGGTCTCCATCGGTGTCGGCGCGTACCGGGACGCGGGCATCGCGGACCTGCCGCAGGCGCTCCCGGACGCGACCCGCGTACGTGACCTGCTCGCACCCATGGGGTACGAACCGGCCCTCGCGGAGGTGTCGGCGAACCCCACGGCGGATGCTCTGCGCCGGGGGATCGACCGCTGGGCGGCCGGCACGGATCTGGGCCCCCGTGACGTGGTGGTCCTGTACTTCGCCGGGCATGGTGCCAAGGCGCCGGACCGACACTACCTGCTGTGCGCCGACACCGAACCGGGACTGTGGAGCAGTGCGCTGGCCAGTGAGGACCTGTGCCGCCCGCTGATGTACAGCCCGCTCGGGCATCTGCTGGTGATCGTCGACACCTGCTACGCGGGCGCCGGCGCGACCGATCTGGCGACGCTCGCCGCCGAACTGGCCACCACTCAGCGGGGAGCGGCGGGACGCTGGCTGCTGGCTTCGGCCCGCGGCAAGGAACAGGCCCGGGAGAACGCCTTCGTGGACGCGCTCAGTGACGTTCTCGCCCGCCCCCGGGCCGGGGCGCACCCGGAGTTCGTCGGAGTACGGGAGGTCACGGAGCGGATCAACGAGCACTTCCGGACACGTCACTTGAGGCAGCACGCCCGGATGTTCACCGTCGACAGCGACGGCCACGCCCCGTTCTTCCGTAACCCGGCGCACATCGCCGGTCTGCCGGTCGATGACCTCGACGTGGCGGCCATGGCCCGGCTGCGGGGCCGGACGCGCGGGCACTTCGACCCCCGTGGCCGCGGCCTGGAACACCTGGGCGAGTACGGGGACCACTTCGTCGGGCGCACGTCCGCCCTGGCCGAACTGGCCCGCTGGCTGCACGAACCTCACGACCGCCGGGCCCGGATCGTCACCGGCGGTCCCGGATCGGGCAAGTCCGCACTCCTCGGCAGGCTGCTCCTGCTGTCCGATCCGGACCACCCGGCCCGTACGCGCACACCGGCCGAGGCGCTCCCGCCGCCGGGCATGCCCGTCGTGCCGTTGCACGCCCGGCGTGCCGGACTGGAAGACCTGACCGCCGCTCTCGGCGGCGCGATCGGCCTGCCCGGTGCGGAACGCGACGATCTGCTGGAGGCGCTGAGCCGGCGCACGAAGCCGGTCACCGTCGTGGTGGACGCCCTGGACGAGGCCGGAACCAGCGGCGACGGTCTCGAGGGGACCCGCATCGCCTGTGAACTCCTGCAGCCGCTCAGCACGCTGCCGGCGCTGCGACTGGTCGTCGGCACACGCCGTCCGCTCCTCGCCGCCCTCGGCCACGCGACCGTGGTCCTCGACCTGGACCAGCCCGGCCACTTCACCGCGGCGGACGTCACCGCCTACGCCCGCGGCCTGCTGATGGACGCCCACGATCCGGACAGCCGTTCGCCCTACCGAGGCCGCCCGGAAGCCGTCGAGCCAGTCGCCCGGGCCATCGCCGACCGGGCCGGCAACTGCTTCCTCGTGGCGCGTATGACGGCCCGCGCCCTGGTGCACGGTCAAGTCCAGGTGGACCTCGCCCGTCCCGGCTGGGAGCAAGGCCTGCCCAGCGATGCCGGCCAGGCGTTCGCCGCCTATCTGGCCCGCTTCGGCCCCCACCGTGCGAAGGTCGTCCGTCTGCTGCGCCCCCTCGCCTACGCCCAGGGCGCCGGCCTGCCGTGGTCCACCTTGTGGGCGCCGGTGGCCGAGGCACTCTCCGGCGTCGGCTGCCCGCACGAGGATCTGGAATGGCTCCACGAGAGCGCCGGGTCCTACCTCGTCGAGACCGCAGCGCCCGGTGGCTCCGTCTACCGGCTCTTCCACGAGACCATGGCGGAGTACCTGCGCACCCCCGGCGGCGGCACCACGGCGCACCGGGCCATCGTCGACGCACTGCTCGCCCAGGTGCCGGAGGACCCCCTCACACACCGACGCGACTGGACATCCGCCCACCCGTACATCCGCAACCACCTGGCCGACCACGCGGCGGCGGGCGGCGTTCTCGACCGGCTCCTCGACGACAGCGGCTTCCTGGTGCACGCGAGTCCGGTGTCCCTGATGCGGGCCCTGCGCACGGCCCCGCCCTCCCCGGGACGCCTGCCCGCCTCGATCTACCGGGCCTCGGCCATCGCCCACACGGACGCGACCCCGACGCAGCGGCAGGACGTCCTGGCCATCGACGCCGCCCGCTTCAACCAGCCCGCCGGCAGACTCCGTGACATCGCACGGCAACGTCCCTGGCGACCGCTGTGGGCGACCGGCAACCTCGTGCACCCCGCCATGCGCTCAGCCCTGACCGGCCACAGCGGCTCCGCGGCGGTGGCCTGCGTCGGCATCGACGGACGCCCGCACGCCGTCACCGTCGACGGGGGCAGACTCGACTTCCGCGACAACCGCTTCTCGGACGGCACGGTACGGGTGTGGGATCTGACCACCGGCGCCCAGACCGCCGCCTTCACCGGCCACCGGGGCGAGATCAGCGACGTCGACTGCTACACCCACGAGGGACGCCCGTACGCCGTCACGATCAGCCCCGAGGACCTCCTCGGCAACGGCAAGGGCGACGGCACGGTCCGCGTGTGGAACCTGGCCGACGGCACGAGCCGCAGGATCAGGCCCGGCTACCTCGGCCTCATGGTCGCGGTGGCCGCCACGGTGATCGACGGACACCCGCACGCGGTGACGGTCAACCAGACGGGAGAGGCATCGGTCCGGGTGTGGAACCTGACGACCGGAGCCCTGCGCCTTCAGCTGACGGGCCACTCCGGGGCCGTCTCCTCAGTGGTCTGCTGCACTGTCGACGGCCGGCCGCACGCCGTCGTCGGCTGTTTCGACAGCAAGGTGTGGGTCTGGGACCTGACCACCGGCATCCCCCGGGCAGCCCTCGCCGGCCACACCTCCACGGTGACGGCCGTCGCCTGCACCCAGATCGACGGACACCCGCACGCGGTCAGCGGCGCCTCGGACCGCACGGTGCGGGTGTGGAACCTGACCCACGGCACCGAACGCGCCGTGCTGACGGGCCACACGAGCGATGTGTACGCGGTGGCCTGCACGGACATCGACGGGCGTCCGCACGCGGTGACCGGGGACCAGTACCGCGAAGTCCGCGTGTGGGACCTGACCGACGGCGGGCAACGCGCCCTCCTGAAGAGCCCGTCCGGCCTGAGCCGCAGCTTCGCCTGCACCACCGTCGGCGGCCGGCCGCACGCGGTCACCAGTGGCTACGACACCGCACACGTGTGGGACCTGACGGAGAGCACACACGGCCGCATCACCCGGCCGGGACACTCCGCCTCCCTCTCCGCGGCGGCCTGCGCCACGATCGACGGACGCCCGCACGTGATCACGGGGGCACGCGACGACACCCTCCGCGTGTGGGACCTGCGCGCCGGGACGGTGCGCGCCGTGCTCACCGGCCATGGCGGCACCACCTGGGGCGGCGGACCCGCACTGTCCTGCACCACGATCGACGGGCGGCCGCACGCCGTCAGCGGAGCCCCTGACAAGACGGTTCGCGTGTGGGACCTGACGGAGGGCGTGCAGCACTCCGTGCGCACCGGGCACACCAACACCGTCCACTCCGTGGCCTGCACCACCGTCGACGGGCGCCCGCACGCGATCAGCGCGAGCGCGGACAACACCGTGCGGGTGTGGGACCTCACCGACGAGACCGGGCCCGAGCGGATCATCCGTGTCTGGTTCCGCTCGGGCCACCAGCACTACGGCCTGGCGTGCGCCGACATCGACGGACGCCCGCACGTCCTCGTCGCCGGAGGCGTGAGGGAACGGGAGGTCCACGTCCGCGACCTGACCGACGACACCGCGCAGACGGTCCTCGCATGCGACATGGCGGGCGTGACCGCACTGGCCTGCACCGACATCGCGGGCACCCCTCACGCGGTGCTGTGCGGCAACGGGATCGAAGTGTGGAATCTGGCCCGCGGCACGCGGCGCGCGACCCTCGCCCGCCACCCGGACCGGGTGTCCGCGGTGGCCTGCGCCCGTGTCGACGGCCGCCCTTTCGCCTTCACGACCCGCTCCGACCGCACCGTACGGATGTGGGACCTGGAGACGAACGAGCCGGTCGAGACCATCACCCTGCCCATGGCCGGGGGGAGTATCGCGGTGACGGGCGACGCACTCGTGGTCACGATGTCCGAGGAAGTGGTCGTGCTCACCCGGCAGGGCGGTGACCTCACCGCTTGAGCCGGGCGCGCAAGCGGCCCCGCGTCGGGTGGTAGTGCACCGTACCCGGCGCAGGGCCCCGTCGTACCGCAGGGCGTGCTCGACCTACAGGGCGTGCTCGACGAACCTCGCCGCCGTCTCCGCCAGCACCTCCCGCCCGTCCCGTGCCCACAACCCGTCGTTGAACAGCTCGACTTCGACGGCACCCGTGTAGCCGGCCGCTTCCACGTACGCCTTCCACTCCCGCATGTCGATCGAGCCGTCGCCGATCTGGCCGCGGCCGGTCAGCACGCCCTCCGGGAGCGGGGTCGTCCAGTCGGCGAGCTGGAAGGTGTGGATACGGCCGCCCGCACCGGCCCGGGCGATCTGCGCGGGAGCGGTGTCGTCCCACCAGATGTGGTAGGTGTCGACGGTGACGCCGACCTGGCGGGCCGGGAAGCGTTCGGCCAGGTCCAGAGCCTGGGCCAGCGTCGACACCACGCAGCGGTCGGAGGCGTACATCGGGTGCAGCGGCTCGATCGCCAGGCGGACGCCGTGCCCCTCCGCGTACGGGCCGAGCTCCGCCAGCGCGTCCGCGATGCGTTCCCGCGCGCCGTGCAGGTCCTTGGAGCCGGCCGGGAGACCCCCCGAGACCAGGACCAGGGTGTCCGTGCCGAGCGTCGCCGCCTCGTCGATCGCCCGGCGGTTGTCGGCCAGGGCCCGGGAACGCTCCTGCGGGTCGATCGCCGTGAAGAAGCCGCCCCGGCACAACGTTGTCACCGTCAGCCCCGCGTCCCGCACCAGCTTCGCCGTGGCCTCCAGGCCGTACGACTGGACCGGCTCGCGCCACAGGCCGACGTTGCGGACGCCCAGCTCCCCGCACGCCTCGACGAGTTCCGGCATCGACAGCTGCTTCACCGTCATCTGGTTGATGGAGAAGCGCTCCAGCTCCGCTGTGCTCACTGGTCCACTCCGTACACGCTCAGCAGGGTCTTCATCCGCTCCTCCGCCCGCTTCGGGTCGGGGAACAGGCCCAGCCCGTCGGCCAGTTCGTACGCCTTCGCGAAGTGCGGCAGCGAGCGGGCCGACTGCAGGCCGCCGACCATCGTGAAGTGCGACTGGTGTCCGGCCAGCCAGGCCAGGAACACCACGCCCGTCTTGTAGAAGCGGGTGGGGGTCTGGAAGAGGTGCCGGGACAGCTCGACCGTCGGGTCCAGCAACTCCCGGAATCCCTTGACGTCCCCCGTGTCGAGCACCCGCACCGCCTGCGCCGCCAGCGGTCCCAGCGGGTCGAAGATGCCCAGCAGGGCGTGGCTGAAGCCCTGCTCGTCGCCCGCGATCAGCTCGGGGTAGTTGAAGTCGTCGCCCGTGTAGCAGCGGACGCCCTGCGGCAGCCGGCGGCGGATGTCGATCTCGCGCTGGGCGTCCAGCAGGGAGACCTTGATGCCGTCGACCTTGTCCGGATGGGCGGCGATGACGTCCAGGAACGTGCGGGTCGCGGCGTCCAGGTCCGTGGCGCCCCAGTAACCCTCCAGCGCGGGGTCGAACATCGGGCCCAGCCAGTGCAGGATCACCGGCTCGGACGCCTGGCGGAGCAGATGCCCGTAGACCTCCAGATAGTCCTCCGGCCTCTTGGCGACCGCCGCAAGGGCCCGTGAGGCCATCAGGATCGCCCGCGCGCCCGACTCCTCGACGACCGCGAGCTGTTCCTCGTACGCTGCCCGGATCTCCGCCAGGCCGTACGGGTAGCCGACCTCGGTGACGGACAGCTGGTCCGTGCCCACGCCGCAGGCGATCAGCCCGCCGACCGACTTCGCCTCCGCCGCCGACCGGCGGATCAGCTCCGCCGCGCCCGCCCAGTCCAGGCCCATCCCGCGCTGGGCGGTGTCCATGGCCTCGGCGACGCCCAGCCCGTGCGACCACAGATGACGGCGGAAGGCGAGCGTGGCGTCCCAGTCGACCGCGGCGGGCGAGTCGGGGGAGACGTCCGCGTACGGGTCCGCGACGACGTGCGCCGCCGAGAAGACCGTACGGGAGGTGAAGGGCGTGCCGGGGGACACGGCGAGGGGCTCGGTGCGGGGTTCGTACGTCCGCAACGCCCCGTCGCTGCCCGGGAGTCGGATGGTCACAGCGAGATCTCCGGGACGTCGAGGCGGCGGCCCTCGGCCGAGGACTTCAGGCCCAGCTCGGCGAGCTGGACACCGCGGGCACCGGCCAGCAGGTCCCAGTGGTAGGGGGCGTCGGCGTAGACGTGCTTGAGGAACAGCTCCCACTGGGCCTTGAAGCCGTTGTCGAACTCGGCGTTGTCCGGGACCTCCTGCCACTGGTCGCGGAAGACCTCCGTGGCGGGGATGTCCGGGTTCCAGACCGGCTTGGGGGTGGCGCTCCTGTGCTGCACCCGGCAGTTCCTGAGCCCCGCCACCGCCGAGCCCTCCGTGCCGTCCACCTGGAACTCCACCAGCTCGTCGCGGTTGACGCGGACGGCCCAGGAGGAGTTGATCTGGGCGATCGCGCCGCCGTCCAGCTCGAAGACGCCGTACGCGGCGTCGTCGGCCGTGGCGTCGTAGGGCTTGCCGTTCTCGTCCCAGCGCTGCGGGATGTGCGTGGTGGCGATCGCCTGGACCGACTTCACGCGGCCGAACAGCTCGTGCAGCACGTACTCCCAGTGCGGGAACATGTCGACGACGATGCCGCCGCCGTCCTCGGCCCGGTAGTTCCAGGACGGGCGCTGGGCGGCCTGCCAGTCGCCCTCGAAGACCCAGTAGCCGAACTCGCCGCGCACGGACAGGATCCGGCCGAAGAAGCCGCCGTCGATGAGGCGCTTCAGCTTCAGCAGGCCGGGGAGGAACAGCTTGTCCTGGACGACGCCGTGCTTGACGCCGGCCTCGTTCGCCAGCCGGGCGAGTTCCAGGGCGCCGTCGAGGCCCGTCGCCGTCGGCTTCTCGGTGTAGATGTGCTTGCCCGCGGCGATGGCCTTCTTGATGGCCTCCTCGCGCGCGGAGGTGACCTGGGAGTCGAAGTAGATGTCGACCGTCTCGTCGGCGAGGACCGCGTCCAGGTCGGTCGAGACGTGCTCCAGCCCGTGCTGCTCGGCCAGCGCCTTCAGCGCGTGCTCACGGCGTCCGACCAGGATCGGCTCGGGCCACAGCACGTTGCCGTCGCCGAGGTCGAGACCGCCCTGGTCACGGAGGGCGAGGATGGAGCGGACCAGGTGCTGGCGGTAGCCCATGCGCCCGGTCACGCCGTTCATGGCGATACGCACCGTCTTGCGTGTCACGTCGTTCCCTTCGTACGCGGTCGTCGCGCCGCGTACGCCCGACTGGTGAGCGTTACAGCAAGCGCTTTCTATACAGGGAGAAGCTAGCCTCTGAACCGCGGTCCGGACAAGACCGTGACCAGGACGAGTTGTTCGAGGGGGCGAACAACAGGGGGTCGGGGGCTTAAGGTCTGCTCGGAACCATGGCCATGGGTCGATCGGGACCAGGGCCACAGGTCCGTCGGTACCAGTGCCAATGGTCCGCAGGGAAGAGGGCTTCAGGTCCATCGGAACCGAGGCCGCAGGTCTGGATGTGTACGAGGGCGGACGACAAGATGCGCGACCGGAGGACGACGAGATGACGGTGACCCTGGCGGACGTGGCGGCCCGCGCGCAGGTCTCGCCCGCGACGGTGTCGCGCGTGCTGAACGGGAACTACCCCGTGGCCGCCTCCACCCGGGAGCGGGTGCTGAAGGCCGTGGACGAGCTGGACTACGTGCTCAACGGGCCCGCGAGCGCCCTGGCCGCCGCCACCTCCGACCTGGTCGGGATCCTGGTGAACGACATCGCCGACCCGTTCTTCGGGATCATGGCGAGCGCGATCCAGGCCGAGATCGGCGGACCGGGCGGCCGCGCGGGCGGCGAGCGGCTCGCGGTGGTCTGCAACACGGGCGGCTCCCCGAGCGCGAGCTCACCTACCTCACCCTGTTGCAGCGGCAGCGGGCGGCGGCCGTGGTGCTGACCGGTGGGGCGATCGAGGACGCGGCGCACAAGGCGGCCATGGACGCGAAGGTGCGCAAGCTGACGGACGCCGGGACCCGGGTGGTGCTGTGCGGGCGCCCGCCGGCACCGGAGACCGGGGCGATCGCGCTGACCTTCGACAACCGCGGGGGCGGGCAGGAGCTCACCGAGCACCTGATCGGGCTGGGGCACCGGCGGCTGGGGTACATCGCGGGGCCGGAGGAACGGACGACGACCCGGCACCGGCTGGAGGGCCACCGGGCCGCGCTGGCCGCGCACGGCATCGAGGAGGACCCGAGGTGGACGGTGCACGGGCGCTACGACCGGCGGTCCGGCTACGAGGCGACGCTGGAGCTGCTGCGGCGTGATCCGTCGCTGACGGCGGTCGTCGCCGCGAACGACTCCGTCGCACTGGGGCGTGTGCGGCGCTGCGGGATTCCGGGCTGCGGATTCCGGAGGACGTGTCGGTGGCGGGGTTCGACGATCTGCCGTTCAGCATCGACGCGGTGCCTTCGCTCACGACGGTGCGGTTGCCGTTGGCGGAGGCCGGGGCGCGGGCCGGGCGGATCGCGATGGGGCGGGAGGAGGCGCCGCCCGGGGGTATCGCCTCGGTGCGGGGGAGTTGATGGTGCGGGGGTCCTCCGGGGGCCGCGGGTTTCCTGAGTCCTGGGTGTTGCTGCGGTCCTGGGTGTTGCTGCCCGGGCCGACCGATGCCGTCCGCGGGCCGGTGGGGGCCGGTCGCGCAGTTCCCCGCGCCCCTTGGGTCCGTGCAGGTGGCGCCCTTACAGGGGCGCGGGGAACTGCGCGACCGGCCACGACGGGCCCGCAGCCGCATCGAACGCGGACGCCCGGCTACGCCTTCACCCCGGCGAACCCGAACAGATCCGGCACCCCGTCCGGCCCCGCCTCCGCCGTGCGTTCGATGCGCAGGCCCGCTGCCGTCGCCCCGTTGAGGAGGTCGGACAGCGGGATGTGCCAGGCGCCGAGGCGGGCGCGTACGCCGGTGGTGTTCCAGGAGGCGAAGGTGCGGGACCGGTCGGCGTAGCCGGAGTCGATCACGGTCCGGGACGGGTCGCGGCGGTCGGCGAAGGCCCCGACGAAGCACGGGTGGCAGCCCAGGTGGACGAAACGGCCGCCGGGGCCAGCACCCGGGCGATCTCGCGCAGCACCGCGCCGTAGTCGGGGACGTCCGTGCTGGCCAGGACGCACACCGCGGCGGGTACCGAACCGTCGGCCAGGGGGAGGGCGGTCGCGTCGGCGACGGCCACGGGAGGCGGTGGGCGGCGTGGCGCAGCTGGTTGCGGGAGAGGTCGACGCCGACCGGGGTCCAGCCGAGGCCGGCGAGGGCGGCGGCGTGGGCGCCCGTGCCGCAGCAGACGTCGAGGCAGCGGCCTCCGTCTCCGGGGCCGAGCAGGTCGCCGAGGGTGGCATGGACGCGCCGGATGTAGTCGCCGCCGGCGGCGGGTGACATGAACTCGTTGTACCAGTCCGCGTGTTCGTCGTACACGGCCGTCGTCTTCCGGGACACCATGAGCGGACGCTGCCCCGACCACCGGCCGTACGCGGGTGTTCGCCCCGGGCGTGACACCGCTGGCCCCTCGCCCGAGCGGGTCGAGCGCGGAAAGCGGAGTGAGTCCCCTGCGCATCGTGATCACCGAGTGCCTGTGTGCGTCTACCGGGCGGCGGCGAACGAGGACTGGCCCGGGGCGTTCCGGCGGTCTAGGCTCGGCCCCATCGGTATCTCTGACTGAGTCAAATATCAGAGTCGAACATCCGGGGCTTGGCCATGACCGTCCAGGACATCCGCTCCTTCAACCGCTTCTACACGAACGTCATCGGCGCGCTCGACTACGGCCGCCACCTCTACGCCCCGTACACCCTCACCGAGTCCCGCGTGATCTACGAGCTGGCGCACGCGCCGCGCACGGACGCCGCCGACCTGCGGGCCCAGCTGCATCTGGACGCCGGGTACCTCACTCGCATCCTGAACAGGTTCGAGGAGGACGGGCTGGTCGAGCGCGGCCCGTCCGAGACCGACCCGCGCCGCCGGCGGATCACGCTCACCACCCGCGGCCGGGAGGCCGCCGCGCTGCTCGACGAACGGGCCCGGGAGTCGGTCGGGGCGCTGCTGGACACCGTGCGCGCCGAGGACCGGCCGCGGCTGGCGGAGGCCCTGAAGACCGTCCGGGAGCTCCTCGGCGAGGGCCGTGCCCCGCGCCCCGAGGACGTCGTCCTGCGCGAGCCCGCCCCCGGCGACCTCGGCTGGATCGTGCAGCGCAACGCCGCGCTGTACGCCGCCGAGTACGGCTTCAACCTCGACTACGAGGGCCTGGTCGCCCGGATCGTCGCCGAGTACGGCGAGGACCACGACCCGCACCTGGAGCGGACCTGGATCGCCGAGCTGGACGGGCGGCCGGTGGGGTGCGTCATGTGCGTACGGGACGACGCACCCGGTGCGGCCCGGCTCCGGCTGCTGCTCGTCGAGCCCGACGCCCGCGGCCTGGGCATCGGGGACCGGCTGGTCGGGGCCGTCGTCGACTTCGCCCGCGAGGCCGGCTACCGCGAGATCGTCCTGTGGACCAACGACATCCTCGCCGCCGCCCGCCGTATCTACCAGCGCCACGGTTTCGTACTGGTCGCCGAGAAACCGCACCGCTCCTTCGGCCAGGACCTGGTCGGCCAGGACTGGCGACTGGAGCTCGACGCAACACCCGAGTGACCAATGGGGAGTCGCCGGCGGGGGTGCCGGGTAGGGTCCGTCCTCATGAAGCTGGCGTTCTCCACCCTCGGTGTCCCCGGCCTGCCCCTGCCCGACGTCCTGCGACTCGCGACCGCGCACGGCTACCACGGAGTGGAGCTGCGTGCCCACCCGGAGGAACCGGTCCACCCCGGCATCGGTGCCGCTGAACGGTCGGACGTGGCGGCCGAGTTCAAGGGCTCCGGCGTAGAGATCCTGGGCCTCGCGGGATACGCGCGGGTCGCCGCCCCGGGCGACGACGAACCCGTCCTGGCCGAGATCCGCGCCCTCCTCGACCTGGCCCGTGACCTCGGCGCCCCGTACATCCGGGTCTTCCCCGGCGGCGACCTGGACGTCCAGACCCCGAGGAGGCCGACGCGACGGCCGCCCGGCGGCTCGGCACGGCCGCCGAGTACGCGAACGACCTGGGCGTCCGCGTCCTCCTGGAGACCCACGACTCGCACCGCACCGCCGCCGACGCTATGCGCGTCCTCGGACTGGTCGGCCACCGCCAGGTGGGCGCCCTGTGGGACGTGATGCACACCTGGCTGGGCGGCGAACAGCCCTCCGAGACGTACGCGGCGCTCTCCCCCACCTCGGCTACGTCCAGGTCAAGGACATCGCCTCCGCCGAGGACACCACCCCGCTGCCGCTCGGCGCGGGCGTCCTGCCCCTCGCCGAGTGCGTGGAGGTCCTGTCCCGGCACGGCTGGGACGGCTGGCTGTGCTGGGAGTACGAGAAGCGGTGGTACGAGTCGGCGGCGGAACTGCCCGGGCTGCTGGGCGCGGGGCGGGAGCATCTGAGCCGGCTGCTGAACGAGTCGGCGTGACGGGATGACGGACCGGGCGTACCGCCCGGTCAGATCACGCGGAACAGGTCCGCGGCGGCGTGGACGTCCGTGAAGTCCTCGACCGAGCGGAGGTTGTCGCACAGGGCCTCCAGCGCCGAACCGGCCTCGCCGACCCGCGGGGCTCCGACGACCACACCGAAGACCCGGAAGCCCAGCCGCTGCTTGGCCTCGTTCCAGCGCCGCATCCACGCCTCGGTGACACCGCAGTCGTCGTCGGTGATCATCACGATGTCCCCCCGCCCGCGGGCGGCGTCGTCGAACTCCTCCTCCAGCAGCCCGACGGCCGCCGACAGCGGCGTCCGGTAGCTGGTGCCGCCACCGAGGAAGGTCTCCGCGAAGTCGAGGACCCGGTCGATGCCGGCGGGCTCGCCGGCCGGGAAGCGGAAGACCTGCAGCCGGTCGGCGGCGGAGAACAGGATGCCGACGAAGTCACGGCCCGCGTGCCGGGCCTGGTCCAGCAGGGCCAGGGCACACGCCTTCGACCACGCCTCCCGGGTGATTCCGCCGGGCCCCGCCTCGTACATGGAGTGCGAGGTGTCCACGCAGGCGATGATCGCCCCCGGCCGGTGGTCTGCTCTCCCCGGCTGTCGTAGAGCATCAGCTCCCCGGCGGCGTAGCGCACGGCGAACACCGCACGCAGCTCGGGCAGGCCGAGATGGGCCAGCTCCGAGGGGATGACCCGGGAGAGGTCGTCGCCGAGTGTGACGCCGACCAGTTCCCCGGTGGTGTTCTCCACCTTGCGGGCGCGCTCGCCTCTGGCCATCTGGCGGAAGCGGCCGATCAGCTCGGCCCACCGGGCGAGACGGCCGGTGCGCAGCCGCTCCGCGAGCCGGGCACGCTCCGCGAACGGCATCCGCTCCAGCTCACCGGACCCGACGCCCCAGGCCCGCAGCAACGCGCCCTCCTGCCGTACGGCCCGCGCCGCCTGCGCCGCCGCGCTCCCCGCCGCGCCACGGACACCGGGCGCCGCCGCCGCGAGGGCCTGCCCGGCGTCCAGGGCGGCCCGCCGCGCGGCGGCCTCCGCGCCCTCGGCCGCCTCGATCGCCCGCTCCACGGCGTCGGCGGCGGGGCGGGGCACGGTGCCGTCCTCACCGGCCTCGTCGGCGGCCCGCCTGAGCGCCTCACCGACCTCGGCCGCCGCGCGCTCGGCGTCCGACTCGCCCTGCCTCGCCCGCTCGCCCCGTTCCCGGGCCTCCCGGGTGCGCTCCAGCAGCCCGCGCAGCGCGCCGGCCTGGGCGAGTACGGCCATGGCGGCGGCGTACGGGTCGCCGGCCGTCTCCCGGTGCAGTTCGCCGAACTCCGGCGACTGCACGAGCGCGCTGACGACCTGGTGGTGGACCAGCCGCGCTGGGTCCATCTCCGCGGGCTCGCGAAGCCGCGGACCGGCCTTGTACGCGGCCAGGAACACGTCGGTCAGCAGGTCGGCGGCGTGGTCCCAGCGCGCGCCCAGCTCCTCGGCCAGCTCCCGCAGTCCGGCCGACTGCTCGTAGGTGTCGCGCCAGGTGATCCGGTCGAACCGGTCCGCGACGACGGCCGCGGTGTGCCGCTCGGGCATGGCCCCGGCGCGTCCGAGCCACTTCCCGGCGCGACTCGCCATGTCGTTCAGCTGGGGGTCGTTCACGGGGTCAGACCTGGGCCTGCACCATGCTCGCGTCCATGCCGAGGGCCTCGGTGAGAACGCGGGCGCGGACGGCGCGCCGGCGTCCGGCGACACGGTCGATGGCGGCGGTGGAACGACCGGCGGCGACCGCCTCCTGGCGCAGCTGCTCCAGCCGTTTCCCCGCCATGGCGAGCTGGTTGTGGGCCTTCTTGATGACCCAGTCGCTCAGCGCCTCGCGGGACTGCCCGGCCATCGCGTCGAGCTGGGCCTCCAGCTCGTCGATGGAGTCGGCCAGGTCGAGCGCCTCCTTGGCGTCGGGGTTGACCAGGTGCAGCACCTCGCGCTCGACGGTGGGGCGCTCGGCGGGGAGTTCCACAGCACGTGCGTCAGTACCGACAGGTCGGTCTCGTCGACCGCCGGGCGGCCGTCGAGGTAGGCGGACGCCTGGAGCAGCCCCACCGCCTGCCGCCAGCGGCGGTCGGAGGCGACGAGCTCCTTGCGGCGCAGGGCGGCGCGCAGTGTGCACACCGCGTCGACGATCGCGTCGGGGACGTCCACGGCCGGGACCCCTTCGGTCACGGCGTGCCGCAACGCGGCCAGTTCGACGGTGGTCCGGGCCGGTGCCTCGGGGCGCCGGACGGCGGACCGCACCAGCGCGGCGAAGTTCGAGGGGTCTTCCAGGTATCCGACCTCGATCCGCACGAGCAGCCGGTCGAAGACGGCGGCCGCGTCCTCTTCGCCCGGCAGCTCGTTGCTGGCCGTGATGGCCCCGATGAGGGGGCAGCGGATCGGCTCGCCGCCGTTCTCGGGGTGGTAGATCCGCTCGTTGAGGTAGCCCAGCGTCTCGTTCAGGGCCGCCGTGGAGCACTTGAAGATCTCGTCGATGAAGGCGACGTGCGCGGTGGTGGCGCGGCCCTCGTAGACCTGCCGGTACTCGCCCCGGGCCAGCGCGGCGACGTCGATCGGACCGAACATCCGCGTCGGGGCGGTGAACTTGGACAGCAGGATCTCCCAGTAGGCCGCCCCCTCGATCCGGCCCGTCAGCTCCCGCGCCATCTCGGACTTCGCCGTCCCGGGCGGACCGAGCACCAACGAGTGCTGCCCGGCCAGCAACGTCACCACGAGCGTCCGCACGACGTCGGCCCGCTCGTAGAACCGCTCCGACAGCTCGCCGCTGATCGCCCGCAGCTTCTCCGCGGTGTCCTGCGCGTCCACGTTCGACTCCTTGCCTGCGACGCCGTCCCGGGCCGGCGAGACGGCCCGTTCCCCCATGAACCTACGACGAAGTGGCAAGTGGCCGGGGGAATCGCGTACGCGGGCGAAACTCGATTGCCGCCCCGGGCTCGACGTGGGTAGCGTCCCCCGGCATGCCCCCGACACTGCGCACCCCGCGCCTGCTGCTGGACGCCTACACACCGGAGGACGAGGAGAGCTTCGTCGCTCTGTTCCAGGACCCGAGGGTGTCCCGGTGGATGGGTGACGGTCCTGCTCCCGAGGCGGAGCACCGGGCCCTGTTCGGGCGGATCTTCAGCAAGGTGTACGCGCGGGATCTCTTCGACGTGTGGGCGGTCCGGCGCGGACGGCTCCTGGTCGGGCACGCGGAGATCAAGCGGACCGAGGAGGCGGGCGGTCACGAGATCGTCTACGCCTTGGCGCCCGAGGTCTGGGGCAGCGGGCTCGGAACGGAGCTGGCGGACGCTCTCGCCCGCCACGGTTTCGAGACGCTGGCGCTGACCGAGGTGCACGCCACCGTGGACGCGGAGAACACCGCGTCGCTGCGCCTCCTGGGCCGGATCGGGTTCGAGCACGTCCGGGACGTCGTGGAGGACGACGGCGGTCTCACGCGCGTGCTGACCCGCCGCCCCCGGTGCTCGGCTAGCGGAAACACAACCGGGGCGGGCCAGAACACCCGGCACGGCGTCCTGGCCGCCCCGCGACGCGAAGGCGCCCGGGCTCGGGTCCCGTTGCGCTGTGTCTGCCGACGGCGTTCGCCGCCCTGGGACGAGTGAAGAGCGCCCGCACATGCCGTTCTGCCAGGCGCGGCGTCTCAGCAGGTCAGGGGACCAGCACAGGGCCGACAACGCGTACTCGGCCCGAGTTCTCCTGTGGTTTCTGCTGCTGCTGGTGTTGCTGCTGCGCGCCGTCCTGGCACTGGGACTTGTCGGTCATGCTCTCCGGTCCGAGCAGGATCGCCCGGACGAGCATGTCGAGGCCGCCCTGCCTCGGGTTCTGGGCCGAGCTGCACTCGGAGGTCCGGCTCCGGCTCTCGTCGGCCGGCGGAGCGGTGTCGGCGGCGACGGGTGCCGCGGAGGTCAGGACCGCGGCCAGGACGATGACGGCCGCGGCAGCCGAGTGGGCGAAGGATCGGTTCTTACGGTGCAATCGAGGATTTTTCATGATCACACCTTGAGCCGAAGAAGCTCCCGGAAGGAAGACTGACGGGCCATCAGACAGGCAATTCAACCCGATCGTACGATGCGCCCGGGAGGAACGGGCCCGGAGGCAGCGGCTCGCTCACGGGCGACGGGGCGAGGGCTGGGGAGGCAGCATCACGTCCCCGCTGCGTTTGAGCCGCTGCCAGGGCAGTCGGTAGCCGTTGATCGCGGTCAGGCACGCCTGGACGAGGACCAGGTACATCACCTGGCGGTAGACGATCTGCTGGAGAGGCAGCGCCCACAGGGGCCGGAGCCGCTCGCCGTCGAGGTGGAAGGCGTACCCGGCGCAGACGGCCTGCACCGCCAGCACGCCGCTCCAGGCCAGCACGGTGGTGGTCGGGTTCCCGAACACCAGGCCGTAGACGGCCAGGATGTCGATCAGCGGGGCGAGCAGGGGGTGAGGATCTGGAAGACGGCCAGCAGGGGCAGACCGACGCGGCCGAAGTGCCCCGCGGGGCCACGCTCCAGCAGCGCGTGGCGGTGCTTCCACGCGGCCTGCATCGTGCCGTAGCTCCAGCGGTAGCGCTGCCGCCACAGCTCCCGCAGCGTGGCCGGCGCCTCGGTCCAGGCGAGCGCGTCCGGCGCGTAGCGGATCTCCCACCCGGCCCGGTGCAGCGCCATGGTGATGTCGGTGTCCTCGGCGAGGGTGTCCGCACTCATCATTCCGGCCTCCCGCAGGGCCTCGGCCCGGAACGCCCCCACGGCACCGGGAATGGTGGGCAGGCAGTTCAGCAGGTCGTACATGCGGCGGTCGAGGTTGAAGCCCATGACGTACTCGATGTGCTGCCACCGGCCGAGCAGGCGCCGGTGGTTGCCGACCTTGGCGTTGCCCGCGACGGCGCCGACGCGGGGTCGGCGAACGGCTGGACGAGGCGGCCGACGGTCGAGGGGCGAAGACGGTGTCGGCGTCCAGCATCACGATGAGGTCGTGGGAGGCCCGCAGGACGCCGGTGTTGAGGGCGGAGGGTTTGCCGCCGTTGGGCCGGCGGATGACGGTGACGTTGTCCAGGGCGAGTGCGTCCGCGATGTCGGCGGTGCCGTCGCGGGATCCGTCGTCCACGACGATGATCTCGACCGGGTGGTCGCTCGCGGCGAGCGAGCGGAGCGTCTTGGGGATGCACAGTCTCTCGTCGTAGGCGGGGATGACGACGCTGACGGGACGGGTCACGGCCCGGCTCCGGCCGGTGCCGGCGCGCCGGTGGCGGCGGGCGTGGTGACGTGCCAGCACGAGCAGCACCACACACCGTGCGAGGACGAGTGAGCCCACCACCAGCAGCAGCACGCTGACGGCCGACACCGCCGCTCCCGACACGGTCACGGCGGCCACGAAGATGCGGCCCTGCCACAGGTCGACCGTGTCGACGGGGCTGGTGAGGCGGTCGGCGCCGACGAGGTCGGCGAGGGTGGTGAAGCGATAGCCCTGGGCCTGCAGCCGGGGGATCAGGGTCCTGAGGGCTTCGACGGTCTGTGATCTGTCCCCGCCCGCGTCGTGCAGGAGGACGACCGCGCCCCTGCCCGGCTCGCTCGGGTGGCCGCGTCGGCGATCGCCCGGGCGCCCGGCCGCCGCCAGTCGTTGGTGTCCTGGTCGATGAAGGCCAGGACGTAGCCCTTCTCGCCGAGGCGTCGGGCGACGGACCACGCCGGGTCGTCGAGGGCGGCGGGCGTCGAGGAGTAGGGCATCCGCATCAGCGACGTCTTGATGCCCGCCGCACCCGCGAGGGCGAGCTGGGTCAGCGCCAGTTCACGGTCCACGGCGCTCGCGGACTGGGTGGTCAGGTCCCGGTGGGAGAAGGTGTGCACGCCGATCTCGTGGCCGGAGCGGATCAGGCCGCGCAGGATGCCCGGGTGCCGGACGGTCTGCTGCCCGGTGACGAAGAAGGTGCCGGGCGTGTCGTAGTGGTCGAGAACGGCCCGTACGCGGGGCGTCCAGGTGGGGTCGGGGCCGTCGTCGAAGGTCAGGACCACGGTCTTGTCCGGTGTGCGATAGGTCCGCGGGTGATCGTGGGTGGTGTCGACGATCGGGCCGCCGCCCTTGATCCTGCCGGGGACGCCGGTGGCCGGTCGTCCGCTGTGTCCTTCCTGGTCACCGGCGAAGCCCCGGGTGGTGTACCCCTCGATCAGGAGGACCGAGGCGATGAAGGCCAGCAGGACCAGAGGGACGACGATGCGGAAGCGGTGCCGCGGTGGCAGGGGCGCTCGCGTCCGCCGCGGGCCGGGCGCCCTCGGCGAGCGGCCGGGTGACCGGGAGGGGCGCCGCCGCATCAGGAGGCCTCGGCCACCGAGGGGTCGGAGGGCGGGGCACGGCCGAGGCACCGGACGGGGCCGGGACACCGGGCGCCGGCGCTGTGGACTGGGCGGTGGGTGGCGGTGCGGGGGCCGGTGGCTCGGGTGCCGGTGGCTCAGGTGCCGGAGGGGCGGACGGGGCAGTGGTCGGCGGAGCCGGTGAGGGAGGAGGCGCGGCGGGAGTGGTGCCCGTGCCGGGGCAGGGGCGGGAGCGGAAGGCTCATCGGGGCGTCCGGCTGCGCCGGTGAGGGGGCTCTTGTGTCGTCGGTGCCTGTGGTTCTGATGTGTCAGGAGAGGCCGGAGCGCCCGGCGGTGGGCTCCCGGGCACGAGAGGCGGAACGATGGGCGGGCCGGGCGCGGCGAACTGCGGAACGAGCAGGTTGCCCGGGCCGACGGCCGACGGGCCGCCGAGCTCCGACCGGTCCGACGCCGGTGGCTCGCCGGGCGCCAGGGGCGTCCGGCCCGGGACGCGGGGTTCCGGCGCGGCAGGCGCAGCCATGTCGCCGGGCAGGATCGCCCCCGGCGCGAAGGGTGTTGCTCCCATCAGGCTCAGCCCCAGCACCGCCAGGTACGAGGCCGCACAGGCGGCCAGCCCGTAGCCGGTCAGCCGTAGATTCCGCGCACGCCGGCCGGAGGAGTCGACGAACACGGGCAGGCTCGGATCACTCGACGCCCCCTGCCCCGTATGTCCCCTGTTGGCACGATGAAGCACCATAAATGTCAGCGTACGCCGATGCGAGTCGCACCGGTCGGCAAGAATTTCTTACTTTGCCGTGCAACCCTTTCCGGCTCGCGTGGGTCGTACATGGCGTCAGGACTTCTGGGAGGGGATCTGGGGGATCGCGGGGGTCCTGACGGGAGGGGAAAAGCCGAGGGGCCCGGTCGACGGACCGGGCCCTCGAAACCGTTCAGGGCGTCAGAAGAACACCCCGCACCGCAGCAACACGTTCGCGTAGGGCCGTGCCTCGCCCGTGCGGACCACCAGCCGGGCCCCGGCCGACAGCTCCTTGAGCCGCTCGTGCGCGACGAGGTCCAGCGACGGGAAGTGCCCGTCCAGGAGTTCCGAGGCCTCCCGGTTCGCCTCCCGTACCTCCGTGGCCGCCGTCGCGCCCTCGACCACCAGCTCGGCCAGCAGCCCGTCCAGCACCTCCGCGAACGTCGGCACCCCGGCCCGGAAGGCCAGGTCCACCACCCGGGGGCCGTCAGGGATGGGCATGCCCGCGTCGCACACCAGCACTCCGTCCCCGTGGCCGAGTTCGGCCAGCGCCCCGGCGAGGTGGCGGTTCAGTATTCCGGCCTTCTTCATGATCCGGCGACCTCCGCCGCCGTCGGGAACGACGCCTGCGCGCCCTCGCTCGTCACCGTCACGGCACCGACCCGCGCCGCGTACGCCGCGGCCTCGGCGAGCGACTCGCCCGCCCCCAGCCGGAAGGCCAGCGCGGCCGTGAAACTGTCCCCCGCACCCGTCGTGTCCACGGCGCTCACCTTCACGGACGGAACCCGCCGGACGCCCTCCGCGGAGGCCACCAGCGCGCCCTCCGCGCCCAGCGTCACCACCACCGACCGCGGGCCCTTCGCGAGCAGGATGCGCGCCCAGTCCTCAGGGCTGTCCCCGACGGCGGACCCGCCGAGGATCACCTTCGCCTCGTGCTCGTTGACGATCAGCGGGTCGCAGGCCGCGAGCACCTCCTGCGGCAGGGCCGCGGCGGCGAGGGGTTGAGGACGAACCGGCTCTCCGGGGCCAGGTTCCGTACGACCTCCACCACCGTCTCCAGCGGGATCTCCAACTGGACCGAGACCACCCGGGAGCTCTGGAACAGGCATCCGGCGGCGCTCACGTCCTGCGGGGTCAGCCGGCCGTTCGCGCCCGGCGAGACGACGATGCTGTTGTCCCCGGACGGGTCCACCGTGATCAGCGCGACCCCGGTCGGCGCGCCGCCCACCAGGACACCGACCGTGTCGACGCCGGCCTCCCGCTGCGAGTCCAGCAGCAGCCGGCCGTACGCGTCGTCGCCGACCCGGGCCAGCAGCGCCGTACGGGCCCCGAGCCGGGCGGCCGCGACCGCCTGGTTCGCGCCCTTGCCGCCCGGGTGGACGGCCAGGTCGGAGCCGAGCACGGTCTCGCCGGCACCGGGCCGGCGCTCGACACCGATCACCAGGTCGGCGTTGGCCGACCCCACGACCAGGAGGTCGTAGTCGTACATGGTTGTCTCCCCACGTGAGTGACATGGGCGGGCGGTCTCCACCAGCCGTGCGACCGCCCGCCGTTCCCCGATGTCAGCCGCTGAAGCCGGCCACGTTCTCCTTCGTGACCACCTTCACCGGCACCTGCACCGTCTCCTCGACCTTCTTGCCCTGAAGGGCCCGCAGGGCGTTGTCCACGGCGATCTTCCCGAGCTGGGACGGCTGCTGCGCCACGGACGCGTACAGCGTGCCGCCCTCGACGGCCTTCAGTCCGTCAGGCGTGCCGTCGAAGCCGACCACCGAGACCGACTTGCCGGCCTTGGACCCCAGGGCCTTGATCGCTCCGAGCGCCATCTCGTCGTTGGCGGCGATGACGCCCTGGACGTCCGGGTGGGCCTGGAGCAGGTTCGACATCACGTCGAGGCCCTTGGTGCGGTCGAAGTCGGCGGGCTGCTGGGCCACGACCTGGATGCCCGGGTAGGCCTTGAGGCCATTGGCGAAGCCCTGCGCGCGCTCCCGGGCCGCGGACGTTCCGGCCTGGCCCTGGAGGATCACGATCTTGCCCTTGCCGCCCAGCTTGTCGGCGATGGTCTTGGCGGCCAGCTCACCGCCGGCGACGTTGTCGGAGGCGACCAGGGCGTCCAGTTTGGCGTTGTTGACGACGCGGTCCACGGCGATGACCGGGATCTTCGCCTTGTCGGCGGCCTTCACCGAGTTGCTCGCCGCGTCCGAGTCCACCGGGTTGACGATGATCGCGCCGAGTCCGGAACTGGTGAAGTTCTGCAGCTGGTTGGCCTGCTGGGAGGCGTCGTTCTGGGCGTCCGTGACGGTCAGGTCCACGCCCAGCCGCTTCGCCTCGGCCTGGGCGCCCGACCGGATCTGCACGAAGAAGGGGTTGTTGAGGGTGGAGAGCGACAGGCCCATCTTCGGGGTGCTCGCCGAGGAGGAGCCGTTGTGCAGGAAGGACGTGGCGCCGACGATCGCGACGGTGACGACGGCCGCGAGCGCGTACGTCGTCGCCTGCTTGCCCCTGCCGCCGCCGGAGGCACCGGCCGCCACCGGCGTCGCCCCCGCCTTGCGCCGCAGCGTGTCGAACAGCACCGCCAGCGCGATCACGACACCGATGACGACCTGCTGCCAGAACGCCGATACGTTCAGCAGGTTCAGCCCGTTGCGCAGCACGGCCAGGATCAGCGCGCCGATCAGCGTGCCGGACGCCTTGCCGGTACCGCCGGCCAGGGACGCCCCGCCGATCACGACGGCGGCGATCGCGTCCAGCTCGTAGCCGTCGGCGGCCTGGGGCTGCGCGGAGGACAGCCGGGCCGCGAGCACGACGCCCGCGACGGCGGCGAAGACGCCGGAGAAGGCGTAGATGGCGAGCTTCTGCTTCTTCACGCGCAGCCCGGACAGCCGCGCGGCCTCCTCGTTGCCGCCGATCGCGTACATCGAGCGGCCGATGTAGGTCCGGCCGAGCACGAACGCGGCGATGAGCCCCATCACGACCATCACGAGCACCGGCACCGGCAGCCAGCCGCCGAGCGTGTCCCCGAGGTGGGAGACCGAGTCGGGGAAGGCGATCGGCGAACCCTCGGAGATCACCAGCGACAGACCGCGGGCCACGGACAGCATGGCCAGCGTCGCGATGAACGGCGGCAGCTTGCCGTAGGAGATCAGGATGCCGTTGACCAGGCCGCACGCGATACCGGTCGCTATGGCGAGCAGGACGGCGAGGAACACGGGGACGCCCGCCGACGTCGCGCTCCACGCGAGCACGGTGGCCGACAGCGCGGCGACCGAGCCGACCGACAGGTCGATGCCCGCCGAGACGATCACGAAGGTCACGCCGAAGGCGAGGATGGCCGTCACGGCCGCCTGCACGCCGACGTTCAGGAGGTTGTCGGTCGTCAGGAAGTCGCCGGACAGCGCCGACATCGCGACGACGAGGACGATGAGCGCGGTGAGCGCCCCGTTGTCGAGCAGCAGGCGGCGCAGGCCGCCCGAGGCGCCACCCGCGCCCGTCGTGCTCTTGAGCGTGTCAGTGGCCACGGGAGGCCTCCGTTCCGGTCGTGGTCGTGTTCGTGGTCGGCGGAGTGCTGACGGCGAGTGCCATCACGGCGTCCTGGGTCGCCTCGTCGGCGGAGAGTTCACCGGCGATCCGGCCCTGGGCCATCACCAGCACCCGGTCGCTCATGCCGAGCACCTCGGGCAGATCGCTGGAGATCATCAGGACGGCCGCGCCGGCGGCGGTGAGTTCGTTCACGAGCTGGTAGATCTCGACCTTGGCGCCGACGTCGATACCGCGCGTCGGCTCGTCGAGGATCAGCACCTTGGTGTCGGCGAGCAGCCACTTGCCGATGACGACCTTCTGCTGGTTGCCGCCGGACAGTGTGCGCACGTGCTGCCCGAGGCCCGCCATCCGCACACCGAGCTGCCCCGCGATCCGCTCGGCGGCCTCGCGCTGTGCCTTGAGGTCGACGAGCCCCGCGCGCGTGGCCGACCGCAGCGTCACCAGCCCGAGGTTCTCCTCGACCGACGCGTCCAGCACCAGGCCCTGGCCCTTGCGGTCCTCGGGATGAGCCCGATGCCCGCGGTCATCGCCGCGTTGACGTCGTACTTGGGGACGGCGGAACCGGCGACCTTCACGGCCCCCTTGTCGTACGGATCGGCCCCGAACACGGCCCGTACGACCTCGGTACGACCGGCGCCGACCAGCCCCGCGACGCCGACGACCTCGCCGGCGTGCACCTCGAAGCTGACGTCGTGGAAGACGCCGTCACGCGTGAGCCCCTCGACGGACAGCAACGCTCCACCGCGATCGGCCCGTTCGCGCGGGTACTGCTGCTCGATCGACCGCCCCACCATGAGCCGTACCAATTCGTCCTCGGGAGTCGAGGCGGGGACCTGCCCGACGCTCCGGCCGTCCCGGATGACCGTCACCCGGTCGCCCAGGGCGGCGATCTCCTCCAGGTGATGGGTGATGAAGACGATCCCGACGCCGTCCTCGCGCAGCGTGCGCACGATCGCGAAGAGCTTCTCGACCTCCTCGGAGGTGAGCACGGCGGTCGGCTCGTCCATGATCAGCACACGCGCGTCGAGGCTGAGCGCCTTGGCGATCTCGACCATCTGCAGGCGCGCGATGCCGAGTTCGCGGACCCGCGCGCGGGGCGAGACGGTCACGCCGACCCGCTTCAGCAGGACCTCGGCGTCGGCCTCCATCCGCTTCCGGTCGATCATCCCGAAGCGGCGCGGCTGCCGCCCCAGGAAGATGTTCTCGGCGACCGTGAGGTCCGGTACGAGATTGAACTCCTGGTAGATGGTGGCGATCCCGAGCCGCTCGGAGTCCTGCGCACCCTGGATGCGCGCCTCCTCGCCACCGACCAGGATCCGCCCGGCGTCGGGCGTGTAGGCGCCGGAGAGCATCTTGATCAGCGTGCTCTTGCCCGCGCCGTTCTCACCGAGCAGCACATGCACCTCGCCCCGGCGCAGGTCGAAGTCGACGCCGTCCAGCGCGACCACGCCCGGGAAGGTCTTCCGTATGCCCTCGATGCGCAGCAACTCGTCCGTGTCGCTCACCGGATCTCCTTCGAGGAGGCCCCGGCTTTACGACCGGGGAGAAAACGAACCCCTGCGGAGCAGGGCAGAGGACGGGGTTTCGCCTCAAGGGCGAAGGACCGGCTGCACAATCGAGCCAACCGGGCAGGTTCCGTCCCGGCTGGTGCCGAGGGAGTAAGACCTTGTCGGTCGCTGATCGGTGGGGCTTCCTGAGCCAGGAATCCCCCTGCTTCAGCTGGGGAGGGTTCAAGACGTGCTCCTTTGCACGGGGGTGGGGTTCTCGCCGCAGGAGCGGCGTACGACGAGCCGGGCGGGAAGAGTGACCGACTCGCCGGGCCGCCCCTCGATCCGGTCGACGAGGGCGCGCACGGCGGCCCGCCCCAGCTCGCCCGTCGGCTGGGCGATCGCGGTGACCGGCGGATCGGTGTGCACGAACCACGGGATGTCGTCGAACGCGGCCAGCGCGATGTCGTCCGGCACACGCAGTCCACGCGCGCGTACGGCGTCCAGCGCGCCGAGCGCCATCAGGTTGTCGGCGGCGAACACGACTTCGGGCGGCTCGGCCAGGTCGAGGAACCCCTCGGTGACCCGGCGCCCGCTCTCGGCCTGGAAGTCGCCCTGCCCTATGTAGGCGTCGGGCAGTTCGAGCCCGTACGCGGCGAGCGCCTCCCGGAACGCCTCCACGCGCTCCCGGCCGGTCGTGGTGGCCGCCGGCCCCGCGATGATCGCCACCCGCCGGTGCCCGAGTCCGCACAGATGTGCCACGAGGTCCCGTACGGCGGCCCGCCCGTCCGCCCGCACCACCGGCACGTCCACGCCCGGGATCCACCGGTCCACGAACACCATGGGCGTCCCCGCCCGCGCGGCGTCGAGCATCAGCGGCGAGCCGCCGTCCGTGGGGGAGACGAGCAGCCCGTCGATCCGCCGGTCCAGCAGGTTGCGTACGTGGTGGTCCTGGAGGTCGGGCCGCTCGTCGGCGTTGCCGATGATGACGCTGTAGCCGAGCGCGCGGGCCTCCTCCTCGACGGAGCGGGCCAGTTCGGTGAAGTATGGGTTCAGTACGTCGCTGATGACCAGGCCGAGGGTGTGGGTCTGGTCGGTGCGCAGGGAGCGGGCGACGGCGTTCGGGCGGTAGCCCAGGGCCTCGACGGCGGCCAGCACCCGGGCGCGCGCGGCGGCGCTGACCGACGGGTGCTCGTTCAGGACGCGCGAGACCGTGGCGACGGAGACGCCCGCTTCGGCAGCGACGTCCTTGATGCTCGCCATCGCCGCTCCACCTCCTTGTGGAACCGGAACCCGCCGTGGGTTCGTGGAATCGATTACATCGACGGGGGGATGGAATCGATTACACGGCGGTAAATCAAGACCCCGGAGGCACGTCGCAACCGGATCGTGATGTCGCGGGGGGCTCCAGGGCGGTCCACGCTGGAATTACGGAGCCGTCCTTTGAGGCCCATGCGGCCGGAGCGGAGGAGTCATGACGGCGGCGACCCGGAACGACGTACCCGTCGCCCTCGAAGGCGACGGTGTGGAACTGCGCAGCATGCCGATCGGGGGCGGCATGTCGGTGGGCTACATCAGCCTGCCGCAGGGCACGGACATGGGCCCGGCCCTCAAGGGCATGCCCGGCGACGCGTGCCAGTGCCCCCACTGGGGCTATGTGCTGAAGGGCCGGATCAGGATGCGCACGGCCACCGGCGAGGAGGAGGAGTACGAGGCGGGACAGGCGTACTACTGGGCCCCGGGCCACGTGCCGCTCGTCCTTGAGGACGCCGAGTTCGTGGAGTTCTCCCCGGAGGACGACTTCAAGCGGGTGATCGACCACGTGGTGGCGCAGTCCGGATGAGGCCGGGGGGAAACCGCCGGGTCGCCGATGAGTTTCGCCGGCCCGAGCGGTCCAACCCTCATCGACCACAGAAGGAGTGCCGTGCCTCAGCTGCTGCGAGTGCAGAACTTCAACGTCTCGAGTGACGGATTCGGTGCCGGTGAGCACCAGAGCCTGGAGAGACCGTTCGGCCACGCCGACCCCGGAACGATGTTCGCCTGGGCCGGTGCGACGGCGAGCTGGCCGAACCGCACCGACCCCGGCGGGAGCCGCGGCCTCGACGACTACTTCACGCGTGACTTCACGAACAACATCGGCGCCGAGATCATGGGCCGCAACAAGTTCAGTCCGCACCGCGGCCCGTGGCAGGACCACGACTGGAAGGGCTGGTGGGGCGAGGAACCCCCGTTCCACACGCCGGTGTTCGTCATGACCCACCACGAGCGTCCCTCGTTCACGCTCTCCGACACCACGTTCCACTTCGTCGGCGGCGACCCGGCCGAGGTGCTGGAACAGGCACGCCAGGCCGCGCAGGGCAAGGACGTCCGCCTCGGCGGCGGTGCCGCCACCATCCGGGAGTTCCTGGACGCCGACCTCGTCGACACGCTGCACGTGGCGGTCTCGCCGGGCGTGAAGATCGGATCCGGTTCCCGGCTCTGGGAGTCACCCGAGGAGCTGCTCGACCGCTTCCACTGCGACGTCGTGCCGAGCCCGAGCGGGGTCACCCACCACTTGTTCTGGAGGAAATGACGAACGCCGTGCCGATCACTCCGCCGCGAGCTGGTCCGCCCAGACGTAACTCTCGGGCAGCAGATCTGCGATGCGGACCGTACGGGCGCTCGTGTCTGTGCGGTCTGTGCGGTCTGGGCCGACGATGACATTGAGGTCCGGGAAGTAGTCGAGCAGGACCTGCCGGCAGCGGCCGCACGGTGGGAGGACGCCCCGGCCCCGGTCGCCCACGGCGACGATCGTGTCCAGTTCGTACGCGCCCTGGGCGGCTGCCGCGCCGATGACGGCCAGCTCGGCGCAGGGTCCTCCGGTGAAGTGGTAGACGTTCAGCGCGGTGACGATCCGACCGTCCCGGGCACGGGCCGCGGCCGCCACGGTGTGGTTGTCACCCCGGCAGCGAGTCTCGGCGACGTGCGCCGCGGCGTCGACGAGTTCGTGGTCTACGAGTTCGTGGTCTACGAGGTCGTGTCGCGTGGTCATCGTCTCCGCTCTCGTCGTGAGGTGGGTGCCGCGTGGTCGCCTTTGCCCGCAGCAGGGCCGGGTATAAGCGATCATGACCTGATGGATGCTCGTTTCCTCGGCACAGCCGAGCTGGCCGAAGCGCCATCCGTGGCGGTCGTGGTCGACGTCATGCGCGCTTATACGGTGGCCGCCTGGGCCTTTGCCCAGAGGGCGGAGAAGATAGTTCTCGCCGAGTCTCTGGACGAAGCCCTGGCGCTCAAGGCCCGCCACCCGGACTGGGTGGCGCTCAAGGACGGTGCGCCGGCGCCCGGGTTCGACGCCGTCAACTCGCCGGGCCTGCTGCGCTCCGTCGACCTCGGCGGGCGGACCGTCGTGCAGAAGACCACGGCAGGGACGGTCGGCGCCCTCGCGGTCAAGGAGGCGTCGCTGGTGCTGTGCGCCGGCTTCGTGGTGGCGGAGGCGACCGCTCGGCTCCTGCGGACACGCGAGTGCGACAGCGTCACGTTCGTGGTCACGGGCGAGGACGGGCAGGCCGACGAAGACCTGGCCTGCGCTCAGTACATCGCCCGCAGGGCCACCGAGGCCGAGACGGACGCGGCCGAGTTCCTCCGCCGCGCCGGCGAGTCGCGCGCCGCCGCCGAGCTGGCGGAGGGAGGGCGTCAAGGAGCCCACCCGGATGACGTCGCACTCTGCCTCGAACTCGACCGGTTCCCCTTCGCCATGGTGGCGACCCTGGAGGACTCGCTCATGGTCCTCCGGCCCGCCCTCTAGTCCCAGGTCGCGGAGTCGGGGTCGATGCCGTGAGCGCGTGCGCTGGCGTCGACGATGCGGCGGAACCACGTGGCAAGGCCGGCGCGGATGCCGTCGTAGTGCGCGGCGAATCCCGGATCGGCCTCGTACATGCGGCCGAGACAGACCTGCATCTGCCTGGTGAGGGGAAAGTACGAAGCAAAGACTTCGCGGTGCCGCTCGACGAGTTGATTCGCTTCCGGGCTACCGGGTGTGACGCCGGCGTCCATCGCGTCCCCGAGGGCGCGCTCGAGGCCGGCCATGGCGTCGGCGACGGCCTGCCATTCCTCCGGGCTGCGAGAGGCCGAACGCTCGGCGTACTGCTGCCACTGCGTCGTGTCTCCGTACCGCTGACGGGCTTTGACGGGCGATTCCGGGTCCCACTGTGGGCCGAAGATCGCGGCCTGCTGCTCGACGGTCAGCAGCAGGCCGCGCTCGTGGGCGTCGATCATCCGGTCCAGCCCGGCGCTGAGCTGCTGGAGGCGGTCGATCCGTTCCGCGATCCGGGTGCGCTGCGCGCGCAACGCACCGGGCACGTCCGCGGTCGATTCGTCCAGGATGGCCTGAATCCTGTCCAGGCCGAGTCCGAGCTCACGGTAGACGACGACGCGGTGCAGGCGTTCCAGATCGCCGGCGGTGTAGAGCCGGTATCCGGCAGCCGTGCGCAGCGACGGTCGCGCCAGACCTATCTCGTCCCAGTGGTGCAGCGCGCGGACCGTCACGCCCAGCCCCGTCGAGACCTGACCGACGGTCAGTCCATCGGTGTCAATGGCATCAGGCATGCTCCTCATTGTCGCCGTGGCGGACGCTCGGGTGAGTGATGCCGACGGCTTCAAGGTTCTTCGTCTCCTGACTGTCCGGATCGAAGGGCTTCGCAGCGGTGAGGACGACCCGGACGTTCTCCGGGGTGATCACCTCCACGTCGCGGGTGGTCCAGGGAGTGTCCCGCGGACCGTCCACCGAGTCCGGGCGGATCGCACGACAGGCCTCGACCAGGGAGTCGATTTGGCTGAGCACGCACGCGAAGTTGACGCTCATCGCGGGCGCCTGGTCCGGAACGTCCGTTGCCGAGACGAGGAGCACGTCCTGGAAGGCCCACCGGCGCAGGTGCACCAGCGTGCCGGGGATGCTGAAAATTTCGATGAAACCGAGCCCGCGAGTCCAGAAGTCCACCGACGCCGCCAAGTCGCTCGTGGGGATCGTCACGAACGCGGGCATTCCGTAGATGCCACGGAACGGCTCCGGCGGAACCGCGTCGGGGCCGGGAGCGGGCACGGGGCTCATCTCGAACGCGTTGTAGTAGTCGCTCATGAACGTCACTCTCCAGCCTCACGCAACGTGAGGGTCAAGCCGTTCCGCGCATTCCCGCCCCGCGACGATGCGACCGACCTGTAGCCGGGTGACAGCTACCAGCCGAGGTGCCGGGCGAAGAACCGCAGCGTGCTGTCCATCTCGAAGGCCGGGATCTCACCGTGCCGGCCGGGGTTGGCGTGCAGCGTCTTCTCGGTCGAGGCGAAGGCGTCGAACAGTGCCAGGCTCTGGGCCCGTGGCACTCGCTCATCGTCCCACTGCACGAGGAACTCCACCGGGACGGTGATCCGAGCGGCGGTCTCGGCTGACACCTCGGCACCGCCCAGGCCCAGCACCGCCGCCCGGACCCGGGACTCGGCGGCAATGAGCGGGACACCGATCACGCAGCCCAGCGACACACCCCAGTAGCCGACTGGGCCCATGCCGACATGACTGAGCTTCTGGACCGCGCTGAGGACTCTCTGGTATTCCGGCACCATCTGGCGGACAACGAGAGCCTGGAAGCCGGCGATCAGCGGGGCCAGTCCCTCACCGGCGTCAAGCCGGGCCTCGTACTCGGTCGCGATCCGGGTGAACTCCTCATGTTCCGGCCGGTCACCGTGGCTGGGCGCATCGACCGCCACCACGGCGAAACCGCACTCGGCCACGAAGCGGCGCGCACGGTCCACGATGCCAGGCGCCTTCTTGTGCTGGCCGCCGCCGTGCCCCATCAGAATCAGTGGGCGGGTCCCGTCGGCACTCGGGGAGTCCACAGCGCGCCAGGGATGTCGCCGAGGAGGAAGAGCTGTTCGAAGACGCCGTCGGACGACGTCTCAGAAGTAAGGTGCATAGCGGTGTCGGCTCCGTTGACGAGAGATCGGCGGTCTGGGCGGTCGGCTGGTCAGCAGCTCTACCGTCATGGCGTGGAGGCACAGAGTGTGGCATCCCATTGCCCGTCCTGCGGCCAGTCGCCGACCTGTACCCCGATGGTCCTCGCGGTGCGGGAACAGGACGGCAAGCGGTCTGTCGAAGCGTGTGGCATTGCGGGAATCGGCACCTCTAGCCTCGATCTTTCGCGAGGGTCCGCCGACGGAGTCGGTGGACCCTTTCGCTTTCCGGAGCTGACAGTGGGCAGGTCGGCGGCCCGGTTGTCGCGTCGAGTGGGCGCCGGGTTCCACTGCCCGGGGCGGGTGATGTTGTCGTCGGGACGGTGGAGGTTGCTGGTCAGCCGGGGTGGGCAGGAGCGCGAGCCGTTCGAGGGCGGCGGTGATCTCGCCGGTCCAGGGCCAGTGCTGGGTGAGGCGGAGAATCCTGCGTCGGCCGGTGGTGACGAGTTGGGCGGCTGCGGAGAACAGGCGGAATCGCAGGCGGCGGGGTTCCCAGAGTCGAGTCTTGCCGGTGAGGGCGAGCATGGGCATTCAGGCCAGCAGGTCGAGGGCGATCTGGACGATCTCGAGCCAGACCTTGTTCTGGGCTGTTGTGTGGAGGGGCAGGTTGCGCAGGCCGGTGGCCCGGGCGGCCCGGATCCGGTCTTCGGCCCTGGCCCGCAGCCGGTGACGGAGCTCGAGCTCGGCGATCGGCCGGTCAGGGGTGTTGGTCGCGAAGCACGTGATCCGCATGCCGTCCGCGTCCGTGATCCTCAACTGGGCGCCAAGATGGGGCCGTTCCTTTCGGACGATCAGTCGCATGCCCTTGGGCCAGCCGTCCAGGAGCTTGCCGGTGAGCTCGGCGCCCCAGGCCCCGTCACGGGCCTCACCGTCGATCTCGACGGCTGGGGTTTCCAGGCTGAGGCGGGGGCCTTCAGTACGTGGTCGCGGATCGCTTCGGTGATCACCATGCCAACCGAGCAGGACAGCCATCGCCCTCGTCGCGCAAGCCAGGACACGAAGTCGTGAGTGCCGCCTGCGGAGTCGGTGCGGATCAGGGTCTGGCGCCCTCGCCGGTAGTGCTTCGGCAGTTGGGCCAGGGCGAGTTGGGCGGTGGTGATGTGGTCGGCTGCCGTGTTGGAGCCCGCGTTTCCTGGTCGCAGGAGGGCGGCGACGGGCTCACCGGTTCCGCCCGGTCCGTGGTCGACGAAGGCCGTCAGCGGGTGATGGCCGTAGGTTTTCTTCCAGGTTGCGGCCGCGTCCTCCTTGCCGGAGTGGGCGATCACGAGGACGCCGTCGAGATCGATGACGACCTGGCCCTCGGTATCCGGGGCGTTCTTGCCGGCCAACAACCAGGCACAGTGGCGGACTTCGGACCGTACGGATCGGATGGCATGCAGGGCTTTCCCGCCGGAGGCGGCGAGGCCGTCGATCAGGCGGGAGATGGTCGGGTCGGAGGCGACCGGGCCGAAGACGGCTGGCTCACACCGCAGCATCGCGACGTCCGCGAGGCAGTCCCCGCCCAGTGCGACCGCCAGGGCGACGTCCAGGAGGATCTTGCCGGGATCGTGGACGGGCCCGCGGCTTCCGCCACGGAGTCAGAGCTCGGGATGTGGCCTGGTCAAGACCGGTCTTGCGGACCGTCTCAACGAGCAGGACCGACCCAGCCTGGGAGACAACCTGGCGGGCATCGTCCTGGACGCGGACACGGGGATAGAACCCTAGAGAGTGCTTCCCCTGGAAAGTGCTCTTCTCCTTGCAGCCAACAGGACCCTCAGCAAGTCCTATCGTTGCAGGTCAAGGGCACTTTTCGTGTTTCTGATCAACCTCTGGACAGCCCATCTCATGAAAGCGCGAGGTTAGAAGCGCTTACGCAGCCCAAACGGCGGCGCTGACCGTGCCAGACTTGTGCCACCCGGTGGAGTAGGTTTCACTGCTAGGCGTTCCTAGCGTCGGCGATTTCCAGGATCCAATCTTGATCTCGGCGTAGGCTGCCTTCCTGTCGTTCTTGTTGGTGTCGGAGAGGGTTCCTCGAACCAGGGTCTCACCGTCGCCGTTGACGCACCTGCTGTACGTGATCTTTGCGCCGGTGACTTCCTTCGTCTGAGCTTTCACGCACTTGCCTGCCGCAGTGGCCGGCGTGGCGGTCAGCGCGGTCAGACCGCTCACAGCCAGGACGACGCTCCCCGTCACAGCAGCAAGGCGCCTTACAGCCGTCATATGTACTCCCCTTTTCGGTACGAGCGTCCATGCTCGCTTCGTGACACGTGCACCCCAGCATGGAGGGCCCCAGCCGCCCTGCGTACCTATAACGTTCCAGGTCTGAGCCATCCCGTCCCGCTCACGCTGCCATGCACCAGGCCACAGCGGAGGGCGCGGGTACCCCCTGCCTGACCTGGGGTGATGCAAGAGTGTTGGTTTGTACTTGATCTCTGTACACCATAAGCAGTGCGGTCAGGGCCCGCTTCCCGTCCCGGGGCGAGCAGGTCGATGAGTCGGGAGACCGTCGGGTCGGAGGCCACCGGCCCGAACACAGCGGGCTCCGCCCGCAGCATGTCCACATCGGCCAGGCAGTCCCCGCCCAGCGCGACCGCGAGGGCGACGTCCAGGAGTACCTTTCCCGGGTCGTGGGCGGCCCACTGCTTGCGCCACGGGGCGAGTGCCGCCGATATCGCCGCATCCAGGCCGCTCTTGCGGACCGTTTCGACCAGCAGCACCGCACCGGCCTGCGAAACCACTCCGTGACCGCCGCCCTCGACGCGGACACGCGGGTAGCACCCGATACGCTTCTTCACCTGGAAAGTGCCTCCGACGGTGGTGGGAACAAGGACCTCAGCAATCCTTATTCTCGCTGGTCAGAGGCACTTTCTGCTTTCGCGATCACCAGCCGGACAGCCCGCCTGGGGAAAGCGCGAGGCCAGTGGGGTTGGAGCGATCGTTCGGACGAGGAACTGGAGATCTGCCCTTACCCCGAGCACTTCGGTGCCTGACCTGGGGCGCCACAAGGCCGACGTTGCTTGATGCGGCACTAGTCGTCTTCCTGGGCCGCAGCCTCCCGCACCCCGGTCAGAAAGCCCCTGATCGCGGCCAGTTCCCGCTCGTCGTATCCCTGCAGCAGACCCACCGCCCGGTCGATCAGCGGCCCGAAGTGCTCCCGGCCGAGGGCGATCGCGCGCTCGTCCACCTCGATGGTCACCTTGCGGCGGTCCCGCTCGCCACGCACCCGCCGCACATGCCCGGCCCGTTCCAGCCGGTCGACCAGCGCCGTGGTCCCCGCGGAGTTCAGCCCGAGCGCGGCACCGAGTTGCCCCGCAGTGGTCTCCGCGCCGGCGCGGGAAGCGTCCATCAGGGCGATCAGCGCACGTACGTCGGTGGGGTGCATGCCGTTGCGCCGGGCGAACCGGGCACTGTGCCTCCCCAGGTCGACGACCACCGCGCGCAGCAGATGGACGATCTCCATCTCGGGCCCCTGCCCGGCTCCCTCGTACTCCTGGTCGGACACGGATCGACTCCCCTATCATCTCGTTCAGCAAGTATCTCGTTGGCCGAGATAATAGGGGGCCTGGCTCATGAGCGCTCGCGGTGCGTACGACATGGACGGTTTCCTCGCCGCCTACGACAAGGTCATGGCCAAGTGGCCCACCTCGCGTGAGGCCGTCACCGTGCCCACGCCCTTCGGCGCGACGCACGTGAACATGTGCGGCCCGGCCGACGGCCCTCCGCTCCTCCTGCTGCCGGGAGGGGGCAGCCCGACCTCGGCCTCCTGGTACCGGCAGGCGGCCGAACTCTCCCGCGTCCACCGGCTGTACGCCGTCGACCTGCTCGGCGCCCCGGGCCGGAGCACAGCCGCCGCCGGCCTCCGCCCCCGTACGGTCACTGACCTGGTGACCTGGCTGGACGCGCTCCTCAAGGGCCTCGGCCTGGCGGAGACGGACCTGGGCGGGCACTCGTACGGCGCCTGGATCGCGCTGCACTACGCCCTGCGCGCACCCCACCGGGTACGCCACCTGGTCCTCCTGGATCCGACCCAGTGCTTCGCCGGATTCAAGCCGGCCTACGGGCTGCACGCGGTGCGGATGCTGATGCGGCCCACGCCGCGCCGGGTCCGGACCTTCCTGGAGTGGGAGACCGGGGGCGCCTCCCTCGACCCCGACTGGCTCGCACTCCAGGAGGCGGCCGCCGGTTTCCCCGCCCTGCGCCCGGTGACCGGACCACGCCCGAAGCCGAACGCGCTGCGTCGCCTGAAGCTCCCCGTCCTGATGCTCCTCGCCGGAGCCGGCAGAGTCCACAACCCCGCCAAGGTGGCCGCCGGCGCCGAGGCCCTCCTGCCCCGGGTCACCACGGCCACGCTCCCGCACGTGTCCCACCACGCCCTGCCGCACGCCGCCCCACCCGGATCGAGCCGCCGCATCACGGACTTCCTGACCGGCCCCGTGGGCTGAGTCCCGGCCACGCCGACTACGCAGAGCCGACGAGCGCCACGGCTCCCACGGTCTCGACCCAGAAGTAGAGCCACGACGGACAGAACGCCGACGGCCGCTCCACCCCACGCGCCACCAACCGCCCGAACGCCATCCCCGCCGGCGCCAGCGCCACCGCCGCCGTGAGCACCACTCCCGACCGCAGATCGCCGGTTGCGCCGAGGGCTGCCCAGGTGAGGAGGACCCCGACGACGACCCCGAAACCGCCGTAGCCGGCCCGCACTTCAGCACGCGCCTCTGGGACGGACAGCTCGATCCCGAAGGGCCGGACGAGCGCACTGGGGGCGACCAGCCCGAAGAGGCCCATGCGCAGGGAGAACAGCGCGACAGCGCCGATGCAGACAGCAAGGCCACCGGCTGCCCCGCCCTGCTCTTCTCCGCGCACGGCTGGGCCGCGTTCGTGACGGCCGTCAAGAAGGGGCACATCAAGGCCTGACTGTCGTACCCCACCGGTACCGTCGGATCATGCCCAGCCACACGGGGAACCCCACTGCCGAAGAGCCGCGGCGGCTCGCCGTCCTCGAAGGTGTCCTCGAGCGGATCACGTACGCCAACGAGGAGAACGGCTACACGGTCGCCCGGGTCGACACCGGCAGAGGCGCCGGTGATCTGCTCACGGTCGTCGGCGCGCTGCTCGGCGCCCAAGTGGGGGAGTCCCTGCGTATGGAGGGCCGCTGGGGGTCGCACCCCCAGTACGGCAAGCAGTTCCACGTGGAGAACTACACGACCGTCCTCCCGGCCACCGTCCAGGGCATCCGCCGCTACCTCGGCTCCGGTCTGGTCAAGGGCATCGGCCCGGTCTTCGCCGACCGCATCACGCAGCACTTCGGCCTGGACACGCTGCAGATCATCGAGGAGGAGCCCAAGCGGCTCATCGAGGTCCCCGGCCTCGGCCCCAAGCGGACGAAGAAGATCGCCGACGCCTGGGAGGAACAGAAGGCGATCAAGGAGGTCATGCTGTTCCTCCAGACGGTCGAGGTGTCCACGTCCATCGCCGTGCGGATCTACAAGAAGTACGGCGACGCCTCCATCTCCGTGGTGAAGAACCAGCCCTACCGGCTCGCCGCCGACGTCTGGGGCATCGGCTTCCTCACCGCCGACAAGATCGCCCAGAGCGTGGGCATCCCGCACGACAGCCCCGAGCGGGTCAAGGCCGGCCTGCAGTACGCGCTGTCGCAGTCCACCGACCAGGGACACTGTTTCCTGCCCGAGGAGCAGCTCATCAAGGACGCGGTGAAGCTCCTCCAGGTCGACACGGGGCTTGTCATCGAGTGCCTCGCCGAGCTGGCCGAACCCCCGGAGGACGGCGAGGACCCCGGAGTCGTACGCGAGAAGGTCCCGGGACCTGATGGCGGGGAGCCCGTCACCGCGATCTACCTCGTCCCCTTCCACCGCGCCGAACTCTCCCTCTCCGCCCAGCTGCTGCGCCTGCTGCGCACCGACGAGGACCGGATGCCGGGCTTCAGGACGGTGGCGTGGGACAAGGCGCTCGGCTGGCTGGGAACGCGCACGGGTGCCGACCTCGCTCCCGAGCAGGAGGCGGCCGTCAAGCTCGCGCTGACCGAGAAGGTCGCCGTCCTCACCGGCGGTCCCGGCTGCGGCAAGTCCTTCACCGTCCGCTCGATCGTGGAGCTGGCCCGCGCCAAGAAGGCGAAGGTCGTGCTCGCGGCCCCGACCGGCCGGGCCGCCAAGCGGCTGTCCGAGCTCACCGGCGCCGAGGCCTCCACCGTGCACCGCCTGCTGGAGCTGAAGCCCGGCGGCGACGCGGCCTACGACCGGGACCGCCCGCTGGACGCCGACCTGGTGGTGGTCGACGAGGCGTCCATGCTGGACCTGCTGCTGGCCAACAAGCTGGTCAAGGCGGTGCCGCCCGGGGCCCATCTGCTCTTCGTCGGTGACGTGGACCAGCTGCCCAGCGTGGGCGCTGGCGAGGTCCTCCGCGACCTGCTGGCCGAGGGCAGCCCCGTTCCCGCCGTACGGCTCACCCGGGTCTTCCGGCAGGCCCAGCAGTCCGGCGTGGTGACGAACGCGCACCGGATCAACGCCGGCCAACACCCGGTCACCGACGGGATGAAGGACTTCTTCCTGTTCGTCGAGGACGACACGGAGGCGGCCGGGCGGCTCACCGTGGACGTGGCCGCCCGCCGCATTCCGGCCAAGTTCGGACTCGACCCGCGCCGGGACGTGCAGGTCCTCGCCCCCATGCACCGCGGTCCGGCGGGCGCGGGCACGCTCAACGGCCTGCTCCAGCAGGCCGTCACCCCGGCCGCCCCGATCTGCCCGAGAAGAGATTCGGCGGTCGGGTGTTCCGGGTCGGCGACAAGGTCACCCAGATTCGCAACAATTACGAGAAGGGCAAGAACGGTGTCTTCAACGGCACCGTCGGCGTGGTCACCTCGCTCGACCCGGTCGACCAGCGTCTGACGGTGCTGACGGACGAGGACGAGGAGGTTCCCTACGAGTTCGACGAGCTCGACGAGCTGGCTCACGCGTACGCCGTGACCATCCACCGCTCCCAGGGCAGCGAGTACCCGGCGGTCGTCATCCCGGTCACCACGGGCGCCTGGATGATGCTCCAGCGGAACCTGCTGTACACGGCGGTCACCAGGGCCAAGCAACTGGTCGTCCTCGTCGGTTCGCGCAAGGCGATCGGCCAGGCGGTGCGGACGGTTTCGGCGGGCCGTCGGTGCACGGCGCTCGACTTCCGGCTCGCCGGCTCATGACCGATCACAAAAAATGATCGATCAAATGAGTCGTGAAGGTCACAGAGCACTTCCAGATGGGGAACACAGGGGGCAGGATGAACAAGTTGACGGCACTCAGTGCCGCCAGTAGGTCCGATGGTCGACCCCGAGTGCACTCTCCTGAGCCGAGTGGGGGATGGTAGAGACAGTCAGGGCACCTCGAAGATGAGGCACAACGTCGGTGAGGGAAGACGTGAGCGACAACTCTGTAGTACTGCGGTACGACGGCAACGAGTACACCTACCCGGTGATCGACAGCACCGTCGGTGACAAGGGTTTCGACATCGGCAAGCTCCGCGCCCAGACCGGTCTGGTGACGCTGGACAGCGGTTACGGCAACACCGCCGCCTACAAATCCGCCGTCACCTATCTGGACGGCGAAGCGGGCATCCTGCGGTACCGCGGCTACCCGATCGAGCAGCTGGCCGAGCGCTCCACTTTCCTGGAGGTCGCTTATCTGCTGATCAACGGCGAGCTGCCGACCGTCGACGAGCTCTCGACGTTCAAGAACGACATCACGCAGCACACCCTGCTGCACGAGGATGTCAAGAACTTCTACAAGGGCTTCCCGCGCGACGCCCACCCGATGGCCATGCTGTCCTCGGTCGTCTCGGCGCTGTCCACGTTCTACCAGGACAGCCACAACCCGTTCGACGAGCGCCAGCGCAACCTCTCCACGATCCGCCTGCTCGCCAAGCTCCCGACGATCGCGGCGTACGCGTACAAGAAGTCGATCGGTCACCCGTTCGTCTACCCGCGCAACGACCTCGGCTACGTCGAGAACTTCCTCCGCATGACCTTCTCGGTCCCCGCGCAGGAGTACGAGCTCGACCCGATCGTGGTCTCCGCGCTCGACAAGCTGCTGATCCTGCACGCGGACCACGAGCAGAACTGCTCGACCTCCACGGTCCGCCTGGTCGGCTCCTCGCAGGCGAACATGTTCGCCTCCATCTCCGCCGGCATCAACGCCCTGTGGGGCCCGCTGCACGGCGGCGCCAACCAGTCGGTGCTGGAGATGCTCGAGGGCATCCGCGACAGCGGCGGCGACGTCGACACCTTCATCCGCAAGGTGAAGAACAAGGAGGACGGCGTCCGCCTGATGGGCTTCGGCCACCGGGTCTACAAGAACTTCGACCCCCGCGCCAAGATCATCAAGGCCGCCGCGCACGATGTGCTGTCCGCCCTCGGCAAGTCCGACGAGCTGCTGGACATCGCGCTGAAGCTGGAGGAGCACGCGCTCTCCGACGACTACTTCGTCTCGCGCAGCCTCTACCCGAACGTCGACTTCTACACCGGCCTGATCTACCGGGCCATGGGCTTCCCGACCGAGATGTTCACGGTCCTGTTCGCCCTCGGCCGGCTGCCGGGCTGGATCGCCCAGTGGCACGAGATGATCAAGGAGCCGGGCTCCCGCATCGGCCGCCCGCGCCAGATCTACACGGGCGTCGTCGAGCGTGACTTCGTTCCCGTCGAGGAGCGCTGAGACACCCGCCTGCCCGGGCCCCCGTATCCGGCTTTCCGGATGCGGGGGCTTTCGCGTGACCGCCCCCCCACATGTCGCGCAACGGCCCCCACACATGCAGAAGACGCCCTGGAGCGCCGGTCCCCCCACGGGCCGACGACCAGGGCGCCTTCTCAGTCCCGGTACGGATTCCCCCCACGGGATCCGGCCGGGCGTCTGTGAGGACAGCGCCTGAATCGCTGTGAGCACAACGAGCAAAACCCGCTGCACCTCTGTTGTGTGCGGTCTGCCGGGACAACGCACGACCGGGAGGGCCGCTCAAAGCTTCCCGGTGTACGTGCCCCGGCAACGCATCTCTGGAGAAGTCCCCCAAGACATCTCCAGATGCCAGGTGACGCCCCCCAAGACGCTGCCTGACATCGTCAACTTAGACCTTCGAACCCCTTCGATGGTTACGTTCGGATCACTGTGATCTGCGTCTCGTGCGTATGTCCGTTAGGTACACAAGAGCCCGGATATGCCGTCCGGGGCTCAAGCGTAAGGATGATGCGCACGCCTTGTGAAGAGCTTATGTGAGCCGGGCCCGGGACTCCAGAGGGGCTCATATCAGGTTCGCCGCGAACTTAGGGCGAATTCGGGGGACTTCACCGGAATGTCCGTAGGCGGAGACTGTTCGTCACCACGAAGACCGACGAGAAGGCCATCGCGGCCCCGGCGATCATCGGGTTCAGCAGGCCCGCTGCGGCCAGCGGCAGCGCCGCCACGTTGTAGCCGAAGGCCCACACGAGGTTGCCCTTGATCGTGGCCAGCGTCCGGCGGGACAGCCGGATCGCGTCCGCGGCCACCCGCAGGTCGCCACGGACCAGCGTCAGATCGCCCGCCTCGATCGCCGCGTCCGTGCCGGTGCCCATGGCCAGGCCCAGATCGGCGGTGGCGAGCGCGGCCGCGTCGTTGACTCCGTCGCCCACCATGGCGACGACCCGTCCCTCGGCCCGCAGTCGCCGTACTGCGTCGACCTTGTCCTCGGGCAGTACCTCCGCCACCACCTGGTCGATCCCCACCGCCTTCGCCACCGCCTCGGCCACCGCCCGGTGGTCCCCGGTCAGCAGCACCGGTGTGAGTCCCAGCGCGCGCAGCTCGCGCACCGCCTCGGCGCTGGTCTCCTTGACCGTGTCCGCAACCGCCAGGACGGCCCGCGCGGTCCCGTCCCAGCCGGCCAGGACGGCCGTACGCCCGGCCCGCTCGGCCTCGTCCCGCGCCCGGGCCAGCTCCGGCGGTACCTCGTCGAAGAGCCGCCCCACGGTGACCGCACGGCCCTCCACGCGCCCGCGTACGCCCCGGCCGGGGACGCTCTCGAACTCCTCCACCCGCGGGAGCTGTCCGGCCCTCTCCTCGGCGCCCAGCGCGATCGCCCGGGCCACGGGGTGCTCGGAGGCGTGCTCGACCGCGCCCGCGAGCCGCAGCACCTGCTTCTCGTCCGCGCCCTCGGCGACGTGCACCTCCTGGAGGGTCATCCGGCCCGTGGTGACCGTGCCGGTCTTGTCCAGGACGACCGTGTCGATCCGCCGCGTGGACTCCAGCACCTCCGGGCCCTTGATCAGGATGCCGAGCTGGGCTCCCCGGCCCGTGCCGACCATCAGCGCGGTCGGGGTGGCCAGTCCCAGCGCGCAGGGGCAGGCGATGATCAGGACCGCGACGCCGGCGGTGAACGCGGCGACGTCGTCGCCGGTCAGTCCGAGCCAGGCCCCGGCCGTGGCGACGGCGATCAGCAGGACCACCGGCACGAAGATCCCGGCGACCCGGTCGGCGAGCCGCTGCACCTCGGCCTTGCCGTTCTGCGCCTCCTCCACCAGCCGCGCCATCCGCGCGAGCTGCGTGTCGGCGCCGACCCGGGTCGCCTCGACGACGAGCCGGCCGCCGACGTTGACCGTCGCGCCGGTGACCGTGTCCCCGGCCGTCACGTCCACCGGCATCGACTCGCCGGTCAGCATCGAGGCGTCCACCGCGGAGGTTCCCTCCGTGACCGTGCCGTCGGTGGCGATCTTCTCGCCGGGCCGTACGACGAACCGGTCGCCGACGGCCAGCCGCTGCGCCGGGATCCGCACCTCGCGGCCGTCGCGCAGGACGGCGACGTCCTTGGCGCCCAGCTCCATCAGCGCCCTGAGGGCCGCCCCGGCGCGGCGCTTGGAACGGGCCTCCAGGTAGCGGCCCAGCAGGATGAAGGCCGTGACGCCGGAGGCGACCTCCAGGTAGATCGAGGAGGCGCCGTCGCCGCGCGAGACCGTGAGCTCGAAGGGGTGCCGCATGCCCGGCATGCCCGCGTCACCGAGGAACAGCGCCCACAGGGACCAGCCGAACGCGGCCAGCGTGCCGAGGGAGACCAGCGTGTCCATGGTGGCGGCGCCGTGCCGGGCGTTCGTCCAGGCCGCCCGGTGGAACGGCAGCCCGCCCCAGACGACGACGGGTGCGGCGAGGGTGAGCGAGAGCCACTGCCAGTTGTCGAGCTGCAGGGCCGGGATCATCGCCAGCAGGACGACGGGCACGGCGAGGGCGGCCGAGCCGACGAGACGCTGCCGGAGGGCCGACAGCTCGGGGTCCTCCTCCTCGGCGGCGGATGTCTCCTCGCGCGGCGGCGCGGGCTCCTGCGCGGTGTACCCGGTCTTCACCACGGTCGCGATCAAATCGGCGACCTCGGTCCCCGCGGGGTAGGCGACCCGGGCCTTCTCCGTCGCGTAGTTCACCGTCGCGGTGACGCCGTCCATGCGGTTGAGCTTCTTCTCGACGCGGGCCGCGCAGGACGCGCAGGTCATCCCGCCGATGAGCAGCTCGACCTCGGCGAGCGCGGGCTCGCGGTCCGTCGGCGCCTTGGCGGTGGTGCTGGTCATGTCCGTACTCCAGTCCGTGCTCCGGGGGTGGGGGGCGCCCGGGAAGCGGAACGGGCCGTACGGGCCGGGGGCGGCGGCGTACGGCCCGTACGTCGGTACGAGTGCCAGGTCCGGTGCGTCTCAGGCCTGGCGGGTCGGGCTCCGGCCCGGATCAGGCCTTGCCGGCCAGCTCGAAGCCGGCCTCGTCGACGGCGGCGCGGACGGCCTCGTCGTCGAGCGGGGTCGCGGAGACGACGGTGACCTCGCCGGTCGAGGCGACGGCCGTCACCGAACTGACGCCCGAGAGCTCGGAGATCTCGCCGGAGACGGCGCCCTCGCAGTGTCCGCAGCTCATGCCGCTCACCTTGTAGACGGTGGTGACGGGGCCCGTGGTGTCGGTCTGGGCGGTCATGTCGTTACTCCTCGTCGAGGCGTGTGGGGCTGTGGGAACCCCCTGGGGGTCCGCACACCACCACTGTACCCCTAGGGGTATCACTTCATGATGCCCCCGGGATGTCCCCGGCCAGTGGTCCCAGGTACCGCAGGAGAGCGTTCTTCAACTCCTGGATGTACGCCTCCCGCTCGGCGCCCTCATGGGCCAGGATCAGTTCCAGGCCCGCCTTGTAGATGCCGACGCACATCTGGGCGGTGCGGGTGACCGTCGCGGCGGGGGTGTCGGGTGCGAACGGGGCGAGGAACGTCTCGACCCGGGCGACCAGGGTGGAGTGCAGCGCGTCGTGCTCCTCGGCGATCCGGCCCGGGATGTCGGGGCCGTGCATCAGCACGAAGAAGGCCGGATGGCGGCAGTTGAACTCGATGAAGCGGTCCACGGTCCCGGCGATGATCTCCTCGATCCGAGTGGTCGCGGGGTCGATCGGCGCGAGGACCTCGTCGTAGGACTGCCGCATCTCGTGCATGAGGCGGCTGCCCAACTCGATCGCGATCGCTTCCTTGTTCGGGAAGAACTGGTACAGCGTCCCCGGTGAGACGCCCGCCTCGCGGGCGATGGCGTTGGTGCTGGCGGCCGTGTAGCCGGTCGTGGAGAAGACCGTGGCGGCGGCTTCGAGCAGCTGGGCGATGCGGCGCTCGCCGCGGGCCTGCCGCCGGCGCGGCCGGTCCTCGGCCGCCGCCGTCGTCTCTGCCGCCGTCGTCTCTGCCGCCGTCGTCTCTGCCGCCGTCGTCTCTGCCGCCGTCGTCTCTGCCGCCGTCGTCTCTGTCGGCTTCTCGCTTGCCGGCTTCTCGCCTGTCGGCTTCTCGGTCTTCTCGGGCACGCGTATCCCCAGGTCTCAGAACGCGATTGACAAACGCGAGTGGTCGCTCGCATTCTGGAGTCGCAAGAATGCGAGCGATCTCTCGTGTTTGCCAGTCTATGGCAGCCCCGCGCTGTCAGGCTGCGCCTGGACACGGGTCACGGTGAAGGGGACACCGCACGATGACCGAAGTCAACACACCTCCGCGCGTCGGAGGCTGGACCCGTTTCGTGACCGCCCGGCCCAGGCTGTCGCTGCTGGTGGCGCTGGTGCTCACCGCGCTCGCGGTGCTGGCCGGCAGCGGCGTCGCCGACCGGCTCGGCGCCGGCGGCTGGGAGGACCCGGCCGCCGGGTCCACGTACGCGACGAAGGCCCTGGAGCGCGAGTTCCCCGGCTCCCAGCCCAACCTGCTGCTCCTGGTCGACGCGGGCGACGCCTCGGTCGACGATCCGGCCGTCGCCGCCCGGGCCGAGCGCCTCGCGGAGCGCCTGGCGAGCGAGCAGGGCGTCACCGGCGTCGGCTCCTACTGGCAGTCCGGCACCCCGGCCCTGCGCGCCGAGGACGGTCACGAGGCGCTGATAGCCGCCCGCATCACGGGCGAGGAGAAGACCGCGGGCGACACCCTGGAGCGCATCGCGCCCCACTACCGCGGCGCGCACGGCCCGGTGGAGGTCAGCGTCGGAGGCCCGGTCGCCGTACGGCACGAGATGCAGACGATCATCCAGGAGGACCTGACCCGGGCGGAGCTCATCGCCCTGCCGGTGACGCTCGTGCTGCTGGTGATGGTCTTCGGCAGCGCCGTCGCGGCCCTGCTGCCGCTCGGCATCGGCATCGTCGCGATCCTCGGACGAACGCGATCCTGCGCGGCCTCACGGAACTCACCGACGTGTCCGTGTTCGCCATCAACCTCACCACGGCCCTCGGCCTCGGCCTCGCCGTCGACTACGCGCTGTTCATCGTCCGCCGCTTCCGCGAGGAACTCTCCACCGGCGCCGAGACCTTGACCGCGATCGGCACGACCCTGCGGACCGCCGGCCGCACCGTGCTGTTCTCCGCCCTCACGGTCGCGGTGTCCCTGGCGGCGATGCTGGTCTTCCCGCAGTACTTCCTGCGGTCCTTCGCCTACGCCGGGATCGCCGTCGTACTGCTGGCCGCGGCGGCCGCGCTGATCCTGCTCCCGGCGGCGCTGATGCTGCTGGGGCACCGGGTCAACGCCCTGGATCTGCGCCGCCTGTTCCGGCGCGGACACCGACCGGAGCCCGCCGGGGAGGAGGGCAGGGCCTGGGCGCGCACGGCGCGGCTCGTCATGCGCCGGGCCCCGTTCTTCGCCCTCGGCACCACAGCCGTCCTCGTCCTGCTGGGACTGCCCTTCCTGGGCGTGAAGTTCGGCACCGCCGACGACCGTCAGCTGCCCTCGACCTCCGAGTCCCATGTCGTGCAGCAGCACATCCGGGAGGGCTTCCCGGGCAGCCCCGGCGGCGGTCTCGAGGTCCTCGCCGAGGGCCGCGCGACCAAGGCGCAGTACGGCGCCTACAAGGAGCGGATCGCCGCACTGCCCGATGTGCAGCGGGTCGACGGACCGCTGGTGAAGGGCGACTCGGCGTACTTCACGGTGCTGCCGAAGGGCGAGGCGGTCGACGACCCGGCCCAGCGCCTCGTCGGCGAACTCCGCGAGACACAAGCCCCCTTCGACACCCAGGTGACCGGCACGGCGGCCGTCCTGGTCGACTCCAAGGACGCCATAGGGGAACGCCTGCCGCTCGCGGCCGTGTTCATCACGATCGTCACGCTGCTCCTGGTCTTCCTCCTCACGGGCAGTGTGCTGATCCCGATCCAGGCGGTCGTGCTCAACGCGCTCAGCCTGACGGCCATGTTCGGCGCGGTCGTCTGGGTCTTCCAGGACGGCCACCTCTCCGGCCTGCTCGGCTTCACCAGCCCCGGCTCCATCGAGACGACCCTCCCGGTCCTGATGTTCTGCGTGGCCTTCGGCCTGTCCATGGACTACGGCGTGTTCCTGCTCTCCCGCATCAAGGAGGAGTACGACCACACCGGCGACCACGACCAGGCCGTCCGCCACGGCCTCCAGCGCACCGGCGGGCTGATCACGGCGGCGGCGGTCATCCTGGCCGTGGTCATGGTCGCGATAGGCACCTCCCGGGTCACCAACACCAAGATGCTGGGCCTGGGCATCGCCCTGGCGGTCCTGATGGACGCGATGATCGTCCGCAGCCTCCTGGTCCCCGCGGTCATGCGCCTCACGGGCCGCGCCACCTGGTGGGCCCCGGGCCCCCTGCGCCGCTTCCACGAACGCTTCGGCCTCAGCGAGAGCGACCCGGACGGGGCGAGGGAAACGGAACCGGCCAGGGACACGGTCGGGGCCCGGAGCTGAAGCGCCTTCGCCACGCCTGGCCGCCCACCGGCCGGACACCCCCTCCGGACACCCCCTAGCGTTCCCCCGAGGCGCTGACTGTCCGGGGCGCGAGGACGCACAGCGACCCCGGACACGAACGGAAGGCGGGTGGGCCATGCGGGCCGTGGTGTTTGAGCGGTACGGGAAGCCGGCCGAGGTCCGGGAGGTCCAGCATCCGGAGCCGGCGGAGCACGGGGTCGTCGTGCGGGTCGAGGCCACCGGGCTGTGCCGCAGCGACTGGCACGGCTGGCAGGGCCACGATCCGGACATCGCGCTGCCGCACGTGCCCGGGCATGAACTGGCCGGTGTCGTCGAGGCGGTGGGCGCGCGGGTGACCCACTGGCGGCCCGGTGACCGGGTCACGGTGCCGTTCATCTGCGCCTGCGGCACCTGCCCGTCCTGCGCGGCGGGCGACCACCAGGTGTGCGAGCGCCAGACCCAGCCCGGCTTCACGCACTGGGGATCGTTCGCCGAGTACGTGGCCCTGGACCACGCCGACGTCAACCTCGTGGCGGTGCCCGAGGAACTGTCCTTCGGGACGGCGGCCTCACTCGGCTGCCGGTTCGCCACGGCGTACCGGGCGGTGGTGCGGCAGGGGCGGGTCGCGGCCGGGGAGTGGGCCGCGGTGCACGGGTGCGGCGGGGTCGGTCTCTCGGCGGTGATGATCGCGGCGGCGTCGGGCGCGCGGGTCGTGGCCGTCGACGTGTCGGACCGGGCCCTGGACCTGGCACGGACGTTCGGCGCGGCCCACTGCCTGGACGCGGCGTCCGTGGCGGACACCGGGGCGGCGGTCCGTGACCTCACGGGCGGTGGTGCCCACCTCTCTCTCGACGCCCTCGGCTCTCCCGCCACCTGCGCCGCCTCCGTGAACGGCCTGCGCCGCCGCGGCCGGCACGTCCAGGTGGGCCTGCTGCCCTCACCGTCCGGGACGACCCCCGTGCCGATGGCCCGCGCGATCGCCCTGGAGCTCGAACTCCTCGGCAGCCACGGCATGGCCGCGCACAGCTACCCGCCGATGCTGGAGCTGGTCCGCAGCGGTGTCCTGCGCCCCGACCTGCTGGTGACGTCCACGATCCCGCTGGACGACGCCCCGGCCGCACTGGCGGCGATGGGGACGGCACCGGGAGCGGGCGCGACGGTCATCGAGCCGTGGAGCTGACGCCGTAAGAGGTCGGAGCGCTCAGATCAGTCGTCTCTTCGGTTGCGGTTGCCGGGCCTGGAGGCCACCCACGCCCGCACTGTGTCGGCGTACCAGTAGGGCTTGCCGCCCTCGACGTGATCGGGCGGGGGCAGCAGACCGTGCTTGCGGTACGACCGCACGGTGTCGGGCTGCACCCGGATGTGGGCCGCGATCTCCTTGTAGGACCAGAGCCTTCGGTCGGACATGACGTGCACCTCCCCGCGCGCACCACGGTGGCGGCCGGGGGCGGCCGCCCGGGGGAGCCGGGCGCTGCGCTGGCGATCAACAAGCCTGTGTCCGGTCAACGACACTCGGTGACACAGGGCAGGGCCTGTGCGCCGGACGTGACGGAAGCCGTGCGTACGCGGGACGCGCGTGACAGGGAGGCGGCCTTTGTGACACAGCCGGGGCGAAGACAGGCGCAGCGGCGTCGGCGGAGCGGCTTGACGCGGCGCCCGGGACCGATCCCAGCCATCGAGCAGACAGGACATCCACCAGGTCACCCGAAAGCGCTGTCATGATCTGGTCCGAATGTCCGGACAAAACATTGACAGGGCTTCGTGAAGGGGGCTACAAAGCCGGGGAGAGCCGACACCAGAGGGGAAGCCGATGGCGTACGACCTGATCACCATGGGGCGGATCGGAGTGGATCTGTACCCGCTCCAGACGGGCGTCCCGCTGCCGCAGGTCACGTCCTTCGGCAAGTTCCTCGGCGGCTCGGCGACGAACGTCGCGGTCGCCGCGGCCCGCCTGGGGCGCCGGACCGCGGTGATCACGCGGACCGGCGACGACCCCTTCGGCACCTACCTCCACGAGGCCCTGCGGGGCTTCGGGTGGACGACCGCTGGGTCACCCCGGTCCCCGGCCTGCCCACGCCGGTCACCTTCTGCGAGGTCTTCCCGCCGGACGACTTCCCGCTGTACTTCTACCGGCAGCCCAAGGCCCCCGACCTGGAGATCGACGCCCACGAACTCGACCTCGACGCCATCCGCGAGGCCCGCGTCTTCTGGGTCACGGGCACCGGCCTGAGCGAGGAGCCCAGCCGCACGGCGACCCTCGCGGCCCTCGCCCACCGCGCCAAGTCCGGCACCACGGTCTTCGACCTCGACTGGCGCCCGATGTTCTGGACCGACCCCGACGCGGCCCGCCCCTTCTACGCGGAGGCCCTGCGCCACACCACCGTCGCCGTCGGCAACCTCGACGAGGTGGAGGTCGCCACCGGCGTGCGCGAGCCGCATGCCGCCGCCCGTGCCCTCCTGGACGCGGGCGTCGAACTCGCCGTCGTCAAGCAGGGCCCCAAGGGAGTCCTGGCCGTGAACCGGGAGGGCGAGGCCGCCGAGGTCCCGCCGCTCCCCGTGGACGTCCTCAACGGCCTCGGCGCCGGCGACGCCTTCGGCGGCTCCCTGGTCCACGGCCTCCTCGCCGCCTGGAACATCGAGCAGACCATGCGGCATGCCAACGCCGCCGGGGCCATCGTCGCCTCCCGTCTGGAGTGCTCCTCCGCGATGCCCACCCCGGACGAGATCGAGGCGGCCGTCACCGCGGGGGCCGTCACATGACCGTCGACGTCTCCGAGCTCGTCCGCCTCCGCAGCCACCGCCCGGAGGCGATCGCCGAGGCCGCCGCCCGCCGCGCACGCAGGCCGCTGCTGAACGCGAGCGGTCGCCTGATGATCGTCGCCGCCGACCACCCGGCCCGCGGCGCACTCGGCGTCGGCGGCCGCAGCATGGCCATGGCCAACCGCGCCGACCTCCTCGAACGCCTCTGCCTGGCCCTGTCCCGCCCGGGTGTGGACGGTGTCCTCGCCACCGCCGACATCCTCGACGACCTGCTCCTGCTCGGAGCCCTCGACCACAAGGTCGTCATGGGCTCGATGAACCGCGGCGGCCTCCAGGGCGCGCGTTTCGAACTCGACGACCGCTTCACCGGCCACCGCCCCGAGGACATCGAGCGCCTCGGCTTCGACGCGGGCAAACTGCTCCTGCGCATCGACTACGACGACCCGGGCTCCCTCACCACGATGGAGTCCACCGCCCGGGCCGTCGACGACATGGCCGCGCGCCGGCTCCCCGTCTTCGTCGAGCCGTTCATCAGCCACCGCACCCCCGAGGGCAAGGTCAGGAACGACCTGTCCGCCGAGGCCGTCACCAGGTCGATCGCCATCGCCTCGGGCCTCGGCGGCAGCTCCGCCTACACCTGGCTGAAGGTGCCCGTCACCGACAACCCCGACGACATGGCCGAGGTCATGGCGACCTCCACACTGCCCGCCGTCCTGCTCGGCGGGGAGGTCGGGGGCTCCGCCGAGGAGCAGGCCGGGGCGTACGAGAAGTGGCGCGGCGCCCTGCAACTGCCCACCGTGCGGGGGCTGGTGGTGGGCCGCTCGCTGCTGTACCCGGCGGACGGCGACGTGGCCGCCGCCGTGGACACCGCCGTAGGACTGCTGTGAGGGCAGCGTCATGACCACCCGCACCTTCACCACCGGCGACAGCACGGAAGACCGAGCGTTCCCTCTCCCGGGCAGGTCCCGGGTCCAGATCGCCTCCGGCGCGGAAGGCCGCTTTGCTTTGGCAGGAGCGAAGTGCGAGCGACAACTCCCCGCCCGCTACGGCCCGCGCCGGAGGTCCCCCACACCAGGCGCACGCGGCCTCGCCCGGTGAACGTTCGTGGTGGCCGTCGCGTACCCGTGACCACCCAGAGGGAGGGACACCGATGACATCGACGACGAGGCTGACGGTCGCACAGGCGCTCGTGCGCTTCCTGTCGGCCCAGTACACCGAACGCGACGGCGTACGGCAGCGGCTCATCGGCGCCACCTGGGGCATCTTCGGCCACGGCAACGTCGCCGGCATCGGCCAGGCGCTCCTGGAGCACACCGCGCAGATGCCGTACCACCAGGGCCGCAACGAACAGGCCATGGTGCACGCGGCGGTCGGCTACGCCCGGCAGTCCAACCGGCTGTCCACCCACGCGGTCACGACCTCCATCGGCCCGGGCGCCACCAACCTCGTCACCGGCGCGGCCCTCGCGACCATCAACCACCTGCCGGTGCTGCTCCTGCCCGGGGACGTCTTCGCCGCCCGCCCTGCCGACCCGGTCCTGCAGCAGCTCGAAGTGCCGTACGCCGGTGACGTGTCGGTCAACGACTGTCTGCGCCCGGTGTCGAGGTACTTCGACCGGATCACCCGCCCCGAGGCCCTGATCCCCTCGGCCCTGAACGCGATGCGCGTGCTCACCGACCCCGTGGAGACCGGCGCCGTCACCCTCGCCCTGCCCCAGGACGTGCAGGCCGAGGCGTACGACTGGCCCGAGGAGTTCTTCGCCGAGCGCACCTGGTCGGTACGGCGTCCGGGTGCCGACCCGAGGGAACTCGCCGAGGCAGTGCACACGATCCGGGCGGCGAAGCGGCCTTTGATCGTCGCGGGCGGCGGCGTCCACCACAGCCGCGCCGAGGAGGCACTCGCCGAGTTCGCCGAGACCACCGGCATCCCGGTCGCCTCCACCCAGGCCGGCAAGGGCTCCCTGCGCCACGACCACCCCCAGGACGTCGGCGGCGTGGGCCACACCGGCACGGCCACCGCGGACGAACTCGCCCGCACCGCCGACCTGGTGATAGGCGTCGGCACCCGCTACACCGACTTCACCACCGCCTCCGGCACACTCTTCGCCGGCGAGAACGTCCGGTTCCTCAACCTCAACATCGCCTCCTTCGACGGCCACAAGCTCGCCGGGCAGTCCCTGATCGCGGACGCCCGCAGCGGCCTGACGGAGCTCACCGACGCCCTCCGGCTGCACGCGTACCGGGTCGCCGACTCCTACGCCACCGAGTACACCGAGGACAAGGAGCGCTGGGAGCAGCGCGTCGACGCCTGCTTCGAGGTGGACGAACCGGACACCCGCCCGACCCAGCCGCAGGTCCTCGGCGCCCTGGACGCCCTGGTCGACGAGTCGGACATCCTGATCAACGCGGCCGGTTCCCTCCCCGGCGACCTGCACAAACTGTGGCGGACCCGGTCCCGCGACCAGTACCACCTGGAGTACGGCTACTCCTGCATGGGCTACGAGATCCCGGCCGCCATCGGCGTGAGGATGGCCGCCCCGGGCCGGCCGGTGTGGGCGCTGGTCGGCGACGGCACGTACCTGATGATGCCGACCGAGCTCGTGACGGCCGTGCAGGAGGGCGTCGCGATCAAGGTCCTGATCATCCAGAACCACGGCTACGCCTCCATCGGCGGCCTGTCCGAGTCGGTGGGCGGCGAGCGGTTCGGCACCGCCTACCGCTATCCGTCCGAGGACGGCACCTACACGGGCCCGCCACTGCCCGTCGACCTCGCCGCCAACGCGGCCAGCCTCGGCATGCGCGTGCTGCGCGCGAAGACCGTGCGGGACCTCCGGGCGGCGCTCGCCGAGGCGCGGGCCGCCGACACTCCCACATGTGTCTACGTGGAGACCCAAACGGCAGACACAGTGTCGGGCGCGCCTCCCGCCCAGGCCTGGTGGGATGTACCCGTGGCCGAGACCGCGACACGGCCGTCCGCGGTCAAGGCACGTGAGCTGTACGAACGGCACGTCTCCACCCGACGCCGCCATCTGTGAAGGAGTTCCCGGCCATGACGAAGATCGTCAACCACTGGATCGGCGGCAAGACCGTCGAAGGCGCCTCGGGCACCCACGGGCCGGTGACCGATCCGGCGACCGGCGAGGTGACGACGAAGGTCGCGTTCGCCTCGGTCGACGAGGTGGACGCGGCGGTCGCCGCCGCCAAGGAGGCCTACCTGACCTGGGGCCAGTCCTCCCTGGCCCAGCGCACGTCCGTCCTCTTCAAGTTCCGGGCGCTGCTGGACGCCAACCGTGACGCGATCGCCGAGCTGATCACCGCCGAGCACGGCAAGGTGCACAGCGACGCGCTCGGCGAGGTGGCCCGCGGCCTGGAGATCGTCGACCTGGCCTGCGGCATCAACGTGCAGCTCAAGGGCGAGCTGTCCACGCAGGTCGCGAGCCGCGTCGACGTGTCCTCGATCCGCCAGCCGCTCGGCGTCGTCGCGGGCATCACGCCCTTCAACTTCCCGGCGATGGTGCCGATGTGGATGTTCCCCATCGCCATCGCGTGCGGCAACACCTTCGTGCTGAAGCCGTCCGAGAAGGACCCGTCGGCCTCCATCAAGATCGCCGAGCTGCTCGCCGAGGCGGGCCTGCCCGACGGCGTCTTCAACGTCGTCCACGGCGACAAGGTGGCGGTGGACCGCCTCCTGGAGCACCCGGACGTGAAGGCGGTGTCATTCGTCGGCTCGACCCCGATCGCCCGCTACATCCACACCACGGCCTCCGCCAACGGCAAGCGCGTCCAGGCGCTCGGCGGCGCCAAGAACCACATGCTGGTCCTCCCGGACGCCGACCTCGACGCGGCGGCCGACGCGGCGGTATCGGCCGCCTACGGCTCGGCGGGCGAACGCTGCATGGCCATCTCCGCGGTCGTCGCGGTCGGCTCGATCGGCGACGAACTGGTGGAGAAGATCCGCGAGCGCGCCGAGAAGATCAAGATCGGTCCCGGCAACGACCCGGCCTCCGAGATGGGCCCGCATCACCAAGGTCCACCGCGACAAGGTCGCCTCCTACGTCGAGGGCGCGGCGGCCGAGGGCGCCGAGGTGGTCCTGGACGGCACCGGCTACTCCGTCGACGGCTTCGAGAACGGCCACTGGATCGGCATCTCCCTGCTCGACAAGGTGCCCACGTCCGCCAAGGCCTACCAGGACGAGATCTTCGGCCCGGTCCTGTGCGTGCTGCGCACGGAGACCTACGAGGAGGCCCTGGACCTCATCAACAACTCGCCGTTCGGCAACGGCACCGCGATCTTCACCCGGGACGGCGGCGCGGCCCGCCGCTTCCAGCTGGAGGTCGAGGCCGGCATGGTCGGCGTGAACGTCCCGATCCCGGTCCCCGTGGGCTACCACAGCTTCGGCGGCTGGAAGGACTCGCTCTTCGGCGACCACCACATCTACGGCAACGACGGCACGCACTTCTACACCCGCGGCAAGGTCGTCACCACCCGCTGGCCGGACCCGGCCGACGCCCCGGCGGGCGTGGACCTGGGCTTCCCGCGCAACCACTGAGGTCCTTCTCCAGGGGAGTGCGTCTCCGTCAAGGAGTGCGGGGAACTGCGCGGACGACCACCACGCGCCCGCACCCGGCAACGCACGGGCCGCACCGAGCTCCGAGCCGTACACCAACCGCGGTACGCCGGAGGCCCTGCGTACTCCCCTGGGAGACCTCCCACTTCGGTCTCCGGTCGACAACTGTTCGACAGGTTCACCCCGTACCGTTGACGCATGGATCTTCGACTGCCCGGACTGAACGGGCTGCTGCGGAGGCCCCGGAGGCTCCTCGCCGCCGGGGCCGCCGTCGTCGTCCTGGCCGGCGCAGGCACGTGGACGGCCGTCGCCGACGACGAGGTGCCCCCGGTCCACCACACGGACCGGCTCCTGAACACGCAGGACGGCGTGCGGATCGACACCTCGTTCTTCACCTCCGGAGGAGACCGCCGACGCCCCGCCGTCCTGCTCGGGCACGGCTTCGGCGGCAGCAAGAACGACGTACGGCAGCAGGCCGAGGACCTCGCCAGAGACGGCTACGCGGTCCTGACCTGGTCGGCCCGCGGCTTCGGCAAGTCGAACGGGAAGATCGGCCTGAACGACCCCAAGGGCGAGGTCGCCGACGTCTCGAAGCTCCTCGACTGGCTGGCGAAGCAGCCCCAGGTCGAGCTCGACAAGCCCGGCGACCCCCGCGTCGGCATGGCCGGCGGCTCCTACGGCGGCGCGATCGCGCTGCTCACGGCGGGCCACGACGCCCGGGTCGACGCCATCGCCCCGGCCATCACCTACTGGAACCTCGCCGACGCGCTGTTCCCGAACGGCGTGTTCAAGAAGCTGTGGGCCGGCATCTTCGTCAACTCCGGCGGCGGCTGCGAGAAGTTCGAACCCGGTCTGTGCCGGATGTACGAGCGGGTCGCCGAGTCGGGCAAGCCGGACGCCGAGGCGCGCAAGCTGCTCGGCGAGCGCTCGCCGTCCGCGGTCGGCAAGGACATCAAGGTGCCGACCCTGCTGATGCAGGGCCAGTCCGACTCCCTCTTCCCGCTCGGCCAGGCCGACCAGGCGGCGAAGACCATCCGCGCCAATGGCGCCCCTGTCGACGTCGACTGGATCGCGGGCGGTCACGACGGCGGCGACATGGAGACGAGCCGCGTCCAGGGGCGCGTGAAGTCCTGGTTCGACCGCTACCTGAAGCAGGACAAGGGCGTCGACACCGGCCCCGCGTTCCGCGTCACGCGCACGCTCGGCATGGGCTCCGGCGACGGCGAACCCCGCCTGACCGGCGTGACCTCCGACCGCTACCCCGGCCTGGAGAGCAAGCAGCGCTCCATCGCCCTGACCGGCCGCGAGCAGAGCTTCGACAACCCGCCCGGCGCCAGCCCGCCCGGCGTCTCCGCCCTGCCCGGCCTCGGCGGCGCCGGCGGCCTCAGCCAGCTCTCCACGCTCGGCGTCGGGATCTCCCTCGACTTCCCCGGTCAGTTCGCCGCGTTCGAGTCGGCCCCGATGCGGGAGGACCTGCAGATCACCGGCTCGCCCACCGCGACCGTCCACGTGAAGTCCACCAGCGACGACGCCGTGCTCTTCGCGAAGCTCTACGACGTCGGCCCGGGCGGCGGCACCCAGCAGGTGCTGCCTTCCCAGCTCGTCACGCCCGTCAGGGTCGAGGGCGCCAAGGCGGGCAAGGACGTCCGCGTCACCCTCCCGGCGATCGACCACGAGATCGACGACGGCCACCGGCTCCGCCTGGTCCTCGCCTCGACGGACCTCGGTTACGCCTCCCCGACCAGCCCGGCGACCTACACCGTCTCCCTCAAGGGCGACCTGAAGGTCCCGTCCGCGCTCGGCGAGAGGAACGCGCAGGGCCCGCTGCCCGCCTGGGTGTGGTGGATGCCGATCGCCGGCGCCGCGATCGCACTGGCGCTGATCATCACGGGACGCCGCCGCACGGCGGCCCCCGCCCCGCCGGACCCCGAGCTCGCCGAAGTGCCCCTCCAGATCACGGACCTGACCAAGCGCTACGCCAAGTCCTCCGACCGGTACGCCGTCAAGGACCTGTCCTTCCGCGTGGAGAAGGGCCAGGTCCTCGGCCTCCTCGGCCCGAACGGCGCGGGAAAGACGACCACACTGCGCATGCTGATGGGCCTGATCAAGCCGGACGGCGGCGAGATCCGGATCTTCGGACACGCCATCAGTCCCGGCGCCCCGGTCCTCTCCCGGGTCGGCGCCTTCGTCGAGGGCGCGGGCTTCCTGCCGCACCTGTCCGGCCGCGAGAACCTGGAGCTGTACTGGCGCGCCACCGGACGCCCGCCCGAGGACGCGCACCTGGAGGAGGCCCTGGAGATCGCGGGCCTCGGCGACGCGCTCGCCCGTGCCGTGCGCACCTACTCCCAGGGCATGCGCCAGCGCCTCGCCATCGCCCAGGCCATGCTCGGCCTGCCGGACCTGCTCATCCTCGACGAACCGACCAACGGCCTGGACCCGCCCCAGATCCGCGAGATGCGCGAGGTGATGATCCGCTACGCCGCCGCCGGCCGCACGGTCATCGTCTCCAGCCACCTCCTCGCGGAGGTCGAGCAGACCTGCACCCACCTGGTCGTGATGGACCACGGGCAGCTCGTCCAGGCGGGCCCGGTCGAGGACATCGTCGGCTCGGGGGACACCCTCCTGGTCGGTACGGCCACGCCCGTGGACGAGCCGGTCATGGAGAAGGTCGCCGCCCTGCCGGGTGTCGCCTCGGCCGTGCCCGTCGACGAGGGCCTCCTGGTCCAGCTCGACGCCGACGGCACCCCGCAGCGCCTGGTCGCCGACCTCGTACGGCTGGACGTGGCGGTGCGTTCCGTCGGCCCCCACCGCCGCCTGGAGGACGCCTTCCTCACCCTGATCGGAGCCGAAGCATGAGCAAGCTCGCCGAGCCGCCCGTCGAGGTCGCCGACGGCTACCGCGCGGGCCGCACCCTGCCCTTCCGCATCGAGCTGGTCCGGCAGCTGAAGCGGCGCCGCACGATGGTCATGGGCGGCGTCCTGTTCGCCCTGCCGATCATCCTGCTCATCGCCTTCCAGGTCGGCGGCGACCCGGGCGGCAACAACAACCGCCTCAACCTGATGGACACGGCGACCGCGTCCGGGGCGAACTTCGCCGCGGTCAACCTCTTCTCCGGCGCCGGCTTCCTGCTCGTCATCCCCGTCGCCCTGTTCTGCGGCGACACGGTCGCCTCGGAGGCGAGCTGGTCGTCCCTGCGCTACCTGCTCGCGGCACCCGTGCCCCGGGCCCGGCTGCTGTGGTCCAAACTGGCCGTCGGACTCAGCCTCAGCCTGGCCGCGCTCGTCCTGCTCCCGGTCGTCGCCCTGGTGGTCGGCACCGCCGCCTACGGCTGGGGCCCGCTCCAGCTGCCCACCGGCGGCACCCTGCCCACCGGCACCGCGGCCCAGCGGCTGCTGATCGTCGTCGCATACATCATGGTGTCCCAACTGGTCACGGCGGCCCTCGCCTTCTACCTGTCGACCCGGACCGACGCCCCGCTCGGCGCGGTCGGCGGCGCGGTGTTCCTGACCATCATCGGCAGCGTCCTCGACGAGGTGACGGCCCTCGGCGACTGGCGCGACTTCCTGCCCGCGCACTGGCAGTACGCCTGGCTCGACGCCGTCCGGCCCCAGCTGGAGTGGTCGGACATGATCCAGGGCACGTCGATTTCGGTAACGTACGCGCTCGTGCTGTTCGCGCTGGCCTTCCGCGGTTTCGCCCGCAAGGACATCGTCTCCTAGGTCAACGGAGGATCACCCACCGGTCTCGACGGGCCGCCCCCGTGGCCGCTTCGAGACGCTTCCGCAACGCTCCGTACCGCACGTTCCGCCCCCTGGCGCCGTCACAGTCGCAAGAAGCCGATGCCAACGGACCCAGGGGGTACGGACGATGGAGCGGTACCGGACACGCACACTGCTGCTCGCACTCACGGCGGCGAGCGGACTGCTGCTCACCGCGTGCAGCGGGGGCGCCGACTCGGGGAGGGCAGCAAGGCCGACCGCGGCGACCACAGCGCGGGCCTGCCCGCGCCCGCACCCGGCGACGAGCACCGCACGAGCGAGCAGGACCACCGCCGTGAAGACCCCGACCACCTCTCCACCTTCGCCCTCGACGTCGACACCGCCTCCTACGACTACGCCCGCCGCTCCCTCACCGACGGCCGGCTCCCCGACCCGTCGACGGTCCGGCCCGAGGAGTTCGTCAACAGCTTCCGCCAGGACTACGAACGCCCCGCCGGCGACGGCTTCTCGGTCACCGTCGACGGCGCCCGCACCGACGACGAGGACTGGTCCCTGGTCCGCGTAGGCCTCGCCACCCGCGGCACGGAACGCACCGGCGAACGCCCGCCCGCCGCCCTCACCTTCGTCATCGACGTCTCCGGCTCGATGGCCGAACCGGGCCGCCTGGACCTCGCCCAGGAGTCCCTCGCGGTGATGACGGACCGGCTGCGCGACGACGACTCCGTCGCCCTCGTCACCTTCAGCGACGAGGCCGAGACCGTCCTGCCCATGACCCGCCTCGACGGCAACCGCGACGAGATCCACGACGCCATCGCCGAGCTGGACACCGAGTCCTCGACCAACCTCGGCGCGGGCGTCGAGACCGGCTACGCCACCGCCGTCGAGGGCCTGCGCGAGGGCGCCACCAACCGGGTCGTCCTCGTCTCCGACGCCCTCGCCAACACCGGCGACACCGACGCCGACACGATCCTGGAGCGGATCTCCGGCGAACGCCGCGAGCACGGCATCACCCTCTTCGGCGTCGGTGTCGGCAGCGACTACGGCGACGCGCTGATGGAGCGCCTCGCCGACCGGGGCGACGGCCACACCGTGTACGTCTCAGACGAGGACGAGGCCCGCAAGGTCTTCTGCGAGGAACTCCCGCGCAACATCGACCTCACCGCCCGCGACGCCAAGGCCCAGGTCGCCTTCGACCCGGAGACGGTCGAGGAGTTCCGCCTGGTCGGCTACGACAACCGCCGCGTCGCCGACGAGGACTTCCGCGACGACCGCGTGGACGGCGGTGAGGTCGGCCCCGGCCACACCGTCACCGCCCTGTACGCCGTCCGCACCGAGCCGGGCGCCGAAGGCCACCTCGCCACCGCCACCGTCCGCTGGCTCGACCCGGACACCCGTGACCCCCACGAGGAGTCCGCCGACCTCGAGACCGACGCCCTCCACGACTCCCTGCGTGCCGCCCCAGCCGCTTCCAGGTCACCGCGGTGGCCGCCTACTTCGCCGATGCCCTCCGCTCGGGAGACGACCGCTACGGCAGCCTCCCCGGATCCCCGGGCGACTTCGCGGAGCTCGCCGACCGCGCCCGGGCGTTGGCCCGGACCACGGAGGACGGGGCGGTGGACGAACTCGCCGAGGCCATCGAACAGGCACAGTGACGCGGGCCAACCGGGTGAAACCGCAGAACCAATCCCCTGCACCAGGTTGATGAGGCAGTGGAGCATGCGGCGCTGGCGCGAGCCAGCCTTGCGGATCTCCGTTCCGAGGCCGGCTGCCCCGATTCTTCTTCTTCAAGCAGGAGGACAACTCAATGCGACAGACCCTGAGCAAGGGAGCGTTCGCGGCGGCCGCCGCCACGGGGATTCTGTCCCTGTACGGCAGCCCCGCCCTCGCTGACTCCGACGCGTCGGGAGTGGCGAAGGACTCTCCCGGTGTTCTGTCCGGGAACACCGTGCAGGTGCCGATCGACGCGCCGGTCAACCTGTGCGGCAACACCGTCGACGTGCTCGCGGCACTCAACGAGTCGTTCGGCAACGCCTGCGGCAACACCTCGTACAAGTCGAAGGGCGGCTCCGGCGTGGAGGCGTCGGCGATCGCGAAGGGGTCCCCGGGCGTGGGGTCCGGGAACATCGTGCAGTTGCCGGTCGACGCGCCGGTGAACGCGTGCGGCAACAGCGTCGACGGACTCGCGCTGTTCAACGAGTCGTCCGAGAACTCCTGCCACAACGGCTCGTACGGCGGCGGTTACGGCCACGAGGACGACGACAGCTCGAAGCCGGGCGAGGAGCAGGACCGGACGCCCCCCGCCAAGGAGCGTCCCACCCCGCACGACGAGGAGAAGCCGGACTCCCCGCTCGCGCCCGAGAAGGAGAGCGAGACGTCGTCCACCTCGGAAGAGGAGGAGACCGGCCCGCTGCCCCAGCTGGCCGAGACCGGCAGCGAGGCCCTGGTGGCCGCCTCGGCCGCCAGCGCCGCCCTGATGGCCGGCGGCGTGGTGCTGTACCGCCGCGGCCGCACCACCTGGTCCCGCTAGCCGCACCGGGTGCCGGACGTGACCCGTCCGGCACCCGCACCCCACCCCGGACCGGCGCCTGCCACCACCCGAGGCAGCCCCAGTCGGTCCGGGGACCGACCGCCGTTCGGGCCGGTCGGCGGCGCGACTCCCGCACGACCGTCGCCCCACCCCTCCACGGTCCCGGCCACAGGCCCCTGGCCCTCCGGGACAGCACGACCCGCACCCCCCGTCGACCACGGTCCGGGGGGTGTCAGCGGTTGTGAACCCGCCGACGGCGCAGGACGGGGCCGCTGACGGCTCTCTCGCCGTCAGCGGCCCCGCGACGCCGGACCGCCTCAGCGGCGTACCGGCGACGGCGACTCGCTCCGGCCGCCGGTCACCGGTGCGGGGACGGTGCCGCTCGCGGGCATCGCCCCGAGCCTGCGGCGTACGCCTCGCACGAGTGTCGACGCCGTGAAGGACGCGCCCTGGACGAAACGCATGGCCGGGCCGAAGCCGGAGGCCGTCAGCAGGCCCGCCAGGAACAGGCCGGGGTGCGAGGACTCGAAACCGTGCCCGACCGCCGGGGAGCCGTCGGGCAGTGTCGCCAGCGCTCCGCGCAGCTCACCGGAGAGCATTCCGAGCCGGTCGCAGCGCGCCCGGAACCCCGTCGCGGCGATGACGTGCTCGGTCTCCAGGCTGCGCAGGGCACCCGCGCGGCTCACCGTGTCCAGCCGTACCCCGCCCGGCACCGCACCGGCCGCGCTGACCTCATGGCCGGGCAGCAGCTCCACCACGCCCTCCACCCGGTCCCGCACCCACCACGCGCCCGCCGGCCCCAGCGCCGTGGTCGCGATGCGTGCCCGGGTCGGCTCCGGCAGACGCCGGAAGAGGTTGGGCCGCTCGGAGTAGAACCAGTTCTTCCACCCGGGGCCGAGGCCGCTGTGCGGGGAGCGCACCGACTGCCACCAGGGGCGCTCCCAGGGCGGCGGCACATCGTTCCACACCAGCCGGTCCGCCCGCGCCAGCACCCGTACGGTCGTGCCCTGTTCCGCGAGCAGCGCCGCGGTCTCCAGGGCCGCCTGGCCGCCGCCGATGACCGTGACGTCCTTGCCGCGGAAGCGGTCGAGGTCGCTGTGGTGGCTGCTGTGCGTCACCAGCGCGGGGTGCAGCCCGCGCAGGGCCTGCGGTACCTCGACGAACGGCATCACACCGACCGCCAGGGCCACCGTCCGCGCGTGCACCTCCTCGCCGTCCTCGGTGATCGCCGTGAAACCGCCGGGCCCGGCCGCCACCCGGGTCACCATGCGCTCGTCCACCTCCGGCACGGCGTGGCGCGCGAACCACAGGCCGTACTCAGCGAACGCCTCGACGGGAATCGGCTTCGCGTGACGTGCCGTCAGGCCGTGCTCCGCACAGTAGACGTCCAGACGCCAGCGCCCGTCCGGGTCGGAGAGGTTGGACGCCCACGGTTCCGACTTCAGGAACATGCCGCGGGGCATGTTGTCCCGCCAGGACGCCATGGGCCGGCCGAACACGCGCAGGTTCAGCCCGGCGGCCGCGGCGTGGGACGCGATCGACAGGCCGTACGGGCCTGCGCCCACCACCAGAAGGTCGTACACCATCAACTGCTCGCTTTCTCGTTGTCGGTCAGGGAGGGTGAGGCCGCCCGGGGAATCAGCCGTGGTGCCGGCGTTGCCGTCGAGGCCACCGCCGGGGTGCCCAGCCGCTCACGCAGCCGGCGGGACACGTGGCGGCACCACAGCGCCCACATGACCCGTCCCGGGGAGCGGTCGTCCGCGGCGTGCCAGGCCAGTTCGCGCCCGCCCGGCGCCGCACGCAGCGCGGCCAGCGGCGCGTAGTTCTCCACCACGAACGTCCGCCCGGTCATCGGGACCGCGTCCGGCAGTGGACGCCCCGTCAGGTCCAGGTGGAGGGCCCGCACGACGTCCAGCCCTGTGCTGTCGGCGAACAGCCGGAACTGGGCGCCGGTGCGCGGGTTGAAGTCGAGCAGGTGGTAGCGGCCCGTCGTGCCGCAGCGGCGGAAGTCGAGGTCGAAGATGCCCCGGTAGCCCAGCTCGTCGGTGAGCCGCTCGGCCAGCGCCCGCACCTGTGCGTTGGGCGTCCAGCAGCCGACCGCGGTCAGTCCCGCCCCTCGCGGCCAGGCCAGCTGCTTGCGGCCCGGCCCGCCCGCGCGCAGGGTGCCCGAGCGGTCGGCGTAGCCGTGGAAGAACCAGTCCCGGTCCGGCCCCGGTGCCAGATACGCCTGGAGCAGCAGCCGGCTGCCCGCTTCCCCGGTGCGCAGGAACAGCTCCCGGGCCTGCTGCACGGAGCGCACCAGCAGCGTGCTGCGCAGGCCGCTGTCGGAGGGCAGCAGCCAGGGCCGGCTCCACTTCGCCACCACCGGCAGCCCGAGCCGCCGCATGGCGTCGGCGACCTCCGCCGGACTGTCCGGGACCAGCGTCGTCGGGTGCGGGACGTCGGCGGACGCGCACACGGAGGCCAGTTCCGCCTTGTCGGCCACGCGTTCGGCCAGCGTGCCCGGCATCGCCGGCAGCAGGTAGGAGGGCGCGAGGTCGTCCCGCATCCGGCTCACGGCGATGGCGCTCGCGTCGTCCATGGGCACCAGGACGGCGGGGCGGGCGATCCGGTCGGCCACACCGCGCAGCACCGTGAGGATGTCGTCCGGGGACGCGCCCGGGAGTGGTGGGGGATGCAGGTGGCTCACATAACGTGACGCGCCGACGGGACTTCCCGCGCAATCCGCGACGACGTGTACCTCCACTCCCGCCCTGCCGAGCGAACGCGCGGCTCCCAGCGTTCCGTGGTGAAAGGGGTTCCGGTCGATCCGCAGCACAACAGCGGGGACGCGGGTGTCGAGCAGCGACACGAATTCTCTCTTTCTCTGCGATCGGCTCACCCGCACGGGCGAGCCCAGCACTCGAAAGCCGCAACGGCAGTGGCGCCCTGGGCTTTTCTGTGACTGACTTTCATATGATTGCCCGTCAATAAGGAAAAACGCTGCAGTAGTCCGGACGAGAGCGAAGAAAGGAGCAGGCATGGCCCCACAGCACAAGCGGGCCGGGGTCCGTCGGCTGGCCGTGGGCGTGGCAGCGGTCACCGCGACGGCCGCCCTGGCGTCCGGCCTCGCGGCGGGGGTGGGGGTGGCGCGAGCCGCCGATCCCCGGGCTCCGGCGCCGACCCCGCCGGCGCCGACGGTCACGCCCTCGGCCCTCACGCCTCCGGCCGTCCCCCTGCCCTCGGCACCGGCACCGGCCACCACCCCGGCGGCGGGCCAGGAAGCCCCGGCCGTCGGGGTCTTCCTCAAGTCCGACGCCCGTGGCGTGGCCCGGATGCCCCTGTTCAGCCACTGGCTGGGCGGTGCGGAGCTGCGCGCCGGCCACACCTATCTGCCGGGCCACCGCTGGCGCGACATCGAAGGTTCCGCCGACTTCCTGGAGGTGTGGGCGCGCTGGCGCAACAAGAAGCCCGACCGGATGCTGGTCCTCAACGTCCCCATGCAGGAGCGCAACGAGGAGGGCGTCCCGGACAGCGAGGTCCGGCGGCTGCTGCGGCAGGGCGCGGCCGGCGAGTTCGATCACCACTTCCGGGTCCTCGCCGAGCGGCTGGTGGAGCTGAAGGTGCCGGACACCATTCTCGTGCTCGGCTGGGAAATGAACGGCACCACGTACACCCATCGTTGTGGGCCGGACCCGGAGGCCTGGAAGAAGTACTGGAACAGAATCGTCACCACCATGCGTTCCGTGCCGGGCCAGAAGTTTCGGTTCGATTTCACGCCGAGCCGTGGCCACGACGCCGTTCCCTGGACGAAATGCTATCCGGGCGACGACACGGTCGACATCATTGGCATGGATTCCTATGACCAGCCGACCGGGATGTCGTTCGACCAACAGGTGCGAGAGCCCTACGGGCTGCAGGCCCACGTGGATTTCGCGAAGGCTCACGGCAAACCCATTTCCTATCCGGAATGGGGGCTCTTCCGCAACGGTGACAATGCCGAGTACATGCGGAGGATGCTCGCCTGGATGGAGGAGCACAAACCGCTCTACAACACGCTGACCGACTACTGCCCGCACGGTGTGTGGCAATGCGGGGCCAACCCGAAGTCGGCCCACCTCTACCGGTCCGCCCTCTTCGGCCGCACCGACGAGGCGACCACGCCCGTCACGCCCACGCCGAAACCGACGCCGCCCAGCACACCGCCGCCCCCTGCGGACTGCACGCCACTGGATCTGGGCAGTTGGGTGGAGGAGTGGCTCGGCGGGAAGCTCTGCCTCCGCTTCGACTGGTGGTAGCGCACCCGACCACCCGGCCGGTGGCGGCCGACCCACCTCGGGATGAGCCGCCACCGTGGCGTCCGGGCCCACCGTCGTCACCGTTGCCCGCGCACATCGGCGGCGGCGGCCGGGCCGGGCACCGAGGGGGCCGGGGCCGGGTCGTCCCCCTCGCCGGACTTCCTCGGCCGCGCCAGCAGGGCCAGGCCGCAGAGCAGACCGCCCGCGCTCGCGCCCACCAGACCGGTGACCGCCGGGGACGCGGACGTCGGCTCGCTCGGCTCCACCGCCCGTGAGAACTGCACGAGCCGCACATGGGTGTTGTCGTTGCTGTCGTCCGCGTGCCGGGTCAGCGCGCGGGTGACCGCGTTGGCCATGTCGACGGCCAGACCGGGGCGCGAGGAGGTGGCCGAGACGGCGACCATCGGCGCGTCCGGCGACGTCGCCGTGCGCACACTGCGCTGCAGGGTGCGCACCGGCACGCCCGCCCACACCTGCGCGTCCCCGAGCACCGCGAGCTGCGTGGCCACCCGGCCGTACGCCTGAGCGAAACCGAGGGCGGCGTCCGGGGTGGACTTCCCGGTCGGCACGGCGATGACGTAGCTGGTGGCCGTGTACGTCGAGGGTGTGAGCGCGCCGTACGAACCGCCGATGAGGCCCCCGACGAGGGTGCCGGTCGCCAGCACGGACCACAGGGGCAGTGCCCTGAGACGAGCCAGCAACAGGCGGCGCTGACGGGTCGGAGTGTCGGTCATGAGGAGTTGGCTCCCTGGAGTGAGGGGGACGGCGGACTGGAGACCGCTGCCGCGTACACGTCCGTCAGACGGGCCGCGCAGTGGGTGATGCTGTAGTGGTGCGCGACCTCCGAGGCCGTGCGCGGCCGGGCACCGGCCGCCCGGACCTCGGCGATCGCGCGGGCGTACGCCTCGGGGCCGCCGCGCACACACCGGGCGTCCGCGGCGGCGGGCGGCCCCACGTCCTCGATCGCCGGGCAGGAGGCGTAGAGCACGGGCAGGCCGGACGCCAGTGCCTCCACCGCCGCCAGACCGAAGGCCTCCTCGGTGGACGGGGAGGCGAGCAGGTCCATCGCCGAGGTGAGCGAGGGCAGATCGGGGCCGGGCGAGCCGTCGGGTACGTAGGGGCGTTCACCGGCGAACACCACGCGGCCGGCCACCCCGGCCTCGTGCGCCGTGCGGCGCAGGGCGTGCTCCTCGGGGCCGCCGCCCACCAGCAGCAGCCAGTGGTCGTCCGGGAGCCGCGCGAGCGCGCGGACGAGGACGTCGAACCGCTTGCCCCGGGTGAGCCGGCCGACGCCGCCGACGACCCAGGCGCCCGCCGGCAGGCCCAGGTGCCGGCGGGCGTGCTCGCGCCGCTCCGCGTCGAAGCGGAAGCGGTCCAGGTCGATGCCGTTCGGGACGACCTCGATGCGAGGAGCCGGTACGCCCCAGCGCTTGAGACGATCGGCCACCGTAGGTGAGACGGCGACCGTCGCCGAACCGAGCCGCTCGCTGGCGAGGTACAGCCCGCGCACGCCCGCCGTCAGCCTGCGGCCCTCCATCTGCGAGTCGCCCAGGGAGTGCTCGGTGGCGACGACCGCCCGGACCCCGGCCACGCGGGCGGCGAACCGGCCGTAGACGCAGGCCCGGTACAGATGGGTGTGCACCAGGTCGTAGCCGCCGGCGCGGATCAGCCGGACCAGGCGTGGCAGCGCCGCCAGATCACGGTTGCCGCCCATGCCGAGATGCGTGACGCGGACGCCGTCGGCCGCGAGGCCCTCGGCGACCGCACCGGGGTTGGTGAGCGTCACGACGTCGCAGTCGACGGGCAGATGGCGCAGCAGCAGCCGCAGCTGCTGCTCGGCCCCGCCGACCCCGAGGCCGGTGATGATGTGCAGAGCCCTCATCTCACAGGCCCTCCACCGGGCGCCGCCGCAGCCGGTGCAGCAAGTGCTTGAGGTGCAGACGCCAGGCCGTGTCCTCCTGGCCGACGTACACGCGCGGCAGGGCGTGCGGACCGGTCAGCGGGCCGGGGTCGATCGCGCAGGCGTAGGTGTACCCCGCCTCCCGTACGGCCTCGACGGCGCGGGCGTCGATCGTGCCGTACGGGTAGCAGAAGCCGTCGACCGGGGCGCCGGTCAGCTCCCTGAGCTGCGCGCGGCTCTCGGCGACCTCGGCCTTGAGGGTGGCGTCGTCCGCCTTGGTGAGGTCGACGTGGGTCAGCCCGTGCGAGCCGATCTCCACGCCCGCGGCGGCCGCGTGCCGGATGCCGTCCGCGGTCAGCAGCGGCTTGCGCGGGCCGAGCGGGTCCCAGGCGTTGTCGCCGCCGAGTCGCCCGGGCAGCACGAAGAGGGTGGCGCCGCAGTCCCAGCGGCGCAGCAGCGGCAGGGCGTCCGTGACGAAGTCGGCGTACCCGTCGTCGAAGGTCAGCCCGACCAGGTTCCCTCCCTCGCCCCGGGCGCGGGCGGTGAGCAGCTCGGTCACCGAGACGCCCCGCAGCCCGCGCCGGCGCAGCCAGGCCAGCTGCCGGTCCAGCCGCTCGGGCGTGACCGTGATGCGGTACGGGTCGTCGGAGCAGTCGCCCACCGAGTGGTACATCGCCACCCAGGGGACCGGACCCCTGTGCGGGGCCGGGGGTCTGACGGCGTCGAGGGAATCAACGGAAGCGGCCATGTGGGAGCCTTCGTGTGACGGCGCGTAGGGAGCGCAGAGCGGACGCGGAACCCTGGGCACCGAGGGCCCAGGTGAGCGGAACGAAGACGAAGGTCACGGTCAGGAGGCCGGCCGCGAGGCCCGCCGCCGGGTGCGGCAGCCGGCCCGCGGCGAACGCCCCCGCGGCAGTGGCGACGACCGCGGCGCACACCAGCCGGCTCAGCTCGGCCAGGACCTGCCGGACCCGGACCGAGACGCCGTAGGGGCTGTCCTGCCGGCGCGTGCGCAGCCCGGCGAGCAGCAGGGCGGCGGTGACGGTGATGCCGAGGGCGTTGGCGGCGGCGATCCCCGCCACGCCCCAGGAGTGCACGGTCGCGGCGCCGATCCAGGACGTCACGACGATGCCCGCCGTCATCGCGCCGAGGGGATACCAGCGGGCCCGGCCCGCCGAGAAGTAGGAGCGCACCAGGGCGCCCACCAGGGTCTGGCCCAGCAGCCCGAGGGCGTACACGCGCATGACGTCCGCCGTCGCCGCGGTGTCGCTCGCGGTGAACGCCCCCGCTGGAAGAGCAGTTCGATCATCTGAGGGGCGCAGGCGATCACCGCGCACATGCCCAGCAGCACCAGACAGGCCGCGATCGCCAGATCCCGCTCCACGCGGCTGCGGGCCCGTGCCGTGTCGCCGTCCGCGAGCGCCCGCGCCACCACCGGGAAGGTGACGGTGCACACCATCAGCGACAGCGTCATCGGGATCTGGGCGACCTTCTGCGCGTAGTTCAGGTGCGAGATGGCGCCGGCGGGCAGGCCGGAGGCGAGGAAGCGCTCGGCGAGCACCTGCGACTGGCGGCACAGGGCGAACAGGAGCACGGCGGCGACCAGGGCGACCTGCATGGGCCGCTCGTCGACCGCGGCCCCGGCGCCGGCCGGAGGCGACGTACGCGAGGCCAGTCGCCGCCACAGCGACGGCAGTTGCACCACCACCATCAGACAGCCGCCCGCCGCCACCCCGACCGCGGCGGAGCGCACGCCCCAGCCGTCGCCGAGCAGGAACATCGCGGCGATGATGCCGGTGTTGTAGGCGACGTAGATGGCCGCCGGCGCGAGGAAACAGCGGTGGGCCCGCAGGGCGGCGCTGCAGTACCCGGCGAGCCCGAAGGCCAGCACGCAGGTCGCCGTGATCCGGGTGCAGTCGGCGGCGAGCCGCGGATCGGGCAGGCCCGGGGCGAGGGCCTGCACCAGGTGGGGGGCGGTGCCGGCGACCAGCGCGGCGACCGCGGCGAGGGCGAGGCACAGTTTCGGCAGGGTGGCGCCGACCAGGGCGCGGACCGGGTCACCCGGGGCGCCCCGGGCACGGCGGGCCAGCGCCATGCTGAACGCAGGGATCAGCGCGATCGCCAGCCCGTCCTCGATGAGCAGCGTGGCGGCGAACTCCGGAACGGTCCACGCGACCAGAAAGGCGTCCGTGTCGCTCCCGGCGCCGAACAGCCGCGCCAGCGACTGGTCGCGCACCAGGCCGAGCAGCGAACCCGCGATGGACAGCGACGCCGTGACGAGCGCGGCCCTCGCCAGGAAGCGTCCGGAGGCCGGCGCCGACGCCGGGTCGGCACCGTCCCCGGCCTTGACGGCGGCCCGCGCCGGGGGCACGGCCGCCGTGCCGTCCGTCTCGGTCTCGGACTGCACGGCCGCGGTGCCCTCCGTCTCGGTCGGGGACTGGGGGACTGCGAAGGCACCACCGTCATCGCGCCAGGGCCTCCTCGGCGCGCTCCCGCACCCGGTCGCGGGGCACGTCCGCACGCGCGTCGTCACCGGCCAGCGCCCACCACGCCACGAGCCCCATGGCCACGGCGATCAGCACGGTCGCGGGACCGCCGATGTCCCCGTACATGAAGTCCGTCAGCAGCCAGAGCAGCAGTCCGCAGGCGACGAGCCCGCAGTCGAGGCCCGGTCCGCGGTCGCGGACGCGCAGCAGCCGCCGCACCCCGCACACCAGCAGCGCCAGCCAGCTCCCGGCGAGCGCGAGCAGCCCGATCAGGCCCTGCTCGCTCAGCACCAGCAGGTACATGTTGTGCGGGGACAGCAGCGGCTGCCTCTTGTACGCCACGCCCGCGCCGTCGGTCTCGCTGCCCGACGACAGCGCCAGCGTGGCGTGCCCGTCCCGGTACTCGGGAAAGCCCTTCAACCCGACACCGGTCAGCGGGTGCTGACGCCAGATCTCCGTGGCGGCCGCCCACAGGGTGTACCGGTCGACGACGGACTGGTCGGGGGCGTCGGCGACCTGGGCGATGCTGTCGATCCGCTGCTGCAGCAGCGCCGAGCCGACACCGAAGCCGCCCACCAGGATCACGCCCGCGGCGACCACGGCCCCGGCCACCTTGAGCGCGCGCCGCAACCCGGCCAGCACCAGCTGGATCGTGCACGTCAGGGCGGTCGCGATCCAGGCTCCCGGCTGAAGGAGAGCGCGAGCGGCAGCAGCAGTACCAGAGCGCACCCGGCGGCGGTCGCCCGCTGCCGTACGGACACCCGGCCCAGGGCGATACCGACCGCGCACACCAGGCCGAGCGAGACCGCCGTCGCCATGCCCATCACGTCCTGCGGCCCGAAGGTGCCCACCGCCCGGATGTTCGCCCCCTGGTAGGAGGCGCCGGTCCGGGTGACGAACTGGAGGACGCCGACGGCCCCCTGACACAGGCCCAGCCCCACGAAGGACCAGGCCACCAGCCGGAAGCCGGTCCGGTCGCGGAGCAGCAGCAGCACGGCCGCCGGAACGAGGACGAACGTCTGCAGATAGCGCCCCAGGCCGGTGAGCCCGGCCTGGGACGAGAACGCCCCCATGGCGGCGAGCGCGAGCCCCACGACCGGCAGGCCCAGGACCAGGGCCGCGGCGGGCGACAGCGGGCGCCGCCGTTCGCGCAGGAGACGGATCACGCAGTACACCACCACGAGCCCGGAGAGCAGGTCGGCGGGGCCCGCGCCGTCCCGCGTCACCGGCAGGGCGAGCAGGGCGGGCACGGCCACCACGGGCAGGGCCGGGGGCAGCGCGGCGACACGGCGGGGGAGCGGTGTCAGGGCGAGGCTCACCACTCTCAGCTCCCCGTCGGACGTACCACCGTGGCCGCGGTGCGCAGCAGGATGCAGACGTCCTGCCACAGGGACCAGTCGTCGATGTAGGCGTTGTCGAACCGGCAGCGGTCCTCGATCGAGGTGTCGCCGCGCAGCCCGTGGATCTGGGCGAGGCCGGTGATGCCGGTGCGCATCCGGTGGCGGACCGCGTAACCGGGTAGGTCTGGCCGAACTGGGCGACGAAGTAGGGGCGTTCGGGCCGGGGCCCGACCAGGCTCATGTCGCCCCGGAGCACGTTCCACAGCTGGAGCAGCTCGTCCAGCGAGGTGCGCCGCAGCATCCGGCAGAACCAGCGCATCTCGTTCTCGTTGGCCACGCTCCAGCGGGTCGCCGACTCGTGCTCGTCGACCGGGCGGTGGGTGCGGAACTTCAGCAGCGTGAACGGCTTGCCGTTCCGGCCGATGCGCTCCTGCCGGAACACCACGCCCGGCCCGTCGCTCATCCGCAGCGCCACGGCGAAGGCCAGCAGCAGCGGGCTGACCATCAGCAGCAGCGTCCCCGAGACGACGATGTCGAGCGTCCGCTTGCCCACGCTGTCGCGCCGGGCGGGGGACAGGTCCAGACGCCGGCAGGGGAAACCGGCCAGCCGCTCCCGCGCGGCGTACGACGGGGAGTCGGCGTCGACCTCCCAGACCACGCAGCCCGACTCGGCCAGCGCCCGCAGCAGCGGTTCCTGTTCGGCCCGTACGGAGGGGTGCACGGCCAGCACCGCCCGCACCCCGTTCTGGATGACCGCCCGCTCGACCTCCTCGGGCGTCGTCAGCACCGGCAGGCTCTCGGTGCCGTCCGGCTGCTCGGTGACGATCCCCACCGGCCGCACACCGCAGCGCGGGTGACGCAGTACGGCGGCGGCCACGCGCTGCGCGGTGGCGACCGGGCCGAGCACGAGTGCGGTGTGCGGGTGGCGCAGCAGTGCCGCGCGCCGCCGCGCGTGCACGGCTCCGCGCAGCACACAGCCGGCCGTCGCCTGAAGGGCGAGGCCGGCCAGTACGGTACGGAGGGACAGCGCGTGCTCCGGCCGGTACGCCGCCAGCAGCGCCGCGAGGGTCAGCCAGGACACGGCGACGCGCCCGCACACGGCGGGCAGTTCCTCCAGCAGCTCCGGTACCGGCGGCCGCCCGTCGCGCCGGCGCAGCAGCAGCGAGACCACGACAAGCAGGGTGACGATCAGGGGATGGCGCTGCGCGTCGGCGAGTGCCGGCACGCCCGCCAGGGCGGCGACGGCGTCGGCGGCGAGCAGCGGGACGGGCGAGGGCGGCCGGGCGGGGTGCCGCCCGGCGGACAACCGGGGACCGGTGGCGGTGCCGCGCGACGGCATGACCGAGACTGGTGAGGATCCGTGGTCCCGCGGCGGTACGCCAGGGGAGGGCACGGTACGTTCGGCGGTCACGAGTGGATGGACTCCCTGTACTCGGTGGGCTCGACGCGCTGCGTTGTCCGGTTCGCCTCGGTGCCACGTCCGGTGTCGAGCGGCTGACCGTGCTCGGCGCCGGGGTGGTGGCGGTCCATGGGCCGAGCAGGTCGCGATAGACGTCCGAGACGGCCTCGGCGGTGTGCCGCACGTCATGGGTGGACAGCACGTGCCGGCGGCCCTGGGTGCCGAGCGTCTCGCGCAGCAGCGGGTCGGCCAGCAGCTCGGTGACGGCCCCGGCCAGCGCCGCCGGGTCCTCCGGCGGGACCAGGCACCGGGCGGCGATGGAGGGCGGCAGGCTCTCGCGGGCGCCGTCGACGTCCGTGACCACCACGGGCCGCGCGCAGGCCATCGCCTCCAGCGGCGCCAGGGCCATGCCTTCCCAGCGGGACGGCAGGATGACGAGATCGGCGGCCTGGTACCAGGGGGAGGCGTCGGCGACGGCCCCCACGAACACCACGGATTCCGGGGCGTTCTCGCGCAGCCGGTCACGGTCCGGCCCGTCGCCGACCAGGACGAGGCGGGCGTCGGGCACCCTCCGCACGACCGCTTCCCAGGCCCGCAGCAGGACGTCCTGCCCCTTCTGCCGGCACAGCCGCCCCACGCACACGGCGAGCGGTGCCGCCGGGTGGATGCCGGCGAGCGGCGCGAGTCCGGCCCGCACCGTGCCGGCGGCGGCCGGGTGGAAGCGCTCCGGGTCGATGCCGTTGGGGACGACGGTCCACCGGCCGGTGATCCTGGCGTCCACGCCGGTCGCGCGCTCGGCCTCGCTCACACACAGCACACGGGAGGCCCAACGCGCCCCCAGCGTTCCCACATGAGCGCCAGGGCCGCGGTGCCCCCGCCGACCGCCTCGAACGACCAGGCGTGCGGCTGGAAGACCGTCGGAATCCGCCCGCGGACCGCGAGCCGTCCGGCGAGCCCGGCCTTCGCGCTGTGCGCGTGCACCAGATCGGGACGAACTTCGTCGATCACCTGTGCGAGGTGCCGTACCTCCCGGACGAGCGACGTACCCGGCGACCGCGTCGCGTGCCAGTGCCGTACGCGCGCGCCGAGCCCCCGGAGTTTGGTGGTGAGCGCGCTGTCGGGGCAGGCCACGGTGACGTCCAGGCCGTCCGACAGCTGCGCCCGGACCAGGTCCGTCACCACGCGCGCGACGCCGCCGTCCACCGGTTGGGTGAGGTGCAGGACTCTGGGGAGTGGGGCGGTGGATGGCAGGTGCATGAGCGCGGATTCCTCAGGGACGAAGGCGTTCTGGGCTGGCGGCGACGGGCTCACCGTCGTGCGTCGACGGCGGCGAAGAGCACGCCGGCCCATGCCGCGTCCTGCTGGGATCGAAGCCGGAAGGTGGCCTGGTCACCGGCGTGCTGCAGGCTCGGTCCGAGGTCGAACACGTCGGAGTCGTAGCCGAGGGTGTTGGCGTGAGCCGGCGTACGTGCCACGTCCGCCCCCGGCTCGCTGATGGTGGAGTTGAGGACGTCGTCCTGCGGGTTGGCGGCGTTGGTGAGGGCGGACCCGTGCTGACCGGTCGTCACGGTGAGCGAGTCACCGCCCGTGCCGCGGTCCCCGTCGTACGCCACCAGCCCCGCGCGACCTCCCGCGCCCGCGGCGAAACCGAGGCCGGCCAGGTGGAGGTCGAGTCCCGTACCGGAGTTCAGCGGCGTGAAGCCGTCCCAGAGCGCGAGGTGCCGCAGGGGCTCCGCCGGGTTCTCGTAGAGGACCACGAGTGTCCAGCCACCCCATGCCCCGGCCGCCGACCTGCCCATGGCGATGTTGATCTGTGCCACGGTGTACAGGCCCGGCCCGCCCTCGCGCACCAGTCGCGTCACGTCCGCCGAGGCCTGGAAGGCGTCCACGCCGTCCGTCACCCGGTGTCCGACCGTCGTGTCCGCGAGCAACTCCTTGTACTCCCCGCCGGGTTCGGCGATCAGCACGCGCCCGTTGTCCTCCGCCGGCTTCTGTTCGCCCACGCGCAGGTTGCCGCCCAGTAGAGGCGCGCGTACGTCACCCGGGAGCCGCTGGGCAGGCGGACCTCCGCGCGGGAGGAGTTGTAGGTGTTGGGGTCGCGGTCGACATCGACGTAGAACATGTCGAAGTCGCCGTTCCTGCCGGCACCGCCTGTCTGCACGTCCGGACACCCGGCCGTCTGGGCGGCGCGGCAGGTGATCGACCCGTTGGCCGCACGTACGATGCCGCCGTGCTGGAGGGTGCGGTACCGCTCGCCGAAGGCGAGGCTTTCGGCCTCCGGCGCGGGCGCGGCGGCCTGCACGGCGGCCGTGGTACCGCCTGCTGCCCACAGGGCGGCAAGGGCGAGGACGCCCACGGTCGCGCGGTGAAACAGCGGGCGCAGGGATTGGCGCATGACCGGTCGTTGCCCTTTCGGAACAGGGGGTCGTGGCAGAAGTGCCACGGGTGCGATGTGTCCGCGCTGGGGAGTGCGTCGGGCGGTTCGCAACTCTAGTCACCAACCGGACATAGTCGATGAAATTCGGTGAAATCTGACAAGTGTGTCGGATTTGTGAAGTCGGTCGGCCGCTTTCCCTGGAACCGCCGCGGGGGACGGCCCGGACCCTGCTCCGGCAGGGGCCGGAAAAACAGTCGCCCCCACCCGCCGTCTGATCAGGCCGGACACGGCGAATGGGGGAATGCGGAAACCCGAAAAGCCTATGAACGGTTGCGGAAAGGCGTCGGTGCTTTCACGGTGGGCTCAAGATCCAACGCCGTCGAAAGGAATACCCATGTGTGCTATGCCCGCACGGCGCATCGCGTCCAGCGCACTCTGCGCCGCCCTTCTGGTCGGGATCGCCGGCCCCGTCGCCATGGCGGCCGACTCGGCACGCGGGCAAAGCCCTGCGGCGTCCCGTGAAGCGCGGCATCCCGGTGCGGAGGCGCTTCTCGCGCACATCAGAAAACTCGAAGGGGGCGAGCTCGCTCCCGTCGCCGACCTGCTCCACGCCGCGCTCGGGGCGGACCGTGGCCGGCTGCCCGCCGCGGAGGCCAGGCGGCTGGGGGCCGCGGCGAAGGACGCCCTGGCCAAGGCGGCGGCCAGGACTTCGCCGGCTCCGGGTACGGGTGTGGTGCTGCTGCCGGCTCCTGCCGGGCGCGGCGTCCTCCGCACGAGCGATGTGACGGACGATCTGAACGACACCGTGGACGAGCTGCTGGATGCCGTGTCCGAGGCGGTCGACGGCCTCCTGGGGCTGATCACCCCGAGGACGTCGAGGTGGAGGTGGCCGAATCCGACGAGGCGGACGCGGATGCGGCGACCGATGTGAACGACGGGGAGGTGCTTCCGGCGGTCACGGGGCTGCTGGGCCTCGTCGACGACCTCATCGACGCGCTGCTCGGCACCGGCCTGCCGTTGCTCTCCTCGCTGACGAGCACGTCGACGGCGACACCCGTGTCACCGACGCCGGTCGTGGTCACGCCTGCGAAGCCGGTCACGCCCGTGGAGCCGGTGGAGCCCGTGGAGCCCGTGGAGCCGGTGACGCTGCCGGCCCCCTGAGGGGCGTACCCGCACGCTCTTTCTCCCTCCGTCGTGGTGCCCGCTCGCCAAGAGCGGGCACCACGACTGCTGTTGCTCGCGCCCTTTCCCGCCCTTTCTCGTTCCGGGGCAGCCTGTTCCTCGGAGATCTCATATGAGGAATCGGCAATTTCGGCGCCTCCGGTTTCCGCTCCGCCCAGGGATCGTTAGGCACGGCGACAGAATTCCCCTCCGGCGACGTGCGTTGCCGAAGAAAGGAACACAATGAAGTCTCTGAAGGCCGCCGCCGTCCTCGCCGGGTCCTTGATCGCCGCCGGTACGGCCTCGCCCGCGTTCGCCCACGACGCCCCCTACCAGGCGCCCACCGGCCACAGCGCACCCGACCAGGCTCCGGCTGCTCAGAGTGCTCCGTACCAGGCGCCGGCTGCCCAGAGCGCGCCTGCTCAGGCTCCGGCTCCGGCTCCGGCCGCGCAGGGTGCGCCGGCTCAGGCTCCGGTTGCTCAGAGTGCTCCGTACCAGGCGCCGGCTGCCCAGAGCGCGCCGCCTCAGGCCCAGGCTCCGGCTCCGGCCGCGCAGGGTGCGCCGGCTCAGAGTGCTCCGTACCAGGCGCAGGCCCCCCAGAGCGCGCCGCCTCAGGCCCAGGCTCCGGCTCCGGCTCCGGCCGCGCAGAGTGCTCCGGCTCCGGCTCCGGCCGCTCAGAGCGCGCCGCCTCAGGAGACCTCCCGCGAGCTGACGTCCACCCACATCGACAGCGACATCACCACCAGGCTCCCCCTCGGCGTGAGTGGTCACGGCTCGCTGATCCCCACGGCGAAGGAGGCCGCGGCCGCGCTGAACGAGGCCAAGCCGGTGCACGGCGCCCTGTTCATGTAGGGCTGAGTCCCGCCCTGCCCAGTCGGCCCCCGGCACAGCCCGAGGGCCGACTTTTCCGTCTGGACGGCGGGTGACGTCACCGGAACGGCCGTCAGTGATCACTGTCCTGGCCGCGCGGCGGTGACCGCGCGGGGGGCTCCTCGGTTACGGCTACGCGACTACCGAACCGGAGGAGGGAACCATGGTCGTCAGCCTGGGCGGAGCACCGGTGGACAGAACACGGCGGGACGTGGTCCGCGGTCTGCGTGCGGCCGTGGTCGCCGCCGCCCTTGCCCCGGTCACCGCGGCCTCCCGGCCACAGAGCCCCGGACCGGGCGCGCGGAACGCCCTGCTGGACTCCGACTTCGACGAGATCTACCGGGACCGGCGCATCCGCGGTGTGCGGAGCCCGGCACATGGCCCGGCCGAGGGCGCCGGGTGGCACGTCACCGTGGACGGCCGCGCCCTGCATCTGATGCGCCGTGCCGACGGCACCTGGCTGAGCATGGTCGACCACTACTGCTCGTACCGGTCACCGCGCGAGGCCGCCCGAGCCGCCGTCGACGGACTCGCTCCCGGTCGGCTGCCGCGCGACCCGGCTCCAGCAGGCGCGGGGCACCCGCACACGGGAGACCGGCATGGCGTACACGCGTAGGGACGCCGCCACGCTCACCCGGGCCGAGAAGCGGCGGTTCGTGAAGGCGCTGCTGGAGGTCAAGCGGCGAGGCGAGTACGACGAGTTCGTGCGGATGCACATCGAGCACTTCTCCTCGGACGGCGAGCACGGACTGCGCGCCGCGCACATGGCGCCCTCCTTCCTGCCCTGGCACCGCCGGTTCGTGCTCGACCTGGAGCGCGCGCTGCGCCGGGTGGACTCCTCGGTCACGGTGCCGTACTGGGACTGGACGCGCGACCGCGCCGCCACCTCCACGCCCTGGACGGCGGATCTCCTCGGCGGCAACGGACGCCGTTCCGACCACCAGGTGATGACAGGACCGTTCGCCCATCGGGAAGGCAACTGGCCCATCAAGGTGGCCGTGACCGACGCGGCGTTCCTCCGTCGGGACCTCGGCCGCCGCCGCGCCCCGATCGATCTGCCCACGAAGAGCGAGCTGGAGCGGGCGTTGAGGGACCCCGTCTACGACGTGGCGCCCTGGGACTCGACGGTCGAGCGGGGTTTCCGCAACAAACTGGAGGGCTGGGCCAGGGGCGGCACGTCCTGGCGCAACCACAACCGGGTGCACGGCTGGGTCGGCGGGGACATGCTCGGCGGCGCCTCCGTGAACGACCCCGTGTTCTGGCTGCACCACGCCTTCGTCGACCTGCAGTGGTACCGCTGGCAGCGCCGGCACCGAGGAGCCCGCTACCTCCCCGCGACACCGCCGCCCAGCGGCGACGCGCAGCACGGCCGGGTCGTGGCACGGCACCAGCCGCTTCCGCCGTGGGACGTGACGCCGGACGAACTGGAGGACGTCAGCCGGGTCTACCGGTACGCGTGAGGGACGCGCTCGCGTGAAGGAGGCGTACGCATGAAGGATGCGTACGCATGAAGGACGCGTACGCATGGGGAGAGCCCCGGCGCTCGGGGCGCCGGGGCTCTCGGGGCAGCAGGGCCGCAGACGTCAGTGGCGGTGGCTGCTCTTCTTGCCGCTCTTCGCGTGGTTCTTCTTGTTGTCCTTCTTGTCGTCCTTCTTGTGCTCCCCGTTCTTGCAGGTGTTGCCGGCGGCCGGGTTGAGCAGGCCGACGAAGTTGACGGTGTTGCCGCACACGTTGATCGGCAGGTGGATCGGCACCTGAACCACATTGCCGGACAGGACGCCGGGCGAGCCGATCGCCGCCCCCTTGGCGTCGGCGTCGGCCGCGGCGAGACCGGCCCCACTGAGCACCAGGGCACCCGTGCCGAGAGCGACAACGCCAACCTTCGCGATGCGAGACATCACGTTCTCCTTATCGATCGGTGAGTGCGGCAGCAGTACGCGCGGCCACACTGACCGTTTCAACGCGGCGACCCCGGACCGGTCACGAGGATTCTCCCGGTATCACCCTCTTCGAGCAGGGGTTTCGCCGGACGGGTGCAGGTGGAGACCGGTGCCGTGTGGCCGCCGGGTGCATCTCTTCAAAAAACGTGGGCGTGTGGGCGTTTTGGCTTTCAAAAGCCGAAAACGTCCCCTACGTTAACGACTGTCAGTGACAGGTCCATCACGGACCGTGTCAAATCGAGAACGGAGTGGTAATGCGCAAGTACCAGAAGGCCGCGGTCGTCATGGCCATGCTCGGTAGCGTCAGCTTCCTGGGTGCCGGTGTCGGCCACGCCGGGGACGGGGACGCCAAGGTCAAGTTCGACAACAAGCAGAGCACCGCGTGCTCGGCGGACATGCCCCTGAACCAGGGCGGTCTGATCAACGTCGGCCAGACCAACGTGGGCGTCAACGTCCTCGCCGGCAACTCTGGCGACCAGGGCGTCGGCGGCACCGCTCGCTGCGACGCCAACTTCGTCGTCGGCGGCTGACGATCGCTGATCAGGTGATCTAGGCAGGTCCCGGAGCTCGAGCCCCGTGTGCGAGCTCCGGGCCTGTCCGGCTCTTTTGCCGATCAAGGCGTCCGGAACGACTCTCCCGTCCAGCCGTGGAGGGTCGACCGTAAAGGAAAAGGTAGATGTTCAATTCGAAGAAGATCGCAGCGACAGCCGCGGCGGGAGTCCTGGGGAGCTTCGCGCTGCTCGGTGTCGGTGTCGGCCAGGCCTTCGGTCACGAGGGTTCCGCCAACTGTTCCGAAGACAGCCAGGGCAACGTTCGCTGCGAGCAGCGCGAGTACCGGCAGGTCACGGACAAGAACGGAAACGTCCTGCTTGTCAACCGGTCGGAGACGTCCTGTTCAGGCTCGGGACAGGTCAGCTGCGGCACGAGCTTCGTCCTCAAGAGCAAGAAGAGCTGACACCCGCCAGGTCGGCCGAAGCGCCTTGTTCACGTCGGCAGCACCCTTCGCGTAAGACCACCTGCGCAGCAGAGGATGGCCGGGACCCGGTATCGGGCCCCGGCCATTTCCTTGCGCCGGGGGCACCGGCACCGCACCCGGGCGCGGAGTCCCGGACGGGCGTCAGGGCAGCCGTCGCACCGGCTCCCCTGCGAGGAACGCGCGGATGTTCTCGACCGCCTGGCCGTAGTACGTCGCGTAGTTGGCCTGGGAGACATAGCCGAGATGCGGGGTGGCGAGGAGGCGGGGGGCGGTGCGCATCGGGTGGTCGGCGGGTAGCGGCTCGATGTCGAAGACGTCGACACCGGCGCCGGCGATCCGGCCCTCGTGCAGGGCGGCGAGGAGGGCGGCCTGGTCGACGATGGCCGCGCGTGAGGTGTTGATCAGATACGCGGTCGGCTTGAGCAGGGCGAGTTCGGACGGGCCGAGCAGGCCGCGGGTGCGGTCGCTCAGCGCGAGGTGCACCGAGACGAAGTCGCTGCTCGCGAGGAGTTCCTCACGGGAGGGCGCGAGTTCGACGCCGGTCTCCTCGGCGCGCTCCTCGGTGAGGTTCTGACTCCACGCGCTGACGCGCATACCGAAGGCGAGACCGATCCGGGCCACCCGGCTGCCGATCTTCCCGAGGCCGAGGAGCCCGAGCCGGCGGCCGTGCAGATCGGCGCCGACGGTGGACTGCCAGGGCCCGCCGGAACGCAGGGCGTTGCTCTCCTCGACGAGGCCGCGGGCGAGGCCGAGCAGCAGGGCCCAGGTCAGTTCCACGGGCGGGGTGGAGGAACTGGCGGTGCCGCACACGGTGACGCCGTGCTGTTCGGCGGCCGCGTAGTCGATGACCGAGTTGCGCATGCCCGAGGCGACGATCAGTTTCAGCCGGGGCAGACGGGCGATCAGCGACCCGGGAAGGGCACGCGCTCGCGTATGGTCACCACGATGTCGACGTCGGCCAGGGCCGCGGCCAGGGCGTCCTCACCGTCCAGGTGGGTGTCGAACGAGACGACCTCCACCTCGTCCGCGATCGGCGACCAGTCGGCGACCTCGGTCGCCACTCTCTGAAAGTCGTCCAGCACAGCACAGCGCAGCCGCACGTCATACCCCTTCCACGGCCCACGATCGGTTCCAAAACCATGATCGCGCCTGAGCCCGACAGCGGAAAGCCCTCCCTCACCGTCTCATCGAGACGGCGCCTACCCGCCAACACGCCTGACTGCGAAGAGCCGACGGACGGCTCGGATGTACCGAGGTACCGAGGTACCGATCACTCCGCTGATCTCGGGGTTCTGCGGTGGTTGGCATTGAAGCGCGCCTTCTTCTGGCGATTCCCACACGTGTTCATGTCACACCATTTGCGAGTGCGGCTCTGGCTGGTGTCGAAGAAGGCGGCCTGGCAGGTCGGTGATGCGCACAAGGCCAATTTTCCGTCTCGTTCGCCTGCGATGATGCTGATCGCGTCGGCGGCGATCACGCCGAGGGCATCTTCCACGCAGGAAGCCGAGCTGAGCCGCCATCGCCGCTTACCCTCGGGCGTCAGGATCGCCGCGGCCCGACCTTGAGCGCTGCGGTCATTGATGACTTGCACAGCGTGCGCAGGGAGAGCGTCCTGCAACGCGGCCGCTGTCGCGGCGGCGTGAATCGACTCCCTCAGTTCCCGAGCGAGGTCGAGCTGGGCGGTGGTGCAGGAGTCCACGGCGAGGCCGCTCACTGCCAGCCAGTCGACGAGTCGGTGCGGTGTGGGAATGCGCTCCACAGCGTTGCCATGACGCTCCGAGAGAGTCCCCGTGAAGCTGGTCGCCAGCACGTTGCCGAGGCGGAAGTCAGGGAACTCAGCACGCATGGAACCACCTTAGCAGGTTGCGGCGTGACCCCGAGAGCTGCTAGAACCGTCTTAGCCGGTTCGCGATAGCTCGTAGCCGGTTCCGCGATGGCCAGGAGGTCTCATGCCCCGCCCAACCAGCGACGTAGAAGCGTTTGAAGCCCACGCAACTGACGCCGACCTCGACGATCTGCGCGCGCGACTGGCCGCGGCGCGACTACCGGAGGCCGAGACGGTCTATCGCGCCGCGCCCGACCCTCGCCGATGGGAACAGGGCGTTCCCCTCGCCGACCTCGTCGATGTCGTGAACTACTGGCGCACCGGGTACAACTGGCGGTCGTTCGAAGAGCGCCTCAACCGTGTCGGCCAGTTCCGCACGACCATTGATGATCTGGGAATCCACTTCCTGCACCGCCGATCCGCGCGCGCGGACGCCACTCCTCTGATCCTGACGCACGGCTGGCCGGACAGCATTGCTCGGTTCATCGATGTAGTGGACGAGCTGGCAGATCCGAAAGACGCAGACGCGCCGGCGTTCCACGTCGTGGTTCCGTCGCTACCAGGCTTTGGCTACAGCGACAAGCCGGCCACCACCGGGTGGGGAACCGAAAAGATCGCGGCCGCATGGGTGGAACTGATGGGAAGGCTCGGCTACAGCGAATTCGTAGCCCACGGCGGCGACTGGGGCGGCAATATCACCACGGTTCTCGGCGGCAGGTTCCCGGCGCACGTTCTCGGCATCCACACGACGTTCGCCGAGGGACCGCCCGGGTTGACGATGGACGGGCTGACGGCGGTCGAGCGCAGGTGGACCGAGGAAACCCGCGATTTCTGGGGCCACCGCGCGGCATACGCGAAGCAGCAGGCGACCCGACCGCAGACCATCGGCTACTCGCTCGTCGACTCACCGGTCGGGCTTCTCGCCTGGATCCTTGACAAGTTCGCCGAGTGGTCAGACACCGAAGACAGCCCGTTCGAGACGATTTCCAGAGACCGCGTTCTTGACAACGTCACCCTGTACTGGCTGATGCGGACCGGCGCATCGGCGGCCCGCATTTACTACGAGAGCCACAACTCGCTCGATCCCGAACTCCGGGTCGATGTCCCTTCAGCACTCACTATGTATCCCGCGACGTCGAGAAGTGTCCGCGTCCCTGGGCACAGGAGCGGTACCGGCAGATCGTCCGATGGAGGTCGCCCGAAAGAGGGGGACATTTCCCGTCGCTGGAGGTTCCCCAGTATTTCGTCAAGGATCTGCAAGAGGGCCTCGCGGCAGTGCTGGCCGCTAATCGGTGAACGCGGCTCGGCGACCCGGCAGTCTCAGAGGCCAGCAGCACGGAGAGCCCCCGCGGGCCCGCAGCTCGGCGAGCTGATGCCGCATCATCGCGCTGAGCACACCCTGGCGCCGGTGAGGGCAGGTCCCCGACGGGCCGCCCGTCCGCCGCCAGGGCGAGCGGACAGCGGTCTATTTCGAGCGCCGACCACTAGATGTTGCGGGTCAGGACGTTGGTGACGGCGCGTAATGGTGGGCAAGATCGGTGGCGAGGTCGCGGAGGTGAGCCCTGGCTTCGGTGGGGCCGTGCACAGTGATGGCGCTCCCGAACGGCAGTAGTGCTCGCACGTCCTCCAGCTGCAGGAAGCGGATCGTCACCTTGTGGCCGGTGGCGGATTCTTCATGGTCCTCTCGGACGAGTCGTAGGCCAAAGATCCGTTGCGCTCGCTCGATCTGGGTCTGGTCGACAGTGGCGCTGACTTCTATCGCGTGGTTGTGTTCCCACTGGTCGATGAGCGCTGCAGCGACGGTGGCCAGGGTCTGGCTCTCGCGGATCCGTCGTGGCTGGTCGACTTCTTTCCACGTCGTGATCCGTTCGAGTCGGTACATCCGTGGGACTCGGGCACAGTCGGCGACGAGGTACCAGATGCCGGCCTTGGCGAACAGCCCGTAGGGATCCACGAGCAGATCGCGTGGGCATGAGTCGCGTGGGCTGTCGTACTCGATCCGTAGCCGGCGACCTCGCCGAACCGCGCCTATCAGCGAAGCCGGAGTCGTGCCGGAGGCTCGTGCCTGATGCCAGGGACGGCTGTCCACGTGCACTACGTCGGTGAGCGGCAGGAGCTCATGAACCCGACGTGGCTGTGCAGCGGCGATCTTGGAGAGCGCGCGCCGGCTTTCGACCGATGCGTTGAGCTCCGCACGTTGCTTCTCATCCAGCCCGGTGAGCGACAGATGATCACGCTCGCCCGGTGTGAGTCGCGTGAGGTCGAGCCCGGACCCGGGCAGCATGGTCACGCCTCCGAGGCGGCCCCGGTGTGCGGTCACCGGCAGACCGGCGTCGCGGAGCCAGTTCAGGTCTCGGGTGATGGTTCGAAGGGACACCCGAGCGCTGAGGCAAGTTCCTGTGTGGTCACGGCATCCCTCGATTCGAGGAGCAGCATCAGGGCGAAGAAGCGGTCTGGGTCACACACCAATTTTCTCAGGAATTGCGACACGATGTGGCGCATATCCCGGTCAGGCTGGTGGATGCGTACCTACCACCTGCGAAAAGGAAGAACCATGACCCGATCCGTCGTGTCCATCGTCTACGTGAACGACGCTCCCGCCGCAGCTCGTTTCTATGGCGACCTCCTCGGCATGAGCCCCTCGTTCGAGACTCCGGGATACATCACCTTCGACCTCGGGCCAGGCGCTGATCTCGCCGTGTGGTCCGGCCAGTTGGAGGATCTGTCACCGGACGTCCCGCGCACCAGTGAGGTTTGTCTGGCCATCGACGGTGGACCCGACGAGCTCAACGCGATCTTCAAGCAGTGGAAGTCCAAGGGGGTCACGATCCTGCGCGAGCCTCATGATGCGGGGTTCGGGCTGACCTTCCTCGCAGCCGATCCTGACGGGAACCGTATCCGCGTCGCACCGCAGGACTGAAAGGCCGCAATGCGGCAGGCGCGCACGCGAGGGCGTCGCGCCTGCCGTCGTCCGACTTGGAGAGGACGACGAGTGCCCCACGCGAATGCGCCCCTGAGCGTCGAGGCACTACAACTACCACCGGCCGCATGCGTTGACCCGTGGCCAAGGCAAGCGAATTACGGCCGGGCCCGCGGCCGAGATCACGAAACTGCCCGGAGCCCGCCCTTGATCATCAAGAGGGCGTCCGGGGCTTCGTCGCGTCGGCTGACATGCACCCTGACCAGCAAAAAGCCCTCCCAAACGGGAGGGCGGAGACTTGCGCCCCCGGCAGGACTCGAACCTGCGGCCAAGCGCTTAGAAGGCGCCTGCTCTATCCACTGAGCTACGGGGGCCGGTGTGGTGGCCTCTGTCGTGGTGCCCTGGTGTGGGCCGATCCGTGACGTGCCGGGGACAAGGATAGGGCTCCCGCGTCCTTGTCCCTGTTGCTTCGCCTCCGTGGCTCGATGTGGAGGTTCGGTGAAGCGGTCCTGATAATCGCAGGCAGGTACGAATCGTGCACCGCTTTTGGCGTCTGACGCATCGGGTGTTGTGCACTCGTTATGCCTGGAGTGTGCCCGTGTCCCAGTCGTCCCTTCCGTCCCTTGCGTTCCGTCGGCGCGCAGACATGCTCATATGCTTCAGAAATCCCCTAAAATTGGGCATTCTTCGCATGTGGTGACCTTGGACGTACGGCCTCAGCTGCTCGACGCACTCTCCGCCCTGCGCGAGCGTGTCGCCGCCGCACGCTTCCCGCTGCCCCTGGCGGGGGCCCCACGCGCGCGTGCCAACCGCGACGAACTGCTCGCGCAGCTCGACGACTACTTGGTGCCCCGGCTGAGAGAGCCCGAAGCGCCACTTCTGGCCGTCGTGGGGGCTCCACCGGAGCCGGCAAGTCCACACTGGTGAACTCCCTCGTGGGGCGGCGCGTCAGCGAGGCGGGCGTGCTGCGGCCGACGACACGGACCCCCGTACTGGTCTGCCATCCGGAGGACCAGCACTGGTTCAGCGGGATGAGGGTGCTGCCCGACCTCACGCGCGTGTGGGCGCCCCAGCGGGACCTCACGGACGACCTCCTGCTCCCGGGTGAGAACCCGCGCGCGTGCTGCGCGTCGAGATCGCCGAGACCCTGCCGCCCGGCCTCGCACTCCTCGACGCTCCCGACATCGACTCCCTGGTCTCCGACAACCGCGTCCTGGCCGCCGAGCTCATCTGCGCGGCCGACATCTGGGTCATGGTCACCACGGCCGCCCGCTACGCCGATGCCGTGCCCTGGCACATGCTGCGCACCGCCAAGGAGTACGACGTCACCCTGGTCACCGTCCTCGACCGGGTCCCCCACCAAGTGGTCGGCGAGGTGTCGCGGCAGTACGGAGCGCTGCTCACCAAGGCCGGCCTCGGGCAGGTGCCGCGGTTCACCGTGCCCGAGCTGCCCGAGTCGGCCTGGGGCGGCGGCCTGCTGCCCGCCACCGCCGTCGCCCAGCTGCGCACCTGGCTGGTCCACCAGGCCCAGGATCCCGCGGCCCGCCAGCAGGTCATGGCCCGCACGGCGCGCGGCGTCCTCGACTCCCTCAAGTCCCGGATGCCCGAACTGGCCGGCGCCGCCGCCGCACAGTACGCCGCCGCCCTGCGGCTCACCGCCGCCGTCGACGGGGCGTACGACAGCGAGCACACGCGCGTGCGGGCCGGTTGCAGGCCGGGGCGGTGCTCGCCGGGGACGCCCTCAAGCGCTGGCGCGCCTTCCCCCTGGACTGCACCGCCGGTGAGCTCCTCGACGCGCTCGTGGAGAGCCTGGCCACGCTGCTGCTGTGCGCCGTCACCGCCGCCGACGAGCGCATCGACGACGCCTGGCGGCGCGAACCCGCGGCGGCCGCGCCCGGGCTCGCCGACCGCGAACCGGCGGCGGAGAGCGCCGAGCACCGGATCGGTCTCGCCGTACGGCGATGGCGGCGGGAGCTCGAGGAGTACGCCGAGGACGAGGTGCGCGAGCTCGACCGGAACCTCGCGCCCGACCCCGAGCTGGTCGCCGCCCTCGTCGCCACCTCCCTGCTGGGCGGCCGCCGCGGGCGGATGGCCGGGGAGAGCCTCGCCGAGCGGATCGGCGCGCACAGCGCGCTGCGGCTGCGCGACCGGGCCGGACGGCTGCTCGTCAAGCACGTGGACCGGGTCCTGTACGCCGAACGCGAGCGCCGGCTCGCCCCGCTCGACGCGCTCGACGTCCACCCGGAGCCCCAGGCAGAACTCATCGCCGCGCTGTCCGTACTGCAGAAGGAGAGGTGACCGGTGACCGCCGTCACTGACCAGGACCACACCGAGCACTCCGACCAGCCGGGCGACGCGGACAAGGCGGGACCCGGCGGGAGCACATCAGAGAAGGGTCAAAAGGCCCAAAATGCACAAAAGGCCCAGAGGGGTCGGGAGGATCGGGAGGCTCAGACGGCGCGGGAGGCTCAGAAGGTCCACAGGGCCTCCGCGCCGGGCGGCGACTCCTCGTCCCGTGCAGACGCCGTGGGGCGCACCGACTCGGCCGGCGCCTGGGACGACGGGCTCATCGCACGGCGGGTCAACGAGACCGCCGAAGCCGACCACCAGTACGCCGTCATGGACAGCCGCGCCGCCGCCGCGCCGCCGACGGCCGCTCTGGTGTACGACTCGGCATTGCGCTCCCGGCTGGAGGCGCTGCGCGAACTGGTGGGGCTCTCCCGCACCCGGCTCGACAGCCGGACGCTGGCACAGGCGGGCCGGGTGCTCGACGAGGCATCCGCGCGGCGCAGGCTCTCCGGGCAGCACACCGTCGTCGCCATCGCGGGCGCCACGGGCAGCGGCAAGTCGCAGCTGTTCAACGCGCTCGCCGGGGTGACCATCTCGGAGACCGGGCTGCGCCGTCCCACCACGGCGGCACCCATCGCGTGCAGTTGGAGCGACGGGGCGGCGAGCCTCATCGAACGGCTCGGCATCCCGCCCCGGCTGCGGCGGCGCCCGCTGCCGACCGGGGACGCGGAGTCGCAGCTGCGCGGGCTCGTCCTGATCGACCTGCCCGACCACGACTCGGCGGCCGTACAGCACCGTGAGCACGTCGACCGCATCCTGGCGCTCGTCGACGCGGTCATCTGGGTCGTCGACCCGGAGAAGTACGCCGACGCCGTCCTCCACGAGCGCTATCTGCGTCCGATGGCGGCGCACGCCGAGGTCATGTTCGTCGTCCTCAACCAGATCGACCGTCTGCCCGGGGAAGCCGCCGACCAGGTCCTCGACGATCTGCGGCGGCTCCTCGACGAGGACGGCATCGCCCTCGGGGAGTACGGCGAGCCGGGTACCACCGTCCTCGCGCTGTCCGCGCTCACCGGGGACGGCGTCGGCGAACTGCGCGAAGCGCTCGGCCAGTTCGTCGCGGAGCGCGCGGCGCCGGCCCGCCGCATCTCGGCCGACGTGGACATCGCGGCGGCCCGGCTGTGGCCCGTCTACGCCACCCGGCGGCGCACCGGGCTCAGCGAACAGGCCCGCGAGGAGTTCTCCGACCGCCTCGCGGACGCGGTGGGCGCGACGGCGGCGGGGGAGGCGGCCGAACGCGCGTGGCTGCGCAACGCCAACCGCGCCTGCGGTACGCCCTGGCTGCGGTTGTGGCGCTGGTACCAGGACCGTGGCGAGCCCACGACGGGCCGGCTCCCCTCACGCACACAGGCCGACGAGGAGGCCACCGCCCGGCAGCGGGTCGAAACGGCGGTGCGGACGGTGGCCGACCGGGCCTCGGCGGGGCTGCCCGCGCCCTGGGCCCAGGCGGTGCGCGAGGCGGCCGTCCGGGGGTCCCAGGGGCTGCCCGAGGCGCTGGACGAGCTGAGCGTGCGCGCGGGAGTGCCGTCGGGGCGGCCGCCGCGGCCGGGGTGGTGGCCGGTGGCCGTGTTGCTCCAGGCGTCCATGACGGTCCTTCAGTTCCTGGGCGGTCTGTGGCTGCTGGGCCAGATCATCGGGGTCATGTCGCCGAACCTGGGCGTGCCGGTGCTGCTGATGGTGATCGGCATCGTCGGTGGTCCGATCGTCGAGTGGAGCTGCCGGATGGCGGCCCGCGGCCCGGCCCGGCGCTACGGCCTGGACGCGGAACGCCGGTTGCGGGAGGCGGCGGCCGGTTGCGGGAGGGCGCGGGTGCTGGATCCGGTGGCGGCGGAGCTGCTGCGGTACCGGGAGGTTCGGGAGCAGTACGGGAAGGTGGTGGGAGCGGGGCGGTGATGGTGGTATCGGGGCCGGATTCCGGTGCGGTGACGGCGTTACGGCATCACGGCTGTGACGCCGGCCGTGGCTGCAGTGGCTGCAGTGACTGCAGTGACGGTGTCTGTGACAGCTGTGCTGGCGGTGACGGCCGTGATGGGGCCGTGATCCCGGAGGCGGTGGCTCCGGAGGCGTGGCGGTTGTGACGGACCGCATGTGCACGCGACGAAATGTGCACGCGACGAAATGTGCACGCGACGAAGGGGCGGCGTCCGGTCGGGCGCCGCCCTTCGTCGCGTCCGCGAGCCTTCGGCCTCACCCGCCCGGGTGACGGCGTTGTCCACAGGTGAGCGGCGGTCCACAGCGCTCAGCGGGCTCGGCCCGGCGGCGGCAATCTGGCAGTGCAGCCGTACGGGACGGGCCCGTACGCGTGTCGGTCCCGGGGCCGGAGCCCGGGTAAGGGAGGGGTTCGCGATGAACGAGACGATGGTGTGCGCGGTCGGCAGGGTGGCGACGCAGCCGGTGTACCGGGAGATGGCGTCCGGCCCGTCGGCGAGGTTCCGGCTGGCGGTGACCGCGCGCTACTGGGACCGCGAGAAGAACCTGTGGACGGACGGCCACACCAACTTCTTCACGGTGTGGGCCAACCGGCAGCTCGCCACGAACACGGCGGCGTCCCTGACGGTAGGGGAGCCGGTGATCGTGCAGGGCAGGCTCAAGGTGCGGACCGATGTGCGCGAGGGGCAGAGCTGGACCTCGGCGGACATCGACGCGGTGTCGATCGGTCACGATCTCGCCTGGGGTACCTCGGCGTTCCGGCGAGGTGGCAGGCCGGAGACGACGACCGCACCGACACAGTCCGAGCCCAACTGGGAGACCCCGCCGAACGGTTCGGCGACAGCGGCAGACGCCCCACCTCAACAACCAGCAGAGGCGGCAGTATTGACGTGACGTCAATCACCGCGCCGCTCGCCTGAACTGCGGCCTATCGGCAAGTGTGCACCGGAAAGTCAGGGGTGGATTTGTCGATAAGCCCTGCTCGTAAGGGATCTTGGCGATAACGATTCCGAGTCGGATCCCTTGTCCGACCGTCTCTCCGGCAAGCGGCGTCAGTCGCGTCCCTAGGATGCCGGGAAAGCTCTGGGGCTCTTGGGGCTCTTGGGGTCTGTGAGGCTGATTCTGCTGGTGGGACCTACCCCCCACGTCGACGGGCCCTGCTCGAAGGGGAATTTGGTGTTTGCTTCGTTCTCTGAGGTGTCCGTACGCAGGCGAGGGGCGGCCGGCCTCGGCGCCGCGACGCTGGTGTCCGGGCTGGTCGCCGCGGGCGTGATGGCCGGTGCCGGCCGGGCCGCCGCCGACGAGAGCACGCAGAGTCAGGGCGGAGCGACCGCGACGATAGCCGGGCTCAAGACGTACGGCACCGCCGTGATCCACGGCGACACCGGGGAACAGCGGGTGTCGGCGGGCCTGTTCGAGATGTCCGTCGAGGGCGGCGGCATGCTCCAGACGTACTGCGTCGACCTGCACAACCCCACGCAGCGGGACGCCAAGTACCACGAGACACCGTGGAGCGGCACGTCCCTGGGCGCCAACAAGGACGCGGGGCGGATCCGCTGGATCCTGCAGAACTCCTACCCGCAGGTGAACGACCTCGCGGCGCTCGCCCGGAAGGCCGGCGTCCGGGGTGTGCTGACCGAGCAGGACGCGGCGTCCGGCACGCAGGTGGCCATCTGGCGCTACTCGGACGACGTGGCCGTCGACGCCCTCGACCCGCAGGCCGAGCAGCTCGCGGACTACCTGCAGAAGAGCGCCCGGAACCTGCCCGAGCCCCGGGCCTCGCTCACCCTCGACCCGCCCGCGGTCTCGGGCCGGCCGGGCGAGCGGCTCGGACCGGTGACGGTGCACACCAATGCGAGCAGCGTGACGGTGTCGCCGCCCGCGGACGCCGCCACGAGCGGGGTGCGGATCGTCGACAAGCAGGGCAGGGCCATCACGTCAGCCGCCGACGGCGGACAGGTGTTCTTCGACGTGCCCGAGGACGCGGCGGCGGGCACGGCCGATCTGACCGTGCAGGCCTCGACGACCGTGCCGGTCGGTCGCGCCTTCGCCTCCGAGAGCCGGAGCCAGACGCAGATCCTGGCCGGGTCCAGCGAGTCGACGGTGTCGGCGACGGCCGGGGCGTCCTGGGCGAAGGAGGGTGCGATCCCGGCGCTGTCCGCGGCGAAGAACTGCGCCGACGGCGGTGTGGACGTCATCGCCTCCAACAAGGGCGACGAGCCGTTCACCTTCGAACTGGCGGGCCTCGAGCACACCATCGCCGCGGGCGAGACCAGGACGATCACGGTCCCCCTCCAGGAGGACCAGGCCTACGACTTCACGATCCACGGCCCCGGCGGCTTCACCAAGCGCTTCACGGGCATGCTGGACTGCCAGACCCAGGGCAGCGAGACGGGCACGGCCACACAGACCCTGAGCGAACCGAGCCCGGCGACGGTGGGCGGCACAGCCTCCGACACCAACCTCGCGGAAACCGGCGGCTCCGAGGTCACGCCCCTGATCGCCGGCATAGCCGTCGGCCTGGTCGTCATCGGCGGAGCGACCGTGCTCGTACTCCGCCGCAGGGGGACCCCGACGGGGGACTGACGGGGCCGCCCGTCTTCATCGTCCCGGGGATCTCGTGCCGTGTTCAGTCATGGCACAACGGAACCTCGTGCTCGCTCCTTCTAGGCTCGGCCCATGAAGATCACTGTGCGGGCGGCGGTCGAGGCGGACCTGGTGGGGCTGCTGGCCCTGTACGGGGAGCTGAACCCGGAAGACGCGCCGTTGCCCCGAGCGTCCGCGGAGGCCGTCTGGGCGGCCATATCCGGGCAGCAGGGGCGGACCGTCCTGGTGGCGGAGGCTGACGGCATCGTGGCCGGGACGGCGGACTGCGTCCTCATGCCGAATCTCACCCGCGGCGGCCGGGCCATCCTGTTCGTGGAGAACGTCGTGGTGGCCGGCTGCTTCCAGCGGCGGGGCGTCGGGCGTCAACTGATGGAGGCAGCCGTGCGGCTGGGGGAGTCGGCCGGCTGCTACAAGGTGCAACTGCTGGCAGCGGACGACGAGTACGTCCACAGCTTCTACCGGGCGTGCGGCTTCGAAGCCCTGGCTCAGGGATTCCGCCGCTACGTCGAGTGACCGCGCGCGTCCCACGAGGGAACCGAACCGATCCCGCCGACGTGTTCCTGGGCAAGGGGTGGTGCCTCACGCTGCGATCCGATCAAGATCGGGGCAAGGCCGGTGCGGATGTCAGTGCCGGAAGGGATACTTGCGGCGACGGATGACCATGGGGGAGGTCACAGTGACACACCTGCCGACGAGCAGCACGCCACCAACACCGGACCCGGACCCGGGCCTGTCCACACTCCCGGCCGTGCCGGCTCAACCGGCGCAACCACCCCAGACACAGACACCCCACGGCCCTCCGGAGCCGCAACACCGCCGCACCGCCTTCGCCGAGGGTTTCGACCAACTCCGGGCCGCCGCCACCACCGAACCGGGCCGTCTCCGCATCATCGGCGCGGTCCTCGCCCTCCTCGTCGTCGCTTTCGGTGCCGTCACCGCCTGGCAGATGACCGAGCGCGCGACCGCCGCCGACGACGTCCTCACCAGCAGTCAGCCCCTCAGCTCGGACGCGGCCGACATCTACCGCTCCCTCGCGGACGCCAACACCGCCGCCTCCAGCGGCTTCCTCGCCGGCGGTCAGGAGACGGCCACCTCCCGCGACCGGTACGAGAAGAACATCCGCACGGCCGCCGAGAAACTCGTCAACGCCGCCGCCAGCTCGGACCCCGACTCCCCGTCGGCCGCGACCATCGCCAAGCTGAACAGACTCCTCCCGGAGTACAAGGGCCTGGTCGAACGCGCCCGCACCTACAACCGCCAGGGCTTCCCGGTCGGCGGCGCCTATCTCCGCTACGCCAACGAGAAGATGCAGCAGCAGATGCTCCCGGCGGCGGAGGACCTGTACAAGAAGGAGAACCAGCGCCTGCGCGCGGACTACGCTGACGCCACGCCCTACCCCTGGGCGGCCATCGCCCTCGGCGTCGCCGCCCTCGCGGCCCTCGCCTGGGCCCAGCACCGCAACTACCAGCGCACGAACCGCGTCCTGAACCACGGCCTGGTCGCCGCCACGGCCACCGCGACCGTGGTCCTCCTCTGGCTGGTCATCGGCCACAGCGTCGCCCGCGCGGGCCTGAACGACTCCTACGACCACGGCGTCCGCTCCCTGAACGTCCTGCACGACGCCCGCATCGCCTCCCTCAAGGCGCGGGGCAACGAGAACCTGACCCTGGTGGCCCGGGGCGCCGAGACGAAGAAGGTCGGCGACGAGACCTACGACGCCTACGACTACGACTTCCGCACGGACATGAACGACCTGGGCAAGTACCTGGCGGAGGCCGGGAAACTCGCCGACGACACCTCGGGCGAGCGTCCCGTCAGCGCGGCGGTGGGCAACATGACGGAGTGGAAGAAGCGCCACGGCGCGGCCCGCGAGCAGGACGAGAACGGCAACTACCAGCGGGCGCTGGACATGGTCATCGGCACGAAGAACGCGACCGGTGAGTGCTTCGACAGCGTCGACGAGAACCTGCGCACGGCACTCGCGCACGAGGAGACCGAGTTCAAGCACGCCGCCGGCGACGGCCGGGACGCCCTGACGGGCCTGTCGGCGGGCGCCGCCGTACTCGCCGTGCTCGGCGCCGCGGGCGCGGTACTGGGCATCGGCCGCAGGCTCTCGGAGTACCGGTGAACGGGACAGGGGTGAAAGGGGGCATGACCATGCGAGCACGACGTCTGCGGGCCAGTCTGAAAGGCTGGGGCGGGGTGGCCGCGATGACGGTCGTCTGCGCCCTGGTGGCGGTCTTCGCACTGTGCCTGCCGCTGCCCGGAGCGCACGACGGCGGCGCGGCGGGCACCGTGGACGGCCGGGCCGTCACCCAAGCCACCCGCACCACGGCCGTGACGGCGGAGGAGGACTGCGAGGCGCCCGAGAAGCAGACCCTGCCCCCGTCCTCGGCGGACGGCGACACCATCAAGGCGATCAAGAACCGCAAGAGCGAGAAGCGCAAGCTGATCGTCGGCGTCGACCAGAACAGCTACCGCTGGGGCTACCGCGACCCCAACAGCGGCAAGACCGCGGAGCTCGAGGGCTTCGACATCGACCTGGTCCACCGCATCGCCCAGGACATCCTCGGCGACCCGAAGGCGGTCCAGTTCAAGGCGATCCCCACCGACCAGCGCATACCAGCGATCAAGGACGGCCGCGTGGACATGGTCGTCCGCACGATGACGATCAACTGCGACCGCATCAAGGACGTCGCCTTCTCCGCGCCGTACTTCAAGACGGGACAGCAGGTCCTGGTCCCCAAGTCCTCGCCCATCACCGGCTATGACGACACGCTCGCGGGCCGCCGGATCTGCACGGCGGCGGGCTCCACGGCGTACTCGACGCTGGAAGCGGACAAGAAGGACGGCGAACTGCCCGGGAGCACCGACATATCCGGGACCGTCCCGAACCAACTCGACTGCCTGGTGAGGCTCCAGCTGGGCGAGGCCGACGCCGTGGTCACGGACGGCGCGCTCGCGGCGAGCCAGGCGGCGCAGGATCCGACGGTCCAGCTCAAGGGCGAGGCCTTCACTGCCGAGTACTACGGCGTGGCGATGAAGAAGGACGCGGACGATCTGGTACGCCGGGTCAACCAGATCCTGGTGGACTACCGCCAGGACACCGAGAAGGGCTGGCAGGCGTCGTACGAGCAATGGCTGTCGGCGACACTGGGCAAGGATGCGAAGAAGTCGGAACCCCCGGCACCGCAGTACCTCCGCACGACCTGACGATCCGCACCACCTGACAATCCGCACCTGACAATCCGCACCACCTGACAACGCGACCGACCCCGACCGGCACAACCGCAGCGAGAGGTGATCGATGGGCGTCACGGGATCCACCGGGCCGGTGATGGACCGGGACGAGGTGGACCGTGCGCTGGCGCGGCTCGGCTCGGAGCACGAGGCGATCGAGACCTCGCTCCTCGCCCTCCAGGACCACGCGGGCCGCAGACTCCTGGAGGGCGCCGAACTCACCGGCGTCACCCGGGACCGCTGGACGTCCACGGAAGCGTCGATCACCCTGCTGTGGACCTACTTCGACGCGTACACGGACGCGCTGCGCACCGCACGGGAGATCCGCTCCCGCCGCCGCTGGTCCAGCCGCGAGGACCTGGTGGAGCTGACGGAGCTGCTGAACGGCGAGTCGGTCACGGTCGCGGGCAGCGCCACCGCGACGGCCAACGCCCCCACGCTGCACGGCGCTCCGGGCAAACTCAGCGAACGCTACTCGCTCGGCACGCTCGTCGACCGGATGAACGAGCTGTACGCGACGAGCCTGGACATGGTCGTCGCCGCGGACGCGGTCTGGTCGGCGCTGCCGGCCCGGATCGATCTGCTGGCGGCCGAACTCCAGCGCACCCGCCGGCTCGCGCACTCGGTGGGTGTGCGCCCCGGCGAGCACCCGGCCGGCGACGACCTGGAGCGCATCACCCGCATACTGACGAAGCTGCGCGAGCAGGTGGTCTCGGACCCGCTGGCGTTCTGGCAGGCGGCGGAGGGCAGTTCGGCTCCGGGCGGCGGCAGGCCGGACACCACGGTGTACGACCGTGAGGCGCGCGCCCTGGAGGACGTACGGCGGGAGATCGACGCCGTGCTGACGGTTCGTCAGGACGCCGAGAAGCGGATCGTCAGGCTGCGGGACGTCCTCAGCCGGGCGGACCGTACGCTCGCCGAGGCGCGCACCGCCCGCGGCGAGGTCCTCGCGAAGATCGCGGCGACGGAGGTGCCGGTCGTCAGCGGACCGCCGACGGCGTTGCAGGAGCAGCTGGCGACGGCCGCCGAGTACCGCAGGCAGGCACAGTGGCACCGCCTGTCCCCGCTCCTGGAGTCGCTGGAGCAGAAGGCGGAGGACGAACTGCTGCGCGCCCGCGAGTCGCTGACCGCGGTCACCGCGCCCCTGGCGGTCCGTGCCGAGCTGCGCGGCCGTCTCGACGCGTACAAGGCGAAGGTCGCCCGGCACGGCTTGGCGGAGGACACGCTGCTCATCGAGCGGTACGAGAAGGCGCGCCGCATGCTGTGGAGCGCCCCCTGCGACCTGCGCGCCGCCGAACAGGCCGTGCTGCGCTACCAGCAGGCGGCCGCGGAACTGCTCGGCGGCCCGCGGGTCCCGGACCAGGGCGCGGTGGAGGACGGCCGGAGGGGGCCCGGCGCATGAGCGACAAGGGGGAGTCCATGAGTCAGGCACCGAGTCAGGCACCGCGGGAACCACACGCCGAGCCACCGAACGGGCCGCAGCGCGCCTGCCAGCGCCCCACCTGCGAGGGCACCTACGAGGACGTCGGCGGCGGCGAGCTCTACTGCGACACCTGCGGTCTCGCCCCGGTCGTCGCACCGAACGGCATGGTCGGTTCACCCCCCACCGGCATCACCGCCGGCGGCAAGGGCGGCTCCCACGGTTCGGGGCGCAGCGGCAGCTCACGCTCCAGCAGCCGCAGTTCGCGTACGTCGTCCCAGTCGTCGAAGTCCCGCCGCTCGGTCTCGGGACGGCTCTCGCGCTCCCTGTCGGGCAAGTCCACGAGCCGCTCGGTGTCGGTGCGCAGCTCCGGTTCCGGCGCCGGTTCCTCGGCGCGGGGCCGGCTGGGCGCCGGGCTGGTCCAGGTCCCGCCGATCCCGCGGCCCGACCCGCGCGAGATGGTCCTGGACAACCCCGAGGTGCCCGAGCGGAAGCGGTTCTGCTCGCGCTCCGACTGCGGCGCGCAGGTGGGCCGTGCGCGCGGTGACCGGCCGGGGCGTACGGAGGGCTTCTGCACCAAGTGCGGGCACCCGTACTCGTTCGTGCCGAAGCTGAAGGCCGGGGACGTCGTGCACGGCCAGTACGAGGTGGTCGGCTGCCTCGCGCACGGCGGCCTGGGCTGGATCTACCTGGCGGTCGACCGGGCGGTGTCCGACCGCTGGGTGGTCCTCAAGGGCCTGCTGGACACGGGCGACCAGGACGCGATGGCCGCGGCGATCTCCGAGCGGCGCTTCCTCGCGGAGATCGAGCACGCCAACATCGTGCGGATCTACAACTTCGTGGAGCACCTGGACCAGCGCACGGGCTCCCTCGACGGCTACATCGTCATGGAGTACGTCGGCGGGAAATCGCTGAAGGAGATCGCCAACGCCCGCCGCACACCGCACGGCAGGCGCGATCCGCTGCCGGTGGAGCAGGCCTGCGCGTACGGCATCGAGGCCCTGGAGGCGCTCGGGCATCTGCACAGCCGGAACCTCCTCTACTGCGACTTCAAGGTCGACAACGCGATCCAGACCGAGGACCAGCTCAAGCTGATCGACATGGGCGCGGTGCGCAGGATGGACGACGAGGAGTCCGCCATCTACGGCACGGTCGGCTACCAGGCGCCGGAGGTCGCCGAGGCCGGCCCGTCGGTGGCGAGCGACCTCTACACCGTCGCCCGCACCCTCGCCGTCCTGACCTTCGACTTCCAGGGCTATACGAACGTCTACGCGGACTCCCTGCCCGACCCGGACAACATCGAGGTCTTCCGGCAGTACGAGTCCTTCTACCGCCTGCTGGTCCGCGCGACGGACCCGGACCCGGCCCGCCGGTTCGCCTCCGCGCAGGAGATGACCGAGCAGCTGACGGGTGTCCTGCGGGAGGTCGTGTCCCTCCAGACGGGCCGCGCCCGGCCCGCTCTGTCCACGCTGTTCGGGCCGGAACTGCGGGTCACGGACACGGAGCTGTTCCCGAAGCAGGCCGGGGAGGTGTCCCGGCTGGGGGCGCGGGTGGTACGGACACGGCGCCGTGCCGCGACCGCTGCCGCGCTGCCCGCCACCACCGCCCACGCCGCCGGCCACCTGCCCGGGGGCCGTCCGGCAGGGGCCCAGCTCGCCACCGGCCCCGGAGCCGCCGGGCACCAGGGCGGCGGCCACAGCCACGCCCCAGGCCCCGGCCTCGTCAAACCGGTCGACACCACCGCGGCCGCCCTCGCCCTGCCCGTCCCCCGCGTCGACCCCTCCGACCCCAACGCGGGTTTCCTGGCGGGCCTGATGACCTCCGCGCCCGCCGAGCTGCTCGGCGCCCTCGCCGCCGCCCCGGCCTCGTCGATCGAGACGCGGCTGCGGCAGATCCGGGCCTGGCTGGAGACCGGCGACCCGGCCGCCGCGCTGGAGGCACTGGTCACCCTGGAGGGCGAGCGGCCCGACGACTGGCGGGTGGTCTGGTACCGGGGCGTGGCCGCGCTGGTGACGGGCGACGACGAGGGCGCCGCGCTCGCCTTCGACGCGATCTACGACGCCTTCCCCGGCGAGATCGCCCCCAAGCTGGCGCTCGGCCTGTGCGCGGAGGTGCTCGGCCAGCTCGACAACGCCGCCGAGTACTACCGGCTGGTCTGGTCGACCGACCCGAGCTATGTGAGCGCCGCGTTCGGGCTGGCCCGCGTGCAGCTGGCGACCGGGGACCGGCGCAGCGCCGTACGGACGCTGGAGTCGGTCCCGGAGTCCTCCATCCACTACACGGCGGCCCGCGTGGCGGCGGTCCGGGCGCGGCTGCGGCAGCGCACGGCGACGGCTTCCGACGTACCGTTCCAGGAGGACCTGACAGCCGCCGCGGCGCAGGTCGAGGCGCTGGAGGCGTACGGTCTGGATCCGGCGCGGCGGGAGCAGTTGTCGGCCGAAGTCCTCGGCTGCGCGCTGGACTGGGTACTCTCCGGGGGCCAGGGTTCCGCTCCTCCCGCCGCCGGGGACGGACGCTGCTCGGCAGCGACCTGGACGAGCGGGGTCTGCGTTTCGGACTGGAACGCTCGTACCGCACGCTGGCCCGGCTGGCGCGGGGCGGCGAGGAGAGGATCGACCTGGTGGAACGAGCCAATCGTTACCGCCCCCGGACGTGGGTGTAGTTGATGTCGCAGATGCCCCAGTTGTCCGCCTGCCCGAGTTGCGAGGAACCCCTCGAGTCGGGTGACCGTTTCTGCGGCGCGTGCGGATACGACCTGTCCGCCGTGCCGGCACGGCCTCAGGACAACCCGACCATCACCATGAACGGCTCGGTGCCCGCACAGGGCGCCCCAGTGGGGGAGTACCCCGAGCCACCGCCGGCGCCCCCGCCGGCGCGGCCTGGCCGGCGCCCCCGCCCCCGAGCGCCCCGCCGGCCGTCCCGGCCACCGGCGTGCGGTTCGACCGGCGACCGGACGGACGTCCCGCGCCGCCCGGGGGCGACACCCTCCAGCCCGAGACCTATCCGGGACAGCAGCCCGACGAGTACCTTCTCCAGGCACCGGACCCACGGGTGTCCGCCGAGTCCGCGTCCGCGGGCCCCGGTGGCAAGGTCTGCGTCGCCTGCAGGGCCGGCCGCGTGGACGACGACGGCTACTGCGAGAACTGCGGCCACGCCCAGCCGCGCGAACGGGACCACATGGAGCAGGAGTCCGGCCCGGTGGCCGCGGTCAGCGACCGCGGCCTGCGCCACCACCGCAACGAGGACGCGTTCGCCATCGGCACGACCGCGCTGCCGGACGGCTCGCCCGCCTCCGTGGCGATCGTCTGCGACGGCGTGTCCTCGGCGACCCGCCCCGACGACGCCTCGATGGCGGCGTCGAAGGCGGCGAGCGAGACCCTGCTGGCCGCCCTGCCGCGCGGCACGCACCCGCAGCAGGCGATGCACGACGCGATCGTCGCCGCCTCACGCGCGGTCAACTCGCTCGCCGACGAGCCCGCCACGGCCCGTGAGCACGCACCGCACCAGAACGCCCCCGCGTGCACCATCGTCGGCGCCGTGGTGACACCGGGCCTGCTGATCGTCGGCTGGGTCGGCGACAGCCGCGTCTACTGGGTCCCGGTCGACCGGAGCGCACCCCCGCCCGGCTCACCGAGGACGACTCCTGGGCCGCGCAGATGGTCGCCGCCGGCCTGATGAACGAGGCCGAGGCCTACGCCGACGAGCGCGCCCACGCGATCACCGGCTGGCTCGGCGCGGACGCCTACGAACTCGAACCGCACACCGCCGCGTTCAAGCCGGACCGGCCGGGCGTGGTCGTGGTCTGCACGGACGGCCTGTGGAACTACGCGGAGGCGGCCGAGGAGATGGCCAGGGTCGTCCCGCTCGACGCCGCCACACATCCGCTGCACAGCGCCCGGGTGCTCGTCGGCCACGCCCTGGACGGCGGGGGCCACGACAACGTAACAGTGGCCCTCGTGCCGTTCCCGGCGGTCCCCCAGGGGGCAGGATCGGCCTGAGGCCACGTACGGGGACGCCTCGGCGGACCGGAGGGGACCGGTCCGCCTACCGTCATCACCCCGCCGCGGCGGGGGCTTTGGAGGGGGATCGAAGCAGGCATGGCCATTTTCTCGAAGTCGAACGTGCCCCAGTTCTCGGTGGACGTGTACCAGAACGAGTACCTGCCGGAGGGCGCCGGCGAGGTCAACGCCATCGTCACGGTGACCGCGACCGGCGGCGGCACGGTCGGCACCGCGGTCTCGGCGCCCCACCTCTACTCGCCCGGCCAGGGCCCGTCCGCCGCCGTGGCGATCATGGTCGACAGCTCCGGGTCGATGGACTACCCGCCGACCAAGATGCGCAACGCCCGGGACGCCACGGCCGCCGCCATCGACACCCTGCGCGACGGCGTGCACTTCGCGGTGATCGGCGGGACGCACGTGGCCAAGGAGGTCTACCCGGGCGGCGGGGGCCTCGCGGTCGCCGACGCCGGCACCCGGGCCCAGGCCAAGCAGGCGCTGCGCTCGCTCAGCGCGGGCGGCGGCACGGCGATCGGCACGTGGCTGAAACTGGCCGACCGCCTGCTGTCCTCCGCGGACGTCGCCATCCGGCACGGCATCCTGCTCACCGACGGTCGCAACGAGCACGAGTCGCCTCAGGATCTCAAGGCGGCGCTCGACGCGTGCGCGGGGCGTTTCACATGTGACGCGCGCGGTGTGGGCACGGACTGGGAAGTGAAAGAAGTCACAGGCATCGCCTCCGCCCTGCTCGGCACCGCCGACATCGTCGCCGACCCGGCGGGGCTCGCCGCCGACTTCACGCAGATGATGGAGACGGCGATGGGGAAGGAGGTCGCGGACGTCTCCCTGCGGCTGTGGACCCCGGTCGACACGACTGTGAAGTTCGTCAAGCAGGTCGCCCCGACGGTCGAGGAACTGACCGGCCGGCGCACCGAGGCGGGCCCCCGGGCGGGCGACTACCCCCTTGGTTCCTGGGGAGACGAGTCCCGTGACTACCACGTCTGCGTCGAGGTCCCGTCCGCGAACATCGGGCAGGAGATGCTGGCGGCCCGGATCTCGCTGGTGATTCCGCAGCCCGACGGCAGCGTCCAGAACCTCGGCGCGCAGGGTCTGGTGCGGGCCGTGTGGACGGACGACATGGTCGCCTCGACGTCGATCAACCCCCAAGTCGCCCATTACACGGGCCAGGCGGAACTGGCACAAGCCATCCAGCAAGGGCTGGACCTTCGCAAAGCGGGAGATATGGATGGAGCAACGGCCAAACTGGGCCGGGCCGTTCAGCTCGCGAGTGCCTCCGGGAACGCCGATACTGCGAAACTGCTTGCGAAGGTGGTGGACGTGGTCGACGCCGCGACCGGTACTGTGCGACTGAAGGCGAAGGTCGAGGAGGCTGACGAGATGACGCTCGAGACTCGGTCCACCAAGACTGTTCGCGTGAAGAAGTGACTTAGAAGAGTGGCCTAGAAGGAACGAAGGAGGGACGCGCCGACATGCCGACCTGCCCGAACGGACACCAGTCGGGTTCCGACGACTGGTGCGAGGTCTGCGGTCACCGCATGGCGGGTGCCGTGCCTCCGCCTCCTCCGCCGCCCCCGCCCGGCGGCGGCTACGGCTTCCCGCCCCCGGGCGGCCCCGGCGGCCCTGGTGGCCCGCCCGGCGGCCCCGGTGGCCCCGGAGGCCAGCACGGTGGGCGCCCGCCGCACCTGTCCGCCGTGCCGAACGCCGAGCCGGAGCTCTGCCCGCAGTGCCGTACACCGCGTGAGGGCGGCGCCCCGTTCTGCGAGGAGTGCCGGTGGAACTTCCTGACGAACACGGCCACCTCGTACACGCCCGCCGCTCCGCCCCCGGCACCCGGCCCGGGCGTGCGCTTCCAGCCGCCGGGCCAGCCCGGCCCCGGCGGCCCGCCCGGACCGACCTACGGCGGCGGTGACTCGTACGAGTACCAGGGCTCCCGCCCCTCGCAGGTGAACCGCCCGGCCGAGCCGATCCCGCCGTTCGGCGACCCGTCGGGCCGCCCCGGCCCGGGCGGCCCCGGCGGACACGGCGGACACGGTGGACACGGTGGTCCCCCGGCCCCGGTGGTCCCGGCGGCCCCGGCGGCTTCGGCGGTCCTCCCGGGCCGGGCGGCCCTGGCGGCCCCGGTGGTCCTCCCGGTCCTGGTGGTCCCGGCGGCCCTGGTGGGCCTGGTGGCCCGCACGGCTTCGGTGCCGACCCCTCGCGGCCGGTCCCGCCGCCGCCCGGCCCGGGTGCGCCCGGTGCGCCCGGCGGTGCTCCGCAGGGCTACCAGCAGTCCGGCCCGCCGGCCCCGCCCGGATTCCCGCAGGAGACGCAGCGGCCGCCGCAGGGCGGTCCGTCCTTCGGCGGCGGTGACGACGACTGGGTGATCCCCCCGCCGTCCTCCACCGGCCCCGGCGGCCCTGGTGGCCCCGGTGGCGGTCAGGGCGGCGGCTACGGCTACCCGCAGCCCGGCGCGACCCAGGCGCCCCCCGGCCCCGGCGGCTTCCCGCAGCAGCCCCAGGCGCCCCAGGGTCCGGCGACGTGGACCGCGACCATCGGCCCGGACCGCGACTACTTCATGGCGATGATGCAGCGTTCCGGCCCCGAGGCCGCGGGCCTGAACCTGCCCGCGTACTCGCCCGAGCAGCAGCGCACGCTCACCGGCAACCAGCTCACGATCGGCCGCCGTCGGCACTCCACCGGCGACACCCCCGACATCGACCTGTCGGTACCGCCGGAGGACCCGGGCGTCTCGCACCAGCACGCGGTGCTGGTCCAGCAGCCGGACGGCAGCTGGGCGGTCGTCGACCAGAACTCGACGAACGGCACGACGGTCAACGGCTCGGACGAACCGATCCAGCCGTTCGTCCCCGTACCGCTGCAGGACGGCGACCGGGTGCACGTGGGCGCCTGGACGACGATCACGATCCGCCGGGGCTGAGCCCTTCCCGGATCAGGACGGGAGGGGCCAGGCGTACGGCCCCTCCGGGTCGTCCAGCCAGGCCCACTCCCGGTCACCGCTGACCGTGATGCCGTAGCGCTCCCGCTGCGGCATGCGCTCCTGCTCCCACAGCGAGTGCGCCTCCTGCGGATCGAGGCTGCCGCGGGTCAGGGCCAGCAGGAAACGGAACAGGTCGTCCTCCCTGGCCCGACGGGGCACCCCGCCCAGCTGGAGCGGCTCGCCCCCGGGCCGGCTCGTCCCGCGCAACGGCACGAAGTAGGCGGGGGTGTGCAGGAAACGTCCCTCGGCGTGCCCGGCGTCGCGCACCGTGAGCACGACCAGGCCGGTGGCCAGCGGCATGAGGATCCGGCCACCGGGGCGGCTCTGGGCGAGCCAGGCGCGCGGCACGGTGCTCAGCGCGCACGTCGCGATGATCCGGTCGAACGGCGCCCGCTCGGGCACACCCCGGGCGCCGTCGCCCGTGACGACGACCGGGCGGTACCCGGCCGCGTCCAGGTGCCGGCGGGCCGACTCGGTGATCTCCGGGTCGAGATCGACGGTGGTGACCTTGTCGTCGCCCAGCCGGTGGGCGAGCAGCGCGGCGTTGTAGCCGGTGCCGGCGCCGATCTCCAGGACCGTGTTGCCGTCCTCCACACGCAGCGCGGCCAGCATGTCAGCCATCAGGGAGGGCTGGCTGCTGGACGACAGCAGTTCGCCGTCGCGCAGCCGGGTCGCCAGTGGGGTGTCCTCGTAGGCGCCCCGTATCCACCGTTCACGCGCCTGCGGGTCCGGGCTCTCGCCCCACCGGCGTTCGTACCCGCCGGCCACGCCGACGTAGTAGTACGGCACGAAGAGGTGACGCGGGACCGCCGCGAACGCCTCCCGCCACACCGGATCGGTGGCCCAGGCCCCGCTCGCGTCGATCCGGCGCACCAGTCCCGCCCGCGCGGAGGCGGCGAGACCGTCCGATTCCCTGTCGGGAGCATGCCCGCCCATACCCCCACAGTAAGGGCAACCGGCGCCGGTCCTAGGCCTTGAGTCCTATGTCTCCGCGTCTGAGAGCATGGAGGGCGTGAATGAGATTCGGCGCGGCACGCTTCAGGAGCAGACCTTCTACGAGCAGGTCGGCGGGGAGGAGACCTTCCGTCGGCTCGTCCACCGTTTCTACGAGGGAGTCGCCGAGGACCCGCTGCTGCGGCCCATGTACCCCGAGGAGGACCTGGGCCCGGCCGAGGAGCGCCTCGCGCTGTTCCTCATCCAGTACTGGGGCGGCCCCACGACGTACAGCGACAACCGCGGTCACCCGCGTCTGCGGATGCGGCACGCGCCCTTCACGGTCGACCGTGCGGCGCACGACGCGTGGCTGAAGCACATGCGGGTCGCCGTCGAGGAGCTCGGGCTGTCCGAGGAGCACGAGCGCACGCTGTGGAACTACCTGACGTACGCGGCGGCGTCGATGGTGAACGCGCCCGGCTGAGACCCTCGGGGGCTGGTCAGCGGACGCTCACGTCCAGCGCCCCGAGCCCGGCCCGTCGTACGGCGACGGACCCGAACGGGGTGCGCAGCCTGAGCCATGCGCCCGACGAGAACAGCGCCAGAGGCGCCCCGGGCCGCAGGAAGCCGAGCGACTGCGCGGCGTGCACGACCCGCACGGGGAGCCGGGTGTCGCCGACCGTACGGGACCAGATGTCCCGCCCGATCCGGTCCAGCTCGGCCCTCGTCCGCCGCTCGGACGGCAACTCCTGCGTACGGGAGCGGAACTCGGCGACCCCGGCGGCCACCAGGGACCGCAGGGCGTCGGGCGCCGGCAGCCCCGGCTCGGGCCGCCAGCCGCCGCGCGGCGGCAGCACGCCCGCCCACGGTGGCCCGGTCACCGCGTCCGGCACGACGGCCGTGGCGCCCTTCTCGTCCACCGACTCCAGGAACTCACCGGCGGAGACGGTCACGTCCAGCGTGACGTCCAGCCCGTTCTCGTACGGCTTGGCCAGCCGCACCGCGCGGATGGCCAGCACCTCGAAGGACGGCGGACGTCCGAAAACGGCGAGCGCGGTGCCCGCGGCCTGCAGACGCACCGCTGCTCCACGGTCGTAGTGGAGCAGCCGGGAGAGGAAGGCCGCGAGATCCGCCGCCTCCCCTCGTCGGCGAGGTGGAGCACCGTCATGCGGCGACGGCCTCCTCCTTCTCGTCGGCGGAGTCGTCCCTGTACTCCTCGAGGAACTCCCGCTCCTCCGCGGTGATCCGGCGCGGGCGCTGTGTCTCGAAGTCGAACGGCACTATCACCGTCGAGGCCCGCACATAGACCAGGTCGTCGTCCTTCACCTCGTAGGTGAGGGTGAAGGACGCGGCCCTTATCTCCGTGACCCACAGCTCGATGTCCACGGGGGTGTGCCGGTGGACGAGCTGCCGCTTGTAGTCGATCTCATGGCGTGCCACCACGGACCCCTGCTTGAAGTCCTTCTCCGGGCGGAACAGGAAGTCGATACGGGCCTCCTCCAGGTAGCGGAGGAACACCACGTTGTTGACGTGGCCGTACGCGTCCATGTCCGCCCAGCGCAGCGGGCAGCGGTAGATGTGCCGCAAGATCAGCCCCGGGTCAGCTTCTTGTAGGTGGCGCGGTGCGGACGGGCGGCGTCCGGGCCGAGCCGCTCGACCTTGTTCTTCTCGTACGACTCGAAGTTGCCCTCGAACCAGAACCACTTGGACTCGCCCTCGTAGGCGAGGATGTGCGTGGCGATACGGTCCAGGAACCACCGGTCGTGGGAGACGACCACGGCGCAGCCGGGGAACTCCAGCAGCGCGTTCTCCAGGCTGGAGAGCGTCTCGACGTCGAGGTCGTTGGTCGGCTCGTCGAGGAGCAGCAGGTTGCCGCCCTGCTTGAGGGTGAGCGCGAGGTTCAGCCGGTTGCGCTCACCGCCGGAGAGCACACCGGCCGGCTTCTGCTGGTCCGGGCCCTTGAACCCGAAGGCGGAGACGTAGGCGCGCGACGGCATCTCGACCTGGCCCACGTTGATGTAGTCCAGCTCGTCGCTCACGACGGCCCACAGGGTCTTCTTCGGGTCGATGTTCTCGCGGCTCTGGTCGACGTACGAGATCTTGACGGTGTCGCCGACCTTGATGGCGCCGGAGTCCGGCTCCTCGATGCCCTGGATCATCTTGAAGAGCGTGGTCTTACCGGCACCGTTGGGCCCGATGACACCGACGATCCCGTTCCGCGGCAGCGTGAAGCTCAGGTCGTCGATCAGCACCTTGTCCCGAAGGACTTGGTGATGTTGTCGATCTCGACGACGACGTTGCCCAGCCGCGGCCCCGGCGGGATCTGGATCTCCTCGAAGTCCAGCTTCCGCATCTTGTCGGCCTCGGCGGCCATCTCCTCGTAGCGGGCCAGACGCGCCTTGGACTTGGCCTGCCGCCCCTTGGCGTTGGAGCGAACCCATTCGAGCTCCTCCTTCAGCCGCTTCTGCCGCTTGGCGTCCTTCTGGCCCTCGACCTTGAGGCGGGCGGCCTTGGTCTCCAGGTACTTGGAGTAGTTGCCCTCGTAGGGGTAGAGGCGACCGCGGTCGACCTCGCAGATCCACTGGGCGACGTTGTCGAGGAAGTACCGGTCGTGGGTGACGGCGACAACGGTGCCCGGGTACTTGGCCAGGTGCTGCTCCAGCCAGTTCACCGACTCGGCGTCGAGGTGGTTGGTGGGCTCGTCGAGCAGCAGCAGGTCGGGCTGCTCCAGCAGCAGCTTGCACAGCGCGACGCGGCGGCGCTCACCACCGGACAGGTTGGTGACGGGCCAGTCGCCGGGCGGGCAGCCCAGGGCGTCCATGGCCTGCTCCAGCTGGGCGTCCAGGTCCCACGCGTTGGCGTGGTCGAGGTCCTCCTGGAGCTTGCCCATCTCGGTCATGAGCTCGTCGGTGTAGTCGGTCGCCATCTGCTCGGCGATCTCGTTGAACCGGTCGAGCTTGCCCTTGATCCCGGCGACACCCTCCTGGACGTTCTCCAGGACGGTCTTCTCCTCGTTCAGCGGCGGCTCCTGGAGCAGGATGCCGACGGTGTAACCCGGAGTGAGGAAGGCGTCACCGTTGGACGGCTGCTCGATGCCCGCCATGATCTTGAGGATCGTCGACTTGCCGGCGCCGTTCGGGCCGACGACGCCGATCTTCGCTCCCGGGTAGAAGCTCGTCGTCACGTCGTCGAGGATCACCTTGTCGCCGTGCGCCTTACGCGCCTTGCGCATGGTGTAAATGAACTCAGCCAAGAGAAACCGTCCGGCAGCTTGAATCTGGCAGTGGGCAGATACACCCCATCTTGCCGTACCGCTACCCCTGGGTGGAAACGCGTCTGGCCGGGGGGCTCTGACCTGGGGATTCGCGGTGGGCCACCGAGACTCGTTTGTCACTGTCGGTCGCCGTTGGTCGGCCTCGGGCGCCCTCGCGCGGCCCAGAGACGGCCCAGGGATGATCACTCGATGGCAGCGTTGTACGGGGGTTGGGCCACCGTCGCGACGTGAACGGCAGAGCTGACCTCCCTCACCGCTTGATAGACGTGGACGCGCCAAAGCGCCGCCGCAGCCCGCGCGCGAAGTTTGTGCCTACCGGTTGATCGGGATCTCGTAGACGATCTCGCAGTGAGCGGCGGGCACGACGATGTCCGCTGTCTCGACGGGTCGCCCCTGGTCGCTGTAGTACGTCCGCCGGATGTGCGTGACGAGTGCGGCCTTCTGGATGCCCAGAAGAGAGGCCTCCTCGGCGGTCGCCTGTCGCGGTTCCGGCCGTTCCACGGCGTGGCTGACGGTGACGCCGATCGCGGCCATGCGGTTCACGACACCGGCCCCTGCGTGCGGGCCTCCCTCGGGGAGAACGACGAGCGTGCCTGCGGTGAGGTCGTACGGCTCCCAACTTGTCGACAGCTGCACCGGCCTGCCGTCGGCCAGGAACTCGTACGCCGTCCTGACGCACAGATCGCCCTCGGCGATGCCCAACCGCGTAGCGATGTCTGCCGGGGCCGGCACCTTGGCGTCGGTCTTGCTCTCCCAGTCGCCTTGCTTGCCCAGAGCCTTCATATCGGCACGGAAGGGCGACTTCTCAGGCTGCTCGCGCGCAGACGACCGGACGACCCGCACCCGTGGCCGGGGCTCGGCGACGTAGGTCCCCGATCCGGCGCGACCTTCCAGCACACCCTGGGAGATCAGCAGCTCCTGCGCGCGGCGAACCACGTTCTCGCCGACGCCGCACTCCTGGCCGATCTGAGCGCGCGACGGCAGCCGGTCTCCCGGCTCCCACACGTGCTCCGCGATCCGCCGCCGGAGTTCGTCGGCGATACGGAGGTAGGGCGGCTGCTCAGACATATGGAAAATCTAGTCCACTAGCTCTAGCCTAGTTAACTAGCTTCACTCAAAGTGATCGCCGGTTAACGGAGGCTGCCCTGTGCCCGCTTCGGGAGTTCGCGCGGCAGCCATCGCTGCCCGGCTGTCCGGCCTCGGGCTTCCGGCGCGCGTGGAAGAGCACGACCGGCACACGTCGATCGAGGCGGAGGTACCGGAATCACTCACCGCCGACTTATGGCGGGAGGTCCTGGAAGCAGTGGCTGAGGCCGATCGGTTCGGGCTCCTCGCCACGAACCTCAACGACCGCACCCTCTGGGCGGTCGTAAACAAAGCGGTCCCCACGACGGGCAACGTCGGGGGACCGAGCTATCAGCGATAGGAGCTGACCAGCGTGCTCAACCGTATCCGCCGTGCCGCCTCGCTTGCCAGAAAGCGGTACTTCCCCAAGGGGAGGCACCGCCGACCCTTACGGCCGTCCCGGCCGACGCTTGCTCCCGCTTCCGCTGCATTCGCCGACGAGTCGACGGTCGTACTGGGCCAGGCTCTCGACAGGGCGGGTCACTGGCAGCCACTCCGGGGTGAGGACACCGCACTTGTCCGTCCGTATGTACTGGTGCATGAAGAGCGCGCACGCCGACCTAGGGTCGTCCTCGCTCCCTATCTCCCAGCCGACGCCAGGTCGACCCTCCTGGGGGTTCAGTGATGCCATCACGGCGGCGAGCCCTTGGCTCGGAAGCCTCGTACCGCTCGACTGCGTGCCAGATCGGCACGCATCACGCCTGCGCGGAGTCGTCGCCGGAGTTGGCGCCGGTCGACCTTCCCTTGATTTACGAGGCTTGCGATTGCCTGTGCCACGCGGCACCCGGCCGGCCTCAGCCCAGAGGTGACGCGGTGAGCGGGTCGGCATCGAGTGGCACGCCAACGCTCAGCGCCGAGATCACCGAGAGGGGCACACGGGGATGACGGCACATGACGAACTGAGACTTCTCCCGTGGGCAGGGCCGGACGGCAAGCCGTGCTACTTGAGCACCGATGACCAAGGCGGCTACGTCTCCCGCCTGGCGGACCACATCGAGGCCTTCCAGCTCGGGATGGCGTCTCAACTGCTGGAGCACTCACATCAGGTACTCGACGACGAAACCGAGGACCCGGAGGAGCTCAACCTTCTCGCTGCCCAACTGACGAGCGCACTGCGAGACGTGCTGCGTGTAGCGACCAGTCGCGGACGCACGCCCGTTGTGCCTGGACGCCCTTGAGGGGCTGAGCGGCAGCGGTGTGCAGTGCCGCAGGGAGCCTCGGCCATGCTCCGGGGCTCCCTGTTCTCGTCCGGCGTGCACCTGGCACGGTGCGGTGGGGCCGAGCCTGATAATCGTGGTTGCCGTACTTCTCTGCTGTACTGCAACGGCTCCGGAGGGGCCCTTCTCTTCTCGGAGAAGGCGCATGTCAGCGGGTCAACCAGGCCAGATCAGTGGCCGCTCGTCCACGGGGAGTCCATGAGCCTCGGCTCCAAGAGGTCGCCCTCTCATGTGCTTCGCGGGCTGGACGCCTGAACAGTAGTCAGTCACTCTTCGCTTCGGTCGGTACTGGTTGATTCGCTCAGCTCCCTCAAAGCCTTGCCAAAAATTGCCTCGCATAGTGGGTTTGCGAGGTGCTGTGCGAGTGTAGGGGGTAGCCCGTTTCCTTCACAATTCCGGTGCGCAGATTTGAGTACCGCGTCAATAGTAGCCTTCATTGCAGCATGTTCGAGCGTCGTGGATTCTGATTGCCGAACGCCAGCTTGAACGAGTTCTGCAAACTGATCACTTAGGGTTTCGTCGGGGTTGCTAATTTTCACGTCTATCGAGAAGTCAATCAGCAATGTCTTGATGATGCTTTCGAAAAACACCATGTCTTGCTGACTGTCCGCCCGTTCAGCGTCCCGCAGGTTCGACAAAGCACACTGGAGGGACCTGTTTGCGTGTCTAATTCTCGCAGACCAAGTTAGGTGCGCTGCAGTTCTTTCGTTAAAAGGCCTGTCTCGTGTGAACCTTATGGGGATCTCACCGTTTCGTGACTCACTCAGATTCACGTGATCGAAGTGGCCAGCGGGGACGGCGTAGAAACCGATGTTGTTCTTGGTGTCCCACAGAACAACAACAACCAAGTCTGCGCTGCGTGCCCAGCGTAGAATCTGCTCAGCTTTCACTCTGATGGTCGGCAAGGACTTTTGTGGGTCTGAGCAGTCATCTTCTGTGCCCTTCACCTGGATCCAAAGTCTCGATGGATCCATTCGGTCATCAAGACAAGTTTGGATCAGAAGATCTTCTCCGTAGTCTTCCATGACCTTGTCAGTCGCATGACCTAAGGAAATCCAAATCTGCTCCACCGCGTTGACGGCCATCGCAGCCACTCGGTGTTGAATAGGCCTTCTGGGCACGCATCCTCCTGGGCACATGTTCTCGCATAAGATCACAGCACATGTGCTGCGAGTAATGTGCAGGGTCGCTGAAATACCCCTGGACGTGAGGCTCTTGTGAGGTCAGGTCGGTGGAGTCTCAAACGGTGAGCCAAGACCTGTCTTCTTGCCCTGGGTCTTGTCGGGGATCTTGGTGAGCTGGGTTTTTGCTGCTCAGGGGCGGTGGGATCGTGCGCCTGGCGGTCGTCGTTGGTCGTCATTGGCCACTGTCGAGCGGCCCCGGACGGCCCAGGGACGGCCCAGCCAGCACCGTTATGAGCGTCGGCTTACCGCGTTACGCAGTGCCTCGAACCAACCCATGAAGAGCCACCTCAGCCACCAGAACCAGCCTCTCCGCCTGCCATGTGGCTGCGGTACCTGACGCGCCGGCATGCGCGGAAGTCGTGGAGGAGCAGAGACACGTGGGCTTCGGCTGCGTCGACCTCCACCACCGTGCAGATGGCAGTAGCCGTTCCATCCGGCCGGGTTTCCGCACGCTCGCCCCTGCCGTGTCACCCCAGCGCAACGCCCCATGAAGCGAGTCTGGCAGAGCCTGTACACGCAGGGGGCGACTGTGGGGCAACTGGTTGCGAAGGCTGCTGAGTTCCGCATATGGAGCCATCAGCTTGGGAAGCTGCGGCCCTTTGGAGCCACTTTGAACGCTGACCTGGGCGAATGCATGGTCCGTAGCCTCGTTGGGCGCGGCCAGTTTCACCGTGGTTCCCCGCTGTTCCCCGCTCGATCTGGTGCGGTAGTGGTGCGTAGGCGGTTGTTGAAGGAGCAGCGCCCTCAACCGTCAAGATCTTGGTACGGGTGTCTGCTCATGGCTTGGCACCGAGCCCAGCATGCCCAGGCGAGGCGGCTTGTCAGTCCCTGCTGCTACAACATGACCATGACCGACGAGCCTGAGCAGACGGCCGGATATGTCTACATCCTCGTGAACTCATCCGTCCCGGACCTGGTCAAAATCGGATTGACTAGGGGAACTTCCAAGGCGCGCGCAAGTGATCTCTCCCGTAATACTGGAGTCCCGACGCCTTTCGTCGTTGCTTATGACGAACTGGTTGCCGACTGTGCAGAGGTCGAGAAGCGCCTGCATGAGAAATTCTCGCATCAGCGAGTCAATGGCCGTAGGGAGTTCTTTCACGTCACCGCTAAAGAGGCGATTGATGCTCTCCAAAAGATCGCACGCTTCTCGCCTTTTCTCGACAATGAGGAAGTCACCAGGATTAACGTATTGCCAGCCTTCGATGCCCGGTGTCGACGCTGGCTAAGGCGTGACCTGGTGGGCCTCGGCTACCTTCAAACAGTCACGACCTGCGCGCTGGAGACGGTGCGTCAGGAATCATTCGCATCGAGCGACCTAAAGGTTGATCGAGTCGATCTCGACTTCATAGGGAGTGGCGGCCGTCCGACCTTCGACCCGACGCGGGATCCAGAGGAAAACGCGCGCATCTTGCTTGAGATGGATAGCTATTCGCTCATAATGTGCTTCGATTTCATTGAGCATGAAGTCGCCGTGTGGATCGATAAGGAATACACAGAGTATGGCCGCATTCCCTTTATTTCTCGGCAGCCAAACTACGAATGGCGCGGCGAGGCGTGATCGAGGTCGGCGGAGTAATTTTGGGCTGGAGAGGACGCCGAGGGGACGTAGTGGCACGCCTGTGGCACGGCGCCTGAAACGGCTAAGGGCCAGCCTGGGAGGAAACCCCTTCTGAGCTGCCCCTTCTGGCTGTGTCCCGGCAGGATTCGAACCTGCGACACCCGCTTTAGGAGTTCTATCCTGACCCCCTTCGGCTGCGGTCGGCGACTGGTGGGACGGCCGGACAGAGTCGCTGGTGTACGCCCCCGTCCGGCATCGTTGATGTCAGCCGTGGATGTCAGATGCTTTCTGATGCGTGGCTCTCGGCGGATCGGTCATTGGAGGCCATACAGCCTTCGGGGAGGGGCGCGGCGGCTGACCAAGGGCAGCAAGCACACTCTGCCGTTTCACCGCTCGCGAATTGCAGACCCCACATCCCGGCCCGCCCGCGCTGTGGCAAGGTGACCGGCATGGCCACCACACCCGAGGTGCGCGAGACATCGCCGCAACTCCTTCGCGTCGACCCCCTGGCCCTGGCCGGCCTGTCCAGGGCCTTGCTTTCGTTCGCTGAAGGCCAGCGACGGATGCAGGCCAACCTCGACATGGCCGGCCTGTCCAGGGCCTTGCTTTCGTTCGCTGAAGGCCAGCGACGGATGCAGGCCAACCTCGACATGGCCGGCCTGTCCAGGGCCTTGCTTTCGTTCGCTGAAGGCCAGCGACGGATGCAGGCCAACCTCGACATGACCGGCCTGTCCAGGGCCTTGCTTTCGTTCGCTGAAGGCCAGCGACGGATGCAGGCCAACCTCAGACTGACTGTCGGCGCCGCCGACCTGTCCCAATTGCTGAGCACGGTTGAGGGGCTCCGTACCCTCAGTCAGGCTCAGCTCACGACCGCCGCAGCCGCAGTGGAAGAGAGCTACCGGGCCACGGCCGCGGGCGACGTTCCCGAGGAACTGGTGGCCGAGCTGGTGGACACCGTCCGTGACTTCACCACCTCTGAAGCCATCGAGTACCTTCCGGTCGAGGTGAGCCGCAAGCAGTTTGCTCTATATGTAGGTGCCGTCATCATGACGTCCTTGATGACGGTGACATTCTCCAACGAGACCGCTGCTGGCATCCTCGGCAAGTTCCTGGAGCTAAGCGGATTGGTAGCGCTCGTGATGGTCGTCGCAGAGAAGGCACACGACCGCGTCACCGGCACTACCACTGAAGCGGACTCCGACGGCGTTAGCGACATCCCCGAGGACAGCTGACCGCTACAGAGGAGGGATCGACTGCGCCGGCCCACAGTCCCGCATGCAGCGCTGTGCCTGGGGCGCGTGCGCACGTCAAGTGCGTTGAAGCGTGCGGGTCAAGGGCAAGGACAGCGAAGGCTGTGAGCTGTCTGCGAACAGCACCGTACTGCGTCGACGGTTTCCATACAGACGCTCGGTGGCCGATGACCTGCACAGCCACAACTGATCATCGGCGGCCCTGACCTGCGGTCGCCTTATCGATCAATGCCCTGACCTGCTGCTGAGCTGTCGGCAGCTGTCGACGTTGGTCAACACTGAGCGCCCTTCCACGGCCCTAGGGCGGCCCGGGAGGGCGCTTCTGCTGACCGGGTGCTTTAGAAGCAGGCAATGGCGCCGGTGCCGGGTTGGCGCCCAGGGAGCAGTCCTGCTCAGGTTCACGGCGATCTGCCTACGTCCGTACTCGTTGCCGTCAGCGCTGGCGTCACTGTCGTCGGACGCGATCGCGGGCTCGGTCAGGCCCTCAGCGGTTCTCTGGTGGATAGCTAATGCTGGATGAGGGAAGCGCGCCCATTCGCGGGTTGCTCCTGCTATAACCAGTCGCATGAAGAAAAAGTGGGGGATGGTCCTGCGGGCCTGCAAGGCTGCGGCAGGGAGTTATTGGAAGCATGTTGCGGTAGTAGTAGGGGCTGCGGCGTTCGCGCTGCTTTTGTGGCGAGGCCCTTGGTGGCTTGATGGTGCACATTTGAGGCACGATAATCTCCAGCCAGCCGACGGTGTGGTAATCACTGGCTTTCGGGCCTCCATGGTGGCGGTGTTTGGTGGTGTTATTGCTGCTCTTACGCTGCGACATAACCGAAAAAAGGATGAGCGCGACGCTGATATCGAGCGAGAGGGGCAAGTTACTGAGCGCTACATCGCGGCAGTCAAGTTGCTGGCTTCTAGTGTGCTGACTGAACGCTTGGGGGAATTTATGCACTTGAGCGGATCATGCGTGATTCTGAGCGCGACCATAATACGGTGGTTGAAGTTCTTTCTGCCTTTATTCGTGAGCATGCGCGGAAGGAGGATGCGGTCGTAAATGGTGCAGAAGGAGAGGGGGGAGGCGACGGCGGTGGTCGCCGGGAACGCCTCGTGGGTGATCTTCAGGCGGCGATGGAGGTGCTTGGGAGGCGACCTGACCGCCAGGAGCTAGAAGATGAAGGGGGCTTGGAGCGCGTGAACCTTACGAAGGTGGACCTGCGCGGTGTCGAATTGTACTGCCACACCCTAAAGCATGTTGATATGCGTGATGCCCGACTGGACGGTGCGCAGTTTTATATGGTCGACTTCTTTGGGGCGCAGCTTCAAGATTCATGCTTCAATGGGGCCGATTTCTGTTGGGCCGATCTTTCGGTCTGCGACCTGAGCGGCTCCGACCTGCGAAATACCCGGCTACACGGAGCGAAAATCAAACACTCGACTCTACGGCGGGTTGATTTCTCCGGTGCTGATATGAGTGAAGTCCTCCTGGAAAATTCCGACTTAACTGAAGCGAATTTGGAGGCCGTCAATTTCTTGAGTATTGATCAAGTCTTGATGGCTCGCATATTCCGGTCGACAAAGCTTCCAGTCGAGATGTGTCAGGATGCACGTGTTGAGGCACGGATTGAAGAATGTGAGGCCGAAAGATTGGCCTGGTTGGAGTCTCGGCGACAAGCTCAACCCTGATCTGGCTAGGGGGGTCGGCTGTCGACAACGAGTGCACTGACATGTGAGGTTGGCGGAGCGGCTTTGGGCTGGAGTTTTAATGACCGAGTCAAGCGTCACTACCCAGGTCTTGGAGCACCTGTTTGGAAGATCGCGTATGCGGGTGCTGGCTGAGCTGCCGAGACTCTGACCTGCGTCTTCGGGGCGAGCTCGCCGCTGCTCCCCGTCGTTCCCCGACGCTCGCTCCTCGACCGGGCACGCAGGGGGCACACAGCCCCTCGCCATGGAGATGGAGTTGTGGGCGGGGAACTGCACATCAAGGTAGGTGCGTCAGATGATCGTGACGACTTCCCAGACCTTGCTGCGAACTGCGAGCCTTGACGACCTGGACCCGATCGTTGACCTGCATACTCAAGCGCGCACAGCGTATTACCAGGCAGGAGGATTATCAGAGACGGAGCTCACCTCTCCTGAGGCACGCTCTGTTCGACGAGAAATGTGGATGCGTGCTGTGCAGGACGACACCCGGACAGTGCTGTGCGCCGTGCGCGAGAGTGAGATCGTGGGCATCTTGGCGATGGGCCCTCCGCTGGAGGCTGACTTGGATGCCTCGGCCGTCGGCCAACTTCACCAGATCCACGTCCGCCCCGGGCGCTGGGGGCAGGGGATCGGTAGCCAGTTGCACGCCGCCTTTGTGCAGCTCCTTCGCGATGCTTCTCTGACGGGTGGGGTGCTCGAAGCATGGGAGCGCAACAGCCGAGCCCAGGCCTTCTACGCCCGGCATGGATGGAAGCCTGATGGGCACTGCCGGCCCGGCCCCGGCCACGCGAACTATCTCCGTATGCAGCTGGTCTTGGGGCCATCCTCCTGAGAGCCTGTGCGTCACCACGCGGTCGGCGGAGCGACTTTGGGCTGGAGCTGCCATGGGGCGAGTGATCATGGCCCCGTAAGCTTCCGGCGCGTCGGGCAGTCTGTGGACCTGCCCGTTAAAGCACGACGTTGGGGCCATGATCTTCGAGGCTCGCCCCATGGTGGCTGCCTAAAGTCGTGGAGCCGACCGCCCCAGCCACCGAGGGTGTCTCCCACTTCATGCCCGCAGCCGCCGAGCGCGCCGCCGGGCGCGGCCAGCCGGGGCGCAGACAGGAGGCAGGCCGCGCCGCAGAGGCGGCGCGCGCCCGCGCCGTGCGCGGGCACTTGATGAACGTAGGGAAACTCCTACCGCGCTGGACTGATCATCGGCGCTGACGCTCACCTACTCACGTGAGTAGGTCCCGGCTACAGTTGTGCTGGCCGACATAGCAGGACGACAGGAGCGTGCTCGCCGGATGGGACCGAAGTCGGAGCGGGTCTACCGCACGATTCGTGAGTGGATCGCTGAGGGCAGGTACTCGCCGAGCTCCAAGCTTCCGTCCGAGCGGACCCTGTCGGAGGACTTGGAGATCGGCCGTACCGCTCTGCGCCAAGTACTGGCCAGGCTGGTTGCTGAGGGTGTCGTCGAGGTGCACGGCCGTAGCTCATACCGGGTACCGGATCGATCTGTGACCACTGAGGCGCCGGCGGATGTCGAGCCATGGCAGATCCACGGTGAGCGGACGCTGTATGACAACCGATGGGTGAAGCTGAGCCTCGTCGACGTCGAGCCGCCCGGCGTGGATCGTTTCGAGCACCATGTCGTCAAGCTTCAGCATGTGGCCATCGCCGCCGTCATTGACGACCAAGACCGAGTGCTCATGATGTGGCGGTACCGCTTCGTCCCGGATGCCTTCGGCTGGGAACTGCCGGGCGGCATCGTCGAGCAGGAGGAAGACCCACTTCAGACCGCCCTGCGTGAGGTCGAGGAAGAGACCGGATGGCGGCCGAACGCCCTGAAGCACGTGGTCACTTACCAGCCCATGGTCGGCATGGTCGACTCACCTCACGACATCTTCGTCGGTGAGGGAGCGAAGCTCGTCGGGGAACCGACCGACCTGGAAGAGGCAGGGCACGTCGCCTGGGTGCCGCTCTCTGACATTCCCGGCCTGATGGCTCGTGGTGAGCTGATGGGGTCCGGCACGTTGGTCGCCCTCCTCCACGTGCTGGCTACACGAGGGCGCGGCGCGGCGCCTACAACCGCTGCGTGAGCTGCTCGATTCGGCGCCTGTGACGTACTGACTTGGTTCGACTTGCCACGAGCCGGGCTTGCCGCAGGTGCTTTCGGGCTTGGTCGTGCTCCCCGCGGGCCAGGTGTGCTTGGGCCAGGTCGCAGTGGAGTCCGGCCGACGCTCTCACGAATGTGGGATCGGTCGTCTCCAGTGCGGCGTACAGGTTGTCTACCGCCTCGCCGTCGCCAATCAGGGCGAGTGCATTCCCGCGCCACCTGGTGAGATGGCCTTCGTTCAGGAAGATGCTCAGCATGTCCGGATCACGGGCTTCTTCTCCTGCGGGCAGGTAACGCATTGCAAGGTCAAGGGCCCGTCGGCAGTCTTCCTGGAGCCCAGCCCGGGCGCAGATCTCTGCTTCGGCGGCGTGCAGCCACGCCTTGAGACGCGGGGAGATGCCCTGCCCTCCGAGACGCTGTGCTTCGCGAACGAGGTGCACCGCCATTTCGGGGCGCCCGGCGTCGCAGAGCACATATGCCTGTTCGGCGGTGGCGTGGGCGAGGTACATAGGTTCCTCGGCCTCTTGGGCGGCGCGTTTCCCCAGCTCGTAGTGACGCCAGGCTCGTTCGACGGCTCCGACGTCAAGTGCCTGCCAGGCCGCGAGCGTTGCCGCACCGGTCAGGGCCAGAGCGACCGGGCGCCGGGTCTCCGGGAGCACGGCGAAGGTAAGGGCGTCCTCCAGTCGCGTCAGGTGGGCAGTCATCTGGTCGACCAGGCTTGCGGCGCCCATCTGACGGTCGATGGTCCGGAGCAGTTCAGTCTGGTCCATGAACGTCTTCACCATGGTCAGGCTGACGTTCCGCGCCTCGTCGATCCGGTCTATCAGCTCGTCGTAGCCGTCCGCAGTTGCAGGTGCCGGCGGCTGCCCTCCGCCTCCGAGCTCGGCGTCAGTGATGCCGAGGAGGGCGCGAAGGATCTTGGCGTAGTAGCCGGAGATCGTTCGTCGGCCGTTCTCCCATTCCGAGACGTACACTCGCAAACTCGCGGTGGAGGCGACGGTGAGCATGTGCTGACGTGCATGGCGCTCGATCTCCCGCACCAGATGCTCCTGTGACCAGGCCCGTGCCGTTCTTGCTGCCCTGAGTCCACTCATGCGCTACTGCCGTTCCTCCTGGGGTTGTTGAGCCGTACCAGCAGGATGCCGCACATCGACGCAGGTCGGGAGGGGTTAACCAGCCTCGTGTTAACCCCTGTTGTCTACCGGGACGTTGTCTGGCGCGCTTTCCTGGAAGCGTCGCAGTCAGACGAGTTGAGGTGTCCGGCCCCGCGACAGCGCTTGACATCTGGTGCGCACCAGATGCAACCTTCTGGTGCGCACCAGATGGTGGCACGAGGCGTTCAGCAGCTTTGCTGCGGCATTCCATCCACGTTCACAGGAGCGGCGACCCACCGCCAAGCAAGTACGCCGCTCCCGCCCCTCTCAAGGGAGTTCCATCATGCGTCAGATTCCCGTAGACACGTCCGGCGCGACCGTGATGGTCGCCAAGCCCGCTCAGCCCAAGGTCCGTGACCGTCGTACCGGCGAGATCGCGACCGACGCCGACGGCGTCAAGCTGATGACCGTGGACGTGATGTTCGCGGCCAACGACGAAGTCGAGATCCTGTCCATCACCGTCCCGGAGCCCGGTATTTCCAGCGACCTGGCCATGGGCACCCCGGTCGCCCTGACGGGGCTGATCGCCCGGCCGTGGGAGAACGAGTTCAACGGCCAGAAGCGGCACGGCATCGCCTTCCGCGCGGTCGCCGTGACCTCGCTGGCCGCTACCGGTTCGGCGTCTGAGGTGGCCTGATCATGACCTGGTTCATGGTCGCTGTGGTTGTGGTCGTCGCCGCTGCGGGTTTTCTGCGGTGGCGGCGCCCCGTCTGGTACTGGCTGACCTTCGGGGTCGTCCTCGCCACGGTGCGGGTCCTGGTCCGCTACGCCTCGGTCATGGACGCCTGCGGCCTGACGGTCCCGCCCTCGCGCTGGCGACTGGCCCTGGCCCGGGTGGCCAACCGTCCGGTGCCGGAGTCCCGCCCGCCGCGCATCCTGCGGCTGCGGCCTACCCGGACCGGTCTGGTCCTCCGGCTCAAGCTCCGCCCCGGCCAGGACGCCTTCGACGTGGCGGCCTCCACGGACCGCCTGCGCCACTCCTTCGGGATGTACGGCGTGACCTCCCGCGAGGTCCGTTCGGGTGTGGTTGAGGTGCGGATGACCGGCTACGACGTGCTCAAGCAGGTCCAGATGCCCGCGAAGACCGACACGCGTCCGATGCGGGTTCCGGTCGCGCTGCGGGAAGACGGCTCGGTGCACTACCGCGACTACCGCGCCGTCCCCCACGGCCTGACCCTCGGCGCCACGGAGTCCGGCAAGTCCGTCTACCAGCGCAACCTGGTCGCCGGGCTCGCCCCGATGGACGTCGCCCTGGTCGGCATCGACTGCAAGCAAGGCGTCGAGCTGTTCCCGCTGGCCCGCCGCTTCTCCGCCCTGGCCGACGACCCGGACACCGCCCTGGAACTGCTCGAAGCCTTGGTGTCCCACATGGAGGAGGTCTACCAACTGATCCGGGCCGAGCAGCGCATCAGTGTCGCGGTGCCGGACGCGGAGATCGCCGCCGACATCTGGGACCTGCCCGACGACATCCGCCCCGTCCCGGTCGTGGTCCTGATCGACGAGGTCGCCGAACTCGCCCTCTTCGCCAGCAAGGACGAGGAGAAGCGCCGCGACCGGATCATCACCGCACTCGTGCGGCTCGCCCAGCTCGGCCGCGCGGCCGGGATCTACCTGGAGATCTGCGGGCAGCGCTTCGGCTCCGAGCTCGGCAAGGGCATCACCATGCTCCGCGCCCAGCTCACCGGCCGCACCGCCCATCGCGTCAACGATGAAACGAGCGCCAATATGGCCTTCGGGGACATCTCCCCGGACGCCGTCCTGGCCGCGATCCAGATCCCCGCCGAGACACGCGGGATCGCGATCGCCGGTGACTCCACCGGTGGTTGGCACCGCATCCGCGCCCCGCACACCTCGCTGCGCCAGGCCGTGAACACCTGCAACAAGTACGCCGACCGCACCCCCGACTTGCCCGCCCTGGCCGCCTACCGGCCCGCGGTCGCCGCGCTGCCCTCGGCCCGGGTGCCGCTGTCCAAGACAGCCCCCGCCACCGCCTGACCTTCCCCGCTTCACCGGTCGGCGCGACCGCTTCGCGCCAGGTCCCTACCCCCGCCATGCCACATCACAGGAAGGAGCCGTGATGACTCGCCCCGCTCTCCGCATAGATGCCGTCCTGGTCCAGGCCGTCATCGCCGGGGCGCTGTCCTTCGCCCACCTGCACGACCTCGCCGCCGCTGCCGGACAGGACGGCTGGAAGGCCTGGGCCTACCCGATCAGCGTCGACCTGCTCCTGGTCGCTGCCTGGCGGCGGCTGCGCTCGGATGGCCCGTCCCGGCTGGCCTGGTGCTGGTTCGTGATCGCCCTGGTCGCCTCCCTCGGCGCCAACGTCGCCACCGCCGGACTCCTCGACCTGACCGACGTCCCGGCCTGGCTGCGCATCCTCGTAGCCGCCTGGCCCGCCCTGGCCTTCATGGGCGGCACCCTCCTCGCTCATTCCGCCACCGACCCGGTGCCGGAACCGCCGGCACCCGCAGCCCCGGGCACCGAGCCGGGGCCTGAACCGGTCACCGAGACCGGTCCCGCCCCCGAGCCTGAGTCCGTGCCGCTTCCAGCGGTCGACCACACCCCGGCTCTCCCGGCTAGTGAGCCCGCCCCGGCTGAGCCTGCCCCGGCCGCCGCTGCTCCGGCTGTGCCGGTCCCGGCCGCGCTGGTCGACCACGCCCGCAAGGTCGCCGACGACCACCACACCCGCACTGGCTCCCCGATCGACACCGACACCCTGCGCGCCCGCCTCGGCGTCCCGCCCCAGCTGGCCGACGCCATCGCCGCCCAACTCGCCTGACACCGACGGGAGACACGCCATGACCAGTGACCCGGCCGACCTGACCGCCGCCGACCACCTCGATGCCGCCCGCGAGATGGCCGCCGCGAACCGGCCTCTCCTCGCGCACCTGCTCGCCGAGGAGGCCGCCCGCCGCACCGCCGACCCGGCCATCGCGGCCGGTATCCGCGCCGCCTTCCCCGACCCGGCCCTGACCCGAGAGGAGACCGACTGACATGCCCGCTCGTGACCACTTCCACTCCGTGATGCGGATCGGCCCGGTGCAGATCGGCACCCACCGCGACCGCAACGGCCGCACCAAGTACGCCGCCGTGTGCACCGCCGACCGCTGCGGCTGGTCCTCCGACTACGGAAGCCAGTCCGCCGCCCAGCTCGCCGCCCGCACCCACCGCTGCAAGGTCCGCTGAGGGAGGCCCTCCGCCATGGAAGTACCGCTCTGGCTCGCCCTGCTCGTCGTCGGCTACCTCGGCGTCAAGCTCATCCGCCCGCCCGCCTGGCTCATCGCCGTCCTGCTGCTCGGCGGCTTCCTCCTCGCCGACAGCGTCCTGGCCCCCGCCATCGACACCTTCATCAAGTAGCCCACGCAGGAAGGAGAACCGCCGATGTTTCGTCCGAAGATCCCGACCATGCCCACGCCGACCGGCCAGGTCACGCAGCCCGCCGTGATCGAGCCGACCACCATCGTCCCGGCCGCCCAGACCCCGCCGCCCGCTCCCGTGACCCCGGCTCCCGTGCCGTCCCGGCCGACGGTGCAGCTCACCCCCGGCACGGCCCTCGCCCTCGTCGGCGGCGGCACCGGCGTGGTCCTGGTCGTCGGCGCTGTCCTGGTCTCCATGCTCCTGGCGGTCGCCATCACCGGCGCCTCGGTCGCCGTCTGCGCCGTCGTCCTGCGCTCGCTCATCGCCTCGGAGACGAAGCGACGCTGACCGGCCCCCGGGCGGCTCCGATACCGCCAAGCATCCGCCGCCCGGGCGCCGTCCCTGTCCGATCCAACGAACCGGAAGGAACCCCCAGCATGCCGCACCCCACCACCACGCCGACGCCCCGCATCTGTCCGAACTGCGACGGCTTCGCCACGGTCGCCATCACCACCGGCAGCCGCGACCGGCACGGCCACCTGCCCACGCTCACCATCGACTGCCGGGCCTGCAACGGCCAGGGCACCGCTCCGGCCCGCCGCGTCCGGGAGGGTGCGCGTGTCTGATCGGCTCGACCCGACCACCCTCGGCGACCTGCTGAGGGTGGCTTCGGCCCCTGACTATGACCGTTGGCACGAGCAGATCCGCCGCACCGGCGGCTGCGCCGACCCCATCCACCTCACCGGCTGGACGACCCAGAAGGACAAGACCACCGGCGAGACCCTGCACCACTACTCCACCGCGAACGAGCCGGGCGGACGCCTCCGCGTCGCCTGCGGCAACCGCCGCGCCTCCCGGTGCCCGTCCTGCGCCTGGACCTACGCGGGCGACACCTACCACCTCATACGCGCGGGCCTGGCCGGAGACGACCGCCGCGACATCCCCGCCACCGTCCGCGACCACCCCCGCGTCTTCGCCACCCTCACCGCGCCCTCGTTCGGTCGCGTGCACAACCGGTCCGACCACGGCACATGCCGCTGCGGCACCCACCACGCCGCCGACGATCCCGCCCTCGGCACGGCCCTCGACCCGGCCACTTACGACTACGCGGGCGCTGTGCTGTTCAACAACCACGCCGGGCAGCTCTGGCAGCGCTTCACCAACCGGCTCCGCCGCGAGATCGCCGCCCGCGCCGGCATCACCCAGCGGGAGCTGAAGGAGTGCGCCCGCCTCTCCTACGGCAAGGTCGCCGAGTTCCAGAAACGCGGCGCCGTGCACTTCCACGCCGTCATCCGCATCGACGGCCCCAACGGACCCGACACCCCACCGCCAGCCTGGGCCACGGTCGATCTCCTCGCCGACTCAATCCGTGCAGCTGCCGCGCACTCCTACACCTCGGTCTCCGTCCCGGCCGCCGCCGACCAACCGGCCCGTACCTTCCGGTGGGGCACTCAGCTCGACGTCCGGCCGGTGAAGGCCTTCTCTGACGGTTCCGACATCACCGAGCAGGCCGTGGCCTCGTACGTGGCCAAGTACGCCACCAAGGCCGCCGAGACGACCGGCACCCTGGATCGCCGCATCGGTGAACTCTCCGAGCTCGACCGCCACGGCGTCCCGGACCACACCCGCCGCCTCATCGAGGCCTGCAAGCTCCTCGACCCCCTCTACCCCGACCGCCGCCTCTGGGCCTGGGCGCACATGCTCGGCTTTCGGGGCCACTTCTCCTCCAAGTCCCGCCGCTACTCCACCACCCTCGGCGCCCTGCGCCTGGCCCGCGCCGACTACCGCGCCGCCCAGGAACACGCCGCCCTCGGCCTGGACGACGTCGAGCCGGACACCGTCCTGGTCCTGGCCGACTGGCAGTACGCCGGGCACGGCCACACCCCCGGCGAATCCGCCCTCGCCACCACCATCGCCCGCGACCTCCAACTCAACCGCGAAACCGCCCGCGAAGCCCTACGCGACCAACTCGTCGAAGAGGAGTGGTGACCATGGCCTCAGAGCTGCCGAACCGGTTCCTGACGCCTGAGGACCTGGTCGAGATGTTCGAGCTGCCCAGCGTCGAGACCGTCTACCAGTGGCGCCGTAAGCGCACCGGTCCCCGCGGCTTCCGAGTCGGCCGGCATCTCCGCTTCGACCCGGATGACGTGCGGGCCTGGGTGGACTCCCAGCTTGGGGAGGCTGCCTGATGGCCGGGCACATCCAGGACCGTTGGTACCGGACCGAGGTGGGCGCGGACGGCAAGACTCGCAAGGTCAAGACCGACCGCCACGGCACTGGCATGCGCTACCGCGCCCGCTACATCGGCCCGGACGGCACAGAGAAGTCGAAGAGCTTCCCGGACAAGCAGAAGCGTTTGGCGGACACCTGGCTGACCAACGTAGAAGCCGACATGGCCCGGGGGCAGTACTGAACCGCTCCGGGTCTGATGGAGGCTCGATTCCCTGAGAGGATCGAGTCATGGCACGTCCGTCCCCCTACCCGCCTGAGCTTCGTGAGCGCGCGGTGCGCATGGTCGCGGAGATCCGTCCCAACTACCCAACCGAGTGGGCCGCGATGAAGGCAGTCGCAGCCAAGCTGGGCATTGGTGCGGCTGAGACGGTGCGGACCTGGGTCCGCAAGGCCGAAGTTGACGCCGGCCAGCGGCCCGGCGTCACGTCGGAGGATGCCTCGGAGATCAAGCGGCTGCGGGCCGAGAACGCCGAGCTGCGGCGGGCCAACGAGATCTTGAAAGCGGCGTCGGCTTTCTTCGCGGCCGAGCTCGACCGGCCGTGGAAACGCTCGTAGCGTTCATCGACGCACACCGCCAGGTGTTCGGAGTCGAGCCGATCTGCCGTGTCCTGGCCGGTCACGGACTGAAGATCGCAACGAGCACCTACTACGCGGCGAAGAACCGCGCCCCCAGCGCCCGGTCGGTCCGCGACGCGGAGCTGAAGACGCAGATCAGCCGCGTCCACTCGGACAACTTCAGCGTTTACGGGGTACGGAAGGTCTGGCGGCAGCTGCACCGTGAAGGCATACCGGCGGCCCGGTGCACCGTCGCCCGGCTGATGCGCGATCTCGGTCTCAAGGGCGCCCGACGCGGGAAGAAGATCCGCACCACCATCCCGGACGACGGCCAGGAGCGGGCTGGTGACCTGCTCCAACGCGACTTCACCGCGTCCCGTCCGAACGAGCGGTGGGTGGCTGACTTCACCTACGTGGCCACCTGGTCCGGGATCGTTTACGTCGCGTTCGTCGTGGACGTCTTCTCCCGGGCGATCGTGGGCTGGTCCGCCGCCACCAGCAAACGGGCCAAGCTCGTCCTCGACGCCCTCGACATGGCCCTGTGGCGCCGGGACCGTGCCGGAACTCCCGCTGGTCCGGGCCTGGTTCATCATTCGGACGCGGGCAGTCAGGGCGGATTCAATCGGTCGTCGCAACACCTTGATTTTGGAGGTGTTCAAGATCGCTACGGAGGACTGGAGCAGGAAGACCGGCGATGTGCCCGAGGGGCTTCGGCGGCAGTGGCGTGCTGACCGGGCGCTGAGGCCGGCGATGCGTTCGCCTGGCCGGCCTGATCCGTCGCGGGTGGTGCAGCGGCAGTTTTGGCGGCTGATCGCCACGGGTGTCACGACGGCTGAGGCGTCGCTGGCGGTCGGAGTGTCGTGGCCGGTCGGTACTCGGTGGTTCCGTCACGCTGGCGGCATGCCGCCGATCTCTCTGGCCGAGCCCACCGGCCGCTACCTGACGTTTGAGGAGCGCGAGGAGATCGCGATTCTGCGCGCCCGAGACAAGGGCGTGCGAGAGATCGCCCGCGCGATCGGACGTGACCCGGGGACGATCTCGCGCGAGTTGCGCCGCAACGCCGCCACCCGCAGCGGGAAGCAGGAATACCGGGCCACGGTCGCTCAGTGGAAGGCGCAGCAGGCCGCGAAGCGTCCGAAGGCAGCCAAGCTCGCAGGCAACGACAGGTTGCGTGAATACGTACAGGAACGGCTCGCCGGCGGTGTCCGTCGTCCCGACGGCACGATCGTCACCGGGCCCAAGACGCCCGCGTGGAAGGGGCTGAACAAGCCTCACCGGCAGGACAGAAGATGGGCGACGGCATGGAGCCCGGAGCAGATCTCGCGTCGGCTTCGGGTCGACTTCCCCGATGATGAGTCCATGCGCATCAGCCACGAAGCGATCTACCAGGCGCTGTTCATCGAGGGCCGTGGCGCGCTCAAGCGGGAGCTGGTCACGTGTCTGCGTACCGGCCGGGCGTTGCGCACTCCCCGTGCGCGGTCGCAGAACAAGCCGCAAGGGCACATCACCGCGAATGTCGTCCTCAGCGAACGCCCCGCCGAGGCCAGGGATCGTGCGGTCCCCGGACACTGGGAAGGTGATTTGATCATCGGGACGGGCCGCTCCGCGATCGGCACGCTGGTCGAGCGCAGCAGCCGCTCCACGCTCCTGGTGCACCTGCCTCGGCTCGAAGGCTGGGGCGAGACTGCGCCGGTGAAGAACGGCACCTCGCTCGGGGCTATGGCGCGATCGCGATGAACGCGGCGCTCACCACGACGATGACCCGGCTGCCCGAGCAGCTGCGCAAGACCCTCACCTGGGACCGCGGCAAGGAACTCTCCGGCCATGCCCAGTTCGCTCTCGACACCGGGACGAAGGTGTTCTTCGCCGATCCGCACTCGCCCTGGCAACGACCGACGAACGAGAACACCAACGGGCTGCTGCGTCAGTACTTCCCGAAGGGCACCGACCTCTCCCGGTGGTCGTCCCAGGACCTCGAAGCCGTCGCCCTGACGATCAACAACCGGCCCCGAAAAGTCCTCGGTTGGCGGACACCGACCGAGGTATTCGAGGAACAGCTACGCTCACTACAACAGCCCGGTGTTGCAACCACCAGTTGAACTCGCCCAGTACACGTCTTTCGCGTTCACCGCGCATCTCCTCGACGCCGGCATCGACGCCTCGATCGGCACCGTCGGCGATGCTCTGGACAACGCGCTCATGGAATCCCAGATCGGCCTCTACAAGACGGAGCTGATCAAACCCCGCAAGCCCTGGCACGGCCTCGCCGCCGTCGAACTCGCCACCGCGGAATGGGTCGACTGGTTCAACAACCAGCGTCTCCACACTGCGATCGGAGACATCCCGCCCCACGAGCACGAGACCAACTACTACGCTCAACACCAGCCCCAACCGGCGGCTGGAGTCAACGCATAGAGCCTCCACCGATCCCGGAGCGGTTCAGTACATCGACCCGAGGGCCGCTCGCACCACCTTCCGCGAGTACACCGACCGTTGGCTGGCCGCCCTCACCACCGACCTCACCAGCCGGGCCGCCGTTGAAGGCAGGCTCCGCCTTCATGCCCTGCCCTACCTCGGCACGCGCCCCATCGGCTCCTTCCAGCCCGAGCACATCCGCGACTGGAACCGCCAGCTCGAAGACGTCGTAGCGTCCGCCCAGTACCGGCGCCTCATCTTCGACGCTGTCTCCTCGGTGCTGAACGCGGCCGTGGATGATCGTCTCCTGGCCTCCAATCCCTGCCGCGCTCGATCGGTCAAGGCTCCTCGTCCCGTGCCGTCACGGGTCCACCCATGGTCTGCACAGCAGGTCTTCGGCGTACGTGCTGGCCTCCCTGAGCGCTACCAGGCCATGGTCGACCTTGGCGCCGGGTGCGGCCTGCGACAGGGTGAGATCTTCGGCCTGGCTGTCGACAACATCGGAGACCTCGGCTGGCTCTACGTCCGCCAGCAGGTCAAGAAGGTTCGCGGCACGCTGGTCTTCGCCCCGCCCAAGCGCGGCAAGCTGCGGGACGTCCCGCTCGACCCGGAAGTGTCGGCCGCGCTCCGCAAGCACATGGAGCGCTTCCCGCCGGTCGAAGTGACCTTGCCCTGGCTGACCCCGACCGGCCCCAAGGTCACACACCGGCTCCTCTTCACAAGCGGCATCGGCGCAGCCATCTGGAGCCAGGCGTTCAACGACCAGGCGTGGAAACCCGCGCTCGCATCCGCCGGCATCATCCCAGCCCCCGAGAAAGGCCAGCGCCACGCCGCCGCCCGCGAGCACGGCATGCACGCCCTGCGGCACTTCTACGCCTCGGTCCTCCTGGACGCCGGGGAGAGCATCAAGGCCCTCAGTCTCTACCTCGGTCACAGCGACCCGGGTTTCACACTCCGCGTCTACACGCACCTCATGCCGTCCAGCGAGACCCGTACCCGGAAAGCCATCTCCGCGATGTACCGGGCTGCCGGTCACGCTCATGACGGCCCACAGACGCCCGACGGCCCAGAGACGGCCCAGGCCGCCTGACACGACCCCTCATCGGCAGGGAAACCGCTGGTGAGGGGCCTTTTCATGCCCTCTCGCGGCAAGTAACACCCCATCTTGCCGTACGGCTAGGCCTTGGTGGAAACGCGTATGGATGGGGGGCTCTGACCTGGGGGTTCGTTGTTGGCGGCGCTGGCTCGGCTGTCAACGTCGGTCGCTGCCGGTCGGCCGCGGGCGCCTTGGCATGGCCCAGAGACGGCCCAGCATCGGGGCCGCTCACTCAAAGGGCTGGGGTGCAAGCTTCGGCACGGAGGTCGGTGGCCGCGGCGGCGGTGGTGGTCGAGCCGGGCCCGGTGCTGGTGACGGCGGCGCCGGCGTGACCAGTGCAGGATGTGGTCGGCCCCATGCCGGACGGTGTGGGCGAGCTTGACCAACAACCGGCGGATCTCGTTCACGCTCAGTCTGATCAGGTCACGGGGGTCTCCCCCCTTTTTTGGCCTCGGTGACGCGGACCGCGGCTCGGTGGGCGGTGGCCGCGATGGCGAGGGTGATGTGCCGATGCCAGGCCGGACAGTGGCGGACCTGGTCGTGGTCCAGTCCGGCCTCGTTCTTCGCTGCCTGAAAGGCTTCCTCGATCGCCCAGCGGGCCCCGGCGGCGCGGACAAGCTCAGCCAGCGGGTGCCGACGGGAGCCTGGGTGAGGTAGTAGGAGCGTTCGCCGTCGGCCAGGGACCGGCGGATGAGCGGGCCGTCTTCGAAGCCATCCGTGCTCTGGACGGGCGGCGAAACCGTACCGAGGAGGGCCCGCGCGGCCTGCACTGGAAGACCCGGCCCCTTGTCGAGTGGGCCGACGGCCGGCCGTTCATCCTTGGGTCGCCGCCGGCCACCCTGGGCCGTCACTTCATGGAGTGCTTAGCTCGGTGTCCACCGACCGTTCACTTCCGTAACCGAGTCTGTAGCTCCTCCAGCCCTCTTGAACCACGGGAAGGCCATGACCGCGATCAATCGTCGAAGCATGCTGCTCGGTGCCGCCAGTGCCACCGCTGCTGGTCTGGCTTTTACCGGCCCCGCCGGGGCCACCGGGAACGACGGCAAGCGTGAGCCGCTCAACGCCGGCCCGGGGAAGAAGTGGGACCTCGACGGCAACGCCCAGCGCTTCCGTGGCAACACCGTCGTCTGTCCCGTGCCTCAGAACTCGGCCTTCTTTCACGCTGAGAAGCAGGCCCAAGAAATCATGAAGCGGTCGTCGCTGGCCGACCAGTACGTCTGCCTACCGCACAACAGCATGCACATGACCGTCTTCGACGTGGTCGCCCAGGACGCCGTCATCAGCAAGCAACTGCCGTCGTGGTTGGCGGACTGCCAGGACATGACGGAGATTTCGCAGCGAGTTCTGGCGCGCCTGCAGGAGTCTCACCTGACGCCGCTCGGCCCGATCACCATGAAGGTCAAGGGCTTCCGCCCGTTCGAGGCAAACTTCACCATGGACCTCACCCCGGCTGACGACACCACGTTCAACATCCTGTGGACGACTCGTCGGGAGCTGCGGGACCTGCTCGATATCCGTGCCGCGAACTTCGACACCTACCAGTTCCACTCGACCATCGGTTACCGCTTGGTCAAGCCAGTGCCGTCGGATGTGCCTGCGATGGAGAAGATTGCCACCGACATGACCAGGCTTTTCACCGGCGCGGCCGCGACCGTGACCTTGGAGCCCGCGGCGTTCAACCTGTTCGACGACATGTTGGCGTTCCCGCAGTTGTGGCTCCTGCCGCGTGCCTGATGCCTCTACAGCCCCGGCTTGACGGCGCTTGACGGTGTACAAAGCCCCTGTGACGACCGACGCGGGCGAACTGGCGGGCCGAAACGGTCGGTCCGCCTCGCCGGTGCAGCGGCGCCCTCGCGCTGATCATGTTTCTGTTGTCGTCGTCGGCGAACCGCTGGGGAGGGCATTTTTCATGCCCTCTCCTGGCAAGGGGTCAGTGCCGGTCGCCGTTAAGGGGCTCCGGCGCTGTCGCGCTGTCGTCCTCTCCGAAGTCCGGGGCCTGGAAGGGATTCGTGGTCGGAGGCGGTGAGGCCGTGGCTGTGCCGCGGGGTGCCACTTCCGGAGCGGAGAACAGCGAGGTCAGATCGATGAGAGGTCTCCCTTTGGTTCCGAGTCCCCGGAGGGACCCGGCATGCGGTGACGGGGCGCGGCGTGGTCAGAGCTTGGTCATCTTGGCGTACGGGCTCGGAATCCGCTCTTGGGACGAGCCGAAATCCACGAGCGCCGCGATCCCGTCCTCGATGCCGATCACCCGGCCGAGGCCGTGCATGTCGTGGGTGACCTGGTCGCCGACGGCGAAGTGCTTGGGCGCCGGCACGACCGGGGCTTTGAAGGGGCTGGTGGGCAGATGACGCTTCGGTGCGCCGGGCTTTGTCATGGCCTCAGTATGCGCCTGCGGGCGTCCCGGCCACAGCCGCCGTCCATATCGGCTGCCCGGCGGCCGCGGCACGAGCCTCAGTCGGCGAAGTACGCCCGCAGCCGGTCCTGAGCTCCCTCCCAGGCGTCCACCCTGTCCAGACCGAGCAGCGCTGCCCCGAGGACAGGGCTCGCCGTGACCACCTGGGGGGCCGCCTTCGGGGCCCGGTCGGCCAGCAAGGTGGCGATCCCGCTGTCCAGTTGAGGGTGCTGGGCGGCCAGGACGCCGCCGCCCAGGAGGACGGGTGTCGGTTCGTCCAGGAGGTCCAGGCGGGTCAGGGCCACGACCGCCATCGAGACGACCTCTTCCGCCTGGCGTTCCACGATCGTGCGGGCGATCGGGTCGCCGTCGGCGGCCGTCGCGAAGAGGACCGGGGTCAGTTCGTGGCGGCGGGACTGCGCCACGTGGCCCAGGTGCAGGGCCTCGATCAGGGCGTACACGGAGGGCAGGGCGAAGTGGGCGGGGAGGGTCACGGCCAGGGCCGTGGCGGGCCGCGGCCGTCCTCCGCGCGGGCCGCGTGCCACATCGCCTCCTCCGACAGGCCCCAGCCGCCGCCCCAGTCGCCGGAGACCCGGCCCAGTGCGGGGAAGCGGGCCGTGCGACCGTCGGGGTGCATGCCCACGCAGTTGATGCCGGCGCCGCAGACGACGGCGACCCCTCGGGGTTCCGTCACCCCCGACCGGAGGATCGCGAAGGTGTCGTTGCGGACCGTCACCGTCGCCCCCCACGCGCGGTCGCGCAGCGCGGTCGCCAGCTGTTCCTCCTCGGCCGGGAAGTCGGCGTTGGCGAGGCACGCCGAGACGTGGTCGACGGAGGTGAGGCCCGCGGTGGTGAGCGCCCTCGTCACCGTGTCGGCCAGAGTCGCCATGGCTGTCTCCAGCCCGACGGCAGGCGGGCGGAATCCGCCCCCGCGCGCCGTGGCCAGGACTTCTCCGTCCGCCGTCACGATCGCGACGTCCGTCTTGCTGTTGCCGGCGTCGACGGCGAGGACACGTGCGGTCAGGCCCACGCGAGGTGCTCCCGGTTGTGTGCGATCAGTCGGTCGGTGAGCGCCTCGGCGTACTCGTACTGGGCGACGAGGGGGTGGGAGAGCAGAGCGTGGAAGACGCGGGTCCGGCCGCCGTGCAGGGCCGCCTCCAGGGCCAGCTCCTCGTACGCCGTCACGTTCGCCGTCAGGCCCGCGTAGAGGGGGTTCACCGACTGAACGGGGAGGGGGTCGCGCCCTTGGCGCCCACGGCCGCCTGTACCTCGATCACCGCGTCGTCGGGGAGGAACGGGAGCGTGCCCCGGTTGTAGGTGTTCACCACCTGGTACGGGGTGCCTCCGCCGCCCAGCAGGGCCGCCGCCAGGTCCACCGCCGCCTCCGAGTAGTAGGCGCCGCCCCGCTTGGCGAGCAGTTCCGGCTTCTCGTCGAGGGCCGGGTCGGCGTACATCGTCAGCAGTTGCCGTTCCATCGCCGCCACCTCGGCCGCCCGGGACGGCTTCGTCCGCAGTTCTCGTACGACCTCGTCGTGCGCGTAGTAGTAGCGCAGGTAGTACGAGGGGACCACGCCGAGGCGGTCGAGCAGGGCGCCCGGCAGGCGGAGGTCGGCCGCGATCGTGTCGCCGTACTCGCTCAGCAGCTTCGGCAGGACGTTCTCGCCCTCCGGGCCGCCCAGGCGTACTGCCGTCTCCCAGGTGAGGTGGTTGAGGCCCACGTGGTCCAGGTGGATCTCGGAAGCCTCCACGCCCAGCAGGCCCGCGAACTTGCGCTGGAGGCCGATCGCCACGTTGCACAGGCCGACCGCCTTGTGGCCCGCCTGGAGCAGGGCGCGGGTCACGATGCCGACCGGGTTGGTGAAGTCGATGATCCAGGCGTCGGGACTGGTGCGGCGTACGCGGTCCGCGATGTCCAGGACGACCGGGACCGTGCGCAGGGCCTTGGCCAGGCCGCCGGCGCCCGTGGTCTCCTGGCCCACGCAGCCGCATTCCAGGGGCCAGGTCTCGTCCTGTTCGCGGGCCGCCTGGCCGCCCACGCGGAGTTGGAGGAGGACCGCGTCCGCGCCGTCCACCGCCCGGTCGAGGTCGGTGGTGGTGATGATGCGGCCGGGGTGGTCCTGGCGGGCGAAGATGCGGCGGGACAGGCCGCCGACCAGGGCCAGGCGGTCCTCCGCCGGGTCCATCAGGACCAGTTCCTCGATGGGCAGGGTGTCCCTCAGACGGGCGAAGCCGTCCACGAGTTCGGGGGTGTAGGTCGAGCCTCCGCCGACCACGGTGAGTTTCATTGCGTCCAGCCCTTTGCTTGCGTCCAACCTTTTGCTTGCGTCTAACCCTTGACCCCGGTGAGCGTGACCCCCTCCACGAACGCTTTCTGGGCGAAGAAGAACACGAGGATCACGGGGGCCATGACCAGCACGGTGGCGGCCATGGTGAGGTTCCAGTCGGTGTGGTGGGCGCCCTTGAACGACTCCAGGCCGTAGGAGAGGGTCCAGGCGCCCGGGTTCTCCGAGGCGTAGATCTGGGGGCCGAAGTAGTCGTTCCACGCGTAGAAGAACTGGAAGAGGGCCACCGCGGCTATGCCCGGTTTCGCCATCGGGAGGACGACCTTGAGGAGGGTGCGCAGGTCGCCGCAGCCGTCGACCCGCGCCGCGTCCAGGTACTCGTCGGGGATCGTGGTGAGGAACTGGCGCAGCAGGAAGATCGAGAACGCGTCGCCGAACGCCATGGGGATGATCAGCGGCCAGAGCGTGCCGGACAGGTCCAGCTGCTTGGCCCAGAACAGGTACATCGGGATGATGATCACCTGTGGCGGCAGCATCATCATCGAGATGACCAGCATCAGGGCCAGGTTGCGGCCGCGGAAGCGGAACTTGGCCAGGGCGTAGGCCACCGGGATCGAGGAGACCACCGTGAGCGCCGTGCCCAGGAAGGCGTAGAACAGGGTGTTCCGCCACCAGGTGAGGAAGCCCGGCGTGTCGAAGACCTTGCGGTAGTTGGCCCACTCCCAGGTGTGCGGGATCAGGTCGCGGCTCAGCGCCTGGGTGTCGCTCATGAGGGAGGTGAGGAAGACGAAGACGAAGGGGAGGGTGAAGAAGAGGGCCGCCGCGATGCCCAGGGAGTGGATCGCGATCCATTCCAGCAACGCCCTTCGGTGAGCGGTGCGTTCGGCCGGAGAAGGCGGCGCCTTCAGCTCCAGCGGCTTGTCGAGTACCTGCGTCATCGGTCACCTGCCTGGATCAGACCGCCCCGGCGGCGCATCAGGAGTGCGGTGAAGGCCATGGAGAGGGCGAAGAGGACGAGCGCCACCACACAGGCGGAGCCGTAGTCGAAGCGCTGGAAGCCCAGGTTGTAGACGAGTTGGGGGAGGGTGAGCGTGGACTTGTCCGGGTAACCGGGCTCGAACTGGGTGCCCGCGCCCTGGATCACGCCCGACGCGACCTTTCCGGCGATCAGCGGCTGGGTGTAGTACTGCATGGTCTGGATCACGCCGGTGACGATCGCGAACATGACGATCGGGGAGATGTTCGGGAGCGTCACGTAGCGGAAGCGCTGCCAGGGGGTCGCGCCGTCCAGTTCCGCCGCCTCGTACTGCTCTTTCGGCACGTCCAGCAGCGCGGCCATGAAGATGACCATCAGGTCGCCGATGCCCCAGAGGGCGAGCAGGGTGAGGGCCGGCTTCGACCAGGCGGGGTCGTTGAACCAGCCCGGGGTGGGGAGCCCGGCCTTGGCGAGGATCTCGTTGACCGGGCCCGTGCCGGGGTTGAGGAGGAAGGCGAAGGCCATGGTGGCCGCCACCGGCGGGGCCAGGTACGGCAGGTAGAACAGGGTGCGGAAGACACCCGTACCCGTCTTGATCTTGGTGATCAGCAGGCCCACGCCCAGGCCGAAGGCGACCCGGAGCGTGACCATGACGAGGACCAGCCACAGGGTGTTGCGCAGGGCGGGCCAGAAGAAGGGGTAGTGCTCGAAGACGTACGTCCAGTTCTTCGTGCCCGTCCAGGCCGGCGGCTTGAAGCCGTCGTAGTGCATGAAGGAGAAGTAGACGGTGGAGAGCAGGGGGTAGGCGAAGAAGACCGAGAAGCCGATCAGCCAGGGGGAGAGGAAAGCGAGCGTGCGCAGGGCCGAGCGGCGGTGTTTCGCGCGCAGCGTGTGAGTGCTCATGGTGCTCGTGGCCTACTTCGCCTGCGCGATGTCCGTGTCGATCTGCTGAGCCGTCTTCTTCAGGCCCGCCTTGAGGTCGGTCGCCTTGCCGCTTTCGTAGGCGTAGCCGAACTCCTGGATGGTGGTGAGGTAGACGCCGCCGTTGATGGAGGCGGGGGCGGTGGTGGAGTCCGGGTTCGCGGCGATGTCGAGGAACGTCTTGAAGCGCGGGTCGTACTTCAGCCTGGGGGACTTCAGGGCCGCCAGGGTCGAGGGCACGTTGTGGATCGCGTTGGAGAAGTTCACCACCGCGTCCGTGTCCGTGGTCATGTACTTCACCAGCTCCCACGCCGCGTTCTGCTTCTTGCTGGTGGCGGCGATACCGGCGATGGTGCCGGTGATGTAGCCCTTGCCGTACTGGTCGGCCTGGTCGTCGGGGACGGGCAGCGGGGCCACGCCGATCTCGAACTTCGGCTTGGTGTCCAGGGCCATGCCCAGACGCCACTCGCCGTCCAGCTGCATGGCGACCTGGCCGGTGTGGAAGGGGTGCTTCGGGCCCCACTCGTCGCCGAGCCGGGAGCGGTAGGTCTCCAGCTTGCGGTAGCCGCCGAGTTCGTCGACCAGCTTCTTCTGCAGCTTGAACGCGTTCTCGAAGGCCGGGTCCTTGCCGACGTTCGACTTGCCGTCCTTGTCGAAGTACGTGGGGGAGAACTGGCCCAGGTAGTGCTCGGTGGTGGTCTCCCAGCCGTGGTAGTTCGGCATGAAGCCGAGCTGCTTGTAGGTGTCGTCCTGGGTGATCGTGAGCTTCTTGGCGTCCTCCTCGAACTCGGACCAGGTCTTCGGCGGGCTGGTGATGCCGGCCTTCTCGAACGCCGTCTTGTTGTAGTAGAGGCCGTAGGCGTCGCCCAGGAGGGGGACCGCGCAGCGGTTGCCGTCGAACTGGGTGTACTCGTTCATCGCCTTCGGGAAGGTCTGCCGCGGGTCGATGCCCGACTTCTCGAAGAACGGGTTGAGATCCACCAGGGCGCCGGAGGAGCAGAACCTTCCGACGCTGTTCGTGGTGAACGACGAGATCACGTCCGGGGCCTTGGCGCCGCCGGTGCGCAGGGCCTGGTTCATCTTGTCGTCCGTCATGTTGCCGACGATGTCGACGTGGATGTTGGGGTGCGCCTTCTCGAAGCCGGCGACCAGGTCCTTGACGGCCTTCACTTCGGAGGGCGCGCTCCAGGCGTGCCAGAAGTTGAGGGTCGTCTCCTGCGAGGCGTCGTCGCTCGCGGCGGAGTCCGCCTGGCCGGTACAGGCCGTGGCGAGGAGGGCGATGGAGGCGGAGGCGGCGAGCGCGATGGCTGCTTTTCTGGATATTCCGGGCATGGCAGGGTCTCCCTAGGCAAGGGGCAAGGGCAAGGGGCAAGGGCGGGGAAAAGAGGGGTGGGGTCAGCGGGAGGTGTCGAAGACCTCGTCGCGTGTGGTCGCGAGCGCGCTCTCCAGCGCGCCGCGCAGCACGGGGTGTTCACGGACGTCGCCCACGACCAGGCGCGGGCGGGACGCGGCCAGCTCCTCCAGCTCGGCCTGGACGAGGGCGCGCAGCGCCTCGCCCCCCGAGGTGAGCAAGGCCCCGCTCAGGACGACCAGTTCGGGGTCCAGGACCGAGACGAGGGAGGCCAGACCGGTGGCCAGACGGGTCGCGTAGGTCTGGAGGAGGCGGCGGTGGGCGTCGTCGCCGGCCTCCGCCGCCCTGGCCACCAGCTCGGCGGCGGCCTCGGCGTACGGCCCCTGCGGGAGGTCCTCGATGCCGAGTTCACGAGCCAGCCTCGGGACGGCCTGCGAACCGGCCAGCTCCTGGTAGCCGCCGCTGTTGGCCTTGGTGACCTGACGGACCAGGGGGGTGCCCGGCACCGGCAGGAAGCCGACCTCGCCGGCGCCGCCGGTCCAGCCGCGGTGCAGCCGGCCGCCGAGGACCAGGGCGGCGCCCAGGCCCTCCTGGTTCCACAGCAGGACGAAGTCGGTGTGGCCCCGGGCCGCGCCCAGCCGCTGTTCGGCGAGCGCGACCAGGTTGACGTCGTTCTCGTACTCGAACGGCATCGGCAGGGCGGCGGCGAGCTCGTCCAGGAGGGTGGGCGAGTGCCAGCCGGGGAGGTGGGAGGCGTAGCGCAGCCGGCCCGTCGTGGGGTCGAAGGCGCCGGGGGTGCCGATGACGAGGCGGTGGATGTCGCCCCGGGCGAGGCCCGCCGTCTTCACCGCGCCGTCCAGGGCGTCGGTGACCTGCTGGACGACCGGGGTGCCGGTGCGCCTGCCGGGGGTGGGCAGTTCGAAGCGGCCGACCGTGCGGCCGGTGATGTCGGCGACCGCGGCGAGGATCCGCTGGGGAGTGACGTCGAGTCCGGCCGCGTGCCCGGCCGCCGGGTTGACCTCGTACAGCTGGGCGCTCGGGCCCGGCCGGCCTTCGGTGGTGCCGGTGGCCAGGACGAGACCCGCCGCCTCCAGGCGGGCCAGCAGCTGGGAGGCGGTCGGCTTGGACAGGCCGGTGAGCTTGCCGATCCGGGTGCGGGACAGCTGGCCGTGCTCCAGCAGCAGGTCCAGGGCGGCCCGGTCGTTCATGGCGCGCAGGACGCGCGGGGTGCCCGGCGTGCCGGCGGTTCCTGCCATGCGAGTTCACACCTGCCTTTCGGCTGCTCAGCTTCTCAATGATCAGGCGGGGAAGTCCATCGGACGATCACCGGTGGGCTGCCCCGGATCATTGTTAGGAAAGTTTCCTATCGGTGGGGAGGAAGGTAAGCCCGGCGCCGCACGGGCGTCAATAGGGGACGGTCGGTCGTTGTCCGGGGGCGCGAAAGGGGCGGCACCCGGACCTCGGGTGCCGCCCCTTCGGGTAACGGCTACTTCGTGGTGCTCGTCGGCGCCGGGGGCGCGAGCGGGGACGCCGCCGCGGACTGCGGGGACGTGGCGTTCGCGTACACCGACGGGGCCGCCATCCCCGCCGTCGGGTCGGCGGGCTGTTCCTCCACCGGGGCCGTGGCGCCGCCCACGATCCGGATGTCCGCCGCGTCGAAGGCCCGCTTGATGCGCCAGCGCAGTTCGCGCTCGACGGTCAGGGACTTGCCGGGCATCGTCTTGGCCGAGACGCGCACGACCATCGAGTCCAGCAGCACGCTGTCGAGGCCGAGGACCTCGATCGGGCCCCACAGCAGTTCGTTCCAGGGTTCCTCGGCGCCCATCTTCTCGGCGACCTCGTCCAGGGTCGCCTTGACCTTGTCCAGGTCCTCGCCGGAGTGGACCGTGACGTCGACGTTGGCGGTGGCCCAGCCCTGGGAGAGGTTGCCGATGCGCTTGACCTCGCCGTTGCGGACGTACCAGATCTCGCCGTTGTCACCGCGCAGTTTGGTCACGCGCAGGCCGACCTCGATCACCTCGCCGGAGGCGACGCCCGCGTCGATCGTGTCGCCGACGCCGTACTGGTCCTCCAGGATCATGAAGACGCCGGAGAGGAAGTCCGTGACGAGGTTGCGGGCGCCGAAACCGATCGCCACACCGGCGACACCGGCCGAGGCCAGCAGCGGGGCCAGGTTGATCTGGAAGGTGCCCAGGACCATCAGCGCGGCCGTGCCGATGATCAGGAACGACGCCACCGAGCGCAGCACGGAGCCGATGGCCTGCGAGCGCTGGCGCCGGCGTTCGACGTTGACCAGCAGCCCGCCGAGCGCGGAGCCGTCCACGGACTGCACGGTCCGGTTCATCCGGTCTATCAGCTTGGTGATCGCCCGCCGTACGACGACCCTCAGCACCGCCGCTATCACCACGATGAGCAGCACCCGCAGGCCGATCGCGAGCCAGGTCGACCAGTTCTGCTCGACCCAGCCGGCGGCGTTCGTCGCCTTCTCCTGGGCGTCCTGGAGCGAGGGCACTCTCGGGGTCTCTGTGTCCGAGGGGGTCGGCGACGGCGACGGGCCGGCGGCGAGCAGGACGGCGGACAGGGACACGGCGGGTACCTCCAGGTGCAACGGTCTGCCCCGGTGCGGTGGCCCGGCGAGGATCAAGGTCACGGTTGGGTCACCGAAGAGGCAGAACCACCACACTAACGGGGCATTGTGTGTGCCCTTGCCGGATGTGTGAAGGAGAGACCGTGCTCACCTGGGCTTGAACCGGCCATGATCCGGGGGATGAATCAGGTGTGGTCGAAAACACTCCCAGCCCGTTACGGGGACATGGTGGCGCTTTCACCAGGCATGAGGGGAGACTGGCTACGAATCGTCCCGGCGCGAGCCACGCGCCGCCGGCGTCCAAGGAGGCATCCGTGCCGCATGTCCTGGTCCTCAACGCGTCGTACGAGCCGCTAGGCGTCGTACCGCTCCGCCGCGCGCTCGTCCTCGTCCTCGAGAACAAGGCCGTATGCCTCGAGGAGTCCGGCGCCTATCTGCACAGCGCGACCGTCACAGTCCCCGCACCCAGCGTGGTCCGGCTCAAGCGATTCGTCCGGGTTCCCTATCGGGGCCCGTTCCACTGACCCGCCGGGCACTGTTCGCCCGCGACGGGGGCCGGTGCATGTACTGCGGTGGCGTCGCAACCAGCGTCGACCACGTCATCCCGCGCAGCCGCGGGGCAAGCACGTCTGGGACAACGTGGTGGCGTCCTGCCGCCGCTGCAACCATGTGAAGGCCGACCGGCACCTCTTCGAGATCGGCTGGCGGCTGCGCCACAAACCCGCCCCGCCCACCGGCCTGGCCTGGCGCATCATCGGGACCGGCCATAGGGACCCGCGCTGGCTGCCGTACTTGCAGCCGTACGGCGCGGACGACGCCATGGCCCGGATCGACGGCATTTCCGCCTGACGAGGATCCGGGCCTTCGTATTGCCGTGTGAGGCCGACCGATTGCCGTGTGAGGCCGACCGACCGGCCCGAGGAACCCCCGTTCCCCGGGCCGGCCCGTCATGAAGAGGGCACCTACGCGTATCGCAGCTCGCCCGGGCGCACCGAGCGGCGCAGCAGGGGCAGCGAGGTGGCCGCGGCCAGCAGGCAGGCGGCGTAGACGGCGAGGGGGACCAGGGCGATCGCCCAGGGCACGGGCCGGTCGCCGAGCAGGGCGTACCACGCGCCGATGGCGATCCCGCCCAGACCTGCGAGCAGCACGGCCGGGGCGAGCGGCAGCGCGGTCTCCAGCAGCAGGGCCCGGCCGAGCACGGAGCGCGGCACACCGGCGGCGGCTTGCGCGGCCAGGCCCCGGCGGCGGGTGGCCAGGGACTCGGCGGTGCCGACGGCGAGACCGGACAGGGTGATCGCGAAGGCGATGACGACGGCGGCGCCGGTGAGGTCGAGGCCGGTGGTGTAGTAGGACGCGGGCTCGGCGAGGTTGCGCGAGGTGTGCACCACGTCGCTCAGCACCTGCCGGATGCCCATGAAGCCGGTCCCCACGACCGTCACCAGCAGCACCGCCGCATGCGTGCGGGCGGCCGACCAGGGGTCGTCGCGCAGCCGTTCCGCCGCGATCAGCGTCGCCGCCGACCGGGCCCGGACCGCGAGGATCCGCCCGGTCGCCTTCGCGGTGGCCCCGGAGAGCCACACCGCGCCCGCGCCGACCGCGAGGACCACGCCCATCAGCTGCAGCGGCAGCTCGCCGTTCGGCCGGTTGGGAGCGGCCGTGGACGTCGTGGCCACGGCCAGCAGCGCCATCACGGCGACGATCAGCACTCCGGCCAGGAACAGCAGCCCGGGCCCCCGCCCGCCGCGCGGCCCGAGCCGGCGCACCCAGCCGAGCGGCGAGGCCACCACCCGGCGCAGCGCCAGCGCCCCCGCGACCGCCCCCAGCACCGGTACGGCGACGGCGACCAGGGCGATCCCCAGCCAGGCCAGGGCGTTCGGCCGGCCCCACACCCGCAGCAGGAGCAGCACCGAGAAGACGGTGGCGACCGCCGAGCCCAGCAGAGCGGCCAGCCCGGTCTCCAGCGCGGCGATCCGCCGCACCTGCCAGGGCGTCGCCCCGGCCAGCCGCAGCCCCGCCAGCCGCCTGTCGCGGTGCACCGCCCCGATCCGGGCGCACTGACCGAGGAACCCCAGCACGGGCACGAGCAGCAGCAACAGGCCGACGATCACGCCGGACCGGGTACCGGGCTCGTCCAGCAGGCCGGTGGCGTAGGGCACGTCGTAGGAGCCCCGCAGCGACGCCAGGACGACGGCGGCCAGCGCGAAACCCGTCGCGAGTGCGGCTCCCGTCGCCGTGAGCGTCACCCGCCACCACTCGCCGCGGTCGGAACCCCGGGTGAGTTCCCAGGCGAGACGCAGATCGGAGCGCAGGGAGTTCACTTTCACGGGGCTGGTGTTCACGCCGTCACCCCCAGCGGGGCCACGACGCCGTCCCGCAGCTGCACCTCGCGGTCCGCGTACGCCGCCACCTGGGCGTCGTGGGTGATCAGCAGGACCGCCGTGCCCGACTCGCGGGCCGCGTGCACCAGGGCCGTCATGACCTGCTCCCCGGACAGGGAGTCCAGCGCCCCCGTCGGCTCGTCGGCGAAGACCACCCTCGGGCCGGTGACCAGGGCCCGGGCCAGCGCGGCCCGCTGGGCCTGGCCACCGCTCATCTCGCCCGGCCGCAGGTCCTGCTGCCCGCGCACACCGAACCGCTCCAGCCACTCACCGGCCCGGGCCCGGGCCCCGGCGCGGTCGGTGCCGGCCAGCAGCAGCGGCAGGGCGACGTTGTCCAGGGCCGTCAGCTCGGGGATGAGCTGCCCGAACTGGAAGACCACGCCGAACTCGGTGCGCCGCAGCTCGCTCAGCCGCTTCTCGGGCAGTTCCTCCAGCCGCCGCCCGTCGTACGTCACGGAACCCTCGTCCGGGCGGACGATCCCGGCCAGACAGTGCAGCAGCGTCGACTTCCCGCTGCCGCTCGCGCCGGTCACCGCGAGGATCTCGCCCGCGTGCAGCCCGACCGAGGCGCCGCGCAGGGCGGGCGTCCTGCCGTGTGTCTTGGTGAGGCCGCTCGCCGAGAGAAGAGGCACGGGTTTGCTCATACTGCGTCGACCTCCGCGGTCAGGGTGGTCAGCCGGGCCGCCGTGGTGCTCATCCAGCGGAGGTCGGCGTCGAGGTGGTTGAGGGCGTAGTCCGCCGAGAGCACGGTCGCCAGGTCCGCGGCCTTGGCGGCCTTGACCGCCGTGAGCTCCCGCATCCGCTCCATATGGGCGGCACGCTGGGCGCTCAGGTACGCGGCCGGGTCGCCGCCCGAGAGGATCGCGACCACGACCTTGGCGAAGATCTCGTTCGCCACGAAGGGCGCGGGCGGGGCGATCTCGGCGGCCCACCGGGACAGTTCGTGCGTCCCGTCGTCGGTCGCGCGGTACATCGTCCGCTCCGGGCCCCCGTCCGAGTCGGTGCCCTGGACCTCGGCGAGGCCGTCCCGGACGAGGCGCTGGAGGGTCGTGTAGACCTGTCCGTAGGCCAGCGGCCGGGCCTGGGGGAAGCGGTCGTCGTGGCGTCGCTTGAGGTCGTAGCCGTGGCTCGGCCCCGAGGCGAGCAGGCCCAGCAGGATGTGGCGGGTGCTCATGCCGAGCATTATGCACTCAGTACATGTACTCAGTGAATAGTGGTCGCCGAACAGCCGAACAGTGGTCGCCGAAGAGGGCCCGACGGAGGCGGGCAGGGGGCTCACCCCGTGACGGCGTACGCCTCCACCGCCCACAGTGAGTACCCGAACCGCGTGGCGCGCTTCTCGCCCTGCACCCGTACGAAGCGCACGTCCCGCTCGTCCATGCGGACGCTCTCGAGACCGCCCCGGCCGTCCTGTACCGACGCCGCCGTCCGCCAGCGGCGGCCGTCCGGCGAGACCTGGACGCGGTAGGCGGAGGGGTGGGCGTCCTGCCAGCGCAGCACGACCTGCCCGAGCCGGGCCGGGCGGGGCAGCTCGACCTGCCACCAGGCGCCGTCGTCGACCGGGGACGACCAGCGGGTGTCCGGGTCGCCGTCGTTCGCCGCCGACGCGGGGAAGTCGGGTGTCTCGTCGCCCGAGGAACGCGCCGTGCCGCTGCGGGCCAGGTCGGTGCCGCCGGTGGGCGGGAAGGCCCGGACGGTGAGCGTCCGGGTCGCGCCCGCGAAGCCCAGCCGGATGTCGTACGACCGTTGCGGCGAACCGCGCTCCACGGTCACCTCGACCGGGACCTCCACGGTCGTGCCGCGCTCCACGGTCAGCTCGCCCTCCGGCACCCGCACGTGGACGCCCTCCGGCGCCTCGACGGTGAGCCTGCCGCGGGCGTCGGCGGGGCGCAGCGAGCCGAGCCCGGCCGTCAGCCGCTCCGTCTTGCCGTTCTCGGCGTCCACGCGGTCGCGGGGCAGCGACAGGGAGGTGGCGGGGGAGTCCGAGAACCAGGGGACCAGGTGGCGCACGCGGGCGGAAGCGGGCCCGGTGACCCGGACGGCATCGGCCGCCTGCCCGCCCCGGGCATCGGCGGCGCCGGTCGCGACGTCCCGCGACCGTCCTTCCGACCCGGCTCCGGTGCGCCTGGCCTGCGGCCGTCCTGGCCGCCCTGTCCTGGCGCCTGTGACTGAGGCGCGTCGGGTGTGCCGGGTCGGGTGTGGCCGTCCTGGCCGCCCTGTCCTGGCGCCTGTGGCTCGGGCGCGTCGGGTGTGGCCGGTCGGTGGTCGTCGTGCCGGGCCTGTCCTGCCGGCGCGCGTACCTCGGTCGCCCCCGAGGGGGACAGTCGGCCGATGGTCCGCCAGCCCTGGCCCGGCACGTGCAGCTCCACGTTGCCCTCGGTGCCGGGGTCGGTGAGGACCGTCACGGCGGTCAGGGCCCGGGGATGCGGGAAGCGCAGGGTGCGGCCGTCGCCCGGGTCGCCGGGGTTCGGGGTGGTTCGTGATCGATGCCCGACCAGGCCGCGTACGCCTTCTGCGCCCGCCGCAGGAAGGGATCGAGCACATCCGTGTCGACCTCCACCGGGGCCGGCTGCAGCCGGGCACGCTGGGCGCCGAGCTCGCGGTACGCCGTCCAGGCCGCCGCCGTGTCCCCGGCGCGCTGCGCGTCCAGCATGTCGAGTGCGGTCGTGCCGGCCTCGCCGTAGTGCGCCAGCTGCTCCGCCCAGGGGCCGGCCTCCGAGGCGAGGCCGGTGCCCGAGAGCCGCCGGGGCAGCTCGCGCAGCACGGTGAACGCCTCACGCAGTCGCCGCGCGGCGTCCCCGCCCGTCCCCTCGCCCCCTGCCGCACGAGACCGCCAGTACGCCTCGGTCAGCGGCCGCAGATACGCCGACTCCTCGCCCCCGAGGACCGACGACGCGTCGTTCCCGGCGAGCGCGGCCAGGGCCTCCTCGCGGCGGCGGTCCCCGTCCGCGAGGTCGGTGATCGCGGCGCGCCAGGACTCCTCGGGGCGGTAGGCGCGCGGGTTCCAGGCGTAGTCGGCGGCGGTGAACAGCGGGATGCGGGACGCCTCCGGCTGCTGCATCGCGTTGGCGAGCAGGGCGGCCGAGCCGGTGGCCACGGCCGGTTGGCGGCCCCGGTAGGGACCGAGGAAGATCCGGCCGGGCTCGTAGTCGTTGACCGGGTAGTTGTCCATCGTGACCAGCGGGTGCCCGAACGCCTCCCGCGCGTCGGCCAGTTCACCGCCCGTGATGGTGCGGGGCACCACTCCGACGCCCGTCCAGGCCACCTCGACACCTGCGTCCAGCGCGTGCGCGAGGGCCCGCCGGTAGTCCGTCGTGCCGTTCTCGTAGTACTCGGTCGGCATCAGGGACAGCGCGGCGCCGCCGGGGTGCCGTTCCGCCAGGTGCCGGGAGACCGCGTTCGCCACCCGGGCCTGGGCCCGCGCGGCGGCCCGTGGTCCGGAGCCGAACCGCTCGGCGTCCGCGTCGCAGTGCCACTCGCTGTAGCTGACGTCCTGGAACTGGAGCTGGAAGGCCCGGAAGCCCAGCGCCCACATCGCGTCGAGCTTGCGCGTCAACGCCCGCACGTCGGCGTCCGAGGCGAAGCACATCGCCTGGCCCGGAGCCACCGCCCACCCGAGGGTGACGTGGTTGCGGCGCGCCCGCTCGGCCAGCTCCCGGAACTCCGCCCGCTGCTGTGCCGGGTACGGCTCACGCCAGCGCGCCTGCCGGTAGAGGTCGTCACCGGGGGCGTACAGGTACCGGTTCTGCTTGGTGCGCCCCATGAAGTCGAGCTGCCCCAGCCGCTGCCGGTGCGTCCACGCGGTGCCGTAGAAGCCCTCGGTGGTGCCGCGTACGGCGGTGCCCGGCCAGTCGCGTACGACCGCGGCGGCGATGGTGCCCTCGGGGCGCAGCAGCTGCCGCAGCGTCTGCACGGCGTGGAACAGACCGTCCTGGCCGGTGCCGGTGAGCACGACGCCGCCTCCGCCCACGGACAGCTCGTATCCCCCGGAGGGCAGCGCGTGGCGGGTGTCCCGGAGCACCGGCGCGGTCGACGCGCGGACGACCAGGGCCCCCGGCCGCTCGGCGGAGTCCGTGATCCGGCGCGCTCCGGCCTGCCGCAGCAACTCGCGCAGAGCCTCGACGGCGTACGGGTCCGCCCGGGGGTCGGTGATCAGCGCGACCTCGTCGGTGACCGGGACCGGGGCGCCGTTGGCGCGCAGGGACTGGGGACGCGGCCAGACGGAGAGGTCCGGCCCGGCGGTCTCGGGGGTGGGTGTCGCGGTCGTGCCCGGGACGGGCGGTGCCGCCACCGCGGCGGGCGGGATGCCGAGGCTTCCGGCGACGACGGCGACCGCGAGAGCCGCTGCCCGCTTCCCACGCCTCAGTCCCACAGGCCCCCTCCTGATGTGTTCGACCGGGAGAACGAGCCCACCACCCGCGCGGTGAAGGTGTCAACGAGAGTGGCCGTTGTGGCCGGATTGCCGGAATCTGGATGGAGTAGAGGGGAGTGGAATGTGACCAGGAGCACGATGTTCGGCCTGGGGCGTCTGCCATCGCGTCGACTGGGTAGGGCTGCGATAACCCGTCGAACGACGAACCAGATCAGGAGGCCCCCGTGGCTGCGATGACTTTCCTTCCGCTCCCGGCCCCGTCCAAACCCGTGGCGGACACGTCCGCCGACCTCGACCCGCACTATGACGACCCCCGCTACGACGACCCGCACTACTGCGTCTTCAGCGCCGAGAGCACCTGCGCCGAGCCCCCGCTGACCAGCGAGCCCCCGCTGCCCGACGCCGAGCCCCTCACCAGCGAACCCCCGCTCGCCGAATCCGCCCCCCTGACCAGCGAGCCCTCCGCCCTCGTCCCGGACTACATGAGGTCCTAGATGACCGCACCGCGGCCGGCCGAACGGCCCTCCGAGGACCTGTCCCGCCTCGCCGGCCTGTACGGCGTCGCCCTCTCGTACAGCCCGTCCCGGACCGTACGGTCGCGGCCTCGGCCACCGCGGTCACCCGCACCCTTTCCGCTCTCGGCGTGGACACGAGCACGCCCGGCGCCGTACGAGCCGCGCTCGTCGCCCGGGAGCGGGAACTGGGTGCCAGGCTGCTGCCGCCCACGGTGGTCGGCTGGGGCACGAGCCCCCCGGCCGCCCTGGCCGCGCTCCCGAGGGCACCCTGCTGCGCGTCCACACCGAGCAGGGCGAAGCGCGCTCCTCGGCCGACCGGCTCCCGCCGGGCGTCCACCGCCTCACCGCCACCGCCCCCGACGGCCGCACGGCCACCGCCCACCTGGTCATCGCCCCGCCCCGCCTGCCCACCCCCGGCACGCGCTCGCAGGGACTCCTCGTCCAGCTCTACTCCCTCCTGTCCCGCCGCTCCTGGGGCATGGGCGACCTCGGCGACCTCGCCGAACTGGCCGGCTGGGCCGGGCGGTCGCTCGACGCCGGGTTCGTCCAGGTCAACCCGCTGCACGCGGCCGTGCCCGGTGCCCCCACCGACCCTTCCCCGTACCGCCCCTCCTCGCGCCGCTTCCCCGACCCCGTGCACCTGCGGATCGAGGACGTCCCCGAGTACGCCTACGTCAAGGACCGCGAACGCCTCGGCGCCCTGCTGGAGAGATCCGCCCGGCTGCGCGAAGCGGTGCTGGACCAGGGCGCGCTGATCGACCGGGACGCCGTGTGGGAGCTCAAGCGGGAGGCGCTGGAGCTGCTGTGCGAGGTGCCGCTCGGCCCCGGCAGGCGCGCCGCCTACTGCGACTTCCTCGCCGAGCAGGGCCAGGCCCTGGAGGACCACGCCACCTGGTGCGCGCTCGCCGAGGTGCACGGCTCGGACTGGCACCGCTGGCCGACCGGTCTGCGCGACCCGCGCTCGGCCGACACCGCCCGCGCCCGGGCCGGCCTCATGGACCGGGTGGACTTCTGGTCGCGGCTCGCCTGGCTCACCGACACCCAGCTGACCGCCGCCCAGCGCGCCGGCCGCGAGGCCGGGATGCCGGTCGGGATCGTGCACGACCTCGCGGTCGGCGTGCACCCCGGCGGCGCGGACGCCTGGGCGCAGCAGGATTTCTTCGCCGCCGGGATGTCGGTGGGCGCCCCACCGGACGCCTTCAACGCCCGCGGCCAGGACTGGGGTCTGCCGCCCTGGCGCCCCGACCGCCTCGCCGACTCCGGCTACGCCCCCTTCCGCGAACTGCTCCGTGCCCTGTTCCGCTACGCCGGAGCCCTGCGCATCGACCACGTCATGGGCCTGTTCCGCCTGTGGTGGGTCCCCCAGGGCCACCCGCCCACGGAGGGCACCTACGTCCGCTACGACGCCGAGACCATGCTCGCCGTCCTCGTCCTGGAGGCTTCCCGGGCCGGGGCCCTGGTGATCGGCGAGGACCTGGGCACCGTCGAGCCCGGGGTCCGCGAGGCGCTGCGCGAGCGCGGGGTGCTCGGCACGTCCGTCCTGTGGTTCGAACGGGACTGGGAGGGCGACGGCCGCCCCCTGCCTCCCGACAGCTGGCGCTCCGACTGCCTGGCCACCGCCACCACGCACGACCTGCCCTCCACGGCCGCCCGCCTCACCGGCGAGCACGTCGAGCTCCGCGACAGCCTCGGCCTGCTGACCCGCCCCCTGGCGGAGGAGCGCGCCGAGGCCGCCGCCGACACGGGGGAATGGCTGGCCCTGCTCACCAGCCTCGGCCTGCTGCCCGGCACCGGCGGCACCGACACGTCCTCGGAGGAGGCCGAGATCCAGGCCGTCCACCGCTTCCTGCTGCGCACCCCGGCCCGGCTGGTCGGCATCTGGCTCCCGGACGGCGTGGGCGACCGCCGCCCGCAGAACCTCCCGGGCACCTGGGACCAGTACTCGAACTGGCGCCTGCCGATAGCGGACGCGCAGGGCCGCCCGGTCACCCTGGAGGACCTGGCGGCTTCGCCGCGGCTGCACGCGCTGATCGAGGCGCTGAGAGAGCCGTCGAGCGGTCCGGCGACTTAGCGGCACGCACAGGCCGGGGCCCCTTACGGCACCCCGCGCGCGCGGCCCCGCTCGGCGTTGGATACTTTTGGCACCGTGGACAAGAAGAACGCCCTGCGCGCCGGCGCCCTGGCAGCCGGTACGACGCTGATGATGCTGCTCATGTCGTCGCCCGCCTCCGCGCTCACCCGCGACGACGGTGACGACCCCGGTACGGGCCTGAGCGTCATCGAGACGCTGGGCCTCTTCGTCGTGACCCCGATCGTGCTGTACCTGATCATCCATGGTCTGGTGATGGTCGGCGACAAGACGCACAAGAAGAAGGACCCGACCAGCTCCAACATCGCGACCAAGGCGGACGCGAAGGCCGACGCCAAGGCCTGACCCAGGGCTCCGTCGAGGGCGCCGTCACGGTCACCGTACGAACGGGACCGCGGCGGCGCCCTCGCTGTCGTCAGGGCCGGTCCGTCCCCGCCAGCAACTCCCGCAGCAGCCCGGCCAGGAGTCCGGCCCGGTCGGCGTCGAGGGCGGACAGAGCCTCCGTCTGCACCGCCAGCCCCGCTCCGACCGCCTCGTCGACCAGTCCCAGACCCTTGTCCGTGAGGGTGACGTGCAGCCCGCGCCGGTCGTGCGGATCGGGTGAGCGGCGCAGCAGCCCCGCCCGCTCCAGCTTGTCGAGGCGCCCGGTCATGCCGCCGGTGGTGAGCATCAGCGTCGCGGAGAGCTGCCGGGGCGAGAGTGTGTAGGGCTCCCCGGAGCGGCGCAGGGTCGCCAGGACGTCGAACTCCCCGCGTGAGATCCCGTACGGCGCGTACGCCCTCGCCACCCGGTCGGCCATCGCATGCGAGAGCCGGTTGATCCGGCCGAAGACCTCCATGGCGGCGGTGTCGAGGTCGGGCCGGACCGTCGCCCACTGCTGGATGATCGCGTCGACGGGGTCCTGGCGCTGCTGCGGGCGTTCGCTCATGCCCCGAGTATCGGCTCCCTGTCGGTCACCCGCAAGAAAGTAGCTTGACGGAAAGTGACTTAGCGCTAAGCTACTTTCTGCTGACCTACTTTGAAGGGTGCCTCCATGGCCGCCTCCCGCCCGGCTCTCATCGCCCTCACCGCGCTCGCTCCCGTCTCCTGGGGCACGACCTACGCGCTCACCACCGAGTTCCTCCCGCCCGACCGGCCGCTGTTCACCGGGCTCATGCGCGCGCTGCCCGCCGGTCTGCTGCTGCTCGCCCTGGCCCGGGTGCTGCCGCGCGGCGCCTGGTGGTGGAAGGCGGCGGTGCTCGGCGCGCTGAACATCGGCGCCTTCTTCCCGCTGCTGTTCCTCTCCGCCTACCGGCTGCCCGGCGGCATGGCGGCGGTCGTCGGCTCGGCCGGTCCGCTGTTCGTGGCCGGCCTCTCGGCGCTGCTGCTGGGGCAACGGCCGTCGCGGCGCACGCTGCTGACCGGGGCCGTGGCCGCGTTCGGCGTCAGTCTCGTCGTGCTGCGGGCGGCCGGGGCGCTGGACGCGCTCGGCCTGCTGGCGGCCCTCGCCTCCACCGCGTCCATGTCGACCGGCACCGTGCTCACCCAGCGGTGGGGCAGGCCCGACGGGGTCGGCCCGCTGGCTCTCACCGGCTGGCAGCTGACCGCGGGCGGCCTGCTCATCGCGCCCCTCGCCCTCCTCGTCGAGGGCGCGCCGCCGGCGCTGGACGGCCGGGCGGCCGGCGGCTACCTCTACCTCGCCGTCGCCAACACGGCGGTCGCGTACTGGCTGTGGTTCCGCGGCATCGGCCGGCTCACCGCCACCCAGGTCACCTTCCTCGGCCCGCTCTCCCCCCTGACCGCGGCCGTCGTCGGCTGGGCGGCGCTCGGGCAGGCGCTGACGCCGGTACAACTGGTGGGCATGGGTCTGGCGTTCGGGGCGACGCTGGCGGGGCAGATCGGCGTACCCGAGCGAGCGACGCCGCGAACGTTCAGCGTCTCCGAACGGCCGAACCAGGCCGCCGCCCCTGAGAGCCTGGGCCCTGTCACAGGGAGGAGCTGACATGACGGACGAGACGGCACCACGCGTCGCCGCGGTCAACCGGGGCACCGAACAGGTAACCGGCAGGGGAGCCGTGCGCGGGCCCCGGCACGAGGCGCTCGGCGTGTGGGTGGGCCGATGGATCAACGAGGGCCACATGATCGACGAGGACGGCACCCCCGGGCCGGCGATCACGACCTCCGACGTGTACGAGTGGGCCCCCGGCGGGTTCTTCCTCGTCCACTCCGCCTACGGGCGCATCGGGGAGTTCGATGTCGGCGGCACGGAGATCATCGGCTACGACGAGACGAGCGGCGCCTACACGTCGCACTTCTTCGACAGCCAGGGCAATGTGACCGTCAGCAGCCTGGTCGCGCGGGGCGACACCTGGACCTACCAGGGGGACACCACGCGCTCCACCGTCGAGTTCGGCGACGGCCACCGTGTCCAGAGCGTCCTGCACGAACGCACCGACGACGGGAAAACGTACCGGCCGTCCATGAAAGTCACGCTCGTCAGAGTCGGTTGAGAAGAAACCGAGGGGCGCCCAGCAGTACCGGGCGCCCCACGATCACGTGCGGTCGGCTACTCCGCCGCCGCGTCCGCCCGCTGGGCCCGCAGTGCGCGTTCGACACCGGCCCGGGACTCCGAGACCAGCCGCCGCAGGGCCGCGTTCGGCTCGGCGGAGAGCAGCCAGGCGTCCGTCTTGTCCAGGGTCTCCTGGGAGACCTGGACGGTCGGGTAGAGACCGATGGCGATCTGCTGCGCCATCTCGTGGGAGCGGGACTCCCAGATGTCCTTGACCACCTCGAAGTAGCGGTCCGCGTACGGGGCGAGCAGCTCGCGCTGGTCGGTCTGGACGAAGCCGCCGATGACCGCCTCCTGCACGGCGTTCGGCAGCTTGTCGGAGTCCACGACCGACGCCCACGCCTCCGCCTTGGCCTCCGGGGCCGGGCGGGCCGCGCGCGCCGTGGCGGCGTGCCGCTCACCGGCGGCCGTCCGGTCGCGGTCGTACTCGCCCGCGATCTCCGCCTCGTCGAACCGCCCGACCGCGGCGAGCCGCTGCACGAAGGACCACCGCAGCTCCGTGTCGACGACCAGGCCCTCGATGGTCTGCGAGCCCTCCAGCAGCGCGTCCAGCACGTCCAGCTGCTCCGGCGTCCGGGCCGTCGCGGCGAACGCCCGCGCCCACGCCAGCTGGTGGTCGCTGCCCGGCGCCGCCGCCCGCAGGTGGGCCAGCGTCGCGTCGGTCCAGCGGGCCAGCAGCGCCTCGCGGGCGGCCGGGTCGGCGTACAGGTCGATCGCCAGCTTCACCTGGCGCTGCAGCGACTGCACGACACCGATGTCGGACTCCTTGCCGATGCCGGACAGCACCAGGGACAGGTAGTCCCGGGTCGCGAGCTCGGCGTCGCGCGTCATGTCCCAGGCCGACGCCCAGCACAGGGCGCGGGGCAGGGACCACTCGAAGTCGCCGAGGTGCTCCGTCACGAAGGCCAGGGACTGCTCGTCCAGGCGGACCTTCGCGTACGACAGGTCGTCGTCGTTGAGCAGCACCACGGCCGGGCGGCGCTTGCCCACCAGCTGCGGTACGGCGGTCAGCTCACCGTCCACGTCCAGCTCGACGCGCTCGCTGCGCACCAGCTTGCCGCTGTCGCCGTCGAGGTCGTACAGGCCGACGGCGATGCGGTGCGGGCGCAGGGTCGGCTCGCCCTTGGCGCCCTGCGGCAGGGCCGGGGCCTCCTGGCGGATCGAGAAGGAGGTGACGACACCCTCCGCGTCCGTCTCGATCTCCGGGCGCAGGACGTTGATGCCGGCCGTCTGCAGCCACTTCTCCGACCACGTCTTCAGGTCACGGCCGGAGGTCTCCTCCAGCGCGCCCAGCAGGTCGGACAGTCGCGTGTTGCCGTAGGCGTGGCGCTTGAAGTAGGCCTGCACGCCGCGGAAGAACTCGTCCATGCCGACGTAGGCGACGAGCTGCTTCAGGACGCTGGCGCCCTTGGCGTAGGTGATGCCGTCGAAGTTGACCAGGACGTCGTCCAGGTCCCGGATCTCCGCCATGATCGGGTGGGTGGAGGGCAGCTGGTCCTGGCGGTAGGCCCAGGTCTTCATGGAGTTGGCGAACGTCGTCCACGAGTGCGGCCACCGGCTCCCCGGCGCGTGCGCCTGGCAGGCGATCGAGGTGTACGTGGCGAACGACTCGTTCAGCCACAGGTCGTTCCACCACTCCATGGTCACGAGGTCGCCGAACCACATGTGGGCCAGCTCGTGCAGGATGGTCTCGGCGCGCACCTCGTACGCCGCGTCCGTCACCTTCGACCGGAACACGTACTGGTCGCGGATGGTCACCGCGCCCGCGTTCTCCATCGCGCCCGCGTTGAACTCCGGCACGAACAGCTGGTCGTACTTCTTGAACGGGTACGTGTAGTCGAACTTCTCCTGGAACCACTCGAAGCCCTGCCGGGTCACCTCGAAGATGGCGTCCGAGTCGAGGTACTCGGCGAGCGAGGGGCGGCAGTAGATGCCGAGCGGGACGGACTGGCCGTCCTTCTCGTACACGCTGTGCACCGAGTGGTACGGGCCGACGATCAGCGCCGTGATGTACGTCGAGATGCGCGGCGTCGGCTCGAAGACCCAGACGCTGTCCTGGGGTTCGGGCGTGGGCGAGTTGGAGACGACGGTCCAGCCCTCCGGCGCCTTCACGGTGAACTGGAAGGTCGCCTTCAGATCCGGCTGCTCGAAGCTCGCGAACACCCGGCGGGCGTCCGGCACCTCGAACTGGGTGTAGAGGTAGGCCTGTTCGTCGACCGGGTCGACGAAACGGTGCAGCCCCTCACCGGTGTTGGTGTACGCGCAGTCGGCGACGACCCGGAGGATGTTGCGGCCCTTGAGCAGACCGGGCAGGGCGATACGGGAGTCCGCGAAGACCTCGGCGGGTCGAGCGAGTCGCCGTTCAGCGTCACCTCGTGCACGGCCGGCGCCACCAGGTCGATGAACGACTCGGCACCGTTCTCCGCCGTCACGTCGAAGCGCACCGTGGTCACGGACCGGTAGGTGCCTCCCTCCTGCGCTCCGGAGAGGTCGAGTTCGATCTCGTACGAGTCAACGGCGAGCAGCTTCGCCCGCTGCTGCGCCTCTTCGCGGGTCAGGTTTGTGCCAGGCACGCGGTCATCTCCTCGTTATGGGTGGGTTGCGCCATCTTTCCACGCCGGGCTCGCATCAGGCGACGACCTGGGCGTCTGCTAGGGATACCCCTCGACCGGCGAGGGTCCGGGCGAACGCGCGCACGGCCGCCGTCTCCCCGTCCCGGTGCCACACCAGTCCGAGCGCCGACTCCGGAACCCCCTCCACCGGCACGAACACCACGTCCTCGCGCCGGTGGTACGCGGCCGTCGGCCGGCACAGCAGCATCCCCGCGAGCCCGGCGGCGACCTGCGTCAGCCCCTCCTGGAGGGTGGTCACCGACGGACCCGGCACGGCGGACGGGGCGTGGGCGGTGCGCCAGTACGCCGGAGCCGGGGGCGCGGCCGTGACCAGCGGGGCCGCCGCCACCTCTGCCGCGGTCACCCTCGGGAGGGACGCGAACGGGTGGTCCCGGCCGACCGCGACCGTCTGGGGCCGTCGGGAGAAGACCGGACCCAGCACCAGGTCCGGCTCCTCGACGGGCAGCAGGACGACCGCCGCGTCCACCACGCCCTCCCGCACGGCCCCGAAGGGGTCGGCGAGAGGAATCTCCACCAGGTCCGTGGCGCACTCCGGGTGGGCGGACCGGAAGGCCCGCACGGCCGCGGTCAGCCGGGTGTCGGCCGTCCCCTGGAAGCCGATCCGCAGAGCGCCCTCGACACCCCGGGCGGCGGCCCGCGCGTCCTCCACGGCCTCCCGCAGCCCGCCGTACGCCGGACGCAGCCGTGCGACGAACCGCTCGCCGAGCGGGGTCAGGGCGACCCGGCGGCTGGTGCGCTGCACCAGACGGCCGCCCACCCGGCGCTCCAGCGCACTCAGCAACTGGCTCACTCGGCTCTGCGAGACGTACAGCCGCTCCCCGGTCCGCCCGAAGTGCAATTCCTCGGCCAGCACCAGGAAGCACTCCAGCTCACGCAACTCCAGCCCCGCCACGGCCGTTTCCCTCCCGCTCTCATCGATCAGTCCCGCTCATGCAAGGGTGAGGACTTCGCCGTTGTTCCCGGGCGGGCGGCGCAAAAGGGTGGAGGCATGCCCTCCACGACCACGCTCCCCCTGGGGACCGACACCATCCCGGCGACCCACCCCTGGCCCGCCGTCCTCGCCCTCGCCACCGCCACCTTCTCCGTCGTCACCACCGAGATGCTCCCGGTCGGCCTGCTCACCTCGCTCGGCACCGGCCTGCACGTCTCCGCCGGCACCGCCGGACTCACCGTCACCCTGCCCGGACTCGTCGCGGCGGCGAGCGCACCCCTGCTGCCGGTCGCCGCGCGGCGCTCCGACCGGCGCACGGTGCTGTGCGCGCTGCTGCTCCTGCTCGCCGCCGCCAACCTGGTGTCGGCCCTGGCCCCGAACTTCGCCGTCCTGCTGCTCGCCCGCGCCCTGGTCGGGGTGTGCATCGGCGGGGTGTGGGCGACAGCGGCCGGGCTGGGGGCCCGGTTGCTGCCACCGGAGCGGGCGGGCCGGGCGACCGCGCTGATCTTCAGCGGGATAGCGGTCGCCTCGGTGCTGGGAGTGCCGGCGGGCACCTTCCTGGGGTCACTCGCGGGCTGGCGGTGGGCGTTCGCCGCGCTGGCCGGCCTCGCGGTGGCCGTGGCGGGAGCGCTGGCCCTCGCCCTCCCGCCGCTGCCGCCCGAACGCCCCGTGCGGCTGGGCGCGTTCCCGGCCCTGTTGCGCACCCCGGCCGTGTCCCGGGGGCTGCTGGCGACAGCGCTCCTGGTGACCGGCCACTTCACGGCGTACACCTACGTCCGCCCGGTCCTGGAACGCGTCCCCGGCCTGGGCGCGGGAACCATCAGCACGCTCCTCCTCGGCTACGGCGTGGCCGGAGTCGCCGGCACCTTCGCGGGCGGGTGGCTGGCGGCCCGCGACCCGCGCCGGGCCCTGCTGGTCATCGCCGCCGGCCTCGGCACGGTCGTCCTGCTGCTGGTCCCGGCGGCGGGAGCGCTGGCCGCGTCGACGCTGCTGCTCGTCGTCTGGGGCCTGGTCTACGGCGCTGTCTCGGTCTCCGCCCAGAACTGGCTGTCGGCCGCCGCCCCGGGGGCCCGTGAGGCCGGGTCGGCGCTCTTCGCGGGTGTCTTCAACACCGCGATCGCACTGGGGGCGTTCACCGGGGGCCGCACGGCGGACGCGTCGGGTCCGACCGCGGTGCTCTGCGTGGGTGGCGGGCTGGCACTGCTCGCCCTGCCGGCCGTGCTGAGCGCGGGAACACGACGTCCGGATCCCGCCGGTGATCCGGTCCCGCGCGAGCAAGCCTGATGACCATGACGACAGCGACGTACACGGCACGCCCCATCGACCCGAGCGCCCTGAAGATCCTGCGTACGACCGACGACGCGGGCCGCCCCGCGACTCCGTTCACCGACGCCGAGGGCGGCGCGCCACTCCGCTGCTGCCTGCGCCACAGCCGACCGGGAGAGCGCATCGCCCTGATCTCCTACGCCCCCTGCGCCGCTGGGCCTGCGAAACGGGCGCGACACCCGGCGCCTACGACGAACAGGGTCCCGTCTTCATCCACGCGGAGGAGTGCGAGGAGCCGGACGAGGACGCCCTGCCTTCGCCGACTCGCACCGCACGGTCCGCCGCTACTCCGCCGAGGGCCGCATCCTGGGCGGGCGGCTGGTCGAGACACCGGACACCTTGGGGCGAGCCGTCGCAACAGCATTCGACGACCCGGCCGTGGCGCTCGTCCACGTCCGGGCCGTCGAGTACGGCTGTTTCCTCTACGAGGTGCGCAGGGACCAGGTGCGCGGGGACTAGCCCTTCAGCTCCGCCGCCACCAGCTCCGCGATCTGGACCGCGTTCAGCGCGGCGCCCTTGCGGAGGTTGTCGTTGGAGACGAAGAGCGCCAGGCCGTTGTCCACCGTCTCGTCGCGGCGGATGCGGCCGACGTAGGACGGGTCCTTGCCGGCGGCCTGGAGGGGGGTGGGGATGTCGGTGACGACGACGCCCGGGGCGTCGGCCAGCAGCTGCGTCGCGCGCTCGGGGTGATCGGGCGGGCGAAGCGGGCGTTGACCTGGAGGGAGTGGCCGGAGAAGACCGGGACGCGCACGCAGGTGCCGGAGACCTTCAGCTCGGGGATCTCCAGGATCTTGCGGGACTCGTTGCGGAGCTTCTGCTCCTCGTCGGTCTCGTTCAGGCCGTCGTCGACGATGTTGCCCGCGAGCGGCAGCACGTTGAAGGCGATGGGGCGCTTGTAGACGCCCGGCTCCGGGAAGTCCACGGCCTCGCCGTCATGGGTGAGCTTGTCGGCGTCGGCGACGACCTTCTGCGTCTGGCCGTGCAGCTCGGCCACGCCCGCGAGGCCGGATCCGGAAACCGCCTGGTACGTGGCGACGACCAGGGCCTGAAGGCCCGCCTCCTCGTGCAGCGGACGGAGCACCGGCATCGCGGCCATCGTCGTGCAGTTCGGGTTGGCGATGATGCCCTTGGGGCGGTTCAGAATCGCGTGCGGGTTGACCTCGGAGACGACCAGCGGGACCTCCGGGTGCTTGCGCCAGGCGGAGGAGTTGTCGATCACCACGGCGCCCTGGGAGGCGACCTTCTCGGCCAGCGCCTTGGACGTGGCACCGCCCGCGGAGAAGAGCACGATGTCCAGGCCGGTGTAGTCGGCGGTCGCCGCGTCCTCCACCGTCACGCCGTCCAGCTCCGTGCCCGCCGAGCGGGCCGAGGCGAACAGGCGCAGCTCGGTGACCGGGAAGTTCCGCTCCTTGAGGATCCTGCGCATGACCGTGCCCACCTGTCCGGTGGCTCCGACGATTCCGACCCTCACGGTGACTCCCTCTCCTGCGTCTCTTCACGTGCTCGTTGCTTGGCCGAGGCTTTTCCATCATGCGGCCGACCACGGCCCGTCTGTCCACTTCTTTCCCCGGTCTGCCCGGCAAGTGGGACGGCGGGTCCCGTTCCATGGTTGCGGACGTCCGGTGTCCATCCCCGCTGAGCTGGAGAAATTCGTTTCCCGGGGCCATGGGCCGCAAGGTCGCCTGCCCCTGTTGGTCCCGGCCACACGGGAGTGTGACGTATCCCTCTGTCGCCTCGCCGGAAACCCGTCGGAAAAGGGACCGAACGTTCCGGGCGGTGCCGGCGTCGTAGGAGAAACACGGTGAGGGGGGTGGCTTGTGCTGCTGCGCGGAAGAGCCCGGCGCGGCCGGGAGGCGCCGCGGGCCGGTGCCGGCGACGATCCGCTGGACGCGACGCAGGAACGCCGGGTGCGGGCGGTCCTCGCGCTGGGCGGCGTGCCGCAGGCGGACCTGCCGGACGGGGTACAGCAGGTCCGCCTGCGGCTGCTGGAGCGGGCCGCGAGCGGGCAGGAGGCGCCGCGGGACGTCTCGGCGTGGGCGGCGGTCGTCGCGTCCAACCTCGCCATGGACTGGCACCGGGCCAAGCGCCGCCAGGAGCGGCTCGGAGAGCGGCTGGCCGCCCTGCGGCAGCCGGCGCACCCCTCCGGCGAGGACACGAGCGTGCTCTCCGTCGCCGTCGCGCAGGGCCTCGACGAGCTGCCCGCCGCCCAGCGGCAGGTCGTCGTCCTGCGCTTCTACGCCGACCTGCCGGTGAAGTCGATCGCCGAGCAGCTCGGCGTCCCGCGGGCACGGTCAAGAGCAGGCTGCACACGGCGGTACGGGCCCTGCGCGCCCGCCTGCACGAGGACGAGGTGGTGTGACATGACCGCCCGGAACGACGACGACCAGCGCCCTGGCGAGCGTGCGTACGACGGCATGGACCCGCTGCTGGCAGCGCTCGTCGGCGAACCCCTGCCGCAGGAAGCCCGCCGGGACGCCGAGTTCATGACGGCCCACAGCGCGGCGGTCGCGGACGTGGCACTGCTGCGGGAGCAGCTGGTGTCGATCGGGGACACCCTGGCGGGCCCGCCGCCGCACCGGCGGTGAGCCTGTTGCCCGAGGGACGGAAGGGACCTCAGGGACTTGAGGGACCAGAGGGGCGGGCGTCATCATCCGTGACCCCGCTGTCCGTGCGGCGCGGTCGGCCCCGGCCCCTGGCCCTCGCCCTGCGCGGCCTCGCCGCCGCCGCGGCCGCCACCGCCGTCATGGGAATGGGCTGGCTCGTCGTGCAGAGCGGCGCCGGCGCCGGGGACGACGCCGCGGGCAGCTCCGCCGACGCGGCGGCCGGGCCGCACCACGGCGACGAGGGCGGCAAGCTCAGCCACTCCGGCTACCTGGCCTGTGCCCGGCTGGTCGTCGAGGGCACCGTCGCCGAGGTCGAGCCCGTCCCGGCACCGGACAGGACCGCGTCACCCTCGACGTCGACCGCTACTACAAGCCTGCCGAGGGCCAGGACCGGGTCGTCTTCCCCATGAACGAGGACGTCGATCCCCGGCTGCGCCCGGGCGACCACGTCCTCGTCGGCATCTCCCGCGAGCAGGCCGAGCCGGACATGTGGACCACGGGGAGAAGGAGATCGCCCGTGACCGGGCGTGGATCACCGCCGCCCTGCCCGAGTCGCGCACGTTCCCCTGCCCATAGGAAGGGCGGGCGTCCCTACGGACGCCCGCCCTCCGGATGCCGCTGACCGCTACGGCAGAACCTTCTCGATCTTCACACTGCCCACGCCCGCGGCCGTCCCGCGCGCGTTGACCAGCTGGACCTGGCCGAAGAACTCACGACCCTCGGGAGCGGCCGCGGCGGCGGTGACGCTGCCCGAGACCGTCGCCGAGTCACCCGTGCCGAGCTTCACCGGCGCCGAACCGTCGACGGTGACGGTGCCGAGGGAGGGGAGAAGAACACGTCCTGGTAGTCGTACTCGGTCGTGCCGGCCGGCACCGAGTAGCCGACGACCTCGACGGTGTACTTCCCGGCGGCCGGGGAGGGGACGGAGACCGACTCCTCCGAGTCGCCGTCGGCGGAGCTGCCGACCTGCGTGCCGGCGGCGTCGTAGACCGCCAGGTCCAGGTCGGCGGCGGCGTCCGAGACACCGCCGATGGCGACGTCCAGGGACTTCGCGCCCGCCGGCACCTCGACCGTCGTGGTCTGCGTCTCGCCCTGCTTGATCGACGGACGGGTCGTCTTGGACGAGCCGAGCGGGCCGCCCACCAGCTTGCCGTCGATCGCGGCGAAGCCGTTCGTCACCTTCCAGGAGGCGGCGGCCGGGGTGCCGACCTTCGCCTCGGGCACGGTCACGGTCTCCGGGTCGAAGGCCGCGCCGAGCACGGCGACATCCAGCTTGTACGGGTTGTCCAGCAGCGGCGACGTACGGCGCGACTCGACCTCGATCTCCCAGACGCCCGGCTGCGGGTCCGCGTAGGAACGCAGGTCGGGGCGGCAGGTGTTGGCCGGGTTGGTGTAGTTCGGGTAGCAGTTGACCGTCGACGTCGGGTCGGACGGGACACCGTACGGGTGGATGGAGATGAACCGGGTCTGGCTCTTGTCCTTCAGCCCGCTCATCGCGACCTCGAGCGACTTCGCGCCCTCGGGCACGGTGACGAAGTAGTGCTGCGTGCTGTTGCGCTGCACCGAACCCTTCGCGGCGTACGTGTACTTCAGCGGCGCCGAGACCACGACCGTGTTCAGGACCTGCTTGTCGATGCCCTCGGTCCGCGGGTCGTCGACCTCGAGGATCGCGCTCTTGAGACCGGCGGACTTGGGCGCGGCCTGGACCTTGACGGTCACCGGCTGGTTCAGCGGCAGCTTCACCTCGTCGGAGCCGACGATCCGGAACGTGCCGCCCGCGTTGTTCTCGAAGTGCAGCTCGTGCCGGATCGCCTTGTCGGCACCGGACGTACGGGTGATCGTGACCTCGTAGGTCTTCTTCTGACCGGCCTTCAGGCCGCCCTCACGGTCGTACAGGCCGGTGCCGAAGCCCGGGGTCTTCAGGAACTGGTCGATCGCGGTGTCGACCGGGGCCTTGACCGTGTACGCGTGGGAGGTGGCGCCGTCGCGGATGGCGTCCCAGGCGTCCTCGATGTTCATCAGGCCCGCGCCCTCCTCGTACGCCTGCACACCCTTGATGTGGTCGGCGGTCGAGGTGAGGGCCGTGCGCAGGGTCGCCGGGGTGAGCTCGATCTTCTTCTGCTTGGCGGCCGAGAGCAGCAGCGCGGAGGCACCGGCGGCCTGCGGGGAGGCCATCGACGTGCCCTGCAGCATGCCGTAGCCGGCCGGCAGGGAGTAGCCCGCCTCGGCGACCGGGGCGCCCGGCATCCAGGTCTGGATGGTGTTGATCGCGGCACCCGGGGCGACCAGGGTCGGGGTGAACCCGCCGTCCTCACGCGGGCCGCGCGAGGAGAACGGCATCAGCGCGTACTTCTTCTTCACGACCGAGCCGTAGTTGGCGGCCCAGGTCTCCTTGGAGACGGACGCGCCGACCGAGATCACCTTGTCGGCCAGGGACGGGTCGCCGATGGTGTTGGCGCCGGGGCCGGAGTTGCCCGCGGAGATCACCAGCTGCACGCCGTACTCGTCGATCAGGCGCGTGTACAGCTCGGCGCGGGCGTTGTTGCCGTCGTTCAGCGCCGGCAGGCCGCCGATGGACATGTTGACGATGTCGACACCGCGCTTGGTGACGAGGTCGATCATGCCCTCGGTGAGCGCGACGTTGGTGCAGCCGCCGGACCAGGTGCAGGCGCGCGAGGAGACGAGCTTGGCGCCGGGCGCGGCACCGTCCATCTTCCCGCCGAACAGGCCGTTCGCGGCGGTGATGCCGGCGACGTGCGTGCCGTGCTCGGACTCGATGACGCCGATGTTGACGAAGTCGGCCTTCGCGCCCGCCGCGTTGACGACGACGTCCTTGCGGATCTCGACGACGAACGGCTGCCGCTCGGCGATGTCGGTCTTCGGGTCGTCGGTGCCGAAGTACCCGACCTGGAAGCCGTCCTTGTACGGCTTCATCGGGGTGTCGTCACCGAAGTCGTTGTTGTTGTTCAGGTCGACCCGGACCGTGCCGGCCGCCGCGTCGTAGAGGACGCCCCAGGAGTCGGTGGTGTCCCCGTCGCGGTTGGCGTCGCCCGCCGCGTCGCCGCCGGTGGTGTACGACTCGAGGAAGGTGCTGACCTTGTAGGAGCCCGCCGGGGCCGTCCAGGTCTTCCCGCCGTAGGTGAAGGTGGGCCCGGACACGGAGGCGGTCATCGGGCGCCAGGTGCGGTCGCCGTCGACGACCGGGTCGGTCGCGGTGACCCAGTCGACGATCTTCCGCTCGCCGGTGGACGTCTTCTGCAGCGCCGGGTGGCCGAGGTCCACGCCGGAGTCCAGGATGCCGATGGTGACGCCGCGGCCGTCGGCCTTCGGGTGGTCCTCGACGAAGTCGACCGCGCCCGTCTCGAAGGACGGGTTGTACGGGTTCTCGGCCGGGGTCTTCTTCCCCGGCGCCGGGTAGGTGCCCGTCGCCTTGGCACCCTTGGCGGCGTCCGCGCTCGGCGTCGGGTCGTCGAGCGGGATCTCCTCGCGCAGGTCGATGCCGTGCACGGAGGAGAGCCTGGTCGCGGCGGCGATGGCCGAGTCCGCCTTGGAGGTCGGGACGGTGGCGCGGACGTAGCCCAGCTTGTCGTCGGCCCGGCCCACCAGACCGCCCTCGACGGCGTCCAGCTGCCCGGCGACCTGCTCGGTCTTCCCGGGAGCGGTGGCGATCATCATCGTGACCGTCTTGTCGCCGTCGGCCTTGGCCTCCGCGAGCAGGTCGGCGTCGTCCGAACCGAGCTTGTCGTGCGCGGACTTGACGTCGGCGTCGGCCGGGGCGGACGCGCCCGGCTCGTCGGCGGCGAAGGCCAGCGGGACCGGCCCGGCCGCGGAGAGCGCGGCGACGAGACCGGCGGCCACGGCGATGCGCGCCACACGTCTCCGGCTCGATATCGGATCACGCTGGGAGCTGTTGGTCATCGGCATCCCTTGCAGGTAAAGGAACGAGCGGGAAGCGACCGGGATCGATCGGTCCTGGTCGCGACCGTCCGGTACGCGAGCCCGGACGATCGCACAGCTTTACGCAAGGTGAGGTTCTTTGGGGAGGGTTGACCGAACCGAAATGGATGTATGGGGAAAACCCCCGATGCGTTTTGCGGGCATCGGTCCTGAAGGCGGCGAAATCGGTTAACGTCCCGGAGTGCGACAGAAGTTGAGGGTGGCGGCCTACGCCATATGCGTCCGTGACGGACAGATCCTGCTCGCCCGGTCACCCGCCGCCGACGGCACCCCGAGTGGGTCCTGCCCGGCGGCGGCATGGAGCACGGCGAGGACCCTTACGACACCGTCCGCCGGGAAGTCGAGGAGGAGACCGGCTACCACATCGAGGTCACCGGCCTGCTCGGCGTGGACTCCTCCCGCCACACCTTCCGCGACGGCCTCGGACGCGCCGTCGACCACCACGGCGTCCGGTTCGTCTACGAAGGCCGGATCACCGGAGGCGAACTCCGCAACGAGGTGGGCGGGTCCACCGACCTCGCCGCCTGGCAGGACCTGGACGCGGTGCCCGGACTGGTCCGGGTGCGGATGGTCGACATCGCCCTGCGCCTGTGGCGGGAACGGCCTGCCACCGGACGGCTCACCGACACCGTGGAAGAAGTGGAAGCGGAAGGAGTGGAAGCGGAAGGAGTGGAATAGGTGCAGTACCCCGGAAGATGAACACCGCGTGACCGACTCCGGGCCGTCCCAGGAGCGGCCGACGACGCACAGGGTCATCCAAGATCCACGTACGGTGATCGGCGCTGCCCGTTGCCGCACCGTTTACGCGCAGGTCATTCCCGGTGCCAACGATCGAGTGTGAGCGGGACGTTCGGGTGACGAACGCCCCGCGACCACGCCGACGCGTTCGCACTCGGGGAGAGAAGCGCATGTCGCGCACACGCTCAGTCGCCGGCTCCGGCCAGGGCATCCACCGTCGTTCCGTCCTCGCCGCCTCCGGAGCGGTCGCCCTCTCCGCGGGCGTCGGCTACGCCCTGCGGCCCAGCGACAGCCAGGCCGCCACGACGGCCGAGGAGGCCACCGATGCCGTCGCGGCCTCCTCCCGCCAGGCACCGGCCGCGCCGCTGGCCCCGTACACCAAGGGCACGACCCTGGCGACCGTCAGCAGCCCCGGCTCCGGCTCCGGGTACCGGCGTCTGGGCGACGGGCCCGGCTGGCAGCGGGTCGTCCGCAGCGACCTGGCCGCTCCCAAGTCCGGCCGCGTCGGTCGCCGTACCGCGCTCGCGGCGTTCGTGCAGCTCACCGACCTGCACATCATCGACGCCCAGCACCCGCTGCGCCTGGAGTACGTCCGCTCGGCCGACATCCACGCCTGGCGGCCGCACGAGGCACTGACCGTCCAGGGCGCCATCGCGCTGGTGGAGCGGATCAACGCCCTTCGCGGGGCCCCGGTCACCGGCTCGCCGCTGCACTTCGCCATGACCACCGGCGACAACACGGACAACAACGCCAAGTCCGAGCTGGAGTGGTTCCTGAAGATCATGAGCGGCGGGCGCATCACGCCCAACACCGGCGACCCGCGCCAGTACGAGGGCGTCCAGAACAGCGGCCTCAAGCAGTACTGGCAGCCGGACGCCGCCGTCCGCGACACCGACAAGCAGGCCGGCTTCCCGCACCTCGACGGCTTCCTGAAGGCCGCGATCCGCGAGGTTCAGAGCCCCGGCCTCAACCTGCCCTGGTACTCCACGGTCGGCAACCACGACTCCCTGCCCATGGGCTGCTACGCCTCCCACGGCGACTCGTACCTCACCGAACTCGCCGTCGGCGGCAAGAAGCTGATGAACGTCTCCGCGGCCGAGGCGCAGCGGCTCCAGCAGCTCATCAAGAACGCCGATGACCCCAAGGGCGTCAGCTACCACGACTTCCTCAAGTCCCACGCCCGCGCCGCGCGCTCGGTCACCCCCGACGAGAGCCGCGCCCCCTTCACCCCCGCCCAGTACATCGAGGCGCACCTGAACCCGGCCTACCAGGGCGTCGGCCCGGCCGGCCACGGCTACTCCTCCGCCAACCTCGACGCGGGCACCCAGTACTACGCCTTCCGCATCTCCGACGACGTCATCGGCATCAGCCTGGACACCACCGACGCGGGCGGCCACTACGAAGGCTCGCTCGGCACGGCCCAGTTGAAGTGGCTCGACAGGACGCTGCGGGAGAACAAGGACTCCTACGCGGTGATCTTCAGCCATCACACCAGCAAGACGATGACGAACACCCGCCGCGACCCGGCCCGCCCGGACGAGCGTCGGCACACCGGCCAGGAGGTCCTCGCCCTGCTCGGCGGCCACCGCAACGTGCTCGCCTGGGTGAACGGCCACATCCACAAGAACGTCATCACCCCGCACTCCATGTCCGGCGGCGGCTCCTTCTGGGAGATCTCCACGGCCTCCCACGTCGACTACCCCCAGCTCGCCCGGGTCATCGAACTGACCGACAACAAGGACGGCACGATCTCCCTGTTCACCACCCTGGTGGAGTCCTCGGCCCCGTCCCGCACGGACTTCTCCGACCTCACCCAGACCGGCCTCGCGGCCCTCTACCGCGAACTCTCCCTCAACGCCCCGGCGCGAACCCCAACCTCGGCGGCGACCCGGAGGACCGCAACACCGAACTGGTGCTCAAGAAGGGCTGAAACCCGCTGAACCGTGCGGGCCCGGTCAACCCGGGCCGCACGGCCGAGGTCCCACCCCCGAACACAGCCACAGATCACAGGGGGAATCGGGGACATGAACAGACGTGCACGTACGACCCTGACCGCGGCGACAGCCGTGGCGCTGACGGCCGCCTTGGCGGGCCCGGCGCTGGCGGCCGCTCCCGGCGAGGCTCACGGCGGCCATGACGCGACCCGGCAGGCGGTACGGGCCGCGGTCGCCGACGGCGTCCCGGGCGTGACCGTCACCGTGCGGCGGGGGCACGGCACCTGGGCGGCCACGGCCGGCGTCGGCGACCTCGAGACGGGCAAGGTGCGTTCGACGCAGGACCACTACCGCGTCGCCAGCATCACGAAGACGTTCGTCGCGACCGTCGTCCTGCAACTGGAGGCGGAGGGGGAGCTCTCGCTCGACGACACGGTGGAGGAGTGGTTGCCGGGCATGGTCCGGGGCAACGGCCACAACGGCCGGGAGATCACGCTGCGCCAGCTCCTGAACCACACCAGTGGCATCTTCGACTATCTGGACGACCCCGGCTTCCAGCGGAAGTACATGAGCGCGGACGGCTTCATGAAGCACCGCTTCGACGAGGCGGCCCCGAGGAGTTGGTCGCCATCGCCATGGCGAACAAGCCGTACTCCGCGCCGGGCGAGTCGTTCACGTACTCCAACACCAACTACATCCTGGCCGCGAGGGTGATCGAGAAGGCCACGGGCAACGACGACTACGGCGACGAGATCGACCGCCGGATCATCGACCCCCTGCACCTGACCTCCACGTCGGTGCCCACCACCCGGGTCGCGCTGCCCCGGCCCAGCAGCCGCGCCTACTCCAAGTTTGCCCAGACGGACACGGGCCCGACGTACGACGTCACGGAACTGAACCCGCGTCTGGCCTACGGCTCCGGCCAGATGGTCTCCAGCTCGGCCGACCTGAACCGCTTCTACTCGGCCCTGCTCAGGGGCAAGCTGCTCCCGCCCGAGCAGCTGAAGAAGATGAAGACCACCGTCCCCTCCAGCCGCGAAACCAGCCGCTACGGTCTGGGGCTCGTCGACCGCGAGCTCAGCTGCGGCGTCCACGTCTGGGGCCACGACGGCGGCATCAGTGGTTCCAATTCGGACGCGGTGACGACCGCGGACGGCCGGCACTCCCTGGCCGTCAATTTCAACGGGGACTGGTCGGGCAGTACGGACGCGATCATGGAGGCGGAGTTCTGCGGTAGGTGACGAGGGCGCTGTGTCATTTGGTGAGATGCCCGCCCATCCATCGAGAAGAACAGCCGGATATCTCATACCTCGGCCGCCCCGCTACGAACCCCTCGTGAGGGCAGAGCACGCGATGGTCGGCAGCCGAGGGGGTCCCGATGACGGGACAGCAGCTCCAGGAGGCGGTCAGGAACCTGCCGGAATCCGCGGTGTCCGCTGCGGCGGAGCGGTTCGCCGGGGTGCTGGCGGATGTCGCCCACCTGGACGAGGTGCCGCTCGACAGCGACTTCTTCGATGATCTCGGCGCCGACTCGTTGGTGATGGCGCACTTCTGCGCGCGGGTGAGGAACCGGCCGGACCTGCCGCAGGTGTCGATGCGCGACGTCTACCGGCATCCGACGGCCGCCGGACTGGCGGCCGCACTGCTCGACGCCCCCCCGGCACCCCCCGAACCCGAGGAGACCAGCCCGTCGGAACTGCCCGGGGCACCGGCGCCGGCGCCGCCGACGGGCCGACCCCACCGCGTGCTCTGCGGGGCACTCCAGTTGCTGGCCTTCCTCGGCTTCGCCTTTTTCCTCGCCGTCGTCACCGCCCAGGGGTACGAATGGATCTCCGCCGAGGCGCACCTGCTCGACGCCTACCTGCGGAGCGTCGTGTTCGGTGGCGCGCTGCTCCTCGTGCTGTGTGCCCTGCCCGTGCTCGCCAAGTGGCTGCTGATCGGCCGGTTCAGACCACGGCGGTTCCGCGTCTGGAGCCTCACCTACTTCCGGTTCTGGCTGGTCAAGACGCTGATCCGGTCGAGTCCGCTGGTCCTGTTCGTCGGGTCGTCGCTCTACCCGCTCTTCCTGCGGGCACTGGGTGCGCGGATCGGCAGAGGGGTGACCATCCTGTCGCGCAGCGCCCCCGTCTGCACCGACCTGCTGACCGTCGGTGACAGCGCACTCGTCCGCAAGGACGCGCTGCTCAGCTGTTACCACGCCGCCGACGGTGTGATCGAGACAGGGCCGGTCACCCTGGGCCGGGGCGCGGTCGTCAGCGAGTCCACGGTGCTGGACATCGGGACCCGGCTCGGCGCCGGGGCCCGGCTCGGCCACGCCTCCTCGCTGCACACCGGCCAGGCGGTGCCCGACGGCGAGTACTGGCACGGCTCTCCTGCCCAGCCCGCGGACGACGACGTCCGGGAGGTGGAGCCCGTCCGGTGCGGCACCGCACGGCGAGCGACCCACGGCGTCCTGCTCCTGCTCACGGCGCTGCTGGTGTACGTGCCGCTGGCGGTGGGCTGCCTGGACGTGCTGCTCTCCCGGATCATGGAGGGATCCGCGGTGCTGAAGGGCGGCGGGGCGACGGTGCTCTACGTCGACCTGCTGGTGGTCACGGCCGTGGTCTTCTTCGGCGGCGTGATCGCCGCGCTCGTGGTGCTGGCCACCGTCCCACGGCTGCTGGGCATGTTCGTCAGGCCCGGCCGGACGTATCCGCTCTTCGGCTTCCACTACGCCGTGCACCGGGCGATCGCCCTGATGACCAACCGGAAGTCCCTGACACGTCTGTTCGGCGACAGTTCCTGCATCGTGCACTACCTGCGCTGGATCGGCTATCGCCTCTCCCCGGTGGAGCAGACCGGCTCGAACTTCGGCACAGCGGTCAAGCACGAGAGCCCCTGGCTGAGCAGGGTCGGCACCGGGACCATGGTCGCGGACGGGCTGTCCCTGATGAACGCCGAGTACTCCAGCACCTCCTTCCGCCTGGGACCGGCGGAGATCGGGGCGCACAACTTCCTCGGGAACCGGATCGCCTATCCCGTCGGCGGCCGTACCGGCGACAACTGCCTTCTCGCGACCAAGGTGGCGATCCCCGTGAGCGGACCGCTCCGGCACGATGTGGGACTTCTCGGCTCTCCCTCTTTCGAGATCCCGCGGTCGGTCCGGCGGGACAGCACCTTCGACGGACCCGGGGACGGGAACGTTCCGCGCCGCGGCCTGGCGGCCAAGAACCGGCACAACGCCGTCACCATGGCAATGCACCTGCTTACGGCATGGCTGTACTTCTTCTGCGTCACCCTGATCTTCGCGCTCGCCGCGAGCCGGTACCCGGTGTGGGGCACAGCGGTCCTCGCCCTCGCCAACGCCGTCCTACTGCCGTTCACCCTCCTCTACTACGTCCTCCTGGAGCGGGTCGTCACGGCGGTGCACCCGCCTCAGCCGATGTTCAGCTCCCTCTACGACCGCCGCTTCTGGCGTCGTGAGAGGTACTGGAAGGTCCCGTACGAGACGTATCTGCACATCCTCGACGGCACGCCGTTCAAGAGCCTCGTGTGGCGGTCGCTCGGCGTCCGGATCGGGGCGCGGGTCTTCGACGACGGCTGCTTCCTGACCGAGCGCCCCATGGTCCGCATCGGGGACGACTGCACCCTCAACGCGGGCAGCGTCCTGCAGTGCCACTCCCAGGAGGACGGCACGTTCAAGTCGGACCGCATCGCGCTCGGCGACCACTGCACCCTCGGCGTCGGAGCGTTCGTGCACTACGGCGTGACGGTCGGCGACGGGGCCGTGCTGGCGCCGGACTGCTTCCTCATGAAGGGCGAGACGGTCCCCGAGCACACCCGATGGGCGGGGAATCCGGCCCGCCCGGCGCCTGACGACAGCGGAGGTGCGCGGTGATGGCATCGACGGCGACCGAGGTCCGGAGCCCCGGACGCGACAGCCGGGCGGAGGGCGGCTTCACGGCCGCGCCCCGCTGGGCGCGGGAGCCGGCGCCCGGCACCGGGGAGCACATCAGGCGCGTACCCGACGCGGTGACGGCGGCCCTGCGGGCGCGGGCCCGGGAACTCGGCGTGCCGCTCACCGCGATCCTGCTCGCGGCACACGCGAAGGTGCTGGCCCTGCTCTCCGGCGACCCCGACGTGCGCAGCGGATATCTCGCCCCGGGCCGGACCGGGCCGCTGCCCTGCGCGCTGAGGGTCGGGCCCGGTACCTGGCGCCGCCTGGTGCTGGAAGCCCGGCGCGCCGAGGCGGCGACGCTGTCGCCGGGCACCGGCGCACCGTCCCCGCCCGGCCCCGAAGTGGTGTTCGCCCCCGCCGGGCACGAGGTCACCGTCCCGGTGGACGGCAGCGTGCTGCTGGGTGTATCGGCGGGCGAGGAGGGTGGCGGCCGGCTCCTGCTGCGCCTGCGTCACCGCACGGACCTGCTGGACGCGGACTGTGCCGCCCGGATCGGCGGATACCATCTCGCCGCCCTGGAGGCGATCGCCGCCGACCCGGACGCCCCTCATCACCGGCGCGGCCTGCTGTCCGAGGACGAACTCCGGTTCCAGCTCGACGGGCTGGCGGGGCCGCGCCGTGAGCTGCCGGACCGCCGGGCCCACGAACTGTTCGAAGAGCGGGTGCGCCGGCATCCGGACGCCCTCGCCGTGATCCACCAGGGCCGCGGGTGGACGTACGCGGAGCTCAACACGCGGGCCAACCGGCTGGCCCGCGCCCTGCTGGCCGAAGGGCTCGGCCCGAGGACACGGTCGCCGTGGTGACCGGGCGCGACCGCAACTGGGTGGCCGGCGTGCTCGGCGTCCTCAAGGCCGGCGGCGTGTACCTGCCCGTCGACCCGGGGCACCCGCCCGGCCGCATCGCCACGATGCTCACCCGCGCCGCCTGCTCGTACGTCCTCACCGAACCGGGCAGCACCACGCGGCTGGACCGGGCGCTCGCCTCGCTCCCCGGAACCCGGCGGCTGCTCGTCCCGGACATCACCGAACGGGCCGGCGACGGAACGGACCTCGGCCTGGACGTACCGGCGGACCGGCTCGCGTACGTCTTCTTCACCTCCGGCTCCACCGGGGAGCCGAAGGGCGCGCTGTGCGAGCACGCCGGGCTGCTCAACCACCTGTACGCCAAGATCGACGACCTGGGCATCGGCGAGGGCACCGTGGTGGCGCAGACGGCCTCGCAGTGCTTCGACATCTCGCTGTGGCAGTTGCTGGCGGGGCTGCTGACGGGCGGGCGGACCCTGCTGGTCGAGCAGGAGGCCGTCCTGGACGCGGACCGGTTCCTGGACAGGATCACCGAGGGCCGTGTCAACGTCCTGCAGGTGGTGCCGTCCTACCTGGACGTCCTCCTGTCCGCGCTGGAACGCGTACCCCGGGACCTGCCGGACCTGAGGTGCGTCTCCGTCACCGGCGAGGCACTGCGCGGAGAACTGGTCCGGCGGTGGTTCGCCGCCGGTCCCGCCGTGCGGCTGGTCAACGCCTACGGACTGACCGAGACGTCCGACGACACCAACCACGAGGTGCTGGACGGGCCGCCCGCCACCGATCGGATCCCGCTCGGCCGGCCCATCGCGAACGTGCGCCAGTACGTCGTCGACGAGAACCTGCTGCCGGTTCCGCTGGGAGCTCCCGGCGCCATCGCCTTCTCCGGGGTGTGCGTCGGCCGCGGCTACGTCAACGATGCCGAACGCACCCGGCTCGCCTACCTGGAGGACCCCTACCGCCCCGGCCAACGGCTCTACCTCGGCGGGGACTTCGGCCGCTGGCGTCCCGACGGGAAACTGGAGTTCCTCGGCCGCCGGGACGCGCAGGTGAAGATCCGGGGGTTCCGGGTCGAGATCGGCGAGGTGGAGAACGCGCTGCTGCGCGTGCCCGGAGTCACGGACGGCGCGGTCGTGGTGACCGGTGCCGACAACCACGGCCGTCAGCTGGCCGCCTGCTACGTGAGCGGCTGCGCGCTGACCGCCGAGGACCTGCGGGAGCGGCTCGCGGACCTGCTCCCCGACTACATGATCCCAGCGTCCTTCCACCGGCTGGACCGCCTGCCGCTCACCGCCAACGGCAAGACCGACCGCAAGGCGCTGACCGCCCTCGCCGAGAACCTCGGCGGCACGGCCGGGGACTCCCACGGCGCCCCGAGCACACCGGCCGAACGGCGGCTCGCGGCGCACTGGGCGGCGGAACTGGGCCTGCCGCCCGGACGGATCCGCCGGGACGACAACTTCTTCGACCTCGGCGGCACCTCCCTGTCGGCGGTACGGCTCGCGGTCGCGCTGGACCGGGTGATCTCCCCGCGCGACCTCGCGGGCCGTCCCGTACTCGCCGACCTGGCCCACCTGATCGACACACGGACCGGCGGAGAACCGTGACATGCACGAGCAGTACGAGAGGTGAGATCGACATGCTGTCGGCACTCTTCCGCAAGCACAGGGCCACCACGGTCACGGCCCCGGACAGCCTTCCGCTCCTCGACGCCGAAGGCACCCCGGACGCCTCGGACGCGGCGGCCTGGGCGGCCGGCCGGCGGGACGAGCTGCGTGAACTCGTCGCCGAGCAGGGGGCGGTCACCGTCCGGGGCCTCGGGCTGCGCACCGCGGCCGACGTCGAGTCGGTCCTCCGTCGGGTGGCCGAGCGTCCCATGACCGAACGCGAGGCGTTCGCCGCCCGCGACCGTCACGCGGACGGCGTCTACTCGTCGTCGGCCTGGCCGCCCAGCCAGCCCATGTGCATGCACCACGAACTCAGCTACGCCCTCGAGTGCCCCGGCCTGATGCTGTTCGCGTGCCTGGAGCCCCCCGTCGAAGGCGGTGCCACCGCGGTGGCCGACGCGACGGCCGTCCTGGAGGCGCTCCCCGCCGAGCTCGTCGACCGCTTCGCCCGGGAGGGCTGGCTGCTCACCAGGGCCTACAACGAGGGGATCGGCGCGACGCTCGGTCAGTCCTTCGGCACCGACGACCGCGGCGCGGTCGAGGCCTACTGCCGTGCCCACGCCATCGACTTCTCCTGGCAGCCGGACGGTTCGCTGCGCACGCGGCAGCACCGGCCCGCCGTCGTACGGCACCCGGTCTCCGGCCGGCGCTGCTGGTTCAACCAGATCGCCTTCCTGAACGAGTGGACGATGGCACCCGAGGTCAGGGAGTTCCTGGTCGAGGAGTACGGACCGGACGGTCTGCCCTTCAACACCCTGTACGGCAACGGCGATCCGGTGCCCTCGGACGTCGTCGAGCAGATCAACAAGACGTACGAGGCCCACACCGTACGCCGGTCCTGGCAGCGCGGGGACCTGATGCTCGTGGACAACATCCGCACCGCGCACAGCAGGGAGGCGTACCGGGGGCCGCGGAACATCGTGGTGGCGATGGCCGACCCCGTGCGTCCCGGTGATTGCGGACCGCGGATGAGGAGGGCAGTGGCATGACCACGGTGCACACCGTCCCGCGGGCCGCCCGGGCGGACACCCCGCTCGTGCCGTCCTTCGCCGTCATCCCCGGAGGCCAGGTCAAGGAAGTGCTCCAGGGCCGGGAGAAGACCGTGGTGGAGGTCGTCGAGGCGACGTACCGCCTGCACGGCGCCGGCCGTACGGTCAACCCGCCGTCCTCCTTCCTGCGCTTCCCCGACCGGCCGACGGCACGGATCATCGCCCTGCCCGCCTCGCTCGGCGGCGATGGCCGGGTGGACGGCCTGAAATGGATCTCCAGCTTCCCCGCGAACGTCGCCTCGGGCATCCCCCGGGCGTCCGCCGTCCTCATCCTCAACGACCCCGCCACGGGCTATCCCTTCGCCTGCGTGGAGAGCTCGATCATCAGCGCCGCCAGGACCGCCGCGTCCGCCGCGTCGGCGGCCGACCGGCTCAGCAGGGGACGACCGCGCCCGGCCCGCCTGGGGTTCGTCGGGGCGGGCCTGATCGCCCGTTACATCCACACGTACCTGGAGGGCACCGGCTGGTCCTTCGACGCCATCGGCGTGCATGACCTGTCCCCCGACAGCGCCGCCGGCTTCCGCACCTACCTGGAGCAGTCCGGGGCCGTCGGACGCGTCACCGTGCACCGCAGCGCCGAGGAGCTGATCCGCCTCAGTGACCTGATCGTCTTCGCCACGGTCGCCGACCGGCCGCACATCGAGGAGCCGTCGTGGTTCGGGCACAACCCGGTGGTGCTGCACGTGTCGCTGCGCGATCTCGCACCGCAGGTGCTGCTCGGCGCCACCAACGTCGTCGACGACATCGAGCACTGCCTCAGGGCCGCCACCTCACCGCACCTCACCGAACGCCTCACCGGCAACCGCGACTTCCTGCTCGGCACGCTCGACGACGTGATGGCCGGCCGCGTGACGGTCCCGGCCGATCGTCCGGTGGTCTTCTCGCCGTTCGGCCTGGGGGTGCTGGACCTCGCGGTCGGCAGCTACGTCTACGACGAGGTGGCCCGCTCCGGCGAACTGCGGGTCATCGACAACTTCTTTCACGAACTGAGCCGGCACGGCTGAGGACGCGATCCGTCCACCGGCCGGCCTGTACGAGGAGAACATCGTGCCTGTCATATCCGTCCCCCACGCCTTCAACGAGGAGGACCTGTACGTCGACCTGGAGCCGATGATCGGACACCGGCTCTTCCTCAAGTGCGAGGGCTTCAACTTCGCCGGTTCGATCAAGCTGAAGGCCGCGACCGAGATGGTGGAGTCCGCCGAGCGCGGCGGAACCCTCAGGCGGGACTCGATCCTGGTCGAGTCCTCCTCCGGCAATCTCGGCGTGGCGCTGAGCATGATCGCGGCGAGCAAGGGCTACCGCTTCGTCTGCGTGACGGACTCCCGGTGCAACCTGGCCACCCGGCTGATGATGGAGGCCCTGGGCAGCCAGGTCCACGTCGTCTCCGACGGGCACGCCACCGGCGGTCTCCTGGGCGCGCGGCTGGCGCACGTGCGCGCCCTGTGCGCCGCGGACGACCGCTATGTGTGGCTGAGTCAGTACACCAACCCCGACAACTGGCGGGCGCACTACTTCCGGACGGCCCCGGCCATCGCCCGCTGGTTCCCGCACCTGGACGTCCTGTTCATCGGCGTCGGCACGACCGGCACCCTGATGGGCTGTGCCCGCTGGTTCCGCTCCTGGCACCGGCCGGTGCGGGTCGTCGCGGTGGACAGTGTCGGCTCCGCCATCTTCGGCGACCCGCCCGGACGGCGGATGATCCCCGGCCTGGGCATGAGCATGCGGCCACCCCTGCTCGACGAGAGGTACGTCGACGAGGCGGTCCGGGTCGAGGAAGCCGATGCCATCCGTACCTGCCGGAACCTGGCCCGGCGGGGCTTCCTGTTCGGCGGGTCGACCGGCACGGTCGTCAGCGGGGCGACGAGCTGGCTCGCCCGGCACGGAACGCCCAACCTCACGCCCGTCGCGATCGCCCCGGACCTCGGCGAGCGCTATCTCGACACGATCTACCAGAGCAACTGGGTACAGGCCCTGTACGGCGACGACGCGCTCACCCCGCCGGTGCCGCACGGCGACGCGGCCGCGGACCTCCGCACTGTGCGGGCGCCCTCCGACTGAAGGCGGCTGTGCCATGTGCCTCCTCTCCGCGCGGCCGGTCCCGTCTCCCGAGCGGCTCACACCCGCCGCCCGGGCCCGGTTCCCCGCCCCGCCCCGCCCCGGCCGGCCCGAACTGTGGCTGGCACGGGTGGAGGACCTCCGCGGCGCCGTGGCCCCGCTCGCCGACGAGCTGCTGGACAGCGGGGAACGGGCGCGCGCCGCGGCACTTCACCGGGTGGCGGACCGGGACGGCTACCGGGTCGCCCACGTGTGCCTGCGCCTGCTCCTCGGTGCCTATCTCGGGGTCGAGCCGTCGCAGGTGCCGCTGGTACGGCGACCGTGCCCTGTGTGCCGAGCCCCGCACGGCCGTCCCGACGTGCCCGGCGTGCCCCTGTGCTTCTCCCTCTCCCGTACCGCCGGGTGCTGCCTCCTCGCCTTCGCGGACACGGCGGTCGGCGCGGACATCGAGCGGCTGCCCGCCTCGGACGTCGTCTCCGGCCTCACGGAGACGTTGCATCCCCGGGAGGCGGCCGAGCTCGCCGCGTGTCCGCCGGACCGGCGTCCTGTCGCCTTCGCCCGGGTGTGGACCCGCAAGGAGGCGTATCTGAAGGGGCTCGGCACCGGCCTCGGACGTGACCTCCGCCTCGACCACCTCGGCGCCTCCGCGCGCGGGCCCTGCCGGGTGCCGGGCTGGGTGGTCGACGACGTGGCGGTGGGCCCGGGACACGCGGCCGCCGTCGCGGTGGCCGAGCGGTGACGCTGCCGGAGTGTCGTCACGCGGGCACGTCGATGATGCCGAGGGGGTCGGTGGTGGGCCGGCGGGAGCCGCCGGACGGTTCGGCGGTGACACAGACGGCGGTGGCTCCGTCGAGGCGCCCGTCCAGGATATGAGCCTGACGTCCGCCCGCGGCGGACAGCAGCCCCGCCGGCCGGTACTGCCCCGATGGTTCGACGTACCAGAGTTCGTAGGCCCGGTCGTCGCCGAGCGGTGGCAGTCCCGCGCCGATGAACGCGGCCCGGCCCCGCGCCCGGGAGGCGACCACGCTCCCGGTCCCGCCGCGCGCGAGCTCCTCGGTGCTGATCGTGGCGTCGGGGGCGGCCAGGAGATCGGCGACCTCCCGGTATCCGGCTCGGGCCTCGGCGGTCTGCTCACGCGCGGTGTCGGCCTCCGAGTGCTGCCACCAGGCCACACCTCCCAGAGCCACGGCTGCCGTCAGGGACGCGGCCAGCGCCAGCTTGACACTCCGTTGCCGACGGCGTCTGCGCCGCGACGCGAAGGCGACGGACCGGACCTGACGTACGGTGGCGATCTGGTCGAGCACCCGGCGGCGCAGGTCGGCGGAGGGTGCGCTCGTCTCGGCCGCCGCCAGCCACGCGGCGGCCCTGGACAGCCGTTCGGCCTCCAGACGGCACGGGGGACAACTGGCCAGGTGGTTCTCGAAGGCGGCTTCCTCGCCGGCCGGCAGCGCGTGCAGCACGTACGCGCCGACATCGAGGTGGGGGTCGTCGGCACGGTTCACGAACCGGCCTCCAGGCAGTCGTGCAAGCGCTGCAGCCCCTGACGCATCCGCGACTTGATGGTCCCCGCCGGGGTCGAGAGTGCCTCGGCGACCTCCGCGTACGTCAACCCCTCGTAGTAGGCCAGCACCAGGGGCAGCCTCAGCTCGTGGGACAGCCCGGCCAGGCAGCGGAAGACCACGCGCTGCTCCTCCCGCACCTCGACCTCTTCGGCAACGGTGTCGAACGACCGTTCCTGTTCCCGGACCGCGGCGCGCAGCTCGCGGGCACGGCCCGCGGCGACGGACCGTACCCGGTCCACCGCGCGGCGGTGCGCGAGGGTGAGCACCCAGCTCCGGGCGGCTCCCCGCATCGGATGGAAACGGTCGGCGGTCCGCCACACCTCCACCATCACGTCCTGGGTGACCTCCTCCGCCTGGGCCTTGTCCTGCACCACACGGCTGGCCAGTCCCATCACCGTGTCCGCCAGGGCGTCGTACACTCCGGCGAACGCCTGTTCGTCGCCATCGGCGGTGCGGATGAGCAGCTGGTTCAGTCTGGGGTCGTCCGTGGTCCCTCCCCGGCCTTGTGTGTCACCTTCCCTCTGAGCTCCGGTTCCTCGGTCCATCGCGCCTCCTCGGCTCAGCTCGACACTGGCCCTCGTCCACGGGAAGCGCATCCGGTCCTGAGCTGTCCGTCTGACGGATTCACCTGCCTGCCGCAGAGGTCCTGACGGGAGCCCGCACACGAGGAGGGGCCGCCGGCACCCCCGGCGGCCCCTCCTCTCCCCTCCTGGTTCCGTCCCCGGCCCGTCACTACCGGGGCAGTACCACGACATACGCGGCCGGATCGCGGTCGGCCGCCGCCATCAGCGCCGTGCGCACCACCGTCGCCTGCTGTTCCACCGAGTCGCGGAGCTTCCTGGGCGTGATGTGGACGACCGTGATGCCGAGCCGCTCCAGGTGTTCGCGCTTGCGGGCGTACTCGGACCACACGGCGTCGTCGTCCTGCCGGGGCGCCCGCGTGTCCAGCTCCAGCGCCACCGCCTGGTCGGGCCAGTAGGCGTCCAGGCCGCCGAGGTAGGGGCCGCCGGGCAGTCGCAGGTCCACGTTCCACACCGGGTCGGGCAGGTCGTGGTCGCGCACCATCCGGTACAGGCGCTCCTCCGCCCGTGCCCGGCCCTCCGCCAGCAGCGACTCCACCGCGTCCACCACGTGCGGGCGGCTCAGCAGCCGCGCCTGGTTCAGCTCCCGCACCACCGCGGCGGCCTCGCAGTGGGCGCCGCGTACCGCCTCCGTCATCAGCCGGCGCACCACATCCGCGTCCGCCAGCTCGGCCACCGCGTCGGCCAGGGCGCGGGCCGCCGGTGCCACCGGCAGGCCCGTGACCTGCTCGGGGCGGGCAGCGCGGAGCCCCGGACGATCCGTGCGCAGCCCGTGGAGCGCAGCCGGCGCAAACGCGGGACCAGGACGTCGATCGCCTCCAGGGACGGCAGCGGGGGAGTGGAGGCGAAGCCGTGCAGCGTCAGCGCGGCCAGGCCCGTGATCATCGCATCGGGGTAGGCCGGGGGGTGGGATCCGTCCGCGCCGGGCTGGGTGGGGACCCCGGTGCCGCGCTCCCGCGCCGCGTACATCAGCACCGCGTGCAGCCGCTCCTCGCTGGTCGGCGGGCCGGGGTGGAGCAGGACGACGCCCGGGAGGAGCTGCTGCCAGGGACCGCCGCGGCGGCACTGCTCGTTCGTCTGGGCCGGCGAGACGCCGTGCGCCCGGAGCTGTGTGACCGTCATGACCCGCAGCCGGGCGCGGCCGGACAGCTCGTGCAGCGGGCGGGGGGAGAGCGGGGTGTTCTGGTTCATGACCGGGGATTTCCCGCACCCGAACCACCCCTTAACCGCTGTTACACGCCCGTCGACAAATGCGGACAAGCACGCACTAAAGGACGCATGTTCGGATGCCGAAAACCCCTGGTCCGTTCGGGTGCGGGCCAGGGGTTACGGCTGTGATTGCCTGAATTCCGTAACGGTGACAGAAGTCCAGATCTCAGGCCAAAGGTGTTAGCCCGCCGTCGCGTCGTACGCCTGGCCGCGCAGGGCCCGCGCCAGATCGTCCCGCGCCTCCAGCACCAGCCGGCGCAGGGCCGGGGCCGCCTCGCGGTGGGCCTCCAGCCACGCGTCGGTGGCGTCGAGCGTCTCCTGGGACTGCTGGAGCGACGGGAACAGGCCCTGCACCACGTGCATCCCGATCTGGATCGACCGCTCGGCCCAGACTCGCTCGATCGCCGCGAAGTACTTGTCGGCGTACGGGGCGAGCAACTCCCGCTGCGAGCCCTGACCGAAGCCCGCGATGGTCGCCTCGACCATGGCGTTGGACAGCTCGTCCGACTCCACGACCTGGGCCCAGGCCTGGGCCTTGACCGCCTTTGACGGGCGGGCCGCCAGACACCGCACCTGGTGGCGCTTGCCGGACGCCGTGTCGTCCCGGGACAGTTCCTCGGCCAACGCCTTCTCGTCCACCACCCCGTGTGCGGTCAGCGGCTCCAGGAAGACCCAGCGCAGCTCCTGGTCCAGATCCAGGCCCTCGACCGTCACCGTGCCCGCCAGCAGGTCCCGCAGCAGGTCGAAGTCGGCCTCGGCGGTGGCCGTCCGGGCGAAGAAGCGGGCCCAGGCCAGCTGGTGCTCGCTGCCCGGCTCGGCCGCGTACAGTTCGCGCCGCGCGCCCTCGGCGAGCAGCCGGCCGCCGGTCTCCCGCCAGTCGTCCGCCGCGTAGTGGGTGAGGGCCGACTCGGCCCACGCGTGCAGCATCTGGAGCACACCGATCCCGGACTCGCGGCCCGCGAACCGCAGCACCAGATCGACGAACTGCCGTGCCGGGAGCAGTGCGTCCCGCGTCATGTTCCACAGCGCCGACCAGCACAGGGCGCGTGCCAGGGGGTCGGTCAGTGACACCAGGTGCTCGTGGAGCGTCGCCAGCGAGGTCTCGTCGAAGCGGATCTTGCAGTACGTCAGGTCGTCGTCGTTGACCAGGACCAGGTCGGGGGCGTCGGCGCCGGCCAGTTCCGCCACGACCGTCCGTGCTCCGTCGATGTCGGTCTCGGTGCGCGCGTACCGCTCGAGCGTCCCCGCGTCCGTCACCCGGTACAGGCCCACCGCCACCCGGTGCGGGCGCAGTTCGGGGTGCGACTCGGCGGCCTCCTGGACCACGGCCAGCTCCTCGACGCGGCCGTCCGCGCCCAGCAGCACCTGCGGCGTCAGCGAGTTCACCCCGGCCGTCTGCAGCCAGGAGCGGGACCAGCCGCTCATGTCCCGGCCGCTGGTCTCCTCCAGCACCGACAGCAGGTCACCCAGGCGCGTGTTGCCGTACGCGTGCCGCTTGAAGTAGCGCCGGGCACCCTCCAGGAACGCGTCCTCACCGACGTAGGCCACGAGCTGCTTCAGCACCGACGCGCCCTTGGCGTACGTGATGCCGTCGAAGTTCAGCTTGGCGTCCTGCAGGTCGCGGATGTCCGCCGTGATCGGGTGCGTGGAGGGCAGCTGGTCGGCCCGGTAGGCCCACGCCTTGCGGCGGTTGGCGAAGGTGACCCAGCCGTTCTTGAAACGGGTCGCGCCGACCAGCGAGAACTCGCCCATGAAGTCCGCGAACGACTCCTTCAGCCACAGGTCGTCCCACCACTCCATGGTGACCAGGTCACCGAACCACATGTGCGCCATCTCGTGCAGCACGACGTTGGCCCGGCCCTCGTAGGACGCCTGCGTCACCTTCCCGCGGAAGATGAACTCCTCCCGGAACGTCACCAGACCGGGGTTCTCCATCGCGCCCAGGTTGTACTCGGGCACGAACGCCTGGTCGTACTTCCCGAACGGGTACGGGTAGTCGAAGTGGTCGTGGAAGAAGTCCAGGCCCTGCTTGGTGACCAGGAAGACGTCCTCGGCGTCGAAGTGGGGCGCGAGGCCCTTGCGGCACAGGGCGCCGAGCGGGATCCGCAGCGTCGTGCCGTCCGGATACGTACGGGAGTAGGAGTCCGTGACGTAGTGGTACGGGCCCGCCACCACGCACGTGATGTACGTCGAGATCGGCTTGGTCTCGGCGAAGCGCCACACCCCGTCGGTCTTCTCCCCGGCCCCGTTGCTCCACACCGTCCAGCCCTCCGGGGCCCGGACCTCGAAGCGGTACGGGGCCTTGAGGTCGGGCTGCTCGAAGCCCGCGAAGACCCGGCGGGAGTCGGCCGGCTCGTACTGGGTGTACAGGTACACCTCGCCGTCCTCGGGGTCGACGAAGCGGTGCAGACCCTCACCGGTGCGCGAGTAGGCGCACTGGGCGTCGACGACCAGCTCGTTGTCGGCGGCCAGGTCCTCCAGCGTGATCCGGGAGCCGTCGAAGACCTCACCCGGGTCCAGATCACGGCCGTTGAGTGAGACGGACGTCACACTCGGCGCGATCAGGTCGGCGAAGCTGCTCGCTCCGGGCTCGTTGCAGCGGAACCGGACGGTCGTGACGGACCGGAACGTGCGGGGCCCGCCGGTGTCGTCCTCACCGACCGCGGACCGCAGGTCGAGGGACACCTCGTACCCGTCGACGCCGATCAGGGCGGCCCGCTCCCGGGCCTCGTCGCGGGACAGATTCTCACCGGGCACGGGCAGCACTCCTCGAACGTCGTCGGATACGGCTGAACAGCACTGATCCTGCCACGTGCCCCTGACACGGTGGAGTCGGGAATGAGCGGGACGAACAGCGGCGTTTCCCGGGAAACGGCTTCCTCATGAGGAGAGACATGTCGGACAAGACCCCCGTCGATTTCTGGTTCGACCCGCTGTGCCCCTGGGCGTGGATGACCTCCCGTTGGGTGCTGGAGGTGGAGAAGGTCAGGGACATCCAGGTCCGCTGGCATCTCATGAGTCTCGCCGTCCTCAACGAGGACAAGCTGGACGAGCTGCCCGAGGAGTACCGCGAGCTGCTGGAGACCAAGGCGTGGGGCCCCGTCCGGGTCGTCATAGCCGCGCAGCAGGAGCACGGCGCCGAGGTGCTCGGCGACCTCTACACCGCGCTCGGCACCCGCATCCACAACCAGGGCGAGGGCCCCGGCAAGGAGACCGTCGCCGCCGCCCTGAAGGACGCCGGCCTGCCCGAGTCCCTCATGGAGCACTGGGACTCCACCCCGTACGAGCCCGAGCTGCGCGCCTCCCACAAGGAGGGCATCGACAAGGTCGGCCAGGAGGTCGGCACCCCGGTCATCTCCGTGCCCGGCGCCGACGGCGAGCAGCTCGCCTTCTTCGGCCCGGTCGTCACCCCGGCCCCCAAGGGCGAGGAGGCCGCCCGCCTCTGGGACGGCACCCTCGCCGTGGCCTCGGTCCCGGGCTTCTACGAGATCAAGCGCACCCGCACCAAGGGCCCGGACTTCTCCAACCTGTAGGGCTCACCCGGCGGGAGCGGCCTCCTCCTTGAACCGCTCGGGGAGGAGGCCCCCGCCGTCCGTGTGCAGATACGGCTGGTACCAGAGGCAGCCCGCCACCGTGCACCGCCAGAGGTTGTCCACGTAGTGGCGGGGGTCCTTCTTCTCCTCGCGGACCGCCGCCCGCTCCTCCTCGTTGAGCTTCCGGAAGTCCTGCATGGTGCCGCAGGTCCGGCACGCCCTGCGAATCATCAGCCCCTCCTCGCGATCACCGCCAGGTCCGGGAAGTCGGTTACGACCGCATCGACCCCCATGCGGTAGTACAGCGCGTACTCCGCGAACGCGTCCCCGAAATCGTTCGGTCCGGTTCCCCGCCGGAAGTCCTCCGGGAGGAACTGGTTCTCCGCGCGGAAGGTGTACGGGCCGATCCGCAGCCCCGCCGCGTGCGCGTCCGCGACGAGGGTCGTGCCGACGAGCGACGACTTGTCCGGGCCGATCCAGTCCGCGTACGCCGCGATCTCCGCCAGCCCGGCCGGGGTCATCATGTCCCGGTAGGTCGTCGAGGGCAGGTCGTAGGGCCCGCCCGTCGTCCCCAGGGCCTGCCACAGCGGCACGCCCAGGCCCGTCATGCGTGTGAGGCTCGTCGGCTCGAAGGACTGCACCACGCACTCGCGCCGGCCGAGCCGGTTACGGCGGATCGAGGCGGCCAGCTTCGGCTCCAGGGGCAGGCCGATGGACCGGAAGTACGTCGGGTGCTTGGTCTCCGGGAAGACGGCGACCGTCCGGCCGTACGTCCGCGACAGCCGCCGCGCCAGGTCCACCACCTCCTGGAACGTCATGACCTCCCCGCGCCCGTCGAAGACGGTGTTCCGGTTGCGGACCTGCGGCAGCCGCTCCACCGCCCGCAGGGTCTTCAGCTCGGCCAGCGTGAAGTCCTCCGTGAACCAGCCGGTGACCGGACGGCCGTCGACCGTCTTCGTCGTGCGGCGGTCCCCGAACTCCGGGTGGCGGGCCACATCGGTCGTCTGGGAGATCTCGTTCTCGTGGCGGACCACCAGCACATGGTCCTTGGTCGGCACCAGGTCCGGTTCGATCCAGTCGGCGCCCGTCTGCACGGCGTACGTGTACGACGCGGCCGTGTGCTCGGGGCGCCAGCCGGCCGCGCCGCGGTGGCCGATGACGACCGGGGCGCCGGTGCGGGGTTCGGCCGCCGCCGGGACGGCCGTGGCCGCCGTCGCCGTACCCGCTGCCGCAGCCGCGAGCAGGAGCGATCTCCGGTCGAGCCGCATACGACTTCCTTTCGCCGTGGGAAGGTTCATGCCCGGGCCCGGGACCGTGCCTGGTCCAGGCGGGCCAGATGCTCCTCGTAGCCCTTCGCATAGGACGCGGCCCGGCCCGGGTCCGGCTCGACGACCGCCGTCGGCTTCGTCCACGCCTCGGCGTCCAGCCCGACCCCGTACCGCTCGGCCGCCGCCAGGACCGCGCCCCGGGCGCCCACCTCGCCCTCGACGACCCGCAGTGGCCGGCCCAGCACATCGGCCAGCAGCCGCATCCAGGCCGGGCTGCGGGTGCCGCCGCCGCAGACGGCGAGGCTCCCCGTGAGGCCCGCCGCCTCCAGGCAGTGCCGGGCCGCGTACCCGATGCCCTCGCAGGTGGCGCGGACCAGATCACCCCGGGTCGACTCCAGGGAGACACCGGTGAGTTCGGCGCGCAGCCGCGGCTCGACGAAGGGGGCGCGTTCGCCGGAGGGCGCGAAGTACGGCAGCACGCGGACGCCGTTCGCGCCCGGCGGGGTCTCGGCGAGCAGGGCGTCGACCTCGTCGTGGCGCACACCCGTCGTCGACAGCACCCAGTCCAGCGCCGCCGTGCCGACCATCGCGGGCATCGCGCGCAGCCAGTGCCCGGGCCGGTCCGTGGAGATGTACAGGCCGGCCGGTTCGCCGGTCAGGTCCAGCTCGGTCGTGGCGACCAGGCTGGCCAGGCAGGTGCCCACGATGAGCAGTCCGTCCCCGGGGGCCGTCACCCCGGCGCCCAGCGCGCAGGCCGGCAGGTCGTACGGGCCGTTCGCGATGCGGGTGCCCGACGGCAGGCCCTCGCCCCGGGCCGCGGCCGTCGCGAGCGGGTCGCTGACCGGGGCGAGCAGACCGCGCCGGTGCGTGAGGCCGAGCAGCTCCACGACCCGGTTGTCGTACGTCCGTGTGCGCGGGTCGAGGAACGGCATCGAGGCGTCCGACACGTCGGTCGTCGCACCGGCGCCCGTGAGCCGCTGGAACACCATGTCCTTGCAGTACAGGGCGGCTTCGGCGGCATCCAGCGTCTTCGGTTCGTTGGTGTCCAGCCAGGCCAGCAGCGGCCCCGGGCACCCGGGGAACATCGCGCTCCCGGTCCGCCGGAACACCGTCTCGAACGTACCGTCCGCCAGCCACCGGTCGACCAGTTCGTGCGCCCGGCCGTCCATCCAGGAGGCGGCGGGGCGCACCGGCCGCCCCTCGCCGTCCACGAGCCACACCCCGTCGCCCTGGCCGGTCAGCCCGGCGAGTTCGACCGGCTCCGGGACACGCTCCGTGACCTCGTCGAGCACGGCGACGACCGCCCCGTACACCTCCTCCATGTCCTGCTCGACGACGCCGCCGTGCAGTTTCAGGCCCACCGGGCGGGACGCCACGGCCAGTTGCCGGCCGCCGGAGTCAAAGGCCGCCGCCTTGACCATGGACGTGCCCACATCGATACCGACGTACATGCGGCTCTCCTCCGGGTCCTCAGGTCAGACAGTGCACGAGCGGTTCCCCGCGCACCCAGCGGCCCACCTCTTCGGCGGCGATCCGCGCGGCCTTCTCCGCGACCGCGCGTGAGGCGCCGCCCAGGTGCGGGGTCAGCACGACGCGGTCGCCGAGCCCCAGCAGCCGGGAGCCGGCCGGCAGCGGCTCCCGCTCGTAGGTGTCGAGCGCCGCCGCCGACACCTGACCGCTCTCCAGCGCGTCGCACAGCGCGCCCTCGTCCAGCAGCGGGCCCCGGGCCACGTTCACCACCACCGCGCCGGACGGCAGCAGCCCCAGCTCCCGGGCGCCGATCAGACCCCGGGTCTCCGGGGTGAGCCGGGCGTGCAGGGTGATCACCTGGGAGCGGCGCAGGAGTTCGTCCAGTGAGGTCACGCGCAGGCCGTGGATCTCGCCGTGCACATACGGGTCGTAGACCATCACCCGCGCCCCGAACGCGCACAGCACCCGCGCCACCCGGCTGCCGACCGCCCCGTATCCGACCAGCCCGACGGGCAGGTCCTCCAGCTCCAGACCGCTCTGCTCGTACGTGTAGTACGTCGCGCCCTCCCAGCTGCCCTGCCGGGCCAGCGGGTCATGGGCCTGGGGATGCGGCGCAGGGCCGACAGCATCAGGCCGACGGTGAACTCGGCGGTCGCGGCGGCGTTGCGGCCGGGCGCGAAGCACACGCGTACGTCGCGCTGCTTGGCCGCGTCCAGGTTGACGTTGACCGGCCCGCCCCGGCAGACCACGACCAGCTTGAGGTCCGGGCAGGCCGCGAGCACCTTCTCGGTGACCGGCCCCATCTGCGTGACCAGCACCTCCGCCCCGGCCAGCGCCTCGATCATCTCGTCCTCGGCGTCACTGGCCTCCTGCACCTCGGCGACCGGCCCGAACGGCTCCAGCGGCCAGCCGAGCCGCAGTTCCGTCACCCGAGCCCGCTCCACCTCGTGCTCCACCGCCCGCGTGATCAGCGACGGCAGGACGAAGTGGTCACCGGCGGCCACCACACGCACGCTGTTTCCGGCAGTCATCGCAGGGAATCTCCTGTTTCGGCGTCGAAGACATGGGTGTGCCGGGGGTCGGCGGCGACCCGGACCCGCTCGTCGTGGGTGAGCCGCACCTCGGGGTCGGTGAGGACGACCAGGTGCCGTTCGACCCCGTCGAGGGCGAGGGTCGCCAGGCCCGACTCCAGGAGGGGTTCGTGGGCGACGACCCGGGCGGGCAGGCCGTCCTCGGCGGTGGTGAGGCGGACGTCCTCGGGGCGGATGCCGACCACCACCTCACGGCCCTGCTCCACCGGCACGGGCAGGGCGATCCGCACCGAGTCGGAGAGTCGGGCCCGGCCGTCGCCGGTGGCGATGCCGGGCAGCAGGGTGATCGCGGGCTCGCCGACGAAGTCCGCGACGAAGACGTTGGCCGGGCTGTCGTAGATCTCGTAGGGGGTGCCGAGCTGCTGGATGACGCCGTCCTTCATGACGGCGATCCGGTCGGCGAGGGAGAGGGCCTCCTCCTGGTCGTGGGTGACCAGGATCGTGGTGTGGCCCAGGTCCTTCTGGATGCGCTTGAGTTCGCGGCGGGTGGTGTCGCGCTGGGCAGCGTCCAGGTGGGACAGCGGCTCGTCGAGGAGCAGTACGTCCGGTTCGCGGATCAGGGCCCGGGCCAGGGAGACGCGCTGCTTCTGGCCGCTGGACAGGCCGGCCGGGCGGGCGTCGAGGAGGTCGGTGAGGCCGACCCGCCCGGCGATCTCGGTCACCTTGCGGTCGACGTCCCCACGAGCCTTACGGCCCCGGGCCTTCAGCCCGAAGGCCAGGTTCTCCGCGACCGACAGCGGCGGATACAGCGCGTAGTTCTCGAACGCGACCCCGATGTTGCGCTGCTGCGCGGGCCGTTCGACGACCGAGTCCCCGCCGACCAGGATGTCCCCGCCGGTGACGGATTCCAGCCCGGCGATCATCCGCAGGGTCGTCGACTTGCCGCAGCCGGAGGGGCCGAGGAGACCCAGCAGCTCCCCGGAACGCAGCGCGAGGTCGAGACCGCGCACCGCGTCCACGCCCGGACGACCCCGGGCCCGATAGGTCTTGCGCAGGTCACGTAGCTCCAGCTCGGTCATGGCTGCCCTTCGTCGCGCAAACCTCGTAACGGACCTTGTGCTCGTCCAGATCCCGCAGGGCCTCCGCTGACGCCCCGTCGTCCACGAGGACCGTGTCGAAGCGGGACAGCGGGACGACCCGGTGCAGGGCGACCCGGCCGAGCTTGGTGTGGTCGATCAGCAGGACATTGCGGGCCGCCGCGTCGAGCATCGCCCGCTTCACGGACACGATGTGCTGTTCCTGGTGGTAGGCGTAACCCCCGTGCACGGCCGACGTCGACGCGAAGCACACGTCCACCCGCAGCTGCTCGACCGCCTCCACGCAGGACACCCCAGGAACGAGGAGTGCAGCGGGTCGTAGTCGCCGCCCAGCGCCATCAGGTGGATGCCCCGCTGGTCGGCCAGCAGGTTGATCGCCTCCAGGAAGTTGGTGACGACCGTCAGCGGCGTGACCTCGCCCGCGCGCAGCCGCCTGGCTATCTCCAGCGTGGACGTGGAGTCGTCCAGCAGGATCGCCATGCCGGGCTCCACCATCCGCAGCGCCCGGTCGGCGACGGCGGCCTTCTCGGCCCGCATCGTCTTCAGCCGATACTGCACGTTCGACTCGAAGACCCCCGACGGCTGCGCGGTCACCCCGCCCCGGAACTTCCGTACGATGCCCTGCCGTTCGAGCTCGTCGAGGTCCCGGTGGATGGTCATCAGGCTCACCCCGAACCGCTCGGCGAGCTCCGCCGCCGTCGCCGAACCGTCGGCCAGCACCCGCTCGGCCATGGCGGCCTGCCGTGCCGCGGGTCCCTGCTGTCCACCACTGCTGTTGCTGCTCATCAGATGCCTCCGAGGAGACCCCTGCCTTCGGGCGGGGGAGTAATTGGGCTCCTGCGGAGCAGGGCAGGGAGCTGCGATTCGCCGCCACAGCGGACAGCAGCGCTCTGACCCGCAGTTTGGACTTCACCTGTAGGCGCGCTAGTTTGTGAGCGTGTCTACAGTGTGTATGAAGCGGGCGTTCAAGTACCGCTTCTATCCGACCGATGCGCAGGCAGCCGAACTGTCGCGCACGTTCGGATGCGTGCGCAAGGTCTACAACCTCGCGCTCGCGGCCCGCACCGAGGCATGGACGCGGCAGGAAAGGGTCAACTACAACCAGACCTCCGCTCTGCTGACGGCCTGGAAGAAGACCGAGGAACTGGCCTACCTCAACGAGGTGTCGTCGGTGCCGTTGCAGCAGTGCTTGCGGCATCTGCAGACGGCGTTCACTCACTTCTTCGCCAAGCGGGCCAAGTACCCGCGCTTCAAGTCCCGGAAGAAGTCCCGCAAGTCCGCCGAGTACACCACGTCCGCCTTCCGCTTCCGGGAGGGGAGGCTGACCCTGGCGAAGATGAGCGAGCCGCTGGACATCGTCTGGTCCAGGCCGCTGCCCGCGGACGCGACGCCGTCCACCGTGACCGTCTCCCAGGACGCGGCCGGACGCTGGTTCGTCTCTTTGCTGGTGGAGGACCCGTCCGTCAAGCCGCTTCCCGCCACCGGCCAGGCCATCGGTGTGGATCTCGGCTTGGATCATCTGCTGACCCTCTCCACCGGGGAAAAGGTCTCCAATCCCCGGCATGAGCGCCGCGACCGCGCCCGTCTGGCCAAGGCCCAGCGGGAACTGTCCCGCAAGGTCAAGGGGTCGAACAACCGGGCCAAGGCCCGCAGCAAGGTCGCAAAGGTCCACGCGAGGATCGCCGACAGGCGCCGCGACCACCTCCATAAGCTCACCACCCGACTCGTTCGTGAAAACCAAACGATCGTGATCGAGGACCTGACCGTGCGTGCCATGGTCAAGAACAGGAGCCTGGCCCGCGCCATCTCGGATGCTGCCTGGGCCGAGTTCCGAAGCCTCGTGGAGTACAAGGCCGCCTGGTACGGGCGGGAAGTGATCGCGGTGGACCGTTTCTTCCCCTCGTCCAGGTTGTGCTCCGCCTGCGGCAGCTTGCAGGAGAAGATGCCGCTGCACGTGCGTGCCTGGACGTGTGGCAGCTGCGGAACGACCCACGACCGGGACGTGAACGCGGCGAAGAACCTTCTGGCCGCCGGGCTGGCGGTGACAGTCTGTGGAGCCGGTGTAAGACCTCAACGGAGCACTCCGGGCGGGCAGTCGGCGATGAAGCAGAAACCCTCACAGCGCGAGCCGTGAGAATCCCCTCCGCAAGGAGGGGGGAAGTCAAGACTGAGTCTCTATCCGTCGTCCCGGTCGCTCCGGCCGGTCGGCCTCGAACAGCAGCAGGTTCTCAGGCCGGACCGCGAGCCGTACGGGATCGTCCGGACTAAGGCGCGCCGCGTCCGCCCGGGGGCCACCAGCGACACCCGCTGCTCCCCGGTCCCGAGCCGGACGGTGACCTCGACGGACCGGCCGAGCACCTCGGTGACGTACACGGTCCCGGACAGCTCGTGCCCCTCCCCGCCGTGCAGGGCGATGTCCCGGGGCCGCAGGCCGACCAGGACGTCCGTGCCGGGCGCGGCCGGTGCGCGGACCGGCAGCTCGATCCCGCCGTCCGCGCGCACGCCGCTCTCCGTCACCACCCCCGGCAGCAGATTGATCCGCGGCCGGCCGAAGGCCCGCGCGACCTCGGTGTCATGGGGCCGGTACCAGATCTCCTCCCGGGTGCCGGTCTGCACGATCCGGCCCTCCCGGATGGCCCCGATGCGATCACCGAGCGCCAGCGCCTCGACCGAGTCGTGGGTGACGTAGAGGGTGGTGGTGCGCCGCACGGCCCCGATCGCCTTCAGCTCGGCCCGCATCTGCTGGCGGAGTTTGGCGTCGAGGTGGGAGAGCGGCTCGTCGAGCAGGAAGGCCCGGGCCGGGCGGACCAGGACCCGGCCGAGGGCGACGCGCTGCCGCTGGCCGTTGGACAACTGCCCGACCGGCCGGTCCAGCAGCCCCGAAATGCCGAGCAGTTCGGCGATGGCGCCGATCCGCTGCCGGGCTTCGGCGGCGGGCAGCCGGTGCCGGGGCGAGCGCAGCGGCGAGGCCAGATTGTCGTAGGCCGAGCGGTGCGGGTAGAGGGCGTAGCTCTCGAAGCACATCGCCACGCCCCGGTCGTAGGGCTCCACGCCCCGCATGTCCTCGCCGCCGAGCACGACCGTGCCGGAGTCGGGCTGTTCGAGCCCGGCGATGGTCTTCAACGTCGTGGTCTTGCCCGCGCCGGACGGGCCGAGCAGGCAGAAGAACTCGCCTTCCCGTACGTCGAGTTCCAGCTCGTCGAGCGCGACGGTCTTGCCGTACGCCTTCCGTATGCCGCTCAGCCGGATCATGACTTCACCGCCCCGAACGACAGTCCCCGCACCAGATACCGCTGGATCGTCAGCGCGAGCAGCAGCGGCGGGACGACCGACACCAGCGCGGCGGCGGCCGTCAGGTTGTACTTGGGCCGGTCACCGCCGAGGAAGGACAGCGCCCCCACGGTCACCGTCTGGGCCTCGTTGGAGGTGAGGATCAGCGGGAAGACGAAGTTGTTCCAGGCGAAGATGAAGGCCAGCAGCGACACGGCCGCGATGCCCGGCTTGACGAGGGGGAGGGCGATGCGGAAGAACGCCTGCTTGCGGGTGTAGCCGTCCAGCAGGGCCGCCTGTTCCAGCTCGGGTGTGAGGTCGGCGAAGTAGGACCGCATGATCCACACGATGAGCGGCAGCGTGACGAGCTGCAGCACCCACACCATGCCCACGTACGTGTCGAACAGCCCGAGCTTCTGGTACAGCACGAACAGCGGGATGATCACGGTGAGTTCGGGTGCGAAACGGAACGACAGCAGCGTGAACATCAGGTTCTCGGAGCCCTTGAACCGCCACCGCGCCGAGGCGTAGGCCGCCGGCAGCCCGACCACGAGCGACAGCGCGACCGCCCCCACCGACACCACCAGGCTGTTGACGAAGAACCGCACGAACGGGATGCCCTCGCTGTCGCCGAGGACCGTCCGGTAGCCGTCGAGCGTCGGGGAGAAGGAGAAGTAGGTGCTGAAGAGCTGGTCGGCGGGTTTCAGGGAGAGGATCACCATCCAGGCGATCGGGAACAGCGCGAAGACGAAGTAGAGGACGAGAGCGGCGTCGCCGAGCCACCCCAGGGCGCGTTTCCTCATGTGGTGACCTCCGCGGCCTTCCGCTGGATCTTCCCCAGGTGCTTCACCAGCACCATCGCGGCCAGATACACCACGGCCCATAGCACGATCGTGTAGCTGATGCCGAAGGAGTAGCGCTGGAAGCGGATCGCCTCCAGATACGCCCGGATCTGCAGGACGACGGTGGAGTCGCCCGGCCCGCCCTCCGTCAGGGCGTAGATGATGTCGAACACCTTCAGCGAGTCCATGAACCGGAAGATCACCGCCACCAGCACGTACGGCCACAGCATCGGCAGGGTCAGCCGGCGGAAGGTGTACCACCACCCCGCGCCGTCCACGGCCGCCGCCTCGAAGGGGGAGGTGGGCAGCGACCGCAGACCGGCGAGGGCGAGGATCGCCACGAACGGGGTGTACACCCACACGTCCACGGCGATCGACGACAACAGGGCGCCCGTCGGGGTGTCGGTCCACTGCACCCCGCCCAGGCCGAACGGCCTGAGCAGATAGTTGACCACCCCGACCGAGGGCTGGAGCATCAGCTTCCAGATGATCGCCGCGATCACCGGGGCGATCATCAGCGGCAGGATCAGGATCTTCTCCAGGACCCGCCCGATCAGCGTCGAGCGGTGCAGCAGCAGGGCGACGGCCACCCCGAGCACGGTCTCGACGAGCGCCGCCCCGACCGCGTACAGCACGGTCACCCACGCCGAGTTCCAGAAGGCCTCCTGCGTGAAGACGGCTCTGTAGTTCTCGAACCGCACCATGTCCGGCTGCGGCTTGCTCGCCGAGAAGTCGAACAGCGTGTAGTACAGCCCGAGCCCGAAGGGGTAGAGGATCCCGCAGGTCAGCAGCAGCGCCGGGACGATCAGGAGGTACGGGCGCAGCGCGAGCCGCATGGCTAGCCCACCTTGCCGGCGAGGTCGTCCGCCAGCCCGTCCAGGACCGACTGCGCGTCCTTGCCGCCGTAGATCTCCTGCAGGGCCGCCGCCCAGCTGGTCGTCGCGTCGAAGAACTGCGCCTGCGGGGTGAACTGGATCCTCGTCTGGTCGACGACCGTCTCGAAGGTCTCCAGGAAGCCCGGCAGGTGCCGCATCTTGTCCTTGTACGCGGCGTCGTCGGCCACCGACTTGCGCACCGGGTCGATGTGGTTGTGGGTGATCGCGCCCTTGCGCAGGTGCTCCTTGCCGGTGGCCCACTGCAGGAACAGCCAACTCGCGCTCTTCTTCTTGCTCTTGGCGTTCATGCCGAGCGACCAGATCCACATGTTGGTGGCGAGGGAGCCGTCCGGTCCCTTCGGCCCCGGGTGGAAGGCGATCTTCCCGGAGGCGGGACTCGCGCCCTTCACCGCCTGGAAGTAGGCGGCGGTGTCGGCGTCGAACAGCATCCCGGCCTTCTTCGCGCCGAGGTCGCTGGAGCACTGGTACCAGGTGTACGAGGTCCAGGAGGGCGGCCCGCCCCGCTTGACCATGTCGGCCCAGTCCTCGGTGAAGGCGACGGCATCGGAGCTGTTCATGACGGGCGTCAGCTTCCCGCCGTCGACCGTGAAGTCCTTCAGGTTGTTGCGGGCGTACATCGTCATGAAGCCGGGGTGGATGGTGGCCCAGCTCCGGGACCCGCGCACGGCGATCCCGTACATGCCGTCGAAGCCCGCGTCCGGCGCCCGCTGCTTGATGGTGCCGGCGAGTTCGACCAGCTCGTCGAAGGATTCGGCAGGTTTCAGGCCGAGCTTGGCGAACACCTCGGTGTTGTAGGCGACGACGTTCGTCTCCCAGCCCCACGGCAGCGCGTACTGCCCGCCCTGGCCGAGCGGCGCGCCCGCCTTCAGCGACCACTGGTCCGCCTGGAGCAGGTTCGGGAAGAAGTCCGCCTGGTCCCATTCGGCGCCGGTGGCCGCGGAGTTGCGCATCCAGGGCCCGAGGTCCTCCAGCCAGCCCGGCGGCCCGTACTGCCACACCATGTACGCGCCGAGCATGAAGACGTCGTAGGAGGCACGGCCGCTGGACAGGTCGACGGTGAGCTTGTCGAAGTAGTTGTCCTCGGGGAAGACGTCGTACTCGACCTTGATGCCGGTCTTCGCGGTGAAGGACTTCAGGTCGGCTATGAGGGCGTCCGTGTACGGGTGCTTGTTGAGGAGCGCCTTGACGGTGGTGCCCTTCTCCCGCTTCCAGGCGAAGGAGCCGGTGACGTCGTCCGCCGCGGAGCCGTCGCTCTTGCTGTCGTCCCCGCCGAACCCGGCACCGCAGGCCGTGAGCAGCGGCGCCGCGGCAGCCCCGGCGGCGAGCGCGAGGAAGCGTCGGCGGTCGTGCGCGTGCGTGTCCATCCGTACCTCCACGTGGGGGCTGGTTAACACGTCGAGTCGACTCGTTAACAGAGGGTGGAACGGCTGAAGTTGGGCGTCAATCCCTCGCGCACGGGAAAATATCGGGGCACAGTGAGAAGTTCACAGATCCGGCTGCGACGGCGTGGGAGGTTCCGGATGGTGGACGAGGATGCGGGCTGGCTGGGGATCGACCTGGGCACGCAGAGCGTCCGCGTGCTGCTCGTCACCGCCGACGGCCAAGTCCTCGGCAGCGGTTCGGCCCCGCTGGCCGGGCGGCGGGACGGGGTGCGGCACGAGCAGGACCCGGTGCGGTGGTGGGCGGCGCTGTGCACGGCGTCCCGGGCGGCACTCGCCACCGCGCCCGGCGTGCCGGTCGGCGGACTCGCGGTGTGCGGCACCTCGGGCACGGTGCTGCTGACGGACGGTTCGGGCCGCCCGGTGAGCCCCGCCCTGATGTACGACGACGGGCGTGCGGCGAAGGAGGCCGCGCGGGCCCGGGAGGCGGGGCTCGCCGTCCAGGACACCTGGGCGCTGCCGAAGGCGCTGTGGCTGGTGGGGGAGTACGGCCCCGGCCTCCGCCTCGCCCACCAGCCCGACCTCGTCGTCACCCGCCTGACCGGGGAACCGCCCCCGGCCGACTCCAGTCACGCCCTCAAGACCGGCTACGACCTGCGCGGCGAGGCGTGGCCGGAGGCGGCACTGGTCCGGCTCGGCGTTCCCGAGCGTCTGTTGCCCGACGTCGTACGTCCGGGCACGCGCCTGGGTGAGGTGTGCGCACGGGCCGCCGAAGCCACCGGCATTCCCGTCGGCACACCCGTGTTCGCCGGGATGACGGACGGCTGCGCGGCCCAGATCGCCTCGGGCGCGCTGCGTCCCGGCTCCTGGAACTCGGTGCTCGGCACCACGCTGGTGCTGAAGGGAGCCGCCCGCGAGCCCGTCCGGGACCCGACCGGGGTGGTCTACAACCACCGTGCCCCGGACGGCACCTGGCTGCCCGGCGGGGCGTCGAGCGTGGGCGCCGGGGCCCTCACGGCGCGCTTCCCGGACGCCGACCCCGCGGCGATGGACGAGCGGGCCGCGGCCTTCGAACCGTCCGGCGCGGTCGCGTACCCGCTGGTGTCGCCGGGGGAGCGGTTCCCGTTCCGGGCACCGGACGCGACGCCGCTCCTCCTCGGTGCACCGTCGGACGACGCCGACCGGTGGGCCGCGCTGCTCCAGGGCGTCGGATTCGCGGAACGCCTGTGCCTGGACTACCTGCACCATCTCGGCGCACCCCTCGACGGCCCCCTCACCTTCACCGGCGGCGGCGCGCGCAGCGCGTACTGGAACCAATTGCGAGCCGACATCCTCGGCCGCCCGGCCCGCGTCCCGGAGCAGACGGAACCGGCGTTGGGGATGGCGGCGTTGGCCGCATACGGGGCGTCCGGGGCCGGGGCGCTCGCCGACGTCGCCGAGCGCATGGTCCGGGTCCGGACCGTCCTGGAACCCCGGCCCGACCGCAGCGCGGCCTACGACGAGCCGTACGTGCGCCTCGTCGACGCACTGGAGGAACGCGGCTGGCTGCCCGCGCCCGTCGCGGAACACGCCCGAAGCCGTCTCCACGGGGACACTGGGGAGTCATGACCACCACCCTCCTGCTGGCCCGGCACGGACAGACCGTCTGGCACGCCGAGAACCGGTACGCCGGTGTCAGCGACATCGACCTCACCGACACCGGCCGCGCCCAGGCCGAGGCCCTCGGCCGCTGGGCCGCCGCACACCCCGTCGACGCGATCTGGACGTCCCCGCTCTCCCGTGCCGTCGCCACCGCCGATCCCGCCTGCCGCGCCCTGGGCCTCACACCGACGCGCGAACCGGGCCTGCGGGAATGCGACTTCGGTGTGGTCGAAGGCCGCACGCTCGCCGAGTTCGAGGCCGAGGACCCGGAGTGGGCCGCGGCCTACCGTGCCGACCCGGTGGCGAACTCCTTCCCCGGCGCCGAGGACCCCTCGGCGGCGGCGGCCCGCGGGGTCCGCGCCCTGCGGGACATCGCCGCCGCCCACTCCGGCGGACGTGTCCTGGTCGTCGCCCACAACACCCTGCTGCGCCTGGTGCTGTGCACCCTGCTGTCGATCCCGGCCCGGGAGTACCGCAGAGTGTTCCCGCGGCTGCGGAACGCCGCCATCAGTGAACTGCGCATGAACCCCGACGGTTCCGCCGCACTCCTCTCACTCAATGTGCCCTGCGAGACGGACGGGACGTAGCACCATGGGCGCCATGACGGACATCGACACCTCGGTGCCGCACTCGGCCCGGATCTGGAACTACTGGCTGGGCGGCAAGGACAACTACCCGGTGGACGAGGCGGCCGGCGACGCCTACACCGCCGTCTTCCCCGGCATCGTCACGATCGCCCGCAGCAGCCGGGCCTTCCTCGGCCGCAGCATCCGCCACCTCGTCCAGGAGGCCGGCGTACGGCAGTTCCTCGACGTCGGCACGGGCCTGCCGACGGTGGACAACACGCACGAGGTCGCCCAGCGGATCGCCCCCGGATCTCGCGTCGTCTACGTCGACAACGACCCGCTGGTCCTGACCCACGCCCGCGCCCTGCTCACCTCCACGCCCGAGGGCGCGACGGCGTACGAGCCCGTCAGCCTCTTCGAGCCGCAGCGCATCCTCGAGGCCGCGGGCAGGACGCTCGACCTCACCCGCCCCACCGCCCTGATCCTCAGCGGCATCCTGGGCCATGTGGCCGACTACGACCAGGCCCGCGACCTCGTCCGCCGCCTCCTGGCCGGACTGCCCCCGGCAGCTACCTCTCCCTCAACGAGGGCTCCCGCGGCACCGACCCGGCCTACGAACAGGCCCAGGACGCCTACAACGAGACCGGCGCCGTCCCGTACTTCCTGCGGCCGGTCGAGCAGATCGAGGGCTTCTTCGAGGGCCTGGAACTGGTGGAACCGGGCGTGGTCTCGGTCCCGCTGTGGCACCCCGAGCCGGGCGCGCCGACGGACCCCATCGGCCAGCACGGCGGCCTGGGCCGCAAGCCGTAGCGCGGGTACGGAAAGCCCCGCGAGTCACGTCCTCGCGGGGGCTTCTTCTTTCCGCCTGCCGTTCGTGAAGGGTGAGAAGACGATCACGAGGCAGGACGCTCGACGCCCCTCAGGGGGCCAGCAGCAGCACGTCCGCCCGGGACTTCGCGGCCTCGTAACGCCGGGCCACGTCCTGCCAGTTGACGACCTGCCACATCGCCTCGATGAAGTCGACCTTCTGGTTCCGGTACTGCAGGTAGAAGGCGTGCTCCCAGGCGTCGAAGACGAGGATCGGGGTGGCGCCCTGGCCGACGTTGCCCTGGTGGTCGTAGACCTGCTCGACGATCAGCCGCCGGCTCAGCGGCTCGTAGGCGAGCACACCCCAGCCGGAACCCTGCGTGGTCGCGGAGGCCTTGGACAACTGCGCCTTGAAGTTCGCGAAGGAACCGAAGGACTCGGTGATCGCGTCCGCGAGCTCACCCACGCCGTCCTGCGCCAGCGGCTCACCGCCGCCGTCCTTCGGGCCGGTCATGTTCTGCCAGTAGATGCTGTGCAGGATGTGCCCGGAGAGGTGGAAGGCCAGGTTCTTCTCCAGCCCGTTGATCGACCCCCACGTCTCCTTGTCCCGCGCCTCCGCAAGCTGCTCCAACGTGTCGTTGGCGCCTTTCACATAGGCCGCGTGGTGCTTGTCGTGGTGCAGCTCGATGATCTCGGGGCTGATCACGGGGGCGAGCGCGGAGTAGTCGTACGGGAGCTCGGGCAGCGTGTAGACGGGCATGGCAGGGAACCCTCCGAACCTCTTATTGCAACAAGCTTGCAAGTGCACGCTAGCAGCAGGAGGGCGGGAATGTGTGTCGCAGGCACGCAAAAGGCCCCGCGTGTTCCGCGAGGGCCTTCGCCGTCGGTTCTACTGCTTGGCGCGTGCCTTCTGCCACGCGTAGCCGACCCCCGCCAGGGCCAGTGTCATCGCGCCCGTCGAGTACAACTGCACCCGCGTGTCCGGCTCCCGGGCCATCAGGACGAAGACGGCGGCCATGCCGGCCAGGGCGACCCACGTCAGCCAGGGGAACGCCCACATCCGGACGACCAGCTTCTCGGGTGCCTCGCGCTCCAGCCGGCGGCGCAGGCGCAGTTGGGAGACGGCGATGAAGATCCAGACGACCAGGATCACCGCGCCGATCATGTTGAGCAGCCAGGCGAAGACGTCGTTCGGCCGCCAGTAGCTCAGCAGCACGCAGAGGAAACCGAAGACGGAGGACGCGAGCACCGCGATCCGCGGTACGCCGCTCGAGACCCGGCCCAGTACCTTCGGGCCCTGGCCGCGGTCCACCAGCGAGTAGGCGATGCGGGAGGCCCCGTAGATGTTGGCGTTCATCGCGGACAGCAGGGCCACCAGCACGACCACGTTCATCAGCTGGCCGGCGCCCGGGATGCCGAGCTCGTCGAGGGCGGCGACGTACGGGCCCTTCTCGACGACCTCCTCGGAATCCCAGGGGACCAGGGTGACGATGACGGCCATCGAGCCGACGTAGAACAGCGCGATGCGCCACATCGCCGTACGGACCGCGCTCGCCACACCCCGGACGGGGTTCTCCGACTCGGCCGCAGCGATGGTGACCGTCTCCAGGCCGCCGTAGGCGAAGACCGAGGCGAGCAGGCCGATGACCAGGCCCTCGCCGCCGTTCGGGAGGAAGTCGGTGAGGTTGCCCGCGCCGGGCGAGTCCGTGCCGGGCAGGATCCCGAGGATCGCCAGGACGCCGAGTACGAGGAAGAGCGTGATCGCGCCGACCTTCAGGGCCGCGAACCAGAACTCGAACTCGCCGAAGTTCTTCACGGCCGCCAGGTTCGTGCCGCAGAACACGACCATGAACAGCGCCACCCACGCCCATTCCGGCGTGCCCGGCAGCCAGCCGCTGACGATCTTCGCGGCGCCGATGCCCTCCAGACCGACGGCGGTGCAGAGCAGCACCCAGAAGGACCAGCCGGCGGTGAATCCGGCCCAGGGGCCGATCGCGCGCTCGGCGTGCGCCGAGAACGAACCCGACGACGGATACGCGGCCGACATCTCGCCGAGCATCCGCATCACCAGCATCACGAGGAGACCGGAGAGGGCGTAGGCGACCACGATCGACGGACCGGCGGCGGCGATGCCGGCACCGGAGCCGACGAACAGACCGGCGCCGATCACACCGCCGAGGGCGATCATCGACAGATGGCGCTGCTTCAGGCCGTGGGAGAGGGAGACGTCGGCCGTGCCGGACGACGTCTCCGTGGTGGTGCTGCTGGGCATGGGCGCGGCTCGTCCAATGCGTGAGGGGCGTGCGAGGGCAAAAACGCCGCCAGTCTCGGACGCCTCCCCGCCGAAACGGAGAGGCATCCCAGCATGCGGACAGTCGCGTCGCTCTCCGTGGCTACGCGGCGACCGGTGTGTAGTGCGAGGCGTCGCCCTCGAGTCCTCTGGGACGGCGTAGTCGTAGTCGTTGGTGTGCTCGGCCCACAGCGTGTCGGCGAGGCCGCGCAGCGACTCCGGCGGGTTGAGGACGAAGGTGACGTCGGTGTGCCAGTGGTTGGCGGCCCGGCCGCCCTCGCTGTCGACGGGCAGGAGGTTCGGGGCGTACCCCCTTCGAACGCCGCAGCGCGGCGGACATCAGAAGAGGCATGGGGTCTTCCTGGGGCCGGTCCGACACTGCGCCGTCTCGATCGGCGAGCCGGATCCGCTCCGCCCCGGCGACCGACGGGCGAGACGGCGGCCCCGGGTTCCTTTGGGGGAACCCTACAGACAGCTCCGGTGTCCCTCCCGTGTCGCACAGCACCCGAGCACCGTGACCGGCATCACGCCAACCTGGGTGTAACCCCCACCCTTTGTCCGGAGCCAACCAAGCGCGTGTTCGCGCCTTTGTCGACCGCTGACGGTGATGGGGACGAGGGCGCTGGGATAGCGTCGCGGTGTCCCGACCACCCTCACCCTCGCGGAGTCCCCATGAGCACCGCTGCCGCCACCCCCCTGCGCACCGGACAGGTCCTCGCCGACCTGCTCCCCGCCTCCCGTGTCCGGGACGCGGCCCTCGTGCTCGGCGGCGCCGCGCTCACCGGCCTCGCCGCCCAGATCTCCGTGCCCGTCCCGGGCTCCCCGGTGCCGGTGACCGGCCAGACCTTCGCCGCGCTGCTCGTCGGCACCTCCCTCGGCGCCGGCCGCGGCCTGCTCGCACTCGCGCTGTACGCCGTGGCGGGCATCGCCGGCGTGCCGTGGTTCGCGTCCGGCACCTCCGGTGTCGCGCCGTCCTTCGGCTACATCCTCGGCATGATCCTCGCCTCCACCGTGGTGGGCGCCCTGGCCCGCCGCGGCGCCGACCGCTCGATGCTGCGCATGGCGGGCGCGATGCTGCTGGGTGAGGCGATCATCTACGCCGTCGGCGTGCCCTACCTGGCCCTCGCCACCGGCATGTCCGCCACCGCCGCGATCGCGGCCGGCCTCACCCCGTTCCTGATCGGCGACGCGCTGAAGGCGGCGCTGGCGATGGGGGCGCTGCCGACGGCCTGGAAGTTCGTGAACAAGCGCTGACGCGGCCGGCGTTGCCGAGGCCCGCCGGGACGTGATGTCCCGGCGGGCCTCTTGCGTGCGCTCAGGGCGCCGAGGGGCCGATTCAGCCCTCCTGCCGTACCGGCCGGCGCCGCTGCGACCACCACATTCCGGCCACGCCCGCCGCGAGCAGTGACGCTCCGGCCGCGCCCAGCGGCAGCAGATCACGAGCCGGACCGGTCTTGGGAAGCTCCTTGCCGCCCGGTGACGCCGGCTTGTCGGGGGAGACGGGCTCGTTGTCGGTGCCGAGCAGCAGCGGCGTGGCCGGGGCGTCCGGCGACGGGTTGGTCGTGCCGAACGGCACCGGGCCCTGCTGCCAGAACGTCTTCTTCCCGTCGCCGGTCTGGACGGGCAGACAGATCTTCCCGGTCTTGCCCAGGTCGTACGTCGCGTCGACGGCGTACGACTTCGACGCACCGGCGGCGAGATTGTCGATCGGGCAGGCGAAACCGCTGTTCGAACCCTCCGGAAGTCCGCTCTCGGGTATTGCGGAACACCCCTCGACGTTCTTGACGACAAGCCCGTCGAAACCGACGACCAGGAGCCTGATCTTCCCGCTGTCCTTGCTTCCGTCGTTCTTGACCGTGGCGGTAATCGCTGTCTTTTCCGAACCGTTGTCGACCGAGATCTTCTCGGGCAGCAGCGTGGTGAGCTTCACCCCAGCCGGTGCCTCGTCAACGACCTTTCCCCCCTTGCTGCTCGCAGGTCCTCCGTCCTCCGCGCCGGCAGTGCCGGAAAGGATCAGTACCGCTGAGAATGTTGCCGCGACCAGCGGTCCCGCGACCATGGCCGTACGACGAGAACTCATGTTCGTCCCCCTTGCGTCCCCCAGGGCTGCGCCTGAATTCGCAGCACTGAAAGAGGTACCACAAGATTTACCCGCACTATCCTGGTGCGGCGCGAAGTGTGACCGTTGTGTTTCACTGGGAGTCGGTCGCGGCGTCGTGGAGGGGGTGCAGCGGATTGCCGGGGAATACGAACAGTGGCGGTGTTCCAGGGAAATTGGTGACGGGGCGCTATCGGCTGGTCGAAAGTATCGGCCAGGGGGGAATGGGGCGGGTGTGGCGAGCCGCCGACGAAATACTCGACCGACAGGTCGCCGTCAAGGAAATGCGTATCGACGGCCTGGACGCGGAGGACAGCGGGACACGCCGCGAGCGCACCCTGCGCGAGGCCAGGGCCACGGCCAGGATCGACCACCCAACGTCGTACGGGTCTACGACGTGGTCGACGAGGGCGAACGGCTGTGGATCGTCATGGAGTTGGTCGCCGGCCGCTCCCTGGAGAGGATCCTCGCGCAGGAGGGCCCGCTGAGCCCCTGCGCCACGGCCCGGATCGGGCTCGGCCTGGTCTCGGCGCTACGGCAGGTGCACGCCGGGGGCGTACTGCACCGGGACATCAAGCCCGGGAACGTGCTGGTGGAGAACGAAGGCGGGGCGGCCGGATCGGGACGTGGGAGGAGTGCGGTTTCCGGCCACGGGCCAGGGCCTCACCGGCCCGAACGGCGAGTCGTCCTCACGGACTTCGGCATCGCCGCGATCCAGGACGCCAAGGCGCTCACCATGGTCGGAATGCTGGTCGGCTCGCCCGACTACATGGCGCCCGAGCGCATCTCCGGCAACCCCCAGGGCCCGCCCTCCGACATCTGGTCCCTCGGCGCGACGCTCTGCGCGGCCCTGGGCGGCCGTTCCCCCTTCGCCCGCGACACCACGCTGGCGACGCTGCACGCGGTGCTGTACGAGGAGCCCGAACTCCCCGCCGCGTCGGGCCCGTTGCGCGACGTCCTGACGTCCCTCCTGGCGAAGGACCCGTCGGCCCGCCCGGGCCTGGAGCACCTGGAGGCGGCCCTGGAGCCGGTGGCGTACCCGGCACGGACGGCCACCGTTGCGGTGGGGTGGGACGAGGCGGGGCACCCTGCACCGGAGCCGGAGCAGAACCCGAAGCATCCGCCACCCACACCCGCCACACGCACGGAAATGGCCGCGAAAGCCCACACGGGCGCGCCCTCCTCGGCCGGCCCTGCCGCTGTCCCTGCCGCGACCACCCCTGCCACCACCACCCCTGCCGCGGCCACCCACCGCCCGGGCCCCGTCTCCCTGGCCCGGGCTCAGGCGGCGACCGAGCGCCGCCCCCACCCCACGCCGGCACCCACCCCGGCCCCCACGCCCACCGCCATGCCCACCGCCACGCCCACCGCAATGCCCCCGGGCGAACTCCCGGGCCCCGCCACCCCGGCCGCTGCCCGCCCCCGCGCCGGCCACCGCCGTACCGTGCTCGCCGCCGTGGCGGCCACGGTCGCGACAGCCGGTGCCGTGGTGGGAATCCTGCTGGCGACGCAGTCGGGCGCACCCGGTGACGAGGAGCCCCGCGCGGGCTCCTCGGCGTCCGCACCGCCGACCACCGGCCCCGCTCCCTCACCCACCGTCGAAGGCACGACCAGGCCGCACAGCCTGCCGCCGGGCGCGCACCGGGAGGCCGGTGGGTTCGCCTGGGCGACACCGGACGGCTGGCGCCGGGACGTCAAGACGGGCGCGGAGGTGCACTACACCTCCCCGGACGGCACGCAGGAACTGGTCGGCAAGTCGTCCCTGGCCCGCGGCAATCTCCTGCAGACCTGGCAGACCTCGGAACGCAACGCCAACCAGGGCCAGGACTACCGCAAGGTCCGTCTGGAGGAGACGACGTTCCGCGGCCACCCGGCGGTGGTCTGGGAGTACACCTTCACCCTGCAGGGCGTCCACTGGCACGCCCGCCTGCTCGGCTTCAACGTGGGCGGCAAGTCGTACCAGGTCAACACCTGGTACGAGTCGGGAATCGAACCGGAGGCCCTGCGCGTGTACGAGAAGGTCAAGGACAGCTTCACGGTTCTCTGAGGGCCGTCCCTCACCCGAGGGCTTCGAGACGCTCCATGTGGTCCTCGCCCCACTGTCCGAGTGGGGTGAGAGCAGCGAGGAGCGAGTGGCCGAACTCGGTCAGTGAGTACTCCACCTTCGGTGGCACCTGGTGATGGACCTCGCGGTGCACCAGGCCGGCCGCCTCCAGCTCCCGCAGCTGCAGGATCAGCATGCGCTCACTGATGCCGACCACCGTTCGGCGCAACTCGCCGAAGCGCAGCGGCCCCTCGCCCAGCCAGAAGAGGATCAGACCCCTCCATTTTCCTCCCATGACGTCGATGGCAGCGTCCAGGCCGCAGGTGTAATTCCGCTTCCGCACCAGCACTTCCCCTAACAAAACTGTGGGTACCAGACAGAATTGTAGGTACTTGTAGAAGTGTCGGCGCCGCCGCAGCATGGATCAGGCGTCGCACCGAGACGGCAGCAACTCCGTGCGAATGCCCTCTATTTCGACCCGTTTCACGCTTCAGGTGAACCAGGATCAGGCAGGAGCAAAACGAATGACCGGGCACCACCGCACTCCCGTGACCGTCGTCGGGCTGGGCTCGATGGGCAGCGCATTGGCTGAGGCATTCATCGACGCCGGACACCGGACCACCGTCTGGAACAGAACAGCATCGAAAGCCGTGCCGCTCGTGTCCAAAGGCGCAGTTCAAGCGCAGAGAATCGACGAGGCAGTCGCGGCGAGTCCGCTGATCGTCGCCTGCCTGACCACATACGAGAGCACCATCGAGGCCCTGGAACCGGCCGCTGCCACGCTCAAGGGCCGTGCCCTGGTGAGCCTGAACAGCGGTTCGCCGGCCGGTGCCCGGCAGATGGCCGAATGGGCGACCGGGCACGGCGCGCGTTACCTCGACGGGGCGATCAAGAACGTGCCGTCTGCCGTCGGAGCTGAGGACACCCTCCTGTACTACGGCGGCGACAACACCGTCTTCGACGAGTTCACGTCGACGCTGCGCGTGCTGGGCGGGGACACCGTCTACCTCGGCGCCGACGCCGATCTCGCCGCCCTGTACGAGATGGCGGTGGGTGGCACCCTGCTGCCTGCGCTCGTCGGCTTCTTCCAGGGCGCGGCAGCGGTGCAGGCGCGTGGGCTCGAGGTGGCCTCAATGGTGCGGTTCAGCATCAAGTGGTTCGAGATGATCAACTCGGTGCTGCCGGTCTTCGCGGAGGAGATCGACCGCGGTGACTACAGCAAGCCCGCGTCCTCGGTGAGTCTGTTCCTGGCTGGAGCCGCGCATGACGAGGAACTCGGCAAGGAAGCGAACCTCGACATGGAGTGGCACAAGCCCTTCCATGACCTGCTGAAGCGAGCCGTCGAGGCCGGCTACGGCGACCACAGCATCTCCGCCCTGACGGAAATACTCAAAAACCCGGCGCCGACCACATGACCCGGGACCGCTCAGCGCATCGCGGCAACTGTCAGAGGAAAACCGGCACAGGAAACCGGCACAGGAAAAAGGGCCTGCGGCGCGCGCACTACGACACGCACCGCAGGCCCCCACACCACGGGCGGAGTACCCGGAGGTCAGCCGGCCGAGACCTCGTCGCGAGCCTCGAGGGCTTCAGCGGCCCGCCGCCCGACGCCCGCCTTCTCCTTCACGTAGGCGATGAGGAGCACCACCGCTGCCACGAGCAGTGACAGCAGCACCGTGGTGCGCCCGTCGTGCTCGGTGTCGGTGAGCATGTACCCGAGGATGAACACGATCAGCGCGGCCGTGGCCCAGGTCAGGTACGGGTACAGCCACATCTTCACCACGAGCTTCTCCGGCGCCTCCCTCTTGATGATCTTCCGCATCCGCAGCTGGGAGAAGCAGATCACCAGCCACACGAACAGGGCGACCGCACCGGAGGAGTTCACGAGGAAGAGGAAGACGGAGTCCGGGAACTTGTAGTTGAAGAACACGGCGACGAAGCCGAACAGGACGGACGCGAGGATCGCCGTCCGCGGCACACCACGGCCGGTCGTCCGCGCGAAGGACTTCGGCGCGTCCCCGCGCTGGCCGAGCGAGAAGGCCATGCGGGAGGCCGTGTAGAGGCCGGAGTTGAGACAGGACAGCACGGACGTCAGCACGATGAAGTTCATGATCTGACCGGCGTGCGGAATGCCGAGGGAGTTCAGCGCGGCGACGTAGGAGCCGTCGTCGGTGATGGACTTGCTGTCCCACGGCAGCAGGGCGACCACGACGAAGATCGAGCCGAGGTAGAAGACGGCGACTCGCCAGATGATGCTGTTGGTGGCCTTGGTGACGGCCTGCTGCGGGTTCTCGGACTCACCGGCGGCCAGAGTGGCGATCTCGCTTCCCATGAAGGAGAAGACGACCAGGAGCACACCGGTGAGGATGGCGCCGGCCCGTTGGGCAGGAAGCCGCCGTGCGAGGTGAGGTTGCTCAGCCCGGCCTGCTCGCTGTCGACCCCGGGAAGCAGCCCGAAGACGGCGAGTCCGCCGATGACGATGAACGCGGCGATCGCGACGACCTTGATCCCGGCGAACCAGAACTCGAACTCGCCGTAGGAGCCGACGGAGACGAGGTTGGTGGCGGTCAGCACCACCATCACGATCAGCGCCCAGCCCCACTGGGGCACGGCCGGTATCCAGCCCTCCAGGATCTTCGCCCCGGCGGTCGCCTCGACGGCCAGCACGACGACCCAGAAGAACCAGTACAGCCAGCCGATGGAGAACCCGGCCCAGGGCCCGAGCGCCCGGTCGGCGTGCGCGGAGAAGGAGCCGGAGGTCGGGTTGGCGGCGGACATCTCACCCAGCATCCGCATCACCAGCACCACGAGCGTGCCGACGAGGGCGTAGGAGAGGAGGATGCCGGGTCCGGCGGTGGCGATACCGGAGCTGGACCCGACGAAGAGGCCGGCCCCGATGACACCGCCGATGGCGATCATCGACAGATGCCGGTTCTTCAGCCCTGCCTGGAGCCCGGAGTCGTGCGCCCCGGGACTGCCGCCGGGGCCACCGGTGTCTCCGGGCCCTCCGCGATCGTTTCCGGTCGTCTTCATCGTCGGCTGCGAGGTCATGGAACGGATTTCCTTTGCGCCGGGGAGCTGTTTTCCGTACGAACCGCACGAGCCGTACGAACGGGGAGTGTCGCGGCGTGACGGTGTACAGGGGCCCGCACGAGCGGTGTACGAGCCGGTCCAGTGAATCGGAGGTGAACCTATAGGAGAACCTTTGAATCAAGATTGTTACTTGAGGTTTTCCTGAGCTTCCGTAATGCGACTCACATTCGGCCCATGTTTCATGAGCGCCACCCCGCGCACCTTCCCCGGAACACCCGTGTCACACTCATCCCATGCGCGTGTACCTCGGCTCGGACCATGCGGGCTACGAACTCAAGAACCACCTCGTCGAGTGGCTGAAGGGGGCGGGTCACGACCCCGTCGACTGCGGCCCGCACATCTACGACGCCCAGGACGACTACCCGCCCTTCTGCCTCCGCGCGGCGGAGCGGACGGCCGCGGACCCCGACGCCCTCGGCATCGTCATCGGCGGCTCGGGCAACGGCGAGCAGATCGCCGCGAACAAGGTCAAGGGCGTCCGTGCGGCCCTCGCCTGGAGCGAGGAGACGGCGGCGCTCGGCCGCCAGCACAACAACGCCAACGTCGTCGCCGTGGGCGCGCGCATGCACTCGCAGGACGAGGCGACGAAGTTCGTCGAGGTCTTCCTCAACACGCCGTTCTCCGGTGACGAACGTCACAACCGCCGAATCGACATGCTCGAGGCGTACGAGACGACGGGTGACCTGCCCCCCATCCCTCCGCACCACCCCCAGCCGTAACGGCACGGTTCCCCGCGTACGCGACGCCGACGCCTGAGCCGCACCGCGGCCGGGCGCTCGCGCCGGGCAGGGCGGGGGAGCAACCGTCCGTGTGGAGCGGACGCAGCCCTCTCGGCGGGGCGGAGCCGGCAACGATCACAGGAGAACCTCGTGCCGGAAGGCCACACCATCCACCGCCTGGCCCAGGACTACGCCACCGCCTTCCTCCACACAACCCCCGGGCAACCAGCCCCCAGGGCAAGTTCAGCGACGCCGCCGCCCTCCTCACCGGCACCGAACTCACCCGCACCGAGGCCCACGGCAAACACCTCTTCCTCGGCTTCCGCGACGCCGACTGGATCCACATCCACCTCGGCCTCTTCGGCAAGGTCACCTTCGGCCCGGCCCCCGTCCCCCACCCACCGACACCGTCCGCCTCCGCCTCGCGAACGACACCACCTACGTCGACCTCCGGGGCCCCACCACCTGCTCCCTGATCACACCCCCGGAGAAGCAGGCGATACACGACCGCCTCGGCCCCGACCCCCTCCGCGACGACGCCGACCCGGACACCGCGTACCGCCGCATCAGCCGTAGCCGCACGACGATCGCCGCCCTCCTCATGGACCAGAAGGTCATCGCAGGCGTAGGGAACGTCTACCGCGCGGAGGTCCTCTTCCGGCACCGCATCGACCCGTACCGCGCCGGCAAGGACATCACCCCGGCCCAGTGGAAGGCGATCTGGTCCGACCTGGTCGAGCTCATGCACGAGGGCGTCCGCCACAACCGCATCGACACCGTCCGCCCGGAACACACCCCGGAGGCGATGGGCCGGCCGCCCCGCGTGGACGACCACGGCGGCGAGGTGTACGTCTACCGCAGGGCCCACCAGCCCTGCCACATCTGTGGCGGTGAGATCCGCACCGCCGATCTCGCCGCCCGCAACCTCTTCTGGTGCCCGACCTGCCAGCGCCCCTGAACACCCCCGCCCCTGAACACCTCCGCGTCAGAAACCGTGCGGCAACCACGGCGCCACGTCGGCCCCGAAACCCACCGAGGCCTCCGCCACCGCTCCCCGCCGCAACTCCCGCACCCGCCCCGCGGCCCGCAACGCCGTGAGGCTCACCCCACCGAGATACGCCGCGCCCAACTCCCGTACGGACAACGCCACATCCGCCGCATCAGCCGTACGCTCGCAGGACGCCCCCTTCGCGTCCCCGCTCAGCCGCCAACGCCCCGCGTTCCAGGGGCAGAACGCGTCCTCCACCTCGAACACCACGTCCACCGGCGCCTGATACGTCCGCGCCTCCAACGCCGCCCCCACCTCCACCGGCCGCACGTACAGCGAGTCCCGCAACCGCGGCTGACACCGCCGTATGTCGGACACCATGTACTGCCACGCGTCGTCGACCGGCCGCCCCCGGATCACCAGCTTCGACGTCAGGTCGATGCCGAACAGGAACCGCCACAGCGCCGCGTCCGCCGCCGGGTCCAGCGCGAGCGAGTCCTTGAGGATCACCGTGCCCTCGGGCCCGGCTGTCTCCCAGTTCGGCTTGACGCTGAACCGCGCGTACCCGACCGTCTCGCCGTCCCGCTCGGCGAGGACGCACTGCAGCGGCGACGCCCCCTCCCGCTCGCTCTCCGGATCGAGCACCCCGAGCCGCTCCCAGCCGGGCTGCCGCGCCGGCATCCCCGGCCGCGACGGCACCAGCCGCGCGTACATGGCCTCGCACACGTCGATGACATCCGCGGGAACGGCGTACCGCACGCGTACGTCGTCCGTACCGGCGGGCAGCGACGACAGCCGTACCCGACCCGTGTCGACCTCGGCGTTCAACTGGAAGGTGGCGGCGCCGTACCCGAACCGCCCGTAGATCGCCGGCTCGGAAGCCGTGAGCACGGCCAGCGGCTCACCCCAGGACCGGACGTCGTCCAACTGCCGCCGCATCATCGACGTCAGGACGCCGCGCCGCCGGTGCGTGGCGGCCACGCTGACCATCGTCACGCCCGCGGCCGGCACCGAGGCGCCGCCGGGCACGGTGAGCCGGAAGCTGAACGCCCCCGCCGTCCCCACACAGCCGTCCCCCTCCCACACACCGAGTGAACGGTCGAACTCGGTCAGCGAGTCCCACAACTCCCGCTCCTCGGTGGACTCCGGCACTCCGCCGAAGCTCCGGATGAGGGTGTCGTACCACTTGTCCCAGTCGTCCCGCCGGAGCACCCGCAGGGTCGCCGCGGATCCGGTCTCGTCAGTCGCCATGGCCCATGCCTACCAGGGCAATGCGGGACGAGCGAGGGAATTTCACCCGGGCGGCGACAGGGCGGCGACAGGGCGGCGCGTGGTGAAGTTCACTGTGAAGTCGGCCCTCGGACGGGGGACAAGTGGGACCTCCCGTGCCAAGCGGCTCGTCCGATGGATAGGGTCCCGAACTGATGGCATCAGGACGAGAGCGGCGCGCGGAAGCCGAGACGTTCACGGCCCGGTTGAAGAAGCAGTGGCACCGGGCCCGCGTCGGCGTGCGCCGAGCCGCCGTGGACTACTTCCGCGGCGACGGCTCGGACTGGATCGCCCTGGCCGGTCTGCTGCTGACCGTCCCCCTGATCGCGGCGGCGACGCTGGCGAACTCGGTGTGGTTCTCACCTGCCGCGCTGGTCCTGCCGGTCGTCGTGGGCGGTCTGCTGCTGCGCCCGGCGAGCCTGCTCGGTCTGTACGCGGCGGCGGCCACGGCGCTGATCGTGGAGTCGGTGCGGCTCGGACCGTACACGGAGGGGCCGTCCAGGGTCACCCCGGGCGTGGTGCTCGTGGTCGCGGCCTGCGGTTTCTTCGGCCTGCTGCTGGCCCAGTTCCGCAGCCGGGTCGGTGTGCCCTGGCGGCGCGGCGGCACCATGCTCTTCGACCTGCGTGAACGCATCCGGGTGCAGAGCAAGCTGCCCGACCTGCCCGACGGCTGGCACCGTGAGATGGCGCTGCGCCCGGCCGGCGGCCAGTCCTTCTCGGGCGACTTCGTGGTCGCGGCGCGCACCAACGGCGGCCGTACGCTCGAGGTCGTGCTGACCGACGTCTCGGGCAAGGGCATGGACGCGGGCTCCCGCGCCCTGCTGCTGTCCGGCGCGTTCGGCGGCCTGCTGGGCTCCCTCCCGCCGCACGCCTTCCTCCCCGCCGCGAACGGCTACCTGCTCCGCCAGGACTGGGACGAGGGCTTCGCGACCTCCATCCACCTGGTCCTCGACCTGGACTCCGGCGACTACGAGCTCTACTCCGCCGGCCATCCGCCCGGCCTGCAACTCAGCGCGGGCAGCGGCCGCTGGGAGGAGAAGGCGGCCGAGGGACCGCTCCTCGGGGTGTACGACGGCGCCCAGTTCGACCCCGTGAAGGGCTCGCTGCGCCCCGGGGACGTGCTGATGCTGTTCACGGACGGCCTGGTGGAGACCGCCGACCGCGACATCGTCGAGGGCATCGACCGCCTCACCGGCGAGGCCGACCGTTACGTGCCCGGCGGCTTCCACGGCGCCGCCTGGCACCTCATCGAGGCAGTGGCCAAGGACGTCAACGACGACCGGGCCCTGCTGCTGATCTGCCGCGAGGGTCCGACGGCGGCGTCCGCCCGCTGACGTACAGGCATCGTCCGCCCCATGGCCAGGTCATGATTCTGTGGTGCTTCTGCGACGGCCCGGGACCCCGATTGCAAAGGCAACTGCCGTGTTGATAGAGATGGGTGAGACTTGAGGGCGGCCGGCTGCGGTCGCCGCAACAGCCCGTACGGGGGAGGCGAGTTAGCACGATGAAGTTCGACATGGGGGCGCAGACGCTGTCGTCGTTGCAGCGTGACACGCGTGGTTCGACGGACGACCTGGGTGGTCTGGTCCGGCAGTTGGTGGCGGCGGCGCAGCCGCTGGAGGGCAAGTTCAACGGTTCGGGTCGTGTGATGTTCGACCAGTTCAAGGCGCGGGCGGATCGGATCGCGTCGGATCTGAACTCGTCGTTGTCGGCGATCCTGGGCGGCCAGTCGGGTATGGACTCGGCGTTCTCCTCGGGTGATCAGGAACAGGGTGACAACGCGCGTCAGCAGATGTCGGCGGCGAACTTCGACGCCGCTCGCTTCCGCTGAGCACTGCTGACCTTCGTCAGATCTGTTTCTGATCCTTTTTCGATTCTCGGGGAGTGGTGTGTGATGGCAGGCGCGGGTTCGGACCGCAGGTCGTACGACACGGGCGCGTCGGCGGATGTGCAGTCGAACATCCAGGTGGTGATCGGCCGTCTGGAGTCGTTGATCGCCCAGCGTGACAAGCAGGTGAAGGCGGCGATGGCCGACTTCACGGCGGACGGTGTGGCGGATGAGTACCACGGCAAGGAACAGCGGTGGAACAACGCCTCGCAAGAGGTGAAGAACATCATCCACCTGCTGAAGACGACGCTGGAGAAGAACGACGGTACGGCGCAGTCGACGATTCAGCGTGCGAAGGCGGCGGTGGACAACATCGGCTGAGCCGCTGCCGCCGCTGTAGGTCTTTCGGTGAAGTTCGTTCTTTGTGTGTGACGGGGGTTTTCGGTGCCCGGCTGGGATTTGAAGCCGCAGGGTATTTCGCATGTGCTGACGACGACGGGTGACGCGGCGTCGAAGCTGGAGAAGTACGCGAAGGCGTTCGGTGAGCATCTGACGTCGGCGGCGTCCAGCGCGGGCACCGTCTCCGCCGAGGGCGGCGGTGAGGGCGGCGAGAAGGCGCAGGGCGGTCTGGTGGCTCTCGCGTTGTCGCAGTTCGCTGAGCACGCGGCGAAGGATCTGAAGTTCGTCGCGGCGCGGGCCGGCAAGTCGTTGCAGGGCGCGGTGGACGCGACCACGGCGTACATGAACGGCGATGAGGAGATGGCGGCGGAGGCGCAGCGCAAGACGCTGCAGGCGCCGGCGGTGGATCTTCCGGGAGTCGGCAAGCGGTGATACAGCCCGAAAAAATCCCGCAGTTCACGGGGAATCTGGAGCAGCTGGAGACGGATTACGCGGACCTGAAGAAGGACGCGGGTCATATCCGGGACACCGGTGCTGATGTCCATTCCCGGTTCCAGGGGCTGTCGGCGTTCTACACGGCTCCGGAGGCGGAGCGGTTGTTCGCCACGACCAAGCCGGTGAGGGAGAAGGCGGACGCGTTCGCCGATGACCTGGAGACCGTGTCGGGGGCGTTGTCGTCGTACGCGACGGAGGTCCGCCCGCTGGTGGCGAAGCTGAAGCGGCTGAAGGCGGACGCGGCTGCTTTCGTCTCCTCGGTCAAGGACGACGACGAGTGGGAGTACGACGAGGACAAGGTCGACGAGCACAATCAGCTGCGGGACGACATCACCGCGACGGTGGCGGCGTTCTGGGCGGCGGAGCGGACCTGCCACAACAAGATCACCGCTTTGTGGGCGGGACGCAGATGGTGGCCGGGGACGGTTCGAAGAAGAAGAACCAGTACGGCTTCAACGCCGGGGACATGAAGAACGCGAAGCTTCCCTGGGGTGACCCGGTGGAGGAGAAGCACAAGTGGTACGAGGTCGGCCACTGGGTGAAGTCGTTCGTGTGGGACGGCCTGATCGTGGACGGGGTCTGGGGCACGATCAAGGGCCTGGGCACGCTGGTGGGGTTCGGTGGCTGGGATGCGATGAAGCAGGCCTGGAAGGGTCTGGCGCAGTTGGCGACCGGTCTGGTCATCACGGCGATTCCCGGGGCGAACGCGGCGTTCTGGACGGCGTCGGACAAGGACATGCCGTCCTGGCTGCGTGACTCGCGTACCGCGATGAAGGAGACCGGCAAGGCGCTGGTGGCCTGGGACCAGTGGGCAAGAACCCCGCCCGGGCGGCGGGTGCGGTCACCTTCAACGTGCTGACCACGGTCTTCACCGGCGGCGCCGGGGCTGCGGCGTCGGGTGCGGGCAAGGCGGGCGCGGTGGCCAAGGCGTTGTCGGTGGCGGGCAAGGCGGGGCGGGTCATTGACCCGATGACCTACATCGCCAAGGGCGCCGGCGCCGGCCTGTCGAAGATCGGCGACATCACCAAGGGCCTGCGGGGCGTCGGCACCATCGACATCCCCACCCTCCCTAACGGCTCGGTCCCCCTTCCCGACGGCCGGCTGATGGACCCGAACGGCAACCTCGTCGCGCCGAACGGCACGATCGACACGACCCCGGCCCCCCACGGCACCGGCCCGACGGCCCCGCACGGCACCACGCCCACGCTTCCGGCGCACTGGACGACGCAGGGCGCCCAGACGCCGTCGTACGCGGGGCCCACGGGGGCGCCGACGCGGGCGCGCACACGGTGGACAACGCGGCCCAGGGCGGCCACTACAACCAGCCCCCCACGGCCCCGACCCACACCCCGGGCGGAGCCTTCGACCCGACACCGGCTCCCTCCACGTACGACCACACCCCGACCGGCACACAGCACGCCCAGGCCCCTTCCGGGTCCCCGTACGGCCAGGCCGCCCCTTCCGGGTCCCCGTACGGCCAGGCCCCGTCCGCGTCCCCGTACGGCCACGCTCCTTCCGGCTCGCCGTACGGTCACGCGCCGTCGCCGGGCACGTACGATCACGCACCGGCCCCGTCGGCGTACGACCAGGCGCCTCCGCCGTCGTCGTACGACACGACCCCGACGACCGCGCCGCACACGGGCGGTCACCCCGGGGCGGGGACCCCGTGGTACAGCCAGACGACGGGCACCAACCCGGTGCACGACGTCCCGGCCACGCCTCACCCGGGCGGCCATGACGTCCCCGGCAGCGGTGCTCACCCCGGCACCCCGACGCCGTGGTACCACCAGGCCACCGGCCCGGCGAACGACGTCCCGACCACGCCTCACCCGGGCGGCCATGACGTCCCCGGCACCGGCGGCCACGGCCCGGGCCACGACGCTCCCGGCGCCGGTCACGCGGACGACGCCTCGCACGGTGCCAACCACGCGGACGACGCGGCCCACGCAGGCGACCACGGTGACATCGCCCACGATGCGGCGGACGCCGCCGCACACCACGGCACCGATGCCCCAGCCGCTCCGGGGCACCAGGGCGCGGATGTGCCGGGTCACGGCGGGGCCGGGGAGCCGTTCGAGTACAAGCCCCACATTTCGGCGGACGACTTCGACAGACTGGCTACCGACGCGGAGAAGCACGCGGTGGCCACGGCCGAACTCGCTCGCGGCACGAACCCCGCGCCCAGTGTCAGCAACGAGGCGGGGCTGGCATATGGCAATGCGTACTGGAACAAGTTCCTGGACGACCTGTCCCCCGAGTCGTGGGAAGCGCTGAGGACGTACAGTGGCAACGAGTACGACCTGATCAACAACCATTTGCGCTTCGGGCACAACCTGGACGACTCGCTCAAGCATGCCATCGACGAGATGGACAACGTCATGGGCGCTCGTCCTGTCCCGGAGGACGTCATGGTCGTGCGCGGCACGGGGTCGACCACATCAGGATCGACGGCCAGCCGCTGAAGTCACCGAAGGAGATGGAGGGCGGCGTGTTCGACGACAAGGCGTTCACGTCCACGGCACTCGGAAAGACGCCGCCGCCGCCGTTCGACTCCAAGCCCGTGTGGATGCACTGGCGAGTGCCAAAGGACACCCCCGCCCTCTGGATCGACCACCTCTCCAAGCATGCCGGAGAACGTGAGCTGCTCCTTGCCAAGGGCTCAGAGTACAAGGTGACGCGCGTCTTCCAGGACGCGATGGGCAAGTGGCATGTATACGGGGAGATCCTGCCGAGGCCTAAGCCGTAGCCTCATGATCGATCACCCCGAGCGAGAGGAAAAGGGACGCCATGAGCAGTGAACGACCGGTTAATCCGCGCTTTAACGAGGACGTGCATTTCAACCTCGTGTCGGGTCCGCCGCGGTACCGGAATCACACGGACAAGCCGGTGCGGTATTTTGCGGTGGTCGACAAGGAGAACGGTGCAGTCCTCGGTTACGTGTGGGCCGGTGACGAGGACGACGCAGCCGCCTGGGAACCGCGACAGGCTGGCGGCCCCCGTGCGGCGAACGAGGGCGGCTTCTGGATCCGTCGGCTGCGCAATGCCAAGGAGCGCGGGCTTCTTCCGTCCCAGGCCCTAGCTGAGTTGCTGGCCGACCCGGAGCCTGCGGGTAAGGGCCGTAGCCTCCCGGGATCCCTCACCGACGCCCCGAACGCAGCCGCCGTCGAGGCTCTGGCGCACGGTGAGTAGGGGAGAGCCGGTCAATCCGCGCTTGGCCGAGGATGTGCACTTCAACCTCGTGAGGCAGGGATCGCCGAAGTACAAGTTCTGGACCGACAAGCCGGTCCGCTACTTCACGGTGGTTGACAAAGAGGGCGGTGCGCCTCTCGGCTATGTGTGGGGGAGCGACGAGGACGATGCCGCCACATGGGTACCGTGCGAAGCCGCCGGCGGGCGAGCCCTCGCAGAGACCGGTCACTGGCACGCCCGCTTGCAGGACGCCAAGGAGCGAGGTCTCCTGCCGTCCCAGGCTCTCGAGGAGATGCTGTCGAACCCGGAGGGCAACCGAGGCCGGGCCTTGCCGGGCTCCCTCACCGACGCGCTGAACGCCGACGCGGTCAAGGCACTCGCCAGAACTGAGTAGACAGCATGACCAACCCCGTGCACTACATCACCGTCACCGCCCCCGACGGCGAGGTGACCGGATACGCCTGGGCAGGGGTGGGCGTCGACGACGTCGAGTGGATCACGAGGAATGCCAGCAGTGTCAGCGCCTACAACGCGAGCACGCAGTGGTACGACCGGGTCCGTGAGGCCCGGGACCGCGGCCTCACCCCCCTCGGTGTCCTCAACCTGCTCAGCCACGAACCCGGCGTCGGCCCGGTCATGGAGGCCGCCGATGCCGCTGTCGTAGAGGAACTCGCCCGCATCGTCACCCCGGCGGACGACCAGCGTCTCCTCGACCAGCTCGACCGTGACGACGCGGAGGCGTGGCGCGGGCTCGGGGACGCCTTCGACGCGCTCACCGACGAGGACCGGGACGTGCGGTGGGGCGGTGGGCAGAAGTCGCCGAGCGGTGCCATCCACGTGCCGTTCCCCATGTACAGCCAGGGGGTGGACCGGGCCGTCGACGCCCTGCGCCGGGTCGGTGCCGTCACGCCCGAGCACCGGTGGATGGACAACCCCGTGCCCACGCCCTCGCCTGAGGGCACGCTGCGGCCCGCCGACGCCGTGCGCGCCGCCACCGCGGTGGTGCGTGGGGAGAAGTTCTGCGACGGGACCATCGACAAGGCTCTGAAGAGCGGCCTGCTGGACGCCGTCGTCGCATCACTGCGCGCCTGGTACGCCGAGCCTGCCGCCGCGCTGCCCGCGGGCCCGACAACGGCCGGCGCCCGCACCGAGGTCCCTGAAGCCCGCCGCCTCCCCGATCAGGACCTCCCGGAACCCCCGGATCCGTCCTCCCCCATGTGCAGGTTCTGCGGAGGTTCTCCCGCCGCGGACGTCGCGTTCCGTGCGCACCGCGGCCTCGTCGTCCTCATGGGGTTCCGGAGGACGGACGGCCCGATGTGCCTGACCTGCGGGCTGGCTGTGTACCGCGCGCTGACCACCCACACGCTCGCCTGGGGCTGGTGGAGCCCCCTCTCCCTCTTCGTCTTCGCGCCGCTCACGCTGGTCCGCAACGCCCTGGCCGTGCGCAAGGTGAAGCGGCTTCCCGCGCCCGGGCCGGGCACGCTCGGCCCCCGCTACGACCCCGGCGTACCCGTGCGCCGACGGCCCCGCGCGTACATCGCGCTCGTCCCTGTGCTGTGGGTGCTCTTCATGATCGTGACGGGGCTCTCCGGAGGTGTGTGAAGACGCCCGGGGGACGGCCGCCCCGGTTGTACGGGTGGCGTGTTCGTGTCCTATGTTGCGGGAGCGAAGCAAGGGGGATCGCATGCCGCACGAGATGAGTCTCGACGAGGTCGAGGCCGTCGCCCGCACCGCGCACGCCGGCCAGACCGACAAGGCCGGGCAGCCGTACGCCGAGCATCTGTCGGCCGTCGCCGAGGGCGTGCGCGCCCGGGGCGGAGGCGACGAGCTGGTGGCCGCCGCCTGGCTGCACGACGCGCTGGAGGACGGCGTCCTCACCGAGGAGTGGCTCGACGCGGCAGCGCTCACGCAGCGGACCAAGGACGTCGTACGGGCCATGACCAAGCAGCCGGGCGAGGAAGTGCAGGCGTACGCCCGCCGGATCCTGGCCACCCCGGGCGCCCGCCTGGTCAAGGCGGCCGACCTCGCGCACAACGCCGACCCCCACCGCCTCGCCGCACTCGACGAGCACACCGCCCGGCGGCTCACGCAGAAGTACGCCGCCATGCGGAAGCACCTCGGTCTGGCCCCCGGCGACTGACCTCGGACGACGGACCCCGGACGACGGACCTCGGACGACTGAACTCGGACGACTGACCACGCATCGAAAACGCGCCAGCAACAAGGCAGCGCACCAACAACGCACAGGACGAACTAAATGGCACGGGACTACGACAGCCAGCTGCTGGAGTCGGTGGCGGTGCGCCGGCGCCGGATGCGCGACGCGCTGCTGTTCGGCACGCAGCGCGCGCGGCGGACGGCGGACGAGCGGTTCGGCAAGGTGTTCGCGGGGATCGCGATCGCCGCCGTGCTGTGCGCCGGCTGCATCGGCTGGTCCTTCCTCCAGGCCACGCTGGCGAAGCAGAAGGCCGAGGAGAAGAAGCAGCAACAGCAGCAGGAGCAGCTGTACGACCCGGCGCCCAGCGCCTCCGCGAGCGGTGCCGGCGGCAAGAGTGCGGAGAACCGGTGAACGGGGTGTGCGTGGCCGGCGCGACCGGATCGGAGCGCGGCCGTGGCGGAAAAAACGCGATGATAGGTTCCGGTGAGTGGTGAGCGCAGCAGCAACGATGTCTCGGACCCAGCTGAGCCGGGTCACCCTGATCGGCGAGCGACGACGAGCCGACCTGGTACTGCCGTCGGACACGCCGATCGGCCAACTGCTCCCCGACATACTCCAGTTGCTGGACGACCGGGCCGCCACCCGGCCGACCACCCGGCAGTTGATCACCTCCGACGGCTCGGCGCTGCCCCATGACGCGACGCTGTCGTCGGCCGAGGTGCCCGACGGCGCCGTGCTCCGCCTCGTGCGGGCCCATGCCGCGCCGCCGGCGCCGGTCGTGCACGACGTCACCGACCAGGTAGCGGACGACCTCGACCTGCGGATCTGGCGCTGGCGCCCGGCCGCCCGCCGGGTCAGCGCCGGTGTGGCCACCGTGGTGTTCTCCGTGGCCGCGGCCGTCCTGGCCCGGCAGGAGTTCTCCCTGGAGTCCGTCACCGCGGGGCTCGCGGTCGTCACCGTGCTGTTCCTGATCGCCGGTGCGGCCATCGCCAAGATCGGCGCGGGCAACCAGGGGCTGGCCACCGCGCTGTTGCTCGGCTCGGGCGGGCTCGGCCTGCTGACCGCGTGGACCGCCGCCGACGCCTACGGCTGGGGCGGAACGGCCCGGCTGGCGGCTATCGCGGCCGCACTGGTGATCACCCTGGTGCTGCTGGCCTACTGTTCGCCGCTCGGCAAGGGCGGGCTGATCGGGGCCGGGGCGATCGTCGTCGTCGCACTGGTGTGGGAGGCCGTCGCCCTCCTCCAGGACCGGGCGGACCGGATCGGCGCCGTGATGGCCGTGTTCTCCATCGTCCTGCTCGGGCTGCTGCCCCGGTTCGCGCTGATGGCCTCGGGGCTCACCGCGCTGGACGACAAGCGCTCGACGGGGACGTCCGTGAGCCGCCACCAGGTCGCCAACGCCCTGGCCGCCACCCACCGCGGGCTCGCCCTCGCCACCATCGTCACGGCGGCGTCGGCCGCCCTCGGCGGCTGGATGCTGACCACCGCGAAGGAGCCGACGGCCTGGACGGTGGGCCTCGCCTCGCTCGTGGCCGTCGTCCTGCTGTCACGGGCGCGGGCCTTCCCCCTGGTCGCCGAGGTCGTGGCACTGTTCGCGGCGGCGGCGCTGCTCGTCGTACGCCTCGCGGTCCTGTGGCTGGACCACGCCGGGGGCGCCGGTGCGCTGGTGCTGCTGGGCGCGGCGGCGCTGCTGCCGCTGCTGGTCCTGGGCATCGAGCCGCCCGACCACGTCCGGGTGCGGCTGCGCAGGTTCGCCGACCTGATCGAGTCCCTCGGCGTCATCGGGCTCTTCCCGCTCGCCATCGGGGTGTTCGGCATCTACGGGCAACTGCTCAACAAGTTCTGAGACTTCGAAGACCAGACGCCCACCTGCTGTCGCTCCCGCGGAACGACCGGCGGGGTGCGGCAGGAGAGAAGGGCGACATGCCGAGCGGGGACAACTGGCAGAACGACGTGCTGCGCGACCTGAGGGGCGGCACGCCCCAGCAGCCGCAGCAGACGTCCCAGCAGCGGGACCGGCAGCAGGCGGCGGCTCAGCAGTCAGCCGCTCAGCAGGCGTTCCCGCAGCAGGGACAGGGACACGGGCAGGGGCAGGGGCCGGCACCGGCCTACGGCTACCCGCAGCAGTACCAGCAGCCCACGCCCGCCGAGCAGCAGGCCTATCCCGCGCAGGGACAACAGCCGTACCCCGACCCGGCCTACGCCCAGCAGGCTTACGCCGAGCAGCAGGCCTACGCCCGGCAGCAGGCCTACGCCGAGCAGCAACAGCATGCGCAACAGCAGGCGTACACCGAACAGCAGCAGCACCAGCACGCCCAGCAGCACGCCTACGCCCAGCAGCAGGCCTACGCCGAGCAGTACGCCCACGCCGAACAGCAGGCCTACGCCGAGCAGCACGCAGCCGAGCAGCAGCCTGCCCAGCGGGAACAGCCCCAGCCGCAGCAGTACGCCGAGCCGGCCCCCGCGCCACGCGCCCGCGCCTCCCGCGCCACGCCCGACAGCCGCCCGGTCGTCGACCAGAAGCTCGTCGGCGCGGGCAAGGGGCCCCGGCGCGGGGAGCCGTTCGCCGCGCGCGCCCTGCGGGCAGTACGCCGTACCGTCTCCTCCTCGGCGGCCCGTGAGGTCGCCGAGACCACCGCGACCGCCGAGATACTGCAGCGGCCGGTGACCACCGGCCGCCAGATCGCGGTCACCTCCATCCGCGGCGGCTCGGGCAAGACGACGGTCGCCGCGCTGCTGACCGCCACCTACGCCCACTACCGCCAGGACCCGGTGCTCGCCGTCGAGGCCGACCCGGCGCTCGGCTCGCTGCCGCTGCGGCTCGGCGCGGAGAGCCTGCGCTGGACCACCGGCGATCTCGCCGATGTCGTCGAACCACAGATGACGCTCCTCGACATCACCGGCTACCTGGTCCAACTGCCCGAGAACGCCTGGCTGCTGCCCGGCAGTCAGGGGCAGGTCGGGGCCATGCTCGACACCAAGGGCTACGAGCGGATCATGGTGGCGATGCGCCGCTACTTCGGTGTGACCGTCGCCGACTGCGAGACGCTGCCCGCCGAGGTCGCCCGCACCGCCCTGTCCGCCGCCCAGGCCCGGATCCTCACGGTCCCCGCGACGCTGGAGGGCATCGCCAGCACGCACGCGGTCCTGGAGTGGATGCGCGCCCTGCCCCGGGACATCACCACCTCCACCGTCGTCGTGCTCACCGAGACCGTGCCGCACACCGGCATCGACCTGGAGAAGGCGGCCGAGCAACTGAAGGCGACGGGGCGAGCGTGCGGATCCTGCCCTACGACCGGCACCTGGCGGCCGGCGGCACCATCCGCACCGAGCTGCTGGCGCGGGACACCAGGGAGGCCGCGGCCCGCCTGGCCGCGGAGGCCTTCCAGCTCTCCCACCAGCGCCGCTGAACCCTCCCGCACACGAAGGGACCCAGGACCCTGAGGACAGGTCAACGACGATGAGCACCCGACTGATCCACCGACCGGCCCGGACCACCCGGCCCCGGCCGCCCCCGAACCGCGCACCATCGAGGCGCCGCCCAACCTGCCCGACGGCAAGACGGGCTCGATCGCGACCTCGCTGCTGCCCGTCGCGGGCGTGATGTCCTCCGTCGTGATGATGACGGTCGTGCGCAACAGCCAGTTCGCGGGGCTGGGCGCGATCATCCTCGTCGTCACCGTCATCGGCTCGCTCGTCATGCTCTTCACCCAGCGCGGCAAGGCCCAGCGCACCCGCCGCACCCAGCGCGAGGCCTACCTCTCCTACCTGGAGGACCTCCGGGAGGAGCTGTCGAAGGAGGAGCGGGAGCGACGCGAGAGCACCCAGGTGCTCAACCCGCCGCCGGACGCGCTGTACGACGTGGTGCGCGACCCCGCCCGGCTGTGGGAGCGGCGCCGGCTCGACGCCGACTTCCTGCGGGTCCGGGTCGGCACCGGCGAGATGCCGGTGCGCGACCTGAAGGTGGCCCCGCCGGGGTCCTCCGTGCTCACCCCGCCCGACGAGTTCATGCTGAACGAGGCCTCCGCCCTGGTCGCCCGCTTCGCCAACGGCACCGAACTCCCGCTCACCGTCCCGCTCGACCGGGTCGGCAACATCACCGTCGTCGGCCGGCGCGAGGACACCCTCCGGGTCGCCCGCGCGCTGATCGCGCAGACCGCCGCCACCCACGCCCCCGACGACGTGGCCATGGCGCTGGCCGCGCCCGGCGACCGGATCGCCGACTGGGAGTGGGCCAAGTGGCTGCCGCACCTGCTCGACACGGAGCAGTTCGACGGCCCCGTCGCCGCCCGCCGGATCGCGCCCTCCCTGCCCCAGCTGGCCCGGCAGATGGGCGCCGAGCTGCGCCGCCGCGCCTCCTACGCGGCCGAGGTCCGCCGCGGCCTGTCCGGCAAGGACGCCCTCGCCATGACGTCCCGGCTGCTCGTCGTCGCCGACGCGCACGGTGACGACGCGGTGGACCTGCCGCGCCCCGACGACGCCGTGGGCCTGCGGGACATGAGCGTCACCGTGCTGCACCTGCTCGACCAGCGCGTGCAGGAGCCCGGCAGCGTGGGCGTGCGCATCACCGTCGACGGTGAACGCGTCGTCATCGAGGACCTGCGCGAGAAGGAGCCGGTCAGCGCCCACGGCACCGTCGACGAGATCGGCGTCCCCTTCGCCGAGGGCCTCGCCCGGATGCTCGCCCCGCTGCGGCTGTCCGCGGAGTCGATGGTCGACGCCCCGCTCACCGGCCCGGTCGACTTCGCCCAGCTGCTCGGCATCGACGACGTGGCCGAACTCGACCTCCACCGGCTGTGGGCGCCGCGCGGCGAACGCGCCTTCCTGCGCGTGCCGATCGGCGTCAGCGACGCCAAGGAGCCCGTCCTCCTCGACCTGAAGGAGTCCTCCGAACTGGGCATGGGCCCGCACGGCCTGTGCGTCGGCGCCACCGGCTCCGGCAAGTCGGAGCTGCTGCGCACCCTCGTCCTCGCCTTGGTCGCCACGCACCCGCCGGAGGACCTGGCCATGGTCCTCGTCGACTACAAGGGCGGCGCCACCTTCGCCCCGTTCGCGCAGCTTCCGCACGTCGCCGGCGTCATCACCAACCTGGAGAACCAGGCCGGCCTGGTCGAGCGCGTCCACGCGTCCCTCGCCGGCGAGGTCAAGCGCCGCCAGCAGGTGCTCAAGGACGCGGGCAACGTCGCCGACATCGGCCACTACGCCGCGCTGCGCGCCGAGCGGCGCCCCGACCTGGAGCCGCTGCCGCACCTGTTCGTGGTGATCGACGAGTTCGGCGAACTCCTCACCGCCAAGCCGGACTTCATCGACCTGTTCCTGTCCATCGGCCGGATCGGCCGCTCCATCGGCGTGCACCTGCTGCTGTCCAGCCAGCGCATCGAGGCCGGCAAGCTCAAGGGCCTGGAGACCTACCTGTCGTACCGGCTCGGCCTGCGCACCTTCTCACCGGACGAGTCCCGCACCGTCCTGGACACCACGGACGCCTTCCACCTGCCCCCGCTGCCCGGCTTCGGCTACCTCAAGGTCGACACCAGCCACTACGAGCGGTTCAAGGCCAGTTACGTCTCCGGCGCCTACCGCGGCCCCGTCCAGCACGAGCCGGAGGACACCGGGCCGCTCGCCCTGGAGTACCAGGCCTACAACACCCTCGGCCAGGGGGACTCAGAGACGTCCGAGGAGCCGCAGATGCGGCGCCGCGAGACCGGCCCCACCGAGATGGGCGTGATCATCGACCAGTTGGAGCGCTCCGGCACCCATGCGGTGCGTCAGATCTGGCTGCCCCCGCTGCCCGCCGCGGTCCCGCTCGACAAGGTCGCCGGACCGGTGCAGGTGGGTCCGCGCGGCATGCAGCTCGCGGGGCGCCGCGGCCCGCTCCAGGTGCCGCTCGGCACGCTCGACGACCCGACGAAGCAGTGGCAGGGCCAGTGGTACCTGGACCTGACACTCGCCGGCGGCCACGCCGCGATCATCGGCGGCCCCCAGTCCGGCAAGACCACCCTGCTGCGCACCCTCGCCCTCTCGCTGGCGCTGACCCACACCCCGCAGGAGGTCGGCATCTACGGCCTCGACCTGGTCGGCGGCGGCCTGCAGGCCCTGTCGGGGCTGCCGCACGTCGGCGGCATCGCCGGCCGGGCCGACCGGGAGCGCGCGGCCCGCACCATCGACTCGGTGCGCGCCATGCTCGACCAGCGCGAGGAACTGTTCCGGGTGCACGGCATCGACTCGCTGGAGCAGCTGCGCACCCTGCGGGCCGCGGGCCGGGTGCCCGAGCTGGCCAGCACCGAGATCGTGCTGCTCGTCGACGGCTTCGGCGCGCTGCGCGACGACTTCGAGGAACTGGACGACCCGGTCGTCGACATCCTCAAGCGGGGCAGCGGCTACGGCATCCACGTCGTCGCCGGCATGCTGCGCTGGAACGACGTGCGCATCGCCACCCAGTCCCAGTTCGGCACCCGCGTCGAACTGCGCCTGAACGACCCGAGCGAGTCCAGCATCGACCGCAAGCTCGGCGAGACCCTGTCGCCCGAGGAGAAGGGCCGCGTCCTCACCGACGGCAAGCTCTTCGCCCAGGTCGCCCTGCCCCGCACCGACGGCATCGCCGACACCGCCGACCTCGGCGCGGTCCTGGAGACCACCGCCCGGCAGATCCGCGCCACCTGGACCGGCGAGGTCGCCCAGCCGGTGCGCGTGCTGCCGCACGTGCTGGAGGCGCACCAGCTGCCCGGCCCGGCCGGCGAACCGCACCGCATCCCGGTCGGCCTGGACCAGACCCAGCTGGCCCCCGTCCTGCTCGACCTGTTCCAGCACGACCAGCATCTGCTGATCATGGGCGACAGCGAGTGCGGCAAGACCAACCTGCTCAAGGTGATCGCCCGGAGCCTGATCGAGCGCCACGGCGACAAGGAGCTCGTCTTCGGCGTCTTCGACCCGCGCCGCGGCCTGCGCGGCGTCATCCCGGAGGAGTACCGGGGCGGCTACGCCTACAACACCAAGCTGTGCGCCGGCCTGGCCGCCGGTATCGCCTCCGAGCTGGAGAAGCGGCTGCCCGACGAGACCGCCGACGGCGCCGATCTGGAGCCGGGCAGCTTCTCCGGCCCGCGGATCGTGATCCTCGTCGACGACTACGACGTCCTCACCACAGCCGGGCAGCAGCCGCTCGCGCCCTTCGTGCCGTACATCCCGTCGGCCGTCGACATCGGACTGCACTTCGTCCTCACCCGCCGCGTCGCGGGCGCCTCCCGGGGCCTGTACGAGCCGCTGCTGCAGAGCCTGCGCGAGTCCGGCGCCTCGGCGCTGGTGATGTCCGGCGACCGCAGCGAGGGACAGCTCTTCCCCGGTGTGTACGCCGGCCCGCAGCCGCCCGGCCGCGGCGTGCTGGTCCGCAGGGGCGAACCGAGCCGGCTCATCCAGACCGCCTACGAGGGGACGAGGTAAACGCGTGACGAAGGATGTCATCGCCCTCACCAAGAAGATGCCCGACCCGCTGACCGTGCTCGCGGGCCTGCTCTCCGGCGGCCCGGACCTGCTGGTGGGTGCAGAGGGCGAGGGAGCCGTGGTGCAGCTCTGCGACCAGCAGGGCCGCCCGCTCGTCTCCGTCGAAGCGCCGCTGCTCGTGCAGGTCAGGGGAGAGGCCGAGCGGCTGCTCGGCGCCCAGGAGCCCGAGGTGCCGTACTGGTGGACCGAGGCCCGGGCCACCACCGGCGTCCAGGAGGCCGAGGAACTCGCCGGGACGTTCGCCGCCCGGATCGCCACGCTGGTCGGCGGGACGGCCTGGCCGCCGCAGGCCGCGTGGTCGATGGCCGTGGTGAAGACGGACGGGATGACGGTGGCGCCGGCACCGGCCGCCGCCCAGCCGGCCGTGGACGTGCTCACCGACAAGGTCGCCGTCATCATCCAGGACCGTCCCGTCGTCGCGATGACGGCCTGGCTGTCGGACGCCTTCCGCGCCGCCGGGAACGCCGGCCTGGGCCTGCAGATCGTCACCCCGGCCGGGACCCGCCTCTCCCCGGCGGTACGCAACAGCCTGCCCGGCTGGCCCTCCCGCTGGGTGGTGCAGGACGACCGGGACGGCTACTACGACGGTCTGACCGGTGCGGTCCTGCAGTGGAGCAACGGCCTGTTCGCGACGGTCGAGTCTGTGGAGGCGACCCCGGAGGACCCGCGCACATCCGTCGCCGCTTCCTTCCGGGAGGGCATCCAGGACACCGGCGAACGCCAACTGGCGATCTCCTTCCGCACGGTTCACCCAGCTGACGACCGGCTCGTCCTCGGCGGTGCCGTGGAAGCCGTCTGGCGGGAGGTCACCGGTGAGCCACCGGCCGGCTGGGGCACCGAGGAGCCCGCCAACCTCCCCTGGTCGCTGCGGCAGTTGACCGACGTGGCCCACGAGCGGGCGCCCGAGCCGACCTGGCTGGTGGTCGTCGGCACGCCGGAGCGTCCGGGCCTCGCGACGGTGCGCATCACCCGGACGAAGGGCGGCGTGGAGGAGGACGTGACGCTGGCCTTCGGCTACGGGCCGGGCGAGCAGATCCCGGCGGACGCCGTGGTCGCCGCCGCTGAGAGCCTCGCCACCCGGCACGACCTGCAGTCCATGCTGGTCCAGATCCGCCGGGCCCGCCGCGACCTGTCCGTCCCGGCCCGCTTCGAAGGCCCCGGTGTGCCCTACGCGTTCGTGCTGGGCGCCGAGGAGGTCCGCGAGATGCCGGGCGACCGGGCTCGCCGCACGCCGCTCCCTCAGGCTCCGCGGGAACTGGGGCCGAAGACCCGTCCGGCGCTGTACTACGCGTTCCCGGGCGACCCGTCGGACCTGTCGGGATGGCAGGACTTCGAGCGCCTGATGAGGCACCTGAAGGGCGACTAGCCGCCGCCTCAGGACAGCCGGAGGGCCCGCACTCACGACGAGTGCGGGCCCTTTGGGCGTGCGTCCACGGGCGGGTCGGCCCACGGCTGCGGCGGTCAGCCCACGGCTGCCTTCTCGCGCTCGCGCCGCTCGGCGCTCTGGCGCTCGCGGGCGAGTTCGGCCGCGTCCCGCTTGAAGGCCCACTCCATCTTCGGCTCCATCGCGAACCGGAAGACCCGCTGAACCGGCTTGGTGCACAGCACGGTCACGACGGCGGCCGCGAGGAGGGTCACGAGGATCTCACCGGCCGGCTTGTGCAGCCAGGCCGCCTCGAACCAGCCCTGGTAGTCGCCGGCCTTCACCAGGAAGCCGTGCAGCAGATAGCCGTAGAGCGTGCCGGCGCCGAGCGCGGTGAACCACATGTGGCGGCGCGGCACCCAGGCGAAGAAGCAGGCGGTCAGCACCAGGGAGCAGCCGAACATGGCGAGCACCATGACCGGGCCTGTCCACCACGGCGCGCCCAGCTCCTGCGCGGCGTCCCGGTGGTAGAACCACGCGGTGTTCATGCGCGGCGCCGCCCACCAGCTGAAGGCCAGCGCGGCCGCGAACACGGGCACGGAGGCGATCCGTACCGAGCGGCGGCGCACCATGTGGAAGTGCTCGGGCTTCATCGACAGGCCCAGCACGAAGAACGGCAGGAACTGCAGGACGCGCTGGAGGTCCAGGTCGTCCCCGATCTCCGGGCTGACGGACGCCAGCATGGCGATGCCGAGCGCGAGCGGCAGCGGCCAGCGCGCCATCTTCCAGATGGGGGTGGTCATCCGCCAGATGAACAGCGCGACCAGGAACCAGGTCAGGTACCAGGGGTCGAGGAGGCTGATGTCCTGCCCCGGGTCGTCGTCGATCCAGCGCTTGAAGAGCGGGTAGGCCGTCTCGAAGATGATGTACGGCACGGCGACGCCCGTGATCAGGCGCTTCAGCCGGTCGGGCCGCATGTCGAAACTGCGCGAGAAGTAGCCGGAGATGATGATGAACGCCGGCATGTGGAACGCGTAGACGACCTGGTACGCGGCCTCGAGCACCCGGCTGTCGCCCTTGAGGGGCTCCCAGGCGTGGCCCATGGCCACCAGCGCGATCGCCAGGTACTTGGCGTTGTCGAAGAACGCGTCGCGCTGCTTGCCGTTCTGCTTCTTCTGAGTGCTCTGCGGCTGAGGGCTCTGCGGCGAGCGCGGGCTCGGCACTCCGTCGGCCGGTGACCGGTCCGGGGGAAGTGGCGCCCTGCGGTCGCCGTTCGGTCGCAGCGAGTTCGTCACAGACCCTCCCACCAGGAGCTCGGGGAGACGATCCGGGACCTCGCCGCGCATGCGGGGGACGAGGCGGCGTGGAACATCTGAGGCACCCTAGCGTTCCCTGCGGCAATTCGTAAAACGCCGGACGTTAATGCTGGCTATTCGCTGTGGGTACCCCGGATAACGGGAAGTTGACGTCACAGTCGGCGTGATGGCCAACACATCACCCGATGGCCGATAGTGGCGACCACTTAGGCTCTGCTTGTCAGCATACTTCCGGACTAAGTGGTGCATAAGACCAGCAGGCGACTCTGGTGGAATGTCCGCCTCCGCAGGCCTGTGACAGCAATTCGAATTAGCTGCGAACGCGTTGTGTGGATACGGAAACGACCGGGAGGAATTCCCTCTGCGGGTGGCGCACCGAATGGCCGTGCGAGTCTTTGCCGTTGGACCCCTGCAGCCGGGCCCCGGTCCGCAGGTGACGCGGGCCGTTCCGGACAGAAGTGAGGTGGTCGATGCGTCACCGGCCGCATAGCGGGGCCGGGTTGGTGGCACGATGGTTCTGGCGGGGGTGCGCTGGCGCGTCCCCGGGCCGGGAGAGCGGACCGACCGAGGGTGTGTGATCAGTTGTGGCCATTTCACTGTCAGTGGTGCTGCTGTTGGCGATCATCCTTGTGGTGTTGCTGAGAGGCGGCTCCATCAAGGCCGGTCCCGCGATCGTGGCGATCCTCTTCGGCTTCTTCCTCGCCTCGACCGGCATGGCCCCCTCCATCAACCGGTTCCTCGACTCGATAGCGGACACCATCAACTCCATCAGCTTCTGACCGGGACGGGAGCGCCCCTCCAGAGCCCCGCGCCGGGGATCTGAGGACCGGGCGGATACGCTCCCCCGACCACAGGACGGTGCGTGACGGGGGAACGTACGGAGATGGCGCTGCGCGACTCCGACCCGGCGGAGGTGGGCGGGTACCACATCGAGGACCGCCTCGGCTCCGGCGGCATGGGTGTGGTCTACCTGGCACGCTCGGCCTCCGGCCGGCGCCTCGCCATCAAGGTCGTGCACGGCCAGTACGCCGACGACGACGAGTTCCGCGCCCGGTTCCGCCGCGAGGTGGCCGCCGCCCGCCAGGTCAGCGGCGCCTTCACGGCCCCGGTCGTGGACGCGGACGCCGACGCCCCGCGCCCCTGGATGGCCACGCTCTACATACCCGGCGCCGACCTTGGCACCCACGTCCGCGAACACGGCCCGCTCCCGCTGCCGCGCCTGCGCGAACTCGCCGCCGGCCTCGCCGAGGCGCTGCGCGACATCCACCGTGCCGGAGTCGTCCACCGCGACCTGAAGCCGGCCAACGTGATGCTCGCCGACGACGGCCCCCGCGTCATCGACTTCGGCATCTCCCGTGCCGCCGAGTTCGCCGCCTCCGACGTCCTCACCCAGACCGGCCGGGTGATGGGCACGCCACCCTTCATGTCCCCGGAGCAGTTCGCCTCCCCCAGGACGTCGGCCCGGCCGCCGACATCTTCTCCCTCGGCTCGGTCCTCACCTACGCGGCCACCCGACGCGGGCCGTTCGACAGCCCGAGCCCCTACGAGACGGCCCTGCGGGTCGTCGAGGGCGAACCGGAACTGACCGGCGTCCCGGACGAGCTGCTCCCCTTCGTGCGCCTCTGCCTGGAGAAGCAGCAGAAATCCCGCCCCGCCGCGGACGAACTGTTCGCACTGCTGCGCGAGGGCGGTCCGCCCGGCGATCGCCCGCCGTCCGGCACCGGCTCACCGCGTCCACCGCGGTCATGGCCGGGCGCACGGCCGACGGAGCCCGCCGTGACGGCGTGGCCCGACGCGCCGAGCACCGAACGGGGCGAGGCGCAGCTCCCCCCGCCCGCCGAGCAGGACGAGGAGCGGCGCCACCGGCTCGACAGGACCCCGACGGGGCGGAACGAACCGGCAAGCGATCCGGTCGGGACACCGGCACCCGAGGCCGAGCGCCCCAGGGGCCGCCGCGGGCTGCTGCTCGTCGGGGCCGCCGTGGCCGCCGTACTCGCCGCGATCGTCACCACCACCGTCGCCCTCATCCCCGACGGCGAGCCCCGCCCCTCGGCCACCGCCGCCCCCAGCGACCTCCCCGAGGGCTGGAAGCCCTGGGCCACCGCGGCGAAGGCCCCGAAGGGCAGCGAGCGCATCCTGGGCGGTACCGACACCGCCCTCACGGGCTGCGCCGCCGTAGACGCCTCCCTGGTGTGCGCCGGCTCCGACCTCATGGCGACCCGCTTCGGTCTCGCCGACGGCCGCAACACCTGGGGCCGGCCCGTCGACCCCACACCCGACGGTGCCTCCGGCGACGGAGGCGCGCTCATCGGCACCGGCGACAGCCGCGTCTACACCTACGAGGCCGACGAACGGGACAGCGGGAACGGCCCCCGGTTCAGCTACACGGTCTACGCCCTGGCCGCCGGCACCGGCAAGGTGCTCTGGCGGACCGGCACCGGCACCGGCGAGATGGCGTCCGTCCCCGACGGCACTCAGGGCGCGGCCACGGCCGTCCCCGAGGGCGTCGTCACCTTCTACGGATCCCAGGGCGACCAGTACGCCCTGCTCGACGCCAAGACCGGCGACGTCCGCTGGAGGCAGCCGAAGCCGGACCTCCCGGACTGCCTGCTGCGCTCGGCGGCCGACCGTGCCTACCTCGTCTGCGCGACCGTGCCGGACGAGGGGAAGACCGGCCGCACCACCGTCTCCCAGATCGACCCGGCCACCGGAAAGGCCCGCTGGACCGTCGAGGTCGGGGGCACCGCGCACCTGCTCGGCCAGCACGACGGACGCCTGGTGCTCGCGGACACCCTCGACACGGACCGCGGACTGACCTTGATCGACGCCGCCTCGCACGTGCTCACCGTGCGACGGCTCGCACAGCCCCGGCCCGCGGACGCGGACGCACACCTGGTGCGCGGCACGGTCTATTTCACGCGCGGGAGCGGAGGCGTCCGCGCGGTCTCGCCGCGCACCGGCCGGACGCTGTGGGAATCCAACTCGTCCGTGGAGCAGCAGGGGCCCCCGACCGCCTCCGCCACCCACGTGTACTTCGCGTCCCCCAGCGGCCGCCTCGCCGCCCTGAACGCGCACACCGGCAAGATCGAGGGCACCCGCTCCGGCCGCGACGACGGCGGCCGCGTCAACAGCATGCTCGCCACCGCCGGCGCTCCGCTCGTCCTCGTCGGCGACGCCCTGTACGTCCCGTACGGCGTCCGCTCCGTGTACACGGTGGACGTACGCGACCTGTGAGCGGCGAGAAAACACCTCGAGCCCGATTCCGAAGAACCGGGCCCGGGGTCCACAGAGCGGGCGACGGGAATCGAACCCGCGTAGCTAGTTTGGAAGACTAGGGCTCTACCATTGAGCTACGCCCGCACAGCACGCGCCGCAGGTCGGGCGACCGCGGCACAGAAGGCATCGTAGCGGGTCGGACCCCTCCGCCGCACACCGCATTCCCGCCCGGGCCGACGCGAGGGCGGCCCTGTGGAAAAGCGGCGGCCACACCGCCTGTGGGCATGTACCCTACGTGTCGCACCAGACGGGGTGTGGCGCAGCTTGGTAGCGCGTCCGCTTTGGGAGCGGAAGGCCGTGGGTTCAAATCCCGCCACCCCGACCAGCCACCCGATCATCTCGCGTGATCGTCCCCCGGTCACTCATGTGATCGCCTTTTGGGCGGTGTAGTCGCTGCCGTTACTATGCAAGCTGCACGCCCGTGTGTCTCAGCGTCTGAAGTCCTCCGGGCGGCGAAATCCGCCGGGCCGTTCTGGCCCCGGCAGAAACCAAGAAGTCAGCCACAAGGAGACCGAACCGTGAAGAGCGCCGTGGAGACCCTGAACCCGACTCGGGTTCGGCTCACTGTCGAGGTGCCCTTCGAGGAGCTCAAGGACAGCCTCGACGCGGCGTACAAGAAGATCAACCAGCAGGTCACGGTGAAGGGCTTCCGCAAGGGCAAGGTCCCGGCCCGGGTCATCGACCAGCGGTTCGGCCGCGGTGCGGTGCTGGAGGAGGCCGTCAACGACGCGCTTCCGAAGTTCTACACCGACGCGGTCAACGAGGCCGAGCTCAGCGTGCTGGGCCAGCCCGAGGTCGACATCACGGAGCTGAAGGACGGCGAGACGCTGAACTTCACCGCCGAGGTCGACATCCGCCCGGCCATCGAGATCCCGGACTTCTCCGGCATCGAGGTCGAGGTCGACGCGGTCGAGGTCACCGACGAGGACGTCGACAAGGCCGTCGAGGAGCTCCGCGAGCGCTTCGCCTCCACCTCCCCGGTCGAGCGCGCCGCCGAGGACGGCGACGTCGTGACGATCGACCTGGAGGCCAAGGTCGACGGCGAGGTCCTCGAGGACGGCGTCGCCAGCGACGTCTCCTACACCATCGGCTCCGGTGAGCTGCTGGAGGGCATCGACGACGCCGTGAAGGGCCTGGAGGCCGGTGGCGAGGCCACCTTCACCTCCGAGCTCAAGGGCGGCTCGGCGGCCGGCAAGGAGGCCGAGGTCACCGTCAAGGTCAGCCAGGTCGCCGCGCGCGAACTGCCCGAGCTGGACGACGAGTTCGCGCAGCTCGCCTCCGAGTTCGACACCATCGAGGAGCTGCGCGCCGACAGCCGCAAGCGCCTGGAGAACATGAAGCAGTACGACCAGGCCACGCAGGCCCAGGAGCGCGTCCTGGAGAAGCTGCTCGAGCTGGTCGAGGTCCCGGTCCCCGAGAAGCTGCTCGAGGACGAGGTCAACACCCGCAAGCACAACCTCGAGCACCACCAGCTCGGCCAGATGGGCCTCGACCTCGCGAAGTACCTGGAGATCCAGGGCAAGAGCGAGGAGGAGTTCGAGACCGAGACCCGCGAGGCCGCGGTCAAGGGCATCAAGACCCAGTTCGTGCTCGACGAGCTCGTCAAGCAGGAGAAGCTCAACGTCAACCAGGAGGAGCTCACCGAGCACCTCATGCGCCGCGCGGCCTCCTCCGGCATGTCCCCGACCAGTTCGCCCAGGCCGTCGTCGAGGGCGGCCAGGTTCCGCTCCTGGTCGGCGAGGTCGCCCGCGGCAAGGCCCTGGCCGTCGTGGTCGAGAAGGCCACGGTCAAGGACACCAACGGCGAGATCATCGACCTCGACGACGAAGAGGACGAGACCGAGTCCGCCGAGGCCGAGGCCACGGAGACCTCCTCCGAGGAGAAGACCGAGGGCTGAGCCCCGGCAGCGGTGAGTCCGTGAGGAAGGCCCTGGGGCATGCCCCAGGGCCTTCTTGATCTGTCGGCGGGCCCGCGCCCTCAGGGGCGCGGGAACCGCGCGACCAGCCCCCACGCACCCGCGGGCCCGGCGACGGCCGGACCACCCCGGCGCGACCGCACGGCCCCACCGGCGGAGCCCACCGCGCTACGCCCCCGGCGAACACTCCCATCTCCGGGATTCCCCGACGGGACCCGCGCGTTAGGGTCCATGAATACGAGGGCAGTGGAGTCCCCGAACGGCTCCAAGCCCCGCAGGGAAACGTGAGACGGCCCGGCGCCGTCGTAAGACGAGCAGGTGGATACGTGACGAATCTGATGCCCTCCGCCGCCGGCGAGCCTTCCATCGGTGGTGGCCTCGGTGACCAGGTCTACAACCGGCTGCTCAACGAGCGGATCATCTTCCTCGGCCAGCCGGTCGACGACGACATCGCGAACAAGATCACCGCACAGCTGCTGCTCCTTGCCTCGGACCCCGACAAGGACATTTACCTCTACATCAACAGCCCCGGCGGTTCGATCACGGCCGGCATGGCGATCTACGACACCATGCAGTACATCAAGAACGACGTGGTGACGATCGCCATGGGCCTCGCGGCCTCGATGGGCCAGTTCCTGCTCAGCGCCGGCACCCCCGGCAAGCGCTTCGCGCTGCCGAACGCCGAGATCCTGATCCACCAGCCCTCCGCCGGCCTGGCCGGCTCGGCCTCGGACATCAAGATCCACGCCGAGCGGCTGCTGCACACCAAGAAGCGCATGGCCGAGCTCACCGCCCAGCACACGGGCCAGTCGGTCGAGCAGATCACCCGCGACTCGGACCGCGACCGCTGGTTCGACGCCTTCGAGGCCAAGGACTACGGCCTCATCGACGACGTGATCGCCACGGCCGCCGGCATGCCGGGCGGCGGCGGCACCGGGGCCTGACCGGTCTTACGAGGCTCCAGAAGCCCCGTAGGACCCCGCCGGGCCCCATCAGGGCCCTGCACGCCCCAGCAGCCCCAGCCGACCGCCTCAGCCCCTTTCAGGAGACACCGTGAACGCATTCCCCGGCAGCGGGATCTACGACCGTATGCAGGCCGTGCAGGACATGAGCGCCTCGCAGGGCCGCTACACCGGCCCGCAGGCCGAGTCCCGCTACGTCATCCCGCGCTTCGTCGAGCGCACCTCCCAGGGCATTCGCGAGTACGACCCGTACGCGAAGCTCTTCGAGGAGCGCGTGATCTTCCTCGGCGTCCAGATCGACGACGCCTCCGCCAACGACGTCATGGCGCAGCTGCTGTGCCTGGAGTCGATGGACCCCGACCGTGACATCTCGGTCTACATCAACAGCCCCGGCGGCTCCTTCACGGCGCTCACGGCGATCTACGACACGATGCAGTACGTGAAGCCGGACATCCAGACGGTCTGCATGGGCCAGGCGGCCTCCGCCGCCGCCGTCCTGCTGGCCGCGGGCACCCCGGGCAAGCGCATGGCCCTGCCGAACGCGCGCGTGCTGATCCACCAGCCGTACAGCGAGACGGGCCGCGGTCAGGTGTCCGACCTGGAGATCGCCGCGAACGAGATCCTCCGGATGCGCTCGCAGCTGGAGGAGATGCTGGCCAAGCACTCCACGCAGACGGTCGAGAAGATCCGCGAGGACATCGAGCGCGACAAGATCCTCACGGCCGAGGACGCGCTGAGCTACGGGCTGATCGACCAGATCATCACCACCCGGAAGATGGACAACTCGAGCCTGCGCTGAGGCGAGAGGCTGTATCGTCTGCCGCCCCTTGGCACGGTTTGGCTCGGTTCACGTCAAAGCGAACCGCGCCAAGGGGGCCCGAACGGGGGGCCCGGCAAGGTACCGTCGGACATAAGGCAGCACCAGGAGTCCGCTGGACGTCGACGTCCAGGCGTCTCCCAGGCGAAGGGGAAGCACACCGTGGCACGCATCGGTGACGGCGGCGATCTGCTCAAGTGCTCGTTCTGCGGCAAGAGCCAGAAGCAGGTCAAGAAGCTCATCGCAGGGCCCGGTGTGTACATCTGCGACGAGTGCATCGATCTCTGCAACGAGATCATCGAGGAAGAGCTGGCCGAGACCAGCGAGGTCCGCTGGGAGGAACTCCCGAAGCCGCGCGAGATCTACGAGTTCCTCGAGGGCTATGTGGTCGGCCAGGAGGCCGCCAAGAAAGCCCTGTCCGTAGCGGTGTACAACCACTACAAGCGCGTCCAGGCCGGCGAGAACGGCGGGGCGAACGGCCGTGACGACGCCATCGAGTTGGCGAAGTCCAACATCCTCCTCCTCGGCCCCACGGGTTCCGGCAAGACCCTCCTCGCCCAGACCCTCGCGCGCATGCTGAACGTCCCCTTCGCGATCGCCGACGCCACGGCGCTGACCGAGGCGGGATACGTCGGCGAGGACGTCGAGAACATCCTGCTCAAGCTGATCCAGGCCGCCGACTACGACGTCAAGAAGGCTGAGACCGGGATCATCTACATCGACGAGATCGACAAGGTCGCGAGGAAGAGTGAGAATCCCTCGATCACGCGCGACGTGTCGGGCGAGGGTGTCCAGCAGGCCCTGCTGAAGATCCTGGAGGGCACCACGGCCTCGGTTCCGCCGCAGGGCGGCCGCAAGCACCCCCACCAGGAGTTCATCCAGATCGACACGACGAACGTGCTGTTCATCGTGGGCGGTGCCTTCGCCGGCCTCGAGAAGATCATCGAGGCCCGGGCGGGTGCCAAGGGCATCGGCTTCGGCGCGCAGATCCGCTCCAAGCGCGAGATGGAGTCCAAGGACCAGTTCCAGGAGGTCATGCCGGAGGATCTGGTCAAGTTCGGCATGATCCCCGAGTTCATCGGGCGCCTCCCCGTCATCACCTCGGTCCACAACCTGGACCGCGAGGCCCTGCTCCAGATCCTCGTCGAGCCGCGCAACGCGCTCGTCAAGCAGTACCAGCGCCTCTTCGAACTCGACGGTGTGGAGCTGGACTTCGAGCGCGAGGCCCTCGAAGCCATCGCCGACCAGGCCATCCTCCGCCAGACCGGCGCGCGTGGCCTCCGCGCCATCATGGAGGAAGTCCTCCAGGGCGTGATGTACGAGGTCCCGTCCCGCAAGGACGTGGCCCGGGTCGTCATCACGGCGGACGTCGTCCAGTCGAACGTCAACCCGACGCTGATCCCGCGGGATGCGCGCGGGCGCGGCCCGGGCGAGCAGAAGACGGCGTGACACAGACCTAGAGGGAAGGGCCCCGGTCGATGACCGGGGCCCTTCCCTTTGTGCCTTCGGCGTCGTCGTCAGGCCTTGACGCGGATCTCCGGGCGGAGCTTGGTGGTGATGTCGATGGCCGTGTCCTTGCTGGTGTCCTGGGTGGCGTCACCCGAGGAGACGACGGCGATCGTGCTGTAGTCGGCCCAGGCGCAGAACCAGTTGGTCTGCTCCTTCTTGGTCATCACGTTCTGGCCCTTGAGCGCCTGGCACTTCATGACCGCCCCTCGAGGTCGGCCTCCTCGGGCTCGCCGAGCAGCTCGGTCTTGCCGCCGCCGCTGCTGGAGGAGTCCTCCTCGGCGGACTTCTTGAAGTTGGCGAAGAACGTGTCCAGCGACGCCTCCGGGTCGGAGACCTCACCGTAGACACCGAAGAACTGGACGCTCTTGGCCGTCGCCATGGAGGCGGCCGAGGACGGGTCCGAGGGGTCGTACTTGGTGGGATCCACCGTGGAGTAGGAGCCCAGCACCGACTTGCCGTTCTTGACGCCGCTCTTCTCCAGCTCCTTGGCGGACTCGTCGCCGGCAGACGCCCCGTCCTTCGTGATGCGGTTGTACTCGCTCATCACCTTCGCCGGCGTCGCCAGCTTGTGCGGCCCGTCGTCCTCCACGGCGCCCGCGCCGCCGCCCCCGCCGATCACGAAGTACGCGCCGACGCCGATCGCCGCGACGACCGCCACCGCGCCGATGACGATGCCCGTCTTCTTCTTGCCGCCGCCCGGAGCCGGAGGCTGGGGCATGCCGTACGGGGCCTGGCCGTAGGGCGGCTGCTGGCCGTACGGGGGCTGCTGGGGGTAACCCTGTTGCGGGGCGCCCTGCGGGGCCTGCTGCGGGTAGCCGTAACCGGGCTGGGGCGGAGGGGCCTGCTGGGGGTAGCCGTAGCCGGGCTGGGGCGCCTGCGGCGGCTGGCCGTACGGACCCGGCTGCTGCGGCGGCTGGCCGTACGGGCCGGGCTGCTGGGGCTGCCCGCCGTACGGGCCCGGCTGGTTGTAGCTCATGTTCTGGGTTCCCCTCCAGATGCTTATGTGTTCCAGACATCCTGGCGCAGACCCGCCGTGTGCATGGCAGCGGGGCCCCCAACCGTTACCAAGCAAACGCGTTTCGGGACGGAGTGGTGACACCTCTAAACTGACCCCCGTGACCGAGAACGCTCAGCAGCAGCCACCAGCGCCCAGCACCGACCTGCCGACCCAGTACGCGCCGGCCGACGTAGAGGGGCCGCTGTACGAGCGCTGGGTAGAGCGGGGTTACTTCGAGGCGGACGAGAAGAGCGACAAGCCGCCGTACACCGTCGTCATCCCGCCGCCGAACGTCACGGGCTCGCTCCACCTGGGGCACGCCTTCGAACACACCCTCATCGACGCCCTGACCCGCCGCAAGCGCATGCAGGGCCACGAGACGCTGTGGCAGCCCGGCATGGACCACGCCGGTATCGCCACGCAGAACGTCGTCGAGCGCGAGCTCGCCAAGGAGGGCAAGTCCCGGCACGACCTGGGCCGTGAGACCTTCGTCGAGCGCGTCTGGCAGTGGAAGGGCGAGTCCGGCGGCCAGATCAGCGGCCAGATGCGGCGCCTGGGAGACGGTGTCGCGTGGTCGCGTGAGCGCTTCACCATGGACGAGGGCCTCTCCCAGGCCGTCCAGACCATCTTCAAGCGGCTCTACGACGACGAGCTGATCTACCGCGCCGAGCGCATCATCAACTGGTGCCCCCGGTGCCTGACCGCCATCTCGGACATCGAGGTCGAGTACCAGGACGACGACGGCGAGCTCGTCTCCATGAAGTACGGCGACGGGGACGACACCATCGTCGTCGCCACCACCCGCGCCGAAACGATGCTCGGTGACACGGCCGTCGCCGTTCACCCCGAGGACGAGCGGTACAAGCACCTGGTCGGCAAGACGGTCAAGCTGCCGCTGACCGACCGCTCCATCCCGGTCGTCGCCGACGAGCACGTCGACCCCGAGTTCGGCACCGGTGCCGTCAAGGTCACCCCGGCGCACGACCCGAACGACTTCGAGATCGGCCAGCGCCACGACCTCCCGGCCCTGACGATCATGGACGAGCACGCGGTGATCACCGCCCACGGCCCCTTCCAGGGCCTGGACCGGCTGGAAGCGCGGTCGGCGATCGTCGCGGCCCTGCGCGCCGAAGGGCGGATCGTCGCCGAGAAGCGTCCGTACGTCCACTCCGTCGGCCACTGCTCGCGCTGCAAGACGACGATCGAGCCGCGCCTGTCCATGCAGTGGTGGGTCAAGGTCGGTCCGCTCGCCAAGGCGGCCGGTGACGCGGTCCGCGACGGGCGCGTCAAGATCCACCCGCAGGAGATGGAGAAGCGCTACTTCGACTGGGTCGACAACCTCCACGACTGGTGCATCTCGCGGCAGTTGTGGTGGGGCCACCGCATCCCGGTCTGGTACGGCCCTGAGGGCGAAGTGGTCTGCGTCGGCCCCGACGAGGAGCCGCCCGGGACCGAAGCCGAGGGCTGGCGTCAGGACACCGACGTCCTCGACACCTGGTTCTCCTCCGGCCTGTGGCCGTTCTCCACGATGGGCTGGCCCGAACAGACCGAGTCGCTCGCGAAGTTCTACCCGAACTCCGTCCTGGTCACCGGCTACGACATCCTCTTCTTCTGGGTCGCCCGGATGATGATGTTCGGCCTGTACGCGATGGACGGCACCCCGCCGTTCCACACCATCGCCCTGCACGGCATGGTCCGCGACCAGTTCGGCAAGAAGATGTCGAAGTCCTTCGGCAACGCGGTCAACCCGCTGGACTGGATGGACAAGTACGGCTCCGACGCGCTCAGGTTCACTCTGGCCCGAGGTGCGAACCCGGGCGTCGACGTCCCGATCGGCGAGGACTGGGTCCAGGGTTCCCGGAACTTCGCCAACAAGATCTGGAACGCGACGCGCTTCGCGCTGATGAACGGCGCGACGGTGGACGGCCCGCTGCCGGACCCGTCGAAGATGTCCTCGACGGACCGCTGGATCCTCTCCCGCCTGAACTCGGTCGTGGCCGAAGTCGACGCGTACTACGAGGACTTCCAGTTCGCGAAGCTGTCGGACGCGCTGTTCCACTTCGCGTGGGACGAGGTCTTCGACTGGTACGTCGAGCTGTCCAAGACGACGTTCCAGGCGGGCGGCGAGGCGGCCGAGGTCTCCCAGCGCGTCCTCGGCGAGGTCCTCGACGTCACGCTGAAGCTGCTGCACCCGGTGGTCCCGTTCGTCACCGAGACCCTGTGGACCACGCTCACCGGCGGCGAGTCGGTCGTCATCGCCGACTGGCCCAAGGACAGTGGCTTCCGGGACGCCGGCGCCGAGCGCGAGATCGAGAGCCTCCAGTCGGTCATCACCGAGGTCCGCCGCTTCCGCGCCGACCAGGGTCTCCAGCCCGGCCAGCGGGTCCCGGCCCGGCTGACGCTGGACGGCACGCCGTTCGCGAGCCACGAGGCCGCCATCCGCCAGCTGCTGCGCCTGCAGCCGGAGGGCGACGGCTTCACGGCGACGGCGACCCTCCCGGTCGCCGGCGCGGAGGTCGCCCTCGACCTCTCCGGCACGATCGACGTGGCGGCGGAGCGCAAGCGCCTGGCGAAGGACCTCGCCGCGGCCGAGAAGGAGAAGGCCCAGGCGAACGCCAAGCTCGGCAACGAGGCGTTCCTGTCGAAGGCCCCCGACCACGTCGTGGACAAGATCCGCACCCGCCTCGCCAAGGCGGAGGAGGACATCGCGCGGATCCAGGCCCAGCTGGAGAGGCTGCCGCAGGCGTAGCCCGTTCGTACGGTTGTGGAGGCCCCGGTGCTGCTCAGCGCCGGGGCCTCCACGTAGTTGCTTTTAAGGGCGGGCTGTATCGATATGCGGCTCCGCCGCGTGGGCGCGACAAGCCACGGACGGCCCGCACCCACACGACGACACAAACCACCCCGACCAATGTCACTGCCCCTCCGTAGACTGGGCCTCGTGAGCGAGCTCCCTCCAGACCACAACGCCGACGACCAGCCCGACCCCTCAACACCTTCGACGAGATCATCGCCGAGGAAACCACCCGCGACCCCGACCTCGCGGTCATCGAGGCCGGTAGTCGAACCCTGCGCACCCAGGGCGGCCCGCCCGACGCCGACATCCCCACCCGCCCCGCCGACCCGAGGTCGACAAGGCCCTGCGCGAGGTGGAGACGGAGCTCGCCACCCGCTGGGGCGAGACCAAGCTGGAGCCCTCCGTCAGCCGTATCGCCGCGCTGATGGACGTCCTGGGCGAGCCGCAGCGGTCGTACCCGTCGATCCACATCACGGGCACCAACGGCAAGACCTCCACCGCCCGCATGATCGAGGCCCTGCTCGGCGCCTTCGAGCTGCGCACCGGCCGGTACACCTCGCCGCACGTGCAGTCGATCACCGAGCGCATCAGCCTGGACGGCGCCCCCATCTCCGCCGAGCGGTTCATCGAGACGTACCAGGACATCAAGCCGTACATCGAGATGGTCGACGCGCAGCAGGAGTACCGGCTGTCCTTCTTCGAGGTGCTCACCGGCATGGCGTACGCGGCCTTCGCCGACGCCCCCGCGGACGTCGCCGTCGTGGAGGTCGGCATGGGCGGCTCCTGGGACGCCACGAACGTGATCGACGGTGACGTCGCCGTCGTCACGCCGATAGACCTCGACCACACCGACCGGCTCGGCTCCACGCCCGCCGAGATCGCCACGGAGAAGGCCGGCATCATCAAGCAGGGTGCGACGGTCATCATGGCGCAGCAGCCGGTCGACGCCGCGCAGGTGCTGCTGAAGAAGGCCGTCGAGGTGGACGCGACCGTGGCCCGGGAGGGGCTGGAGTTCGGTGTCGTGGACCGGCAGGTCGCGGTCGGCGGTCAGCTCCTGACGCTGCGCGGGCTCGGCGGCGAGTACACCGAGGTGTACCTGCCGCTGCACGGTGCGCACCAGGCGCACAACGCGGCCGTGGCGCTCGCCGCCGTCGAGGCGTTCTTCGGTGTCGGCGCGCAGCGGGCCGAGCAGCTCGATCTGGACACGGTCCGCAAGGCGTTCGCGGCCGTCGCCTCGCCCGGGCGGCTGGAGGTCGTGCGGCGCTCGCCGACCGTCGTGCTCGACGCCGCCCACAACCCGGCGGGCGCCCGGGCGGCGGCAGCGGCGATCGGGGAGGCCTTCCAGTTCAGCCGGCTCATCGGTGTGGTGGGCGCGAGCGGCGACAAGAACGTACGGGAGCTGCTGGAGGCCTTCGAGCCGGTGTTCGCCGAGGTCGTGGTCACGCAGAACTCCAGCCACCGCGCGATGGACGCCGACGAGCTGGCCGGTATCGCCGTCGAGGTGTTCGGCGAGGAGCGCGTCCAGGTCGAGCCGCGGCTGCCCGACGCGCTGGAGGCCGCCATCACCCTGGCCGAGGAGGAGGGCGAGTTCTCGGGCGGCGGTGTGCTCGTCACCGGTTCCGTCATCACCGTCGGCGAGGCCCGACTGCTCCTGGGGAGGGGCTGAGATCCCATGCGTACGCTCTGTTCCTCGACCCTGATCGGCGAGTTCTTCATCATCGGCTTCGCCGGTCTGGTCGCCATGAAGGATCCCGACCTGTCCATGGCGACGGTGTGGACGGTCAGCGGTGTCGCCATGTTCCTGTGCCTGGTGCTGTGCGGCCTGGTGACGCGTCCCGGCGGTGTCGCGCTCGGCTGGGCGCTGCAGATCGCGCTCGTCGCGTCGGGCTTCGCCGTGCCGATGATGTTCTTCCTGGGCGTGGTCTTCGCGGCCCTGTGGTGGGCGTCCGTCCACTACGGGCGGAAGGTCGACGAGGCGAAGGCGAGATTCGCGGACCGGTCCGGCTCCTCCACACCTGACGCTGCGTAACAGGCTCCCCGACACGCCGGGTAACCTCGTCTCACCGCACAACCGCACAACCTTGATGCATAAGGAGCCCGCAGTGAGCCAGCGCACCCTCGTCCTCCTCAAGCCCGACGCCGTCCGTCGCGGCCTGACCGGCGAGATCATCAGCCGCATCGAGCGCAAGGCGGGCTGGACGATCACCGCGCTGGAACTGCGCACCCTCGACCAGGACACGCTGGAGCAGCACTACGGCGAGCACAAGGGCAAGCCCTTCTACGAGCCGCTGGTGGAGTTCATGGCCTCCGGCCCGGTCGTGGCGATGATCGTCGAGGGCGAGCGGGTCATCGAGGGGCTGCGCCAGCTGGCCGGCCCGACCGACCCGATCGCCGCCGCGCCCGGTTCCATCCGCGGCGACTACGGCGTGATCGTCCGGGAGAACCTGATCCACGCCTCCGACTCGGAGGAGTCCGCCGAACGCGAAGTGAAGATCTTCTTCCCGGGTCGCGCGTAAGACGCGAAGGGCGAGCAAAGTCTGGGGGCGCCGCTCCCAGACTTTTCTGGCATATACGTGCCGATCGAGGGAACGATCGCCCCGAACGCCCGTCTCCACAAGCGAACCCGCACAGCATCTGCTGACATTGGCGGAGACCCTCCCGCAGTGTTCGCGAAGGCGCGTCTACGATGGAAGCCTTCACGTCACAGCACCCACCTTTGCCTACCTGAAAAGCCCTCAAAAGCCAGTGGGAAGGCCAGACGAATCCTGATGGGGAACTCAATGTCGTTCATCGGCCGTGACATGGCTGTCGACCTCGGGACCGCCAACACGCTGGTGTACGTCAGGGGTCGCGGGATCGTACTCAATGAGCCGTCCGTCGTCGCGATCAACACCAACACCGGTGGCATCCTCGCGGTCGGCGCCGAAGCGAAGAAGATGATCGGGCGCACGCCCGGCAACATCGTTGCCGTACGTCCACTGAAGGACGGCGTGATCGCCGACTTCGAGATCACCGAGCGGATGCTCCGCTACTTCATCCTGAAGATCCACAAGCGGAGGTATCTGGCTCGTCCGCGGGTCGTCGTCTGTGTGCCCTCGGGCATCACGGGCGTCGAGCGCCGTGCCGTCATCGAGGCGTCGTCCCAGGCCGGCGCCCGCCAGGTGCACATCATCGAGGAGCCCATGGCCGCGGCCATCGGCTCCGGCCTGCCGGTCCACGAGGCCACGGGCAACATGGTGGTCGACATCGGCGGCGGCACCACGGAGGTCGCGGTCATCTCCCTCGGCGGCATCGTCACCGCCCAGTCCATCCGTGTCGCGGGCGACGAACTGGACAACGCGATCATCCAGCACATCAAGAAGGAGTACTCCCTCCTGCTGGGTGAGCGGACGGCCGAACAGATCAAGATCACGATCGGTTCGGCGTACGACCTCGATTCCGACGAGCACACCGAAATCCGTGGCCGGGACCTCGTTTCCGGACTGCCGAAGACCGTCGTCGTCTCCGCGGCAGAAGTCCGCAAGGCGATCGAGGAGCCGGTCAACGCGATCGTCGACGCCGTCAAGACGACCCTCGACAAGTGTCCGCCGGAGCTGTCCGGCGACATCATGGACCGAGGAATCGTTCTGACCGGCGGTGGAGCGCTGCTGCGGGGCCTGGACGAGCGGCTGCGGCGGGAGACCGGCATGCCGATCCACATCGCCGAGGATCCCCTGGACAGCGTGGCGCTCGGTTCCGGAAAGTGCGTCGAGGAGTTCGAGGCGCTCCAGCAGGTGCTGGACGCCCAGCCGCGCAGATGACGTAACTCTTCGATTCCGCCGTACGGGACGATCTCCTCTCGTACGGCGGATCGTTGATATAGAGGCATAAGCTCCCACAAAAGCAGCCCTTGGGTTCCCTGGGGCTTCCCGAATTCCTATGAGGAAGGGCACGGCCGCCGCACGTGAGGGACACACGAGAGAGCCGGCTGCTCCTGGTGCTGCTGATCGCCATCGCGTTCGCGTTGATCACGGTGGACATCCGCGGTGGGGAGGACTCACCAGTCGACGGTGCCCGGCAGGCCGCGGCGACCGTCTTCGGCCCGATCGAGAGCGGTGTGTCGGCCGCGGTCGACCCGGTCGGCAACGCGGTCTCCGCCATCCGTGACTCCGGCGAGCGGCACGACCGGCTCGCCCTGCTGGAGAAGGAGAACGCGGCCCTGAAGGCCCGGCTCGGCAGCGACGACCGCAGCCGAAGCCGCCTCAAGCAGCTCGACAAGATGCTGAAGGTCGCGGGCCAGGGCCAGTACGGCATCAAGGGCGCCGAAGTCATCGCCATAGGGGCCGCTCAGGGCTTCTCCTGGACCATCACCATCGACGTCGGCGCCCAGGACGGCATCAAGCGCGACATGACCGTCCTGAACGGGGACGGGCTCGTCGGCCGGGTCACCACCGTCGGGCCGAACACCGCCACGGTCCTGCTCGCCAGCGATCCCGACTTCACGGTCGGCACCCGGATGGAGGCCAGCGACGAGCTCGGCTTCGCCTCCGGGCAGGGCGACCGCCCGCTGCGCGTGGAACTCCTCAACGGCAAGGCGGAGGTGAAGAAGGGCGACCGCCTGGTCACCTTCGGCTCGCAGGCGGACCGGCCGTTCGTGCCCGGTGTGCCCGTCGGCGTGGTCTCCCGCGTCGACCCGTCCGGCGGCGGCCTCACCCGCACGCTCTACGTCACGCCCTACGCCGCGTTCACCAAGCTCGACATCGTCGGTGTCGTCGTCGAGGCCCCGAAGAAGGACCCGCGCGACACGGTGCTCCCGCCCAAGCCGAAGCCCACCCCCCGGCCCACGGTGACGGTGACCGTGACACCGTCCCCCGGGGCATCCGCGGACGGCCAGAACCAGCAAGAGCAGTAGGAGCTGTCACCTCATGCGCGTCAACCGGATCCTGCTCTCCTCCGCCCTGGTCGTCGTCGCCCTGGTGATCCAGGTGAGCGTCCTCGCCCGCCTGCACCTGCCGGGCGCCGTGCCCGACCTGATGCTGCTCACCGTCCTCGGCCTCGCTCTGGTGTACGGGCATGTCGGCGGCGCCCTCGTCGGCTTCGGCGCGGGCCTGCTCGCCGACCTGGCCCCGCCCGCGGATCACGCCGCCGGGCGCTATGCCCTCGTGCTGTGCGTCATCGGCTACCTCGCGGGGCTGGTGAAACCCGAGACGGGCCGGCTGAAGTCCGCGACCGGCCCCATGGTCGTGGTGGTCGCCGCCGCCCTCGGCTCCACCCTGCTGTACGCCGGGGTAGGCGCCCTCGTCGGTGACACCGCCGCCCGCCATGTGGGTCTGGGCAGCCTGCTGTTCACGGCCGCCCTGTACGACCTGCTGCTCGCCCCGTTCGTCGTGCCGGGCGTGATCGCGCTGGCCCGGCGCGCCGAGAACGATCCGCTCGCCGAGACCGGCTCCGCCGCCAAGGCCACCGACATCTCCTCCGGCTGGCTCTCCGGCGGCACCGGCCTGAGGATCGGCAGCCAGCGGAACGGGCTGCGGGTGAAGGCGGCCCGGGCCCGAATGGCGCGCGCGGGCGCATCAAGGGGGTCAAGCGGCTGTGAACGCAGGGAAGTTCACCCGAACGAATCAGTCCAGTTGGAACGTCGGTTCGTGGGCCCGTCGTTCATCGTTCGTCACCGCACATTCGCACCCGGGCACCACTTCGTGCCCGCACATCCGCAGGCGCGCTGAGAGGGGGAGGCAGCCGCAGTGAGCAACATTCCCGAGACCGGCCGGAACACACGGGTCCAGATCCGGCTCGTCGTCATTCAGGTCCTGGTCCTCTCGCTCCTGCTCACCCTCGGCGGACGCCTGTGGTACCTGCAGATCCGTGAGGGCGCGGCGTACGCCAAGGAAGCGTCCGGGAACCACGTCCAGCAGGTCGTCCAGCCGGCCGTCCGCGGCTCCATCCTGGACGCACGCGGCGTGGCCCTCGCCGACAACGAGACCCGGCTGGTCGTCTCCGCCTCCCGCACCGACCTGCTGAAGATGAAGGACGACGGCAAGGAAGTCCTGACCAAGCTCGCCGGAGTGCTGGGCATGACCCCCGAGGAGGTCATGGCGAAGGTCCGGCTGTGCGACGCCGAGACGCCCCAGCCCTGCTGGAACGGCTCGCCGTACCAGCCCATCCCCATCACCGACGAGGCCACCCCCAAGCAGGCCCTGCAGATCCGCGAGCGCGCCGAGGACTTCCCCGGCATCACCGCCGAGCCGCAGGCCATGCGCCGCTATCCGAGCCCGGGCAAGGCCAACACCGCCCAGGTCCTCGGGTACCTCTCGCCGGTCACGGACGAGGAGATCAAGCAGGCGCAGGACACCAACTCGCCGTACCTGCGCTCCGACCAGGTCGGCCGCTCGGGCCTCGAGCGCCAGTACGACAAACAGCTGCGCGGCAAGGCCGGCGTCACGCGCTACGAGGTCGACAACCTCGGCCGCGTCATCGGCCAGGCCGAGGCCGACCCCGCCCACCCCGGCGACAACCTCGTCACCAGCATCGACGCCCGCGTCCAGCGGATCGCCGAGTACCAGCTGAACGAGGCCATGAAGGAAGCCCGCAAGCAGCACGACCGCAACACCGGCACCAACTACAAGGCCGACTCCGGTGCCGTCGTCGTGATGGAGGCCAAGACCGGCCGGGTCGTCGCCATGGCGTCCAACCCGACCTACGACCCGAACGCCTGGGTCGGCGGCATCTCCGCCAAGGACTACGCCCGGCTCACCGGCAAGAGCTCCAACTACCCGCTGCTCAACCGCGCGATCCAGGGCCAGTCGGCGCCCGGCTCGATCTTCAAGGTCATCCCGACGGCCGCCGCGGTCAACGCGGGCTACTCCTTCAACGGCCCCTACCAGTGCTCCAGCTCGTACTCGATCGGCGGCCAGGTCTTCAAGAACTTCGAGTCCAAGGGATACGGCCCCATCAGCCTCGGCCGCGCCCTGGAGGTCTCCTGCGACACCGTCTTCTACCGGCTCTCCCACGAGGAGTGGAAGCGAGACGGCGGCACCAAGCCGAAGAAGAAGCCCCACGACTGGTTCTACAAGACGGCCCACCAGTTCGGCCTCGGCAAGGAGACCGGCATCGACCTCCCCAACGAGGTCACCGGCCGCGTCCCCGACCGCCAGTGGAAGCTGGACTACTGGAAGGCCAACAAGGACGCCTGGTGCCGCACCGGCAAGCGCAACGGCAGCTACGCGGAGAAGATCGCCTACGAGAACTGCCTCGAAGGCAACCGCATGCGCGCCGGTGACTCCGTCAACTACTCCATCGGCCAGGGCGACACGCTCGTGACGCCCATCCAGATGGCCACCATCTACGGAGCCATCTCCAACGGCGGCACGCTGTACGACCCGTCCGTCGGCAAGGCCGTCATCAGCGCCGACGGCAAGACGATCACGCCGATCAAGCCCCAGTCGCACGGCAAGCTGCCGATGACGCAGAAGACGCGCGACGAGATAGACGAAGCCCTCGCGGGAGTCGCCACCCGCGGTACGGCCGCCTGGCGCTTCGGCGGCTGGCCGCAGGACAAGATCCCGATGCACGCCAAGACGGGTACGGCCGAGGTCTACGGCAAGCAGACGACCTCCTGGTTCGCCACCTACACCAAGGACTACACGGTCGTCATGACGATCTCCCAGGGCGGGACGGGCTCCGGCGCCTCGGGCCCCGCCGTCCGCAACATCTACAACGCGCTGTACGGCGTCTCCGAGGACGGCAAGATCGACTCCAAGAAGGCCCTGCTGCCCACCCCGGAGAAGGCCCTGCCGAAGGTCAAGACGGACGGCACCATCGCCACCCCGAAGATCGCCAAGGACCCGGCCAAGGACCAGCAGGCGAAGAAGAAGGACCCCAACGCCCCGGCCGACCCGCTCCAGCCGGCGACGTCGGCCCCGCCGTCGCCCGAGAACCGTGACACCCGAAGGCGCCGGCGCCGGCGGGGAAGCCGGAGGTTGCCGACATGACCGGCGGTGTGAACAGCTTCCAGGTCTCCGGCTACGGCCCCGAGCGCACCGGCTGGACACGGCTCCTCGCCCGCGACTCGGTGGCCCGGCGGCTCGACTGGCCGATCCTGCTGTCGGCGACGGCCCTGTCGCTGCTCGGCACGCTCCTCGTCTACTCCGCGACCCGCAACCGCACGGAGCTCAACCAGGGCGACCCGTACTACTTCCTCATCCGGCACCTGCTCAACACCGGCATCGGCCTCGCCCTGATGGCCGGCACCATCTGGCTCGGCCACCGCGGCCTGCGCACAGCCGTGCCGATCCTGTACGGCGTCTCGGTCCTGCTGATCCTGCTGGTGCTCACCCCGCTCGGCTCCACGATCAACGGCGCCCACTCGTGGATCAAACTCCCCGGCGGCTTCTCCCTCCAGCCCTCGGAGTTCGTGAAGGTCACGATCATCCTGGGCATGGCGATGCTGCTGGCGGCCAGAGTCGACGCCGGAGACAGGCAGTACCCCGACCACCGCACGGTGGTTCAGGCCCTGGGCCTGGCCGCCGTGCCCATGGTGATCGTGATGCTCATGCCCGACCTCGGGTCGGTCATGGTCATGGTCATCATCGTGCTCGGCGTGCTGCTCGCCTCCGGGGCCTCCAACCGGTGGGTGTTCGGGCTGCTCGGCGCGGGCGGGATCGGCGCGATCACCGTCTGGCAGCTCGGGGTGCTCGACGACTACCAGATCGCCCGCTTCGCCGCCTTCGCCAACCCCGAACTCGACCCGGCCGGCGTGGGCTACAACACCAACCAGGCCCGCATCGCCATCGGCTCCGGCGGCCTGACCGGCTCCGGCCTCTTCCACGGCTCGCAGACCACCGGCCAGTTCGTGCCCGAGCAGCAGACGGACTTCGTCTTCACCGTGGCGGGGGAGGAGCTGGGCTTCCTCGGCGGCGGCCTGATCATCCTGCTGCTCGGCATCGTCCTGTGGCGGGCCTGCCGTATCGCACGCGAGACCACCGACCTGTACGGCACGGTCGTGGCCGCCGGCATCGTCGCCTGGTTCGCCTTCCAGACGTTCGAGAACATCGGCATGACGCTCGGCATCATGCCGGTCACCGGCCTGCCGCTGCCGTTCGTGTCCTACGGAGGCTCGTCGATGTTCGCCGTGTGGATAGCGGTCGGCCTGTTGCAGTCGATCCGGGTACAGCGTCCGATGTCGGCGTGAACACGCCCGGGCGGGGCGGCCCACTGCCGCCCCGCCCCCGCGCCGACTAGATTCGGTCCATGGCGGACACCAAGCGCGAGATCGAGCGGAAGTACGAGTCCGAGGACAGCGGGCTTCCCGACCTGACCGGCGTCAGCGGGGTCGCGGCCGTCCTCGACAAGGGTGTCTCGCACCTCGACGCCACCTACTACGACACCGCCGACGAACGCCTTGCCGCGTCCTCCGTCACCCTGCGCCGCCGCACCGGCGGCTCCGACGCGGGCTGGCATCTGAAGTTCCCGGTCGCCCCGGGCGTCCGCGACGAGATCCACGCCCCGCTGTCCGACACGCTCCCGGACGTCCTCGCCGGGCTCGTCCGCTCCCGCGTCCGCCACCGCGAGCTGCTGCCCGTCGTCCGGCTGCGCTCCGACCGGGACGTACGCCACCTCGTCGACGCCGACGGAGGGCTGCTCGCCGAGGTCAGCGTCGACACCGTGCACGCGGAGCGGCTCACGGCCGGAGGTGGTGAGGCGCAGTGGACCGAGATCGAGGTGGAGCTCGCCGACGGGGGAGACCCGGCCTTCCTCGACAAGGTGGACAAGCGACTGCGCAAGGCGGGCGTACGGCCGTCGGCCTCGGCGTCGAAGCTGGCACGAGCCCTCGCGGAAACGGCGCCGGAAAGACGGTGGACGCCCGCGTCCACCGGGGAGCCGGTGACCGCGGGGGACCACGTGCTCGCCTACGTGCGCGCTCAGCGTGACGCGATCGTCGAGCTCGACGCGGCCGTCCGCCGGGACGCCGAGGACTCCGTGCACAGCATGCGCGTGGCCACCCGCCGGCTGCGCGCCACCTTCAAGTCGTACGGAACGGTCCTCGACCGGGCCGTCACCGACCCCATCGGCGACGAGCTGAAGTGGCTGGCCGGTGAGCTGGGCCTGGACCGGGACCGCGAGGTGCTGACCGAACGGCTGACAGCGGCCCTCGACGAGGTGCCCGCCACCCTCGTCCGGGGACCCGTCCCGGACCGGCTGCACACCTGGGCGAGCGCCGAGCGCGGCGGCACCCGCGGCCGGCTCATCGGTGTCCTGGACTCCCGCCGCTACCTCGCCCTGCTCGACACCCTGGACGCGCTGATCGCCGACCCACCGCTGCGGAAGGCCGCGGGCAGGAAGCCCCGGAAGATCATCGTCAAGGCCGTGACGAAGGACTTCCACAAGGTCTCCGCACTGGTCGAACAGGCACGCGAGCGGCAACCAGGAGCCGACCGGGACGTCGCGATCCACGAGGCCCGAAAGAAGACCAAGCGCACCCGCTACGCGGCGGAGGCGGCCGCACCGGCCCTCGGCAAGCCCGCGAAAGCCCTGGTGGGATCCATGAAGGCACTCCAGAGCCTGCTCGGCGAGCACCAGGACAGCGTGATGGCCCGACAGGCCCTCCGCGAGCTGTCGGCCGTCGCCCACGCCGCCGGGGAGGACACCTTCACCTACGGCCTGCTCCATGAACGCGAGGAACAGCGGGCCGCACGCGTGGAGGCCGAACTGCCCGCCTTCTGGGACGGGATCAAGGACCGGGCGGCGGACCTGTAGACCTTCCGGGCGTACGAAGGCACTCCGCGGTCGCGTTAGTCTGGATGGTCACCCCTGTCAGTTCAGTCCAGCTCACGAAGGTGCGCGACATGCCTGCCGAAGTCGCTGCGTCGGTCTTCCCGCAGCTCGAAGCTCTGCTCCCGCATGTGCAGAAGCCGATCCAGTACGTCGGCGGAGAGCTCAACTCCACGGTCAAGGACTGGGAATCCTGTGACGTCCGCTGGGCGCTGATGTACCCGGACGCCTACGAGGTCGGCCTGCCCAACCAGGGCGTCATGATCCTCTACGAGGTCCTCAACGAGCAGCAGGGCGTCCTCGCCGAGCGCACCTACAGCGTGTGGCCGGACCTGGAGGAGCTGATGCGGAAGCACAGCGTCCCCCAGTTCACCGTGGACAGCCACCGCCCGGTGAAGGCCTTCGACGTGCTCGGCCTGTCCTTCTCCACGGAGCTGGGCTACACCAACATGCTGGCGGCCCTGGACCTCTCCGGGATCCCCCTGGAGGCCAAGGACCGCGGCCTGGACGACCCGATCGTCATGGCCGGCGGCCACGCCGCGTTCAACCCCGAGCCGATCGCGGACTTCATCGACTGCGCGGTGATCGGCGACGGCGAGCAGGCGGTCCTGGAGATCACGGCGATCATCCGCGCCTGGAAAGCGGAGGGCCGCCCCGGCGGCCGCGAGGAACTCCTCTTCCGCCTGGCGAAGACGGGCGGCGTGTACGTCCCCGGCTTCTACGACGTCGAGTACCTGCCGGACGGCCGTATCGCCCGTGTCGTCCCGAACCGCAGCGGTGTCCCGTGGCGGGTCTCCAAGCACACGGTCATGGACCTCGACGAGTGGCCGTACCCCAAGCAGCCCCTCGTCCCGCTGGCCGAGACGGTCCACGAGCGCATGTCGGTGGAGATCTTCCGCGGCTGCACCCGCGGCTGCCGCTTCTGCCAGGCCGGCATGATCACCCGCCCGGTCCGTGAGCGCTCCATCACGGGGATCGGCGACATGGTCGAGCAGGGCCTGAAGGCGACGGGCTTCGAGGAGGTGGGCCTGCTGTCGCTGTCCTCGGCGGACCACAGCGAGATCGGCGACGTGGCCAAGGGCCTCGCCGACCGCTACGAGGACGACAAGATCGGTCTCTCCCTTCCGTCCACCCGCGTGGACGCCTTCAACATCGACCTGGCGAACGAGCTGACGCGCAACGGCCGCCGCTCAGGCCTCACGTTCGCCCCCGAGGGCGGCTCGGAACGCATCCGCAAGGTCATCAACAAGATGGTCTCGGAAGAGGACCTGATCAGGACCGTCGCGACGGCGTACGGCAACGGCTGGCGCCAGGTGAAGCTGTACTTCATGTGCGGCCTGCCGACGGAGACCGACGAGGACGTCCTCCAGATCGCCGACATGGCGACACGGGTGATCGCCAAGGGCCGCGAGGTCTCCCGCTCCAACGACATCCGCTGCACGGTCTCGATCGGCGGCTTCGTCCCCAAGCCCCACACACCCTTCCAGTGGGCGCCGCAGCTGTCGGCGGAGGAGACGGACGCCCGCCTGGAGAAGCTGCGGAACAAGATCCGCGGCGACAAGAAGTACGGCCGCTCCATCGGCTTCCGCTACCACGACGGCAAGCCCGGCATCGTCGAGGGCCTGCTCTCCCGCGGCGACCGGCGCACCGGCGCGATCATCCGCGCGGTCTACGACGACGGCGGCCGCTTCGACGGCTGGCGCGAGCACTTCTCGTACGACCGCTGGATGAGTTGCGCCGACAAGGCGCTGGCCCCCTTCGGCGTCGACGTCGACTGGTACACCACGCGCGAGCGCACCTACGAGGAGGTCCTCCCCTGGGACCACCTCGACTCCGGCCTCGACAAGGACTGGCTCTGGGAGGACTGGCAGGACGCCCTCGACGAGACGGAGGTCGAGGACTGCCGCTGGACGCCGTGCTTCGATTGCGGGGTGTGTCCGCAGATGGACACGCACATCCAAATCGGCCCGACCGGGAAGAAGCTGCTCCCCCTGACGGTGAAGAACGCCGCGCCGGCACCCAGCGGGCACGGGCACTGAGGCCGGTCAGGCCGCGTACGGATGTGAGAGCCGGGTCCACGGGGGACTCGCTGAGCAGGCGGGGTCGGTGACGCTCCCCCGGGGGCCGGCCCGGCTCAGGTTCCCCCAGTTCAGCCATGTGCTGGGGGAGCCGTGGAGTGCCGGGTCAGGCGAGGCGGCCGTGTTCGCAGACCTGGCGGGCGACCTCGCGGAGCTTGACGTTGTTGTCCTGGGAGTAGCGGCGCAGCACGTCGAACGCCTGCTTCTCGGTGAGGTCGTGGCTGCCCATGATGATGCCCATGGCCTCTCCGATCAGATGGCGCGTCTCGATGGCCTGCTGGAGCTGGGCCTGGTTGCGGGCGCTGGAGAAGGCGATGGCGGCGTGCGAGGCCAGCAGCCAGCCGGCGGTCTCGCTGTCCTCCGTGAAGGCCCCGGGGTGGCGTGAGTAGAGGTTGAGCGCGCCGAGCTCCTCGTCATCGGTGTACAGCAGGAAGCCCATCATGCTGCCCACTCCCAGGTCCTGGGCCCGGGCGGCGTACGCGGGCCACCGTGGCACCTCGTCGGTGAAATCGGCGATGCGGAACACCCGCTCACCTGTGTCGCTGCGCGCCGCGTCGAAGCAGGGTCCCTCCGCGAGGCGCTCCTGGAGCTGGTCGCTCTCGATGACCAGGTCGTGGGTGGGCGCGAGCGTCTCCACCCGTTTGCCGTGCAGGAGGAGGATGCCGGCCGCGTCGCATCCCGCCACGAGCTTGGTGGCGGCGCCGGTGATGTGCCGGAGGGTCGCGTCGACGGAGTCCTGTGCGAGCAGGTCCCGCGCCATGGAGGCCATCTGCTGTGCGAACGCGCGCCAGTCCACTGTCGCCCTCCTCGGTCCGGGCCGGGCGTGCCTCCTTCCCACGGTGTCACGTGTGCCCGGGAACGGTGCACAGCCGCGTGCCGATAGTGGGCCGCCCGTTGCGTGACCTATCGATTCTCGATAGATTTCCATCGTGGCTCGATCGAAGGAGTGGTGATGGGGAAGCTGGCAGTGGGAGCGTTGCGCGTGGTGCTCGTGGTGCTGCTCGCCGGGTCGTTGTTCGTGCAGGCGGTCATGGTGCCGCTGCTGGCCATCGACATGAACGGCCTCAAGCCGGAGTACGCGTACCTGCGCACCCCGATCCTCGTGATCACGATCCTCGGTATCGTGACGGCCCAGGTCGTCGTGGTCTGTGTCTGGCGGCTGGTGACGATGGTGCGCCGCGGGACGGTGTTCTCCACCGCCGCCTTCCGGTACGTGCACATCGTGATCGGCGCGTTCGTGGCGGCCGCCCTGCTGGTCTTCGCGCTCGCGGTCGTTCTCGCCCCGGGCGAGGCCGTCGCTCCCGGGGTGGTGCTGCTGCTGTGCGGGGTCGTCGTGGCCGTGCTGGGCGTGGCGCTGGTCGTGCTCGTCCTGCGGATGCTGCTCGCGCAGGCCGTCGCACGGGACATCGAGGCGGCCCACCTGGAGGCCGAGCTGGAAGAGGTCATCTGATGCCGATCGCCGTCGACATCGACGTGATGCTCGCCAAGCGGAAGATGTCCGTGGGCGAGCTCGCGGAACGCGTCGGCATCACCCCCGCCAACCTCGCGGTCCTCAAGAACGGCCGCGCCAAGGCGGTCCGTTTCTCGACCCTGGCCGCACTCTGCGAGGTGCTCGAATGCCAGCCGGGAGACCTGCTGCGCTGGGAGGCCGACGGTGCCGACGCCAGGACAGTGCTCTGATGGAGAACATCAGCATCCGCCCGGCCCGATCCGGTGAACTGGCCGCCGTCGCCGAACGCGAGGAGTTCGTGCGGCACTTCGTCGGACAGCTCATCCGGGTGGAGTCGTAGGTCTCGGCGCCGGGTGGAGAATCTGCGAGAGAACGGGGTGGGACCGTGCGGCGCTGGATCCGGACGGGGCGTCGAGGCGTCTTCGACGGTATGGATCTGGAGAAGCCGCCCCGAGAAGGTTCCGAGCCGCGGGTCGATCTGCGCAAGCCCGCGGCCGGGCCGGCTGAGCTGCCTGTCCGGCGGGAGCCGGAAGCGCCCGAGGGGTGTCTCGTGGTCGCGATCCGCGTTCCCGTGCGGATCGTCGTACTCGTCCTGGTCGTCCCCGTGCGGATGGCCTGGGACGCGCTGGTGGTGGCCGCACGGTTCCTGAACGACGTGCTGTTCCGGCCGCTGGGGCGGGCGCTGATGTGGCTCGGGCGGGCCTTGTTCGTCTGGCCGTTCGTGGGGCTGTGGCGGTACGTCGTCGTACCCGTGGCCAAGGCGCTCGGGTGGCTCGGGAACATGCTCGTCGTCGTACCGGCGGTGTGGTTCCACCGGTACGTGCTGACGCCGGTGGGGCATGCGCTCGCGTGGGCCGCCCGGGGCGTCGGGGCCGCGCTCGGCTGGGTGTACTCGTATCTGCTCACGCCCGTCGGGCACGCCGCGCTGTGGGTACTCAAAGGGATCGGTGCCGTGCTCGCCGCGGTCGGGGTCGGTGTGTACACGGTCCTGGCGTGGCTCGTGCGATATCTCCTCGTCGTACCCGCCGTGTGGCTGTACACCTGGGTGCTCGCACCCGTCGGCCGCGCGATCGTCTGGTGCGGCGAGGGGCTCGTGTGGCTGGTGAGCAGGGTGGTCACCGGCATCGGGATCGGCCTGTACTGGATCTGCCGGGTGCTGTTCGTGCTGCCCGCGCTCGCCGTGTGGCGCTGGGTGCTCACACCGGTCGGGCGCGTCCTCGCCGTCATCGGGCGGGAGGTCCTGGACGCCCTCGGGCACGCGTGGCGCATGGCGGGGCACATCTCGCTCGCCGTGGGGCGGTTCCTCGGCACCCTCTTCCGGTGGATCTTCGTCGAGCCGGTGCGATGGGTGTACCGCAGCGTGCTGACGCCCGTCGGGCACGTCGTGCGGGACGCCGTCCTGCGGCCCGCCGCCGAGGCCGCCCGCAGTGTGGGGCGGGCCACCCGGCAGGCCCTCGCCTCCGCGCGGGAGTCCGTACGGCAGGTGCGCGCCGACTTCCGGCGGATGCTCTTCGGAGAGCCGAGGCAGCCGCAGCCGGTCGACCGGAGGGAACCTTCGGGCCGCGAGGCACGTACTCTTGGTAGCAGTACGACCGCTCTCACGAAGGACTGAACGACACTGGGCAAGCGACAGCCCGAAGGCCCGCCGCCCGCACCCGCGGTGCAGCGCATCCGACTGCGCTACACCAAGCGCGGCCGCCTCCGGTTCACCAGCCACCGTGACTTCCAGCGCGCCTTCGAGCGTGCGTTGCGCCGTGCCGAGGTGCCGATGGCCTACTCGGCGGGCTTCACACCGCACCCGAAGGTGTCGTACGCCAATGCCGCACCCACCGGCACGGGCAGTGAGGCGGAGTACCTGGAGATCGCGCTCACCGCAGCGCGCGACCCGGAGCAGCTCAGGGCCCTTCTCGACGAGTCGCTGCCCGCCGGGCTCGACATCGTCGAGGCGGTCGAGGCCCGTACCTCGGGCCTCGCCGACCGGCTGACGGCTTCCGTGTGGGAGCTGCGGCTGGACGGGGTGCCGCAGGAGGAGGCCCGCCGCGCGGCGGACGCCTTCAACGCGGCCGAGACCGTCGAGGTCCAGCGCCTCGCCAAGAACGGCGTCCGCACCTTCGACGCCCGCTCCGCGGTCGTCAGCCTGGAGACCCGCGACCCCATCACAGAAACGCACGGTTCGCAGGCTGATAGGCCGACCGACCAGCCCTGTGCGATACTGCGGCTGGTTGTTCGGCACGTGACGCCTGCCGTACGACCCGACGACGTCCTGTCCGGTCTCCGCGCCGTGGCCGACCTGGCGCCGCCGGTCCCCGCAGCGGTGACCAGGCTGGCGCAGGGGCTGTTCGATGAAGAGACCGGCACGGTGACCGACCCGCTCGCGCCCGACCGCGAGGCAGCGGAGGCCAGCTCAACGGCCGAACCGCCTGCCGCCGCGACGGCGCCGGCGTAAGGAAGGTCCCGCGTAGGGACGGACGTCGTAGCGCCGCCCTCGGACTCGGGAGCCACCTGGGTCGGGCAGCGCACAGACCAGAAGACTTTCGCCAGGCCGTACGCATTCGGCGTACGGAACCGGCGAGACAGGACACAGAGAGCTCCCGTGCGGCGCCCGCGCCCCGGACGGCGGCGACGCGCACAGCGCGAGCCGCGGACGTCACCGGCATCGCCGGACCAGGCGCGGCGCCCGGGAGCCTGACGGGAGAAAAGCCCGCATGCTCGAACCGACCGAACCCACAGAGTCCTCCACGGGCTCCGAACAGAACAACACTCCCAGCGACACCCTGCCGCCCCGCCGGCGGCGCCGTGCCGCGTCCCGCCCGGCGGGTCCGCCGGCCGGCACCGCCTCCGACGCTCCGGTGGAGACCGTCACGTCGGCCATACCGGCCGCGGATCCCGACGCACTCGCGGCCGAGGCCGTGGAGCCCGAGGAGGTCGAGGAGGCCGCCGCCGAGGAGACCGCTGCGGCGCAGGAGACTTCCGCGCCTGCTGAGAGCAGTGAGCCCGGTGAGGGCGGTGCGCCTGCCGGTCGTCAGCGGCGTCGCGCGGTCCGCCGTGCCTCCGCGCCTGCCGGGTCCCCGGAGTCCGCGGAGACCGCCGAGACCGTGGTGCCGGTGACCGCCGCTGCCCCTGCTGCCTCCGAGGCGTCGGAGCAGGCCGAGGCTGCCGCGCCCGCAGAGGTGTCCGAGGACGCCGCTCCCCGGCGTACCCGGCGCCGCGCGACGCGCAGCGTGGCCTCGCCTGTTGCGGCTCCGGCGGAGGCCGGCGAGACGGCGGCGGTGCCGGCGTCGAGCGCTGCCGAGCCCGCCGCGGCCGGCGCTGCAGAGGGAGCCGAGGTTGCCGGGGCCGCCGAGGAGGCCGCTCCGCGTCGGGCGCGCCGGCGTGCCACCCGTCGGGTGACCCAGCCCACCGGGGCGCCTGAGGCCGCGGACGCGGCGGAAGGGACGGCCGAGGAGACGAAGGCTCCTGAGGCCGAGACCACCGCTGCCGACGCCGAGCCCGCTCGCGTGTCCGAGGCCACGGCCGAGACCCCTGACGAAGCCGCCGCCCCCGCGGCCGCTCCCGCCGCCCAGGCCGATGAGCCTGCCGATGAGGCCGCTCCGCGTCGCCGTCGCCGGGTCGTCCGCAGGGCCGCCAGTGGTTTCGCCGAGCCCGCGCAGACCGCCCAGACCGCGAAGGGCGCCAAGACCGCGCGTACCGCGAAGGTCTCGCAGGGCGCCGCCGATGTGGCCGCCGGTGAGGAGGAGTCGCCGGCGCGTCCCGCGCGGCCCGCCGTCGCCGTGTTCCAGGCGCCCGTGTTCACCGAGCCCCAGTTCCAGACGCCGGAGCGGGCCGCTGCCGCAGCCGCCGCCGAGGCGGCCGGGGCCGAGGTGCCCGAGGAGCCCGAGGAGGCGGAGGAGTCCGCGTCGGCCGAGGGCTCGCGCGAGGAGCAGTCCGGCGCGTCGCGTCGCCGGCGCCGTCGCCGGGGTGCCGCGGACGAGCCCGAGGCCCGGACCGCCGAGACCGCCGCGGAGACCACCGCCGACGAGGCGGAGGAGCCCGAGGACTCCGCCGAGGGCGACGATCAGGACGAGTCCGAGGGGGCCGGCTCGCGCCGCCGCCGTCGCCGGGGCGGTCGCCGCCGTCGGCGTGGTGAGTCCGCCGAGACCGACACCGACGCCGAGGGCACGGACGCCGAGACCGAGCAGGTCGCCGCCGACCAGGCCGCGCAGGACGCCGAGGACACCGCCGAGGAGGACCAGGAGGACGCCGAGGAGGCCGCCGACCGTGACGAGTCGGGCGGCGGGGGCGGCTCCAGCAGCAGCCGCCGGCGGCGTCGTCGCCGTCGCCGCGCCGGTGACACCTCGACCGACGCCGAGCCCTCCGACGACGACCCGGAGCGCACGGTCGTCAAGGTCCGCGAGCCCCGCCCCCAGCGGGAAAAGGGCGCCGAGCCGTCCGACGAGGTGCAGTCCATCAAGGGCTCGACCCGGCTGGAGGCCAAGAAGCAGCGCCGCCGTGAGGGCCGCGAGCAGGGCCGCCGGCGCGTCCCGATCATCACCGAGGCCGAGTTCCTGGCCCGGCGCGAGGCCGTCGAGCGTGTGATGGTCGTCCGTCAGCACGGCGACCGTACGCAGATCGGCGTCCTCGAGGACAACGTGCTCGTCGAGCACTACGTCAACAAGGAGCAGTCGACCTCGTACGTCGGCAACGTCTACCTCGGCAAGGTGCAGAACGTGCTGCCGTCGATGGAGGCCGCCTTCATCGACATCGGCAAGGGCCGCAACGCCGTCCTGTACGCCGGTGAGGTCAACTTCGAGGCGCTGGGCATGGCCAACGGGCCGCGGCGCATCGAGTCCGCCCTGAAGTCCGGGCAGTCCGTGCTCGTCCAGGTGACGAAGGACCCCATCGGGCACAAGGGCGCCCGTCTGACCAGCCAGGTCTCCCTCCCGGGCCGTTACCTCGTGTACGTGCCCGAGGGCTCGATGACCGGCATCAGCCGCAAGCTGCCCGACACCGAGCGGTCGCGGCTGAAGACGATCCTCAAGAAGATCGTCCCGAGGACGCGGGCGTCATCGTGCGCACCGCCGCCGAGGGCGCGAGCGAGGAGGAGCTGCGCCGGGACGTCGAGCGGCTGCAGGCGCAGTGGGAGGACATCCAGAAGAAGGCCAAGAACGGCAACGCGCCGTCGCTGCTGTACGGCGAGCCGGACATGACCGTCCGGGTCGTGCGCGACATCTTCAACGAGGACTTCTCCAAGGTCGTCGTCAGCGGCAGTGACGCGTGGGAGACCATCCACGGCTACGTCTCGCACGTCGCGCCGGACCTCGCCGAGCGGCTGCAGAAGTGGACCAGCGAGGTCGACGTCTTCGCCACGTACCGGATCGACGAGCAGCTCGCCAAGGCCCTCGACCGCAAGGTGTGGCTGCCCAGCGGCGGTTCGCTGGTGATCGACCGGACCGAGGCGATGGTCGTCGTCGACGTCAACACCGGCAAGTTCACCGGCCAGGGCGGCAACCTCGAGGAGACCGTCACCAGGAACAACCTGGAGGCGGCCGAGGAGATCGTCCGGCAGCTGCGGCTGCGTGACCTCGGCGGCATCATCGTCATCGACTTCATCGACATGGTGCTGGAGTCCAACCGGGACCTGGTGCTGCGGCGCCTGCTGGAGTGCCTGGGCCGGGACCGTACGAAGCACCAGGTCGCCGAGGTGACCTCGCTGGGCCTGGTCCAGATGACCCGGAAGCGGGTCGGGCAGGGTCTGCTGGAGTCCTTCTCCGAGACCTGCGTCCACTGCAACGGCCGCGGTGTCATCGTGCACATGGAGCAGCCGACGTCCGCCGGTGGCGGCGGCAAGCGCAAGAAGCGCGCCCGTGCCGGTGCCGCCGAGCAGCCGCACGTGCACGAGGCCGCCGTCGACACCGCCGACACCGCCGAGACCGCCGAGCAGGAGGCGGAGACCGAGGCGGAGGTCGTCGCCGAGATCGCCGAACCGGTGGCGCTGCCGGCGCCGGCCTTCGAGCCCGACGAGGAGCTGTACAGCAGCGCCGCCGAGGCGGAGGCCGCGGCCACCCGCGGTCGGTCGCGACGCCGGGCGAGCCGGCGGGCGTCGGCCCCGGCGGGTGCTCCGCGTGGCGGCGACGCCGCCCGGACGGCCGAGCCGGTCAAGGCCGACCAGGGCAGGTCAGGGCAGGCCGAGGCGGAGGTGCCGACGGCTCAGGACGTGACCGCCGAGCAGGAGGCCGCCCGGCCCGTGCGGCCCGAGCCGGCCGCCGAGGCGCAGGCCGAGCCGATGGCCGTCGAGGACCCGGTGGTCGAGGCTTCGGCCCCGGTCGCGGAGGAGGCCGCGCCGAAGGGCCGTACCCGGCGGCGCGCCACCCGCAAGGTGTCCGCTCCGGCCGGTTCGCCGGCGGGTGCCGAGGCGACCGTGGTGACCGTCTCGGAGGCGGTGTCCGAGCCGAAGACCGAGGCGCCGAAGACCGAGGAGCCGAAGACCGAGGAGCCGAAGACCGAGGAGCAGAAGTCCGAGGCGCCGAAGCACGAGGAGGCGGCGGCCGAGCAGGCAGCGGTGGGCGAGGCGTCCGCCGAGAGTGCCGCCCCGGCCCGCCCGCGGCGTCGTGCGGTGCGCAAGACCGCCGCGCCGACGGCGTCCGAGGACGCGGCCGTGGTCGTCGTCGCGGCGACCGCCGCGGACGAGGCCCCGGCCCCCGAGGCGACCGAGGCCGCCGAGGAGCCGGCCCCGGCCAAGAAGGCCGCCCGCAAGACGGCCAAGAAGGCCACCGCGAAGAAGGCCGCGACCAAGAAGACCGCGGCCAAGAAGACGACGGCCAAGAAGACGGCTGCGAAGAAGACCACCGCGAAGAAGACGACCGCCAAGAAGGCTGCGGCGTCGAAGAAGACCGCGGCGGCCGAGCAGCAGCCGGTCCCGTCCGTCTCGAGCCCGGCGGACGAGGGCTGACGCCTCACGCCCGACGGAGCACAGTGATCCGCCCCCGGTCCGAAGACCGGGGCGGATCACTTTTTCTCGGGTGCTTTCGACCACCGGATAGTGACTTACCCCACACTGGTCGAATGTGTGAACAGGTGGTGAATCAGTGCTCGATATGCGGTTAGGATGTGAGCCAAGATTGACAAAAAATTGAAACAAAATGGGATTTAAGTGAAGGCTCTAGTGCTCTCCGGGGGGGCGGGCACCCGCCTCCGTCCGATCACCCACACGTCCGCCAAACAATTGGTGCCCGTCGCCAACAAACCCGTGCTCTTCTACGGGCTGGAGGCGATCGCCGAAGCCGGGATCAGCGAGGTCGGCATCATCGTCGGCGACACCGCGGACGAGATCCGTGAGGCGGTGGGTGACGGTTCCCGGTTCGGGATCGACGTCACCTACATCCCGCAGGAAGCACCGCTGGGCCTCGCCCACGCCGTGCTCATCGCCCAGGACTTCCTCGGCGACGACGACTTCGTCATGTACCTCGGCGACAACTTCATCGTCGGTGGCATCACCGGCCTCGTGGAGGAGTTCCGCGCCGAGCGGCCCGACGCGCAGATCCTGCTGACCAGGGTCCCCAACCCCACGTCCTTCGGCGTCGCCGAACTCGACGGTGACGGCAGGGTGGTGAGCCTGGAGGAGAAGCCGAAGCAGCCCAAGAGCGATCTCGCCCTCGTCGGCGTCTACCTGTTCACCGCGGCCATCCACGAGGGCGTCCGCTCCATCGAACCCTCCTGGCGCGGTGAGCTGGAGATCACGCACGCCATCCAGTGGCTGATCGACGACAAGCGCGACGTCCGCTCCACCGTCATCTCCGGCTACTGGAAGGACACCGGCAACGTCACCGACATGCTGGAGGTCAACCGGTCCGTCCTGGAGACCGTGGAGCCCCTGAACGCGGGCACGGTGGACGACGGCAGCGAGATCATCGGCCGGGTGCGCATCGAGGAGGGCGCCCGCGTCAGCGGCAGCCGGATCGTCGGGCCCGCGATCATCGGTGCCGGCTCGGTGGTCAACGACGCGTACATCGGCCCCTTCACCTCCGTGTCCGAGGACTGCCGCATCGAGGACAGCGAAATCGAGTACTCCATCGTGCTGCGCGGCTCCTCCGTGACCGGCGTGCGCCGGGTGGAGGCCTCGCTCATCGGGCGCGACGTCGAAGTCACGCCCGCTCCCCGTAACCCCAAGGCCCACCGGCTCGTGCTCGGTGATCACAGCAAGGTGCAGATCTCCTCATGACGGCCCCTTCGTCCTCCCCGACCCGGATCCTGGTGACCGGCGGTGCCGGTTTCATCGGCTCGCACTACGTCCGTACGCTGCTCGGCCCCGAGGGGCCCGGTGACGTCGCCGTCACCGTCCTGGACAAGCTGACCTACGCGGGCAACCCGGCCAACCTCGACGAGGTGCGCGAGCACCCCGGGTTCGCCTTCGTGCAGGGTGACATCTGCGACCCCGAGCTCGTCGGCAAGCTGATGGCCGAGCACGACCAGGTGGTGCACTTCGCCGCCGAGTCGCACGTCGACCGTTCCATCGACGGCGGCGCGGAGTTCGTCCGCACGAACGTGGTCGGCACTCATACGCTCGTCGACGCGGCGCACCGGGCCGGCATCAAGACCTTCGTGCACATCTCCACCGACGAGGTCTACGGCTCGATCGACGAGGGCTCCTGGCCCGAGACCCACCCGCTGGAGCCCAACTCGCCGTACTCCTCCGCGAAGGCCTCCAGCGACCTGATCGCGCTGTCCTACCACCGCACCCACGGCCTGGACGTCCGCGTCACCCGCTGCTCCAACAACTACGGGCACCACCACTTCCCCGAGAAGGTCATCCCGCTCTTCGTGACCAACCTCCTCGACGGCAAGAAGGTCCCGCTGTACGGCGACGGCGCCAACGTCCGCGACTGGCTGCACATCGACGACCACGTCCAGGGCATCGAGCTGGTCCGCACCAAGGGCCGCGCCGGCGAGGTCTACAACATCGGCGGCGGCACCGAGCTCTCCAACAAGGAGCTCACCGAGCTCCTGCTCCAGGCGTGCGGCGCCGACTGGGAGACCAGCGTCGAGTACGTCCAGGACCGCAAGGGCCACGACCGCCGCTACTCGGTCGACTGCACCAAGATCCGCCAGGAGCTCGGCTACGAGCCGCGCAAGGACTTCCGCGAGGGCCTCGCCGAGACCGTGCAGTGGTACCGGGACAACCGCGCCTGGTGGGAGCCGCTGAAGGAGCGCGCGGCGCTGTGAACAACAACCGGAACTGGATGGTCACCGGCGCGGGCGGCATGCTCGCTCAGGACGTCCTGGCCCGTCTCGCCGCCGAGGGAATAGCGGCCGTCGCGGCCACCCGCGCCGAGGTGGATATCACCGACCCGGCGTCGGTGCGGGCCGGGCTGGCCGCGCACCGCCCGGCGGTGGTCGTCAACTGCGCCGCCTGGACGGCCGTGGACGACGCCGAGTCCCGCGAGGACGAGGCGCTGCGGATCAACGGGGACGGCCCGCGCCACCTCGCCGAGGCCTGTGCGCAGGACGGGACCGTGCTGCTCCAGGTGTCCACGGACTACGTGTTCGCCGGAGACGCCGACAAGCCGTACGCAGAGGACGCGCCCACCGGTCCGCGCGGCGCGTACGGGCGGACCAAGCTGGCGGGCGAGCAGGCGGTCCTCAACACCCTCCCGGAGACCGGCTACGTGGTCCGCACGGCATGGCTGTACGGCGCGGGCGGCGGCAACTTCGTCCGTACGATGATCAAGCTGGAGGGCGTCAGGGACACCCTCGACGTGGTTGACGACCAGCAGGGCCAGCCCACCTGGACCGCCGACCTCGCCGACCGTCTGGTCCGCCTCGGCCAGGGCGCCCTGGCGGGCACGGCGCCGGCCGGCGTCTACCACGGCACCAGCGGCGGCGAGACGACGTGGTACGGCTTCACGCGGGCCATCTTCGAGCAGCTCGGTGCCGACCCGGACCGGGTCCGCCCCACCACCAGCGCGGCCTTCGTCAGGCCGGCGCCCCGGCCCGCGTACAGCGTGCTGGGACATGCCCGGTGGGCGGCGGCGGGCATCGAGCCGATCCGCGACTGGCGCGAGGCACTGACCGAGGCGTTCCCGGCGGTGCTGGCGGCGGAACGGGGTTGATGCCCACGACGGCAGAACTCGGGCCGTCCCGGCTATTGGCGAGAAACGCCTACGCCCGAGCCTTCGAGTGAGTAACTTCACCTGAAACTGAACTGCAGGCATCCCCGGAGGGCCCGTCCAAGTGAACCGTCATGAACTCCTGCGTGGACTGCACCGTGTCTACCGGCCGCGAAACTACCTGGAGATCGGCGTCAACGACGGTCGCAGCCTGGCCCTGTCGCGGGCGGCGTCCGTCGCCGTCGACCCGGCCTTCAAGGTGGTGACGTCGATCAGCTGCGACGTGCACCTCGTCCAGTCGACCAGTGACGACTTCTTCGCCCGCAAGGACCCGCTGGTGCACCTGCGGCGGGGCCGCAACCCCTTCCGCGCCCTCGCCCGCCGCGACCCGCTCGCGGTCTTCGGCGGCGATCCCACGCTGGAGCTGTCCTTCATCGACGGCATGCACCTCTTCGAGTACGCGCTGCGCGACTTCATGAACGTCGAGCGCCACTCGCACTGGTCCAGCGTGATCGTCCTGGACGACATGCTGCCGCGTGACGTCGACGAGGCGGCGCGCGACCGGCACACCAAATTCTGGACGGGCGACGTGTACAAGGTGGTGACCGTCCTGCGCAAGTACCGCCCCGATCTGACGGTGGTGGAGCTCGACACCGAGCCGACCGGTGTTGCTGTGGTCTTCGGAGCGGATCCGGAGAACACAGTGCTCAAGGACAACTACGACGACATCCTCAAGGAGTACGTCACCCCGGACCCGCAGGACGTCCCCGAGGAGGTGCTGCTTCGCAAGTACGCGGTGCAGTCCGAAGCGCTGCTGGGGGCCGATTTCTGGCCGGCCCTGGTCCGGGCCCGGAACCTGCGCCGCCCACGCCGGGGCTTCGCCCCGCTGCGCAGGCAGATCGCGGAGCTCGGCGGCTGAGCGGGACGGAAGAGCGGCCCGTGGGTGAGCCGATACTGTCGGTTCGTTCGGGCCCGTGCGTGACATCGGCTCCCAAGACGCGGTTGTGGTCTTGGGAGCCGATTTGTCGTAGCCGGCGTTGGTGCAGCTGTTGCAGGCCCCAGGCTCTCTTCGCTGCCGCTCTCAGCCGCGCAACTGCGCCCTGTAGGCCTCGCACGCCGCGTAGGACGGCAGCAGGCCCTCGGCCTCGGCCTCGGCCAGGGACGGCGCGGCGGAGTCCTTCTCGGACAGCACCGGCGTCAGCCCCGCCGGCCACTCGATGCCGAGCTCCGGATCGAGCGGGTGGATGCCGTGCTCACGCTGCGGGGCGTATCCCTCGGAGCACAGGTAGACCACGGTCGCGTCGTCGGTCAGCGCCATGAAGGCGTGCCCGAGCCCTTCGGAGAGGTAGACCGAGTGGTGGTCCACGTCGTCCAGCCGCACGGCTTCCCACTGCTTGTACGTGGGCGAGCCGGTGCGGATGTCGACGATGACGTCCAGCACCGCGCCGCGTACGCACTTGACGTACTTGGCCTGGCTGGGCGGCACGTCGGCGAAGTGGATGCCGCGCAGCGTGCCCCTGCTGGAGACGGAACAGTTGGCCTGGGCCAGATTCAGACTGTGGCCCGTGGACTCCGCGAAGTCCGCCCCCTTGAACCACTCGTGGAAGCTCCCGCGAGCGTCTGGAAAGACCTTCGGTTCGTGGATCCAGGCGCCGGCGATGCCGAGCTCCCGCATGGTGATCACATCCTTGCCCTGGTGCGTGTGCTGGTGCTTGTCCTGGTGTGCGGAACGCCGGTCAGCCGACCAGCTTCGCCGCGAGCTTACGGATCTTCTTGCGTGCGGGGGAGGGGAGCCTGCGCACGACCGGTCCGCCGACGGTCCGCAGCCTGCGCCGTACGGCCGCCTTGCGCCGCTTGGCCAGTGTCGCCCGCGCCAGCGCGGGGTCCACCACGGCGAGGTCGTTGCCGAGCCGCAGGCGGCCGTTACCGGAGATCGTCACGGCGCAGAGCCTGAGGGCGGGGTTCTTCTCCCCGTCCAGCCGGGCCGAGAGCTCCCAGCGGCCGGCGGGCACGGACGTGCGCTCGGGCAGGGCGATGTGGGCGCGGCCGGCCACGTGCCGGAGCTCGGCGGGCAGGGTGTACTCACGGCCGCCCTCGGATCTGAGGATCAGCTCGGTCGCCATCGGCGCGGTCGCCCCGCGGGCGAACACATCGAGCCGGAGTTCGGGCTTGTCGCCGGGCATCCGCAGCACAGGCCGGTTCTCGAGGTAGGTCGCCAGCCTCTTGCTGCGGCGGGCGACGTCGAGGGTGAGGTTGCCGTGCGGGTCGGTGAAGTACGGGATGACCGCGCGGGAGGGGGAGCCGAGCAGCGCGGGCCGGCACTCCTGGTCGACGTGTGCCGCGCGGTCGGCGCCCAGGCGGGCCTTGCGGACCGCACCGAGGCCGCGGATGGGGACCCAGATGTCCCAGAAGCCCCGGGACACGGGGCCGCGGCCCTTGCCGCCCTGGGGATTGACCTGGCCCGTGCCACGCAGGACGACCTCGCAGACTCCGTCGCCGAGGTCCTCGACGGTGGAGGAGAACTCCGCCGGGCAGGGCCACTCGACGGCCGTCTCGCGGTTGCGCAGTGACATCTCGGCCTTGAAGCCGGCCAGCTCGTCCGTGACGTCGACCAGCTCACCGTCCTCCAGCAGGCCCTCGGTGAACTCGGGGTGCAGGTAGAGCCGGCCCTCGCGGCGCAGCAGCTTCAGCGGGTCGCCGTTCTCGCCCTGGACCAGCCGGGCGCTGACCGTGACGGCCATCCTGCCGTCCGGCTGCCAGGCGACGTCCTCCAGCCGGGCCGCGCCCTTGATGGAGGCGGCGAAGCGGGCGATCCGTACCAGGCCCTGACGGTCGTCACGGCGCAGCAGGGTGGACCGGACACGGTGGATCGCCCCGAGCCCGTCGTGCACTCCGTCGCCCATGAAGTCCTTGGCCAGCGGCTGCACGGCGTCGACCACCTCGTCGAGGTAGGCGTCGTCGTACTTCAGGACGGCGGGCTCGCTGAGACGGCCGAGCATCTCCACCCGGTAGAAACGGCGGAGCATCACGTCCCGGAATTTCCCCGGCTGGGTGTTGGCGACGACGACGTCGAGCACCTCGCGGAGGTTTCCGTAGTAGCCGGACGGGATGATCTTGGCGGATCCGGCGTTCTTTCCGTCGTCGCGCTTCGAGTAGTAGTAGCAGGTGTAGCTGCCGAGGATGGACACGACCTTGGCGGGGAAGTACGCCTCCATCATGTACAGCTGGTCCTCGAGACGCCGCTTGCCCTCGGGATACGCGATCTTGTTCTCGCGGAGGAACTCCGTGCGGAACATCTTGTGCGGGGTGAGGCTGTCGTACAGCGGCGCGTCCTGAAGGCTGCACTTCTCCCGGTCCGCCCGGAAGACACCGTGCGGGACGCCCCGGAAGTTGCTGGCCACCTTGCCGATGACGATGTCGGAGCCGTTGCGGTGCCCCATGTCGTACATCCGGCGCAGCGCGTCGGAGGCGAGGTAGTCGTCCTGGTCGACGAACTGGACGTACTCGCCGCGGGCCTCGCTCACACCGATGTTCCGGGGCTTTCCGGGCCAACCGGAATTGGGTATGTGAATCACCCGGAAATGCGAGTGCCGCTCGGCGAGGGCGTCCAGCTCCGCGGGGGAGTCGTCGGTCGAGCCGTCATCGACGAAGAGCACCTCGAACTCGTCGGCCGGAAGGGTCTGCCGCAACAAGGAGTCAATGCAGGGCTGGATGTACTTGCCTGGGTTGTACACCGGGATGATGACACTGACCTTGAACGGCATCTGCTCTACCTGTCTCCTGTTGTGGCCCTGCGAGAGTGACCGTCGTGTGCACTACAGATGAATATTGTGTGCACGGTGGAGCCATAGGGTAACTGGTCCTGATTCGGGCGGGAGCGTCGCCTTCGACGGTCGGGGGAGCGCTCCCACCGCCTGCCGGGTGTCGGTATCGAAAGGTGTCTTCCGTGAGGGCCCGGTTTGACCCCCTCGGTCGTGGCCCCGTAACCTTGACCGTCGGCGTGTCGTCAGGCCCGCCACATCCCCGTAAACCTCATCCTCCCGGACATGGGCTGTGACCGGGAGAGGTCGCTCGCGTGCTGTCGTGGGCGGCTGGCCTGCGGGGGTGCCGTTTCCCGAGCGAGAGAGTGAGTTCCGCGTGTACGCCATCGTGCGCAGCGGTGGTCGCCAGCACAAGGTTGCTGTCGGCGACATCGTTGAGGTTGACAAGATTTCCACTGCCAAGGTTGGCGACACGGTCGAGCTCTCGACCCTGCTCGTTGTCGACGGCGACGCCGTGACCAGCGACCCGTGGGTGCTGGCCGGCATCAAGGTCCAGGCCGAGGTCGTGGACCACCACAAGGGCCAGAAGATCGACATTCTGCGCTACAAGAACAAGACCGGTTACCGCCGTCGCCAGGGCCACCGCCAGCAGTACACGGCGATCAAGGTCACCGAGATCCCCACGGCTGCGAAGTAAGGGACTGAGGAGAAATGGCACACAAGAAGGGCGCATCGTCCACCCGGAACGGTCGCGACTCCAATGCCCAGCGGCTCGGCGTGAAGCGCTTCGGCGGTCAGGTCGTCAACGCTGGTGAGATCCTGGTCCGTCAGCGCGGCACCCACTTCCACCCGGGCGCGGGCGTCGGCCGTGGCGGCGACGACACGCTGTTCGCGCTGCAGGCCGGTTCGGTGCAGTTCGGCACCCACCGTGGCCGCAAGGTCGTGAACATCGTTCCGGTCGCCTGATCGGACACCCTCGCGAGGCGGACCTCACTTCCCGTTGCGGGAAGGCGGGTCCGCCTTTCGCTTGTTGAACAAGTACATCTCGTTGAACAAGTAAATCTCGTACGTACTTCTGGAGGCACCCACCATGACCACCTTCGTGGACCGCGTCGAGCTGCATGTCGCCGCGGGTAACGGAGGCCACGGCTGTGCCTCCGTCCACCGCGAGAAGTTCAAGCCGCTGGGCGGGCCGGACGGCGGCAACGGCGGTCGCGGCGGGGACGTGATCCTCACCGTCGACCAGTCGATCACCACGCTCCTCGACTACCACCACTCCCCGCACCGCAAGGCCACCAACGGCAAGCCCGGTGAGGGCGGCAATCGCTCCGGCAAGGACGGCCAGGACCTGGTCCTGCCGGTGCCGGACGGCACGGTGGTGCTGGACAAGGCGGGAAACGTCCTCGCCGACCTCGTCGGGCAGGGCACCTCGTTCGTCGCCGCGCAGGGCGGCCGGGGCGGGCTCGGCAACGCGGCACTGGCGTCCGCGCGGCGCAAGGCGCCCGGGTTCGCGCTGCTCGGCGAGCCGGGAGACCTGCGGGACATCGTCCTGGAGCTGAAGACGGTCGCCGACGTGGCGCTCGTCGGGTATCCGAGCGCCGGCAAGTCGTCGCTGATCTCGGTGCTGAGCGCCGCCAAGCCGAAGATCGCCGACTACCCCTTCACCACGCTCGTGCCGAACCTCGGTGTCGTCACGGCCGGTTCGACGGTCTACACCATCGCCGACGTGCCCGGACTGATCCCGGGGGCCAGCCAGGGCAAGGGCCTGGGGCTGGAGTTCCTGCGGCACGTGGAGCGGTGCAGCGTGCTCGTGCACGTCCTGGACACCGCCACGCTGGAGTCCGACCGTGACCCGGTCTCCGACCTCGACGTCATCGAGGAGGAGCTGCGGCAGTACGGCGGCCTCGACAAGCGCCCGCGGATCGTCGTCCTGAACAAGATCGACGTACCGGACGGCAAGGACCTGGCCGAGATGGTGCGGCCCGACCTGGAGGAGCGCGGCTACCGCGTCTTCGAGGTGTCGGCCGTGGCGCACATGGGGCTCAAGGAGCTGTCGTACGCGCTCGGCGAGCTCGTCGCGAAGGCGCGGGCGGCGAAGCCCAAGGAAGAGGCCACGCGGATCGTGATCCGGCCGAAGGCCGTGGACGACACGGGCTTCACCGTGACGCGCGAGGCCGACGGACTGTTCCGGGTGCGCGGCGAGAAGCCCGAACGCTGGGTGCGGCAGACCGACTTCAACAACGACGAGGCGGTCGGCTACCTCGCGGACCGGCTCAACCGGCTCGGTGTCGAGGAGGAGCTGGTCAAGGCGGGCGCCCGGGGCGGCGACGGCGTGGCCATCGGCCCGAGGAGAACGCTGTCGTCTTCGACTGGGAGCCGTCCCTGACGGCCGGGGCCGAAATGCTCGGCCGGCGCGGCGAGGACCACCGGTTCGAGGGAGCACGGCCGGCCGCGCAGCGCCGCAAGGACCGGCAGGCCGAGCGGGACGAGGCGGAGCGCGAGTACGACGACTTCGAGCCGTTCTGAGTTAACGAAAAGCAAATTCGCAACGGACTTCAGTGCAACCAAGTCGTTCTTCGGTGAGTCGTACTGGGCGGTGCGGAGAGGATCTTGCTCCTCTCCGCGCAACAACTGCCCAGTGGATCAACGGAGTTGACGTGCCACAGTCCATGAGCAAGCGCAGGATCGGCCGAGCGGTCGCGGCGGCCATCGCCGTCGCCGCCGCCGTCACCGCCCCGGTGACCGCGCACGCCGCCCCCGCTGCCCCCTCCGTCACTGAGAAGCTCCGGGACGACTTCAACGGCGACGGCTACGCCGACCTCGCGGTGGCCGCTCCGGCCGCGACCGTCGACGGCGAGAAGGGGGCCGGTTACGTCGCCGTCGTCTACGGCTCGAAGAACGGGCTGAACGTGACGACGAGGCAGGTCCTCAGCCAGAGCACGGCCGGTGTGCCCGGCAGCCCCGAGGTGGACGACGCGTTCGGCAGCGCGCTCACCACCGCCGACCTCGACCGCGACGGTTACGCGGACCTGGTCGTGGGCGTGGGCCGGGAGGACACGGCCGACGGCGGCACCGAGTCCGGTCTGGTCGAGGTCCTGTGGGGCGGCCCCAAAGGGCTGTCCGGCGCGGCCGTACTGGCCACCGGGAAGGCGTACGACGGCCTGGGCGGCCAGGGGCACCTGACGGTCGGCGACGTCAACGGCGACGGTGCCGAGGACCTGGTGACCGTGGAGAACCAGTTCAACCTGCGGGTGCTCAACGGCCCGTTCTCCCGCGACGGTTCCTCGGACCGCGGCGAGCAGGTCGTGCGGGACGAGTTCGACAGCCGCGTCCTCGACCTGGCCACCGGCGACCTCAACGGCGACGGCGTCACCGACGTCGCCGCCACCGAGAACGACGGCGACGAGTTCGACGCACGGCGGGTCGTGTACTGGCTGGGCGGCGAGCAGGGTCTGGCCCCGTACACCACCGTGCAGGGCCGCGACGGCTACCGGCTCCAGGGCGGCGAGAACCTCGACGTCGGGGACATCGATCAGGACGGCTTCGACGACATCGTGGTCGGCCGGGCCGTCACCGGGTACGACAGCGACCTCGACACCCCGCCGCCAAGGGCGGCCGGGTCACCTGGATACCGGGCGGCGCCGACGGAGCCGACGGCACCAGGGCCACGCACCTCAACCAGGACAGCACCGGCGTGCCCGGTTCCGCCGAGAGGGGCGACGGCTTCGGGACGGACGTCCAGATCGCCGACGTCAACGGCGACGGTCACCCGGACGTGGTGACCGGTCTGCCCGGTGAGGACCTCGGCACGGTGTCCGACGCCGGCGCGGTCGTCGTGCTGCGCGGCACCGCGGCCGGGCTCACCGGCACCGGCGCCCAGGCGGTCACGCAGAACACGCCCGACGTGCCGGGCTCCGCGGAGGAGCTCGACGCGTTCGGCCAGGCCGTCCACCTCGCCGACGCGAACCAGGACGGCCTGGCCGACCTGGCCGTGGCGCGCCGGGCGAGAACGGCAACGCCGGGTCCGTGTGGTACTTCAGGTCCGGCCCGACGACCGTCGTGAGTCCCAACGGCACCACGACCTTCGGCAACACGCTCCTCGGCACGACCGCAACGGGAGCCCGTCTCGGCATCGGCTTCGCTTACTGATCATCTGTCAGACTCGCCCCGGCAAAGGCCTGTTCCAGCGCTGGCGGCGGGTCTTCTTTTGTCTGCTTAGTTGTCATGTACGTGAACCCCGGCGTTCAGCGGGCGGACCGCCCGCGGACGTGAAGCTTCCCAGAGTCCAAGTGGCCAGCGAGGTAAGGGAGTCACCTGATGACCGGAGCAGTTTCCCCGACCGACGCCGCTTCCTGACTGCCGGCGCCGCCGTGCTCGGTGCCGCGGCCTCCGCCCAGCTGTGGCTCCCGGCCGCCGCGCACGCGGCCGAGACACCGCTGCCCGACGGCGTGTTCAGCCTCGGCGTCGCTTCCGGTGACCCGCTGCCGGACGGCATCGTGCTGTGGACCCGGCTCGCCCCTGACCCGCTGAACGGCGGCGGCATGCCCGACCGGGCGGTACCCGTGGAGTGGCAGCTCGCGGAGGACAGCCGCTTCAGAAAGCTCGTCCGTCGCGGCACCGCCCAGGCCCGGCCCGAGTACGGGCACAGTGTTCACGTGGACGTACGCGGACTGCGCCCGGACCGCACCTACTGGTACCGCTTCCGCACCAGCGGGCAGCTCTCGCCCGTCGGCCGCACCCGCACCGCCCCCCACCCCTACAGCTCCGGTGGCTCCCTGCGCATGGCGCTGGCCTCCTGCCAGAACTGGCAGCACGGCTATTTCACGCCGTACGCCGACATGCTGGACCAGGACCCGGACATCGTGGTGTTCGTCGGCGACTACATCTACGAGTCCACGCCCTCGGCCACGGGCGTACGGCGGCACGAGGGCACCGGTGAGCCGTTCAGCCTCGCCCAGTACCGCAACCGGTACGCCCAGTACCGCACCGACGCGGACCTCGCGGCGATGCACGCGAACGCGCCCTTCGTGGTGAGCTTCGACGACCACGAGGTGGACAACGACTTCGCGGGCGAGATCCCGCAGGACCCGGACAAGCAGCCGCACGACGCGTTCGTGGCCCGGCTGACCGCGGCCTACCAGGCGTTCTACGAGCACATGCCGGTCCGTGCCACCGCCGTCCCGAACGGACCGCACATCCGGATGTACCGCCGTCTGGAGTTCGGCCGCCTGGCCCGGCTCAACGTCCTGGACACCCGGCAGTACCGCAGCGACCAGGCCACCAGCCAGGCCGGTGCCCAGGACCCGTCGCTGACCATGCTCGGCGCGCGGCAGAAGCAGTGGCTGCTCAACGGGCTGCAGGACTCGCCCGCCCGCTGGAACCTGATCGCCTCTCAGATCATGATGGCCGAGACGGACCTGAAGGTCGGCGAGGGCAAGCTCTGGTTCTACGACGCGTGGGACGGCTACCAGGCCGAACGCAACCGGTTCCTCCAGGAGTTCCAGCAGGTCCGTAACCCGGTGGTGCTCTCCGGGGACCGGCACCTGACGATGATCAGCGACCTCAAGGAGGACTACGCCGACCCGGGCTCCGCGGTCGTCGGCGCCGAGTTCGTCGGCACCTCCATCTCCAGCAACGGCGACCAGGACCAGGCGGCCTTCCGCAAGGAGTGGGACCCGCGGCGCCCGGACAACCCGCACTGGAAGCTGCTCGACGCGCACCGCGGCTACCACCTGTTCGACGTCCGCCGTGACGGCATCGACGCACAGGTGCGCGTGGTCGACACCGTGCGGCAGCCCACGGCGACGCCGAGCACGCTGGCCAAGCTGAGGGTCGAGGCGGGCCGGCCGGGCGTCGAGGTCGTCTGACCCGGCCCCTGACACACGCGTGAGCCCGGTACTCCTCGGAGTGCCGGGCTCTTCGTCGTACGAGACGCGTCAGCCGTGTGAGAAGTCCGACCCGGGCTGTCGGCGTATTGCTCTCGCCGAGATCGAAATGCTGCGGAATCGAATTCCGCGGCAATGAGCTGCCGGACGCGCTGCATTCGCGGCTTGCCCGGGGCGGCGCGCCCACGCATATGAAGAACGAGTGCAGCCCCACGCCCCGGGGCGTGAAGATCCGCGGACCGCGGTGGCCGCTCGGACCGCCGCCGCGACCGGCGCGAGGGCGGGCCGGTGTCGTCAAAGCGCGTACCGTGCACCAGACATCGTCAGACATCGTCCAAGGAACTCGTGAAGGACCTCGGTCACCGCTGTCTCAAGCGTCTCCGACGCCGCTGAGCTTCTGTGGAGTTACTCACAGCGCATTTCCTCAAGCCCCGCGGAACCGTCTCACCAATCACCAGCCGTGAGAGGTGAATGACAGGTTGCGCGCACATATGCGGCAGAGGTCGCTCACCTTGCACTGCGGTAACCACAAGTGGGACCATTTCCAAGTTCCCTGTCGCCCCAAGGTAGGTCACCTGTGTCCCAGCGCATAGCCAAGCCCCGTACCACCGCAGTGATCCTGGCCGGTGGCACCGGTCAGCGGGTGGGTCTGTCGATCCCCAAGCAGCTGCTGAAGATCGCCGGCAAGGCAGTCATCGAGCACACGCTGACCACCTTCGAGAACGCCGACTCGATCGACGACGTCATCGTGCTGATGGCGCAGGGCTACGTGCCCGACGTCGAGAAGATCGTCGCGAAGGCCGGCTTCAAGAAGGTCTCGAAGATCATCGAGGGCGGCTCCACGCGGAACGAGACCACCGAGCGCGCCATCGCCGCGCTGGGCGAGGGCCTGGCCGAGGGCGAGGACGCCAACGTCCTCTTCCACGACGCCGTGCGCCCCCTGCTGTCCCAGCGCGTCATCGACGACTGCGTCGTGGCGCTGGAGCGCTACCAGGCCGTCGACGTGGCCATCCCTCCGCCGACACCATCATCGTCACGCGCACGCACGGCGAGGACGGCGAGTTCATCACCGAGATCCCGGACCGCTCCCGGCTGCGCCGCGGCCAGACCCCGCAGGCCTTCAAGCTGTCCACGATCAAGCGGGCCTACGAGGTCGCGTCCGGTGACCCCAACTTCCAGGCCACCGACGACTGCTCGGTCGTGCTCAAGTACCTGCCGGACGTGCCGATCCACGTCGTCGCGGGTGACGAGTACAACATGAAGGTCACCCAGCCCGTCGACGTCTTCATCGCCGACAAGCTCTTCCAGCTCGCCTCCACGACCGCGCCCGAGCAGGTGGGCGAGGAGGCCTACCGCGAGCTGCTCACGGGCAAGACGATGGTCGTCTTCGGCGGCTCCTACGGCATCGGCAAGGACATCGGCGAGCTCGCCGAGTCCTACGGCGCCAAGGTGTACGCACTGGGCCGCTCCACCACCGGCACCCACGTGGAGAACCCGGAGGAGGTCGACGACGCGCTGTCCAAGGCGTACGCCGAGACCGGCCGCATCGACTACGTGGTGAACACCGCGGGCGTGCTGCGCATAGGCAAGCTCGCCGAGACCGACAACGCCACCATCGAGGAGGCGCTGAAGGTCAACTACCTGGCCCCGGTGCAGATCGCCCGTTCGTCGTACAAGTACCTGTCCGAGACCAAGGGACAGTTGCTGCTGTACACCTCCAGCAGCTACACGCGCGGCCGCGCCGAGTACAGCCTGTACTCCTCCACCAAGGCCGCCATGGTGAACCTCACCCAGGCGCTCTCCGACGAGTGGGCCGGTGACGGTGTGCGCGTCAACTGCATCAACCCCGAGCGCACCGCCACCCCGATGCGCACCAAGGCCTTCGGCCAGGAGCCGGCCGGCTCGCTGCTGTCCTCCGAGGCCGTGGCCCGCACCTCGCTCGACGTGCTGCTCTCCGAGCTGACCGGCCACGTCATCGACGTCCGCCAGCAGGACCCGACCGCCGGCGCGGCCCGGGCCTCCGGCTTCGAGCAGGCACTGGCCTCGGTCCTGGACCGGCAGGACGGCGTGTAATAATTGGCGCCAAATAGACTTCATTAATTCAGGCCTCTGCGCCCTCCTGTTAACGGGTCCGTGAACAGGAGTGTTCGCAGGGGCCTGAATCCATACCACTCGCAAATATTCACAGACCAGCCGCATTTACGAACAAGACCGGCACACCCCTCCCAGGAGCAGGTTTCTCCGTGATATCCACCGCTATTCGCGTCGCCCGGGTGGGCAGCGCGGCCGAGCTGGCCGCGGCGGCCCTCATGATGCTGGGCTTCCCCTGCCTCATGCTGGCCGCGCTCGTCCCGAGCGTCCCCGCCTTCGCGGCAGCGGCCGCCGTGACGTACCTGGCGGACCACTATCTGCACCGCAAGGGCAGCTACCTGATCAACCGCCTCGGCAAGGTCCGGGCCGGTCTGTCGATCCGCTTCCTGATCCGGCAGCTGCTGCTCGTCCTGCTGCTGGCCCGGCTGTCCCTCGCGGACAACCTGATCTACTACGGGGCGATCGCCTGCTTCATCGCCTTCTACGGTCTCCAGGCCCCGCACGGCGCGCTGGTCCAGCTGATCCGCAACCGCCGCCGCATGCCGGTCGCCACCCGCAACGTCGACCTCAAGTCCCGCATCCGCATCCCGGACGCCCCGGCGCAGGGGCTGCTGCACCGCTCCGCCGAGAAGATGCTGCACCTCGACCTCGCGGCGGTCGCCGGCATCCTGCTCGCCGCCCAGGTCAAGTCGGCCCTCGTCGGCTTCATCGGCATCGGCATCACGGTGGTGCTCGGCACCCTGTACGTGCTGGCGCTCGTGCCGTACGTGCGCGGCCGGAGGATCCCGCCGAACGCCGAGAAGGTCCTGGCCGCCGTCGACGACTGGCTGGGCGAGTACCAGCCGGAGACGGTGCTGTACTTCTCCGGGTCCAAGGACTCCGCGTACCAGGTCAACATGTGGCTGGACACCATGGAGAAGCTGGACTCCAGGCCGCTGATCATCCTGCGTGAGCGGGCCATCCTGAACAACCTGGCGCCCACCACGGTCCCCGTCATCTGCGTGCCCGGAGGGGTGCACCTGATGAACATGGACCTGTCCACGGTGCGGGTCACGCTCTACGCGGCGAACGTCGGCAAGAACATCCACATGCTGCGCGTCCCCACCATGAAGCACGTCTTCATCGGCCACGGCGACAGCGACAAGCTCGCCAGCGTCAACCCGTTCAGCAAGGTCTACGACGAGGTGTGGACGGCCGGCCGCGCGGGCCGCGACCGCTACGCCATCGCCGACGTCGGTGTCCGCGACGACGACATCGTCGAGGTCGGCCGCCCCCAGCTCGCCCCGATCCAGACCTGGCAGGGTGTGCCGGAGGGCCGCATCCCGACCGTGCTGTACGCCCCCACCTGGGAGGGCTGGGACGGCAACCCGGGCAACACCTCGGTCGTGCTGGCCGGCGAGAACATCGTGAAGCAGCTCGTGAAGGCCGACCCGCCGGTTCGCGTTCTGTACAAGCCGCACCCGTTCACCGGCAACGTCAGCAAGGAGGCCGGTGCCGCACACCGGCGGATCACCGCCCTGGTGAACAAGGCCGCCGCCGAGCGCGCCATCGACACGCGGTTCGTCGCCGACACCGCCGCCCAGGCGCAGGCCAAGACCGAGCTGGCCCGCATCGAGGCCCGGCTCGCGGAGCTGTCCGGCTCCGGCGGCGACCGGCGCGACGAGGCCGAGGCCACCCGGGACGGGCAGGTCGACATCGCCCGGCACGAGGAGGTCGCCCGGCTGCGCGCCGAGTGGAACGACGCCTACTGGCGCGCTTTCCCCTCCTGGGAGCACCGCGTCATCACCGGCGCCGAGCCCCGTCTGTACGACTGCTTCAACGTCTCCGACGCGATGGTCTCCGACATCTCCAGCGTGGTCTCCGACTTCATCGCGAGCGGCAAGCCGTACGCGGTCACCGACTCCGCGGCGGTGGGTGCCGAGGAGTTCAAGCGGAACAACACGGCGGTGCGTGCCGCGGTGATCCTGTCCAACAGCGCCGCCGAGCTGGGCGAGCTGCTCGACGCGGTGCGCGACCCGGCCGCCGACCCGCTGGCCGAGGACCGCAAGGAGCTCAAGCAGTACCTGCTGGGGCCGGACGAGCCGAGCTCCCTGGAGCAGTTCAACACCGCCGTCGCGAACCTCGCGCTCAAGTCCGAGACGCGCAACGTCGGCCAGGAGTCACGGGCCGCGGCGGCCCTCGCCGACGAGGCCGAGCTGGCGAACGCGGTGCCCGGGCAGCGGCTGTCCGCCACCGGTGACACGGACGGTGTCGGCACGGGCTGAACCACCCGCCGGATTGAGGGCTCGGCCCCGAGGAGCGTATTCCTCGGGGCCGAGCCTTTTCGTTTTCCCGATTCCTGTCGTTTCACCGTGTGACGTGACCCACTAACACGAGTGATCGAGGCAACCGCTTGCCTCTTTCATCCGTCTTCCAAGTAGCGAATGAGGCGATACGGGGGAATATCCCATTGACTAGGGGGAAACGTGACCGTTGCGCAACCTGATGTGACTGTGGTCATCGGTGCGTACGAAGCGATGCCGTATCTGATCGAGTGCCTCTCGTCCGTCGAGGCGCAGTCCATCGGTCCGGAGCGCATCGAGGTCATCGCGGTGGACGACGGATCGACGGACGGGACGGGCGAGTACCTGGAGGAGTTCGCCGAGCGGACTCCCATGCGGGTCCTGGTGATCCGGCAGGAGAACTCGGGCGGCCCGAGCGGCCCGCGCAACCTCGGCCTGGCCAAGGCCACCGGCCGTTACGTCTTCTTCCTCGACGCCGACGACCGGCTGGGCCCCGAGGCCCTGGAGCGGATGGTCGCCATGGCCGACCGCGCCGGCACGGACGTCGTCCTCGGCAAGGTCGAGGGCGTCAACCGCTCCGCGCCGAAGTCCATGTGGGGCAAGACCCTGGAGCGCACGGACGTCTTCTCCTCCAACATCAAGTTCACCCTCAGCGCGCAGAAGCTGTTCCGCCGCGAGCTGCTCGACCGGCACGGCATGCGCTTCGACGAGTCGCTGTTCACCGGCGAGGACGCGCTGTTCACGATGGAGGCGTACCTGCGGGCGGACGGTGTCTCCGTGGTCGCCGACCACACCTGCTACTACCTGGTCGGCCGGGACGACGGCAAGCACGTGACCAAGAGCGGCAGCTACACCCTGCGCTTCGACTCCGCGCGGGCCCTGATGCGGCTCATCGCCGAACTCGTCCCCGCCGGCGGCCGGCGCGACCAGCTGATGATCCGGCCCTTCCTCGTCACGCTGCTGCCGCAGTTCGGGCCCAAGTACCTGACGGACAGCGAGGAGATACGCCGGCACAAGTTCGAGCTGGCGAAGCCCCTGATGGACACCTACTGGACGGAGGGCGTCGCCCAGCGCCTCAGGGTCCACGAGCGGCTGCGGCTGCATCTGGTGGCCGAGCAGCGCCCGGAACTCCTGCTGGAGGTCGTGAAGTTCGTCAAGGCCAAGAAGCAGGCGACGGCCCTCCTGGAGAAGAAGGGCCGCCGTGTCTACCTGGCCTACCCGCACTTCCGCGACAGCGCCGCGGGCGTCCCCGACTCGGTCTACCTCGCCGAGCCCCGCGAGGCCCGCGGCTTCCCGGGCTACCGGGAGGGCGGTGTCGACATGTTCGTACGCCGGGCGGTGCGCAAGGCGCGGCGGGTGCTGACATCCCGTGAGGTGCGGCAGGCGGCGTGAACGCCGAAACGGGGGCCGCTTTCGCGCCCCCGCGTCGGTCTCGTCCCTGCCGCCGCTCAGCGCGGCGCGGTGGGGACCGCGGTTTCGGTGCGCTGGCCGGGCAGCTCCGCGGACAGCCGCTCCGCCACCCGTACCCGGTGCTCCCGGGCCTGCGCGCACAGGGCCCGTACGGCCTCGTTGAAGCGCTCCTGCGACGGCGGCTCGGCTGGGCCCAGCAGGCGCAGTTTCAGCTCGGCGCGCGCCTCGGCCAGGTCGTCCTTCTCCGGGTGCCGGACCGCCTCCAGCAGGCCGGGCACCCCGGCCGCGTCCGGCGTCAGCACGGTCGCCGCCGCCACCGTCGGAACGCCGCGCGGAAGGCCTCCTCGGGCAGCCCGCTGGTGTTCGCCACCGCGTACGGCTTCTCGCTCGCCAGGAAGTCGCTGATCACGCTCGACACATCACTGATCAGCAGGTCGGCCACGTTGAAGCAGGAGTACAGCGCGGGCCGGACGTCCGTGATGACCTGGTGCTCTCCCTCCGGCAGCGAGGCCCAGTACGCCTCCTCCCAGGCGGCCGTCGCCCGTGCCACCGCCTCGGCCCGGCCCGGCTCCGGCGCCGACTGCACCAGCATCCGCTCCGACGTGTCGGCCCCGGGCCGGAAATCGGCGGCGGTGAGACGGTCCAACTCCCGCGTGCACCGCGCGAGTTCCGCACTGCCCGGGGGACGGGTCCCCGTCCGCTCCCGGTTGGCCGCCCGGATCAGCTCCCGGATGCGCAGATCGGCCGTGCCCGCACGCGGGTCCACCGACCCCGTCAGCGGATGCGGCTTGTACAGCAGCCGTACGCCAGGGTCCGCGAGCAACGCCCGCACCAGGTTCTCACCGGCCGCGATCAGCGAGGTGTTCCCCGGGTTGCCGTCCCAGCCCTCCCAGGTCGGCGCGTAGAGGACGGTCGTGTACGCCCCGGTCGGCGGGCCCGCGCAGGGCAGCACGCCGTCCAGTTGCGGGCGGCCCGTCTCCACCACGTCCTTGTCCTCGACGCCCACCTCGGCCAGCGCGTACCGCTCGCGGGCGGCGGGCCCGGCCACCCACACCTCGTCGTACGCCTTCGCGTACGGATTGCACGAGGACAGCTTGTCGCTCTCGCCGTGGTTGACGAAGGTGTGCCTGATCGTGGGGATGCGCAGCACCTGGGAGGTCTTGCCGGAGTTCGAGGGGTGGATGAGGACCTGGAGCGTGGAGTGCTCCAGACGCATCAGCGTCGACACCTTCGGCAGGCACACGATCGGGATGTCCGTCGCCGCGATCTTCTGCATCATGAGCCGCTCGCGCAGCACGATGACCGGCCTGCCGTCGGTCCGGGCGAGCGGCTCCAGCCACATGTTCGCCTGGTAGGCCGAGGAGGCACCGCCGGAGAAGTACAGACCGACGGTCGGCCGGTACGCGGCCAGCCACGCGTCGAACCAGTCGAGCACCTCCTGCTCGCCGGCCGGACGGCGTCCGGGCAGCAGCCGGAACAGCAGCGCGCCCAGGCCGGTCAGCGACAGGGCCAGGGAGAGCGCGATGCCTGCGGCCGCGTACACCGGCTCGTCACCCGGCGCGGCGGCCAGCAGCCCGGCCGTCGCCGGCAGGCCGAACACCAGCAGCCGGTGGCCGGGGCGGCGCAGCAGCACCGACGGGGCCGGGGACAGCCGCAGTGCCGAGGCGTCGATGTTCCGGGTCACCACCGGCAGGGTGCGGGTACGGCGCACCAGCACGGAGACCGCCTGGATCGCGCAGTGCAGCACGTAGAAGGCGAGCAGCCCGGCGACCAGCGGGGCGTACACCGTCTCCCGGTCCTGCTCGCCGAGCCGCAGCAGGGCCACCACCAGCAGCAGGTCCCGCAGGACGTGCCGCACGGTGATGTCCGCGTGCGACTTGGCGAACAGCGACAGCACTCCGCGCTGCCACCGGTTCAGGGCACCCTCGGTGGCCAGGGAGACGGCGGTCGCGGCGAGCAGCAGCGGGACGTGGGGCAGCAGCGCCGCGACCGCCTGAGCGGCGAACGCGGCAGCCAGGACGACGGTGACCAGCCCCTTCAGCAGGGCCGGTGGGCGGGGGAGAGGTACGGGCACTGCGGTCACTCCAGGAGCGTCGGGTCGGCGCAGGTCGGCCGTCCGGGTTAACGCGCGGCGACCTCCGGACGACACGCGCGTGTCCGGGGGCCGGGAGAGGGTGACGGCCGTCCGGTGACGCGTGCCGCACCGTCCGTAGCGTGGACCAGCGCCACGCCCCGTCCGGCCGTCCCGTAGATTTCCTGGTGAGGGACCGAATCGAGTGAGGGGACGGGCGGCGACGTGGCAGGGGCAAGACAGGCCGTGGGCGAGGCCCGCAGAATCGTCGTCAAGGTCGGTTCCTCGTCGCTGACCACCGCGTCGGGCGGCCTGGACGCGGACCGTGTGGACGCGCTGGTCGACGTGCTCGCCAAGGTCCGCAGTGGTGGGGAGCGGGAGATCGTCCTGGTCTCCTCGGGCGCCATCGCCGCCGGTCTCGCCCCGCTGGGCCTGCGCCGCCGCCCCAAGGACCTGGCCCGGCAGCAGGCCGCCGCCAGCGTCGGCCAGGGCCTGCTGGTCGCCCGCTACACCGCCTCCTTCGCCCGCTACGGCGTCCGCGTCGGCCAGGTGCTGCTCACCTCCGACGACATGAGCCGCCGCGCCCACCACCGCAACGCGTCCCGCACCCTCGACAAGCTCCTCGCGATGGGCGCCTTCCCGATCGTCAACGAGAACGACACCGTCGCCACGGACGAGATCCGCTTCGGCGACAACGACCGCCTCGCCGCCCTCGTCGCCCACCTCGTCCACGCGGACCTGCTGGTCCTGCTGTCCGACGTGGACGGCGTCTACGACGGCGATCCCGGCAAGCCCGGCACTTCCCGCATCGCCGAGGTGCGCGAGGTGTCCGATCTCGCGGGGGTCGAGATCGGCAGCGCGGGCAAGGCCGGCGTCGGCACCGGCGGCATGGTCACCAAGGTCGAGGCCGCCCGGATCGCGGCCGCCGCCGGCGTCCCCGTCGTCCTGACCAGTGCCATTCACGCGGCAGACGCCCTGACCGGCCAGGACACCGGCACCTACTTCCACCCCACCGGCAAGCGCTCCGCCGACCGGCTGCTGTGGCTCCAGCACGCCTCCACCCCGCAGGGCGCGCTCACCCTGGACGACGGTGCCGTGCAGGCCGTCGTGGTGCGCCGCAAGTCGCTGCTGCCGGCCGGCATCGCCGCCGTCGAGGGCGAGTTCAGCGCCGGCGACCCGGTCGAGCTGCGGGACGGCACGGGACACGCGGTGGCCCGCGGGCTCGTCAACTTCGACGCCAAGGAGATCCCCCGGCTGATCGGCCGCTCGACCCACGAACTGGCCCGCGAACTCGGACCGGCTTACGAACGCGAGGTCGTACACAGGGACGACCTGGTGGTTCTGCACCCGTAATGTGTCGAAACGTCCGCCCCCGGTGGTGGACGTTCCGCAAAACCGCCCCGCGATCCCTTGCGGCCTGCTCAACTTTGTCTCGGGGACGTGTGTCCTCGGGTTCCCTCGGGGACATTCCGCAGCAGCGCCACTGTGCAAAGGAGGCCGTCGTGAGACGAGTGCGCCAAGGGCCGCGGCGTCCCGTGGTGGTGCCGGCTCCCGCGCGGCCGGCGAGGAGCGCGCCCTGGCGAGCGTGGCGGCCGGGGACCGGTTCCAGGGCGAGGAACCCGGGGACACCCCACGCCTGTGGCACGTCACCCTCAGCGTCTCCGGCAAGGAGGCTCCGCTCACCGAGGTCCGGCGCGCCCTCGAGCAGCTCGCCCACGACCACCCCTTCCTCCTGACCAGCCGCTACGCCGTCGACCACGCCGAGATCCGCTACTGGGAAGAGGCCCGCGACCTGCACGACGCGGCCGCCGTCGCCCTGCGCCTGTGGGGGGAGCACCGGCAGACCGCCGGGCTGCCGCCCTGGGAGATCGTCGGCCTGGAGGTCATCGACCGCGCGACCTACCACCAGCGCATCGCCGAGGGGTACGGTCCCCGGCCGGCGTCCCCGGTCGGAGTTCATCCCTTTTGACCCGGTCCGGGACGTGTCTCGGAGAGTGTCTCGGGGTGCGTCTCGGGGTGTGGAACAAACGATGAACGGACCCGCCCGGCGCACTACCCTTCCCTCATGACCACGCTCTCGCCGTACGACTCCATGACCCCGGTCACGCAGGCCGCCTACCGCGCCAAGGCCGCCGCCGCGGGCCTCGCGCCGCTGCCGCGGGCCGAGAAGGACGACGCGCTGCTCGCCATCGCCGACGCCCTGGAGGTCCGGACGAGTGAGATCGTCGAGGCCAACGCCCAGGACGTCGCCAAGGCCCGCGAGGCCGGCATCAGCGAGGGCATGATCGACCGGCTCACGCTCACCCCCGAGCGGGTCCGCGCCATCGCCTCCGACGTGCGCGACGTCGCCGCGCTGCCCGACCCGGTCGGCGAGGTCGTCCGGGGCTCCACGCTGCCCAACGGCATCGACCTGCGCCAGGTCCGCGTGCCGCTCGGCGTCGTCGGGATCATCTACGAGGGCCGGCCGAACGTCACCGTCGATGCCGCCGCCCTCTGCCTGAAGTCCGGCAACGCGGTCCTGCTGCGCGGCTCCTCCTCGGCGTACCAGTCGAACACCGCCCTGGTGCGTGTCCTGCGTGACGCCGTCGGCGGGGCCGGGCTGCCGGCCGACGCCATCCAGCTCGTGCCCGGCGAGAGCCGCGACAGCGTGCGCGAGCTGATGCGCGCCCGCGGTCTGGTCGACGTGCTCATCCCGCGCGGCGGCGCCTCCCTGATCAACACGGTCGTCCAGGAATCCGTCGTCCCGGTCATCGAGACCGGTACCGGCAACTGCCACGTCTACGTCGACGCGCAGGCCGACCTCGACACGGCCGTCGAGATCCTGATCAACTCCAAGGCCCAGCGGGTCGGCGTCTGCAACGCCGCCGAGACCCTCCTGGTCCACCAGGACATCGCCGCCGAGTTCCTGCCGCGCGCCCTCGACGCCCTCGCCGAGGCCGGGGTCACCGTGCACGCCGACGAGCGTGTGCAGGCCTTCGCCAAGGACTCCAAGGCCACCGTGGTCGAGGCGACGGCCGAGGACTGGGAGACCGAGTACCTGTCGTACGACATCGCCGCGGCCGTGGTGGACTCGCTGGACAAGGCCGTCGAGCACATCCGGCTGTGGACCTCCGGCCACACCGAGGCCATCGTCACGACGTCCCAGCAGGCCGCCCGCCGCTTCACCCAACTGGTCGACTCGACCACGGTCGCCGTCAACGCCTCCACCCGCTTCACCGACGGCGGCCAGTTCGGCTTCGGCGCCGAGATCGGCATCTCCACGCAGAAGCTGCACGCCCGCGGCCCCATGGGCCTGCCGGAGCTGACCAGCACGAAGTACATCGTCACCGGTGACGGGCACGTGCGGCGCTGAGCCACGTACGGCCTAAGGGGCCATGCGGGGCGACGCATAACCGTGCGGGCGCCTCTGTGCGCGACGGGCGTGGACCGGCCGGGCGTGCGCCGTGCGGACCTCCGTGAACGCCGTCCCAACCGGTGGATGAATTTCCATACCGTCTGCCCAAAATGACCCCCCAGGTCTACTCTGGAACTGTGCCGGAGGACGTGGGGGCACGCCGTTTTCGGACGGCTGGGAGCCCGACGACGACCACGACCGCGGGGTGTCGGACGAAGAGTTCGCCTCCGTGGTCTTCGACGAGGCCTTCGTACGCGCGGCCGCGGTGCACGAGCCGACCGCCGTGGAGCGCCTCCTGGCCGCGGCACAGGCGAGAGCCGAGGCCTCCGAGGCGGAGGCACGCCGCGCCCACTCCAGAGGCGAGCGCTACGACGACGCGTACGGCTCCGACGGGCGCGGCGATTTCGGCCATGATCCCGACCTGGACGAGCTGGACGACCCCGACATCCTCGAGGACCACTACGGCACGGGCCCCTACGCCAAACAGGTCCGCTGGCACCGCCCCGTCGCCTGGGTGCTCGCCGTCGTGATGGGCGTGGGCATGGTCGCGCTGGCCTTCACGGCCGTCTACCGGGGCGCGAACTCCAGCCGCCAGGAACCCGCTCCGCCGCCCGCCTCGACCGGGCTGGAGCAGGGCAGCGGGGCGACACCCTCAGCTTCCGCCGACCACTCCCAGCCTGCCATCCCGGTGATCCCGCGCAACCCCTGACCGGAACCCGCCCGTATTGGTGAGAACCTGTCAGAACTTGTGGTGGAGCAGGGCGTTTACCCGAGCTTCCGGCGACCTACTCTGAAGATATGGGCGGGCCTGCAGACCCACCTGAGGGGACTCCCGAGGGCGCTCCCGGCGGTGGAGAGGACGAGTACCGATCCGTCGTCTTCGACGAGTCGTTCGTCCGTGCTGCCCGTCTCCAGGAGTTCTCCGCCCAGGAGCGCATCGCCGACCACGCGCCCGCCGTGCGCCGCCGCCCGCCCCTGCGCCGGGGTCTGTCCCGGCAGGCACTGGTCCTGGTCCTGCTGATCGCCATCGCCTTCGGCACCGCGATCTACATGGGCGTACGGCACCCCTACCAGAGCCCCACCGCCCAGGAGACCACCGAGCCCCTGCGGATGACCGTCATCCCCTCGTCCCCCAGGGCAAGGTGCCCGGCACGGCCGACACGGCCTACCTGTACGAGCACAGCCCCGCCGCACAGTTCAAGTCCGGCGCGGAAGGCGTACCCCTGCCCGCCTCCCGGCGCACCGCGCACTTCTCGGACAGCCAGGTCGTGGCGGCCCTGACCACGGCCAAGGACTACATCGTCCGGTCCGGCCTCGACCCGGACGTGCTCACCGGCGGTGAGGTCCGCGCCGTCCGGGTCCTGCTCGACCCCGACCAACTGGACCAGTTCGACCAGAGCTTCGCCCGCCCCACCGCGGACGGACGCCACGCGCCCACAGGCTGGCTCGTCCGCTTCGACCCGGCCCGCGCCGAGCTGGCCGACCGCCATGTGCGGGTCCAGGGCACGCTGCAGGCCGCCGAGGCCGACTCCTCCACGCTCGAGGTCACCGCGGACCACACGTTCGTGTACGCGCTGCGGCCCTCCGGAGCCGACGACAAGGCCGAGGTGTCCCTGTTCACCGTCCGGCGCGAGCTGCACTTCCGCTTCGACCGCGAGGACCTGCGGCTGCACCAGGCCCAGCTCGTCGTCTCCTACGTCCAGGCCGGGCCGCTCTCCTGCGCCGAGGACTCCACGCACCACCTGCGCCCCCTCCTCGCCGGCCAGACGGCCAAGGAAGGCGGCCCCGCCGGCACGGACCCCTACGCCACGGGCAGCGCCACTGCCCTGTGCGGCTCGCTGGCGACGAGCGCTCAGCCGAAGGTGTGAGGCGGGGCCTCAAGGGCGGGTGCGGGTCCTGAGGCCCGCCCGGTCAGCCGCCTCAGCTGTCGTCGCGCGGCGGCTGGTCGTCCCCCGGCGAGTCCGACGTGCCCGGCGTGCCCGGCCTCTCCGTGCCCCCGGCGGCTTCGGGGTCGTGAAGCCGCCGAAGCCGCGGCGGACGCGGTCGCCCAGGTCGCCGGCCCCGCCGGCCAGGTCGGTGACCAGCTTCATCAGCGGGTCCTTGGAGCTCTTCACATGGGTCGTGTAGTGGTTCGCCGACTCCCGCCAGGAGTCCCGCACCGAGGTGTCCTGGTCCTCGTCGCGCCGCGGGTAGTGGCCGTCCATGATCCGCTGGTAGTCCCGCGACTCGGCCCACTTCTTCAGCTCGGCGGCCCGCACGGTGGTGAACGGGTGGGAGCGGGGCAGCACGTTGAGGATCTTCAGCACCGAGTCGCGCAGGTCGCCCCCGGCCTCGTACTCCTCGGCCTGCTCGAGGAACGCGTCCACGTTCATCTCGTGCAGGTGGTTGCCGCCCGCGATCTTCATCAGGCCCCGCATCGACGCCTGGAGGTCCTGCCCGACCAGCAGGCCCGCCCGGTCCGCGGACAGCTCCGACTTGCGGAACCACTCCCGCAGCCCGGTCACGATCGCCATGATCGCCAGGTTGCCCAGCGGGATCCAGGCCACCCGGACGGCGAGGCTGGTCAGGAACAGCAGTATCGTCCGGTAGACCGAGTGCCCGGACAGCGCGTGTCCGACCTCGTGCCCGACGACCGCCCGCATCTCCTCCTCGTCGAGCAGCTCGACGAGCCCGGTCGTCACGACGATGATCGGCTCGTCCAGGCCGATGCACATCGCGTTCGGCTGCGGGTCCTGGTTGACGTACATCGGCGGGACCTTCTCCAGGTCCAGGATGTAGCAGGCGTCCCGCAGCATCACGTTCAGGTGGGCGAACTGCTGGTCCGAGACCCGCACCGAGTCGGACAGGAACAGCAGCCTCAGACTGCGCTCGGGCAGCAGGCCGCTGAGCGCCTTGAACACCGTGTCGAACCCGCTCAGCTTGCGCAGCGCCACCAGGGCGGAACGGTCGGCCGGATGCTCGTACGTACGCGAGGAGATTCCGGGAAGCGCCTGCGCTGCCTGCTCGGCACGTGCTCGTGCCCGTTGTGCTCGTGGCCGTCGGACATGTCTTCCCCATGCTCTGTGTGACCTTTGCGGCCCCTTGTGCGGCCTTTTGCTTCCCCGAGGCGGAGCCCAGCCTAGGCGGAGTTACGGTGGTCGGGCAGTACAGCGAAGGAGACCACCGTCATGGAGCACCACTCCACAGCAGCCTGGCTCGTCGAGGCCGCGACCGCCGCCGATCGGCAAGGGGGGCCGGGGATGCTGCGGATCGTGCTCATCGTGATGATCGTGGGCTGTGTGCTGACCGGGTGGTTCCTGCTGCGCGGCTACAGACAAAAGGACGACTGAGGCACCGGGAAGGTTCCCCGCCCAGCCCGGGACCGGGCCGGGCGGCGGCACTCACCACCGTCGGCGATACGAACAGGCGGAGTCGGGGTGATCGCGGGAGAGGCGCCCGCTTACGATGAGCCGACGTCTTTATACCGCCCACACGCGATAGGTCCTGCCGAAGATGAGCTTCCACAGCACCGCTGCCCAGTTGGTCACCCTCGCCCAGGGTGAGGAGCACGGCGGAAACCACGAGAGCCTCAGCCCCTACCTCACCGGTGGCGCAGCCCTCTTCATCCTGCTGCTCCTGCTGTGGATCACCACCCGCTTCAACCGCGACCGCTGAGCCCGCAGGGCGCCCCGCACCGGGTGCCCCCGGGCCACGGGGCGGCCGGAGCCCTCAGGACGGGCCGGTAGGGTCTGCACGCATGGGAGAGCAGGACATGCCTACCGGTCCGGCGAACGAGACGCCGCACGACCCGGCACAGGACACGGCGAGCGGCACCGAGCGACACTCGGAGCCCCGCCGTGCCGCCGCGGCGCCCCGCCAGATCGACGGCCCCGGAAAGAGCCCGTCGCAGCCGGGCAAGCGCCGCCTCGGCGTCATGGGCGGCACCTTCGACCCGATCCACCACGGACACCTGGTGGCGGCCAGCGAGGTCGCCGCGGCGTTCCACCTCGACGAGGTGGTCTTCGTCCCCACCGGCCAGCCCTGGCAGAAGAGCCACCGCAGCGTCTCCCCGGCCGAGGACCGCTACCTGATGACGGTGATCGCGACCGCGGAGAACCCGCAGTTCTCCGTCAGCCGCATCGACATCGACCGCGGCGGTCCCACCTACACCGTGGACACCCTGCGTGACCTGCGCGCGCTCAACCCCGACACGGACCTCTTCTTCATCACCGGCGCCGACGCGCTCGCCCAGATCCTCACCTGGCGCGACAGCGAGGAACTGTTCTCCCTCGCGCACTTCATCGGGGCCACCCGGCCGGGCCACCACCTGGACGACGCGGGACTTCCGGAGGGCGGCGTCTCGCTCGTGGAGGTTCCCGCCCTCGCCATCTCCTCCACGGACTGCCGTGCGAGAGTCGCCACGGGTGACCCCATCTGGTACCTGGTGCCGGACGGAGTCGTGCGCTATATCGACAAGCGCGAGCTGTACCGCGGCGAGTGAGCCGAGAGGGGCACCGGTGAACGACCGATACGACCCGGGGTACGGGGACGACCAGTACCAGCTCGTCGGCTACGACGAGTACGGCCGGCCTGTCTACCGCCAGGTCCCGCCGCAGCAGACCCAGACCTACGACCCGTACTCCCAACCGGGACAGCAGGGACAGCCGGAACAGCAGCAGGGCTACGGCTACGACCCGTACGCCACGGCCGGGCAGCAGCCTCCGCCCGCGTACGACTACGGCACCGGCCGGCAGCAGCCCGCTCCCTCCTACGGCTCGTACGACCCCTACGCCACCGGCCCGCACCAGGGCGCAGCCCCGGCCCACGACCCCTACGGGCAGACGGGCCAGACCGCGGCCGGCGCCGGTACGGCCCAGCAGCCCCGCGTCGCCGAACAGACGGCACACATCCCGCAGCAGGCGGGCCCGGCCGACGAGGCGGACCCCGGCCGGCCCGGAGCGGAGTACCACACCGAGCAGTTCGCTTTCGTCGAGGAGCCCGACGACAACTCCGAAGACGTCATCGACTGGCTGAAGTTCACTGAGAACCGCACCGAGCGGCGCGAGGAGGCCCGGCGCCGCGCCCGCAGCCGGATCGTCGCCCTGGTCGTCGTCCTCGCGCTCGTCGCGGTCGGTGGCGTCGGTTACCTCTGGTACGCCGGGAAGCTGCCCGGCCTGTCCTCCGACGACTCCGCGACCGGCACCACGACCGCCACGGGCGCCCAGAAGCGCGACGTGATCGTCGTCCACCTGCACGACACCAAGGGCGGCGGCACCTCCACGGCCCTCCTCGTCGACAACACCACCACCAAGAAGGGCACCACCGTCCTGCTGCCCAACTCCCTTGCCCTGACCAGCGACGACGGCACCACGACGACGCTCGCCAAGTCGGTCGACGACGACGGCTCCGACGGCACCCGCGACGCCCTCGACTCGGTCCTCGGCACCGACATCGAGGGCACCTGGCGCCTGGACACGCCCTACCTGCAGAACCTCGTCGACCTCGTCGGCAACATCGAGGTCGACACCGACACCGACGTCCCCGACCCCGCCGCCAAGAAGAAGGGCACGGCACCCCTGGTCAACAAGGGCCAGGACCAGACCCTCAGCGGCAAGATGGCCGTCGCCTACGCCACCTACCGGGCCCCCGGCGAGGCCCAGAACGCCCAGCTGGAACGCTTCGGGCAGGTCATGCAGGGCGTCCTGCGCAAGATCTCCTCCGACCCGCAGGCCGCGACGACCACCATCCAGACCCTGGCGCAGATCCTGGACCCGTCCCTCACCGACAAGGACCTCGGCTCCTTCCTCGCCGGGCTCTCCGACCTCGCCAAGGGCGGCGACTACAAGACGGACCTGCTGCCCGTCCAGAACGACGGCACGCTCAGCGCCCAGGCCGGCGAGGGTGTGGTCAAGAACGTCCTCGGCGGCACCGCCAAGAGCCCCGACAAGGACGCGGCCGTCAGCGTCTCCGTCCAGAACGCCAGCGGCGTCAAGGACAACACCGAGAAGGCCCGCGTCGTGCTCCTCAACGGCGGCTTCACCTTCCTGGAGGGCGGCACGGCCGGCGCCGCCCGGGCCACGTCCGAGGTCGTCTACTCCGACGCCGCCGAAAAGGCGAACGCCGTCGAGGTCGCCAAGACCCTGGGCCTGCCCGCGAGCTCCGTCTCCAAGGGCAAGATCTCCACGAACGCCGGTGTCGCCGTGGTCCTCGGCCAGGACTACAAGCCGTCGTCCGACTAGGCGGCGGGAACGCGCTCCCCACGGGTCCCCGTAATCGCGTGGGGAGCGCGCTGCGGTCCGTGAGACCCTTGGTGGCAAGTGACCGCCGACCGAAAGCCTTGTAGTGACCGTGACCGACCGCTCCCAGGAGCTCATCAACACCGCCGCCCAGGCGGCCGCCGACAAGCTGGCGCACGACATCGTCGGCTACGACGTCAGTGACGTGCTGTCCATCACCGACGCCTTCCTGCTGGCCTCCGCACCCAACGACCGCCAGGTCAAGGCGATCGTCGACGAGATCGAGGAGCGCCTCCAGAAGGAACTCGGCGCCAAGCCGGTGCGCCGCGAGGGCGACCGCGAGGCCCGCTGGGTCCTGCTCGACTACGTCGACATCGTCGTCCACGTCCAGCACAGCGAGGAGCGCGTCTTCTACGCCCTGGAGCGGCTGTGGAAGGACTGCCCGAGCTCGAGCTGCCCGAGGACGCCAAGGCCACCCGGGCAAGGCCGAGGAGCACGCCAAGCTGCAGGCGGCCGAGGAGGCGGCGGAGCTGGACGGTGACTGGCGGTGAGCGCCTTCAGTGAGGCCGGCAGGCCGGGCCGGGGCCGCCGCGTCATCCTGTGGCGGCACGGCCAGACCTCATGGAACGTGGAGCGCCGCTTCCAGGGCACCACGGACGTCGGGCTCACCGAGACCGGCGTCGCCCAGGCCCGGCGCGCCGCCCGGCTGCTGGTCGCCCTGAAGCCGGACGCGATCGTCGCCTCCGACCTGAAGCGGGCCGCGAACACGGCTGCCGAGCTCGCCGTGCTCACCGACCTCGACGTGACCCACGACGAGGGCCTGCGCGAGACCTACGCGGGCGTCTGGCAGGGCCTGACGCACGAGGAGATCATCGCCCGGTACGGCGGGGAGTACGCCGCGTGGAAGCGCGGTGAGCCGGTCCGCCGCGGCGGTGGCGAACTGGAGACGGAGGTCGCCGACCGTGCCGCCCCCGTGGTGCTCCGGCACGCCGAGAAGCTCCCCGAGGACGGCACGCTCGTCGTGGTCAGCCACGGCGGCACCATCCGCACCACCATCGGCCGCCTCCTCGGCCTGGACCCCCACAACTGGGAGAGCCTCGGCGGTCTCTCCAACTGCTGCTGGTCCGTCCTCGGCGAAGGCGCCCGCGGCTGGCGCCTGCTGGAGCACAACGCCGGCACCCTGCCGGAACCCGTGCTCGGCGACGACGACTGACCCCGGATTTCACTTTCCGGCAGGTCGCAGGCTAAAGTTCTTCTTGTTCGCCCCGCCAGCGGGGCGGAACACGAGGGGCTATAGCTCAGTTGGTAGAGCGCCTGCATGGCATGCAGGAGGTCAGGAGTTCAATTCTCCTTAGCTCCACAGATCGACACTCTTGAGTTGTCAAGGATCAGTTGATCAGGATCCCGTTCCCAGCAGGGAACGGGATTTTTCGTGCAGCTGGGCCGCTCGCCGCTCCGTCTCCTGGTCAGCCGGCGTGTAGACGACGATCCGGCACTCCGGCATGCCGTTGATCGACAGTGACACCGACGTCATCCGCAACTCGCCCACGTCCGCGTGCCGGAAGCCCTTCACGCGCCGTCCGGGCCGTGCCACGTCGCCGCTCTCCCACAGCCGGGTGAACAGCGGGCTGGCCGCGGACAGCCCGCGTATGAAGTCCTCCCAGACCGGCTCGCCGGCATGCCGCCCGTACGCCGCACGCAGTGTGGCGACCATCACCGGCAGTTCCTCGTCCCGGAACATCAGCGGGCAGTGCTCCTCCGCCACCGTGAACAGCGCCCACAGCACGTTGGGCACGCCCTCCGGGCGGGCGCGGCCCGAGAAGCCGAACACATCCCGGTAGGCGCCGTTGGTGGCGAGGACGTCGTAGCGCGCGTTGTAGATCACCGCCGGGCGCGGGTCGAGGGCGTCGATGATGCCCTGCACCTCGCGGCCCACGTCCCTCACCGCAGACCCCGCGGACTCCGGGTCGGGCGCGAACGGCACCTCGGCCAGGTGGTACAGATGCTCCCGCTCCGGAGCGTCGAGCCGTAACGTGCGCGCCACGGCGTCCAGGACCTGGGGGGAGGCGTTGATCGGCCGCCCCTGTTCGAGCCACGTGTACCAGGTGACTCCCACGCCCGAGAGCTGGGCGACCTCCTCGCGGCGCAGTCCCGGTGTGCGGCGCCGCAGGCCCGGCGGCATCCCCACGTCGGCCGGTGTCACCCGGGCGCGCCTGCTGCGCAGGAACGCGGCCAGCTCGGGCCGGCGGCGCTGTGTCGTCCCCATCGTCACATCCCCCATCGTCGACGCCCGACTTGTCCCCTGCCAGGTGCTGTCAGTACCAGCATCAGCGAGCACTCGGCACCCGTACCGACACGTCGTCAGGCTCGACGGCATGACGACAACACCCCGGACGGGACCGGGTCCCGCACCCGTTCCAAGCCGTGCGATCAGTGAAGCACCCACCACTGACAATCGCCCCCGCGCACTGCTCACGGTCCTGCTCGCGGCCCAGTTCATGGCGCTGCTCGACGTGTTCATCGTGAACGTCGCCGCGCCCACCATCGGCCGTGAACTCCAGGCCTCGGGCGGCCAGTTGCAGCTCGTCATCGCGGGATACGCGATCACGTACTCGGTGCTGCTGATCACCGGGGCCCGCCTCGGCGACCGGTTCGGCCACGGCCGCGTCCACCTCGCCGGGCTCGCGCTCTTCACGGCCGCCTCGCTCGCCTGCGGTCTGGCCCGGGGCGCGGGCGAACTCATCGGGTTCCGGCTGGTCCAGGGCGCCGGCTCGGCCGTGATGATTCCGCAGGTGCTCAGCCTGATCCAGCGCACCTTCACCGGTGAGGCCCGCGCGAAGGCGCTCGGCGCCTACTCGGCGGTGCTCGCCGTGGGGGCCGCGGCCGGGCAGGTGCTCGGCGGAGTCCTGGTCGGCGCCGACCTGTTCGGCACGGGCTGGCGGCCGGTGTTCCTGGTGAACGTGCCGGTCGGCGTCGCCCTGCTGTTCATCGGCTGGCGCGTGCTGCCCCGGGGCGGCGGTGCGCCGAGGGAGAAGGCGCGGGGCCTGGACCTGCCGGGCCTGGTCCTGCTCGGCGCGGCCGTCTCGCTGTTCACCGTCCCGCTGGTGCTCGGGCAGGAGGAGAGCTGGCCGCTGTGGTCCTGGCTCTCGCTGGCCGCGTCCGCCGTCGTGTTCGGCCTGTTCCGCGCGTACGAGTCACGGCTCGCGCGCCGCGGCGGCGCCCCGCTGATCGCACCCCGTGTGCTGCGCCACCCCGGCATGGGCCACGCCGTCTTCCGCATCCTCGCGGTCATGGCCGTCAACGGCGGCTACATCTTCGCCCTGACCCTGCATCTCCAGGGCGGTCTAGGCTTCAGCCCGCTGCGCTCCGGCCTCACCTTCGCGCCGACCGCCCTCGTCTTCGGCGCCGTCGGACTGACCTGGCGGAGCTGGCCGCGGTCGTGGCAGCGGGTGCTGGCCCCGGCCGGGTTCGCCCTCGGGGCGCTGTCCCTCGCCGCTGTCGGCCTGGCGCTTCGGGACGGGGGCGACGGCGGGACCCTCGTGTACGCCGCCTTCACGGGCGTCGGCGTGGGCCTCGCACTGGCCTTCGGTCCTACCCTCACCCGGGCGCTGGCGACGGTGCGGCCGCAGGACGCGGCGGACGCCAGTGGGCTGCTCGCGACGGTCACACAGCTCGGCCAGCTGATCGGCGTCGCCGCGTTCGGCACACTGTTCCTGAACCGGCTTGAGTCACTCGGGCCTCTGAGGCGTATACCTCTGCGGAGGCGCTGACTGCGTGTGTGTTCGCGCTGGCCGGAACGGCCGCGGCGGGTGCCGTGTCCGGACTGGTACTGAGGCGTCGCTGACCGTATTGGTCCGGCCGTGGCAGAATCAAACGGCCGGAAGGGGGCGCGGCCCGACGGGAGGAGTAGCGATGCCTGCGAGCATCCTCGAGGAGGTCGACCACCTCCTCGGAGCAGCATTGACACGGGACATGTCCACCCGCCTCAGCTGCCCTTCCTGCGGTTCCGGGCATGTGGCCCAGATGCTCGGCGACAACGGCGGGATCTCCTACGTGTGCACGGCCTGCGGCCACAGCTGGAGCTGATCGATGGGTGCACACAGGCGAAAGTGCGATTGGTGCGGCAGCGGGACTCCGATCGTCCGCGACATGGAGCCGATCAATCCCGACTACCAGTACTGGTGCGAGGAATGCGCGCGGGCGCTGATCATAAAAGGCGACCCGATCGAGACGTACCGCGAGCTGGAGGGCGAGCCGATCTACGGCCGGCTTCTGGAGGAGCACTGCACGCTCAAGCGGTTCTATTCGTTCGTCACGGCCTGATGCCCGCGGAGACGTCGCAAATCCGGCATAGCGGGCATCTTCGTGCGAGGTGAAATCGATTTGGTGTTGGGCCCGGTGGACCAGTAATGTTGGCGTCGCCGCCGGGGAAACCCGGGGGAGACGCCGCAAGGGGCTATAGCTCAGTTGGTAGAGCGCCTGCATGGCATGCAGGAGGTCAGGAGTTCAATTCTCCTTAGCTCCACAGAAGATGAGAAGGCGGGCCATCCGATCGGATGGCCCGCCTTCTTCGTGTGCTGTCTGTCCGTGCTCACGGCGGGCTTCCCGTGCGGAAGCCCGCCGTACGTGTGCTCAGCGGCCGAGAGCGCGGCGGCCGCGGCCCTGGGAGAGGACCGGGAGGTTGCGGGACGAGGTGCCCTGGGAGCGCGTGTCCTCCTCGATGCGCAGGGCCAGCGCCGGGCAGCGGCGCACCGCGCGTAGAGCCTTGGCCTCGGCGTACCGCGGCACCTGTGCCTGCGCCACGGTCGGGAAACCGTCCGCGCCGAGCTGGAACACCTCGGGGAGGATGTCCGCGCACAGGCCGTGGCCCCGGCACAGCGTCCAGTCGACGTAGATCTTCTGGCGGCTGGGGCCGTTCTCCTCGGACTCGCCGCCGCCCGGGATGCCCGTAGGGGCCCTGCCCCCCTCGAAGAGCGGCAGAACGCCCTCCACGGGCCGTCCGCAGCCGTTTCCGAGGACATGGGCGGCCAGGTCGTCCGTGAACGCCTTGATGGTCGACTCCAGGAACATCGCGGAGCCGTCCGGGTGCGAGCAGGCGCCACGCCGCTTCACGTTCTTGGCGACCTGTTTGAGCGCCTCCAGGGCGGCCGGCCCGCCGCCGTTGAGGATGTCCTCCAAGCCGCGTGCGGCGGCCGGCAGACCGAGGTAGCAGGGGCCGCACTGGCCCGCGCTCTCCTCGGCCAGCCACTGCGCCACACGCAGCGACTCGCCCAGCGGGCAGGTGTCCTGAGTGATCGGCAGGATCGCGCCGGCGCCGAGCGCGCCGCCCACCGCGTCCAGGGAGTTGCGGGAGACGATCGCCTCGTTGACCGTCGCCGCGTCGATCCACTTGCCGTGGTAGCCGCCGGTGAGCACGCCCTGCGGCACCGGCGGAGCGCCGGCGAGTTGCAGAACGTAGCGCAGTGGCACGCCCGTCGGGACCTCGATCACCATGGGGCGGGCGACCGCTCCGGAGACCGTGAGCATGACGGTGCCCGGCTCGTCGTACAGGCCGGTGTTGCCGTAGCGCTCCGGGCCGATGCGGGCGGCGATGGCCAGCTGGGCGAAGGTCTCGGCGTTGGACAGGAGCGTGGGCGCGCCGCCGACGCCGTTCTGCGAGGCGCTGACCTTGCGGCCGGGCGGGACCGCCGGGCCGCCGTCGATGGAGCGGATCAGTGACGCGGCGGCGCCGGTGACCATCCGGACCGGATTGCGCTGCACGCGCGCGCGGAGGGCCGACCGGCGGCCGTTGCTGAGGCCGCGTTCGGCCAGCGCGGCCTCCATGGAGCGCTGTGTGGACTCACGGGTGACCCCCACCACGAGCGTGCGGGCACCCAGCGCCTCGGCGCACAGCAGCGCGCCGTCCAGGATCAGGTGCGGGGCACGGTTGATCAGCACCGTGTCCTTGCGGCAGGCCGGCTCGTCCTCGCTTCCGTTCACGACGACGACCGGCCGGACGCCGCGCTTGATCGCCGACTCTGCGACGGAGCGCAGCTTCTTGTGGAAGGGGAAACCCGCGCCGCCGCGGCCCTTCAGGTTGATGCGTTCGGCGAGTTGCGCGAGCTGCTCGCCGCCCATCGGCTCGAGGGGCCCGTGCACCTTCAGGTGCATGGGCAGATCCAGCCGATCGACAAGGTCGAAGCCCGACGTGAGCTGGGGAAGACCGACCACGCGGACTTCGGGTACGTCGGGCAGGGCCTCGTTCACTTAAAGCCTCCGGAAGGCGTGTTCCAAGGTTCGCCCGATCCCGGTGCGTCGAAGTCGTAGGACGCACCGGGCAGTGTTTCAGTGGCGGGACCGCTGTTGTACGTGTCGTTCGGGTAGTACGTGTCGTAGGCCGCGTTCGTCTCACCCGTGTCGTACACATCACTCGATCCATAGCCGGAGGCGCCTGGATTGCCATAGGCCGGGATGTTTTGTCCGGTGTCCTGCATGGGGTCGTAGGGCGGGATGTTGAAGCCCGTGTCCTGCAGTGGGTCGTAGGCCGACGGCGGGGCCTCGCCGACCGGCGGCGGGGACGGGATCGGCCAGTTGCCCGAGGTGCTGGAGGGGCCGTCCACGGTCGGGATGGTCTGGGTCGGCTGCATGTCCAGCGGCAGCTCCGTGCGGGTGGTCGGTCCCGGCGCGGCGAAGGCCTGCTGGCCCCCGGGAGGGGCCGAGACGGCCCGGTAGGCCGCCGCGAAGCCGTTCGCGGGCTCCTTGGCCGCGGGGCGTTCCGCCTTCTCGTACAGCGGTCCCGACGGGACGCCGTAGGCCGCGCGGGTGCACCCCGGTCCTCGTAGCCGGGCAGCGCGGAGCCGGTCGGCCCCGCACCCGCGTTCACCCGGGAGCGGCTCTCCTCGAGGTCCCTGCGGGCCTGGCTCCCGCCAGGCCCGATGAGGCCGGCGAGCGTGTCGGCCACCTTGCGCTTGATCGGCCGCGGGCGGCACGCAGGGCGAGGGCTGCGGCCACGAAGACCAGGGACAGGCAATACAGGACGACGAAGATCGGCTTGGCCGAGCGACCCGCGTAGAGTCCGTGGACCAGGGCGGCGCACCAGGCCGGGTAGGCCAGCATGTGCATGGCCCGCCAGCGGGCCGCGACGGGCGCCGGGGAGGCGAAGCGGTTGCGCAGCACGCCGGTGACGCCCACGAAGATCATGAGCATGCTGGCCAGGGTGCCCAGGCCGACCAGGAACGACCTGCCCATGATCTCGTCGTTGTCGCTGGCGATGAGCCCGAAGGGGACGATCACCGCGACCCATGTGGTGTGGGCGAGCGCCAGCTTCACCCCGATGTGCACCAGGAGGAAGACGATCGAGGCGACCGCCGTGGTCCGGTGCACCGCCTGCGCCAGGATGCGCCCGCGCGCGTCGAGGAGGATCCGGTCCTGGGCCACCAGCCCCCAGATCACCGAGCAGGAGAGACACACGAGGGACAGCACGCCGGCGCCGAAGTTGAGGAACTCGGCGAACGTGTCGTCGACCGTGGAGTCGTAGTTCGTCACGGCCGGCCTCCCCACATCCCGGTGACCGGGGGTAGCGAGCTGTTACTGCGATGAGGGTTCATGGGGGCAACTCCGAGCGGTTCGGGAAAGCGGTCCCGCTGCCGCACTCTAAGCGGAGCCATACCGATGGGTACGAGGTTTGAGTTATTGCGTTGTTATCAAAGGACAATGTGGTCGCTGTGTTGTCCCATAGCTACTGTTACGCGAAGTAACCTTTGACCCTGGTTCAGCTTTTTCGGGCATCGGACGGCCCTCCGGAAGCGCGTCGCGGCGCCCTGAGGGCCTGCGGTACCCTAACGCCATGCGTGCCGTACGCCTTCTGCTTAGCGGGCCGCGCTGATCAGTCCCGGCCACCGGACGAGTCGAGTGGCCGGAATCGGCGCGGCGTCCCCTCCTGTGCGAGGGGATTTTTCGTTTCTCGAACCACACAGCCGCAGGCAGAGACGATCGATGGAGCTTTGAGGATCATGAGCGAGACGAACCCCGCTGCCGCCGCAGGCGTGTCCGCGGATGCCGCGCCGCACCGCTACACGGCCGCCATGGCCGCCGAGATCGAGGCACGCTGGCAGGACTTCTGGGACGCCGACGGCACCTACGCCGCGCCCAACCCGAAGGGTGACCTGGCGGGCGATCCGGTGATCGCCGCCAGGCCCAAGAAGTTCATCATGGACATGTTCCCGTACCCCTCCGGTGCGGGACTGCACGTCGGTCACCCCCTGGGCTACATCGCCACCGACGTGTTCGCCCGCTTCCAGCGGATGACCGGCCACAACGTCCTGCACACCCTGGGCTTCGACGCCTTCGGCCTGCCCGCCGAGCAGTACGCGGTGCAGACCGGCACGCACCCCCGCGTGTCCACCGAGGCCAACATGGAGAACATGAAGTCCCAGCTGCGCCGGCTGGGCCTGGGCCACGACAAGCGCCGGTCGTTCGCCACGATCGACCCGGACTACTACAAGTGGACCCAGTGGATCTTCCTGCAGATCTTCAACTCCTGGTACGACCACGAGGCGAAGAAGGCCCGCCCGATCTCCGAGCTGGTCGACCTGTTCGAGTCGGGTGAGCGGCCCGTACCGGGCCACACGCGCGCGTGGAGCGAGCTGACCGCCGCCGAGAAGGCCGACGTCCTGGGCGAGTTCCGGCTGGCCTACGCCTCCGACGCGCCGGTCAACTGGTGCCCCGGGCTGGGCACCGTGCTGGCCAACGAGGAGGTCACCGCCGAGGGCCGCTCCGAGCGCGGAAACTTCCCGGTCTTCAAGGCCAAGCTGCGCCAGTGGAACATGCGCATCACGGCCTACGCCGACCGGCTGCTGGAGGACCTGGAGGAGCTGGACTGGCCCGAGGCCATCAAGCTGCAGCAGCGCAACTGGATCGGCCGCTCGGAGGGCGCCCGCGTCGACTTCCCGATCGACGGCGAGCGCATCACCGTCTTCACCACCCGCCCGGACACCCTGTTCGGCGCCACCTACATGGTGCTGGCGCCCGAGCACCCGCTGGTCGAGAAGTTCACCCCGGCCGCCTGGCCGGAGGGCACCCACGACGTGTGGACGGGCGGCCACGCCACCCCCGGTGAGGCCGTCGCCGCCTACCGCGCGCAGGCCGCCTCCAAGTCGGACGTGGAGCGGCAGGCCGAGGCCAAGGACAAGACCGGCGTCTTCATCGGCGCGTACGCCACCAACCCGGTCAACGGCGAGCAGGTCCCCGTCTTCATCGCCGACTACGTACTGATGGGCTACGGCACCGGCGCGATCATGGCCGTCCCGGCCGGTGACCAGCGCGACTTCGAGTTCGCGCGCGCCTTCGAGCTGCCGATCCACTGCATCGTCGAGCCGACCGACGGCCGCGGCACGGACACCGCCACCTGGGAGAACGCCTTCTCGTCGTACGACGCGAAGATCATCAACTCCTCGAACGACGAGGTCAGCCTGGACGGCCTGGATGTCGCCGGGGCCAAGGCGCGCATCACCGAATGGCTGGAAAGCAAGGGCATCGGCGAAGGCACCGTCAACTTCCGGCTGCGCGACTGGCTGTTCAGCCGCCAGCGCTACTGGGGCGAGCCCTTCCCGATCGTCTACGACGAGGACGGCATCGCCCACGCGCTGCCCGAGTCGATGCTGCCGCTGGAGCTGCCCGAGGTCGAGGACTACAGCCCGCGCACCTTCGACCCGGACGACGCCGACACCCAGCCCGAGACGCCCCTGTCCCGCAACGAGGACTGGGTCAACGTCACGCTGGACCTGGGCGACGGCCCGAAGAAGTACCGCCGCGAGACCAACACCATGCCCAACTGGGCCGGTTCCTGCTGGTACGAGCTGCGCTACCTGGACCCGCACAACAGCGAGCAGCTGGTCGACCCGGAGATCGAGCAGTACTGGATGGGCCCGCGCGAGGGCATGCCGCACGGCGGAGTCGACCTGTACGTCGGCGGCGCCGAGCACGCCGTGCTGCACCTGCTGTACGCGCGCTTCTGGTCCAAGGTCCTGTTCGACCTGGGACACGTCTCCTCGGCCGAGCCGTTCCACAAGCTGTTCAACCAGGGCATGATCCAGGCCTACGTCTACCGCGACAGCCGTGGCATCGCGGTGCCGGCCGCCGAGGTGGAGGAGCGCGACGGCGCGTACTCCTACCAGGGCGAGAAGGTCTCCCGGCTGCTGGGCAAGATGGGCAAGTCCCTGAAGAACGCGGTCACCCCGGACGAGATCTGCGCCGAGTACGGCGCCGACACGCTGCGCCTGTACGAGATGGCGATGGGCCCGCTGGACGTCTCCCGGCCGTGGGACACGCGCGCGGTGGTCGGCCAGTTCCGGCTGCTGCAGCGGCTGTGGCGCAACATCGTCGACGAGGCGAGCGGCGAGGTGACGGTCGTCGACGCCGAGCCGGACGAGGAGACGCTGCGCGCCCTGCACAAGGCGATCGACGGGGTGAGCGGCGACCTGGAGGGCATGCGGTTCAACACCGCCATCGCCAAGGTCACCGAGCTGAACAACCACCTGACCAAGGCGGGCGGGGCGGTGCCGCGGTCCGTCGCCGAGCCGCTGGTGCTGATGGTCGCGCCGCTGGCCCCGCACATCGCCGAGGAGCTGTGGCGCAGGCTGGGCCACACCGACTCCGTCGTCCACCAGGACTTCCCGGTGGCCGACCCGGCGTACGTCGTGGACGAGACCGTGACGTGTGTCGTGCAGATCAAGGGCAAGGTCAAGGCGCGGCTGGAGGTCTCGCCGGCCATCTCCGACGAGGAGCTGGAGAAGGCCGCGCTGGCCGACGAGAAGGTCGTCGCCGCGCTGGACGGGGCCGGCATCCGCAAGGTGATCGTGCGGGCGCCGAAGCTGGTGAACATCGTCCCGGCGTAGGCACTGGGCCGTGCGGGCCCCGTCGGGGTGGTCCCTTAGTGGTCCTCTACGGGCAGGTTCGGGGTTTTTCTGGAACTCCGGGCCTGCCCGTTGCGTTTACCGTTGAAGAGCGACATGAGGTGTGGCGCGACCGTCCGAGGAGGAGCCGGTGGAAGCAGTGATCGCAGTATTCGCCCTGCTCTTCGTGCTCTTCGTCGGGCTCGGTGTGTACGCCACGGTGAAGGTGGTCGGCGCCGCCAAGCGCGGCGTGGACCGCGGCATCACCCAGGCCCGCCGCACGGTCGAGGACCACACCCTGCGGGCCAAGTCCTTCGCCCAGCCCGGCGCCGCGGGCGAACTCGCCCAGCTCCGGCTGAAGCTGCGCACGTCCATGCGTGCCACGCAGGACGCGCTGCACGCGGCCGTCGCCGAGGACGAGTCCCTGAAGGAGTCCGTCGGCCTCTTCGAGCGACTCAGTGCGCACGGGCAGGAGCTGGACGACGAGCTGAAGCGCCTGGAGGCCGAGCCGAACCGGGCGGCACTGACCGAGCGGCTGCCCGAGCTGCGCGAGCGCACCGAGCGCATCACACAGTCGGCGGACGCGCTGCGCTGGGCGGCCCGCGACCGTGCCCGCCGCTTCGCGGAGGACGACCTGGACACGCTCAGCGCCCAGATCGACGTGGAGGCCGGGGCACTGCGGCACTGGACGACGACGCCGGAGTCCCAGCCCGTCTCGCCACCGTGGCCCGAGGCCCCCACCGCCGATGGCGCCACGGCCGGGCAGACCTGGCCGGAGACGCCGCAGCCGAGCCCGGCGCAGGAGCCGGAACGGCCCGCCATCACCCCGCCGGGACCCCGCCCCACGTACCCCTGGCAGAAGAAGCCCCGCCCCGAGAGCACCACTTGATCCGGCCACTCGCGTCACAGGGCACCGGGGCCGGGCTGCCGCACGCGCGCTACGGCAGGTAACCTCCAGCTCATGTCCCGCCATGTCGCGATCGTCACCGATTCAACGGCCTACCTGCCGACCCGGACGATGGAGCGCCACGGCATCACTGCGGTACCTCTGACGGTGGTCCTCGGCGACCGGGCGCTGGAAGAAGGCACCGAGATCTCGACCCGCGCGCTCGCCCAGGCTTTGCAGAAGCGGCGCCCGGTGACGACCTCGCGGCCCGGCCCCGCGGTCTTCGAGGAGACGTACCGCAAGGTCGCCGAGTCCGGCGCCACGGGCATCGTCTCCCTCCACCTCTCCGCCGAGCTCTCCGGCACGTACGACGCGGCCGTCGTCGCCGCGCGGCGGGCTCCGGTGCCGGTGCGGGTGGTGGACACCGGCATGATCGCGATGGCGCTGGGGTTCTGCGCGCTCGCCGCGGCGGAGACCGCGGAGTCGGGCGGAACGGTGGACGAGGCCGTCACGGCCGCCGAGAAGCGGGCCGCGGGCACGTCCGCCTACTTCTACGTCGACACCCTCGACTACCTGCGCCGGGGCGGCCGAATCGGTGCCGCGCAGGCCTTGTTGGGCTCGGCGCTCGCGGTGAAGCCGCTGCTGCAACTGGCCGACGGTCGCATCGAACCGCTGGAGAAGGTGCGGACCGCGTCGAAGGCGATCGCCCGCCTCGAGGAGATCGCGGCCGAACGGGCGGCGGGCGCCCAGGTCGACGTCGCCGTCCACCATCTCGCCGCCCCGGACCGGGCGTCGGCCCTCGCCGACCGGTTGCGGACCCGGGTGCCAGGGCTCGCCGATCTGCATGTCAGCGAGGTCGGGGCGGTGATCGGGGCGCACACCGGGCCCGGGTTGCTGGGAGTTGTGGTTTCGCTCCGGTGAACGGGTGGCCGCCGGCTCTGATCACCCCTGTGGGTGAGTCGGTTGTCCACAAGCCGGGTGTTGTCCCCGGGAATTGACCAAGATCATCGCGGATGTGCCGATGTGGCCGATCCTCGTCGTATGGCACTTCGATCACGTTCACGCACAGCGACTACGACCAGCGGCCCGGGCCGTGGACCGGCGTCCGACGGCCGCGTCCGTCACCGCCGTCACCGGCCCGCTGCACGGGGCCGGGCACGGCACCGCCATGCCTCGGCGGAGGAATTCCGCCGGCGCGCGCAGGTGCTGTTCGGTGAGCCCGCCGAACGGGCGGGGGAGCGGCGGGAGTCGGGCCATGGCCCACCGGACGGCGAGCGGTACGCCGCCGGGGTCGGCACTGGCGGGCGCGAGGCCGGGACTGACGCCAGGGTGGACGGCGGGACTGACGCCGGGGCGGACGGCGGGACTGACGCCAGGGTGGACGGCGGGACTGACGCCGGGGCGGACGCCGCCGCTCCCGGCAGGGACGGGCGCGTCCCGGATGGCGTGCGGGAGCGGGCCGCGCTCGCACTGCGGGAACGCATGCCGCTGTGGTTGCAGGCGAGGTGCGGCCTGGAGCGGCGGAGCGTACTCGCGCTGACCGTGGTGCTCTTCGTCGCCGCGGCGTTCGCCGTGCAGCACTTCTGGGCCGGACGGACCCAGTCCGTGCGACCGCCCGAGGTGGTGCGGGCGGCCGCGCCGTACGCGGAGGAGCAGGGACGGACCGGGCAGGTTCAGGAGGGGCGCGGACCCGGGGCATCCGCCGGCGTGGCGAAGGCGACGGGTGCGACAGCGGCGGCCGAGATCGTCGTGGACGTCGGCGGCAAGGTCCGCGAACCCGGGGTCCACCGGCTGCCGGCCGGCTCGCGTGTCACGGATGCCCTGCGCGCGGCGGGCGGGGTGAAGCCCGGCGCGAACACCGACGGCCTCAATCGCGCCCGCTTCCTCGTGGACGGCGAACAGGTGATCGTCGGAGCACCGGCTTCCGCCGCGGGCGGTACGGCTCCCGGAGGCACGACCGGTGCGGCGGCGGGCGGCGCCGCACCGACGGCTCCCGTCTCCCTCAACACGGCCACGGCCGACCAGCTCGACACCTTGCCCGGTGTCGGCCCGGTGCTGGCACAGCACATCATCGACTACCGCACACAGCACGGCGGATTCCGTTCCGTGGACGAGCTGCGCGAGGTGAACGGCATCGGCGACCGCCGCTTCGCCGACCTGCGGAATCTCGTACGGCCATGAGCGGCGCACCCGACCTCGTCGCCACCCGGTCAGCCGTGCACGCCTCCTCGGGGAAGCGGCTCGGCACCGCCCGTCCGCGGCAGGAGGGCCCCACGGACCTGCGGCTGGTCCCGCCGGCCCTGGCGGCCTGGGCCACAGCCGCGCTGGTGCTGGACGCGTCACCGGGGTGGGCCGTGGGCATCGTGGCCGGCTGCCTGGCCGCCGTCGGTCTGCTGCCGCTCACCCGACGGGCAGGATCGGCAACCTGGCCACGGGCGTCGGCCGCCGCCCTGCTGCTGTGCATCGCCGCGGCTGCCGCTTCGGCCGGGCTCCACGGGACGGATCTGCGGCGGGGGCCCGTGCCCGGCCTGGCGCGGGATTACGCGACCGTGACCGCCGAGGTCGAGCTCACCTCCGACCCGCGGCTCACCCGGCCCAAGGTGCGGGGCGATCACATCGCTCCGACCGCCCTGCTGATCGAAGCCGATGTGCGACGCGTCCACCAAGCGGGCGGCGCCACGACGGAGACGCGGGCGCCCGTGCTGCTGATCGTCGATGTGCGTTCGGCCGGGCGGGGCGATGGGGGTGGCCGGCCGGCCGCCGACGGGACCGTGCGGTCGCCGTGGCTCGGGCTGCTGCCCTCGACGCGGCTGCAGGTCAGCGCGCGGCTGGCGCCCGCGATGACGGGCGGCGACCGGGTCGCGGCCGTGCTGCGGGTGCGCGGCGGGGCGGAACCGGAGGTCGTGGGCCGGCCGTCGGACGCACAACTGCTCGCCGGGCGGTTGCGGGCCGGGCTGCGGGAGGCGACCGACGGTCTGCCGGCGGACGCCCGGGCACTGCTGCCGGGGCTGGTCGTGGGGACACCTCGCGGATCACCCCGGAACTGGAGGAGGCCTTCAAGGAGACCGACCTCACCCACACGCTGGCCGTGTCCGGAGCCAACTTCACGATCCTGCTCGCCCTGCTGCTCGGGCCGCCGGGCCTGGCACAGCACGTCGAGCGGCGGGGGCTCGCGCCTCGCCTCGGTATCTCCCTGCGGGCGACCGCGGTGCTCGGGGCGTGCTCTCGCTGGGGTTCGTCGTCGTGTGCAGACCGGATCCGAGCGTACTGCGGGCCGCGGCCTGCGGAGCCGTCGCGCTGCTCGCCCTCGCGACCGGCCGCCGCAGATCGCTCATCCCGGCCCTGGCGACGGCGGTCCTGCTGCTGGTGCTGTACGACCCGTGGCTGGCTCGGAGTTACGGGTTCCTGCTCTCCGTCGTGGCCACCGGCGCCCTGCTCACCCTCGCGCCGCGCTGGAGCGCCGGACTGCGCCGCCGCGGGGTGCCGCCCCGGCTCGCCGAGGCGCTGGGCGCCGCTGCCGCCGCGCAGGCCCTGTGCGCGCCGATCGTCGCCGTGCTGTCGGCACGGGTGAGCCTGGTGGCGGTGCCGTGCAATCTGATCGCGGAGTTCGCGATCGCGCCGGCCACGGTGCTGGGCTTCGCGGCGCTGGCCGCGGCGCCGATGGGGATGCCGGTGGCCAAGGCCCTGGCGTGGTGCGCGCATTGGCCCGCCGAGTGGATCGCGACGGTCGCCCGTACGGGGGCGGCGCTGCCGGGCGCGGGAGTGGACTGGCCGGGCAGCTGGGCGGGGGCGGCGCTGCTCGTGGTCGTGACCCTGATCGTGCTGCTCGTGGGACGGCGGCTGCTCCGGCATCCCTGGTGGTGCGGGGTGTGCGGCCTGCTGCTGGCGCTGGCGGTGGTGCAGCCGCCGCCACTGACCCGGGTGATCACGGGCTGGCCGCCGCCGGGCTGGCGGCTGGTGATGTGCGACGTGGGGCAGGGCGACGCCCTGGTGCTCGCGGCGGGTGAGGGCGCCGGAGTCGTGGTGGACGCCGGGCCCGATCCGCAGCTCGTCGACCACTGCCTGCGTTCGCTCGGCATCACCAGGGTCCCGCTGGTCGTGCTCACCCACTTCCACGCCGATCATGTGGCGGGACTGCCCGGTGTGCTGCGGAAACGGGCCGTGGGCGCGATCGAGACGACCGGCTTCGAAGAGCCCGCGGACCAGGCCGCGTTCGTCCGGAGACTGGCGGCGGCCCGGCGGATTCCCGTGACGCGGGCCGCCGCCGGGCATCAGCGGCGCACGGGGGAGCTGTCCTGGCAGGTGGTGTGGCCGCCCCCGAGCCCGCCGCCGGTCCCGGCCCCTCCGCCGGGCGCGCGTCCCCAGGCGCTCCCGGCACACCCGGAGCCGGAGGGGCCGAACGACGCCAGTGTCGCCATGCTGGTCCGGTCGGCCGGGCTGAGTCTGCTGCTCCTCGGCGACCTCGAACCCCCGGCTCAGCGGGCGCTGGCCAGGTCGCCGGCGGCCGAGGCGCTGGAGAGCGTGGACGTACTGAAGGTCGCCCACCACGGCTCGGCCTACCAGGATCCCGGCCTGATACGCCGGGCGGCCCCGCGGCTGGCGCTCATCTCCTGCGGCGAGGACAACATGTACGGACACCCGGCGCCCGGCACGGTCGCGGCGCTGCGCGCCGGGGGTGCGGCAGTGCTGCGGACGGACCGGGACGGAGCGCTGGCGGTCGTCGGAGGGGGCGGAGCGCTGGAGGTGGCGCGAGACTGATGGCATGAACTCAGCAGAGGTTGATGCCTATCTCCGGCGCCTGGGAGCCGAGCACCCGGCGTGGCCCACGGTCGACGTGCTGCGCGAGCTGCAGCTGCGTCATCTGCGGACCGTGCCGTTCGAGAACCTCTCCGTCCACCTCGGCGAGGAGATCGTGCTGGAGGAGAAACGGCTGCTGGACAAGGTGGTGGGCGCGCGGCGGGGCGGGTTCTGTTACGAACTCAACGGCGCCTTCGGGGCGTTGCTCGCCGCGCTGGGATACGACGTGGCGCTGCTCGCGGGGCGGGTGTACGGGGAGGGGGAGCGGCTCGGCATCCCGTACGACCACCTCGCGCTGCGGGTACGGACGGTGGACGGGGGTGACTGGCTGGTCGACGTCGGGTTCGGGCGAACAGTCATCTGCCGCTGGCGTTCGGGGACCGGGGAGAGCAGGAGGACCGTGCGGGCACGTTCCGGATCGTCGAGGCGCAGCCGGACGCGGCCGGGGTGCGCGGTGGGCACGACACGGTGGAGGAGGCGGACCTGGACGTGATCCGGGACGGCAGGCCGCAGTACCGCCTGGAGGTACGGCCGCGGGTGCTGGGCGACTTCGTGGCCGGGGCGTGGTGGCACAGTACGTCGCCGGTGTCGCACTTCACGCGGTCGCTGGTCTGTTCGCGGGTCACGCAGGACGGAGGGAGGATCACGCTCAGCGGCCGCTCGTTCACGGTGACGGGGGCCGACGGGACGCGGGAGGTGCGGGAGCTGGGGACGGACGAGGAGGTGCTCGGGTGTACCGGGAGCGGTTCGGTATCGAGCTCGACAGCGTGCCGACCGTCCGGGGCACGGATCGGGACCACTCGTAGCTACCCGTACGTAGTCCCAGCACAAGTGCTGGATTCCCGTGATGTGGTCCCGTGTTGCCTCGAAAGCCTCATCGGTGGTCGAATGCGTCGTCGGTGAACTGTGATCAAACAGCTGACGTCAAGTCGCACGAGGTGTCCAGATGATCGGCCGCTGGCTGGGAAGCCGAACGAACCGGGTGCACCGGACGAGTCCCCTGGCGGCGGTGCCGACCCCGCCGAGCGCCGGGGTGTTGTCCTGCCGGGTGCTCGACCCGGTCAACGAGCCGGTCAGACACGCGGAGTTCGTTGTCACCGACTCCCTGGGGCGTTCGGTGGTCAGCGGCGGCGCGGACCCGTTCGGGTCGTTCATGACGACGGTGCCCGCGGGGGAGTACCGGCTCGCCGTGCAGGCGGAGGGGTACACCCCCTACCGGGCGACCACGCAGGTCGCCGAGAACTCGCTCGCGTCGCTCGGGGACGTGACGCTCCAGGTGGCCCGGCCTCCGGAGCTGCCCGGGCCCGGCGACTGGGAGATCGAATCGGCGCACTCCTCGGTCGGCTTCACCGCGCGGCACATCGGACTGGCCCGGATCCACGGACAGTTCAAGTCCTTCGCGGGAGTCATCCGGCTCACCGAGCCGGTCGAGCGGTCGGCGATGCACGTGGTGATCGACGCGGCGTCCATCGACACCAACATGAGGATGCGGGACGACCACCTGCGGTCGGCGGACTTCCTGGACGTCGAGAGGTTCCCGACTCTCGAGTTCTACAGCGAACGGTTCGTGCACAAGGGCGGGAACCGGTGGGCCGTGACCGGGGCGCTGTCGCTGCACGGAGTGACCCGGACGGTCACGCTGGACACGGAGTACCTGGGGCTGGGCAACGGCATGGAGGGCGAGGTGCGGGCGGCGTGCCGGGCCACGACCGAGCTGCACCGGGACGACTTCACCGTCAGCTGGCAGACGATGCTGGCCCGGGGCATCGCGGTGGTGGGCCCGAGCATCAGGGTCGACCTCGACATACAGGTCGTGCGCAAGGGCTGACCGGCCGGGCCGCGACGCGGTGTCGGACAATGGCCCGCGTGAGTGATGTGCGACATGTGCTGGTGCTGCCCGACCGGGATGCCGCGGAAGAGGTGGTGGCGGCGCTCCCGGAGCGGTTCGGAGTCGTCGAGGAGCCGCGGCTGGTGCGGGACGCGCTGGCCGGTGAGGACGATGCCGAGGACGCGCAGTGGCTGGTCGTCCTGAGGGACGAGGAAGGGCGGCTGGACGCCGGGGAGCTGGACCGGTTCGCCGGCGAGTGGGAGGGCTGGCGCGAAGAACCGTAGGCGTCGCTGTCAGTGCCGCGTGGGATGCTTGTCGCGATGGCCAGGAAGACTGCGAATGACGACCCTCTCGCCCCGGTGACGCTCGCCGTGGGCCAGGAGGACCTGCTGCTCGACCGTGCCGTGCAGGAGGTGGTGGCCGCCGCGAAGGCGGCCGACGCCGACACGGACGTACGGGACCTGACCCCGGACCAGTTGCAGCCCGGCACGCTCGCCGAGCTGACGAGCCCGTCGCTCTTCGCGGAGCGCAAGGTCGTCGTCGTACGCAACGCGCAGGATCTCTCGGCCGACACGATCAAGGACGTCAAGGCGTATCTCGGGACGCCCGCCGAAGAGATCACCCTGGTGCTGCTGCACGCCGGCGGCGCCAAGGGAAGGGGCTGCTCGACGCGGCGCGCAAGACGGGGGCGCGCGAGGTGGCCTGCCCGAAGATGACGAAGCCGGCGGATCGGCTGGCGTTCGTGCGGGGCGAGTTCCGGGCGGCGGGCAGATCCGCCACGCCGGAGGCCTGCCAGGCGCTCGTCGACGCGATCGGGAGCGATCTGCGGGAGCTGGCGTCGGCGGTGTCGCAGCTGGTCGCGGACATCGAGGGCACCATCGACGAGGCGGTCGTCGGGCGGTACTACACGGGCCGGGCCGAGGCGTCGAGCTTCACGGTCGCCGACCGGGCGGTCGAGGGGCGGGCGGCGGAGGCACTGGAGGCGTTGCGCTGGTCGCTGGCGACGGGGGTGGCGCCGGTGTTGATCACGAGCGCGCTGGCGCAGGGCGTCCGGGCGATCGGGAAGCTGTCCTCGGCGCGTGGCGGCCGGCCGGCGGACCTCGCCCGGGAGCTGGGCATGCCACCGTGGAAGATCGACCGGGTGCGCCAGCAGATGCGGGGCTGGACTCCGGACGGAGTGGCCGTCGCCCTGCGGGCGGTGGCCGAGGCGGACGCGGGCGTGAAGGGCGGCGGGGACGACCCCGAGTACGCCCTGGAGAAGGCGGTGGTCACGATCGCCCGGGCGGCTCGCTCCCGGGGCCGCGGCTGACGCCCCCCGGCCACGGAAGCCTCAGTAGACAGGCTGCCCGATCCCCAGCAGGTTCCCCTCGCTGTCGCGGAACCAGCCGCCGCGTTCGCCCGCGCGCCCTTGCTCGGGTAGTTCCCCTCGACCTCGGCGATCCCGTCCCTCGTCCGCAGGCCGGGCACATCGACCTCCTCGAACACCACACCGCGCCGCTTGAGCTCCGCGACGGCCTTCTCGATGTCGTCGACCTCCAAGGCCATCTGCGTGAAAGTGCCCGGAGAGGCCCCGGTCGACCGGAACAGCACGAACTCCGCTTCCCCGCACCGGTACAGCAGCCCACCGGGCCGCTCGTCGGCGGGTTCCAGGCCGAGTTTCTCGGAGTAGAAGCGGCGCGCCCGGTCCAGGTCCTGGGCGGGGAGCCGGGTCGCCACGCGGACCCCGGCCAGCACTTCTCTGTCGTCAGCGTCCATGTCTCCACTGTGCCGCGAGGACCGGCCGGAGGGAGAATCGGGAGTGTCAGCCGTACATCGCCAAGGGACGGAGAGGCGGCGAGGGGCATGGCTGAACACCCACACGCAGCACTGGTCCGCAAGGGATTCGACGCCTTCTCGCGCGGTGACATGGACACCTTGCGCGGGCTGATCGCGGCGGACGCCACACACCACGTGCCCGGAGATCACCCGTTGTCGGGTGACTTCAAGGGTGTGAACGCGATCATCGAGATGTACGAGCGGCTCGGCACGGAGACCGACGGGACGGCGCGTGCCGAGCTCATCGGCATCGGTGTCGACGGCCGTGGCCACGCGGTCGGGATGACCCGCTTCACCGCCGAACGCGACGGCAAGCGCCTCGACGACACCGGCTGCATCATCTTCCGGATCGTCGGAGACAAGGTCACCGACCTCGACGAGTGCGTCGAGGACATCGACAAGAACAACGAGTTCTGGTCCTGAACAGACCGAAGGCCGGATGCCCTCCCATGGGGAACAGGAGAGCACCCGGCCTTCGGTTCAAGCTGTTGGATCCACGCCCGCGTGGCGAACGCAGGCCGCGCGCGGATCCGAGGGGTGCCGGACGGGAGCGGATGAGAGAGGGCCCGCTCGATTCCCTCCGGCGTCACATCAAACGTCAGCCCTTGAGCGCGGCGACCTTCTGAGCCAGCGCCGACTTCTTGTTGGCAGCCTGGTTCTTGTGGATGACGCCCTTCGAGACGGCCTTGTCGAGCTGACGCGCGGCGACGCGCTGGTACTCGGTGGCCTTCTCGACGTCACCCGCGGCAGCGGCCTCACGGGCCTTGCGGATCGCGGTCTTGAGGGAGGACTTGACGGCCTTGTTGCGCAGCCGCGCCTTCTCGTTGGTCTTGATCCGCTTGATCTGGGACTTGATGTTCGCCACGAATGAGCCTTCTCAGGTGTGATTTCTTGTTGACGTGCCTCCTGCGAGAGGGCATGAGGCACAGCCACCCAGGCTACCAGCGGGCGCATCCCCGGCCCAAACCCGTCGGTGGTCCCCGCCCGTGGGACCATGGAGGCTACGTATCGATCCGACCCGAGACCGCAGACACTGCGGACGCCTCAAGAATCAGGACCCTGCGTGCCCGCGATCCCTAGCCATGTGCCCGAGCCGAGCCGTACCGACCCGGCTCTGATCCGCAACTTCTGCATCATCGCGCACATCGACCACGGCAAGTCCACGCTCGCCGACCGGATGCTCCAGCTGACCGGAGTGGTCGAGCAGCGGCAGATGCGCGCTCAGTACCTCGACCGCATGGACATCGAGCGCGAGCGCGGCATCACGATCAAGTCCCAGGCGGTGCGTCTGCCCTGGGCCCCGACCGAGGGCCCCGACCAGGGCAGTACGCACATTCTCAATATGATCGACACCCCGGGGCACGTCGACTTCACCTACGAGGTCTCACGCTCGCTCGCGGCCTGCGAGGGCACCATCCTCCTGGTCGACGCCGCCCAGGGCATCGAGGCCCAGACTCTCGCCAACCTCTACCTGGCGATGGAGAACGACCTCACGATCATCCCCGTACTCAACAAGATCGACCTGCCGGCGGCGCAGCCGGAGAAGTTCGCCGACGAGCTGGCCCACCTCATCGGGTGCGAGCCCGACGACGTACTCAAGGTCTCCGCCAAGACCGGGCTCGGTGTCGAGGCGCTGCTGGACAAGGTGGTCGAGCAGGTTCCGGCCCCGGTCGGCGTCAAGGACGCCCCCGCCCGCGCCATGATCTTCGACTCCGTCTACGACTCCTACCGGGGTGTCGTGACGTACGTCCGAGTCATCGACGGGCAGCTCAACAAGCGCGAGCGCATCCGGATGATGTCCACCGGCGCCACGCACGAGCTGCTGGAGATCGGCACCAACTCGCCGGAGATGCTGCCGGCCGACGGTCTCGGCGTCGGCGAGGTGGGCTATCTGATCACCGGTGTGAAGGACGTCCGCCAGTCCAAGGTCGGTGACACCGTCACCAGCCAGCAGAAGGGTGCCGAGGAGCCGCTGGGCGGCTACAAGGACCCCAAGCCCATGGTGTTCTCGGGCCTGTATCCGCTGGACGGTTCCGACTACCCCGAGCTGCGCGAGGCCCTCGACAAGCTGCAGCTCAACGACGCCGCGCTGGTCTACGAGCCGGAGACCTCCGCCGCCCTCGGCTTCGGGTTCCGCGTCGGCTTCCTCGGGCTGCTGCACCTGGACGTGATCCGTGAGCGGCTGGAGCGCGAGTTCGGGCTCGACCTGATCGCGACCGCCCCGAACGTGGTCTACCGGGTCCTCATGGAGGACGGCAGCGAGCACACGGTCACCAACCCGAGCGAGTTCCCCGAGGGCAAGATCTCGGAGGTCTTCGAGCCGGTCGTGCGGGCCACGATCCTGGCGCCGAGCGAGTTCATCGGCTCGATCATGGAGCTGTGCCAGACCCGGCGCGGCACGCTGCTCGGCATGGACTACCTGTCCGAGGAGCGGGTCGAGATCCGCTACACCCTCCCGCTCGCCGAGATCGTCTTCGACTTCTTCGACCAGCTGAAGTCCAAGACCCGTGGCTACGCCTCGCTCGACTACGAGCCCACCGGCGAGCAGACCTCCAGCCTGGTCAAGGTCGACATCCTGCTGCACGGCGACAAGGTGGACGCCTTCTCGGCGATCACCCACAAGGACCAGGCGTACGCGTACGGCGTACGGCTCGTCGCCAAGCTCAAGGAGCTGATCCCGCGGCAGGCCTTCGAGGTGCCCGTCCAGGCCGCCATCGGCTCCCGGGTCATCGCCCGCGAGACCATCCGCGCCATCCGCAAGGACGTCCTCGCCAAGTGCTACGGCGGTGACATCTCCCGTAAGCGGAAGCTGCTGGAGAAGCAGAAGGAGGGCAAGAAGCGGATGAAGATGGTGGGTTCCGTGGAGGTTCCGCAGGAGGCGTTCATCGCCGTCCTGTCCAGCGATGACAGCGCGGGGTCGGCCAAGGGCAAGAAGTAATCGCGGGTTACCGCGGGTTACACGGCAAACCGGGTAGAACAGGGGTCCATCGTGCGAAAGCGCGGTGGGCCCCTGTGCGTACGCGGGGTAGCCCTCTGTAGGAATCGACAGGCCGCGGACTCTTACGCGAGGGCCGGTCGACCTTTACTCTGATCCCTGCTCGATAGTTACTCACGAGTTAAACAACAGGTTGCGACCAGCAGCTCGTGGGTACAAACCAGCCGCACCTGAGCCAGCCGCACTGTCGCGGGCCCCGGAGGATGTCGTGAGCGACACACAGACACTGATCGAGAACCGTCCGCCGTCCGTGGCGGGCCTCTTCCTGGAGCGTGTGGCGGCCACGCCGGACGCCGAGGCGTACCGCTATCCGGTGCCCGCGGCATCCGGGCAGGGGCCGGACGACTGGAAGTCGCTGAGCTGGGCGCAGGCCGCCGAGCGGGTCTATGCCATCGCGGCGGGCCTCATCGAGCTGGGCGTGCAGCCCGAGCAGCGGGTCGCCCTCGCCTCCAGTACGCGGATCGAGTGGATCCTCGCCGACCTCGGCATCATGTGCGCCGGCGCGGCCACGACCACGGTCTATCCGCAGACCAACGCCGACGAGTCCGCGTACATCCTGTCGGACTCCCAGAGCCGCGTGCTCATCGCGGAGAACGCCGAGCAGCTGGCCAAGGCCAAGGAGAAGCGCGCCGAGCTGCCCGACCTCACCCATGTGGTGGTCGTCGACGGGGCCGGTGCCGAGACCGCCGACTGGATCCTCACCCTCGACGAGCTGGAGAAGCGCGGCGCGGCCCGGCTGGAGAAGGACCCCGACCTGATCAAGGAGCGGGTCGGCGCGATCACCAAGGACCAGCTGGCCACCCTCATCTACACCTCCGGCACCACCGGCCGTCCCAAGGGCGTACGCCTCCCGCACGACAACTGGTCGTACATGGCGAAGGCGATCGCCGCGACCGGGCTGGTCAGCGGCGAGGACGTGCAGTACCTGTGGCTGCCCCTCGCGCACGTCTTCGGCAAGGTGCTCACCTCCGGCCAGATCGAGGTCGGCCACGTCACCGCCGTCGACGGCCGCGTCGACAAGATCATCGAGAACCTGCCGGTGGTGCAGCCGACGTACATGGCGGCCGTGCCGCGCATCTTCGAGAAGGTCTACAACGGGGTGGCCGCCAAGGCCCGTGCGGGCGGCGGAGCCAAGTACAAGATCTTCCAGTGGGCGGCCGAGGTCGCCCGCGAGTACGCCAAGGTCGCGCAGGACAACTTCCGGCGTACCGGAACCCGGTCGGTGCCGTTCGGGCTGGGCGCGAAGCACAAGGTCGCCGACGCGCTGGTGTACGCCAAGATCCGGGAGGCGTTCGGCGGGAACCTCCGGGCCTGCGTCTCCGGCTCGGCGGCGCTGGCACCCGAGATCGGGTACTTCTTCTCCGGCGCCGGCATCCACATCCTCGAGGGGTACGGCCTGACCGAGTCCTCGGCGGCTTCGTTCGTGAACCCGGGCGAGGCGTACCGCACCGGCACGGTCGGCAAGCCGCTGCCCGGTACGGAGGTGCGGATCGCCGATGACGGGGAGATCCTGCTGCGGGGTCCCGGGATCATGGAGGGGTACCACAAGCTGCCCGAGAAGACCGCGGAGGTACTGGAGCCGGACGGGTGGTTCCACACCGGGGACATCGGGGAGCTGTCGCCCGACGGGTACCTGCGCATCACCGACCGCAAGAAGGACCTCATCAAGACCTCGGGCGGCAAGTACATCGCGCCGGCGGAGGTCGAGGGGCAGTTCAAGGCGGTGTGCCCGTACGTGTCCAACATCCTCGTGCACGGGGCCGACCGGAACTTCTGCACGGCGCTGATCGCGCTCGACGAGGTGGCGATCACGGAGTGGGCGAAGGAGAACGGGCTGGAGGGGAAGTCGTACGCGGAGATCGTTTCCTCGCCGGTCACGGTGGAGATGGTCGACGGGTATGTGAAGCGGCTCAACGAGGGGCTTCAGCGGTGGCAGACGATCAAGAAGTTCCGCCTTCTGCCGCGGGATCTCGACGTCGAGCATGGTGAGATCACGCCGAGCCTGAAGCTGAAGCGGCCCGTTGTGGAGCGGGAGTACAAGCATCTGATCGACGAGATGTACGAGGGCTCTCGCGAGGCGTAGGAGGGTGCGAGGCCGGGGCTGCGTGGCTAGGTACGTTCCCCCGCTCGGCGTTTGAGGTCCTGGATCTCTCTTCGCAGGCGTTCCACCTCTCTGCCTTTGCGGTAGAGGTCCAGGAAGACGCAGACCTTGGCCCTCAGGACCCAGGGGTCGAAAGGCTTGGTCACGTAGTCCGCGGCGCCGGTCGCGTAGCCGCGGAAGGCGTAGGCCGGGTCGTCGTCGGCGCCTGTGAGGAAGATGATCGGGACCTCTCGGGTCTGGTCCAGGCGCTTGATGTGGGCGGCCGTCTCGAAGCCGTCCATGCCGGGCATGCGGACGTCGAGGAGGACCAGGGCGATCGGCTGCCGCAGGACCGCCTTCATCGCCTCCTCGCCGGAACGGGCGCGTATCAGGGGCTCGTTGAGGGAGGCGAGGACGGCCTCCAGGGCGGTCAGGTTGTCGTCCATGTCGTCGACCAGGAGTATTCCGGCGCGTTCGGAGCTCATGACGGCGTGTCCTCCGGCTCCAGCAGTTCGCACACGACCGTCAGCAGCCGGTCGATGTCCACCGGCTTGGGCACGTAGTCGTTGGCGCCGCGGGCGATGGACTTCTCGCGGTCGCCGGGCATCGCCTTCGCGGTCAGGGCGACGATGGGCAGGTCCGCCCAGCGCGGGGTGCGGCGGATGGCGGAGATGGTCTCGTAGCCGTCCATCTCCGGCATCATGATGTCCATCAGGACCACTTCGACCTCCGCGCTGCGCTCCAGCGTCTCGATGCCCTCGCGGCCGTTCTCCGCGTACAGCACGGTCATGCCGACCCGGCCCAGGACATGGGTGAGGGCGAACACGTTGCGGATGTCGTCGTCGACTATCAGCACCCGCCGCCCGGCCAGGATCCGGCCCGGCCGGCCGGACGTCCACGCCTCCAGCCTGGTCGGCGAGGGCCAGCCGTCGTCCGTGTCGTACGCGGCCGGGAACGGTCCGGCGGCGGCCGGCCGCAGGGGCAGGGACAGTTCGGGGCGGTCCTCGGTGACCGGCCCCGGCACCGTGTGACCGGGGCTGACGACCGGCACGTACAGGGTGAACTTCGAGCCCTTGCCGGGCTCGCTCTCGGCGACGATCCGGCCGCCGAGCAGGCCCGCGATCTCCCGGCTGATGGACAGGCCGAGGCCGGTGCCGCCGTACTTGCGGTTGGTGGTGCCGTCGGCCTGCTGGAACGCCTCGAAGATCACCGGGAGTTTCTCCGGCGCGATCCCGATGCCCGTGTCGGACACGGCGAACGCGATGACGTCGTCGGTGTCCCGGACCCCGTCCTCGGTGTCCTGCACCCGGTCCACCCGCAGTTCGACCTTGCCCGTCGCCGTGAACTTGATCGCGTTGGACAGGAGATTGCGCAGGATCTGCTGCAGGCGCTGCTCGTCCGAGTACATCTCGCGCGGCACGTCCTCGCCGACCGCCACCTCGAAGGCGAGTCCCCGGTCGAGGGTGAGGGGCCGGAAGGTGGCGTGGACGTAGTCCAGGAGCTTGATGAGAGGGAGCCGCTTGGGGCGTACGTCCATCCGGCCGGCCTCGATCTTCGACAGGTCCAGGATGTCGTTGATCAGCTGGAGCAGGTCCGAGCCGGAGCGGTGGATCGTCGTAGCGAACTGCACCTCCTGGTCGGAGAGATGCCCGTCCGGGTTGTCGGAGAGCAACCGGGCCAGGATCAGCAGGGAGTTCAGCGGCGTGCGCAGCTCGTGCGACATGTTCGCCAGGAACTCCGACTTGTACTGGGAGGACGTCGCCAGCAGGGCCGCCTTCTCCTCCAGTTCGGCGTTGGAGCGCTGCAGCTCGCCCTGCTGCTTCTGGAGTTCGTCCGAGCGTTCCTGGAGCTGCATGGCGAGGCGCTGGGACTCGCCGAGCAGGGACTCCGTGCGGGAGTTGGCGATGATCGTGTTGATGGCGACGCCGATGGTGTCGACGAACTGGTCGAAGAAGGCCAGGTGCACATCGGAGAAGCGGGAGAAGGAGGCGAGTTCGATGACGCCGAGGAGCTTGTCCTCGAAGAGGATCGGGATGATGACGATCGTGGTGGGAGCGGCTTCGCCGAGGCCGCTGTTGATCTTGATGTAGTCCGGCGGGGCGCCCTCGACCAGGATCCGCTTCTTCTCGCGGGCCGCCTGCGCGACCAGGCCGTGCACCGGGAGGGCGCCGGTCTCGACGGTCGCGTCCTGGGCGGCGCCGTAGCCGGCGATGAAGGCGAGCCCCTTGGTGGGAACCGTCGCTCCGGCCTCCTCCGGGTCGGCCAGGTAGAACGCGCCGTACTGGGCGTTCACCAGCGGGGTCAGCTCGCGCAGGATCAGGTCGGCGACCTCCATCAGGTCCCGGTGGCCCTGCATGAGCGCCGCCAGGCGCGCCAGGTTGGACTCCAGCCAGTCCTTGGCGCGGGTCGTCTCGCGCAGGTTGGCCACCATCAGGTTGATGTTGTCCTTCAGCTCGGCGACCTCGCCGCGCGCCTCCACGGTGATCGAGCGGGACATGTCGCCCTGGGCCACGGCGGAGGCGACCTCGGCGATCGCCCGGACCTGGGTGGTGAGGTTGAGCGCGAGCTCGTTCACGTTCGTCGTCAGGCGCTTCCAGGTGCCGTAGACGCCCTCCACCCTGGCCTGCCCGCCGAGCTGTCCCTCGGAGCCCACCTCGCGGGCCACGCGCGTGACCTCCGAGGAGAAGGAGGACAGCGTGTCGACCATCGTGTTGATGGTCGTCTTCAGCTCCAGGATCTCGCCGCGTGCGTCCACGTCGATCTTCCGGGACAGATCGCCCTGCGCCACGGCCGTCGCGACCTGGGCGATGTTGCGCACCTGCGAAGTGAGGTTGTCGGCCATGGAGTTGACGTTGTCCGTCAGGTCCCGCCAGACGCCGGAGACACCCAGCACCTGGGCCCGGCCGCCCAGCCTGCCGTCGGTGCCGACCTCACGCGCGACCCGCGTCACCTCGTCGGCGAAGGCGCGCAGCTGCTCGACCATCGTGTTGACGGTGTCCTTGAGTTCGAGGATCTCGCCGCGGGCGTCCACGGTGATCTTCTTGGACAGGTCGCCGTTGGCGACGGCCGTGGTCACCTGGGCGATGTTGCGGACCTGCGAGGTCAGGTTCAGCGCCATGAAGTTGACGTTGTCGGTGAGGTCCTTCCAGACCCCGGAGACGCCCCGGACCTGGGCCTGACCGCCGAGGTTGCCTTCTGTGCCGACTTCGCGGGCGACGCGGGTGACCTCGTCGGCGAAGGCGGAGAGCTGGTCGACCATCGTGTTGATGGTCGACTTGAGTTCCAGGATCTCGCCCTTCGCCTCCACCGTGATCTTCTTGCCGAGGTCGCCCTGGGCGACGGCGGTGGACACGAGCGCGATGTTCCGCACCTGGGAGGTGAGGTTGTCGGCCATGAAGTTGACGTTCTCGGTGAGGTCCTTCCAGACCCCGGAGACGCCCCGGACCTGGGCCCGGCCGCCGAGGTTGCCCTCGGTGCCGACTTCGCGGGCGACACGGGTGACCTCGTCGGCGAAGGCGGAGAGCTGGTCGACCATCGTGTTGATGGTCGACTTGAGCTCCAGGATCTCGCCCTGCGCGTCGACCGTGATCTTCTGGGACAGGTCGCCGTTGGCGACGGCCGTCGTCACCTGAGCGATGTTGCGGACCTGCGAGGTCAGGTTCGACGCCATGAAGTTGACGTTGTCGGTGAGGTCCTTCCAGACCCGGAGACGCCCCGGACCTGGGCCCGGCCGCCCAGCTGGCCCTCGGTGCCGACCTCGCGGGCCACGCGGGTGACCTCGTCGGCGAAGGCCGAGAGCTGGTCCACCATCGTGTTCACGGTCAGCTTCAGCTCCAGCAGCTCGCCGGTCGCCTCCACCGTGACCGTGCGGGTCAGGTCGCCGCGCGCCACGGCCGTCGTCACCGCCGCGATGTCCCGCACCTGGGCCGTCAGCCGGGACGCCATGGTGTTGACCGCCTCGGTCACGTCCCGCCAACTGCCCGACAGCCCCCGCACCTTGGCCCGGCCGCCGAGCCGCCCCTCGGTGCCGACCTCGCGCGCGACCCGCGTCACCTCGCCCGTGGACAGGGAGAGCTGGTCCACCATCCTGTTCACGGCCTGGCCCAGGCGACGCAGGTCACCGCGTAACTGCCGGGTCCCGTCGTGCAGGTCGACCCGCTGCGTCAGGTCGCCGCCGGCCACCGCGTCGAGCACGCGCGTGGCGTTCGCCGCCGGGGCGACCAGGGCGTCGAGCAACTGGTTCACGTCGTCGACGCGGGACGTCCACAGGCCCTGCCCCGGACTGGCCGAGAGTCGCTCGTCGAGCCGGCCGTGCCGGACCAGCTCCCGTCTCACGCGCCGCACCTCGGTGGTGAAGTGGACGCTGCGGTCCATGATCTGGTTGAAGACCGCGGTGAGTTCGGCCACCATCCCGTGGCCGGATTCCGGCACCTTCGCGAAGTCGCCGTCGCGTGCGGCTGTCATCGCGGCGAGCAGGGGACGCAGATCGGATGCACGAATTTGACCGTCTTCGTACCCATCTTCGACCACAGGAGTAGCACTGTTCTCACTCATGGCGGCCCACTTCGGTAACTCGGCGCTTATGGGCGTGGCCAGTCTGTCACTCTGTCGGCATCGACTGTGGCGTATTCGTACGAACTGCCCGGGGAGCCGTCCATGGGGGCCATTCCGACGCAACGGGAGACCGCTTCCCGTGCCTCAGAGGCGCCTGCACACGCTTACGAGTCGCACGCGCGGGCGCACGCGACCCTGTCCGGCAGCTCCCTCGCGCCGGGTTCCGCCCGTGCCGTGGTGCGCACGGCGCTCGCCGAGTGGACCGCACTCGGTCTGCCCGGCGCCGAGCACCTCACCGACCGCCTCGCCGACGACGCCCTGCTCGTCGTCAGCGAACTCGTCACCAACGCCGTCGTGCACGCCGGAACCGACGTCGAGTTCGAGTGCCGGCTGGAAGGCGACGACAAGGACACGGCCGCGCTGGTGGTCGAGGTCTCCGACCACCACCCCTCACGCGCCCGCGCGGCGGCGAGCCGGAAACCCCGCACGACATCCCGGAGTACGGGCGCGGCCTGCGGCTCGTCGGCGCGCTCTCCGAGGCCTGGGGCATCACGTACCGCACGGGCCGGAAGACCGTGTGGGCACGGTTGCCCGCGGCGGGGTGCGAGGCGGGCGAACAGATCGAGGCGTACGCCGGGGAGCACGCGCTGGCGCACGGGCTGCGAGTGGCGGAGATCCTGGCGCCGGAGCCAATGCCTGGCGAGGACGGTGAGACCGAGGAGACCGTACTCGACAGGCGTGACTCACGGGACTTGTGTGGTTCACAGGACTCACAGGGCAAGCGGGACCTGCGGGACCCAGGGGACCCACGGGACAAGCGGGGCCGGCACACCTCAGGCGACCGTGGCGACGAACACGACTGGTACGACCGGGACTGGCGGGAGCGGCACGGGAGCCGGGACGGACGCGACAGCCGCGACGGCGCCTGGCTGGGCCGCGGTGCCCTCTCCTTCCTCGCCGAGGCCTCCGACCTGCTCGCCGGGCAGCTCGACGAGGACCTCGTCGCCGCCCTGGCCGGTCAGCTGATCGTGCCGCGGCTGGCCGACTGGTGCGCGGTGTGGCTGGAGGACGAGGCGACCGGCGGCGGCTGGAGCGGCGGCGCCGGAGCGGGCGGGCCCCGGCTGGCCCGGGTCTGGCACGGCAGCGAGAACCGCATCGAGGAACTGCGCCGGGCGCTGGAGAAGGACCCGCCGCATCCGCCCGACCCGATGGGAGCGTCCCTGTTCGAGCGCGGTCGGGAGAGGTCCGGGCCGGTCGACTACCCCTGGCCCGGCGAGGCGCTCGGCGACGCGCCCGGCGAGCCGGGTTCCGCCCTGGCGTACCGGCTCGTCGCCGGGGGCGCCCGCTGGGCACCCTCGTCATCGGACGGTCCGGGACGACCGGCTTCCCCGACGAGATCACCGGCCTCGTCGAGGACCTCAGCCGCCGTGTCGCGCTCGCCATCGGTGCCGCCCGGCAGTACGCCCGCCAGGCCACCATCAGCGCCGTCCTCCAGCGCGGTCTGCTGCCCGGCGCCGTGGCCGAGATCCCCGGGGTGCGCAGCGCCCTCGTCTACGAGCCGTGCGACAAGGGCGGGCCGAGCGGCGACTTCTACGACCTGTTCCCGGCCGGCGACGGCCGCTGGTGCTTCGCCGTCGGGGACGTCCAGGGCAAGGGACCGGAGGCCGCCGTCGTGATCGGCCTGGCCCGGCCGTGGCTGCGGCTGCTGGCCCGGGAGGGCTACCGGGTCGCCGATGTCCTCGACCGCCTCAACCAGCTCCTGCTCGACGACGCCACCGAGGCCGCCGACGCCGCGGCCCGCGCGCTGGTGGCGGCGGGCGCGCGACCGACCCTGCCCGGCGACGGCCCCCAGACGCGCTTCCTGTCCCTGCTGTACGGCGAGCTGGTCCCCTTCGACGGCGGTGTCCGCTGCACCGTCGCCTCCGCAGGACACCCGCTGCCGCTGCTGCTCGGGGCGGGCGGAGAGGTCCACTCGGTCGCGCAGCCGCAGACCCTCCTGGGCGTCGTCGAGGACGCCACCTACGCCAGCGACACCTTCGAGCTGCGCTCCGGCGACACGCTCCTGTGCGTCACCGACGGCGTGACCGAGCGCCGCTCGGGCTCCCGCCAGTTCGACGACGAGGACGGGCTCGCCGCGGCGCTGGCCGGGTGCGCGGGCTGGACGCGGAGCTGATAGCGGAGCGGATCAAGCGGCTGGTGCACGAGTTCGGGGCACGGCCCCGGCGGACGATCTGGCGCTGCTGGTGCTCCAGGCGGATTGACCGCCCGGGTGCTGGACAATGGAAGGCATGCCTTCCGCACTCCCCGACGGCGAGCCCGTCCCCGACGACGGCGCACTGCCCGCGTCCGCGCTCGCCGGGGCCGCCGACCGTCCGCTCGGGTTCTACCTGCACGTTCCGTACTGCGCGACCCGCTGCGGCTACTGCGACTTCAACACGTACACGGCGACCGAGCTGCGCGGCACCGGAGGTGTGCTCGCCTCCCGCGACAACTACGCCGAGACGCTGGTCGAGGAGGTCCGGCTGGCGCGCAAGGTGCTGGGGGACGACCCGCGGCCCGTCCGCACGGTGTTCGTGGGCGGCGGTACGCCGACGCTGCTGGCCGCCGGTGATCTCGTCCGGATGCTGAGCGCGATCCGTGACGAGTTCGGGCTGGCGGCGGACGCCGAGGTCACGACGGAGGCGAACCCGGAGTCGGTGGATCCGGCGTATCTGGCCGCCCTGCGGGAGGGCGGCTTCAACCGGATCTCCTTCGGCATGCAGAGCGCCAGGCAGCACGTGCTGAAGGTGCTGGACCGGACCCACACGCCGGGCCGGCCCGAGGCGTGCGTGGCGGAGGCGCGGGCGGCGGGCTTCGAGCACGTCAACCTGGATCTGATCTACGGCACGCCGGGGGAGAGCGACGAGGACTGGCGGGCGTCGCTGGAGGCCGCCCTCGGGCCGGGCCGGATCACGTCAGCGCGTACGCCCTGATCGTCGAGGAGGGCACGCAGCTGGCCCGTCGTATCCGCCGGGGCGAGGTCCCGATGACGGACGACGACGTGCACGCCGACCGTTATCTGATCGCCGAGGAGGTGCTCTCGGCGGCGGGCTTCGACTGGTACGAGGTGTCGAACTGGGCGACCTCGGAGGCCGGGCGCTGTCTGCACAACGAGCTGTACTGGCGGGGGCCGACTGGTGGGGGGCCGGGCCGGGGCGCACAGCCACGTGGGCGGGGTGCGGTGGTGGAACGTCAAGCATCCGGGGGCGTATGCGGCGGCGCTGGCGGCGGGGCGGTCGCCGGGGCCGGGCGTGAGGTGCTGTCGGAGGAGGACCGGCGGGTCGAGCGGATTCTGCTGGAGTTGCGGCTGCGGGAGGGGTGCCGTTGGCGTTGCTGCGGGAGGAGGGGCTGGCGGCCTCGCGCCGGGCGCTGTCGGAGGGGCTTCTGGACGGCGGGCCGTATGAGGAGGGGCGGGCTGTTCTGACGCTGCGGGGGCGGTTGCTGGCGGACGGGGTTGTGCGGGACCTCGTGGACTGAGGCGCTCGGCGTTGGGGCTGGGGGCGGGGAGTGCCGCAACCCGGCGGAGCGGGGTGCCTCCCCAAGCTCTCGGCTTCGCTCGAGCAGGGGGGACCCCCATCGCCCACCCGTGCCGCCCCAGCGGCACGATTGCCCGCACCTCAGCAGCTACGCCGGTGCCGTGACGAAGTCGATCAGTTCCTCCACCCGGCCCAGGAGCTCCGGCTCCAGGTCCTTGTAGGACCCCACCCGCTTCAGGATCGCCTGCCACACCGCCCCGGTGTTCTCCGACGGCCAGCCCAGCGCCCGGCACACCCCCGTCTTCCAGTCCTGCCCGTGCGGGATCCGGGGCCACGCCTCGATGCCCAGGCACGACGGCTTCACCGCCTCCCAGATGTCGATGTACGGGTGGCCCACCACCAGCGCGTGTTCGCTGGTCACCGACTGGGCGATGTGCCACTCCTTCGAGCCCGGCACCAGATGGTCGACCAGGACGCCGAGGCGGGCGTCCGGGCCGGGGGCGAAGGACTCGACGATGGACGGCAGGTCGTCCACGCCCTCCAGGTACTCCACGACCACGCCCTCGACACGCAGGTCGTCGCCCCACACCTTCTCGACCAGCTCGGCGTCGTGCCGGCCCTCGACATAGATGCGCCCGGCGCGGGCCACGCGTGCGCGTGCGTTCGGGACGGCGACCGAACCCGATGCCGTACGGGCGGGACGTACGGGAGCCGCCCCGACGGCCGGACCAGGGTCACGACCTTCCCCTCCAGCAGGAACCCGCGAGGCTCCAGCGGGAACACCCGGTGCTTGCCGAAGCGGTCCTCCAGCGTCACCGTGCCGGCCTCGCAGCGGATCACCGCGCCGCAGAAGCCGGTCCCGGGCTCCTCGACCACCAGACCCGGCTCCGCCGGAACCTCCGGCACCGGCTTCGGCTTCTTCCACGGCGGGGTCAGGTCCGGAGAGTACTGGCGCATTCGAATGACGATAGGAGAACTCGTACGGCGATCATCGCGACACGCCGAAACGCGCGGCCAGCGCGTCCCGCTGGGCCCGGACGAACGCCGCGTCCACCACCGCTCCGTGACCGGGTACGTACAGCGCGTCCTCGCCGCCCAGGTCGAGCAGCCGGTCCAGGGCGGCCGGCCAGTGCGACGGCACGGCGTCGGGGCCCGCCTGCGGATCACCGGACTCCTCGACCAGGTCGCCGCAGAAGACGACCTCGGGTCGCCCGGTACCAGGACCGCCAGGTCGTGCGCGGTGTGCCCCGGGCCGACGTTCGCCAGCAGCACCTGACGCCCGCCGCCCAGGTCGAGGGTCCACTCGCCGGAGACCAGGTGGCGGGGCGGGGCCAGCCGGTGCACGGCCTCCGCCGCCGTCGGCTCCGCCAGGCCGTTCCGTACGGCGTCCGCGCGCAGCTCCTCCCGGTCCCGCACCCGCGTCAGCACCGCGTCCACACCCACCGCGCCGAACACCTCCGCGTCCGGGAACGCCGCCGCCCCGAAGACATGGTCGAAGTGGGGGTGGGTCAGCGCGAGATGTGTCACACGGTGACCGGTGAGCGACTGCGCCTGTTCGCGCAACCGCGCGCCCTCGGCCGGGCTCGACCCCGCGTCGATCATGAGCACCGTGCCTTCACCGGCGACCAGCCCCGCGGTGCAGTCCCACACCGGCAGCCGGCACCGCCCCACCCCGGCGGCCACCCGCTCCCACCCGAGCTCTTCCCAAGTCACCGTCATACGGCGACGCTAGCGGTGACGCCCGCTCAGGGCACGACAAGCGCACGACAGCGCACGACCAGCCTTGCCGGGGGTGTACCCCACCGCCGTACACTGGGCCGGGGAATGCTGGCACTCGCACGCGCAGAGTGCCAGGCTCGACAGGCAGGACACGGGCGGACGACTTCTGGAGGTGTGCGCGAATGCTCAGTGAACGCAGGCTTCAGGTGCTGCGCGCCATCGTCCAGGACTACGTCGGCACCGAGGAGCCGGTGGGCTCCAAGGCCCTCACCGAGCGGCACAACCTCGGCGTCTCCCCGGCCACCGTCCGCAACGACATGGCGGCCCTCGAGGACGAGGGGTACATCGCCCAGCCGCACACCAGCGCCGGGCGCATCCCCACCGACAAGGGCTACCGGCTGTTCGTGGACAAGCTGGCCGGCGTCAAGCCGATGACCGCGCCCGAGCGGCGCGCGATCCAGAACTTCCTCGAGGGCGCCGTCGACCTCGACGACGTCGTGGCGCGTACGGTACGGCTGCTCGCCCAGCTCACGCGGCAGGTCGCCGTCGTGCAGTACCCGTCGCTGACCCGGTCGACCGTGCGGCACGTGGAGTTGCTCGCCCTCGCGCCCGCGCGGTTGATGCTGGTGCTGATCACGGACACCGGGCGGGTCGAGCAGCGCGTGGTCGACTGCCCGGCGCCCTTCGGCGAGGCCTCGCTCGCGGATCTGCGCGCGCGGCTCAACAGCCGTGTGGCGAACCGCCGTTTCGCGGATGTGCCCAGTCTGGTGGAGGATCTCCCCGAGGCGTTCGAGCACGAGGACCGGGGTACGGTCTCCACGGTGCTCTCCACGCTTCTGGAGACGCTCGTCGAGGAGAACGAGGAGCGGCTGATGATCGGCGGCACCGCCAATCTGACCCGCTTCGGGCATGACTTTCCCCTCACGATCCGGCCGGTGCTGGAGGCGCTGGAGGAGCAGGTGGTGCTCCTGAAGCTGCTCGGCGAGGCGAAGGATCCGGGCGTGACCGTCCGTATCGGTCATGAGAACGCCCACGAAGGACTCAACTCCACGTCCGTCGTGTCGGTCGGCTACGGTTCGGGCGGCGAGGCAGTCGCCAAGCTCGGCGTGGTCGGACCGACCCGCATGGACTACCCGGGAACGATGGGAGCGGTACGCGCAGTGGCACGGTACGTCGGACAGATCCTGGCGGAGTCGTAGTGGCCACGGACTACTACGCCGTACTCGGCGTGCGCCGCGACGCGTCGCAGGAAGAGATCAAGAAGGCCTTCCGGCGGCTCGCCCGCGAGCTGCACCCGGACGTCAACCCCGATCCGAAGACCCAGGAGCGGTTCAAGGAGATCAACGCCGCCTACGAGGTGCTGTCGGACCCGCAGAAGAAGCAGGTCTACGACCTCGGCGGCGACCCGCTCTCGCAGGCCCAGGGTGGCGGCGCGGGCGGCTTCGGAGCCGGTGGCTTCGGGAACTTCTCCGACATCATGGACGCGTTCTTCGGCACGGCGTCGCAGCGCGGACCGCGCTCGCGCACCCGCCGCGGCCAGGACGCGATGATCCGCATCGAGGTGGAGCTCGACGAGGCGGCCTTCGGCACGACGAAGGACATCCAGGTCGACACGGCGGTCGTCTGCAACACGTGTAACGGCGAGGGCGCCGCGCCCGGCACCTCCGCGCAGACGTGTGACATGTGCCGCGGCCGCGGTGAGGTGTCGCAGGTCACCCGGTCCTTCCTGGGCCAGGTCATGACCTCCCGGCCCTGCCCGCAGTGCCAGGGCTTCGGCACGGTGGTCCCGACGCCGTGCCCGGAGTGCGCGGGCGACGGCCGCGTCCGCTCCCGCCGTACGCTCACGGTCAAGATCCCGGCCGGTGTCGACAACGGCACGCGCATCCAGCTCGCCGGTGAGGGCGAGGTCGGGCCCGGCGGTGGTCCCGCCGGTGACCTGTACGTCGAGATCCACGAGCTCCCGCACCCCACGTTCCAGCGGCGCGGCGACGACCTGCACTGCACGGTGACGATCCCCATGACCGCGGCGGCCCTCGGCACGAAGGTGCCGCTGGAGACGCTCGACGGCATGGAAGAGGTCGACATCCGCCCGGGCACCCAGTCCGGCCAGTCGATCCCGCTGCACGGCCGGGGCGTCACGCACCTGCGCGGCGGCGGCCGCGGCGACCTCATCGTCCACGTCGAGGTCCAGACCCCGACCAAGCTCGACCCCGAGCAGGAGCGCCTGCTCCGCGAACTCTCCAAGCTCCGCGGCGAGGAACGGCCCACGGGCCAGTTCCAGCCTGGGCAGCAGGGGTTGTTCTCGCGGTTGAAGGATGCCTTCAACGGGCGTTGAGTCCGAGCGTGCTTCTGGTCTATGCCAGTCGGCAGGCCGGTTTCGGAATGGTTCGGAGGACGTGACAACATGCGGTCATGTCCTCCCTGCTGACCGATCTCTTCCCGCACCCGATCGTGCAGGCCCCCATGGCGGGCGGAGTCTCCCTGCCGCGGCTCGCCGCCGCCGTGTGCGAGGCGGGCGGGCTCGGTTTCCTCGCCGCCGGGTACAAGACCGCCGACGGGATGTACGAGGAGATCAAGCAGCTCCGGTCCCTCACGAGCAGGCCGTTCGGCGTGAACCTCTTCATGCCGCAGCCGGAGTACCCCGGTGCAAGCACCGGCTCCACTGGAGCGGCTGACGCCGCGCCCCCTCATGCGGCCGCCGTCGACGTCTACGCCCATCAGCTGGCCGGCGAGGCCTCCTGGTACGATGCCGAGCTCGGCGACCCGAGAGCGGCCGGGACGACGGCTACGAGACCAAGCTCGCGGTGTTGCGCGACAACCCCGTGCCCGTGGTGTCGTTCCACTTCGGCGCCCCGAGCCGTGAGGTCGTCGACGCCCTGCACCGCGTCGGCACCTTCGTCCTGGTCACCGCCACCACCCCCGACGAGGCCCGGGCCGTCGAGCGGGCGGGCGCGGACGCGGTCGTCGCGCAGGGCGTCGAGGCCGGCGGCCACCAGGGCACCCACCGGGACGTCCCGGAGACGGACGGTTCCGGTCTCGGGCTGCTGTCACTGGTCGCCCAGATCCGGGAGGCCGTGAGCATCCCGGTCATCGCCGCAGGCGGCATCATGCGCGGCGGCCAGATCGCCGCGGTGCTCGCGGCGGGCGCGAGCGCCGCCCAGCTGGGCACCGCGTTCCTCGCGACCCCCGAGTCGGGCGCGAACGCCCTGCACAAGCAGGCGCTGACCAACCCCCTGTTCGTCCGCACGGAGTTGACCCGGGCCTTCTCGGGCCGGCCGGCACGCGGGCTCGTCAACCGCTTCCTGCGCGAGCACGGCCCGTACGCACCCGCCGCCTACCCGGAGCTGCACCACCTCACCTCACCGCTGCGCAAGGCCGCCGCCAAGGCGGGCGACGCGCAGGGCATGGCGCTGTGGGCCGGGCAGGGGCACCGGATGGCGCGGGACCTGCCCGCGGGCAGCTGGTGGAGGTGCTGGCGGGTGAACTCGCCGCGGCCAGGACGGCGTTGGCGGGCGGAGGGGTTCGATGACAGCTCCGGTCTTCGTGGTCGAGCACTTCGACGCGGGCAGGGGTGGCCACTACGTCCTCGACGGCCCGGAAGGGCGGCACGCCGTCTCCGTGAAGCGGCTGCGGCCCGGTGAGGACGTCGTCCTCACGGACGGCGCCGGGCGCTGGGCGGACTGCGTGGTGCTCGACACCGAGGGCAAGGACCGGCTGATCGTGCGACTGGAGTCGGTGACCGAGGAACCGCCGGAGGAGCCCCGGGTCACCGTCGTCCAGGCGCTGCCCAAGGGCGACCGCGGGGAACTGGCCGTGGAGACCATGACCGAGGTCGGCGTCGACGCGATCGTGCCGTGGGCGGCGGCGCGCTGCATCACGCAGTGGAAGGGCGACCGCGGGCAGAAGGCGCTGGGCAAGTGGCGGGGGACGGCGCGGGAGGCCGGCAAGCAGTCCCGCCGGGTGCGTTTCCCCGAGGTCGCGGACGCGGCGACGACCAAGCAGGTCGCCGCGCTGCTCGCCGGCGCCGACTTCGCGGCCGTGCTCCACGAGAGCGGGGACGAGCCGCTGGCGACGGCCGAACTGCCCTCGTCCGGCGAGATCGTGCTGGTCGTGGGACCCGAAGGGGGCGTGGCGCCCGAGGAGTTGGCGCTGTTCGAGGGGCCGGGGCGAAGGCGTACCGCCTCGGGCGCAGTGTGCTGCGCACATCGACTGCCGGGACGGCCGCCGCGGCCGTGCTCCTGGCCCGCACCGGCCGCTGGTCCTGACCACTCTCGGAGGCACCGTGGAACTCGCCCAGGTACGACTGCTCGTGAACGACTTCGCCGCCTGCTACCGCTTCTACGGCGAGGTGCTCGGCCTCAAGCCGCAGTCCGGCGCGGCGGGCGGGCCCTACGAGAAGTTCAGCCCGGCCGTCGGCTCGGCGGGGATCGCCCTCCAGGACCGAGCGATGATGGCCGGTGTCCTGGACGAACTGGGCGACTCGGCCTCCGGCCACCGCTCCCTGGTGGTCCTGCGCGTCGACGCCCTGAACGCCTACTGCGAGGAGATCACCCTCCGCGGCGCCCAGATCCTGCACGGCCCGGCCCCCATGACGGACCGCATGCGAGTGGCCCACCTCAAGGACCCCGAGGGCAACTTGGTGGAGCTCCAGGAGTGGCTGCTGCTGCGCGGCTGACGCCTTTGCGCCCTACCGCGCGGCCTCGGTCAGTGGCAGGCTGCCCTCCATGGGGCATCGAGGAGGGGTCGGCGGGGCACGCGCGGTCGGCGGATGGCCGTGGCGGCGACGTTCGCGGTCGTCGCGGTGGGCGGCGCCGTCGCCTGTGAGCCCGGCGGCATCAGCTCCGCGGCCGTCGCGTACACCACCGACGAGGCCGTCACCAAGGAGCTCAACCGGCAGAAGGCGGGCGTGCGTTGGCTGACGTGCACGGCCTCCTACGGCAACGGCGGGAACGGCGGGAACGCCGGGAAGTCGTCGCCCTCGGCGAGTGAGAAGACCGTCGCCACGGTCGACTGCGAGGGGGAGACCGAGGACGGGAAGGACATCACCGTCACCGGCAAGGTCACCCACGCGGTGGACGGTGCCTGTGTGCGCGGGAACATCACCGCCAAGGTGGACGGCAAGGTGTGGTTCCAGGTCGACGGGCTCGGCGACTGCGACGCGACCCCGTCACCCGTGGGCGGTGGAGGCACGAACGGGCAGCCGGGACCCACGGTCACCGTGACCGTCACACAGACCATCTGGTGCGACCGGTACCCTGACTGCCGTCCTGTCGAGGGCAAGTGATCCGAAGTCTGTCCGCGCGGCGGCGTCCCTGCATAGGGTGATCGGGTGACACAGTCCGCATCGCCTGCTTACCTCCGGTTCCCCCACGTGCACGGTGGCCTGGTCGCCTTCACCGCCGAGGACGACGTGTGGCTCGCTCCTCTCGACGGCGGCCGGGCCTGGCGGGTCAGCGCCGAGAACGTGCCGGTGACCCGTCCCCGCATCTCGCCCGACGGCACCACCGTCGCCTGGACCTCCACCCGCGACGGCGCCCCCGAGGTGCACATCGCCCCGGTCGACGGCGGCCCCGCCAAGCGGCTGACCTACTGGGGCAGTCTAAAGACGCAGGTGCGCGGCTGGACCCCGCAGGGCGAGGTCCTGGCGATCAGCACCCAGGGGCAGGCGAGCCTGCGCCGCTCCTGGGCACGCGCCGTCCCGCTCGACGGCGGCCCGGCCACCACCCTGCCGTACGGGCCGGTCGGCGACATCGCCTACGGGCCGCACCTGGTGCTGCTGTCCGCGCCGATGGGACGCGAGGCCGCCTGGTGGAAGCGGTACCGAGGGGGCACGGCGGGCAAACTGTGGATCGACCGTGAGGGCGCCGGGGAGTTCGTACGGCTCCACGAGGAGCTGGACGGGAACATCGAGGACCCGGTGTGGGTGGGGGAGCGCATCGCCTTCCTGTCCGACCACGAGGGCACCGGCGCGCTGTACTCCTCCCACGCCGACGGATCCGACCTGCGGCGGCACACACCCCTGGACAGCTTCTACGCCCGGCACGCCGCCACCGACGGCACCCGTGTCGTCTACTCCAGCGCCGGCGAGCTGTGGGTGCTGGACGATCTGGACGGGGCAGAGCCCCGGCGGCTCGACGTGCGGCTCGGCGGGCAGCGCGTCGATCTCCAGCCGTTCCCGGTGAACGCCTCCCGGTGGTTCGGTTCGGCGTCCCCGGACCACACCGCACGCGGCAGTGCCGTCTCCGTCCGCGGCTCCGTCCACTGGGTCACTCACCGCTCCGGCCCGGCCCGCGCGCTGGCCGCGACGCCCGGGGTGCGGGCCCGGCTGCCGCGGGCGTTCCGCGCCGACGGCGAGGAGTGGGTGGTGTGGGTGACGGACGCCGAGGGCGACGACGCCCTGGAGTTCGCGCCCGCCACCGGCCTCACCCCGGGAGCGACCCCGCGCCGGCTCGCCGCCGGGCAGCTCGGCCGGGTCCTGGAACTCGCCGTGGCCCCGACGGCAGCCGAGCCGCCGTGGCCTCCCACGACGGGCGCCTGCTGCTCGTGGAGCGGGAGACCGGCGAGGTACGGGAAGTGGACCGCAGCGACGACGGAGACGTGTCCGGCCTGGTCTTCTCGCCCGACTCGTCCTGGCTCGCCTGGTCCCACCCCGGCCCGCGCCCCCTGTCCCAGCTGAAGCTCGCCAACACCACCGACCTCTCGGTCACCGAGGCGACCCCGCTGCGCTTCCAGGACTACGCGCCGGCGTTCACGGTGGACGGCAAGCACCTCGCGTTCCTGTCGACCCGCTCCTTCGACCCGGTCTACGACGAGCACGTCTTCGACCTGGCCTTCGTGGAAGGCGCCAGGCCGCACCTCATCACCCTCGCGGCGACCACCCCGTCCCCGTTCGGGCCGCAGCGGCACGGCCGGTCCTTCGAGACGCCCGACCGCGAGGAGACCCCGGACAGCGAGGGCACCCCCACCACCCGCATCGACCTGGAAGGTCTCGCCGACCGCATCGTGCCGTTCCCGGTCGAGGCCGCCCGCTACTCCAACCTGCGCGCCGCCAAGGACGGCGTCCTGTGGCTGCGCCACCCGGTCGCCGGTGTGCTCGGCGCGTCCCGGGCCACCCCGGACGACCCCGACCCCAAGTCCGAGCTGGAGCGCTACGACCTCGCCCAGCAGCGCGTCGAGCATCTCGCCGTGGACGCCGACCACTTCGAGGTCAGCGGCGACGGCAAGCGGGTGCTGCTGTGGACCGACGGGCGGCTGAAGGTGGTTCCCAGCGACCGGCGCGCCTCGGGCGACGACGACAGCGACTCCAACATCACCGTCGACCTCGGCCGCGTACGCCAGTTCATCGACCCGGCCGCCGAGTGGCGGCAGATGTTCGACGAGAACGGCCGCATCATGCGCGACCACTTCTGGCGGCCGGACATGAGCGGCGTCGACTGGGACGGCGTCCTCGACCGCTACCGCCCGATCGTGGACCGGCTGGCCACCCACGACGACCTGGTCGACCTGCTGTGGGAGGTGCAGGGCGAACTCGGCACCTCGCACGCCTACGTCACCCCGCGCGGCGGCTTCGGAGGCGGTCCCCGCCAGGGCCTGCTCGGCGCCGACATCTCCCGTCACGAGGACGGCAGCTGGCGCGTCGACCGCATCCTGCCCTCCGAGACCTCCGACCCCGACGCCCGCAGCCCGCTGGCCGCGCCCGGCGTCGCGGTACGCCCCGGGGACGCGATCCTCGCGGTCGCCGGCCGGCCGGTCGACCCGGTGACCGGCCCCGGCCCACTGCTGATCGGCACGGCGGGCAAGCCGGTCGAGCTGACCGTCTCCCCGTCCGGCGGCGGCGACCCGCGGCACGCCGTCGTCGTCCCCGTCGCGGACGAGGAGCCCCTGCGCTACCACGCCTGGGTCGCCGACCGCCGCGCCTACGTCCACGAGAAGTCCGGCGGCCGGCTCGGCTACCTCCACGTCCCGGACATGCAGGCCCCCGGCTGGGCCCAGATCCACCGCGACCTGCGCGTCGAGGTGGCCCGCGAGGGCCTGGTCGTCGACGTCCGCGAGAACCGCGGCGGCCACACCTCACAGCTGGTCGTCGAGAAACTCGCCCGGCGGATCGTCGGCTGGGCCGTGCCTCGCGGCATGCGCCCCTACAGCTACCCCGAGGACGCCCCCCGCGGCCCCGTCGTGGCCGTCGCCAACGAGTTCTCCGGTTCCGACGGCGACATCGTCAACGCCGCGATCAAGGCCCTGGGCCTCGGCCCGGTCGTCGGCACCCGCACGTGGGGCGGCGTCATCGGCATCGACAGCCGCTACCGCCTGGTCGACGGCACCCTGGTCACGCAGCCCAAGTACGCGTTCTGGCTGGAGGGCTACGAGTGGGGGGTGGAGAACCACGGGGTGGACCCGGATGTGGAGATCGTCCAACGTCCCCAGGACTACGCGGCCGGCAGGGACCCCCAACTGGACGAGGCAATCCGACTGGCACTGGAGGCCCTGGAGGGCAGTCCCGCTAAAACGCCCCCTGCTGTGCCGACTGTTTAGGGGCGCGGGGCTGTATCGATTTGCGGCTCCGCCGCGTGGGCGCGACCAGCCACAAAGCACCCGCACCCGACGACGATACGATGCCCAAGTCGGACCGAATTCGGCCAACCCCCGGAGGGAAAATGGCAGGGGAACCCCAGGACGACTGCCTGTTCTGCAAGATCGTCGCCGGCACCATCCCGGCGACAATCGTCCGCGAGACGGACACCACCGTCGCGTTCCGCGACATCAACCCCCAGGCCCCCACCCACGTCCTGATCATCCCCAAGGCCCACTACGAGAACGCCGCCGCCCTCGCCGCCGCCGACCCCGCGCTCACCGCGGACGTGGTCCGCGAGGCCCAGGCCGTCGCCGACGAGGAGAAGCTGGACAGCTACCGCCTCGTGTTCAACACCGGCAGCGGCGCCGGCCAGACGGTCTGGCACGTCCACGGCCACGTACTCGGCGGCCGCGGCCTCGAATGGCCCCCGGGGTAATCCGCCTTGTCCGTACGTGAACTCGTGGTGCTCGGCACCGCCTCCCAGGTCCCCACCCGGCACCGCAACCACAACGGCTATCTGCTCCGCTGGGACGGCGAGGGCATCCTCTTCGACCCCGGCGAGGGCACGCAGCGCCAGATGCTGCGCGCCGGGGTCGCCGCGCACGACCTGAACCGCATCTGCGTCACGCACTTCCACGGCGACCACTGCCTCGGCCTCGCCGGCGTCATCCAGCGCATCAACCTCGACAAGGTGCCGCACGAGATCACCGCCCACTACCCGCGCTCCGGGCAGCGCTTCTTCGACCGCCTCCGGTACGCCACCGCCTACCGCGAGACCGTCGACATCACACAGTCGCCCGTCGCCGCGGACGGGCCCCTCGCCCGTACGGACGGCTACACGCTGCAGGCCCGGAAGCTGTCGCACCCGGTGGAGTCCTACGGCTACCGGATCGTCGAGCACGACGGCCGCCGCATGCTGCCCGAGCGGCTCGCCGCGCACGGCATCAAGGGCCCGGACGTCGGCCGGATCCAGCGCGAGGGCTCGCTCGGCGGGGTCTCACTCGAAGACGTCAGCGAGGTGCGGCGCGGACAGCGGTTCGCGTTCGTCATGGACACCCGGCTGTGTGACGGCGTGCACGCGCTCGCCGAGGGCTGCGACATGCTGGTCATCGAGTCCACGTTCCTCGACGAGGACGAGGAACTCGCCGTCGAGCACGGACATCTGACCGCCGGGCAGGCAGCCCGGGCGGCCCGGGACGGCGGGGTGCGGCACCTCGTGCTGACCCACTTCAGCCAGCGCTACAGCGACCCGGATGAGTTCGAGCGGCAGGCCCGGGCAGCCGGGTTCGACGGTGAGCTGACCGTGGCACACGATCTGCTGAGGGTGCCGGTTCCGAAGCGTCGGTGAAACGGCCGTACGATGAATTGATGTCCCTCCCCAAAGCCGAACTGCACCTTCACATCGAAGGCACCCTGGAACCGGAACTCGCCTTCGAGCTCGCCACCCGCAACGGCGTCACGCTGCCGTACGCGGACACCGACGAGCTGCGCGAGGCGTACCGGTTCGAGGACCTGCAGTCCTTCCTGAACCTGTACTACGAGCTCATGGCCGTCCTGCGCACCGAGCGGGACTTCGAGGACCTCGCGAACGCCTACCTCGAACGCGCCGCGGCGCAGGGCGTGCGGCACGCGGAGATCTTCTTCGACCCGCAGGCCCACACCAGCCGCGGTCTTGAGCTCGGCACGGTCGTCGAGGGGCTGTGGCGCGCGCTGGGGAACAGCGAGGCGAACCACGGTGTCTCGACCCGGCTGATCCTTTGCTTCCTGCGCGACGAGTCCGCCGATTCGGCCCTGGCGACGCTGGACGCGGCCAAGCCGTACCTGGACCGGATCACCGGCGTCGGCCTGGACTCGGCCGAGGTCGGGCACCCGCCGGCGAAGTTCCGCGAGGTGTACGAGGCCGCCGCCGCGCTCGGGCTGCGACGGGTCGCCCACGCCGGTGAGGAGGGCCCGCCGGAGTACATCACCGAGGCGCTGGACGTGCTCGGCGTCGAGCGGGTCGACCACGGGTTGCGCTGCGTCGAGGACCCGGCGCTGGTGGAGCGGCTGGTGCGGGACCGGGTGCCGCTGACCCTGTGCCCCCTGTCGAACGTCCGGCTGCGCACCGTCGACACCCTCGCCGACCACCCCCTGCCCGGAATGCTGGACGCCGGCCTGATGTGCACGGTCAACTCGGACGACCCGGCGTACTTCGGCGGATACGCCGGCGACAACTTCGACGCCGTGCGGGCGACCCTCGGCCTGAGCCAGGAGCGGCTGCGCGAGCTCGCCCGCAACTCCTTCCTCGCCTCCTTCCTGGAGGACGACGAGGAGCTGCGGGCGCGGTATCTGGCCGAGGTGGAGGCATACACCTTCGGGTAGGCCTCAGAGGACCTCCGACCCCGCCTTGCCGTAGGCGCGCTGCGCGGGGACGGCCGTGGTCTCCACCGGGATCTCCACCACCGGCTGTTCCGGGGCGCCGATCTCGGGGACCGCGCCGTTGGGGGTACCCGTGGCGGCGGCGACCAGGGCGGCCGGGTGCCCGCCGCGGCGGCGGATCGCGCCGGGCAGCAGCGGGCGCCCGCCGGTGTGCAGTGCTACGGCGGTCATCGGCAGGGCGATGACCAGCAGACCGGCGGCCAGGATGGTGCCCATGACCGGGAACCCGGCCTGCGCCGACAGCACACTCCCGGTCAGCGGCCCGGCCGCCGTGCCCAGTGAGGACGCCGAGCCGACGAGCACCGCCCAGCGGCCGCGCGGGTCGAGCGAGGCGGCCAGGCCGATCAGGTACGACAGCACCACCGGATAGAGCGTGTTCCAGGCGATCTCGCCGGTCGCGAAGCCGGTCAGGTCGGTCGCGGAGGCGCTGAGCACGATGCAGCCGGCGATGAGGACCGTGCCCGCCCCGATCGGCATCGCACGTCCCAGCCGGCCCCCGAGCGCGCCGGCCACGAGGACGCCGGTCAGTCCGGCGACCAGGGCCACGGCGAACACGGCACCGACGGTGGCCTCGCCGAGGCCGGCCTGCGTCAGTCCGATCTGCCCGCTCACGCCCCACAGCGAGTTCTGGGCGAGCGACCAGCACAGCATGGCGGCGGCCAGCACCAGCCCCGAACGGGCATGCGGCAGCCGGGCCTTGTCGTGGCGCGCGGGCGCGGCGGGCGTACCGGCGGGGAGGCGACCGGTCAGCGGCCAGACGGCCAGGGCCGTGAGGGCGATCGCGGCCAGCGGCAGGCCGTGCCCCGGGCCGAGATGCGGAACCGTCAGATACACGGCACCCGCGAGGGCGGAGACGCTGAGCAGACCGGCGGTGGAGGCCCGGTGCGGATCTCGCTGTGCGGCGATGAGGGTCGCCGCGACGGTGGTGGCCGTGCCGGATCCGAACCCGCCGGTGATCGCGCCGGCGACGACGGCCGGGACGGTCGTGGTCAGCGCGGCGGCGCCGTAGCCGAGCAGGGCCAGGGCGAGGCCGAGCCGGGCGAGGGTGCGGGCCCCGATCCGTTCGACCCGCGAGGCCAGGACGAATCCGGCGGTCGCGGAACTCAGCAGCAGCGCACTGCCGACGGCACCGGCCTGCGTGGCGGAGAGCGGAAGGCCCGAATCGAGTCGGCCGACGGTGGTCGGCAGCAGATACGGAGCGAGATACCCGGCCGTGAAAAGGGCGACGAGGGGCCAGGGGGTGGTGCGAGGGGCGAACACGGGCGTTCCCAGGGCATGCGAAAGGAGCGGCAGAAAAAGGGGGATTGGGCGACGACCGTCGACGGACAGGAACGCGCGAGCAATTTGTATCAAGCACGTAGTCGCACACGTGAGCCCAGGGGGTGTGATCTGGAGCACGTTGTGTTTGGTGTGGTGAAGACCGGGTAAACGAGGATCCTTTCCGCGGTGTCGCGGGCCCCTCCCGCTACCGCCAGTGCACCGCTCCGCCGCCTCCCGGGACGGTCGCCTCGGCCTTCGCCCGGATCTCCCGCATCACGGCGACGATCCGCTCCTCGTGCTCCGGCGTGAGCCGGGCCACCGGCACCGAGCAGCTGATCGCGTCCTGCGCCGGGGTGTCGTAGCGCAGCGCGAACCCGAAGCCGACGATCCCGGTCACGCCCTCCTCCCGGTCCACGGAGAAGCCGCGGGCCCGGACTCCGGCGAGGTCGGCCGCCAGGGACTCCCGGCTCGTGTGCGAGTTCGGAGTCAGCGCCTCGTACGGCCCCTCGGGCAGTTCCTCGTCCGGGCGTTCCGCCAGCAGGGCCTTGCCCAGGGCCCCGACGTGCGCGGGCAGTCGCCGGCCCACCCGGCTGATCGTGCGCAGGTACTCGTGCGACTCCCGGGTCGCCAGATAGGCCACGTCCCTGCCGTCCAGCCGCCCCAGGTGGATCGTCTCGCCGAGCGCCTCGGAGGCCTCGTCGAGATACGGCCGTACGGCCCGGACCCGCGGGTCGGAGTCGAGGTAGCTGGTGCCCGTGAGCAGGGCGTGGATGCCGATGCCGTACAGGGAGCCGGTGACGTCGGTGCGGACCCAGCCGTGCGAGATCAGGGTCTGCAGCAGCGCGTACATCGAGCTGCGCGGTACGCCGAGTTCGTCGGCCAGTTCCTGCAGCCGGGCCGGGCGGTCCCCACGCGCCGCGAGGAGTTCCAGCAGCTCGACCGTACGGGCCGCGGACTTCACCTCGCGGACGCCCCCTGTGTCTGACATGCGCCGATGGTAAACGGGCCGCCTAGGCGGTTGACGTTCGCGTATCCAACCCGCATTCTCATACATGGATGACGTCTACATAAGGAGATGACCGAGAGGATGGCCGAGGAGATGACCGTGAGCGTCGGACCGGGTGCGGTCGCGCACCGGCTGCGGGAGGGCATGGCCGGCGGTGTGCTGTCGTTCCCGCTGACCAGCTTCCGCGACGACGGCACCCTCGACCCGGACGGCTTCCGCGCCTACGTCGCGGACCGGATCGCCACCTCACCCGGGGCCGTCTTCCCCGCCTGCGGCACCGGCGAGTTCTTCTCGCTCGACGAGGACGAGTACCGGCAGGTCGTCACCATCACCGTCGAGGAGGCCGCGGGCCGCGTGCCGGTCGTGGCCGGGACCGGATACGGCTGGGCTCAGGCCCTCCGGTTCGCGCGCATCGCCGAGGAGGCCGGCGCCGACGCCCTCCTCGTGCTGCCGCACTACCTCGTCGCCGCCCCGCAGGACGGGCTGGTCGCCCAGCTGGAACAGATCGCCGCCCGCACCCCGCTGCCCCTGATCGCCTACCAGCGCGGCCAGGTCGCCTTCACCGCCGAGTCCCTCAAGCGGATCGCCGCCCTGCCGAACGTCATCGGCCTCAAGGACGGCCACAGCGACCTCGACCGGCTCCAGCGCCTCACCCTCGCCGCCCCGAGGACTTCCTGTTCTTCAACGGCGCCGCCACCGCCGAGATCCAGGCCCGCGCCTACGCCACCGTCGGCGTCCCCGCCTACTCCTCCGCCGTGCACGCCTTCGCCCCGAGATCGCCGACGCCTTCTTCACCGCCCTGCGCGACGGCGACCACGGCACCGTCGACAAACTGCTGCGCGGCTTCTATGTCCCGCTCGTCGAACTGCGCGACCGCGTCCCCGGGTACGCCGTGTCGCTGGTGAAGGCGGCGGCCCGGCTGCGCGGTCACGCCTTGGGCCCCGTCCGCGCCCCGCTCACCGACCCCTCACCCGCCGACCTGGCCGCCCTCACCGCTCTCCTCACCGCGGGACTCGACCTCGTAGGAGCCGCTCTGTGAACCTCGCCATCACCGACGTACGGCTCACGCCGATCCTGGTCGCGGACCCGCCGCTGCTGAACACGCAGGGCGTGCACCAGCCGTACACGCCCCGGCTGATCGTCGAGGTCGTCACGGCGGACGGCGTCACCGGTGTGGGGGAGACCTACGGCGACACCAAGTACCTGGAGCTGGCCCGGCCCTTCGCCGAGCGGCTGAAGGGACGGCAGGTCAGCGACCTCAACGGCCTGTTCACGATCGCCGACCAGGTCGCGGTGGACGCCTCACGGGTCGAGAACGCCGTCGACGTCGGCGGGCTGCGCGGCGTGCAGACCGCCGACAAACTGCGGCTCTCCGTCGTCTCCGGCTTCGAGGTCGCCTGCCTCGACGCCCTCGGCAAGTCCCTCGGACTGCCCGTGCACGCGCTGCTCGGCGGCAAGGTACGCGACGCCGTCGAGTACAGCGCCTACCTGTTCTACAAGTGGGCCGACCACCCGGAGGGCGTCGCCTGCGAGAAGGACGACTGGGGTGCCGCCGTCGACCCGGCCGGAGTGGTGGAACAGGCCCGGCGGTTCACCGAGCGGTACGGCTTCACCTCCTTCAAGCTCAAGGGCGGTGTCTTCCCGCCCGACGAGGAGATCGCGGCCGTCAAGGCACTGGCCGAGGCGTTCCCGGGGCATCCGCTGCGGCTGGACCCCAACGGCGCCTGGTCCGTGGAGACCTCGCTGAAGGTGGCGCGGGAACTCGGGGACGTCCTCGAGTACCTGGAGGACCCGACCCTCGGCACGGCCGGCATGGCCGAGGTCGCCGAGCGCACCGGGGTGCCGCTGGCCACCAACATGTGCGTGACGACGTTCGCCGAGATCAAGGAGGCGTTCACCCAGGACAGTGTCCAGGTCGTCCTCTCCGACCACCACTACTGGGGCGGGCTGCGCAACACCCAGCAGCTCGCCGCCGTCTGCCGGACCTTCGGCGTCGGCGTGTCGATGCACTCCAACACCCACCTGGGCATCTCGCTCGCCGCGATGACCCACGTGGCGGCCACCGTCCCGAACCTGCACCACGCCTGCGACTCCCACTACCCCTGGCAGTCGGAGGACGTGCTCACCGAGCGCCTCACCTTCGAGGGCGGCACGGTGGCCGTGTCGGACGCGCCCGGGCTCGGCGTGGAGCTCGACCGCGAGCGGCTGGCCGTACTGCACCGGCGGTGGCTGGACGACGACGGTGCGCTGCGGGACCGCGACGACGCGGCGGCGATGCGGGTCGCCGACCCCGAGTGGGTGACGCCCTCGATGCCCCGCTGGTAGCCCTGCTCTCCGCGTGATCGGAGTCACGTTGTCGGTGGTGTGGTGCAGACTGGGCTGATCCGCACCACGTCAGGGAGCGCATCGTGATCGCGTTTACCGCCCCGGCAGGAAAGCGCCCGGCCGGAAAGGGATCGCACCGCCAGACCCAGGTCGATCCCCTCGCCTCGCTGCGTGCCCCGGACGACCCGCCCTGGGACGTCTACCTCACCGGCACCGTCTTCCTCGACATCATCTTCACCGGGCTCGACTCCGCCCCGGTGCGCGGGACCGAGTCCTGGGCACGCGGGATGGGGTCGAGCCCCGGCGGTGTCGCCAACATGGCCACCGCCCTGGCCCGCCTCGGCCTGCGCACGTCCCTCGCGGCGGCCTTCGGCGACGACCACTACGGCGACTACTGCTGGGACGCCCTGGAGCACGGCGAGGGCATCGACCTCTCCCCGTCGCGCACGGTGCCCGGCTGGCACTCCCCGGTGACCGTCTCCATGGCGTACGAGGGGGAGCGCACGATGGTCTCGCACGGCCACGAGCCGCCCCCGGAGGAACCGGCCCCGAGTGCCCGCCCGCGCCCGTGCCGCCGTCGCCTCCCTCGCACCCGGCGTGAGCGCGCCCTGGATCGCCCAGGCCGCGAGCAAGGGCACCCGGGTCTTCGGCGACGTCGGCTGGGACGACACCGGGGCGTGGGACCTGGCGGCGCTGCCCGACCTGCGGCACTGCGAGGCGTTCCTGCCGAACGCGGAGGAGGCCATGCGGTACACGGGCGCGGACTGCCCGCGGGCCGCCGCGCACGCCCTCACCGAGTACGTGCCGGTCGCTGTCGTGACCCTCGGGGCGGACGGGGCCTACGCGGTGGACCGGCGGACGGGGGAGACGGCGGAGGTGCCGGCGATCGAGGTCGAGGCGCTCGATCCGACGGGGGCAGGGGACGTGTTCGTCGCCGGGTTCGTGACCGGGACGCTGGCGGACTGGCCGCTGGCGGACCGGCTGGCCTTCGCCGGGCTGACGGCGGCGCTGTCGGTGCAGGAGTTCGGCGGGTCGTTGTCGGCGCCGGGGTGGGCGGAGATCGCGGGGTGGTGGCGGAGAGTGCAGTCGGTGGAGGGTCAGTCGCAGGCGGCGTTGCGGAGATACGGGTTCCTCGCGGGGCTCGTGCCGGAGGAGTTGGTGAGGCCCTGGCCGTTGCGACGGGCCGTACCGACGATCGGGTTCCGGCGCTCGGCATGACGTCCCGGTCGGCCAAGAGCGGCCGTCGCCTCCGAAACGGTCGGTCGAGAGCTGCTGTCGCCTCCCGTTTCGAACCCCGCCCCTAAAAGCCCTACGGCGTTGTCAGTCCCCCGTCGTACCCTGGGAATCGCGAGGCCGCCCTCAGCTACGCGGCCGTGACGAGGAGGATCCGCAGGCCTTAAGCGCCGGCCCATGACTCAATCATCGACAGCTCACACTCCCGCGCAGGAGCAGGCGAGAGCGCAGTTCACCGTCCCCGCCCAGCACCCCATGGTGACCGTGCTGGGGTCCGGCGACTCCCTCCTGCGTGTGATCGAGAAGGCCTTCCGGCGGCCGACATCCACGTCCGGGGCAATGAGATCAGCGCGGTCGGCGACCCGACGGACGTCGCCCTCATTTCGCGCGTGTTCGACGAGATGATGCTGGTGCTCCGCACCGGGCAGCCGATGACGGAGGACGCAGTGGAACGCTCGATCGCCATGCTGAAGGCGAGCGAGAACGGGGAGAGCGACGGCCAGGAGACCCCGGCCCAGGTGCTCACGCAGAACATCCTGTCCTCGCGAGGCCGCACGATCCGCCCCAAGACGCTCAACCAGAAGCGCTACGTGGACGCGATCGACAAGCACACGATCGTCTTCGGCATCGGCCCCGCGGGTACCGGCAAGACGTACCTGGCGATGGCCAAGGCCGTGCAGGCCCTGCAGTCCAAGCAGGTCAACCGCATCATCCTGACCCGACCGGCGGTCGAGGCCGGCGAGCGGCTCGGATTCCTCCCGGGCACGCTCTACGAGAAGATCGACCCCTACCTGCGCCCGCTCTACGACGCGCTGCACGACATGCTCGACCCGGACTCCATCCCCCGGCTGATGGCGGCGGGCACCATCGAGGTCGCGCCGCTGGCGTACATGCGTGGCCGGGCGCAGCCGACGTTCACGAACGTCCTCACGCCGGACGGATGGCGCCCCATCGGTGACCTTCAGGTGGGTGACCTGGTCATCGGCTCCAACGGCGAGCCGACCCCGGTTCTCGGTGTCTACCCGCAGGGCGAGAAGGACATCTACCGCGTGACGGCCCAGGACGGCTCCTGGACCCTGTGCTGCGGTGAGCACTTGTGGACGGTCCGAACGGCCGCAGACAAGCGCCGTGACAAGCCGTGGCGGGTCCTGGAGACCCAGGAGATGATCGGCAACCTGCGTGCGGCGCACGCGCGGCGGTACGAGCTGCCGCTGCTCACCGCGCCCGTGCAGATGCCCGAGCGTGAGGTCCCGATGGACCCGTACGCGTTGGGACTGCTGCTCGGTGACGGATGCCTGACCGGCTCCACCACACCCTCCTTCGCCTCGGAGGACCCCGAGCTGGCCGCAGCTCTGGAGGCCGCTCTCTCGGGCATCGCGGTACGGCATCGCGGTGGTCCGAACTACGTCCTCAATCGGGTCAAGTCACCGGGGGACGTGGTCACGCTGGAGAATCCGGTCACTCGTGTTCTGCGGGAGCTGGATCTTGTGGGCACCCGCTCCCATTCCAAGTTCGTCCCGGACGATTACCTGGACAACTCGGCTGAGGTCCGGCTGGGCCTGTTGCAGGGTCTCCTCGACTCCGACGGTGGCCCGGTCACGCAGAAGGACCGCACCTGCCGAATCCAGTACACGACGACATCAATCATGCTGCGCGACGACGTGATCTCGCTCGTGCGGTCGCTGGGCGGTGTGGCGTACACGCGGCGGCGAGTCGCGGCAGGGCGTGAGCCGGGCCTCGCGAACGGCCGTGAGGTCACCTACCGCTACGACGCCCACGTCATCGACATCCGCCTGCCCGAAGGCATCGAGCCCTTCCGCCTCCCCCGCAAGCGCGATAAGTACCACGCAGCCGGAGGTGGCGGGCGTCCGATGCGCTTCATCGACAGCATCGAGCCCGCAGGCAGGGAGGAAGCCGTCTGTATCCAGGTCGCGGCCGAGGACTCCCTGTACGTCACTCAGGACTACCTGCTGACGCACAACACGCTCAACGACGCCTTCATCATCCTCGACGAGGCCCAGAACACCTCCCCGAGCAGATGAAGATGTTCCTCACCCGCCTCGGCTTCGACTCGAAGATCGTGATCACGGGCGACGTGACGCAGGTCGACCTGCCCGACGGCACGAAGAGCGGTCTGCGGCAGGTGCAGGAGATCCTGGACGGCGTGGACGACGTCCACTTCTCCCGGTTGTCGTCGCAGGACGTGGTCCGGCACAAGCTGGTGGGCCGTATCGTCGACGCGTACGAGCAGTACGACACGAAGCACGGCACCCAGAACGGCGGACACAAGAGCCGCGGCAAGTCCGTGCACAAGGGGAAGTAGACAAGCACAACACCATGTCGATCGACGTCAACAACGAGTCCGGCACCGAGGTCGACGAGCAGGCGATCCTCGACATCGCCCGTTACGCGCTCGCGCGGATGCGCATCCACCCGCTCTCCGAGCTCTCGGTGATCGTCGTGGACGCCGACGCCATGGAGCAGCTCCACATCCAGTGGATGGACCTGCCGGGCCCCACGGATGTCATGTCCTTCCCGATGGACGAGCTGCGCCCGCCGTCCAAGGACGACGACGAGCCGCCGCAGGGGCTGCTCGGCGACATCGTGCTGTGCCCGGAGGTCGCCCAGAAGCAGGGCGAGGAAGCGGAGACGCAGCACTCCATGGACGAGGAGCTCCAGCTGCTCACCGTCCACGGCGTGCTGCACCTGCTGGGCTACGACCACGAGGAACCGGACGAGAAGGCCGAGATGTTCGGCCTGCAGGCGGCCATCGTGGACGGCTGGCGCGCGGAGCGGGGCCTGACCGGCCCGTCCCCGGCGCCGACGGTCTCGTAGCGCCGCGATGAGTCCGCAACTCGCCCTGGGTGCGATCGCCCTGGTCGTCGTGGCCTGGCTCGCCGCCTGCGCGGAGGCGGGCCTCGCGCGCGTCTCCAGCTTCCGCGCCGAGGAGGCCGTGCGCTCCGGCCGCCGCGGCAGCGCCAAGCTCTCCCAGGTCGCCGCCGACCCGACCCGCTACCTCAACGTGGCGCTGCTGGTCCGCGTCGCCTGCGAGATGGCCGCCGCCGCGCTGATCACGTACGGCTGCCTGATGGAGTTCGACCACACCACCGAGGCCCTGCTGGTCGCCATCGCGGTCATGGTCCTGGTGTCGTACGTCGCCGTCGGCGTCTCCCCGCGCACCATCGGCCGCCAGCACCCGCTGAACACGGCGACGGTCTCGGCGTACGTCCTGGTGCCGCTGGCGCGGATCATGGGCCCGATCCCGTCGCTGCTGATCCTCATCGGTAACGCGCTCACCCCCGGCAAGGGCTTTAGGCGCGGCCCGTTCGCCTCCGAGGCGGAGCTGCGGGCGCTGGTCGACCTCGCCGAGAAGGAGTCGCTCATCGAGGACGAGGAGCGCCGCATGGTGCACTCGGTCTTCGAGCTCGGCGACACACTCGTCCGGGAGGTCATGGTCCCGCGCACGGACCTGGTCGTCATCGAGCGCTTCAAGACCATCCGCCAGGCCCTCACCCTCGCCCTGCGCTCCGGTTTCTCCCGCATCCCGGTGACCGGCGAGAGCGAGGACGACATCGTCGGCATCGTGTACCTGAAGGACCTGGTCCGCAAGACGCACATCAGCCGCGAGGCCGAGTCCGAGCAGGTGTCCACGGCGATGCGCCCGGCCTTCTTCGTGCCCGACACCAAGAACGCCGGCGACCTGCTGCGCGAGATGCAGAAGGAACGCAACCACGTCGCCGTCGCCGTCGACGAGTACGGCGGCACGGCCGGCATCGTCACCATCGAGGACATCCTCGAGGAGATCGTCGGCGAGATCACCGACGAGTACGACCGCGAGCTGCCGCCGGTGGAGGAGCTCGGCGAGGACCGGTTCCGCGTCACGGCCCGTCTCGACATCGGCGACCTGGGCGAGCTGTACGGCCTGGAGGCGTTCGACGACGAGGACGTCGAGACGGTCGGCGGGCTGCTGGCCAAGGCGCTCGGCCGGGTCCCCATCGCCGGGGCGTCGTCCGTCGTGGATCTGCCCGACGGCCGGGAACTGCGGCTGACCGCGGAGGCCGCGGCCGGCCGCCGCAACAAGATCGTGACGGTGCTGGCGGAGCCGGTGGCCCCGGATCCCCCGGAGGAGGAGAAACCGGAGTGACCCCGCAGGAACTGCGCGCGTTCTGCCTGTCCTTCAACGCGGCCGTGGAGGACTTCCCGTTCAGCCCGGAGATCTCGGTCTTCAAGGTGCGGGGCAAGCTCTTCGCCCTGTCGCACCTCGACGTTCGGCCTCTGAAGGTCAACCTCAAGTGCGACCCGGACGACGCGATCCGGCTGCGCCGCGAGCACGAGGGGCTCATCGTCCCGGGCTGGCACATGAACAAGCGCCACTGGAACACGGTCACGGCCGACGGCGATCTCCCGGACCAGCTGGTCCGGGAGCTCATCGAGGACTCCTACGACCTGGTCGTCGCCGGCCTCCCGCGAGCGGACCGCCTCCGCCTCGACCGCCCGTGACCCTTCCGTATGCTCGGATCATGACCGACAGCAGCGCGCTCGACCCCGAGGACCGCAAGATCGTCACCCTGGCCCGTTCCGCCAGGGCCCGCAACGGCGTGCCCGAGGGGCGGCCGTACGCGACGAGACCGGCCGTACGTACGTCGCGAGCACCGTGGGCCTCGACTCCCTCAAGCTCAGTGCCCTCCGGACGGCGGTGGCCATGGCGGTGGCGTCGGGCGCCACGTCGCTGGAGGCGGCGGCCGTGGTGACCGAGGCGGAGTCGGTGTCCGACGACGACAGGGCGGCCGTTCGCGATCTCGGTGGCGCTCGGACGCCGGTGCTGGTGGCAGGGCTCGACGGGACGGTCCGGGCCACGGTGACCGCCGGCTGAGGTGCTGGCCGAACTTCGCTGTAACCGCCGGTAATTAGGCCAGATTTCAACCTTGCCGCCCCCTGCCCCACGCGCATCAATGGAACCGTCACTTCCGACGGACCGTCAGGTTCGGCTCTCGCGCAGCGTGTCCGCACTCACCTGCCGAGCGGTCCCCCACCACGGAAAGGGAGCCGGAATCCCATGAGATGCAAGCGAATCGGAACAGGTGCGGCACTGGCGGCCGGGGCCCTCGCGGTCACCGGGCTCGCCTTCGCCCCCGCCGCTCTGGCCGTCACCCCCCAGACGGCGACGATCAGCGCAGACTGCGGCACCTTCGGCAGTGGCGAGGCCACGCTCACGGCCACGCAGGACGGCACCGCCGCCACCGTCACCGTCAAGTCCTCGGCGATCACCGCGCCGATCGCGCTCGGCGAGGACTCGATCACGTCCACCCTCACCCTGGTGAAGACCGGCGGCGGCACCGTCGACTTCACCGGCACGGAGAACCCGGCGATGGCCGCCGGTGCCCCCGTCGAGGTCGGCCCCCTCAATGGCACCGTGGCCTCCGGCGACAGCCTGGAGGCCTTCGGCGGCTCGCTGAAGATGACCGTCTTCGGCATCACGATCACCTGCACGGCGACCGGGCCGCAGTCGCCGGGCCCGTTCGTGTTCGACTGATCCCGGCGGGCCGGGCGTGATCCACAGCGCGTCCGGCCCGCTCGCCCGTCGCCAGGGCGGGGGTGCGCGGGGCGCTGTGCGGAGGGGGCTCGTGGATCAGGGAGAATGGGCGGCATGAGCGTTCGCACCCAGTCATCCGAAGAGTCGGGCGAGACCGTCCACCGTGCCGGCTTCGCCTGCTTCGTGGGCCGCCCCAACGCGGGCAAGTCCACCTTGACGAACGCTCTGGTCGGGCAGAAGGTGGCGATCACGGCGAACCAGCCGCAGACGACCCGGCACACCGTGCGCGGCATCGTGCACCGGCCGGACGCGCAGCTGATCCTGGTCGACACGCCGGGGCTGCACAAGCCGCGCACGCTGCTGGGCGAGCGGCTCAACGACGTCGTACGCACCACCTGGGCCGAGGTCGACGTGATCGGCTTCTGCCTGCCGGCGAACGAGAAGATCGGTCCCGGCGACCGTTTCATCGCCAAGGAGCTGGCGGGGATCAAGAAGTCGCCGAAGGTCGCCATCGTCACCAAGACGGACCTCGTCGACTCCAAGACCCTGGCCGAGCAGCTCATCGCGATCGACCAGCTGGGCAAGGAGCTGGGCATCGAGTGGGCGGAGATCGTCCCGGTGTCGGCGGTCGGCGACAAGCAGGTCGAGCTGCTGGCGAACCTCCTGGTCCCGCTGCTCCCGGAGGGGCCCGCCCTCTACCCGAGGGTGACCTCACGGACGAGCCCGAGCAGGTCATGATCGCCGAGCTGATCCGCGAGGCGGCCCTGGAGGGCGTCCGCGACGAGCTCCCGCACTCCATCGCCGTGGTCGTCGAGGAGATGCTCCCCGCGAGGACCGCCCCGCCGACAAACCCCTCCTCGACATCCACGCCTTCGTCTACATCGAACGTCCCAGCCAGAAGGGCATCATCATCGGCCCAAGGGCAAACGCCTGAAGGAAGTCGGCATCAAGTCCCGCAAACAGATCGAGGCGCTCCTCGGCACGCCGGTCTTCCTCGATCTCCACGTGAAGGTCGCCAAGGACTGGCAGCGGGATCCGAAGCAGTTGCGGCGGCTGGGGTTCTGAGGAGCAGGCTTGTCGTGCCGGGGGCGACGGACAGGGTCGGTCACCCGGTCCCGTCCTTCAGGCCGGCCGTGCGTGGCACGTCGAGGTCCCCGGTCTGCTGGGCGCGGATGAGTGACCGGTAGTGCTCACTGCTGTCCGGAGATCCCCGTGGCTAGGACCCGGCCGGCGTCGAGGGCGACGATCAGGTCCGCGGCGCGCAGGGTCGACGTGCGGTGCGCGATCACAACACTCGGGGCGCTGGCCCTCGGGCGCTATAAGGCGGTGGCCAGGCTCGCCCAGACCGCGTTGCCGCCTGTGAAGGGGGAGCGGGTGATTCCCCAGCTGTCGGCTATCTCGCGGACGAGCAGGAGCCCGCGGCCGTTCTCGTCGTCGGGGCCCGGGCGGCAGTCGGGTATGCCGCGGCCCGTGAGGTCGCCGTCGTGCACCTCCAGCCGGAAGCGGCCGTCCGTCAGCCGTGCGACACCGCACAGGATCCGCTCGCTGAGGGTGTGCAGGACCGCGTTGGTCACCAGCTCGGAGACCAGCAGCACGGCGTTCGCGCACGCTTCGTCGGGTATCTGCCAGGAGGACAGCCGGGCCTGCGTGGCATGACGGGCGACTCTGACGCTGGTCCGGTGGGGCGGCAGTTCCAGCCAGTGCGTGCGGCCCGGGCGCACCGCGTCCAGGAAGCGGGGGTGGAGGTCGTGTGGGGGGACACGGCGGTCGCCTTCCGTGGGGGTGGGCGAGAGACAGGCAACGGATCGGCCGAAAAGTGGAGTTCGGGCTTCCGTAGCCGTGTTCACACAAGTAACTATGCTCGCAGAGCAGTTCACGCTGCAACCATCTGCCTGATAATTTCAGAAGGAACGTATCGCTCCGCCCCGATCCCCCGGCGGAACGATCAAGTCCTTGTCAGGCTTGCGCCGGTGACGACCCCTCAGGAGGCAGGCCGTGAACGACGCGAGATCGGGCACCGGCGCCGGCGCACCCACCGTGCTCCGCATGATCCTCGGCCGTCGGCTCCAGGAGGCCCGGCAGGCCGCGGGCCTGTCCCTCGACCACGCGGCCAAGGCCCTGCGCGTGACACCGCTGACCATCCGCCGCCTGGAGAAGGCCGAGGTCGGCCTGAAGATCCTCTACGTCGAGAAGCTGCTGGAGACGTACGGGGCGGGCCGGCAGGAGATCGACGAGTTCGTCACCCTCGCCGAGCGGGCCAACGAGCCCGGCTGGTGGCACCCGTACCGCGATGTGATGCCGTCCTGGTTCACCGCCTATGTGAGCCTGGAGTCCGGCGCCCGGACCGTGCGCACCTACGAGCCGCAGTACGTCACGGGCCTGCTCCAGACACCCGGGTACGCGCGAGCCGTACTGCGTGGCGGCTTCCCGAACGAGAACGACGAGGACCTCGACCGGCGCGTGGAGCTGCGGCTGCGCCGCCAGAGCCTGCTCACCAAGCAGGACGCGCCCACGCTGTGGGTGGTGATGGAGGAGGCCGTACTGCACCGGGTGGTGGGCGGCCCCGAGGTGATGCGGGAGCAGATCGACCGGCTCCTGGAGGCGTCCGAGCTGGAGCACGTCAGCGTGGACGTCGTTCCGTTCTCCGCGGAAGCCCACGTCGGGGCGTGCGCGCCCTTCACCTACTTCCGGTTCGAGGAGCGCGAGCTGCCCGACATCGTCTACAGCGAGATCCTCTCCGCCTCCGTCTACCTGGACCAGCGCGCCGACGTCGTGGCCCATCTGGAGGCACACAACCGGCTGTCGCTGAAGACCTCGTCCGCGGACAGCAAGGCGCTGTTGAACCGCATGCGGAAGGAGTATGCATGACCATCACCGAGGGCGCCGTCTACAACGGGATGCCCGCCCGGGACCTCGGGGACCAGGGCTGGGAACGTCCGTGGAGCGGCCCCAACGGGGGCCAGTGCGTGGAGACCAAGCAGCTCGCCGACGGCCGCGTGGCCGTCCGGCAGTCCACGGATCCCACCGGCCCGGCGCTGATCTACACCCCCGAGGAGATCACCGCGTTCGTCGCGGGCGTCAAGCAGGGCCTCGCCGACCATCTCACGGCGCACCGGAACCACTGAGCCTTACACGCACCACCTCCCCCCACACTCGAGAGGCACGGCATGACCAACTCGCAGGCCGCGCGGGACATAGACACCAGCAGGCCGCACTCCGCCCGCATGTACGACTACTACCTCGGCGGCAAGGACCACTTCGAGGTCGACAAGCAGGCGGCCGAGCGGGTCGCCGAGGCCTATCCCGCCATCTTCGTGTGCGCACGCGAGAACCGGGCCTTCATGCACCGGGCCACCCGGGTCCTCGCCCGCGAGCACGGCATCCGCCAGTGGCTGGACATCGGCACCGGCATCCCCACGGAGCCCAACCTGCACCAGGTGGCCCAGTCCGTCGTCGCCGACGCCCGGGTGGTGTACGCCGACAACGACCCCCTGGTCCTCAAGTACGCCGAGCGCCTGATGCGCAGCTCGCCCGAGGGCCGCACGACGTACATCGAGGCCGACGTCAACGACCCCCAGGCGCTGCTGAACGCGCCCGAACTGGCCGAGGTCCTGGACCTGGACCGCCCGGTCGCGCTGTCCCTCAACGCCCTCATGCACTTCGTCACCGACGCCCAGGACCCCTACGGCATCGTGCGCCGCCTGCTGGAGGTGCTGCCGTCGGGCAGCGCCCTGGCGCTGAGCCACTGCACGCCCGACTTCGACGCGGACACCTGGCAGAAGGTGACCGACATCTACACCACGGCCGGCACGCCCGTGCAGTTCCGCTCCCGGCAGGACGTCGCCCGCTTCTTCGACGGCCTGGACCTGCTCGACCCGGGCGTGACCGTCGGCCACCGCTGGCGCCCCGACGCCACCGACGGCGACGCCCCGACGGACGCCGAGGTCAGCCTGTGGACCGGGGTGGGCATCAAGCCGTAGGCGCCTGCGCCCGCAGCATCTCCCGGTACCAGTGGTACGAGGCCTTCGGTGTCCGCTCCAGGGTGTCGAAGTCGACGTGGACCAGCCCGAAGCGGCGGGAGTAGCCCTCCGCCCACTCGAAGTTGTCCAGCAGGGACCACACGAAGTAGCCGCGCACGTCGACGCCCGCCGCCACGGCCCGGTGCAGGGCCCGGACGTGGCCGTCGAGGTAGGCGATGCGGTCCTGGTCGTCGACGCCAGGGTAGGAGCAGCCGTTCTCGGTGATGACGACGGGCGGGAGGCGGTCGCCGTAACGGCCGCGGAAGGCGGTGAGGAGTTCGGTGAGGCCCTCGGGACGACCGGCCAGCCGAAGTCGGTGACCGGGTGGCCGTCGATCTCCCGCACCGAGAAGGGGAGTTCGGCGGGCATGCTGACACCGCCGAACTCGATCTCCGTGCCCCGCGGGGCGCCCACCCTGGTCGGGGCGTAGTAGTTGACGCCGTACCAGTCGAGCGGCTCGGCGATCACCTTCAGGTCGGCCTCGACGTCCCCGGGCATCAGCTCGCCGATGCCGTCCGGGTACCGGCCCAGCAGCAGTGGGTCCGCGAACAGGCGGTTCAGCAGGAGGTCGTAGAAGTCGGCCGCCTCCACATCGGCCGCCTCGGTCGACGCCGCCCAGGTCGGGCCGTGCGAGTTGGCGATGCCGATGTCGCCGGCGCCGGAGGCGCGCAGGGCCCGGACGGCCAGACCGTGGGCCAGCAACTGGTGGTGGGCGGCGGGGAGCGCGTCGAACAGCAGCCGCCTGCCCGGCGCGTGGACGCCCAGGGCGTGGCCGAGCAGGGTGTGCTCGGCGGGCTCGTTCAGGGTGATCCACTTCGTCACGCGGTCACCGAGGCGGCCCGCGACCAGCGACACGTACTCGGCGAAGCGTTCCGCCGTGGACCTCTCGAGCCAGTCCAGGTCCGCCGGCAGGTCCCAGTGGAACAGCGTCGGCACCGGGCGGACGCCCGCCGCGCACAGGTCGTCCACCAGTCGGTCGTAGAAGTCCAGGCCCTTCTCGGACCGCACGCGCGGCCACGAGACCGAGAAGCGGTACGCGTTCACGCCCAGGTCGGCGAGGAGCGCCACGTCCTCGCGGTGGCGGTGGTAGTGGTCGCAGGCCACCGCCGCCGTCGAGCCGTCCTTCACCCGTCCCGGCCCGGCCGTGAAGGCGTCCCACACGGACGGCTCGCGCGTCTCCGCCGCGCCCTCGATCTGGTGCGCCGAGGTGGACACGCCCCACAGGAAGCCGGCCGGGAAACGGGGGATCGGGGTGCCTGCGTCAGTCGCCATGCGCGGATCATCCGTACCGGCGGTAACGGAAGTCAACAGGCCGTTGGCGAGGAGCTGTTACGCGCCTTCCTTCAAGACCCGCGTGATCAGCTTCCGCTGCTCCTCGGTGAGCCGGGGATCCGCGCAGTACACCGTGTGGCCGTCCACCGTGATCTGGTAGCTGAAACCGTCCGGCACCCCGACCGGCGGAGTGCTCCGCCCGGCGGCGACCGCCCGCTCGGCCAGGGCGTGCCACTCGGGGGCGTCGAGGCGGCCCGAGGTGTCCACCTCGGCGAACCGCTCGATGCCCGCGAACCCGCCCGTGCGCCTCACCTGAATCCGCATGGCACCTGTCTAGTACGGAACTACAGGGTCCGCACCCCGACCTGCTCCCAGGCCTTCGACACGGCGTCCAGCTCCTCCCCGTCGCCGTACCGCTCCCGGGCGGCCTTGACGGTCAGCGTGGCGAAGTCGACGAACATGGCCTGCTGCCTGAGCTCGCCGCCGGTGAGCACGTCGTACCAGACCTGTCCCGCGCGCTCCCAGGCGTAGCCCCGAGGGCGGTGGCCGCGAGGTAGAAGGCGTGGTTGGGGATGCCCGAGTTGATGTGGACACCGCCGTTGTCCCGGCCGGTGCGGACGAAGTCGTCCATCGTCGCGGGCTGCGGGTCCTTGCCCAGGACGTCGTCGTCGTACGCCGTGCCCGGCTCCTTCATGGAACGCAGCGCCACGCCCGTCACCCGCGGGGCGAGCAGGCCCGCGCCGATCAGCCAGTCGGCCTCGGCCGCGGTCTGGCCCAGCGTGTACTGCTTGATGAGCGAGCCGAAGACGTCCGACACCGACTCGTTCAGCGCGCCGGGCTGGCCGAAGTAGGTGAGGTTGGCCGTGTACTGCGTGACGCCGTGGACGAGTTCGTGGCCGATGACGTCGATCGGGATGGTGAAGTCGAGGAAGATCTCGCCGTCCCCGTCGCCGAAGACCATCTGCTCGCCGTTCCAGAAGGCGTTGTTGTAGTCGCGGTCGTAGTGGACCGTCGCGTCCAGCGGCAGCCCGCTCCCGTCGATCGAGTCGCGTTCGTACGCCTTGAGCAGCAGCTCGAAGGTGGCGCCGAGGCCGGCGTAGGCGCGGTTGACGGTGGCGTCCTTGCCGGGGTCCTCGCCCTCACCGCGGACCTTGCGGCCGGGCAGGTCGGTGCCGTGCCGGGCGTCGTAGATCGTGCGCTGCGGCTTGCCGTCGGCGACCGAGGCGACGGCGGCCGCGCCGATGACCGTGGTGAGGCGACGCTGGGTGCGCTCGTAGGCGTCGCGCTGCAGGGTGCGGCGGGCGGGGCCGGCCAGCGCGGGGTCCTCGGCCTGGGACAGCTTGTCGAGGACGTGGGGCGGGACGATGGTGCAGAAGACGGGCTCGAAGCCCCCGTGAGTCGTCATGCCCGGCACCCTTGCACTGCGTGACGATGCTGTCACTAGTCGCCACCATGATTGGTGAAATACCGGGACAGCGAACCTCACCCTCCGTGGCGAAGTGGTATAGCGCACTTTTTGTCCTGTATGTGCGCCCGGTCCCGCATACTGATACGGACCGGCGCGCTCCGGAGAGCCTCGGCTAGCATGCTGCGCATCATGCGTTTCGGGCTGCTTCTCCTTAGCTGCCGCGGCGAGGGCCTGTAGTCGAGGCCGACTCCCTCCCCGCGGAGCTTGGTGCTGCGTCGTCGGCCGTCCTTCCGGACACTCTGAGGAGCCCGAAGCATCATGGCGAACCGCCAGCAGCCCAGTTCCATGCCGATCCACAAGTACGGCCGCTACGAGCAGGTCGACATCCCGGACCGCACCTGGCCGGAGAACCGGATCACCACCGCCCCCCGCTGGCTCTCCACCGACCTGCGTGACGGCAACCAGGCCCTGATCGACCCCATGTCGCCCGCCCGCAAGCGCGCCATGTTCGACCTGCTGGTCAAGATGGGCTACAAGGAGATCGAGGTCGGCTTCCCGGCGTCCGGCCAGACGGACTTCGACTTCGTACGGTCGATCATCGAAGAGCCCGGCGCCATTCCCGACGACGTCACCATCTCCGTACTGACCCAGGCCCGCGAGGACCTGATCGAGCGGACCGTGGAGTCCCTGAAGGGCGCCAAGCGCGCGACCGTCCACCTGTACAACGCCACGGCCCCCGTCTTCCGCCGGGTCGTCTTCCGCGGCTCCAAGGACGACATCAAGCAGATCGCCGTCGACGGCACGCGCCTGGTCATGGAGTACGCCGAGAAGCTGCTGGGCCCGGAGACCGAGTTCGGCTACCAGTACTCGCCGGAGATCTTCACCGACACCGAGCTGGACTTCGCGCTGGAGGTCTGCGAGGCCGTCATGGACGTCTGGCAGCCCGGCCCGGGCCGCGAGATCATCCTCAACCTGCCCGCCACCGTCGAGCGTTCGACGCCCTCCACCCACGCCGACCGCTTCGAGTGGATGGGCCGCAACCTCTCCCGCCGCGAGCACGTCTGCCTGTCGATCCACCCCCACAACGACCGCGGCACCGCCGTCGCCGCCGCCGAGCTGGCCCTGATGGCCGGCGCCGACCGCGTCGAGGGCTGCCTGTTCGGCCAGGGCGAGCGCACCGGCAACGTCGACCTGGTCACCCTGGGCATGAACCTCTTCTCCCAGGGCGTCGACCCGCAGATCGACTTCTCCGACATCGACGAGATCCGTCGCACGTGGGAGTACTGCAACCAGATGGAGGTCCACCCGCGCCACCCGTACGTGGGCGACCTGGTCTACACGTCCTTCTCCGGCTCCCACCAGGACGCCATCAAGAAAGGCTTCGACGCCATGGAGGCCGACGCGGCCGCCCAGGGCGTCACCGTCGACGACATCGAGTGGGCCGTCCCGTACCTGCCGATCGACCCCAAGGACGTCGGCCGCTCCTACGAGGCGGTCATCCGGGTCAACTCGCAGTCCGGCAAGGGCGGTATCGCGTACGTCCTGAAGAACGACCACAAGCTGGAACTGCCGCGCCGGATGCAGATCGAGTTCTCCAAGCTCATCCAGGCGAAGACGGACGCCGAGGGCGGCGAGGTCACGCCGAAGGACATCTGGGCCGTCTTCCAGGACGAGTACCTGCCGAACCCCGAGAACCCGTGGGGCCGGATCCAGGTCAAGAACAACCAGTCGACGACCGACACCGACGGCGTGGACACCCTGACGGTGGAGGCCACGGTCGACGGCCAGGACACCGTGCTGACCGGTACCGGCAACGGTCCGATCTCGGCCTTCTTCGACGCGCTGCAGTCCGTCGGCATCGACGTACGCCTGCTGGACTACCAGGAGCACACGATGAGCGAGGGCGCCTCCGCGCAGGCCGCCTCCTACATCGAGTGCGCGATCGGCGACAAGGTTCTGTGGGGGATCGGAATCGACGCGAACACTACGCGGGCCTCGCTGAAGGCGGTCGTCTCGGCCGTCAACCGCGCGACGCGCTGACCAGCCCCGAAGGCGGTTTGAGGGCTCCGTCCGCTGTTGTCCGGCGGGCGGAGCCCCGTCACATACCGGCCAATCCCTGTGAGGGTCACGGAAAGGTCTCCTCCGGGGTGCTGACTCCTCCTCATGGATGTGGCTAACATCACGCAAGCGCGGCGACGCTGCCGTGCGGCGTGACGGAGGTGCGACGTGCTGCCAGGATGGGGACGAAACGGCCATGCCGCCAGGTATTCGCGCATCCTGGGCACCCGTATCGCATGGACGGCCGCCGGCGACGGGGAGTTCTTCTGCCCCGGCTGCGGCGGCGACCGCAACTACCAGCGGCTGACCGGACAGCGCCGCTTCACCCTGCTCGGCCTGCCCGTGCTGCCGCGCGGCGAGACCGGCCCGGTCGTGGAGTGCGCCGCCTGCCGCCGCCACTTCGGCACGGACGCCCTCGACCACCCGACCACCACCCGCTTCTCCGCGATGCTCCGCGACGCCGTGCACACCGTCGCCCTCGCCGTACTGGCAGCGGGCGGCGCCGGTTCGCGCACCGCGCTGGAGGCCGCCGTGCTCGCCGTGCGCGCCGCCGGTTTCGACGACTGCACGGAGGAGCAGCTGGCCGCCCTCGTCGAGGCGCTGGAGGCGGACACCGGGCGCATCACCGGGGAGCCCTGCGGTGCGGGGCTCGCCATAGAGCTGCACGAGGCGCTGGACCCGCTCGCCCCGCATCTCGCCACCGTCGGCCGCGAATCGATCCTGCTCCAGGGCGCGCGCATCGCCCTCGCGGACGCTCCGTACACCCCGGCCGAGCGGGACGTCCTCGCGACGGTGGGGGCCGCGCTCACCATCTGCTCGGACGATGTGACGCGACTGCTGGCGGCGGCGGCACGTACGCCTTCCTAGGACACCCTCCTCGTTACTCCCGGGGGAGTAGTCCCCGGTCCGTACCGCCCCCGGCAGTAGCCCTGAACTCGCCCTCACGCCCGACGAACCTGCCCCCGTGCGCCGGGAGTCTGGAGACCGTTCCAGACACCCGGACCGGAGGGAGCCCGAACAGTGGGGGACGCAAGGAAATCCGCACGGCGGCGGGCCGTGCCCTGGGCGGTGCTCGGGCTGTGGCTCGCCGCGCTCGTGCTGCTCGGGCCGCTCGCCGGGAAGTTCGCCGGCATCCAGCAGAACCGCGCCGTCGACTACCTGCCCGACAGCGCCGACTCGACCCAGGTGGCGCGGATCCAGGACCGGCTGCCGGGAGGTGAGTCGACGGACCTGGTGCTCGTGTACCACCGGGAGGGGGGTCTGACCGACGCCGACCGGCGCACGGCCGCCGAGCAGGTCGCCGAGGTGCGCGGCGCCTACGACCTGGCGGGCGAGCCGCGGGGCGTCCCGTCCGAGGACGGCTCCACCCTGATGTACCCGGTGTCCAGCACCCAGCCGGGGCAGGACGAGGAGGCCCGGGACGCCTTCGTCGACGGGGTGCGGGACATCGCCGAGGGCGGGGGCGGACTGGGCGTCGAGGTCGGCGGGCCGGGGGCGCTCAACACCGATATGAACGAGGTGTTCGGGACGCTCGACGCCACACTGCTGTTCGCCACGCTCGGTGTCGTCACCGTGCTGCTCGTCCTCATCTACCGCAGCCCCTTCCTGTGGCTGGTCCCGCTCGCCGTCGCGGGCGTCGCCGCCGCCGCGGCGATGGCCGCCGGATACGGACTCCACGAACTGTTCGACGTCACGGTCACCGGCCAGAGCGGCGGCGTGATGACCGTGCTCGTCCTCGGCGCCGGCACCGACTACGCGCTGCTGATCGTCTCCCGCTACCGCGAGGAACTGCGGCGCCACGAACGGCCGTACGACGCCATGCGCACCGCCCTGCGCGGCTGCGGACCGGCGGTCCTGGCCTCGTCGGGGACCGTCGCGGCCGGGCTGCTGTGCCTGCTCGCCGCCGACCTCAACAGCAGCAGCGGCATGGGCCCGGTCGGTGTGGTCGGCGTTCTCGCCGCGCTGGTCGCCATGACGACCCTGCTGCCCGCGGTGCTGGTACTGCTCGGACGGCGGGTGTTCTGGCCGATGGTCCCGGCGTTCGGCAGCGAGCCCAAGGCCCGCCGTTCGCTGTTCGCCGCGATGGGGACGTCGGCGACGCGCCGGCCCGCCACCGTGCTCGTCGGGGGCGGCGTCCTGCTCGGTGCGCTCGCGCTGGGCACGCTGAACCTGTCCGGCAGCATCAAGCAGGAGGACTCCTTCACGGAGCGGCCCGAGTCGATCACCGCGATGCAGACGCTGGCACGGGAGTACCCCGAGCGCAGCAGCCGGCCCGTCACCGTCATCGTGCCCGAGGAGCGGGCCGAGATGGTCGCGGAACGGGCCCGCGAGGCCGAGGGGGTCGCCGAGGTGGTTCCCGGGCGGAGCGGGGCGGGATGGACGGAGATCGCCGTCTTCACGACCGCCGCGCCCGAGACGGCGGCCGAGACCCGGACGATCGAGGCGCTGCGCGCCGGGCTGGACCCCGTGGGTGCCTACGTCGGCGGGCCCAGTGTCCAGCAGATCGATCTGGCCGAGAGCGAGGCGCGCGACCGGAAGGTGATCGTGCCGCTGGTGCTCGGCGCGGTGTTCGTCATCCTGGTCGGGCTGCTGAGGAGCCTGGTCGCGCCGTTGCTGCTGCTGGCGGCGGTCGTCGCGGTCTGGGGAGCCGCGCTCGGCATCGGGGGCCTGGTGTTCGAACCGGTCTTCGGGTTCCAGGGGAACGATCCCGGGCTGGGGCTGCTGTCCTTCGTGTTCCTCGTCGCCCTCGGGGTCGACTACGGGATCTTCCTGATGCACCGGATGCGGGAGGAGTCCGTGCGGGGGGCGGAGCCGGAGGCTGCCGCGCTGACCGCCCTGCGGACGACCGGCGGGGTCATCGCCTCGGCGGGAGTGGTGCTCGCGGCCACGTTCGCGGTGCTGACGACGATGCCCATGGTGGGACTCGTGGAGCTCGGGTTCGTCATCGCGGTGGGCGTGCTGCTGGACACGTTCCTGGTGCGGACGTACCTGGTGACCACCGCGAGTGTGCTGCTGAAGCGGCGGATGTGGTGGCCGGGGAGGCTCTCCCGTGCGGCGGAGCCGACGAAACCGCCGGGGGAGCGCAAGCCCATTGCCGCGAACGCCCCCTGACCGACCGAAAGGCGCCCTTCCCCTCCCGGAGGGGCGCCTTCCTGGCCGAGGATGATGCCCGTGCAGGCACCCACCCCAGCAACGGCGACCTGGTCCCGGCCCGCCGAGCGGATCATGGCCGCGATCAACCGCGATCCCCTCACCGCCCCGCACGCCCTCCGCAACGACACGGTCCTCGCCGTCCTCGTCGCCGCGCTCTCCGTCGTCCTCGCGCTGTTCGTCGACGACGGCCGCAGGCCCGACGCGCTCGGCTGGGCCCTGCTGCTCGTCTCCCACGTGCCGCTCGTGTGGCGCCGCCGCCGTCCGGTGCCCGTACTGGTCGCCGTGGTGGCCTGCGTCTTCCCCTACCACTTCCTCGGCTACCCGCACATCGCGGCCACCCAGGCCGCCTACGTCGCCCTCTACACCGTCGCCGTCACCGGCCGGCCGCTGCGCACCGTCCTGGTCGGTATCGGCGTCATCTCCTTGGCGGTGAGCGTGATGCTCACCATCAGCGCCCACGAGGCGCTGGGGTTGCTGAAGGCGTCCGGCTGGGTCGTCGCCGTGCTGTTCTGCGGTGCCGATGTGCGGATCTACCGCCAGTACGTCGCATCCATCGTGGAGCGCGCCGAACGCGCCGAACGCACCCGCGAGGAGGAGGCCCGGCGGCGGGTCGCCGAGGAGCGGCTGCGGATCGCCCGGGACCTGCACGACCTGCTCGCGCACAGCATCACCCTCATCGGCGTGCAGACCTCCGTCGCCGCCCACGTGCTGTCCGCGGACCCCGAGCGGCTCGACCGGGAGAGCGTCGCCAAGGCCCTCGACGACATCGCCGAGACCTGCCGCAGCGCCCGCGGCGAACTCCGTACGACGCTGGAGGTGCTGCGCGAGCACGGCTCACCGGACGCCCCCGGCCCGCTTCCCGGCCTGGACGGCCTGCCCGACCTGGCCGAGGCGGCGCGGCTCGCCGGAGCACGGGTCGAGCAGACCGTACGGATACGGCAGGCACCGCCCGCCGTCGGCGCCGCCGCCTACCGCATCGTGCAGGAGGCACTGACGAACGCGGTACGGCACGCGGGACCCGAACCGGCCGTCCGAGTGGAGCTGGACGAGCGGCAGGGCGCCCTGCACCTGTCGGTGCGGGACGACGGCACCGGACCGGCCCCGGACGGCACCCCGGGCTTCGGGCTCGTCGGGATGCGGGAGCGGGCCCGGAGTGTGGGTGGGACACTCGACGCCGGGCCGCGTAACGGGGGCGGGTTCGAGGTCACCGCGGTCCTGCCGCTGACCACGACGGGGGAGAGGAACGGATGACTGTCCGAGTGCTGCTCGCGGACGACCAGACACTGGTACGGGAGGCGTTCGCGATGCTCGTGGAGTCGGCGCGGGACATGCGGGTCGTCGGTCAGGCCGCCACCGGCCGGCAGGCCGTGGAACTGGCCCGCAGTGAGCGCCCCGACCTCGTGGTGATGGACATCCGCATGCCCGACCTGGACGGCATCGAGGCGACCCGGCGCATCGCGGCCGACGAGGACCTCACCGGCGTCCGCGTCCTGGTCCTCACCACCTACGACACCGACGAGTACATCGTGGACGCCCTGCGCGCCGGCGCCTCCGGGTTCCTGGTGAAGGACACCAGGCCGGCCGAACTCCTCGACGCCATCCGCACGGTCGCGGACGGGGAGTCCCTGCTGTCGCCCGGGCCCACGGCACGGCTGATAGAGCGGTTCCTGCGCAGCCCCTCGGCACCGCGGACCGGCGGCCCCGAATGTCTGTCCGACCGTGAGCGCGAGGTGCTCACGCTGGTCGCGCGGGGCCTCAACAACACCGAGATAGCGGACTCCCTGGGCCTGAGTCCGCTCACCGCGAAGACCCACGTCAGCCGCATCATGGGCAAGCTGTCGGCGCGGGACCGGGCGCAGCTGGTCATCGTGGCGTACGAGTCGGGGCTGGTGACACCGGGGAGCATCTGACGGAAGGCGGTCACGCCCGAGCAGAGCCGCCGGGTCTTCGTACAGCGCAGCCGGGACGACGGCCTGCACTTCAGCCCGCCCCGCGAGATCACGTCGCAGGTGAAGCGCCCGTCCTGGCGCTGGTACGCGACCGGCCCCGGCCACGCCATCGCCCTCACCCGGGGCCCGTACGGCGCCCGCGACCAGAGACGGGAGCGCGGGGGACGTACGAGACCATCGAGTTCCGCCGCCTGCCGGCCGACGACCTCTAGAGCAGCCCGGCCGCCGCCAGGTACTTGCCCACCCGCTCCACCTCGTCCTCCGACAGCGGCACCTGCGGCTGCGCCGTGACCGGGCAGTCGATCACGCCCCGCAGGTGCAGCGCGGCCTTGAAAGCGCCGATCGCCGAGGAGCCGGGGCCCATGCGGGCCGGGTCGCCGGCGGTCACCATGCCGAACAGGGCGCACAGCCGCTCCTGTTCGGCACGGGCCTCGTCCCGGTCCCCGGCGCGGAAAAGGTCGTACAGGCGGACGTAGCCGTGCGGGTCGACGTTGCCGAGGCCGGGCACGGTGCCGTCCGCGCCGATCGCGAGGGCCGCGTCGACGATCAGCTCGGAGCCGGTGAGCACGCTGAAGCCGGTGATGCCCTGGTCGTCCCGGGCGCCGGTGACGACCTTGCGGAAGGCGGCCAGATCGCCGCTGGAGTCCTTCAGCCCGGCCAGGACACCGTCCGCGGCCAGCTCCAGGACCACGTGCGTGGGCAGCTTCGTGTGGACGGCGACCGGGATGTCGTAGGCGATGACCGGGACCGGGCTCGCTGCCGCGACGGTGCGGTAGTGGCGGTCGATCTCCGCGGGGTGGGTGCGGGCGTAGAACGGGGCGGTGACGACGACCCCGTCCGCGCCGGCCGCGGTCACCGACGCGACATGGTCCAGGACCCGGGGCGTCGTCATGTCGATCGCCCCGGCCAGCACCGGGAGCTGTCCGCCGGCGTGGGCCGCGACCGACTCGACCACGAGCCTGCGCTGCCGGTCCGTCAGATAGGCCGCCTCCGACGACGACCCGAGCACGAACAGGCCGTGCACTCCGGCGGCCACCAGATGGTCGACCAGTCTGAGCAGCGAGGGAACGTCCACCTCGCGGTCCGGTGTCAGGGGCGTGCAGACGGGCGGGATGACACCGGTCGGCGGGGTGGACGTCATGGACTCTCCATCGGGTCGCGTCGGCGGACGAGGTCGCGGGTCGACTCGTCCTCCTGGACAGGATGGTGGCAGCGGAAGCGGTGCGCGGGGGCCGACGCGACCGAGAAGTCCGGCATCGCCTCCGCGCACGCCCCGTCCGCCTTCCAGCAGCGCGTGCGGAACGGGCAGCCGCTCGGCGGGCGCGTCGCCGACGGGAGAGGACCGGCCAGCGGGATCGGGTCGATCGGGTCGAGCAGTCCGGGCGTGGCGGAGAACAGCGCGCGGGTGTAAGGGTGCCGGGCCCGGTCGGTGACCAGGGCGGCCGGGGACTCCTCCACGATCCGGCCCAGGTACATGGTGATCACGCGGTCGCTCATCCGCCGCACCGTCTGGATGTCGTGCGAGACGAACACCAGGGCCAGGCCCAGGCGTTCCTTCAGATCCAGCAGCAGATTGAGGATCTGGGCCCGGACCGAGACGTCCAGGGCGCTGGTCGGCTCGTCCGCCACCACCAGGTCGGGGTCCAGTGCCAGCGCCCGGGCGATCGCGACGCGCTGCCGCTGCCCGCCCGACAGCTGACCCGGCAGGGCGTCGGCGAGGGCCCGGGGCAGGCCGACGAGGGACATCAACTCCCTGACTCTCTCGTCACGTTGACCGCGAGTGCCCCGGTCGTGCACGTCCAGCGGGTCCCGCAGGATCTGCCGCACGGTCAGGCGGCGGTTCAGGGCCGTCGACGGGTCCTGGAAGATCATGCCGGTGCTGCCACCGACGGCCCGGCGGCGCTCGGCGGCCGGCATCGCCCACAGGTCCTGTCCCCGGAAGGACACGGTTCCCTGTGTCGGCCGCTCCACCCCCACGAGCACCTTCGCCAGCGTGGACTTGCCGCAGCCCGACTCGCCCACCACACCGACGGTCTCGCCGGGGGCGATCGCCAGGTCGGCGCCGGTCAGGGCGTACACCCGGTCGCGGGTGAAGAGGCCGCCGCTGCGGGCCTTGTGCACGACGTGGGCGTCGGACAGCTCCACCAGGGTGCTCATGACACCGCCTCGGTCTCCGTCGTCGCCAGCTCTATGGCGGGGTGGTGGCAGGCCGCCGTATGGGTCGCGGTGCCGGCCAGCACCGGGGCCGTCGTCCTGCACACCCCGCTCGCCCGCGGGCACCGGTCGGCGAACCGGCAGCCCGCCGGGAAGTCGGCCGGAGACGGCACGACCCCCTTGATCTGCGTCATCCGCTCCTGCCCCGACTCCAGCGACAGCACACTGCCGAGCAGGCCGCGCGTGTAGTGGTGGGCCGGGGCCTCCACCAGGTCGGCGGTGACACCCGTCTCCACGATCTGCCCGCCGTACATCACCACCACCCGGTCGGTGACGTCCGCGATCAGCGCCAGGTCGTGCGAGACGAGGATCAGCGCGAAGCCCAGCTCCTCGCGCAGCCGCAGCAGCAGCTCTATGACCTGCGCCTGCACGGTGACGTCGAGGGCGGTCGTCGGTTCGTCGGCGACGATCAGCTTCGGGTCGCGGGACAGGGCCATGGCGATCAGGACGCGCTGGCGCTGCCCGCCGGACAGTTCGTGCGGGTAGCTGCGCAGGGTGCGCTCGGGGTCGAGGCCGACCATCGTCAGCAGCTCGGCGGGACCGCGGCGCCCGCCGCGCCGGACGACCTGCTTGAGCTGGGCGCGGATCGTCATCGCCGGGTTCAGCGACGACAGGGCGTCCTGGTAGATCATCGCCATCTCGTGGCCCAGGAGCTTGCGGCGTACGCGCATCGGTTCGGCGAGCAGGTCCCGCCCGCCGAACCGGACCTGGCCGCCGACGCGCGCCCCCTTCGGCTGGAGCCCCATGATCGCCAGCGCGGTCAGCGACTTGCCGCAGCCCGACTCGCCGACCAGCCCGAGCACCTCCCCGGGATGCACCTCGAAGCCGATGCCGTCCACGATGTCCACGCCGCCGTGCCGCTGGTCGAAGCCGATGGCGAGGTTCTCCACCGCGAGGACCGGCTGCCCGTCCCGGGGCACGTGCCGGGCCCTGGCCCGCAAGCGCCGGGCCGCCTCCCCGAGGCCGGGCAGCCGCACGACCTCCCCGCTGCCGGGCTCCGGCGCCTGGAGCCGGTCGGCCTCGGGCGTGTCCACCTCCCGCGCCGACGGGGCCGCCCACGCGTCGGACACGCCCTCGGACAGGATGTTCAGCGACAGCACCGTGACCAGCATCAGCAGGCCGGGGAACACGGTCGCCCACCAGCCGCCGGTCAGCACCATGTTCTTGCCGTCCGCGATGACACTGCCCCAGGACGGGTCGGGCGGCCGTACACCCGCCCCGATGAAGGACAGCGACGCCTCGAACACGATCGCCTCGGCGACCTGGACCGTGCAGAACACCAGCACCGGCGCGGCGCAGTTGATCGCCACGTGCCTCAGCACGATGTGCGGGGTCCGGGCGCCGATCACCCGTTCCGCCGTCACATAGTCCTCGCCGTACTGGTCGAGGACGTTCGCCCGGACCACCCGCGCCACCGGCGGGGTGAACAGGAACGCGATCGCGCAGATCAGCACCGTGATGCCGCCGCCGAACACCGCCACCAGCACGGCGGCGAGGGCGATGCCGGGGAACGCCATCACGACGTCCAGGCAGCGCATCAGGGTCTCGTCGACCGCCTTGCGGGAGGTCGCGGCGATCGCCCCGAGCAGCGCGCCGACCACCAGGGCGAGGGCGGTGGCACCGAGCCCGATCGCGAGCGACCAGCGCGCCCCGTACATCAGCCGGCTGAGGATGTCCCGGCCGAGGCTGTCCTGGCCCATCCAGTGCTCGGCGGAGGGGTGCCCGGTGCCGTCGACGGGCGGCTGCTGGTCGAGCGGGTCGTGCGGGGCGAGGACCGGCGCGAGCAGCGCCACCAGGACGACGACCGCCAGGAAGCAGACGGCGACCTTCGACAGCAGCGGCAGCCGGCGCCAGCCGCGCAGCCGGACGCCGGGCCGGGACAGTGACTCGGCGAGGCCCTTGCGGGTCATCATGCGGGTCATCATGTGGTCGCATCCCTCAGTCGCGGGTTGACCAGCAGGTAGAGAACGTCGATGACGAGGTTGACGACGACGAAACCGGCCGCCGTGGTCAGGACGACGCCCTGGACGACGGCCGGATCCCCGTTCTTCACGGCGTCGATCATCAGCTTGCCCATGCCGGGCAGCGAGAAGATCGTCTCGATGACGACCGCGCCGCCGAGGAGATAGCCGACGCGCAGACCGAGCACGGTGAGGGGGTTGATGAGGGCGTTCCGCAGCACGTTCCGCCCCACGACCACCCGCGGTGGCAGGCCGCTGCCGATCGCCGTCCGTACGTAGTCCTTGTCCAGCTCCTCCACCACGGCCGTCCGCACGATCCGGGTCAGCTGCGCGGCCACCGGCAGGGAGAGGGCGAGCGCGGGGAGCGTCATCGTCTTCAGCCAGCCGGTGAAGGAGTCGGCCGGGTTGATGTACCCGCCGGTCGGAAACCAGCCGAGATCGACCGCGAGGTACTGGATCATCAGCAGCGCCAGCCAGAACCCGGGCGCCGCGACGCCGGTCAGCGACACGACCCGGATGATCTGGTCGGGCAGCCGGTCCCGGTAGATCGCCGCGGTCACGCCGCCCACGAGGGACAGCACCACCGCGATGCCGAGCCCGAGGAACGTCAGCTGGAGGGTGAGCGGCAGCGCGGTGGTGACCTGGTCGATCACGGGCGCCCGGGTCAGCGCGCTGGTGCCCATGTCGCCGTGCAGCAGGTCGGCGACGAAGTCGGCGTACCGCACGGGCAGCGGGTCGAGCAGGCCGTGTTCCTCGCGGAAGTCGTGCAGTTGCCGCGGGGTCGGGTTGGCGCCCTGGAAGAACGCGGACGCCGGGTCGACGTCCGAGAACCGCATCACCAGGAAGACGAACAGCACGATGCCGAGCATCAGCGGCACGAGCAGGGCGACGCGGCGGAGCAGGATCCGCAGGACGGCCGTCATACGCTCAAGCCCACTTGGCCTGGAGGAGGTTGATGCCCGGGTACGGCTGTGCCCTTATCCCGCTGAGCCGCTTCGGGTCCCAGGCCGTCATCAGCTCGTTGTGGACGACCGGGTAGAGCACGGCCTGCTCGGCGACGACGTCGATGTAGTCCTGGACGATCGCCTTCTTCTTCTCGGGGTCCGGCTCCCGGGTGGCCCGGTCCATGTCCTTGAAGAGTGCCTTGGCGACGGGGTTGTCGGCCCACCGCGTGTACTGCATCCACAGGTTCTCGGGCCCGTAGTTGTAGTGCATGATCAGGTCGGCGTCGAGGCCGAACTGGTTGGGGTTCGAGGCGGCGGCCACGACCTGGTAGTCCTGCTTCTGGTCCATCTTCGTGAACACGGCCGTCGTCTCCTGCGGGGACAGGGTCGTCTTCACCCCGATCGCGTCCCAGGACGCCTTGATGGTCGGCAGGCAGTCGACGATCCAGCTGACGTTCACCGCGAGGATGTCGATGCTCAGCCCCTTGACCCCGGCCTCCTTCAGCAGTGCCTTCGCCTTGTCGGGGTCGTAGTCGTAGACGGTCTTCGCCCGGCGGTAGGACGGGTTGCTCTCGTCGAGGAAGGAACTGGACGGCTTGCCGTGGCCCTTGAGCGCGACCTCCACCATTTTCTCGGTGTCGATGGCGTAGTGCAGGGCCTGGCGCACGCGCACGTCGTCGAAGGGCTTGTGCTTCGTGTTGAACATCAGGAACAGGTTGTTCATCCCGGCCCCGCCGGCGACCGTCAGCCCGCCGCTCTCCAGCTGCCCGATGTTGGCGTACGGGATGTTGTCGGCGATCTGCGCGCCCGCGCTCGACCCGGAGATCTTCGCGACGCGGGGCGCCGCGTCCACGATCGTCAGCCAGTTCATCTTCCGGAAGGCCGGCTTGCGCGGGCCGTTGTAGCCGTCGAACGCCTCGAAGGTCGTGTTCGACTTCGGGTGGTGCGCGGTCTGCCGGTACGGACCCGAGCCGATCGCCTTGCCCTTGATGGCATCGTCCCACGCGCCCGGCTGCGAGAACACGTGCTTCGGCATGATCTTGGCGAGCGTCAGCCGCGAAAGCCCGTCCGGGAACGGGAACTTGAGCACAAGCTCCACATTCTGCGCGTCGATCTTCCGGACCTCCTTCAGCCAGCTCGCGAAGAAGCCCTTGGCGAGGGTCTGGGTGTCCGGATCGAGGATCCGCTCGAAGACGAAGACGACATCGTCGGCGGTGACGGGCTTGCCGTCGTGGAACTTCGCCCCGGCCCGCAGCGCGAACTTCCACGACGTGCTGTCCGGGTCCTTCGGCACCTCGGTCGCCAGGGCCGCGTACGGCTCGCGGGAGATCGGGTCGGTGTCGAGCAGCCCCTCGTAGATGTGGTTGTTGGCGGCCATGCAGAACGCGGACGCCGTCTGGGTGGGGTCCCAGCTGCCGTCGTTCCCGTAGCCGATCACCGCGGTCAGCGTCCGGTTCGCCCCGTCGCCCCCGCCACCGGTGTCGTTCGTGGACTCCGGCCCGGACGAACAGGCCGACAGCGACGCGGAGACGGCGGCGGCCGCGCCCAGCGCGCCGGTGTACTTCAGGAACGTCCGGCGGTGCAGCGCCGGCACGTCGTGGGTCACGTCGCGCACGGGTCCTCCAGCGGAGAGGTCTGGAAAGGGGAGAGAGGGAGGGAGATACGACGTCCTACGTCCTGCGGTCAGCGCGACCATAGGAGGGGCGCAGAGGGCGGTCAAGGGCTCGCACACGAATGGCGTATCTGCCAGAGGTGGGACCAATGACGCTGTGAAATGGCGTGACTTGACGGCCTATCAGGACCGGCCCGGCGCTGGGTACCGCCAGAGGTGGGACGTGGGACGTCCGGGGCGCGTACGATGCGGCGCATGTCCGAGGAGCCCAGGACCAGCCGGGTACAGCGCCAGGTCGTGCAGCTCATCCTCGACCGCAGACTCACCGCCGGCGCGCCGCTGCCCACCGAGGCCGAACTGATGGAGACCCTCGGAGTCAGCCGCAACTCCGTCCGCGAGGCCCTCAAGGCCCTCCAGGCCCTCGACATCGTCGAGATCCGCCACGGCTACGGCACCTACGTCGGCCAGGCATCCCTCACCCCCCTCGTCGACGGCCTGACCTTCCGCACCCTGGCCCGGCACGACGACGACACCGGCGCCCTCGCCGAGATCCTGCAGGTCCGCGAGGTGCTGGAGGAGGGCCTGATCCGCCGGGTCGCCGCGACGGTCACCGAGGCGGAACTCCAGGCACTGGAGGGCGTGGTGACCCGCATGGAGTCCGCCGGCGGCACGGGCCGCTCCTTCCCCGAACTCGACCGCGAGTTCCACGAGGCCCTGTACGCCTCCCTCGGCAACGCCCTGGTCCCCCAGCTCCTCGGCGCGTTCTGGACCGTCTTCCGCCGGGTCTCCGGCGCCCGCGGCTGGACCGACGACCCGTCCCCCGAGATCACGGTTCGCCGCCACCGCGACATCGTCACGGCCCTGCGCGCCCGCGACGTGGAGGGCGCGCAACGCGCGATGGCGGTCCACTTCCGGGGGATCGAGGCGCGGGCGGCGGAGGAGTCACGGGGGGTGGGGTGATTCCGCTGCCGGGCGGGCGAATGCGGAGCATGATGAGGGGCGTGACCGAGCTGTGGAGCGAGACCGACGTCGGCGTGCTGCGACTGCCTTCCGGTCGGTTGGTGCGAGGGCGAGGCCTCCGCCGCCCCCTGAACCCCAGCGCACCCCTTCCCTCCCACGGCGTCTACCTGCTCGGCCGGCAGCCGCCCGAGGTTCCCTGGGAGTCGGACTGGATCCGCTGGCCCGACTTCCGCCTCCCGGCGGACCGGGCGGCGGCCCGCGCGATGCTGGCCGACGCCTGGGAGCGGGCCGCCGGGGAGCGCGTGGAGATCGCCTGCGGGGGCGGTCGGGGCCGGACGGGCACGGCCCTGGCCTGCCTGGCAGTGCTGGACGGCGTACCGGCGGGGGAGGCCGTGGCGTACGTCCGTGCGCACTACGACCGGCGGGCGGTGGAAACGCCCTGGCAGGCGCGGTACGTGCGCCGATTCGGCGAGGGATGAGCCTCTCCTTCGGCACGGCACGTCATACCTTGGTCGCGCCGCCGTAGACCGACGGCCGACAGCGGGACGCCGCGCCTGCTCGGCACAGTGGGCGGCATGGAAGAGACCAAGGGGAGCAAGCAGGCGCAGGGGATCAACCGGGCGCAGTTCCTGACGGGGGCGGCGGCGGTGGGGGTCGCCGGGGCGGTGGGGCCGGCCGGACAGACCCGGGCCACGGCAGCCCCGCACGGTCGGGGGCTGCGCCGCCACGGCGTCGTCTACACCGTCGGGGCGGGGGAGACCCCGGGTACCGCGTGGAGTGCGCGGCGGATGCGAGCCGACGTCCGGGCCATCCGGGACGACCTGCACGCCGACACCATCGACGTCACGGGGGACGGCGTCGAACGGCTCACCGCCACCGCCGCCGAGGCCGCCGAACGCGGGCTGCACATCTGGCTGCAGCCCACCCTCGGCGACGCCCCGCAGCGGGACATCCTGGAACACCTGGCCGAGACCGGCCGGTTCGCGGAACGGCTGCGGCGGCAGGGCGCGAGCGTCGACCTCAGCGTCGGCTGCGAGTTCTGGCTGTTCGTCCCCGGCATCCTGCCGGGCGAGACGGTCCTGGACCGGATCAGGAACCTCCAGAACGGCACGGTCGACTGGCCGCAGGCGCTGCGCCGTCTCGCCGACTTCACGGCGAAGGCCGCCAAGGTCGGCCGCTCCGTCTTCCGGGGCAACCTCAGCTACGCCGCCGCCCAGTCCATCGACGACCCGGACTGGAACCTCTTCGACATCGTCGGCATCGACTACTACTCGCACTTCCCGAAGCGGTCCGAGTATGTCCGGGAGCTGAAGCGGTACCTGCGGTGGGGCAAGCCGCTCGCCATCACGGAGTTCGGCACGTGCGCGTACGTCGGTGCTCCCGGGACGGCCGGCATGGGCTGGGACATCGTCGACTACGACAAGGAACCGCCGGAGATCAAGGGGAACCCGGTCCGCAGCGAACGCGTCCAGGCCGACTACGTGGGCGAACTGCTGGACGTCTTCGCCTCGATGGGCCTGTACGCGGCCATGACCTTCGAGTTCATCAGCGCGGACGCCGCGCACCGCCCGGACGCGCCCCGTCTCGACCTCGATCTGGCGACGTACGCCATCACGAAGGTGATCAAGGACCGTCCGGACGACCCCGCCTCCGACTGGCACTGGGAGCCGAAGGAGGCGTTCCACGCGGTGGCCCGCCGATACGCCCGACGAGCGCGGTCCGTGTCGCGGAGGGACCATGGCTGAGGAGGTGCGCGCATGGAGTGGACCCTTGAGGTGGTCGTCGTACCGGTCAGCGACCTGGACCGGGCCAAGGCCTTCTACGCGGACCGGTGCGGTTTCCGCGCGGAGATCGACGCGTCGTTCTTCGAGGGCGTAGGCCGCTTCGTCCAGCTCACCCCGCCCGGCTCCCGCTGCTCCATCGTGCTGGAGTCAGGGATGCCGGACTCACCCGGGCAGCCTCGCATGGCCCCCGGGTCGCTGCAGGGCCTCCAGCTCTGTGTCACGGACATCGAGACGGCCAGGGCGGAGCTGGTGGGACGCGGGGTGGAGGTGACGCCGGTCCTGCACGTGAGCGCGTTCGGCTGGGCGGAGGGCCGGGGTGAGGAGAGCTGGAACTCCTTCCTCTTCTTCCAGGACCCCGACGGCAACGGCTGGGCGGTCCAGGAGGCCCCGGCACCCCTCACCCAACGCTGAGCTAGGCGCAGTACGTGTCCCGGTCCGGGCGCTCACCCGTCGCCAGGAAGCGGGAGACGGTCCGGTCGCCGCAGGCGTTGCCGTTGGCGAGGTAGGCGTCGTGGCCGGTGGAGTTCACGGTGACCATCACGGCCCGGTCACCGAGGGCGCGGCGCAGCTTCAGGGCACCGCTGAGCGGGGTGGCGACGTCACGCTCGTTCTGCACGAGCAGGATGTTCGACGGCCCGCGGCCGGTGACCCGTACGGCCGGCTCCTTCGGCTGGAACGGCCAGGCGGCGCACACCATCGGGCCGCGCGGCATGCCCGCGGTCAGCGGGTACTCGGCCCGGCTCTCGTCGACGCCCTTCTGGTAGTGGGCGGCGGAGTCGGGCCAGTCCACGTCGTTGCAGATCGTGCCGACGCCGACCGCGGCGACGTTCTGGAGCACCGACTCGGGCGGCGCCTCGGGCGCGGGCGGCACGGTGCCCTTGAGGGCGGCCCGGATCGTCTTGGCCAGGGCCGGGTAGTCGTCGGGGTCGTACAGGCTGGTCAGCATGGTCTGGCGCAGTGCGTTGCCGTCGAGCTGCGGCGGGTTGGCGCCGGGCCAGGGGAGGGGCTTGCGGTCGAGCCGGTCGGCGAGGCGCAGGAAGAGCGGCCGTACGTCGGCAGCCGTACGGGCGAGCCGGTCCGGGTTGTCGGCTCTGGCGGCCCACTTGGCGAACTCGGGGAAGTTGTCCTCGACCCCGACCTCGAACGCGGCGAGCCAGTTGCGGGTCACACGGGTGGGGTCGGGGTTGTTGTTGCTGTCCAGGACGACGCGGTCGGTGCGGTGCGGGAACAGCTGGCTGTAGACGGCGCCGACGTACGTGCCGTACGAGACGCCCCAGGCGGAGATCTTCTCCTCGCCGAGGGCCGCTCGAACGCGGTCGAGGTCGCGGGCCTCGTTGGCGGTGCTGATGTGCCGGAGCAGCTCACCGCCGTTGCGGACACAGGCCTCGGCGGTACGCCGGGCGGTCGCCATGTTCTCGGTGACGGAACCGTCCGGGCCCGGCCAGGGCAGGCGCTTGGTCATGCTGAGGTCGGCGGGGTCGAGCTCGCAGTCGACGGCGGTGGAGGGCGCCATGCCACGCGGCGCGAACCCGATCAGGTCGTAGGCGTCCCGCACCCGCTGCGGCAGCTTCTGCCCCTTGCCGGAGGGATCGGCGAGGCTGTCGCCGCCGGGGCCGCCCGGGATGAGTAACAGCGCCCCGCGACGGTCGGAGGGCTTCTCGCTCGGGATGCGGGAGATGGCGATCTGGATCGTCCGGCTGTCGGGGTCGGAGTAGTCCATCGGGACGTCGACGGTGGCGCACTGCTGGCGGGGATCGAGGCCGGGCCCCTGGCACTTGGTCCAGGTGAGGGGCTCGGCGGCGGCGGTGACCGTGTCGGCGGACGCGGTCACCGGAAGGGTGAGCCCGAGCAGGACCGCGGAGGCCGCGATCAGTGAGGCGTTGCGCTTGATCTGCTTCATGGGACGAGCCTGGCGGTTCTCCGACCCGCTCCACATCCGGGGAACTGCCGGATCTTTCAGGGGGTTTACCCCCCTCCTCGTTCCTCGGCTCCCGGAACCACGGGAGAGAAGCGAGTAAGCGACCCGGAAACGCGGGTGGCCGAGGAGCGGTCATGCTGGGTGGCGGAGCATGATGATGTCGATCGGGTCCTGGGTTTCGATCAGGAAGCCGTGGCGTTCGTAGAGGCGGCGGGCCGGGCTGCCCTGGAGGACGTTCAGGCGGACGGGGTCGCCGGTGGTGTCCGTCCTGGTGAGGAGAGTGCGCAGGACTGCCGAGCCCAGACCCCGGCCCTGGACCTCCGGGCTGAGATAGAAGTGCTCCAGCCAGTGGGCGTCGTCGGACGGGCGCAGCGCGACACTGCCTGCGAAGGTGCCGTTGGCTGTGATGATGATCGATGTGTGCTGGGGGAGAAGCCGTCGCGGAAGCGCTGCCTGACCCGGTGTTCGTCGTAGCGGCCCAACCGCTCCAGGTCCGGGCGCATCACCACCGCCCGCAACTCCGCTATCGCCTCGACGTCCGACTCCTCCGCCGGGCGCATGGCCCATGCCCTCGTGTCCACGGGTGGATCATCCAGTACTCCCGACCGTGCGTATGAACGCCCTCCAGGCATCCGCCCCGACCAGGAGCACAGGACCGGCGGCCTTCTTGCTGTCCCGGACGGGGACCGTACCGGGGGTGCCGTCGGCGACTTCGACGCAGCTTCCGCCCTCGCCGTTGCTGTAGCTGCTCTTGCGCCAGCATGCGTTGCTCAGGTCGTCCTTGTGCATCGTCTGTAGTCCTCAGCCACGGATTCGATCAGGGCCAGGGACGCCTCCGGCGACAGCGCGGCGACCCTGAGCAGATCGTAAGCGCGCTGTGCGTTCTTCACCACGCCCGGGTCGTCGACCAACGTCCCCGAAAACGACGTCTCTGTATAGGCGGCCGGCGGCGCGTCATCGAACTCCAAGAGCGTCAGCATGCCGCCCATGGAAGGGTGCGCCCCTGCCGAGTACGGCAGCACCGTGACCATCACCAGGCGCTCCCGCATCAGCCGTGCGATGTGGTGCAGTTGGGCCGCCATCGACTCCCGGCCACCCACCGGCACGCACAGCACGTTCTCGTGCAGGACCACCCAATACTCGGGCCTTGTAGCGTCCTCGAGAATCCGTGCCCGCTCCAGTCGGGCCGTCACCTTCTCCTCGACGTACTCGTCGGTGACGAAGGGGTTCGCCGCGACCGTGACTGCTCGGGCGTAGACGGCCGTTTGCAACATCCCCGGCACCAACGTAGGCGCGAACTCGCAGATCTGCGTGGCCTGCCTCTCCAGCTCCACAACTCCCGCGAAATACTCCGCATACCGCTTGTCGTCAATCAGCTTCCTGCACAGCCGCTCGAAAATACCGTCGGTTTGCAGTACCTCGTCGATGCGCTGTGCCACATCCAACTGTGGTTTGCGAATGGCCTGTTCGAACTGGCCGATGTAGCCGCCGGAGACGAATACCCGGGAGCCCAGTTCCACCTGGGTGAGGCCCGCGTCCTCCCTCCGTCGTTTCAGCTCCGTGCCGAAGAACTCCCACGCCGCCTGCCGAGAACCGTTGGCCATTGCCGAACCCCTTTGTGCTGCCCCGCAGTTGTAGGGCACAGACCCCTCCCGAGTGTAGGCGCGGAGCGTCACCGTAGGGATGCGAAGAGTGAAACCTGAAAAGGAAGGGGATCACGGTGGAGGCACGACACTCGGCGCTCTGCGTCGAAGAAGCGGAGGATGCGGTGAAAGAATTGCGGGCAGAACTCGCCAAGGCCGGAATTATCCTGCCGTCACTGGGACTCGACCCGGTGAGTCTTGCGCGGGAAGCGCCCTGCCCGCTCGTGGAATTGGGCCGGTGTTCCGTGGAGATCGCCCGGCGGCTCGCGGCGGTGTTGCGGTGAAGCCCCCGGTCGGCGCGTATGTCGTGGACACCTGCAGCGGCCGCATCGGCATCGTCATGGGGCATGAGGGGCCCTACGTGCAGTTGAGGCCGTACGGGGGCGGCAAGGAGTGGGACGTCGATCCCGGCGCCGTCCGGCACGCGACCCCGGCCGAGCGGCTGCGCGCGGCGACGGCGTACGCCAACGCACGCAGCAGGGGCGAGGTCCCTTGACGCGCTGACCCTGCGAGAATGGCGCCATGAGTCTGTTCCGCGACGACGGCATCGTGCTGCGCACCCAGAAGCTGGGTGAGGCGGACCGGATCATCACGCTGCTCACACGCGGTCACGGTCGGGTACGGGCGGTAGCCCGGGGCGTGCGCCGGACGAAGTCGAAGTTCGGTGCGCGCCTCGAACCCTTCTCCCACGTGGACGTCCAGTTCTTCGCGAAGGGCAGCGAGCTCGTCGGCCGCGGGCTGCCGCTGTGCACGCAGAGTGAGACGATCGCGCCGTACGGCGGCGGGATCGTCAGTGACTACGCCCGCTACACCGCGGGGACCGCCATGCTGGAGACCGCCGAGCGGTTCACCGATCATGAGGGGGAGCCGGCGGTGCAGCAGTATCTGCTGCTCGTGGGCGGGCTGCGGACCCTCGCCCGGGGCGAGCACGCGCCGCATCTCGTGCTCGACGCGTTCCTGCTCCGCTCCCTCGCCGTCAACGGCTACGCCCCGAGCTTCAGCGACTGCGCCAAGTGCGGAATGCCGGGACCCAACCGGTTCTTCTCCGTCGCGTCGGGCGGCTCCGTCTGCGTGGACTGCCGGGTGCCCGGCAGCGTCGTACCCTCGGCCCAGGCCCTGGAACTCCTCGGCGCGCTGCTTACGGGAGACTGGGAGACCGCGGACGCCTGTGAGGCGCGGTACGTCCGGGAGGGCAGCGGGCTGGTGTCCGCGTATCTGCACTGGCACATGGAGCGCGGGCTGCGCTCCCTGCGCTACGTCGAGAAGTAAGAAAAGCAAGGCAAGCACGAGGAGACGAGAAACACATGGCCGTACGCGGGATCCTGGGGCGGCAGCGCCGGGAGTACAGGACGCCGGAGCCGCACCCGTCCGGCGCACGGCCGCCGAAGCTCGGAGAGCTCGTACCGCGGCATGTGGCGATCGTCATGGACGGCAACGGACGCTGGGCCAAGGACCGGGGCCTGCCGCGCACCGAGGGCCACAAGGTAGGCGCCGAGCGGGTGCTCGACGTGCTCCAGGGCGCCATCGAGATGGGTGTGGGCGCCATCTCCCTGTACGCCTTCTCCACCGAGAACTGGAAGCGGTCGCCGGACGAGGTGCGCTTCCTGATGAACTTCAACCGGGACTTCATCCGCAAGACCCGCGACCAGCTCGACGAGCTGGGCATCCGGGTGCGCTGGGTGGGCCGTATGCCCAAGCTGTGGCGCTCGGTCGCCAAGGAGCTCCAGGTCGCCCAGGAGCAGACCAAAGGCAACGACCGGCTGACCCTGTACTTCTGCATGAACTACGGGGGCGGGCCGAGATCGCCGACGCGGCGCAGGCGCTGGCCGAGGACGTGAAGAGCGGGAAGCTCGACCCGGCGAAGGTCAACGAGAAGACCTTCGCCAAGTACATGTACTACCCGGACATGCCGGACGTCGACCTGTTCCTGCGTCCCAGCGGCGAGCAGCGCACCTCCAACTACCTGATCTGGCAGAGCGCGTACGCCGAGATGGTCTTCCAGGACGTGCTGTGGCCCGACTTCGACCGGCGTGACCTGTGGCGTGCCTGCCTGGAGTTCGCCTCCAGGGACCGGCGCTTCGGCGGTGCCATCCCGAACGAGGAGCTGCTGGCCATGGAGGGCAAGCAGCAGTAACCTCACCGGCCTCTGCCGGACGGCGACCGTCGGCGGGATCTTCGCCGACGGTGTGCTGCCGCGAGCGCGGGGGACAAGGAGCCCTCAGGGCCCCTGACGCGCTACTTGGCCGCCGCGGCGCAGTCCGCGCACGTGCCGAAGATCTCCACCGTGTGGGCCACGTTCACATAGCCGTGCTCGGCGGCGATGGACTCCGCCCACTTCTCCACGGCCGGGCCCTCCACCTCGACGGCCTTGCCGCAGCCGCGGCACACCAGGTGGTGGTGATGGTCGTCGGTGGAGCAGCGGCGGTAGACGGACTCGCCGTCGGCGGTGCGCAGGACGTCGACCTCGCCGGCGTCGGCGAGGGACTGGAGGGTGCGGTAGACCGTGGTGAGCCCGACCGAGTCGCCCTTGTGCTTGAGCATGTCGTGCAGTTCCTGCGCGCTGCGGAACTCGTCGACCTCCTGCAGGGCCGCCGCCACAGCGGCCCGCTGCTTGGTGGCGCGGCCCTTCACGGACGGTCCAGCGGTCGTCACCGTTGCCTCCTCACGTCTGCCTTGCCCGGGCCATTGTGCCAGTCCGGGGTGGGGGCGGTCAGACGCCGACTTCGTCGGCCGCCTCCCGCCTGCCCGGAATCGCGCACTCCGCGGGGTCCGACGTGCCCTGCGCGGCGGTTCGGGCGCGGGCGCGGCGGCGGGCCAGCGGGGCCGCGAGCGCCGTCAGCACGATGAACGCGCCGATCGTCAGCAGCACGATCGTCGCGCCGGGCGGCACGTCCTGGTAGTAGGAGGTGACCGTGCCGCCGATCGTCACGCTCACGCCGATGGCGACGGCGACGGCGAAGGTGGCGGCGAAGCTGCGGGCGATCTGCTGGGCCGCCGCGACGGGCACCACCATGAGCGCGCTGACCAGGAGCAGGCCGACCACGCGCATCGCGACGGTCACCGTGACGGCCGCGGTGATCGCCGTCAGCAGGTTCAGGGCGCGCACCGGCAGGCCCGTCACCCGGGCGAACTCCTCGTCCTGGCTGACCGCGAACAGCTGCCGGCGCAGGCCCAGGGTGACCAGGACGACGAAGGCGGCCAGGACGCAGATCGCCGTGACGTCCGACTGGGACACCGTCGACAACGAGCCGAACAGGTACGACGTCAGGTTGGCGTTGGAGCCCGTCGGTGCGAGGTTGATGAACATCACACCGCCGGCCATGCCGCCGTAGAACAGCATCGCGAGGGCGATGTCGCCGCGGGTCCTGCCGTACCACCGGATCAGCTCCATGAGGACCGCGCCGAGCACGGAGACGAGGGTCGCCATCCACACCGGGGACCAGGTCAGCAGGAAGCCGAGCCCGACACCGGTCATCGCGACGTGGCCGATGCCGTCGCCCATCAGGGCCTGGCGGCGCTGGACCAGGTAGATCCCCACGGCGGGGGCGGTGATGCCGACCAGGACGGCGGCGAGCAGCGCCCGCTGCATGAAGGCGTAGTCGAGGAAGTCCATCAGCTCAGCAGTCCCGTGCGGATCGGTTCGGCGCCCGCGGGTGCGTGCGGGTGTACGTGGTCGTGGCCGGGCAGGGCGTGCTGGCCCACGGCCTTCGGCGGCGGGCCGTCGTGCAGGACGCAGCCGTCGCGCAGTACGACCGCCCGGTCGATCAGGGGCTCCAGGGGGCCCAGTTCGTGCAGGACGAGCAGCACGGTCGTGCCCTGGGCGACCTGCTCCCGCAGCGTGTGCGCGAGCACCTCCTGGCTGGTCAGGTCGACGCCGGCCATCGGCTCGTCCATGATCAGCAGCTCGGGTTCGGAGGCCAGGGCGCGGGCGATCAGGACGCGCTGGTGCTGGCCGCCGGAGAGGGCGTCGACCGAGTCCTTGGCCCGGTCCGCCATGCCGACCAGCTCCAGGGCCCGCCGTACGGCCGCGTGGTCCGCCTTGCGCAGCACGCCGAAGCGGGCCCGCGACAGACGGCCGGAGGAGACGACCTCGGTGACCGTGGCGGGCACGCCGCCGGCGGCCGTGGTGCGCTGCGGGACGTAGCCCACGCGGTGCCAGTCGCGGAACCGCCCGCGGTCCGTGCCGAACAGCTCGATCTCGCCGGCGCCGGTCTGCACCTGGCCGATGATGCTGCGCACGGCGGTCGACTTGCCGGAGCCGTTCGCGCCGAGCAGGGCGACGACCTCGCCGCGCCGCACGGTGAGGTCGATGCCGCGCAGGACGGGGCGCGAGCCCAGGTCGGCGCGGACGCCGCGCAGGGATATGACGGGCTCGGTCATGCCGCCCTCCGATGGGTCGATCACTTGGCTCCCAGGGCCGCCTGAAGGGCCTTGAGATTGGCTTCCATGACCTGGAAGTAGTCGTCGCCGCGGGACTTGTCGGTGATGCCCTCGAGCGGGTCGAGGACATCCGTCTTCAGGTTCGCGTCCCGGGCGAGGGTCTTCGCGGTCCTGTCGGAGACGAGTGTCTCGTAGAAGACGGTGGTGACGCCGTCGGCCTTGGCCTCCTGCTGGAGCTCCTTGACCCGGGCGGCGCTGGGCTCGCTCTCGGGGTCGATGCCGGAGATGGCCTCCTGGGTGAGGCCGTAGCGCTCGGCGAGGTAGCCGAAGGCGGCGTGGTTGGTGAAGAAGACCTTGGACTTGGTGTTCTTCAGGCCGTTCTCGAAGTCGCTGTTCAGGCCGTTCAGCTTCTTGACCAGGGCCTCGGTGTTCTTCTTGTAGTCGGCCGCGTGGTCCGGGTCGGCCTTCTCGAAGGCCTTGCCGACGCCCTGGGCGATCTCGGCGTACTTCACGGGGTCGAGCCAGACGTGCGGGTCGCGGCCGTGCTCCTCCTCCTCGGAGTGCTCCTCGGAGTGGCCTTCCTCGCCCTCGTGGCTGTGGCCGCCGGTGCCGTGGTCCTCGAGGTGGGTCAGGGTGGCCGCGTCGATCTTCGTCTTGATGCCGGTCTGGGTGACGGCCTCGTCGACGGCGGGCTGGAGGCCCTTGAGGTAGAGCGCCGCGTCGGCCTCTTCGAGCTGTGCCCGCTGCTTGGTGCTGATCTCCAGGTCGTGCGGCTCCTGGCCGGGTTCCGTCAGGCTGGTGACGTTCGCGTGGTCGCCGCCGATCTGCTCGGCGAGGAACGCCATCGGGTAGAACGACGCGACGACGTCGAACTTGTCCGTGTTGCCCGTCGCCGCGCTGTCGCTGGAGCAGGCGGTCAGGGCGCCGAGGCCGAGAGCGGAGGCCACGGCGGCGGGTATGAGGCGTCGTCGTACGTTCATGACACTCATTTTCAACAAATATGGAAACCGTTGTCAACAAAACGCCTGAGCAGGGCCTTGAGGGCGCCGCAGGGGGAGCGATTTGATTGAGGGGGCGTCCCCGCCGGTAACCTGAAGCATTCGCTGGAAGCAACTCGCTTCGCCCGCCCGTCTCCCGACCACCACCCCTCATCGAGGCGCTTCCGCGCCGCACCGTCAGTATTCGTCGTCGTAATGAAGAGAGCACCGTGGCCGCCGACAAGATCGACACCATCGTCAGCCTGAGCAAGCGCCGTGGCTTCGTATTCCCCTGTAGTGAGATCTACGGCGGTCAGCGCGCCGCTTGGGACTACGGCCCCCTGGGTGTCGAGCTCAAGGAGAACCTCAAGCGCCAGTGGTGGCGCTACATGGTGACGTCGCGCGAGGACGTCGTGGGTATCGACTCGTCCGTGATCCTGGCCCCGAGGTCTGGGTCGCCTCCGGCCACGTCGCCACCTTCACGGACCCGCTGACCGAGTGCACCTCCTGCCACAAGCGGTTCCGCGCGGACCACCTGGAGGAGGCGTACGAGGAGAAGAAGGGCCGCGCCCCGGAGAACGGCCTCGCGGACATCAACTGCCCCAACTGCGGCAACAAGGGCCAGTTCACCGAGCCCAAGCAGTTCTCGGGCCTGCTGTCCACCCACCTCGGCCCCACGCAGGACTCCGGCTCCATCGCCTACCTGCGGCCCGAGACCGCGCAGGGCATCTTCACCAACTTCTCGCAGGTGCAGACCACCTCGCGTCGCAAGCCGCCGTTCGGCATCGCCCAGATGGGCAAGTCCTTCCGCAACGAGATCACGCCCGGCAACTTCATCTTCCGCACCCGCGAGTTCGAGCAGATGGAGATGGAGTTCTTCGTCAAGCCGGGCGAGGACGAGAAGTGGCAGGAGTACTGGATGGAGCAGCGCTGGAACTGGTACACCGGTCTCGGCCTGCGTGAAGAGAACATGCGGTGGTACGAGCACCCGAAGGAGAAGCTCTCCCACTACTCCAAGCGCACCGCCGACATCGAGTACCGCTTCCAGTTCGGCGGCAGCGAGTGGGGCGAGCTGGAGGGCGTCGCCAACCGCACCGACTACGACCTCGGCGCCCACTCCAAGGCCTCCGGCCAGGACCTCACCTACTTCGACCAGGAGGCCGGCGAGCGCTGGACGCCGTACGTCATCGAGCCCGCGGCCGGTGTCGGCCGGGCGCTGCTGGCGTTCCTGCTTGACGCCTACGTCGAGGACGAGGCGCCCAACGCCAAGGGCAAGATGGAGAAGCGGACCGTGCTGCGGCTCGACCACCGCCTCGCCCCGGTGAAGGTCGCGGTGCTCCCGCTGTCCCGCAACCCCGAGCTGTCGCCGAAGGCCAAGGGCCTCGCCCAGGCCCTGCGGCAGAACTGGAACATCGAGTTCGACGACGCCGGCGCGATCGGCCGCCGCTACCGCCGCCAGGACGAGATCGGTACGCCGTTCTGCGTGACCGTCGACTTCGACACGCTCGAGGACAACGCGGTCACCGTGCGCGAGCGTGACTCCATGAAGCAGGAGCGCATCGCCCTCGACCAGATCGAGGGCTACCTGGCCGCCCGCCTGGTCGGCTGCTGATCGCTCCCGGTCGTACGGCGGTGCCGGGTTCCTCCTCGGAGGGGCCCGGCACCGGTGCGTTCCGGCGGCTTCACAGGTCCAGGTCCACGTAGACGGCCGCGTGGTCCGAGGCGCGGTTCCACTTCGAGGTGACCGAGTCGAAGGACTTGATCGTCGAGGGCGCCCAGACGCCGCGCCGCTCGACCTCCACGTGCTGCACCTGGTCCCACAGCGGCGGCGGCAGCATCAGATAGTCGAGCTTCTGGCTCTCGGTCTTGCCCGTCCCGTGGGTGCCCGGGGTGCCCCGGTACCCCGGGTGGCTCATCACGTCCCGGAGCCCCGTGCCCAGCAGGGCCCGGATCGCCTCGCTGGACGGTTCGTCGTTGAGGTCGCCGGCCACGATGACGTGCGGGGAGCGTTCCAGGGCGGCCTGGTAGATGGACGCCACCCGCCGGGCCTGCGCGATGCGCAGCTCCGGGTTGTCGTCGCTCTGGCTCTTGAGGTGGTTGCCGAGCAGCCACAGCGGCGGCCCGCCGATCTGGATCTCGTACTCGGGGCAGTCCCGGCTGAAGAGGTACTTGTCCGGGCGGTCGGGGTCGGGGTCGAAGACGTGGGACCTCATGGACGTGATCGGGTGGCGGCTGAGGATCCCGACGTCGATGCCGCGCGGGTCGTTGCCGTCGATCACCATGTCGTACGGGTACGGCGTCTTCTTCAGGTCGGCGCCCAGTACCTGCTCGTTGAACCGGCGCAGGGTCGTGCGGTCCTCCACCTCCACCGTGAGCAGGATGTCGGCGTCGATCTCGGCGATCACCCGCCCGGTGTTGTGCACGACCTCCCAGTCGAGGTCGTCACGGACCAGTTCCACCCAGCCGGTCCATGCCGGGCGGCCCTTGGCGACGATCGTGAACTTGATGTTCTCGCCGCTGCCTGTCGTGTCGAACAGTGTGTCCTTGCCGCGCGTCTCGTTGACGAAGAACGGCCTGTCCTTGCGCGAGTCGTGCACGCGGTGCTTCTTGAGGAGTTCGGCGATGCGGGCCTTGGTGATGTCGTCGTACGTCTTCTTCTCCAGCAGGGAGACCAGCTCGGCGTAGTCGTCGAGGATCTCGCGGCGCTGCTTGTCGCTCGGCAGGCGGAAGACCTTGGGGCGGCGGAAGAGGTTCTCCGTGTTGAAGGTGGCGATACGGATCGTCATGGCGCGCTCCCTCGGGCGGCGCAGGAGTGCCGCGCGCCGGTGGGCAGGCGCCGCCGGGAGACTGCTCGCCGGCTCTCTTCCATTCTCGGATCGTGTGTGAACCCTGTCGAACGGTGTGGCGGTTGACGGGTTCTGGGGTGCGGGGGGACTGGCCCTGTAGCGCCGTGCCCGATTGGACCTGTATCCCGGCGTGCGGCGGCGCCAGGGTGAGCGCATGAGCATCGCGTTCTTGCTGACCACCCTTGTCGTCGTGGCCACGCCGGGCACCGGCGTCGTCTACACCCTCGCCGCCGCGCTGTCCCGGGGGCGGCGTGCGAGTGTCGTCGCGGCCGTCGGGTGCACGCTCGGGATCGTGCCGCATCTGCTGGCCACGGTCACCGGGGTGGCCGCACTGCTGCACGCGAGCGCGACGGCCTTCCAGGTGCTGAAGTACGCGGGTGTCGCCTACCTGCTGTACATGGCGTGGGCGACGGTGCGGGACAAGGAGGCGCTCGTGGTGGAGGAGCAGGCGTCGTCCGCGCCGGTATCCGCGCGGCGGGTGATCGTGCGGGGTGTGCTGATCAACCTCCTCAACCCGAAGCTGACGATCTTCTTCTTCGCGTTCCTGCCGCAGTTCGTGACCCCCGGGAGTCGCACGCGGTGCTGCGGATGGTGGGGCTGGGCGCGGTGTTCATGCTGGCGACCTTCGTGGTGTTCGCCGTGTACGGGGTGCTGGCCGCGTCGGTGCGCCGTCATGTCGTGGGGCGGCCGCGAGTGATGGCGTGGCTGCGGCGGGGTTTCGCCGGATCGTTCGTGGCGCTGGGGCGAAGCTGGCGTTCACGGCGCGGTAGCGCGGGGCAGGGGGACGCACTGACAAGTATCAGCTGACAGATATTGAAATCTGTCAGATGTCGTGGCATGGTGGAGGGCATGACGATGCGAACCCGCCCTCTCGGAACCACCGGCCCCCAGGTCTCCGCCCTCGGTCTCGGCTGCATGGGCATGTCCGCGCTGTACGGCGAGGCGGACCGGGCCGAGTCCATCGCGACGATCCACGCGGCGCTCGAAGCGGGCGTCACCCTGCTGGACACCGGCGACTTCTACGCCATGGGCCACAACGAGATGCTGATCGGCGAGGCCCTGCGCGCGGCCCCGCTGCCCGGCGTGAACAAGCCCTGCTCAGCGTGAAGTTCGGCGCCCTGCGCGGCCCGGACGGCAGCTGGCTCGGCTACGACGGCCGGCCCGCCGCAGTGAAGACCTTCGCCGCGTACTCCCTCCAGCGGCTCGGCGTCGACCACATCGACGTCTACCGCATCGCCCGTCTCGACCCCGACGTGCCGATCGAGGAGACGGTCGGCGCGATCGCTGAGCTCGTCGAGAAGGGATACGTGCGGCACATCGGCCTCAGCGAGGTCGGCGCCGAGACCATCCGCCGGGCCGCCGCCACGGCGCCGATCTCCGACCTCCAGATCGAGTACTCCCTCATCTCACGCGGCATCGAGGACGAGATCCTGCCGGCCACGCGTCAGCTGGGCATCGGCATCACGGCGTACGGGGTGCTCTCCCGGGGGCTGATCTCCGGCCACTTCACGGCCGACCGGCAGCTCGGCGCGGGCGACTTCCGCGCGATGTCGCCGCGCTTCCAGGGCGAGAACCTCCAGCACAACCTGAACCTCGTCGAGGCACTGCGGAAGATCGCCGAGCAGAAGGGCGTCAGCGTCGCGCAGATCGCCATCGCCTGGGTGCTCAGCCGCGGTGAGGACATCGTGCCGCTGGTCGGCGCCCGCCGCCGCGACCGGCTCACGGAGGCGCTGGGCGCGCTGGACGTGACGCTGGACGCGGCCGACCTGACCGCGATCGAGGAGGCCGTACCGGCCGGCGCCGCCGCCGGTGACCGCTATCCGGCGGCCCAGATGGCGCACCTCGAAGCCTGAACCGGGCTCCGGGTACGGTCAGGGGCATGGCACCGACCAGCGAGACTCTGACCGCCGAGCGCATCCTCGAGGCGACCGAGGAAGTGCTGCGCCGCCACGGCCCGGCCAAGGCCACCGTGGTGGACGTGGCCCGCGCGCTCGGCGTCAGCCACGGCAGCGTCTACCGGCACTTCCGCACCAAGGCGGCGCTGCGCGAGGCGGTCACCAAGCGCTGGCTGGACCGTACCTGCGAGGAGCTGTCCGGCATCGTCATCGCGGACCGCGACCCGGAGACCCGCCTGCGCGACTGGACCGCGGCGCTGTTCGCCGCCAAGCGCCGCAAGGCGGGCGAGGACCCTGAGCTGTTCGCCACGTACATGGTCCTGGTCGGTGAGAACGGCGAGGCGGTCGGCGAGCACATCGCCGACATGACCGCTCAGCTGACCCGGATCGTCGAGGCGGGCGTCGAGTCCGGCACCTTCGCCGCCACCACCGACCCCGGGACGACCGCCCGCGCCCTCTTCCACGCCACGGGCCGCTTCCACGATCCGTGCTACGCCCGGGAGTGGGAAGAGCCGGGCGTCGAGGGGGACTTCGCGGCGGTCCTGGACCTGCTGGTGAAGGGGCTGCGCCCCTAGCCGGATCGCCCGGGTGCGCCCCGGTCGGGAGGAGCACAGGATGGGAAGTGAGGGGTGGGTCGCCGCGCGGGGGGCGCCGAGAAGGGGATGGCGATCGTGGATCTCATACTGCGCCCGGGCACTGCGGACGATGCCGCGGAGTGCGGAAGGATCTGTTACGAGGCCTTCGCCGGCATCGCCGAGGAGCACGCGTTCCCACCCGACTTCCCGAGCCCCGACGTGGGTGTCGCGGTGATCGAGGGAGCCCTGACGCACCCCGGTTTCTACAGCGTCGTCGCCGAGCTCGACGGGCGGATCGTGGGCAGCAACTTCCTCGACGAGCGCTCGGCCGTCGTCGGGGTCGGGCCCATCACCGTCGACCCCACCGTGCAGAACGCGGGGGTGGGCCGCCGCCTGATGCGGGACGTGATGGAGCGGGCCGACGAGCGCGGGGCGCCGGGCATCCGGCTGCTGCAGAGCGGCTACCACAACCGGTCGTTCTCGCTGTACGTGAGCCTGGGCTTCGTCCACCGGGGCACGATGGCCTGTGTGCAGGGCCCGCCGATCGGGCGTGCGATGCCCGGATACACAGTGCGGGAGGCCACGGACGCGGACCTCGGCGCCTGCAACGATGTGTGCCGGCAGGTCCACGGCGTCGACCGTGGCGGCGAGGTCGCCGACGCACTCAAACAGGGCACCGCCCGGGTTGTCGAACGCGAGGGACGCGTCACCGGGTACGCCACCGACCTGGCCTTCTTCGCACACGCCGTGGGCGAGACCACTCCGGACCTCCAGGCCTTGATCGCGGCGGCCCGCAGTTCGGCGGCCCGGGCATCCTCGTCCCCGCGGAGGACAGCGCGCTGCTCAGGTGGTGCCTGTCCAACGGCCTCAAGGTCGTGCAGCTGATGAGCCTGATGACCATCGGCCTGTACAACCGGCCCGACGGCGCCTACCTGCCCTCGATCCTCTACTAGGGCCCTCCCGTGAAGCCGAGGGCGCCGACCCGGGCCGGCTCACGCCGCCGTCGGGTCCACCGTCGCCTGGTGGGCCTCCGCCAAGTGCTCCTCCGCCTTCAGCCAGGGCAGGAACTGGGCGCCTCTGCGCCAGCCGCAGGTGTCGCACCTGATCGTGCGCTGCACGCCCGTGCGTTGCACCCGCACCACATGCTCCCGGCCGTGCTGGTCCCAGCGGCTGACCTTGCTCGTGTCGATCTGCGCCATGACGTCTCCCGCGTTCAGGAATCCGGCGGATCCGGTCCGCTCGCAGGAAGGAGTGTGCAGCAACAACACCAACATCAACAGGGGCTCCCCGGTAGCGAGTTATCAGGCCGTGAGAAGACCTCGAGCGGGGCCGCGAGCGACCCTGCGGGGCAGCCGGAGGCTCAGTGACCCGGTCGGCGCCACCCCGCCGAGTCGCATTAGCAGCGTTGTGACCAGGGCGTTCCGCATGCCGTTCTACGCCTTGACGCCGGGGGCTTCCCGTACCTCCGCCGGTTCCAGCTGTCCGGCCGCCCGCTCGGCCGTCCGGCGGGCCCAGTGCCCACTCGTCACGGCGCCCAGCGTCAGTACCGCGGCACCGCACGCCGCGATGATCCACCAGCCCGGCTGCGCGGCCGGCACGAACGTCTCCCGGTAGGAGGCCGCGCCCACGCCCGAGGCGAGCACCGCGCCCACCACCGCGACGCCCAGCGTCTGGCCCAGCTGCCGGCTCGTGGAGGCGACCGCCGCCGCGACGCCCGCCTGCGCGCGCGGCATCCCGGACACCGCCGTGTTGGTGATGGGCGCGTTGACGAAGCCGAAGCCGATGCCGAAGAGGACGTAGCCGGCGAAGAGCGTGACGTTCGAGGTCTCCGCCTCGAACGCGGCGAAGAGGACACCGCTCGTCGTCATCGCCAAGCCCGCGATCAGCAAGGGCACACGCGGACCCCGGGTGCCCACCAAACGGCCCGACAGCGGGGCGCACAGGAATGTCGGGGCCGCCATCGGCAGCATCCACAGGCCCGCCTCCAGGGCGGTCAGGCCGCGCACGTTCTGCAGGTACAGCGTGGACAGGAACAGGAAACCGCCGAGCGCGGCGAACGCGCTGATCGCGATGACCGTCGCCCCGCTGAACGGCGCCGAGCGGAAGAACCGCAGGTCGATCAGGGGCTCCGTGCGGCGCGGCTCGTAGAGGAGGAGGCCCACGAGGGCGGCCAGAGCCAGTGCGGCGAACGGGGCCGTCGAGGTCAGCGCCGTGGTCGGCGCCTCGATGATCGCGTACGTCAGGGAGCCGAACAGGGCGATCACCAGGAGCTGTCCGACCGGGTCGGGGCGGCGGGCCCGGTCGGCGCGGGACTCGGGGACGAAGCGCAGGGTGAGCAGGAGGGCGGCGAGACCCACGGGCAGGTTGATCCAGAAGATCGAGCGCCAGCCGACCGACTCCACCAGCAGGCCGCCGACCAGCGGACCGGCGGCCATCGATATGCCGACGACCGCACCCCACACACCGATCGCGCGGGCCCGCTCACGCGGGTCCGTGAAGGTATTGGTGATGATCGACATGGCGACCGGGTTCAGCATCGAGCCGCCCACCGCCTGCACCATCCGGAACGCGACCAGCGCCTCCAGGTTCGGCGCGAGGGAGCACAGCACCGAACCGATGGTGAAGACGACCAGGCCCGCCATGAAGACGCGCTTGCGGCCGATCCGGTCGGCCGTGGAGCCCGCGAGCATCAGCAGTGAGGCCAGGACCAGGGTGTAGGCGTCGATCGTCCACTGCAGGCCCGACGTGCTCGCGTGCAGGTCCTGCTGCATGGACGGCAGGGCCACGTTCAGGACCGTGTTGTCGAGGCTCACGATCAGCAGGCTCATGCAGCAGATCGCGAGCACCAGCATGCGGCGGCGGGAACTGAGCTCGGGCATGCGCTCCATCGTACGCCGATATCAATAGTGTGGCTAACTAATGAAGTTTGCCTTTTCATTGCACGGCACAATGGAGGCATGTCCACGCCCCTCCAGATCGGCCCGCACACCGTCCAGCCCCCCGTCGTCCTGGCCCCCATGGCCGGGATCACCAACGCGCCCTTCCGTACCTTGTGCAGGGAGTTCAGTGCGGGCAAGGGCCTGTTCGTCAGCGAGATGATCACCACCAGGGCCCTGGTCGAGCGCAACGAGAAGACCATGCAGCTGATCCACTTCGACGAGTCGGAGCGACCTCGGTCGATCCAGCTCTACGGCGTGGACCCGGCGACCGTCGGCAAGGCCGTCCGCATGATCGCGGAGGAGGACCTCGCCGACCACATCGACCTGAACTTCGGCTGCCCGGTGCCGAAGGTGACCCGCAAGGGCGGCGGCTCCGCCCTCCCCTACAAGCGGAACCTGCTGCGGGCCATCCTGCGGGAAGCCGTCAGCGGAGCCGGCGACCTGCCCGTGACGATGAAGATGCGCAAAGGCATCGACGACGACCACATCACCTACCTCGACGCCGGCCGGATCGCCGTCGAGGAGGGCGTCACCGCCATCGCGCTGCACGGCCGCACCGCCTCCCAGCACTACGGCGGCACCGCCGACTGGGACGCCATCGCCCGGCTGAAGGAGCACGTGCCGGAGATCCCGGTGCTCGGCAACGGCGACATCTGGTCGGCCGAGGACGCCCTGCGGATGGTGCGCGAGACCGGCTGCGACGGTGTCGTCGTGGGGCGCGGGTGCCTCGGGCGGCCGTGGCTCTTCGCGGACCTGGTCGCGGCCTTCGAGGGCCGCACCCAGGACATCGCCCGGCCCACCCTGCGCGAGGTCGCCGACGTCATGGTCCGGCACGCCACGCTGCTCGGCGAGTGGATCGGGGACGAGTCCCGGGGCGTGATCGACTTCCGCAAGCACGTCGCCTGGTATCTCAAGGGTTTCGCGGTCGGCTCCGAGATGCGCAAGCGCCTCGCGATCACCTCCTCGCTCGAGGAGCTGCGGTCCGGCCTGGACGAGCTGGACCTCGACCAGCCCTGGCCCGCCGGCGCCGACGGGCCCCGGGGCCGTACGTCCGGCAACAACCGGGTGGTGCTGCCGGACGGCTGGCTGAAGGACCCCTACGACTGCGCGGGCGTCGGCGAGGACGCGGAGCTGGACACCTCCGGCGGCTGATCAGCCCGTGGAGGGGCGGGGCGTGGAGCCGAACGCCTTCAGGAAGCGGTCGCGGAAGGAGTCCATCTTCCAGACGGGCGCGTTCCGGTCCGGCTTGAGGCCCTCCGTCCAGTTCCAGTCGGCGACCTTGTCCAGGACCTTCGGGTCCTTGGCGACGATCGACACCGGCACGTCCCGGCCGGCGCGGGTGCCGCTGACCCGGGCCATGGGCTGGTGGTCGCCGAGGAAGACCAGGACGGTGTCGTCGGTGCCGTAGCGCTCCAGCCACTGGGTGAGGCTGGTGACCGCGTACTGGATGGACTTGCCGTACTCCTGCCGGGATTTGGTGGTGTCGGTGATGATGTCCGACGCCTTGTTGCCCGCTTTCTGGATGGCGTCGAAGACGGAGCCGTCGCCGAGTTCGTCCCAGCCGACCATCTTGGGGAGGGGCGCCCAGGGCTGGTGGCTGGAGGTCAGGATGACGAACGACATCAGCGGCTTGTCGCGCTTCTTGCCGTGCACCTGACGCTGGAACGCCTCCAGCGCGTACTGGTCGGGCATGGTCGACCAGCTGAACTTCGGTCCCCTGTACCCCAGGTCGAAGGCGTCGTAGAGCTTGTCCAGGCCGTACCACTTCTCCTCCGGCCAGCCCTTCTGCACGCCGGGCATGACGCCGACCGTGTCCCACGCGCCGGTCTTCTGGAACGCCTTGGTCAGGGTGAGGTGGTCGCCCGCGGTGACCGTGCGGTAGCGGCGCTGGTTGTCGATCCACAGGCCGGACATGGTCGTGGAGTGGCCGAGCCAGCTGCTGCCGCCGTAGGTGGCCGAGGTCAGCCAGCCGCTGCGGGCGGCGAAGCCGGCCTTCTCCAGGGCCTTGGTGCTCGCGTCCAGGGTCCGGTCGACGCCGGGGGCCATGATCGGGTCCTCGATGGCGCTGCGGCCGTAGCTCTCGATGAACGTGAAGACGACGTCCTTGCCGCGCAGGTCCGGGAGCAGCTGGTCGGGCGGGGTGTCGCCGAAGGTGTCGGCCTGGGCTTCCTTCGCGAACGCGGCCTCGTCCCGCAGGGAGTCCACCGTCCGCTGCGCGTGCACCCGGAGGGCCCCGGCGGCACGCTCGGAGGCGATCGGCCCGCCGAAGAGCGTCAGGCCGAGAGCCGAGCAGGTGATCCAGACAGTGCCGGCGATCAGCGCGCCCCGGGCCGCCCGGGGACGGTGGCGGACCAGCAGACCGCTGAGCCGGATCGTCGCCAGGACCATGACGACCGCCAGGAGCAGGACGAGGACGACCGCGCCGACGGCGGCGGCGGTCGCGGCGTTGCCGCCCAGAGTGTCCTCGACGTACGCCTGCGCGTCGGGCAGCAGGTCCCAGTCGAGCGCGGCGTTGAAGCCACGGCCCAGGTACTCGTTGAACCCCATGTCGAGCAGGTTCACGGCGGTCAGCGCGGTGAGTCCGAGCCCGTACAGCACCGCCGCGACCAGCCGGGGCAGACGCGGCAGCCCCAGCACGACGACGGCCCCGATGACCGCCTCCGCCGGGATCTTCGTGAAGCTCCCCGGCTGGACGGCGGGGAGGGTGTTGGGCAGCAGCAGGGCACCGAGAACCAGGACGGCGGCGAGGGCGGTGGTGGTCCAGGAGAGGGCGCGGGCGGTGTGGGGGTGGTGGGTGCGGAGGTAGGTGAGGCCGGCGAGCCGGGCCAGACGGGATCTCCGGGTGGGCAGGGGGCGGCTGTGGAAGGCTCGGGCGTGACGGGTACGGCGTCGGCGGCTCGGGCCCCCGACGCAGGCTCCGTCTCGTCACGCCGCGTCTCTGATACGGCCTCTGAGGGCGCGTCACCAGGCCCCGGTGACTCGCTGAAGCGTGTGAAGACAGGCACCCGGAGAGGTCCTTCCCGTGCGAAACCCGGTGAGGTGGCGGACCCGCGTGGGGTACGGGTCCGCCTCAGTTCCGTACGGGGCGTTCACCAGGTGTGTTCAGCTCGCCGGGCCAGCGCTCGGCAAACACCCGGCAAACGGCCGGCCAACCGGGCCTCAGACGCCGCCGACCGCGGTGAGCAGCGCCAACGGGGCGGAGGCAGAGCGGGATTCGCGGACGCACGCGTGCGGGTAGGGGACCGGCTCGGGGTGGGTGTCGCGGCCGTACCCCGCGAGGACCTCCGGCAGCCGGTGGCCGGTCGCGGTCGCCGCGTCGACCAGGCCGCCGGCGACCGCGCGGGCTTCGTCGTGCAGCCCGTAGCGGGCCAGACCCAGTGCGATCAGCGCGTTGTCGTGCGGCCAGACCGAGCCGCGGTGGTAGGAGAGCGGGTGGTAGGCCGGCTGTCCGGCGGCCAGGGTGCGGACGCCCCAGCCGGAGAAGAAGTCCGGCTCCAGCAGCCGCCGGCCGACCTGTTCGCCGTACTCCTTGTCCAGCAGGCCCGACCACAGCAGATGCCCGGCGTCGGAGGCGAGCGCGTCGACCTGGTCGCCCCGGCCGTCGAGCGCGAGGGCGGGGAAGGAGTGCTCGGGCATCCAGAAGTCCCGCTGGAAACGGTCGCGCAGATCGGCCGCCGCCTGCTCCAGCAGATCCGCGTACGTCCCGTCCTGCCACACCGTGCGCGCGAGCCCCGCCGTGCGGCGCAGCGCGTCGTAGGCGTAGCCCTGGGCGCCCGCGGCCGTCACCGGGCCGTGCGGCCGGGTGCCCTCGGCGGAGCAGATCGCGCCTGGGGAGTCCTTCCAGTTCTGGTTGGCGAGGCCGCCCTGGTCGGCGCGGTAGACGAGGTAGCCGCGCGTGGTCAGGCCGCCGTGGTCGAGCATCCAGCCGACCGCGGCACGGGCGTGGGGTTCGAGGCGGCGGGCCAGGGCGGTGTCGCCGGTCTGTTCCACATAGGCGCCGAGGAGGACGAGGAACAGCGGTGTGGCGTCGACCGAGCCGTAGTAGCGGCCGTAGGGGACCTGGCCGAAGTGCGCCAGTTCGCCGTGCCGCACCTCGTGCACGATCTTCCCGGGCTGGGCGACCTCGCTGACCGCGGCGTCCGTGGCCTGGGTCGCGGCCAGCGCGGGCAGGGTGGCGGCGGCCAGCCGCGGCCGGTAGGGCAGCGCGAACAGCGAGGTCAGCAGGGCGTCGCGGCCCAGCAGGGTCTGGAACCAGGGGGCGCCGGCCGCCGGGACGCGCAGTTCCTCGCCGTCCGGGCCGGTCGCCGGGACCTGGAGCGCGGCCAGGTCGGCGAGGCCCCGGGCGCAGGCCGCGGCCAGCTCCGGCCGACCGCTCGGGAAGGCCACGCCCTCCATGAACTCACCTTCACGGGCGAGGAGTTGATCCCGGAGGGCGGCGGGGGAGCGGGGCACGCGCAGGGCGCGTTTGTCGCCGTGCGGGCGGGCGATGACCCGCAGGGTCAGCTCGGCGGTGCCGTGCGGTTCGAGGTCCAGGGTCCACACCAGGCGGCGGGCGCCGGTGCCGGTCTCCTCCACGGCGTCCGGCTGCGGCTCGGCCGTCACCGTGGTGACGGAACGCCACTCGCCGCGTCGGTAGGTGAACTCCACGCCGTGCTCCAGGACCTGGCGGGAGCGGACCGCGCCGGCCTTGGTGTAGGTGCGGTGGTCGGAGCGCAGTTCGAACTGGTCGGTGAAGTCGGCGTCGGCCGTGACCGCGAGCCGTACCGTCGTCGGCGTGGGGCGGTTGCTGGTGACGCGCAGGGCCTCGACGAACGAGGAGTCGCCGACGGCCTGTTCGCGGAAGAGCGTGCACGCGGGCGGCTCGTCGCGGCCGCCGCGCGGGACGAGGACGCACGCCGCGGTGTCCCCGTCGGTCACCGGTGTGAGCGTCTCCGGCACGGCCCCGTCGACGGTGAGCTGCCAGCGGCTCAGATGCCGCGCGTCCCGTACGAACATGCCGTCCGGGGCGCTGCCGCCCCGGTAGCCGCTGATGTCGCCGCGGTCGCCGACGGCGGCGAACGTCCCGCCGTGCACGAGCAGATGATGCCGGTCCGTCATCCGAGGTCCCCTCCCTTGATCGCCGGGACGCCCTTTCTGTCCCATGCGGGCCGGTCGTGCAGCAGGTCGAGCGTGAGCGCGGCGGTCCAGCCGAAGCCGGTGGCGCCGCAGGCCTGTGCCGTGTACGGGTCGACGTACTCCGCGAAGTCGGAGGCGCCGGCGGTGTGCAGGATGCCCTTGCGCAGGGCGTCGGCCCGGCCGCGCTCGCCGTGCAGCCGCAGCCCGCGCTCCAGCAGCCAGCTGGTGTTGAACCAGGCCGGGCCGCGCCAGTAGCGGTGCGGGTCGAAGGCCTCGCCGAGCAGGTCGTAGCTGGGCACCAGGCGGGTCGTGCCGCCGAGGCCGAAGTGCGGGCCGCAGACCGTGCGGACCAGGGTGGTGACGAGGTCGCGCGGGAGGGCGGGCAGCAGCAGGGGGACGAGCCCGGTGACACCACGCTCGGGGATCAGCTCCCCGGCGCGTACGTCCCGGCACAGGAACATCCCCGCGGCCGGGTCCCACAGCCGTTCCACCAGGGCCGCCGTCAGCCGCTCGGCGCGGGTCTGCCGGGCCGAGCCCGCCGCGCCCAGCTCGTGCGCGATCCGGGCCAGGGCGTACTCGGAGGTGATGAGCAGGGCGTTGAACGCCGGGTCCTCCACCATGAAGTCCCCGCGCCCGTCGGCATAGTCCCGGTCGCGGTAGTCCGCCGCGAGCCGTACGTACCGCCCGTAGTCCAGATCGGTGGGCCGGTCCTCGGGGGAGCCGTGGTCGAGGTCGGCGCGGCGGAAGGAGCGGGCCGGGGCCGGGGTGACCCGGGACAGCGGGCGGTCCCAGCAGGGGCTGTTGTCCATACCCTGTTCCCAGGGGTGCACGACGGACACCAGGCCGCCCCCGCCCAGGTCGCGCCGGTGCAGCAAGTACCGGTGCCAGGCCGCGAGTCGGGGGTACGCCCGGGCGAGGAAGCCGCGCGCCCGGGACAGACCCGGGTCGGCGAGGTGGACCAGCCACGCGGCCAGCGCGTGGACCGGTGGCTGCACGATCCCGGAGGTCTGTACGGTGCGCGGGGCACCCGCGCCGCGCCCCGCGGTGGAGGAGCGCCAGAAGTCGGGGCTCGGGAAGTACGCGTCGAGCGGGACGGAGGGGCTGAAGACGATGTGCGGGATCCGCCCGTCCGCCCACTGGGCCGCCAGCAGCGTCTCCAGCTCCGTCTGCGCCCGTAACGGCGACAGGTGGCGCAGGCCGATGGCGATGAAGGCCGAGTCCCACGACCACTGGTGCGGATACAGGCTGCGCGACGGCACGGTGGACCTGCCCGTCCAGTTGCTCTCCAGGACCTGCGCTGCCCGGACCTGCAGGGATGACGGCGCGGCGGCCGGATCGTATGCAACCTCGCGGCGTCCGGGACGTGCTGTGAGCTGGACGATGCGATCCACTCGGGGCTCTCCCAAAGACGTACGGCCGACCAGTTCGGCGAGGGCTACCGTAGGGTTACGTCTATTTAACACGCAAAACCCAATATGTAATGCAGGGTTGGAAAACACAAGGGGGTGCGCATGTCGGGACGTGTTCAGGCGAGCGCCGGCGAACTGCTCGAACTGGTGCGCAGTCGCCGCGCCGTGACCCGGGGTGCCCTGCAGCAGGCGACCGGACTTTCCCGGGCCACCGTCGGGCAACGCCTCGACCGGCTCTTCCGGGCGGGCTGGCTGCGCGAGGGCGCCGGGGGGCCGGTGGACTCACCGCTGGGCGGACGCCCCTCCATCACCCTGGAGTTCGACGACGAGCACGCGGTGGTCCTCGCCGCGGACCTGGACACCCGGCACGCGCGGGCGGCCGTGCTGTCGCTGAGCGGCGAGATCCTCGCCGAGCACTCCGGCACCCTCGTCGTCGAGGACGGCCCGGACGCCGTGCTCGGCGAACTCGGCCGCTGGTTCGCCGAACTGCTGGAGAAGGCCGGACGCCCGGCCGGGTCGGTGTGCGGCGTCGGCCTCGCGGTGCCCGGCCCGGTCGACACCGAGACCGGCCGCGTGGTCCAGCCGCCGATCATGCCCGGCTGGGACGGTTACGACATACGGGGCCGGCTGGCCCGGGCGCTCACCGAGCACACCGGCGCCGCCGCCGTACCGGTGCTGGTGGACAACGACGCCAACCTCATGGCTTACGGCGAACAGCGCACCGGCTACCCCGACTGCTCCGCCTTCGTGCTGGTGAAGGTCTCCACCGGCATCGGTGCCGGGGTCGTGGTCGGCGGCTCGGTGTTCCGGGGCGTCGACGGCGGCGCGGGGGACATCGGGCACATCCGGGTGCCGGAGGGCGCCCAGGCGCTGTGCCGGTGTGGTTCCTACGGCTGTCTGGCCGCCGTCGCGAGCGGCGGTGCGGTGGCCCGGCGGCTGGCGGAGGCCGGGGTGCCGGCGGCGTCCGGCTCGGATGTGCGGGACCTGCTGGCGTCCGGGCACCCCGAGGCGGTCGGACTGGCCCGGGAGGCCGGGCGCCGGGTCGGGGACGTGCTGGCGACCGTCGTGACGCTGCTCAACCCCGGGGTTCTGATGATCGCCGGGGATCTGGCCGGAACCCCCTTCCTCACCGGCGTGCGCGAACTGCTCTACCAGCGGGCCCTGCCCCGCTCCACCGTCCACCTGGACGTCGTGACCTCGCGGCTCGGGGAGCGAGCCGGGCTGGTGGGGGCCGGCGCGATGGTCGTGGAGCATCTGTACGCCCCGGAGCGGGTCGAGGAGCGGTTGCGCGCCCTCGGGGTGTGACGGGCGCGTTTCCGTCCCGGGACACGTCCGCATGGTGAAATCCGGGCAGCTGTGGCAGCGTGATTCTCGCCACCCTTGATAAGGGTTGCGCTCAGATGAGCGGATCTTGAGCGACTGCACTTCTCCAAAGGGTGGCACTGAGTGCCACCCTTTGATCGTTCATCGAGCGAAATCAAATGTGCGGAAACATCGCTCAGATGAGCGCCCAGAGGGGTCCAGGGAGGTTCTTGCGTTCAAGAAGTGAAAACATGCGGCTGTGATCGCTTGCCGAGCCTTGACTTTCGATCCGCTGGCGGACGAGTGGTTACAGGCGCATGACGCGCGAGTGGACGTACCCAGAAGCCTTTGATCTGGGTATGTTCCTCGCCGTCAGGGCAGCCACCGCGTCCTCGAGGAGTCGAGACCCGTGTCGGAAAACAAAGATCCCCATGTAGCTGATCACGGCGAGAGCGTTGAGGGCGTGAAGTTCGTCTACGACTTCACCGAGGGCAACAAGGACCTCAAGGACCTCCTCGGTGGCAAGGGCGCGAACCTCGCCGAGATGACGAACCTGGGCCTGCCGGTCCCGCCCGGCTTCACGATCACCACCGAGGCCTGCAAGACCTACCTCGACAGCGGCGAGGAGCCGGCGGCACTGCGTGACGAGGTGAGTGCGCACCTCGACGCGCTGGAGGCGCGCATGGGCAAGAAGCTCGGCCAGGCCGACGACCCGCTGCTGGTGTCGGTGCGCTCGGGCGCCAAGTTCTCCATGCCCGGCATGATGGACACCGTCCTCAACATCGGCCTCTCCGACAAGTCCGTGCAGGGTCTCGCCAAGCAGGCCGGTGACGACCGGTTCGCGTGGGACTCCTACCGCCGCCTCATCCAGATGTTCGGCAAGACCGTCCTGGGTGTCGACGGCGAGCTCTTCGAGGACGCGCTGGAGGCGGCGAAGGCGGCCAAGAAGGTCACGGTCGACACGGAACTGGAGGCCGCGGACCTCAAGAAGCTCGTCACCAAGTTCAAGAAGATCGTCAAGACCGAGGCCGGGCGGGACTTCCCGCAGGACCCGCGCGAGCAGATGGACCTCGCCATCAAGGCGGTCTTCGACTCCTGGAACGGCGACCGCGCCAAGCTCTACCGCCGCCAGGAGCGCATCCCGCACGACCTGGGCACGGCCGTCAACGTCTGCTCCATGGTCTTCGGCAACCTCGGCCCCGACTCCGGCACCGGCGTCGCCTTCACCCGCGACCCCGCCTCCGGCCACCAGGGCGTCTACGGCGACTACCTGCAGAACGCCCAGGGCGAGGACGTCGTCGCGGGCATCCGCAACACCGTGCCGCTCGCCGAGCTGGAGCAGATCGACAAGAAGTCGTACGACCAGCTGATGCAGATCATGGAGACGCTGGAGAACCACTACAAGGATCTCTGCGACATCGAGTTCACCATCGAGCGCGGTGTGCTGTGGATGCTCCAGACCCGCGTCGGCAAGCGCACCGCGGGCGCCGCCTTCCGGATCGCGACCCAGCTGGTCGACCAGGGCCTGATCGACGAGGCCGAGGCGCTCACCCGTGTCAACGGCGCCCAGCTCGCGCAGCTGATGTTCCCGCGGTTCGACGAGAGCGCGAAGGTCGAGCAGGTCGGCCGGGGCATCGCCGCGTCCCCGGGCGCGGCGGTCGGCAAGGCCGTCTTCGACTCCTACACGGCCGTCAAGTGGTCCCGCTCGGGCGAGAAGGTCATTCTGATCCGCCGTGAGACCAACCCCGACGACCTGGACGGCATGATCGCCGCCGAGGGCATCCTGACCTCGCGCGGCGGCAAGACCTCCCACGCGGCCGTGGTCGCCCGCGGCATGGGCAAGACCTGTGTCTGCGGCGCCGAGGAGCTGGAGGTCGACACCAAGCGCCGCCGGATGACCGTGCCGGGCGGGCACGTCGTCGAGGAGGGCGACGTCGTCTCCATCGACGGCTCCTCGGGCAAGGTCTACCTCGGTGAGGTGCCGGTCGTGCCGTCGCCGGTCGTGGAGTACTTCGAGGGCCGGATGCACCCCGGTGCCGACGACGCCGACGAGCTGGTCGAGGCCGTCCACCGGATGATGGCCTTCGCCGACCGCAAGCGCCGCCTGCGGGTCCGCGCCAACGCCGACAACGCCGAGGACGCGCTGCGCGCCCGCCGCTTCGGCGCCCAGGGCATCGGCCTGTGCCGCACCGAGCACATGTTCCTCGGCGACCGGCGCGAGCTGGTGGAGCGGCTGATCCTGGCCGACACGGAGGCCGAGCGCGAGGAGTCCCTCAAGGAGCTGCTGCCGCTGCAGAAGCAGGACTTCGTCCAGCTCTTCGAGTCGATGGACGGCCTCCCGGTCACCATCCGCCTGCTGGACCCGCCGCTGCACGAGTTCCTGCCCGACATCACGGAACTCTCGGTCCGTGTCGCCCTCGCCGAGTCCCGCCAGGAGCCGCACGAGAACGAACTGCGTCTGCTCCAGGCGGTGCACCGGCTGCACGAGCAGAACCCGATGCTGGGTCTGCGCGGTGTCCGTCTCGGTCTGGTCATCCCCGGCCTGTTCACCATGCAGGTCCGGGCGATCGCCGAGGCCGCGGCCGAGCGCAAGGCGGCCAAGGGCGACCCGCGCGCCGAGATCATGATCCCGCTCGTCGGCACGGTCCAGGAGCTGGAGATCGTGCGGGAGGAGGCCGACAAGGTCATCGCCGAGGTGGAAGCCGCCTCGGGGGCGCAGCTCAAGCTGTCCATCGGCACGATGATCGAGCTGCCGCGTGCCGCGCTGACCGCCGGTCAGATCGCCGAGGCGGCGCAGTTCTTCTCCTTCGGCACGAACGACCTCACCCAGACGGTGTGGGGCTTCTCCCGGGACGACGTGGAGGCGAGCTTCTTCACGGCGTACCTGGAGAAGGGCATCTTCGGGTCTCCCCGTTCGAGACGATCGACAAGGACGGCGTCGGCTCCCTGGTGAAGCTCGCCGCCAAGGCCGGCCGCGAGACACGGCCCGACCTCAAGCTCGGCGTCTGCGGTGAGCACGGCGGCGACCCGGAGTCGGTCCACTTCTTCCACGAGGTCGGACTCGACTACGTCTCCTGCTCCCCGTTCCGCATCCCGGTGGCCCGCCTGGAGGCCGGCCGGGCGGCGGTCCAGTCCCAGGGCAGCGACCACCGCTAGACCGTGGCCCGTCCAGGGCCCACAGAACCCGGAGCCGTCGACGGTCCCCGACCCTCACCGATCGCGGCGGCTCCGGTGCACGAGAAGAGGGGGGCGGCACCTTGTGCGGAGGTGCCGCCCCTTCCTCATGGGCGCTTTCCTCGCGTCCCCTCTGCGGGACACTCAGGCATGGACAAGAAGCCGGCCCCGGGCACCCTCAGCGCAGGACGACGCTCGCACCTGGACGAGGCACTGGAGATCTTCGAAGCCGAACTGAACCCGGGCGACCCCGTGCACCGCAGAGCGGGACAGCTCGCGAATCTCGCCGTGCAGCTGATGGGCGAGTACGCGGACCTCCTTGCCGAGGCCGACGAGCATCTGCCACCGGCCGAGCGCCCACGCGTCGTGCCCGCGCACCGGGAGCGCGCCCTGGAGGGATTGTCCCGGCTCGCCGAGATCCTCGACATCGAGCTCGAGGGCGCTGATTGAGGAACCCCCACGCAAGTGCGCGAGCCCCCGTTCGGGTGAATGGCCGGGCCTGCTGCGGCGCGGCTGATCCGGGCAGGGCACGTATGGGGGTATGTCGTGCCTGCGTCCATGGACCTTCGTCGTTCTCGCGTTGTCGCTCCTGGCTCCGACCCCGGCGGCCACCGCTGCGGAGGACCCCGTCGTGCCGGCTCTGGAGCGGGCCGCGAGTCCGTTGCGCACCGCTGAACCCGGCGGGGACGTGCGGGACCTGCGGCCGGTCGGCAGGGCGGTCGGGGACGCGGTCGTGGTGGGGATGGGAGAGGCCACGCACGGGTCGCACGAGTTCCTCACCGTGAAGGAACGGGTGTTCCGGTATCTGGTGGAGCGGCGTGGCTTTCGGACCTTCGCGCTGGAGACGGCCTGGAGCACCGGCGTGCGTCTCGACGAGTACGTCGTGCACGGCAAGGGCGACCCCGAGCGCGTCATGCGGGAGGACTTCCAGTACACGTACGCGCTGAACCCCACCGTCGAGAACCTGCGACTGGTGGAGTGGATGCGGGAGTACAACCGCCGGCACCCGCGGGACCCGGTGCGGTTCATGGGCGACGACTGGGGCTACACGGGGCCCGAGCTGTACGACCGGGTGACGGCGTACGTGGGACGGGTCCGGCCGGATCTCGCACCGCGGTTCGAGGAGCTGTACCGGGGACTGCGGCCGGCCCTCCCCTCCGGCGAGTACCAGAAGGCGTATCTCGCCCGCCCGCTCGCCGAACGGCAGGACATGGCCTCCCGGACCGGACGCGCCCTGGAGCTGCTGGAGTCACTGGCCCGCGCGCCGAGGACGCGCGGCGGGAGTTCGCCGAGGTGCTGCGGCACGCGACGGTGATCGACCAGACGGCCACCGGGTACGGATTCGACTTCGCCGATCCGCGGCAGGTCGCCGAGGCCATGCGCTGGCGGGACGACGTCATGGCGGACAACGTCGTCTGGTGGCGCGAGCACACCGGGCACCGGATCCTGCTGTCCGGCCACAACAACCACATCGGCTACACCCCCGAGGACCCGCGGAAGCTGCCCAAGACGCAGGGCGCGTTCCTGCGGGACCGGCTCGGCAGCGGCTATGTGAGCGTCGGACTCACCTTCGGCCAGGGCTCGTTCAAGGCCACCGACCCGGAGGAGACGCACATGCTCAGCCACACGGTCGGGCCCCCGCGAACCGGCAGCAACGAGCACACGCTGGACCAGGTGCGGTACGACCGCTACGTCCTGGACCTGCGGACCGCCCCGGGAGCGGCCCGCTCCTGGCTCGCCGCGGCCCGGCCCACACGCAGCGTCGGTACCGCCTATCCGGAGGAGCGGAACTGGTTCGACATCGCGCTGGGCCGCTGCTTCGACGTGCTGGTCCACCAGGACCGGGTGCGGGCCGTGGACCTGCTGTCCTGAGAGGTGGTCACCGTCGGCACAGCATCCGGTCGATGAGCTTCTGCAGGGTCTTCTCCGTGGCGAGGAGCTGGGTGTCGTCCGTGGTGCGGCCGCTGACCGTGACGACCACCGACCGTCTCCCGTCGGCGGTGAAGCCCGTTCTGACGAAGGTGCCTTCGAGGTCGCCGTGATGCCCCAGCGACTGCCGCCGCACGGCAGCGGTTGCCGCATCAGACCGAGGCCGTAGCGCATGCCGGGCGTGAACCGCTGGTGCTCCGCGTTGCTGGGGACCGTGGTGCGCATCGCGGCGAGTTCGCGGGGCGGCAGCAGCTCCCCGGCGAGCAGGGCCGTGAAGAACCGGTCCAGGTCGCGGGAGGTGGCGACCAGCGCCCCGGCGGGGCCGGCCCAGGACATGCCGCGGGTGGTGGTGTCGGTCCAGTGGCCGGACCCTTCGAACCGATGGTACGTGTGCGCGTGGGGCTTCGGCAGGTGCGGATCGTCCCCGGGGATCCGGGTGCCGTCCAGGCCCAGGCGGCGGACGATCCGGTCGTGCACCTCCTCGGCCCAGGGGCGTCCCGTCACCTTCTCGATGACGGCGCCCAGGAGGAGGTAGCCGGTGTTGGAGTAGCTCCAGCGGGGCTCGGGGTCGTCGGGGCCGGCAGGGGGGAAGTCGGGGGCGTGCCGCAGCGCGGCGGTGACGAGCCGCTCGGGGTCGATGCGGTCGAACCTGTGCCGTTCGAAGTCCTGGGCCGTTCTGCCGGTCAGCTCGGTGGAGTCGTGGTCGTGCAGTCCGCTGGTGTGCTGGAGCAGGTGCCGGACGGTGATGCGGCCGCCGTCGTTGCCGTTCCCCCGGACGCGGCCGGGCAGCCAGTGCTCCACCGTGTCGTCCAGCGACAGGCGCCGCTCGGCGGCCAGTTGCAGGACGGTCGTGGCCACGAAGGACTTGGTGACGCTGGCGGCCCGGAAGTGCGCCCCGCCCGGCACGGGCCGGCCGCTGCCCAGGACGGCCTCTCCCGCGGTGGCCTCCGTGGTGTGCCGCCCGTCGCGGACGCGGAGGGTCAGGCTGATGGCCCGGGTGGCGTCCAGAGCGGCGGAGGCCTCGTCCTGCGGCGAGGGCGTCGCCGTACCGGACGAGGGTGTGGTCAGGGCCAGGGACAGCGCGAGGGAAACGGCGACGACCGCCACAGGGCGACGGAGCGCGCTCACTGGGGCCGCCCTTCCCGCAGGCATACGACGGTGCCCGTGAGGGCGGCGCTGTGCAGGGCGGTGAGGGCCGGCAGCGGGGTGGACAGCCGGACGGATCCCAGGCCGGCGAGGGCGAACAGGCCGTCGTCGTCGTGCTCGGCACTGCGCCGGACCGACGGCTCGCCCGGGAGCCGGCCGCCGTAGAAGTAGAAGTCGATCACCGGCCCCGTGTCCTTCACATCGGCCCGGTGGTCGTACCCGATGAGCCGGGGCGGGCCGTCGAGCACGATCCCGGTCTCCTCGCACACCTCCCGGCACGCGGCGGCGACGGGATCCTCACCGTGGTCGAGCATGCCGCCCGGCAGTCCCCAGAGCCCCGCGCCGGGCTGGCCCCCGGCGTAGCGCAGCAGCAGCATCCGGTCCTCGGCGTCGAGAAACAGGACGCAGGACGCGACGATGGTCTGCGGCAACGTCTTGACCCACTCGTCGCGCGGCAGCACGGGCTGCGTGTCGGGGGCGGGCGCGGTCGTGTCCACGTGGTGTTCCTTCCGTCGGCCGGGCAGCCCGGTGCGAGCTGCCCAACCGGTGGAACGGCCGGACCCGCCGATGGTCACCGGCGGGTCCGGTTCAGATGTCGCAGGCGACGCCGTCGTTGTCGCGGTCCAGGTGGGAGGCGTAGCCCGGTTCGCCCCGGTGGATGGGGGCGGCGCCGGCGGCCCGGACCTCGCTGCAGTTGCCGTAGTAGACGTCCTGGGAGCCGCCCGAGCCGCCCGAGCCGCCGTCGTCGGAGCCTCCGCCCCCGGCCGGCCGCGCCGTGACCGTGGTGGTGACCTTGACGGTTTTCGTGGCGGTGACGGTGGGGGCGGGCTCCGGCTCCTCCGCGAGCGGGGTCGCGGTGGCCGTGGTCGTCGCGGTGACCGTGACGGTCGGCTGCGGATCGGCGGACGCGGGCTTCGCGTCGGTGGTGGTCTCCCCGCCGCCGGCGCCGATCCCGATGCCGAGGAAGAGGGCCAGCCCGAGCGCGGGCAGTATGTAGCGCTTCCGGGCCCAGCGGGGTGCCGGTCTGCCGGGCTGCGGCGGGGGCGGTGCGGGGTACGGGTTGTTGTGCGGGCCGGTGTACGGATTGCTCATGGTCATCCCCCCAGAGGTGGTACGTGAGGGGATGACCGTAGGACCGGGCGGCCCGGGATGAGGCAGAGGTGACCATTTTGTGATGGTCGCGTGAAGACGGGCCGTGGCGTTACGAGCGGAACGGGCCCCTCACCTCGTACGTGATGCCGCCCGAGGAGCTGCCGCTGGTGCCGCGCTGGCTGGAGAAGTAGAGGCGGGTGCCGTCGGGGAGAAGGCCGGGCCCGTGATCTCCGAGCCCGACTGGCCGTCGACGCGCAGGAACGAGGCGACGACGTCGTCCGGGGTGATGACGCAGATCTCCATGTTGCCGCCGTCCTCGGCGACGAAGAGGTCACCGGAGGAGGCGCCGGTGATGTTGTCGACGCCGGTGAGGGGGGCCGTGCCGTTGACGAGGGAGTCGTCGTAGGCCAGTTCGTACGTGTTGTTCAGGAGGTTGAGCTGCCAGACGCGGTTGTCGCCCTTGGTGGTGAACCAGACCGTGTCGTTCGCGTAGTGGCAGCCCTCGCCGCCGTTGAAGGACTTCGAACCGGAGACCTGGGAGCGGGTGGCGGTGGGGGAGCCGTCCGGGTCCGGGACGTCGGCCCAGGTGAAGGAGCCGCTCGTGGCGCTGCCCGCGACCATCACCTGGAGTGTGCCGGACGACAGGTTGCCCCAGGTCGTCGGGACGAAACGGTAGAAGCGGCCGTTCGTCTCGTCCTCGGTCAGGTAGATCACCTCGCGCACCGGGTCGGCGGCCGCCGCCTCGTGCTTGAAGCGGCCCATCGCCGCGCGCTGCACCGCCGCGTTCGTGCCCCACGGGTCGGTCTCGTAGACGTAGCCGAGGGACACCTCCTCACACGACAGCCAGGTGTTCCACGGCGTCTTGCCGCCAGCGCAGTTCTGCCGCGTGTTGGACAGGATGCGGTACGCGCCGGTGATCGCGCCCGTGGACGAGAACTTCACCGCGCTCGCGCCGCCCGACGGGTTGATCTCGGAGTTGGAGACATAGATCCAGCCCGTGCCGTCGGCGTAACAGGCGCCGCCGTCCGGGGCGTTGTGCCACGTGTACGACGTGCCCCCGACCCGCTGGCCGGACCGGGCGATCACCCGGCTCGTGAAGCCGCTGGGGAGTCGGATGCCGTTGGCGTCAGGGGAGCCCAGGGGCCCGTAGGGGCCGGTGCCGGGCTGGGCCGGGGCCGCGTACGCGGCGCTGCGCCACAGGGTTCCGCCCAACGCGGCCGAAGTACCGCCGATGACGGCCGCACGCAGAAGGCTACGACGTTCCACTCTCACTCCAAGAGGTGCCGTACCGCCCTGCCGCCGGTCGACGGCAGGGTTGTGCGTGGGGGAGGCGGAAGGGACGCTAAGGGGACAGGGTTGACAGGGCATGGCCAACTCGTGGCCGCGGGACGGCATGCTGTGTGCCGCCTGTGCCACGCGCCGTTCGAGGGACGGCCCCTACGCGGGCAGCGCCGGCGCCTCCCGTCTCGGCCTCCTCGGCCGCTCCCCGCCCGGCCCGCCGCCCTCGCCCTGCGGTCGCGCGGACGGCAGACGGATCACCACGTCCAGGCCGCCGGTCGCCGCCGCGCGCAGGGTCGCCTCGCCGCCGCTGGCATGGGCGAGGCGCTGCACCAGCGCCAGTCCGAGTCCCGTGCCGCCCTTGGGGGCGCCCGGGGCCCGCCAGAAACGGTCGAAGGCGCGGGCCCGCTGCTCCTCCGTCATGCCGGGGCCCTCGTCGGTGACGTGCAGGTCGACCCAGCCGGGACGGCTGTCGCGCAGGGCGCGCCGGGGCGGTGCCTGCAGCCTCAGTTCGATCGTGACGGTGCTGCCGGCCGGGGACGCCCGCAGGGCGTTGGAGAGCAGGTTGTCCATGATCTGCTCGACGGCTCCCGGCACCGCGAGCACCGGGCCCACGCTCCCCGCGAAGAGCACCAGGGAGACGTCCTCCTTGGCGAACAGGGGCTGCCAGGTGCGGTGCCGTTCCGCGCAGACCGCGCCCAGGTCGACGGTGGCGGGGATGGCCGCGTGCTCCTCGAGCCGGGCCATCGCCAGCAGGTGCTCGACCATCCGGGCCAGCCGGTCCGTCTCCGTGACGGCGGCGGTGAGGCTGCCCCGGGCACGGGCGGCCACGTCCGGCTCCAGGTTCTCCAGCCGCAGCCGCAGCGCCGCGAGCGGCGTCTTCAGCTGGTGCGAGGCCTCGCCCGCGAACGCCCGCTGGGAGGAGAGCAGATGGGCGAACCGGGCCGCGGTGTGGTTGAACGCGGCGGCCAGACTGCGCACCTCCGGCGGGCCCTTGGTGATCGTCACCGGAGTGAACCGGCCGCCGCCCTCCGCCAACTCGTGTGTGGCGTCCTCCAGTTCCCGGATGGGGCGGCCCGCCCAGCGGGCGAAGGCGAAGCCGACCACGGCCACCGCCGTCAGCACGGCGAGTCCGCCCAGGGCGAGCAGCAGCCACACATGGTGGACGCGCTCGTGCACCATCCGTGTGGGCACCGTCAGCCACACGGCGCCCACCGGCCGCGCCTCCTGGCCGACCGGCGCGGCCACCGACAGATACTCGACCCCGCCGATCCTCGAGGTGCGCACGTCCACCGTCGAGGTGCCCCGCAGTGCCGCCGCGATGCCCGGCCGGGCGGCCAGGGTGCCGGACATCCCGACGTCCAGCCGGTGTGAGGTGGCGAGCGGCGCGCCCGAGGCGTCGACGATCACCACCTTCCCTCCGATGCGCTGCGCGCAGTGCACCACCCGCTCGGGCAGGTCCCGCTCGGCCCGCCCCGCCGCGAGCGACAGCGCCGCGTACGCCGAAACGGACTCGGCCTCGTCCTTCGCCGCGTTGACCACCCGCTCCCGCTCCCCGCGCGAGTAGACGAAGCCCAGCGGGATCTCCAGGCAGAGCAGCACCAGCGCGGCGAGGCTGAGGTAGCTGAGCAGCAGCCGACGGGTCATGGAGAGGCCACCTGCGGCGCGTTTGAGCCCGTGTGCACCGACAGCCGGAAACCCACGCCCCGCAGTGTCCGGATCCACGCCGGGTGTCCCAGCTTGCGGCGCAGCGCGGCCACATGGACGTCCAGCGTCTTGGTCGGGCCGTCGTAGTGCGGGTCCCAGACGCGGTCCAGGATCTGCTGGCGCGAGTAGACCGCGCCCGGGTCCTCGCTGAGGAGCGCCAGCAGGTCGAACTCCTTGGGGTGAGCGGCACGGGCGACTCACCGACCCAGACCTGGCGGGTGCGGCGGTCCACCACGAGCGGGCCCGGGTCCTGCGCGGGGCCGGGGGCGGGGTCGTACGACGGGGTGGCGGGGGGTTCGTAGGAGAGGGCCGGGGCCGGTTCGTACGTGGGGGCCTGGGCGGGCGGTTCGTACGCCGGCTCGGCCGGGTTCGCGGGCTCGGGGAACGCCTGCTGGGTGCGTTGCGTACGGCGGGTCACCGCCCGGACCCGGGCCACCAGCTCCCGCACGCTGAAAGGTTTCGCCAGATAGTCGTCCGCGCCCAGCTCCAGGCCCAGCACGCGGTCGGCCTCCTCGCCGCGCGCGCTGAGGATGACGATGGGCACGTCCGAGACCTGCCGGATGCCGCGGCAGACGTCGATGCCGTCCATGTCCGGCAGTCCCAGGTCGAGCAGGACGACGTCGTTGTACGGGCCTCTCAGACCGTCCGTGCCCGTGGCGACATGGTCCACCGTCAGTCCGAAGTGGCCGAGCCCTTCGGTGAGCGGTTCGGCGATCGTCTCGTCGTCCTCGATGAGCAGCACTCGTATGCCCATGCGTCCTGTCTCTCCGTGAAGCCGGCATGAATCCGGGCAACGCGAATTCTTGTGTGATGCCCAGGAGTTCACACGCTACAAGACGACCGTTCGTCTGTATATCCAGGACAAAGAATGTTCAATTCCTGGACGGGCTCTGTAGTTCGCTTAACCTTCCTCTGTAGATCGCCCGTCTACGGTGTGGTGCACAGGATGAACCCGCAGCTCAGGAGGCGAAGTTGAAGGAACTGCTGGATCGGGCCCGTACCTTCAGGACGCGCGTGGATTTCAACAGCGGCGAATACCGGAAACTGGCTGAAGGGCAATATCCGGAGGCGTTGTTCATCACCTGCTCGGACTCCCGGGTGATACCCGCGCTCATCACCGGCGCACGGCCCGGAGAGATATTCGAGCTACGCAACGCGGGCAATATCGTGCCGCCCTACGGACGGCCCGGGGCCTCCGGAGAGGCGGCCACCATCGAGTACGCACTGGAGGTGCTCGGGGTTCAGGACATCGTGGTGTGCGGTCACTCACACTGCGGTGCGATGGGCGCGCTGAAGTCCGGCGACGACCTGTCCGCGCTGCCCGGCGTCGACGCCTGGCTCCGCATCGCCCGCCCCGATCTCACCTCCGTTCTGGAGACGGCCCCGACGACCCGTCGCTGCCGGAGGTGTCCCAGGGCAACGTCGTCAACCAGCTGGCGGCCCTGCGGAGTTACCCGACGGTGCGCCAGCGGCTCGACTCGGGCCGGCTGCGGCTGCACGGCTGGTACTACGAGGTCGACACGGGGTTCGTCTACGAACTCGGCGACGAAGGCGACTTCCGGGTGCATGCCGCGTGAGCGGGGCGCACGCGAGGGGCCGGGGGCGCGGTGGTGCCGCGCCGGAGGGCCGGTCGGGTCCGGCGGGGGTACGGCGGACTGGGGAGCGGCTGGTTCCGGTGGGGGTGACACCGGCTGGGGCCCGGGCGGTTCCGGCGGGGCGATACGGACTGGGGGCCGGGGGTTCCGCTGGGGGTGCGGGGATTGGGGGCCGCTGGTTCCGGTGGGGGTGACACCGGCTGGGGAACGGGTGGTTCCTCGGGGGTGACACCGGCTGGGGAACGGGTGGTTCCTCGGGGGTGACACCGGCTGGGGAACTGGGGATTCCTCTGGGGGTGTCGCGGACTGGGGGCGGGTGGCCGCGGGAGGGGGCGGCGGGTTGGTCGTCGGCGGGGCCCGAGGGGGCTGCCGCGGACTGGGGCCCAGGCGGTCGCGGGGAGGGGCCGCGGGTTGGGGCTCCGTCGGCGGCCACGCAGGGGGTGACGCGGAGTGGGGGGCCGCGGGCTACGGCGGAGGTACCGCTACCGCCGGCCGGCAGACGACAGGGCCGGGGGCCGGACGCCTGGGAAGCCCGATGGGCGGTCCGCCCGGGCGGACGGTGGGCGGTCCGCCGGGACGTGAGGCGGGTGGTCCGCGCGGACGTGAGGCCGGTGGTCCGCCGGGACGTGAGGGGGGTGGTCCGCCGGGGCGTGGGCCGGGCGGGCCCGGGGGCGGGCCGGCTGCAGGCGGCGCGGGACGTTCGGCAGGAGGTGCTGTCGGCGGCGTGCTGGGCGGGCTGATGGGGCGTGTGGCGGGAGGTGCGAAGGGCGCCGGTGGCAAGGCCGGGGCCAAAGGGGACCTCGCCACCGACATCACCGCCTCGTTCGTCGTCTTCCTCGTCGCCCTGCCGCTCTGCATCGGCGTCGCCGTCGCCTCCGGCGTCCCGGCCGAGCTCGGGATCATCTCCGGGGTGATCGGCGGTCTGGTCGTCGGCGCGGTCCGCGGCAGTACGCTCCAGGTCAGCGGCCCGGCCGCCGGACTCGCCGCACTCGTCGCGGAGACCGTCGCCGAGGTCGGCGTGGCCATGCTCGGTGTGATCGTGCTGTTCGCCGGCGTCCTGCAGATCATCCTGGGGCTGGTGAAACTCGGCCGGATGTTCCAGGCCATCTCGGTCGCCGTCGTCCAGGGCATGCTCGCCGGCATCGGCGTGCCGCTGATGTTCAGCCAGGCGTATCCGATGGCCGACGCCAAGGCCCCCGGCACCGCGCTCGAGAACATGGCCGGGATCCCGGTCTGCTGGCCGGCATCCTGACGAACCCGCAGGCCATGATCGCCACCCTGCTCGGCGTCGTCACCATCGTGCTCAGCTTCTGGTGGAAGAAGGTGCCGGGACCGGCCGGGAAGATCCCGCCCGCCCTGGTCGCCGTGGGCATCGGCATCGTGGTCGCCGCACTGCCCGGCGTGGACGTGAAGACGCTCCAGGTGGGCAACCTGCTCGCGTCCGTACAGGTACCGGGGCCGGAACAGTTCGCCCGGCTCGCGGACGGGGCGATCATCACCGCCATCCTCACCTTCACGGTCATCGCGTCGGCCGAGAGCCTGTTCACGGCCGCCGCCGTGGACCGGATGCACAGCGGCCCGCGCACCCGCTACAACACCGAGCTGATCGCCCAGGGCGCCGGCAACACCGTCGCGGGGATCCTCGGCGCGCTTCCCATCACCGCGGTGGTCGCCCGCAGTTCGGCCAACGTCCAGGCCGGGGCCAAGACCCGGCTCTCCCGCACGCTGCACGGCCTGTGGCTGCTCGCGTTCGCGCTGCTGCTGCCACAGGTGCTCGCACTGATCCCGATCTCGGTGCTGGCCGGTGTCCTCGTGCACAGCGGCTGGAAGCTGTTCGCGCCCGCCGAGTTCCCGAAGATGTGGCGGCAGGACAAGGGCGAGTTCGCGGTGATGACGACGACCATGCTGGTCATCGTGGCGACCGCGCTGCTGGAGGGCGTGCTGTTCGGCGTCGCCGCGGGGATCGTGCTGGCCGCGCTGCGCATGTCGCAGACCGTGATCCGCCGGCACGACGAGGACGACACGGCGAAGATCGTCATGGCGGGCAACGCCACGTTCCTTCGGCTGCCGCAGTTGATCGAGGCGCTGGAGGCCGCCGCCGCGTCCGGCAAGCAGCGGATCCGGCTCGACCTGACGGGAGTGACGCACCTGGACCACGCCTGCCGCAACCAGGTCGAGGAGTTCACCGCCCAGCAGCGGGGCCTGGGCCTACGGGTGGAACTGCTGATGCCGGGCGAGAAGAAGCCGGCCGGGTCCGCGACCGCCGGACCCGCCGCCGACGCTCCGGCCGCGGCGCCGCTGCCCCGACGCCCGGTCGCCGCGACGGTGGAGGAACCGGGGGAACCATCGCCCTGGCCCTCCGCCGACGCCGAGTGGTTCTACCTCGACACCCGGCCTCTCCCGGAGGAACAGCGGCCCGGCTCGCCCCTCGTGGGCTGACCCCGCCCGGACATGCCGTGGTGGCGTGCACGCGTACGCGCGTGCACGCCACCGCATGCGCAGGGGCGGATCAGCCGCAGCTGCCCGTGATCCACTTGTGGGAGCGGACCTTGTACGTGCCGGCCAGGTTGCCGCCGTGCTGCTGCCGGGTGCAGCCGACCCGGTCGGTGTAGTTGGCGCCCTTGTAGTAGGCGACCCCGCTGTAGTCGCCGGTGCCGGCGTTCCACACCGACTTCACGTTGGTCGTGGCGGCCCAGGAGCACTTGATGGCGCCGCCCTGCCAGTCGGGGTCGGCCACGTCCCACGCGCACTTGCGGCCGGTGAAGTTGGCGCCGGTCCAGAAGCAGATGTCCCCGGTCGCGCAGTCCACCGCGGCGGGAGCGGCCGGCGCCGCCGACGCGGAGCTGGGCACGGCCAGCACAGTGGCGACGGCGGCGCTGACGGCGAACGCCGCGAGCAGCGGCCTGGTGCGGTGGGTGCGGGGTACGGAAAGGCGCATGAGCCCGGTCTCCTCGGAAGGTCGTGGTCCGGTGGTTCGGACGGCCCGACGCTGGCAAGGCCCGGCCGGGCCGGGCAAGGAGAGCGGGGCCGGCTGGGATGCCGGGACGGCCGGACGCCGCCCGACTGGCGCGTTCCGGAACCGTTGGGACGGCCATGGGACGCCTTTGGTGGCACAGTGGCGCTTCGAGGCGCCCGACCAGCGCCCTGTGGGGGTATCCGAGGGGGAACCCGATGCCTGCGTGCCCAGAAACGGAGCGGTTCGCCGCACTGTTGCGTTCGCTGAAGAGCCGGTCCGGGCTGAGTTACGAGGCCCTCGCCAGGAAGTCCGGACTGTCCGGCTCGACCTTGCACCGCTACTGCCGTGGCACATCGGTGCCGCAGGACTACGGCAGCGTCCACCGGCTCGCCACGGTGTGCGGGGCCGCTCCGGACGAACTGCGCACACTGCACCGGCTGTGGGCCCTGGCGGACGCGGCCAGGACCGCAGCGGCCGGTGCCGAGGAAGAGGAGGCGAGCAGGAAGTCCGGACAGGAGCAGGAGCAGGAGCAGGAGCAGGAACAGCAACAGGAGCAGGAAGCGGCACACGGAGCGCAACCGGGAGCGGAACGCCAGGCACCGGAAGGGGCACCGGAAGGGGCACAGGAAGCTGGCCAGTCAGCGGTCCGTGACGCCGCCGGAGAGCCGGACGACGACGTGACGCACCGGCCCGCCGGTCCGTCACGCCGGCGTCGCCTCCGTACCTCCGTCGTCGTCGCGGCGATCCTCGCGGCCGTCAGCGTCTCCGCCTGGGCGCTGTCGAACGGCCGGGCGCCGTCCGGCAGCGGCGGCGGTGGACGGGGGCCCGGTGACGGACGACCGTTGTTCTCGGCCAACTGCCCGCCCGTGATCGCCATGGGCGAGCACGACGAGTGCGTACGGGAGGTGCAGCGGCTGCTGCACACCAAGGGAGCGGACATCGACGTCGACGGGAGCTTCGGACCGCAGACGCTGCGCCGCGTCACGGCCTTCCAGGTGCTCGTCGGCCTCCAGCCCAACGGGGTCGTCGCCGAACCCACCAAGAAGGCGCTCTACACCTCGGATCTCCGGATGAGCGTCTGGTCGCCGGAGAGGGTGCGCGAGCGGGTCCGAGAGGTGTTCCCCGAGGCGCCGGACAAGGCGGTGGCCATCGCCGACTGCCAGTCCTTCCTCGACCCGCTGCACATCCTGCCCAACACCAACGGCACCCGGAACTGGGGCCTGTTTCAGATCTCCGACGCCCGGCTGCGCGACCTCGGCGGCAACCCGCGCCAGGCCCTGGACCCGGAGTGGAACATCCAGGCGGCGAGACGGCTGTGGAGCCGGGAGCGCGACTTCGGTGACTGGCCGCACTGCGCTCGAGCCGCCGGCTCCACACCTTCGCCGACAGCACGCGGCTCCTCGTAGGCTGGATCGCCGACACCGCGGAGGGAGCCCGCCATGCCCGGCTGGACCACGAACGACATCCCCGACCAGAGCGGCCGCGTCGCCGTCGTCACCGGCGCCAACAGCGGGCTCGGCCTCGTCACGGCACGGGAACTGGCCCGCAAGGGCGCGCGGGTGGTGCTCGCCTGCCGGAGCGAGGCCCGCGGGAACGCGGCCGTGGACCGGCTCCGGGCGGAACTGCCGGGCGCCCAGGTCGAGCTGGGGCGGCTCGACCTCGGGGACCTGGCCTCGGTGCGCGAGTTCGCGGCCGGGTTCCCGTACGAGCGGCTGGACGTGCTCGTCGACAACGCCGGGGTGATGGCGCCGCCGTACGGGACGACGGCGGACGGCTTCGAGACGCAGTTCGGGGCCAACCACCTGGGGCACTTCGCGCTCACCGGCCTGCTGCTGCCGACGCTGCTCGCGGCGCCGGGGGCGCGGGTCGTGGTCGTCTCCAGCCTCATGCACGCGCTGGCCAACATCGACATCGACGACCTCAACAGTGAGCGGCGCTACCGGCGTTGGATCGCCTACGCCCGCTCCAAGACGGCGAACCTGTTGTTCACGCACGAACTGGCGCGCAGGGCGGCGGCGCACGGCGGGGGCCTGGTGGTGGCCGCGGCCCATCCCGGGTACGCGGCGACCAACCTCCAGACGGCCGGTCCGCTTGCGGAGGGCCGCCGGGCCGCCGAGCGGTTCGTGCGGATCGGCAACCGCGTCGTCGCGCAGTCGGCCGAGGCCGGCGCCCTGCCGATCCTGTACGCCGCGACCGACCCCGGCGTACGGCCGGACTCCTTCACCGGCCCGTCCTTCGCGATGTGGCGGGGGGCGCCCGCACCGTCCTGGCGGGCACCCTGGACCCTCAGCGACGCGGCCGGGGAACGGCTGTGGACCGCGTCGGAGGAGCTGACCGGGGTGACGTACGGGGCGCTGAACGCATGACCGACTCCGAGATCGAGATCACCGCAGAGCTGGTACACGATCTTCTCGAGGAACAGCATCCGGACCTCGCGGAGCTGGCCATCCGCGAGGTGGTGGGCGGCTGGGGCAACCAGATGTGGCGTCTCGGGGACGAGTTGGCCGTGCGCATGCCGCGCACGGAAGGTGCCCCCGAGCTCCTGCGCAAGGAGTGCCGGTGGCTGCCTGTCCTGGCCCCGCGTCTTCCGCTCCCGGTTCCGACTCCTGTGCGGATCGGTGAACCGTCCGCGCGCTTCCCGAGGCCCTGGAGCGTCATGACGTGGGTTCCGGGCGAGCCACTCGACCACACCCCGATCAGCCGCGGCGAGCACGCGGCCGACACGCTGGCGGAGTTCCTCAGGGCGCTCCATGTCGAGGCGCCCGCCGAGGCGCCGGCCAGTTCGGACCGCGGCGCTCACCCCAGGAAGTGCACGGACGGCTTCGAGAGGTTCCTGCAGGCCATCGCCCCCGGCGGCTTGGCCGCCGACGTCCGGGCCGTCCGGGACGTCTGGGACGACGCCGTCGCGACCCCCGAGTGGGAGGGCCCGTCGGTGTGGCTGCACGGTGACCTCCATCCCGCGAACGTCGTCGTCTCGGACGGGACACTCTCGGGCGTGATCGACTTCGACGCCATGTTCGCCGGCGATCCGGCGTGGGACCTCGCGGCCGCGTGGCTGCTCCTGCCCGCGGGCGCGGCCTCACGGTTCTTCGAGGTGTACGCGCATGTGGACGAGGCGACGGTCCGGCGCGCACGGGGGTTGGCCGCCATGAAGTGCCTTTTCCTCATCCTCATGGGCCAGAACGGGGAACGGGGCCTTCCCGGCGGCAAGCCGGCATGGGGACCCGCAGGCCGCGCGGCGCTCGACCGTGTTCTGACATCCGGCTAGGGCTGCCCCTCTCCCGCATAGGCCCCGCCCCGTCATCCGAGACGCACGGCAGTCGATCAGTACACGATGGACACGATCCGGCACACGGCCTCGCCGAGCCGTCGGTCCCCGTGGACCCGCGCCCGGGCGAGGGCGGTGCCCGGCTGGATGCCGCGCGTGCACAGCCGCCAGGCGGTCTCGGTGTCCAGCTCCACGGTGGCCGCCGGCCGACCGCCCGGCTCCTCCGCCAGGGACCAGAGCTCCGGCCCCGCCGTCACGGTCCAGACGCCCCCTCCCGGCCCGGTGACCGTCACCTCCACCTGGGTACCGACCGGCGCCCCGGTGTGCCGCAGGGTGTGCGGCAGAGCCCGCATGAAGGTGTCCAGGACGACGGACAAGGCCCGCGGCTCCAGGTCGGTGCCCAGCCCCGCCGCGTGACGGATCTGCTGGCGGTGCGTCCAGTACTCGGTGTACTCCCGGGCGCGGTCCAGCCACATCGGCGCCGGATCGACCCCGGCCCAGGACACGCCCAGGGACGGCGCGTCCGGGTCCGCGTGCGCGAAGCGACGGGCCAGCTCGGTGCCGCTCCGTTCCAGGGCGTCGACGAGCGCGGCCGGTTCCACGTCCCGGTGGCGGTCGACCCACTCCTGGTTGGCGCGGTGGATGAACGCCTCCAGCGTCTCGCCCGGCGCGGGGGCACGCGGCTCATGGCGGCCGAGGCGGGCCGAGTAGTCGCCGAGGACGTGCGCGGCGACGTCGTGCACGCTCCAGCCCGGTGCGGCCGGCTCGTTCCACTGGGCGGGCCGGAGGCCGCGCAGCAAGGCCGCCAGCGCCGCCGACTCCGGCTCGAACAGAGGCCGGGCGTCGATCGGGGCGCCGAGCCGGGCGAGGCCGGTTCCGGCGTACGGCTGCGGGACCATGGCCCCAGCCTGCCATGCAGGGCAACGAAAACACCCCTCCGAAGAGGGGTGTTTTCCGCCGGGCGCTCCTACGCGGTGCGGACCTTGTACACCGTCACCTGTACCGCCTCGTCGTCCAGGCACTGCCCGGAGGCCAGGTCGAAGCGCTGCTTGAGCAGCGGGGATGCCACGAAGGGGCGGCCCTGGTGGGTGCCGGTCAGGCCGCGGGAGAGGACCGCCGCGCCGGTGAACGGGTCGCGGTTGTCGATGGCGAACAGTTCGCCGGAGCGGTCGCGGAAGACGGCGGCCTGGCGGCCGTCCGGCAGCAGTGCCGCCACCCCGCGGCCCGGCAGCAGCATGCTCAGGTCGCAGACCGTGAACCAGTCGCCGTCCAGAGCGAGTTCGATTTTCAGCTCGGTGGTCTCGGGTGCCAGGGTCATCGCTGGGCGCTTCCTTCCAGAACGTCGGCGGGTCGCATGCCGATGGACAGCAGCGGCAGGTCGGGCTTCATCTGGTCGCGCTCGGGCACGAAGGCGACGACCGGGTCCGGGGTGTCCGGCGCGTTCACGAAGGACACGAACCGGGCGAGCTTCTCGGGGTCGTTGATGGTCTCGGCCCACTCGTCGCGGTAGTGCGCGACGTGCGCCTGCATCAGCTTCTCCAGCTCGTCGCAGATGCCGAGCGAGTCGTGGACGACCACGTCCCGTACGTGGTCCAGGCCGCCGGGGATCCGCTCCAGCCAGGTCGAGGTGCGCTCCAGCCGGTCGGCGGTGCGGATGTAGAACATCAGGAACCGGTCGATCAGGCGGATCAGTTCGGCGTCCGACAGGTCCTGCGCGAGCAGGTCCGCGTGGCGCGGCGTCGCGCCGCCGTTGCCGCCGACGTACAGGTTCCAGCCGTTGGCGGTGGCGATCACGCCGAAGTCCTTCGACTGGGCCTCCGCGCACTCGCGCTGGCAGCCGGAGACCGCCGACTTCAGCTTGTGCGGGGAGCGCAGGCCCCGGTAGCGCAGCTCCAGGTCGATCGCCATGCGGACGGAGTCCTGGACGCCGTAGCGGCACCAGGTCTGCCCGACGCAGGACTTCACCGTGCGCAGCGACTTGCCGTAGGCGTGGCCGGACTCGAAGCCGGCGTCCACCAGCCGGGCCCAGATCAGGGGCAGTTGCTCGACGCGGGCGCCGAACATGTCGATCCGCTGACCACCGGTGATCTTCGTGTAGAGGCCGAAGTCGCGGGCGATCTCGCCGATCACGATCAGCTTCTCCGGGGCGATCTCACCACCGGGGATGCGCGGCACGACCGAGTACGAGCCGTTCTTCTGCAGGTTGGCCAGGAAGTGGTCGTTGGTGTCCTGGAGGGCCGCCTGCTCGCCGTCGAGGACGTAGCCGCTCGCGCCGATCGTCGGGGCGAGGGAGGCGATGATCGAGCCGACGGCCGGCTTGCAGACCTCGCAGCCGTCCCCGCCCCGGGCCTCCTCACGGCCGTGCCGGTCCAGCAGCTCCTGGTAGCTGTTGATGCGCAGGGCGAGGACGATCTCGTACAGCTCCTCGCGGGTCTGCGCGAAGCAGCCGCACAGGCCCTTGTCGACCTCGACGCCGCTGGCCTCCAGCTCGGCGTTGACGAGCTGGCCGAGGACCTTGACGCAACTGCCGCACGTCGTGCCGGCCTTGGTGCACTTCTTGACCTCGGGCACGGTCGTGCACTTGTGCTCGGTGACGGCGCCGCGGATCGTGCCCTTGCGGACGTTGTTGCAGGAGCAGATGATCGCGTCGTCCGGCAGCGCGGTCGGGCCGAGCTGAGCGGGCTCCCCGGCGCCGGCCGGCAGCACGAGCGACTCGGGCGAGACCGGCGGGACCGAGCCGGTGAACGCCTTCAGCGTGCCGTACGCCTCCGCGTCGCCGACCAGGATGCCGCCGAGCAGCGTGCCGTCGCGGCCGATGACCAGCTTCTTGTACAGGCCCGCGCGGGAGTCGGAGTAGACGACGTCCAGGCAGTCCTCGGCGGTGCCGTGCGCGTCGCCGAAGGACGCCACGTCCACGCCGAGCAGCTTCAGCTTGGTGGACAGGTCGGCGCCGGTGAACGTCAGTTGTTCGGACTCGTCCGCCGCGATGGTGGCCGCCGCGGTCTCCGCCTGCTCGTAGCCGGGCGCCACCAGGCCGTACACCCGGCCGTCGGCGGCCAGCGCGCACTCGCCGATCGCGAAAACGTGCGGGTCGGAGACGGTCCGGCACTGCTCGTCGACGGTGATGCCGCCGCGCTCGCCGACGTCAAGACCGCAGTCGCGGGCGAGCTGGTCGCGGGGCCGGACACCGGCGCTGAACACCACCATGTCGGTGGCCAGTTCGGAGCCGTCGGACAGCTTCATGCCGGTCACGGCGCCGTCCTCGCCGACGACGATCTCCTGCGTGCCCACGCCGGTGTGGACGCTCAGGCCCATCTCCTCGATGGTGCGCAGCAGGGCGGCGCCACCGCCGTCGTCCACCTGGACGGGCATCAGCCGGGGCGCGAACTCCACGATGTGCGACTCGACGCCCAGGCCCTTGAGCGCGCCCGCGGCCTCCAGGCCCAGCAGACCGCCACCGACCACGGCACCTGTGGTGGCCTTCGTCTTCGCGTACTCCTCGATCGCGAGCAGGTCCTCGATCGTGCGGTAGACGAAGCAGCCCTCGGCGTCCTTGTTCGGGACCGGCGGCACGAACGGGTACGAGCCGGTCGCGAGGACGAGCGTGTCGTACTCGAAGACCTCACCGGACCTGGCGGTGACCTTCTTCGCCTCACGGTCGACGGAGACCGCCGGGTCGCCCACGTACAGCTCGATGCCGTGGTCCTTGATGAACTCCATGTCCGTCATGGACAGGTCCTCGGGCGTCTTGCCCGAGAAGTACGAGGTGAGGGCGACGCGGTCGTAGGCCGGACGCGGCTCCTCGCAGAGCACGACCACGCGGTGCGTGGCGGTCAGGCCGCGCTCGGCGAGCGCTTCGAGGAAGCGCTGGCCGACCATGCCGTGGCCGACGAGCACGATCGTGGGGGTGGCCCCCAGGGTGGCCGTCATCAGGAGCCTCCATCATTGGTGAGCAGGTGGAGCAGCGGGCCGCCGTCGGAGGGGAGCGGCTCTGCTCCCTCCCAGGCGCGGGCGAGCGCGCCGACGGTGCCGAGTTCGCCGACGAGGACCCCGCCGACCAGGCGGTCGTCGCGGACGACGACCTTGCGGTAGGTGCCGCGGGTGGCGTCGGTGAGCTGGACGACGTCGTCGCCCGGGAGCGCCTCGGTCTCGCCGAACGCGGCGAGGTCGAAGGGGCTGTCGTGCCCGTTCAGCGTGAGCCGGGTCAGGGAGCGGGTGCCGGTGTAGCGTGCGGTCGCGTCACCGGCGAGCAGCTCCGCGAGGGCGTCGGCCTGTTCCAGCGCGGGAGTGGCGAGGCCGTAGAGGACGCCGTCGTGCTGGGCGCAGTCGCCGATGGCGTGGATGTGCGGGTCGGAGGTGCGCAGCTCGTCGTCGACGACGACGCCCTTGCGGACGTCGAGGCCGGCGGCCTGGGCGAGACCCACCCGGGGGCGGACCCCGCAGGCCACCACCACGAGGTCCGCGTCGAGCGCGTACCCGTCGGCCATCTCCACGGAGCGGACGGCGCCACCGACGCAGCGCACGTCCCGCACCCGGCACTCGGTGTGCACCTCGACGCCCAGGTCGGTCAGATGCCGCTTGACGAGCCGGGAGGCGGCCGGGTCGAGCTGGCGCTCCATCAGCCGCTCGGACTGCTGGGCGAGGACGACCTGGGCGCCGCGCAGCGCGAGCGCGCGGGCCGCGGAGACGCCGAGGAGCCCGCCGCCGATGACGACCGCCCGCGCACCGGGCCGGACCGCCTTGGAAAGGCCCAGGCAGTCGTCCATGGTGCGGAAGGCGTGGACGCCCTCGGGCAGGACGTGGTCGGGGGTGAACAGGCCCCGCAGCGGCGGCAGAACGGGGTTGGATCCGGTGGCCAGCACGAGCCGGTCGTATGCGATCACCGAGCCGTCGGCCAGCGCGACGGTCTTCCCGTCACGGTCGATGCCGGTGACCCGGCCGCGCCGGAGCTCCGCGGGCGCCGGCAGGGCGATCACCTCGGGGCTGTAACGTCCGGCCAGCACCTCGGCGAGCAGCACCCGGTTGTAGGGCCGGTGCTCCTCCTCGCCGATCAGCAACGCGGGCGTGCCGAGCTCACCGAGCCGCCGGGCGAGGCGTACGCCCGCGAGGCCGGTGCCGATCACCACCACACGCTCATTCGAGGTCATGTCCTTGAGCGTGCGATGCCGGTGTTACCCGGCAGCATCACGTCTGTTTCCCACGGGGAACGCTGCCCTCAGCGGGGCCGGGGCGGGTGTGAGGACTCGTGAAGTGCGGCGACGGGGGCTGTGAGGGGGCGTCGCGCAGGCGTCGCATAGGGTCTCGATCATGCCCGACATACCCCTGACCATGATCGTGCTGCTCTGTCTGGCGGCCCTCGCCGCCGGCTGGATCGACGCCGTGGTCGGCGGGGGAGGGCTCCTCCTGCTGCCCGTACTGCTCCTCGGCCTGCCGTCGCACACACCCGCCGCGCACGCGCTGGGCACCAACAAGGCGGTCGCCATCGTCGGCACCACGGGCGCGGCGGTGACGTACGCCCGCAAGGCCCCGGTGGACGTCCGTACCGCCGTACGCATCGGGCTGGCCGCCCTCGCCGGATCCTCCGCCGGGGCCTTCCTCGCGGCCGGGATGAGCACCGAGGTCCTCAAGCCGGTGATCATGGTGGTGCTGCTCGGCGTCGCGGCCTTCGTGATCCTCCGGCCCGCCTTCGGCACGGCCCCCGCGACCGGCCCGGCCACCCGCCGCCAGATCCTCGCGGCGATCGGCCTCGCGGGCCTCGGCATCGGCTTCTACGACGGTCTGATCGGCCCCGGCACCGGCACGTTCCTGGTCCTCGCCCTCACCGCCGTCCTCCACCTCGACCTCGTCACCGCCTCCGCCACCGCCAAGATCGTCAACTGCTGCACCAACGCGGGGGCCCTCGCCACGTTCGCCTGGCAGGGCGCGGTCCTGTGGCAACTGGCCGCCCTGATGGCCGTGTTCAACCTGGCCGGCGGCACCCTGGGCGCCCACACCGCCCTGAAGAAGGGCAGCGGCTTCGTCCGCGTCGTGCTGCTGACGGTGGTGTTCGCGCTGGTGGCGAACATGGCGTACGAGCAGTGGCTGGCCTAGGGCGGCCGGTCGGGGCTGACCGGCCCCGGGCTACCGCCTGGCGGTGCCGGTGCCGGGCGGCCTGCTCAAGTACGTACTTCGGAGTGGGTGGTTACCCGCAGGGAAGGGTGCAGGCAGCGGAAGGGGAGGGTGTCGGGCATGGTGACGGCAGGACGGCCGGGGGCGTACGTCTGCGGGATCGACGCGGCGATGGACCTGATCGGCGGCAAGTGGAAGGTGCTGATCCTCTGGGCGCTGAACGAGCGGCCCTGCCGCTTCGGCGAGCTGCGCCGGGAGCTGCCGGGCGTCACCGAGAAGGTGCTCGCCTCGCACCTGCGGGAGATGGAGTCCGACGGACTCGTGCACCGCGAGGCGTACGACGAGGTGCCGCCCCGCGTCGAGTACTCGCTGACGCCCCGGGGCGTCTCGCTCAACGAGGCGCTCGAACCACTGGGAGCGTGGGGCAGGGCCAACGTCCTGGGCGGGCCACCGCCTGCCGGTCGGGCGCCCGAAGACGACCAGGCTCCCCTGGTGGCCGGCGCTGGGTGAGTACCGTCCGCCGCGGGTGATGGTGCGCTGCTCGGCGCGGCGGCCGGGTTGCCGAAACGTCTGCCGTACCTGGGGAACCTGTGCCTGGCCTGCCACCGGCCCGGCGGCACCCCGTGCCCCTCCGGGCCGCGAGGGGCGTCGGACCCGGAGGGGGAGGGGATCCGCGGTACCGGCGACGGACAGCGGAGGGTGTCCGTCAGATCCCGTCGCCTCTCGCCCGGCGATGCAGGAGCCAGGTACCGCCCGCGGCGGCGACGGCGAGGGCCGTCACACCGGCCGCGGTCTGCACGGGGTCGGGGCCCAGAGCGCCGCCGACCCCCGTCTTCACACTCCCCCGGGGATGCACCCGCTCGGACGTCAGCGTCACCACCAGGTCCCCGGTGACCCGCCGGCCGCTCCCGGTGCACGTCGCGGCGATCTCGTACGTCCCCGGCACCGCACTCGGCGGCACCCTGAAGCTGCCGGTCGCCCCCTTCTCGTCCGGGCCCGGCGCCAGGCTGAGGGAACCGGCCCCCACCGCGCCGGCGTCGCCGGTCGCCGTGCCGCCCTCCCCGCAGGCCGCCGTGCGGACCGTGACCCGGCCGCCCGGGACGACCGAGGACGGGTACACCTCCACGTCATCGGCGGGCGCGCCGTACGCGGGGGCGACGGCGAGAGCCACGGCGGCGACGGCGAGCGCGGTACCGGTCAGCGGCCGGGCGGTACGTCGCATCGGTGCTCCTTCGAGCGGTTCGGTCGTGCACCTGCCCTTCCGAGGTAACGGGCAGCGGACCGACCGCGCTTTCTGATGGAGCGTCAGAATTGGGGTGAATGGGTGTCAGGGAAGGTTGCCAGAACGGCTCATCGGAGTTGTTTCGGCAGGTCACGGGCGTTCGCCGGCCGGGGCACGGAAATGCGCGGGAGGGGCGTGTGAACGGGTGACCCCGGTGTGGGGGCACCTCACCGCTTGACCTCAAGAATGGTTGAGGTACGAGCCTCTGCGGTATGAACACAGCCGTTACCGACGCACCCACCGCTGCCCAGCCCTCGACGGGCCCTCTCCGTGTCACCCTCGTCGTCGGCAGCAACCGCCACGGCCGCTTCGGCCCCGTCGTGGCCGACTGGCTCCTCGATCACCTCCGGAACCGGGACGACCTGGTCGCCGAGGTGGTGGACGTCGCCGACGCCGAGCTGCCGACCTCCTTCGAACCGACCCCCGAGGCGACCGCCGCGCTGTCCGGCATCACCCGAAGCTGGCAGACGCGGACGCCTTCGTGGTCCTCACGCCCGAGTACAACCACTCCTTCCCGGCAGGCCTGAAGAACCTCGTCGACTGGCACTACGGCGAGTGGCGGGCCAAGCCGGTCGCCCTCGTCTCCTACGGCGGACTGGCCGGCGGTCTGCGTGCCGTGGAGCATCTCCGCCAGGTCTTCGCCGAACTCCACGCCGTGACGGTCCGCGACACCGTCTCCTTCCACAACGCCGGCGCGTCCTTCGATGACGAGGGCACCCTGCGGGACCGGACGGGCCCGGACGCGGCGGCGAAGACCATGCTGGACCAACTGGTGTGGTGGGGCAGGGCGTTGCGGGACGCCAGGGGGAGGTGGCCGTACACGGGCTGACCCGCGAGCGCCTTCCTGGAAGCGCCCCGCTCCCTCACCCCCGCGTCCGCCAGTCCCCGCCCGCGATCGGCCTCCCCCGGGCCCGGAGCCGTGCGGCGACGGCGGGCGCGGCCACGTACACCCAGGCGCGGACCACCGCCCCGTCCGCGTCCCGTACGACCTTCCGCTCGACGCGTTCGTACAGGCTGCGCGGGTCGCCGGGCACGTACTCCTCCAGCCGGTCGAGCTCGGCGAGCAGCTCCGCGTACGTGTCCGGCAGCGCGGTCACGAGCTCCCCGCTCACCACGCAGCCGCCCGGCTCCTCGACCGCGTAGGGATAGCCCGGCCCCTCGTACAGCACCGCCCCCGTGAGCCGCCCCGGCTCCTCGGAGCGGGTGCGGCCGCGCAGGAAGAGGTCGTGGTTCACCTCGCCGGGGCGGAGGGTGCCGTAGACGAAGAAAGGGAGGGTCAAAGGAACGATTCTCCACCCTCACACACCTCCACACCGGGCCTATGGACATGACATGTCCGGGCCGCCTTAACTCGCGGTCAACATCAACGCCGCACCCGGTCGACCCCACGCGACCGGGTGCGCCCGTATGAGGAGACCGATGAGTCGGATACGTCAGGTCCGAGGTTCCCGTCCGGCCGCCGTCGGTGCGGCCGTCACCGGCACCGCCGCCCTGCTGGCCGCCACCCTCTCCCCGACCGCCCTGGCGGAGGACCGGCCGACCCGGTCCGATGTGATCGACAGTGCCGAATCGGTCCTCGCCGACCGGGCCGCGCACCTGGGCCTCAGCTCGGCGCAGGAGACGAAGGTCCGGGACGTCGTCGTGGACGAGGACGGCACCCGGCACGTCCGCTACGACCGCACCTACCACCGACTCCCCGTACTCGGCGGCGACTTCGTCCTCCACCTGAACCCGGACGGCACCTACCGCGGCACCAGCCGGGCCACGAAGTCCGGGCTCTCCCTCGCCACCGTCACACCGAAGGTGACCGCGCCGAAGGCAGCCGACCTCGCGGCGAGCCTGCTGCGCGCCGCACACCTCGGCGAGACCCTGAAGAAGCTGACCGCCAAGCCGCGCCTGGTCGTCGACGCCCTGCACGGCGCCCCCAAGCTGGCCTGGCAGACGGACGCGGTGGCGCACGACGGCCTCGGCAACCCGGTCGGGCGCACGGTGCTGACCGACGCGACGACCGGTGCCCGAATAGACGCCTGGGACACCCTGGAGTCGGCCTCGGGGGACGGCAAGTCCCTCTACGGCGGCACGGTTCCGCTGGAGACGACGCGGTCGGGGTCGTCGTACCAGCTGAAGGACGCTACGCGCGGCGGCACGTACACGGGCGACGCGGCGAACCAGACGGACAAGTGCCTGCTGACCATCTGTCTGACCCGCGCCCCCGCGACGCTGTTCACGGACGCCGACAACCACTGGGCCACCGGCGCGACCTCCGACCGCGCGACGGTGGCGGTGGACGCCCAGTACGGCACGGACGTCACCTGGGACTACTACAAGAAGACGCACGGCCGCAACGGCATCGCCGGCGACGGCAAGGGCTCGTTCAACCGCGTCCACTACGGCAAGGACTACAACAACGCCTTCTGGGACGACAACTGCTTCTGCATGACGTACGGCGACGGCGACGGGAAGGTGATGGGCCCGCTGGTGTCGCTGGACGTGGCCGCACACGAGATGTCCCACGGCGTGACGTCGAAGACGGCGGCGCTGACGTACTCGGGCGAGTCCGGCGGACTGAACGAGGCCACGTCGGACATCTTCGGCACGCTGGTCGAGTTCTACGCGAACAACGCGAAGGACCCCGGTGACTGGCTGATCGGCGAGAAGGTCGTCCGCTCCGGACTCGGGCGCGACGCCCTGCGCTACATGGACAAGCCCTCGAAGGACGGCAAGTCGGCCGACTGCTGGAGCGAGAAACTGGCCGACGTCGACGTGCACTACTCCTCGGGCGTCGGCAACCACTTCGCGTACCTGCTCGCCGAGGGCAGCGGCGAGAAGACCATCAACGGCGTCAGCCACACCTCCCCGACCTGTGACGACTCCACGGTCAAGGGCATCGGCAAGGCCAAACTCGGCAAGATCTGGTACCGCGCCCTGACGGTGTACATGACGTCCTCGACGGACTACGCGGGCGCCCGTACGGCGACCCTGAAGGCGGCCGAGGACCTCTACGGCAGCGGCAGCACGGAGCAGCAGGCGGTGGCCGCGGCCTGGAGCGCGGTCGACGTCGGCTGAGCCGGCCGGCAGTTCGTCGGGCGGGTACGCGTCAGGGGACGCGGGCCCGCCCGACGCCGTACGGATCCGCTACTCCCAGACCACCACGTTGCGCCGCACCGGCACGGACGCGGAACCGGTGACGAAGAGCTCGGGGAATGGGCGCGGACGCGACGGTGGACGTCTCCCGGGGCGAGGACCTCCCGCGGGACGTCGACGTCGTCTTCGAGGCGTCCGGGGCACCGGCCGCGCCGGGGGCGGTCCTGCGGGCCACGGCCCGTGGCGGCACCCTGGTGCAGGTCGGCAACCTGCCGGGCACGGCCGAGCCCGCCGCCCTGGGTGACCTGGTGACACCGCTTCCCCCTGGACCAGGCCGAACAGGCCCTCGCGGTCGCGGCGGACCCGGCGAGCGCGAGCAGCAAGGTGCTGCTGCGGCTCGACGGAGGCGCGGCGGCCGCCGTCGGTCGGGAGCCCGTCGGCGTTCCGGCCGATCGTCTCCTTCGACGTCAACCACCGCCCCGCCCTGTGGAGCGGACGCGGCGCGGACGCGGCACCTGCGCTGCGGGACCTCGCCCGCGCGGCGGACCTGGTCTTCGTGGGGCGCGACGAGGCCGAGGCCCTGTGGGGCACGGCCCGCCCCGACGACATCGCGGAACTGCTCGCCCCCGCACCGCTGGTCGTCGTCAAGGACGCCGAGCACGGCGCGACCTCGTACGCGGGGGCGAGGTCACCTTCGTCCCCGCCCTCCCGGTCGAGGTGGTCGAACCGGTCGGCGCGGGCGACGCCTTCGCCGCGGGATACCTCTCCGGCGTCCTGCGAGACCTCGACGAGGCGGCACGACTGCGCCTGGGCCACCGGACAGCGGCGACCGCCCTGCGCAGCCGGGACGACATGCCCGGCCTCACCGAGTCACCGGCCCCGGCCCGCCAGTACACGGCCTAAGGCCGCACTGCCTCCAACCGCACCGCGCACGCCTTGAACTCCGGCATCCGGGAGGTCGGGTCGAGCGCGGGGTTGGTGAGGGAGTTGGCGCGGCCCTCGCCCGGCCAGTGGAACGGCATGAAGACAGTGTCGGGCCGGATGGCGTTCGTGATCCTCGCGGGCGCCACGGCCCGGCCCCGCCGCGACACGACGGCCACCGGATCGCCCTCGGCCGCCCCGAGCCGGGCCGCCAGCCGCGGATGCAGCTCCACGAACGGCCCGGGGGCCGCGGCGTTCAGCTCCGCCACGCGCCGGGTCTGCGCCCCGGACTGGTACTGCGCCACGACCCGCCCGGTGGTGAGCAGCACCGGGTACTCGTCGTCCGGTTCCTCGGCGGTCGCGCGGTGCGTCACGGGGACGAAGCGGGCCCGTCCGTCGGGGGTGGCGAAACGGTCCAGGAAGAGGCGGGGGGTGCCGGGGTGCGCCTCGTCCGTCGTGTCACCGGCGTCCGGCGACTCCACCGCGGGACACGGCCAGAACACCCCGTCCTCTTCCACCAGCCTCCCGTACGTGATCCCCGAGTAGTCCGCCGCCCCGCCCGCGCTCGCCCGGCGGAGTTCCTCGAAGACGGCCTCCGGGTCGGTCGGGAAACCCTTCTCCACGCCCAGACGCGCGGCCAGCTCGTGGAGGACCTCCAGGTCGCTGCGGACGCCGTCCGGCGGCGTGATGGCCCGGCGGCGGAGCAGCACACGGCCCTCCAGGTTGGTCGTCGTGCCCGTCTCCTCGGCCCACTGCGTGACCGGCAGGACCACGTCCGCGAGTGCCGCCGTCTCCGACAGCACCACGTCACAGACGGCCAGGAAGTCCAGCGACCTGATGCGCTCCTCGATGTGCGCGGCGCGCGGCGCCGACACCACCGGGTTGGACGCCATCAGCAGCAGGGACTTGATGTCGGTGCCCAGCGCGTCCAGCAGCTCGTAGGCACTGCGCCCCGGGCCGGGCAGCGAGTCCGGGTCCACACCCCACACCTCGGCGACATGCCGCCGCGCCTCCGGGTCGTCGAGCTTGCGGTAGCCCGGCAACTGGTCGGCCTTCTGCCCGTGTTCGCGTCCACCCTGCCCGTTGCCCTGCCCGGTCAGACAGCCGTACCCGGACAGCGGCCGGCCCGCCCGGCCGGTCGCCAGGCACAGGTTGATCCACGCGCCCACCGTGTCGGTGCCCTTGGACTGCTGCTCGGGCCCGCGTGCGGTGAGCACCATGGCCGACTCCGGCTCGCAGAACAGCCGTACGGTCTCACGGAGTCGGGGAACGGACACCCCCGTGATCCGCTCCACGTACTCCGGCCAGTGCGCCATCGCGGCGGCCCGGGCGTCCTCCCACCCCACGGTCCGCTCCTGGACGTACTCCTCGTCCACCCGCCCCTCGGCGATCACCAGATGCAGCAGACCCAGCGCCAGCGCCAGGTCCGTGCCCGGCCGGGGCGCCAGGTGCAGGTCGGCCTGCTCGGCGGTCTTCGTGCGGCGCGGGTCGATGACGATCAGCGTGCCGCCGTTCTCCTTCAGTTCGGTGAAGAACCGCAGGGACGGCGGCATGGTCTCCGCGAGATTCGAGCCGACCAGGATCACGCAGCCGGTCTTCGGGATGTCCTCCAGCGGGAACGGCAGCCCGCGGTCCAGACCGAAGGCCTTGATACCGGCCGCCGCGGCCGACGACATGCAGAAACGGCCGTTGTAGTCGATCTGGGACGTGCCGAGCACCACCCGCGCGAACTTGCCGAGCGTGTACGCCTTCTCGTTCGTCAGCCCGCCCCCGCCGAACACCCCGACCCCGTCCGCCCCGTACTCCGCGCGCGTACGGCGCAGCCCCTCGGCGATCCGGTCCAGCGCCTCGTCCCAGGAGGCCGGCACCAGCGACCCGCTCTCGTCCCGCACCAGCGGCGAGGACAGGCGGACGCTCGTGGAGAGCACCGCCGGGGCCGTACGGCCCTTGCCGCACAGCGCGCCACGGTTCACCGGGAAGTCCGCACGCTCACTCACCTCGACGGTCCCGTCCGGCGCGGGGTCAGGTTCATCCCGCACTGCAGGGCGCAGTACGGGCAGTGCGTGGGCGTCGCGGTGTTCTGCATACCGTTCAGCGTGCTTCGGCCGTGTTACGTGCGCGGCGGTTCCCTGTTACGCGGCCGGGACGGGGACCTCCCCGCCGTCGTCCGTCCCGCGTGAGGCACACGCCTGCCCGCCTTCAGGTCGTCGCCGACCGGCACGTGCGTTGCCTGTGTGACGGACAACGTCACATGTGGCTCATTGCGTTCTTTTCTGGCTGATCCGACTCGTTGAGAGTTGAAGCAGCAGCACTACGCTCTCGCTACGCGCAGCGCACGCAGGACTCCGCACGGCGTTCGACAACCGGGCATGCCCGCCGCTCACGGCTGCATCCACCGCGGCTCCACCGCGGTGGCAATCCGACCCTCGAAACAGCCAGGAGGCCATCCGATCATGCCTCTGCGCCATCTCACCCCCAAGGACCGGCAGCTGTTCCGGCAGTACGGCCGGGGCCCCACCGTCCCCGTCCCCGACCCGCTCCTGCACCACGCCGTCGCCCGGCACGCCGCGGCCACCCCGCACGCCGTGGCCGCCGAACACCTGGGCGCGCGCCTCACCTACGGCGAGCTCGACCGGCACGCCGAGTGTTCTGGACGCACACGCTGCTGTCGTCGCCGGGCCTCCCGGAGGTCGGCGTGCTCGCGGTGGTCACCTTCAGCGTCGCCCTGCCCTGGCTGCGGCTGCGCAAGGTGGACGTGCGGCTCGAACGCCCCTCCTCCCATGTGGTGCTGGCCCGCTTCGACCATGGCGAGACTCCGTTCGCGGGCTCGTCCACCGCGATCAGCCGCAGTCCGCTGAAGGAGTGGCACTCCTTCGCCAACGTCCCCGCCCCGGCGAGTCCGGCTTCCGGCTCACCATCTCCCGGGCCGGTGACTGGACCGGCTCCTTCATCGACGACCTGCCCGACCGGGTGTGGGTGAAGGGCATCACCACGGCCGGAGTCGCCAACATCGAGGTCCTGTTCAGAAAGGTCGTCTACGTGGCGACCGGCAGCGGCATCGGCCCCTGCCTGCCCCACCTGCTCGCCGCCGAGGTCCCCTCCCGCCTGGTCTGGGCGACCCGCGACCCCCGGGCCACCTACGGAGACGCACTCGTCGACGAGATCCTCGCCGTCCAGCCGCACGCCCTCATCTGGGACACCTCCCGGCACGGCAAGCCCGACATGGTGCGGCTCGCCCACGCCGCGTACGCCGACTTCGGCGCGGAGGCGGTCATCTGCATCTCCAACAAGCGGCTGACCTGGCAGGTGGTGCACGGCCTGGAACGGCGGGGCGTTCCGGCGTACGGCGCGATCTGGGACTCGTGACCCCACCGAAGGAGAAGGCACATGAACAACCTGAAGATCGAGCGGCACGGCCGAGTGGTGACGGTGCGCCTGCACCGCCCGCACGTCCGCAACGCGCTCAGCGGTGAGCTGCTCGCCGAACTCCTGGACGTGCTGCGTCCGCTGGACTCGGACCCCGAGTCCGGCTGCTTCGTCGTCACCGGCTCGGAGGGGGTCTTCGCGTCGGGCGCCGACATCAAGGAGATGGCCGGGAAGTCGGCCGTGGACATGGCGGCCGAGGACTACTTCGGCGCCTGGGAGGAGTTCGCGGACCTCCGCACCCCGAAGATCGCCGCAGTCAACGGCCCCGCCCTGGGCGGCGGTTGTGAGCTGGCGATGATGTGCGATCTGGTCGTCGCGGGGGAGTCGGCGGTCTTCGGCCAGCCCGAGATCCGACTGGGCGTGATCCCCGGCATCGGCGGCACCCAGCGGCTGACCCGACTGGTCGGCCGGGCGAAGGCGATGGATCTGATCCTCACCGGTCGCACCATGGACGCACGGGAGGCTGGAAGCTGCGGTCTCGTCTCCCGAGTGGTCCCGGACGACCGGGTCCTGCCCGAGGCCCTCGAAGCGGCGGCGACGATCGCCTCGTACGGCCGCCAGGCGGTCAGGGCGGCCCGCGAGTGCGTCGACCGGGCCCTGGAGTCGGGACTGCGGGACGGCATCCGCTTCGAACGGCGGGTGTTCCACGCCCTGTTCGCCACCGACGACCAGAAGGAGGGGATGACGGCGTTCCTGCGGAAGCGCGCCCCGCGCTTCAACGGACGCTGACGGCCGGGCACCGGACGGCCGGAAAGGCCGGGACGGCCGGAGAAGCCGGGGACGGGACGCGGAGCGCACGGCCGCGCTCCCGCCCCCGGCCACCTTCATGAGCCGTGCCTGGTCAGGGCACGTCCCGGGTCAGCACTCGTACGCGTAGTACGGCTCGTCGCCGACGTCCAGTCCGATCCTGCCGACCCCGCCCGGGCCGATCTGGATGCACGACGGGTCCCAGCCGTCGACTTCCACGCTGGCGGAGATGGTGTGCCCGCACACGTTGTGGATGTCGGCCCACCACTGGCCATAGGCGCCGAGCTTCGCGCAGCCCGGCTCCGGGGCCTTGACCGCTTCGGCGGCCACGGGCGCCGCCGAAGCGGTCCCCATGGCGGCCGGCACGGCCAGCAGCGCGCCCGCGGCGGCCATCACCAGCGCGGAGCGAAGTCGAGTCATCAGATGTCCTTTCCCCCAGTTCGCGGCGGCGGCCCGATCCGCCGCCGCACGACGAAGACACTAAGCGTGATGAGTCGACCACGCAGAGCGCTCACCGCCGATTTCACGCGCGGGGTGAAATGAGCGCGTCAAACCCATCAAGGGAGAAAGTCCGGATTCGTCCGAGAGCTATTCGGTCGTGGCCAACGCCCGCTCCACGCCCGGCTCTTGAGGCCCGAGGAACCGCGGATCCGGCCGGAACACCGCGTCCAGAGCCGCCTTCCCGGCGGCCAGGATCTCCCGGGCGCCCCGTAGTACCAGGTCGCGTCATGCACGGCGTCCACCCCGACCCCGTACGACTCGACCCCCGCCGCCTGGCACAGGGCCACCGCCCGCCGGATGTGGAACCCCTGGCTGATCAGCACGGCCTCGTCCACACCGAAGATCTTCTTCGCGCGCACACAGGAGTCCCAGGTGTCGAACCCCGCGTAGTCGCTCACGATCCGCCCGTCGGGCACGCCGTGTCGCGTCAAATACACACGCATCGCGTCCGGCTCGTCGTAGTCCTCGCGGCTGTTGTCCCCGGTGACGAGCACCACCTCGACCCGCCCCTTCCGGTACAGCTCGGCCGCCGCGTCCAGCCGGTGCGCGAGGTACGGCGAGGGCTCCCCGTCCCACAGCCCGGCCCGAACACCACGGCGACATCGGTACGCGGCACATCCGCGGCCGTCCGCAGCCGGTCACCCGCCACCGCGTACATCCAGGTCGCCGGGAGCAGCGCGAGCACACACCCGGCCATCACGGCCTGCACCAGCCGCCGCTGCCCTCGACGGGTACGCGGCAGCCGCGGTCTGCGCACCTTTACATGGCGCATCGACGGTCCCCTCCCCAGGTCGGCCTCGACCTTCCAGGACGCCCGATCGCCCCGCCCGGTTCACTCCCCGGCGCGTGACCAGCTTCACGCGCACCCTCGGAGCCCCTGGTCAGGGCCCCTCACACCCCCCGCATCCCATATGGTGAACCGCCGGAAAACACCCGTGACGCCCACGCAACGGGAAGGCAACGTCCCGCCACGACCATCGGTACATGCCCAGCCAGCTCAGCCTCGTCCCGCCGCCCGCCACCCGCCGCCCTGCCGCGCCCGCCCTCGTCGTCGTGGCGCACGGCAGCCGCGACCCGCGCGCGCTGAGCACGGTCCGCGCACTCCTCGACCGGGTCCGCGCCCTGCGCCCCGACGTGCCGGTGCGCCTCGGCCACATCGAACTGAACGAGCCCCTGCTCCCCGACACGCTCGCCGCCCTCGGAGACACGGAAGCGGTCCTCGTCCCGCTCCTCCTCAGCCGCGGCTACCACGTCAAGCAGGACATCCCCGAGATGGCCGCGGCCTCCCCGGCCCGCACCCACCTCGCGGCCCCCTGGGCCCCCACCCCCTCCTGGTCGACGCCCTCCAGGCCCGCCTCACGGAAGCCGGCTGGGGCGGGACACCCCGTAGCACCAGCGCGGTGGTCCTCGCCGCGGCAGGCTCCCGCGACCCGGACGCGAAGACGGACACGGGCCGCACGGCCCACCTCCTCGCCGCCCGCCTGGGCGTCCCGGTCATCCCCGCCTACGCCTCCGCAGCGACCCCCACGGTCCAGGAGGCCGTCCGCACCCTCCTGGTAAGGGGTCGCCACCACATAGCCGTCGCCTCCTACTTCACGGCCCCCGGCCGCTTCGCCACGGAGTGCGCCCAGGCAGCCCCCTGGATCGCAGCGGCCCCCCTCGGCACCCACCCCGCCATGGCCCAGCTCCTCCTGCACCGTTACGACGAGGCACTGGCGACCACGACTGCGACACGGGAACTGGCCTCGGCCTGATGCCCTAGGGGCGCGGGGAACTGCGCGAACAGCCACAAATCACCCGCACACGCCCGAAAACAGATCCCGGCACACGCACAGGCGCCTATGTTCGTCACATGGACGGCACCACGAACCACCCCCCGGCCTACGACCCGACGTCAGTCGACCGCTGGGCCCCGGAACCAGACAAACGCCCCGGCCGCACCGCCTTCCAACGTGACCGAGCCCGGATTCTGCACAGCGCCGCCCTGCGAAGACTCGCCGGCAAAACCCAAGTGGTCACGCCCGGCACCATGGGCCCGGCCTGGGACGCCAGCCCGCGCACCCGCCTGACCCACTCCCTGGAATGCGCCCAGGTCGGCCGCGAGCTGGGCGCGGCCCTCGGCTGCGACCCCGACCTCGTGGAAGCCGCCTGCCTCTCCCACGACCTCGGCCACCCACCCTTCGGCCACAACGGCGAACAGGCCCTCAACGAGTTCGCGGCCGACTGCGGCGGCTTCGAGGGCAACGCCCAGTCCCTCCGGCTCCTCACCCGCATCGAGCCCAAACGGTTCACCCCCGAGGGCTCCGTCGGCCTCAACCTCACCCGCGCCGCCCTCGACGCCGCCACCAAGTACCCCTGGCCCGCGGCGCCCACCCCACCGACGCGGCGTCGAACAAGTTCGGCGTCTACGAGGACGACCGCCCCGTCTTCGACTGGGTCCGCAAGGACGCCCCCGGCACCCGCACCTGCTTCGAGGCGCAGGTCATGGACTGGTCCGACGACGTGGCCTACTCGGTGCACGACGTGGAGGACGGTCTGCACGCCGGACACATCGACCCGAACTGCCTGCACGCCGACCCCGAACGGCAGGACGTCTTCCAGGTAGCCCTCGGACGGTACGTACCCGCCGGCACCGACCCAGCCGAACTCGCCGAGGCCCTGGACCGGCTCCTCACCCAGGAGTGGTGGCCGCACGGCTACGACGGCACCGCCGTCGCCCAGGCCCGGCTGAAGGACGCCACCAGCCAGCTCATCGGCCGCTTCTGCCTGGCCGCCGAGATCGCGACCCGCACCGCGTGGGGTACCACCCAGGCCGTTCAGGCACTGGGGAGGGGCCGGACGGCTCACCCGGTACGCCGCCGAGCTGGTCGTCCCGCGCGAGACGCGGATGGAGTGCGCCGTCCTCAAGGCAGTCGCCGACCGCTACGTCATGCAGCGCGCCGAGCAGGAACGCCTGCGCGCCGACCAGCGCGTCGTCGTCGCCGAACTGGCCGAGGCGCTCACCGCCCGCGCCCCGGACGGTCTGGACCCGCAGTTCCGCGCGCTGTTCGACCGGGCGGCGGACGACCGGGCGCGCAAACGGGTGATCGTCGACCAGATCGCCTCGCTCACCGACACCTCGGCCCGTTCGCTTCACGCCCGTCTGACGGGGCACGCATGAGACTGACGGGAAACGGGAAAACCGGCACGCGCGCATGTGACCCCGAATGTGACCCTCCGTGGCCTGATCGGGTCACTCCCTCTTCCCGCATCACGCTCCGTGCGGGACGCTCGCAAGTGGCGACATCCTTACGAGGAGGCATCAAGTGGTCGACGCGGATCAGACATTCGTCATCGTCGGAGGCGGACTGGCAGGCGCCAAGGCGGCCGAGACGCTGCGCGCGGAGGGCTTCACCGGCCGCGTGATACTGATCTGCGACGAACGGGACCACCCCTACGAGCGCCCGCCGCTGTCCAAGGGCTACCTCCTCGGCAAGGAGGAACGCGACAGCGTCTTCGTGCACGAGCCGGCCTGGTACGCCGCCAACGACATCGAGCTGCACCTCGGCCAGACCGTCGACGCGATCGACCGCACGGCGAAGACGGTCCGCTTCGGCGAGGACGGCACCGTCGTCCGCTACGACAAGCTGCTCCTGGCGACCGGCGCCGAGCCCCGCCGCCTGGACATCCCGGGCACGGACCTGGCCGGCGTCCACCACCTGCGCCGCCTCGCCCACGCCGAGCGCCTCAAACACGTCCTGACCAACCTCGGCCGCGACAACGGCCACCTCGTGATCGCGGGCGCCGGCTGGATCGGCCTGGAGGTCGCGGCGGCGGCCCGCTCGTACGGCGCGGAGGTCACGGTCGTCGAGCACGGGCCGACCCCGCTGCACGGCGCGCTGGGCCCGGAGCTCGGCGGGCTCTTCGCCGAGCTGCACCGCGAGCACGGAGTGCGCTTCCACTTCGGCAGGCGGCTGACGGAGATCGTCGGCCAGGACGGCATGGTCCTCGCGGCCCGCACCGACGACGGCGAGGAGCACCCGGCGCATGACGTCCTGGCCGCGATCGGCGCCGCCCCGCGGACCGCTCTCGCGGAGGCCGCCGGGCTGGAGATCGCCGACCGGGCGCAGGGCGGGGCGTCGTGGTCGACGAGCGGCTGCGCACCTCCGACCCCGACATCTACGCGGCCGGCGACGCGGCCTCCTTCCACCACGCCCTCTTCGATACGAACCTGCGGGTGGAGCACTGGGCCAACGCGCTGAACGGCGGACCGGCCGCCGCGCGCTCCATGCTGGGCCACGATGTGACGTACGACCGTGTGCCCTACTTCTTCTCCGACCAGTACGACCTGGGCATGGAGTACTCCGGCTGGGCGCCGGCCGGGACGTACGACCAGGTGGTGATCCGCGGGGACGCCGGGAAGCGCGAGTTCATCGCGTTCTGGGTGAAGGACGGCCGGGTGCTGGCCGGGATGAACGTGAACGTGTGGGACGTCACAGACAAGATCCAGCGCCTGGTCCGTTCCAGGGCCCAGGTCAACACCGAGGCCCTCGCGGATCCGCACGTGCCGCTCGGCAGCCTCGCCCCATAGCCGTCGGGAGCCGTCAGAGCTGTCAGTCCGCCACCGTAGAATTCACGCGTGGCAGGACGGATCAACGACGAGGACGTGAAGGCGGTACGGGACGCGGTCCCGATCGACGCCGTGGTGTCCGAGTACCTCCAGCTGCGGGGCGCGGGCGGCGGCAACCTCAAGGGTCTCTGCCCGTTCCACGACGAGAAGTCGCCCTCCTTCCAGGTCAGCCCCAGCAAGGGGCTGTTCCACTGCTTCGGCTGCCAGGAGGGCGGCGACACCATCACGTTCGTGATGAAGATCGACCACCTCTCCTTCTCGGAGGCGGTCGAGCGCCTGGCCGGCCAGGCGGGCATCACCCTGCGCTACGAGGAGGGCGGGTACAACCCCTCCCACCAGCGCGGTGAGCGGATCCGCCTGGTCGAGGCCCACAAGATCGCCGCCGAGTGGTACGCGGAACAGCTCGCGACGTCCCCCGAGGCCGACACCGGCCGGGTCTTCCTCGCCGAGCGCGGCTTCGACCAGGCCGCCGCCGTCCACTTCGGCGTCGGCTACAGCCCCAGGGCTGGGACCACCTCACGCGCTATCTGCGCGGCAAGGGCTTCACCGACAAGGAGCTCCTCCTCTCCGGCCTCTCCCAGGAGGGCCGCCGCGGCCCCATCGACCGTTTCCGGGGCCGCCTGATGTGGCCCATCCGCGACATCGGCGGCGAGGTCGTCGGCTTCGGCGCCCGCAAGCTGTACGAGGCGGACAACGGCCCCAAGTACCTCAACACGCCCGAGACGGCCATCTACAAGAAGTCCCAGGTCCTCTACGGCATCGACCTCGCGAAGAAGGACATCGCCAAGGCGTCCCGCGCGGTCGTCGTCGAGGGCTACACGGACGTCATGGCCTGCCACCTCGCCGGCGTCACGACAGCCATCGCCACCTGCGGCACCGCCTTCGGCGGCGAGCACATCAAGATCCTCCGGCGCCTCCTCATGGACAACGGCTCGGCCCGCGTCATCTTCACCTTCGACGGCGACGCGGCCGGCCAGAAGGCGGCCCTGCGCGCCTTCGAGGACGACCAGAAGTTCGCCGCCGAGACGTACATCGCCATCGCCCCGGACGGCATGGACCCCTGCGACCTGCGCCTCGCCAAGGGTGACGAGGCCGTCGCCGACCTGGTCGAACCCCGCACCCCGCTCTTCGAGTTCGCCCTCCGCCAGATCGTCGCCCGCTACGACCTCGACACCCCCGCGGGCCGCGCCGCCGCCCTGGACGAGGCGGCCCCCATCGTCGCCCGCATCAAGAACAGCGGCGCCCAGCACGAGGTCGCCGTCCAGCTCGCCGGCATGCTCGGCATCCTCGACACCCAGTTCGTGGTCAAGCGCGTGGCCCAACTGGCCCGCTGGGCCCGCGACCGCGGCGGCAAGGGCCCCGGCCCGGACCGGCACCAGCACGCGTCACAGCAGTACGCCGCCGCCCAGCCGTCCGCCGTCCCCCGCGGCCCGGCCCTCAACCTCCGCAACCCCGTCTACGCCACCGAACGCGAACTCCTCAAACTCGCCCTCCAACGCCCCGAGCTGGTCTCCCCGGCCTTCGACGCGTACGGCGTCGACGAGTTCACCGCCCCGCCCTACGCCGCCGTACGCCAGGCCATCCTGGAGGCGGGCGGCGCCGAGCTCGGCGTCCACGACCCCCAGGACTACCTGGTCAAGGTCCGCGAGGCCGCCCCGGACGACGCCATCCGCGCGACGGTCACGGAGCTGGCCGTCGAGGCGATCCTCCTGCACAAGGGCACGAAGGGGGTCGACGAGGTCTACGCGGGCGCCCAGTTGGTCACCGTCCGCCGCCGCGCCGTCGAACGCCGCATCCGCGACATCCAGAGCCAGCTCACCCGCCTCGGCACCCACGGCGACCCGGCCCAGCTGGCCGCCGTACAGAACGAACTCTGGGTCCTCCAGCAGTACGACCAGACCCTGCGGGAACACGGCGCCGCCGCGCTCTGACGTCACCGCCCGGTCACGGACCGGACGCAAAAAGTCATCGCACGCCCCTCGTGGGGACTGTGTGTCTTACCCCACACTGGGTTGCGGTGCCTGAGTCCTCGGAGCGCGGCCGACCCGTCACCGACGGGCCCCCATCCCCCGCGGTTCCGCTCATCGCGTACGGGACGGACAGCGGCGAGGCCGCCGACTCCGCCCCGAAGAACCGCTGCCGCCCGCCTTGGCAGCGATCATCCTGGAGGTCGCCCCCGTGCAGACCCAGACCCTCACACAGAACGACGACGTCCTCTCCGCGGTCCCGGCGCAGAGCCGCGTCACGCTCCACCCCGAGACGGAACCGGGAAGCGAGGAGCCGCCTGCCGAGGCCATCGAGACGGCAGAGCCCGCAGAGCCCGCCGAACCGCCGCCGGCCCGCACCGAGACCGGCAGCCCCTCCTCGGACCTGTTCCGCCAGTACCTGCGGGAGATCGGCCGCATCCCCCTGCTGACCGCGGCCGAGGAGGTCGAACTCGCCCGCCGCGTCGAGGCCGGACTGTTCGCCGAGGAGAAACTGCGGCTCACCCCCGATCTCGACAGCCAGTTGGCGCTGGACCTCGACCGGCTCGTCGTCATGGGCCGGATGGCCAAACGCCGGCTCATCGAGGCCAACCTGCGCCTGGTCGTCTCCGTCGCCAAGCGGTACGTCGGTCGCGGCCTGACCATGCTCGACCTCGTCCAGGAGGGCAACCTCGGGCTCATCCGGGCCGTCGAGAAGTTCGACTACGCCCGCGGCTACAAGTTCTCCACCTACGCCACCTGGTGGATCCGCCAGGCCATGTCCCGCGCCCTGGCCGACCAGGCCCGCACCATCCGGGTCCCGGTCCACGTCGTGGAGCTCATCAACCGGGTCGTCCGCGTCCAGCGCCGCATGCTCCAGGAGCGGGGCTACGAGCCGACGCCCGAGGAAGTCGCCGCGCACCTGGACCTGCCCCCGGAGCGCGTCAGCGAGGTGCTCCGCCTCGCCCAGGAGCCGGTGTCGTTGCACGCGCCCGTGGGGGAGGAGGACGACGTCGCCCTCGGCGACCTCATCGAGGACGGCGACGCCACCAGCCCCGTCGAATCCGCCGCGTTCCTCCTCCTCAAGGAGCACCTGGAAGCGGTCCTTTCGACCCTGGGGGAGCGGGAGCGCAAGGTCGTCCAACTCCGCTACGGCCTCGCCGACGGCCGCCCCCGCACGCTGGAGGAGATCGGCCGCATCTTCGGCGTCACCAGGGAGCGGATACGGCAGATCGAGTCCAAGACCCTGAACAAACTGAGGGACCACGCTTTCGCGGACCAGCTGAGGGGTTACCTGGACTGATGCCGCCTGCGGCTCGGTGGGGGCTGGTCGCGCCGCCCTTCAGGGGCGCGGGGAACTGCGCGACCAGCCACAACGGTGCCGCGGCCGCCACCACGACACCGTGCGGCACCCCCGAACGCGAATCAGTCCACCTCGGCCACAGCCTGCGCGAACTGCGCCTTGTACAGCCGCGCATAAGCACCGTCCGCCGCCAGCAGCTCCCCGTGCGTGCCCTGCTCGACGATCGCCCCGTTCTCCATGACCAGAATCGCGTCCGCGTCCCGGATCGTGGAGAGCCGGTGCGCGATGACGAACGAGGTCCGCCCATGCGCCAGTTTGGCCATCGCCTTCTGGATGAGCACCTCCGTGCGCGTGTCGACAGAACTCGTCGCCTCGTCCAGCACCAGGATCACCGGGTCGGACAGGAACGCCCGGGCGATGGTGATGAGCTGCTTCTCACCCGCGCTGACCCCCGTCCCCTCGTCGTCGATCACCGTGTCGTACCCGTCCGGCAGCGTACGGATGAACCGATCCGCGTGCGCGGCCCGAGCCGCCTCCTCGATCTCCCCGCGGGTGACGTCCCGGGCCGCCCCGTACGCGATGTTCTCCGCGATCGTGCCGCCGAACAGCCACGTGTCCTGCAGCACCATGCCGATGCCGGCGCGCAGTTCGTCCCGGGACATCCGCGCGATGTCGACCCCGTCGAGGGCGATACGCCCGCCCGTGACGTCGTAGAACCGCATCAGCAGGTTCACCAGCGTGGTCTTGCCCGCACCCGTCGGCCCGACGATGGCCACCGTCTGCCCGGGCTCGACCTTCAGCGACAGGCCCTCGATCAGCGGCTTGTCCGGGTCGTACCGGAACGACACGTTCTCCAGCGCCACCTGCCCGCGCAGCTCCTCGGGCCGCACCCCCGGCACCGGATCGGCGCTCTGCTCCTCCGCGTCCAGCAGCTCGAACACCCGCTCCGCCGAGGCGACACCCGACTGCACCAGGTTCGCCATGGACGCGACCTGCGTCAGCGGCATGGAGAACTGCCGCGAGTACTGGATGAAGGCCTGCACGTCACCGATGGACAGCGACCCGGAGGCGACCCGCAGCCCGCCGACGACCGCGACCAGCACGTAGTTGAGGTTCGACACGAACATCATCAGCGGCTGCATGACCCCGCTGTTGAACTGCGCCCGGAACCCGGCCTCGTACAGCGCCTCGTTCTGCTCGGCGAACTGCTTCGCCGACTCCTCCTGCCGCCCGAACACCTTCACCAGGGCGTGCCCGGTGTACATCTCCTCGATGTGCGCGTTGAGCTTGCCGGTCGTACGCCACTGCTGCACGAAGTGCGGCTGCGACCGCTTGCCCACGCGCGTGGCGACGACGAACGACAGGGGCACGGTCACCAGCGCGACCAGCGCGAGGATCCAGGAGACCCAGAACATCATCGCGAGCACGCCGATGATGGTCAGCACCGAGTTGATGAGCTGCCCCATCGACTGCTGGAGCGTCTGCCCGATGTTGTCGATGTCGTTCGTCGCCCGGGACAGCACCTCACCGCGCTGGCGCTGGTCGAAGTACGACAGCGGCAAGCGCGACAGCTTCGTCTGCACGTCCTCGCGCATCCGGAACATGGTGCGGTTGACGGCCCGGTTGACCAGCCGCGTCGCCACCGCCATCAGCAGCCCGGCCACCAGGAACACGCCCAGCGCGAGCAGCAGCACATGCCCGACGGCGGTGAAGTCGATGCCCTCGCCCGGGGTGAAGTCGGTGCTGCGCAGCATGTCGGCGACGTCGCCGTCCCCGCGCTGCCGCATCTGCTCCAGGACCTGCTCCTTGCTCGCCCCCTCCGGCATGTCCCGCCCGACGATGCCCGCGAAGACCAGGTCGGTCGCCTTGCCGAGGATCTTGGGCCCGACGACGCTGAGGCCGACGCTCAGCACCACGCACAGCAGCAGCACCCAGATGGTCAGCCGCTCCGGCCGGAACTGCGCGACGAGCCGTTTGCCCGACCCCTTGAAGTCCAGCGAGCGCTGGTCGGGGCCGCCCCGGCCATCATCCGCCCCATGGGCCCCGCCATCAGGCAGCCTCCGCTTCCGTGAGCTGGGAGAGCACGATCTCCCGGTAGGTCTCGTTGTCCGCCATCAGCTCGTGGTGCCGTCCGGTGCCGACGACCCGGCCCTCGTCGAGGACGACGATCCGGTCGGCGTCCCGGATGGTCGCCACCCGCTGGGCGACGATCACGACGGTCGCCTCCGCGGTCTCCTCGGCCAGCGCGGCCCGCAGCGCCGCGTCCGTGGCGTAGTCGAGCGCGGAGAAGGAGTCGTCGAAGAGGTAGATCTCGGGCCGCTGCACCAGCGTCCGGGCGATCGCGAGCCGCTGCCGCTGACCACCGGAGACGTTGGTCCCGCCCTGCGCGATCGGCGCGTCGAGCCCGCCCTCCAGCCGCTCGACGAAGTCCTTGCCCTGCGCCACCTCCAGCGCGTGCCACAGCTCCTCGTCGGTGGCGTCCGGATTGCCGTAGCGCAGATTCGTCGCCACCGTGCCCGCGAACAGGTACGGCTTCTGCGGCACCAGCCCGACGGTCCTCGCCAGCAGCTTCGGGTCGATCTCCGCGACCTCGACACCGTCCACGAGCACCTGCCCGTCGGTCGCGTCGAACAGCCGCGGGACCAGCCCCAGCAGCGTGGACTTGCCGCTGCCGGTCGAGCCGATGACGGCGGTGGTCTCGCCCGGCCGGGCGACGAGGTCCACGGCCCGCAGCACCGGCTCCTCGGCGCCCGGGTAGCGGAAGCCCGCCCCGCGGATCTCCAGATGCCCGTGGCGGCGCAGCTCCCGCACCGGTGCCGACGGCGGCACGACGCTCGACTCGGTGTCCAGTACCTCCTGGATGCGCTCGGCGCACACCTCCGCACGCGGCACCATCATGAACATGAAGGTGGCCATCATCACGGACATGACGATCTGCATCAGATAGGCGAGGAAGGCCGTCAGGTCACCGATCTGCATCCCGCCGCTGTCGATGCGATGGGCCCCGAACCAGACCACCGCGATCGACGACAGGTTCACCACCGTCATGACGATCGGGAACATCAGCGCGAGCAGGTTGCCGGTGCCCAGCGCGAAGTCCGTGAGGTCGCTGTTGGCCTTGCGGAAGCGCTGCTGCTCGTACTCGTCCCGGACGAAGGCCCGGATGACGCGGTTGCCGGTGATCTGCTCGCGCAGCACCCGGTTCACCGTGTCCAGCCGCTCCTGCATGGCCCGGAACAGCGGCCGCAGCCGCCGCACGATCAGCGTCACGCAGATGCCCAGCACCGGCACGACCGCCACCAGCACCCCGGACAGCGGCACGTCCAGACCGAGCGCCAGCACGATGCCGCCCACGCACATGATCGGCGCCGACACCATCAGCGTGAACGTCATCAGCGCCAGCATCTGCACCTGCTGGACGTCGTTCGTCGTCCGCGTGATCAGCGACGGAGCCCCGAAGTGACCCACCTCACGCGCGGAGAACGACTGCACCCGGTCGAACACGGCGGCACGCACGTCCCGCCCGAGCGCCGACGCCGTACGGGCGCCGTAGAAGACGGCACCGATGTTGCACACGACCTGGACCAGCGAGATGCCGATCATCAGACCGCCGTAGCCGAGGATGTAGCCGGTGTCTCCGTTCACGACACCCCGGTCGATGATGTCCGCGTTCAGCGTGGGCAGGTAGAGCGTGGCGCAGGTCTGCAGGAACTGCAGCAGCACCAGCAGGGTGATGGGTCTCTTGTAGGGCCTGAGACAGGTCCGCAGGAGTCGTATGAGCACGCTGCTTCTCTCGGAGTGGACGGCGGGGCGGTTGGTTGCCCCTGGCCCCTATCGTCGAACACTCCACCGGCGTTACCTCAACCGAATTAACCCAACAGGCGGTCAAAAAGCCCCTGGGTACACCGGATCTCCATGGCCTACGGCTTCTCCATGGCCTACGACTACGGCCGCAGCGCCCCCGGATGGGTCTGCTCCCGCACCGACACGAACTGCTGCCGCACCGCCTGCCCCACGGCCAGCTCCTCCCCGGGCTCCAGCACCTGCGCGGCCGCGCCCTGCCAGGCCGGCGGGGTCCGCGCGTCGAGCGTGCCCTGGGACGCCCCGAGCGCCCAGGCCGCCTGCCGGGCGGCGCCGATCGCCGCGTAGTCGGCGGGCTGGGGGACGACGACCTGCGTGCCGAACAGCGACGGCGCGGCGGCCTGCACCGCGGGCAGTTCGGCGGCCGGCCCGAGCAGGAACACCCGCCGCACCTCCACGCCCCGGCCGCGCAGCACGTCCAGCGCGTCCGCGAGCCCGCACAGCATGCCCTCGAACGCGGCCCGCGCCAGATGCTCCGGTTTCATCGACTCCCGCCGGAGCCCCGCGAGCGTCCCGGCGGAGTGCGGCAGGTTCGGCGTCCGCTCGCCCTCCAGATAGGGCAGCAGCACCAGCCCGTGCGCCCCGGCGTCGACTTCATCGCCAGATCGGACAGGCTCTCCAGATCGGGCAGCCCCAGCAACTCGGCGGCCCCGCGCAGCGTCCGTACGGCGTTCAGCGTGGTGACGACCGGCAGGTGCATGCCCGTCGCGTCGGCGAGCGCGGTGATCATCCCCGAGCCGTCGACCAGCGCCTCGGGATGGACGGCCATGACCGACCCGGACGCGCCCAGTGACACGACCGCGTCCCCGAGGCCGATGCCCAGCCCGAACGCCGCCGCCATGGTCTCGCCGGTCCCGACGGAGATCAGCAGCCCCTCCGGTGTCCGGCCGGCCGCGTCCGCCGGGCCGATCACCTCCGGAAGCATCGCCTGGTGCCCGAGGGCCAGCTCGACCAGGTCGGACCGGTAGGCACCGGTCGCCGCCGACCAGTACCCGGTGCCGGACGCCCCGCCCCGGTCGGTGGTTCTCCTGACCGGCCGGCCCAGCAACTGCCACACCAGCCAGTCGTGCGCCTGCAGGAGGATCGCCGTGCGCTGCGCGTTCTCGGGCTCGGTCCGGGCCAGCCAGCGCAGCTTCGTCACCGGCTGCGCGGCCTGCGGCACACAGCCCACGGCCTGTGCCCACGCCTCGCGCCCGCCGAGCGCGTCGACCAGGTCGGCCGCCGCGACCTGCGTCCGCTTGTCACCGCCGACCATCGCCGGACGCACGGTGTTCCCCTGCGCGTCCAGCGGCACGACGGCGTTCTGCTGCGCCGACACGCCGATGGCCTGCACGCCTTCGAGCAGGCCGCCGCCGGCCGCCTCGCCCAGGGAGAGCAGCCAGGCCTGGGGGTCGACGTCGGAGGGCCGGCCGCCGCCGTCGGGGCTCTCCACCGGATGCGGCGCATATCCCTGCCTGAGCACGGCTCCGGAGTCCGTGTCACAGACGACGATGCGAGTGAAATCGGGTGAACTGTCCAACCCGGCGACTATCCCCATGGCCAAAATTCTGCCGCACGCTCCGCTCGGGTTGAGCCGTGGGCGCCGCGGGGGTTCACGCCGGGTTCCGGGTGCGGGCTCGTCGTGGCTGGTCGCGCAGTTCCCCGCGCCCCTGAGGGGGTGACCATGCCCGGAGCCACAGCAGAACTGTTACGTGTTGCTCGTTCCCCAGTCGTCCTCGCCGCCGTTGTGGGTGGCCCGGTCGCGGAGGTGGCGGACTCGGTCGGCCACCGAGTCGGGGACGCGGTCGCCGACCTTGTCGCTCACCACGTGATACGCCTTGCCCGCGAATTCGCGGCCCTGGTGGGCGGCGGTCTCCGCGGTGTTGCGGACGGCGGGGTTCTGAGCGAACTGCTGGGCTGTCTTCTTCAGCTGCTCGTAGCGCTCGCGTCCGGCCCTCGTGCCCAGCACGTAACCCAGGACGACTCCGGCGACGAACGTGAGCCGGTAACGCATGGCGGCCACCCTTCTCTTGCGTGAGTCTCCGGTGCGGCGTCGGCGCCGGGGAGTACCGATTGGCAAAGCACCCCCCTGCTTGCGCTAATGTATGTGTCGCAGCGAGCGCGCGCCCCCTGGCGGATACCCAGGTAGGTACGTTCGATGCAACGAGACCTTCCTCGGTAGCTCAATTGGCAGAGCAGCCGGCTGTTAACCGGCAGGTTACTGGTTCGAGTCCAGTCCGGGGAGCTCGGTCCTCCGTAGCTCAATTGGCAGAGCAGCCGGCTGTTAACCGGCAGGTTACTGGTTCGAGTCCAGTCGGGGGAGCATGGTGAACGAGGACCCCTCGCAGGGGTCCTTTTTCATGTCTGTTCCGAGGTCCCGGGAACCGCGCGGCGCTCGGCGCAGTCCTCATGGTCACGAAGGCCGTGCGAAGCCGACCATCCGAAGCAGGAGATCGTATGAGCGGCTATGCTGCGGCAGACGGCGCGCACACATGTACGCGACACGCCGCTATGGGGCGGTAGCTCAGCCGGTTAGAGCAGCGGACTCATAATCCGTCGGCCGTGGGTTCGAGTCCCACCCGCCCCACCGAGTGCAGGTCAGAGAAACGTTCTGACCTGCAGAAACGTCTCTTCCGTCCGTCGAATTCGGGACTTTCGCCGTTGAGACGCGCTGAAGCCGACCGTCGAGGTCTTCGGTCTTCCGCACCTGACTTCCACGGTTGAATACCGGTGTGGCACGGAAGGTGGGGTTCAGCGAGAACGATCTGCGGGCGCTGGCCGGGGCTCGGTCCTTCGAACGGGGGCTGGGGTATCTCAACGCCGTGAGCGGATGGGAGGTGGGGGAGGCATCGGTCACCGCCCTGGTGCACGGTACGGATGTCTACGAGGTGGAGCTCACCCTCGGCAGCGACGGGCTCTCGGGGTGGTGCAACTGCCCGTACGGGCAGGAGGGCAACTTCTGCAAGCACTGTGTGGCGGTGGGACTGACCGTCCTGCAGCGGGCGAAGACCATCCCGCACCAGCGAGCCGCCGCCCGGGCACGGGCCTCCGGCCTGGAAGCGTGGCTCACGGGGGCTGTCACGTGACGAACTCATGGCGCTGGTGCGGGAGCAGATCGCGGAGGACCGGGATCTGCGTCGGCGCTTGGAACTGCGGGCCGCCGCTGTTCGTTCCGACCTCAGCACGGTCCGGGACCGGATTGTCGCGCTGGTCGATCCGCGGCCCTTCGCTCAGCACGGGTACGTCGAGTACGCGGACGCCTCCGGGTATGCGCGACCGATCGCCGAGGCGGCGAGCGCCCTGCGGGCGCTGACCGCCGACGGGCAGGCGGCGCAGGCGGTCGCCCTGGCCGAGGAGGCGCTCCGAGTGCTGGGGGAGGCGTACAGGGAGATCGACGACTCGGACGGTGTGGTCGGTGAGGCCGCCGCAGCGGTGGCCGAGGCCCATGTGGAAGCCTGCGGGGTCGCACGCCCCGATCCGGATCGGCTGGCCGAGTGGCTGGTCGGCACGGTGCTCGGCGACAGCAACGACGTGACAGACCTGGATCCGCTCGACTACGCCGACGCGCTGGGGCCGAGCGGGCTGGCCCGCATGCGGCAGTTGACGGCCGAGGCGCTCAAGCGCAGGCCGTCCGGCTGGGCGGAGCGGTACCTGATGGAACGTCTGGTCAAGGCGGAAGGCGACGTCGACGCGCTGGTCGCGCTGCACGCGCAGGCCCTCGACCCGTCCGGTGCCACCCATCTGTGCATCGCCGAGGAACTGGAATCGGCGGGCCGCGCGGACGAGGCGCTCGCCTGGGCGGAGCGCGGACTGCGGGAGTGCGCCGCCGAGACTCACATCGACGGCCGTCTGGTCGACCATGTGTGCGCCCGGTACGCGAAGGAGGGGCGGCCGGACGACGTGGTCGCGGTGCGGCGTGACCGGTTCCGTGTCGAGCGGTCCCTGGCCGCTTACCAGCAACTGCGCGGTGCTGCCCAGCCGGCGGCGTGCTGGGAGACTGAGCGCGTGGCGGCGCTGGCCGCCTTGAGGGCGGATGCCCGTCATGATCGCGGCGGCTGGTGTGGCGGCCCTGTGCTGATCGACGTGCTGCTCGACGACGGCGACCTGGACGCCGCCTGGCGGGAGGCGGTCGGCCGGGCCGACGACCGGCAGTGGGAGCGGCTCGCCGACCTGTCGCGTGAGGCGCGTCCAGCCGAGGCGCTCGGCGTGTACCTGCGGCTGGTCGAGAAGTCGAAGGAGCCGACCGGGGACCGTGCCTACGAGCGCCTGGCGCGGCTGCTGTTGGGTGCCCGTGACTGCCATCGTGCGCTGGGCACCGAGGACGACGCGTTCACCGTGTATCTGGCCAGTCTGCGGACGGAACTGAAACGCAGGCGGAAGCTGATGAGCATCCTCGACCGGTACGGGCTGTGAAGGTGGGCGGGCCCCGCGCCCGCTCACTGTGTGTGGGACGGCGTCTCTCAGTCCTGAGACCGATCAGCCCCTTGAGACCGATCAGTCCTTGAGATCGATCATCCGTGTCGGCTGTCCTGTCGTACGGGCGATCGTCTCGAAGTCGCGGTCGTAGTGGAGCAGTGTCAGTCCCGCCTCTTCCGCGGCAGCGGCAACCAGCAGGTCGACGGGGCCGGCACTGCGATGCTCGCCCTTGGTGGTGAGCATTTCCTGGACGACGCGTGCTCGCCGAAAGATGCCGTCGGGTATGGGGCACCAGGTGTAGTGGGCGTTCAACGCGCGCTTCACGCGCTCCCGGTCCGCCTCCGAGCGTGCTGAGTAAAGGACTTCCAGTTCGGTGATGTCGCACAGGGCGACGAGTCCCGCGCCGATCCTGTCGTCCCACTCGGCCGTGGTCCGGCCGAGAAGGACACGGGCGAGGGCGGAGGTGTCGATCAGGTAGTCGGCGACAGTCACTCGTGCGCCCCTGCGTCGTGGACATCGTCCGGCCCGCCGGAGGGCCGGTACTTGCTCTTGTCGAGGAGGATGCCGATGTCCAGAGCGCCTTCGGCGGCCAGTTCGCGGGCTTCTCCCAGAGCGCGCAGTCGCCGGTAGCGGGCGGTGACCTCCCGCAGAGCGGTGTTGATGGTGTCGCGCTTGGTTGTGGTGCCGAGCTCCTTGGCGGCGGCCTCCAGCGCCTCGTCGTCGAGATCGATCACGGTGCGGCTCATGGCGACCCCTCGTATATACGGCGTTTTATATCAGTATACATTACCCGGTATGTCTGGCGGGAAGTTGCCTGTTCCGCGTCGCCTGCGCCTGGCAGCCCGGCAAGATGCGGCCGGGATTCCCGATGCGGGGCTCATGGAGACCTCGTATGGTCCCCGCCCCCGCTGTCGTCGGCGTCTGCGAGAATCCGGCCGTCCTGGCCACCGCGGGCTAGATGTATTGATCACGAGCGTTGTTAACGCTGGCCGGGCTTGATCATGGCGAAGACCTCCGGTGTGGTGGAGGCGAAGACCTCCGTGCGGTGCGTTCCTGGACAGCTCCACCACACCGGAGGTCCTGAATCCGCTGCTCGTGAGTTTGGTGCCACGGCGTCCTGCGTCGGCTGACGCTTCTCTGACCTGCACGTATGCGCACGGATACATGGCCGGCGAGACCTGCTCCGGTCGGCTGTGCTCCGGACGCGGGAACCCCGAGGCTGCCCAGCGCACGTGCCGCGGGGACTGCTTGCCGCTGCAGACCGCTGAACACGTACGCCGGGAAGCGGAGGTACTAGTCAGTTACCGCAGTTCAGCGTGTCCACCGAGCAGAACCCGACTTCGGGGTACCGGGGTGACGGCTGGTCCAGCAGGGGTTGGGGCAGGTTGTGGAGGTGCCGGTCGAAGAACGCCCGTGTGTAGCGGCGGGTGATCTGTGAGGTGCGGGCGGCGGGCAGGGTGGCGCCGATGTCGAGGCCGAGTTGCTCCGCGAGCAGTCCGACGTCGGTGAAGGAGGCGTGTTCGGCGCCGGCGACCACGAGCCATCGCTTCCACCCGGTCAGGTGCTCCCAGTCGCGCTCCCAGGTGACGGCTGGGCCTCCGCCTCCCGGGGTGTACGTGGACTGCCTGCCCAGGAACAGGAACGGCCGCGCCAGGCCGCTGTCAGGGATCGGGACTTGGGTGGTGCCGTCGATGTCGATCCCGGTGCGTAGCCGGGGGTCGGCGAGCATGGCGGCGCTGGTGCTCGCGCCTCCGACGGAGTGGCCCGCCATCGCGATCCGGTGCGGGTCGATCAGCCGAGCGCCTTTCCACTTCGGCCGTGGTCCGGTCAGCTCGTCGAGCAGGAAGGAGACGTCCGCTGCTCGGCCTGTCACCAGCTTTTCCCAGAACGCCTGGTCATGATCGACCTCGCAGGCGGCGCAGGTGGCGACTCGCCCGTCGGGGAAGGTGGTGGCGACGTTCTCATAGGTGTGATCGATTCCTGCCACCACGTACCCTCGGCTCGCCAGGTCCTCGGCCAGCGAGGTGAGCGTGGCCCGGGGTTTGGTGAAGCCGGGCGAGAGCACGATCAGGGGCAGACCGTGTCGGCGTCCAGCCGGTTCGGCGCCGCTGATCGCGTGGGTTCGTGTCGTGCTCAGCACGTCGGGCGGCAGATCGGTGATGCCGCCGTCCTCGAGGAGGAGCCTCGACTCCGTCGGCGTCATGAACTGGGCTCGTTGCCCGCCCGAGGGCCGCGCCGGATACCACACGGAGACCATGAGTTCCCTCGCGTGCACGCCGGGGACCCACGGGTCGGGGCGGGAGGCGTCCTTCAGATGCAGGGAGGTTCTGCCGACCGGGTGCGGGCCGGTGGGCCGGGGCAGATGCGGCGTGCCGCTCGACACGGCCCGCGATTCGGCGGGATCAGCCGCGGTGGACGCGTCCGCGGCGGAGGCGGGCACGCACGTCCCCATGACGAGGAGCCCGGCGAGGGCGGCCAGGCCGCGGCGCAGGGTCCGGTTCCGGGGTGCCGACGGTGGGCTGCCCGGTGTCCTGGTCCCGTCGTCGCGGCTCCCGGCGGGCGGTTCGGTCAGTGGCGCGGTCATGGTCGTCTCTCTCTCGGTCGCCAACTCCGGCTCCATGGACGCTAGGAGCGGGGCAGGTCCGGGCACGTCGGCCGCCGGGGCTGTTTCCGGTACCTCGCCGGGAGGAGGCCGTGCGGCGTCATCCTCGCGATGTAGTCGATCGATGTATCTCGGATGATCACAGTGATCACATGGACGGATGTCGCGGCCGGGGGCGTCGGCGAGAATGAGCCGGTGACGACCGTGCCTATGGCGGACCGACTGCTGGAGCGGGTCAAACGGGACCGACTGGGGGAGTGGTTCAGACTGCTGACGCGCCCGACCGGTCCGCCGCCGCGGCCCACCCGGCGCGGCCGGATCTTCGACGCGGCGATGGCGCTGGCCATCGGGGTCGGCTCCGTCTACTACGTACTCGACAACATGACCGGCATCGTCGACCGAGGAGACCGGCCCGTGCCCGCGCCGGGCGCGTGGATCGGTCCGGTGACCGTCGCGATCATCGCCTCGGCACCTCTGACGCTGCGTCGCCGGTACCCGCTCGCCGTGCTGTGGATCGTGCTGGCCGCGGTCATGATGACGCCACACGACGCACCGCGGCTCACCTTCTACGCCTGCGTCGTCGCCGCCTACAGCGCCGCCGCCTACAGCCCCCACCGGATTCCCACCCTGGCGAGCCTGGGAGTGGCGGTGCTCCTGGTCAGCACGGACTCGGCGTTGCCCACCGTCCCCGACCAATACGCCCCGTACCTGATCCTGCTCCCGATCGTCGTGGCGGCCAACGGCCTGCGTACCTGGAAGCTCAGAACGGACGAGGGCCGCAGGCGCCTGTCCGCGATGGAACGTGAGCGAGCCGAGGCGCTGCGCCGCGCGGTCGAACAGGAACGCGCCAGGATCGCCCGCGAACTGCACGACGTGGTGACGCACAACGTCAGCGTGATGGTCATCCAGGCCGGCGCCGCCCGCAAAGTCATGGACGCTCACCCCGACCAAGCCCGCGAGGCGCTCCTCGCGGTCGAGGCCGGCGGCCGGGCAGCCATGACCGAATTGCGCCACGTCATGGGGCTGCTCACCACGGACACCCCTGCCGACGCCGACAGCCCCGGCCCGGCCGGCATGGTGGATCTGGCGCCACAGCCGGGGCTGGGCCGGCTGGAGACGCTGGTCGCACGGGTGCGCGAGACAGGGATGCCGGTCAGGTTGACGGTGACCGGGCAACGGCGTCCGCTGCCGTCCGGGATCGAACTGGCCGCCTACCGGGTGGTGCAGGAGGCACTGACCAACACGGTCAAGCACGCGGCAGGCGCGAGCGCGGCGGTCACCGTCGACTACGCGGCCACCCACCTCCGAGTAGAGGTCACCGACACCGGCGGCACACCAGGTACGTCCAGGACCACCGGCAGCGCCACCGGAGCCGGACGCGGGCTGATCGGCCTGCGCGAGCGCCTCGCCGTCTACGGGGGAACCCTGCGCACCGGGCCACACCGCGCCGACGGCTACCGCGTCACCGCACTGATCCCCTTGGAGGCCTCGTGACCTGCTCGCCGCGCGTGGTGATCGCCGATGACCAGGCACTGGTCCGCACCGGCTTCCGGATGATCCTCACGGCCGACGGCATCGACGTGGTCGCCGAGGCGACCAACGGCACGGAAGCCGTCGACGCGGTCCGGCGCACTCGACCCGACGTGGTCCTGATGGACATCCGCATGCCGGAACTGGACGGCCTGGAAGCCACCCGCCACATCCTGACCGGAACGGACCACGAACCACGTGTGATCATCCTGACCACGTTCGACCTCGACCGCTACGTCTACGCGGCCCTGTCCGCGGGCGCCGCCGGTTTCCTCCTCAAGGACACCACACCCGAACACCTCGTCGCCGCCGTCCGCATGGTCCGCTCCGGCGACGCGCTGCTGGCCCCGGCCATCACTCGCCGTCTCGTCGAACGATTCGCCCGACACGACTCCGACACCACCGCGATCCACCGCGACCTGGCCGCACTGACCCCACGCGAACTCGAAGTCCTGCGACTGCTGGCCCGAGGGCTGAACAACGCCGAGCTCGCCGACCACCTTCACCTGTCAGAGGCCACCGTCAAAACCCACGTCGCCCGTATCCTTGCCAAGCTCGGGCTCCGCGACCGCGTCCAAGCCGTCATCGTCGCCTACCGGACCGGACTCGTCACCCCCACCGGAGACGACACCACCCCGCCGGCCGCCGACGCACTGCGTGATACCTCCGCACCGTTGCCTCACCCCCTCGGTGCCGCCCCTTCGGGCCGGGAGGCGGACGGGGAGCCGTAGGCCGGAGCGGTGCCGTGGCGGCGTTGGCGCTGGGTGTAGGTGGTGACGGCCTGCCACAGATGGCGGCGGTCGGTGTCGGGCCACAGGTCGGGGGTGAAGTGCAGCTCGGCGTAGGCCGTGTGCCAGGGGAGGAAGTTGGAGGTGCGCTGTTCGTTGCCGGTGCGCCAGAGGAGGTCGACGTCCGGCAGGTCGGCGAGGGGCAGGTGCCGGGCGAAGTCGTCCTCGGTGATCAGGTCGGGGTCGAGGTGGCCGGCCCGGGCCCGGCGGGCCAGGGCGGCGGCGGTGCGGGTGAGTTCGTCGCGGCCGCCGTAGTCGATGCACATGGTCAGCGTCAGGCCGGTGCGGCCGCGGGTGGTGCTTTCGCGTAGGTGGAGCAGGTCGACCAGGTCGGGCGGCAGACGGCGGGTGCGGCCGTGCCAGCGCAGGCGGACGTCGAGGTCGCGGAACGGGTTGTCGGTCACCTCACGGCGCAGCAGGTCCAGGATCGCGTCCACCTCCTCCGCGTCGCGGTGCCAGTTCTCCGTGGAGAACGTGTACAGCGTCAGATGCCGCAGGCCGATGTCCAGGGCGCCGTGCACCACCTCGCGGACCGCGGCGGCGCCGGCGCGGTGACCCTCGTGCCGCGGCAGACCGCGCTGCTGCGCCCAGCGGCCGTTGCCGTCCATGATCACGGCGACGTGGGCGGGGAGCCGACCCGGGGGATCGATGGGGGCTGCTGGCCGGTGGGGTGGGGCGGTGGGGACGGAAGGTTGCTGTGACGGCCGGGAGGCCGGTCGTGCCGGGGGTCGTGTGGTCGACGCGTCGGGCGGCCGGCACCGTCAGCGGGGTCAGCGTCCAGGCCAGGGCGGCGCGGGCCCGGGCCGGGGCGAGGATGCGCAGGCGGGTGCCGAGCGCGGGGCGGGGCGCAGCCGTCAGGAGGGTCGGGCCCGCGGAGTCGATGGCGTCCAGCTGGGCGCGCAGCAGGGCGGCCATGGTGTGCAGGACCGTCGCGGGGCCGGGGTGCATGCCGCGGCTGAGGCCGTCCTGGGTCACCCACTGGCGCGCCAGGCCGGTCAGGTGCGTGACCAGGGCGGCGACGGCGGGGCTCCAGCGCCGGCGGGCCAGGTCGTCCGCGGCTCCCGGGTACGGCTCCATGACCTCGTCGGGCAGCAGGAGGTCACCCTGGGCCAGGTCGGCGGACAGGTCGGTGAGGATGTCGGTGAGGCGGACGCCGTCGAGGAACTCCTCGTAGGTCTCCCGGGTGTCCAGGCGCAGGGCCACGGGGACGCCGGCCCGGTCGAAGACGGTGCGGACCTGGCCGAACCAGGGCAGCAGGTTGTCCCGGCCCCACGTGCGCCACTCGGCCCAGTCGCCGAAGCGCCTGCCGTCGGTGTCCTCCCGGACCTGGAACATGGCGCCGCGCAGTTCGGACAGATCCAGCCGCCAGCGGTTCGCGGTGTCCACCAGGGCGTGGCGGATCGGGTCCGGACTCGTTCCGGTGGGCAGTTCCCGGTGCAGGGCGGTGATCCACTCCTCGACCCGGGCGGCCCGTTCGGCGGCCGGTGCGGTGCGGTCGTCGCCCAGGTCGTCGAGGGCGTTGGCGGCGGCCCACAGGGCGTGCAACGCCGGGCGCAGGGGTGCGGGCACCAGCTGGATCAGCGCGTACTCCGCCGGGTCCTGGTCCTTCGTGCGGCGCCGGCACAGTCGGTAGGCCGCCCGCAGGGCCGGGTCGTCGCCGGTCACCGGCCGTCCGGTGGTCGCCGGCCCGTCTGCCGGTGCTGTGGTCGCGGGAGGCACATCGCTCACAACGAGGACGATACGTCCTGGCCGGCCGCGTTGATCACAGGGGCTGATGCGCGTCAGCGATCCGCCCCGGCGCCGCCGTCGGCCGAGTACGTCACGGCCCCGGTCCCGGGTCCGGCCGCACGGCCTCGGTGATGCCGGCCCGGGCCGCCTCGAGCTGGGCGGCGAACGCGATGCCGAGGAACAGTGCCACGCCCGTCAGGTTGGCCCACAGCAACAGGGCGACAAAGGCCGTCAGCGGCCCGTACACGGCGCCGAAGGATCCGCTCTCGGCGACGTAGAGCGCCAGCAGCCAGGTGGCCGTGATCCACAGCACCAGATGGACCGCGGAGCCGAACGCCAGCCAGGTGTAGCCCGGTTGGTCCCGGCGGGGCGCCCAGCGGAAGATCACCGACGAGGCGACCCACGCGAGCACCACGCCCAGCGGCAGGTCGAGAAGGCCCCACCAGTCGAGCCATGTGCGGGACCAGCCGAGGGCCCGCACCACCGCGCTTCCGACGGCCTCGCCCGCCACCAGCACGAGGAACCCCAGCACCATCGGCAGGCCCGCGGCGAGGGCGAGGAGCAGGGACCGTCCGTACTTGGCCAGGAAGGGCCGGTCACGCTCGATGCCGTAGATGCGGTTGGCGCCACGCTCGACCTGGGCCATCGCCGAGGCCAGGTTGAGAACGGCGAAGGCCAGGCCCAGCCACATGGCGACAGCGCCCCAGACGCCGGAACCGGCGCTGCGCGCGGTGCTGTCCAGGGCGTCCTCGATCAGACTCGCGCTGGCACCGGGCACGATCCGGCCGAGGGTGAGTTCGATGATCCGTCCCACACTCTCCGTGTGCACGGTGGTGGCCACGCCGACCAGCGCGATGGTGAACGGCACCATGCCCAGGACCACCTGGAAGGCGAGGGAGCGGGAACTGCTGAAGCCGTCGGCGTAGCGGAACCTGGTGAACGCGTCGACGAACAGCCGGCGGCCTCCGTAGCGCCGCAGCGCGGTGAACGCCTCGTCTCCGGAGAGTTCCTCCCCGATCATGTCCCGCGTCTGGGGGACGTGCACGGCGGTGCCCATCGAGAGGGTCTCCTTCTGTCACGCGTCAGAAGGGCGGTGGCAGGATCAGCTGTTCGAACCGGCGTCTGTGGTTCCGCTGTCCTCCGTGTCGTCGTCCCGTTCGCCCTCCGCCTGGGAAGGGGTGGGCCGGGGGGTCGTGTCCTGCTCGTCGTCGCGGTCGCCTTCGGCCTGGGACGGGGTCTGGTCGCTCATCATGTGTCTCCTCGTGCCGCGGTCGGCCAGTGCCCCACCGGTCACTGAACGGCGCTGGGTCAACCGTCCTTGCCCGGGGCCCTGCGGACGGCGTCCCGGGTGCGGTCGACGACGGCCGCGAGCGGGCCGAGGGCCACGTTCTCGGCCGCGGACTCCGTGCCGGGGTGCGGGTGGGTCGGGGCCATGGCCTCGGCGGCCTCGAGAGCCGAGGCCATCGACGCGAGACGGGCTCGGGTTCTCCTCAGCAGGAGGGGCCGGAGCGGGCTGCCGCCGAGTACCCGTGGGTATGGAGCACAAACGACTCGCGCTACGCGCGGCACCCCCTTGGCACGAACCTCACCCAGGCTCCCGGTATCTGCTCCGGGCCCCGGCTCTGCCTGGACCAGCTAGCCAGTCGCGGGCTGCCGCGATCCCTTCCGGGCCCTCAGTCCCTGCCTCGGCCTTCCGGCCTCGGCTTCGAGCGCCCGGTGTCTCAGCCCCGCCCGGTTTCAGTCCCGGCCAGGCGCTCAGCTCTTGCCCCGCCCACGCTCATCCCGGCGGTGGATGAGCGCCCTCTGGAGTGCGGTGCGGAGTTCCGGGGGTGGGGGTGGGCCGTTCGGTTCCGCGCTCGCTGTCACCGCTGCGGCCACCTCGCGGAGCTTGGTGTTGGAGAGCTGGGAGGTCTCGCGGAGGATGTGCCAGGCCTCGTCGGAGGTGCAGCCGTGGGTGGCCATGAGGATGCCACGGGCCTGGTCGATGACCGGGCGGGAGACGATGGCCTGCCGGAGCTGCTCGACCTCCTCCTGGAGGACGTGCAGGCGCTCCGCGCGTTCCAGGGAGACCACGGAGGAGCCCAGATCCGGGGCGGGGACCGCGGCGGCGTCGTGGCCCGCGGAGCGGATCGGGTCCGAGGTGTCCAGGCCCGCCAGTTCCAGGATCCGGCGCGGCTGGCCGTTCCAGTTCCTGGTTGTGACCGTCAGGGAACGCTGCCGGCCGTAGTCGCCCAGGACGTTCAGGAACTGCAGACCCGCGGTGTCCATGAAGTGCACGCCCCGCATGTCCAGGTCGACCCGCGTGATCGTGTGCGGCAGCTCGGCCAGCGTCTTGGCCAGAGTTTCCGCGCAGCCGTGGACGAGCTCGCCACGCGGGGTGAGCTCCACCCGTTCCGCGTCCACGCGGCCGCTGATGACCAGTGGGTTCAGCCCTCCTGTGATATGTGGTGATGCCGCAGAGGTCATGTCACCGCCTTCTCGGTCCTCGTCGGTCGTGTTCGTTCTCACCGGAACTGCACGACGTCACTCGCCCCCGTGGACGTCGGTGTGAGGTGCGCCTGCCCGCCCTCCGGCTCACTACACCCGGATGAGAGGAATGAGCTTCCCCGGGCGGGTACGAGCGCTGTGGTCCAGAACGTGGGGAGAGGGCGTGAACACTCCGTATCAGGTGCCGGGCAGCGGCTCCCGCGGCGCCACGCCTCGCCTGGCGGTGTTCCCGCTGGCCGGGCTGAGCGGGGTCCGCGCGGCGGGCGAGATCGGCCTGTCGACCCGCGCGATCTGGGAGGGCGTACTGGAAGAGGCGGTCCGCGAGGATGAGGACGTGTACTACCTGGAGCTGTCCGACGTGACGTTCGTCGACGTCGCCGGCGCGGGTGCGCTCGCGGCCGCCGCCGGGCGGCTCCAGGACGGGCGGCGGTTCGTGGTGAGGCGGCCGCCGTCGGCCCTGCGGCGCACGCTGGACCTGCTCTGGCCCGACCACGAGGGGATCGAGGTGTCGACGTCATGACCGCTGCCGTGACGGAACCCTTCGGGCCTCTGGAGCCCTTCGTCCACCCCGCGCTCTTCTACCGGGACGAGCAGGAGTACCTGGACGGCACCGTGCCCTTCGTGCGCGAGGGCCTGGCGGCCGGCGAGCCGGTGGCGGTCGCGGTGCCCGGCAAGAAACTGGAGCTGATCCGCGACGCGCTGGGCGACGCCGCCGGGTCCGTGCGGCTCCTGGACATGCGCGAGGCCGGCCGCAACCCCGGGCGGATCATCCCCGGCGTGCTGCGCGCCTTCGCCGACAGCCAGCCGCCCGGCAGCCGGGTGCGGATCATCGGCGAGCCCATCTGGGCCGGGCGCTCCGACCTCGAGTACCCCGCCTGCGCCCAGCACGAGGCGCTCATCAACGCGTCCTTCCAGGGCCGCGCGGCGACCATCCTGTGTCCCTACGACGTGGAGCAGCTGCCCGAGCACGTCCTCGCCGACGCCTACGCCACCCACCCCACCGTCATCCGCTCCGGCTCGCGCCTGATGCAGGACAGCGACGCGTACGCGCCCGGTGACATCGTCGCCCGCTACAACGAGCCGCTGCCGCCCGCGCCGGAGGCGCTGACGTTCGCCTTCGACGCCGAATCGCTCTCCGCGGCCCGGCACGTGGCCGTCGGGGAGGGATCACGGCACGGCCTCACCGGCGTCAAGCTCGACGACCTGGCCCTCGCGATGGCGGAGCTCACCACCAACAGCGTGGTGCACGGCGGCGGCACCGGTGTGCTGCGGGTGTGGACCGAGGACGGCCACGTGGTGTGCGAGGTGCGTGACGAAGGGCGCCTCGCGGACGTCCTGGTCGGGCGCCGGCCCGTACCCCGCGACCAGCGCGGCGGCCGCGGGCTGCTGCTGGTCAACCTGATCGCCGACCTGGTGCGGGTGCACACGGGCGACAGCGGGACGGCCGTGCGCTGCTGGTTCGCCCGCTGAGAGACGGCCTGCCGGCCCCGCTCACGCCCCCAGCGGATCCAGCGCCAGCGGTTCGATCCTGCCCTCCAGCATCGCGCCGAGCCCCTGTACGGCACACACGTCCGGGCGCTCGGCGATGTGCACCGGCATACCGGTCGCCTGCCGCAGCATCTGGTCCAGGCCCGGCAGCAGCGCGCTGCCGCCGACCATCATGATCCCCCGGTCGGCGAGGTCGGCGACCAGGTCGGGCGGGCAGTCCCGCAGCACCTTGCCGATACCGTCGAGAATGGCGGTGAGCGGCGTCTGGATGGCGTCCCGTACGGCGGCGGTGTCGACCTGGACGGAACGGGCCAGGCCGGTGGCGACGTCCCGCCCGTGGATCTCCGTCGAGGCCGGACCGTGGGGGGTGAGGCCGTTGCCGGACAGGGCGAGCTGCAGCGGCCGTACCGACTGACTGGGCAGCATCAGCTCGTGCTCGTGCCGCAGGTGCTGCACGATCGCGTGGTCGACGGCCTCCCCGCCCACCGGGATGCGCTCGGCGGTGACGATGGACCCGAGGGACAGCACGGCCACCTGCGTGGCCGCCGCCCCGCACACCATGATCATGGTGGCCTCGGGCTGCTCCACGGGCAGTCCGCAGCCGACGGCGGCGGCGATCAGCGTGTCGACCAGCTCCACACGCCGCGCCCCAGACCGACCAGCGTCTCGATCGCGGCGCGCTGGGCCAGCGGGTCGGCGTCGTGCGGGGTGCAGGCCGCCGCGCGCAGGATCGGCTTGCGGCGCAGGCCGCGGCGCATCTTGTCGCCGAGCAGGTGCCGCAGCATGCGCTGCGCCATCTCGATGTCCACGACGGTGCCGCCGGTGACCGGCCGTACGACCTTGATGTAGTCGGGCGTGCGGCCCGTCATCTTCTCCGCGAGCTCACCGACCGCGATCAGCGCCCCGGTGCGGGTGTTCACGGCGGCGGCGGACGGCTGGTCCACGACGAGCCCGGCGCCCTTGACGTAGACGCGGGTGCGGGCCGCTCCCAGGTCGACGGCGAAGTGGCAGCGGCGCAACTGCTCCAGACTGGCGGTCATGGCAGGTCCTCCGAGAGCACAGACCGTGGGGGCCGCCAGGTGGCGGGCCTCGCAGACGTGGGGCCGCCGGGCGGCGGGCCTCCCTCGCATCGTGCGCGGGAGGCGGCGAGGACGCCTTTCTGAGGGGCCGGGCGGGGCGCCGCCGAACGGGGGGTTTGCCGCCGTGGCTAGAGCGAGCGGGCGGCCTCCAGGAGGGGCGCCAGGGAGGTGACGGTGGTGTCGCAGCCCGCCTCGCGGAGCTGCCGGTCGATGGTGGTGTTGCGGGCGAGGCCGATGAAGCGCAGGCCGGCCTGCTGGGCGGCGGTGAGCTCGGCGACCGTGGAGCCGATGAGTACGCCGCTCGTGGTGGCGCCGCCGGCGGAGTGCATGGCGCGCAGGAGACAGTCGGGGTTCGGGTCAGCAGGGTGAGGTCGGTGCCGCGGCCGTGGATGCCGGCCAGGGGAGTCTGTAGGGGAGAGGTAACGGCGGACGGCCGGGGTACCGGCGTCCGAGACCACGCCCACGTGGCGGCCGGAGCCGTGCAGGGCGCGCACCAGCGGAACGGAGTTGTGGGTCGTCGGCGCGTCGGGACCGCCCGTAGTTCCAGCTCGTCGAGGCGCTCCCGCAGGAGAGGGCCGAGCCGGTCCCGGGTGAAGGCCCGGAGCACGTCCAGCGGATGCGTGAACGTCTCCCGCACCGCGTCGGGCAGGGCGTCTCGCGGCTCGCGGTGTCGGTCGACGAGGAGGAGCAGGTGGCGCACGGCCTCGCGCGCGGTGTGCGCCGAGAAGAGCCGGGCCATGGGTCCGTCGAAGCCGAGCAGGACCGTCTCGGCCTCGCCGAGGAGATGGGACAGCGGGCGTTCCGAGGGGGCGGTCCCCTGTGGTCCGGGCAGCGCCGCGCCCTCCGGGGCCAGCTGCACCGACGCCGCCACCGACAGCCCCGGCACCGGCCACCCGCGCAGCCCGTTGTTGACGGCGCGCTGGGCCGCGCCCGCCCGGCGCAGCGGATGGCGGCGGGTGAACCGGGCCCCCTCCGCCAGCACATGGTCGAGCAGTGGCTCCGCCACCCGGCTGACCTCGCCGCGGACGAAGGCGACCGGGTCGTCCACGTGCCAGGTCAGCTCGACCGCGGCGGCGAAGGCGCCCTTGCCGGAGCTCGGCAGGGAGACCCGGTGGTGGGACTGGTGGGTGGTGAGGTCCACCTCGTAGTACGTCACCGTCCGCGCCGGCCCGTCGCCGTGCGGCCGGGCGGGGTCGAGGAGGGTGAGCGGACCGTCGGGCCGGGTGTGGACGACGGCCGTGCGGCCCGAGGCCGGTATGCCGCCGAGCCGGCGCAGGTCGTGCGTGATGAAGGGGCCCCGCACCAGGTCGCGGGAGTCGGGTCCGGGGGCTGAGGTGGCGGGGAGAGCGGGCAGTACCAGGCGACGGGCGGGGTGTCCGCGGCACCGCCGCCCTCGTACAGGGGCTGGAACCGCTGGGGCCCTTGGGCGGCCGAGCTGGCGGCGAACTCCTCGTACACGGCCGGGGAGACGACGACCTGGATGCCGGCGGGCACGAGGGGTGCCACCGCCGGTGGGGTGGGCGCGTCCCAGAACGTCACGGCGAGCGCGGGCGGATCCACCAGCCCGGTCAGGACCTCGGGGAGCCCGCGCAGGACCGCGGCCAGGACCGGGAGCACGTAGGTGCCGGGTTCGGTGTGGACGACGTAGCCGTCGTCGCGCACCTGGACCTCGAACTGGGATGCGGCCAGGGCGCCGCGGGAGAGCATCTCGTGCACCGCGTACTCCAGGGCGATCCGGGCCTCGGGGTGGCCGGTGAGGTCGTCGGCCTCGAAGCGGATCGTGGGGCGGGGGTCTGCTCGGACGCCCTCCGGTCCAGTTCGGCCAGGGTGGTCTCGAGGTCCAGCCTGAGGGCGCGGAGGCGGTCCCGGGTGGCCGCGGCGGCGGGGCCGGGGATGCCGTCCAGGGGGTCGCCGTACCAGAGGTCGAGGACGCGCCGGATCTCGGCGGGCCCGCGCATGTGGTCGCCGAGGAGTTCCTCGCAGTGGAGCACGTCGACGTAGACGTCCGGCAGGTGCAGCGCGTGCGAGTGCGAGAAGGAGACGAGGCTGTCGGGGGCAGGACCCGCCGTACCTCCGCCGCCAGACGCCCGATGTGGTCGGCGGCCTCGCTTTCCGCCGGGGGATCCGGCCACAGTCCCGCGGCCAGCTCGGTGTCGGGCACGCGCCGTCCGTGGCGCAGCAGCAGCATGCACAGCAGCGCCTGGGCCTGTGGCGAGGGTGGCTCGACGGGGTTCGTGCCGTCGTGGACGCGCAGCGGACCGAGCAGGGTGACGTAGCGCGGTGGCGGCCAGGCGGCCGTCGCGGGCAGGCGGGCCGCGTAGGCGGCGGCCTCGCGCAGCCTGTGCCGGTCGATCAGGTCGAGCAGGTCCTGGTGTTCGGCAGGCACCCGCGCGCCCGCGGCCAACTGCTTGAGCAGCCACCGGAACTCGGCGACGTCCGTCTCGGCGTCCTTGCCCCGGGACTCCTCGCCCAGGGCGAACCGGCTCAGCATGACCGTGCCGTCGGGCCGCAGCATCAGGCCCGCCGGTCCGCGCTCCCCGCGCACCAGGCCGTGCGCGTGGAGGGCTTCGAGACCGGCCATGCCCTGGCACACCAGACGGCTGAACGTCCGGAAGGACAGGCCCGAGAGCACTTCGGAGAGCGTCAGGCCGTCCACGAACTCCGTCACCAGGTACGGCGAGTCCTCCTCCACGCCGAAGTCGAGCACCCGCACCACATGCGGGTTGTCGATCCGGGCCAGCGTGCGCGCCTCGCTCAGGAACCGTTCGTGCGGAGCGGGCTGGTCGTGATAGCGGCGGACGATCACCTGCTGCTCCGTGCGGACGTCCACGGCCACCGAGACCCGTCCGTTCCACCCGCGCCGGCCGACCAGCCGGTACCGCCCGGCGAACAGACCCTCCCGGGCCGCCTCCCCGGCCAGCCGCCGCACCGTCTCCTCGCTCACCGTCGCGAACGCCGGACCCGAGCCGCCCTGTCCGGCGTCCGTCTCGGCCCGGAACGCCCCGGCCGTGAGCCCGGCCCGTTCGTCGATCAGGCCGCCGACCTGTTCGAGGAACTCCCGTGTCCGGCCCCGGGCGGTGCGGGGCAGGGAACGCAGCAGCAACTCCCGTACGCCGGGCCGGAACGCGTAGGAACCGGGCGGCCCGGGGACCGACGTGAGCATGCCGCTGAGGATCACCTCGGCGAGGTGCTGGGGCGTGGGTCGCGGTCGACGGTGCGCTGGACGAGGCGCATCACGGGGACCGAGGGGACCGCCAGCGCGAGGTGCCCGGCGAGGCGGAAGGCTTCCGGTGAGGCGGTCGCACGGAAGCGCAGCACCAGCTCCTCCGGGGAGGACGAGGCGATGTCGGGGCCGGTTCGGCGGGCGGTGCGGGGACGGGCGGCAGCCAGGCCGCCGCGCCCGGCGTGCGGGCACCGCCCGGGTCGGCGACCAGGGCGGCCCAGTGGGCGAGCCAGGGGGCGCCCGGTTCCAGGACGGGGACGGGCAGGGCCCGGTCGGGGGCCGGTGCGGGGTCGTACGGGGTGAAGGACAGGGTCGCCGAGGGCGCCGCCGTGGACGGGGAGGTGAGCAGGCCCGGCTCGGCGGGGAGGGCGGTGGTGGGCCAGAGGTGTTCCGGGAGGGGCTGGACCACGGCGAGCGGCATGCGGTGCGCCCAGTGGCGCAGGGTGCGGTACCAGCGGTTGCCCGCCTCGCCCGGGCGCCACTGCGGGCCCATGCAGTCGCTGATGACGAGGGTGACCGTACGGCCGTCGTCGAGGACGGGGACCTGGCGGGCCCGGCCGTCGGGCGTGGCCGGGTGCAGGGTGACCGTACGGAAGATGCCCGACTGGGCGAGTGCCGCGTGCAGTTCGCTCACCAGGGGGCGCCAGACCGGCATCGTCGGGCCGGTGTCGTGCACGAGGTTCAGGCGCAGCCAGCGGTCACGGGCCGGGCGCAGCACGGGGAACCACACGTCGGGACGGGCGCCGAGCCGGGCGATCCGGTCGGCGGTCGCCCGCTCGTCCAGGACCCGCAGGTGCGGGGAGGGCACCTTGCGTTTCAGCGGGCGCAGGGCGCGCTGGAGTGCGAGGGGGTGGGGCAGCATCGGGGGCGCCGGCGCGAGGAGGGGGGATCCGCCGCCGCCCGGGGTGTCGTGCTCGTGCTCCCGGGAGCGGGGGCGGGCAGGCTGAGCGGAACGCGGTCGGGGGCAGGGCCGACCGGCGCCGGTGCCCGGCGGGACCGCTCCGGCTGTGGGGGGACGGCCGCGCCGCCGATCTCCTCGTCGGCGTCGCCCCCTTCGCCGGGGCGGTCCCCCGGCGGCGTCTCCTCCGGCCGGTCCGGCTCCAGCCGCGCGGCCATCCACAGCAGTTCCGCCAGCTCCCGCGGGGTCGGTGAGGCCCGGCGGCGGACAGGGCGGCCGCCAGCCGGGCGACAGGCGACGGCCCCGGACCGTGGTCAGAAGCCATCGCCGTCGGCCGTCGCGCTGAGGTACGGCATCAGCTGCTCGGCGAGGTCGTCGCGGGAGTCGGCGTCCAGGCCCGCGACTCCGGTGAGGTAGAGGGCGTTCAGCAGCTGGTCGGTGGCGAGTTCGCCGCCGGTGGCCCGCTCCAGGAACCGGGTGATCAGGCGGTCGGCGTGGCCGTCGGGGGTGTCGAGGTGGGCGCGGACGATGTCGGTGAGCTGGTCGCGGTCGGGGCGGCGCAGCTTCAGCCGGACGCAGCGGCGCAGGAAGGCGGGCGGGAACTCGCGTTCGCCGTTGCTGGTCAGTACCACGAACGGGAAGGCCCGGCAGCGGACCCGGCCGCGGTGCACCGTGACCGGGGTGTCCGTGCCGTCCGCGAGGACCTCGGCGGTGCCGTCGCCGGAGTGCCGGGCGGCACGCACCAGTTCGGGGATCTCGTACTGGCCCTCCTCCAGCACGTTCAGCAGGTCGTTCGGCAGGTCGAGGTCGCTCTTGTCGATCTCGTCGACGAGCAGGGCGCGGGGCCGGTCGAAGGGCAGCAGGGCGGTGCCCAGAGGCCCCAGCCGCAGATGGTCCTCGACGGCGCCCCGCCTGTCCTGCCCCTCCCGGGCCGCGTACAGCCGGGACAGCGGGTCGTACTGGTAGAGCCCGTCGGCGAGGGTGCTGCGGCTGGTGATGTTCCAGCGCAGGACCGGGCCGAGACGCAGTTCGCGCGCCACCGCGTAGGCGAGCGATGACTTGCCGGTGCCGGGCGGGCCGGTGACGAGCAGCGGGCGGCGCAGGCAGAGCGCGGCGTTCACGAGCCGGACGCTCTCCGCCGTGGCCACGTACGACTTGGCCCGGTGCACCCGGTCGGGCGAGACGGCCGTCTCGTCGTCGGTGTCGTGTGGCGGCGGCAGGGCGGGCCCGCCGTCGAAGGCGCGCCAGGGCGGTGGGGCGGGGAGGTCGTCGATGCCGTCGTGCGGCTCGTTCCCGCCGGTGTAGACGGACCAGTGCGGCATGGGGGTTGGTCTCCGCTCTCCGTTTTCGTGCTCGTGTTTCTCGCGGGCCGCCTCACCGGCGGTCAGGCCACCGGCGACCGCGCGTGGCCTGCGGCGACGGCGTGCGGGTCGGCGAAGACCCGCGGGTCGTCCCACAGCAGCTGGATGCCGTGGGCCCAGTGGTCCTCCTCCGCGTCGGCCTCCTCGCGCAGGGCCAGGATGTGGCGGGGGAGTTCGGCGGGCGGTACGGCGGCCACGCAGGCGTCGAGCGCGTCGAGGAAGGCCTTGCCGGTGCAGCCGTCCGCTCCGGCGCACTCCTCCTGCCCGGAGCCGCAGCCGCCGCGCGACCACACGATCACCGGGGCCGGCGCGGTCAGCGAGGTGTCGAAGTGCGGCCGGGTGCGGGAGGCCGCCGGGGCGGTGCCGAACCCGGCGAGGCAGGCGTCGGCCCGCCGCAGCCGCATCCGCAGCCGACCGGGCTCCTCCGGGCCGCCGCACTCCACCCGGTGCATCCGGGCGCCCGGCAGGGAGTCGAGGCGCTTCCAGGCCCGGGTCAGGACATGCCGCGTGCTGGCCTTGCGGCGGGCGTGGTCGGTGACGACCAGGGGATAGACGCAGCCGAGCGGGGTCGTGTCGTCGGGGGCGCTCTCCCAGCGGTCGACGGGCCAGTCCAGCCAGTCCCGGGGCAGCGCGAACGCGACGAGTTCGTCGGCGCCGGGCGTCAGATAGCGGAAGGCCGCCTCGATCCGGTCCTGGACGTACGCGCGCAGCCGGTGCTGCTCGACCGTGCCGGAGTCCACCGGGTGCCGACGCCCCTCGCTGTACGCGGACACCTCGACGCGGACCAGGCCGTCGCCCGCGCCGCTGTGCCCGAGTTCGACGAGGATGGGCGACCAGTCGGGCGCCTCCGGCTCCACGACCGGGGTGTGCAGCAGGGCCTCGAGCCGGTCGGCGAACCGGGTCACGGTCGGTGCGGCGCCCGGGCCGTCGAGTTCGCACAGCACGAACAGGGCCGCCGACCACAGGGAGTCGAACCCCTCCTCGGGCGGCGGGGGGTCGAACGGGCCGGCCGCCGCGGTGTAGAGGCGCACGGGGTCGCAGTTCACGCCCGCGCGGGCCGCCGTCTCGACCAGGGCGCGCAGCCGGGCCCGGTCGGCGGTGGCGTGGTCCGAGGTGGGGACCAGACCCTGGAGTCCGGGCCAGTAGCGGGACATGACCTGGGTGGGCATCATCCGGCCGTTGCGCACGTCCCGGGTGCCGGCCGCGGCCGTGACCATGCCGACGACCTCGCCGGTGTCGGCCAGGGCGACGGCGGCCCCGCTGAAGCCGGGGGCCAGGGGCTGGCCGCCCGGGTGCCAGGCCTCCAGCTGGATCCACTCCCGTTTGATCAACTGCGGTGCGGTGACGCGGTACTCGGCGAGGGTGCCCTCGTCGAAGCCGGCCGGGAAGCCGTAGACGACGAGCTTGCGGGGGCCCGGGCCGTGTGCCGCGTCGACCGGGGCCAGCGCGGCCGGGGCGACCGGCATCTCCCGCTCCAGTTCCAGCACGGCGAGATCACCGAGGTCGGTGCTGCCACCGGCCCAGCCGCCGTGGGCGACGACCCGGGCGGGCACCGGCGGGGAGCCGGGCAGCTCCGTGAACGTCACCGTCAGGCCGCCGCCGTCCTCCACCACATGGGCGCAGGTCAGCACCGTACGGGGGGCGACCAGGAAGCCCGCTCCGGCGACCTGGCCCCGTAACTCGATCCGGGCGTGCCACTCGGCGCTGTTCATGAGGCGGGGCTTGGCTCCGGGGCGGCCGGTGACGCATCCGGAGCCCAGGTCAGCTTGACCACCAGATGGCCCTCGGCGGTGCCCTTGGCGATGATCGCGCCCGTCTCCGCGGACAGCTTCACCCGAACTCGATCTCCACACCGTCGGGTTTCAGCGAGCCGTCCCGGAACACCCGCAGCGCGGACTCCGCCGCGGCGCGCACCCCGGCCAGGGCGCCCTCGAAGGTGCGGGTCGCCTGCACCGTACCGTCGCCGCGGGCGACCAGACGGGAGCCGGACCGCTCCTCCACCGCCTCGACCGCGACCACCGCACCGTCACCGGTCCTGAACTCGACCAACCCGTCCACGGCACCCCCGTCGTCCTGTTGCGTTGAGCATTCTCATTGTGACGGAAGGTACTTGATGATGTGTGAGGCATCCACTGGACTCTCACGGTCCCACGGTGCCCCGGATCACCCCCAGCTCCACCAGATCCTGCGGACGGATACGGAGCCGGTCCGCCGTGGCCTCCACCTCGCGCGGCGGTCGCTTGAGGATGGCCGCCGCGAGTTCGGGCGCGATCACCGAGAAGTAACTGTCAGGCGTGGCCCAGGTGTTGCCGGGGGCGGCCAGCGCCAGCGCCCCGCCGGAACCGCCCTCGCCGATCACCAGCGTCGTCACCGGCGTGCGGGCCGCCGCCACCGCACCGAACAGGTCGGCGATCGCCGCACCCGCGCCCTGCCGCTCCGCTTCCGCGTCGTTGGCGGCGCCCGGGGTGTCCACCAGGGTCAGCACCGGAATGCCCAGCCGGTCCGAGAGACGGATCAGCCGGGCGGCGGTGCGGTAACCGGCCGGGCGGGTCGCGGCCCCGGTCTGCGCCGCGTAGGCGACCGTACGGCCCTCGTGCTCGCCGAACCCGCACAGCATGCCGTCCGGGTCCGTGCCGCCGCAGCGGTCACCGCTGATCGCGACCCGGTGGGTGAAGTAGGCGTCCAGGTAGGCGGCGGCGCGCGGACGCCGGGGCGAGCGGGCGCGCCGGACGGCGTCCCAGCCGGTGGCGGGCAGGACCGCGGTGTCGCCGAGCGGCTCGGGCGGCGGAGCCGGGGTGGTGGACGGGCACGTCAGCAGCCGCAGCCACCACCCCAGCGTCTCGCGCAGCTCCTGCGGCCCTGTGACCGCGTCCACCGCGCCCGCCGCGACCTGCGCCTCCGCCGTGTACGCGGCCGGGTCCGCGTCCGCCGGCCGCACCCGGGAGCCGGCGAAGCCGACCTGGGCGCCGGGCAGCGCGAGCACCACGTCGGCGCCCGCGCCCAGCGTGGCCCAGCCGCCCCGGTGGTCGGGTCGCGCAGGACGGCGACCTGCGCGAGACCGGCCTCCCGGGTGAGCGCCGCCTGGCGGGCCACCCGCTGGAGCTGGGTCAGCGCGAGCATGCCCTCCTGCATCCGGCTGCCGCCGGTGGCGACCAGCGGCACGACCGGGAGGCGGTGCTCACGGGCGTACGTGTACGCCGCCTCCAGCCGGTCGCCGGTGCGCTGCCCGAGGGAGCCGCCGAGGAAGCCGAACTCGAACGCGATCAGCACGGCCCGGGTGCCGCCGACGCGGGCGGTGCCGCAGACCACGGACTCCTGCTCGCCGGTGCGTTCGGCGGCACGGGCGCGCAGAGCGTCGTAGCCCGGCCAGGCGAGAGGGCCGTCCGGTTTCGGCTCCCTTATGGGAGCGGGCAGTTCGGCGAAGGTCGCGTCGTCGGCGACGACGGCGGCGACGTCGCGGGCGGAGAGCCGCTCAGTCATGGCCCAGCGCCCGCTTCATGATCTTCCCCATGTCGTTGCGCGGCAGGGCGTCGAGGTGGTGGACGACCCGGGGGCGCTTGTGCGGGGCGAGACGCTGGGCCACGTGATCCGCCAACTCGTCCAGCGACGGCGGCGACTGCGGCTCCGCCGGGACGATCCACGCCACGATCCGCTCACCGAGGTCGGCGTCCGGCTCCCCGGTGACGGCGGCCTCCCGCACCCCCGGGTGCTCCAGCAGCGCGTTCTCGATCTCACCGGCCCCGATCTTGTAACCGCCGCTCTTGATCAGGTCGGTGGCCTTGCGGCCGACGATCCGGACATAGCCGTCGGGGTCGCGCACCGCCATGTCGCCGGTGCGGAACCAGCCGTCGGCGGTGAAGGCGGCGGCGGTGGCGTCGGGCCGGTTGAGGTACTCGGTGAACAGGTTCGGGCCGCGCACCTGGATCTCGCCGACGGTCTCCCCGTCGTACGCGGTGACCTCCGAGCCGTCCTCCTCGACCAGCCGCAGCTCCACGCCCGGCAGCGGCACGCCGACCGTGCCCGGGCGGGCCTCGCCGTCGGCGCGGACGCTGGTGTTCATCAGCGTCTCGGTCATGCCGTACCGCTCGATCACCCGTCGCCCGGTCGCGGTCGCGATCCGGCCGTGGTCGCGCACGGGCAGCGCGGCGGATCCGGAGACCAGCAGCCGTGCCCCGGTCAGTGCCTTGACCAGCTCGGGGTCGCCGGTCACCGCCTCGGCGATGCGGTGGTACATCGTCGGCACGCCGAACAGCATGGTCGCGCCCCCGTTCAGCTCGCGGGCGACACCCTGGGTGCTGAACCGGCCCAGATGCCGCACCGAACCGCCGCGCCGCAGCGGTCCGAGGGTGCCCAGGACCAGGCCGTGCACATGGAACAGCGGCAGTCCGTGCACGAGGACGTCGTCGCCGGTCCACTGCCAGGCGTCGGCCAGGGCGTCGAGGGTGGTCGCGATCGCCCGGCGCGGGATGACGGCGCCCTTGGGCGGGCCCGTGGTGCCGGAGGTGTAGACGATCAGGGCCGGGGCGGACTCGTCGGCGTCGTCGGCCGGGGCGGGGCCGGTGCCGTGCACGTCCACGTCGAGGCGGGGCAGCTCCCTCAGGGGGGCGGGGAGTTGGTCGTCCGGGGCCGTGAGGACCAGGCCGGGCGCGCTGTCGGACAGGATGTGCCCGAGCTCCTTCTCGCCCGACTTCGGGTTGAGCGGCACGGCGGGCACGCCGGCCAGCAGCGCGGCGACGACGGCGACGGCGGTCTCCATGGTGGGGGTTGCCCAGACGGCGACCCGGCGGGCGTCCCGGATGCGTGCGGCTGTCGCACCGGCCGCGGCGGCGAGCTCTCCGTAGGTCAGCGAGCGCTCTCCGAACCGTACGGCCGGCCGGTCGGCGGGGGCGTCGGTCAGGGCCGGGAAGAGAGGGGTCACGCGTCACATCTCCTTAGCTGTTGCCTGCGGTTCTCCGTGGGTGGCCGGGGGTCATCCCCAGCCGGGCACGACCATCACGAGCCACGCCACCGCCGGTACGACCGCCACCACGATCCCTCCGTACACCATCAACTGCCGGAAGAAACGCTCGCGGTCGACGTCCGGGGCGGCGGCCAGGACGAGTGCGCCGTTGGTGGAGAACGGGCTGACGTCGACGACCGTCGCGGAGACGGCGAGTGCCGCCACCATGCCGATCGCGCCGATCTCGCCCCGTTCCAGGAACGGGACGGCCAGGGGGATCAGGGCGCCCATGATTCCCACGGAGGAGGCGAACGCCGAGACCAGGGCGCCGATGTAGCAGAGCAGGACGGCGGCGAGGAGGGGGACGCCGATGTCGCCCACGCCCTCGCCTGCCCAGGTGATGGTGCCCATCTCGTCGAGGACGCCTACGTAGGTGAGGACGCCGCAGATGAGGAGGACCGTGGGCCAGGCGATCTCGCCGACGGCCTTGCGGCTGTCCTCCGGCCAGGCGGTGCTGAGTACGACGGCGAGGGTGATGGCTGTGAGGCCGGCGTCGAGGTCGAAGACCAGGACTGCGATGACCAGGGCTACGAGGGAGGTGAGGGTGGCTGTGCGGGATGGGGTGAGGGTGAGTGTTTCGGTGCTGGGTGTGAGGGTCGCTGTCGGGTCGGTCCGCAGCCCGGCGGCTGGGCCTGTGCCCGCGGCTGAGTCCGTCCCCAGCTTCAGGCCGCCGCACAGGACGAACACCACCGCCGCGATCACGAGGTTGGCCGCCAGTGACGCCAGGAACAGGACCACCTCGTTGCCGGGGAGTTTCTCGCGTTCGACGATGCCGTTGACGATGGAGCCGTAGATGCTGATCGGGGAGAAGCCGCCCGCCTGGGCGCCGTGGACGACCATCGCGCCCATCAGGAGGGGGCTGATCCCGTAGCGCGCGGCGAAGCTCAGGGCGATGGGAGCGACGATGGCGACCGCGGCCGGGCTGACCGCGCCGATCGCCGTGAGCGCGCCGGTGAGGGCGAACATCACCCAGGGGATGAGGGCCACCCGCCCCCGTACGAGCCGGACGGCGGCGTGCACCAGCCAGTCGGTGGTGCCGTTGGCGCGGGCGATCGCGAACAGGTACGTGACGCCGACCAGGACGACGAACAGGTCGCCGGGGAAGCCGGCGAAGATGCCGTCCGCGTCGAGGTCGGCGACCAGCCCGCCCACGCCGAAGGCGGCGGCGAAGGCGAGCGCGCCCATGTTGACGGAGCGGGTGGTGGCGATGACGAACACCACGACGAGGACGAGGATCGAGATGAGTTCGGGGGACATGCGGGCTCCCGTCTCTGGGCCCCGGGGTTGGCTGGGAGCACCTCGTCGGCAGTGGACGAGTGGCTGAGCCACTTGAGGTGCGTTGGCTGAACAGCGTGGGTGCGGCCCGGGCCGCCGTCAAGGGGTCGCGCGAGAATTGGCTCAGCCACTCGGCCACCGGGACGCGTCGGTGTTACTCTCCCGACGAGAGGGGGGATCCGTGACCGACGCCCTGCGCCCCATGACGAAACAGCGGCTCTACGAACAGGTGCTGGAGCGGCTGCGCCAGTACGTCGCCGAGGGCGGCCTGCGCGCCGGCGACCGGCTGCCGCCCGAGCGGGACCTGGCCCAGCGGCTCGGGGTCAGCCGGGCCTCGGTGAAGCAGGCGATCGTGGTGCTGGAGGTCCAGGGCCTGGTGGAGGCCCGGCACGGCGGGGGCACCTACCTCGTGCGGGACAGCCTCGACACCGAGCCGGTCGAGCGGATGGTGGAGCGCAGAAGGCGCCTGCCGGACGTGCTGGAGGCCCGGGAGGCGCTGGAGACGAAACTGGCCGAACTGGCGGCCGAGAGGCGCACGGAGGAGGACCTGGCCGCGATGCGCGCGGCGCTCGCCCATATGTCGGAGGAGATCGAGGCGGGCGGTCACGGCGTCGAGGGCGACCGGCTGTTCCACGCGGCCGTGACGGCGGCGGCCCACAGCAGTCTGCTCGCCGAGTTCATGCGCTCCATCGCCGAGCAGATCGCCGAGAGCCGCACCGAGTCCCTCCGCCAGCCCGGCCGCCCGTCCCGCTCCCTGTCCCAGCACCAGGCCATCCTCGACGCGATCGAGGCCGGGCAGCCCCGCCAGGCCGCCGCGGCCATGCGGCGGCACGTCCGTACGGTGGCCAAGGTGCGGCTGCTGGACTGGGAACCGGGAGAGGGCTGACCGGCGAGCCCGCCGTCTCGGTCATGCCTGGACCAGGTCCGCGACCACGCAGCTGACGTTGTCCGGCCCGCCGGCGTCGTTCGCCGCGGTGACCAGGGAGTCGACCGTCGTCCCGGGGTGGGACCGGAGGCGAGGAGGTCCCGGATCCGGTTCTCGGGGACCACCCCCGACAGGCCGTCGGAGCAGAGGAGATAGCGGTCGCCCGGGCGGGCGTCGTGCAGGCGGAGGTCCGGGAGCCTGTCGGCGCCCCCGCCCGTCAGGGCCTTCAGGAGCAGGGCCCGCTGAGGGTGGGACGTGGCCTCCTCGGCGGTCAGGCGTCCCTCGTCGACCATCGACTGGACCATCGTGTGGTCGTGGGTGATGCGGAACAGCTCGCCGTCGCGCAGCAGGTAGGCGCGGGAGTCGCCGATGTGCACCAGGGCCAGCCGCGAGCCCGTCCACAGCAGGGCGGTCAGGGTCGTGCCGATGTCATCGGTGCCGTCGGCCACGTCCCGGACGGCCTGGGCCGCGCCCCGCACCGCGTCCTCCAGCAGGTTGAGGACCCCGCCGGCCGGGATCTCGTCCGTGTCCAGGAAGCGCAGTGCCTCCACGGCGGCGCTGCTCGCGGGCGCGCCCGCCGGTCCGTAGCCGTCGGCGACGGCCAGCAGCCGGGTGCCCGCGTACGCGGTGTCCTGGTTGACCGGGCGCACCCGGCCGGTGTCCGAGTGGGCGGAGTAACGCAGTTCCAGCATGGCGGTGTCCTTTCCGGACTCTGGCGAGTCCGCCGTCAGGTGATCGACCAGGAACGCGGCGAGGTCCCGCCGTACCGCCGTCTCCGCCTCGACCCGCGCCCAGTAGGCGCGGATCTCCCGGGCGGCGGCCGTGAAGTCGCGGTCGTACAACCGGCACACCCCGCGGATCTCGGCCAGCGGCATGCCCAGCCGCCGCAGCCACGCCACCAGCCGGGCCTGCTCCAGCTGTGCGACCGCGTAGTACCGGTATCCGGTGTCCGGGTCCACCCGGGCGGGCCGCAGCAGGTCCAGCTCGTCGTACAGACGCAGTGCCTTCGGCGAGAGCCGGCAGGCCTTCGCGAACGCGCCGATCGTCAGCATGTCCATGCGACCCCCTTGCGTTCCGCGCGGTTCTCGCGCCTTCCTGGTTCCGCCACCGATGCTGGGCTTCACCGAAGGTGAAGGTCAAACAGGCTGTCGTGGTTCCGGGACGGCTTGTTAGCCTGCGCCGGAATCGATCGTTCGTCCGAGGATGGAGTCGCCGTGGCCGGCACCCCCCGTATCGCGCTCGTCACCTACGACCCCAGGGGCGAGGAGAGCAAGGACCGGGACCTGCCGGTGCTGGCGGACGCGCTGCGGGAGGCCGGGGCCGAGGCCGCCGTCGTCCACTGGGACGACCCGTCGGCAGACTGGGCCGCCTTCGACCTCGCCCTCATACGGTCCACCTGGGACTACAGCTGGCGGGCCGAGGAGTTCGCGGCCTGGGCCGAGCGGTGCGGGACGGTGACCCGGCTGGCCAACCCGGTGGACGTCGTGCGGTGGAACGCCGACAAGAGGTACCTCGGGCAGCTCGCGGACGCCGGGGTGCCCGCCGTGCCCACCCGTTACTTCGCGCCCGGCGACCGCGTCGAGCTGCCGGCCGACCACGAGTACGTCGTGAAGCCCACCTCCGGCGCCGGTGCCCGGTACGCCGCCCGCTACCCGGCCGGGGAGCGCGACTCCGCCCTCCGCCAGACCGAGCGGATGCACGCCGAGGGGTTCACCGTGATGGTGCAGCCCTACCTCACCGGCATAGAGACGCACGGCGAGCGGGCCCTGCAGTTCTTCGGCGGACGCCTGCTGCACGCCAGCCGCAAGGGCGCCGTCCTCGCGCCGGACACACCGTACGACGCCGAGAAGGTCGCCCACCCGGACCTCCGCCCCTGGCAGCCGACCGCCGCGGAACTCGACGTCGCCGAGCGGGCCCTGGCCGCCGTACCCGGGTGGCCGGAGCTTCTCTACGCGCGCGTGGACCTCGTCACCGGCGAGGACGGGCAGCCGTGCGTGATGGAGCTGGAACTGATCGAGCCGAACCTGTTCCTGTGGCTGCACCCGGACTCCGTGCCGCTGGTCGTGAAGGCGATCCTGGCCGCCGCCTGATCACTACTCGTGGGACATACGTCCCTCTTTGAGGCTTTTGGTGTAGTGGTAGCACCATGCCCTCCGAGCGACACTCCTGGGCACCGCTGCTCGCGGTGTGCGCCGGGTACTTCATGGTGATCCTCGACGTGACGGTCATCAACGTCGCCGTGCCGGTGATCGGGCGGGAGCTGTCGGCCTCGCTGACCGGCATCCAGTGGATCACCGACGGGTACACCCTGGTCCTCGCCGGGTTCCTGCTGACCGGCGGCGCGCTGGGCGACCGGCTCGGCAACCGCCGGGTGTTCTGCTCGGGCGTGGCGGTGTTCACCGTGGCCTCGGCGGCGTGCGCCCTCGCGCCCAGCGCGCCCTTCCTGGTGGTGGCCCGCCTGGTGGAGGGGCTCGGCGCCGCGCTGATCGTGCCCGGTTCGCTGGCGCTGCTCCAGCAGGCCTATCCGGAGCGGGCCGCACGGGTGCGGGCCTTCGGACTGTGGGGTTCCATGGCGGGCATCGCGGCCTCCGCCGGGCCGCTGCTGGGCGGGCTGCTCGTCTCCACGGTGGGCTGGCGCTGGGTGTTCCTCATCAACCTGCCCGTCGGCGTGGTCTGCCTGGCGCTGACGCTGCGGCACGTGGCGCGCTCGCCCCGGCGCGCCGACCGGGCCCTGGACCGGCCGGCGCAGGTCGCGGTCGTCGCGGCGGTGGCGCTGCTGACGGCGGCGCTCAACGAGGCCGGACGGCGCGGCTGGACCGATCCGGCCGTGCTCGCGGGCGTCGGCCTGGCCGTGCTGGCCGCCGTCGCCTTCGTGGTCCGCGAACGGCTGGCCCGCTCCCCGGCCCTCCCGCTCAGCCTGCTGCGCGCACGCGCCATGAGCGGCGGCGCCGCCATCGGCCTGCTGTTCAACTTCGGCTTCTACGGCATGGTGTTCACCGCCAGCCTGGAGTTCCAGCACCAGCGCGACTACAGCGCCCTCGGCACCGGTCTCGCCCTGTTCCCGGCGGTGGCGATGACCATGTTCGCCTCCGTCCTGTCCGCGCGGCTCAGCCGCCGCACCGGCGACCGGCCGCTGGTGATCTCCGGCATGCTCCTGGCCGCCCTGGGGCTGGCCGGCTGGGCTGCCGCGGGCGCCGACCCCGCCTACGCCCTGCTGGTGGCGCCGATGATGGCCGCCGGATTCGGCACGTCCTTCGCCCTCACCGGCTCCACCGCCACCGTGATGGGGGCGGCCCCCGCGGCCTACTCGGGGGCCGCCTCCGCCCTGTTCAACACCACCCGGCAGATCGGCAGCGCCACCGGCGTCGCCCTCGGCGGCAGCCTCCTCGCCTCGGCCGCCGACTACAGCACCGGCATCCGCACCAGCATGCTCATCGGCGCGCTCGCCTACCTGGCCGCCGCGGGCCTGGCGTGGCGGTGCGTGCCCGCGACATCCGAGCACCCTGATTCGGCCGAGCACCCCGAGAAGGCCTAGAGCTCACGTATCCGGACGAACTGCTGGCGGATATCGCCCACTTGGCGCAAAGTCACGATGTACGGTCATCGCCGACGCCGTCGAGCCGCACGCTGGAGTGGGCAATGGGGAGCAGCTTTCGCTACTGGGCCGAGCGCATCGTGCTGGGCCTCACGGCCACCGTCGGCATCGCCGTGACACTCGCCGACCAGGTGGACCTGCTCGACGGTCTGGCCGGTGACACCGTCCCCAAGCTGACACTGCTGATCCTCAGCACGGTCACCCTGTTCCTGCTCTTCGAGATCGACCGTCTGAAGGCGCTCGACAACATCAGCACCCAGCTGTCCAAGCTGGACATCGACGCCCTCGCGCGCGACCTCAGGCACGACCACTTCGGCGGAGTGACGCGGGTGCACCGGCGCTTTCCCGAGGAGACCTTCGAGGGCTTCCTGAACGGCGCCGGCCGCGAGGTCACCATCCTCCAGACGTGGATCCCCAACGTGCACCGGTTCGAGTCGGCGCTGAAGCAGGCCATCGTCGACCGCCGGGTCCGGGTGCGGGTCCTGCTGCTGCACCCGTCCTCGCCGGTCGCGGACCTGCGCAACGAGGCACTGCGCGGCCTGCGCGACCCCGCCCTGGAGGAGGACGTCCAGGCCGGAGTCGCCCGCTGCCTGTCGACCCTCGCCTCCCTCTTCCAGAGCGTGCGCGACGACGACCGGCCACGGCTGCAGGTGCGCGTCTACCAGGCGCTGCCGTCGATCGCCGTGTACAAGGCCGACGAGCACTACCTGGTCAGCTCCTTCCTGCACGGCCGGCTGGCCATCGACTCGACCCAGTTGGAGATCGAGGGCAACGGCACCGTGCTGGGCAGGGAGATCCAGCAGGAACTGGACACGCTGTGGCGCATCGGCCGCGACGTGGACCTGGACGACTGGCGCAGGTCGGTCGACACCAGCCTGTGAACCGCCACCCGTGACCCGAGGAAGGGGTACGACATGAGAGACCTGGACGCGTTCGAGGACGCGCTGATCGACCGGTTCCGGCAGCACCCCGTGCTGGCGAACACCGGCAGCCTGCCGGACGCCGACTTCGCCGCACTGCTGCTCCAGCGGCGCTTCGTGTCCCTGGCTTTCACGCCCTCGTACGACCTGGCGATCGACCTGCTGGGCGACGAGGCGGGTCTGCGGATCGCCCGGGCGATCCTGCGCGAGGAGTACCCGGACGGCCGCGGCCACACCCGCTCGCACCGCGAGGACATGAAGGAGGACCTGCTCCAACTCGGCATCACCCGTGAGGAACTGGTCGCCTCACGGCCCACCGAGGCCACCCGGCGCGCCATCGAGGACGCCTTCGAGCTGATCGCCGAAGCGGGCGGGCACGCCGACGCCGACCTGCGGCTGCTCACCTTCCTGCGGTTCTGGGGCGAGGTCCTGGTGTCCGTCGAGTACGAGAACCTGTGGCGGCGCATGGAACCGATGCTGGCCGGCGACGGCGGCCGCAACCGCTCCCGCTTCTACTATCCGCACTACGTCCACGACGCCAAGGCCCACCCCCTCACCGCCGTCTCCCTGCTGTCGGCCACGCACTCCGACCGCCTGGCCACCCGGATCAGCGAGCTCCTCGCACGGCAGCACGCGACGGACGCCTTCCGGGAGACCGAGGAGCGGGCCCTGCACCTCAAGACCGCCTTCTACGACCAGTTCCTCCCGGCCCTCGACCGGGTCGGAGCCCCTCAGCCCTGACGGCCGGTGACGGCCACCCGCTGCAACAGGCCCCAGGTGAACTCCGCGACGGCCTCCCACCGCAGGCCATCGGCGTCCGGCGCGGTGAACGCCAGTCCCCACCGGGTCGGTGCCGTGCCCTCCAGGGGGCGGGCCGGGGCGAAGGCGCGGGCGGCCTCGTCGACCGTGCAGGACCAGGGGGTGAGATCGTCGAGCGTGCGCAGGCCGGGGCGCTCGGCGCCGGGGGCGCGGACCAGCCACTCGTTCCACACGGCGCCGTTCGGGGCGGTCAGGACCTCGAACCGCAGATCGGGCCAGAGCGGCACGGGCCAGAGCCAGGCCTCGCAGTCCAGGTCGCCGATGCGGCGGGGCGTACGGGACTCCGGGGCGCCCAGCACCGAGCGGTAGCAGGAGAGGGGCGCCCGGGGACGCGGCGAGCGGACCATCGCCTGCCAGCGCTTGTTCGCCTCGCGCATGTCCGCGATGGACACCCCCAGCTCGTGGCGGGCGTCCTCCACCAGGCCGGGGTTGTGGTCGGCCATGCGGCGCAGCAGCACCAGCTGGAAGTGGAGCGGGGTGAAGGGGCTAGCGGGGCGCTTTCCGGAGGGCATGGGACCCATCGTCGCCCACGCGTGCCGTGCCCGGGCGGCGGCCGTCCGGGAGGAACAGGACCGAGTTGACGTACCGGGGCCCCCGGAGGAGAGGGGACGGCAGGACCCGGCGGAGCAGGCCGTGGGAGACGACGTGGGAGGCGCCCGCCTGGTGGGTCTCCAGCGGGAACTCGGCCAGCGGCACCCAGTCGTCGCCGGGCAGCACCCAGCCGTCGTACCCCAGCAGGGACAGGTACGTCACCACCGGCGCGACCGGCTGGATACGGGACTCCAGCTCCACGAACAGGGCCGGACGGTCCCGGGCCAGCAGACCCGTCGCGCCGCGCAGGACCGCCGGCTCGTTGCCGTCCACGTCGATCTTGATGAAGCCGACGTCGCGCAGCCCCAGCTCGTCCAGCGTGACACACGGGACGTCCAGCGCCCGGCCGTGGATGTCCCGCCGGACCAGCGACGACACACCACGGTCGCCGGCGTCCCCCGACGGCAGCCACAGCCGGGCGATGCCCGGCCGGTCCGAGGCCGCGGCCCGGATCACCCGCACGTTCGGCGGGGCCCCGGCGGCCAGCAGCCGGGCCAGATGGGGAACCGGCTCGACCGTCACGACGTGCTCGGCGTGGCCGGACAGCCGGTGCGTCCAGGGCCCGTACCAGCCGCCGACGTCCACCGCCGTACCGCAGTCGGCGGGACAGAGGTCGGTGAGCCGGGCCAGCTCCGGTTCGAACCGGGGGTAGAGCGCCCGGGCCGCCGCGGCCACCAGACGGGTGGGCAGGAAGGGAGCGAGGCGGGCGGCCAGGCTGGTCACGGTGCCATCCTCTTCAGGAGTTCCTCGTGCTCGCCGTCCGGCACCTGCTCGCCCGACGACGGCAGCAACTGCGCAATCCCGTCGACGATCGGATAGCGGCGTCGCAGACGCGGGTTGTACAGCGCCTCCTCCTGCCCGGTCTCCTCGGCCAGCAGGTGCAGCGGGCCCTTGTCGAGCGGGCAGGCCAGGATCTTCAGCAGCGGGTCGTCGGGCTTCATGGGGATGACAGCTCCTTGGCCGGTTCGTGGGGTCGGGGCGAGGTGTCGTGCTTCGGCATGGTCAGCAGCACGGCGACCGCCAGGGCCGTGCCCGCCACCCGCAGCGCGAGCCGCAGCGGGTCGTCCGGCAGGGCCTCGCCGAACGACAGCGTGCCGAGCACCGCCGTGAAGAGACAGGTCACGGTCGTGCACACCGGCACGATCAGCGAGGCCCGGCAGCGCTGCAGCGCCGCCTGCGACATCACCAGTCCGAACACACCGGTGAACAGCAGCAGATACGGATACGGGGAGCTCAGCAGGTCCAGCACCGCACCGCCGATCCCGCTGGTCGTCAGCCGGCTCGACACGCCCTTGATGGCGAGCGAGCTGACGCCGTAGAGCAGGCCCACCGCGACGCCGTACTCCACGCCGGTCGTCGGACGCCGGTGCCGGTTGCGGGTGCGCCGCTCGGCGGATCCGTACAGCCACACCCCGGCCGCCAGCGACGGCACGCACACCAGCAGGATCAGCTGGTAGGGCGCCTCCTGGCCGACGCTGTCCGCGCCCTCGCGCAGCGACAGCACCACCATCAGCAGCGCGAGCAGGATCGCGCCCAGTGCGTACCGCTCCCGGCCGGACGTCTCCTCCCCGAGCAGCCGGGCCGACAGCAGTACGAGCAGCACCAGACCGGAGACGAAGATGCCCTGCGCGGCGGCGATCGGCAGTGTCCGGTAGACGACGAGCTGAGCCCCGAAACCGGCGGCGAGGGCGAGCGAACCGCCGATCCACAGCGGGCTGCGCAGGACGAGCCGCAGCAGCCGGGCCGGCTGGCGGATCGTCACCTCGGGGAGAGAGGTGAGCGCCCGTTTCTCCAGCACGAAGCCCAGGCTGTACAGGGTGTTCGCCAGCAGGGCCGCGGCCACTCCCCACCACATGGGCTACGTCCTCCGCGCGTGCAGCAGCAGGATCGACGCCAGCTGGGGCCGGGCACAGGCCAGCCGGTCCAGCGGGCGCAGCAGGCGCGGTACCCCGTGGAAGGGAGCGCCTTCGAGCCGTACGACGGTGAACCCGGACGCGGCGACGAACTCCCGCAGTGCGCGCGGGGTGTAGAGGCGCAGGTGTCCCACGACCTCCTTGCCCGGGCGGCCGTGGATGCCGCGCAGGCTGACCTCCGAGAAAACGGGCTGGACGCCGGCGAGCAGCAACGCGCGGTTGTACCAGGCGGCCAGGTTCGGCGTGGACAGCATCAGGTGCCCGCCGGGCCGCAGGACCCTGCGGATCTCGTCCAGCGCGGCGTCCGGATCGACGAGATGCTCGATCACCTCGCTGAACAGCACGGCGTCGGCCGATTCGGCGGCGAACGGCAGTCCGCCGCCGGTGAGTTCACCGCGGACGGCGTAGGGGATGCGGGTGCGGGCTCGGCGCAGGGCGTCCTGGGACCAGTCGACGCCGATGACGCGGTGGCCGGGGAGGAGGGGCGCGGCGGTGGCGGCGGCGGTGCCGTCCCCGCAGCCGATGTCGAGGACGGTCCGGGCGCCGTTGCCGGTGCTGCCGGTGGCCGGTCCGAGGGCCCGGGCCAGCATGCGGGCCTGGCGGAGGCTGCGTGGTGTGCCGGAGGCGACCGGCACGGCGGGGTTCTCGTAGAAGTCGCGCAGGTCGCGCGGCTTCACCGGTGAGGTCGTCACGGGGCCGCCTCCGTGGTGTGCAGATAGTGCTCGAACAGGTCGCGGAGGTGGGCGCCGTCGCCGTGGCTGAGCAGGGCCCGGGACCAGCGCAGGGCCAGGTGGAGACGGCCGGCGGTGGAGGCGGTGGTGACGGTGAGGCCGCGCGGCATCCGGGCCGGCGCCGAGAACCAGACCGCGTGCGCGCGGCCCGTCTCCTCGCCGAAGTCCAGGGGGTACGGGATACGGCCGATGTTGCTGAGCAGCGTCGTCGACGTCCAGGGCGCGGCGGCCCGGCGCAGGGTCCGGGTGAGGGCGGCGCGGGCGGCGACCGGGGCCCACGGGGCGGTGAGGAGGGCGGCGCCGTGGCCCAGTTGGGGACGGGGCAGGGACTTCAGGGCGCGGGTACGGGTGGCCGTGCGGTGCAGCAGGGCGGGCATGTCCGTGACGTCCAACTCGGATGGCAGGAAGGGTACTTCGACCAATCGTGTTCCGTTGCCGATGGGCATCGTGGTGTCCCGGGGGCGGTCGTCGACGGGCATGGTGATGCGCAGGGGGCGTGGGCGGTTGCCGTGTTCCCTGTTCCAGTGGGCGATGGTCAGGGCCGTGGTGACCATGAGCTGGTCGTTGACGGTGTAGGGGGAGCCCTTGGGGCGGTGGGGGAGGGGGAGCTCGGTGACGAGCATGCCGTTGCCGGGGAGGGGTCGGGGGTGCCGGGCGCGACCCGCGCGGGGGTGACCAGGTGGTGGGGATGTCCGGGGCTTCTCGGAGAGCTTGGGCCGCACGGGTGGGGGTGCTGCGGGGGAGTTGTCGCTGCCTCCGTAGAGCTCTGCGGCTGTCGCGAGTATGCGGAGGCAGGCCGGGCCGTCGAGGGCGGTGTGGTTGATGGTCAGGAAGAGGACCGAGTCCACTGCTTCGAGTCGTATCGGTGGGGACATCGACAACGGCGGAGCCTCCGTCAGTGCCCGGGTCCTGGCGTCCTGCAAGGCCCGGGGGCCCGCCGGGGCGAAGGTCACCACCTCCACGTCCGGCTCCGTCGTCAGCTCCCACTCGTAGCGCCGTCGGTACCACGGACCCCGTGCCTCCCGCATCAGGATCCGCGGGTGCCGGTGCAGCGCCTCCGTGAACGCCTTGCGCAGGCGGGTCTGGTCGACGGGGCCGGGCAGGTGGACCTCGATGTGGACCGTTTCCGGTTCCTGCTCCTGGAGGCAGTGCCGGGACACCTCGTCCACCACGGGGAACGGGATGCGTGCCGGTGTCGTCATGCGGGCTCGTTCCTCCCCTCGGAGGGCTCGCGCAGACTCACCAGACCCGCGAACAGCCCGACCAGCGCCAGTAGTTGGGCCGCACGACCGAACGCGCCCGCACCCGCGCCCACCGGCTCCCCGGCCCGAGCGCCGCCGCGACCCCCGCTGCCGCCAGGGCCACGAACGCGATCGGCACCAGCAGCGTGTGCCGCCTCGCCGCGAGCAACGCCAGGGCCGGGACCAGAAGCGCGAACCAGCCCGCGATCACCGCTGAGACCAGCGTCAGCGCCACCGTGCCGAGCCACAGGCCGGGCAGCGGCGGGCCGGTTGCGGTGCGTCGGGGTTGGGGGCGCGGCGCCGCCACAGGGCCAGTCCCAGCAGCACCGCGATGCCGGCGCCGCTGCCGATCAGACCGGCGTCGTACGTGGTGGCCGGTTCGTACGACAGCTTGACCGCGCCGCCCGCACCGGCGGGGATCCGCCAGCCCTGCTGCCAGCCGTCCAGCCGCAGCGGAGCCAGCTCCTCGCCGTTCAGCGTCGCCTTCCAGCCGTCGTTGTGGTTCTCGTACGTCGTCAGGTACGAGGCCGCGCCCGAGCCGACCGTCACCTCGCGCCGGTCGCCCAGCCAGTCCCGGATCCGCAGCTCGCGCCCGGCCGCCGCGGCCTCCGGGACCGTCCCCCGGGTCAGGGTCACGTCCGTCAGCGCGAGCGGGCCGGCGTCACCGCCCTCCAGCCGGTGCTCGCCCGCGGACAGCTCCACCTCGGTCTCGCCACGGTCCTGCCGGCAGAGCGTGACGTCGACGGGCCGTCGCTCCACCAGGTCCCGTACCGTCCCCTTCGCGCTCGTCCGGTACAGCTCGCCGTCCAGCGCCACGTCGGGTCCCTTGCCGCACGGCAGGGAGAACTTCCGGGTGCCGTCCGGCTGCGGGGTGCGGTACTGGTCGAGGGACGGTACGTAGGCCTCCGTCAGGCCCACCGGCAGGCGCAGGTCCTCGTCGGCGACCGGGTTGTGCAGGGTCAGCGGGGCGGTCTCGGTGATCGTGATGTCGAGCCGGTCCGTGGTGATCGGCGGGAAGCGGACCCAGCCGTTCTCGTCGGCGCCCGCGATCGCCGCGCCGTCCGGGGAGCTGATGTGCACCTCGGACGCGCGGGTGGACAGGCCGCCCGCAGGGGCCAGGACCAGTTCGCCGACCGGCTGCTTGCCCTCCCAGCTCAGGTGGATCGTCGGCCGGTCGCCCGCGACCCACGCCGTCGTCAGGTCGCCGTCGGTGAGGTTGCGCGCCGACAGGCCCGCGCCGAGGCGCGCCGTGGAGTCGGCGGTCGCGACGATCCTGGTCTGCTGCTCGGGCGCGACCTCGTACAGCAGCCGGTCGAGTTCCTCGCCCGGCACCGGTACCGCGCTCGCCGTCACCTGGTACGCCCCGGCGGCCGGTGTGGTGAAGCGGCGGTGCAGGCCGGCCTCGGTGCCGGTCGCGGAGAGGCCCGTCGGGTCGGACGCCCGGTGCAGGGAGACGACCGTGGCGGCCGACGTCGCCTCGTCGGCGTCCGCCGGGAGCCGCAGCAGCCGGGTCACCTGCACGTCCGGCAGGTCGATCTCGGAGAAGCCGGCGCCCGTCAGCCCGGACCGGCGCTCCACCGAGTCCACGATCGTCAGTCTCATCCACCGCGTGGCGCCCTCGGGCGCCTTGACGCTCTGCGTCAGGCCGTTCGGCTGGAGGAAACTCGTCCGCGTGCCCTTCTCCGTCTCCACCCGTACCTTCGTCGCCGCCGCCCGCACGCTCTCCTGGGGCAACGGCGTGACCTTGAAGGAGGACGGCATCTCGTAGGAGCCGGTGAACCCGATCCGCAGCCATTGTCCGTCCGGCGTGTCCGGCGCGCCCTCCGTCCAGGCGGTGTCGGGGTTGCCGTCGAAGGCGTTCACCGGGTCGAACTGGGGCAGGTGAAAGAGCCAGTTGCCGTACGACGACGCCGTCACCGAGCGGGCGCCGCGCAGTTCGGCCACCGTCTGGTGCTCGGCCCCCTCGACGGGCAGGATCTGCCGCGGCTTCTCGCCCGGGTCCTGCTGACTGTCCGGCGCGTTGCGTTCGTCGCGCGTGTAGGTGTACGACGTGTTGGCGTTGACCAGGCCGAACCGGGTGTCGGCGCGCCGCATCCCGTCACCCAGCACCTGCACGGCGGGAGTGCCGAGCCCCGGGTGGTTGTCGCCGGTCAGCACGGCCGGCCGCCCGCGCAGCCGGGACGCCAGCGGCAGCAGCGCCTCCGGGCCGCCGGACACCACGGCCGTGTCGGAGACCGGCATCAGCCCCGCCTGCCCGGGGCGCCGCACATCGTCCCCGGCCGGCCGGTAGATCTCCACGGCCCGCTGCCGCGGATACAGGCCCTCGACCTGGAGCGGGGCGTCCTGCGCGATCCGCCCGCCGGTCATCACCGGCCCGAGCCCCGTCACCCGCTCGTACCCCGACTGCTCCAGCGTGCGCTTGACGGTCGCGGTCGGCACGTAGCCGATCTGGTCCGGGTCGAGATCGTTGCGTACGACGACGTAGTACAGCCCGGACCGGCTCAAGTAGTCGGCCAGGGCCGGAACTTCGCCCCCCGTCAGCAGCGCCTGCTCGACCGCGTCCATCGCGCGCCGGTTGCCGGGCGTGCCGAACGGGACGTAGTCGCGCTGCGCCCAGCGGGACTCGGCGAGCACGTCGAGCGGCTGGTCGATGGGCGAGCCCCAGGTGTAGACGCCGTGCGCGGTGGCCGGGACGACCAGGGCGCGGGAGTCGGGCGAGTACTTCTCCAGCCAGTCGGCCGTGGCCTGCCAGTAGGTGGGGAGCTTCTGGAAGGAACCGGGGTTGAGGATCGAGCCGTTGAGATACGGCCACAGCAGTCCCGGCAGGATCAGCACCGCCGCGAGCAGCGGGGCGAGGCGCCGGCCGCGCACCGGCCGTGCCCCGCGCGGCTCGGCCGCCACCCCGACAAGATGAGCCAGACCCAGCACGAGCGCCAGCGCGAGCCCCGTCTGGAACTTGTAGATGTTCCTGAACGGCGACAGCCACCCGTCCAGCCAGCCCTGCACGGCCCCGTGGAACGGCGCCCCGAACTCCCCGCCGTACCCGGCGAGCAGCACCAGCGCCGTCACCAGCACGGTCAGCACGAGCCACCGCCGCTCGGGCATGTCCCGCCGCGCGAGGCCCGCCAGCCCGAGACCGGCGGCCAGCGCCGAGCACACGATCACCACGACCGACGAGGCCACGGCCCACCCGCGGGCAGCCACGCCTCACCGAAGTGCAGATAGGCGACCCAGTTCCCTGCGCCGCGCAGCGCCTCGGCCGCCGACATGGTGTCCGTGGTGGTCTGCGCGGTCTCGATGTAGGGCAGGAAGTTCTCGCCGTAGACCCCGAGCAGCAGCAGCGGCACCCACCACCAGGCCGTCACCACGATCACGGCCGGAGCCCACCAGGCGATCAGCTTGCGCTGCCGCGGCCCGGCCGGCCGGGAGAGCAGATAGAGCCCGGCCGGCAGCAGGGACGCCAGCGTCGCCGAGGCGTTCACCCCGCCCATGAACGGCACGAGCAGCGCCGACCGCAGGGCCGCGACCCGGGCGGCGTACTTCTCGTTCGTCAGCGGCAGCAGCACCCACGGCAGGAACGCGCCGGGCAGCGCCGCGGCCGACGTCGACCCGATGACGGTCGTGAACACCGGCCACAACGCGTACGCCACGGCCCCCAGCAGCCGGGAGGCGGCACTGCCCACCCGCAGCCGCTCGGCCAGCCGCAGCGCACCCCAGAAGGCGACGGACACCACGACCGACAGCCACAGCCGCTCCGCCAGCCACACGGGCAGCCGTACGAGATCGCACAGCCAGTAGAACGGCAGCATCGGCCACAGATAGCCGACGTACTGGTCCTGGATCCCGCCGAACCCGGCCCGGTCGTGCCACAACTGCCCCAGGTCGGCGAGGAACTGCCCCGGGTCGACGGTGACACCGAGCTTGGTGTCGAAGGTCTGCCGCCCCGGTCGCACCGCCAGGAACAACACGAACACCACGGCCCAGAAACCCAGCAGCCAGCGCCGCGACCGCGGGCCCTCGGCGGACCCGCCGCGGTCGCGGTGGTGGGGACGGCTGCCGGTGGAGGAGCCTGGACCGTGGTTGTCATGTAGCACACCGCCGCAGGATGAGGAGGAGGTTCCAGGTGGCGAACTCGCGGATCCCGGGCGCCTTGACGACGGCTTCCGCGAGGAACGGCCAGTAGCGGGAGCGCGCCGAGACGACCGTGACGTCGTCCCGGGCACGCACCTGCCGCAGGGTGGATCCGATGTGCACCGCGAAGAGGTTCTCGCCGAGCGTGTGCTTGGCGGGCCTGCCGGTCCGCCGCCGGTACCGGGCCCGGGCCCGCTCGGCACCGAAGTAGTGCCACGGGGCCCACTCGTGACCGCCCCACGGCGACAGCCAGTTGGTGAACGACACGTAGATCAGCCCGCCGGGGCGAGTCACCCGGGCCAGTTCACTGAGGAACGTCTCGGGGTCCGCCACATGCTCCAGCACGTTGGAGGAGAAGGTGACGTCGGCGACGCCGTCCCGGAGGGGCAGCAGGTACCCGTCGGCGACGACGGCCGAGTCGGGGGTTTCGCGCCCAGTTCGTCGACGTCCGGCTCGAAGAGAAACGCGTGCGCCCCGCGCTGCCGGAACTCCTCGGTGAAGTACCCACTGCCGCCACCGACGTCGACGACGGTACGCCCGGCGACGGGACCGTCGTAGGCCTCGACCTGGTCCACGGCGTCCCGGGCGAGCAGCGAATAGCAGGCTTCGGCATCGTCCTGCTCGTGAAGGAAGGCACGGAACAGGGCGACCGAGCGCCGAAGGGACGGATCTTTCAAACCGGGGCGCTGGGACATGCCTTCTTGGGGGCGCGGGGAACTGCGCGACAAGCCACGTACGACCGTACGACGCATCACGGAGCCCAGCCCCTCACCGCCTCCGCGGCAACCACACGGAACTGCCGCACAGTCCGGTCCCACCGAAACTGTGCCGCCCGCTCCCGAGCCGCCTTCCCCATCAGCTCCCGCCGCTCGGCGGAAAGGGCCAGCGCACACCACGCGGCGGCGAACGAGGACTCACCCCGCGCGAGCACCCCGGTCTCACCATCCACCACAGAGTCCTTGAGCCCCGGCACGTCAAAGGCGACAGCCGGTGTCTCCCGCGCTGCGGCCTCGGTCACGACCAGCCCCCACCCCTCCACGGCCGAGGGATGCAGCAACAGCCAGGCTTCGCACAGCAGCCGATGCTTCTCCGCCTCCGACACGTACCCGGTGAACTCCACACCGGGCCCGGCAAGCTGCTCCAGACGGCCCCGCTCCGGCCCGTCCCCGACGATCACCAACCGCCCGCCGGTCACCGGCCGCACCCGCTCCCACAACCGCAGCAGCAGATCGATCCGTTTGTACTCGACCAGCCGCCCGACGGCGACGAACAACGGCTCCGGCGAGCGCTCGGCTCGCGGACCGGGCTCCTCGACGCCGTTGTGCACGACCCGGATGCGATCCCGCTCCACACCGATCGCACGCAGCGCGTGGGCCGTGGAGGAGGACACGGCAACCAGCAGGCTCCGCTGCTGCGCCCCGGTCAGGGCCCAGTGTTCGAGTCTTCGCCCGATCCGCGCGGCCGGGGCCAGCGGCCCGCCGAAGCGCATCTTCCACAGGTCGGTGTGGACATGGTTGACCAGACACAGCGTGGGCCCTTGATGCCACAGCGGCGCCAGGTACGGCATGCCGTTGCACACCTCGACCAGCAGGTCGCAGTCGCCGACCTGGCGGGTGAAGGCCGACCGGGCGCGCAGGTAGTGGCCGTACGGCCCGCCCGCCGACACGACGCGGTAGTCGCGGAAGGACGCGGGGCCCCGCACAGCAGGGTCACCTGGTGGCCCAGGCGGGTCAGGCCGTCGGCGAGCTTGTCGACCAGCAGCTCGGAGCCGCCGGCGGAGGGGTTGTCCAGATCACGATGGGCGAGAAAGACGATCCGGCGCGGATGTGGGGGGAGCGCCGGAAGGTGCTGCGGCGCGCTGGGGGGCGCGCTGCGCAGCCGGGACGGTACGTGCTGGGGCATGGGTGCTCCAACTCGTTTCGGGGTGCGGAACTCAGCGTGGGAAACGTGGGGGTCGGACCGATGCGGGGGTCGACCTGTGGGGGGCCTGAGCTCTTCCTGGGAGGGGAGTGTGGACGGGTTGTGCTCGGGTGGGGTTGGACAGTTTTCGCCTGGACGTTCGCCGCGGCTACTCACCGGCGTGACAATTTCGGGCTTTGTTAGAGCTGACGTCACATCACATCGTGAGGGTGGGCTGGGGTGTATCGGGCGTTTCGGGCGGAACAGGCTGCTCCGGCTCCTTCCGCCCACGTGCCACCAGAAGACCACCCACCGCCGCGAGCACCAGACCCGCCACCCCGGCGCCGATCGGCAACGTCGTCCCGACCAGCCGCAGTTGACCGCTGTCCCGCTTCGCCTGCCGCACCGCTTCCTTCTGCGTCCCGGTCGTGAAGGAGATCTTCCGGCTGTCCAGGAGCACCGCCGCGTCCTTCTTCCCGCCCGGCGCCCGCAGCGTCCGCTTCGGCCCGGTCTGCGCGTAAATCACCCGGCCGGTTGCCTGGTCGACGACCAGCTCGAAACCGTGGTTGGAGTACCACTCCTCGGCCAGCACCTGCGGCCGGTCCGGCTGGTCGACGAGGCTGCCGGGCACCATCCGCGTGCCGGTCTTCCTCGGCGCCACGGAGCCGGTGAACTTGTAGCCCGTGTACCCCTGGACCTTCTCGGTGCCCCGGTAGCGCAGCACGACCGTGTCGCCGAGGGTGTTGTCCCACCACTGGTAGGAGCGTTTCTGCACGTCGAAGGGGAACTTCAGGTAGGCCTCGCCCTCGATGTACGGCTTCTCGCCGCAGCAGTGCACCGGCCGGGTGGTCTTCCGGTCCATCACCCAGCGGTGCGGGTTGAAGTCCAGCGCGTCGTGCGGGTCGGCGGCCGGCAGCGACTTGTCGGTGTCGACCGTGGTCGTCACGTCCCAGACGGCGTTTCCGCTGCGCTCGCTGTCCTCGACGTTGCCCCGCACCCGCTGGGTCACGGTGATCTTCCGGTCGGAGACCGTCTCGATCCGGTCAGTGTCGAAGACGCTGCCCCGGCCGGTGTAGACGGCGGTCGTGTCGATGTCGATCGGGTTCACCGCGGCACGCGGCTGCACGTACCAGGCGAGCAGGGGCGCCAGCACCAGCAGGAACGTGCCGAGGCCCAGCAGGACCAGGGAAAAGGGGGAGGTTGTACGGCGCATCCGGGCACTCCAGTGGCTTGGGGCGGCTCGACGTACGAGAGGGCCGGCACGGCGGCGGAATGCGCACGTGCGGTTGGGCCGGGAACCGTAGGCGGCTCTTGACGGGGTGTCAATGCTTGTCGAGACTGGGCGCGACAGGCAGGGACGGGGTGCCGGGGTGGGGAAAACCTCCGGACGATCTCCGGACGAATCCGGACAGAGAGGCTGACCCTGCGATGTCGAGACTGCTCGCTGCCGCGCTGACCGTCGCGCTCGCCGCCGCCCTCGCCGTGGGCGCCGCGCTGGGCGTCGTGGCGCTGCTCCAAGCCACCCCCGACCAGCCGAACACGCCCCTGATCACGTACGAGCGGACCGGGCAGGGGAGTTGACGGATGACGGCCGCCCGCACCGGAACCGTCACCGCGCGCTCGGCCTGGCACGATGTGCCGCGCTTCCAGGTGCGCCGATTCGCGGCGATCGCCATGGCCGAGGCGCCCGCGCTCGCCGAGGAGATCCTCGGCGAGATCCAGCGCGACTACCCCCATCTGCCCTTCGTCCTGGACGACTCCGGCGAGCCGATGGCCCTGGTCGGCATCCGCCGCGCCATCGAGGTCTTCGTGCAGCACCTGGAGAACTCGGAAGGGCGGCCCACCGTCCCGCCCGGCGTCTTCCAGGACTTCGGCCGCGGCGAGGGCCTGAACGGCCGCTCGCTCGACTCCCTCCAGGCCATCTACCGCCTGGGCGTCCGCCTGGCCTGGCGCCGCTTCGCCGACATCGGCCAGCGCGTGGAGATCCCGCCCCCGGCGATGTACGAACTCGTCGACGCGGGCTACGAGTACCTGGACGGCCTGGTCGACCAGTCCGTACGCGGCTACGCCGAGGCCGCGGCCCGCCAGGCCGGCGAACGCCTCCGCCTGCAACGCCGCCTGATGGAGCTCCTGCTGGCCGAGCACCACCGGGGCGACCCCTCCGAGGCCCTCACCGAACGGGCCGCCCGGATCGGCTGGACCCTCCCGGCGAAGGTCGCGGTCGGCGTCCTGCTGCGCCCCGCCCGGGAGGCCATGGCCCCCGCGGTCGGACAGGGCGTCCTGCTCGACATGGAGTACGAGCAGCCCCGCATGGTGGTGCCCGAGCCGGACGCGGCGGGCCGCCCCGAGCTCCTGCACCGCGCCCTGGCCGGCTGGTCCGGCGCGATCGGCCCACCCGTCCCGCTCACCGACGCGGCGAAGTCGCTGCGCTGGGCCGAGGCCGCCGTACGCCTCATGGAACGGGACCTGCTCCCCTCGGGCGAGGTCCTCCACTGCACCGAGCACACGGAGGCCCTGGTCCTCCTCCAGCCCGAGGAACTGATCGACGACCTGGCCCTGCGCTGCCTGGCCCCCCTCACCCACTGCGGCCCCACCCACGGCCGCCGCCTCGCGGAAACCCTCCTGGCCTGGCTGGAAACCCGCGGCGGAGCCCCCGAGGTCGCCACGCGCCTCGGCGTCCACCCCCAGACGGTCCGCTACCGCCTCCGCCAGATCCGGGAACTCTGGGGCGACGAGATCGACGACCCCGACCGCCGCTTCGAACTGGAGCTGGTGCTGCGGGCACAGCGGTTGCGGGGGAGCTGGGGGTGGCACGGGGGCGGCGGTGAGCCGGAGCGACACCGATCACCGCCACCCGCCCGGGGCGTTCACTCACCCCGCGGCGATACGCTCCTTCGACACCGCCCGCCCGGACACAGGACCGTCCAGGTGGACCATCACCGAGGTGTAGAAGCGGTGCACGGCGTCGTCCACGCTGCGGATGAAGCCCGACTCGGCGTTGCCCCGGCCGCTGCCCATGCCCTTGAAGAGGGACAGACGGAAACCGGTGATCCGGGTGGCGCCGTCCTTCGGCAGTAGGTCCCCCGGTTCGGGCCGCAGCCGCTCCAGCGTGCCCCGGGGACCGCCGGTCTCGCCCTCCACCAGGGTTTCGACGTGCAGGTCCGCCGGCGCCTCGGCGAGCCGGCGGACCAGGCGCTTGGCCCAGGTCAGCGGATAACCCTGCTCGGGTGCCGGGATCTCCACCGATGTGCGCAGCCGCGCGGTGCGCAGATCGGCGCCGATCGTGAGCAGGCCGGGCGCGCCCTCGACGCGCAGCTCCGCCTGGAGCCTGCCCTCCAGGCACAGCTGGTCGGCGAGCCGCGCGCGGCGGGCCCCGGGATCGGTGCCGCGCCTGGCGCGCTGGGCGGGCAGCACCTTCTGCCCCAGTTCGCCGCCGAGCCGCAGGCACACCTGGCGGATGAGCCGCTCCCAGCTCTCGACGACCTCCAGGGCGCGCGGGTCGCCCTGGCACAGAGTCTCGTCGTTGATTCCGTTGCGGACGGGCACCCAGGCCGAGCCCATGTTCTGGAAACCGTGGCAACCGGAGTTGTCGTGCTGGAGGTAGTGCAGCAGGTCCTGGAGCAGCCAGGTGCGTGCCGCGTTACCGACGCCCTCGTGCCGGATCAGCATCTGTGCCTGATGGGCCACTTCGGCCCACGACAGGTGCCACAGCGCCACCTGGTGCTTGCGGCGCCGGTCGATCTTGACGTCGACAAGCGGGCTGCCCTCCAGCGCGACGTCGTTCGACAGCGTGATCACGGCCTCGTAGCCGCGCCGGGCGGCGATGTCCATGTAGGCCTGCACCTGGTCGGACCTGAGGGCGTTGCCGTTGGTCTTGGTCTCGACGAGTGCCGTCCACAACTTGCCGGCCCGTTCGACGCGGATCACGCCGTCGGGGCGCCGCGGTGAGTCGCCGTGCGGCAGGGAGACCTCGGTGAACGTCTCCATGCGGCCGGACGGTGCCCCGAACGGAGCGGTGATGCGCCTGCCGAAGCGTGGCACCTGAGCCATCACAGACAGGAGCACCGACGTGGCGCGCATCTCCCGGTCGCGGTCGCTCTTGAGCGCCGAGACGGGGAAGAGCCGGGCCTGCTTCCAGGAGTCGTTCTCGGCCAGGCTCTTGACGGGAGGCCTGGGCGGGGTGACCTTCTTCGCGGTCCGGGGCCGGGCGGTCCGCTTCTTCGGCGCGGCTTCCTCCTCGACCGGCGGGCGCGGTGCCGGTACCGCTTCCAACGTCGCCTGCGGTCGTTCGCCTTCCGGTGCGGTCACGGCTGCCGGGACAGCCGTGGGTTCCTCCGCGGCCGCCGTGGCGGAATCCTCCGCCGCGTCGTCCTCGATGTCGACGCCGAAGTCCGTGGCCAGTCCCGCCAGCCCGCTCTCGTAGCCCTGTCCCACGGCCCGGAACTTCCACTCCTCGCCACGCCGGTACAGCTCGCCGAAGATGATCGCGCTCACCGGACCGGGATCGTCGATGACGAACCGCAGGATGCTCTCACCCACCGCGTCGGCCAGCGTCACCTTCAGATCGTCCAGTTCGGCGAAGCGCGCCTGCTCGTAGCGGCTCGCGGCCACGACGATCCGCTCCACGTCGACCGGGACGGCGGTCAGGTCGAAGCTGATCCGGTCCTCGCTGCCGTCCTCCGTCGGCTCCTTGCCGAGCAACTGCACGCTGCCGTCGGCGGCCACCGGGTTGTTGTAGAAGTAGAAGTCGGCGTCGCTGCGGACCTTGCCGTTCGCATCCAGCAGCAGGACGGACACATCGGCATCGCCCTCCCCGGTCGGGCTGGACCAGCCCAGACCGACGATCGCGGAGCCGACGTTCTCGCTCAGGGCCGACAGAGACACGTTCGAGCCCATGGTCATGTCGTGCACAGAAATCCCCCCACCTCTGCGACACCTGTGACGTGTCGCACACCGCGTACTTTAATGTGCACGGAACGTGCTCGTGGTGCGCTCGTGGGTTTGCGTCTGCTGGTCTCTGCCCATTGCCCGGGCAAACCACTATGGCTAGCCTGTGTTCGTCATGCCGATCGCCTGTTGATATCTCGAACGCGGGCACCTGAGACACATAGGGAGGGGGCCGGTCGTGGGACGCCTAGTACCAGCCGTGACCCGGGCTCTCGACATTCTCGAGCTCTTCCTCGACGGGGACGGGACGCTCTCCGCCCCCGACATCGTGCGCAAGCTCCAGCTGCCGCGCACCACCGTGCACGAGCTGGTGACCACGCTCGCCGCCCGGAAGTACATCGTCCCGGTGCCCGGCCAGCCGGGACGCTACCGGCTCGGCGTGCGCCCGTACCAGCTCGGCGCCCGCTACGCCGAGCAGCTCGACCTCGCCGCCGAGGGGCAGCAGGTCGCCCGGTCCGTCGCCGAGACCTGCGACGAGACGGTGCACGTGGCGATCCTCGAGGACACGGACGTCATCTACATCGCCAAGGTCGACTCCACCCACGCCGTGCGGATGGTGTCGGCGGCCGGGCGCAGGCTGCCCGCCCACTGCACCTCCGTCGGCAAGATGCTGCTGGCCTCCCTTCCCGAGCACGAGCTCGCCGCGCGCATCCCCGACGACGCCGAGCTGGCCGCGATGACCCCCAACAGCATCACCGACCCGGCCGCCCTGCGCGAGACCCTGGCCGGGATCCGGCAGCGGGGCATCGCCGTGGAGAGCCGCGAGTCCAACCCGGACGTGAGCTGTGTGGCCGCGCCGGTCCGCGACCGCACCGGGCAGGTCGTCGCCGCCCTGTCGATCTCCGTGCCCATGATCCGCTGGAGCGAGGAGCGCCGCGCCGAGCTGGAGCAGCTCGCCGCGAAGGGCGCCGCCGAGCTGTCCGAGCACCTCGGCCACCGGAGCGTGGCATGACGACGCCGTACGAGGTCGCGGTGCGGGCCGAGGCGGAGCTCGGCGAGGGTCCGACCTGGGACGCGGCCACCGGCCGGCTCCTCTGGATCGACATCCTCGGCTCCCGCGTGCACACCTACGACCCGGCCACCGGGCACCGCACGGTCCGCCGCACCGAACAGCACGTGGGCGCGGTCAAGCCGCGCGCCGGCGGCGGACTGGTGCTGAACCTGCGCGACGGGATCGGCCTCCTCGACCCCGAGGGCGACTTCCGCTGGCTGCACCACGAGCCCGTCCCCGGCCGCCGCGCCAACGACGCCGCCGTCGCCCCCGACGGCACCCTGTGGGCCGGCACCATGCGCTACGACGAGGCACCGGGCGGCGGCACGCTGTCCCGGATCGGCGGGGACGGCTCGGTCGAAGTGGTCCTCGACGACGTGACGGTGAGCAACGGCACGGGCTGGAGCCCGGACGGCCGGCTGATGTACTACGTCGACACGCCCACCCGCCGCGTCGACGTCTTCGACTACGCGGACGGACGGGTGTCGGGGCGGCGGCCCCTCACCGAGATCGAGGACGGCGCGGGGTTCCCCGACGGCCTCACCGTCGACGCCGAGGGCTGTGTGTGGGTGGCCCTGTGGGACGGGGCCGCGGTACGCCGCTACACACCGGACGGCGAGCTGGAGAGGGTGATCCCCCTTCCGGTGCCCCGCGTGACGGCCTGCGCCTTCGCCGGCCCCGACCTGACCGACCTCTACATCACGACGGCCCGCGTCGGCCTGGCGTCACCGCCGCCGCTCTCCGGCTCGGTGCTGGTCGTCCCCGGCGCGGGCAAGGGTCTGGCCCAGCCGGCGTTCACCGGCTGATCAGCGGCCCGTCCGGTCCAGCCGCCGCAGGATCACCCGCTCCTCCTCCGTCAGCGGCGCACCCACGGCCGGCGGCAGCGGCGGGCCGCTCAGCGTCGCCAGCACCGTCGAGGGCCGGAGCAGCCGCGTCGGCCCCGTCGTCATGCTCATCACGTCCCAGACCGCCGACGCCGCGGTGTACGAGCCGGTCGCCGTGCGGATCATGCGGCGCGTGTAGGCGGTGACCAGACGGTCGGCGACCCCGGGCGAGCCCCCTCGGGTCCCGGGGAACCAGACGTCCTGGCTCACCGCCATCGTCCACGCCGCCTGTACCGACCGGGCCGCCCGCCGTTGCACGCGCCGGGCGAGCCCGGCTCCGGCGAGGCCGCCCCGCCGCAGCTCGCGGTCCAGCTCCCGGGCGCCCAGCGCGGCCACCGTCATGCCCTGGCCGTAGGCCGGATTGAACGTGGCCAGCGCGTCGCCGAGGACGACGAGACGCTCGGGCCAGGGGCGGACCCTCTCCAGGAACCGCCGGTGGTTGCTGGTGCTGCGGCTGACGTGGACGTCGGTGAGCGGCTCCGCACCGGAGATCAGCCGGCCCACGACGGGGTCGGGCAGGTCCAGGGTGTACCGGAGGAAGGCGTCCGGGTCGGACGGCGGCTCGCCACCGCCCCGCGTGCCCGCGAGGCTCACCATCCAGCGGTCGCCCTCGATGGGCAGCACCATGCCGCTGCGGCCGGGCCGGCCCTGGTACGGGTCGGCCTGCACCATGGTCAGGGGGAAGCGCTCGGCGCCCTCGGGGGTGCGGTAGAGGCGGGTGGCGTTCACCAGGCCGGCATCCACCGTCTTCTCGCGCACGTTGTCGATGCCCAGCCCCGCCAGCCAGGTCACGATCCGCGAGCCACGTCCGCTCGCGTCCACCACGAAGTCGGCGGCGAGCTCCTCGTCCCCGGCGGCGGCCGAGACGCGGACCCCCGTGACCCGCTGCCGGGATCCCGTCAGCTCCAGCACCCGCGCCTTGCGGACCACCACCCCGGTGTTGTCCAGCACCGCGTTCCGTACCACCCAGTCGAGCAGTGCCCGGGTGCACGTCAGCATCCGGGGGCCGGGATGACGCCAGCGCCGGAACCAGCCCTCGGGGGTGAGGGCGACCATGCCCGAGCCGAGCGGGATCTCGTGCGCACCGGCGGCGAGCAGGTGCTTGCGCAGACTCACGCCCGGCACCAGGTCCTCCATCGGGCCCAGGCCGCCGGCCAGGAGGAGATGCGCGTGACGTCCCTGCGGGAGGCCCTTGCGGTGCTCCGGCCCGTCGGGCAGATCGTCACGGTCGAGCACGACCACCTCGTCCGCCACGGCGGACAGCGCCGCCGCGGCCAGCATGCCCGCCAGACCCGCACCGATGACGACAGCTCTACCCGACATGCGACTCCTCGCACTCAGCCATGAAGGCTCCCCCGCCATGAAGGCATTCCTCGACGTCCGGCCCCGGCCGCCGGCCGCACAGGACCGTCCGTCAACGCCGGTATCGAGCCATCGAGGCCCTCAGCGCCGGACGGCTCTCACCGTACCTTCACGCACCGCGCCGACGACCCCCCGGTGCGGGCCCCATCGGCGAAAGGGTCCAGGCGTCGCACACGGCGTCTCAGGGCAGGGGAGCGCGCAGCGCCTGTGCCAACTCCACCAGCCCGTCCGCGCCGGACACCTCCATGGCGTGCAGGCGATAGGTGCTCGGCGTTCCCAGCGGCTCCTCCCGCGAGGCCGCCCGGCGGGCCGCGGCGGCGAGCATCGCCGCCTCCGCGGTGACCCGCGCCTGGTGCGCGGAGCGGCCGTCGCCCAGAGCGGCCGACAGGGCACGCTCGCGCACCCCGTCGTCGAAGTACGGTGCCAGCGCCAACAGGGCGTCGTGGATGGCCACTTCACGCCAGTGCAGGCGTTCCCCGGGCAGCTGCCACCAGGCGGCGGGCGGCTTGGGCGCCGTCGACACGAATCCGACCCGGTGCCACAGCGGGTCCAGCCTGCGGTAGTCGCGCATCCCCCGCCAGTGCCCGACGGCCGCCGGCAGCAGCCTCGGCAGCACGAAGCCGGCGCAGCAGATCAGCGCCGCCAGCGCGGCCATCGGCGGGGCGACCCGGGTGGAGAGGAAGTCCAGGTCGTGCCCCGTCCAACGGGCCACCACGGCCGTGTACTTGGCCAGCTGGAAGCCCACCAGGTCCAGCACCGCCCCCACGAAGATCAGCCGCAGCCCGGTCCTGAGCAGCCCGGTGACCTCCCGGCCCCACCGCACGCACACCACGGACATCGCCACGATGGCCGCGCTGTGCCCGAGCAGATACAGCACGATCATCTCGCGCATACCGGGCGTGTTCGCGTAGTACGTGTCGAGATCGGTCAGCCGCTCCACCCGCGCGTCCGCCAGCGCGAACAGCACGACGATCGCCACGATCAGCGGGCCGTACACGGCGATGCTGCGCAGCACCAGCCGGCGCACCCGGTCCCGCGGCCCGCCCCGCCAGTTGATCAGCAGGATCAGCAGCGAGCAGCTGTACGCGGAGAGCAGTCCGTAGGTCAGCGGGGCGCCGAAGTTCGGGATGCCGGTGAGGTCGTTGACGGCGGCCAGCGTCATCGGCGCGGAGCAGAGGAACACGACGGCGCCGAGCACGATCGCCACACAGGTGGACACGGTCAGCGGTTGCAGGGCCGACGGCTTCCCGGCGGTCGTACGCGGCCGCCGGAAGAGCACGGCGGCGGACAGGGCGAGGGCGCCGGCCGCCAGGTAGACGACGAGACTCATACCGCAGAGCTCCGTTCGGTGGCCATCGCCCGTGCCCCGGCGGCGGCCCTCCTGACGAGCGGCGAGCTCGCCAGCGCGTCCGCGATCCGCACCAGCCCGTCCGGACCGGGCGCCCGCTCCTGGAACCACTCCGACTCACGCGCCTGCCCGAGCGCGGACCGCCGCGCATGGCCCCGGCCGTGCGGTTCGGCGGCGAAGAGCACGTCCGCCGGGTCGTGACACAGCGGCTGGGCGCTGACCGAGGCGTCGGCGGGTTCGTGGCGCTGGGGCCCGGCGGAGAGCGGTCCGGCCAGGGGTTGGTGGCGCTGCGACGGGGCGGGGAGCGCGGCGTCGGCGGGTTCGTGGCGCTGGGGCTCGGCGGAGAGCGGTCCGGCCAGGGGTTGGTGGCGCTGCGACGGGGCGGGGAGGGAGGCGTCGGCGGGTTCGTGGCGCTGGGGCCCGGCGGAGAGCGGTCCGGCCAGAGGTTCGGAGCGCTGCGACAGGGCCGGGAGCGCGGCCGTGTCCCGGGCCGCCGCCGCGATCACCGTCGCCCAGGCCGTCGCCGTGGCCCGCTCCGCGTCGCCCGTCGTCCGCAGTGCGGCCTCGAGTGTCTCGTCGTACAACTCCCGGTCGACGTAGGCGTCCAGATGGCTGAGCCCGTTGTGGATGCTCGTCCGGCGCCAGACCAGGCGGGTGGCGGGGAGGACCAGCGCGGGCGCGGCAGGCGCAGGGCGCGGCGGGCGAGGATGTCGTCCAGTTCGCGCTCCAGGGGCGCGAGGCGTACGTACGTCCGCCAGGCCCGCCGCCACTCGGTCAGCCGGGGGCCGGCCAGCGGGACCAGGACGCCCGCCGCTGTCAGCAGGGCGCCCACACCGGCCACCGACATGGCGACCTCGGAGCCGAGGAGCGACCAGTCGCGCCCGGACCAGCGGGCGGCCACCGCGACGAGCTTGGCCACGCTGAACCCGGCGGCGCACACGGCGCCGACGCCCAGCGTGATCAGCCCCCCGCGCAGCCAGCCGCGCACCTCGCGGGCCCAGCGCAGCGCCGACACCGCGGTGACGGTGATGGCGGTGAGGTGCCCGGTCAGATACAGCACGATCATCTCGCGCATACCGGGCGTGTTCGCGTAGTACGTGTCCAGGTCCGTACGGCGCTCCACCGGTGCCTCGCCCAGCGCGAACAGCGCCGCGATGCCCAGGACCACGCCCGAGTAGGCGAGCACCCAGCGACGGGCGGTGCGGTGCGCGCCCGGCCCGCCCCGCCAGAGGGCGACCAGGATCTGGGAGGCGGCGCTGTACGCGGTGATCGCCGCGTAGGTGAGCGGCGCCGCCAGGTTGGGGATGCCGCTGAGGCGGTTGACGGCTCCGATGGTGGGCGGCGAGCCGAGGAAGAAGCAGAGGCCGGCCAAGCCCAGCACCGCGCAGATGGCCCGCAGATAGGGATCGCCGCGGTGCCGGAGCAGGTCCGGGGCCTTCACCACCAGGCCCAGCCACAGCACGGCGCAGCTGGTGTAGCCGATCAGTCCGCTCATCCCCGGGTCCCGCGGTAGTTGAGCGCGGCACCGATGCGTCCGGCGATGTCCTGGGCGGGGCCCTCGCCGGCCGCGAACACGGAGTCCGAGGAGGCCTCCAGCCAGGTGCGCAGCCGACGGCCCATCAGCATGCCGAAACGGTCCGCCTCCTGTTCGTCGGCCAGCGTGAAGTCGGAGCGGGCGGCGGACCGGCGGCCGGACGTGCTCTCCCGCAGCTGGTGCATGTGCCACACCTCATGGCAGAAGATCACGATCTGGTGCCACACGGCGGCCCGCTTGTCGACGATGACGTCGTCGTGGGTCTCGCGCTCCAGCCACAGCCCGCTCGCGGTGTGCGGCGGGAAGATCTCCCGGTGGACGACGATCGGGCGTCCGCGCCACTGGACGGCCGAGTCGACGACCGCCCGGAACAGGGCCTCGGGATCGGCGGGGACGGGTACGCGGACGGGCTCGATGAGGGCGTCCGCGAGGCGACGCATCTCCCTTTTCGTTCGCACGGTTCTCCCCGTGGCTGCTGGACGTTCGACGCTGTGCAATATGCCAACTCCCGCGTCGCTTCAGCCACCTCCCGCAGTGCCCGTCGACCAGGGATGGCCGAAACCGGACGGAGCACGCGGGCGGGCGGACACTCAGAGGCCGTCCTCGTCCGCCGGGTTCTTCTCGGTGATCATCTCGGCCCACTCGGCCAGTGCCTGGAGCTTGCGCGGCGACAGGTGCGGGGCGCGTCTGGCCAGCCGGTAGAAGCCGGGGGTGCGCAGCGGGGCCAGCGGATCCGCCTTGGCCTCCAGTTCCTTGAGCACCGGCTGGAGCGCGGCGTGCAGGGCCTCCGCCTCGTCCGCGGTGAAGAAACCGGCGGGCAGGTCGAAGTGACGGCGGAGCCGGTCGGCGTGCTCCAGGCTGGGCAGTCCGCTCCTGCGCCACTCGCTCAGCCACTGTCTGCTCGTGCCGGCGATTTTGGCCAGCTCGTCCAGCGAGTACCGCTTGCCGTCGGGGCGGCGCCGGGTCTCGCGCACGAAGTCGAGGCGCTGCCGGACCCGGTCGCCCAGGCCCGTCTCGGGCACCCGCCGGCCCGCCAGCAGGGCGGCGACGGTCTCGCCCGGGACGCCGGTGCGGTACGAGAGTCCGGCCACGTCCAGCACCTCGGCCAGCCGGCCCGGCTGTCCGGTCAGGTCCTCGAGGCGCTCACGCAGTTCGGCAAGGGAAGCGTGGGCGTCTCTCACCGAGTTCTCCCTGTTCTCCCTGGGCGCGTCCGCCGGATCGTGGCTGGGGGCTGTCGGGAGAGTATCGGGTCGGCCGCGCGGCAGCCACCGGACAGGCAGCAATTGCTGCCGTTCATCGCAGCAATAGTTGACAGTTGGTGTCGCTGCGGGCAATGATCGCGTCACTGACAGCTGCATTCCGCTTCGGCGGTCCGCGGCTCACCACGTCCGGCCGCGCACCCGCCTCTTCTCGCGGCCGTACGAGGCCGAGAGCGCCCTCCACGGGGACGTGAGCACTGCCGGCTCGCGCCAACGAGGCCGCCTCGGCCCGCTCAGGGGTGTCCCGGGCGCTGCCTACGGGGAGCAGCGCCCGGGCCCCCACCGCGGGCGGTGCCGGTGCTCAGGCGGTGAGCGACCGGCCGTCCGTGGGTGATTCCGCCCGGGCGCGTACCGCCCGGATGTCCTCGGGGTGGCGCAGGGCCCGGGACACGGCCCCGATCTCGCGGAGCAGGTCCGTGGTGTCACGGGCGCCCGCGCCGTCGTCCTCCCGCGTCCGCTCCCGGGTGTCGATGGCGTCCAGGATCGCCACCGTGGCGGCGAGTGCCTTCGCCCGGTCCGGGGGGTGCCCGAGGGCGACGGCGGCGTCGTAGGACCGTTGGCGCCGGTCCTCGTCGACGAACCGGGCGAGCGGCAGCAGCACGTCGCGGATGAAGGTCTCCCGGCGGACCAGCCGCAGCTCCGGCGTGGCGCGCAGCAGGAGGGGGACGCCGCCGCCGTTGACCGTCTTCATGAGCAGGTACAGCGGCCGCAGCTCGTGGTGGGCGAGCCGGACGTGCCAGCGGCCGTGCAGGTACTGCCCGGCGTGCGGAAGGATGAAGCCCACCGCGATCAGCACGGCGGACAGGCAGGCGAGCGGCGGGGCCACGGCCGTGCTCAGCCAGTCCAGGTCCCGTCCGGACCAACGGGCCGCCACGGCGGTGAGTTTGGCGGCGTCGAAGAACAACTGCGCCGCGTAGCCGACGCCGAGGAACTTCAGGCCCCAGCGCAGCAGGGCGTCGAGCCCGTCGGTGCGGATCCAGTTCCAGATCAGCCCGTTGGTGACCAGCGCGGCCACGGTGTGCGCGAGCAGGTAGAGCACGATCATCTCGCGCATGTACGGCGTGTTGGCGTAGTAGGTGTCCAGATCCCGCAGCCGTTCCACCGGCACGTCCGCGAGGGCGAACAGCACCCACATCGCGACGATCACGCACGAGTAGACCGCCACGACCCCGCGCATGGCGCGACGGGTGCGGTCCGAGCGGTCGGACAGGCCGTTGCGCCAGGTGATGATCAGCAGCAGACAGGAGGCGCAGAACGCGGTGAGCAGCGAGTAGACCCAGGGTCCGGAGAAGTTCGCCACCCCCGTCAGCCGGTTGACCCGGGCGATCGTCGAGGGCGCCACGAACACGAACACCGCGCAGGCGAGCAGCAGCAGCCCGCCGACCGCGCGCAGCAGCGGGTCCTTCCACAGCCTGATGATGCTGGGCAGCTTGATGGCCAGGGCGGCGGCCAGGATCCCGGCGGGGATCCACCAGAAGTTCGGATAGAACTGGTTGACGAACTCGACCGGGGTCAGCGCCACCGTCGTCACGGTGCCGCACCTCCTCGCGGCCCCCGGTAGCCCAGCGACCGCTGCACGGGGTCGAGGGGTACGTCCGGGCCGCGCCCGCCCGGCAGCAGCGGACGGCAGACCGCGGCCAGCCGGTGACCGAAGTCGTCGGCCTCGGCCTCGTCCCGCTCTCGGGAGCCGTCGCGGGCGGCCACCGACAGCGCGACGTCCCTCCACCCCGGCCGGTCGGCGAACGCGTGGGCCGCCGCCGTCCCCACCGTGTGGTGGTGGCCGTGCCCCGCGTGCAGATGCCACAACTCATGACCGAGGATGACCAGCTGCTGCACCGCCTCGGCCCGCTCCTCGACGATCACCAGGTCGAAATCCTGGAACTCGACCCACAGCCCCGTCACTTCGATCTCGTCGGGGAAGCGCTCGAAGCGCAGCTCGACGGGACGCCCGCCCCGCCGCGAGCTCATCTCCTCGCACAGCGCCCGGCACAGCGACGGCACATCGTCCCAGAACCGCTCTCTCGCCCGGACCGCGGCGGCGAGCTCGGAGGCCAGGCCGCGCGCGGCGGAGCCGTGGCGCGAACGCCTGAGCGCGGCGGCGATTCGGGCGGCCCTGATCCGCGCGCCCGCGATGTCCATCGCTCCCCCTTCTCACCACCGGCCGACGGCTTGGCAGCGCGTCCGAGACTACGCGCCCGAAAGTGTTCGCGTCATGCGATTCCGGTGCTCGTAGTTCAACGGGGAACGACATCTTCCGCCTGAAAGACGTGCCCAAAGTTCCGGGCCGCCCATTGACGCGCAAGCGCTTCGAACTTACGGTCCCGTTCGAAGTAACGAGCGCCTTTCGGTATACCGAACATCGACAGCAAGGGCAGGGCATGGGACGACCTGGCCTGAATCGCAGGCAGCTTCTCGGCGGGCTCGGCGGACTCTTCGTCGCGAGCGGCTTCGGCTTCGCCGCACTCGGCACCGGTGCCGACGCACTCGCCTCCACCGCCGACACCCGGGTCCGGTACTGGAACCTCTTCAGCGGCGGCGACGGCTCCAACATGATCGCCATGCTGGACGCCTTCCGTAAGGCCAACCCGGACATCGCGGTCAAGGACTCCACCCTCCAGTGGGGCAACCCCTTCTACACCAAGCTCGCCATGGCCGCCGCGGGCAACCGCGCCCCCGACCTCGGCGTCATGCACCTGGGCCGGGTCACCGGCTTCTCACCCGGCCGCCTCCTCGACCCCTGGGACGTCGGCCTGCTCGCCAAGTACGGCGTACGGGAGTCGGACTTCAACCCCGCCCTGTGGAAACGCGCGGTCATCGACGGCAAGCTCTACGCCCTCCCGCTCGACATCCACGTCCAGCTCTGCTTCTACCGCAAGGATGTGCTGAAGAAGGCGGGCCTGCTCGGCGACGACGGCCGGATCGTGCCCGTGACGTCGGCGGACGAGTGGTTCGACGTCCTCAAGGAGGCCAGGAAGGCCACCAGGAAGGGCTGCAGACCATCGGCATGTGGAACAGTGACCAGAACTTCCAGTGGTGGTTCTTCGTCGCCTTCTACACCCAGCTCGGCGGCACCTGGTTCGACGCCGCCCGCACCGAGGTCACCTTCGACACCGACAAGGCCACCCAGGTCCTGGAGTTCCTGCGCCGACACACCACCGAGGGGTACTCCGACCCGGGCTTCGCGGGCCTCGCGAGCGCCGAACAGTTCCTCAACGGCTCGCCCTTCGTCTGGGAGGGCAACTGGTCGGTCCCCGTCTACTCCGGTGCGAAGCTCGACTACGGCGCGATCCCGCTGCCACCCGTCTTCGGCAGACAGGCCACACACGCCGAGTCGCACGCCTTCGTCCTGCCCCACCAGTCCGACCGCGGCGGCCCGGCCAACGAGGCCGCCCACCAGCTCGCCGCCTACGTCGTCCGGCACGCCCAGCAGTGGGCGGCCGGCGGCCACATCCCCGCGTACACACCCACCCTGTCCACGGCGGCGTACAAGAAGCTGGACCCGCAGAACGAGTACGTCTCCGCCATGGACCACCAGGCCACCGAGCCGAAGGTGTGGTTCGCCGGCTCCACCGGCATACTCGCCCAGCGCGTCGGCCCGATCGTCGTCGCCTCCACCATGGGCTCCGCCAAGCCGGAGACCGCGGCCGCCCGCATGAAGAAGACGCTCACGCTGCTGCTCGCCTCGAAGAACCCCATGGACGGAAAGACCGCCGCGGAAGGAGGGGCCGCATGATGGCGACCAGCGCCCACACCGTCGCCGCACCCGCACGCGCGAGAACCGCAGCCGACAGTGTCACGCTCGGCCGCAAGCAGGGCTTCCAGCACGGCGGCTGGTTCGTCGCCCCGTTCCTCGTCCTCTTCGCCCTGTTCGTCATCTGGCCGCTGCTGCGCGGCGTCTACCTCAGCTTCACGGACGCCAACATCACGGGCGAGAGCACGAGCTTCGTCGGCCTCGACAACTACCGCGAGGCCCTCAAGGACCCCCTGATGTGGGACACCCTCGGCCACAGCGCGTACTTCACGCTCCTGGTCGTCCCCTGCATCACCGTCCTCGCCTTCCTGCTCGCGATGCTCGCCCACCACATCGAACGCGGGAAGTGGCTGTGGCGGCTGTGCTTCTTCGCGCCCTTCCTCCTCCCCTCCACCGTCGCGGCCAACCTGTGGCAGTGGCTGTTCAACCCCGGCACGGGCATGATCAACCACGTCTTCGGCACCGAGACGCCGTGGCTGACCGACACGTCGTACGCGATGCTCGCCATCGTCATCGAGACCCTGTGGTGGACGGTCGGCTTCAGCTTCCTGCTCTACCTCGCAGCCCTCCAGTCCATCCCCGGCCACCTCTACGAGGCCGCCAAGCTGGACGGTGCGGGCGCCTGGCACCGCATGATCCACATCACCCTGCCGATGCTGCGCAACATCACCGGCCTCGTCGTCGCCCTGCAGATCCTCGCCTCGCTCCAGGTCTTCGACCAGGCCGTCGTGATGATGGACTTCGGCCCCGGACCCGAGGGGGCGACCCGCACCTTCGTGCAGTACACCCTCGAACAAGGCTTCACCAGCTACCGCGTGGGCTACGCCTCCGCGATCTCCGTCATCTTCTTCGTGATCATCGCCGCCGTCGCCCTCGCCCGGATGTGGCTGCTGCGCAACCGTGAGGAGAGCGCCCGATGACCACCAAGGCGTGGACACCCAGCCAGATCGTGCTCACCCTCCTCGGCACGGCCGTGTCGGTCGTCTTCCTCGCCCCGTTCGCCTGGGGCCTGTTCACCTCCCTCAAGTCGGAGACCGAAGCCGTCGAAGTCCCCCCGCACTGGCTCCCCGAGGACTGGACCGGCCAGGCCTGGACGGCCCTCTTCCAGTCCGGCAACATCACCAACTGGTTCGTGAACTCCCTGGTCGTCTCGGTCTGCGTGACGTCGGTGGTGCTCCTCGTCAGCGCCCTCGCCGGCTACGGCTTCGCCCGCACCGAGTTCCGGGGCAAGTCCGCCCTGATGGGCCTGGTCATGGCGGGCCTGATGATCTCGCCCGCCGTCCTCGGCGTCCCCCTGTTCACCACCGTCCAGCAGATGGGCATGGTCGACACCTACTGGGGCATGATCCTGCCGCAGTGCGCACCCGCCGCGATGGTCTACATCCTGTACAAGTTCTTCCAGGGCATCCCGCGCGAGCTGGAGGAGGCCGCGTTCATCGACGGCGCGGGCCGCTGGCGCGTCTTCTTCACCATCGTCCTCCCCCTCTCCCGTCCTTCCCTCGCGGCGGTCGGCATCTTCACCTTCATCGCCTCCTGGAACAACTTCCTCTGGCCGTACATGGTGACCAACAACCCCGACCTGATGACCATGCCGAACGGCATCGCGACCGTGATGAACTCCTACGGCATCCAATGGGCCCAGCTCATGGCCGGCGGCCTGATGGCGGGCCTGCCGCTGATCATCGTCTTCGTCTTCTTCCAGAGGCAGATAGTGGCGGGCGTGGCCCACACGGGCTTGGCAGGGCAGTAGAACAGCGCCCCGAAGGGGCGCGGGGAACTGCGCGATCAGCCCCCACAAACCCGCAGCCGCCATCGAAACAGAACCACCACCCCCGAAAGGCGACCATGCACACCGCCCGCTTCACCCTCGACCCAGCCTTCACAGTCGGCGAGGTCAACCCTCGCCTCTTCGGCAGCTTCGTGGAACACCTCGGCCGCTGCGTCTACACCGGCATCTTCGAACCCGGCCACCCCACGGCCGACGACAAGGGCCTCCGCCAGGACGTCCTCGACCTCGTCCGCGAACTCGGCGTCACCGCCGTCCGCTACCCCGGCGGCAACTTCGTCTCGGGCTACAAGTGGGAAGACTCGGTCGGCCCCGCCGAAAGCCGCCCCCGCCGCCTCGACCTTGCCTGGCACTCCACCGAAACGAACCGCTTCGGCCTCTCCGAGTACATCGACTTCCTCCGCAAGATCGGCCCCCAGGCCGAACCCATGATGGCCATCAACCTCGGCACCCGAGGCGTCGCCGAGGCCCTCGAACTCCAGGAGTACGCCAACCACACCGAGGGCACCGCCCTGTCCGACCTGCGCGTCTCCCACGGCGACAAGGACCCCTTCGGCATCAGGCTCTGGTGCCTCGGCAACGAGATGGACGGCCCCTGGCAGACCGGCCACAAGACCGCCGAGGAGTACGGCCGCGTCGCCGCCGAGACGGCCCGGGCCATGCGCCAGCTGGACCCCGGCGTCGAACTCGTCGCCTGCGGCTCCTCCAGCCAGTCCATGCCGACCTTCGCCGAGTGGGAGGCGACGGTCCTCAAGGAGACCTACGACCTCGTCGACTACATCTCGCTGCACGCCTACTACTGGCCCGAGAACGGTGACCTCGACTCCTTCCTCGCCTCCGCCGTGGACATGGAGTCCTTCATCGACAACGTCGTCGCGACCGCCGACCACGTGGGCGCCCGCCTGAAGTCGAAGAAGAAGATCAACCTCTCCTTCGACGAGTGGAACGTCTGGTACCTGCCCGAGTGGGAGGCCCGTGCCAAGACCTTCGAGCAGGACGACTGGCCCGAGGCCCCCGCCTGCTGGAGGACAACTACAGCGTCACCGACGCCGTCGTCTTCGGCTCGCTCCTCATCGCCCTGCTCCGGCACGCCGACCGCGTCACGGTCGCCTGCCTCGCCCAGCTCGTCAACGTCATCGCGCCGATCATGACCGAGCCGGGCGGCCCGGCCTGGCGCCAGACCACGTTCTTCCCGTTCGCCCAGGCCGCCCGGTACGGCCGCGGCCAGGTCCTGGACGTCCGCGTGGACTCGCCGACGTACGAGACCAAGAAGTTCGGCGAGACCGACCTGCTGCACGCCACCGCCGTACGCGGCGAGGACGGCACGGTCACGGTCTTCGCCGTCAACCGCAGCCGCACCGACGCCCTCCCGCTCGAAGTCGCCCTGAACGGCCTGGACCTCACCCGGGTCGTCGAGCACAGCGCCCTCGCGGACGCCGACCCCGACGCCCGCAACACCCTGGACGCGCCCGAGCGGGTCACTCCCCACACGGTCGACGGCACAGCCCTCCAGGACGGCACGCTGAGCGCCGCCCTGGAGCCGCTGTCGTGGAACGTGATCCGGCTGGCGTGAGCCCGGCCGGGCGGGTCAGCGTTCGATGCGCGGCTGGGCGGACGTGGACGGCATCGTCGCCGTCGAGCCGACCGCCCAGTAACCGTCCGACCCCGGCACCGTGGCAAGGGAGTGCATGACGACGGGGGTCGTCGCCACCGGCCCCCGCTCGCTCACCCAGGCCGAGCCGTCCCAGCGCAGGTAGTGGGCCCGGGTCTGGTCCCAGAAGTCCCAGCCCGAGATGCGGTCGGGGCGGCCCCGCGCGTCGCCCACGATGCCGGTGAGCACCCCCACGCCGAACGGTGCCGTGACGTACTCCCAACCCGTGCCGTCCCCGTGCAGCAGCCGTACGCCCGGAGGCTTGCCGGGCGGGCCGCCGACGCCGTAGTCGTAGCCCGTCATCCAGACGTCGTCGCGGGCGACCGGGAGCAGCCCGGTGAAACCGGCGCGGATACCGCCGGGCGCCGGCAGCGTGGTCCAGGCCGCTCCGTCCCAGCGAGCGACGAGCTCGCTGCCGTAGACCCAGATGTCGCCGCAAGGCGCGCGGTGGATGCCATAGGGCGGGATGGTGGTCGTGGCCGGGGGCGCTTCCAGCCAGGTCCACTTGTCCCGGTGGCCGTGCAGCAGCACCGCGCCGTCGCTGTTCCGGCCGGACACCCAGACATGACCCCGCGGGCCGGTCGTGACGGCGGCGAGGGACGTGCCGGGCGCCCCGCGCCCGGGGAAGTCGGCCTCCCGCCACGTCGGTCCGTCCCAGGCGAGCAGCCGGTCGGTTCCGGAGGTGTCGGTGCCGACGGCCCAGGCGCGGCCCTCGGACGCGGCGGCGACGGAGCCCAGATGACCGCCGAAGCCGGGGTCGGTGCGCTGCCAGGCCGTGCCGTCCCACACCAGGGCCAGCGCCGTCCCCCGTACGCTGCCGTAGCGGCCCTCCTCGCCCACCGCCCACGCGAGGCCCGGACCCGCGGCCGCCACGTCGAGCAACTGCGCCGCCGGGGCGGCCTCCGGGGCGGTGACCGCCTCCCACTCGCGTGGTGCACCGCCGTCCCGGCCGGACGCGGCGGCCGCCGGTCCGACGCCCGCCGAGGCGAGTCCGAGACCCGCCCCCGCACCGGCTAATCCACTGATGAAACGCCGTCTTCGCACGAGGTTCCCCTCCCTGTCGGCAGCCCTGAAGGGCCAACACGGTGAACCAGCGTGCCGGAGAAGGCAAGGCACGGGGACGGCTCGATCCGGTCACACCGGCTTGACCGGCACGCCCCCCGCCGCCGCGCCCAGCACCGTCAGCCGCACATCACCGGGCCCCGACGGTGTGGTCCCGTCGGACAACACCGCCAACGCCAGCGTGTTGGAGCCACGTGTGCGCAGGATCCCGTTCGGCAGCACGAACGTGTGCTGCGGCCCCACATCGTTGATGTACTGGCCCATGTTCCAGCCGTTGAGGAAGATCTGGACGCGGTAGGCCCGCTCCGGCTCGTCGTCGAGGACGAGTCCGATCGAGGCGTCGACGCCCGGGTCGACGTCCAGCCGGAAGTCCGTCCGGTACCAGGTGACGCCCTGCCGCCGGTCGGCCCGCGGGAACTCGGTGTCCTGCCAGTCCCCGTCGTCGTGCTCGGGCAGGTGCCAGCCCTCGCGCTCCCCGTACAGGCCGCCGTTGTTCAGGGGCCCCGCACGGGGTCGGGCATGGACGCGCCCTGGATCCGCCAGGTCACCCTCGGGTCGGCGCCCTCGAAGGTGACGCCCGTCAGCCCGCGCGCGGCCTTGTGCGTGTCGAGCGCCTTGCCGTCCATGTCGTGCTGCATCGGCCGGACGAGCACGGACAGCACATGCCGCTCCCCGTCCTGTTCGCGGAGCCTCTTGCGCAGGTCCTTCGGGAGGGCGAAGTCGGCCTTCGCGGTCCAGGTGCCCTGCCGGGCCCGGTCCTTGTCCGGCACCGGCATCCGATGGGTGCCCAGCGGCTCACCGTCCAGCCAGGCCATCAGCAGCCCCTGCGTGCCGGTGCTGTAGCCGAGGGACACGGACTCCATGCCGCTCGCGCCGGTCCACTCGCCCCGGTACCACACGTCGCCGTAGTGGAAGCCGTAGTCGTCGGCGAACAACACGGGCTGCCCCTCGGGCACGGGCGTCGTGCTGAACGTCGTCTTCTTGTCGGCCGTCGTCCAGCCCGAGTCGTCGAAGTCCGGCTCGGCCTCCGGGTTCTCGGTCCGCCGCCGCCAGCCGTCGAGCGCGGCCGGAACCGGGCGGGTCACCCCGGCCAGCGGCCGGAGCGCCAGCAGACTGCCGGAGGCGCTGAGCCGCGTGGGCACCGCACGCCCGTTCCACGTGACATGGGTGATCCCGCGCGGCCCCCACACCTCCAGGCCGGTCTCGCCCGTGGTGTCGCCGGTGAGATGGACCGTGGAGCCGCGCAGCTCGGCCGACCGCAGCAGCGCCGGGCCGTAGACGAGGAGCCGCCCGGACGGCGTCTCGTACGGCCACAGCCGCAGGGCCGTCGCGTCGTCGGCGAACAGCAGCAGCATCGGCGTGTCCACGCCGTCGCCCTCGACCCGCACCCTGCTCAGCCCGCCGGCACCGAGCGGAACGCTCACGTTCAGCTTGCCCAGGTTGTACGCCCACGCCGGCTCAGGGTCCAGCCGCATGGGCGTGGGCTCGTCCGGGCTGTCCAGCACGACCTGCGCGAGATCGCCGTGCCGTCCCGCGAACACCGCGATGTCCTGCCGCCCGGCGGTCAGGCTCAGCATGGGCTGCACGGTGGAGTGCACCATCGTCCGCTGCCCGAGCCTCAGGCCGGCGGCGATCAGCTTGGCGTCCCGCGCCGGGACCGTGACCGGCACGTCGATCCCGGCGTCCGGCAGCGTCGAGGTGACCGCCTCGTCGGAGTCGTTGCGCAGCACGTAGACGTGGGCGCCGGTGTCGGGGTTGGCCAGGTGGTAGACCTTGATCCGCTCGTCCGTGGCCCGTACGGCCTTCGCCCGGTTCAGTCGGGCGAAGTCCGGCACATGGCGCAGCAACTGCCCGATCTGGTGCATCGTGGCGAGCTTGGGCGTGGCGTTGCGGGCCTCGTCGAAGGCCGCGCCGTAGTCGTACGACGTGTACACGGCCGGCGCGGGCAGCCAGCCCCAGGAGGTGCCGCCGAAGGTCATGTAGACGTTGTGCAGCGTGATGCCGTTGGCGAGGTTGGTGAGGTAGAAGCGCCGCTCGTACGCCGCGTCCCGGGTCCGGCGCGCCTCGGCGTACCCCTTCCCGTCGAACCAGGACCCGCCCCACGGGTCGAACCAGCCCCCGCCGAACTCGGGCACGAACCCGGGCGTCCGCGGACTGGCCGTGGCCCCGCCCTTCACACCGCCGGGTCCGAAGTACCCCCAGTCGGGCGGCACCTGGTCCGGCTCCGGATACCCGTCGAACCCGTACAGCCAGCGCCCCTTCTCCCCACCCGTGCGGAACGACCCCGGGGCCCAGTACCCGTTCCGCCCCTTGTCGTTGTGGAACAGCGGCACGTCGATGCCGTCGGCGCGGACCTTCTCGTACAGGTACGACATGTAGGCGCGCCCGGACGGCTCGTCGACGTGCGCGTCGTACTCGTTCTCGATCTGGTACAGCAGCACCGTGCCCGTGCCCCGCGTGAACAGACGCCTGGCGACCACGGCGTTGACCGCCGTCAGCCACTCGTCGACGTACCGCAGATACGTCGGGTCGGAGGTCCGGGCCGTGCCCTCCGTCGCGGTGAGCCAGCCGGGGAAGCCACCGGCGTCGACCTCCGCGTTGATGTACGGGCCGGGCCGCACGATCACGTACAGACCGGTCTCGGCGGCCATCCGCAGGAACAGGTCCAGGTCGCGCACACCGGTGAAGTCGTACCGCCCGGGGGCGGGGGAATGGTAATTCCACGCGACGTACACACTGACGGCGTTGTAGCCGTGAGCGCGCATCTTCTCCAGCACGTCCCGCCACAGGGACGGGCTCGGCAGCCGGAAGGGATGCATCTCGCCCGACCAGAGCACCAGGCGCCGGCCGTCGACGAGCAGCGAGTACCGGTCGAAGCCGATCTCGTGCGCCTTGCCGTCCGCGCTCGGCACGGGAGGCGGCGGCCCGGTGGGGACGGGGCGTGCCGGGTTGGCGGAGGTCGGCGACCCGCTGCCGGTCAGCGCGAAGCCGAGCGCCGCCGTGCCGGCGAGAGCGTGGAAGGTACGCCTGCTGAGCTCCAAGGGAGCGCCTCCTGTTGTGCTGCCGTGCCGTACGTGGTGCTGGTGCGTCATTGTCTACAGGCCGCCCGCGACAATGGTCCTATGAGGATCTCGGCACGAGCGGACTACGCGGTACGAGCGGTCGTGGAACTGGCCGTCCGCCAGGGGGAGGGCCCGGTCAAAGCGGAGGCCGTGGCCACCGCGCAGGACATCCCGCACAAGTTCCTCGAGGGCATTCTCGGCGATCTGCGGCGCGCGGGCGTCGTCGACAGCCGGCGGGGCGGGGGCGGCGGCTACCGGCTGGCCCGCGAGGCCACCGAGATCACGGTCGCGGACGTGATCCGGGCCGTGGACGGCCCGATCGTCTCGGTACGCGGCGAGCGCCCGACCGGCCTCGCCTACACCGGCACGGCCGAACCGCTGCTGCCGTTGTGGATCGCCCTGCGGGCCAATGTGCGCAGGATCCTGGAGGGCGTGACGGTCGCCGACCTCGCGGCAGGGGCGCTGCCGGAGCCGGTGGAGCGACTGGCGGCGGAACCGGCGGCGTGGGAGAACCCATGACGGGCCGCGTCCGCGGGGGAGCCGGTGGGTGATCGTCATCGATCCTCGGGGTGTCCTGGGGCTGACGCACTCGTAACGCACCTTATGCGCCCGTCGATCACACGTGAATTCCCGCCATTGTGAATGGCCGGACACCGCCCTGGCCGACCCCTCCCGCCCTGCGTACGATGCGACCGCTCCCGCCCTTCACAGCTCCTTCATGGAACGGTCACAGGTCGGGGGCGCATGTGCTGTCGTCTTGACATGCCCATGCTCACCTCGTGATCCACCCCCACGAACGGATGGGAGAACCATGGCCGGTGGCCTGCTCCTGAGCGGCGCGATCGCAGCGCTCCTCACCAGCGCACTCCCCGCACAATCCCCGTCCTCCGGGTTCGACGACCCGCCCCCGGACAAGATCGTCATCAAGGTCGCCACGGTGAACGGCTCCGGCTGCCCGCAGGGCACGGCGGCGGTCGCCGTCTCCGAGGACAACACGGCGTTCACCGTGACCTACAGCGACTACCTCGCCCAGGCCGGCGGAGGCTCCGACCCGACCGCGTTCCGCAGGAACTGCCAGCTCAGCCTGATCGTCCACGTCCCCGGCGGCTTCACCTACGCCATCGCGAGCGCGGACTACCGAGGCTTCGCCTCCCTCCAGCCCGGCGCGAGCGGCTCCCAGAGAGCCTCGTACTACTTCCAGGGCTCGCCCAGCACGGTGTACAAGAACCACCCCTTCAGCGGCCCGTACAACGACAACTGGCAGGCCACCGACGAGACGGACTGGGCCCAACTGGTCTACGCGCCCTGCGGCGTCCAGCGCAACTTCAACATCAACACCGAACTCCGGGTCAACGCCGGCACCCAGTCGGCCAACAAGGTCAGCTTCATGACGATGGACTCGACGGACGGGGACATCAGCACGGTGTACCACCTGGCGTGGAAGGAGTGCCCGAAGAAGTCCTGACGGTGTGACGAGTGCGGCCCACCGGCGTGGTGGGCCGCACTCGACCACCGCTGTTGTCCCGACTGCGGACACACCGTCACGGGGAGACGGCGTAGCCGGCAGTTGAGGCGGGGCCCCGGGTGGGGAAGGCTCTGGCGCCATGGAGTTCTTCTGCTACCACCGTGACCGGGCCGGTTCCCTGCCGCTGCGTGAGGAGCTGGGGGAGGCGCACTGGGCCTACATGGACCAGTACGAGGCGGAGTTGATCGCCCGTGGCCCGACCTTCGCGGAGGACGGGGAGACGCCCAGCGGCAGCGTCCATGTCGTCGACCTCCCCGACCCCGCCGCCGCCCGGGCCTTCGCCTTCGACGAGCCCAACTACCAGGCGGGCGTGTACCGGGACGTACTGCTGCGCCGCTGGCGCAATCTGCTGGGCCGCACCATGTGGGACTTCCCCGGCGGCCGGACGAGCGGCTACCTGGTCCTCGGCCTGGGCGCGGGCCCGGCGACGGACCTGGAGCCACCGGCCGCCCGCGACGAACTGATCGCGTACGGGCCACTGTTGTCCGACGACGGCGAGGCCTGGCTGGGGACGGCGGCACTGGTGCGCTCGCCGGACGCGGAGGCGGCTCGGGGGTTCTGACGGTGGGGCGGTACTCGGACATCGACCCAGGGTCAGCGCGCCCGCGTACCCGGCCGATGTCGTGCTGCCGAGGGCGGTGAGGGCGAGGAGCCCCGAGGTCACGCCTCCCCTGGAGTACAAGGCGGCTCCGCACGGCCGCACTTTCGCCAAGGTGGACCGTGCCTTCCCGTCCTCGCAGGTCTGCTCGGCCTGCGGGTTCCGGGACGGTCCCAAGCCCCTGCATGTCCGGGAATGGACGTGCGGCGAGTGCGCCACCGTGCACGACCGCGACCACAACGCAGCACGTAACGTCCCTTTCGAAGGACGCCGCATCGTCGCCGCCGGACGGGTGGAGACGCTAAACGCCTGTGGAGTGCCGGTAAGACGGGCACCCGTGCCCGCACAGCGCGTTGAAGCAGGAAGCCCCCGGAAGGGTCAGACGACCCAGGCCGAAATCCCTGGACTTCAGGCCAGGGAGCACGTCAACGTACGTGTGTTCAGCCAGCGCCTCAGTGCCACTCCTCGCGGTGCCCGGCTCGCCCGGCGCCTGGCCGCCGACCAGTTGCACGGCTGGGGCATCCCCCACGGCACCGAGGCTCCGACGCCGTCGTCCTGATCGTCGCCGAGCTGGCGGCCAATGCCGTGACGCATGGCCGCGTACCGGGGCGGGACTTCGAGCTGCGGTTGTCGCTGGTCACGGGCAGCGTCCGCGTCGAGGTGACCGACACCCGCAGTGGGCCGCCGCTCCCGCCCGGGCCGAGCGGCGTACGGCCGGCGCATGCCCTCGACGAACACGGCCGGGGGATTGTTCTCGTCGGCGCGCTCGCTGATCGCGCGCTCAACATTTCCTCAATCCCCCTTACACCCGAGCGGAGAAGACTCCCCGGCGCAAGCGCTCGGCACGTTCAAACGGGGATTTCCGGAAATGAGCAAGTCATCGACCGACGCCCGCAGCCTGTCCTTCGACGAGGTGTTCTGCGGGCTGTTGCCCAAGCTGTACGCCCGGGCCGCCACCCTCACGGGGACCGGCCAGTGGGGTGAGGACGCCGTTCACGAGGTGTATCTGAAACTGGCCTCGCGGCCGGGGAGGTTCCTGGATCACCCGGAACCCAGCGCGTACGCCTTCTCCGCACTGGCGAGTGCGACCCGGGACACCTGGCGGCGTGAGCGGAGGCAGGTGCCCCTGCCGTCGGGGGAGGCGCCCTGCGGTACCTGGGACGGTGGGTTCGAGAAGCGCAGTGCGGAGATCGAGGCCGTGCGGCTGCTGGGTCAACTGCCCCGGCAGCAGGCCAGCATGGTGATCCTGGTCGATCTCGACGGCTACACGACCGAGCAGGCCGCGCGGATCCTCGGGATAGGGCGGGGGACCGCCGCCCGGTACCGGACGCGGGCCGTGTGCCGGCTTCGTCGTCTTCTCGGCCTGCGGGACGGTCATGTGGCGCAGGCCACATGAAGTCGTGACATGTGAGAGTCCGCCGAGATTCGTGTGCTCGGCGACAGTGCACGCGACAGAACACAGAACCAGAACACAGACACCTGGCAGAAGCCAGAAGCCAGAAGCCAGAAGGAGAAGGACATGCTCAAGCGTCGTCTGCGGACCAGTGCCCTGATGACCGGCGCGGCCGCCGGTCTGCTCACCCTCGGCCTGTCGACGAGCGCCCAGGCCTCGCCCGACGACGCCGCGCAGAGCGCGGCCGCCCGGGCCAAGGCCGCCTGCCCCGTCGACAACGTCTGCTTCTTCCCCGAGCCGAACTTCGGCGGCACTCCGTCGAACGTGAACCCGGCGAACCTGCCGGTGTGCGGTAAGACGCCGATCATCGCGAAGTCGGTGGTCAACCACAGTGCCGATGTCTACTCGTTCTACGACCGTACGGGGTGCGCCGGCGGGAAGGTGACGCTCAACCCGGGCCAGGAGAACGCCAACCTCAGCGCGGTGAGCTGGCGCTGAGAGCGTTCAGGAGTGGGAGTCCCGCGGCCGACGCCGGTCGTGGGACTCCGGCCGTTCGTCACGGGGGCGGAGACCTTCGGGCGGTCGTGCGCCGGTGTCCGCGTAGATGGCTCGGGCCCGGTGGCGGGCCCCGTCGGCGGTCGGGTCGGCGAGGGCGTGCAGGGCGTCGCCCAGGACCACCAGGGCTCCGGCCTCGCCCAGGCGGTGGCCGGTGCGGCGGTGGAGGGCGACGGCGGCATCCGCGCGTGAGCGTCCCGCCGACGGTCGTCCGCACGCCGTGTGGAGCGCCGCCAGCTCCGTCAGCGTCCGGGCCTTGACCACGTCGAAGCCGCCCTGGTGGGCCAGGGCCAGTGCCTGTCGGGCGCAGGTGAGGGCAGGGGCGTGGTGGTGTCGTACGCGGTGCGCCTCGGCCAGTCCGAGCAGGATCTCGGCCTCGGTGCGCTGGTTGCCGACCTCGCGGGCGATGGACAGGGCGCGGTCGTAGGTGCGGGTGGCTTCCTCCGCCCGGCCCGTCCGGAGGTGCGCGTCGGCGAGTGTGCCCAGGGCGATGGCGAGCAGTCGGCGTCGACCGGTGGCCTCGGCGAGACGGAGGGACTGCTCGGCGTACTTCAGGGCCTGCTGGTGGCGGCCGAGGTCCGACTCGATCCTGGCAGTGATGTCGAGCGTCGTGGGGTTCTCGTCCCGCGGCTCGTCGTCCGTCGCGCGCAACGCTCCCGCGGCCTCCTCCAGCCTGCCCTGTTCCCAGTACACCGCGCTGAGCGCGGGCAGTCGGTGGGTCGCGTCGCCGGCGCCGGCGGTGCGGAGTATGCGCAGGGCCTGTTCGAGGTGCTCGGCGGACCGCTCCAGCCGGCCCCGATCCCGGTAGGCCAGGCCCAGGCCGATCAGTGCCTGTGCCTCGGCGTCGAGGCGGTCGGCCTCGCGGGAGAGGCGCAGGGCCTCGGTGAAGTGTGCGAGGGCGTCGTCGAGGCGGGCCGCCTCCGTGTCGACCAGGCCCAGTCCGCTGAGGGCCAGGGCCTGGCCCAGTGGGTCGCCGGTCTCGCGGTGCAGGCGCAGGACTTGGGTGTGGTGGTGGACGGCCTGTGTGTGGCGGCCCATGTCCCAGTGGGCGATGCCCAGGCTGCGGTGCATGGCGGCTTGGCCGCGACGGTCATCGTCGGTCTCCGCCGCGTGCAGTGCGGCCTGGGCGGCGGTCTGCCAGGCGCTGCGCGGCAGGCCGAGCCAGCAGTAGCGGAGGAGTGCGGTCATCAGGCGCCAGGCGAAGTGCCGTGGGCCGGAGGCGGCGGTGTGCTCCACGGCGGCGAGGAGGCCGGCTCGTTCCGACTCCAGGCGGCTGAGGGCGGCGGCGATCTCGTCCGGGGTGGCGGGCGTGCCGTCGGGGCCCGCCACGTCCCGCGGGAGTTGCGGGTACTGCCAGGGGAGGGCGCCGCCGCACGTCTCGGCGGTGCGTAGGTAGCAGGCGTACAGCCGCTCTTCGGCCGCCGCGCGCGACGGCGGTGGCTCCTCGGCCCCGGCCCGCTCCCGGGCGTAGTCGCGCAGCAGGTCGTGGAAGCGGTACCGGTCGGGTGCGGGGGACTCGATCAGGTGGGCCGTCGCCAGGGTGGTGAGCAGCGACCCTGCTCTGGATTCCGAGGTGTCGAGGAGGGCCGCCGCGGCACGCCGGGTGATGTCCGGGCCGGTGATCAGGCCGAGCAGGCGGAAGAGGCGGGCGGATTCCCGGGGCAGGGCGCGGTAGGAGAGGTCGAAGGTGGCTCGTACGGCGGACGAGCGGTCGTCGTCCAGTTCCAGTGCGCCCAGCCGGTCTCCGCCCGCCAACTCGGCCGCCAAGCCGGCGATGGGGCGCTGCCGGTCGCCGAGCAGTTGTGCCGCCGCCACCCGCAACGCCAGAGGCAACCGGCCGCACCGGCGGGACAGTTCCTCGGCCGCCTCCGGTTCGGCGGTGACGCGCTGCTCCCCGAGGACGGCGGCCAGCAGTTCCCGCGCTTCCCGCGGGGCGAGGACGTCGAGGCGCAGTGGCTCGGCCCCGTTCTGGGCGACCAGGCCGGTCAGACGGTGGCGGCTGGTGACCAGGACGCGGCAGGTCGGGCTGCCGGGCAGGAGGGGGCGGACCTGCCGGACGGAGGCGGCGTTGTCCAGCATGATCAGCATGCGTCGCCCGTCCAGCAGGGAGCGGTAGCGACGGGCCTGTTCGTCCGGGTCGGCAGGGATCTGCTGGGGTGTCAGGCCCAGGCTGCGGAGCAGTTGGCCCAGGGCCTCCTGCGGGGTGACGGGGGCGCTTTCGTGGTCGTAGCCGCGCAGGTCGACGTAGAGCTGTCCGTCGGGGAAGCGGTCGCGTACGCGGTGGGCGACGTGGATGGCCAGTGCGGTCTTGCCGACGCCGGCCGCGCCGCTGATCACCGAGATCACGACGGCTTCCCGGGAGTGCGCGTCCAGTAGCGTGGTCAGCCGGGCCAGCGCTTCCGTACGGCCGCTGAACCCCGCCACGTCGTGCGGCAGTTCGGCGGGCACCACACGTGATCCGTTTCCGGCGTTCCGTGCTTCCGCCGGGCCCCGGAGGATGTTCCGGTGCAGCCTCTGCAGTTCGGGGCCGGGGTCGACGCCGAGTTCCTCGGCGAGCCGATGGCGGGTGTCCTCGTAGGCCTCCAGCGCCTCGGCCCGGCGGTCGCCGCGGTGGAGCGCGGTCATCAGGTGCCGTACCGCCCGCTCGTCCAGCGGGTGCGCGGCTGCCAGCTGTCGCAGCCGTTCCAGTGCCCGCTGGTGGCGGCCCAGCCGTAAGCCGAGTTCGTGGTACTGGAGTTCGGCGGTGAGGTGCTCGTCGACCAGTCCGGCTCGGGTCTCCTCCGCCCAGACGCCGGTCAGGCCGGACAGGGCCTCCCCGTGCCACTGGGCGAGGGCGTCGCCCAGCAGGTCCGCGGCCGGCTCGTCCTGGCCGGCGTCGGCGGCTGTACGCGCCTCGGTCACGCGGCGGCGGAACCGGTGGACGTCGATGTGCTCGGGGTCGACGTCGAGCACGTAGCCGCCGGAGCTGCGCGTCAGGCGGGCACCCCGGGCACCCGAAGCGCGCAGGGCCGTACGCAGTCTGCCGACGTACCCCGACAGGATGTTGCGGACCGAGCCCGGCGGGTTCTCGCCCCACACCCGGTCGATCAGCCGCTCCGCCGAGACGACGCGGCCGGCCTCGCACAACAGCACCGCCAGCACGCACCGTTGCTTGGCGTGCCCGAGGGCCACCGGGCGGGCGTCGACCCACGCCTCCACAGCCCCGAGCACCCGGAACTCCACCGGGCCTCCCCCCTTCGTGCCGAGCCCTGATGTCCCCCTCTGCAGCCTCGAACGTGGAGCGCGTGCCTAAACGGGCGGTCGGCAGATCTTCAACGGGCCTCACACGAGAGTCACAGCTGTCGCTGCGCAGCCCATTGACTCGCAAGAGGTTCGATTCTACGGTCCGTTCGAACTTGCGATCGCTGTTCGGGATATCGAGCAGCGCGTCACCCCCACCGCAAGGAGGACCGAATGAGCCGCTCCATCCTGCGCAAGAGAACCGCCCTGCTCGCCCTCCCCGCCGCCGCTCTCCTGGCGCTGGTCCCGAGCACGGCGTCCGCGTACCCCAACCCCGGCCGTGTCACGGGCGACATCGTCACGCACGACCCGTCGATGATCCGCACCTCGTCCGGCCAGTACCTGCTCTACGCGACCGGCGGCGGCATCGCCAACAAGACCTCCACCGACCGCACCGCCTTCCGGAACGGCGCCGACGCCTTCTCCAGCAGGCCGGGCTGGTGGCGGAACTACTCCTCCGTCCCGGAGGCCTGGGCGCCGGACATCTCGTACCACGGCGGCACGTACCTGATGTACTACTCCGTCTCGAAGTTCGGCTCCAACACGTCCGCCATCGGCCTCGCGACCTCCAGTACCGGACTGCCGGGCAGTTGGCGCGACCAGGGCACGGTCTACACGTCGAACTCGGCCAGCGACTTCAACGCCATCGACCCGAACCTCTTCGTGAACGACGACGGCAAGTGGTGGCTGTCCTTCGGCAGTTGGTGGACCGGGATCAAGATGATCCAGATCAACCCCGCCACCGGGAAGCAGCTCTCCTCCAACACCACCCGCTACTCGCTCGCCTCCCGCCCCACCGGGACGAAGGCCGTCGAGGCGCCCTTCATCGTCAAGCGGGGCGGCTACTACTACCTCTTCGCCTCCTACGACACCTGCTGCGCCGGAACCAGCTCCACCTACAAGGTGAAAGTCGGCCGCGCCTCCAGCATCACGGGACCGTACGTCGACAAGAACGGCGTCTCGATGATGAACAACGGCGGCACCCCCGTCCTGGAGTCGCACGGCAGCGTCATCGGTCCCGGCGGGCAGTCGATCATGAAGGACGTCGACGGTGACCTGATCGTCTACCACTACTACGACGGCAACGACAACGGCACACCCAAGCTGGGCATCAACCTGCTGAACTGGAGCAGCGGCTGGCCTGTGGCCTACTGACGACGCACTGAGGGGCGCGGGGAACCGCGCGAACGACCGCAACGGACCCCGCACCCGCCCACCGGCGGCGATCGCCTACGGCGAGAAGGCGCTACCCGGCCTGCCCCATCCCCGCCGCATTGGGCCATGCCTGCGCCCCCGGCCACCCCGTAGCCGGCGCGGGCGACAACCCGTTCGTCCCCCTGACCTGCGCGGCGGTCAGCCCACCCCGTGCGGGAACGCCCGGCGGCGTGGGGCCGGTGGCCGCCGGCGCGGGCATGGGAGCCGGTGCCGGAGCGGGGACCGGCGCCGGAGCAGGGACCGGCGCCGGGGCTGGAGTGGGGATCGGAGCCGGTGCCTGCGCCACAGGAGCCAGCGGCTGCTGGGCCGGCGCGGCCATGGGCTGCGGAGCAGATTGCGGCACCGGCTGAGGAGCAGGTTGCGGCACGGCCTGCGGCATCTGCTGCTGCCCCATCTGCCCGAACTGCGCGGCCGCCGGCATCGGCATCCCACCGCCCGCGGCGGCCGCCGGCACGGCACCCGCACCCGCGGACGCCGCCGCGGGAAGCGGCATGCCCGTGCCGGCGGCCGGGGCGGCGGCGGGGCCCGGACCGCCGACACCGGCGGCCTGAGCGGCAAGGCCCCGCACACCGGACCCGTTGGTCTCGCTCACGAGACGGTCCACGGCCGCCGTACCCGAGCTGTAGCTGGTCCCGTTGCCCAGCTCGGGTACGGCGGCTCCCCTCCTGGACGTCCCGTAGAGCACCTGTTCCAGGCCGGACACCAGGCGACGCACGTCCACCTGGGGGCGCACCACGAGACGCAGGAAGCGGCTGGACGAACCGATCTTGTTGCCGCACTCGCGGACCAGGATCCGGTGCTCGGTGAGCATCCGGTCCCGGACCACGGTGCCCTCGGCGCCCACGGGGAGGCGCACGAAGAGGAAGTTGCCCTGCGACGGGTAGACGGTCAGGCCGGGCAGTGCGGACAGCTGGCTGGCCATGTCGAGGCGGTCGCGCCGCACCTGCTGGAGGCTCTGCGCGTACTCGGCGCCGTGCTCCTTGAGCATGAAGACGACGTGCTCGGCGAAGGAGTTGAGGTTCCACTTGGGGAGCATGGAGCGGACGCGGCCCGCGAGCGCCGGGTTGGCGACCAGGTAGCCGAAGCGGATGCCGTGCAGGCCGAAGTTCTTGCCGAGGCTGCGCAGCACGATGACGTTGGGCCGCAGCATCGCCTCCTGGACGACGCTCGGTTCGGCCTCGGCGTCCGCGAACTCCAGGAACGACTCGTCGATGACGACCAGGTCGAGGTCGGCCATGGCGTCCATGAACTGCACGATGGCGTGCTTGTGCAGGAAGCCGCCGTCGGGGTTGTTGGGGTTGCAGATGACGGCGACGCGGGTGCCCCGGGCGCGGATGAACTCGGCGTACTGCGCGAGGTCGAGGGCGAAGCCGCTGGACTCCTGGAGGGGGTACATGTCGACCCGCTTGCCGGTCTCCATGGGCTGGTCGGTCCAGCGGCCGAAGGTGGGGACGGGGATGGCGAGGGACTCGCGGACCAGCAGGTGGTCGATCCAGGTGATCAGCTCGGTGGAGCCGTTGCCCATGGCGACGCACTGCGGCGGCAACTGGAGCAGGCTGCACAGTTCGGCCGTGATGGTGTCGGCGCTGCTCGGGTAGTACGTGATGATGTCGCGCAGCTTGCCCGCCATGTCGTCGAACATGGCCGGGGTGGGGAAGTACGGGTTGCAGGGGATGCAGAAGTCCACGGGCCCGGCGCCGTCGCCGCCCTCACGTGTCAACGCCGCCATCGACGGGCTGTGGGCCGCGGTACTGCGGAACAGCGACGTGACGTTGTCGGCCATGGAACCTCCGTATGAGGCGGGCCCGTTGGGGACGGCCGGACCCGACGTTTAAGGGCGGCCCGCGCGGGGGAGCGCGGGCCGCCCATTGATACGGAGGCCACGGTGACACTGTTCAACCGTCGGGAAAACGGTCAGAACTTGTGTGCCATCCGTGAAGGACTGTCAGCGGCCTCAGCAGCCGAACGTGTGGATCGTCGTCGTCCGGTACGTCTGGCCGGGCCGCAGCACCGTCGACGGGAACTTCGGCTTGTTCGGCGAGTCCGGGAAGTGCTGCGTCTCCAGGCACAGCGCGTCGCCCTGCCGGTAGGTGCGGCCGGACGGGCCGGTCAGGGTGCCGTCGAGGAAGTTGCCGGAGTAGAACTGCAGACCCGGCTCGTTCGTGGCGATCTTCAGGGTGCGGCCGGAGGCGGGGTCGCGCAGGGTGGCGACGTGCTCGGGCCGGGCGGTGATGCCCTTGTCGAGGACCCAGTTGTGGTCGAAGCCCTTGGCGGTGACCAGCTGCGGGTGCGAGACGCGGATGTCCCGGCCGATCGGCTTCGCGCGGGTGAAGTCGAAGGGGGTGCCGGCGACCTTGGCCAGCTCGCCCGTCGGGATCAGGCCCGAGTCGGTGGGCGTGTAGCGGGAACCGGCGATCTGGAGCTCGTGGTCCTCGATCGTGCCGCTGCCCTCGCCGGCCAGGTTCCAGTAGACGTGGCTGGTGAGGTTGACGACGGTGGCCTTGTCGGTCGTGGCCTCGTAGTCGATGCGCCAGTCGCCGTGCTTGGTGAGGGTGTACGTCACCTTCGTCTTGAGCGTGCCCGGGTAGCCCATCTCGCCGTCGACGCTCGTGTAGTACAGGTACAGGCCGACGTCGGAGCCCTTGGTGAACGGCTCGACGTCCCACACGCGCTTGTCGAAGCCCTGCGCACCGCCGTGCAGGCTCTGCTCGCCGTCGTTGACGGAGAGCTGGTAGTCCTTGCCGTCGAGGGTGAACTTGCCCTTGCCGATGCGGTTGCCGTAGCGGCCGATCAGGGCGCCGAAGTACGGGCTCTTGGCGACGTAGTCCTCGATGGTGTCGAAGCCGGCGCTGACGTTGGCGTAGCGGCCGCGACGGTCGGGGATCTCCAGGGACTGGACGATGCCGCCGTAGGAGAGGACCTTCAGGCGGGTGCCGCCGTTCTCCAGCGACCAGCTGTAGATCTTGGTGCCGTCGGCGAGCTTGCCGAAGAGCGTCTTCACCGGCTTCCTGCCTCCCGTGGCGTGCGCCGTGCCGCCGAGTGTGGTGGCGGCTATACCCGCCGCCGCGGCTCCGGCGATGACCGTGCGTCTGTTCAGTTCCATGTGTGCGGCTCCCGCATAAGGAGTGGGCCCCGCCTTCCGGCGGGGCCCAGGTGACTTACGAACCGACCTTGCGCTTGTTCCACACGTCGAACCCGACCGCCGCCAGGAGCACCAGGCCCTTGATGACCTGCTGCCAGTCGGTGCCGATGCCGACGAGGTTCATACCGTTGTTCAGCACGCCCAGGACCAGGCCACCGATGATCGCGCCGAGCACGGTGCCGACACCGCCGCTCATCGACGCACCGCCGATGAACGAGGCCGCGATCGCCTCCAGCTCGAAGTTGAGGCCGGCCTTGGGAGAGGCCGCGTTGAAGCGGGCGGCGAAGACCAGACCCGCCAGGGCCGCGAGCATGCCCATGTTCAGGAAGACCAGGAAGGTGACCTTCTTGTCCTTCACACCCGACAGCTTGGCCGCGGGCAGGTTGCCGCCGATCGCGTAGATGTGGCGGCCGATGACCACGTTGCGCATCACGTAGCCGAAGCCGACGAGCAGCACGCCGAGGATCAGCAGGACGATCGGGGCGCCCTTGTAGCTGGCCAGCAGCAGCGTGACGACGAGGACCGCGGCGGCCAGCGCGACCAGCTTGAGCAGGAACAGCTTGAACGGCAGGACGTCCAGATCGAACTCCTGCTGCCGCTTGCGGTCGCGGAACTCCTGGAAGACCACGAACGCGATCAGCGCGAGGCCGAGCAGCAGGGTGAGGTTGTGGTAGTTGGTGTTCGGGCCGACCTCGGGCATGAAGCCGTTGGCGACCTTCTGCAGACCCTCCGGGAACGGGCCGAGCGTCTGGCCCTCGAGGAAGATCTCGGTCAGACCGCGGAAGATCAGCATGCCCGCGAGGGTCACGATGAACGAGGGTATGCCGCCGTACGCGATGAAGAACCCTTGGATCGCGCCCGCGACCGCGCCCACGAGCAGGCACAGGATCACCGCGACCGGCCATGGCAGGTCGTTGTTGACCATGAACACGGCTGCCATCGAGCCGATGAACGCCGTCAACGAGCCGACCGACAGGTCGATATGGCCCGCGATGATCACCAGCATCATGCCCATTGCGAGGATGAGGATGTAGCTGTTCTGCAGCACCAGGTTGGAGACGTTGCGCGGCAGCAGCAGGTCGCCGTCGGTCCACACGGCGAACAGCGCCACGATCAGGCCGAGCGCGATCAGCATGCCGTACTGCCGCATGTTGCGGCGCATGCCGTCCAGCAACAGCTGGAGCAGGCCGTCGCCCGTGCCCGCCCCTGACTTGCCGGGCGGCGCGGGGGCCGGCGACTTGGCGGTCACATCCGTGCTCATCGGGTTACCTCTTTGTCCTTCGTCATCTGACGCATCAGCGATTCCTGTGAGGCCTCGGCCCGTGAGAACTCACCGGTCAGCCGCCCCGCGGCCATCGTGTAGATGCGGTCGCACATGCCGAGCAGCTCGGGCAGCTCGGAGGAGATGAAGACGACCGCCTTGCCCTGGGCGGCCAGCTGGTCGATGACCGTGTAGATCTCGTACTTGGCACCGACGTCGATACCGCGCGTGGGCTCGTCCAGGATCAGCACGTCCGGACCCGCGAAGATCCACTTGCTGAGGACGACCTTCTGCTGGTTGCCGCCGGACAGCTTGCCCACCGGCTCGAAGACGGTCGGCGCCTTGATGTTCATGGACTTGCGGAAGCCCTCGGAGACCTGCCGCTCCTCGTGCTCGTCGATCACCCCTCGCTTGGCGACCTTCCCGAGGGCGGTCAGCGAGATGTTCCGGTTGATGGTGTCGATGAGGTTGAGGCCGTAGTGCTTGCGGTCCTCGGTGACGTAAGCGATGCCGTGCTTGACCGCCTCGGGGACGGTCTTCGTACGGATCTCCTTGCCGTCCTTGAGGACCGTGCCGCCCGCGTACCGGCCGTAGGTGCGGCCGAAGACGCTCATCGCGAGTTCGGTGCGGCCGGCGCCCATGAGCCCCGCGATGCCGACGATCTCGCCGCGGCGCACCTGGAGTGACACATCGTCAACGACCCTGCGCTGCTGGTCGATCGGGTGGTACACGGTCCAGTCGCGGATCTCCAGGGCGGGCGCGGCACCCTGCTCCGGCTGGTGCGGAGTGCGCTCCGGGAAGCGGTGCTCCAGGTCGCGGCCGACCATGCCGCTGATGATCCGGTCCTCGGTGGTCTCCGGGGACTTCACGTCCAGCGTCTCGATGGTGCGGCCGTCGCGCAGGATCGTCACCGAGTCGGCGACCCTGCGGATCTCGTTGAGCTTGTGGGAGATGATGATCGAGGTGATGCCCTGCTTCTTCAACTCCAGGATCAGATCCAGGAGTTTGCCGCTGTCCTCGTCGTTCAGGGCCGCGGTCGGCTCATCCAGGATGAGCAGCTTCACCTTCTTCGACAGGGCCTTCGCGATCTCCACGAGCTGCTGCTTGCCCACGCCGATGTCGGCGACGCGGGTGTCGGGGTGATCGCTGAGACCGACCCGCCGCAGCAGCTCGGTGGCGTGCCGGAGCGTCTCGGTCCAGCTGATGATCCCCGGGTGGCGTGCTCGTTGCCGAGGAAGATGTTCTCCGCGATGGAGAGGTACGGCACCAGCGCCAGCTCCTGGTGGATGATCACGATGCCGTGCTGCTCGCTGGCCCGGATGTCCTTGAACTGGCAGACCTCTCCCTCGAAGAGGATCTCGCCCTCGTACGTGCCGTGCGGGTGGACGCCGGAGAGGACCTTCATCAGGGTCGACTTGCCGGCGCCGTTCTCCCCGCAGATGGCGTGGACCTCGCCCTGCTGGACGGTCAGTGTGACGTCCGACAGCGCCTTGACGCCGGGAAAGGTCTTGACGATCGAGCGCATTTCCAGGACGGGTCCCGCCATGGTCGTGCCTTCCAATCCCTAGAATGCGGCGGTTACTTGAGGTCGCTGGCCTTGTGGTAGCCGGAGTCGATGACGACCTTCTGGTAGTTGGACTTGTCGACGCTGACCGGCGTCAGCAGGTACGCGGGCACGACCTTCGCGCCGTTGTCGTAGGTCTTGGTGTCGTTGACCTCGGGCTTCTTGTCGTTCAGCACCGCGTCGACCATGTTCGAGGCGACCTTGGCGAGCTCGCGGGTGTCCTTGAAGACGGTCTGTGTCTGCTGGCCCGCCTCGATCGACTTCAGCGAGGCGACCTCGGCGTCCTGGCCGGTGACGACCGGCAGCGGCTTGTTCTTGGAGCCGTAGCCGTCCGACTTCAGCGCGGACAGGATGCCGATGGAGATGCCGTCGTACGGCGACAGCACCGCGTCGACCCGCTCGCTGCGGTAGGAGCCGGTCAGGATGTCGTCCATGCGCTTCTGGGCCTGGCCGCCGTCCCAGCGCAGGGTGGTGACCTGGGTGAGGGCGGTCTGCTTCGAGCGGACGACGAGCTGCTTCTTGTCGATGTAGGGCTGCAGGACCTTCATCGCGCCCTGGAAGAAGTAGCGGGTGTTGTTGTCGTCGTTGGAGCCGGCGAACAGCTCGATGTTGAACGGGCCCTTCTTGGAGCCGTCCTTCAGGCCGAGCTTCTCGACGATGTAGGTGCCCTGGAGCTCGCCGACCCGCTCGTTGTCGAACGACGCGTAGTAGTCGACGTTCGGGGAGCCGAGGATCAGGCGGTCGTAGGAGATCACCGGGATGTTCGCGTCCTTGGCCTGCTGCAGGACGTTGTTCATCGACTTGTTGTCGATGGCGGCGATGATCAGCGCCTTGACGCCCTGCGTGATCATGTTCTCGACCTGCGAGACCTGCTGGTCGGGGTCGTCCTCGCCGTAGACGAGCCTGGTCTTGTAGCCCTTGGACTCCAGGTCCTTCTTCACGTGGGCGCCGTCGAGGATCCAGCGCTCGGAGGACTTGGTCGGCATCGCGATGCCGATGGTGCCGCCCTTGGCGCCGTCCTTGTTCTCCTCGCTGCCGCCCTCGCTGCTCTGGCCGCAGGCGGACAGGGTCAGGGCGAGGGACGCGGCTCCGGCTATGGCGGCGAGGGCGGCTCTGCGATTACGCATGATCATCATCCTTGATGTGTGTGCAGGGCTCGGTCTGGGAGGCGCGAAGTCGCTCCGGGGGGTCGGGCCGGAAAGACCGAGAAGAGATGTGTCGGATTGTGGTCGGCTGTGTCTTCTTTTGTGAAGGCGAGTAGCCGGAACGTTATGACGAGATTTCGAACCGTTGCAGATCGCCCGGCAGTCGCGAACCGAGCGGCGCCATGTCGCCGTCCGCCCCGTGGCGGGCCAGGAGATCGAGAGCGAGCCGGCCGCGCCGCACACGTTCCTTGGCGGTGGCCAGGGTCAGCTCCCGCATGTGGTGCCCGTAGGGGTAGATCCCGGGCGCCTTGGAGAGGCCGAACTTCAGGTAGAGCGGTGCGCCGCGCCGGATCAACTCGGCGACCTCGTACATCCGCACGTACCCGCCGAGGTCGTCGGGGGCCTCGATGTACATGTCCATGGGGCGGCGGAAACCCGGCGGATCTCGGTGAGGTGATCGAGCGTCAGGTCGCTGGGCACGTTGACGGAGTCGGCGCCGAGGCGCTCGTACACCGCGTACGCCGCCGGGTTGACCGGCCCGATGAGCGCACTCACCTTGAGCGTCGTGTCGGCCGGGATGATGCCGGCGGCGCGCGCCCGGTGCAGCGTCCACAGCACGCCCTCGTCGGCGACGAGCAGGCACTTGACGCCCAACTCCGTTGCCCGCACGGCGTCTTCGACGCACCCGGCGACGGCGTCGTGGCCGCGGGCACGCAGTCCGGCCCCCGCGAGTCGGTGCGCGTCGAGCCTCCGATGTCCCAGGTGCCGCGCGGGCCGGTGAACAGGCACAGCTCGATGTCGCGTTCACCGGTGGCCTCGACCATCTCGGTGATCTCGGCGTCGGTCAGCATCCACACACCGCTGCCCTGGCTGATCCGGTGGATCGGCACGTCCAGCCGCGAGGCCTCCTTCAGGACCACCGCCAGCGCCTCGGGACCCTCGCAGGAGGGATCTCGGTGCGCCAGCGGCCGCCGCCGGGGAAGGAGTGCGGCGAGGCGTCGGCGGGGTCGAGGGCGGGCGCGTTCAGGCCCAGCGTGGTGAGCGCCTGCTCACCGGGCCTGCGGGCTGCCGGGGCGGAAGCGTCGGTCACGGGAATGTCCTTCGGTTCGATATATCGGACGAGGTTCGCGGCTCTGCGCGCAGCGAGGCTCGGGGGCGGCGAGGCTGGGGTGTACGCCGGTACGGGAGCCGTCAGGTTGCCCCCGTACCGGCGTACGTCTAGGGGCGGAGCAACACCTTGCCCACCTTCGGATCACCGGCTCCCACCAGCTCGATGGCCTGCGAGAACTCGGCGAGCGGCAGCTCGTGCGTCACCAGCGGCAGCGGGTCGAGCAGACCGGCGGCGAACACCCGCACCGTGTGCGCCCAGGCGTCCGGCGGAGCACCGAAGACGGTGTGCACCTCCAGCTGCTTCACGACGAGGTCGGTCGGGTCGAGACCGTCGGCACCGGGCGCCGGGATACCGGTCAGCACCAGCCGGCCGCCCCGCCGGAGCAGGGCGGCGGAGACCTGGGCGGCGTCCGCGGACCCGGCCGTCTCGATCACCACGTCGAAGTCGTCCGGGAGGTCCTGGTCCTTGGTCCGGAAGTCCGTCGCGCCGTACTGCCGCGACAGCGCCTCGCGGTCCCGGCGGGTGCCGACGACCAGCAGTTCGGCCGGCGAGTTCGCCTTCAGGAACTGCACGGCGAACATCCCGAGCGTGCCGGTGCCGACCACCGCGACGCGCTCGCCTGGCTGCGCGTTCGCCTTCAGCGCGGCGGCCGCGATGCAGGCGGCGGGCTCCAGGAGGGCCGCGGCCGTGAGGTCGCAGTCGTCCGGGAGGGCGTGCAGGAGACGGGCCGGCAGCGTCAGCGTGGCCGCCATCGCGCCCGGCTGGGTGAACCCGGTCTCCTCGTAGCCGGCCGTGCACAGGGTCGTGTCGCCCGCGTGGCAGCGGTCGCAGACCTGGCAGTTCCGGAAGCCCTCACCGACGACCTTGCGACCCACGAGGGACCCGGGGACACCGGCGCCCACCGCCTCCACCGTCCCGGACCACTCGTGGCCCGGGATGAGCGGGTAGCGCACATAGCCCTCGGGCGGTTGCCCTGGTAGACCTCGCGGTCGCTGCCGCAGATGCCGGAGGCGTGGACGCGGACCAGCGCCTCGCCGGCCTCGGGCTGCCGGGGCTCGTGCGGAACGAGGCGGTGCTCGCCCGGGGCGTCGATGACGACCGCGGTGTTCGCGTCGGCGGTGCTCACGTCGCTCCTGAGGGTTTCGAAGGTTTCGGTCGCCGGTTCCGGGTTTCCGGAGGCCGGGCGGTCACTGCGTGCCCTTCGGCTTCCGCTGTTCCCAGCCCTCCGCCCAGAGGTCGAAGCGGGCCTGCTGCTGCGGGAACTCGGCGGCGGCGTCGACGTCCAGCTCGACACCGAGACCGGGCGCGTCGGAGAGGTGGAAGCAGCCGTCCTCCGGGTTCACCTGCGGGGCGCCCTTGACGACCTTCTTGATCTCCGCGTCGGCGAAGTCGTTGAAGTGCTCGAGGATCTTGAAGTTCGGGGAGGTGAAGCCGACCTGGAGGGAGGCGGCGGTCAGGACCGGGCCACCCACGTTGTGGGGAGCCACCAGCATGTAGTGGGTCTCCGCCGTCGCCGCGAGCTTCCTGGTCTCCCAGATTCCACCGATATGGCCGACGTCCGGCTGGATGATGTCCACGGCCTGGCTCTCGAACAGCTCGCGGAACTCGATCCGGTCGTGGATGCGCTCACCGGTGGCGACCGGCATGTCGACCTTGGCGGCGACCTTCTCCAGCGCCTTGAGGTTCTCCGGCGGGACCGGCTCCTCCAGCCACGCCGGCTTGAAGGGCGCGAGCTCCTTGGCCAGGCGTACGGCCGTGGCGGGGAGAAGCGGCCGTGCATCTCCAGCATCAGCTCGGCCTCGGGGCCGATGGCGTCGCGTACGGCCTCGATGAGGGAGACGGCGTACAGGGTCTCCTTGTGGTCCAGCTCGAAGTGGCCGGTGCCGAAGGGGTCGATCTTGAGCGCCCGGTAGCCGCGCTCCATCACGCCCTGGGCGGCCTTGTGGTACGCCTCCGGAGTGCGCTCCGTCGTGTACCAGCCGTTGGCGTACGCCTTGACCTTGTCGGTGACCTTGCCGCCCAGCAGCTGCCAGACGGGGACGCCGAGGGCCTTGCCCTTGATGTCCCAGCAGGCCATCTCGATCACGGCGATACCGGACATCACGATCTCGCCCGCACGGCCGTAGTCGCCGTACTTCATCCGCTTGACGAGGTCCTCGACAGCGAACGGGTCGGAGCCGAGAATGTGGTTGGCCTCAGCCTCCCTCAGGTAACCGAGAAGGGCGTCGGTGTGTCCAGCATCCGGGTCTCGCCGACTCCGGTGATCCCCTCGTCGGTGTGCACCTGGACGTACGTCAGGTTGCGCCACGGCGTCCCGACCACGTGTGTGCTGATTCCGGTGATGCGCACGGCGGTTGTCCCTCGCAGCTTCGTCGGCTCAATTCCGTCAGTGTTCCGTCTGTGTACCATCGGTCCTGTTCGAGATTTCGGCACACGTTCGAAATGCTGGCGTGACAGTAAGGACGCGGCGGCGGGGGTGTCAATGGGTCGCGCACATAACGGTTTCGACAGTTTCGAAACCCTGGGGGCGGCGTGTCCCTACAGAACCTTCACAGCGGGATCTAGGAACGTGACCGACGCGGAACTTAATCTTCCCGCGTCATGGACTACTGCGACCCGTGCCGACGGCACCTCAACGGCGCGCTCGCCTGCCCCGGGTGTGGCACCTCAGCGGAATCCCTGCGCTGGCGTGAGCCGGAGTACGGCGGGTACGACGCCGCCCCGTCAGGGGGTGCGGGTGAGGCGCCGCAGAGGCCCGGAGGGCCGGAACGGCCGGAAGCGCCCGACGGCGAGCACGGCGAGCACGGCGAGCACGGCGAGCACGGCGAGTACGACGATGACGCCGAGGGTGAGCCGCCGGGGCGTGCTGCCCGGCGGCGTGGACGCGGGCGCGGGCCGGTCGCGGAGGGCCCTGGCGGGGCGAGCCGGCGGGACCGGAAGGCCGCGGCGCACCGTCGGCGGCGGCGTCGGACCCTGTTCGTCGCGGCGGGGTTCGTGCTGGCGGCGGGCGGGCTGAGCCTCGCGGAGCTCGGGATGGACGCGCCGAGGTCGAGCCCGAAGCCGGCGGCGGCCGGGGAGAGTCGGCGGACGGCGACGCGTCCCCGGAGACGGGCGAGACGGGCCGGCCCGCGGGTGACGGGGCGTCGAGGTCCGCTTCGCCGGAGGCGTCCGGCTCCCCGTCGGCCTCCGAGTCCCGAAGCCCGAGAAGTCGAAGGACGCGGAGGACGACGAGCCGACGAAGGAAACCGAGCCGGCCTCGTCGGACACGTCCCCGAGCCGCCCCACCTCGGCCCCCACACCGGCCCGGCCGGCCCCGGCGCCGACCCGTCCCCCGGCCCCGACGACCCCGGCCCCCACACCGGAGCCGTCCCCGTCCAAGACGTGCAACAGGTTCCTGTGGTGGTGCACCTAGCGCCTCGCCCACCGACCGGCCGTCGCCGGTTCAGCTGGGCGGGGGCGCGTCTTTCAGGATCACCATCTCGCCCTTGCCGACTGGAGTTCGTGAGCGTGGGAGAGGGCGTTGTCGACCACCATCAGGCAGCCGTCCGCGAGAATCCGCCGCAGGGAGGGCAACCAGTCGGCGTACTGTCCGCGATCGCTGTCCAGAAGACGAAGTCGTACTCGCCGGCCCCGCGGGACGCGATGAACCGGCCGGCCTCGCCCGTGATCTGCCGGATACGGGGCTGGAGCCCGGCGCGCCGGAAGTTCCGCCCGGCCATCGCGACCTTGTCGGGCGCTCGGAAGGTGACCCCTTCGGGGCGAACCGTGGTCGGCAGCCCGAGGAAGGCCACCTCGATGCCTCCCGTCCTGACTTGCTCGACGAGTTCGTGGCTCGCGCCCACGCTCAGACTGATGCGCACGTTCGGGTACTGCCGGTTGAAGTCACGCAGGGCGCCCGGGATGTCGACCGCGGCGACGGACGGGATGAGGCCCACGGCGAGCCGGCCGCGCACCTCGCCGACCGCCGCGGCGACCTCGTCGGCCGCGCGCTCGGCGGCGTCCAGACACTGCCGGGCCGCGGGAAGGAACGCCGCACCGGCCGGCGTCAGCCGTACCCGGCGGCTGGTGCGCTCGAAGAGCCGCGCGACCAGTTCCTTCTCCAGACGGGCGATCTGGTGGCTGAGGGCGGACTGGACGACCAGACAGCGCTCGGCGGCCCGGGTGAAGCTGTTCGTCTCTGCGACGGCAACGACGTACCGCATCTGCTGAAGCTCGGGATCTGCTCCTCGCCCTGAGCGGCCCTGACCCCGCGCCCCGGCGGCGATGGCCAGGACCCGGGTCCTGCCGACCCGGGTCGCGGACCGGCGCTGAGTGTACGGAGGAGATCAGGCCCGGCCATCGGAAACGGATGGCCGGGCCTGGTCCTGCTCACCCAGCATCCCCGCAACGCGTCACGCAGGGCGACCCGCTCGCCCTCGGACAGCCCGGCCAGCGGCTCCCGGGCGAACCGCAACGACTCCCGCAGCCCCCGAGCCACCCGCCGCCCCTCCACCGTCGCCGCCGCCACCTTGACCCGACGGTCCGCGGGGTCCGGCCGCCGCTCCACCAGCCCCCGCGCCTCCAGCCGGTCCACGATCCCGGTCACGTTCGACGGCTCGCACTTCAGCCGTTGCGCGAGCCTGCGCATCGGCAGCGGTTGAAGACACAGCAGACTCAGCAGCCGAGCCTGTGCCCCGGTCAGCGCGTGCTCCGCCGCCGCCTCCTCGTAGTCCTCGTGGAACCGTGCCACGACCTCTCCGATGAGCTCGACGACCTCGAGGGTCAGGGGATCGGGGCGGGTGTTCCCGGGAGTCGGTGTGGTGGAGGCCATGGATCGAGGGTACCCGGTTATTTGACAACCTGAAATTTTCAGGAGCATGGTTGTTTCAGGTACTGAAACATCTGCTCGAGTCAGTGAGGACAGGCGCACCATGACCGACACCCCCGCTCTTCCCGCCGTCAGCCGCGAGTGGCACCTGGCGAGCCGCCCCGTCGGCTGGCCGAAGCCCGAGGACTTCGCCTTCGTCGAGGCGGAGGTTCCGCAGCCGGGTGAGGGACAGGTCCTCGTGCGGAACAAGTACCTCTCCGTGGACCCGTACATGCGTGGCCGGATGAGTGCCGCGAAGTCCTATGTCGCCCCGTTCGAGCTCGGCAAGGTCATGCAGGGCGGTGCCGTCGGCGAGGTCGTGGCCTCCGAAGCGGAGGGGCTGTCCGTCGGGGATCACGTACTGCACTTCTTCGGCTGGCGCGAGTACGCCGTCGTGGCCGCGAAGAACGCCGTGAAGGTGGACCCCGAGGCCGCGCCGCTGTCGGCGTACCTCGGTGTGCTCGGCATGACCGGCCTCACGGCCTACGCGGGCCTGCTGCGTACCGCCGCCTTCAAGGAGGGCGACGCCGTGTTCGTGTCCGGCGCCGCCGGGGCCGTGGGCGGCCAGGTCGGGCAGATCGCCCGGCTGAAGGGTGCCTCGCGGGTCATCGGGTCGGCCGGGTCCGACGAGAAGGTGAAGCTGCTCGTCGACGAGTACGGGTTCGACGCCGCCTTCAACTACAAGGACGCGCCCGTGAGCGAGCAGCTGCGCGCCGCCGCCCCGGACGGGATCGACGTCTACTTCGACAACGTCGGTGGTGACCACCTGGAGGCCGCCATCGGCTCCCTCAACCAGGGCGGGCGGATCGCCGTCTGCGGGATGATCTCCGTCTACAACAACACCGAGCCCGCCCCGGGCCCGAGGAACCTCGCCCGCCTCATCCAGACCCGCGGCCGTATCGAGGGCTTCCTGGTCGGGGACCACTACGACCTGCAGCCGCAGTTCGTGCAGGAGGTCGCCCCCTGGGTCGCCTCGGGTGAGCTGAAGTACCGCGAGACCGTGGTCGAGGGCATCGAGAACAATCTGGAGGCGTTCCTGGGCGTACTGCGCGGGGACAACACCGGGAAGATGATCGTCAAGCTCTGACGCCCTTTGCTGGATTTCTGGCATGCGGTAGTTTCTTTCCGAATCCGTCCCGGCCCGGGCGCGAGCCGCGGCGGACGACCGAAGGAACACCACCGCATGCCCATCCAGCAGTCCGACGTCCTGTACACCGCCGTCGCCACCGCCGAGGGGGACGCGACGGGCGGGTCGCCACCGACGACGGCAAGCTCGACGTCGTCGTCAACCCGCCGAAGGAGATGGGCGGCAGCGGCGCCGGGACCAACCCGGAGCAGCTGTTCGCCGCCGGATACAGCGCCTGCTTCCAGGGCGCTCTCGGCGTCGTCGCCCGTCAGGAGGGGGCCGACCTCACCGGGTCGACCGTCACCGCGAAGGTCGGCCTCGGAAGAACCGGGACGGCTTCGGGATCATCGTCGAGATCGCCGCCGACATCCCCAAGGTGGACCGGGGGACCGCGCGCTCGTTGCTCGAGAAGGCCCATGAGGTCTGCCCCTACTCGAAGGCGACCCGCGGGAACATCACCGTGACGTTGGTCTGACGGCCGTCGTTGCCTACGCGGAGGCCGCACCCTTGGACGTGGGGTGCGGCCTCCGCCCGTGCCCGGGTGTCAGAGGGCGAGTGCCGCCTTGTGCACGGCCTGTGCCAGGCGGCCGTTCTCCGGGGCCGCCCCGCCGGGGAAGGCGAACCGGCGGCGCGTGTAGCCGTACGCGAGGCCGGCCCACGGATCCGCGAAGGCCTGCGAGCCGCTCGCGCCGCTGTGCCCGATCGTCCCGGCGCCGAGAAACGGGTGCCACGTGTCAGCGGTCGTCTGGAAGCCCAGGCCGAACGACTTGTGGGCCCGGGCCACCACGTCGTAGCCGACCGAGTGGAACTGGCCGAACTCCACCACCGTGTCCGGCTTCAGCAGCGGTGCCTGCTGGCCCACCTCGCTGATCGCCGCCGCGTACATCCCGGCCAGGCCGCGCGCGGACGCCACCCCGCCCACCGACGCCGGGCCCTTGGCGCGGACCAGCGGCATGTTCGGCAGCGAGGCCAGGTCGGTCGGGTCGGGCGCGTTGCGGTTGAAGGCGATCGAGGCGAGGGTGTGCGGGCCGTCCGGGAGCGCGTCGAGGGCGGCCCGCTGCTCCGGGGTCGGTTCCATCGGCTGGGTGGGGCGGAAGCGGGGCTCGTGGGGCGCGGGCAGGCCGAGGTGGAAGTCCAGGCCGTACGGCGTCCTGATCCGCTCCTGGTAGACCTCCTGGAGCGTGCGACCCGTGGCGCGGCGGACGACCTCGCCCACCAGAGCCCCGCTGACCAGCGCGTGATAGCCGAACGCCGTCCCTGGGCGCCAGAACGGCCGCTGATCGGCGAGGCGCTCGGCGAGCTGACGGTCGTCGGCCAGCTCGGCGAGGGTGAAGCCGGTGTCGGTGCCGACCACACCCGCCCGGTGCGCGAGCAGGTCGCGCAGGGTCAGGGCGCCCTTGCCCTCGGCCGCGAACTCCGGCCAGTAGTACGTCACCTTGCGGTCCAGCTCGAGCGTGCCGTCCTGGACCAGGAGGGCCACGACCAGGTAGGCGGCGCCCTTGGTGGACGAGAACACGCCGTAGAGGGCGTCCGCTTCGGTCCCGGCCCACAGGTCGACGACCTTGCGGCCATGGACATAGGCGCACAGCTGCCCCTCGTAGTCAGGGCGTTCCCCGGCCACGAACGCGGCGAACTCCTCGCGCACCCCCTCGAAGCCGTCCGCTACGGTGCCGTGGATCTCCTGCGTCATCCGCTCTCCTTTGCTGAACCGCTGTGTGCCACTGTGAACAATGCCCTCGCCACCTGCGGGAATTCCCCCTTCGGATGGTCCCGGAAGAGTGGTTCGGTGCCGAACAGGACCGTCCGGTCACCGCTGACCACCGAGGCCTGTCCCGCCGCCGCGGCGGGACCGCCGGCGCCGTCGCGGAGCGGGCGCCAGTGTCCGGAGACGAGCGGCTTCCCGGCCGCGTACGACTGCTCCACGTCCACGCCCGGGCCGAGGTCGGTGAACCAGAGCGGGGCGTAGACGAAGGTGTGGGCGGGTGCGTTCCGCGTGATGCCGCCCGTGTTCCTCGTGCTCACGACGCCGTTGGCGTCCGGGTTGCCCTCGACCGGCTTGACGGCCAGCCGGTCCGCCGCCGCGTTGAGCGCCGCTCCCGTCGCGCCCCGGCCCACCAGGCCGTGGTCGTCGAGGAAGGCGTCCAGAGCGCTGCGGGCCCGGGCGGTCAGCTCAGCGGGGTCCAGGCCGGCGGACACCATCAGCACGTCCGTGCCCGACCAGTCGAAGCCCGCGTTCAGGACGGCCGTCGAGACCGGTGTGACGTCGAAGCCCATCTCCCGCAGGGCGAACAGCTCACCCGGAGTGACGGCGGCGGCGACACGGAGGCGGCGCAGGGGTGTCCCGCCGGTGAGCCGCGCGGCCGTGAAGGCGACATCGTGGGTCCGGGCCGCCGTGCGCGCCTCGCGGCGGGCCGACGCCGGCACGATCACGCTGCCGTCCGGTGCCTGCCGTACCGGAACGCCCTGTTGGAGCAGGGAGTTGAGGGCCGCGACCTCGCGCGGATCGGTCAGGCGCAGACGCAGGTCGCCGTGCCCGGGCACCTCAGCGACGGGGGCCGCTTCCGTGACCGGGCGCAGGGGCGCGCCCCGCAGGCTGCCCGACGGCACCCGCTCGACCGTGGCGCCCCACAGCCGGCCCAGGCTCCAGCCGGAGATGTCGTACATCACGGACACCTTGTCGCTGATGTCCCGGCCGTCGGCCAGCAGTACGTTCGCCATGCCCCGCTTGGGCTGGCGCATGTCGACGACGTACGAGCCCCCGGGCCAGGTCCGTCCGGCGAGCCGGAAGGGGCGGGTGGCCCGGGTGACCCGGACGTCGTTGGCGAGGAGGTGGTCGACGAGGCGGGCGGCGGCCGGGGCCGAGCGCTGGGTGCGGGAGTCGCCGGGCGGGATGACGTACGCGCGCGGGAAGGTGGTCGTGTAGACGTCCTCCGGGCCGATGCCGGGGACGCCGGGGACCGTCTCCGGTGACACCGGCACCTGCGGGGCGCCCGTCGCACCGCGCCGGAAGACCTCGATCTGGTCGGCGACGAGGTCGGTCCGGTGCTCCCGTACGTGGTTCAGGGTCGCGCGGATCGCGGCGCTCGCCACGGCCGTGTTGACCGCCGAGCGGCGGCGCAGCTCCGGGACGGGGAGTTCGTCGTACTCCTCGTTGTTCACCGCCAGCGGGATCTCCACCGTGTGCGCGGCCACCGTGCCGTGGAAGGCCGCGTACTGCGGGGTGAAGATCGGCGGCCAGTCGTCCCAGCCCTCCTCCTGGTCGCGGAACGGGATCTGGGCCGGTTCGACGCCGTCCTTCGCGGGCGTGTAGCCGAGGGCGTTGACGGCGGACTCCATGCCGAGGGCATTGGCGTAGGTGTGCTTCAGGAAGAGGTCGTACTCGTAGTTCTCGCCGTGCGGGGGAGTGGTGGGTTCGATGAGGGTGCCGTTGACGTAGCCGTGCAGGTCGAGCAGGACGGCCGGCTGCTTGTCGAGTTCGATCCACCGCATCGCGCGGGACTCGGGCTGGGAGGCGGTGACGAAGTCGCGGTTCAGGTCGAAGCCGTTCGCGTTGGCGCGGGTGCCGGCGATACGGCCGTCCGGGTTGGCGGTGACGTTGAAGTACAGGCGGCTGTGCGCGAGGAGGTCCCTGGTCCTGGCGTCCCGGGCCGTCGCGAGCCGCTCGATGATCTCCAGGGAGGCGTCCGTGCCCTCCCACTCGTTGCCGTGGATGTTGCTGTTGACGAAGACCGGGGTCTTGTAAGCGCGTCTGATCTCGCGGGACTTCGCGGCGGTCGCGGGCGCGTTCTCGATCAGCTCGCGCATCCGGTCCTGGGCGCGGGCCTGGCGGGTGGTCTCCGGGGCGGTGACGGTGACGAGGTAGAGGCGGTGGCCGCCGGCCGAACGGCCGGTCACCTCCACGCTGACGCGGTCGCCGAGGCGTTGTAAGGCGTTCAGCTTCGGGGCGATCGCGTGGTACGGCGTCAGGCCGAGCTTCAGGGATTTGTCGCCGGGGTTCTCGGGACCGGGGGAGAGGGTCTGCCGGCGGGATAGCCGCGGGCGGCCGTATCGGCGGACGTCTCCCCGGGAGCGGTCAGGGCCCGGCGGGCCGCACTGGCGGGAGCCTGTGCCGCGCGGTCGTCCACCGCGGGGCCCTCGCGGGTGACGGGCTTCGGGTCCGCGCCGGCGATGTCAGGGGTGAGCAGGAGTGAGCCCGCCGTGGCGAGGGCCAGGGCGACGATCAGTGCAGGTCTCGCGGGAACGCTTCTCGTGGTGCGCACGCGTGCCTCCTCCGGGGCTTCCTGAGATCGGTACGGCGAGGTGTACCGGTTCGACTCAACGGCAACAAGGCCGCGTTGGTGTCACCGGTGCCCCGGACGGCCCCGTCGGGGAGCGGCCCGGCCTGCCCCGATAGGGTTTTCCCATGCGCGATCTCGGGGTGGGTTTCCGGTACCTGCTGAAGGGCCAGCGATGGGTGGCCCGGCACGGCAAGCAGTACGGCTTCGGCCTGCTCCCGGGCCTGATCACCCTTGTCCTGTACGCGGCGGCGCTCGTCGCGCTGGCGCTGTGGGGCGAGGACGCGGTGGCCTGGGCGACGCCGTTCGCCGACGACTGGTCGAGCCCGTGGCCGGGGCTCTTCCGCGGCTTCCTGACCGCCGTGCTGTTCGCTCTCGCCCTGCTCCTCGCGGTCGTGACGTTCACCGCGGTGACACTGCTGATCGGGCAGCCCTTCTACGAGAACCTCTCCGAGAAGGTCGACCGGGACGTCTCCCCGGACGGCCACGCCTCCGAGTCGGGCCTGCCGCTCTGGCGCGAACTGTGGATCTCCGCCCGCGACAGCCTCCGCATCGTCGTCCGCGCCGCCCTGTGGGGCGTGCTGCTGTTCGCGTGCGGTTTCATCCCCGTCGTCGGCCAGACGGTCGTCCCGGTGATCGGGTTCTTCGTCACCGGGTTCTTCCTCACCGAGGAACTGACCTCCGTCGCCCTCCAGCGCCGCGGCGTCGAACTGCGCACCCGCCTCGGCCTGCTCCGCTCCCGCAAGACCCTGGTGTGGGGCTTCGGCACGCCCCTGGCCGTGGCCTTCCTGGTGCCGTTCGTCGCGGTGTTCCTGATGCCGGGCGCGGTCGCGGGCGCCACCCTCATGGCGCGGGAACTGCTGGGTGAGGAGATCCGGGAGGGTGGCGAGGAGGGCGACGGGGCCGTCACCGCTGCTCCGCGGCCACCTTCAGGACGGCCCTCACCTGAGCGATGATGTCCAGCCGGTTCCGCACGAACTCCGGGTCGGTGACCTGGGTGGTGTTCCCGGCGCCGAACTGCAGGACGGGCGTGTGCACATGCCCGCCCGGCAACCGGTCGTGCAGCCCCAGCCGGTCCCGCAGCAGCGTCGCCCGGTAGGCGATCTCGTTGGAGAGGTAGTCACCGCCGCCGCCCGCGCGGGCGGTCGAACCGGGGGTCGGCCCGTCCGGACGGACCACGGGCTCGGTGCCGCCCGCCGGGATCTCGGTGACGCCGGTGTTGTCGTACACCGGGAAACGGCCGGTGTCCGCGGCGACGATCGCCCCGTACGGCAGCGTGGTCGTCGTCCACTGCGGCTGCGAGGCCGGGTCGGTGACGGGCACGGTCTCGGTACGGCCGATGTTGTCGTTGTCTCCGAAGCCGCCCCGCCAGGCCCCGTTGGTCCGCTCGATGTCGAACCGGCCCACCCGGCCCTGGCTCACGGTCGTGAACAGGTCGACCTTCGGCAGGTACGGCCGCAGCGTGCGCTCCACCGTCCCGTCCGTGAAGTCCTGCCAGCGCACCGGGAACACGGCCGTCTCGATCCGGGCCGGGCCGTCCGCCGTCTCGATGACCGTGCCGTCCAGGGCGAGCGCGGTGGCCCCGACGGGTTGGAGATACGGATGTCCCGGTCCAGGGTGAACGGGTCGAAGCCGGTGAGCAGGATCCGCTTCAGGCCTTTGCCGTGCGGGTAACCAATGGCCGTCTGGCCGCGCGAGGTGCGCTCCAGTTCGTCCAGCAGCCCGGCCCGCTGCCCGTCCGTCAGACCGAACTCGGGCTCCCAGGTGCGCACTTCACGCGTCATGCCCAGCCGCGCCCAGTACAGCGGCCGGTCGTCGTCCCGGCTCAGGTCCCCGACCGCCGGCCCGCGTCCCTGCGCCCGGTCCACCGCCCGCTGCCACAGCCGCGCTCCCTCGCGCGCGACGACCCGGCGGGCCTGCGCGTAGGAACGGGTCGCGTCGAGCGCCCGCGTCAATCGCGGGGCCACCGTGTCGAATCCGGAGCGGCGCAGGATCTCCCGTGGGACGTCCTTGTCGAGCCGCTGCTCCTCGACGGTGGGGGAGGGGGCGGCCGTCTCGGCGGCGCCGGCGGTCGTCGGGGTGGCGAGGCCGGTGAGCAGAGCGAGGCCGAGGACGCCGAGGCGAACGCGTATGGAGTTCAAGGGGGTTCGGGCCTTCCGTCGCGGTGGGGGGTGCATGTCACGTGCCGGACGGCCGCAGTATCGCGTGACCGGAGTGGTCTACGCCATGGGTGGGTTCAGGCGGGGATCTTCCCGGCCGCGTCCCGCAGCGCGCCCAGGAAGGCGACGGCGGCCGGGGTCCTGGCCCGCCCCCGCACGGTCGCCGCGTACACCGCCCGGGCCGGGCCGCCCTCGTCGCGCACCCGCAGGAGCGTGATGTCGGGGCGTACCGCCGCGGCGGCCAGGGCCGGCACCAGGGCCACGCCGAGCCCGGCGGCGACGTATCCCTGCTTGGCGGTCCACTCGCCGACGACGTGCGCGACACGGGGGCGGAAGCCCTGGCGCAGGGCCGCGTCCAGGAGGGTGCCCTCGGGGCGCGGGCTGCCGGAGACCCAGTCGGCGTCGGCGAACCGGGCGAGCGGCACCGGGCCCTCGTGACCGGCGAGGGGGTGACCGGCGGGGACGGCCACGTACAGCGGCTCGTCGAGGAGGTGGTGGAGCTCGTACGTCTCCAGCGGGGCACGGCTCGTCGTGGAGACGACCGCGAGGTCCAGGTGACCGGCCGTCAGGCGATCCAGGAGCACGGGGGTGAAGCCCTCCTCGCGGGTGACGCGGACCCGGGGGTGCCGGGCGCGGTAGAGGGCCAGCGCGTGCGGCACCAGGGCCGCGTCGGCGGTGGCGAAGGCCCCGAACCTGAGCCGCCCGCCGGCCGCCTCGCGCAGGGCGTCGAGGTCGCGCCGGGCCTCGTGCAGCGCGGCGGCGACCGTCTCGGCGTGCGGCACCACGGCCCGTCCCGCCTCCGTCAGCCGTACCCCGCGCGGCAGCCGGTCGAAGAGCGGGCCGCCGCCCAACGCGGCCTCCAGCGAGGCGACTTGCCGGGACACCGCGGACTGGGTCCAGCCGAGGGCCCGCGCGGCCACCGTGAACGAGCCGTGCCGGGCGACCTCCAGGAAGACCCGCAGCCAGACGGTGGAGAGGTCGGGCGTCTCGTCATGCGGGTTCGGCATGGCTGCCATGCTAGACATTCGCTTGTCGCATCAGTGGCGTCCTACATAGCGTCGACGGCATGCAGATCACCCTCGACAACCCCGCCTCCGCGCCGCAGCCCCTCAGCCCGTACTACTCCCAGGTCGCCCGCATCGGGCACGCCGACGGCAGTGCCCTGTTGTTCGTCTCCGGGCAGATCGCCGAGGGCGCCACGCTCGCCGAGCAGAGCCGGGGCGTCTTCGAGACCATCGCCGCACTGCTGGAGGCGCACGGCGCCACCCTCGCCGACGTGGTCAACATCCGCACCTACCTGACCGACATCTCGAAGCTGGAGGAATACGGCACCGTACGGCGGCAGTTCCTCACCGGGACCCCGCCGACCAGCATGACCTTCGAGGCGCCCCGGCTCTTCCGCCCCGAGGCGCTCGTCGAGGTCGAGGTGGTGGCCGCCGTACCCGCCCGCTAGCCGGTGTTCTCGCCCAGCAGGGTCAGGAAGTCCCGGAAGGCCGACGCCATGTCCACCGACTCCGGGTCCAGCAGCCACTGGTACTGCAGGCCGTCCAGGACCGCCACGAGGAGGGGTGCGGCGCGCTCGGGGTGAGGCCGCTCGGCAGGTGGTCGCCGTACTCGGCGCGCAGCACCTCGGCCATGGCGGCGCGGACCCCGACGTAGCGCTCGGTGAAGTAGGCGCGTGCCGGGTGGTCCTCCGTGACGCTCTCGCCGAGCAATGCCGAGAAGGTCTGGATGATGGCGGGCCGCATCGCGTTGTACTCGACCAGCGAGGCCAGCAGGTCGAGTCGCAGCCGGCCGGCCGGCAGGGCGTCCCAGCGGTCCCGTTCCTGGAGCACCGCGACCAGCAGCGCCTCCTTCGTCGGGAAGTGGTGCAGCAGCCCCTGCTGGGTGAGCCCGACCCGCTCCGCGACCGCGGCCAGGCTCGCTCCCCGGTAGCCGCGCTCGGCGATCACCTCCAGAGCGGCCCGCACGATCTCCGCGCGCCGCTCCTCGCTTCTGGTCCTGGCCGTCATGGCGTCACCGTACGACATGACGAACAGCCGATTATTGCGAGAACATAACGAAACCTACCGCATTACAGGTAACGCGGGCACGATGTCGGCATCCAGCGACTCTCGACGCGGAGGTGGCGACATGGCGGAGACAGCAGAAGCACGGCGCGAGGCGGCGGTCGAAGCGGCCCTGGGCAAGCTCGATCTGGACGCCAAGGCACGGCTGCTGGCCGGCCAGGACATGTGGAGCCTGCCCGCACTGCCGGAGGCCGGACTGGCCTCGCTGGTGATGTCCGACGGCCCGATCGGCGTCCGCGGGGTGCGCTGGAGCGCCGACGACCCGTCCGTCGCCCTGCCCTCACCGACCGCCCTCGCCGCCACCTGGGATCCGGGCCTCGCCCACCGGGCCGGCGTGCTGCTGGCCCAGGAGGCCCGCCGCAAGGGCGTCCACGTCCTGCTCGCCCCCACGGTCAACCTGCACCGCTCCCCGCTCGGCGGCCGTCACTTCGAGGCCTACAGCGAGGACCCGTACCTGACGGGCCGGATCGGCACCGGGTACGTCCGGGGCGTCCAGTCCGGCGGTGTCGGCACCACCGTGAAGCACTTCGTCGCCAACGACGCCGAGACCGACCGCCTCACCGTGAACAACCTCGTCGGTGAACGCGCCCTGCGCGAGCTGTACCTGGCCCCCTTCGAGGCGATCGTCGAGAACGCCCATCCCTGGGGCATCATGACCGCCTACAACACGGTCAACGGCACGACGATGACCGAGCACCACTACCTGGTCAACGAGGTCCTGCGCGGCGAATGGGGCTTCGACGGGATCAACGTCTCCGACTGGACCGCCGCCCGCTCCACCACCGGCGCCCTCACCGGCGGCCTCGACATCGCCATGCCCGGCCCGCAGACCGTGTACGGCGAGGCCCTCGCCCGGGCCGTACGGGACGGCGAGGCCGACGAGGCCCTGGTCGACGAAGCCGTCCGCCGCGTCCTGCGCCTCGCCGCCCGGGTCGGTGTCCTGGAGGGCGCCGAACCGTTCGTCACCGAACCGCCCGCGCCCGTCGACGGCGAGGCACTCGCCCGCGAGATCGCCCGCCGCTCCTTCGTCCTGGTTCGCAACGAGAACGGCGCGCTGCCGCTGAAGCCAGGCCGGGTCGCGCTGATCGGCGCCGCCGCCCGCGACGCCCGCGCCCTCGGCGGCGGCTCCGCCACCGTCTTCCCCGCCCGCACCGTCTCCCCGCTCGACGGCCTCACCGCCGCCCTCCCGACGGCAGCCTCACCTACACCCTCGGCGCCGACCCCAACACCGAACTCCCCGTCGCCGACCAGGGCTTCGAGCTGAGCGCCGTCTGCCGCGACCGCGAAGGCACCGTCATCGGCACCCGCTCGGCCCCCAGCGGCCACATCCAGTGGACGGGCGCCGACCTCCCCGAGGGCGTCACCGACGAGACGCTGCACAGCGTCGAACTGACCGGCACCTTCACCCCGCGCGAGACCGGCACCCACACCTTCGGCATCAAGGGCCTCGGCCCCTTCACGCTGACCGTCGCGGGCACCACGTACTTCGACGACGTCCAGCGCCCGGACGGGGACGATCCCTTCCTGACCTTCTTCGGCCCTCCGGTGCCCCACGCCCGGGTCGGACTGACCGCCGGCGACCCGGTCGAGGTCTCCCTCACCTACACCGTCCCGCCGCACGACGGTCACCCCATGCGAGTCATCGGCTTCACCCTCGCCCACCAGGACCCGCAAGCCGACGCCGACGAGCGGATCGCCGAGGCCGCCGAGGCCGCCCGGGCCGCCGACACCGCCGTCGTCGTGGTCGCCACCACCGAACGCGTCGAGTCGGAGGGCTTCGACCGCACGGACCTGCGCCTCCCCGGCCGCCAGGACGACCTGGTGCGCGCCGTCGCCGCCGCCAACCCGAACACGGTCGTGGTCGTCAACTCCGGCTCCCCGGTGGAACTGCCGTGGCGCGACGACGTCGCCGCCGTGCTCCTCACCTGGTTCCCGGGCCAGGAGGGCGGCGCGGCCCTCGCGGACGTGCTCACCGGCACCCACGAGCCCGGCGGCCGGCTGCCCACCACCTGGGGCTCCCTGGCTGACGCCCCCGTCACCCAGGTCGTCCCCGAGAACGGCGAACTTCCCTACGCCGAAGACGTCTTCATCGGCTACCGCGCCTGGGAGAAGCGGGGCCGCACCCCCGCCTACCCCTTCGGCCACGGCCTCGGCTACACCGACTGGACCTACGAGTCGGTCGAGGTCGACGCGTCCACCGAGCGCACCACGGCCAAGGTCCGCCTCCGCAACACCGGCGACCGCCCCGGCCAGGAGACCGTCCAGCTCTACCTCGCCCGAGCGAGGCGGACCCCACCCGCCCGGCCCGCTGGCTGGCCGGCTTCGCGGGCGTCGAGGCCGGCCCCGGGGAGAGCGCCGAGGTGACCGTCGAACTGCCGCGCCGCGCCTTCGAGGTGTGGGACGAGATGACCAGGTCGTGGTCGTTTGTGAAGGGTTCGTACGAGATCCAGGTGGGGCGCTCGATCACGGACCGCAGGATCACCGCGACGATTAACGTCTGAGCCGGGAGAAGTTCCCCACTGAGCAGCCCCGGTCCGGGACCTGACCCCTGGGCCGGGGCTCGTGGTCTGCTCCCCCGGGCCGGCGCTAGCGGGTGCCGAACCCGTACACCGTCTCCGACCGGTACACCTCGCCCGGCCGCAGCACGGTGCTGGGGAAGTCCGGCCGGTTCGGGGAGTCGGGGAAGTGCTGGGTCTCCAGCGCGATGCCGTCGCCGGGCGCGAAGGGCTCGCCCAGGTGGTCGGCTGTGTACAGCTGCAGTCCGGGCTCGGTGGTCGCCACCGTCAGCACCCGCCCGGACGCCGGGTCGTGCAGCTCGGCGACCTCCGCCGGAACGTCCGTCACGCCCTTGTCGAGCACGAAGTTGTGGTCGTAGCCGGCTCCCGCCTTGCGGGCCTCACGGAAGTCGAAGCGGGTGCCGGTCACGTCGTCCAGGCTGCCCGTCGGAATCAGGTCCGCGTCGACCGGCGTGTACCGGGACGCCGCCAGCCGCAGCTCCTGGCCGCCCGCGTCCCCGGAACCGCCCAGATCGAAGTAGCTGTGGTTCGTCAGGTTCACCACGGTCGGCGCGTCCGTCACCGCCTCGTACACGATCCGCAGCGCGCCGCTCTCCTGGAGGGTGTACGTCGCCGAGACCTCCAGCCGCCCGGGAACCCCTCCTCGCCGTGCGGGCTGACCCGGAAGAGCCGCACCCCGTGCTCGACGGACGTCCCCTCCCACACCCGCTTGTCGAAGCCACGCTCTCCACCGTGCAGCGAGTTCGGCCCGTTGTTCGGTTCGAGCGCGTACGTCGCCCCGTCCAGCGGGAAGCGGGCGCCGGCGATCCGGTTGGCGTACCGTCCGATCAGGGCGCCGAGGTACGGGCCCGGATGGGCGAGGTACCCGTCGAGATCAGGGAACCCCAGCACCACGTCCCCGGCCCGCCCCTCACGGTCCGGCACCTCCACGGACTGCACGATCCCGCCGTACGACAGGATCCGCGCCCGGACACCCGCCCGCTCCAGCGTCCAGCGGTGCACCGGTGTGCCGTCGGAAAGTGTGCCGAAGAGTTCGTTCATGTGCGGAACTCTAAGTCAGGGACCTTTCGCGGTGACGGTGCGGTATGCGATCTCCGCCAACCGGGCCTGCCCGTTCACGCTGGGGTGGAAGTAGTCCCAGCGGCTCAACTGGGTGGTGCCGAAGCGGTAGTCGTACACCGCGCCCCCGTCGTAGCGGCACCGCTTGTCCTCGGCGCAGACCTCCTTCAGGACCTTGTTGTAGTCCTCGACCCGCTTCTGCACCGTGTCCCGCCGCTCGGTCGCCGCGGCGTCCAGGGCGTCCGCGTCGCCCAGCATCGACGGGCAGATGCCCAGCTTCCACACCTGCTTGCCCATCGGGCTGGTGCGGCCCTCGGACCACAGCCGCTTCAGGTTCGGCACGCTCGCCACGAACACCTGTGTCTTGGGCAGGGCCCTCCGCAGGGTGCGCAGGGAGTCCTCGAAGTCGGCGCGGAACCCGGAGACCGGGGTCATCGCCGAGGGCGTGGCCCGGCAGGCGTCGTTCGCCCCCACCATCACCGTCACCAGCTGCGGCTTCCGCCGCACCGCCTGCGCCAGCTGCCCCGGCAGGTCCGCCATCCGCGCCCCGGTCACGGCGTAGTTCCAGCTCCGCTCGGCGGCCCCGGCCCGGCCCAGCAGCCGGACGGCGAGCGAGTCGACCTCGGGGCTCACGCCGGTCGCCCAGGACGCCTCCGGACAGTCCGACAGCACGTCACACGCGTCGAAACCCCGCGTGATGGAGTCGCCGACGGCCGCGACGGAACTCGGGCTGCGGTCCCACAGGGGCGTGGGCTTCGGGGACGGCTTGCCCGTACCGGACGGGGCGGGGGAGTTGTCCCCCACGGCATCACACCCGGCGACACCCAGCGCCGCCGCCACGGCCACGGCAAGAACGGTCCGTGAGCGGTGGCTTCGCTTCCGCATCCCTGGTCCATCCCCTCGCCGTGCCGTGCCTGTCTGCCCAACCATTAACAACGCACGAGGGTTCCCGACCGATCAGGTGCAACGGCTCACACCCGTACAAGCGTCCCCCTGGGTGAATGGCGGGCGTTTCCCGGCACCTGGACCGACCGTACGTCACACTCCTTGCGTCACCGCACGGTAGCCTCGCCATCAACGTGACCCGCCCGGTCACAGCCGTCCGCCCGTTCGCAAGATGTCCCGCTCTGCCCGGAGGTTCCGGTGACGACACGTGGAGTTCTGTACGTGCACTCCGCGCCGCGCGCGCTGTGCCCGCACGTCGAGTGGGCCATCGCCGGGGTGCTCGGCACACGCGTCAGCCTGGACTGGATCCGTCAGCCGGCCGCCCCGGGCACCTGGCGCTCGGAGTTCTCCTGGCAGGGCCAGGCGGGCACGGCCTCCAAGCTGGCGTCGGCGCTGCGCGGCTGGCACCTGCTCCGCTTCGAGGTCACCGCGGAACCCTGCCCCACCGCCGAGGGCGAACGCTACAGCTGCACCCCGACCTGGGCATCTTCCACGCCGTCACCGGCATCCACGGCGACATCCTCATCCCCGAGGACCGCCTGCGCGCCGCGCTGCAGCGCAGCCGCCAGGACGAGACCGACCTGGAGGCCGAAATCAACAAGCTGCTCGGCAAGCCCTGGGACGACGAACTGGAACCGTTCAGATACGCCGGCGAAGGCGCCCCGGTCCGCTGGCTCCACCAGGTGGTGTGATCGCCTTCAGGGGCACGCCCCAGGGGCGCGGGGAACTGCGCGAACAACCCCCACCGGCCCGCACCCGCCCCACAATGCTTCACGAAACGGCGAATGGCCCGAACCCCACTCAGGGAGTTCAGGCCATTCAACGCTCAGCGATCAAACCGTCCGGAACGCCAGCACCACGTTGTGCCCACCGAACCCGAACGAGTCGTTCAACGCGGCGATCCGCCCCTCGACGGGCAGCTTCCGAGCCTCCCCACGGACGACATCGGCATTCGCCTCCGCCTCCGGGTCCAGGTTCTCCACATTGATCGTCGGCGGAGCCACCCGGTGGTACAGCGCGAGCACGGTCGCAACCGTCTCCACACCACCCGCACCACCGAGCAGATGCCCGGTCATCGACTTCGTCGCGGACACCGCGAAGTGGTCGGCGTCGTCACCGAACACCTTCCGCAGCGCCTTCAGCTCGGCGATGTCACCGGCCGGCGTCGACGTCGCGTGCGCGTTGACGTGCACGATCTCCGCCGGGTCCAGGTCGGTCCGGTCCAGCAGGTTCTGCAGGGCGTGCGAGATGCCCCGCCCCTCCGGCTCCGGCTGCACGATGTCGTGGCTGTCGGCGGAGATGCCCTGCCCGACCGCCACGGCGTACACCCGGGCGCCACGCTTGGCGGCGTGCTCGGCGGACTCCAGGACGACGACACCGGCGCCCTCGCCGAGGACGAAGCCGTCACGGGCCACGTCGTAGGGACGCGACGCGCCCTGCGGGTCGTCGTTGTTCTTGGACATCGCCATCATGTTGCCGAACGCGGCGATGGGCAGCGGGTGGATCGCCGCCTCCGTGCCACCCGCGACGACGACGTCGGCGCGGCCGGTGCGGATCATCTCGATGGCGTAGCCGATGGCCTCGGCACCCGAGGCGCAGGCGGAGACCGGCGTGTGCACGCCCGCCCGGGCACCCACGGCCAACCCCACGTTGGCCGACGGGCTGTTGGGCATCAGCATGGGAACGGTGTGCGGGGAGACGCGGCGGACGCCTTTCTCCTTCAGCACGTCGTACTGGTCGAGCAGGGTCGTCACACCGCCGATGCCGGAGGCGATGACCGCGCCGAGCCGGTCCGGGTCCACGTTCGGATCCTCGTCGGCCTTCGCTTCGAAACCGGCGTCGGCCCATGCCTCCTTGGCCGCGATCAGCGCGAACTGCGCGGACCGGTCCAGGCGGCGGGCCTGCGGCCGCGGGATGACCTCGGTCGGTTCCACGGCGACCGGGGCCGCGATACGGACCGCCTGCTCGGCGGCCCACTCCTGCTCCAGGGGCTTGACGCCGGAACGTCCGGCGACCAGGCCCTCCCAGGTAGAGGCTACGTCGCCACCCAGCGGTGTGGTTGCGCCGATACCGGTGACGACCACGGTGCGATTGGTCGAGCTCACGGGAATTCTTTCTCCAACGGATACGAGGATTAAGCGGCGCCACCGCCGGGTGGCGGGGCAGTAGCCCTAGGACCTGATCGGTCGATCAGCCCTGGTGCTTGAGGATGTAGTCGGTCGCGTCGCCGACGGTCTTGAGGTTCTTGACGTCCTCGTCCGGGATCTTGACGTCGAAGCGCTCTTCGGCGGCGACGACGACCTCGACCATGGACAGCGAGTCGACGTCCAGGTCGTCGGTGAAGGACTTGTCCAGCTGGACGTCCTCAACCGGGATGCCGGCGATCTCGTTCACGATCTCGGCGAGACCGGCGACGATCTCTTCCTGAGTGGCGGCCATGTTGGCGCTCCTTCGTAGATATCCAGAGGGTGTGGCAGGTGTTTCCTCCCGTGCCGGACCGCATGATCCGGCACGGAGTGCCTAGGGGAGGGTAACGACAGTCGCGGCGTAGACGAGACCCGCCCCGAAGCCGATGACGAGCGCGGTGTCGCCGCTCTTCGCCTCGCCGGTCGCCAGGAGCCGCTCCATCGCGAGCGGGATCGAGGCGGCCGAGGTGTTGCCGGTGGTGCGTACGTCACGCGCGACCGTGACGGACTCCGGCAGCTTGAGTGTCTTCACCATCGAGTCGATGATCCGCTCGTTGGCCTGGTGCGGAATGAAGACGTCCAGGTCGTCCGCGGTGATGCCGGCGGCGTCCAGCGCCTCCTTGGCGACCTTCGCCATCTCGAACACGGCCCAGCGGAAGACCGCCTGGCCCTCCTGCGTGATGGCGGGGAACTTGGCGACCTCGCCGGAGCGGTAGTCCGTCCACGGCACGGTCTGCTTGATGGTCTCGGACTTGTCGCCCTCGGAGCCCCAGACGGTGGGGCCGATGGCGGGCTCCTGGGCCGGGCCCACGACGACCGCGCCCGCACCGTCGCCGAACAGGAAGGCGGTCGCCCGGTCCTCCAGGTCGGTGAGGTCGCTCAGCCGCTCGACGCCGATCACCAGGACGTACTCCGCCGAGCCTTCGACGATCATGCCCTTGGCGAGCGTGAGGCCGTAGCCGAAGCCCGCGCAGCCCGCCGAGATGTCGAAGGCGGCGGCCTTGCCGGTGCCCAGCTTGTCGGCGATCTCGGTGGCGACGGCCGGGGTCTGCTTGAAGTGCGAGACGGTCGAGACGATCACTCCGCCGATCTGCTCGGCGGAGATCCCGGCGTCGGCGATCGCCTTGCCGGACGCCTCGATGGACATCGCGGCGACCGTCTCCTCGTCGTTCGCCCAGTGCCGGGTCTCGATGCCGGAGCGCGAGCGGATCCACTCGTCGGACGAGTCGATCGTCTCGAGGATCACCTCGTTCGGCACGACCCGGATCGGGCGGTAGCCGCCGACACCGAGGATGCGCGCGTACGGGGCGCCCTTGCCGGGCTTGATCTTCGCCATGCGGACGGCTCCTTCAGGGCGGCGGTCAGGCGTGCTCGGCGATGAGCGCGCGAGCCGCGTCGAGGTCGGCGGGGGACTTCAGGGCCAGCGTCTTCACCCCGGGCAGGGCGCGCTTGGCCAGGCCGGTGAGGGTGCCGCCGGGGCACACCTCGATCAGGGCGGTGACGCCGAGCTCCTTGAAGGTCTCCATGCACAGGTCCCAGCGGACCGGGTTGGCGACCTGGCCGACCAGACGCTCCAGCACCTCGGCGCCGGAGGCGACGGTCCGGCCGTCCTTGTTCGAGACGTAGGTGATGTTCGGGTCACCGGTGTGCCGGGCCTCGGCGGCGGCCTTGGCCAGGGTCTCGACCGCGGGGGCCATGTGGTGCGTGTGGAAGGCGCCGGCGACCTTCAGCGCGACGACCTTGCGCACGCCCTCGGGCTTGTCGGCCTCCAGTGAGGCGAGCTGCTCCTTGGTGCCGGCCGCGACGATCTGGCCCGCGCCGTTGATGTTCGCCGGGGTCAGGCCCAGCCTCTCCAGGTGCGGAACCGTCACTTCGGGGTCGCCGCCGAGGAGGGCGGCCATGCCGGTCTCGGTGACGGCGGCGGCCTCGGCCATGGCGCGCCCGCGGGTGCGGACCAGGCGGAGGGCCTCCTCGTGGGGGAGCACCCCGGCGATCGAGGCGGCGGTGAACTCGCCGACGCTGTGCCCGGCGACGGCGCCGACCTTGCGCGGCAGTTCGGCCGGGTCGTCGAACAGCATGGCGGCGGACGCCATTCCGGCCGCGACCAGCAGCGGCTGCGCCACCGCGGTGTCGCGGATCTCCTCCGCGTCGGCCTCGGTGCCGTAGCGGATCAGGTCGAGTCCCGCGGCGTCGGACCATGCCTCGAGGGCACCGCGGACACCGGGGAGGTCGAGCCATTCAGTCAGGAAGCCGGGCGTCTGGGCGCCCTGGCCGGGAGCGACGAGTACGAGCACTCTCACACTCTCTCTTGGGACGGCCACGGCCGCCCGTGAGGACAGGGACGAAGAACACGAGGGGTTTTGTCGAGCTCCGACAAAACCTTAGGGCTGGAGATCTCCATCGACCAGACGCCCCAGGATCAGCGCGATTCGCAGCGTGAAGGCAGAGCGTACATCGGAGGGTGACCATCCGGTGACGTCAGTCACACGTCGAAGCCGGTAGCGAACGGTGTTGGGATGCACGAACAGCATCCGGGCGGCGCCTTCGAGACTGCTCGCCTGTTCGAGATAGACGCTGAGGGTTTCCAGGAGCGCGGCCCCGGCCTCCTCCAGCGGTCTGTAGATCTCCTCCACCAGTTGCTCACGGGCCGAGGGGTCACCGGCGATCGCGCGCTCCGGCAGCAGGTCGTCGGCGAGGACCGGGCGCGGGGCGTCCTGCCAGGCAGAACACGCCTTCAGGCCCGCGGCGGCGGCCTGCGCGGAGCGGGTCGCGGCCTGCAGGTCGGGCACCACCGGGCCGGCCACGACCGGCCCGGCGGCGAACGGGCCGATGAGCGACTTGGCGACGGCCAGCGGGTTGTCGCTGCCGCCCGCGATGACGACCAGCCGGTCCCGAGCACCCCGGTCAGCACCTGGAGCTTGGCGTGCCGGGCCGCACGCCGTATGGCCTCGACGGTCAGTTCGCTGTCCCCGTCGGGCGCCGTCCCGAGCACCACGCACACGTGCTCGGGCGAGTTCCAGCCGAGGGCGGCGGCCCGTGACACGGCTCCCTCGTCGGCCTCGCCGCTCAGCACGGCGTTCACGACCAGGGACTCCAGCCGCGCGTCCCAGGCACCGCGTGCCTCGGCGGCCTGCGCGTACACCTGGGCGGTGGCGAAGGCGATCTCCCGGGCGTAGACGAGCAGCGCCTCGCGCAGCACGCTCTCGTCGCCGGGGGCCGCGACCTCGTCGATCGCGCTCTCCATGACCTCGATGGTGGTGCGCACCATCTCCACGGTCTGCCGCAGCGTGATCGCCCGGGTCAGCTCGCGCGGCGCGGTTCCGAACACGTCGGTGGAGATGGCCTGCGGGGCGTCCGGATGCCGGAACCACTCCGTGAAGGCGGCGATACCCGCCTGCGCGACCAGACCGATCCAGGAACGGTTCTCCGGGGCATGGCCCGGTACCAGGGCAGCGTCTCGTCCATCCGCGCGATGGCCTGCGCGGCGAGCGATCCGGACGACTTCTCCAGTCGCTTCAGCGTCGCGGCATGGGGGTGGACATCGTGCGCTGCGGCTTCGTTCTTGCTGGTTTCGGGTTCGGGCACGGGGACAAGACTGCCTTATCCGGACGGGAAGGTGCGTCGCCGGGTCTACGGTGGACCTCGTGATGGACGTACGGCGGGGTTCCCAGCGCTGTCCCGGAGGGGATCCGGCGGCAGGTATCGAGACGTGGCACGCCTTCTCCTTCGGGCCCCACTACGACCCGGACAACCTCCGCTTCGGCGCGGTGATCGCCTGCAACGAGGAGCGTCTGGCGCCCGGCGCCGGGTTCGACGAACACCCGCACAGCCACACCGAGATCGTGACGTGGGTGGTGGAGGGCGAGCTGACGCACCGGGACTCCACCGGCCACGAGTCGGTGGTGCGCCACGGGGATGTGCAGCGGCTCAGCTCGGCGGGCGGCGTGCGGCACGTGGAGCGCAACGACGGCTCCGGCCCTCTCACCTTCATCCAGATGTGGCTGGCCCCGCTCCGGCCCGGCGGCGACCCGTTCTACGAGGTGGTCCACGGCATCGCCGACTCCACGCCCTACGCCGTCCCGGAGGCCGGGGCGATGCTGCACGTACGGCGGCTGGGGGCGGGGGAGCGGACGGCGGTGCCGGACGCGGCGCACGCGTATGTGCACGTCGTACGCGGCGACGTACGCCTGGACGGCGAGACGCTGGCCGCGGGCGACGCGGCCCGGATCACCGACGCCAAGGGCCTGGAGGCCGAGGGCGTGACCGGGGCCGAGCTGCTGATCTGGGAGATGAGCTAGAGCTCCGCGAGGACCGCGTCCGTGAACACCGGCCACGCCTCGATCGCCCACGGCCCGAACGCCCGGTCCGTCAGGGCCACGCACGCGGCCCGCGCTTCGGGGTCGATCCACAGGAACGTACCGGACTGCCCGAAATGCCCGAACGTGCGCGGGGAGGACGAAGCGCCCGTCCAGTGCGGCGACTTGGAGTCGCGGATCTCGAAGCCGAGCCCCAGTCGTTCGGGTTCTGATGCCCGTACCCCGGCAGGACGCCCTTCGTGCCCGGGTGGTGCACGGTCATCGCCTCGGCGACGGTACGGGGATCCAGCAGACGCGGGGCCTGCACCTCGGCGGCGAACCGCAGCAGGTCCTCGACCGTCGACACGCCGTCCTTGGCCGGAGAGCCCTCCAGGGTCGTCGAGGTCATGCCCAGCGGCTCCAGCACGGCCTGCCGCAGGTACTCCCCGAACGGGATGTCGGTCGCCTTCGCGACATGGTCGCCGAGCTGCTCGAAGCCGGCGTTCGAGTACAGCCGCCGTTCCCCGGGCGGGGCCGTGACCTTGTGCTCGTCGAAGGCGAGGCCCGAGGTGTGCGCGAGCAGGTGTCGGACCGTCGAACCGGCCGGACCGGCGGGCTCGTCGAGCTCGACCGCCCCCTCCTCGTACGCGACGAGCACCGCGTAGGCGGCCAGCGGCTTGGTCACCGAGGCGAGCGGGAACCGCTGCCCGGCCGGCCCGTGGGTGCCGAGGACGGTGCCGTCCGCTCGTACGACACCCGCCGCGGCGGTGGGAACCGGCCAGTTCTCGATCAACGCGAGGCTCTTCAACGACATGCGTTCGAGCCTATGCGCTCAGAGCGTGAGCTCCAGCAAGGGGTCGGGCTTGGGGCGGAAGCCGAGGGAGACGTACAGCGGCTCGGCCTCCGGCGAGGCGGTCAGCTGCACGCGCCGGGCACCCCGCGCGCGGAACCACTCCAGCAGCGTGGTCATGCACGCCCGCGCGTACCCACGGCGCCGGGCCTCCGGGTCGGTGGCGACACTGAAGACGAACCCCACCATGCCCTGCGGGTCGCCCGGCTTCCCGATGCGGTAGTCGATCGTCCCGGCCACCAGCGACGCCAGTGCCCCAGGCCGCTCCGGGTGGTCCACGACGAACGCCACGAAGTCCCCGTCCGGCTCGCCCAGTTTGTGACTCAGGGTCGGAAGGGAATCCCCGTGCCAGGCGATGGAGGGATCGGTGGCGAACACCGAGTCGATCATGACTTGACGCAGACGCAGGACTTCCTCGGCGTCCTCGGGCAGGGCGCGGCGTACAACACTCATGCCCCGTACGCTAACCAGCCGGTTCGAGGGACGTCCTGCCCATTTCTTACCGTCGCCGCTTGCTTGGAGTGCACTCCAAGGTCCTAGCGTTGGGGTCATGACGGTGATGGAAACCACGGGGACCAGGACCGGCAGGCGCCCGGACGGCGAGGACAGGTACACGATCAGCGAGGTCGTCGCCTTCACCGGCCTGACGGCACACACCCTGCGCTGGTACGAGCGCATCGGCCTGATGCCGCACATCGACCGGTCCCACACCGGCCAGCGTCGCTACACCAACCGCGACCTCGACTGGCTCGACCTCGTCGGCAAGCTCCGCCTGACGGGCATGCCGGTGGCCGACATGGTCCGGTACGCGGAACTGGTGCGCGAGGGCGACCACACCTACGGCGAGCGCTTCGAACTGCTGAAGGCGACCCGCGAGGACGTCCTGGCCAGGATCGACGAACTCCGGGGCACACTCGCCGTGCTCGACCGGAAGATCAGTTTCTACGCGGACGCCGGGCGGCCCCTGGCGTCGGAGAGGTCCCGATGACGGACGGCAGGATCACGACCGCGAAGCTCGGCGACAACGGCCCCGAGGTGGGCGTCCAGGGCCTCGGCTGCATGGGCATGAGCTTCGGCTACGGCCCCTCGGACGCGGACGCGTCCCGGGCCACCCTGGAACGCGCCCTCGAACTGGGCGTCACCCTCTACGACACGGCCGACGCGTACGGCGCCGGCGAGAACGAGCGGTTCCTGTCGCCGTTCTTCAAGGCACACCGCGACGAGGTCGTCATCGCGACCAAGTTCGCCCTGTCGATACCCGCGGACGACCCGACGCGCCGGATCATCCGCAACGACCCGCCCTACATCCGCCAGGCCGTCGAGGCCAGCCTGAAGCGCCTCGACGTCGACGTCATCGACCTCTACTACATGCACCGGCGCGATGTGAACGTGCCGATCGAGGAGAGCGTCGGCACCATGGCCGACCTGGTCCGCGAGGGCAAGGTCAAGCACCTCGGCCTGAGCGAGGTCACGGCCGGCGAACTGCGCGCCGCCCACGCCGTCCACCCCATCGCCGCGGTGCAGTCGGAGTGGTCGCTGTTCAGCCGCGACATCGAGCCGAAGGTGGTCCCCGCGGCCCGCGACCTGGGCGTCGCCCTCGTCCCGTACTCGCCCCTGGGCCGCGGCTTCCTCACCGGCTCCTTCACCCACGCCGACCAGGACCTGACCCCGGACGACTTCCGCCGCCAGCAGCCCCGCTTCACGGGCGAGAACGCGACGACGAACGCGGCCCTGCTGGAGCTGATCCGCTCGGTGGCCAAGGCGCACGACGCGTCCGTGGGGCAAGTCGCCCTGGCCTGGGTCCAGCAGCAGGCCACGATCCACGACCTCCCCGTCATCCCGATCCCCGGCACGCGCAAGCCCTCCAGGGTGGAGGAGAACACGGCGGCGACCAGGATCGTCCTGACGGGGGAGGAGTTGGACCTGCTGGACGGAATCGCGGCCCAGGTGGCAGGCAACCGCTATGCGGACATGGCCTTCACTTCTGCGGGCCGCGAGTAGAGGCCCTAGGGGCGCGGGGAACTGCGCGACCGGCCACACTCAACCCGCACCCGCCGGCGCGCAGCACCCAGCAGACGCTACAGCTCCGCCAACAACTCCGCCTTCTTGACCGAAAACTCCTCATCCGTCACCAACCCGGCCTGATGCAGCTCCCCAAGATGCCGAATCCGCTCGGCGATATCCGCAGGGTCACGGCGCGGCGCAGCCGCGGAAACAGCAGCCACCGGACTCGACGTCCGCACCGCCGCCAACACCGCCGCGGCGAACGGCAGTGACTCGTGCACGGGCCCGTACCCCAGCCCGAACACCACCGCGGCGGGATCCTGGTCGGCCTGCGCGGCCGACACCCCCGCCTCGCGCCGCACCAACCGCAGATGCCCTTCGAGCACCTCCGGCGACCGCCACTCCACCCCGCTCAGCTCCCCGACGGGAAACGTCTGGTCGCCGGCCTTCCACTTCGCCGACGACGCCCCCGTCCAGAACCACCGGAAGTTCACGGTCCGTCCGTCGAAGGTCGCCTTCCCGTCGTACGCCTTGAACGACAACGGCCCCTTCGGCGGCTCCACCAGAAACCGCTCGGCAGGCCCGGACTCCGTCAGCAGCGACTTCAGCTCATCGGCGTAGTACTCCGCGAGGACCTCCCGCTCGGCGGGCAGCACCAGCCGGTAGGGGTCGCCGCTCTCCTTCAGCTGCCCGGCGGCCGCCTCCATCAACGGGTCCGCCCCGGGGCGGGGCTCGACGCGCAGCACGACCGTGCCGCGTTTCCCGCGCGTCAGCGTCACTCCGGCGATCGCGTCCAGCGGGACACGGCGTTCCCCCAGCGCCTGGAAGAGCTTAGGTGCTCGAATCCCCCGTTCGTAGCGGATGAGCACGGAGTCGGACTCGAACTCCCAGGCGGCATGAAATCCGGCCAGTACGTCACCCATGCGGCTCATCGTATGCGGCACGCGCTCCTCCGTCCCCCTCCCGAGCAGACCGCAATTCCTTCGCCTCTACGCGCGTCAGGCCGCCGCCGTACCGGACAAACCGGTCCGGCAGACGCCGTCCTCGTGCGCGCAGTGCACCGAGCGGTATGCGCCGACGCCGATCTCTGCGAAATTCATCAGACTTGCCGTACCCGGCTCGAAGTAGCCGGCGTGACCCTTCGCACCCTGCGCCGACAGCACCCGCGCACCGAACCCGGCGGACATCGGATCGGCCCCGTGGCCCAGCCCGCCGACCTCCAGGTACGGCACGTCCTGGATCCAGTCGTCGGCGTCCCGCATCGCCCACACCTGGGCGCTGGTGTGCAGCTGGGCGGCCTTCTCGACGCGCATGCCGGGGCTGCCGGCCACGGCGATGTCGGCCACCCGGCCCGGCAGCTCGTGCGCGGCGACCCCGCACACCACGGAGCCGTAGCTGTGGCAGAACAGCGAGACCGGCGAGCCGCCCGGCAGCGCCCGCACCAGCGAGTTCAGCCGTACGGCCCCCTCCTCGGCGCGCATCGCCGTGGCCGAGTCGATGCCGAGTCCGCTGGGCGCCGTGTAGTCGGCCCAGGCGATCACGGCGGTACGGGTCGAGGGGCTCGCCGCCCGCTCGGCCGCGTACAGGGACTCGGCCATGCCGACGGGCGCCGAGTACTTGCGGTTCGTGCGCTGGAAGGTGAGCAGGTCGGTGTCCACACCGGGCACGACGACCGAGACCCGGTCCGCCTTCCGCAGGTCCCCGAAGACCTCCGCCACCCGGCCCGATCCCTCGGGATCGAAGGCGAGGATGTGGCGGCCCTTCTCCATGAGGTCTTCGAAGCGGTGCATCCGCCGTCCGGCCTCGTGCTTCCCGGCCGGCGTGAGGCGGTTGTCGTGCATGCGTTCGCGCTCGACGTCGCGCGCCTGGTCGAGCGCGATGCGGTTGGCGCGGTAGCGCAGCTCGACCGGTGCCCCGTTCATGTTGCCGACCGCGAGCGGATACTTGCGGATCAGGCGCACCCGGTCCCGCTCGGTGAGCGAGGCGAAGAAGCGGGCGAGCTTCGTCGGCTGGGACTGCGGGTCCGGCAGTCGGTGGCCGCCGATCCGGCCGTGCTCCCAGGCGGAGAGCGAGGCAGCCAGCGGCGTGTCGCCCCGCTGGTTGCGCAGCGCCGTCCAGCCGGTGGTCGCCAGCATCACGAACACGACGGCCAGAGCGAGCAGTGCGCGCCAGACGTTCAATTGCGGGGAGGTGTCGAAGGAAGTCACTGAAAGGACACACTAGGAGAACGAGAGGGTCTCGCGTTAACCAAGTGACCGGGATCACGTTTCGGTGTGTGGTCTAAGGGGATGGCTTCGTACGCCAGTTCTCTGCCAGGGCGGGGCCCACCTGATCCAGGTATGTCGTGGTGAGTTGGCGCATCGCGTCGAGGCTGAGGTCGTCCCCCGCGGACCACAGTCTCTCGGTGACACGAATCACCCCGCCGAACAGGGCCACGATGATCCTGGGCCGCGGATCCACGTCCGCGTCGAGCCCCTCGCGTTCGGCGATGATCTGTGCGAGTTGCTCCTCCAGTTCCGCCGCCCGCCGCAGATGCGCGGCGAGCAGCGCGGGCGTCGACTCGATCACCCGGTAGACGCGCATGTGGAGCTCGATCGGCACGAGCTCCTCGATGGCCTCGTTGATCGTGTCCCAGCTCTCCAGCACGGCCCGGCGCAGCGCCTCCAGCGGCGCCTCGCCCGGCGGGCGGGCCCGTACGGCCTCGACGACGTGCGTCTCCGCGAGCCGTGGCACGAAGAAGGCCGTCTCCTCCTTGCCGGCGAAGTAGCGGAAGAAGGTGCGCTGCGAGACGTCGGCGGCGGCGGCGATGTCGTCGACGGTCGTCTCCTCGTACCCGCGCGTGGCGAACAGTTCCAGGGCGGCCCGCAGCAGTGCGTCCCGGGTTCGCCGCTTCTTGCGTTCGCGCAGGTTCAAGAGGTGCCTCTCGTCTGAAGTGTTTGCCCAGTTCAGGCTCTAGGGGGGTGTCGTGACAGTTACCGACTTGTGAATTGGTTTGTCAATTGTCAGTGGCTGTCACTAGCCTCGAACACATGACTAGTCAGACCACCATCGACACGACGGGGTCGGGGGGCAAGGCACCGGACGCGCCGTCGGACGCGACGCCGGGCAAGGGGCTGCGAGGGCACCCCTGGCTCACCCTCATCACCGTCGCTGTGGGGGTCATGATGGTGGCCCTCGACGGCACCATCGTGGCCATAGCCAACCCGGCGATCCAGAAGGACCTCGGCGCCACCTTCGCCGAGGTCCAGTGGATCACCAACGGATACTTCCTCGCCCTCGCGGTCTCCCTGATCACCGCGGGCAAGCTCGGCGACCGCTTCGGTCACCGGCAGACCTTCCTCATCGGCGTCGTCGGCTTCGCCGCCGCCTCGGGCGCCATCGGCCTCTCCGACAGCATCGCGTTCGTCGTCGTCTTCCGCGTCCTGCAGGGCCTGTTCGGCGCGCTGCTGATGCCGGCCGCGCTCGGCCTGCTGCGGGCCACCTTCCCGGCCGAGAAGCTCAACATGGCCATCGGCATCTGGGGCATGGTCATCGGCGCGTCCACCGCGGGCGGCCCGATCCTCGGCGGCGTGCTCGTCGAGCACGTCAACTGGCAGTCGGTGTTCTTCATCAACGTGCCGGTCGGTGTCCTCGCCGTCGTCCTCGGCGTCTGGATCCTGCTCGACCACCGCGCCGAGAACGCCCCGCGCTCCTTCGACATCCTGGGCATCGCCCTGCTGTCGACCGCCGTGTTCTGCCTGGTGTGGGCGCTCATCAAGGCCCCGCCGTCGGAGTGGGGCTGGGGCGACCCGAAGACGCTCGGGTTCCTCGGTGCCTCCGTGCTGGGCTTCGCGCTCTTCGCCTTCTGGGAGACGAAGGTGAAGGAGCCGCTGATCCCGCTCGCGCTGTTCCGCTCCGTGGCGCTGTCCGCCGGTGTCGTGCTGATGGTCCTGATGGCCATCGCGTTCATGGGCGGCCTGTTCTTCGTGACGTTCTACCTGCAGAACGTGCACGGCATGAGCCCGATCGACGCCGGCCTGCACCTGCTGCCGCTCACCGGCATGATGATCGTCGGCTCGCCGCTCGCCGGCGCGATGATCACCAAGTTCGGCCCCCGGGTTCCGCTCGCGGGCGGTATGGCGCTCACCGCGATCGCCATGTACGGGATGTCGACGCTGGAGACGGACACCGGCAGCGGCATCATGTCGCTCTGGTTCGCCCTGCTCGGCCTCGGCCTCGCGCCGGTCATGGTCGGCGCGACCGAAGTCATCGTCGGCAACGCCCCGATGGAGCTGTCGGGCGTGGCGGGCGGTCTCCAGCAGGCCGCCATGCAGATCGGCGGCAGCCTCGGCACGGCCGTGCTGGGCGCCGTGATGGCCTCCAAGGTCAACAGCGACCTCGCGGGCAACTGGACGAAGGCCGGGCTTCCGCCGCTGACGCCGGAGCAGGAGCACCAGGCGTCCGAGGCGGTCCAGGTCGGTGTCCCGCCGCTCGCGCCGGGCACGCCGGACGCGATCGCCGCGAAGATCACGGGCGTCGCGCACGACACGTTCATCTCGGGCATGAGCACGGCGTCGCTCGTCGCCGCCGGCGTGGCCGTGGTGGCGGTGCTGGTGGCGTTCCTGACGAAGCGCGGTGAGAACGCGGGCGCCGGAGCGGGCGCGGCGCACATCTGACGGTCTCTTGACGGGCGTTCGCCTATCAGGGTGAACACCACCGCCTACCCCTCCCCTTCGGCGGGCGCCGCAGGTCACAGTGGGTCAAGTCCTCCGCAGGGCATGGAGGACGGACGCTGCGGCGCGCTGCTGGAGAGGGGGCAGCGCGCAAGCAGCGGGATTGAAGCCCGTCATGGGGGTACTCGCCATGTCGTACCCGAACCGAACCCCAACCGACTGAGGGTTTACGGGAGTTGATGATGGCGAGTTTCGGACACGGTACGCGCAGGCACCCCCGCTCACGTGGCCGGACGTGGTCACGGACCGGGCCGGATCGCGCGACGCTCGGAATCATCGGAGTCATCTGCGCGGTCGCCGGATTCTTCGTGCTGGGGATCATCCTCGGCCCCGTGGCGATCGTCTGCGGCTGGCTCGCCATGGGCCGCACCTGGGCGGGCTCCCGCCCGCTCACGGCCGTGGTCGCCCTGGTGCTGGGCGCCATCGACACGCTCCTGGCCATCATCTGGCTGGCCGGAGCGACAACTCCGGGCAACGGCATGCTGTTCTGACCCGGGGAAGTGAGGGAAGGGCCCCTGGCCGCCAGGCCGGGGGCCCACCTTTACCCAGCTGCGCACCCACCCGCCCCGGGCACGAACCCCGAGCACTACTCAACGGGCGTCACTCAACGGGCGTCCCCTTCAGCGCCGCCAGTTCCCCCCGCAACGCCCGAACCTCCTCCGTCAACTCCCGTATCGCCTCCGTCTGCCGCCGCTCCTCCACGTCATCCTTCTCGAACCTCGCGATGAACCACGCCGCGATGTTCGCCGTCACCACACCCAGCAGCGCGATCCCCGACAGCATCAACCCGACCGCGAGCATCCGCCCCAACCCGGTGGTCGGCGCGTGATCCCCGTAGCCCACGGTCGTCATCGTCGTGAAGGACCACCACACCGCGTCACCCAGCGTCTTGATGTTCCCGTCCGGCGAGTCCCGCTCCACCGACAACACCGCCAGCGACCCGAACATCAGCAGCCCGACCACCGCACCGGCGACATACGTCGTCAGCCGTATCTGCGAGGCCATCCGAGCCCGCTGCCCGACCAGCAGCAGCGTCGACACCAGCCGCAGCAACCGCATCGGCTGCAGCACCGGCAGCAGCACCGCCCCCAGGTCAAGCCAGTGCGTCCGTACGAACACCAGCCGCCGCTCCGCGAGAACGAGCCGGATGACGTAGTCGACCGCGAACGCGCCCCACACCACCCACTCGACCGCCGTGCACACGTCCACCACGGTCCGGCTCGCGTCGGGCCGGACGATCGGCACGGCATAGGCGACGGCGAAGGCGAGGGCCAGCCCGAAGAGCGGCCGCTGCGTGTGCTGTTCCCAACGGAGTTGGGCCGACTGCTGCTGCATGGCCGCATCGTAGGAAACGTGAAGGGGTGGTGTGCCCACGGTGTACCCGTGAGGCTCACCACCCCTTGACAGGGCCGAGTGTGTTACGCGTCGCCGCCCGCGACCCCCGGGTCGGCCGCCGCCACGTCGAGCAGCTGGTACCGGTCGATGGCCTGCTTGAGCACCGACCGGTCGACCTTGCCCTCACGCGCCAGCTCGGTCAGCACCGCCACCACGATCGACTGCGCGTCGATGTGGAAGAAGCGCCGCGCCGCACCCCGGGTGTCGGCGAAGCCGAAGCCGTCCGCGCCGAGCGACTGGTACGTCTGCGGCACCCAGCGCGCGATCTGGTCCGGCACCGACCGCATCCAGTCGGACACGGCCACGACCGGCCCCTGTGCGTCCGCCAGCTTCCGCGTCACGTACGGCACCCGCTGCTCCTCCTCGGGTGCAGCAGATTGTGCCGCTCGCAGTCCACGGCCTCGCGCCGCAGCTCGTTCCAGGAGGTCGCCGACCAGACGTCCGCCTTGACGTTCCAGTCGTCGGCCAGGATCTTCTGCGCCTCGATGGCCCAGGGGAGGGCCACGCCGGAGGCCAGGACCTGGGCCGGGACCGAGCCCGCCGTGCCCTCGCTGAACCGGTAGAGGCCCTTGAGGATGCCCTCCACGTCCACGTTCTCGGGCTCGGCCGGGTGCTGGATCGGCTCGTTGTAGACGGTCAGGTAGTAGAAGACGTCCTCGCCGTGCGGATGCTCGGGCGAGCTGCCGTACATCCTCCTCAGCCCGTCCTGCACGATGTGGGCGATCTCGAAGCCGAACGCCGGGTCGTACGCCACGCAGCCCGGGTTCGTCGAGGCGAGCAGCTGTGAGTGCCCGTCCGCGTGCTGGAGGCCCTCACCGGTCAGCGTCGTACGGCCGGCGGTCGCACCGAGTACGAAACCGCGCGCCAGCTGGTCCGACATCTGCCAGAACTGGTCGCCGGTGCGCTGGAAACCGAACATCGAGTAGAAGACGTAGACCGGGATCAGAGGCTCGCCGTGCGTCGCGTAGGCCGAGCCGGCGGCGATCAGCGAGGCCGTGCAGCCCGCCTCGGAGATGCCGTCGTGCAGCATCTGGCCGTTCGGCGCCTCCTTGTAGGCGAGCAGCAGGTCACGGTCGACCGACTCGTACTGCTGGCCGAGCGGGTTGTAGATCTTCGCGCTCGGGAAGAACGAGTCCATGCCGAACGTGCGGTACTCGTCCGGCGCGATCAGCACGAACCGCTTGCCGATCTCCTTGTCCCGCATGAGGTCCTTGAGGAGCCGGACGAAGGCCATGGTCGTCGCGATGGACTGGTGGCCCGAGCCCTTCTTCACGGTCGCGTACGTCTTGTCCTCGGGAAGGGCCAGCGGCTTGGAGCGGACGACACGCGTGGGCACGTAACCGCCGAGCCCCTTGCGGCGGTCGTGCATGTACTGGATCTCCTCCGTGTCCCGGCCCGGGTGGTAGTAGGGCGGGACGCCGGACTCCAGCTCCTTGTCGGAGATCGGCAGGTGGAGGCGGTCGCGGAAGCGCTTGAGGTCGTCGACCGTCAGCTTCTTCATCTGGTGCGTGGCGTTGCGGCCCTCGAAGTTCGGGCCCAGGGTCCAGCCCTTGATCGTCTTGGCGAGGATCACGGTCGGCTGGCCCTTGTGCTCCACGGCCGCCTTGTACGCCGCGAAGATCTTCCGGTGGTCGTGACCGCCACGGCCCAGGTGCAGGATCTGGTCGTCGGTCATGCCCTCGACCATGGCGCGCAGCCGGTGGTCGTCGCCGAAGAAGTGGTCGCGGATGTACGCGCCGGTCTCCGTGGCGTACGTCTGGAACTGTCCGTCCGGCGTGGTGTTCATCTTGTTGACCAGCACGCCGTCGCGGTCCTGGGCGAGCAGCGGGTCCCAGGTGCGGTCCCAGACCAGCTTGATCACGTTCCAGCCGGCGCCGCGGAAGACCGACTCCAGTTCCTGGATGACCTTGCCGTTGCCGCGCACGGGGCCGTCGAGGCGCTGGAGGTTGCAGTTGACGACGAAGGTCAGGTTGTCCAGGCCTTCCCGGGCGGCGAGCGTGAGCTGGCCGAGCGACTCCGGCTCGTCCATCTCGCCGTCGCCGAGGAACGCCCAGACGTGCGACTTGGAGGTGTCGGCGATGCCGCGCGCGTGCATGTAGCGGTTCATCCGCGCCTGGTAGATCGCGCCGATCGGGCCGAGGCCCATCGACACCGTCGGGAACTCCAGAAGTCCGGCATCAGGCGCGGGTGCGGGTACGACGACAGGCCGTACGGCGCCTTCGACTTCTCCTGGCGGAAGCCGTCCAGGTGCTCCTCGCTGAGCCGGTCCAGCATGAAGGCGCGGGCGTAGATGCCCGGCGAGGCGTGGCCCTGGAAGAAGACCTGGTCGCCGCCGTCGCCCTCGTCCTTGCCGCGGAAGAAGTGGTTGAAGCCGACGTCGTAGAGGGAGGCGGAGGACGCGAACGTGGCGATGTGGCCACCGACGCCGATGTCGGGCCGCTGGGCCCTGGACACCATCACGGCCGCGTTCCAGCGGGTCGCGTTGAGGATCTTCCGCTCGATCTCCTCGTTGCCCGGGAAGAACGGCTCGCTCTTGGTCGGGATGGTGTTGACGTAGTCCGTGCTGCGCATCTCCGGCACGGCCACGCGCTTCTCGCGGGCCCGCTCGATCAGCCGCAGCATCAGGTACCGGGCGCGCTCACGGCCGCGCTCGTCGACCGCGGCGTCGAGGGAGTCGAGCCACTCCTGCGTCTCTTCGGGGTCGAAGTCAGGAACCTGACTCGGAAGGCCGCCAATGATGATCGGGTTGCGATCGGATGCGGAAGCCACGCTGTTCCTTACCTGTCAGAGGGCCTGCGAGGGCCGCTGTTTCGCTGTCGTCGCCGGGGCGTCGTCGCTGGGGGCGCGCCGCTCCCCATGGTCCACCTCGGGGCCGGGAAACGTCATCTCTACCGAGCGGTAACCCAGGCGTGAGATCGACTTGGTGACGTATGGGGCGAATACCTTCGAGTCTCGTACCCACAGACGATTCCCAAACGCCCAAACAGGGCAGAAAGGTGTGGTGTACGTCACCTCGGACCATGATGGTGTGCCTGGAGTTGCGGTGACACGGCCAGGATCGTCACCGTTTCGGCGGTCTGAACGGCCGGGTACTTGCGCGATCCGCCCCGCCCGTGTGGACTACGGCCAATGCTTCGCGCACGCGCGTGGCTGAGATATTCCCAAGACATGATCAGGAGGCAACCCGTGAGCGCGACCGCGGACCACGCGGAGGAGCGGACGAACCCTGCCGCCAGGCTGGGGTTCCAGCCCGGGCAGGTGGTCCAGGAGATCGGCTACGACGACGACGTGGACCAGGAACTCCGCGAGGCCATCGAGGGCATCGTCGAGAGCGACCTGGTGGACGAGGACTACGACGACGTGGCCGACGCCGTTGTGCTGTGGTTCCGTGACGACGACGGCGACCTGACGGATGCGCTGGTCGATGCCACCACGTACATCGAAGAGGGCGGGGCCATCCTGCTCCTCACGCCGAAGACCGGCCGTTCGGGCTATGTGGAGCCGAGCGACATCTCGGAAGCCGCCACGACGGCGGGTCTGACGGCGTCCAAGAGCGTCAGCGTCGGCAAGGACTGGAGCGGCAGCCGGCTGGCGACGCCGAAGGCGGCGAAGTCCAAGCGTTAGTCGTACGTACGGGGCGGGCCGGCACCGTCGGCCCGCCCACCGGCCTGCGCCGGTCCCTGCGTAGGGTGGTCCCACCCGACAAGCCCCAGGAAGGGACACCCACAGCGATGGCGATCCAGGTCGGCGAGAAGGCCCCGACTTCGAGCTCAAGGACAACCACGGCGCGACCGTGAAGCTGTCCGACTTCCGCGGTTCCAAGAACGTGGTGCTGCTCTTCTACCCCTTCGCCTTCACCGGCGTGTGCACGGGCGAGCTGTGCGAGCTGCGCGACAACCTGCCGCAGTTCGCCGACCGCGACACCCAGCTGCTCGCCGTCTCCAACGACTCCATCCACACCCTGCGCGTCTTCGCCGAGCAGGAGGGCCTGGAGTACCCGCTGCTGTCGGACTTCTGGCCGCACGGCGACGTCTCGCGGGCCTACGGCGTCTTCGACGAGGACAAGGGCTGCGCCGTGCGCGGCACCTTCGTCATCGACAAGGAGGGCGTCGTGCGGTGGACCGTCGTCAACGGCCTGCCGGACGCCCGCGACCTGAACGACTACGTGAAGGCGCTCGACGCCCTGTGACGCCCCTCGGGCGACATGCGCTCGACACCCGCTGAATTGTCGGCTTCAGGGACTGCGAGGGGCGGGAACCCGTCACTAGGATCGACTCGTTGATCCGACATCCGAGCACAACGGGGCATCCCGCCCCTGAACACCAATGGAGGACTCGTGGGAGTCAGCCTCAGCAAGGGCGGCAACGTATCGCTGACCAAGGAGGCGCCGGGCCTGACCGCGGTCATCATCGGTCTGGGGTGGGACGTCCGCACCACGACCGGTACCGACTTCGACCTGGACGCCAGCGCGCTGCTGCTGAACAACTCCGGCAAGGTCGGCAACGACCAGCACTTCATCTTCTTCAACAACCTCAAGACGCCGGACGGCTCCGTCGAGCACACCGGCGACAACCTCACCGGTGAGGGCGAGGGCGACGACGAGCAGATCAAGGTCGACCTCGCCACTGTCCCGGCCGACGTGGAGAAGATCGTCTTCCCGGTCTCCATCTACGACGCCGAGACCCGCCAGCAGTCCTTCGGCCAGGTGCGCAACGCGTTCATCCGCGTCGTGAACCAGGCCGGTGGCGCCGAGATCGCGCGCTACGACCTGAGCGAGGACGCCTCCACCGAGACCGCCATGGTCTTCGGTGAGCTCTACCGGCACGGCGCGGAGTGGAAGTTCCGCGCCATCGGCCAGGGCTACGCCTCGGGCCTGCGCGGCATCGCGCAGGACTTCGGTGTGAACGTCTGAGCCACCTGACGGGCCCTGGCGACAGGGCCCTGGTTTCTCACTGTCCGGCGCCGCACGGTTTACGTGCGGCGCCGGACGTGCAGGACCACCTGAGGAACATCACCCGGGGAGGGACAGCATCATGGGCGTCACGCTCGCCAAAGGGGGCAATGTCTCCCTGTCCAAGGCCGCACCGAACCTCACTCAGGTGATGATCGGGCTCGGCTGGGACGCGCGCTCCACCACCGGAGCACCTTTCGACCTCGACGCCAGCGCCCTGATGTGCAGCGGCGGACGCGTGCTCGGGACGAGTGGTTCGTCTTCTACAACCAGCTCAAGAGCCCGGACGGCTCGGTCGAGCACACCGGTGACAACCTCACCGGCGAGGGGGACGGCGACGACGAGTCGCTCCTGATCGACCTCTCCAAGGTGCCGCCCCACTGCGACAAGATCGTCTTTCCGGTCTCCATCCACATGGCCGACGAGCGCGGCCAGACCTTCGGCCAGGTCAGCAACGCCTTCATCCGCGTGGTGAACCAGGCGGACGGCCAGGAACTCGCCCGCTACGACCTGAGCGAGGACGCCTCCACCGAGACCGCCATGATCTTCGGCGAGGTCTATCGCTACCAGGCCGAATGGAAGTTCAGGGCCGTGGGGCAGGGGTACGCGTCGGGGCTGCGGGGCATCGCCCTGGACTTCGGAGTCAACGTCTCATAACGCGATATGAGCAAAAACGGGGGCCCGGTGGGGTATGGAGGGGGCCCGACTAGACTTCGGCCTCAAAAGTTCGTAAAGCCGGGTACGGCGCGGGGAGCCCCGTACACACACGATTGGGTAGCCAGTGGTTCTGAAAACCTTCGGGTGGTCGTTCGCGGTCACCGCGCTCGGCCTGGTCGCAGCGGTTCTCTACGGAGGGTGGACCGCGTTCGGCCTCGTAGCGATCCTGTCCGTTCTCGAGATCTCGCTGTCCTTCGACAACGCGGTGGTCAACGCCGGGATCCTGAAGAAGATGAATGCCTTCTGGCAGAAGATCTTCCTCACCATCGGCATCCTGATCGCCGTCTTCGGCATGCGGCTGGTCTTCCCCGTCGTGATCGTCGCGCTCAGCGCCCAGCTCGGGCCGATCGAGGCCGTCGACCTCGCGCTCACCGACAAGGACCAGTACCAGCAGTACGTCACCGACGCCCACCCGTCGATCGCCGCCTTCGGTGGCATGTTCCTGCTGATGATCTTCCTGGACTTCATCTTCGAGGACCGGGACATCAAGTGGCTCGCCTGGCTGGAGCGCCCGCTGGCCAAGCTCGGCAAGGTCGACATGCTGTCGGTCTGCATCGCCCTGATCATCCTGCTGATCTCCGCCATGACCTTCGGCGCCAATGCCCACCAGCACGGCGGCACCCACGCCGACAAGGCGGAGACCGTCCTGCTCTCCGGTGTCGCCGGTCTGATCACGTACATGATCGTCGGCGGCCTCTCCGGCTACTTCGAGGACAAGCTCGAAGAGGAGGAGGAGCGCGAGCACGAGGCCGAGGAGAAGGCCGCCCGCGAGGGCAAGCCCAAGTCGGCGGTCCTGCTGGCCGGCAAGGCCGCGTTCTTCATGTTCCTCTACCTCGAGGTCCTGGACGCGTCCTTCTCCTTCGACGGCGTGATCGGCGCCTTCGCCATCACCAACGACATCGTCCTGATGGCCCTCGGCCTCGGCATCGGCGCCATGTACGTCCGGTCGCTGACCGTCTACCTGGTCCGCGAGGGCACCCTCGACGACTACGTCTACCTGGAGCACGGCGCCCACTACGCCATCGGCGCCCTCGCCATGGTCCTCCTCGTCACCATCCAGTACGAGATCAACGAGTTCATCACCGGCTCCATCGGCGTCCTCCTGATCGGTGCCTCGTTCTGGTCCTCCGTGCGCCGCAACCGCGCCATCGCGGCGGCCGAGGGAAAAGCCGGCTCGGGCGAGAAGACTGAGGTCTCCTCCGGAGTGTGACACCCCTCCGGGTGAGGAACGCTCTGTGCGGGGCGGCCACCGAGGCGACTCCTCGGTGGCCGCCCCGTCGGTCGTCAAGGGCCGCGGGCACGGCGGTGACCCGCGGCCTCCAAGTGAACGTGGGGGGCGGAATGGGCCTGTTCGACGGACTCCGGCGTGGCGATGTGCAGTTCGACTCGGGCGACGCGGCAACCAACGCGATCGAACTGACCAAGCGGCGCTCGCAGATATCGCTCACCAAGCAGGACGCGGCCACCGGCCATCTGCGCGTCAACCTCAGCTGGCGGATGCGCAGCTCCGACATCGGCGGCTCCCAGCGGGAGAGCCTGCTGCGGCACCCGTTCCGGGCGCTGAAACCGCCGGAGGTCGTGGGCCACAGCCAGAGCATGGTCAACGTCGACCTGGACCTGGGCTGCCTCTACGAGCTCCAGGACGGCACCAAGGGCGTCGTCCAGCCCCTCGGCGGCTACTTCGGCGACGTCAACGCCCCGCCGTACGTCAAGCTCAGCGGCGACGACCGCTTCGGCTCCGGCTCCGGCGAGACGATGTACATCAACCTCGACCACCGCGAGCACATCAAGCGGCTGCTGGTCTTCGTCTACATCTACGACCAGACACCCGCCTTCGACCGCACCCACGCCAGCGTCACCCTCTACCCGAGCAGCGGCCCGCGCATCGAGATCCACCTCGACGAACGCCAGCCGCAGGCCCGCTCCTGCGCCGTCGTCATGATCGAGAAGGTCAAGAACGAGATCATCGTGCGCCGCGAGGCGAAGTTCGTCTACGGGTTCCAGGCGGAGCTCGACCGGCTGTACGGGTGGGGATTGCAGTGGGGCCGGGGTTACAAGACGAAGGTCGACCGTTGACGGGGGAGAACCTGCGCGTCCGCCCGGCCACCGAGGCCGATCTGGCCACCCTCGTCCGCCTCCGCGACGACGCGGCGCGCTGGATGCTTGCCCGCGGCGTCACCGGGCAGTGGCGGCCGGGAGAACTGGACGAGGACCACTTCCGCCGCGTCATGGCGCACGGCGAGGTCTGGCTCGCGGCGTCCGGCGGGCGCGTCGCCGGCGCCTGGGAGCTGTGGTGGGAGGACGAGGCCGCCTGGGGCCCGCAGCCGCCCGTGGCCGGATATGTGCACCGGCTCATGGTGGACCGGAGCACCGCCGCGCCCGGGACGGGGCGGCTGCTGCTGAGAGCCGCGGAACGCCGGGTGGCCGCGGTGGGACGGACCAGTGTGCGCTTGGACTGCCTGGCGGGCAACGCACAGCTCAACGCCTACTACCGGGACGCCGGCTACCGCGTCGTGGGCCACAAGCAGGGCAAGCCACAGCCGGGCGGGACACCCAAGTCCTTCGCGCTGTTGGAGAAGGATCTGCGACCTGATCCGAACGACGGGCTCTGAGGCTTCTCGGCTGCTCAGCGGCTGATGAACTGCGGGCCCTGCGGGGGCAGCCGGAAGTCCGGGTCGGGGGCCGCGGGGGCGACGGGCTGCGGGTAGCCGTAGGCGGGCCGGCCGGCGGGCTGCGGGTAGCCGTAGGCGGGCTGGGTGGTCGTCGGCTGCTGGGGCGGGTAGCCGTACGCGGGCTGCGCCGGCACCGCGGTCGGCTGCTCCGGAGGCAGCGGCCGGGACACCTCGGGAGCGGGCTGAGCCGGGGCCGTGGGCTGCTGGGTGGGTCCGGCCGTGGTCGGGGGCGTGGGAACGGTCGTGGTCGGCGGCTCCTCCGCCGCCTCCGCCGCCTCCGACTCGTCGACCGAGATGCCGTAGTCGGTGGCCAGCCCCTCCAGCCCGTTCGAATAGCCCTCGCCCAGCGCCCGGAACTTCCAGCCCTCCCCGCGCCGGTACAGCTCGCCGCAGATCAGCGCGGTCTCCTCGCCCGTCTCCGGCCTGATGTCGAAGTACGCCAGCGCCTCCGCGCCGGTGCCCGCGGCGTCGTACAGCAGAATGCGCAGCGCCTGTACGCGGTCGAACGCGACCCCGTCCGCCGATGCGACCAGCAGAATCCGGCTGACTCCGGACTCGACACCGGTGAGCTCTGTCTGGATCGTGTCGGTCAGGCCCTCGGCGACCCGCTTCTTGCCGAGCCGCCACACCTTCCCGGAGGGGTGCCGGGGCTGGTTGTAGAAGACGAAGTCCTCGTCGGAGCGCACACGACCGTCGGGGCCGAGGAGCAGCGCGGAGGCGTCGACGTCCGGAACCCCCTGCCCGGGTGTCCAGCGCAGCACGGCGCGCACCGTGGTGGCTTCCAGCGGGACGTTCGACCCCTTCAACATCGCGTGCGTCATGCGGTCATCCTGCCTTCTCGGTCCTGCTCACGACAACGCGGGGCCGCGGCGTCACGAGCGGCGCCGTCAGCCGTCGCGGACTACCGTCGTCATGGCCGGGCCCGGCTGTGCTTGCCCGCGTTACCTGATATTCATGCCTGACGGGAACCTCTGACATGGACTTCTACGTACTATTACCGGCCAGCTTTCGTCGATTCGCAGGCCGCACGACCATCACGGGGGAGTTCCATGCGTCATTTCGGGCACATCGCCCCTGAGGTGCGGAAGCGTCTCTTCCACCGCGAGCCGTGCGCGTTCACACCGGACTCCCCGGCCCGGCTGCTCTCGGCGGCCCTCGGCGCCACGCTCTACAGCCCGGCCACCCGGCCGCGCCTGGCCGACGACGTGCTCAAGCAGGCCGGGCGCGGCGTGGTCTCCATGGTGCTGTGCCTGGAGGACTCGATCGACGACGCGGACGTCGGCCCGGGCGAGGAGAACCTCGTCCGCCAGCTCACGGCCCTCGCCGGCCTCCCGGACGCCGACCTGCCGCTGCTGTTCATCCGCGTCCGCGCCCCCCAGCAGATCCCCGACCTCGTACGACGCCTCGGGCCCGCCGTCCGGCTGCTGTCCGGATTCGTACTGCCCAAGTTCACCGAGGAACGCGGCATCCCCTTCCTCGAGGCGCTGGCGACCGCCGAGGCCGAAAGCGGCCGTCGCCTTTTCGCCATGCCGGTGCTGGAGTCCCCGGAGCTGCTCTACCGGGAGTCGCGGGTGGAGACCCTGGAGGGCATCTTCCGGGCGATCGACAAGTACCGCGACCGCGTCCTCGCCCTGCGCCTCGGCGTGACGGACTTCTGCTCCTCCTACGGGCTGCGCAGGGGCCCCGACATGACGGCGTACGACGTGCAGATCGTCGCCTCCGTGATCGCCGACGTGGTGAACATGCTGGGCCGCGCCGACGGCACCGGCTTCACCGTGACCGGGCCGGTGTGGGAGTACTTCCGGGTCCAGGAGCGCATGTTCAAGCCGCAGCTGCGGCAGAGCCCCTTCCTTGAGGTGCAGGCCGCGGAACTGCGCGAGAAGCTGATTGAGCACGCCATGGACGGCCTGCTCAGGGAGATCTCCCTGGACCAGGCCAACGGACTGCTGGGCAAGACCTGCATCCACCCCTCCCACGTCCTGCCGGTGCACGCCCTGTCGGTCGTCAGTCACGAGGAGTTCTCGGACGCCCAGGACATACTGCGCCCCGAACGGGGCGGCGGGGGTGTGCTGAGATCGGCGTACACGAACAAGATGAACGAGGTGAAGCCGCACCGGGCCTGGGCCGAGCGAACCCTGCTGCGTGCCGAGGTTTTCGGCGTGGCGGGCGAGGACATCGGTTTCGTGGAACTGCTCGCGGCCGGCCTGCGCCACTGAACGCACGGCATCTGAACGCACGGCATCCGACGCAAGGGATTCATGGAGAAGGCAGTGAACGAGGGGGTGCGCCACGCGGTGCGCGACGACGTCTGGTCCGGCAGCTGGGTCGCCGAGCGGCTCGGTGTCGAGCTCGTCGGCGACGACCGGCTGACCGACCTGCTGGGGCTGGCGCTGCGCCGCAACCCCAAGCGGGCCCATCTGCTGGTGTCCAACGTGCTGGGGAAGCATGTCCCGCAGTCGCCGTCCGTCGTCTACGGCTACGGCTACGAGCTCGGCCGCCGGGTGCGTGAGCTGCTGGGCGCCGACGAGGCGGGCCGGGCGGTGGTGCTCGGCTACGCGGAGACCGCGACCGGCCTCGGCCACTCCGTCGCCGACGGCCTGGGCCTCGCCCCCTACCTGCACTCCACGCGCCGCCCCGTCGCCGGCGTCGCCCGCGCGGGCGGCTTCGAGGAGTCCCACTCCCACGCCACGTCTCATCTGCTGCTGCCGGAGGATCCCGCGCTGCTGGCCGGCGACGGGCCGCTGGTGCTGGTCGACGACGAGTTCTCCACGGGGAACACGGTGCTGAACACCGTGCGGGATCTTCATGCGCGGTATCCGCGGCGGCGGTACGTCGTGGTGGCGCTGGTGGACATGCGGTCGGCGGAGGATGCGGGGCGCCTCGCGGACTTCGCCGGGGAGATCGGCGCCCGGGTCGATCTGGTAGCCGCTGCCTCGGGGACCGTACGGCTGCCGGAGGGGGTGTTGGAGAAGGGGCAGGAGTTGGTGGCGCGGTACGAGGCGGAGAGTGCCGTGGAAGGTGGTCCGTCGTGCGCGGGCGCGTCGTGGCCGGTCGCGCCCCGCGGCGGAGCCGCATATGAACACAGCCCCGCGCCCCTTGAGGGCGTTGCCGTGAACCCCCTAGGGGCGCGGGGAACTGCGCGACCAGCCCCCACCGGCTCGCACCCGGAAGACGACCGCACCCACCCCTGCGCGACCCGCATAGAACTGCCCTGGCCCGCCGACCTGCCGGACGGCGGACGGCACGGGTTCACCCCCGCGCACCGAGAGCGCCTCGAGGGCGCCCTGCCGGGCATGGCCGCACGGCTCGCCGAGGCGCTGCCCCAGAACGCACGCCGCGTGCACGTACTCGGCTTCGAAGAGCTGATGTACGCCCCGCTCAGGCTCGCCCACGAGCTGGAGCGGATCACCGACGTCGAGGTCCGCTACTCGACCACCACCCGCTCGCCCGTCCTCGCCGTCGACGATCCCGGGTACGCGATACGCACCCGCCTGGTCTTCCCCGCCCACGACGACCCGGCCGACGGCCCCGGCGAGCGGTACGTCTACAACGTCGCGGGCGCCGGCTTCGACGCCGTCGTCGCCGTCGTCGACTCGGTCGCGGACACGCCCCTGCTGCACGCGCCCGACGGCCTGCTGGCCCGGCTCGCCGCACACACCCCGCAGGTCCTCCTCGCCGTCGTACCGTCGTACGCCCCCGAGGCCCCGCACGCCCCCGAAAGGCTCTCCATGCTGCCCGAGCCCCTGCGCGGCCCCGCCTTCTCCTCGTACGCGCCCGAGGAGGTCGGCTGGCTGCTGCAGGACCTCTCGGACGTGACCCTGGAGGCGCCGACCGAGGAGCGCGAGGAGGCGATCCAGAGCGGCGGAGCGCACTACGCGGAGTCGCTGCCCGTGGAGTACCAGCCGAGCGAGCAGTACCAGGAGCTGTTCCACGCCGCGCTGGAGGAGTCGGCGGCCCGCATCGCCCAGGCGGTCGGGGTGGTCACCGAGACGGTGCTCGCCGAACGGTCCCCCCGGCCCGTCCTGGTCTCCCTGGCCCGCGCCGGCACCCCCGTCGGCATCCTCATGCGCCGCTGGGCCCAGCACCGGCACGGCCTCGACCTGCCGCACTACGCCGTGTCGATCGTCCGCGGCCGGGGCATCGACGCCAACGCCCTGCGTTGGCTCGCCCGGCACCACGACCCCAGGGACGTCGTCTTCGTCGACGGCTGGACCGGCAAGGGCGCCATCACTCGCGAACTCGCCCAGGCCCTGGAGGAGTTCGAGAAGTCCGACGGCATCACCGGCTTCAGCCCCGAGATCGCGGTCCTGGCCGACCCGGGCTCCTGCGTCCGGACCTACGGCACCCGCGAGGACTTCCTCATCCCCTCCGCGTGCCTCAACTCGACCGTGTCCGGCCTGATCTCGCGTACCGTGCTGCGCGCCGACCTGGTGGGCCCGCACGACTTCCACGGCGCGAAGTTCTACCGCGAACTCGCCGGCACCGACGTGTCGGTGACCTTCCTGGACGCCGTGTCCGCCCGCTTCCCGAGGTCGCCGACGCGGCCTGCGCCCAGGCCAAGGAACTGCTCGCCGGCGACCGCTCACCCACCTGGGAGGGCTGGGCCGCCGTCGAGCGCATCAGTGAGGAGTACGGCATCCACGACGTGAACCTCGTCAAGCCCGGCGTCGGTGAGACCACCCGGGTGATGCTCCGCCGCGTGCCCTGGAAGGTCCTGGCGCGCGCCGGGGCGGGCAGCGACCTGGACCATGTCCGTCTGCTCGCCGAGCAGCGCGGCGTGCCGGTGGAGGAGGTCGCCGAACTGCCCTACACCTGCGTGGGCCTGATCCACCCCAGGTACACCCGGGGCGCGACCGGCGCCGACGGCAAGGCGGTGACCGTCTGATGCCCGCACTCGTCGCGAGCGACCTCGACCGCACGCTGATCTACTCCTCCGCGGCCCTGGCGCTGACCATGCCGGACGCACGGGCGCCCCGGCTGCTGTGCGTGGAGGTGCACGAGAGCAAACCGCTGTCGTACATGACGGAGACGGCGGCCCAGCTCCTGACGGACCTGGGCGACGCGGCCGTGTTCGTGCCGACGACGACCCGGACGATCAAGCAGTACCTGCGCATCAACCTGCCGGGCCCCGCGCCCGCTTACGCGATCTGCGCGAACGGCGGCCACCTCCTGGTCGACGGCGTCTCCGACCCCGACTGGCACGCAGAGGTCACCGCCCGCCTGGCCGACCAGTGCGCGCCCCTCGACGAGGTGCAGGAACACCTGCTGAGGGCGGCCGACCCGGTCTGGGTGCGCAAGCACCGCGTCGCCGACGACCTCTTCGCCTACCTCGTCGTCGAGCGTGAACTGCTGGACGAGGACTGGGTGAAGGAACTCGCGGTGTGGGCGGAGAACCGCGGCTGGACCGTGTCCCTCCAGGGCCGCAAGATCTACGCCGTGCCCAAACCGCTCACCAAGAGCGCGGCGATGCGCGAGGTCGCCCGGCGAACCGGGGCCGATCTCACGCTCGCCGCCGGGGACTCCCTGCTCGATACCGACCTGCTCCTCGCGGCGGACCAGGGCTGGCGGCCCGGCCACGGGGAGCTGGCCGACGCCGGCTTCACGGCTCCCTCGATCAGGGTGCTTCCCGACCGGGGTGTCCTCGCCGGGGAGCGGATCCTGCGGGAGCTTCTGGGGGCAGTGCAGGGCGCCTGAGAACTCGGGTGTCCTGATCGTCGTGCGGGTGCGGCGCCGCGGTGGCTTGTCGCGCCCCGCGGCGGAGCCGTGCCCCCACGAACGCCACCAGCGCCAGCACGGCCACCACGAGGACCACCTTCGAGTAGGTGGACACGATGTCCGTCACCTGGTGCCAGTTCGCGCCCAGGAAGTAGCCCGCGAGCACGAACACCGTGTTCCAGATCGCGCTGCCCAGTGTGGTCAGTCCCAGGAACACCGGCAGGCGCATGCGCTCGACACCCGCCGGTACGGAGATCAGGCTGCGGAAGATCGGGATCATGCGGCCGAAGAACACCGCCTTGGTGCCGTGCCGCAGGAACCACGCCTCGGTCCGCTCGATGTCCGAGACCTTCACCAGCGGCAGCCGGGCCGCTATCGCCACCGTCCGGTCGCGGCCGAGCAGCGCACCGACTCCGTACAAGGCGAGCGCGCCCAGCACCGAACCGGCCGTCGTCCACAGCAGCACGGCGAGCAGGCTCATCCGCCCGCTGCTCGCGGCGAACCCGGCGAGCGGCAGGATCACCTCACTGGGCAGGGGCGGGAACAGGTTCTCCAAGGCGATGGCGAGACCGGCGCCCGGCGCGCCCAGCGCGTCCATGAGGTCGTTGACCCACTGCGGCCCGGCGTCCGCTGCGATGGCTGTCATGCCGCCACGCTAGGAAACCGAAGCTGAAGGACACCTGAGGAAAGGCGTCAGCCGCAGCAGCCGCCCCCGCAGCAGCCGCCGCCTCCGCCGCCCGAGCGGGGGCCGGTGCCGGCGCGGAGGCCGAGCCGCCCACCGCGACGGTGGAGAGAAGCTTCACCGTGTCGTCGTGACCCGAGGGGCAGGCCGCGGGAGCGGAGGACTCCGCCATGGGGCGGCTCAGTTCGAAGGTGTCGCCGCAGGTCCGGCAGCGGTACTCGTAGCGAGGCATGCGCACAGGTTAACCGGCGTGCGGTCAGTGGCCGGCGGCTCCGCGTTCCTCGCGGATCTGGGAGACCACGCGGGCCACGGCCCGGCGGACCGCTTCCGTCTCCGTGAGGAAGTGCCAGTAGTCGGGGTGCCGGCCCTCGAGCCCGGCGACGGCGCGTTCCAGGCGGGACACCGCGTCGTCCAGGGGACGGGCGTGGCGCGGGTCGGGGGTGTTGCGGCCGGCCATGGCGAGGCGCTGGGCGTCGCGGATGGCGAAGCGGGTGCGGTCGATCTCCTGCTGGGGGTCCTTCTGCACGGCGTTCAGGCGGTGCAGGCGGTCGCCGGCGGCCGAGACGGCCTCGTCGGTGGTGTTGAGGAGGGCTCGCACCGTCGACAGCAGGGACGTCGCGTCGGGCCAGCGCTGTTCGTCGCGGGCGGTACGGGCCTCGGCCAGCTTGGTCTCGGCCTGGCCGACGTTCTCGGCGGCGATGTCGGGGACGTGCTGCAGGTCCTGCCAGCAGGCGGCCGTGAAGCGGCGGCGGAGCTCGCTCAGGACGGGCTCGACCTGCTCGGAGCGGGTGGTGAGGGCCTGGGCGCGGGTGCGCAGGGAGACCAGCCGGTGGTCGATCTCGGCGGCGCGTTCCGGGAGCCGCTCGGCCTCCACGCGGACCGCTTCGGCCTCGCGTGTGACGCGCTCGGCGCGCTCCAGGGTCTGGGGCACTCCGTGCCGGCCGGCGCCCTGGTTCAGCTTGGTCAGTTCCGGGGAGAGGGCGGCGAGCCGGGCGGCGAGGTCGTCCGCCCGCAGCCCCGACGCTCGGACGGAGTCGAGGGCGTTGGAGGCGGCGAGCAGGGCCTGGCGGGCGCGTTCGACCGCGGGGCGAGGCGGGCCAGCTGGGTCTCGGCCTTGCCGAGCAGCGGGCCGAGGCCCTCGGTGAACCGGTCCAGCTCCTGCTTGACCCGGCCGAGCTCCTCCTCGGCGGCGGACAGCTCGGTACGCGCCCGGGAGGCGGCGGAGGCCTCGAGGTCGTCGCGGTCGAGGTCGTGGGCGTCGACGGCGCTGATGTAGCGGTGGCTCACCTCGTCGATACGGCGGCCGAGCGCGTCGAAGTCGGCGATGGCGCGGCGGGCGGCGGGGAGTCGTCGACGGCGGTGATCGTCTCGATCGAGATGCGCAGGTCGCGCTGTGCGGTGTCGAGCTCGTAGAAGGCGGCCGCCGCGGCGTCCTTCGCGGCCTGTGCCTCGGCGCGCTGGCTCTCGGCCCGGCCGCCGAACCAGCGCCGGGTGCCCCCGCCCGCGAAGGCGGCGGGCAGCGCCAGCGCGGCCAGCAGGGGCAGTCCCATCAGGGTGAGCGTGTCCCGCAGGGGGCCCGGGGTGCGGGGGAGGCGGCGGCGCGGGCGATGCGCGCGCGGAACCGACGGCGAGTACGGCTGCGCTGGTGTCGCCGTCACATCCCTCTCCCGTGCTGTGGTCGACCCTGCCCGGTGTCATTCTCCCACCGGTTAAGGACGAACACACGGGCCGGTCAGTTCACCGTTCGGACCGTGACTTTGCCGTCGCCGGTCTGGGCGGACACCTCATGGGAGCTGCTCTCGTCGCGGGGCACGGACACCTCCACGCCGCCGTCACCGGTCTTGGTGGTCACGCGGTAGGTGGCTCGGGGCAGCGCGATGGTCACCGAACCGTCGCCGCTGCGGGACTCCACGCGGTCGGGCACGACGCCGAGTTCGAGCCGCACCGAGCCGTCGCCGGTACGGGTGCGGACGTCACGGGAGGAGACGTCCGCCCGGATGGATCCGTCACCGGTGCGCATGCTGAGGGGGCCGGTGGTGTCGGAGACGCGGATCGAGCCGTCGCCGGTGCGCAGCTCCACGGGCCCGGTGGTGTCGGAGACGCGGACGGAGCCGTCGCCCGTGCGGACGCTCAGCGGGTCCCGGAAGCCGCGGGCACGTACGCTGCCGTCGCCGTCCTCGACCTTGACGGTGATGCCGCGGGGCACCTCGATGCGGTGTTCGGCCGAGCAGTCGGCCACGACGCCGGAGCACTTCAGCCGCAGCATCAGACGGTCGCCCCGCATGGACCAGGTGACCTCGGGATCCTTGCCGAAGACCACCGAGCCCTTGAACCACCGGGTGACCTCGATCCTGCCCGCCGGGTGGGCATCGGCGGCGACGATCTCCAGGGCCGAGTCGTCGGAGTCGACCGTCAGCGTGCGGCCCGGCAGCTCGAAGGACCGGCGGTCGGGGTCCTTGTCGTCCCCGGCGGACGCCCCGCAGGCGCTGAGCCCGGCGAGGAGAACCACGACGGCACCGGCGACGGCGACCGCGCGGGCCGGGACTGGGCGTGTGGTGCCGGAGGTGCGAGTGGTGCGGGCCATGACGATCTCCCCCTGGACGGACGACGGGCGCCTCTCGGGCGCTCTACGACCGTATGGATCCCGGGGCCGCCGGGGGATCCGGACGGCTCCCGGATCCACGGTGGGGTTAACCCCCGGCACCGGCCGCGATACGGGTTTGCGGGACCGTGCCCCGGGCAATGTAGGCTGTCGACTCGTCCTGGGCGCGTGGTCCGGGAGCCGGGTGCGTAGCTCAGGGGTAGAGCGCCTGCCTTACAAGCAGGATGTCGGCGGTTCGAAACCGTCCGCGCCCACAGGTGTGCGAGAGGCCTTCCGGGGAGATTCCCGGAAGGCCTCCGCCGTGTGGGATCAGTAGTTCGCGTTGGCGAGCAGTTCGCCGTCCTTGTCGTAGACGGTGACGAGGCCGTTGTCGGACTCGTAGCACGACGTGAAGGCGGAGGCGATGAGTTTGCCCTCGCCCTGGTGGGGGCCCGCCAGGCCGCCGGTGAAGTCGGTGAAGACCTCCGCCGAGTCGAGGATGTCGTTGCGCTTGTCCGCGCCGGTCACCTTGGTGACGTGCTCGGCCGCGGCCTTCTCGGTGGCCGTGCCGTTCTTGGCGACGCAGGCCCGGAACTGTTCGGCCTGGGTCTTCTCGTCGGCCGGTTCGGCCGCCTTCCCGGCCCTGTCGTCCTTGGCCTTGCTGTCGGCGGCGACGGCCTTGTCCTTGGCCGAGGTGTCCGTGCTGTCACCGCCGCCGGTGGCGCCGGTGGCGACGGCGGCGACGACGAAGAGGGCGATGACGCCCGCGCAGCCGAGGCCCGCGATCTTGCCTGCGCTGCGCTTCTTCGGCGGCTCCGGGGCGCCGAACCCCGGCTGCTGGGGCGGGTAGGGCTGGTTCGGCTGCTGCGGGTACTGCTGGCTCATGGGTTCCCCTCGGGGTCATTCGTGTTCTGCGGGTGCATGACCTGTGGGGGCGAAGTGCAGTTGTGGAAGGTCGAACCAGTTCACCCGATCGGGCCAAGGGCGGCCGCACGTCCGACGGTGACCCGCATGCGCGTGCGGGCCTGCCGGGGCGCCAGCCGTCCGGCGGTGGCGTGCGCTGTGTGTGCTGGGGCTCTTGGCGGGGCTGCCGGCGATGCACGACCCGGCGCCCGGCGGCGCCACCCCGCAGCAGGGGCACATGCCGCAGACGCGCACGGCGCGCAGGGCGGGCACTGCGGTGGCGGCCACGTCCAGCACGCCGACGGCCGCTACGGCCCCGACAAGGTCATGGCCGACGACATCGTCACCGCCCAGAACGCCGGGATCAGCCGCTACGAGGCTCCGTCGGCCTCCTCCGGCGGAGTCTCGTGCGCGTGCTTCAGCTCCGAGCGGGCCGTCACCCGCTCGGGGCCGGTGAGTTCGGACCAGTAGCGGTGGGTGCTGACGAACACCGCGAGTTCGTGTTCCCGCTGCCGGAGCTTCTCCACCTCGGCCTGTTCGTCGGCGGTCCAGCCGGGGGAGGCGGGGCGTTCCACCTTGCGCCAGCCGTTGTCGTCGCTGAAGCCGTCCAGCGGTTCCACCGACCAGGGCAGCCGCTTCAGCAGGGCCGACAGCTCGGCCCGGACCTGATGGAGTTCCTCCTGACCGGCGAGGAGGTCACTCGGAAAGTCATAGGTCGTAGCCACGACCCAATGATACGCCTGTTCGAATTTGGGTGGCGAGTTCCTTCCCGTGGTTCGTGTGCTCGTGCTCCGTGTACTCGTGGTTCACGCGGACGCGTGTGCCTCCGCCAGTTCGCCCACCACCCGCGTCGCCACCGGAGCCGCTACGCCGTGGCGTTCCGCCGCGCGGAGCAGCGCCCCGCCGATGGCGTCCAGTTCGAGTGGCCGGCCCGCCTCGGCGTCGCGCTGCATCGACGACTTCGTCGCCGGCGGGAAGTCGTCGTAGCGGGCGAGGGCCCGGGCGGGGTCCGCCGGGCCGCCGCAGGCGCGGCTGATCGCGGCGGTCTCCTCCACCAGGGCCGTCAGCTCCTCGCGGTGGCGGGTGCGGACGTCGCCCAGGGGGAGCCCGTAACGCGTGGTCAGCAGGGCGAACGGGGCCAGGAACGACATCTTCGCCCACAGGGCCGCCGTCTCGTCGTCCTGGATCCGGGTCGTGGGACCGGCGGCGGCGAAGGCCGCAGCGAGGGCGTCGAGCCGGGGCCGGGGCACCGCCCCACCGGTCAGGTCGATCTCGGCGAAGGGGCTGGTGTGTTCGATGACGCCCGGTGCGACACGGGTCGACTCGACGCGGATGACGGCGGGCGCCACGCGGTCGGGGCCGTAGCGGGCGCGCAGGGTCGCCGGGTGTTCGACACCGTTCAGGAACGGTACGACGAGGCCGTCGGCGAGCGCCGCCGCGGGGACGCGCGCCAGGGCGGCGTCGAGGGCGGTGTGCTTGACGGCCACCAGGCAAGCGTCGACCGGTTCGCGCAGCTGCGTGCCGGCCTCAACCCGGGCCGTGAGGTCGCCGAAGCGCGCGCTGCGGACCCGGATGCCGTCGGTGCGCAGGGTCTCGGCCGTCTTCTCGCCGGACAGGCAGACCACGCGGTGGCCGGCGCGGGAGAGCAGGGCGGCGAGCAGTCCGCCCACACCGCCGGGGCCCAGGACGGCCACGGAGAGTTCGTTGTCCATGTCGGTTTCCTCTCGCCGGTCGGCCCCGGAGTGGTGGCCGCCGTGGAACGATCATGACAGCAGTCGCTGTCACGGAGGGCCGAAAGGGCGACACTGGGGCATGTGCCGGAGTATCAAGACCCTGCGTCCGCCCGCGATGCCCGAGGAGGCCACGGATGCGGACATCCGGGCCGCCGCCTTGCAGTACGTGCGGAAGGTCTCGGGTTTCCGTGCCCCCGCCGCTCACAACCAGGAGGTGTTCGAACGCGCCGTGGAGACCATCGCGCAGGCCACGGCCGAGTTGCTGGACGGACTGGAGGTCCGGGGAGCCGGGGCCCGACGGGCAAGCTGAACCGGCGGGCTACGACGCCTGCGACGCCCGTGGCTGTCGGCGCATCAGATAAGCGGCCCCGGCCCCGGCTCCGAACAGCGCCAGCACCGACACGGCCGTCGCCAGCCAGCTCGTGCCCAGCCAGTGGGCGCCGAAGTAACCGAGGGCGACGCTGTACGTGGCCCAGGTGAGACCCGCAAGGGCCGACCAGGGGAGGAAGTCGCGGGCGCGGCGGTGGGCGGCGCCCGCGCCGAGGGAGACGACCGAGCGGCCGGCGGGAGCGAAGCGGGCGAGGACGACGAGCGCGCCGCCGCCCCGGGTGAGGGCCGCGCCGAGACGTTCCTGCGCGGTGGTCAGGCGCCGGGAGCGGGAGATCGCCCGGTCCAGTCGGTCGCCGCCGCGCCAGGCGACGCGGTAGGCGAGCAGATCACCCAGGACCGAGGCGGTGGCCGCGCACAGGGTCAGCACCAGGATGTCGGGCACGTCGGTCGCCGAGCCCGCGGCCGCCGCCGTGGCCGCCGTGATCACCAGGACACCGCTGGGCAGCACCGGCAGGAACACGTCGAGCAGCACCGACAGGGTCACCACCGCGTAGATCCATGGGCTGCCGACCAGCGACCCCACTTGCTCCAGCACCGCAACTCCCCGTGATTCCCCGTGGGCCAGACCGTGCCGCGGTGTCGCGGGGGAGCGGCAGGGGTGGCCGATGACAGCCATACAGCGTACGCCGGGGTGTGACGGGCGGTTCACGGGGGGCTCGTACGTTCGGTACCGAGTGTTCACATCGTCCGGATCGTCCCTCCCGCGGCCCTGTTCCGAGGTGACAGAACGGAGCGGCGCCTCCCGCGTCGCGGGAAGGCGCCGCTCTGCGCGGTGCCGGCCGGGCGGCTCAGGCCACCACCGGGGTCTGGCCCGTGGACCGCCGCTCCTGCGCCGATGTGCGCTTGGCCAGCAGCCGGTCGACGCCGAACGCGCCGGAGCCCGTGAAGATCAGCAGGAACATGGCCCAGCAGTACATGGCCGCGCCCTCGCCGCTGTTCTCGATGGGCCACAGACCCTGCGGCTGGTGGACCTTGAAGTACGCGTACGCCATCGCGCCGGAGGAGATGAACGCCGCGATCCGGGTGCCCAGGCCCAGCAGCACCAGGATGCCGCCGACGAGTTCTATGACGGCCGCGTACCAGTTCGGCCAGGCGCCGGTCGCGGCGGTGCCGCCCTTGCCGTCCACGCCGCCGAGGACGCCGAAGAGCGCGACGGCGCCGTGGCAGGCGAACAGCAGGCCGATGACGATCCGGAACAGTCCGAGAGCGTACGGCTGCGCGCCGTTGAGGCGAGCGGTCATGGGGGTCTCCTTCGGTCGGCCGGCCCGGGGAGGCCGGTCGGGGGAACAGAACCGATGAGTAACCCACGTTAGGTGTGCCTAATTGATGCTTGCAAGTTCAACATTTAGCCACCGGTTCACCTCTGGTTGGGGTTCTCTTCCGTCCCCCACTGCACGTGGGGCGCCCTTGCCCCCTCACCCCCGTCCGAAAATGTGACCGAATCAACACCCGGTCGAGCCCGGTACCTGCCGGTGCGTCAGGGGCGAGCTCGGAGTCCCGAATCGTCGTCAGGCGTGGGCCCGTTCCCTCCCGCGCCCGCGCCTGCTCCAGTCGCAGCCGTGCCGAACGCCCGCGCAGCGTCAGCGTCATGAGCTGGTTGCCGAACCACGGGCCGCCCGTCTTGCGCCAGGTGACCGGCGGCCGGGAAAGGCGCCCGTGCCGGGCGAGGCGGCGGCCGACGGTGCGCGCCACCGCGGTCCAGCCCACGCGGAAGGCCATCCGCATCGACAGCGGGACGGAGTTGTGGACGGGGGAGCAGACGAGCTGCACCACGCGGGCGTCGGGGCCGTCGCCGGGCCACGAGGGCTCGGCGATGTAGGCGTGGTGCACGTCCCCCGACAGCACGCACACGGTCGCCGGCGCGTCCCGCCCCGAGCCGGCCTCGGCGATCAGCTCCGCCAGACCGGCGAAGGACTCGGGGAACGCCGACCAGTGCTCCAGGTCGGCGGCCCGGCGCAGCTTCTCGCCGAACCGGGCCCAGCGGGCGCCCCGTTCGCCCCGGCACAGCGCCGCGTTCCAGCCCTCGGCGTCATGCACCAGGTGGGGCAGCAGCCAGGGCAGGGAGGTGCCGATGAGGAGGTGGTCGTAGGCCCCTGGCGTGTCCCGCACCTGCTCGCGCAGCCAGGCGTCCTCGCCCGGGTCGAGCATCGAGCGGCTGTCCTCGGTGAGGACCCGGGCGGCCCGGCTGTCCACCATCAGCAGGCGTACCCGGCCGAAGTCGCGCCGGTAGCTCCAGCGGGCCGTGGCGGGTTCGGCGTCGGCCCGGGCGGCGAAGGTGCGCAGCACGTCGGTGCCGTCGGGGACCTTGCGGACCTGCTCGTAGACCGGGTCCGCCGCGAGCTCTTCGAGGGACAGGTTCCCCAGGTGCTGGTGGACCCAGTACGACATCAGGCCGCTCAGCAGCCGCTCCCGCCACCAGTCGGTGGCCCGCATGTCGGCGAGCCAGGCGGCGGAGGTGTTCCAGTCGTCGATGACGTCGTGGTCGTCGAAGATCATGAAACTGGGCACGGTCGACAGCAGCCAGCGGATGCGCGGGTCGAGCCAGGACTCGTAGTAGAGGTGCGTGTATTCCTCGTAGTCGGCGACTCCGCTGCCCGGCGGTTCGTTCAGGTCGCGGCGGGCGGCCAGCCAGCGCTGGGTGCTGTCGGAGGTCTCGTCGGCGTACACCTGGTCGCCGAGCAGCAGCAGGACGTCCGGCCGCTCGCCCTCCGGGTCGGCCGTGAGGCGCGTGGCCAGCCCGTCCAGGGCGTCCGGGCCGACGGGGTCGCGCTCGCCCGGGGCGGGGCGGCCCAGCGGCAGGAGCCGAAGGAGACGCGGAGGCCGCCTTCCCCGCCCGGGGCGTGGATCACCGAGGGCGGGAAGGGGGAGCCGGGCAGCGGCCACACCCGGGTGCCGTCGAGCAGGACCTCGTACGTCGTGGTCGTCCCGGCCGTGAGGCCGGTCACCGGGACCAGCGCGTAGTGGTGCCCGGCGATCTGGAAGGTGCGTGCCGTGCCGGCGGAGCCGTCGGCGCAGCGCACCTCGGCGGTGCACGGACGGCTCGTCTCGACCCATACGGTCGCGGACGAGCCGTCGGTGTACCTCAGCAGTGGTCCGAGGCGCAGTCCGGCCATCGTGGTCCCCTCTCCGTCGCCCCGTACGGTACGGAACGACGGAGGTCAGCGGGGAGATCCCGGAGTGAATCAGCTGCGTGTCAGCAGCTCGCGAGGTAGTTCTGCAGCGCCGACTTCTCGGCCGAGTCGACCGAGAGGTCGTAGTAGTACTTCACCTGGACCCAGGCGCGGACGTAGGTGCAGCGGTACGCCGTCCGGGAGGGCATCCAGGTGGCCGGGTCCTGGTCGCCCTTGGCCTGGTTGACGTTGTCGGTGACCGCGATGAGCTGCGGGCGGGTCAGGTCGTTGGCGAAGGACTGGCGGCGCGAGGTGGTCCAGGAGTCGGCGCCGGAGTCCCAGGCCTCGGCCAGCGGGACCAGGTGGTCGATGTCGACGTCGGAGGCGGCGGACCAGGTCGCGCCGTCGTAGGGGGAGTACCAGCTGCCGCTGGTGGCGGCGCAGGAGGAGTCCTGCTGGACGTTGCTGCCGTCGCGCTTGAGGACGACCTCGCGGGTGTTGCAGGCGCCGGACTGGGTGATCCAGTGCGGGAAGAGGTCGCGGTCGTAGCCGGTGCGGTCCTCGGTGGCCACGGTGAGCGAGGCCAGGTAGGAGCGGGCGGTGGCGCCGCTGACGGGGGTGGGGAGGGCTGCGGAGGCCGTGGGGGCGTTGAAGAGGGCCGCCGAGGATATGAGGGCGGTGAACGCCGCGGCCACGCTCAGCCGTCGACGCGCGTAGAACCTGGGCATGCGAACTCCCTGGGGAGAGGGGGTGTTGGCGTGCGAGCGAGGGAATGCTCGCGGTGCCGTGTTGCGCACAGGTGTGCGTCCGGTGAGAAGTTAGTGACGCGGTCATGACATGACAAGATTCAAGACGGAACTTTTCACTCCAGGAGCGTCACGTACCATGGACGGCGCAGAAGGGGAGTAGCTCTTCGCCGGACCGTCGACATACTGCTCAGCACGCCTGAGCCGGCGCCCGGAGGCCGGTCCTTGCAGGACCCGCCAGCGAGACCTTCGGCAAGCAGTGCATGCCCGTGCCCCACGGCACGGGTACCGAGTGCGCTGCCGTGCCGAGGTGTCTCGCGTGATGTTCAGCACTCTCGGTGGGGCAGCCCCGACCGATTGAGGAACCCTTGATCAGCCTGACCGTGACGGTCGTCGTCTTCGGCGTCGTCTTTCTCGCCGAACTGCCGGACAAGACCGCCCTCGCCGGACTCGTCCTCGGCACCCGCTACCGCGCCTCCTACGTCTTCGCCGGAGTCGCCGCGGCCTTCGCCCTGCACGTCGCGCTCGCCGTCGCGGCCGGCAGCGTGCTGACGCTGCTGCCGCAGCAGATCGTGCAGGCGCTGACGGGTGTGCTGTTCCTGGGCGGGGCCGCGGTGCTCCTGCTGAGGAAGGGTGAGGACGAGGAGGAGGTCCGCAAGCCGGAGGACCAGTCCTTCTGGAAGGTCTCGGGCGCGGGCTTCATGCTCATCCTGGTCGCCGAGTTCGGCGATCTCACCCAGATCATGACGGCGAACCTGGCCGCCCGCTACGACGACCCGCTCTCCGTCGGCCTGGGCGCGGTGCTCGCGCTGTGGGCCGTGGCCGGCATCGGCATCGTCGGCGGGAAGGCGCTGATGAAGAAGGTGCCGCTGCGGTTGATCACGCGGATCGCGGCTCTGGTGATGCTGGGGCTCGGGGTGTGGAGCCTGTGGGAGGCCGTGACCGGGTGAGCCGGTGGCGGGCCTCGCGAGCTGAACGGTGGGTGAACGTCCGCCGGGGGCCCTGGCGCGATGCGGGCATTGTTTTGTACCGTGGAGAAACAAAGTGGCCTCCGCCCGTTTTCCCTGACCGGCGGGCGGGGCCGCCTTGTTCCTCCGGGGCGCCGGTCGCGCCTCCTCTCCTTGAGCCTTGGAGCTGCCGATGACGGCCACCGCCGTGCTCACCGCCCGCGCCCTCCTGCTCGACATGGACGGCACCCTCGTCAACTCCGACGCCTCCGTCCAACGCGTCTGGCTGCGCTGGGCCGAGCGGCACGGGCTGGACGGGGACGAGGTCATGAAGGTCGTCCACGGGCGGCAGGGCTACGCGTCGATGGCGCTGCTGCTGCCCGGCCGGCCGATGGAACAGAACCACGCCGACAACGCCCGGATGCTCGCCGAGGAGACGGCCGACACGGAGGGTGTCGTCGCGATACCCGGGGCGCCGGAGTTCCTCGCCTCGCTGCGGGGTCTGCCGCACGCGCTCGTGACCTCCGCCGACGTCGCGCTGTCGACGGCGCGGATGGCCGCGGCCGGGCTGGAGCTGCCCGCGGTGCGGGTGACCGCGGAGTCCGTCGGGCGAGCAAGCCCGACCCCGAGGGCTTCCTGAAGGGAGCCGCCGAGCTGGGTGTGGCGCCCGCGGACTGTGTGGTCTTCGAGGACTCCGGGGCCGGGATCGCGGCGGGGCGCGCCGCCGGGATGACGGTCGTCGGGGTCGGGCCGCGGGCCGCGTTCCACGAGCCGGACGTGGTGGTGGAGGACCTCACGGGGGTGCGGGTGGAGACCGTGGGGGACGGGACGGTTCGCCTCTACGTGGGCTGACGGCGGCTCGGGGCCGGTCCGGTGGGTCGGCCGGTGGGTCGGCCGACCGGATCGTTCAGCGGGTCGGTCAGCCGACCTGGCGGGTCGGTCGGCGGGGTGGTTCGGCGGGCGGTCACCCGTATGGTTCGGCGGGTTGGGCAGCCGGATGGTTCGGGAGGTCGGTCAGCAGACCTGGCGGGTCGGTCAGCGGGATGGTTCGGCGGGCGGTCACCCGGATGGTTCGGGGGGTCGGTCTGCCGACCTGGCGGGTCGGTCAGCGGGGTGGTTCGGCGGGCGGTCAGCCGGATGGTTCGGCGGGTTGGGCAGCCGGATGGTTCGGGAGGTCGGTCAGCAGACCTGGCGGGTCGGTCAGCGGGATGGTTCGGCGGGCGGTCACCCGGATGGTTCGGGGGGTCGGTCTGCCGACCTGGCGGGTCGGTCAGCGGGGTGGTTCGGCGGGCGGTCAGCCGGATGGTTCGGCGGGTTGGGCAGCCGGATGGTTCGGGGGCCGGTCAGTCTCCGCCGGCGCGGACGGCGATGGTGTGCGCGCATTCCAGTGACTCGGTGTGGGTGGTGTCCACCTCCACGTCGTAGCTCATGCCCTCGTGCACCAGGTGTGCCTGTGACGCGGCCATGCCCCGGACCCGGTCGCCTCGGGCGATCTCCCGCCGGCGGCGACCGCGCCGTCGCATCGGACACCCACCCACAGCACGTCGAGTCCGTCCAGGGCCTTCTCCCAGCGCTGCCGGGACGCCGGCCCGCCGAGGAAGACGTCGTCGATGACGACCTTGGCGCCGGCGCGGACCATCGCGGCGATGCCCTGGGTCCAGGCCGCGTCCAGTGCGCGGAACTCCGGCCCCACGCTCACGCCGCCGTCCGCGGCGAAGGTGATGCCCTCCTCCGAGCCCCGCATCCTCGCGGGCAGGGCCTCGACGAACGAGTCGACGCCGAACGCCAGCCAGCTGCCCGGCAGCACCTCTTGCAGGCACCGCACGATCCCGGACTTGCCCGAGCTCGAACCACCGTTGAGAACGATCACCTGAGTTGTCATCGCGTCACAGTAGGGCTCGGGAAGGTCTACGGCTCCTTGGTTTCCGACTCCAGCCTGGCCCTGGTCTCCCGGTCGTAGACGCCGAGGTCGTCGCTCTGGATGCCGCGTGACCACTGGTAGGTGCGGACGGCGTCCTCGAGCCGGCTGTCGAAGTCTCCGTCGGCGTCTTCGTCGTAGAGGTACAACTGGCGCAGGCGCAGCTGGAGTTCGGCGACCTCCGGGCCGCGGTCGCCGAGCCGCAGGGTGGTCGGGCCGGCGTTCTGGCGGCCGTTGTCCGGCGGTGCGTGCTCGGGAGCGGTCGCCGTGGCGGAGGCGCTGGGCGCCGACGGGCTGGCCGGCTGCGACGGACTCGGTGAGGCGCTCGACGCGGACGGGGACGGGGAGGCCGACGGGCTCCCGCTGTCCGACGGTGACGGCGGCGGTGCCGCGGGGGCCGACGGCGTGACCGGTGCGGTCTCTGCCGGTGGCGTGGACGCCGCGCTGCTCGACGGGGCGTCCGGCACGCTCGCCCGGATGCCGTCCGGCAGCGCGGTGTCCCGCGACGGAGCCTCGTAGGAGAACAGCCCGCTCGCGTATCCGGCAGCCGCCACGACCGCGACGCAGGCGCCGGCGGCCGCGGAGAGCAGGACGGTACGACGCCGGTGGCGCGGCCCGCCGCCGGGCTCCGCCGGTCCGACGGCGCCCTGCTCGGCTGCGCCCGTGCCGTCGAAGGTACGCAGGTCGGTGACGCTGGGCTCGGTCACCGAGTGGGCCGGCGGCGCCGGGAGCACGGTGGTGTCCGGTGAGGTCGGCAGCACCGTGGTGGCGTCCGGGTCCACCGGGCGCAGGGGCATGGTCGCGTCGGCGGGCGAGGGCAGCGGGCCGCCGCCTTCGCCCGGGACGGCTCCCGCCGACTCCGCGCCGGGCCGCCGCGGGGCATCTTGGGCCGTGTGGGCGGGGCCGTTGCCGGGTGAGGTTCGTGCGGGTGACGTCCGTGTGGGCGGGGGCGTGGTCCGGTCGTCCGCCTGGGGACGTCGTGGGGCGTCATCGAAGGCCGGGGCCGGGGCCGGGGCCGGGGCGTCGGTGCGGGCGGGCTTCGGGGTTTCTCCGGTGGTCCGTCCGGCGTGCGAGGGCTCAGGGTGACGGGGCGCGGGCCGGGCGTCACCGCGCGGGCGCCGGAGGTCGCCTTCGCCGCGTGGGCCGGGTGCTCCGGGCCCGGGGGCTGCTCATGTGGGGAGACGGCCGAGTCCTCCCGGGTGCCGTTCCCGGATCGCGTGTGGGCCGGCCGGGGGCCGACGGCCCTCGCGTCGGGTCGAGTTCGACGTACGGGCGGATGCGGAGGGGGTCGAAGTCCTCCGCTGCCGCGGCCTGGGCCGTGCGGGTGTCGCGCAGGGCCTCCGCGGCGCGATGGGTGCAGGTGCAGGAGGGCGTGTTGTCCGGGCGTCTGGGTGCGCCGCACTCCGGGCACGGGTGGCCGTTCGGCTGTTCCACGCGTTCCTCCCTCCCTCGCGAACTCCAGAGATTATCCAGATCTTCTCCACAGTGCGGTCGACGAGCCCCCGGAACGACACCTTCCAAAGGGGCTCGGCAGGCCATAGCGGGTCACACCGGTCACGATGGAAAATGTCACAACCGCCCTGGGGAGGTCGCATGGCCGGGGACGAGGTCTTCGAGGCCGAGGACGCGCGCGCCACCGAGACGACGGGCGAGGGCGCCCCTGCTCAGGAGCGTGTCTCCGGGAACGTGCTGGTCTCCATCGGCGCGCTGCTCCTCGGCATGCTGCTCGCCGCCCTCGACCAGACCATCGTGTCGACCGCGCTGCCCACCATCGTCAGCGATCTCGGCGGCCTGGAGCACCTGTCCTGGGTGGTCACCGCCTACCTGCTGGCCGCGACCGCGGCGACCCCGCTGTGGGGCAAGCTCGGCGACCAGTACGGGCGGAAGAGGCTTTTCCAGACCGCGATCGTGATCTTCCTCGTCGGCTCCGCCCTGTGCGGCACCGCGCAGGACATGACCCAGCTGATCGCCTTCCGGGCCCTGCAGGGGCTCGGCGGCGGCGGGCTGATCGTGTTGTCGATGGCCGTCGTCGGTGACCTCGTCCCGCCGCGCGAACGAGGGCGCTACCAGGGGCTGTTCGGGGCGGTCTTCGGAGCGACCAGTGTGCTCGGGCCGCTGCTCGGCGGGCTGTTCACCCAGCACCTGAGCTGGCGTTGGGTGTTCTACGTCAACCTGCCGTCGGCATCGTCGCGCTCGCCGTGATCGCGGCCGTGCTGCACATCCGCGCAAGGCGCAGCGGCACGTCATCGACTACCTCGGCACCTTTCTCATCGCGGCCGTCGCCACCTGCCTGGTGCTTGTCGCCTCCCTCGGGGTACGACCTGGGGCTGGGGCTCCGCACAGATCGTCGCGCTGGCGGTCCTGGGCGTCGTCCTCGCCGTCGCCTTCGTGGCCGTCGAGCGCCGGGCCGCAGAACCCGTCCTGCCGCTGAAGCTCTTCCGGGTCCGCACCTTCAGGCTCTCCGTCGTGATCAGTTTCGTCATCGGCTTCGCCATGTTCGGCGCGATGACCTACCTGCCGACCTTCCTCCAGGTCGTGCAGGGCGTCAGCCCCACCATGTCCGGTGTGCACATGCTGCCTATGGTGCTGGGCCTGCTGCTGGCCTCGACGGCCTCCGGGCAGATCGTCAGCCGGACCGGCCGCTGGAAGGTGTTCCCGGTCGCCGGCACCGGCGTCACCACCCTCGGCCTGCTTCTGCTGCACCAGCTCGACGAGCACAGCTCCACCGCCGAGCTGAGCGGCTTCTTCTTCGTCTTCGGACTCGGCCTCGGTCTGGTGATGCAGGTCCTGGTGCTCATCGTGCAGAACGCCGTCCCGTACGAGGATCTGGGCGTCGCCACCTCCGGCGCGACCTTCTTCCGTTCCATCGGCGCCTCGTTCGGCGTCGCCGTCTTCGGCACGATCTTCGCTGGCCGGCTCGGCGACCAGCTCACGGACGCCTTCCGGGGAGAGCGACTGCCGCCCGGCGTCTCCGTGGACGCGCTGGAGGCCGACCCGCGCGGCATCGCCGCCCTGCCGCCCGACCTGCGCCCGCCGGCCCTGCACGCCTACGCCGTGTCCATCACGGACGTCTTCCTGTACGCCGCCCCCGTCGCGCTCCTCGGCTTCGTGCTGGCCTGGTTCCTCAAAGAGGACCGGTTGCGTGGCTCGGTCACCGCGCCCGACGTCACGGAAACCCTGGCCAGCAACCCTGTCGAGCGGTCCTCGTACGACGAGGTGTGCCGCGCGCTGTCGGTGCTCGGCAGCCGCGAGGGGCGGCGCGAGGTCTACCGGACGATCACCGCCCGGGCGGGCTACGACCTGCTGCCCGCGGCGAGCTGGCTGCTGCTGCGGATCCGGCGGTACGGCGAGGTGGAGCCGGCCGTCCTGGCCGATCGCCTGCCCGTGCCGCTGGCGGTGATCATGGAGGCGGCCCGCCAGGTCGAGGAGCGGCGGCTCGCCGTGCGCGAGGGCCTCGGCCTGGTGCTGACGGACCGGGGGCGCGAGGTCGCCGAGCGGCTGGCCCAGGCCCGTGAGGAGTCCCTCGCCGAGCTGCTCGGCGACTGGTGGGGACCGGACCGCCCGACCGACCTGCTGCAGCTCGTGCGGGACCTGAACGGCGAACTGTGCGGCTCGCGACGGGAGTGGCCGGGCGAGCCGCGCCGGGTGGAGCGTTTCGGCTGAGGGGGGCCGGTGTTCAGGTCAGGTTCTTGCTGAGCCAGTGCTCGGCGTACAGGTCTCGTCGTTGTGCGGCTCGGTCTCCTCGTAGCCGAGCCGGGCGCGGAGGCCGCGGGCCTCGACGAGGTCGCTGCGGGTGTCGAGGATCGTCCGGTGCGGAAACACCCGGGTGAGCTCGGCGGTCGTGCCGTGCAGCCGTACGGCCGCGGAGCCGGCGGGCTCACCGCCGTACCGGGGACGATCAACTGTCCGTTAGGCGGGGTGAGTTCCGCACCCGGCCGGGTGGCGATCTCCCGCTCCGGCTCGTCCGGGTCGGTCCGGCGCCCCTCATGCAGCAGGTACCAGCGGTCGCCGACCTCGGTGCAGTACGCCCGCCGGAGAGCGACGGCGACGGCGGAGTCGTACGGCTCGGCAGGTGCCGTACTGCCGTACCGGGCCCGCAAGCGAATGAGACAGGCCTGTCCCGGCCCGGCAGGCCCCCGGCGCCGTTTGGGGGCGGGCTTCCGGGCTACCCGACCGGCGAACCGGCTCGCGAGGAGAGCCGGTTGGGCCGAGAACCCGGAAGGCATTCATGTCCACTGGCCTGATCATCGCTCTGATCGTGATCGCGGCGGTCGTCGTCATCATCGCGGCCGCCATGACCCTGCGCGCCCGAGGGCCTCGGCGTGGCCCGAGCCTCAAGCGGCGCTTCGGACCCGAGTACGACCGGGCCGTCGCCCGGCACGACGGCGACGCCACGGCCGCCGAACGCGAACTCACCGAGCGCGTGCACCGCCACGGTGACCTGCGCGAACGGCCGCTGGAGCCGGCGCAGCGCGAGCAGTACGAGGCGCGCTGGACGGCCGCTCAGGAGCGGTTCGTCGACTCGCCGCGGGAGGCGGTCGCCGAGGCGGACCGGCTGCTCGCCGAGCTCGCCGGCGCCCGGGGCTTCCCGGACGGCGGGCAGTACGAGGAGCAGCTCGCCGCGCTGTCCGTGCACCACGCCCACCACGTGGACGGCTACCGGCGCGTCCACCGTGCCGCGCACCTGCGCGCGGACGACGCCCGGGACGGCGGCACCGGTACGGAAGACATGCGCGAGGCCATGGTGGCGGCCCGCGCCCTGTTCGAGGAGCTGGTCCGGCCGGCCCGCCACGACGGCGGAGGCCACACCGGCGGACGGCGCGAGGACGGACGCCACCAGAGCGGACGGCACCGTGCCGGACTGAACGGCGGCCGCAAGGCTCCGGCCGCCCGCGGCGGGCACATGCCGTGGGCGCTCCACCGACGTCAGGCGAAGGAGAGTTGAGGCATGTCCGACGTGACCCGCCCGCCCGGCGACAGCTCCGCCGCCGGCGGCCCCACCACCCCGACGCCCGCGGCGAGACCGCCCTGGGCACCAGCCACGGCACGCCCCCGCACAGGGACCGCGCCGGCACGCACGGCGCGGAAACCGGCACCGCCCGCGAGACCGCGCCCGGCACGCACAGCCCGGACACCGGCACCCGCGGGGCCGCGCCCGGCACGCGCCATCCGGAAGCGAGCCATGGCGTCCACCTGTTCCCGCACGACGAGTCCGACAAGCTCGTCGCGCAGCTGCAGCACGCCGTCGCCGGCTTCGTCGACGGCCCCCGGGCCGCCGTCGAGGAGGCCGACCACGTCCTGGAGCAGATCACGGCCCGGTTCACCGAGGCGGTGACGCAGCGCCGCCGCACCCTGCGCGGTTCCTGGCAGGAGGTCGAGGGCGGCGAGGGCAAGCCCGTGTCGAGCGCCGACACCGAGCAGCTCCGGCTGGCCCTGAAGGACTACCGGGAGCTGGCGGAACGGCTGCTCCACGTGTGAGCCGGTGCGAGCCGGCTACCGCTCCGCCCGGCGCTCCCGCCACTGCCGTACGACGTCCTCGACGTCGTACGGCTTCATACCCAGCGGGGGCCGGGCGGCGGCTTGAACATCATGTCGCGGATCTTGTCGTTGATCTCCGTGACGATCTTCCTGACGATCCGCTCGGAGGGGGCGGCGTACGCGGCGAGCAGCGCGTCCTCCGCCTCCTTGCGCAGCGCCAGTGTCGGCGGCAGGACGGAGACGCCCTCGCGGGCCATCTTCCGCTTGACCCACCACAGTTCGTCGTAGGCGGCGTCCACGTCGGCCGGCAGCGGTCGGCCCGCCCCCGGCAGCCGGTCGAACTCACCGCGTGTCTCCGCGTCGCGGATCTGCTTGTCGACCCAGGACTCGAAGTCGACGCCAGGTGGCTTTCGCTCGGTCATGACTCCATTGTGCCGGACACCGTGCGGCCGGGCGTTCTATCATTCGGCGGGCTCAGAGCCCGTCAAGGACGTCTCAAGGGGGAGCGCACGTGCTCGAACTCACCATGGCCACCGTGACCGCGGTGGAGGAGGGTGCCACGGCCGGCATGCTCATGGCCGACGCGCCCAGCGAGCCGGGTGCCGTGCTGCGGGTGGGCCGTGACAAGTCCGTGTGCCGGCTCACGACGCCGGACGACTGGCTGTTCGTCTCCCGCGTCCACCTGGAGTTCCTGTGCGGGCCCGACGGGACCTGGCAGCTGACCTGGCTGCGCGGCTCCCAGCCCGACCCGTCCTCCGAAGTCCGGCTGACGGTCGGTCAGTACGCACAGCCCCTCGCCTACGGCGGAACCGTCCCGCTGCCCAGGGGCGGCAGCGGCGAGATCATCATCCAGGACCGCACCGCCCCGCGCAGCGTCAACGTGGGCTTCTTCCACGAAGTGTGACGGCGCGGGCCTCTCGACGAGGTCCTGATCCTTCGAGCGTCCAGACGCGGCCCCCTGTCCCGATGTCTCCTCGATGTCGCGGTGAGGGGGCCGTCGCGTCGCGTGTGCAGGACAGAGCCCCGGCGGATACCGGCACCCGGGCCTGCGCGACGACCCCGGGAGCAAACCTAGGGACGGGGCTTATACCGTCCAAGACACGTTCCGCCATGACTTCATTGCCGGCGAGGCATAAGCGGAGGCGGGGTCGGAGAGCGCCCTGTGACGGGTCGGGCACGGTTGGCCAAGCGGTGCGTGTTTGGTACGTTGCCCTGCGTTCCGCCATCCCGACGACCGAGGGTGTCGCGTGTCCGACGGTCGTGCTGCGAGGGGCGTGCCCGCCGAGACGGCGTAGCCGCCCGTTCCTTTTTCGCAGCATGGTTCCCCGACCGCACCCGACCCTGCGATCCGGCTCCCCAGCAGCCCACCCCCTCGGAGTTCGCCATGGCCAAGATCACGCACGTCTCCGTCGACAGGACCGAGCAGACGGCCGATGTCGTCCACCTGCCCGCCGGCCAGTGGTGAGGGCGGCCGCCGGCCCGTCCGCGGCCGACGACCTCGACGGCGTCGTGGTCGTCGGTGCCGGGCAGGCCGGTTTCCGGACGGCCGCCTCGCTGCGCGAGTGCGGTTACGCCGGGCGGATCGCCCTGGTCGGTGACGAGGACACGGCGCCGTACGAACGGCCGCCGCTGTCCAAGGCGTACCTCACCGGCGACGGGGACGAGGACCTGCTCTGGCTGCGCTCCTCGGAGTACTTCGTCCGGCAGTCCATCGACGTGCTCGCCGACAGGGTCACGGCGATCGACCGCGCGGCACGTACGGTGCGGCTCGCCGGGGGCGGCGTCCTGGGCTACGGCCATCTCGTGCTCGCCACCGGTGCGCGTCCCCGCGGGCTCGCGGTGCCGGGCGGCGAACTGCGGGGGGTGCGGCCCCTGCGCACCCTGGCCGAAGCCCGGATCCTGCGGGACGAGCTGCGGCGGGCCGCCGAGGTGGTGGTCGTCGGCGCGGGCTTCGTCGGCCTGGAGTTCGCCGCCGCGGCGCGCGCACTCGGCTGCGCGGTCACCGTGGTCGAGCTGCGGGACCGCCCCCTGGCACGGGCTGTCGGCGAGCGCACGGCGGAGCACTTCACCCTGCTGCACCGACGGCAGGGCACGCGCCTGCTCTTCGGACGGCGGGTCGCCCGGTTCCTCGACGACGGCACTGGTGCCGTGGCCGGGGTGGAGCTGACCGACGGCTCCCGGCTGCCCGCGGACGTGGTGGTGGTCGGCGCGGGGGTGGAGCCGCGTACCGAACTCGCGGCGGCCGCCGGTCTGGAGGTCGACGACGGCATCGTCGTGGACGCCCGGCTGCGCACCGGCGACCCGGCGATCTCGGCGATCGGCGACTGCGCGGCCTTCCCGCACCCGGCCGCGGGACGGCGGATCCGCCTGGAGTCGGTGCAGAACGCCGTCGGCCACGCACGGCTCGTCGCCGAGCGGCTCACCGGACAGGAGCGGGACTACGGCGACCTGCCCTGGTTCTGGAGCGAGCAGTTCTCCTCGACCCTGCAGATCGCCGGCCTCGCCGACGGTCACGACACCGAAGTGGTCCTGGGGGAGTGGCCGGAGGCCTTCTCCGTCCTGCTCTTCCGCGCGGACCGGCTGGTGGCCGTCGAGACCGTCAACCGGCCCCCCGACCACATGGCCGCCCGCCGGCTGCTCACGAAGGGAGTGCCGCTGACCCCCGCCACCGCCGCGGAAGGCGGCTTCACGCTCACCCCGGTGCCGTAACGCGAGAAGGCCCTGCCGGGTAATCCAAGCTTTCCATTCGCAGCTTTCGAATTCAGGGGGGATGGCAGGATTCCGCTTTGCTTTCCTGGCTTTGGCGTACCTCTTTCCGCTGCATTCCGCCTGTTGGTCGGCCGTTCACTCGACCTGCACAAAAAGTCGTTGCTTATGAACCTCTTGTGAGGCAGGATGGCCGAGTTGCGGGAGGAAATGCCGACCGCACTGTCTCAAGGGGGAAAACATGTCTGAGTTAACCGGGTCGCAGGGCTTCGCCGACGAGGCGGAGCTGCGCAGCGCCAACCGCGCGACGGTCGAGCGCTACATGCACACCAAGGGACAGGACAGGCTGCGCCGGCACGAGCTGTTCACCGAGGACGGCTCCGGCGGCCTGTGGACCACCGACACCGGCAGCCCCATCGTGATCAACGGCCGTGAGCGGCTGGCCGAGCACGCGGTATGGTCCCTGAAGTGCTTCCCGGACTGGGAGTGGTACAACATCCGGGTCTTCGAGACGCAGGACCCCCGCCACTTCTGGGTGGAGTGCGACGGCCACGGCAAGATCCTCTTCCCCGGCTACCCGGACGGGTACTACGAGAACCACTTCCTGCATTCTTTCGAGTTCGAGGACAGGAAGATCAAGCGACAGCGGGAATTCATGAACCCGTTCGAGCAGCTGCGCGCGCTGAACATTCCCGTCCCGGAGATCCGGCGCGAGGGAATACCTACCTGAGCGGCGCCGGCGCGACATGCGCACCGCGCGCGGAAACAGAGAAAACATCCATCTGAAAAGTGTGAGATCACCGCTGGATCGGAGTGCGTCGTGGAAGACGTCATACGGGAGATTCGTATCCGCGGAGCATTACAACAGCCCGAATGGAGCGACCTTCTACAAGTGAACCGTGTGGGCGAGGCATTAGCGGCCCGCCCCACCCTCGTACAGGCCGACGACCTGGCCACCCTGCGGACCCTGCTGGGCAAGGTGGCGCTGGGCGAGGCCATGGTGCTGCAGTCCGGAGACTGCGCCGAGGACCCGCAGGAGTGCACACAGCGGCACGTCGCACGCAAGGCCGCGCTGCTCGACCTGCTCGCCGGAACGCTCGGCCTGATCACCGGCAAGCCCGTGCTGCGGGCAGGACGTATCGCGGGGCAGTTCGCCAAGCCCCGTTCGAGACCCACCGAGGTCGTCGACGGCGTCGAACTCCCCGTGTTCCGCGGGCACATGGTCAATGGCCCGGAGCCCGAGGGCGAGAGCCGCCGGCCGGACGCCCTGCGCATCCTCACCGGCTACATGGCCGCGTGCGACATCGTCGAGCACCTTGGCTGGCGCGACCGCGCGGCGGGACGCGACGTCGTGGAACCCCTCGTGTGGACCAGCCACGAGGCCCTGCTGCTCGACTACGAGATGCCCATGCTCCGCATGGACGAGAAGGGCCGGCTGTTCCTGGGGTCGACCCACTGGCCGTGGATCGGCGAGCGCACCCGTCAGGTGGAGGGCGCCCATGTCGCCCTGCTCGCCGAGGTGAGCAACCCGGTGGCGTGCAAGGTCGGACCCACCATGGAGCGCGACGAACTGCTCGCCCTGTGCGAGCGGCTCGACCAGTGGCGCGACCCCGGGCGGCTCACCCTCATCGCGCGGATGGGGGCCGACGCCGTCGCCGACCGGCTGCCGCCCCTCGTCGAAGCCGTACGCGGCGCGGGCCACCCCGTCGTCTGGCTCTGCGACCCCGTGCACGGCAACACCATCACCGCGCCGGGCGGTCACAAGACCCGGCTCGTGGAGACCATCGCTCTGGAGGTCTCCCGCTTCGTCGAGGCCGTGCGGGCCGGGGGCGGCGTCCCCGGCGGACTGCACCTGGAGACCACGCCCGACGACGTCACCGAGTGCGCCTCCACCGAGGCGGATCTCGGCTCGGTCGGGGAGCGCTACACCTCGTACTGCGATCCCCGCCTCAACCCGTCGCAGGCCGTCTCCGTGGTCTCGTCCTGGACGGTCTGAGTCCCGGACCGTCCGAGCCCCGGGTCGTCCGAACCCCGCACCGTTCGAGTCCGGACGGTCGGCTGACCTGACATCACGCTCCTCTCGGCGCGTCACACACCCATGTCTTGAGCCAGGAATCTGGAGTCATGACCGGCATACCCCCATATCCCCCTATCCGTTACCGGCTGAGGGCGATCTGCCTCCGGCCGTCGTGCCCTGGAAGGCCGCGGCCGACCGCTCGGTCCTTCTCGTCCACGACATGCAGCGGTACTTCCTCAGGCCCCTGCCCGAAGACCTGCGCCGCGAACTGGTCCGCAACGCGGCGCGGTTGCGCGACCGCTGCGCCGAACTCGGCATCCCGGTCGCCTACACCGCCCAACCGGGCGGCATGACCGACGAACAGCGCGGACTGCTGAAGGACTTCTGGGGACCGGGCATGACGCCCGACCCCGAGGACCGCCAGGTGGTCGACGCCCTCGCGCCGGCCGAGCGGGACTGGCTGCTCACGAAGTGGCGCTACAGCGCCTTCTTCAAGACCGACCTGCTCCAGCGGATGCGCGCCGAAGGCCGCGACCAGCTGATCCTGTGCGGCGTCTACGCCCACGTCGGCGTGCTGGCCACCGCCGTCGACGCGTTCACGCACGACATCCAGCCCTTCCTCGTCGCCGACGCCACCGCCGACTTCTCGCGGGGCCACCACCGCTCGGCACTGACCTACGCCGCCGAGCGCTGCGCCCTGGTCACCACGGTCAAAGGCCTGTTCGCATGACGTACGGACCACCCGGGACCCCGGGCACCAGACGGCAGGCGACCTGCTCGACGAGGCGCTGAACGGCCGCGCGGAGGCGTTCGCCCTGCTGCACCGGCCCGGCAGCACCGGGCCCGGCGTCGTGGAGGTCCTGACGGGCTCGCTGTCCCTGCCCGCGACGCTGGCCGACATCCCGCTGCCCCCGGCACCGGCCCCGGGCGCCGACGCCCGCCACGAGGTCCTCGTCGTCGTCCCCTACCGGCAGCTCACCGAGCGCGGCTTCGCCTGCGTCGACGACGGGACGCCGCTGGTCGCGATGACCGTCACCGGCCAGCAGCCACTGGCGCTCGCGGAGGCGCTGGCCCGCATCCCCGACGTACCGACCCCGCTGGCCGGGGGGCACTTCGACGTGGACGACGAGGCGTACGAGGCCGTGGTGCGCCGCATCGTCGAGGAGATGATCGGTACGGGGGAGGGCGCGAACTTCGTCGTCAAGCGCACCTTCGTCGCCGACATCACGGACTACGGGCCGCACAGCGGCCCCGCGTTGTTCCGCCGGCTCCTGCAACACGAGTCCGGTGCCCACTGGACGTTCCTGATCCACACGGGTACCAGGACCCTGGTCGGGGCCTCGCCCGAGCGGCACGTCAGCCTGCAGGGCGGCACGGCCGTCATGAACCCCATCAGCGGCACCTACCGCTACCCGCCCTCGGGCCCCACGCTGACGGGTGTGCTGCAGTTCCTCGGCGACCGCAAGGAGACCGACGAGCTGTACATGGTCCTGGACGAGGAACTCAAGATGATGGCCCGGATCTGCGGGACGGGAGGCCGGGTGGTGGGCCCCTACCTCAAGGAGATGGCCAGGGTCGCGCACACCGAGTACTTCATCGAGGGACGCACCGACCGCGATGTGCGCGACATCCTGCGCGAGACGATGTTCGCCCCCACGGTCACCGGCAGCCCGCTGGAGAGCGCCTGCCGCACCATCCAGCAGTACGAGCCGGAGGGCCGCGCCTACTACAGCGGCGCGGCGGCGCTCATCGGGCGGGACGCCGACGGGGAGCGGGTCATGGACTCCGCGATCCTCATCCGCACCGCGGACATCACGCGTGAGGGGCGCCTGGCCATCGGGGTGGGCGCCACCATCGTGCGGCACTCCGACCCCGCATCCGAGGCCGCCGAGACCCGTGCCAAGGCGGCCGGACTCGTCGCCGCTCTCGACGGTGACGCGAAGGAACGGTTCGCCGACCATCCGAGCGTGCGCCGGGCGCTGGAGCTGCGCAACGACGCCATCGCCGACTTTTGGCTGTCCGACACCGAGGCCCGCGCTTCGGCGCTGCCCGGACTGGCCGGGCGCAGCGTCCTCGTGGTGGACGCGGAGGACACCTTCACCTCGATGATCGACCAGCATCTGCGGTCCCTGGGACTGCGGGTGACGGTCCGCCGGTACGACGAGACGTACGCCTTCGACGGCTACGACCTCGTCGTGATGGGGCCGGGGCCGGGGGATCCGCAGGAGACCGCGCACCCCAAGATGCGGCACCTGCGCACGGCGATCGGAACGCTGCTGCGCGAACGCCGGCCGTTCCTCGCCGTGTGCCTCAGCCACCAGGTCCTCGGGCTCCGGCTCGGGCTGCCGCTGCGCCGCAGACCGGTGCCCAACCAGGGAGTGCAGAAGGAGATCGACCTGTTCGGCGCGGCGGAACGCGTCGGCTTCTACAACACCTTCGCGCTCGTCTGCGAGGACGAAGCGTTCGTCGCGGACGGGGTGGGCCCGGTCCGGGTGAGCCGGGATCCGGCCACCGGGGAGGTGCACGCCCTGCGCGGGCCGGGCTTCGCCTCCCTGCAGTTCCACCCGAGTCGGTGCTCACCAGGGAAGGGCCGCGCATCGTGGGCACGGTCCTGGCCGGTCTGCTCGCGTCGGCCCGCACGCCCGACCCGGCCTGATCCGCCCGCCGAGGACAGCCGGGCCGGCGCCCCCGCGCGCCGGCCCGGCCCCTCGCCCGCCCGCCACGGCGTCACGCCGCGGCGGGCGGTACGGGCGAGGCCCACACCCTTACGACCAGTGGGAGAACAGATGCACGAGTACGTCGTCGTCGACGCTTTCGCGCGACAGCCCCTCACCGGCAATCCCGTCGCGGTGTTCTTCGAGTGCGACGACCTGAGCGCCGAGCAGATGCAGCGCATCGCACGGGAGATGAACCTCTCCGAGACCACCTTCGTCCTCAGACCTCAGCAGGACGGGGACGCCCATGTGCGGATCTTCACCCCGGTCAACGAACTCCCCTTCGCGGGCCACCCGCTGCTCGGGACCGCCATCGCGCTCGGCCGCCGGGGCGAGGCGGACCGGCTGCGGATCGAGACCGCGATGGGCGTGATCCCCTTCGAACTCGACCGTGTGGACGGGAAGGTCGTCTCGGCGAGCATGCGCCAGCCGGTGCCCGTGTGGGAGCCCTTCGACCGCGCCGGTGAACTCCTGGAGGCACTCGGCGTCAGCGAGTCGACGCTCCGGTGGAGATCTACCGCAACGGCCCCCGGCACGTCCTCGTCGGCTTCGAGAGCGTCGAAGCCCTGTCGAAGGTGGACCCCGACCACCGGGCCCTGGCCCGCTTCCCCGACATGGCGACCAACTGCATCGCCGGGTCCGGACGCTCCTGGCGCAACCGCATGTTCTCGCCCGCGTACGGAGTCGTGGAGGACGCCGCCACCGGATCCGCCGCCGGGCCCATCGCCATCCACCTCGCCCGGCACGGCCACGGCGCCTACGGGCAGCGCATCGAGATCACGCAGGGCGTCGAGATCGGCCGCCCCTCTCCCATGGGCGCGCTCGTGTACGGCGAGGGCAGCCGGGTCGACTCCGTCGAGGTCTCGGGCCACGGCGTCGTCTCGATCGAAGGAGTGCTCCATGTCTGACCCGTCCCACTCGAACGGGACCTCCGTCCACCGCGGGGGCTCCACCCGGTCAGAGTCGCTCACCGGCACCGTCGAGGTGGACTTCCCCGAGTTCCTCGCGCCGCCCCCCGAGCCGATGGGCCTGCTGGTCTCCTGGCTGGAGGCCGCCGTCGCCCACGGGGTGCGGGAGCCGCGCGCGCTGGCCCTGGCCACCGCCGACGCCGAGGGCCGCAGCTCCTCCCGCATCGTGGCGTTCACCTCGGTGTCGGACGCCGGGCTCGTCTTCACGACCCACGCCGGCAGCCAGAAGGGCAGGGAGCTGTCCGAGAACCCCTGGGCCTCCGGCGTCCTGTACTGGAGGGAGACCAGCCAGCAGATCACGCTGGCGGGCCCCGTGCGGCTGCTGTCCGAGGCCGAGGCGGAGACCCTGTGGTCCTCCCGGCCGCTCTTCACCCACGCCATGAGCCACGCCTCCCGGCAGAGCCGGCCGCTGGACGATCTCGACCAGTTCGCCGATCTGCGGGCCAGGGCCCTGGAACTGGGCGGGCTGAACCGGCCGCTGCCGCGCCCCGAGTCGTACGTGGCCTACCGGCTCGAACCGGCGTCCGTGGAGTTCTGGGCCAACGGCACCGACCGGCTGCACGAACGGCTGCGCTACGACCGCACCGACCTCGGCTGGGAGATCAGCAGACTCCAGCCGTGACGGCACCGCGCCGCCCCACCTGAAACACCCGCCCCACCTCGAAACCCCGCCCAGCCGACCGACCGGGAGATGTCATGATCACGCCGCAGTCGCAACCGGGCGTCACCGCACCGGTGTTCACCGACCACCACGACCTCCGCGCCCGCAACCGCCGGGCCGTCGAGCAGTACATGGAGACGGGCCCCGAAGCCCGGCTGCGCCGGTACACCCTCTACACCGAGGACGGCACCGCCTCCCTCTTCTACACCGACATCGGCCGGCCCATCGTCGTCAAGGGCCGCCAGAAGCTGAGGCGGCACGGCGAGCTCTCGCTGGAGGTGCTGCCCGACTGGCAGTGGACCGGCGTGCACCTCTACGAGACGCAGGACCCGGCCGTCATCTGGGTCGAGTGCGACGGCGAGGGAACGATCCGGTTCCCCGGCTATCCGAGGGCCGTTACCGGAACCACTTCATCCACGGCTTCACGCTCGACGACGGACTGATCGTCTCCAGCCGCGAGTACACCAACCCGATCGAGCACATGCGCGCCCTGAGCATCGAGACACCGCACATCCAGCGGGACTGGATCCCCTCCTGACGATCCCCTCCCGGCCTGCCCCTCAGACACCACCGCCCCGACCGACCCGAAGGAAGAGACCGGCCATGAGCCCAGAGACCGCCCCTCCGGCGTCCCGCACCGCCATCAACCTGATCACCGCCGCCTGGCACACCCAGTCCGTGTACGCGGCGGCCAAGCTCGGCCTGCCCGACCTCCTGGCGGAAGGGCACACCGGCGTACCGGACCTGGCCCGGGCCGCCGGCGCGGACGAGGGCGCCGTCCGGCGCCTGCTGCGGCTGCTCGTACGCCTCGGCGTGTTCGAGGAGGACCCCGACGGTGGCTACCGCAACACCGCGGTGGGCGACCTGCTGCGGGACCGGCCCGGCTCGCTGCGCGACGTGTGCCTGCTGTACGGCGAGGAGTTCTACCAGGCGTGGGGACACGCCAGTGAGACCTTCCGCACCGGCACACCCGGGTTCGAGAAGGCCTACGGGCAGTCGCTCGTCTCCTACCTGCACGACGACGCCGACGCCGCCGCACGCTTCCAGCGCGCCATGCAGGCACAGGCGAACAACTTCGCCTTCGACGCGGTCCCCAAGGAGATCGACTTCCACGCGGACCGGCACGTGGTCGACATCGCCGGCGGCAGCGGCCAGCTGCTCGCCACGGTGCTGAGCGCGGCGCCCGAAGCCCGGGGCACCCTGCTCGACCTGGAGCACACCCTGCCCATCGCCCGCGCCCATCTGGAGCGCACCACGGGCACCGACCGGGCCACACTCGTCGCCGGTGACATGTTCACCAGCCCGCTTCCCGAGGGCGCGGACACCTACCTGCTGTCCCGGGTCCTCGGCGACTGGTCGGACGACGACTGCGTCCGCCTGCTCAAGCGCGTGCGCGGGGCCATGGCGGAGCATTCCCGGCTCGTGGTCATCGAGCTGGTCGTCCAGGACGGGCAGGACGGTCTGCTGGCCCCGCTGTGGGACCTGCACCTGATGGTCGTCAACGGCGGCCACCAGCGCACCCTCGGCGAGTACCGCGCACTGACCGAGCGGTCCGAGCTCTCCGTCGAGCGACTGGTCCGGCTGCCCATGGAGGCCACGGCGCTGGTGCTGACGCCCCGGAGGTGAGGTGAGGCCCTGACCGGCTCGCCCGTCCGCCCGTCGTGATCGAGGAGTCCGCATGTCCACAGAGCAGTCGAACGGCCTGTGCACCGTCCACCGGGTGAGCACCTCGGTGACCGCGTTCGTCGGCGACGCCCCGAACCTCCCCGTCCAGCCGGTCTTCGTCCGCAACCCACGTGAACTCAACGGGATCCTCGCGCCGGCACGGGCCGGCGGCGAGGCTCCTCCCTCCTTCGTCCGCGATGCCGTCCTCGGCCACTTCCGCAACGGAGGGGCGGGGTCTGGATCCTCGGAACGGCGCATCAGCACGACCGCATCGCCGCCTACCGGTCCGCTCTCGCCGGCCTGGAGCGCATCCCGGAGATCACCCTCGTGGTGGCGCCGGACCTGTGGCGGGTGGAGCGGGAAGCGCACCCGATCGCACAGGCGATCGCGGCGCACTGCGGCCGCACGGGCGACCGGATCGCCCTGCTGCACACCCGAGTCGGTCTGGCCCCCGCCGACGTGCCGAGCAGACCGTTCGACCTGCCGGAACCCGACGCCCGGTTCGCCGCCGTCTACTACCCGTGGCTCACCGTGACCGACTCCGACGGGAGCAGACGTCTGGTGCCGGCCACCGGGCACGTGTCCGGGCTGTGCGGACGCGTCGACGCCGAACAGGGCGTGCACACCGCGCCGGTGAGCGCGTTGGTGGGGGTGCTCGAACACGAGCGGGAACTGACCTACGAGGAGCGGGAGCTGCTCGCCGGGCGGGGCGTGAACTGCCTGCGTCCACGGGCCTTTCCGGAGCGGAGCATCTGGGTGTCGGACGCCCGCACCCTGTCCCTCGAACCCGACTGGACGCAGCTCGGCGTGCGCCGCCTGGTGAGTCACGCCCGCGCCTCACTCGAACGGGGAACCCGGTGGACCACCACCGAGCCGGACCCCGACCGGGCGCGGGCTCTGATCCGCCGGTCCGCGACGACGTTCCTGACCGACCTGTGGCGTCAGGGAGCACTGCACGGCTGGACCGCCGACGAGGCCTTCCGCGTCGTGTGCGACGACCGCAACAACACTCCCGAGGGCATGGCGCGGGGCCGGGTGAACCTCGACGTAGGCCTGGCCGCCGTGCGGCCTGCCGAGTTCATCGACTTCCGCGTCCAGCAACCCATCGGACACACACCGGCATAAGGAGATCGCATGGAGTTTTACCCGTGTCCAAGGAAGCACGCGCAGGAAATCCGGGTCGCCACCGGGGCCGTTCTCTGCGTCCCCTGTGTCAGGCAGCTGCACCGACAACTGCGCACGCTGCCGGAGCTTCACCAGGAATGCCTGCACGACGTGCTGCCGGCACCCGGACGCAGGAATCCGACGAAGATATCGGGAAGTCGCAGGAGGGATTACCTGAACGTCTCGGCCCTCGATGCCCGCAGCGACGTGCCGGCCGTCCTGGGGTCCTGGGCGGACATCGTCGTGGCGGAACGCGCGACCGCCGCCCCGCGGCGCTCCGTGCCGCACCTGGCCGGCTTCCTGCTGCGCCACCTGGAGTGGCTGGTGGCCCAGCCCCCGGCCGCCGACCTCGCCGACGAGATCGACCGGCTGCACACCGGGCTGGCGCGAGCTCTCGAGCCGGACTCGGGTGAGCACGGACCGCCCGCCGGGACGTGCGTGGTGGACGGCTGCACGGGCACCATCGACGCGTCGCCGAAGAACACCGGAAACCAGGGAAAGCGCAGCATCAGCTGTTCGTCAGGACATTCGTGGGAGATGCGTGAATGGCTCGTCCTGCGGCATCTCATGAACGGGCAACGGAAGGACGCCGTAGCATGAACAGACCGCCTCGCCACAAGCTCGTCCCGACGAAGGTGGCCGCCCTCGCGGCGGGCGTCTCCGAAGCGACCATCCGCAAGTGGGTCAGCCGGGGAAAGATAACCCGCTACGGCACCCCGGGCCGCTCGGAATTCGACATAGAGGAACTCACGGAGATCGCTCTGCAGCGCCGGCACTGACCGAGCGAGGGCGGCCCTTCACCACTCGACCAGCGCCAGACCCGCCGACATGCCACCGCCGAAACCGGCCAGGAGGATCAGGTCGCCAGGGTGGAACCGGCCGGCGCGGGCGGCCGCGTCCAGGGTGAGGGGGACGGAGGCGGCCCCCGTGTTGCCGTAGTGATCGAGCGTCAGATGTGTGGTGGCACGGGGAGCGCCAGGTCCGCGACGACGGAGTCGAGCATGACACCGTTGGCCTGGTGCGGGACGAAGTGGCGGATGTCGTCGGGTGCGACACCCGCCTCGTGGAGGAACTGCTTGACCAGCTGCGGCAGTCGATCCTCGACGAAGCGGCGCACCTCGCGCCCGTCCATCGTGAAGTACTGCAGCCCGGCATCGAGGGCGGCCCCGTCGCAGGGCAGCCGGCTGCCACCCGCGGGCACCTCGATGAGGCCCGCCAGTTCGCCGAACGTGTGCAGCGCGAGATGCCGGACGCGCGAACCCCGGCCCGCTCCCAGCACCAGCGCGCCGGCGCCGTCCCCGAACAGCACGACGGTCCTGCGATCGGCCGGGTCCAGGATGCGCGAGTACACATCCGCACCGATGACCAGCGCCGGACCGCCCCGCCGCGCGAGCACGCTCTCGACCGCGGCGAGCGCGAACAGACTGCCCGAACACACGGCGTTGACGTCGAACGCCGCCGCGTCCGTCGCGCCCAGGCGCTGCTGCACATAGGCCGCCGTGGGCGGCTGCGGCCGGTCCGGCGTGGAGGTGGCCACCACGATCGCCGAGAGCCGGCCGGCGCTGAGGCCGGCCGACTCCAGCGCGGCCCGCCCCGCGGCCACGGCCAGGTCCGAGGTCGCCTGGCCGGGTGCCGCCCAGCGCCGCTCCCGGATCCCGGTCTTGCGGGTGATCCAGGCGTCGTCGACCCCGGCCGGCGCCCCGACCTCGTCATTGGACACGACCCGTTCCGGCACGTAGGCACCCGTACCGAGGATTCCGTAGGACAAGCCGCCGTCGGTCATGCGCCTGAACCCCCCTCGTAGACGTTGGATCGGACGGACGGAGGTGGGCACCTAGCGCCGCTCGTAGACGCGCTTGTGGTCGCGGAGGCCGGAGAGCCGGAAGGGTCCGGTGGTCTGCGGCGGGGTGGGGTGGTCGGCGCCGTCGGGTGGGAAGGAAAGGCCGTGCAGTTCGCGGTACCGGGCGTAGTCGACCGGCTGCCGCCGGGAGATCGCCTGCCGGTGCGCCGCGGTCCGCAGGTGCGCCTGGTAACCGGGCACGACGGTCCCGGCGAAGAACTCGGCGACGCTGCCGGAGCCGTAGCTGAGGAACCCGACGGACCGGCCGGACAGGTCGCCCGCATCGTCGAGCAGCGCGGCGAGGGCCAGGTACAGCGACGCGGTGTAGCTGTTTCCGACGACCCGGTTGTAGGCGGTGGTCTGCCCGATGGCCCGGGCGATCTGCGCCTCGTCGATGACGTGACCGCAGCAGTTCAGCAGGTGCCGGTGCGCCTTGTAGGCCATCTTCGTGAACGGCTGGTGGTAGCAGAACGCGTCGAACGACTCCAGGCCGCGGCCGCCCTGCTCCTGGTAGTCCTTCCAGGCGCCCTGGACCGCCTGGAGATACGCCGTGATGGACTCCTGTCCGTCGACCAGCGCGGTCTCCCGGTAGTTCGGCCGCCAGAAGTCCATGACGTCGGCGGTGAACAGGCCCGACGGTTCCTCGATGCGCACCAGGGCCGGTTCCGCGCCGACCAGCATGGCCACCGCCGCCGCCCCCTGGGTCGCCTCACCCGGGCTGTCGAGGTCGTACTTGGAGACGTCACTCGCGATCACGAGGACCTGCTGCGCGGGATCACGGCGGACCAGGCCGAGGGCGAACTGCAGGGCCGCCGTCGCCCCGTAGCAGGCCTGCTTCAGTTCGACCACCCGGGTCGCCGACGGCATGCCGAGGAGTGAGTGCACGTACACACCGGCCGACTTGGCCTGGTCGATCGAGGACTCCGTCGCGAACACCACCGTGCGGATCCGGTCGGTGCCGTGCCGGGAGACGATCGGCGCGGCGGCGGCCGCACCCATGGTCACGATGTCCTCGTCGGCGGCCGGGACACTCATCGCCTGCTGGCCGATGCCCACGTGGTACTTGCCGATCTCGGTGCCGTTGTACGCGGCGAGCGCCGTGTGCGGCAGGACGAACTCGGTGGTCGCGAAGGAAAGATCGTGAATGCCCGCAGGGGAAGGAGAAGCGCTGACCATGGTTCTCAGACACCGGCCTTTACCGTCTCGTTGGCGCGTTCCAGTTGGACGTGTGCACGCATGAGTTCACCCGGGTTGGTCTGCGCCGCGAGGAGGGAGAGCTCACCGCAGAGCACCGTCGCCGCCGCGATGACGGCGAGCCGGCGTGCGTTCTCCCCGGGAACGCGCTCGGCCGTGCAGCCGAGCCGGGCCAGATTGGTCTCGACGAAGTCGAGGCCCTTGCCGTTGCCGACCGTGCCCACGATGAGGTTCGGCAGCGTGCAGGAGAAGTACAGGTCGCCGTCCCGGTCCTCGGCCATGGTGACGCCCTGGGACCCCTCGACGATGTTGGCCGCGTCCTGCCCGGTCGCCAGGTAGAAGCCGAGCAGCATGTTCGCGAAGTGGGCGTTCGCGGAGCGGATCCCGCCGGCGAGCAGGGTGCCGAGCATGTTCTTGCGGATGTTCAGCTGCACGATCCGGGCGGCGGAGGTGCGCAGCACGTCGGCGACCACGTCACGCGGCACGAGCAGCTCCGTGACCACGTTCTTGCCCGGCCGAGAATGCCGTTGATCGCGGTGGCCTTCTTGTCCGTGCAGTAGTTTCCCGAGATCGATCCGTAGGAGATGCCCGGAATCGTCTGGAGCAGATGGCGCAGGAGCGCGTCGGAGGCGAGCGTGGCCATGTTGTGCCCGGAGGCGTCGCCGGTGGTGAACTCGAATCGGATGAACAGCAGGTTGGCCGTGATCTCGTGCCGGACGCCGATCAGCTCGGCGAACCGGCTGCAGCCGCGGACGACCTCGCGCAGCTCGTCGAGGCGCGCCTCGATGGTGCGGGCGGCGGTGTACGCGGTCTGCGCGTCGGTCGCCTCGACGAGCACCGACCGGGTCATCCGCTCGTCCACGAGCGTGGCGACGATGCCCTGCTCGGCCAGCATGGAGACCTTCGCGCCACGGCCCACGGAGGGCCACAGCGGCGACTCGTAGGTGGCGAGCGGGACCTGGGTCTCGCAGGTGGCGACGTTCCCCGAGACGCGCAGGGGACCGACCCACCGCATCGGGACCCCGGCCGTGATGTACGTGTCAGTCATCGTGTGCTACCCGTCAGTTCGTGGAGGACGTGGGAAGAACGGGACCGCTGGGCGAGCGGCCGCGTGTCGATGCCCCGGTCGGCGCAGAAGGACCGGAGGGAGCCGTGGATCAGCAGGTCGCAGCGCGCCAGGTCGGCAGGGGTACGCGCGCCGAGCATGGTCTGCAGCGCCGCCAGCTGGTCGAGCCAGGTGGAGATCTGCGCGATCAGCGCGGAGACACCGTCGTCCATCAGGGTGCGCAGGAACACCCCGGACGCTCCGACCCCGAAGGCGCCGAGCGCCAGCGCGCGGGTGACGTCGAGCGCGTTGCGAACGCCGCCGGAGGCGAGCACGGGCAGGCCGACGTCCTGCGCGTCCAGCAGACAGGCGGGCGTCGACTGCCCCCAGCCCTGGAGGAACGCGTAGTCGGCGAGCTCCCGCCGGCCGTTCTCGATACGGGCGAAGTCGGTGCCGCCCCGGCCGCCGAGATCCGCCACCCGCACGCCCAGATCCCGCAGCGTGCGGACCGTCTCGCGGCTCAGACCGAAACCGACCTCCTTGACGATCACGGGTACCTCGACCGCCGCGGCGATCTTCTCGATCTGCGGGACCCAGGAGGAGAACGACCGGTCGCCCTCCGGCATCACCGTCTCCTGCACGGTGTTGACGTGGATCTGCAGGGCGTCGGCCCGGAGCAGGTCGACGGCCCGCCGCGCCTTCTCGACCGAGGCCGTGGCGTTGATGTTGGCCATGACGAAGCCGTCCGGGTTCTCCTGGCGCAGCACGCTGAACGTGCCGGCGCACGACGCGTCCTTGAAGTACGCGCTCATCGACCCCGACGCGATGGGCACGCCGGTCTCCCGGGCGGCGATCGCCAGGTCCCGGTTGATGACGCCGGTCATCTCGCTGCCGCCGGTCATCGCGTTGATGTACAGCGGCACGGGCCAGGCGATACCGGCGAACTCGGTGGCCAGTGACACGTCCGGCCGGTCGATGCCGGCCAGGGCGTGGTGGACGAACGACACGTCGTCGAACTGGTTGTGTCCGCTCGGCCCGTGCTGCTGCTCCACGGCGAGCCGGACGTGGTCGTCTTTGCGTTGAGCGATCATTCCTCGTTCCCTTCCGGGTGGGACGGATCGGCAGGGGCCGTACCCCGCCCCGGTCCACTTCTGGCGTACGTGGGCGATGTCCGGCGACGCTTCGGCGTCCAGCAGGGCGATGCCGCAGTCGCCGCCCCCTGCCCCGACGGCTTGGCAGCGCCGCCGACGGTCTCGGCGGCGTCGCACAGCGCCGTCAGCCGGGTCGTGAAGATGCCCAGCCCGACCTCGTCGTCCAGCAGGGCCAGCTCGCGCCGGGCCTGCCGGATCCGGCGCAGCAGGCCGAGGTCGTCACCTCGTTCGAGTGCGGTGACGGCGGCCCGCACACAGTCGGTGGTGGCCTCCAGGAACCTCTGGTGGGAGGCGCTGCCCCGCCAGGTCCGCCGGTCGAGGCCGGACACCAGGGAGGCGGTGGAGGCGGGCGTTCCGGTCCAGCCGACCTCCAGTGACAGGCCATGGGGCGGCGGCAGCCGGCGCACCTCGAAACCCGGCCAGGGCGTCGCCAGCGCCTCCTCGACTCCCCGGCGCCGGGCCAGGTCCAGCACGGCGGCCCGGTCGGGCGCCCGGTAGGTGATCCAGCCGCCCCACGTACTGGCGGCGAGATCACCGCCGGAGGCCCGGACGTCGAGGCCCGCGGTCGCCAGCAGGGCCAGGCGGAACCGGGCGTCGGGCGACAGCTCCAGGCCGCAGTACGACGCCACGGCCGCGACGGTCGCCACGGTCACCGCGCCACTGGATCCCAGACCGAACTTGGTGCCGTCGTCGTGCAGCCCGCTGCTGACGGAGATGCTCAACCCGGGCACCGGAAGGCTCCGTTCGGCCAGCAGCCGGCCCACGACCTCGACGGCGGACAGCACGTGGGTCAGCCGGCCGAGGAGCCGCTGCTCGTCCGGTCCTCCTGAGCGACCGAACAGCCGGCCGTCCCGCCACCGGCAGCGCACCGGCCCGGGAACGAGATCGGACGACACGACGACGCCGGTCTCACCGGGGCCCGAGCCGAAGCCGGTGTCCGTTTCCGGTTCCGTTTCCGGTTCCGTTTCTGACACGGTGACGGTGACATACCGGTCGACCGCCACCAGGATCGCCGGGTTGCCCGGCTCCACCACCGCGTATTCGCCGGCGATGAACAACTTGCCCGGCGCCCGCCGGACCACCGTGCGCGGGCGGCCCGTCATCCGCCCTCGCTCAGCAGCCGGGCGCCCTGGCCGGGCCCGGCGACGAGAACCGAGCCGCGCGGCACCGCACCGCGCACCACCGCGGCCACCCGGTCGGCGTCCGCGCGAGGGCAGAGCACCTTGACGTTCGGCCCGGCGTCCATGGTCGCGTAGGCCGGGATACCGTCCCGTCGGAGCTGGAGCACGGTGTCGAGCACGGTGAGCGTCGCCGACGACAGGTACCGCACCGCGGGGCGCGCCGCCAGCATCGTCGCGTGCATACCGAGGGCGTTGCGCTCCGCGATCTCGCCCACCGCGGCCAGGTCGCCACGGTGGAGCGCCTTGCGCATGTCGGTCAGGTCGTCGCGGCTCGCGGCGGCCCACGGCCGGTACAGCGGCGAGGTGGCGACGGTGTGCCGCATGGCCGCACGGCTGGACACCGCCTTGGGCCCCGCGTCGACCACGGCGACGACCAGCGCGGGATCAAGTTCGCCCACGGGCACCGGCTCGGCGTACGAGCCGAGGTCGGCGTCCGTGGCCGTGCCGGTGGCCGGGCCGGCGTGCCAGACGGCGAAACCGCCGAAGACCGACCGCGAGGCGGACCCGGAACCGCGCCGGGCCAGACGCGAGAGCGCGGTCGCGTCGAGGGCGAGCCCGTACGCCGCGGCGGCGGCGACGGCCAGGGCGGCGAAGCCGCTCGCGGAGGACGCCAGGCCCGCCCCGGTGGGTACCGTGTTCGCCGTGTCCACCACGGCCCGTGCGGACACCCCGGCCCGCTCCCGCACCAGATCCAGGAAGGCGGTGACCCGTTGCCGTGCCTCGCCCGCCAGGGGAACACCGTCGAGCGTCACCTCGTCGTGCTCCGCGTCGGGGTCGAGCCGGACGCCGGTGGTCGTGGGACAGATGTCCAGGGTCATGGACAGGCTGTCGGTCCACGGCAGGACGAGTTGCTCGTCGCGCTTGCCCCAGTACTTGACCAGGGCGATGTTCGGGTGCGCGACGGCGCTGGCGCCTCTCGTGGTGCTCCGCTCCGGCGGGCGGACCGGAGTCGTCCGGTGAGTCGTCCGGTGGTCAGCGCGCATGGTCGACGGGCCCCCTCAGCGGTACGGCCCAGCTCCGCACGGCTCCGGCGTCGTGCAGCCGCCGGGTGACCTCCTCCGCCTGCCCGGCCCGGGTCAGCGCGATCACGCAGCCGCCCAGTCCACCGCCGGTGATCTTGGCGCCGAGGGCGCCCGCCGTGCGCGCGGCCTCCACCAACGCGTCGATCCGGTCGGTACTGAGGCCGGCCGCGCGCAACAGCTCGTGGTACTCCGTGAGCCCCGCACCGAGCGTCTCCGCCCGGCCGCCGGCGAGGGCGCGCGTGGCCTCGCCGGCGAGTTCCGACGCCCGGCGCACGAAACGCTCCCGGGCTTCGGGCCGATGCTCGAAGTCCTCACGCAGCAGTTCGACCGCTTCCTTGGTCCGGCCCGTGGTGCCACTGTCCGCGACGATGAACAAGCCGTCGCAGGCGATGGGCAGGTGCCGTGCCTCGCCCGCCTGGAACAGCAGCGGGGCGGAGGCGCCCACGGCCATGGCGTCGACGCCGCTGGCCCGGCCGTGCGCCACGGTCTCCGCCGTCTGCACCAGGTCGAACGCCGTACTCGGCGCCACCTCACGGCCGAACAGGTCGGCCAGGGCGAAGACCACGGCGCGTGCGCACGCCGCGCTGGAACCCAGCCCGCGGCCGGGCGGGATCGCGCAGTCGATGATGACGTCGAGGTGCGCACCGGCGGGGACGCCCATGGTCTTCCGGAACTCGGCGGTCAGCCGCCGCAGACCGTCGGAGGCCTGCGACACCATCGGCTTCGACGCCGAACCGGTCGTCGTGAAGGACGCGTCGCCCGGGTCGTCGGGGGAGCCGGGCGACCACCCCGCGGTGGCGGTGACCGTCAGTTGCGGGACCGGAAGGGCGAGCGCGGGTGCCCCGTAGACGACCGCGTGCTCCCCGAGGACCAGTGCCTTGGCGTGGGCGTGCCCGACGCCGACCGGGCGGGCCCGGCCGCTTTCCGATGTCCCTCTGCTGAGGTCCGTAAGGTCAACGTGCTCAGCTCCCCGTTTCGTTTCGGCATCGAGAGCGAACGAGTGAGGGCCCGCCGGGAATCGGTACGTCGATTCCCGGCGAGCCCTCGGATGTCCGGACGCTGGTGGGTGAGGCCTTATCCCGCATCGGCGGACAGCAGCTTCTCGACCCGGGTCTGCCACTGGTAGTACTTCTGGATCTTGTGGTATTCGCCCTTGGGGGTCACCGTGATGCCATAGACGAATCGGCTGCCCGCGGTGCCGTACGGGCCGTCCTTCACGAGTTTCTCGATGGGCGGGGCGATGTCGACGGGGAGTGCCATCGCGTCCCTGGTGTTGACGGAATAGGTGACCCGCTCGGCCTGGAGGGAATCCCAGTTGAGGGTGACGTAGATGGCGAACGCCTGCTCGCCGAACTTCAGCATCCCGTCGCTCGGCTCCGGCATTCCGAAGTCGCTGAGGACCGACTTGATGCCCTCGGGCGTGAAGCATTCGGCCGGCGCCCCGGTGAAGTAGAGGTTGATCGACCGCTTGGTGTAGTCGTACCCGACCACGCTCACCGTGTCGGTCATGCCGTACCGGTCGAAGAGGTGCAGGTTCTCGGACACGCTCGGCGGCATCGACGGGAGGCCGGCGAACCTGGACACCGACTGCAGGTCGTCCGGGCGGAAGAAGGACCAGGCCTTCTTGAAGCCGCCGACGACGCCGAAGTCGACCCCGTAGCAGTCCACCGGGAACTCGTCGTGGACTTCCCGCAGGAGAGCGCCCACGGGGTGGTCCGTCTTCGCGATGAGGCCGTTCGACACCGCGACGGCGTACGGGTCGAGGTCCTTGGGGAGCAGCGTGAAACGGCAGTCGAGATCGTCGGTCTTCCGCGCGCCGGTCTGCACGCGGAAGGAAATCACGGACTGCGGGAGCGTGTCCTGGTACGCGGTCAGAACGGGCCAGATCTTGTCACGCGAGCCGGTTACGCCCACCACCCGTGCGGATTCCTCGATGGCGGAGTAAAGCTCTGTCAACTCGGTGGATTCAGGCATTCTTCCTCCAGTTGAGGGACGTCTGGATGAGGGCACATCAGGGCAGACCGGTGCGGCGCCGAGGAAGAACTCGGTCGTGAAGTGCAACCGGTGGGGAAACGAACCTCAACTCGCTGCCGCGAAGCAGGATTTGGGCAGGGGAGGTGTGCAGAAATAGTGACACGGGCGGAGCCGCACACCAAGAGGCCCCCGTGTGGCGTGCGTCACACGGAGGGCCTCTTGGTGTGGCCGGCGTTAGCCGACGGGCAGTGCCGCCGCCCCTGCCCGGTGACGCGCCAGATGCCCCTTCAGCGTGAACCCCGGCGCCGTGGCGTCACCCGGACCCAACGAGGCACCTGATTGCAGGAGTTGCCGGGCCGCCAGGTGATCGGCGGGGCGGTTGACGGACTCGACGGCCCGCAGTTCCTCGCCGCGGAACAGGAGAACGGAGAACGCGTCGGGGTCGTCGGCGCCGAGCACCACCTCGGTGTCGTGGCCTTCGTCGAGCCCCGCGATCTGCAGGGTCGTCGCGTACTGGTCGCTCCAGAACCACGGCAGCTCGGCGTAGGCCCGAGGGGAGCCCGTCAGCCGCTCGGCGACCAGCTGCGCGTGGCCGACGGCGTTCTGGACCGACTCGAGCCGGAGCAGGCTCCCGGAGCGCACTTGCGGAAACGCCGCACAGTCTCCGATGGCCGAGACGTACGGATCGTCCGTCAGCAGGCGGGAGTCGACGGTGATGCCCCCGCTCACCGGGAGACCGGCCAGGGTGGCCAGCTCCGTGCGCGGGGTGACGCCGACGCCGATCAGCACCAGGTCGGTGGGCAGCCGGCGGCCGTCGGCCAGCTCCACCGCCGTCACGTCCCGCGGCTGTTGCCGTGCAGGGCCGTGACCCCCTGGCCGAACAGCAACTGCGTGCCCGCACCGCGGTGCAGCCGTGTGAAGTGCTCGGCGGTCCGGGCCGAGACGACCCGGGCCAGCGGACGGTCGAGCGCTTCGACGACGGTCACCTCACAGCCGGACTCCCGTGCCACGGCGGCGAATTCGAGTCCGACGAACCCGGCTCCGACCACCACCGCGTGCCGGGCGGCGGCGAGCGCCGACCGCAGCGCGGCGGCCTCCTGCGCGGTGCGCAGGGTGTGCACACCGCGCAGCCCGACACCCGGTACGTCGAGCGTGCGCGGCCGGGCCCCGGTGGCCAGGACCAGATGGTCGTAGTCGTACGCCGAGCCGTCGGCGAGCCGGACCCGGCGGGCGTCCCGGTCGATCCCCGTCACGGTGCCGCCGACGAGGTCGATGGACTGGCGCACGTAGTACGTCACGGGCCGCAGCCACAGCCGGGTCTCGTCCGCCTCGCCCTTGAGGTAGGCCTTGGACAGCGGCGGACGCTCGTACGGGAGCGCGTCCTCGGCGCTGATCAGTGTGATGCGTCCCGCGTGGCCCCGCTCCCGCAGGGACGCCGCCGTCTGGTAGCCGGCCTGGCCGGCTCCCACGATGACGACGGACGAGACGGGCGCCCCGGCCGTCATCAGTTCTGCCGTTCGGGAAGGTGGACGATCAGGCCGTCCAGGGCGCCGGTCACCTCGAGCTGGCAGCTCAGCCGGCTGTTGGGCCGGCGGGGGCACGCGGTGAAGTCGAGCATGCCGTCCTCGTTCGACTCCATCGGCTCCAGTTTGTCGAGGGTCGTCTCGTCCACGTAGACGTGGCAGGTGGCGCACTGCGCGTTGCCGCCGCACTGGGCGACGATGCCGTCGATGTCGTTGAAGACGGCGCCGCGCATGACGCTCGTGCCGGTGGGGACTTCGATCGCCTGCTCGGTCCCGTCGACGGCGACGTACGTGATCTTGGGCATGGGTGAACTCCTCGATGGCGATCCGGCCGCACGCGCGGACGCGGTCGGGCACGGATGCCGGTCACATGGGAACGGATGAAGCGGATGACACCGCGGGCGGCCGGTGGGGGACGCGACACCCCTGCCGACATGCCGTCAGACGCCGGCCGTTAGGACACGCGACGTCCTGGGCCGGGGATACGGCAGCGCGCTGGATCGTAGCAAAGGAGTTCCCCGGTGCGACAGGACGCGAGGACTGGGCGTCGTCGGCTCCCTACGACGGATCGCGATCGGGTTCGCGGCGCGGGTCGGGCAGGCGGTGCGTCATGAAGGGCCGGCTGAGGATGAACTCCTGAAGTTTCTGGGCGGCTTCGGACAGGTACGTGTGGCGGTCCCACACCAGGGTGAGCACCCGGTGGCAGTCGGGCGCGTCCACGTGCACCCAGGCGACCGGGACCCGCGTGCCGACCTGGCGGGAGGCCGCCGGGATGAGGCCGATGCCGAGGCCCGCGCTGATCATGTCCTGGCTGGCGCCCGGCTCGTTGCCCTCGCAGGACAGCAGCGGGTTGAGCCCCTCGGCGGCGAACAGCCGGTCGAGCAGGGCGCGTTGCCAGTGGCCGAGGCGGGTGGTCACAAAGGGCTCGTCGGCGATCTCGGGGATCGTCACGCTCTCCCGGCCGTCGAGCCAGTGCCCGTGCGGCACCGCGAGCAGCACCTCCTCGCGGAAGAGCTCGATCGATTCGAGGGTGTTGCCGGTCAGCGGTTGCGAGGCCACACAGAAATCGACCTCCCGGGCGCGCAGCTGGCGCTCCATCTCCTCCGCGTTCGACTGGAAGAGCCGCACGTCGGCGCGGGGAAGGCGGCTCGGAAGCTGCCCAGCAGCGGGATGATCGTCAGGAGGGTCTCGGAGGCCACGCTCACCCTGCCGAGCCCCAGGTCGCGGGCCTCACGGACGGCTCTGCGGCCGTCGTCGAGCTCGCTCAGGGCGCGGTCGACATGCCGCAGGAACATCGAGCCGAACTGGTTGAGCCGGATGCGGCGGCCCTGCCGGTCGAAGAGCGGCGAGCCCAACTCGGCCTCCAGGCGCGCGATGGTGCGACTGAGCGAGGGCTGGGCGACGCGCAGCTCCTCCGCGGCGCGGCTGATGTGCTCGTAACGGGCGACGGCCTGGAAGTAGCGCAACTGGAGCAGATCCACGGTCCACCTTCACTTATGCCTTCTGGGTAATCATTACATGGCGAAAACGGTCTTGGAATGCATAAGCAATCCTCCCTACGGTCTCCATCAGGGTCACCGCACAGGTGCCGGGCGCGACAACGCCCGTCACCTGCACACGCGAGGCGGGGCCCGCCTCCGTCAGTCATCCGTTTCCGCATCCGTCCGCCGTCCAACCGGCCACCCGTCCCCCAGGAAGGTCGCACCATGAGCGCTGTGGAGCTGGCCAGACTCCAGTTCGCGGCCACGACCGGCATTCACTGGCTGTTCGTGATCCTCACCATGGGGCTCGTCCCTCTGGTCGCGGTCATGCACACCTGGGCCGCGTTCACCCGGGATCCCGCCAAGAGAGAGGTCCGGGAGCGCATGACCCGCTTCTGGGGCCAGCTCTACGTCATCAACTACGCGGTCGGCATCGTCACCGGCCTCGTCATGGAGTTCCAGTTCGGCCTCAGCTGGAGCGGCCTGAGCAAGTTCGCCGGCAACGTCTTCGGTGCCCCGCTGGCGCTCGAGACCCTCATCGCCTTCTTCGCCGAGTCCACCTTCCTCGGCATGTGGATCTTCGGCTGGGGCCGGCTGCGCAAGGGCGTGCACGTCACGCTGATCTGGCTGGTCGCCCTGACCGCGTACGCCTCCGCCTACTGGATCCTCATCGCCAACGGCTTCATGCAGCACCCCGTCGGCTACGAGATCCGGGACGGCGTCGCCTACCTGACCGACTTCGGGGCGCTGCTCACCAACCCCAGCGCCCTGGTCGCGCTCGCCCACGTCACGCTCGCCGCGCTCATGACCGGCAGCGTCCTCGTCCTCGGGATCAGCGCCTACCACCTGGCCCGGGGCACCAAGGACACGCTGCTGTTCCGCGGTTCCCTGCGGCTGGCACTGCTGGTGGCCACACCCACCAGCTGGTTCGTCGCCACCGTCGGCGAGATGCAGATGCCGCTGCTCCGCGACAACCAGCCCATGAAGGCGGCGATCCGGGAGGGCGGCGACCTCGACCAGGTGCAGGCGCGGCTCGCCGGGCAGTTCGGGCCCGGCGACTACCGGCCCCCGGCGGCCGACTGGCTGGGCGTCGCGATGGACACCATGATCGTGATCGGCTACACGGTCTCCTCCGTCACCATCATCGCCGTCCTCCTGCTGTGGAAGGACCGGCTGGTGCGCTGGCGCCCCTTCGCCTGGCTGCTGACCGCGATGATCCCGTTCCCCTTCATCGCCTCCGTGGGCGGCTGGGTCTTCCGCGAGGTGGGACGCCAACCCTGGATCGTCTACGGCCACTTGACGGTCGACGACGCCCTGTCCCACGTCAGCAGGGTCTCACTGGCCGTGTCCTGCGCCGTGTTCATCGCCGTCTTCGTCGCCCTGGCGGTGACGAACTGGACCCTCATCACCCGCTTCGCCCGGCGCGGCCCCGACGCCACCCAACTGGGCGCCACCGAACCGCTCGAAGACGACGTGCCCGAGGGCGGCACCGGCGAGAAACAGATGGCCCCGGCCCTCTGAGCCGGGCCGCGTCCGGCGCGAACCGAGACGCCCCTGCAGACGACCCCTGCTGCGATGGAAAGTTGAGCGAGATGAGCCTGGAGATCTTCTGGCTGGCCCTCCTCGGCCTGCTGCTCGCCGGGTACTTCGTACTCGGCGGCTACGACTACGGCGTACAGATGCTGCACCCCTTCCTCGGCGGACACGACGAGGAGAAGCCCGAGAGCACCCGCGGCAACGCCGCCCTGGAGGCCATCGCGCCGTTCTTCCTGGGCAACGAGGTCTGGCTGGTCGCCTTCACGGGTGTCCTGTTCGGGGCCTTCCCGCACCTGGAGGGCACCCTGCTGTCCGGCCTGTATCCGCTGATCGTGGCGATCCTGGTCGGCCTGGTCCTCGGCAACGCCGCGGTCCAGCTGCGCGGCCGTGCCCGCACCGCCCGCGGGCGCCGGTGGTGGGACGCCCTGATCGTGTTCGGCGGCGCGGTGCCCGCCCTGTGCTGGGGGCTCGTCCTCGGTCTGCTGCTGCACGGCGTGCCCCGCCGGCCCGACGGGGTCTTCCACATCGGCTTCGGCGACGTGTTCGCGCCGTTCGTGCTGGCCTGCGGGGTGACCACCGCGCTGCTCTTCGCGGCGCACGGGGCGGCGTTCCTCGCCCTGCGCTCGGCGCCCGGACTCGCCTTCGAGGCACGGCGCCTGGGCGTCACCCTGCTGCGCGCGGCCGGGGTCGTCGCCCTCCTCCCGCTGCTGCTGACGCTGTTCGGGCGGGCGCGTCGATGACGAACCCGGGCACCTCGGCCGTCCTCGCCGTCCTGTTCGCGGGGGCCCTCGCCGGCGCCTGGTGGTACCTGTCCCACGGCCATCACGGCCGGGCGTTCGTCGCCACCTGCTGCGCGACGCTGCTGCCCGTGCCGCTCGTGGGCGCCGGCCACTACCCGTACGTCCTGATCAGCTCCTCGGGCGCGGGATGACCATCGGCGAGGCCGTCACGGACGGCGCCACGCTCAAGATCCTCACCGCGTTCGGAATCGTGCTGATCCCGGTGATCCTCGCGTACCAGACCTGGAGCTGGTGGGCCTTCCGGGGGCGCACGGGCCGCCGTCACCCCAGCTACTTCTGACCAGCGACGAGAGGTGCCCCGGGATGAAGCCGGTCCAACGCCGCCTGATGCGGGAACTCCCCGTGCTGCGGCGCCACATGGCGACCGCCACGGCGCTGGCGCTGCTGGGGGCCGTGCTCGTCGTCGCCCAGGCGACCCTGCTCGCGACGGTCCTCGCGGACGGCTTCGCCGGGCACCCGGGCTGGTTCGCGCCGCTGGCCGCGCTGGCCGCCGTCATGGGGCTGCGCGCCCTGCTGAGCTGGGCCCGCGGAGTGCTCGCCCAGCGCGCCGCCGCCGACGCCAAGCGCACCCTGCGGGACCGGATCACCAGCCGGCTGGAGCACACCGGCCCGCTGCGGCTGGCGGCCCGCCGCCACGGTGAGACGGCCACGCTCCTCACGCGTGGCCTCGACGCCCTGGACCCCTACGTCGTCGGGTACCTGCCCACGATGGCGGCCACCGCGGTCGTGCCCGTCACCGTCGTCGGCTGGCTGCTGTGGACCGACTGGGCCTCGGCGCTGATCATCGTCGTGACGCTGCCGCTGATCCCCGTGTTCGGCGCGCTGGTCGGCATGCACACCGCCCGGCGCACGGCCCGGCAGTGGCGGCTGCTGGCGCGGCTCGGCGGCCACTTCCTGGACGTGGTGGCCGGACTGCCCACGCTGCGCGCGTTCGGCCGCGACCGGCACCAGACCCGGGTGGTGGGCGAGATGGCGGACGCGCACCGGCGGGCCACCATGCGGACGCTGCGGGTGGCGTTCCTGTCCTCCTTCGTCCTGGAGACGGTCGCCACGCTCTCCGTGGCCCTCGTGGCCGTCCCGATCGGACTGCGGCTGCTCGGCGGTGAGACGGAGCTGCGTACGGCCCTGATCGTGCTCTTCCTCGCCCCCGAGGCGTATCTGCCGCTGCGGGCCGCGGGCGCCGCCTTCCACGACAGCGCCGAGGGCGTCACGGTCGCCGAGCGGGTCTTCGCGATCCTCGACGAGGAGGACCCGGCCGGTTCGCGCGCCGCCGACCGCGTCCCGGTCCCCGACGCCCGCACGGCGCGGCTGCGGCTCGACGACGTCACGGTCCACTACCCGGGCCGCGACACGCCCGCCCTGCGAGGCGTCTCCCTCTCTGTCCGCCCCGGCGAGCACATCGCCCTGGTCGGCCCGAGCGGCGCGGGCAAGTCCACGCTGCTGTCACTGCTCCTCGGCTTCGTCGCCCCCGTGTCGGGCCGGGTCGACATCGGCGGCACCGACCTCGCGGCCCTCCCGCCCGGCGCGTGGAACGCCCAGGTGGCGTGGGTTCCGCAGCGTCCCCACCTGTTCGCGGCGTCCGTCGCGGACAACATCCGCCTCGGGCGGCCCGACGCGAGCGACGCCGAGGTGCGGCGGGCGGCCCGCGCCGCCGCCGCCGACGTCTTCGTCGAGGAACTGCCCCAGGGCTACCACACGCTGCTCGGGGAGCACGGTGCCGGGCTCTCCGCCGGTCAGCGGCAGCGCATCGCCCTGGCCCGCGCGTTCCTCAAGGACGCGCCCGTGCTGCTCCTCGACGAACCGACCGCCCACCTCGACCCCGAGAGCGAGGCCGCCGTCACGCGCGCCACGGTCGACCTCATGCGCGGCCGGACGTCGATCGTGGTCGCCCACCGCACGAGCCTGCTGCCGCACGCCGACCGGATCATCACGGTACGAGCGGGCAGCGTCACTCCGCCCCGACAGCCGCGCACGGAAGGGCTGGTGACGTCATGACAGTCCAAGGAGAACACCCTTCGCCGCCGCCCGCGCCAGGTGGGCGCACGCCCCCGCCGCAACAGCGCCCGTCGGCGCCCGTGGCAGGTGGGCGCGCGACTGTGCCGGAGCGGGGTTCGTCGACGCCCGTGGCGGGTGGATGCATGCCTGTGCCGGAGCGGGGTTCGTCGGCGCCCGTGGCGGGTGGGCGCGCGCCTGTGCCGGAGCGGGGTTCGTCGGCGCCCGTGGCGGGTGGGCGCGCGCCTGTGCCGGAGCGGGGTTCGTCGGCGTCCGTGGCGGGTGGGCGCGCGCCTGTGCCGGAGCGGGGTTCGGGGGCGTCCGTGGCGGGTGGGGGCACGCCCCCGCCGGAACAGCGTCCGTCGTCGGCGTCCGCGGCAGGCATGCCCGTGGCCTCTCAGGGGCCCCGCCCCTCGAGCGGCCCTCGCAAGGAGGCTGTCGGGGTCGCGCCCTGCCCGGGGGAGCCGGTGCTCCCGCCGGTCGGCCCACCCTCCGGCTGCTGCGGCATCTCGTGCCGTACTGGCGCAGGCTGTTGCCCGCCGCGCTCGCCGCGGCCGGGAGCGAACTCGCCGCCGCCGCGCTGATGGCCACCGCCGCCTGGCTGATCACCCGGGCCGCGCAGCAGCCGCCGCTCGCCGCGGTGAGTGTCGCGATCGTCGCCGTGCGCGCCCTGGCGCTGGGGCGCGGAGCGCTGCGCTACGCCGACCGGCTGCTCGGGCACGACGGCGTGCTGCGGGCCGTCGCGGGCTTCCGGACCCGGGTGTACGAGGCGCTGGTACCGCTCGCACCGGCCGGTACCCCCGCCTTCCGCAGCGGCGACCTCCTGACCCGGCTCGTCGACGACGTCGACGCCGCCCAGGACGTGCTGCTGCGGGTCCTCATCCCGGCCGGGGCCGCCTGCGCGGTCGCCGCGGCCGCGACCGCGACGGCCACGGCGCTGCTGCCGTCGGCAGGGCTCCTGCTCGGGCTGCTCCTGGCCGTAGCGGGACTCCTCGTACCCGCACTGGTGCTGGCGCTGTCCCGCCGTACCGGCCGCGCGGAGAAGGCGGCTCGCGCCGAACTCGCCGCGCTCACCGTGGACCTGACCCGGGGCGCGGCGGACCTCGCCGCGTACGGCGCCCGGGGCCGCGCGCACGAGCGGGCGCGTCACGCCGCCGAGCGGATCGCCGCCCTGGAGCGCCGGGGGGCCCTGACCACGTCGCTCGCCTCGGCCGTGGTGCTGCTGTTCCAGGGCGGGACGACGGTCGGCGTCACCTGGCTGGCGCTGCGCGCGCACGCCGCCGGTGAGCTGCCCGCCGTGTACCTCACTGTCCTCGCGGTCCTCGCGCTGATCTCCTTCGAGGCCCTCACCCCGCTGCCCGCCGCCGCCCGCCGCCTCGCCGACGTACGGGCTTCCGCGCGGCGGCTGTCGGACCTCCTCGACACACCGCCCCCCGTCACCGACCCGCCCGCCCCGCTCCCGCTCCCCACCGACGAGCCGCTCGGCGTGGACATCACCAACCTGCGGGTACGCCACCGCCCCGGCGGCCCACCGGCCCTGGACGGGGTGAGCCTGCGGCTGCCGCCCGGCCGCAGGGTGGTGCTCCTCGGCGCCAGTGGGTCGGGCAAGTCGACGCTGATCGCGGCGCTCATGCGGTTCGTCCCGTACGAGGCCGGCAGCATCCGCGTCGGCGGGCGGGAACTGAGCGACTGCGCGGGCGCCGACGTCCGGCGCGTGATCACCGGCATGACCCAGGACGCGCACGTCTTCCACGCCACGATCCGCGCGAACCTGCTGCTGGCCCGCCCCGTCGCCACGGACGCCGAGCTGCGCGAAGCGGCCGGCAGGGCGCGGCTGCTGGACTGGATCGAGTCGCTGCCCGACCGCTGGGACACCCTGCTCGGCTCGGACGGCACCACCATGTCGGGCGGGCAGCGCAGGCGCCTGCTGCTGGCCCGCGCGCTGCTCGCCGACCCGCCCGTCCTCGTCCTGGACGAACCCACCGAGGGACTCGACCCGGACACCGCGGCCGCCGTGCTCGCCGACATCCTCGACGCCACCCGCGGCCGCACCACGCTCCTGGTCACCCACGAGCGCTCGGGCCTCGACACGGCCGACCGGATCGTGACACTCGCCTGACCACCTCCAGGCCGGCCCCCGCGAGCCTCTAGGCGAGCACCCGGGCCACCGCGAAGCCGTCGTACCCCTTCATGCCGACCGTCTGGATCGCCGTCCCGCTCAACCTGGGATGGCTGCCGATCAGTTCGATGGCGGCGCGGGTGCCCACCACGTCCGGCGCCGGGCTCTCCGCGTCGGTCACCCGGCCACCGCGGACGACGTTGTCGAGGACGATCAGACTGCCCGTGCTGGTGAGCTTCAGGGCCCACTCCACATAGTGCGGGTTGTTGACCTTGTCGGCGTCGATGAAGACCAGGTCGAAGGGCGGCGGGTTCTCGTCGGCCAGCTTGGGCAGCGACTCCAGGGCCGGTCCCACCCGCACCTCGACGAGCTTGTCGAGGCCGGCGCGGGCGATGTTGCGGACGGCGACCTCGGCGTGCCTGGGGTCGTACTCCAGGGAGACCAGCCGCCCGTCGGCGGGCAGGGCGCGGCCCAGCCAGATGGTGCTGTAGCCGCCGAGCGTGCCGATCTCCAGGATGTGGCGGGCGCCCTGGATCTGCGCCAGGAGCTGGAGGAGCTTGCCCTGGTTGCCCGCGACGTTGATGTGCGGAAGCCCGGCGGCGTCGCTGTCGCGCAGGGCCGCCGCCAGGGCATCGTCGTCCGGGGCGAGCTGAGCGGTGAAGTAGGCGTCGACCTCGTCCCAGACGTGCGACTCGCTCATGCACCTGAACCTTTCGTACGCATAGTTAGCTTTCCTAACTAGTGGCGTTGACAAAGATAGTTGGTGCACGCGTGCGCTGTCAGTGCCTTTTCGCCCGGCGTGTCTCAGCGCTCCACGGAGGGTGCCGAGCCCGGCAGCGGGCGTCCCGCCGACTCCGCCATGCGCCACACCGCGAAACCGCCGATCACGGCCGCGGCCATCATGTAGTACGCGGGCATCATCATGTTCCCGGTCGCCCCGATCAGCGCCGTGACCACCAGCGGCGTCGTGCCGCCGAACAGGGACACGGAGACGTTGAAGCCGATGGACAGCGAGCCGTAGCGGACCTTCGTCGGGAAGAGGGCCGGCAGCGCCGAGGGCATCGCCGCCGTGAAGCACACCAGCAGCAGGCCGAGGGCGCCCATGCCGAGCGCGACCGCGAGCAGACTGCCCTCGCGGATCAGCAGCAGGGCCGGGACGGACAGCAGCAGGAAGCCCGCGCAGCCGGTGGCGATCACCGGGCGGCGTCCGACGCGGTCGGTCAGCGCGCCCACGAACGGCTGGGCGATCATCATCACGGCCATCACACCGAGGACGACCAGCAGACCGTGCGTCTCGTCGTAGTGGAGCTGACCGGTCAGGTAGCTCGGCATGTACGACAGCAGCATGTAGTCGGTGACGTTGAAGACCAGCACCAGGCCGACGCAGAGAAGCAGCGCACGCCACTGCCCGGTGATCATCTCGCGCAGCGGCGCCTTGGGCCGGTTGTTCTCGGCCTTCTCGGCCTCGGCCGCGAACGCCGGGGTCTCCTCCAGCCGCATCCGCAGGTAGAGGCCGATGATGCCCATCGGGCCCGCGATCAGGAACGGGATGCGCCAGCCCCAGGACGTCAGGTCGTCGGCGGAGAGCAGCGCGGTCATGATCGTGACCAGACCCGCGCCGGCGATGTAACCGGCCAGGGTGCCGAACTCCAGCCAGCTGCCGAGGAAGCCGCGCCGCTTGTCGGGGGCGTACTCGGCGATGAACGTGGAGGCACCCGCGTACTCGCCGCCGGTGGAGAAGCCCTGCACGAGGCGGGCCGCCAGCAGCAGGACGGGCGCGCCGACACCGATCGTCGCGTACGACGGGATCAGGCCGATCGCGAAGGTGCCCGCCGCCATCATGATCATGGTGAGGGCGAGGACCTTCTGGCGGCCGACGCGGTCGCCGAGCGGACCGAAGACCATGCCGCCGAGGGGGCGGACCAGGAAGGCCGCGGCGAAGGCGCCGAACGTGGACAGCAACTGCGCGGTGGGGTTGCCCGAGGGGAAGAAGACCTTGCCCAGCGTGACGGCGATGTAGCTGTAGACACCGAAGTCGAACCATTCCATCGCGTTGCCGAGCGCGGCCGCCTTCACGGCACGCTTGACGAGCGCGGGGTCGGTGACGGTGGTGTCCGGGGCCGCCTTGGCGGTGCGGGCCTTGGTGACGGACGCGGGAGCGACGACTGAGGCAGTCGACAAAACTCGCTCGCCTTCCTTTCGACGGGGACAGGGGCGCGGTCCGCGCGGCGGCGCTGTCGTACGGGCCGAAAAAGCGACGATAAGCGGATAAAGCCCGTTTACGGGCGGTACGCCTTTCGTTGCAGGGTGCATCTAAACACCGGCTGTGCAGGCACGTATGCCCGGCTGGGAGCGGTCCCCACGCGATCTTGATGTGATCCTTCTCGCGTTCACGAGAGGCGACCGCACGCCTCGCCCGCTATCGTCAACCGGACGAAGGGGGCATTTCGGGTAAGAGGCTCGGCGAGGCGTGGCGAAAGCGGAGCGCAGCGGACGACCGACGGAAGCCCTCGGAGCGACTGCCGTCGGCGGGGCCCGTCCACGCCTGCGCGTGGCCTGCCTCGGACTGTGGCTGATCGTCGCCGCCCTCGCCGCCCGTCAGGTGGCCGCCGTGCTCGGCAGCCCGCGCGGGGAGCGGCTGACGGCCCTGGAGACCTGGGTCGGGCCGAACGGCGTGCTGCATGTGAACGGCTCGCTCTACGACTCCACCCGCTTCACCGGCACGCCCTTCAACGGACTCGCCCTGAAACCCCTCACCCGTTCGGCCGAACAGGCCCTCGGCTGGGGCTGGACCTTCGGCACGCTGCTGCTGGTCGTGGCCCTCGGCCTGATCGCCGCCCGCGCCCTGCCCCAGCCCGTCGGACGCCGCACGGCACTGCTCGCCGCCCCGGTCGCCATCGGCCTGCTCATGCTGTCCCTGCCGGTCCGCAACACCCTGTGGCTGGGCCAGACCAGCATCATCCCGGTCCTGCTCGTCCTGCTGGGCTGCTTCGTCGCCCACGGCCAGCGGACCAGCGGCCTGCTCATCGGCGTCGCCGCCGCGCTCCAGCCCACGCTGCTGCTCTTCACGCCCCTGCTGTGGTTCACCGGCCGCAGACGCGCCGCCCTCGCCACCGGTGTCACCTTCGCCACCTGCACCGCGCTCGCCTGGGCCGCGATGCCGCACGACTCCCACACCTACTGGGTCCACCACCTGGCCGGCGCCGGCCTCGGCGGCCGGGCCGACGACCTCGGCAACCAGTCCCTGCACGGCGCCCTGCTGCGGCTCGGCCTGACCGGCCCCCTGGAGATCGCGCTGTTCCTGACGCTCGGCGCGGCCGTCGCCGTCCTGGCCCTGCGCCGCGCCGTGCGCTGCTTCGACGACGGCCAGCTGCTGCTCGCCGTCGCGATCACCGGCTGCGCCGCGATCGTCGTCTCGCCCACCGCCTGGCAGCACCAGCTGCTGTGGGTGCTGCTCGCGGTCGTCGGCCGGGCCGGCAAGCGCGCCTCCGACCGGTACGTGTGGCCGGTCGCCGTCGTCCTGGTCATGACCCTGCCGACCAGGATGCTGCTGCCCGAGATGGCGTCGCTGGACCCGCTGCGCACCAACCTGGTCCTGCTGGCCGCCGTCGCCGCCGCCACGGCCGTGCCGTTCCTCTCCCGCGCCTCGCCGTCCTACCGGTCGCCGCTGCCGACCGAGTACGCGCCCAGCGCCCCGGCCCGCTTCCGGCACGTCCCGCTGGTGCCGTTCCTGCGCCCGATCCTCAGCAGGCCCAACCTCCTCCTCGAACTCCTCCTCCTCCGGGTCGCTTACGCCGCCTACTCCCAGGTCCGGCTCGCCGCCACCGGCGGCAGCAACTCGGCCGGCCGGGCCGAGGCCGAGGGGCACGGACAGCGGATCCTGAGCCTGGAACGCGTCCTGCGCATCGACATCGAGCGCTGGGTCAACCACACGGTGGCCGGGATCGACCGGCTGCGGGACTTCAGCGACTTCTACTACACGTCGATGCACTTCGTCGGCCCGCTGACCGTCCTCGCCGTCCTGTACTGGCGCCGCCCTGCCGACTACCGCTGGGCGCGCTCCGCCCTCGGCATCGCCACCCTGCTCGCCCTGGCCGGCTTCTGGCTCTACCCGCTGGCCCCGCCGCGTCTGATGCCGGGGCTGGGCTACATCGACACCGTCCACGGCGTGCAGGACTTCTCCCAGCCCGACTACGGCACGCTCACGGCCCTGACCAACCAGTACGCGGCCATGCCGTCCCTGCACTTCGGCTGGTCGCTGTGGTGCGGCATCGTGATCGCCGTCCTGGCGCGCCGGTGGTGGCTGAAGGCCGTCGGGCTGCTGCACCCGCTGTTCACCCTCTGGGCGATCGTGGCGACCGGCAACCACTGGGTGCTCGACGCGGCCGGGGGAGCGGTGGTGATCGGGGCGGGCTTCGTACTCACGTATCTGCTGTCCGGGCCCCGGGCTGCTACAGCCGCGCCGACAGGGCGTGAACGCACACCGACCCGAAAGCCCGTACACAGGTGACGAGTTGCCTGCGTCACGGACAGGGTCCCGGGATCACCCCTCGAGGCGGGGCCCGCCCCGAGATGCAACCCAGGTGCGGGAAGCGCACGATGAGGAAAAGCACCCCTCTCGGAGGTGATCAGGATGCGACGTGCGCACATCGCCGCAGCGGCCCTGGCTCTTCCAATTTCCCTCATGGGAGCGCCGGCTGTAGCGGCATCAGGCGGCGCTTCTGCGGCCGAACACACGTTGAACCGTCCAGCAACCCTCGTGGCCCAGGGGCCGGACGACGTGTGCGACTACACCGACAGTCGACCGAATCTTCAGCTGGGGTCATCCGGGGCAGCGGTCCGCCAAGCCCAGTGCTACCTGAATCAGGCGACAGGCGCCGGCCTGGACGAGGACGGAGACTTCGGCCGACTCACGCAATCCGCGACAAGGGACTTCCAGCGCTGTGCCGCCATCGTCGTCGACGGTCGCATCGGAGCCCAGACTTGGTCGTTCCTCTCCTTCTGGGCGAACTCGCCGGGAGCTCCCTTCTGCTGACGGGCCTGAGGCAGCGCCGGCGCAAGCGCCGGCCTGGATTCACTCCAGAGCGACGGACTCCGCTCCGCATTCGAACCACACGGTCTTGCCGCCCTCCGACCACAGGGACACGCCCCACTTGTCGACCATCGCGTCGAGCAGGAGGAGCCCACGGCCGTTCTCGGACTCCGCGTCCGGCGAGGCCGGTGTGCAGGGAAGTTGATCGCTGCCGTCCGACACCTCCACGCGCACGCCGGCGGGCCGTCGCAGCAACAGCAACGCACAGCGCCGGTCCGGGACGTGCCGTACGACGTTGGCGAGCAGTTCTGTCACACCCAGCTCGACGGCGTCGGACAGCTCGGGCATACCCCACCCGTGGAGGAACGAGCGGGCGATACGGCGGATGTGCCGGGGGGAGTGCGAGCCGACGGTGAGGCGCATCGAGTACTGGGCGGGAATGTATTCGTTCACGAGACGAGGCTGACGTGCGGTGACTACCCTCGGCTACGGAACGGATACAACCGGTCCAGTTGTGGGCCGAGTTGCGTGAGAGGGGCTTCTGCCGTGACGCACATCCACGCCCTTGACCCGGGTGCTTCTCCGCTCGACTACTACGGCTACGAGTTGCGGCGTCACAGAGAGGCGGCCGGGCTGACGCAGAAGCAGTTGGGGGACATCGTCAACTACACCGGCTCACTGGTAGGGCAGATCGAGACGGCCAGGAAGCTTCCGACGCCGGAGTTCAGTGAACGGGCGGATGCGGCATTGGGGACGGACGGTATGTTCTCCCGGCTCGTCGAGCTGGTGCTGCGAAGTCGGCTTTCGGCGTGGTTCCAGCAGGTGGCGGAGCTGGAGGCGCGCGCGACGGAGATCAGTACCTTTCAGATGGGCATGGTGCATGGCCTGATCCAGACCGACGCGTACGCGCGTGCCACCCTCGGTGCGCTGGACCTGACCGACCTCGACGACCGCACCGCCGTTCGCCTGGCCCGTCAGCGCATCTTCGAGAAGGACGAGCCGCCGGTCTTCTGGATGGTGCTGAGTGAGGCCGCGCTGTACCAGGAGATCGGCGGCCCCGAGGCCATGCGCGGCCAACTGGCCCACTTGTTGGCCTTCGAGAGTAATCCTCGGATCAACGTCCAGGTGCTGCCGTTTTCGGCCGGGGCGCACGCAGGACTGACAGGCTCGTTCACCCTCTTCCACTTCGCGAGCGACCCGGCCATCGTCTACACCGAGGGCTACGGCAGCGGGCATCCGACCGCGAACCCGGACACCGTCAAGGACTGCTCGCTCCGTTACGATCATCTTCAGGCCGCCGCGCTCTCCCTCAGGGATTCGGCGGAGTTGATCCGGCGAGTGATGGAGGAACGCTATGGCGAGCATCGCGATTCCGGCGGGGACTCAGTGGCGTAAGTCCAGTTACAGCAGCGATCAAGGCGGCGAATGCGTCGAATGCGCTCCGATCGGGGCCCTGGCCTGGCGTAAGTCGACGTACAGCGGCGACCAGGGTGGCCAGTGCCTCGAAGTTGCCGAAACCCCGGAGGCCACTGTCGCAATACGCGACAGCAAGAACCCGGCGGGCCCGATGCTCACCCTCGAGCCCGCCACGTTCGCCACGTTCGTCAACTGGACGTCTACAGCCGCTGAATGATCGTGCCGGTGGCCAAACCGCCCCCCGCACACATCGTGATCAGCGCGAACTCCTTGTCCGCGCGCTCCAGTTCATGGAGCGCCGTCGTGATGAGCCGGGCCCCGGTCGCCCCGACCGGGTGCCCGAGCGCGATCGCGCCACCGTTGACGTTCACCTTCTCCAGGCCCTGCTCGAAGACCCGCGCCCAGCTCAGCACCACGGATGCGAACGCCTCGTTGATCTCCACGAGGTCGATGTCCTTCAACGACATGCCGGCCTTGCCCAGCACCGCGTTGGTCGCGTCGATGGGTCCGTCGAGGTGGAAGTGGGGGTCGGAACCGACGAGCGCCTGGGCCACGATCCGGGCCCGGGGCCTCAGCTTCAGCGCCCGGGCCATCCGCTTCGACGCCCACATGATCGCCGCCGCCCCGTCGGAGATCTGCGACGAGTTGCCGGCCGTGTGCACCGCCGTCGGCATGACCGGCTTCAGAGAGGCCAGCGCCTCCGCCGTGGTGTCGCGCAGCCCCTCGTCCTTGTCGACCAGGCGCCACATGCCCTGCCCGGCGTACTGCTCCTCCTCGGTCGTCGGCACCTGGACCGCGAACGTCTCTCGTTTGAAGCGCTCCTCCGCCCAGGCGAGGGCGGCCCGTTCCTGTGACGTGAGTCCGAGGGCGTCGACGTCCTCACGCGTCAGGCCCCGGTGCCGGGCGATCCGCTCGGCCGCCTCGAACTGGTTCGGCAGGTCCACGTTCCACTCGTCAGGGAACGGCTTCCCGGGCCCGTGCTTCGAGCCCGACCCCAGCGGCACCCGCGACATCGACTCCACCCCGCACGAGATGCCGACGTCGATCACGCCCGTGGCGACCATGTTGGCCAGCATGTGCGAGGCCTGCTGGGAGGACCCGCACTGCGCGTCGACGGTCGTCGCGGCCGTCTCGTAGGGGAGGCCCATCGTGAGCCAGGCCGTGCGCGCGGGGTTCATGGACTGCTCGCCGGCGTGCGTGACCGTACCGCCGACGATCTGCTCGACGCAGTCGGCGGGGATGCCGGTGCGACCGAGGAGCTCGCGGTACGTCTCGCCCAGGAGATAGGCGGGGTGCAGGTTGGCGAGCGCGCCGCCGCGCTTGCCGATGGGGGTGCGTACGGCTTCGACGATCACGGGTTCGGCAGCCATGGGTGCGGGTCCTCTCCGGGAGGCTACGCGGAACTAGTACGCGTTCTAGTTCTGTCAGCAGTGTGCTGAGCGCGCCTGGCCGACCGCAAGGGTCGTGCGGGCAATTGGGGCCCCATGCCTCTTGCTACTTGTAGAACCCGTTACTACCGTCACCGCAACTCCGCACAGCTGATGGGCCGTCAGACTCAGAGTCGGTACGAGTGGTGGGAGCCGCCCATGCCCTGTCCCGCGCTGCCCGACGGGTTCGACTTCACCGACCCGGACCTGCTGCACCACCGCGTGCCCCTGCCGGAGTTCGCCGAGCTCCGCCGGGTGGAGCCGGTCTGCTGGGTGCCGCAGCCGGCGGGTCTCGCCGGTTTCCAGGACGAGGGGTACTGGGCGGTCACCCGGCATTCCGACGTCAAGTACGTCTCCACGCATCCGGAGTTGTTCTCGTCGTACCTCAACACGGCGATCATCCGCTTCAACGAGCACATCGACCGTGACTCCATCGACGCCCAGCGGTTCATCCTGCTCAACATGGACCCGCCGGAGCACACACGGGTGCGGCAGATCGTGCAGCGCGGGTTCACGCCCAGGGCGATCCGGGCGCTGGAGGAGCGGCTGCGGAACCGGGCCCACGCCATCGTCGAGAACGCCCGCGCGCACACCGGCCCGTTCGACTTCGTCACCCAGGTCGCCTGCGAACTGCCGCTCCAGGCGATCGCCGAGCTGATCGGCGTCCCGCAGGAGGACCGGGACAAGATCTTCGACTGGTCCAACAAGATGATCGCGTACGACGATCCCGAGTACGCCATCACCGAGGAGGTCGGCGCCGAGTCGGCCACCGAGATCATCGCCTACGCGATGAACATGGCGGCCGACCGCAAGCAGTGCCCGGCCCACGACATCGTCACGCAGCTCGTGGCGGCGGAGGACGAGGGCAACCTCAGCTCCGACGAGTTCGGCTTCTTCGTGCTGATGCTGGCCGTCGCGGGCAACGAGACCACCCGCAACGCCATCACCCACGGCATGCACGCCTTCCTCACCCACCCCGGACAGTGGGAGCTGTACAAGAGGGAACGCCCGGCGACGGCGGCCGAGGAGATCGTGCGCTGGGCCACCCCGGTCGCCGCCTTCCAGCGCACGGCCACCCAGGACACCGAGCTCGGCGGCAAGCGGATCCGCAAAGGTGACCGGGTGGGGTTGTTCTACGCCTCCGCCAACCACGACCCCGAGGTCTTCGACGAGCCGGACGCCTTCGACGTCACCCGCGATCCCAACCCGCACCTGGGCTTCGGCGGGGCGGCCCGCACTACTGCCTCGGCAAGTCCCTCGCCGTGCTGGAGATCGACCTGATCTTCAACGCCGTGGCCGATGCCATGCCGGGCCTGGAACTGGTCGAGGACCCCCGCCGGTTGCGGTCGGCGTGGATCAACGGGGTGAAGGAACTCCGGGTTCGGTCCCAGTAGCGGTCAGTGCGGTCGGCGCAGCCCCGAGACGAGGAGCGCGACCAGTCGGCGGGCGTCGTAGCGGGGGTCGTTGTCCGCCCCGATGCAGAGGTTGCCGATGCCGCGCAGGAGCAGGTAGGCGTCGAGGTCGGAGCGGATCTCGCCGGACTCGGCGGCGGCGTCGAGCAGTTGGGCGCACACCGGCAGGAGACGGTCGAGGAAGTAGGCGTGCAGGGTCTCGAAGCCGGCGCTGTCCCCCTGCATCGCGGCGGCCAGACCGTGCTTGGTGACCAGGAAGTCGACGAAGAGGTCGACCCACCGCACCAGGGCGGCATGGGGCGTCGGGCCGGCCGCCAGCAGAGTCGGGCCGGCTTCGGCGCAGGCGTCGACCTGGTGGCGGTAGACGGCGATGACGAGGTCCGCCCGGGTGGGGAAGTGGCGGTAGATCGTGCCCACCCCGACGCCGGCCCTGGCCGCGATGTCACGCACCGGCGCGTCCACGCCCGAGCTGACGAAGACCTCGGCGGCCGCGTCCAGCAGGGTCTGCTGGTTGCGCCGGGCGTCCTTGCGCTGGGACCGGGCTGAGCTTCCGGCGCTCTGGCCGCTGTCGTTCACCGTGTCGTCCTTCCGTGCGGTTGTAAAGCGGAACAGTGTTCCGTATCGTGAGTCCTGTAATCGGAACGACGTTCCGTTTCGTTCATGATGACAGACCTGACCGGAAGGCACTTCCATGCCCGGCACTTCCCTGTCCGACTCGACCACGGTGATCTCCGCGAAGCCGGTGATCCTGTCCGCCCCGGGCCGCGATGAGGACCTCCAGGTCCGCGTGTCCGCCCCGGCGACCGGCGGCGATCTTCCCGTCGTCGTCTTCTCGCACGGCTTCGGCTGGTCGATGAACGGGTACGCCCCACTGGCGGACTGCTGGGCCGCCCAGGGCTTCGTGGTGGCGCAGCCCACCCACCTGGACTCCAGGACGCTGGGCGTGCCTCCCGAGGACCCTCGCACGCCGCGGATCTGGCGCTTCCGCATCGAGGACCTCACACGCGTGCTCGACGGACTCGACGTTCTCGAAGCCTCCGTTCCGGGCCTCGCCGGGCGCATCGACCGCGAGCGCGTCGCCGTGGCCGGCCACTCCTGGGGAGCCCAGACGGCGAGCACGCTGCTGGGCGCGCGCGTCCTCGACTCCGACGGTGTTCCCGGCGAGGACATGTCCGACCCCCGTGTGAAGGCGGGTGTGCTGCTCGCCCTGACCGGCCTGGGCGACGACCTGACGCCGTTCGCCGTCGAGCACCTCCCCTTCATGAGGCCGCCCTTCGACACCATGACCACGCCGGCGCTCATCGTCGCCGGGGACCGCGACGACTCCGCGCTGTCCACGCGCGGACCGGACTGGTTCACCGACCCCTACACCTACAGCCCGGGGAACAAGAGCCTGCTCACGCTGTTCGGGGCGGAGCACTCGCTCGGCGGCATCCCCGGGTACGAGGTGGCGGAGACGACCGACGAAAGCCCTGCACGCGTCACTCTGATCCAGCGCCTCACCACCGCCTACCTGCGCAGCGCCCTCTACCCCGGGGACACCAGCTGGAAGGCGGCGGCCGTCGCGCTGGAGGAGGACCCCGAGCCGCTGGGGAAGCTCCAGAGCAAGTAGGCGAAGGCGGCGGCCCCGGGGATCAGGGGGCCGCCGCCTTCGGTCTTGGGGGTGGGCCTGACCAGACAAACAGGCGCGCCGAATGCCCGCAAAGGAATCCGCTACTAGATGTGGCCGCACGTGCGCGGAAGGTCTGCCCGGTGACCGGGGCTTGTTCCTACGACCCCGCTTCGTACGTGACACGTGTCATGTGGGCGGCTTCACTTCGCGGGCCCGTCGAACACGACCGGCGTCTCGAAGGCAGCCCGGCGCGTGGCCCGCCGCAGCGCCCTGAGCACGGCCGGGCCGGCGAGCAGGGTCAGCACGACCGTGACGACCGCCCGGCCCAGGTCCCAGCCGAGCGAGGTGGCCAGGCAGTACGCCAGGAAGCGGGCCAGGTTCGTGGCGACCGCCGCCTGCGGGTCGAAGGCCACGTTCGAGGCGAGGGCGCTCATGAAGGGCCAGCCCGCCAGATTCATCACCGTGCCGTAGGCGAACGCGGCGAGGAAGCCGTAGGCCGCGAGCAGCGCGAGTTCCGTACGGCCGCGCAGCCGGTCCGGGCCGGGCAGCAGGCCCGCGCCCATCGCGAACCAGCCCATCGCCAGCATCTGGAACGGCATCCAGGGGCCGACCCCGCCCGTGAGCAGCGCGGACGCGAACATGGTCACCGAGCCGAGGACGAACCCGAAGCCCGGCCCGAGGACCCGCCCGCTCAGCACCATCAGGAAGAACATCGGCTCGATACCGGCGGTACCGGCGCCGATCGGCCGCAGGGCCGCTCCCGTGGCGGCCAGCACGCCCAGCATCGCGACCGCCTTCGGCCCGAGACCGGACTCCGAGATCGCCGCCGCCACCACCGCCACGAGCAGCACCAGCAGACCGGCGAAGAGCCAGGGCGCGTCCTGCGCGTGCGCGCTGAGCCGCGAGGTGGGCGGGGTCAGGAACGGCCAGCCGAAGCCGATGACGCCGACCGCGCTGACGAGGACCAGGGCGGTGACGGAGCGGGGGCCCAGGCGGACGGCTCGGGCCTGGCGCTGAGTGTTCACGAGGTGGCCCCGGGCTGGAGCGCCGCGCGGACCTGGGAGACCGTGAGCCAGTGCTGCGGGGCGAGGATCTTGGTGACCTGCGGGGCGAAGGAGGGCGAGGAGACCACGATGTCCGCCGTCGGGCCGTCCGCGATCACCTCGCCGTCGGCGAGCAGTACGACCCGGTGGGCGATCTCGGCCGCCAGCTCCACGTCGTGCGTGGCCAGCACGATGGCGTGCCCCTCGGCGGCGAGGGTGCGGAGCACCGTGACCAGGCGGGCCTTGGCCGCGTAGTCCAGGCCCCGGGTCGGCTCGTCGAGCAGGAGCAGTGGGGGCCGGGCGGTCAGTACGACGGCCAGGGCGAGGGCGAGCCGCTGGCCCTCCGAGAGGTCCCGGGGGTGGGTGTCGTCGGTGACGCCGGGGAGCAGTTCGGTGACCAGGGCCCGGCAGGTGCCGGGGTTGCGTCCGCGTCCTGGTCGGCCGCGGCGCACTCGGCGGCGACGGTATCGGCGTAGAGCAGGTCTCGGGGCTCCTGCGGGACGAGGCCGACTTCGCGGACGAGGTCCTTCGGGCGTGTGCGGTGGGGGATCGCTTCACCGACCCGGACGGTTCCCGACGTGGGAGTGACCAGGCCGACCAGGGAGTTGAGCAGGGTGGACTTTCCGGCGCCGTTGCGGCCCATGAGGGCGATGGTCTCGCCGGGGGTGATGGTGAGGTCGATGTGGCGGAGGGCTTGGATGCGGGAGCGGGTGACAGAGAGGGCTTGTACTTCGGCTGTATGTCGGGTGCGGGTTGTTCGTGGTTGATCGCGCCCACGCGGCGGTAGCCGCAAATCGACTACAGCCCCGCGCCCCTTGGGGGCGCTCTCCAGCTGTTGGCGTAGAGCCGCCGCCCGTCGTCGCGCATCACGGACCGTCAGCGGAAGGGGGTTCCAGTCCGCCAGGCGGCCCAGGGCCACCACCGGTGGATACACCGGGGAGACGGCCATCACCTCTGCCGGAGGGCCCAGCACGGGGGCGGCTCCCGGGCCCGGCAGCAGGACGACCTGGTCGGCGTACTGGATGACGCGTTCCAGGCGGTGTTCGGCCATGAGGACCGTCGTGCCGAGGTCGTGCACCAGCCGCTGCAGGACCGCCAGGACCTCCTCGGCGGCGGCCGGGTCCAGGGCCGAGGTCGGCTCGTCCAGCACGAGGACGCTCGGGTGCGGGGTGAGGACCGAGCCGATCGCGACGCGCTGCTGCTGGCCTCCGGAGAGCGTGGCGATCGGGCGGGCCCGCAGGTCGGCGAGGCCGAGCAGATCCAGCGTCTCCTCGACACGGCGGCGCATCACGTCCGGGGCGAGGCCCAGCGACTCCATGCCGTAGGCGAGTTCGTCCTCGACGGTGTCGGTGACGAAATGGGAGAGGGGATCCTGGCCTACGGTCCCGACGACGTCGGCGAGTTCGCGCGGCTTGTGCGTACGCGTGTCCCGCCCGGCCACCGTGACCCGACCCGCAGCGTGCCGCCGGTGAAATGCGGCACGAGCCCGCTGACCGCGCCCAGCACGGTGGACTTGCCGACGCCGGACGGGCCTGCCAGGAGGACGAGTTCGCCCTCCGGGACCTCGAAGTCGATGCCCTGGACCGTGGGTCCGGCCGCACCGTCGTACGTCACGGAGACATCCTCGAAGCGGATCACGACGGCTCCTTGGGATCGGGGGCGACGAACGCGGGCAGCAGCCCGAGGAGGATCGCCGCCGCGGGCCAGAGGGGAGCGTGGGGCCACGAGCGGCACCACGCCGGGGTGCAGGGCAGCGGGGTCGCGGGCGGCGGCGAGCGCGAGGAGCGCGGCGACCGCCACGCCGGAGGCGACGACCAGCCGGGCGCGCACGTCCCAGCGGTCCGGGCGGTACCGCGTGCGCAGGGATCGCCGACCGCCGAGTCTGAGTCCCGCGAGGGCGGCGGCGAGACCGAGGAGGAGTACCGGGACGCCGTAGGTTTCGCCCTCGGCGGTGAGCAGACCGTACGTTCCGGCGCAGACCCCGAGCAGGCCGCCGAGGGTGAGGGCGGCCGTGGTACGGCGTACGGCGGTGGGCACTTGTGCGGTACGGCCGTAGCCGCGGGCGTCCATCGCTGCGGCGAGGGAGACGGAGCGCTCCAGGGCGCCCTCCAGGACCGGGAGGCCCACGTGCAGCAGGCCCCGGATGCCCTTGTCCGGGCGGCCGCGCAGGCGGCGGGCGGCGCGCAGGCGCCGGACGTCGGCGATGAGGTGGGGCGCGAAGGTGAGGGCTACGACGACTGCCACGCCCATCTCGTACAGGGCGCCCGGGAGGGACTTGAGGAGGCGGGAGGGGTTGGCCAGGGCGTTCGCGGCGCCGACGCAGATCAGGAGGGCGGCCAGTCTCAGGCCGTCGTACAGGGCGAAGGTGAGGGCCTCCGCGGTGACCTCGCCGCCGAGGCGGATGCCCTGGGCCCAGGCGGGGAGCGGGACTTCGGGGAGGGTGAGGAGCGTGTGCGTTCCCGGGATGGGGGAGCCGAGGATCGTCGCGAAGAGCAGGCGGATGATCAGGACGGCGAGAGCGAGTTTGACGAAAGCGCCGTAGGAGCGGGACCAGGGGGTGTTCGGGCGGCGGGTGGCTACGACGTAGGCGGAGACCGTGATGAGGAGGGTGAGGAGGAGGGGGTTGGTGGTGCGGGTGGCTGCGGTACCGAGGGAGAGGGACCAGAGCCACCAGGCTGCTGGGTGCAGGGGGGCGGGGTGCGCAACCCGGCGCTGCGGGGTGCCGCCTGCGCCCACCCGTGCCGCCCAAGCGGCACGACTGCCCGCAGGCTGTGCTGTACGACTACGCACGTCGGCGTACCTGCCAGATTGCTGCCCCGCCCAAGGCCACCACCACGGCGATGCCCGCTACCAAGCCAAGGGACGGGCCGTCCTCCGATGGGGTCTTCTTCTCCGCGGTCGGGGGCTGGTTCTTCGACACCTGCTCCCGCAACCCTTCTCCGGATAACCCGCGATCGCGCACAGCAGTGCGTTCGTGTCGTAGCGGAGGGGCTTGGCCACCGTCGCCAGGGCCTCAGCCGTTGTCGCGTCGGGGGAAGTCTGCGCGCAGGCCGTTCGGGAGGCGGGTGGGGTTTCGCCGGACGGGGCGTCCGTCGTCGTGCCGAAGTCGAGGACCAGGGCCACTCGCTTCTTGCCGTCCTGCGCGGGCGTCTTCGCGCAGATCGTGTCGAAGTCGGCCGTGCCGCGCGGCCGGGCAGCCTCGGAGGAGTCCTCGCTCACCGCGAAGCGGAAGCCCTGCACGTCGCCGTCCGAGGGGCGGGCCGTGGACGGGCCCTGGGTGGCGTAGACCCAGTGGTCGCCGTCGCGCTCCCAGAACGACCAGTACCGGTAGCCCACGGCCTGGGCCTGGCCCGCTCCCGCGCACAGTAGGAGCGAGGCCAGGAGAAGGAGAACGGCCCGGCGGATCACAGCTGCTGCTTCTTCCTGCGGCCGCTGAACAGGAAGCCGATGCCGACGCCGGCGACGAGGCAGACACCGACGTACCACCAGACGCCGAAGACGTCCGAGCCCGAGTCGCTCTTCTCTTCCGCCGCTTGGGTCTTCCCGGCGGTCTGCGGGTCTGGACCCGTCGCGTTCAGCTGCTTCACCAGGTCCGCGCCGCCGAAGTCGCGGGGGTCCGTGCCCGTCGCGTGGGCCGCGAAAATCAGCTGGGCGTAGGCGGCGGGACCGTTCTGGGCCGCCCAGGCCGTCGCGTTCTTCTCCAGCCAGCGCAGGGACTTCTCCGCCTGCCCGGTATCGCCGTGCGCGGCGAGCGCGACGACCGCGTCGGCCGTGTTGCCGAAATCGGGCTGGGGGTCGGAGCCGGCGAGGGCGGAGGTGAGGTGGCCGTCGTCCTCGGCCAGGGTCTTCGTGAGGAAGCCGGCCCCGTTGGCCGCGGCCTGCTCCGGCTTGCCCGGCTTCTCGCAGGTCTCGCCCTTCGCCGCGGGGGCGGGCTTCACCACCATGCCCTGGCCCAGCGCGCCCAGCACACCCGCCGCCGTCGCGTCCGCGTTGGCGGCCAGTTCGCCCTTCTTGTCCGGCTGGAAGGCGAACGCGCCCGCGCCGTCACCGTCGCAGCCCAGGGCGAGCTTCAGCAGCGCGTCGTAGGGCGACTTGCCGCCCTTCTCGACCTGCTCCGGCTTCTCGCCGACGGCGGCGAGCGCGCCGATGACGACGGACGTCGAGTTGGTGTCGCTGGCGCCGCCGGGCGCGTAGCCCCAGCCGCCGTCCTTGTTCTGGACCGACTTGAGCCAGCTGACGGCCTCGTCGGTGACGGCGTCGTGCCCGCCGAGCGCGGCGAGGGCCTGGACGGCGGCGGATGTCGCGTTGGTGTCGAGCATGGTCTTGGCGTCGCACGCGGTGGTGGGGTCGGGGCGGTACGAGGCGAAGGAGCCGTCCGCGCACTGCTGCCGGACCAGCCACTCCACGGACTTCGCCGCGGGCTTCACCCCCACCGTGTCCTGGGCCAGCAGGGCGAGCGACTGGCGCCAGACGCCGTCGAACTTCGGGTCCTTGTCGCCGTACAGGGCGGACGGGAACGCCTGGGACGGGGAAGGGGACGGGGCGGCGGCGGCCGGGGTGGCGGCGCCGATCACGGCGACGGCGGCCAGGACCGCGGCGCTGCGGCGAACGTTCATGATCGGCGGGTGCCTCTCCCTGTGGGGGAGCCGGGCAGCACGGGACACCCCGGCGGCTCGGCTCCGTATACCTCGACGGTGCCGTGCACCGGCGGGCTGCCGGGCACGTGAGCCGGTCACGAACCGTACGGGGCGATCCGGCTCACCGCCCGGGCAGCGGTTCACGGTTGCGGGTCAGCGCCGGAATTACACCGGCTTCCCCCCGTACGGGTGTGATGACGACCTGCCTACTGTACCCGCACGTCCAAAAACGGGCCGAGGGCGCCGGCGGCCCGGGTAGTTTCGCCCCATGCCGTCGACACCACCGGGGAGACTGCTCGGCTCGGGCCGCCGCGCCGACGTCTACGCACTCGACGAGGCGTGGGTGCTGCGCCGCGAGCGGGAGGGCGGGGGAGACGCGGCGGCCGAGGGCGCGGTCATGCGCCACGTGCACGCCCATGGCTACCCGGTACCGAGGGTCCGCCCGTCCGGCTCCCGCACCGACCTGGTGATGGAGCGACTCTCCGGCCCCACCGTGCTCCAGGCGTGCCTGGCGGGCACGCTGGACATGGCGGACGCCGGCTCCCTGCTCGCCCGGCTCCTGCGCGACCTCCACACGGTCCCGGCGCTGCACTCCACCGATCCGGCGGCCCGCGTCCTGCACCTGGACCTGCACCCGGAGAACGTGATGCTCACGCCGGACGGTCCCCGCGTCATCGACTGGTCCAACACGCAGGAGGGCGACCCGGCTCTGGACTGGGCGGCGACGGCGGTGGTCCTCGCCCAGGCCGCCGTCGCCGGTGACACCCTCTCCCACCACGCCCGCACCATGCTGACCGCTCTCCTCGCCGGCCCGTCCCCTCTCACCCGGCCAGCCCTGGCGGAGGCCCTGCGCCGCCGGGCCGCCAACCCCACCATGAGCCCGGACGAGGTCGAACTGCTCGGCGAGGCCGGGGAGTTGATCCTGTCTCTCAGGCAAACAAGCTAACGTGGGCCTCCACGACCACACGCAGGAGCGTCCATGACTGACCAGGTGGAGAACTCCGAGCAGGAGCCGCTCTCCAAGATCGACACCTCGGTACCGCACTCGGCCCGGATCTGGAACTACTGGCTGGGCGGGAAGGACAACTACGAAGTCGACCGTGTGGCCGGTGACGCGTTCCGGGAGATCTTCCCGGGCATCGAGACCGGAGCCCGCGCCGCCCGCTACTTCCTCGCCCGCGCCGTCCGGCATCTGGCCGCCGAGGAGGGCATCCGCCAGTTCCTGGACATCGGCACCGGCCTGCCCAACGTGGACAACACCCACCAGATCGCCCAGCGGGTGGCCCCGAGAGCCGGATCGTCTACGTCGACAACGACCCGCTGGTGCTGGCCCACGCCCGCGCGCTGCTCACCAGCACCCAGGAGGGCGTCACCAACTACGTCGACGCCGACCTGCGCGAGCCGAGCACCATCGTCCGCGAGGCCGGGAAGACGCTGGACTTCGAGAAGCCCGTCGCCCTCATGCTGATGGGCATCCTCGGCCACATCGAGGACCACGACGAGGCGCGTTCGATCGTGCGGCAGCTCGTGGACGCCCTGCCCTCCGGCAGCTATCTCGTGCAGTACGACTCCACCGACACCAGCGAGGAGTACGTCCGGGCCATCCAGCAGTACAACGACGGTGGCTCGATCCCGTACATCCTGCGCAGCCCCGAGCAGATCGCCCGCTACTTCGACGGTCTGGAGCTGCTGGAGCCGGGCGTGACGTCGTGCTCGCGCTGGCGTCCGGACGCCGAGGCGCTGGGCCTGCCCGCCGAGGTGCACCAGTACGGCGGCGTCGCCCGCAAGGCCTGAACCCTCAGGTCTCCTGAAGGACGCGGTGCAGGACGGTCGGGGTCTCGTCCGGTGACTCGGCCTCGACCACCAGCCGGTTCATGGCGTCCCAGTAGCGCTCGATGTCGGCCGGCCGGTCGGGGTAGAGGGCGGTGGTGAGCTGTTCGAGGTAGACCATGTCGGGCAACTCGCCGCCGGGCAGCCGCAGAATCGTGACCGGACCGCCCTCCGCGGCGTGACCGCCGGAGTGGAACGGCAGGATCTGGACCGTGACCTGGGGGAGCCGGCAGATCTCGATGAGACGTCTGAGCTGGCCGCGCATCACCTCGGGGCCGCCCACCGGGCGACGCAACGCCGCCTCGTCGATCACGGCCCACAGCTGCGTCGCCGGTCTGCGGTGCAGGATCCGCTGCCGGGTCATCCGCAGCCCGACCCGGCGGTCGATCTCCTCCGCCCCGGCGTCCGGATGGGCGATCCGCAGGGCGGCCCGCGCGTAGTCGGCGGTCTGGAGCAGTTCGGGCACGCGCTGCACCTGGAAGCAGCGGATGACGCTCGCCGCCTGCTCTGCCCCGAGGTAGGCCTGCATCCAGACGGGCACCACGTCGCTGTAGTACTGCCACCAGGCGTGGGTGTTGGCCTGCTCGGCCAGCGCCATCAGGGTGGCGCGTTCGGCCTCGTCCGTCACGCCGTAGAGCGTGAGCAGATCGGCGACGTCCCGCAGCTTGAACCCGTGGCGCCCGCCCTCCATCCGGCTGATCTTGGAGGCGGAGGCGCGGATGACATGCCCGGCGTCCGCACGCCCGATGCCCCGTTCTTCCCGCAGCCTGCGCAACCGCGCCCCCAACGCCAGCCGAGGCACCATGGGCCCGGCCGACCTCCCGTCCAGGACCCCGCTGCCGAATGTCGTACGAGCGGCCTCTTCGGTGCCCATGGGCAGTCTCCTTGCGGTGGAACGCAACTCCGCACGCCTGCCGGCGTCGCGGCACCCTCATCCTAGGGGCCCTGCCCCGACGCCCTCCCGCTTATGCCGAAGGCGAGTTCGGGCGCGGGGTGGGCCCGCCGAAGGGCAGGTGGAGCGTCCGGGAAGCGAGCAGCCAGGTGCCGTCGGCAGGACGTTGGACATCATGCGGCGGGACAGCCGGTCGGTGGGACGTGAGCCGAAGTACCTGCGCAGCGCGTCCCGGCCCTTGACCAGCCGCCCGTCCCCGGGCCACTGCCAGACGCCGTCCTCGGTGAACAACGCGGCGACGGAGGAGGGATCCGGGGGATCCATGGGGGCGTTGGGGTCCATGGTGCCGTTCGTAGCACCCGGGCCGACGCGCCACGACCGGTTTCACACCGCCACGTACGTCACCGGATCGCTCCCCGGCACCGCCTCCGCCCGGCCCAGCTTGACCAGGCGGCGCAGATGGGACTCGGCCTCCGAGACGGCGATGTTCCTCGAGCCGTAGCGGATCTGCTCCCAGGGGCGGTTCCACTCCATGCGTTCGGCGAGCTGCCAGGGCGTGAGCGGCTCGGCGAGGAGGGCGAGGAGGCCGGTGAGGCGGGCCTCGTGGTGGGTGAGCAACTCGCGTACGCGGGCGGTCGCGTCGGGGAACGGGTGCTGGTGGGCCGGGAGCACCTCGGCGGGGGCGAGGCGGCCCACGCGTTCGAGGGAGTCGAGGTAGTCGCCCAGGGGGTCGGTCACGGTGGTGTCCTCGGGGTCCTCGTAGAGGCCGATGTGCGGGGTGATCTCGGGCAGCAGATGGTCACCGGAGAACAGCCGCCCATGACCGGGCAGTTGCGCGGGGTGGTCTTCTTCGAGGTGGAGGCAGACGTGGCCCGGCGTGTGCCCCGGGGTCCAGATCGCGCGCAGGCGGCGGCCGGGGAGGTCGAGGAGTTCGCCGGGGACGATGTCGCGGTCGGGCAGGGCGGGGGAGAGGCCGGGCAGGGTGCGCGGCCGGGCCGCGCGCAGCGGGGCGATGTGCTCCTCGGGCGCGCCGGCGGCGGTGAGTTTGGCCGTCATGTACGAGAACCAGCGCTCGGGACGGGCCTCCCGGGTCCGTCGTACCACCGCGGTGTCCGCCGCGTGCATCGCGATCCACGCGCCCGACGCCTCCCGGACCCGGCCGGACAGGCCGTGGTGGTCCGGGTGGTGGTGGGTGATGACCACGCCGTGGATCTCGGCGACCGACGTGCCGCAGGCGGTGAGGCCCTGGGTGAGGGTGTCCCAGGACTCCGGGTCGTCCCAGCCGGTGTCGATCAGCACCGGCCCGCGGTCGGTGTCGACGACGTACACCAGCGTGTGGCCGAGGGGGTTGTCCGGGATGGGGACCCGGAGCGAGCGGACGCCTCCGCGGTGGTCGGTCGCCTGTGGCAGGACCTGTGTCATGGGCTCCCCTGTCGCCGACTCCCCGCCACTATAACTAGAACCGGTTCCAATGGGAGTCCGCCGGCGGTGTGCGGTCCGTGGACTCCTGCGGGCGGGGCTGGTATCAGTGGGCGTATCTGATGGATCGTCAGAGACGCGCTTCCGGGGAGGCAGTCGGCCATGACCGAGCTCGTGGAACACGGACAGCTGTTCATCGGCGGGGAGTTGACCGACCCCCTGGGCGAGGACGTCATCGAGGTGATCTCGCCGCACACGGAAGAGGTCGTCGGACGGGTCCCGCACGCCTCCACCGCGGATGTGGACCGGGCCGTGGCGGTGGCGCGGCGGGCCTTCGACGAGGGCCCCTGGCCGCGGATGAGCCTCGACGAGCGGATCGAGGTCGTGGGCCGGATCAAGGACGGGATCGCCCTCCGGCACGACGAGATCGCCCGCGTGATCTCAGGCCAGAACGGCTCGCCCTACTCCTGGAGCGTCCTCGCCCAGGCCCTCGGCGCGGTGATGGTGTGGGACTCGGCGATCACCGTCGCCCGGAACTTCACCCACGAGGAGCGGCGCGACGGCGTCCTCGGCAGGATCCTGGTGCGGCGGGAGCCGGTCGGAGTCGTGGCCGCAGTGGTCCCCTGGAACGTCCCGCAGTTCACCGCCGCCGCCAAGCTCGCCCCCGCGCTGCTCGCCGGCTGCACGGTCGTGCTCAAGCCCTCACCCGAGTCGCCGCTCGACGCGTACCTGCTGGGCGAGATCACCCGCGAGGCCAGGCTGCCGGACGGCGTGCTGTCGATCCTGCCCGCCGACCGGGAGGTCAGCGAGTACCTGGTCGGGCACGCCGGCGTCGACAAGGTGTCCTTCACCGGGTCGGTCGCGGCCGGCAAGCGCGTGATGGAGGTCGCGGCCCGCAACCTCACCCGCGTGACGCTGGAACTGGGCGGCAAGTCGGCGGCCGTCGTCCTGCCCGACGCGGACGTCGGGACGGCCGTGGCGGGCATCGCCCCCGCGGCCTGGATGAACAACGGGCAGGCCTGCGTCGCCCAGACCCGCATCCTCCTGCCGCGCTCCCGCTACGACGAGTTCGCCGATGCCTTCGCCGCCGCGGCCGGCGCGCTGACCGTCGGCGATCCGCTCGACCCGGCCACCCAGGTCGGCCCCCTCGTGGCCCGGCGGCAGCAGCAGCGCAACCTCGACTACATCCGTATCGGGCAGGAGGAGGGCGCGAAGATCCTCACCGGCGGCGGGCGCCCGGCCGGCCTGGACCGCGGCTGGTACGTCGAACCGACCCTCTTCGGCGACGTCGACAACTCCATGCGCATCGCCCGCGAGGAGATCTTCGGCCCCGTCATCTGCCTGCTGCCCTACGACGACGAGTCCGACGCCGTGAAGATCGCCAACGACTCCGACTACGGGCTGAGCGGCAGTGTGTGGACGGCGGACGTCGAGCACGGCATCGAGATCGCCCGGCAGGTCCGTACCGGCACGTACTCGGTCAACACCTTCAGCCTGGACATGCTGGGCCCCTTCGGCGGCTACAAGAACTCGGGCCTGGGCCGGGAGTTCGGCCCCGAGGGGTACGGCGAGTACCTGGAGCACAAGATGATCCACCTCCCGGCGGACGCCTAGCGATGGGCGACCGCTGGCACGTCGAGGTGGACCGCTCCCTGTGCATCGGCTCCGCCCAGTGCCTGCACCACGCGCCGGACGACTTCCGCCTGGACTCGGCCCGCCAGTCCCGTCCGGTCGCCCCGGACACGGACGCGAACGAGCGGGTCCTGGAGGCGGCGGAGAGCTGTCCGGTGGAGGCGATCGTGATCACGCTGGGGGAGAGCGGGGAGGCGGTGTTCCCACCGGAGGAGTAGGAGCGGCAGTGGCGGGGGCTGTCAGGCGCCGGGTGCCCGGTAGTCCACCTGCTGCCGGACGGCCTCGTCGATCTCGTCGGCCGACAGCAGGACGACCGTGCTCGTGCGGACCCCGCCGGCCGCCGAGACGACCATGCCCATGGCCGCGGCGGAGGTGTTGCCCGGCAGCTCCGCCGTGACGTAGACGTCGTCGTCGCCGAAGGCCCAGTACATCGTCTCGACCCGGCCTCCGAGGCCCTCGACCATGCGTGTGACGACCTCACGCCGTGCGCTCGCGCCTTCCCTGAGCAGGCCCTTGAGCCCGTCCGTGGTCAGCTGCACCTTGAAGAGGTACTTCGCCATCGAGGCCACCTTTCACATCCGCCCGAACAGTCGCTCTGACTCCCTCATGTTCCTTCCGTTCCGGCTTCTCGTCGCGGCGACCGGGGGTGCAAGTGGGGCCAAACGGATTACTCCGGATATTCAGGTAAAAAATATGGCTCAGGCTCTTTTCTCTGCGGCCGGAAGTTCTACCCTGGAAGCAGGCCTACGAGGCGAGTGAGGGAGTCCGACCGGAGTAGCCGACGTTGGCCGGAAGCTTCGGCTTCCGCTGGTGCCGACTGCGACGGTAGGGCTGAGAGGCCGGAAGGACGCAGGGCCGAAAGGCCAGGCGACCGGAAGGCGACCCCCATCACCTGATCCGGACCATGCCGGCGAAGGGAACCCGTCTCGTAGGTCCCTCGGCGTCTCAGGGGCCCTCAGAGGCCGTCATGGGCCTTCAGAGGCCGGTGCGGTCAGGTCGATCAGGCGGCACACCGTCTCGATGTCGATCTTCACCTGGGCGATCGAGGCGCGGCCCGAGAGCCAGGTGATCAGCGCCGAGTGCCAGGTGTGCTCGATGACCCGGACCGCCGACAGCTGCTCCGGAGTAGGGTGCTCCAGCCCCATCGCGTCCAGGACGATCGCCGTCGTCTGCCGCGAGACCTGGTCGACCTCCGGGCTCACGCTGCGGTCGGCGAACGTGAGGGCCCGGACCATCGCGTCGGCCAGATGCGGTTCGCGCTGCAGCGCGCGGAAGGCCCGCATCAGCGTCTTCGCGACCCGCTCGGCCGCCGTCTCGCCCTGCGGGGGCTTCTTCCGCAACGTGCCGTGCATGTGCTCCAGCTGGTCCTGCATGGTGGCGACCAGCAGGTGGATCTTGGAGGGGAAATAGCGGTACAGGGTGCCGAGTGCCACCTGCGAGGACTCCGCGACCTCGCGCATCTGCACGGCGTCGAAGCCGCCGCGGCTGGCCAGCTGCGCGCTCGCGTGCAGGATGCGGCGGCGGCGGGCCTCCTGCCGCTCCGTGAGGGGAGGGGAGTCGGGGACTGCGGCTCTGGCTTCCACCTTGGCCACCTTGTTCACCTTGGCGTTCACTTTGGCTTCCGCGGGGCAGGGGTCGGTCCCGTTCCGTGACCGTCCGTGAGGGCGAGTGATCAGACAGCATGGCACGGCGTCGGCCGTGGCGTGAATCACCTGATCCACTGGTCACAGCGCCCCTACCTGCCGGTAGATTCAGAGCCTCCGACGATCAAGTCTGAAACTTGTTCTAGATTAGCGTCCCGGCGTAATCTCGCGGGACAGAGCAGGGAGAAGGGGGCCAAGAGTGACCGCTGAGGCCAGGGAGGCCGGGGCCCCGGAGGACCCCGCGGCCGACGGCTCGCGACCGCTCCACATCGCGCTCCTCACCTATAAAGGGAACCCGTTCTGCGGCGGTCAGGGTGTCTACGTCCGGCATCTCTCGCGCGAACTGGCCCGCCTCGGCCACCGGGTCGAGGTCATCGGCGCACAGCCGTACCCCGTGCTCGACGAGGGCCACGGCAGGGTGAGCCTCACCGAGCTGCCCAGCCTCGACCTCTACCGCCAGCCGGATCCTTTCCGCACCCCCAAGCGTGACGAGTACCGCGACTGGATCGACGCGCTCGAGGTCGCGACCATGTGGACCGGCGGCTTCCCCGAACCACTGACGTTCTCGCTGCGGGCCCGCCGCCATCTGCGGACCCGCCGGGGCGAGTTCGACGTCGTGCACGACAACCAGACGCTCGGCTACGGCCTGCTGGGCGACGTCGGCGCGCCCCTCGTGACCACGATCCACCACCCCATCACCGTCGACCGGCAGTTGGAGCTGGACGCGGCGGAGGGCTGGCAGCGGCGCTGCTCGGTGCGGCGCTGGTACGCGTTCACGCGCATGCAGAAGCGCGTCGCGCGCCGGCTGCCGTCCGTGCTCACGGTCTCCGGCACGTCGCGGCAGGAGATCGTCGACCACCTGGGTGTGCGGCAGGACCGCGTCCACGTCGTCCACATCGGCGCCGACACGGACCTGTTCTCGCCGGACCCCTCGGTGCCGGTCGTGCCGGGCCGGATCGTGACGACGTCCAGCGCGGACGTCCCGCTGAAGGGCCTGGTCCATCTGGTCGAGGCGTTGGCGAAGGCGCGTGCGGAGCATCCGGAGGCCCACCTCGTCGTGGTCGGCAAGCGTCCGACGGAGGGGCCCGTCGCCCAGGCGATGGAACGGTACGGGCTCGGTGGCGCCGTCGACTTCGTCAAGGGCATATCCGACGCGGAACTCGTCGACCTGGTCCGCTCGGCCCAGGTCGCGTGCGTGCCGTCGCTGTACGAGGGCTTCTCGCTCCCGGCCGCCGAGGCCATGGCGACGGGGACGCCGCTGCTGGCCACGACCGGGGGTGCGATCCCCGAGGTCGCCGGCCGTGACGGCGAGACGTGCCTGGCGGTACCGCCGGGGACTCGCAGGCACTGGCCGCCGGGCTGAGCCGGCTGCTGAGCGACGCGGAGCTGCGTGCGCGACTCGGAGCGGCCGGCCGGGAGCGGGTGCTGCGCCACTTCACCTGGGCCAGGGCGGCGGAAGGAACGGTGGCCCGGTACCGCGAGGCGATCGCCCGGGCCGGGGGTGGCACCCAGGGCCGTCCCACGACGACACGCGCCCGGCCCGCGCCCCGGACGTCCGCCGGCTCCACCGCTGGGGGTGACGGTCCGGCGTCCCGGGCTTCCGGCAACTCGGCGTCCGGAACGTCCGGGCCTTCCGCGGTGCAGGTCTCCGGCCGCTCCTCGGCCGGCGACGACCACTCCGGGTCCCGGGCCTCCGGCGGCGCCGCGGCGGACGCTGGTCGCCCCGTGTCCTCGCCTTCCGCCGGTTCGCCGCCCCGGACCCCGGACGTTCCGCAGCCACGACAGGTGCTGTGCCCGCGGCTCCCACGGGTGCTGCGTCCGCAGCCCCCACAGATGTACAAGGCGTCAACTCCGAAAGCAGGGCCACGTGCTGACCGTCGACTTCTCCCGGTTCCCGCTCGCCCCGGGCGACCGCGTCCTGGACCTCGGATGCGGTGCCGGCCGGCACGCCTTCGAGTGCTACCGGCGCGGCGCCCAGGTCGTGGCGCTGGACCAGAACGCCGACGAGATCCGCGAGGTCGCGAAGTGGTTCGCCGCGATGAAGGAGGCCGGCGAGGCCCCGAGGGCGCCACCGCCACGGCCATGGAGGGCGACGCCCTCGCCCTGCCCTTCCCCGACGAGTCCTTCGACGTCGTCATCATCTCCGAGGTGATGGAGCACATCCCCGACGACAAGGGCGTCCTCGCCGAGATGGTGCGCGTGCTCAAGCCCGGCGGACGCATCGCCGTCACCGTCCCGCGCTACGGCCCCGAGAAGGTCTGCTGGACCCTGTCCGACGCCTACCACGAGGTCGAGGGCGGCCACATCCGCATCTACAAGGCCGACGAACTGCTCACCAAGATCCGCGAGGCCGGCCTGGAGCCCTACGGCACGCACCACGCCCACGCCCTGCACTCCCCGTACTGGTGGCTGAAGTGCGCGTTCGGCGTCGACAACGACAAGGCGCTGCCGGTGCGGGCGTACCACAAGCTGCTGGTCTGGGACATCATGAAGAAGCCCCTCGCCACCCGGGTCGCGGAGCAGGCCCTGAACCCGCTGATCGGCAAGAGCTTCGTGGCGTACGCGACCAAGCCGCACCTGCCGCGCCTTGCCGACACCGGGGCGGACGCCCAGTGACGACTCCCCGGACGGAACATCTGGTCCTGCCCGGGGTCCTCACCGCCGGGCAGGCCGCCGCGACCGTCGCCGGCATCCTCGCCGTACAGCGCGAGGACGGCGCGATCCCGTGGTTCCGGGGCCACCACCTCGACCCGTGGGACCACGTCGAGGCGGCGATGGCACTCGACACGGCCGGCGAGCACGAAGCCGCCGAACGGGCCTACCTGTGGCTCGCCCGGCACCAGAACGAGGACGGCTCCTGGTACGCGGCGTACACGGACGGGCAGTTCGACGACGTCACCGACCGGGGCCGGGAGACCAACTTCGTCGCCTACATAGCCGTCGGCGTCTGGCACCACTACCTCTCCACCGGCGACGACACGTTCCTGGAGCGGATGTGGCCGGCGGTGTACGCGGCGGTGGAGTTCGTGCTGCGCCTGCAGCAGCCGGGCGGACAGATCGGCTGGCGGCGCGACGACGACGGCACGGACACGGCGGACGCCCTGCTGACGGGGTCCTCCTCGATCCACCACGCGCTGCGGTGCGCGCTGGCGATCGCCGAGCAGCGGGAGGAGGCGCAGCCGGACTGGGAGTTGGCGGCGGGTGCGCTGCGGCACGCGATACGCCACCACCCGGAGCGGTTCCTCGACAAGAACCGTTACTCGATGGACTGGTACTACCCCGTGCTGGGTGGTGCGCTGACCGGTGCGGAGGCCAAGGCCCGTATCGAGGAGGGCTGGGACCGGTTCGTCGTCCCGGGGCTGGGCGTGCGGTGCGTGGTGCCCAACCCGTGGGTGACGGGGGGTGAGTCCGCGGAGCTCGCGCTCGCGTTGTGGGCGATGGGGGAGTCCGACCGGGCGTTGGAGGTGCTGCAGTCGATCCAGCACCTGCGCGATGCGGAGAGCGGCCTGTACTGGACCGGGTACGTGTTCGACGACGACGCCGTCTGGCCGCGGGAGTTGACCACGTGGACAGCGGGTTCACTGCTGCTGGCCGTGGCGGCGCTGGGTGGGCACGAGGCGACGTGCCGGGTGTTCGGCGGGGACTTGCCCGTGGGGCTCGACTCGGACTGCTGCGCCTGAGAGCCCGGGGGCTCAGTGCCGATGTGCTCGGTTGGCGATGGCGTGCCCGACGAACAGGTACACCACCGCCGCCAGGCCGTAGCCGCAGACCACTCGGGCCCATGCCTCGTCGAACGTGAACAGGTCGTGGGACCAGCCGGCCAGCCAGCGGGCCGCGTCGTGGATGAACTGGACGAACGAGTTGCCGGGGTTCGCGTCCAGCAGGTACATCAGGATCCACAGACCCAGGATGAGCGCCATGATGTCGGCCACGACCGCGACGATCGTGCCGGCCTGATTCGCACCGTTGCGATATCGAGGGGACATACTTTCCGGATTGCCCTTGAACTCCGGATGAAACCCGGCCCGGTGTTCCGCGCCCACCGGCCTTCGCCGTGTACTTCTTCCCGCGTTCAAACCGCGTTCCCGGCAGGGTCGTTCGGGGTACACCGGCATCACCGACGATCCTGGCCCCGGCCACCCGGGTAGCACGCACGCGTCACGGGGGGAGAACGCAGGTGCTCGCGAACAGACCCGCCACCGAAGAGCCGCGGCTCACCGTCACCAGACCCCCGCGCCGACACCTGCGCGGAGCGCTGGCGTGGGCGCTGCCCGCCCCGGTCATCGGGCTGGCCCTGCTGGTGGCCTCCGGGAACCTGCTGTTGCCGCTGCGACAAGTGGTCACCATAGAGGCCAAGATGGCGTCGAAGAGGGACTTCTTCCAGGACCCCCAAGTCGAGCGGCTGCTCATGAAGCACGGCTTCCGAGTGCACATCACCAACATGGGCTCGCGTGAGATCGCCAAGCAGGACTACGAGGGATACGACGTCGTCTTCCCCTCCGGCCAGCCGGCCGCCGACCTGATCAGCCGGGAGCGCGCCCGGGCGAACCGTCCGGTGCTGCTGTACCGCCCCTTCGTCAGCCCCATCGTGCTGGCCACCTACCGGGACTACGCCGAGGTGCTCACGGCGGAAGGCGTCGCACAGCGCCTGCCGGGCCCGGGCAGGCCGATGTACTACACCCTCGACATGCGGAAGTTCCTCGATCTGGCCCGCGGCAAGAGGAAGGGCGTCCAGCGCGACCCCGGCAACGGCTACCGCTGGGACGAGATCGACCGTGACGACCGCGTCCGCAACGGCAACAAGATCCTCGCCCAGACCTCGGACATCTGCGAAGCCAACTCCGCCGGCACCTACCTCGGACTCGTCGCCTTCGTCGAGCACGGGAACGACGCGCCGGACAGCGAGGCCGAGGCGGAGCAACTCGCCCGGAAGATCAAGCCGCTCCTCGTCGAACAGGGCCTGCCGTCCTCCGAACGGGCCGAAACGTATCTCTCCCCGACGGGCAGAGCATCGCCCCGATCTCGGTGATCTACGAGCACCAGTTCCTCGCCCACCAGATCGGACACGAGGCCGAGAAGGGCGCGACCGACGACGAGCGCGTCCTGCTCTACCCGTCCACCCGCTTCGTCACCGAACCCCAGCTCGTCGCGCTGAGCGGCGACGGCGCCCGGCTCGGCGAACTGGTCAGCAAGGACCCCGAACTCCAGCAGCGCGCCATGGAGTTGGGCTTCCGGGCCCGCAACGCCACCGGCGGCGCGACCGGCGACGAACTCACCCGGTTCCTCACCGAGCGGCAGATCCCGGTGCCCACCACCTCGTCCGACGACACCCGGGCGGTCCTGCCCAGCCTGCCCCTGCTGGAGAAGATGATCGAGATCGTCGGCGACTGCCCGGACCGGACGGGCAGCCGGTGAGGCGCGGCACGGGCCTGCTGGCGCTCTGCCTGGCGCTCGTCACCGGCTTCCTCACCGCCTGCTCGGGCGACCACGGTGACGACACGGTCCGGCTGTCCGTGCTCGCCGGCCCCGACCTCGCGGTACTGGCCCCGCTGCTGGGCGAGTTGAAGGACGAGACCGGCGTCGACCTGCGCCTGGACCACCGGTCCGACGCCGAGACGAGGACCCCGGACCGCGACCGGTACGACCTCGCGTGGCTGTCCTCCGACCACTATCTGCGCCTCACCGACAAGAGCGCGACCCGGGGGCTGCAGCGCACGCCCACCATGACGTCCCCCGTCGTCATCGGCCTGAAGCCGGACGTGGCACGGCGGCTTCGCGCCCAGGTGCCCGGCTCCCGGCTCACCTGGGCCGACATCGCGGACGCCGCAGCCACCGGCACCGTCCGCTTCGGCATGGCCGACCCCCGTCAGGCCGGCAGCGGACTCGCCGCCCTCGTCGGCGTCGCCACCGCCGCGGCCGGCACCGGAGCCGCGCTGCGCCCCGAGGACGTCTCCTGCGACCGGCTGCGCGGCTTCCGCTCCGGCCAGACCCTCACCGCCGACACCGGCCCGGCCCTCGTCGACTCCTACGTCGACCACCAGGACGAGGCCAACGCCCTCATCACGTACGAGTCCGACCTGCTCGCCCTCAACGCCACCGGCCGCCTCCACGACCGCCTGGAGGTCGTCCGCCCCGAGGACGGCACGGTCCTGGCGGACTTCCCGCTGCTCCTGCTGAACCCGGCCCACCGCACCGCGTACGACAAGGTCACGCAGTGGCTGCGGCGGGACTCGGTGCAGCGGCAGATCATGCGGCACACGCTGCGCCGCCCCGTGAACACGACGGTCGCCCGGGACACGCGGCTGCGCGAACCGGTCGGCAACGCGCTCTTCTACCCCGACCGACCCGCCGTCGTCGACGCGCTGCTGGCCGACTACGGCGACCCCGACCGCCGTACCACGAGCCAGGTGGTCTTCCTGCTCGACTTCTCCGGCTCGATGCGCGGTGCCCGGATGGCCGCCCTGCGCGAGGCCTTCGCCGGACTCAGCGGCGCTGACCCCTCCGCCTCCGGCAAGTTCACCCGCTTCTACCGGGGCGAGCGGCTGACCGTTGTCCGGTTCGGCGGCCGAGTGCTGGGGGAGAGGACCGTCACCGTCACCGGGCCGAAGGACCTGACGGCCCTCGCCGACACCGTCGCCCGGGGCGGCTACGGCGACGCCACCGCCGTGTGGTCCGCCCTCGACCACGGCTACCGCACCGCCGCCCGTGAACTGGCCGCCGACCCCGACCGCTCGGTCTCACTCGTCCTGATGACGGACGGTGAGAACAACGCGGGCCTGTCCTACGCGGAGTTCGTACGCCGCCACCAGGCGCTGCCCGCCGCCGTGCGGGCCGCCGTCCACACCTATCCCGTCCACTTCGGCGAGGCCGACGCCGGCGAGCTGCGGCGCGCGGCGGCGAGGACGGGCGGACGGATGGTGGCTGCCGCCGACTCGTCCCTTTCCGAGGCTTTCAAGGAGATCCGTGGCTGTCACTGACGCACTGTGGTGGAGCCTTTGGTGGCCGTGGATGGCGGTCTGGCTGGCGACGGCCGCCGGCGCGGTGGCGCTCGCGGTGGTCCTGGTGCGCCATGCCCGGGAGCGGCGCAGGCACCTGCGGCGCTGGCAGTCGGCGTACAGCATCTGCCTGTATCTCGACGAGCAGGCGGTGATGGACCTGTACGAGCTCGGCAACTACCGGTCCGCGCTGGAGGAGGCCGTCGAGCTGCGGACGAAGGTCGACACGAGTGTCGGCTTCTGGAGCCGGGTGCTGACGTGGCTGTTCCGGTTCCGGCTCAAGCGGGACGTCAGCCAGGAGACGTTCCGCAAGTTCGTGCGCAAGGACAAGCCGATCAATGTGATCGGCGTGGTCATGGAGGCCTTCGACCGGGCCGACGCCATCGTCCACGCCGACCTGACCACCCTGACCGTCGTCCCGAACCGGAACCTCGCCGACGACCTGGCGGACGGCCGTGCGGTGACCCTGAGCCGCATCGGCGAATTCGTGTCGGTCAAAGGGGTGTTCACCCGGGTGCCGGACGTGGCGGAGGGATTCGTCCTGCGGGCCGAGTACGGCGCCGAGCGGCCCTCGGTGTACATGCGCGTCGTGGCCCCTGGGGACGCGCGCCGCTCGATCCCGGCCGGCACGTTCACGGCCCGCTGCCTCGGCAAGATGACCGGATGGCGCGAGGACACCCGCGAGGTGACGCTGGAGGCGATCGCGATCTTCTGGTGACCGCCGCCGCTCACCGGGAGTTGAGCTCGGCGAGCACGCGCAGGGTGTGCGGGTCGGGCGCGAGGGCCAGGAGGTCGGTCACCGGGCCCTTGCGCCACAACTCCAGCCGCTCCGCGATGCGTTCACGCGGGCCGACCAGGGAGATCTCGTCGGCGAAGGCGTCCGGCACGGCGAGCACGGCCTCCTCCCGGCGCCCGGACAGGAACAACTCCTGGATGCGGCGGGCTTCCTCCTCGTAGCCCATGCGTGCCATCAGGTCGGCGTGGAAGTTGCGGGCGGCGTGGCCCATGCCGCCGATGTAGAAGCCGAGCATCGCCTTGACGGGCAGCAGGCCCTCCGCGACGTCGTCGCAGACCCGGACCTGGGCCAGGGGCGCGACGAGGAAGCCCTCGGGGAGTTCGCGCACGGCCGGGCCGTAGACCTCCGGCCGGGTCGGCGACCAGTACAGCGGCAGCCAGCCGTCGGCGATCCGGATCGTCTGGGCGACGTTCTTCGGCCCCTCCGCGCCGAGCAGGACCGGCAGGTCCGGGCGGAGGGGGTGGGTGATCGGCTTCAGGGGTTTGCCCAAGCCGGTGGCGTCCGGGCCCTGGTAGGGGTGGGGGTGGAAGCGGCCGGCCGACTCCACCGGCGCCTCGCGGCGCAGCACCTGCCGTACGACGTCGACGTATTCGCGGGTGGCGGTGAGGGGGGACTTCGGGAACGGGCGGCCGTACCAGCCCTCGACGACCTGCGGTCCGGAGAGCCCGAGGCCCAGCATCATGCGGCCGCCGGAGAGGTGGTCCAGCGTCAGCGCGTGCATCGCGGTGGTGGTCGGCGGGCGGGCGGCCATCTGCGCGACCGCCGTGCCCAGGCGGATGCGGGAGGTCTGCGCGGCGATCCAGGCCAGCGGGGTGAACACGTCCGAGCCCCACGACTCCGCCGTCCAGACGGAGTCGTAGCCGAGCCGCTCCGCCTCCCGCGCCAGGGGCACGTGGTCGGGGGAGGGGCCGCGGCCCCAGTAGCCGAGTGCGAGACCGAGCCGCATGCCTGCCTCCTGACGGTGTGTCAGCTGACGGGGAGCGACGACTGTACGGCAACGGCCCCCCACCCGGAAGGGCGAGGGGCCGTACGTCGTTCAGGGCTCAGCCGCGCTGGATGCCCGACGTGTCCTGGAGGACACCGCGGCGGCCGTCCTGCGTCTGGGCGACCAGGGCCGCGCCGCGCTGCTCGACCGCCAGGTACCACGTACCCGGGGCGAGTTCGGCGATCGGGGTCGGCGAGCCGTCCTCGGCGAACAGCGGCCGCGGCACCGGCACCGCGAACCAGAACGGCGAGAAGTCCCCGGCCGGAGGCTGCGGCGCCTGAGCCTGCTGGGGCTGGCCGCCGTACGGCTGACCCGGCTGTCCCGGCTGTCCCGGCTGCGGCTGGCCGTAGCCGCCGGGCTGCTGCGCGCCCGGGTAGCCGTAGCCGCCCTGCGGCTGACCGCCGTAGGGCTGCGGAGCGGCGGGGCGGGGGCGGGGATGAGAGCGCCCTTGAGGGCGGGGACGAGGGGGGTGGCGATGGCGGCGGCGGCCATGAGCAGCGTGGCGACGAGGGCGAGGATCAGGCCGATGCCGGGACTCGGGGCGCCGTCACTGGCGTTGTCACCGATGTTGTCGAAGCCGCCCGGCACGTCGAAGATGTTGCCGAGCGCGCTCCACGCGGCGAACACGGTGAAGGCGGCGCCGAACTGACCCAGCTCGAGACCCGCGATCTTCGGGGCCTGCGGCAGACCGTGAGAGACGACGACGAGCGCGGCGCCGATGATTCCCGCCAGTACGACGCTGAACACGACCGGACCGCTTCCCCACAGGCTGGGGAGGTCGACGCTGTCGGGGACATTGTCGAACGAATAGAGGGCGAGGAATGACGCGATGAACAGCAACACCGCTGCTCCGATCACCACGCCGTCGCCTCGAGTGAGGGAGCGGATATTCACTTCAGGTCCTTCGTAGGTCGTCTCATCGTCGGTAGAGGCGTCGCTGTCACCATGTCGCCGTCCGGACTCGGTGTGAAGCGCGGGGGTGGCCCCTCATCGTAAAGAGGACCCTATCGTCCGCCCGATCAGGGTGTCCGCCGGGATCAGCCGGTTGGGAACTACCCGCGCAGGAAACTCACGATTCCCTCAGAGATCCCTTGCGCCGCCTTCTGTCGCCACGCGCCGCTGGTGAGCAACGCCGCGTCCTTGCTATCGCGCATGTTGCCGCACTCGATGAACACCTTGGGAACCGTTGACAGATTGAGACCGCCCAGGTCCTTACGCGTGACGAGACCGGTGCCGTCGCCGACGTAGTCGGACGGCGCACTGCCGGTGACGGCGACGAAGCGGCCCGCGACGCGCTCGCCGAGATCGCGGGAGGGGGCGACGATCGCGCGGGTGTCCGCGGCACCGGCGTGGACCGCGCCGGGCAGGATGACGTGGAAACCGCGGTTGCCGGCGCCGGAGCCGTCCGCGTGGATCGAGACCACCGCGTCGGCCTTCGCCTCGTTGCCGATCCGTGCCCGCTCGTCCACGCACGGGCCGTACGGCCGGTCACCGTCCTGCGTCAGCTTCACTGTGGCGCCCTGCTTCTCGAGCAGCGTGCGCATCCGGTGCGCCACGTCCAGCGTGAACTTCGCCTCCGCGTAACCATCGTTGGTGGACGTGCCCGTGGTGTCGCACTCCTTCCAGTTCGTCCCGATGTTCACCTTGCGGTTGATCTCGGACGTGTGCTGGAAGTTGTTCGGGTTGTGCCCGGGGTCGATGACGACGACCTTCCCCTTGAGCGGGCCGGAGGCGGCGGGCGCGGAGGGCTTGGGCGCCGGCGTGGGGGAGGCGCCCGGCTCCTTGCCGTCGTCGGTGGACGTGCCCGACGCGGCAGGCGGGGAGGACCGGACGGTCGCCCGGCCCGAGTCGTCTCCGTCCCCGAGCCGCCCACCGTCTCGTACACCAGCCAGCCGAGCAGTGCGCCCGGTACGAGTGCGGCGAGCGCGACGGTCAGCGGCCCGCGGCGGGAGCGGCGGGGCTGGGGAGGTTCGAAGTCCGGGCCTACGTACGACACGCCTGCCACCCTAGCGGCCGGGCACGGACCGGAGCGGGGCGAGGACGGCCGGGCGGGTGGCGGTCACCCCTCGTCGCCGCCCGCGTCCCCGTGCCGTACCGCCTCCTTCACTCGCGCCTCGATCTCCTGGCGCGGGGTGTCCTCCTGCTTCGCGTACGCGGTCACCGCCGCCTGGACGTCGCGGGCGAGGTCGCGCCAGGCGCGCCAGGCGGTCTCCCAGGTGGTGGTCTGCTGGTCGCTCCACTTGGTCTGGGTGGGCGGACCGTAGGCGTCCTGCAGCTGCCGCACGCGCGCGTACGCCTCGTCCGCGGCGCGCTGCTTCTCCACGAGCTCTGCGAAGGTGTGTGCCACGCGCCCGGATCCTTGGGCAGCGACGGCCCCTCACCGACTCGCCACGCCGCCCGTGGGCCGACCGGGCGGGGTGCAGGCGGCGCAGTTCACCCACCCAGCCGTTCTCTCAGACGCCCGGCCCCGTGCGGCGCAGCACCCGCAGGGAGTCCGTCGCCGAGACCTCCGTGAAGGCGCCGGAGGCCAGGGCCCTGAGGTAGACGCGGTAGGGGGCCTGGCCGGTGAACTCGTCCTGCGGGTCGGGGAAGACGTCGTGGATGAGGAGGAGGCCGCCCTCGGCGACGTGCGGGGCCCAGCCCTCGTAGTCGGCGGTGGCGTGCTCGTCGGTGTGGCCGCCGTCGATGAAGACGAACCCCAGGGGCATCCGCCAGAACGCGGCGATCTGCGGGGAACGCCCGACCAGTGCCACCACGTGCTCCTCCAGGCCCGCCTTGTGCAGCGTGCGGCGGAACGTGGGCAGCGTGTCCATCAGGCCGAGCTCGGGGTCCACCGTCTCCGGGTCGTGGTACTCCCAGCCCGGCTGCTGCTCCTCGCTGCCGCGGTGGTGGTCGACCGTGAGCGCGCTGACCCCGGCCTCCCGTGCCGCGTCGGCCAGCAGGATCGTGGAGCGCCCGCAGTACGTACCGACCTCCAGGAGCGGCAGCCCGAGCCGCCCGGCCTCCACGGCCGCCGCGTACAGCGCCAGCCCCTCGTCCACCGGCATGAACCCCTTCGCCGCCTCGAACGCGGCCAGGATGTCGGGCTCGGGGGCCGCGGGCATGGGATTCCTCTCGGTCGTACAGCTGTCCGGGCGCTTATCGTGCCGTACCCCCTGCCGAAGGGCGACAGGGGGTACGGAGCAGTAACAGGGTCAGGCGGAGATCGTCTCACCGGGCAGGCACAGGTCCAGGTCGACCGGACGCTCGTCGCCCGCGTGGGTCGCGGACGAGGCGAGCGGGCCGTGGCCCGTGGCGCGGGCGGCCAGGACGTACGCCCCGCCGCCCGGGACGGTGAGGGTGTAGGCGCCGTCCTCGGCGGAGAGGGTCGCGCCCGCCTGGCGGCCGTGCCGGTCGATGAGCGTGACCCTGGCGCGGGCGACCGGGCTGCCGTCGGCTCCCAGCACCCGGCCGCGGAAGCCCCGCAGGACCGCCTCGGCGCGCTCCAGGTTGCCGTCCTCCTCACTGCTGGCCCGCAGCTGCGGTGCCCGGTTCGCCTTGGGCAGGAACAGGGCCAGCAGCAGACCGATCGCCACCGCCGCGGTCGCGATCAGGAACGACACCCGGAAGCCGTGCATGGTCGGGATCTCGACGCCGCCGACGTTGTTCGCGGTGTCGGCCAGCACCATGCCGATCACCGCGCTCGACACCGATGTACCGATGGAACGCATCAGGGTGTTGAGGCCGTTCGCCGCTCCCGTCTCCGAGGCCGGGACCGCGCCCACGATCAGTGCGGGCAGCGAGGAGTAGGCCAGGCCGATGCCCGCGCCCAGCAGCACCGAGATGACCAGGCTCTGCCAGGGGGCGCTCATGAGGCCCAGGCCGGCGCCGTAGCCGACCGCGATGATCAGCAGGCCGAGGATCAGGGTGACCTTGGGGCCGTACTTCGCGGACAGCCGGGCGTAGACGGGCGCCGTGAACATCATCGTCAGCCCGAGCGGCGCGACGAGCAGACCCGCGACGACCATCGACTGGCCGAGGCCGTAGCCGGTGGACTTCGGCAGCTGGAGCAGCTGCGGCAGGACCAGGGAGACGACGTAGAAGGAGACGCCGACCATGATCGACGCGAGGTTGGTGAAGAGCACCGCCGGTCGGGCGGTGGTGCGCAGGTCCACCAGCGGGGCCTTGACGCGCAGTTCCATCACGCCCCACAGGAGCAGGACGACCGCGGCGGCGGCGAACAGGCCCAGCGTGGTGCCGGAGGCCCAGCCCCAGTCGCTGCCCTTGGTGATCGGCAGCAGGAAGAGCACGAGCCCGGTGGACAGACCGACGGCGCCGGGCAGGTCGAAGGAGCCCTGGGCGCGCATCGGCGACTCGGGCACGACGAGCAGGGTGAGGGCGATGGCGAGGACACCGAGACCGGCGGCGCCGTAGAACAGGACGTGCCAGTCGCTGTGCTGGGCGACCAGGGCGGCGGCGGGCAGGGCGAGGCCACCGCCCACGCCTATGGAGGAGCTCATCAGGGCCATCGCCGAGCCGAGCCGCTCCCGGGGCAGCATGTCGCGCATCAGGCCGATGCCGAGCGGGATCGCGCCCATCGCGAAACCCTGGAGCGTACGGCCGGTGATCATCAGCAGCAGATCGCTGGTGAGCGCGCTGACCAGGGCGCCGACGACCATGACCGCCAGGCTGGTGATCAGCATGCGCCGCTTGCCGTAGAGGTCGCCGAGGCGGCCCATGATCGGCGTGGCCACCGCGCCCGAGAGGAGGGTCGAGGTCAGGACCCAGGTGGCGTCGCTGGGGGCGGTGTCCAGCAGTTGCGGCAGATCCTTGATGACCGGGACGAGCAGGGTCTGCATCACCGCGACAACGATGCCCGCGAAGGCGAGTACCGGGACCACGGCCCCGCTCGCTCTGCCGGCGGGACGGTCTGTCGTCGTCTGCGTCATTGAGAGGGGCCTCCAGGCCGGGGTGTCGGACGGTACGGGGTTACGTGCCGTGTGAACCTTGTATGTGCAGGCAACTATTCCGTTGCTTTGGCACCCTAACGAAAACTTGACCTTTCCTTGGGGTGACCGGAGTCCTAGGCCCGGGACCGAGGCCGGGGCCAGCGAAATCCCGATGGCAGGGGCGTAAGAGGGTTGAGAGCATGACAGGCATGCTCGAATCCGCCGACACCGCCACAGCCCGCACGTCCCTGCTGTCCCGCCTGCGTTCGCGGGGAGCGCCGCCGATGTGGCTCGTCGTGGCGCTCACGTGTGCCGGGCAGTTCCTCGTCGTGCTGGACGTGTCCGTGGTCAACGTGGCGCTGCCCTCGATGCGGACCGGACTGGGGCTGAGCGAGCAGGGCCTGCAGTGGGTGGTGAACGCCTACGCCATCGCCTTCGCCGGGTTCATGCTGCTCGGCGGGCGGGCCGGGGACCTGTACGGCCGCAAGCGGATGTTCCTCGTCGGGCTCGGGCTGTTCACCCTGGCCTCGCTGGCGGGCGGGCTGGCGCAGGACGACTGGCAGCTGCTGGTCGCGCGGGCCGTCCAGGGGCTGGGCGCGGCGGTGCTGGCGCCCTCGACGCTGACGATCCTCACCGCGTCGGTGCCGGAGGGCGCGGCCCGGGCGCGGGCCATCGGTACCTGGACCGCGGTCGGCGCCGGCGGTGGCGCGGCGGGCGGTCTGGTCGGCGGGCTGCTGGTGGAGACGCTGTCGTGGCGGTGGGTGCTGCTGATCAACGTGCCCGTGGGCGTCGTGGTGCTGTGCGCGGCCGTCTGGTTCCTCGTCGAGAGCCGGGCCGGTGACGGGCGGCGGCTCGATCTGCCCGGCGCCCTGTTCGTGACGGCCGGGCTCGGCACACTGGCCTACGGCATCTCCCAGACCGAGGCGGCGGGCTGGACGGCACCGGCCACGCTGCTGCCGCTGCTCGCCGGGCTCGCCCTGCTCGCCCTGTTCCTCACGGTCGAGGCCCGGACGGCGAGTCCGCTGATGCCGCTCGGCCTGCTCCGGCTCCGCTCGGTGTCGTCGGCGAACGCGGCGATGTTCCTGTGCGGCTCCGCGATGTTCTGCATGTGGTTCTTCATGACCCTGTACGCACAGAACGTCCTGGGTTACACGCCCCTGAAGGCCGGACTCGCCCTGGCCCCGAGCTCCCTGGCCGTCCTCCTCGGCGCCAAGCTCGCGCCGCGGCTGATGCCGACGGCCGGCCCGCGCAACGTGGCGGTGCTGGGCACGCTGGTCGCCGTGGCCGGCTTCGCCTGGCAGTCCACCATGACGCCCGACGGCCGGTACGCGACGGCGATCCTGTTCCCCGGCATCCTGATGATGCTCGGCGCGGGCCTGGCGGCGACCCCGCTCGCCTCACTGGCCACGTCCGGCGCGTCCCCCGGCGAGGCGGGCCTGGTCTCCGGCCTCGTCAACACCTCCCGCACGATGGGCGGTTCGCTGGGCCTGGCCGTCCTGTCGACCCTGGCGGCGGCCCGCACGGCCGGCAGCACCACCCCTGCGGCACTCACCGAGGGGTACGCGCTGGCGTTCCGGACCGGGGCCGGGGTGCTGGCGGTGGGGGCGCTGCTGATGTGGTTCTGGCTGCCGCGGGTGGCACGGGAGCGGTAGGCCGCCACGCCACGGAAATCAGCGCGCCTCGCGCCCTCCGCAAGAGGTGCGCCCCGCCCCCTGGGTGGCGCGCCGCCGGTGTTTCGGTCCGGGTGTGCGGTGATGCGTCGGCGGGGTGCGTCCCGATGTCCCGGTGGACCGCACAAGACGTTTCACCGAGACCCGGAAACCGGCCCTGACCTGTCCTTTCGACCGGTCCGAACGTACCGTTGCCGGACGCGGAAGGGGGACTGGATGGACCGGAACATACGCACCGTCGACGACGTGCTCGCCCTGCTCGACGGGCTGTTCGCGCCCGAGGCCGACCGGTGGACGCAGCGGGGCGCCGACTGGTGGGACGGCTTCTACACCGACCGTTCCCGGCCGGTGCCGTTCTTCGTGGGGAAGCCGGACGAGAACCTGGTGAGTTTTCTGGACCGGGAGCTGATCAGCGGCGGGCGTGCGCTCGACCTCGGCTGCGGCCCGGGCCGCAACGCGCTGTATCTGGCGGAGCGGGGGTTCGAGGTGGACGCGGTCGACCTGGCCCCGGCCGCCGTCGACTGGGCGGGGGAGCGGGCCCGCGCGGCCGGGGTGCAGAACGTGCGGTTCCGCTGCGGCGACGCCTTCGAACTCGCCGGTGCGGAACTCACCGGCCCGTACGACCTCGTCTACGACTCCGGCTGCTTCCACCATCTGCCCCCGCACCGGAGGATCAGCTACCTGACACTGCTCGACCAGGTCCTGGCACCCGGCGGTCTGTTCGGCCTCACCTGCTTCGCGGCCGGGGCCGGCGGGATGGGCTCGGAGCTGTCCGACGCCGACTTCTACCGCCAGGCGGCCGGACTGCGGGGCGGACTCGCGTACACCCCCGAGTCGTTGCGGGAGATCTTCTCGGGACTGACCGAGGTCGAGCTGCGGCGGATGCGGGGCGAGCCGGAGGACTCGGCGTGGTTCGGTGAGGCCTTCCTGTGGACGGCGCTGTTCCGGCGGGAGCCGGACTCACAGCCAGCCCTGGCGGCGGGCCTCCCGTAGGGCCTCCATGCGGTTGCGGGTGCCCGTCTTGCCGATGGCGGACGACAGGTAGTTGCGGACGGTGGACTCCGACAGGTGGAGTCGCGTGGCGATGTCGGCCACCGTCGCACCGTCCGCCGAGGCCAGCAGCGCGTCGCTCTCGCGGGCGGTGAGGGGGCTCGGGCCGGCGCTGAGCGCGGCGGCGGCCAGGGCGGGGTCGACGACGGTCTCGCCGGCCAGGACCCGGCGGATGGCGGCGGCGAGTTCCTCGACGGGCCCGTCCTTCACCAGGAAGCCGGTGGCTCCCGCCTCCATCGCGCGGCGCAGATAGCCGGGGCGGCCGAAGGTGGTGAGGATCAGCACACGGCAGCCGGGCACCCGGTCACGCAGCTCGGCGGCGGCGTCCAGGCCGCTGCGGCCCGGGAGTTCGATGTCGAGGAGGGCGACGTCGGGGCGGTGGGCGAGCGCCGCGTCCAGGATCTCGTCGCCGGCTGCCACCTGGGCGACGACCTCCATGTCGTCCTCCATCCCCAGCAGCAGCGCCAGCGCGCCGCGCAGCATGCCCTGGTCCTCCGCCAGCAGCACGCGGACGGTTCTGTCGGTCACGGGCCCAGGGTAGGGCGGGGTGTGCCGAGCAGCGAGGCCAGCGTCTCGGTGAACGCCGCCGCCGAATGGTCGGCGTGAGCACGGATGCGCCGGGCCACGGCGTCCGCGCCGCCGCCCTCCAGGAGGTGTACGAGCCGGTTGATCCGCTGCTCGTGGCCCTCCTGGAGGGCGGGGAACGTGGACAGGTAGAAGTCCGTCGCGTCGTAGGCCATGTGGAAGACGTGTTTCTTCACATCGCTCAGCGTCAGGTAGTCGTCGTGGGTCTTGGGGACCGGCTCGGGCGCGCCGACGCACACCGCCGGGGTGCCGGCGCCCCAGGCGTTGACCGACAGGTGGTAGGTGTCCGTGATGACCAGACGGTACCGGGGGAGGACCCCCAGCAGGTCGCCCATGGTGTGCCGGCCCGGCCGGGGCGCGATGTGCCGGACGGGAGCGGGGACGTCCCGGTCGAACCACGGCAGCCATTCCAGCGGGGCGCCCAGGCGGTCGGACAGGTCCTGGCAGAAGGCGGGCAGCCACTCGGGGATCGGCGTACGGGCGCCCAGGAACACGCCGATCGCGCCGCCGTCCGGCACCGACCGGGACCACTGCGTGGTCGGGAGGTGGTCGAGGTCGCCCGGGCGGGACAGCAGTGCCGCGTCCGAACCGAACCAGTCGGTCGTACGGTCCTCGCGCAGGTGCGCGATCTTCGCCGCGGAGAGCGGGTCCCGCACCCAGACGCGGTGACTCCGCCTGACCAGGCGTGAGAACAGCGGACCGTACTCCTTGTCCTCGTAGTCGGACTGCGCGTTGTGCAGGATCGTCCCGCCGTAGCTGAGGGTCCGGGCGAGGAGTTCGTCCGGCTGGTCCGCGAACAGCAGGGTGCGGTTCAGCAGGCTCCGGGCGGCGTCCCGGTCCTCGGCGAAGCCGAAGTCCAGCAGGCGGTTCGTCGCGTCCTGCTCCAGATAGTGCCGGGTGTGGAGGAAGTCGCCCCAGAAGACGACCGCGTCGTGCTCGCGGACCGCGTCGAGCTGCTCGGCCAGGGGATGGAACCGGAACGGGAAGTCGGTGCCGCGGGCGCAGTCGCGCAGGGGCACGGTCTCCGGCATGTGGAGGGTGTACCAGGTGGCGTCGACCTCGCCGGCCATACGCCGCCGCAGGGACTCGAAAGCCAGGTCGACGGTCAGCATGCCGGTGTTGCGGTACCCGATGTTCGGCGCGGTGATGACGGCGACGCGTGCCATGTGTTCCTTTTCCCTAGCCCGTTCCCGACGCCGCCGACGTCTGCGACGCGGACCACCGGCCAACGTACACGCCGAGACCGCCGGGCAGCGGCCCAGGCCCTGTTGGCGGGGGGCAGTTGGTTGTCGGTTGTGCGTCTGGGGGTGGGGGTGGTTGTGGGCTCAGAGCTGGGGGTGGTCGGCCGGTTGCCGGGTGCCGGTCTGGGGTTGGGGGTGGTTGGGTGGTTGTCGGGTGCCGGTCGCCGGTCGCCGGTTGCCGGTCGCCGGTCGCCGGTTGCCGGTCGCCGGTCCCGGGCCGGGGTGCGGCTCGCTGGTCTGCCGGGCGAGGCTCACGGGGCACCGTCGCCTGCCGGTTGTCTGTCGCCCGGAGGCTGTGCTTGTGGCCGGTTGTCAGCCGGCCGCCGCGCTCGCCACCTGCTGCCTCCGCCCGGTGCACGCGCCTTGCCGCTTGCCGTCAGTGGTCAGCTGCCCGGGTTCTGCCGCTCGCTGCGGCGCCTGCCGGTTGCCCGTCGCCCCTCGCTAGCCACCTGCCGGGCGTCAGCCCGGCCTCCCCGCGCCCACCTCCTGTCATCCACCTCTCCCGTCTGACGTCGGACGACGGACGACGGACGGTCATGCCGGTTCTGCCACCGGAGGGCGTGTCGCCGTCGCGTCGACGTCGAGTGGGAGGTTCGCTGTCACCGTGAAGCCGCCCCTGGCCGACGGCCCCGCCGTGAGGGAGCCGCCCGCTGCGGCGAGGCGCTCCGTCAGGCCGGTCAGGCCCGTGCCGCCGAGGCCGTTGTCGCCGTCGCCGACCGCCCCCTCGGGGACACCCCGGCCCCGTCATCGGCCACCGTCAGCCGTACCCGCTCCCCGGCCCCGCCACCGTGATCTCACAACCGTGCGCCCCGCTGTGCCGTACGACGTTCGTCACCGCCTCCCGGACCACCCACCCCAGCAGCGCCTCGGTCTGCGGCCCGAGGGGTGGGCCGGAGCGGGTCACCGCGAGGGTGATGCCCGCCGCCGTCAGTGCCGAGTGCGCGCGGTCGAGTTCCGTGGCGAGACTGCCCTGCCGGTAGCCGGTCACGGCCTCCCGGATCTCCGTGAGCGCCTGACGCCCCACGGACTCGATGTCCGTGATCTGCGCCAGCGCCGCGTCCAGGTCCCGGTCGGCCAGACGGCGAGCCGCCTCCGACTTCACGACGATCACCGACATCGTGTGCCCGAGCAGGTCGTGCAGGTCCCGGGAGAAGCGCAGGCGCTCCTTCTCGACCGCCCGGCGGGCCAGTTCCTCACGGGCCGCGCGCAGCTCACGCACCGCCTCGGAGAGCCGTATGATCGCCGCCGTCACCATCGTCGAGATCCACGTGGCGTACGCGATGTCCAGGCCGCCCCAGCCGTCGTGGAAGCAGGACACCCCACCCGCCAGCACGGCCACCGCTGTACCGGCCGGCCGCAGGTGCGACAGCCGCAGCACCGCACCCGTCGCGAGCCCGAGCAGCGGGAAGAACAACAGCCAGTTGCCCCCGTAGCAGGCCGCGAGCGCACAGGTCACGGCCGTCAGCAGGGCGTGCGCCACCCGGGTCGAGCGGGCCTTCCGCTTGGCCTTGTCGAACGAGCGGAACGCCACATAGATGTAGAGCGAGTTGAAGGCCAGCAGGCCCAGCCCCCGATCCACGGATTCGGCGTCCCGTCCTGGAAGAGGTTGGACAGCGCGCCCATCCCCATCAGCAGCCACGGCAGCAGCGTGAAACCGCTGGGCGACGGGCCGGGGTTCTCGGGGAGCTCGCCCGCCCTCCGTGCGGCACGCCACTCCGCCTTGAGCCGCTTCTTGTTCGCCGCGTAGTAGCGCTGGTGCTCCCGGGCCTGCCGGACGGCCGCCCGGGTCGCCTCGAACCGGCACCTGACCTTCTGGGTCCAGGACATGGTCATGGCGACGACGTTACGGATCGGCGGGGATGCCCGGCAGATGCGCTTGTACGGACTTCGGCAGGACAAATGTCATCGTCCCAGGAACACAGGAACACATAGTCATCTGACGCTGCACTTCACTAGTCATCTGACACGGTGTCAGGAGGCTTCACAAGTGCGGGGGCCTGGGCTATACAGAGGCGCAGGACTGGAACGCGTTCCAGTTCTGTCCCGGACGGCCTCGGTGCGGCCGACGGTGCGGACGGCCGTACCGAGGTCTTTCCCACGGCGATCAGGAGCCCCATGCCCATCGACGCAGCCAAGGCGCTCGCCGCCGAACCCCGGACCGGCGAGCTCTCCTGGGACCACAAGGACGTGCAGCTCTACCACCTCGGCATCGGCGCGGGCGTCCCCGCCACCGACCCCGACGAACTGCGCTACACCCTGGAGTCCCGGCTGCACGTCCTGCCGAGCTTCGCCACCGTCGCGGGCGGCGGAAAACCCGGGGTGACCAGCGGGCTGTCCATGCCCGGCGTCGACGTCGACCTCGCCCGCGTCCTGCACGGCGGCCAGAGCCTCGTGCTCCACCGGCCCATCCCGGTGACGGGCACCGCGACAGCCACGAACCGGGTCGCCGCCGTCCACGACAAGGGCAAGGCGGCCGTCCTCGTCCTGCGCACCGACGTGGCCGACGCCGACGGCCCGTTGTGGACCAACGACGCCCAGATCTTCATCCGTGGAGAAGGCGGCTGGGGTGGCGACCGCGGCCCGTCCACCCGGCTCGAACCCCCCACCGGCGCACCCGCGCGGACCGTCGAACGGCCGGTCCGCGAGGACCAGGCCCTGCTCTACCGCCTCTCCGGCGACTGGAACCCGCTGCACGCCGACCCCGAGTTCGCCAAGGTCGCCGGATTCGAGCGGCCCATCCTGCACGGGCTGTGCACCTACGGCATGACACTCAAGGCGGTCGTCGACACGCTGCTCGGCGGGGACGTCACCCGGGTCCGGTCGTACGCCACGCGGTTCGCCGGGGTCGTGTTTCCCGGGGAGACACTCCGGATCCGCATGTGGCACACGCCGCAGTCCACCCGGGTCGCCGTCAGCGCCGTCGAGCGCGCCGACGCGCCCGTCCTCGCCGACACCATCGTCGAACACACCATCGTCGAGCACACCGTCGTCGAACGCACCTGAGTCCAGAACGCCGTACGAGGGGAGCCCGCACCATGCGCGCAGCCGTACTGCACGAGATCGGCCAGGACAAGCTGGAGGTCCTCGACGACGTCGAGGCGGTGGGGTTCGGACCCGGCAAGGTGCGGATCCGGGTCCGCGCCACGGGCCTGTGCCACTCGGACCTGTCGGCGATGAGCGGGGTGCTGCCGCAGCCCGCGCCGTTCGTGCCCGGCCATGAGGGGGCGGGCGAGATCCTCGAGGTCGGCGAGGGCGTCAGCCAGGTGAAGGCCGGCGACCGGGTCGTGGTGTGCTGGCTGCCCGCCTGCGGCGCCTGCCCCTCCTGCAAACGCGGGCAGACCCAGCTGTGCCTGGCCGGGTTCATGAACGCGGGCACCCCCAACTTCAGGCGCCCCGGCGGGGACGTCTTCGGCATGGCCGGCACCGGCACCTTCACCGAGGAGGTCGTCGTCGACGCCGGCTGCGCGGTGCCGATACCCGACGACGTGCCCTTCGACATCGCCGCCCTCATCGGCTGCGGGGTGACGACCGGGCTGGGCGCCGCCCTCAACACGGCCGATGTGGAGGCCGGTTCGTCGGTGGCCGTCATCGGGTGCGGCGGCGTGGGCATCTCCGTGATCCAGGGCGCCCGGCTGCGCGGGGCCGCCGAGATCGTCGCCGTCGACCCGGTCGTCTCCCGGCGTGAGGCGGCCCTGCGGTTCGGGGCCACGAAGGCCGTCTCGCCCGAGGAACTGCCCGACGCCAAACAGCAGATCACCGCCGGTGAGGGCTTCGACTACGTCTTCGAGGTCGTCGGCAAGTCGGCCACGGCCCGGACCGCGTACGACTCCACCCGGCGCGGCGGCACCCTGGTCGTGGTCGGCGCCGGTGCCATGGACGACGCCCTCCAGCTCAACATGTTCGAGCTGTTCTTCGACGAGAAGCGCATCCTGCCGTCCATGTACGGCGGCGGTGACGTCCTGCGCTCCTACGAACGCACCATCGCCCTGTGGCGCACCGGCCGGGTCGACCTGGCGGGCCTGATCACCCACCGGGTCCCGTTCGCCGACATCAACGAGGCGCTCGATCAGATGCGGTCCGGGACCGCCCTGCGTACGTGCATCGAGATGTGAGGACGGACGCCATGCCGCTGCCGCTCCAGGGACTGTCCGCGATCGTCACCGGCGCGGGCCGGGGGCTCGGCCGGGCCGAGGCGCTGGAACTCGCCCGGCTGGGCGCCTCCGTGGTCGTCAACGACTACGGGCAGCCCGGCCGCGACGGGAGCGGCGCGGCCTCCGCCGGGCCCGCCCATGAGGTCGCCGCCGAGATCCGCGCGGCGGGCGGGGCCGCCCTCGCGCACACCGGCGACGTCTCCGACTTCCAGCAGGGGCGCGAACTGGTCGAGCTGGCCGTCGCCGAGTTCGGCAAGCTCGACATCCTGGTCAACAACGCGGGCATCCTGCGCGACCGCATGGTGTTCTCGATGGCCGAGGAGGAGTGGGACGCCGTGCTCCGCGTGCACCTCAAGGGGCACTTCAACACCACCCGGTTCGCCGCCGCGCACTGGCGGGAGCGGTCGAAGCGGGCCGGGGCGCCGGTGTTCGGGCGGATCGTGAACACCGCCTCGGAGGCGTTCCTCGCCGGCTCCGCCGGGCAGCCCAACTACGCGGCGGCCAAGGGCGGGATCGTCGGCCTCACCACCTCCACGGCCCTCGCCCTCGGCAAGTACGGCGTGACGGCCAACGCGATCTGCCCCCGCGCCCGCACCCGGATGACCGAGGACGTCTTCGCGGGCGTCGAACAGCCCTCGGGAGGCGGCCTCGACCCGCTCGCCCCCGAACACGTCGCCCCCCTCGTCGGCTATCTGGCCTCGCCCGCCGCCGCCCACGTCAACGGACAGCTGCTCGTGGTGCACGGCGGGATGGTGGCCGTCGTCGAACGGCCCCGGGTCGCCGCCCGCTTCGACAGCAAGCAGGACACCTTCACGTACGACGAACTGGAGGCCGTGCTCGGGCCGTACTACGCGGACCGGCCGCCGGGCGAGACGTTCGCGGCGGCGGAGGTGCTGGGACTGAAACGCGGCTGAGGACAGAGAAGCGGCCCTGCCCAGGACGGGCAGGGCCGCTTTCTCGTCCGTGACTGACGTGCTCTCAGGCAGCCGTCCCGGTCTGCTCGGTCTCCGCCACCGGCTTGCGGTGGCGGCCGCGCGGCGCCGTCTCGCTGTCCTGCGTCGAGAGCTCACCACGGTGCCGGCCGTGGCCGGTGGTGGTCTCCTGGACGTCGGCAATGCGCGGCTGGTTCGTGCTGGCGTCGCTCATCGGATGGAATTCACCCCGTCAACATGATCTTTCTTACAGCCGGGCGAGTCTAACCGGCACCCCACACCCGCGATCCAGGCGGTCACGCCAACCGGCACTAGTTCGTTACAAGGCGTCCCAACGGCGCTTGCTGAAGAGGGACCGGGCGGGGTGTGCCGGGTGTCGCGGACCGGTCGGGCGGCGGTGGCTGCGCCGGGGAGGCGGGGGGCGAGGACTCGGGCCCCGACGACGGTTCCGCAACGGGGACGGCTCCGGCTTCTGCTCCGGTCATGGCTCCGGTACCGGTGCCGGTCGCGGTGACGGTCCTGGCTCCGGTGACGGTGCCGGCTCCGGTCGCGGTGACGGTCCCGACTCCGGCGGCTCCAAACCCAGCTGCGGACCCGGCCCCGGCAACATCCCGGGCCTCATCCCCGGGCTCGGCCCCGGCCCCGGTCCCGTCCCCGGGCTCAGGCTGAGGCTGTTCCGCCGCCGGTGGCGGGCTGACCCGGGCCACCCCGCACGGCACCGCCGGCGTCGCGTAGGGCAGGCGCAGTACCCCCTCCGGCGTCCACAGGCCGGTGCCCGCCAACCACCCCTCGGGCGCCGGGAGATGGTGCACCCGCCGCTCCGCCGGCCGCCACACACCGACCCAGCTGCCCACCGGCCCGTCGACGCGCAGCGCCACCGCGCAGCTCTCCGGCGTCAGCACCTGCCCCGGCTGGATCGCGAACGGCGTGACGGTGCAGTCCCGCAGCCGCAGGCACTCGGGGAAGCGCACCGGCAGTGTGCTGCCCAGGACACCCCAGCCCAGCCGGCCCTGCCCCGGCGAGGGCGCGTCCGAGCGGACGATCAGCAGCCCGCTGTCGTGGTCGGCGAGCAGCAGGCGGTCGTCGCTGTCGGCGGCGATCTGCAGCAGCGGCGACACCTCGCCACCGCGCCCCAGGTCCACCACGACCGCCTTGGTGCGCCCACCGGTCTCCCGGTCCAGGGCCAGCAGCCGTCCCGTACGGTCCAGCCAGACCCCGCCCGAGCAGCGGCCGGGCAACTCGGCCAGCCGCTCGGGACCGAAGTCGCCGCCCGCCACCAGCCAGACCGTCGTCGAACGCGGCCCGACGGCCAGCGCGTACGCCTTCTCGCCGCCGGGGGCGGGCGGCAGCAGCCGCAGCCGGACCGTGTCCGGCGGGCACTCGACCGCGCCCAGGGGCAGCTCGCCGGTGCCGGGGCCGGTCGGGTACAGCAGTGAGAAGGCGTGCCGCCCGGCCACCAGACGGTGGATGAGGACCCGCCCGTCGCCCATCGGGTGCACCTCGGTGCCCGGTTCCTCCGGCTGGTTGCGGGGCAGGGGAACCGCGTACGGCTCGGGGCCGTCCAGGGTCCAGCGCTCGGGAACCAGGAGCCGCCGGCCGACGCGAGGCGCGCGGCGTAGGCGCCGTCCGCGGTGAGCGTGCATCCCGCCGGCGCGGCTCCGTCCTCATGACCCGCCGAAGGCTCGATCGCACACGCTGTCATCGTTCGGTCACCTCCAGTGACGAACGTAGTTTTCGTACGCGCGGCCGGGGAATCAGTCGGCACCCGTCTTCACACATAAGGGTGTTCCAGGAACGATTCGCCTGAGGGAAAGGGGGCTTTTGTGCTGCGCGGGGCGACAGCCGGCCGACGGGGGCGGTGGCGGTTCAACGCCACAGATCAGACGGGTAGCCTTGCACCCGTGCCCCGTCTGTCTGAAGTCATCGCCGCGCTGGAGACCCTGTGGCCCGCCGAGCGGGCCGAGTCCTGGGACGCGGTCGGCACCGTCGCGGGCGACCCGGACCAGGAGGTCACGCGGGTCCTGTTCGCCGTCGACCCGGTCCAGGAGATCGTCGACGAGGCGGTGAAGCTGGGCGCCGACCTGCTGGTCACCCACCATCCGCTCTACCTGCGCGGCACGACGACGGTCGCGGCGACGCACTTCAAGGGCCGTGTCGTCCACACCCTCATCAAGAACGACATCGCGCTGCACGTCGCCCACACCAACGCCGACACCGCCGACCCGGGTGTCTCCGACGCCCTCGCGGGTGCCCTGGACCTCCGGGTCACCGGGCCGCTCGTCCCGGACCCCACCGACCCCGAGGGCCGCCGGGACTGGGCCGCGTCTGCGCCCTGGACCACCCGCTGACCGTCCGCGAGTTCGCCGCCCGCGCCGCCGAGCGGCTCCCCGCCACCGCGCAGGGCATCCGCGTCGCCGGCGACCCCGAGGCCCTGGTGCACACCGTCGCCGTCAGCGGCGGCTCCGGCGACAGCCTCTTCGACCACGTGCGCGCGGCCGGTGTCGACGCCTTCCTCACCGCCGACCTGCGCCACCACCCGGCCTCCGAAGCCGTCGCCCACAGCCCCTCGCGCTGTTCGACGCGGCGCACTGGGCCACCGAGTGGCCCTGGTGCGAGCTGGCCGCGAGCCAGCTCGACGAGATCTCCGACCGGCACGGATGGGACCTGCGTGTGCACGTCTCGAAAACGGTCACCGACCCCTGGACCGCGCACGCGGCCGCTACCACTTCTGACCCCCTGGGAGCCCCGAACTGAACGCCGCGCCCGCCGACCAGATCCGACTCCTCGACGTCCAGGACCTCGACGTCCGCCTGCAGCAGCTCGCGCACAAGCGGAAGTCGCTGCCCGAGCACGCCGAGATCGAGTCGCTGACCAAGGACCACACCCAGCTGCGCGACCTGCTCGTGGCCGCGCAGACCGAGGAGAGCGACACCGCCCGCGAGCAGACCAAGGCCGAGCAGGACGTGGACCAGGTGCGCCAGCGCGCCGCCCGCGACCAGCAGCGCCTGGACTCCGGCGCCGTCACCTCCCCCAAGGACCTGGAGAACCTCCAGCACGAGATCGCCTCCCTCGCCAAGCGGCAGGGCGACCTGGAGGACGTCGTCCTGGAGGTCATGGAGCGCCGCGAGTCCGCGCAGGAGCGGGTCGCCGAGCTGACCGAGCGGGTCGCCTCCGTACAGGCGAAGGTCGACGACGCGACCGCCCGTCGTGACGCCGCCTTCGAGGAGATCGACGGCGAGGTCGCCACCGTCTCCAAGGAGCGCGAGGTCATCGCCGGGTCCGTGCCCGCGGACCTGCTCAAGCTCTACGACAAGCTGCGCGAGCAGCAGGGCGGCATCGGCGCGGCCAAGCTGTACGCGCGCAGCTGCCAGGGCTGCCGCCAGGAGCTCGCCATCACCGAGCTGAACGAGATCCGCAACGCGGCGCCCGACACGGTGATCCGCTGCGAGAACTGCCGCCGCATCCTGGTGCGCACGTCCGAGTCCGGTCTCTAGTCCCTGGGAGCCCATCCGGTGCGGGAGTTCATCGTCGAGGCCGACGGCGGGTCGCGGGGCAACCCGGGGCCCGCGGGCTACGGGGCCGTGGTCAGCGACGCGGCGACGGGGGAGACCCTGCGGGAGGCCGCCGAGTACATCGGCGTCGCCACGAACAACGTCGCCGAGTACCGGGGCCTCCTCGCCGGCCTGCGCGCCGCCCACGCACTGGACCCGGCCGCGACCGTCCACGTCCGGATGGACTCCAAGCTCGTCATCGAGCAGATGTCGGGCCGCTGGAAGATCAAGCACCCCGACATGAAGCCACTGGCGGCGGACGCGGCCCGGGTCTTCCCGCCCGGGCGGGTGACGTACGAGTGGATCCCGCGGGAGCGGAACAAGCACGCGGACCGGCTGGCGAACGAGGCGATGGACGCGGGCGCCAGGGGCGAGCAGTGGTCGGAGTCGACGTCGACGGCCGAGCTGGACGCGCGGCCCGGGCCTCCTGACGTCTCTTCCTCCGGCTCTGCTTCCACTGCCCCGGCCACCGCCCCGGAACCCGACGCCGACGCCCGCGCCGCCCAGGCCGTCGCCACCCCCGGCTGGGCCCCCGCCGACATGGGCGCCCCCGCCACCTTCGTACTGCTGCGCCACGGCGAGACCCCGCTGACACCGCAGAAGCGGTTCTCCGGCAGTGGCGGCACCGACCCCGCCCTCTCCGACGCCGGCCGGGAACAGGCCGAACGGGCCGCCGCCCTGCTGGCCCGGCGCGGCACGATCCAGGCGATCGTGTCGTCACCCCTCGCCCGCACCCGGGAGACCGCCGGCATCGTCGCGGCCCGGCTCGGCCTCGACGTGAGCCTCGACGAGGGACTGCGCGAGACGGACTTCGGCGCCTGGGAGGGACTGACCTTCGCCGAAGTGCGTGAACGGTACCCGGACGACCTGAACGCCTGGCTGGCCTCCCCGGACGCCGAACCCACCGGAGGCGGCGAGAGCTTCGCGGCGACCGCCACCCGGATCGCCGCCACCCGCGACAAGCTGATCGCGGCGTACGCGGGCCGCACGGTCCTGCTCGTCACCCACGTGACCCCGATCAAGACCTTCGTCCGGCTCGCCCTCGGCGCCCCGCCGGAGTCCCTGTTCCGCATGGAACTCTCGGCCGCGTCCCTGTCGGTCGTCGCCTACTACGCGGACGGCAACGCCAGCGTCCGGCTCCTCAACGACACGTCCCACCTGCGCTGAGCCCCGCCGCCGCACGGGCCAGCGCCTCGATACGGCCCCAGTCGCGCGCCGCGACCGCGTCGGACGGCAGCATCCAGCTGCCACCCACACAGGCGACGTTGGGCAGGGCCAGGTAGTCCGGCGCCGAGGCCGGACCGATCCCGCCCGTGGGGCAGAAGCGGGCCTGGGGGAGCGGCCCGGACAGCGACTTCAGGTACGCCGTACCACCCGCGGCCTCCGCCGGGAAGAACTTCATCTCCCGGACCCCGCGCTCCAGCAGCGCCACGACCTCGGAAGTGGTCGACACCCCGGGCAGGAACGGCACCCCGGACCCCCGCATCGCCTCCAGCAGGACGTCCGTCCAGCCCGGGCTGACCAGGAAGCGAGCGCCCGCGGCCACCACGTCCGCGACCTGCTCGGGACTGATCACCGTCCCGGCCCCGACCACCGCCCCGGCACCTGCCCGGCGATCTCCCGGATCGCCTCCACAGCCGCCGGCGTCCGCAACGTCACCTCGATCGCCGGCAGCCCACCGGCGACCAGCGCCCGCGCCAGCGGTACGGCATCGGCGGCGTCCTCGAGGACGACGACAGGGACGACGGGTGCGAGGTCCAGCACGGAGGCGGGCGGGCAGAGGGAGAGGGAGAGGCCATGGCCGTATCCTGCCGCCGACTCAACAACATGCGCAAAGCTCATTGCGCATGCTGCAACACTCAGTGGACCTCGTCCACCAGCACGTCCAGCGACCACGCCTGCCCGGTCTTCGCGGGCGCCTCCGCCTCCACCACGTACCCGAGATCCCGCAGCACCTCCACCAGCTCGGCCGGCCCCTTCGGAGCGGCCCCGGCGGTCAGCAGGCTGCGTACGATCCGCCCCTTCGTCGCCTTGTTGAAGTGGCTGACGACCTTCCGGGTCGGCGCAAGCAGCACCCGCACGGACGCCGTCCGCCCGGCGACCTCACCCTTCGGCTTCCACGCGGCGGCGTACGCGGCGGACCGCAGATCCAGCACCAGCCCGTCCCGGCGACCTCGGGCAGCACCGATGCCATCGGCGTACGCCAGTGCGCGCCCAGCGCACCGAGCCCCGGCAGCTTCACACCCATCGAGCACCGGTAGGACGGAATCCGGTCCGTCACCCGGACCGCCCCCCACAGCCCGGAGAAGACCAGCAGCGACCGCGCGGCACGCCGCTTGGCCGCCGTATCGAGGGACGCCAGCCCGAGGGCGTCGTACAGCACGCCGGTGTAGATCTCGCCGGCCGGACGGGTCCCCGCGGTGCGCAGCTCCGCGTTCTTCGCGACCTCGCCCCGCAGCCCTCGCTCAGCCCGAGCACCTCGCGCGCCTTGTCCTCGTCGCCGGCGCAGAGCTCGACCAGCTCACCGAGGACGGCCTCCCGGGCTTCGGCGAGCCCCGGCAGGGACAGCGACTCCGGCTTCAGCGGGGCTCCACGGCCGGAGAAGGCCTTGCCTTCGGACGGCGGCAGCAGGACAAGCACGCGTACTCCTTCGATCGAACTGCAGCCGACAGCGTACGGGGAGCTCAGACACGCGCCTGGCCGAGGGCGCGGACGAGCCCGTCGGCGTCGTCGGCGTGGAAGCGGACGACCCGCACCGCGCGGCGCCGCCCGAGGAAGGTGACGTGCGTGACCGGTTCCGTCAGTTCGAGCGTGACGGTGGTCTGCGACCCCACCTCCACATCGAGCTCACCGTCGGCCCGCTCGTGCGTCATCCGCAGCTCGCGCCGCACCGAGGCGATCCGCTCCAACGGCACCCGCAGATCGACATGGACGTACCGGCGGATCCGCAGCGAACCACCGTCCACGTCCAGCACATGCGGCCGTACGACGGACGAAGCGTGCAGCGCGACGACGATGACGACGCCGTACACGTCCAGGAAGAGGAAGACGGCGTGCACGGTCGGCCAGTCCCGCAGCAGCACGGACATCGCCACCGTCTCGACGACACACACGAACCCGAAGCCGGCCATCATCGCGCCCTGCCCCGCGCATACCCGAAGGCCCGCCCGCCGTCCGCCCCTGCGTACGCCGCACCACCCACAGCACGAGACTGACGAGCAGCCGCACCTCGTGCATGACCAGCCGCCGCGCGACCCTCATCGCCGCTCCTCGGAGAGAATCCGCAGCGTACGACGGATGACCTCCGCCTGCGCCGGAGCCAGGTCGTCGTAGAACGCCCGCAGGAAGCTGTGCTCCTGGTCCACGTCCCCGACCTCCGGGAACAGCTCCGGAGGAATGCAGTCGGCAAGGGCCCGAGCGGCCTCGGCGACGCGCGGATCATCCGGCTCGGCACCCGCGAGCGCGTCGAGCAGCGCGTACGCCTCATGAGCCCGCGCCACGGCCTCCGGACTCCCGAACGCCGCACCCAACGACGACACCAGCTGGTCCCGCGCCTCCTCCGGCATGGCCGTCTCCATGAAGGCGATGATCTCCCGGTCCTTGGCGGCCATCGGCGAGTCCGACAGATGCGCGGTCCCGGAGAACAACGCGGCCAGCTCCGGCGACACCGGCCCCTCGGCCGGCACCCCGCCCTCCGCCTCCAGCAGCACCCGCAACCGCGCCCGCCGCTCCCGGATCGCCTCCTCCTGCCGCGCCAGATCCTCGTCCAACTCGGTCAGCACCTCGACGAGGTCCTTCCCGGCGTCCTCCGCCAGCACGTCCCGCACCTCGGCGAGCCCCAGCCCCAACTCGGTCAGCCGCCTGATCCGCGCCAGCACGACAGCGTGCCGCAGCCCGTACTCCCGATACCCGTTCGCCCGCCGCTCCGGCTCCGGCAACAGCCCCAGATGGTGGTAATGCCGCACGGCCCGCGTCGTGACACCGACGGCGGCGGCGAGTTCTCCGATCCGCATGGGACCAGTGAAGACGTTGACGTCGCGGCAGGGTCAAGCGAGCCGCTCGGCCTTCTGACGAGGCACGTCATCGTGTGCCACGATCGAGGGAACGGTTCCCGATCTCACGGACGGGTGGTTCGGCGATGTCCCAGTCTGGCGGGCGACAGAAGGAGGGGCGTGACATGACTGCCATGGCCCACGAGCCGCTCACGCAGGAAGAGGTCCTGCTGGAGGGCTTTCTCGCCCTGGACACCCCGGAGGGTTTCCGGGCCGAGTTGATCGAGGGGGAGATCGTTGTGACGCCGCCGCCGGACGGGGATCACGAGAAGTACATCAGCCGGATCGTCAGGCAAGTGATCAAGCAGTCCCGGACCGACATGGATTTCTCCGGGAACAAGGGGCTGAAGCTGCGGCGCGGGGAAGCCTGCCCCAAGAACCACTTGGTTCCGGACGTCACCTTCGGTCCCATCGAGCTCGACCTTTTCGGCGGGGTCGGCTCCTGGATGTCCTGCGAAGGCGTCGCCATGGTGCTGGAGGTGACGTCGACCAAGCCCAAGGCCGACCGTGAGGTCAAGCGCCGTTGCTACGCCCGCGCCGGCATCCCTCTCTACCTGCTCGTCGACCGGGACACGGCTCAGGTCACCTTGTTCAGCGAACCGAAGGAGGACGACTACCGGGAGCTCTGCGCCCGTCCCTTCGGCAAGCCGATCACTCTCCCCGAGCCCTTCGCCTTCGAGCTGGACACGACCGACCTCGTCTGATCATCTGTGAGCCGGGGGGTGCGAATTGGGCGCAGAAGGACGGATACGGGAACAGGCCCGCTGGGCCAGGGCACATCTGGGCCGCGCGGGCCCGCCCCTCGACCTCCTCACCGCCCACTTCGACCAGCACGTCTACGCACCCCACGCCCACGACGAGTTCACCATCGGCGTCACGGTCGGCGGCTCGGAGGTCATCGCCTACCGAGGGGGCCGCATCCACTCCTACCCCGGCTCGATCGTCGTCCTGGAACCGGGCGAGATGCACACCGGCGGCCCGGCCGCCACAGACGGCTACGCCTACCAGGCCCTCTATGCCGAACCGTCCCTCCTCACCGACGGCACCCTCGGCGGCCTGCCGCACTTCAGGAACCCCGTCCTCCACGACCCGGAGCTGGCGGCAGCCCTCCGCGCCGCCCACACCGACATCAGCGCCTGCCCCGACCCACTGGAGGCCGAGTCCCGGCTGCCCTGGCTGCTCACGGCCCTGGCCCGCCGCCACTCCACGGCTAGGGCGAGCACGGACACGGTGCCGGGCGCCGACCACATCGCCAGGACCGTACGCGACCGCCTCGCCGACGAACTCCTCGATCCCCCCTCCCTTGCCGCCCTCGCCACCGACCTGGGCCTGTCCCGCTACCAACTCCTCCGCGCCTTCCGCACGGCGACGGGCGTACCGCCGTACGCCTGGCTCGCCCAGCACCGCGTGGCACGGGCCCGCGGCCTCCTGGAATCCGGCCTGCGCCCAGCCGAGGTCGCCGGCCTCGTCGGCTTCGCCGACCAGGCGCACCTCACCCGCTGGTTCCGCCGCGTCCTCGGCGTGACCCCGGCGGCGTACCGCAACAGCGTTCAAGACACGGCGGGCTGAGACGGCCGAGACTCACCCCATGACTGCACGCGGCTGGTTCCTTTTCTCCCTGATGGGAGTGGTCTGGGGTATCCCCTATCTCATGATCAAGGTGGCGGTGGACGCCGTGTCCCCGTCCATGGTGGTGTTCACCCGCTGCGCCCTCGGCGCCGCGCTCCTGCTCCCGTTCGCCCTCCGCCAGGGCGGACTGGGCCGTACCGTCCGGGCGCACTGGAAGCCGATGCTGGCCTTCGCCGTCATCGAGATCATCGGCCCCTGGTGGACATTGACCGACGCCGAACGCCACCTGTCCAGCTCCACGGCCGGACTCCTCATCGCGGGCGTGCCGATCGTCGCCCTCCTCCTGGCCCGCTTCTTCGGCGCGGGGAGCGGGTGGGCACCCGCCGCATCGCGGGCCTGGCTCTCGGACTGGCGGGCGTCACCGTCCTGACCCTGCCGCACCTCACCGGGGGCGACGCCCGCTCCCTGGCCGAGGTGCTGGTGACGGTCGTCGGCTACGCCACGGCTCCGCTGATAGCGGCCCGGTACCTCAAGGACGTCCCGACGCTCCAGCTGATCACCCCCTGCCTGATGCTGGCCGCCGTCGTCTACGCCCCCGCGGCCTTCCTGACCAGGCCCGCCACCATGCCCTCGGGCGAGGTACTGGCAGCCCTCGCCGGCCTCGGCGTCGTCTGCACCGCGATCGCGTTCGTGGCCTTCCTGGAGCTGATCAAGGAGGTCGGTCCGACCCGGGCGGGCGTGATCACGTACGTCAACCCGGCGGTCGCCGTGGCGGCCGGGGCGATCTTCCTCGACGAGTCCCTGACCCCCGGCATCCTGGCGGCCTTCACCCTGATCCTCGCGGGCTCGGTCCTGGCCACGGCCGCGGCGCCGAAGCGGGGCATCCGACCGGTACCATGGTCGACACGGCAGACGAGCCGGGCGGACGGCCGCGTGGAGTCCCCCTGACGGGGAGCTCCCCGAGGAACGTCCGGGCTCCACAGGGCAGGGTGGTGGCTAACGGCCACCCGGGGTGACCCGCGGGACAGTGCCACAGAAAGCAGACCGCCCAGCACCTCGGTGCTGGGTAAGGGTGAAACGGTGGTGTAAGAGACCACCAGTGCCCAGGGCGACCTGGGCAGCTAGGTAAACCCCACCCGGAGCAAGGTCAAGAGGAGACACCTCGGTGTCTCTGCGCGGACGATCGAGGGCTGCCCGCCCGAGTCCGCGGGTAGACCGCACGAGGCCGGTGGCAACGCCGGCCCTAGATGGATGGCCGTCGCCCGGGGCTCCGCGAGGGGCTCCGGGAACAGAACCCGGCGTATAGCCTGACTCGTCTGCCGCTACCTGCGGCTTTGCCTTGGAAAGGGCCTCTGACCTGCGTCGGAGGCCCTTTCCGGTCTTTCGGGGCTTGCCGCGTTACGCGGCGGAAAGTCCCTGGGAAGTCCCTCAGACAGCGCTGAAAGTCCCTGAAAAGTCCCAGGAGTAGAGGAGCGGGCGAGGCCCCTGGGCTGGTTCGAATCGATCGGGCATAGCGCTGTTGCTCTACGCTCGCCGACATCTGCGGTGGTGTCCGCGTCCCGCCCGGCCGGGACGTCCGCAACCGCGAGGCGAGTACCTTGGCCGAAGACTCAAGGCCGTGCGGGTAGGTGACCGTGGCGGTACGGGTGGTCTCCGGTGTGTTGCCGTGCCGACGACGGTGAACCCGGCCTCACGCAGTTCCTCGGCCACGGCTGCGGCCCGTCCGGAGACGCCCGTGCCGTTGAGGACCTGGACTCCCACGGCGGATGCGTACACGGGGTCTTCGCATCCGCCTCCAGTCCCTTCTTGTTGACCTCCGCATCCTTCGCCAGGGAGGCGAAGAGGTCGGCGTCCTGCGGGTACTGCCACACGATGTTGGTCTTGTCGGTGGCCGCACGTCGTGCGCGAGGAGCGGTCTGGTCGGCCTTCTTGCTGGGGATCGCGGTTTCGCTGGCCGCGAATATGGCGGCAGCGCCAGCCCTGGAGCGGAAGCCGGGTCTTGGTCGCCGGGTGGCCGCCGGTCGGATTGCTGCTCTCGGTCGAACTCCTGGTGCACCGTCCGGGACCGATCGCCGAGACGGTGGGGAGCGAGTGTTCGGAGGAGGCGGCGATCCCTTGTTGGCACGGGCTCGGACGCTTGACGCTCATCACCGGCAACTCCACCAGCGTCCCGTTTCGGCGGAGATCCTCGTGAAGGAACTGCACATCGGCTCCCGTCGCCCCGGCAGTTGAGGGCTCTCGTGAGGTCACAGGACCCGACGCATCCCGGGCAGCCTCCGTAGACCGGCAGAAACGAGAAAGGCTGTCGGCACTGCTACGGCAGACAACGTTCCCCAGGCCGCTGCTGCCGACAGGCCGCGTCCTGCCAGGAAGTACTGGAGCACAACCACGAGTGGCAGATGGATGATGTAGACGGTGTAGGCGCTGGCGGACAGTTCGCGGGACAGGCGGTTGGTGCCGGTCACGGCTTCCCGGAACAGGGTGAGAAGTCCGACGCACAAGCCCACGCACAGGGCGCTCTCGTATGCCGCCCAAAGGGCTGACGGGGCATTGAATCCGCCGGGGCCGAAGCAGGAGGCGTTGGAACCGATGGCGAAGAGCAGGGCCATTCCGGCCAGGCTCCCGGTCAGCCAAAGCCATCCGACGCGCGCGTCGAAACGGTGGAGCCAGCCGTGACGGTGCGCGAGTACTCCGAGTGTGAAGAACGTTGCGTACTGGGGGAGCCGGGCAGGTTCGACCTGCAAGAAGTCCAGTACCGGTACCCAGGAGTCCAGGGGATACCAGAGCCGCACGACGAACGTGGCGATCGCGAGGCCGATAGTGAGCCAGATCAGCGCACGATGCCCCGGAGTGCGGGCCAGGGGTGAGACGGCCGGTTTCGTCCTGCGGTGCAGAAGACGGGCTGCCTGGCGGCACAGCAGGTACAGCACGCTGTAGGCGAGCAGGTTCTGGATGAACCAGAGGTGGCCGAACTGAAGGTCGGGCCAGGACGGCCCGGTCCAGTCCGCGGGACGTTCACCGAGGCCTAGGTACACATCGAGGAAGTAGCGCGGATACGAGATGGGCGTGTAGCCGCGGTAGTGGACGTAGTACGAGTACATCAGCCCCGGCACGATGGTCAGCGCGCCCACGACCAGAGGGAGCCCCAGTCGGGTCAGACGTCCCTTGAGGAACTGCCAACCCCCGCGTCGCTCGTACGAGCCGGGGACGAATACCGCGGAGACGAAGAAGAACAGGCTCATGAAGAAGGTGCCGTTCACCGCGGACAGCGTGGCGAGTGCGTCAGAGTGAGGGCGGTCCCGGACATACCACCAGTCGGCCGGCCCGTAGGGCTGTGCCGCGTGATGGACGACGACGAGGACGGTCAGCGCTACCCGGAGGTTGTCCAGCCAGTCGAGGCGCGTGCGTGGCGGTGCCGGCGCTGTGTGGACAGGGGCAGTCAGCGTGGCGGTATCCATGCCTTCATCCTCGTTATTGGTTGTACGCGCCACATTGGTGCGGGCCTCCCTGTTTTGGTGCGGAGGTCCGCAGCTCACTCCGAGGCCGAGACCTGGGCTTACCCGAGTGAGCAGCAAACTGTACGGTTGTGCAGTGTCCGCTGTAGTCGCCGATGAGTCTTCGATACCCGACGGGATTCCGATATGCGGCACACCACGACGTACCCTCGGCCCACTCGCCAGCCGATGACGGTTCTGCTCACGGATGGATCGAGCCTCGCTTCGCGGCAGATCGCGACGGCGCTCGCCTGGAGCGGCCACCATGTCGAAGCGGTGGACCGCAACCCGCTCTGTCTGGCCCGTATGACACGGCATGTGCGGCGGGTTCACCAGGTGCCGTCCTTCGGCGCCGAACCCTTGTCCTGGCTCGCAGCCGTGCTACGTCTTCTGGAGACGCGCAGTTTCGATGTCGTGTTGCCCACCCAGGAGCAGGCCGCGCTACTCGCCAAAGTGGCGGAGCAGGTCAGGCGACGGGGGGTAGGGCTCGCCGTCCCCGACTTCCGGGCTCTGGCCCGTGTGCAGGACAAGGTCGCGGCCGAGCACGCCTTGGGCGACCTGGACGTGCCGAGGCCGCACACCGACGTGGTGTACTCGGCGGCCGAACTCCTCAAGTGCCAGACGCCGGTGTTTGTGAAGCGCGCCATCGGGACGGCCAGCAACGGAGTCAGGAGGGCGACGACGGCGAACGATCTGCGTTCCGTGGCCGAGCAGTTGGAGCGTGAGGGAGCCTTCGGCGACGGAGTCGTCGCGCAGCGGCCGGCCGACGGGCCGTTGGTCATGGTGCAGGCTCTATACGACCATGGCGTCCTGGTGGCTCATCACTGCTGCGAGCGCGTGCGGGAAGGCGCGGGTGGGGGTGCGAGTGCGAAGACCGGCAGGTCCGTGCCGGGACTGCGCGAGGTTCTGTCCCGTTTCGGCGAGGGGCTGGGGTGGCATGCCGCGGTCTCGTTCGACGTGATCCTCAGCCCTGACGGTCTGTCCTTCATCGATGTGAACCCTCGACTCGTGGAGCCGTTGAACGCGTTGTTCTCCGGAGTCGACCTCGTCGACGGCATGCTCCGGCTGTCCCGCGGCGAAGCGGTCCGTGAGATCGCGACAAGCGGTTCCGGGGCGCGGACCCACCAGTTGCTCCTGGCTCTGCTCGGTGCGGCGCGCGAGGGGCGGGGCGACGGGGAGTTCTCGGGGAGCTGACGGCGAGTCTTGTCAAACGTGGGCAATACCAAGGCAGCATCGAGGAGTTGACCCCGGTTCGAGGCGACTTCCTGGCCCCGGCTCCCGTGCTGTACGCCCTGACTCGGCTCCTCCTCTCTCCTGACAAGTGGGCGTCTCTCTCGGGCGGCGCCGTGGAGAGCTATGCCTTGTCTACCTCGGCGTGGAGGAGCATCCGGGAACTCGATGCGGCCGAACTCTAGGTGCTTTGGTTGCAGTTCAGCCATGATCAATGGGCTGCCGCCTGTGTACCCTGCTGGGCATGCATGCAGTGGCTGCCGAGGATCTGACGGCCCGAGCGCGTTTGCGGCAGGCCGCGTTGCGGCTCTTCGCCAGGGACGGCTTCGAGGCGACGTCGGTGCGGTCCGTGGCTGCGGCAGCCGGTGTCTCCGCAGCTTTGGTGCGCCATCATTTCGGGTCGAAGGAAGGGTTGCGCACGGCTGTTGACGACTTCGTGCTGCGCAGCTTCGGAACAGCGTTGGACGAACTGGACGCTGGCGGATCGCTGGGAGACGTGGTCGCCGCGCTGGGGGCCGTCACGGCGCGGCTCTTCGGGGCCGATCCCGACCTGCGGGGCTATGTGCGCCGGGTGCTCTTGGAGGGAAGCGCTACTAGCACCGCCGTGTTCGAACAGCTGCTGGAAGGCACGCGAGCGCAGATCCGGCGGCTGGCCGACAAGGGGAGCATTCGACCGGACACCGATCCGGAATGGGCTCCCTACCAGGTGCTCTTCCTGATCCTCGGCCCCCTGCTGCTGGAACCGGTGATCCAGCCCGGTCTGGTGGGCGACGCGTTCGCGCCGGACGTACTGACCGCCCGCAGCGCCGCCAACCAACGCTTCCTCATCCACGGCCTGTTCGGCTGAACAGTCGCCTGTACGGCCGAACAGGGCGGCAGTACCGTCGATGTCATGGACGGTGTCGTGGCAGTCAACCTCATGGATCCCTCTTCCCTGTTGGTGACGTTCGGGATCGTGGGTGTCCTCGTGACGCTCTTTGCCGAGACGGGCCTGTTGGTGGGGTTCTTCCTGCCCGGAGACTCACTGCTCTTCGTCACGGGCATTGCCGCTGCCGGAGAACTGGCCGACGCGTCCCTGCCGCTGGGCTGGTTGCTGATCGGTGCGCCGACCGCCGCCGTCGCAGGTGCGCAGCTCGGTCACTACTGGGGGGCCTCGCTCGGCAACCGGATGTTCGACCGCCCGAGTCACGGTTCTATCAGCACGCCCATGTACGGCGGGCGGAGGACTACTTCACGAAGTTCGGCGTGGGCCGTGCGCTCGTCCTCGCCCGGTTCGTGGGAGTGGTGAGGACATTCATCAATCCGGTGGCCGGGGTGCTGCACGTGCCGGTCCGGACGTTCCTGTTCTGGAACGTCGTCGGCGGGATCCTGTGGACCGACGGCATCATCCTCGCCGGATACCTGGTCGGCGACGCGATCCCCGACATCGACTCCTACATCCTGCCGATCGTCGCCGTAATCATGCTCGTGTCACTGGCGCCGTTCGCGGTCGGCATGCTGAAGGGAGGCAAGGCGTCGGTGCCCACGGGCGACGACGCCTTCGACGACGACCGAGCGGCCCGCTTCCGCGAGGACCTCGCCGCCGACAGCACTCCGCACCAGCCGCTTCTGACGCCTCACGAGGCCAGGGCCACCCTGCATCTGCTGAAGGCAGTGGGCGACCTCAAGCCGAGCAGCCCGACCGGTTCGCTGGCACGGGATCTGTCCGGCCGGCTCGCGCTCAGGCTCGACACCGAGCCGCCGGGCCCGTCGGACCGCTGAGGCGGGAGGCCGCCCCTTGCGTTCAGAGAGTGCAGTCCTCCCGAGCCCCGCTCAGCACCGGAGTCTCGGAGTTCGGCGTCAGACAGTCGAGGTCGATCGAGTTGGCGAGAGCCGCGTATCCGGCGTCGTTCGGGTGTAGTCCGTCCCCGGAGTCGTAGTCGGGAGCCAGATGCAGCGGGTTCGCCGGATCACGCCACAGGGCGTCGGCGTCGATGATGCCGTCGAACGTGCTCTCGTCACGTATCCACGCGTTGAGTGTCTGGCGCATGGCCTCGCCGGCCTCCGAGTACTCCTCGGCGCCGCCGATCGGATTCAGGGTCATGCCCAGCATGCGCAGGCCGTGACGGTGAGCGCGAGCGATGAGGTCCTTGTACGCGGCGATGACCTCCTCGGCGGTGGGAGCGTCGTCGGGGAAGTAATGGGCACCGAGGATGTCGTTCACGCCCTCCTCGAAGATGACATCCCGCACGCCGGGTTGGGCGAGGACGTCCTGGTCGAAGCGGCCCAGAGCGCCGATGCTGCCGTATTCGGTGTCGTTGACGACTTGGTTGGCGCCGATCCCCTCGTTGAGGACGCCGACCTCGCCGCCCAGCCGCCGAGCCAGAACGTCTGGGTAGCGGCGGTTGGCATCGGGGGTCGACCCCACGCCGTCGGTGAGCGAGTCGCCGAAGGCCACGACGGAGCCGCGGCCCGCCGGAGCCGCGACATCCAGTCCCGAGACAAAGAAGAACGAGGACTGGGTTGTGGTGAAGGCATCGCCGGAGGTGTCTGACGTGTGGTCTCCCGAGGCCGAGACATACGTAGTCGCGGTCGCGAGACGGTGCCAGGTGGTGGGGCCTGTGGTGCCGGAGACGTACAGGCTCACGGTGAGATCGGTGTCCGCGGCGACGCTTCGGCCGGTCACGTCGCTGGTGGCGGTCTCGCCAACGGGAATCGTGACCGAGCGGGAGCCCTGGAACGTCACGGGAGTGCTGCTGCCCGGGACGACGCCGCCAATGCCCTGCGGTGTCGCGAGTTCTACGGCGTCCACAGTGAGCGGCTGCTTGCCGTAGACGTTGGACAGGCGCAGCTTGAACCGGCTGCCGCCGACGCTCGTGTGGATGTTCTGGCGGATCGTCTGGTCGCTGAAGCCGGTGGCCGATATCCCCGTGGAGAACGGGACGGTCGGGGCGGTGGCCCAGGTACCGAGCCACGTGGTCCCCGCCTTGGACGCGTCTGCCGTCGCTCTGTCGGCGGCGTCTCCGGGCCAGACGGTCGCCAGTACAGCTGCCGCCAAGGCCAGGGAGAACGCCAGGGTGCGGCGCAGTGGAACGGTCGTCACAGGTCTCACGAGCACTCCTCTTCGAGTGAGTGGGTGGTCTTGCGTCTGGTGCGGGAATGTCAGCCGGTGAGGGTGGCAGGGGTACGTGCTCGCGTCATCAGATCGGCCGCGCGCAGACCGACCGCGAGTGCCGGGGCGTAGGTGTGCCCGCGGATGAGCTGCGGCATCACGGAGGCATCGGCGATCCTGACCCCCGACACACCTCGCACACGGAGCTCCGGGTCGACGACCGAGGCCTCGTCCAGTCCCATCCGGCACGTCGCGACCGGGTGATAAAGGCTGTGGGAACAGTGTTCGACCGTGGCCGTGATGTCGTCGACGGTATGAGCGGGAGGTTGAAGGCTCTTGCCGACGAACGGTGCGAGCGACGGGCCGGCCAGGATCCGCCGTGACCATGCGACGCCGGCCGCGAGTGCCGCCCGGTCCCTGCCCCCGGGGTCGCTGAGGTACCGGGGATCGATACAGGGAGCAGTCTCGGGGTCCGGCGACTGCAGGGTGATGGTGCCTCTGCTCTGCGGCTGCAGGAGCACCGTGCCCAGGGACAGAGCATGTCGATCGCCCAGCGTCAGACCCTCATCGAGGTAAGGGCCGGGCGCGAAGAGCAGCTCCAGGTCGGGCAGTTCGAGTGACGGGTCGCTGCGGGCGAAGGTGTAGGCCTCGCCGAGGTTGGAGGTGAGCATGCCGCGCCCGTACTTGCCGTAGCGGATCAGCTCGCGCGGGGTGGCCGCTCCGAAGAGGGTGATCGGTTCGGTGCATTCGGCCACCGTCATGGTGACGAGGTGATCGGCGAGGTTGCGGCCGACCTCGCTGCGGTTGGCGACGACAGGGATGCCGTAGCGCCGCAGTTCCTCCGCGGGCCCGATGCCGGACAGTTTGAGGAGGTGAGGCGTGTTGACCGCTCCGCCGCACAGGACGATCTCATGGCCGACGGACACGTTGGTCAGGCGGCCGTTGTGGAGGTATTCCAGGCCGGTCGCCCGACGTCCGTCGAAGAGCAGTCGACGAGCGGTGGCCGCGGTGCGGACGGTGAGGTTGGGGCGTCCGGACGCGGGCTTCAGGAAGGCGTCGGCGGCACTGAACCGGCGGCCGTCCCGCTGGGTCACGGAGGTCATCCCACCGTGCTCCGCACTCGCGTAGCCGTCGGTGGAGGTGCCGTCGAGTCCGGCTTCGACGCACGCCGCGAGAAACGCGATGGTCAGGGGGTTGGGATCGCGTTGCAGGCTGATGGGCAGCTCGCCCCCGGTCGTGCGGTGCAGGGTCAGGGCGTCCTCGCGGTCTTCGAGTGCTTCGAAGATCCGCAGGATCGAGTGCCGCCCCCAGGCCGGTCCCGCGAGGCGCTCCCATGTCTCGTAGTCCTGGGCGAAGCCGCGGACCCACATCATGGCGTTGATCGAAGAGGAGCCGCCCAGCGTGCGTCCGTGCGGCCAGAAGACCTTCCGGCCTGCCAGGTGTTCCTGGGGCACCGTCGAACGCGCCCAGTCCACTTGACTGTTGAACAGGGAGAGGAACGCGGCCGGCATGCGGATGGCGGGGTCGTCGTCGGGTGGGCCTGCTTCCAGGAGCAGCACGGAGCGTGAGCCGTCGGCGCTCAGTCGTTCGGCGAGGGGGAACCGGAGGCTCCGGCGCCCACGATGACGTAGTCGTAGAACTCGTCCATGGATCGTGCAGCCTTCCGGTCGTCACGGGGTGGGAAGTGCGGGTCGCGCGACGGACTGAGGACGCCAGGTCCAGGTGCGCAGGTGCCGGGGGCGGTGGCGAACGGTCACGGCACCGACGTAGGGCGGTGGGAGCTCCAACTGTCGTACGTGCCACTCGTCTCGCCTTCGTCCCGCCGACCAGATCTCGGCCTGTCGTGGCGCGTCGGTGAACCTGATCTCGAATCGGTTCAACGGGTGGGAGAGGCCGAGCCCCAGCGCTTTGACGAAGCTTTCCTTGCAGGTCCAGTACGTGAGGAAGCGCGAAGGGACATCGGATTCGGGCGTTGTCCGGAGGACCTGTGCCTCACGGGGTGAGAAGAAGCGGTCGGCCAGGGCCGAGCGATCAGGGCCCGTCGCACTCTCGACGTCCACGCCGACCGGCCCGGGGATCGACACGGCGACCAATGCGCCACCGGTGGTGTGGGACAGGCTGAACGAGAGCCTGGTGTCGGCGAGGTAGGGCTTGCCATGGCGTCCCGTCGAAAAGCGCAGGGACTGCGGGGCGGCACCGAGATAGCGGCCGAGGACGTCACGCAATCCGGCATGGGCCACCACGTGTGACGCCTGGTCCGCGGGCCGGGGCATCTGCCTGGCGCGATCCTGTTCGCGTTGGTCGAGGAGGCCGAAGAGTTCGTCGCAACTGCTGTTCCACGACGAGGGCAGCGTGAGGTGCCAGATGTCGACATCTCCGTCGGCGAGACGAGGGTGCTGCGGTCCGTCGGACCACGGCCGGGTGATCCGGGAACTCATACCGACTCCCGGAGCGCGTTGTCGATCAGGTGCAGCACCCCGTCGCGCTCCTCGTAGGGGAAGAAGTGACCGCCCGGCAGGACGTGCAGGGCGAAGGACTTCGTGGTGTGTTCCGACCACGGCTGCACCCAGCGCAACGGAACCCGTGCGTCGTCCTGACCTGCGAGTGCGGTGAGAGGCACGTCCAGCGGATCCTCCCGCTGATGCTCGTACGTCTCGTTCACGCTGATGTCCGCACGCAGCAGCGGAACCATCAGCTCCGCGAACGCCCGGCTGTTCAGGGTGCGTTCGGGGACGCCGCCCATGGAGTGCACGAAGCGGATGAACTCGGGCTCCGGAAGCTCGTGCAGCCCGCGCACGGGATTGCGGACCTGCGGTGCTACCCGGCCCGACACGAACACGTGCAGGGGCAGGGGGCCGCCGGTCCTGCGCAGCCCACGAGTGAACTCGTACGCCACCAGGGCGCCCATGCTGTGCCCGAACACCGCGAACGGGCCGTGCAGTACGGGAACCAGTGCCTCGAGCGCAGCATCCACCAGAGGCTCCACGGTGTGAAACGGGGAGTCCGCGAACCGCCCTTCACGCCCGGGGAACTGGACCGGGCACACCGTCGCCGACGAGAGGTGCTCGTCCCACGTCCGGAACGCCGAGGCTCCGGCACCGGCGTGTGGGAAGCACAACAGCGTCACCGCGTCGCGTTCCGGAAGGCCGACGGGAAGCCAGGGCGTGGAAGTGTCCGTGGCCTGGGTGCGGGGTGCCGTGAAGTCCACCTCAGCCGGCCACCGTTCCGCTCACCCCGGCCGCGGCGGCGCCCTCGGCGAGCGAAGTGCGCTCCTCCTGGGCTATCTCGTCCTCCAGGTCCTCCGAGACCGAGTCGATGCGCAGCGCCTGGGTGCCTTCGGTGAGGGCGGATTCGATGGCGTGGAGCCGTCGGCCCGCACACTCGGTCGCGTACTCCAGCAGGTCCCTCATGACCAGGCCGAACAGGTCGGGCGGGTAGTCCCGCGTCGCGTGCTGTATCTGCCGGATCGCGTGCGGCAGCAGCTCGCGCATGCGCCGTGTGACGATCGTCCAGTTCTCGGGGTCGGCGGCGACCAGGCGTCGGCAGGTGTAGGTGCCCCACGCCATGTGCCGGCGTTCGTCGTCGCGGATCCGAGCGATCATCTGGCGCATGCCGGGGAAAATGCCGAGTTCGGTGCAGATCCGGGTCCAGGCGAAGTAGCCGGTGAGCGCCAGTGTTCCCTCGACCACGTGGTTGTAGGTGACCGAGGCCCTGACCTGGTTGGCCGGCGTCGGGTCGTGCCGCAGCCGGTCCAGGGACTCGGGGAGTGCCTCGAAGAAGATGCGGCGATAGCCGGGGTTGTCGGCTACGAGCCCATTGAGGTCGCCATCGAGACCCACGGCGTCGAGCCAGCGGCGGAACACCTCGGTGTGCTTCGCCTCCTCGTAGCAGAACTGGGTGAGGTACATCTCGTCGGCGAGCCGCCCCTCGGCGGACATCGCCGACATGAAGGGCTGCAGATCGTGGGTGACGGCCTCCTCGCCGGCGAGGAACATTGCGCACAGACCGGTGAAGGCCTCCTTGGAGACCTCCGGCAGCCGCTGCCAGTCCTCGGCGTCCTGGGTGAAATCGAGGTCGGCGGGATTCCAGGCCTTGGCATGGCCCTTGCGGAAGAGCCGCAGTGGCAGACTTTCCCAGTCGAGACCGCCGGAACTCAGGGCGGAGAACTCCTTGCGGTGGGGCTGGCGCATGCCCTGGTCTGCCATGGGTGTACTCCCTTTACGTGGGTGGGAACCGGTCAGTCGCCGATACGGAGGTCGAGATAGGCGGGCGGGGACGGGATGTCGTCCACAGACGCCTGCAGCACCAGGGCGCCGTTGTCCCGTTTGCCGGCCTCCTCGAAGCCTGCGAAGCGGTAGGTCACATACATGACGCGGTTGCGGTCGGTCGGAACGAAGTCGGCCTGCAGGCGCGCGCCGCGGTCCTGAGCCAGCCGCATGATGTGGTGCAGCAGTACGGTGCCGACGCCGCGGTTCATGACCCGGCAGGACATCAGCAGCAGCTTGAGGTGCCACACGGGCCCGTCGGTCTGCACCAGAGCGAGGCCGATACGCCCATAGGTGCCGAATCGGTCGTCCAGTCCGGCCATCAACAGCAGGTGGTCCTCGGAAGCCGAGAGCTCGCGCAGCTCCTCGTAGGAGTACGTCACCCCGGTGGAGTTGAGCTGGTTGGTGCGCACCGTCAGTTCCTCGGCCCGCTGCAGGTCCTCGACCTGAGCGCGGTCGATGGTGAACACCATGCCGAGCGAGGCGAGGAACTCCTCGGGCGCGCCGTCGAAGTTCTCCTCCGCGTGCGTGCGCTGTTCGCCGCTGCGGTACATCGAGCGCCGTTTGCCCGCGTCCTCCGTGATGAACCGCGGGTGGAACTCGGGACGGTCGGCGAAGGCCGGTACGTCGGCAGCGTCCACGCCCAGCACCTGCGGGTGGCTGTGGGCGACCTCCTCCCGCTCGAAGGGCTGGTCGTCGACGAATGCCAGTGCGTCGATGCCGATGTTGAGCGCCTGCGCGACGGCGGCGACGGACGACGACTTGGGGCCCCAGTTGATCTGCGGGGCGAGGAAGAAGTCGGCGACGCCGAGTGCGTCGAGCCGCTGCATGGCGTTGTCGTGGTCGTTGCGGCTGGCGATGGAGTTGAGGATGCCGCGCGCGTCCAGCGCCTCAAGGGTCTCCCGTACACCGGGCCGCAGCTTCACATCTGCGTCCTCCAGCAGAGTGCCGTCCCAGACGGTGTTGTCCAGGTCCCACACCACACACTTGACACGGCCCTTGGTCTTCGGTGGGCGCTCAGTGGCCGTAACGTCCTGTGCCTTCGTCATGCCTCCCCCTTCACTCGTGACGCGGCAGGCGCCCCGACGGAGGCGAGGGCGTGCTGCGCGATGAGTACTTCCTGGATCTGGGAGCTGCCCTCGATGATCTCCATGATCTTGGCGTCCCGGAGATAGCGATTGACGGGCTGCTCGGTGCTGCATCCGGTCGCGCCGTAGATCTGTACGGTGTCGAGGGCAGCGCGTACGGCGGCCGTTGAGGCGAGGTACTTCGCGGCGCAGGTCTCGATGATCGTCGCCGGATCGCCAGCTTCCTTGAGGCGGCCGGCTTCACGGCACAGCGCCCTCGCGGCGCGCAGGTCCACGGCCATCTGGGTGAGCATCTTCTGAATCAGCTGGTGCTCCCGAGCAGTGCTCCGCCCTGACGGCGGGTCGAGGCGTGCCGGAGCGAGGCGTCCAGGCAGGCCTGGATGATGCCGACGCTGCCGCTGGCGACGCTGTACCGGCCGATGTCCAGCACACCGGCGGCGATCGCAGTCCCCATGCCCTCGGCGCCGAGCAGGAATTCGGTGGGAACACGGCACTCGTCGAAGCGGATCTCGGCGGTGAGGGCGGCGCGGGTGCCGAGCAGGCCTCGCACCGGAGTGCGGTGGACCCCGGGGGTATCCGTGGGGACGAGGAAGGTGGAAATACCTCGCTCCGTTCGCGCGAACACGAGGACGACGTCGGCGCGTTCGCCGCCGGTCACCCACTTCTTGTGCCCGCTGAGGAGCCAGCCGCCATCCGGAGCGGGACGGGCGGTCGCCTCGATGCCCGTGATGTCGCTGCCCGCTGCCTGTTCGGTCAGACAGAAGGCTCCAAGCGCGGACCCCGAGGTGAGGGGCTCCAGCCAGCGCGCACGCAACTCCGGGCTGCCCCAACGGGACACTGCGTGAAGAGCCATGCTGTGCACGGTCAGCAGGCTGCGCAGAGAGGAACACCCGCGCCCGATCTCCTCGTGCAGGATGCCGAACTCCACCATGCGGCCGGAGCGCACGGCTCCCCACATGCCGTAGTCCGTGCACGCCTGCAGGAACCACTCCGGGATGGCTTCGGTCTGGTCGAACTCATCGGCTCGGGGCACGAGTTCGGTGTCGACGAAGGCCCGGATCCTGTCCATGTCGAGTTGCTGCCGGGAATCGGGGCCGGACAGGGCAGGGGCTGTCATGCCTCCCCCACCCCGGCGGGAGCGCCGGTGCGGAGGCGGGCGACGAGCTCGGTCATCCCGTCGACCGTGCGGAAGTTGTCCAGCCGCATCTCCTCGTTGGGGATCTTCAGGCTGAACTCCTGCTCGAGGAACATCACCAGTTCCATGGCGAAGAGCGAGTTGACGAACCCCAGTGTGAAGATGTCGACGTCGTCCTTGAGGCCGACCCCGGGGAAGCGCTTGAGCACGAAGTCTCGGATGCTCTTGGCGATCGTGTCCGACATGACGTCTCCTTCTGCTTCGTGAGAGGGGATCTAGGCGTAGGTGAAGAAGCCCTGGCCGGACTTGCGGCCGTGCAGGCCGGCGTCGACCATGCGCTGCAGGAGGGGGCAGGGGCGGTACTTGCTGTCGTTGAAGTTCTCGTACAGCACGTCGATGCTGTAGAGGATCGTGTCGAGACCGATGAGGTCCGCCGTGGCCAGCGGGCCCATGCGGTGCCCGAAGCATGAGGTGAAGATCTCGTCCACCTGCTCGGCCGTGGCGACGCCGTCGGCCACCAGATAGACGGCCTCGTTGATGGTGAGCATGAGGACCCGGTTGGAGACGAAGCCGGGCGAGTCGTTGACCACGACGCCCTTCTTGCCGACCCCGTTGAGCAGGGCCGTCGCCGTCTCGATCGTCTCCTGGGAGGTGTGCCAGCCGCGGATCACCTCGACGGTGTCCTTCATCGGCACCGGGTTCATGAAGTGCATGCCGAGGATGCGGTCGGGGCGGCCGGTCTGTGCGGCGACCTTGGTGATGGGGATCGCGGACGTGTTCACGGCGAACACCGCCTCCGCCGGGCAGATCGCGTCCAGCCGGGGGTAGAGCTCCTTCTTCAGCCCCCAGTTCTCCGTGATGTTCTCCACCAGGAACTCCACCGAGTCGAGGGCCGCGATGTCCGTGGCGTAGGTGACTCGCTCCGACATGCCCTCGCGCTGTGGGCCGGTGGCACCGAGCAGACCGCCGAACCGCTCGTACCGCACGATTTCCTCTTGAGCCCGGTCCAGGGCCTCCTTGCTCCGGTCCACGAGAACGACCTCGTGTCCGTGTTCCGTGAAATTCTGGGCGACGCCTGTGCCCATCACTCCGGCGCCCACCACTCCGACGCGAGTCATATCGATGCCCCTCTCAGCGCTGCGGGATTGGTTGCGGAAGTTGTCGTGTCGTCGGACGCGCGGTCCAGCAGACGGGCCAGATCGCGCACGGTGCGTGCCTCGTACAGCACGTGCGGCGGCAGCCACGCGCAGTCGAGGGCCCGGCGCGTGCGGTGCACCAGGTCGAGGCCGAGCAGCGAGTTGCCGCCGAGCTCGAAGAAGTCGTCGTGGACGCCGATTTCGGTGAGCCCGAGGACCTGAGCCCAGAGGTCGGCCACCCGCCGCTCGGTCTCCGACTCGGGTTCGAGGAAGGGCACCAGCAGGTCCGGTCGAGGATGCCGGACCCCGTCCTCGGCTCCGCCGGCCCGCCCGGCCAGCTCGGCCAGATCGAGTCGCGCGGTGATGTCGGCGAGTTCGCCGATGTCCTGCGAGCAGACGACGAGATGCGGTTCACCGCTCGCGAGCACCTTCAGGAACGCGATCCAGCCCTCCTCGAAGGTGATGCCGATGCGTTCCCGGTTCTCGCGCAGGAACGCGGTGGTGGACTCGTCGAATCCGGCGAGAGCCATGTCCCAGGCGTTCCACTGCCATTCGCCCCAGTTCACGGTGACGACACGCAGATCGGATCCGGCGGCCTCGGCCTCGGCGTCCAGCGCCGCGTTCGCCGCGCAGTAGTCTGCCTGGCCCGGACCACCGCCGGTGATGGCGGCGGTGGAGGAGAACAGAGCGAGGAAGTCCACCGGTACGTTGGCGAGCCGTTCCCGCAGCACCGCGGAGCCGGCCAACTTCGGCGACAGGACCTCCGCCGCCGCGTCCGCCGTCTTGAACTGCATGACGCCCAGACCGGGCAGACCCGCCGCGTGTATCACGCCGTCCAGCCGGCCGAAGCGCTCAAGCGTCTCTCGGATGGCCCGGTCGACGTCACCCGGCTCGGCCGCGTCCATCGGGAGGACGAGCACCTCCGAGCCCGCTCGCTCCAGGGCACGCACCGATTCGATGCGCCGCACGAGCTCGTCCGGGACGCCGGGGGCCGCCACGAGGGTGTCCCACTCGGAGCGGTCCGGCAGACCGGACCGGCCAGTCAGCACCAGCCGTGCCCCAACCGATGCGGCGAGCCGCTCTCCCATGGCCAGGCCGATGCCTCCCAGACCACCCGTGATCAGGTACACGCCGCCGGGACGGAGCACTGATTCCGCGGTGGGTTCGGGCAGCGGAGGCAGTTGGGTGTACTCCGGCGTCCAGCGCCGCCGCCCGCGTACGGCCACCTGGGAGGCGTCTTGGCTTCCGCAGGCCTCCTGGGCGATCAGACGGGCCAGGCCGACGGCGCCGCCCTCGGCCACCGGCGCGAGCACGTCGATGTGGCGGACGTCCAGGCCCGGGTATTCGAGCGGGGCCACCTTGACCGGGCCCACCGCGGTCGCCTTGGCCGGGTCAACGGTCTCGTGCCCCGTAACGTTGAATGCGCCCGACGTGACCACGATCAGGGACGCCGGCCTGGTATCCGTGTCCGACCCGATGGCTTGAAGGAGCGCCAGCAGGCTGAAGAAGCCCTGATCGGCGCGCGCGGTGCCGTGCACATCGTCCGGGATCGGGTCGACACCCCACAGATGCACCAGGCGGTCAGCGGACCGGCCCTCCTGGCGCAGGGTATGGATCAGTTCCGTCCACTGCTCGGAGTCCGACGGATCCAGGGTGAACGCACCTGTTCCCTGCCGAGCGAACTCCTTGGCCGGTGTGGCGACTACGGCGTCCCCGCCCACGTTCCGGATGTCTGCCGCGAGTGCCTGGCCGACGCCCGATGCGTCCGCCAACAGCACCCAGGTGCCGGTCGCGACATCCTCGGCGGCGGCCCGGGGCGCAAGCTGCCGCCAGCCGGGGGAGAACAGCCACTCTTCGGAGGGCAGTTTCGGCAGGGTGGCCAGCCGCGCTCCTGGCCGCATGTCCCGCGGCTGCTCCAGAGACGGACCCCCGAAACGACCCGCGGTGTCGATCCAGTACCGGTCGCGCTGGAACGGATAGGTGGGCAGAACGACGCGGTTCCGACGAACGCCCGCGTGGTACGACGCCCAGTCCACGTCGACGCCCAGCACCCAGGCCTGAGCCAAAGCAGCGTGTACGGCGCCCGTCGCTCCGTGGCGGCCGGTCCGCCCGGGCAGTAGCGGCATCACGAGCTCCGCCTGCTGGGGCTCGCAGATGTCCAGGGCGCGGATCGCAGTGGAGAGCTCGTCCCCGAGGCCGACTTCGAGAAGAATCCGGTCGGGTTCGGCAAGCAGTGGTGCCACCCCTTCGTGGAGGGGCTGCCCGCTGTCGTCCTGACCCGCCCAGTACGCGGGATCCGTCGCCCGCTGGGCGTCGAGGAACGCACCGGAGCCGTCAGTGGCGCAGGGGATGGTCGGCGCACTGAGCCGGACGTTCGCACGGATCCAGTCCGCGAGCCCCGCTGAGTCGCCGGCCTCAGGTCGTACGCGTTCGGCGAGGATTCCCAGAGCGCCGTCGAGAGGCATGATCCCGGCCACACAGGCCGCTGCATACCTGCCCACCCCGTGGCCGAACAGGGAGTCCGGGCGTATGCCCCAGGAGGCGAACAACGAGGCGAGGGCGTATTCGGCGATGAGCGTCGCAGCCTCGTCCACCCCCGCCCGTCGCCCGGCGTCCTCGTCGGCCGTCCCTGTCAGCACCTCGCGCACCTCGTCGCCCAGGGCGGGGTCGAGTAGATCGCAGCACTGGTCCACGGTCTGCCGGAACCGTTCCTCGGACAGATACAGGCCGGCAGCGAGCCCGGTGTCCTGCGCTTCTGTGCCCGGGAACAGGAATCCCACCGGGCGCTCGGTCTGCTTCTCACGCCTCCGATGCACGCCGTCGTCGTCGGGCGACTCCAGGAGCCGGAGCGCGTCCTCGGTGCCGCGGCAGACGAGCGCGAGACGCTCGTCGAACCGCTGGCGGCCGACTTGGAGGGTGAACGCGACGTCGGCCAGCGGCAGTTCGGGGTGCCGACGCAGATGTCGGGACAGGTTTCGGGCGGCGGCGTCCAGAGCCTTCTCGTCACGGGCGGACAGCACCAGGACCTGCTGCTCGCGGCCCGGATCGCTCGGGTGCAGCGGCGGGGCCTCCTCCAGGACGACGTGCACGTTCGTACCTCCCATCCCGAGGGAGTTCACGCCGGCCCGCAGGGGCTTGCCGTTCCCCTTCCACGGCGTGAGCTCGGCGTTGACCCGGAAAGGGCCGCCCTCGAAGTCGATCTCCGGGTTGGGCGTGGTGTAGTGCAGGCTCGGCGGCAGCTGGCGGTGGGTCAGGCTCAGCACGGTCTTGATGAGGCCTGTGCCGCCGGCCGCACGGTCCAGGTGGCCGAGGTTGGTCTTCACCGACCCGACGCGGACGTTGCCGGCGGGAACCCCTCGGAAGGCCTTGGTGAGCGCGGCCATTTCGATGGGGTCGCCGAGCTCGGTCGCGGTGCCGTGCGCCTCGACGTACGTGACGTCCTTCGGCTCCACGTGCGCGGCGGTGAGGGCCTGGGTGATGACCTCGCTCTGTCCGCGGACGCTGGGAGCGGTGAAACCCACCTTCAGGGAGCCGTCGTTGTTCACGGCCGAGCCCTTGATGACAGCCGCGATCGGGTCACCGTCGGCCACGGCACGGGAGAGCTTCTTCAGCAGCACCACCGCGGCCCCGTCACCGAATATGGAGCCGTGCGCCTGAGCGTCGAAGGTCCGGACATGGCCGTCCGGGCTCTCCATTCCGCCCTCCTGGTACACGTGGCCCACTCGATCGGGCACGCGCACCGACACCCCTCCGGCCAGCGCCATGTCGCATTCGCCCGTGAGCAGGCTTCGAGCCGCCAGGTGCGTGGCCACCAGGGATGTCGAGCAGAAGGTCTGCACTCCCAGCGAGGGGCCGCTGAGGTTGAAGCGGTATGAGACGTTGGTGGTGAGTGCGTCCTTGTCGTTGCTGATGACCACCTGGTAGTCGTTCACCGAGGCGGCAGTCTCCGGATCCTCGAACAGCTTGCGGATGTACGTGCTGATGTTGGCGCCACCGAACACCGCGATGGAACGCGGACGCGAGGAGTCGCCGTAACCGGCGCTCTCCAGCGCCTCCCAGCAGCACTCCATGAACAGCCGCTGCTGCGGGTCGAGAAGTCGGGCCTCGCGCGGGTTGTAGCCGAAGAACTCGGCGTCGAACATCTCGATGCCGTCGAGTACCGGCCGCGCGCGCACATAGTCGGGGCGCGCGACCAGCTCGGCCGGTACGCCGGCGTTGATCAGCTCCTCCTCGGTGAAGAAGCTGATCGTCTCGACCCCGTCGCGGAGCACCTTCCAGAACTGCTCCAGGTCGGAGGCGCCGGGGAAGCGGCCGGCCATGCCGATGATGGCGACTGCGTCGTCGTCCGGCAGCTTCGAGGGCCGACAGGAGCCGGCGGTTCCTCCTGCGTTACGGGCAGGGCGGTGACCGTCGGCTCCGGAGCCGACGCGGGGTGGGAACCTCAGGCTCCTGGCGTTCGCGGATGTAGGCCGCCATCGCACTGATGGAGGGAGCCTCGAAGAGAGCCACTGCGGGCAGGGCGATCCCGAACCTCTTACTGACGGAGTTCATCAGCTGCATGCCGATGAGCGAATTACCGCCGAGCTCGAAGAAGTTGTCGTGTGTCCCGACTTCGGCGTGGCCGAGGGCCTCCCGCCACAGCGCGGCGAGCTGCCGCTCGTGATCATTGCCGGCCGGGACGGCGTTCTGGGCGGATCCGTGCCGAGCGAAGAGATCCTGGGCGGGCGAGGAGTGGGCATCGACATCCGGCCGCGGGGGTTGACCGAACGGATCCTCCCCGCCCACCCAGGTCCGTAGCCGTTCGTCCAGGTCGCCCTGGACGACGGCCAGTCGTGGGGCCCCGCCGAGGACGCCGTCCAGGACCCGCAAGGCGTCGTCGGAGGTGAACGAGTAGCGCATGAGGGAGTCGCCGAGACCGGGTGCAGCCGGGCCGTCGACGGTGGAGCGCCAGGTGTCCCAGTTGATGCTCTGCCAGCGGCCGGAGGGCTCGGCGTCGTTCTGCTCGGCGAAGCTGTCGAGGAACGCGTTCGCTGCCGCGTAGGCGGCGAAGCCCAGCCCACCGAGCACCGACGACACCGACGACATCAGGAGGCAGAAGTCGAGCGGTTCGGCAGCCAGTGCCTCCCGCAGGGCGAGTGTGCCGTGCACCTTGGCGGCGAAATGGGCCTCCACCTGTGCGGGGGACACCGTCGCCATGGTCGCGAAGACGTCGGCCGAGGTCAGCCCGGCGGCGTGGACGACGCCGTGCACCGCACCGAAGCGCCGGTGGATGGCGTCCAGCAGCGTGCGCAGCGAGGTGGTGTCCGCCACGTCCGCGGCCTGCACCAGGACTTCCGCACCGCGGTCCTCCAGGGCGAGTACGCCGCGGATGCGCACCGACTCCGAGCTGTCGGGTGCCGTGCGCAGCCTTTCGTTCCAGGTCTCCCTGGAGGGAAGGCCGTGGCGGCCGATGAGGACGAGCCGGACATCCTGTGCCTGGTTCACCAAATGTTCGGCGATGGCGAGTCCGATCTGCCCCAAGCCTCCGGTGATGAGGTACGTGCCGTGGTCCCGCAGAGGCGTCACGGACCTGGTCCGCATCGGAGCGGGCCGGAAGCGTCGAACCCGGCGGACACCGGAACGCAGAGCGAGCTCGGACTCCCCTCCGCGCCACCGAAGTTCGGCCATGAGGCGGTCGGACAGGACATCGATGCCCTCGTCGGCGGTGTCACGGTGCACGGGGAGGTCGATCGTGCGGCAGGACCAGCCCGGGTACTCCTGTGGGATGGTCAGACGCGGGCCCGCGATGGTGGCCTTTCCGGTGTGCACGGTGTCCGCGGCGTCCACAGCATGGGCGCCGTCGGTGACCACGAGCATCCGTATCCCCTGGGGCGCCAGGGGAGCCAACGAGGTGACGCAGTCGATCAGGCTGTGAAAGCCAAGTCGCTGGAGTTGATCCAGGTTCGGAGCAGATGGCGCTCCCGTGACCGACCACAGGTGTACCACTGTGCGCGGCCGGAGGTGTTCCGGCAGGTCAGCGAACAGGCGTTGCTGGTCACCGCGTTCACCCGGACGAATTGCGAAGGATGTGGGTCCCGTGCGGGCGTACTCCGCGCCTGTGGTGACGGTCACGGTGGGCCCCACCGCGGCCAGCTTCTCAACCAGTCGCTGCCCGATGCCGGTGCCGTCGGCGTAGACCAGGAACGGCCCCGCCGGAGTGCCGCCCTCCTCGGCCGGCGCCTGTTCCCATACCGGTTCGTAGACACCAGGCCCGGCCGGACGGGCCGGCGTGGCGACGTGAGGCGTCTGCTCCTTCTGCAGGGCGGGCCACAGGTGTTGGTGCTCGAACGGATATCCCGGCAGGGTCACGATCCGCCCCGAAGGCCGTTCCGGTGCGAGATCGACGGGTGCCCCGAGCACCCACAGCCGCGCGAGCGCGCTCGCGACCAGTTCGCCACACGTGCGCCGGTCGGCAGAGCCCGGCAGGGTCGGCACCGCGGTGACACCCTGTGCCGCGCCACCGGCTGTGAGGATCTGTGTGGCGAAGCTCGCCAGCTGGCCGGGGCCGGCTTCCAACAGGATGTCCGCGTCACCTGCGGCGAGCCGCTCCACACCTTCCGCGAAGCGGACGGTGCCGCAAAGGTGCCGTGACCAGTAGGCCGGGTCGCAGGCCTGTTCTGCGGTGATCCACGTGCCGGTGACGTTGGAGACGTACGGGATACGGGGGGCGCGCCGTTCCATCGACGCCACCAGCGCTTCGAGCTGAGCGGCCTGCGGGGTCAGCACGGGCGAGTGCATGGCCCTGGTCGTGGGAATCCGCATGAACGCGATCCGTGCACCGCGCAGACGCTCCTCCACGACTTCCACGGCTTCCTCGGGCCCGGAGATCACGCTCGTCAACGGCCCGTTGGTCGCGGCGATCACCACCTCGTCACCCAGCAGCGGAGCGACACGGTCGGGATGGGCGGCCACGGTCGTCATGGCACCGGGCGGAGCCTCGGCCACGAGCTGGGCCCGACGCACCACGAGCCGCAGGGCGTCGGCCAGGGAGAAGACTCCCGCGAGGCAGGCCGCGATGTACTCACCCAGGCTGTAGCCGATGAGCGCGGACGGCGAGACCCCGTGGTCCTCCCAGAGCCGGGCGCACGCGTAGTCGACCGCGAACACGGCGGCGTGCCCCACGTCGAGCCTGGCATGCAGCGGCGAGTCCCCGACCGCGGGCTGGGCACCTGGCCCGAAGGTGCCTGCCGTCACGGCATGCTCGTCGGATGCCGAGGGATAGATCACCTCACGCAGGTCCAGGCCCAGCAGGTCGTACGCGGCTTCGGCGCATTCGTCGAATGCGGCACGGAACGCCTCCCGAGTCTCGTACAGCTCACGACCGGTGCCGACACGCATCTCACCGGTCCCGGGCAGCAGCAGGGCAATGCGGCCAGGCTGTCCTGTCGGCACGAGCGGGGCGGCGCCCTTTTCCAAGGACTGCGCCAGGGCTGTCGTGGCACCCTCCGTGCTGTCGGCGACGATGGCCGTGCGGTGGCTGAGAACACTGCGGCCGTCGCGCAAGGTCGCGGCCACGTCGTCGATGTTGAGGTGCGGGTTCCGAGCGAGGAAGGAGGCGAGTTCCTCCACTCGCTGGCCCAGCGCGGCCGGAGTGCTCGCCGACAGTGGAAGCACCTGCCATCCCGCTCGCTCGGAGGTCGGCTCGGGCTCCTGCGGCTGTTCGAGGATGACGTGGCTGTTGGTGCCGGACCAGCCGAAGGAGCTGACGCCGGCCACCCGCGAACGTTCGGCGCTCGGCCAGTCGGTCAGCTGATCGGGCAGCAGGGTCGGGCAACGGCTCCAGTCGATCGTGGGGTTGCGCTCGGTGTGGTGCAGATTGGGCGGGATCTGGCCGTGGTTGAGGGCGAGCACACTCTTCATGAGCCCGGCCATGCCCGCCGCGCCGGTGAGGTGACCGACGTTGGTCTTCACAGCGCCGACCATGAGCGGCCGGTCCGTGGACCGCTCTGAGCCGAACACCTCGTGCAGGCTGCTCATCTCGATGGAGTCGCCGAGGAGCGTGCCGGAGCCATGTGCCTCCACGAAGTCGACTTGGTCGGGCGTCATTTCGGCATTCGCGAGGGCCTGCCGGATGACGGCCGTCTGGGCCGCGCCGTTGGGGGCGGTGAGCCCGTTGCTCGTACCGTCCTGGTTGACCGCGGAGCCGCGGATGACGGCGAGGACACGGTGGCCGTGGGCGCGGGCGTCGCTGAGGCGTTCCAGGACGACGACCCCGCAGCCTTCGCCGATCAGGAAGCCGTCGGCAGCCGCGTCGAACGTCTTGCACCTGCCGTCCCGGGCCAGCATGCGCATCTTGCACGCCTGTCGGTAGGTGTCGGGGTGCAGGATCGCGCTGACGCCGCCGACCAGGGCGAGGTCGCTCTCGCCCTGGCGCAGGCTGCGAGCCGCGAGGTGCAGGGCCACGAGAGACGAGGAGCAGGCGGTGTCGAGCAACAGGCTCGGGCCGCGCAGATCCAGCAGGTAGGACAGCCGACCGGCGACCACGCTGGACGAGATGCCCAGGCCGAGATACGGGTCGTCGAGGACGGAGGGGCCGCTGCGGTCCTGCTGCAGGCTCGCGTACTGGTTGCCCGGCATCATGCCGATGAAGACCCCGGTGTTGCTGCCACGCAGGCGGTCGGGCGCGGTGCCCGCGTTCTCCAGGGCCTGCCAGGCGACTTCGAGCAGCATGCGCTGCTGCGGGTCCATGCGCAGGGCTTCCCGCGGGGAGATTCCGAAGAAGGCGGCGTCGAAGCCGGCGAGGTCATCGACGAAGGCGCCTTTGGTGGTGTAGGTGGCTCCCGGCGCGTCAGGGTCGTCGTCGTACAGGGCCTGGGCGTCCCAGCGTTCGGCGGGAACATCGGCGGAAGCGTCGAAGCCCACGGACAGGTTCTTCCAGAATTCCTCGGGGCTGTTGGAGCCGCCGGGGAATCGGCAGGCCATGCCGACGATGCAGACCGGGTCCTGGTCGTCCGGGACGGCCGGGGAGATGGGCTGCGACACGTCGGCTTCCATGGGCGCGTCCGGCGCCAGATGGCCGACGAGCGCGTCGATCGTGGGGTGGTCGTACAGCGCGGTGGGGGCGAGACGTGCACCGAACCGGTCGGCCAGCTCGCCCGAAATGCTCACCGCCTCGGTGGAGTTCACCCCGTAGATGTCGAACGGGGTGCCCGTGTCGATGTCCTGGACGTCCATGCCGGACACCTCGGCGACGCGGCCGACGAGCCAGTCGCTGATGTCCTGCGGGTCCGCAGTGGGGCCGCCCGGTTTCCTGTCGTGGGCCATGACTCTCCCGTGAAGTGGTCAGGCGAGGTGGTCGGCGGTGAACTGGCCGGCCGCGTAACGGTCCCGGCACTCGGCGCGCTTGATCTTGGCGCTGCTGGTGTAGGGCAAGGTGCCGGGCCGCAGCAGGACGACATCCGCCACACGTACGCCGTGGTCCGCCGTCACCGCACGCCGGACGGCCGCCTCGACATCGGAGGCCTTGACCGCGTTGGGCGCAGCCCGGTCCTCGGGCGCGCCGCCCCGCAGGATCCGGTGCCGGCGCTGGATCTCGACGAGGACGACCAGCTTCTCCTGACCGCCGTCGTCCACCGAGAAGGCACAGGCGCGGTCGTCGCGGAGGGCGGGGTGGCTGCCGGAGACGGAGGCCTCGACGTCATGCGGGTAGTAGTTGAGGCCGTCCAGGATGATGACGTCCTTGCGGCGACCCGTGATGAACAACTGCCCGTCGTACATGAATCCCAGATCGCCGGTGCGCAGGAAGTCCCGTCCGGACGCCTGCGGAAGGCGGGCCCGGAAGGTCTCCTCGGTCACCTGGGGCGCGTTCCAGTACCCGCTGCCGACGCTGCTGCCGGACACGTAGATCTCGCCGATCTCGTCGTCCGCGCAGAGCTCGCCCGTGACGGGATCCACGAGGCGCAGTGTCAGCGACGATTGGATCTGGCCGCAGCCGACCAGCGTGCGGGTGCGCGAGCCCTCCTTCGCAGGGCGGACACGGCCGGCCGCGAGGTCGTGGGCGTCGAAGGTATGGATGACGGGCGGATCGAAGGCGGGGCCGCCGCTCACCATGACCGTCGACTCGGCCAGCCCGTAGCAGGGGAAGAACGCCTCACGGTGGAAGCCCACCGGACCGAAGACCTCGCAGAACCGCTCCAGGGTCTCCGGGCGGACGGGCTCGGCGCCCACGGCCGCGAGCCGCCAGCCGCTGAGGTCGAGGGTCTTGATCTGCTCCTCGGTGATCCGGCGCACGCAGAGCTCGTAGGCGAAGTTGGGCGCCACGCTGATGGCCGTACCGCGGTCGGATATCGCCCGTAGCCAGTTGTAGGGATGCTGGACGAAGGCGAGCGGAGGCATGAGCGTGACCTCGAAGCCGGCGAACAGCGGCTGGAGGATGCCGTTCACCAGTCCCATGTCGTGGAACAACGGCAGCCACAGCACCACCGGCGGAGGCGTCTCGCTCGCCTCCTCGTCGCCGCGTGATCCGTTCTTGTGGATCAGTGCCAGGTTGTCCAGCACGTTGGCGTGGGTGAGCATCACGCCTTTCGGCACACCCGTCGAACCCGAGGAGTACTGCAGGTACGCGACCGTGTCGCCATCGACCACGGGCTCGTTCCACAGCTCGGCGTGGTCGGGGGAGATGGTGTCCGTGGCCACCCGGACCAGGCCTGACAACACCTTGTCCACGGACTCGCTCTGGCCGAGGCGGTCCAGGGTCGAGGCCGTGCTCAGGAACAGCTCGGGCTCTGCGCTCGATGTGATCGCCTCGAGTCGGCCCGTCTTGGCGCCGTCGCGGCCTGCCTCGACCGGCGGGATGGGCACGGCGATCATTCCCGCGTAGAGGCAGCCGAAGAACGCAGTGACGAACTCCAGACCCGGCGGGTAGTTCAACAGCACCCGTGCTCCGGCCGGCGCGTGCTTCTGCAACTCGGCCGCTACGGCCCGTGCATGGAGGTCGACCTCGCGAGGCGTCAGCGAGGCAGTCTCATCCACACCGTTCTCCAAGAAGGAGAAGAACTTGCGGTCGGGCTGTTCGGCGGCCCGGTCCTGGCACATTTCCACCAGGGTTTTCCACGCAGGCTCGTCGGAGTCCTGTACGGCCATTTCCGTGCTGGAGGAAGAAACAGAAGAGCTCTGCACCATGCCGGGCCTCTCAATCGGAGGGAAGCGACGGATTCTGACGGGTCAAAAGGCGCCGTCACACGGTCAACATCTTAGGAAAGCGACCGATGTGCCTGGCAACCGTCCTTGGATGCGTTGCTCTCGTCCCTTGGTATGACTTGCCGTAGGTCCAGAGCGGGAATCCCTGAGGAGGATTCAAATTCCATCCTCGGATCCTGTTCCAGAGATTTTTCACTCATTAGCATCGTGGCGAACCTGGAAAGCAAGAATCCTGCGAGAAGGGATGCGCTTTGCTGGACGCACCTGATGGCGAAACAAGGCTGGCCGCCGGGGGCGGTCGCCATCCGAAGAGGGCGGACGTCGTCGTCACCGGTATGGGTGCGACCACCCCGCTGGGCGGTGACGTGCCGTCAACCTGGTCCGCACTCCTGGCGGGTGAGTCCGGTATAGCCGAGTTGGAGACCCCCTGGGCCGAGCGGCTGCCCGTACGCATCGCCGGAACTCTTCGGAAGGATCCCGCGGATGTCGTGGACCGTGTTCACCGGCGACGGCTGGACCGCAGCCAGGAAGTCGCGCTCATCGCCGCGCGTGAGGCTTGGGCGGACGCGGGCGCACCGGATGTGGATCCGGTTCGGCTGGCAGTGGTGGTGGGTACCGGTGTCGGCGGAGCCCTCACGATGCTCGACCAGGACGACCGGCTCGAGGAGCTCGGCCCACGGCTGCTTTCCCCCTTCACCGTGCCACGCCTGATGCCCAACGGTGCCGCAGCGGTCGTAAGCCTGGAGATGGGAGCGCGCGCCGGAACGCACGCACCGACCAGTGCGTGCGCCTCAGGGGCGGAGGCGTTGGCCGTCGGTGCGATGCTGATCAGGGCGGGGCGCGCCGACGTTGTCGTAGCCGGCGGAACAGACGCCTGTCTGCACCCCCTCTCGATCGGTGGCTTCGCTCGCATGGGAGCCCTGTCCACCCGCAACGACACCCCCGAACTGGCCTCGCGGCCGTTCGACCAGAACCGCGACGGCTTCGTGATGGCAGAGGGAGCCGGGGTCCTCGTACTGGAGCGTGCTGACTTCGCGGCGGCTCGAGGTGCACGGCCCCTGGCGGTGCTCGCCGGAGCTGGGGTCACCTCGGACGCGTACGACATGACGACGCCCGACGCGGAAGGCCAGATCCGGGCGATCGAGGAAGCGCTGCGGGACGCGGGCCTCGGACGCGGCGACATCACCCACGTCAACGCGCACGCCACCGGTACACCGACGGGCGACCTCACCGAGGCGGAAGCTATTCGCCGGGCCGTAGGGACGCATCCGCTGGTTACGGCGACCAAGTCGTCCACCGGCCATCTGCTCGGAGCGGCGGGTGCGGTGGAGGCCATCTTCACGGTGCTCAGCCTCGAACACTCCGTGATTCCGGCGACCCGCAATCTCACCGAGGTCGCCGACGGAGTCGACCTCGACCTCGTCGCCGACGAGCCCCGCCAGGCGGCCCCCGCGGCAGCGCTGTCGACGTCGTTCGGCTTCGGCGGCCACAACGTGGTGCTGACCCTGACCAAGCCATGAACCCCAGGAGACCGGCGTGAAGATCGACTTGCTGGCCGAGCTGGAACCGGTGGTCGCCAAGAACCTCGACCGCCATCTCGCTATGGCCAAGGACTGGATGCCCCACGAGTACGTGCCGTGGGAGGAGGGCCGCGACTTCGTGGAAGTGCCCTGGCACCCGGACCAGTCGCGGCTCACACCACAGGCGCAGATCGCCCTCGAGGTGAACTTGTTGACCGAGGACAACCTGCCGGGCTATCACCGCGAGATCGCGAACCGCTTCGGGCTCGAGAGCGCTTGGGGTACCTGGGTCGGCCGCTGGACCGCCGAAGAGGGCCGGCACGCCATGTGCATACGGGACTACCTGCTGGTCACCCGCGCCCTCGACCCCGACCAGCTGGAAGCAGAACGCATGGCCGTCATGCAGGCTGGTCACCACAGCGACCGTCAGAGTCCGCTCGAATCGCTGGCTTATGTGTCGCTGCAGGAACTCGCCACGCGTATCGCGCACCGCAATACCGGACGCTTCGTGAACGACCCCATTGCCGACATGCTGCTGTCCCGGGTGGCCGCAGACGAGAACCTGCACATGGTTTTCTACCGGTCGCTTGTGAAGGAAAGCATGGAAATCGACGCGTCCGCCACGGTCCAGGCCATCTGCAAGGAGATCACGGAATTTGCCATGCCCGGCACCGTCATTCCGAATTTCAAACGGAAATCCATGGTGATCGCCCGGGCCGGTATCTACAACCTGAGGATTCACCACGACGAAGTGGTGCGCCCGCTGCTCAAGCACTGGCGGCTGTTCGAGTTGGAAGGCCTGGACAGTGCAGCGGAGCAGGCACGCGAGAGGCTCGCTGGCTTCCTGGACGTGTTGGGCATCCAGGCGGAGCGGCAGCAAGAGCGCTTCGCGGCTGCCGACGCGCGAGCGGACAGGAAGAAGGCTCATCGATGACGAACACAGTCAATCAGCAGCGGAGGCGCACATGAGTGAGAAGACGATCCTCGAGTCGGTCGCCGACATCGTCGAGGACATCAGCGGGGTTCCGGCGGACCAGGTCACGCCGGAGAAGAGGCTTGTGGACGACCTCGAGATCGACTCTCTGGCTCTCATCGAGATCGCGGTGGCCGTGGGAGAGAGCTTCCGGGTCGAGCTCCCCGACGAGGACCTCAAAGAGCTGCGCACGGTTCAGGACGTGGTCGATCGGATCGAGAAAGCCACGATCAGCGCCTGAATCCGTGCGGCAGTGGGCCCTTGAGCCGAGGGTCCATCCATCTATCAGGAGGAATAAATGGAAAACCAGATGGCGATCGACACGCGGGACGCCGAGAGCTACGAGCCGCCGGCGCTGGTGGCCGTCGGTGAGTTCTCCGAGGACACCCTCGGGTTCGGCAGCCGGTACAACGACGTCCTCGGCGAGCGCATCTGAGGCATGTCGTACCGCACTGGATTCGTCGTCCTTCCGGACGGACCGGATACATCGCTCCCCGATGACGTGTATCCCTTCGAGGATCCACAGCTGATACCCCACCCGTCAGGGCGTCCCTGGGTGGTGGGGAGCTGGGATCCGGACGAAATCCGCCAGGCGGCGGCAGGTCCGGTGCGAGTGGTGGTGATCGGGTTCTGCCCGGTCACCACCGACCGCCTGGCCGAGCTCTGCCGACGGATTCGCACGCTGTCTGACGTGGACGTCCTTGCAAGGACACTGCCGGGCAGCTTCCATCTATTGGCCTCTGTGAGTGGTGTCGTACGCATTCAGGGGAGTTTGTCGGGGTTACGCCAGGTTTTCCATACTCCCTTCGGTGATCTGACCATCGCGGCTGACCGGCCCGATGTGCTCGCTGCGATGACTGGGGCGGACATCGACGAACAGGTTTTGGCAGCACGTGTGGTGTGCGGCGGCAAGCTGCCACCCCCACTCGCCGATCGCAGCGTCTGGCGCGGGGTGGAGACGGTCGCGCACGACCACTGCCTCCTGTTGGAGCCGCAGCGGGTCCGAGAAATGCGGTGGTGGACAGCGCCCGAGCCTGAATTGCCTTTGACTGAGGGTGCGTTGCATGTCAGGAGTGCGCTCGTAGCCGCGATGGACGGTCGACGTACTGACGAAGGGAGGCTTAGCTCGGATCTTTCCGGTGGCATGGACTCGACGTCCCTGTGTTTCCTGGCCGCGCGGCATACGCCGAGCCTCTTGACGTTCAGGTGGGCCGAGGCCGACAGCGGAAACGACGATGCCTATTTCGCCGCGGAGGCGGCGCGGTCCCTTCCCGAGGCGCGTCATCTCGTCGTGGGACAGCATGAATTGCCACCGATCTTCACGGATCCTCATGTCACGGCCGACACCGAGCGGCCTTATCTGTACACGCGCACCCAGGCGCGGATGCGCTACACGGCTCGTGTGCTCGGCGGACACGGAGCCCGATGGCACATCGCGGGGCACGGGGCCGACGAACTCTTCATCCGGTTCCCCGGATACCTGCATCGGCTGGTGCGCCGCCACCCCCTCGTAGGGATACGTCACCTGCGTGGACACCGCGCACTCGAACGCTGGAGGCTCGCGGACACCATCGCTCAGCTGGTACGGGGAGGCGGAACCGCTCAGTGGTGGCTGAGGCAGGCCGATCAATTGACGCGGCCGTCCCCGCATCCGCGTGCACCGTCCTTGTCCTGGGGGCTGTCGCCGTTGCGCGCTCCGATCTGGGTCACACCAGAGGCGGTGGACGCCGCCCGGGGGGCTCTCCGACAGACTGCGGAGCATGCACAGCCTTTCGCTGAGGACCGAGGCCAGCATCAGTTCCTCGCTGCGCTGCGCACCACTGCGCCGGCCTACCGTCAGGTATCCCGACTGTTCAGCGAGGAGGGCGTCCAGCTGCATCAGCCCTATCTGGACGACCGTGTCGTGGAGGCGGCCTTGGCCGTACGTCTCCATGAACGGGCAACGCCGTGGGGGTACAAACCCCTGCTTGGCGCGTCCATGCGGGGCCTGGTTCCGGACGTGGTACTCGACCGCACCACCAAGGGTGACTTCAGCGCCGATCTACGAGCTGGACGACAACGTAACCTTGCCGCGATGGTTGATCTTTTCTCCGACTCTGTCCTGGCCGACATGGGAATGATCTCCGCTCAAGCGCTGCAGAGCCAACTCCTGGCGCCGCACCCGAACTCCTCCACGGACATCGCCGTAGAACAGCTCATTGGCTGCGAGACATGGGCCCGCGCCGCCAGACGACTTCCATCGACCCTTGGGAGGCAATGATGCCCCTGAGCCTTCACCCCGACGTCACCATGGCCGAGACAGAGGACGGTGCCGTCTTACTGCATCAACGTACGGGCCGTTACTGGCAACTCAACCGCACCGGTGTACTCGTGCTCCGTCGCCTGATCAATGGCGATTCACGCGAGCAGGCTGCCAACAAGTTGGTCGTCCAACACCGCGCGGACCCCGAAGACGCCCGAAACGATGTCTTTTCGCTGGTGGACCAACTGCGAGCGGCGCACTTGGTGAGGGAGTCCTGATGAGCGCCCCTCTCGCCCTGCCGGAGAGGAACAGCCTTCCGCCCCACCGGCGCCTGGAGCCGCTGGTGGCAGTCGGCGTGGCCCGCGTGCTGGCATCCTTCAAGCCCGCAAGGCTGCGTCGCTTTCTGGAATTTCTCCGACGCGGTGCCCGCCCCGCCACAGTGGAGCAGGCTCTCGACGCGCGGCGGGCGGTCGTCTCTGTGAGCCTGCGATGTGCGGGCCAGGCTTGCCTGCAACGGTCGATAGCGGCGGCTCTTCTATGCCGGCGTCGCGGAGTGTGGCCGACGTGGTGCACCGGAGTTCGCACCAGCCCCTTCGAAGCTCATGCGTGGATCGAAGTCGAGGGAGAGCCCGTCGGAGAGCCTGTTCCGGCGGGTCACTATCGCCCTCTGCTGACGGTCCCTCCGGTCGCCGTGGAGAGCTGAGCAGGCACATCCGTCCGGAGGCGGTCGCGGGCGCGCGTCACTGCGGGACTCCGCACCTCGCTTGGGGTGCTGCCCCGATAGCCTCACCCGGTTCGGCTCCGTAGCGTGGTTCGTGTCCTCGTACCGCCGTGTGCCAGGAGGAACATCACGTGCTCCGGACCGAGCAGCGCCTCAAGCCTTCCTGCGATCCGTGGAGGAGACTGCGGATCGCGATGGTCGTCACCTGGCCACGATCGGCCAACACTGTGTTCCCCCACCCGGCACACGACCTCTTGACTCAACTGGAGGCGCGGGGCCACGAGGTCGTTCTCGTGCCCCTGGGAACGGTCCGCGGGTTCCGTTCGCGCGCGGCGACCAAGCGCCGCCTGGCCCGTCTCTTCGCAGACTCACGCCCCGATCTTGCGTACGTGGCCGCGAGGCCCGCGCTGGGACTACTCGCCGCCGAGGTGGCCCGGGACATTGGTGTACCGGTCGTCGCCCTGGCATTGACGGCCCGTGACCTCGGTGACGACGAGAGGCGACCGGGGCGGGGACGGGGGCGGAGCGCACCCTCTACGCGTCGGCGGACCGGGTCCTCGCACCGTCCGCGGCAGCCCTCCAGCGACTGGATGAGATGAAGGTCCAGCGGGTCTTCCTGTGGCCACGGGGTGTCAACACGGCTGTCTACCGCCCGGAACGCGCCACGTCGCGGCTACGCCCGCGGGCCTCCCAGGCGGGTGGGCTGGTGGTCGGATATGTGCATCGCGGAATGCGCGGTACGCAGTTCCGGATACCGCCTCGGCTGTCGGGAGCGTCGGACATGAGATTCGTGGCTATCGGGGCCCAGAACGACGGCGAACTGCCGGACGTGCTGGCCTCACTGGATGCCTTCCTGGACCTGAGCACGCACGGAGACTCGGGGGAGGAACTGCTGGCGGCCATGGCGTCCGGCGTACCGGTTGTGGCACCCGGCATCGGTGAGGCCCGCGATGTGGTGACCCACGGTCGGACGGGATGGCTCTGCGCACCGGGAGATGCGGCCGAACTTACATACCGCCTGCGGCTGCTCGCCCAGGCTCCAGCGCTGCGGGCACATATGGGGGGACGGGCCAGGAACGCTGCACTCGACCGGGACTGGTTCTTGATGTGCGAGCGCTTCCTGGATCACTGTGGCGACCTCGTGGGAGCGCCAGGGGCGATATTCGGACCGGGAGGCATGACGACGACGTTCGAGGCTTGGGATTCCGACGCTGTCGGGGTATGAAGCACCGGACAATGGCGGAGGGAATCATGGCCGAGCGGATCGGAGGGATGTCGGCATGTCCTTTGCTCTAGCCGACCTTTCCGACACCGCTGTGTACCTCCTGGTGGCCGTGATGGTCTTCAAGGAGGGCAGCGTCCTTCTCCGGATCGGGCTTCCGGCGGAGCTGGCTGCCATGTTCGGCGGGGTGATGGCTGGTGGTGCGATGGCCTCACGCTTCGATGTGTCGTTGGGACGCATGTTCGTCGTGGTGCTTGTGTCGGCGATAATGAGTGATGGCATCGCCTATCAAGTGGGACACCAGTTTGGTTCCGCCACGCTCGGTTATCGCGTTCTGATCGTGAGGCGGGAACGGTTGCTCGCGGCCCACCGGTCGCTGGCCCGTAGGCCGTGTCTTGCGATCGTTCTGAGCCGCTTCACCTTGTTCGGCCGCAGAGTGCTGCCCACGCTCGCGGGGGCTACGGGCATTCCGTACCGACGTTTTCTGCCGTGGAACGCTCTGGGAAATGTCATCTGGAGCTGTGCGCTCGTGGCCGTGGGGTACCAGCTCGGCTACATGGATCGCGATGTCGTCAATGTGTCGGCCGCGGTCTTCCTGCTCGGCGTTGTCCTGGTGGTCGTGGTGGACGCGGCGCTGTGGCGGCTGCGGAGCCATGCCGGCCCCGGTGGCTGACTGCCATGGTGGGGACCGGTACCGACTAGACCTGCTGCCACAGCAGGTAGCAGTTGAGGAGAATGATTCCACCGGCGAGGAGAGCGTATCCGGCGGTGGCGCGCGGCCTGTTCACGTAGCCACCCATCACACGCCGATCCGAGGTGATCATCACGAGTGGGATGAGCGCCGGGGCCACGCCGAAGGACAGCAGCACCTGACTGAGGATCAGGGCTTCCGTGGGGTCCCAGCCCGCCACCGCGATCCCGATCGCGGGCAGCATCGTCAGGGTGCGGCGTACCAGCAGGGGGATGCGGGCACCGACGAATCCCTCCATGACGATCTGCCCCGCCAGGGTGCCGATTCCCGAGGAAGACAGGCCGGCGACGAGCAGAGCCAGGGCGAACACCGTTGCGGCCATGGTGCCGATCGATTCGAGCAGCGAGGCGTGGGCCTGGGACAGAGCGGAGACGTCCCCCAGGCCGGAGTTGTGGAAGGCTCCAGCGGCCACCAGCAACATGGACGCGTTGATCATCCCCGCGAGGCTGAGGGCTACGAGGACATCGTTGCGCTCTTCGCGCAGGGCGCGCTTTGGTGATCCGTATGCGGTCCGTGGAGCACGGTGTCGTACGAGAGCGGAGTGAAGGTAAATGGCGTGCGGCATCACGGTTGCTCCCACGATGCCCAGAGCGAGGAGTGTGGCGCGGTTGTCGGGTGAGGACGGGGCGAGCCCCGAGGCCGCGCCGGCGATGTCCAGTCCGGAGCGCAGGATCAGGTAGCCGAATCCGGCGAGAAGCAGGAGCAGCATCAGGACGATGGTGAGCTCGAAGCGCCGTCGTCGGCGTCGCTGCACGCCGAGCATGCCGAACGAGATGACGGCGGTGACGCATACGGCGGCAGTCGGAGGCATTCCGAAGAGTAGATCGAGAGCGATCGCCGCCCCCATGAACTCCGCAAGGTCCGTGGCCATGGCCATCACCTCGGCCTGGACCCACAGCAGCCGGTTGGTGGTAGGGCCGAATCGTTCGCGACAGGCCCCCGGCAGGCTGCGGCCCGTCACGATGCCGAGCTTCGCCGAGAGGTACTGCACGGGCATGGCAGCCAGTCCCGCAGCAATCACCACCCACAGGAGGGTATAGCCGTAGCGGCTACCGCTTTCGATGTTGGTCGCGAAGTTTCCGGGGTCGACATACGCCACCGCGGCGACGAAGGCCGGGCCGAGCGCTCGGACCGTCGCCGCGTGGCGGCGCGCAGCGGGTATTCGCTCTGTGTCGGTCGCTGTCATCGGGTTCAGTTCCAGGCGCTGGTGAACAGCTGCCGGGGGTTGGTGACGAGCATCTGCTCGATCTGCTGCTCGGTCACTCCTGCCGTGCGCAGCATCGGCAAGACGTCATCGCTGATGTGGAGGTAGTGCCAGTCGGGGGTGAACTGGGTCTCGAGCGCAATCGGGTCGGGGACCATGTAGTCCATGAAGCAGTGGGCGTCGTGGGAGATCACCATGCGGTCCGCGTAGCCGAGCTCCGCCAGCTGAGCGACGGTCTTCACCCTCTCCTCGGTCGACCGGTACAGCGAGAGTCCGAAGCGGTCCATCCCAGGATGGCTCCTGCGTCGGCGATCTCCCTCAGGTATTCGAGGTCGGTGCTGTCGCCGGCGTGGCCGATGACAACATTGCTCAGATCCACGGCTTCTTCCTTGAAGACCCGCAGGGCCAGCAGCCCGCTGCGGCTCTCTGAGTCCGTGTGGACCGTGATGGGTGCTCCCGTCTCCTGGTGTGCTGCGGCTACGGCCCGCGCCACCCGCTCAACGTCGGGCAAGAGCCCCTGGGACTCCACACAGCACTTCAGCATTCCGGCCCGTACCCCCGTATCGGCGACGCCCTCCGTCAGATCCCGCGTGAAGTCGGTGACCAGAGGCTCGGGCACGTCCCACAGAAGGCCAGGGCCGCGACGCGCGTAGTGCTCCGGAAGCGAGGTGAAGGTGTAGAAGCCGGTGCTCGCGATGATGTTGAGCCCGGGCACCTGCTCGGCGACGCGTTTGATGCGCGGTATGTAGCGGCCGAGGCCCTGCACCGTCATGTCCACGATGGTCCGTATGCCTCTGTCGCGCAGGAGCGAGAGCTTGCGCACGGCGTCGGCCACGCGCTGCTCCTCGTCCCACCAGTGACCCACACCGTAGTTCTGCAGGTGCTCGGTGTTCACGATGAAGATGTGCTCGTGCATGAGCGTGGGACCGAGGTCGTCGACGTCGACAGGTCCGAGGACGGTGGGGACGGTGGGCATGCTGAACTCCCTCGGGCAGAGAAGTGCGTGGAGATGGGCGGAACTGCGGTGATTCGAAGGTGGCGGCCGGTCAACGCGGAGGCGATGCCGCTGTGTCCTGGGCGTCGTCGCCCACGCTCTTGCGCAGCGGTACCGATGGGATGAGGCAGGCGAGGACGAGCATCACGGCGGCGAAGGGGACGGCCGCGGTGAATACCACGTGGATCGAGTGGGCGAAGGCGGCTTCCACTGCCGGCTGCGCCGAGTTGGAGATCCCTCCGGCATGGTGTGCGATCGCGTTGTAGGCGTCTCCGGCGTCGACGTTGGTGCCGGAGTCTTCGAGCGAGTCGGCGAGGCCTCGCACGAGCAGGCTGCTGAACAGGGCGGTGCCTACCGCTCCCCCAGTGCCCGGAAGAACATCGTGGCGGCGGTGGCGGTGCCGACGTCGGCATGGGGTACGGCGTTCTGCACGATGAACACGATGAGCTGCATGTGCAGGCCCACGCCGGCGCCGAGCACCAACAGCTCGATGAAGATCAACCCGATGGGGGTGTCCGCGTCCAACTGGGTGAGGCCGGCGAACCCCGCCACGACGAGCAGGGATCCTACGATGGGGTAGGCCTTGTACCGGCCGGTGGCGGACACGCGGATCGCCGAGGCCACGCCTGTGACGACGGCGACAGCCATGGTCGGGACGAGTGCGAGGCCGGCGAGCGTCGAGCTCGTTCCCCGTACGGTTTCGAAGTACTGCGGTACGAAGACGATGGTGCCGAAGAGTGAAATGCCGAGCAGTGCCGAGGACGGAACTCCCAGGCGGAAGACCGGGTTTCGGAAGAGCCGCAGGGGTAGTACCGGTTCACGCGCTCGGCGTTCCTGCAGGACGAACAGCACGAGGGCGATGAGGGAGCCGTCGATCAGGGCCAGAATCTGAGGCGAGTTCCACGCGTACCGGGTGCCGCCCCAGACCGTGATCAGAAGACCGCACGTGACACCGATGGTAAGAAGAGCCGAGCCGAGGAAGTCGATGCGACGAGATCCGCCACGGTGGTGCGGCACATGGAAGGTGGTGTACGTCAGCGCGAGACAGGCCAGGCCGACGGGAACGTTGACGTAGAAGATCCAGCGCCAGTTCAGGTGCTCGGCGAACACTCCGCCCAGCAGAGGCCCGCCGATACTGCCCGCGGCGAATACGCTGCCCGTGTACCCCTGGATGCGGCCCGCTCGGCTGCGGGAACGAGATCCGCGATGGCCGCGGTCGCCAGGTTCATCAGGCCTCCGCCAGCGAGGCCCTGCAGCGCTCGCATGGCGATGAGCACACCGATGCTGTCGGCGAGGCCGGCCAGGGCCGAGGCGACCACGAACAACGAGACGGCGCTGAGGAAGGTCGCCCTGCGTCCGTAGAGGTCCCGAGCTTTCCGTGGATCGGCGCGGACGCCACCGTCGTGATGAGGTACGCCGAGACGACCCAGGACACGGACCCGGTGCTGTGCAGGTCGCGTGCGATGGCCGGAAGCGCCGTCGCGACGATCGTCTGGTCGAGAACTGCCAGCAGCATGCCCAGAGAAAGGCCTACCAGAGCTGTTCTCGTGCGCGCGGGCAATGGTGCCGGGCTGGGTCTCGACGCCTCGACCGTCGGCGTTCCCCGCTAGCGCCCATCCTGAACCGGCCCTTCGTCGAACGCGCCTGCTTGAGTGGCCGGACACTGCGGCCGTCTCGTTCGCGCCAACTTTAGGCAAGCAAGGTATTCAGATTCATCGATCGAAGGATTGAACTAGCACCCACCTTGGTGGGAGTACGAAAGGAGGGTGCCCCGCATCAATTGACTGATGTGGTCTGCTCGATGCTCAGGTCGGCATCGCGGCTTTGCAGCGTGATGGTCCGAGACGACTGCGGGTTGGAGGCGATCGCGACGTGCTCGCTGCCGCCGCGCCGGTTGATCTGGAGGGCGTATCCATCTCCGACCGGAGGGAGTGCCAGGGACGTTCGTCCGTCGCGTGTAGCGACTTCGACGCTTCGTGGGGGGCCGAGAAGACGAGCTTCATTGAGCCGTCTCGTGACCTGGCGTGAAGCTCGCTGCCGCCCAAGCCCTCAGCGTTGATCGCGCCACCACGAGTTCCCAGGTCCACAGCGCCCTTCACATCCCTCAAGTCGAGTTGCCCGTCCCTGGTACGGGCCTTGAGACCGCCCTGCACGTCCGTGGCCTGTACACCGCCGGCCGCCGAGACGGAGACGGCCGCGCGGATCGGAACGGAAAGCGCCACCGAGGAGGCGCAATCCCGGCCCGGTGTGTTCGAGCATGAGACTGACAGGCGCAGGGTCGAACCGTCGATGTCCGTCTCGATGCGCGGGCGGAAGAGGGACCAGGAGAGATCCCAGTCGGCGTGTACGGATGAAGTGGACGTGCCGGTGACCGTGGCGGTTCCGCTCACCGAGACTTCAATCCGCGTGAAGTCGCCGGAGTAGGTGGCATTGTGATGCTCCGACGACCGGGTCAGGTGAGAAGCGATGAACAAGGACGTGTAAAGGATCACGAAGACTGTGAGTACCGCGCCTGCGGCAAAGAGGACACGGTCATGTCGCTGCGCCCTGTCGATCATGAGTTGAAATACCGGACCACAGCAAGGATGCGGCGATGGGATCCTTCGGCCGGATCGAGCTCGAGTTTCCGGAAAATGGATTTGACATGCTTCTCCACCGCACTGCTCGACACCCCCGCTGGCGGCCGATGGCTTCGTTGGTGTGCCCTTCGGCCATGAGCCGCAGGATGTGTGACTCCCTTTCGTTCAAACGGGCGAGCGGATCCATACGGCGACTGCGGACGAAGATCTGTTTGACCACGACAGGATCAAGGGCGGTCCCCCGTCGGCCACTCGCGTCAACGCGTCCATGAATTCCTCGACCCGTGCCACCCGATCCTTCAGTAGATATCCGACGCCTCGTGCGTCGGAAGTCATCAGTTCGGTGGCGTAGCGTTCTTCCACGTACTGCGACAGGACGAGCACACCCACATCGGGCCACCGTTCACGAATGGCGAGAGCGGCCTTGAGCCCTTCGTCGGTGTGGGTCGGTGGCATGCGTACGTCGACGACAGCGATGTCGGGAACATGGCGCTCGACTTCGGCCAGCAACTCCTCGCCATCGCCGGCCTTTGCCACCACCTCATGGCCCTCGTCTTCGAGTAGCCGCGCCACACCCTCTCGGAGAAGCACGGAATCCTCCGCGATCACGACCCGCACGGCAGCTCCACAACGATCATGGTCGGCCCGCCTGCGGGCTGGTGACCCTCATATTGCCCTCCACAGCGGCGACGCGTCGCGCGAGGCCTGACAGGCCGGCGCCGGATGGGTCGGCACCGCCCACTCCGTTGTCGGTCACCGTGATCACAGCTCGGCCCTCCAGAGATCTGATCTTGACACCGATGATGTCGGACGCCGAGTGCTTGGCGGCGTTGGTCACTGCCTCGGATACAGCGAAGTACGCGACAGGCTCCACCGTGCGGGGAAGCCGGTGCGGCAGCTGGTAGTCGATGCGCACGGGAACGGCGGACCGGGCGGCCAAGGCGGACAGGGCCGCATCCAGCCCCCGGTCGTCGAGGATCGCGGGATAGACCCGCCAGGCGACGTCCCGTAGTTCGGTCAGAGCCTGCAGAGCGTTCTCATGGGCCTGATCGAGAATGGACACGAGACCTGAACTGGACGACCCATCAGTCGGCGGAACTTCGTGCGGAACGAGACCAGCGCTCCGCTTGGCACGTGCCAGCAGCAGGGCCAGTGCCACGAGTTGCTGTTGCACTCCGTCGTGCAGATCCCGTTCGATACGGCGCCGCTCGGCGTCGATGGCCTCTACGACCGAGGCACGCGATGCGATGAGCTCCTCGACCCGAGCGGCCAACCTGCTGGATTCACCCGGCCCCAACAGGCGCTGCGCCATTCTGGCGTCTCGGGCAGCGAGACCGCGGGAGAGCCACACGGCGATCAGCAGTGCGATGACGCCCATGACAAGGCGCGTGGTGTAGGCGAGGACGCCTTGCGCGGCCCCGTAGAGAGGGAAGACGACAAGGGCCAGGCCGAAAGACCACAGAGTGAGGACGAGGGCCCGAGCGGGAGCCCGGACAGAGCCCTGCTCACGAGCCACGATTCCGTTCGCGTCGCCGCGTCCTCGGCGAGGCTTCGACGAGCGGCGGCGCTCCGTGTGCCGGGCCCGTTCTCCGGTGCCTCGGGCCGGAGAACCGGCAGCGGCGACGCTACGTCGGCCACAGCGACAGCACTGAGTCGCCTCCGCTCCAGAGCGCCGATCCCAAGGAGGAGATGCTCCCGACGCTCCCCGATCACCTTGTTCGCACGCCTGCTGCGCATGAGGGCGAGAACAGGCAGAAGCAGCAAGGCTGTCGCCCCCACCAATGCGTCCAGGCATGCATGGACAGCCAGTGTGAGAAGCCGGTGGGCCACCCGGATGGGTGGCGTCATGGCCATGTGGTTCTCCAACACCATCTATCAGAGCCTTCCGACCAGCTCGATGGCCGGTTCAGCCTTTGCACTGCCCACTTGCCCCTCTGGCTCATCCAGCTCAAGAACGACCGCCTTGTCCGTACGGTGGCATCGCCGTAGGAAGAGGCCGATGAGACTCATGACGCTGCCCATGACGACTGCGGCAGCCACGGCGAGCAGAGGGCCCGGAGCTGCTTTCCCCCCGGTGTATCCGACCGTCACGTACAGGGCGGTCCAGGATGTCTCGGCAAGGATCGCTGCGGCCGCGTACCGAGTCGCGGGATAGCTGCCCAGACCGGCGGCGGTAGCGCCAGTTGCTCGTCCACCGGGAATGAACCGCATGGTGACGAGGACTGCGGTGCCGTTGCGGTGGACGTTTGCCTCGGCCCGTCGGAGTAATCGGAGGAAACGCCCCCGGAGCCCACGGGAGGCAGGCCGTGCGGGATGCCTGGGTAGTCGGCGCCGTGTCCAGCGGATGAAGCCGTAGAGCAGGAGGTCGCCGGACAGGGTTCCTGATAGGACGGCCAGAACGACCAGTGCCGCGGACATGTGGCCCTGCCCGGCGAGGGCTGCGGAAGCCATGACCAAGGAGCCGTTCGGCATCAGCGGTGTCGCTGTGACGGCGAAGAGCAGCAAGTACCCCCAGCCGGCAACATGGTCGGCCGACAACATGAGCGCGTGTGCGTCCACTGGCTTCCCTCCCTCCTGGTTCCGCCAGCCGTGCCATGGCCGGCCTCTGTTCTCAACTCTGACGGCAAGATCCGAGGTCGGCCATGGGGCGAGCCCTCCAGTGAAGGTGCGGTACTCCGCACCTACTCCCTGTGGTGCCGCGCACACCTACGAGCGCATGAGGCCTTTCCGGTAGGCGAGAAGTCCCGCCTGCAGCCGGTCACGCAGCCCCAGCTTTGTCAGCACGTTGGAGACGTGGGACTTGACCGTCGAGATGGTGAGGCTGAGGTCCTGGGCGATTTCATGGTTCGACATTCCCAGAGCGATGTCCTTGAGGACTTCGATTTCTCTTTCGCTCAACTCGGGGAAGGCCTCACGGTGCGAACCGTTTGCTGGTGGCAGGATGCTGAATCGGTCCAGCAGAAGGCGTGCCATAGGGGGACAGAAGTAGGCGTGCCCACGCGCCACCGACTGAATGGCGGTTGTGAGTTCGTTCAGAGTGGTGGACTTGAGGAGATATCCGCGTACACCTAGCTTCAGGGCGCGCGATAGGTTTTCCTCTGTTTCCTGGCCCGTGAAAACGATGATCTTCGCGCGTAGAGACTGCCTTGAGGAAATCACCTCCAATGCATCCTGCTGTCCGAGGAATACCTCCGTGAGGATGATGTCGGGAGCCAACTCCTCCGCCAGGCTCACGGCTCGCGCAGGTGAGTCTGTGACAGCCAGCAGGTCGATTCCTTCCTCCTTCTCCAACGCTGTCACGAAGCTGTCCCTCACCAGGCCTTCGTTGTCGACCAGGATGGCCCGGATGCTTTCTCTTTGCTCGGCACGCATGCACTCTCCGTGGGGCACGAAATTCGTCTATGCGAGTTGCGCAAATTACTTGAAGTGTAATGTAGGTGCTCTCGGGTGGGATTGGCTCAGAATTCTTAAGCCAAATCGGTGTCGCCGAAAATGGAATGCCGAAAACTTTCGGCCACCCGTGTGGTGCGCCTTACGCTCGCAAGTCGGGCATCGCGGGCCAGAAGAGACTGGACTTCATGGATGACCCCCGTGTCATCGACTGTGTTGAGATGTGGATGGAAGTGCTTCTCGCCGCATTGACTTCAAGGCAACCCGCACGCTAGCACGTGCGTGCGATTTGAAAAGTTAATTGTTCATTAACGTGATCAATTTTGGCCAAATCGAGGCGTGACGTGTCGCTCATGACATCACGTGACGCGGCCATACACATCGCCAGCAGGAGTGCTGGCGGCTGATCACCACTCACTCTCGGGGATGAGTCGGCGGGCGGGGTGATGGTGCCAGATGGTCCGCAGGAATGAGTCCGCGCGGTGGGTCGCGGCGAACCGTGACATACGGAACTACGGGGTGACTCCCCGGTAAGGGTGCCATTTGTCTCGGGTGATGTCCTCCTGAACGGGATCACACCCTGACCTGAACGGAATCATGCGCCAACAACCGGAGATCGACATAGCGTTGGAGGGTGATGTTCAGGCGGCTGGGATGAACCCCGACACGAGTGGGGAACGCTTCGGGATGGCATCGGGTGATCAGCGGATCACGGTGGTGATCGCGGATGATGAACCCGTGGTGCGCGAGGGGCTGCGCCTGATCCTGGAGACACAGGGGGATCTGGCCGTGGTGGGTGGCGCGGGAGACGGTCGGGAGGCGGTTCGTATGTGTGTCGAACTGCGCCCCGATGTCTTGTTGTTGGATGTACGTATGCCTTCGGGGGACGGGTTGTGGGTGCTCGAAGAACTGGCGCGGACGCAGGCGCTCGGCGCGAACGCCACGCATGTGCTGATGTTGACGACGTTTGGGACGGATGAGTTCGTCGACGAGGCTCTGGCGAAGGGGGCCAGCGGCTTCATGCTCAAGAGCAGTTCGTATGAGGAACTCATCGCCGGCGTGCGTGCCACCGCTCGCGGTGAGGGATCACTCAGCCCCAGTGTCGCGCGTCGTATCATCGACGGTTATGTGGCGGGGCGCCGCAACCCGGCGGTCGATCCAGCCGACATCCGGCGGATCGCGGACCTCACATCCCGGGAACGTGATGTGCTCACGTTGCTGGGTGACGGCTTGAGCAATTACGAGATCGCGGATCGACTGACTGTCTCCGAGCACACCGTCAAGTCACATGTGAGTCGGCTCCTGGCCAAGACGGGCTGCCGGGACAGGGGGCAGGCGGCGGCGCTGGCTCGGCGTACACGCGGTGCATGAGAAGTGATGCCTGATGCCTGGAATCATGGGTCGGACCCCTGCGGCCTGACTCGCCGCGCGAGTGCGGCGGCCTGGCCGCGATCGCGACAACCGGTCTTGGCCAGGAGTCGGCTGACGTGCGACTTCACAGTGTGCTCCGTTATGACCAACCTGCTTGCGATTTCTGCGTTGTTGAATCCCTGACCGAGCAGACCAAGGATCTCCAGTTCCCGTGGCGTCAGGTCGCTGAGCCGCTCCTGGTCGGTGTAGTTACCCGTCTCTTCTCTGTGCCCCGCGACGTACCCGTCGATGACGCGACGCGCGACGCGCGGGCTGAGGGCGGCATTCCCTGTTGCCGCCGCACGTACCGCCGCCAGCAACTCCTCGTACGAAGCGCTCTTGAGCAGGAACCCGCTGGCTCCCTGATCGAGAGCCTCGTCAACGTATTCACCGATGTCGAAGGTTGTCAGCATCAAGACATGCACATCGCCGGCGTCGATGAGGCCCCTTTTAGCGATTTCGGCCAGAGTCCACAGTCCGTCACGTCCTGGCATGCGCACATCCAGCAGCAGTACATCGGGGCGCAGTTCAAGGGCGAGCCTCAGAGCCTGCTCACCGTCTCCGGCGGTTCCGATGACCGCCATCTCACTCTGTGTCTCCAGGATCATGCGGAGGCCGTCGCGTACGACGCCCTCGTCATCGGCGATCACGACCTTGATCTGCTTCTGGTTCTCAGCCACTGTGCGTCCCGTTCTCCGCCGGAGGGCGCGACACGGGGATCGATGCGATGACTCGGAAGCCGCCGCCCACCGGGCCCGCGGACAAGGAGCCGCCGAGCGCGGATACGCGTTCCTTCAACCCCAGCAGGCCGATGCCCTCGCCGGGCATGGGCGTGACCCGTTGCGGCGGCGGACCAGAGACGACCTCTATGTCCAGCCGCGTTTCGTCGGCCTTCAACTCCACATTTATGCGGGAGCCGGGCGCATGCCTGCGGGCATTGGCGAGGGACTCCTGCAGAACGCGATAACCCGTCAGCTGCACAGGCTTGGGCAGGCGGGAGGGTTCGCCGGCAATGGCCACGGTGACCTCGTTTCCGGCCGCATCGGCCGCGTCCACCAGCGCGGGCACATCCGCGAGAGTCGGGGCCGGCGTACGGGGAGCTGCTTCCGGTGTCCCGTTACGCAGGACACCCAGCAGCTCCCGCATCTCGACGGTGGCCTGTCGCCCGGCAGCGGCGAGTGCGTCGATCTGTTCACGGGCCCATGGGGGCAGATCCGCCGAGCGTGCGCGGATCGTCTCGGCATGGACCACGAGCAGGGTGAGGGAATGAGCGACCACGTCGTGCATGTCGCGTGCGATACGTCCGCGTTCCGCGGCGACGGCCTGCTCGGCCAGCCTTTCGCGCTCCCGTTCGCTGTTGGCGGCCCTCTGCTCGGACATCTCCAGGGCCAGTCGGTGGCTCTGTGCCACGACTCCGAGCGCCCATGCCACGGGGATCGGCGCGATCGTGGCGAAGACGTCTGATCCACCACGCCAGCCGATGGGAGCCGTTGCGTGGTTGATGGCCACGCCGACGCACACGACCGTCGCACCGCCAACGAGCGCCGTCAGAGCGACGGGCAGCTTGCAGTGGGCGCCTACCGCGTAGACGGAGAACGCCAGCGGCAGTACCGCCAGGTTGCTCATCTGGACTTCCTGAGTGGCGCACCAGATTTCCGCAGCGGCGAGTGTGACGAGCATGATGCCGAAAGAGGCCAGCGGCCAGAGCTTGCGCACCGCGACGGTGCCTGCGGCGACCACTACGTACGCCGACAGAGCCCACCACGCTTTGGGTGAAGAGTCCGTTGAGCCTTGGTCGATGAGGGCTGGGGCCGTCGCGATCACGACGATCAGGAATTCGACGAGCCGTGCCCCGTGCAGGCGAATCATGCTCACCGGCACGATGGTAGATCGCACCCGCTTGATCAGCATCACTCCTTGGAGTGAGCGCCGATTTCGTCCGGAGGCGTGATTCTGGTCCCTCCGAGCTATGTGCCGCCGTTCCAAGAGCACTCCGATTGGTGACGCCGCCGTGGGCGTTCTTGGGTTGGCATAGGAGCATGCACCGGACGTCTACTGAGATTCCCACCGGCAGCCCACCCGCTGCCGCTGCCGCACGCACACGGCTCGGCACGTTCGTACGCCGGGCGAAGTGGCCCGTACTGTTGCTCTGGATCGTGCTGGCCGTCGTCGCGACACCCCTTGCCGACCGGCTCGGGGATGTGGAACGCAACGACGCCGCCGCTTATCTCCCCAGCGGTCTGGATTCCAGCCAGGTCGCGCAGTTGGCCGAGCCCGATCCCGACCAGCCGGACGCGGAGTCGGTGGTGGTCGTCTTCTCGCGAGGCGGCGAAGCGCTCACGCAGGCGGACCTGGCAGCGGCACAAGACATACGCACCCAGGCCGCGGCATCAGGACTGACCGGTGTAGGGAGCCCCAGCGAGGTCCAGGTCTCGGAGGACAAGGCGGCTGCGCTGTTCTCGGTGGACATTCAGCCAGCCCATGAGGACGACGATGTCGTCGCAGACGCCGTAGACGGACTGCGCGCCGACATCAAGTCGGCGCTGGGCAAGGCTGATCGGCCAGACCTCGAGGCCCAGGTCGCGGGTGAGGCGGGCATCGACGTCGACAACGACGGCGGAGACGTGGACGCGGCGCTGATGCTCACGAGCATGGTGATCGTGGCCATCCTGTTGCTTCTGACTTACCGGAGCCCGGTGCTGTGGCTCATCCCATTGATTGGTGCCATCCTCGCTGTTCAGGTGGCACGCGGAGCTGCTTACGGTTTGGCCAGAGCTGGCTTGTCCGTCACGGACATCTCGTCGGCGATCCTCATCGTCCTGGTCTTCGGTGCCGCCACGGACTACGCGCTGCTTCTCCTGAACCGCTACCGGGAGGAACTCGCCCGGTACGACGACCGGCACGAGGCGATCGCCGAGGCTCTGCGGCGCACGACACCCGCGCTCCTCGCCAGCGCGGGAACGGTCACTGCTGGGCTGCTGTGCCTGCTGGTCGCCGATCTGGCCGGGTTGCGTGGCCTGGGTCCGATCGCAGCATCCGGCGTTGTGGTGGCGCTGGTGGCGATGCTGACCGTGCTGCCAGCTCTGCTCGTCTGCTGTGGCCGATGGCTCCTGTGGCCCCGGGTACCTCGGCCCGGAGCGGACCGAGGGGCGGACCAGCACCGCATTTGGCGGGGGATCGCCGGCGTAGTGGACCGCGTACCCCGCTTCGCCGCACTTATGGTCACGCTTCTCCTGGCTGGCGCGGCCGTCGGGCTCACCAGTCTGACGACCAGTGCCGATCCTCTGGACAAGGTTCCACCGGGCAGCGAGTCGGTCACCGGCCAGCGCGTCCTGCAGGAGCACTTCCCGCAGGGAGTGTCCGCCCCACTGACCGTCGTTCTCCCGGCGGACACCGACAGCGGTGAAGTGTCGCAGGTGAGTGACGTGGCGAAAGACGTTTCCGGGGTAGCCGCGGTCTCAGCGGACGGCGACCTGGAGGGGCGGCGCACTCTGTCTGTCGAACTGTCCGTGGATCCCTATGGCGACGAAGCGCGACAGACGATCAAGACCCTCCGAAACGAACTACACAAGCAGGACGACGGAATCCTCGTAGGAGGTACTCCGGCTGTCCAGAACGACTACCAGGACGCGGCAATCCAGGACACTGAGCGGATCGTTCCGCTGGTCCTCGCTGCGGTGACGATCATCCTCGGACTGCTCCTCAGGTCGATCGTTGCCCCGCTGATGCTGATGGCTACGGTCATCCTGTCGTTTGCCGGATCCCTGGGTATTTCGGCAGTGGTGTTCGACCGTGGCTTCGGATTCGGCGGCGTCGCCGGCGACATGTTCATCTACATCTTCGTGTTCCTCGTCGCGCTGGGCGTCGACTACAACATCTTCCTCATGGAACGCATCCGGGAGGAACGCCGGTACGAGGGAACCAGAGCAGCGGTTCTGAAGGGACTGACGGCCACCGGTGGGGTCATCACAGCCGCAGGACTCGTCCTCGCGGGCACGTTCTCGGCGCTGGCGCAGTTGCCGGACGTCACGGTCGCGGAAGTCGGAATTGCGGTGGGCATCGGTGTCCTGGTCGACACCTTGCTGGTGAGGTCGTTCCAAGTGCCTGCCCTGGTCATTCTGCTGGGAGACCGTGTGTGGTGGCCGACGAGGAGGAAAGCTGTGGCCGCCCGAGAAGAAGCACGTGAGACTCACTCCTGATGGCTGGGCTGTTGGCCCTTCGCTGACTGACGTTGAGCATGCATCACGACTCGATTTCGTCGTTGATCGGCGATGCGGATCAAAAGCCCGAATTCCTGCCCGATGGTGACGAGGAAGTGCCGGCGTTCACCTTCGCGATGCTCGACACCAGGGCGTGAGTGCTCGCCGTGGCTCTACGCGCGCACGTAGAGCCGGATCCCGAGTACGCCTGGATCCAGTGACAATGGCTCACTTGCCGAAAGGGTGAGGGAGTCCTTGGGATCAGGTCGCGATGACTCTCGCCCCAGGGTGATAGCGAGGCCCGGGGCGGTTCAACCGCCCCGGTTCATCCATATTCGTTCCCCCGCGATGGATGGACCGGGGCTTCTTGCCCAGAGCTGGCGGGATGCGCGGCTAGCTCCGGCGATCTAGCGGTGGTCGCGTCGACCGGGTCCACTCCCGGAGGCTGCCTCCCGTGGCGTACTCGGCGAAGTATGCGTCGCTCCTGGATATGACGGCACAGCGCCCGGTGGTGTTGTGGCTGGTGGCTGACGGCGCACGCTGGGCCTTCGACACGTGCATGGTCGCCAGGACGCTACGGCTGACGCCCCGTACGACCGCCGGCAGACACCAGGCGGTCCCTATCCTCCCTGTACTGGAGCCGCACCCGAGCACGATCACCTGAGTTCGTCACTGGCCCGCATCATGCCGCCCCGCTTCCGCCGCGGACTGCATCTTCAGTTCTCCCCGGCATCGCGGCAGGGCTTGGAGATTCCGTGCTTGCCGGTAGCTCCTGACCGCCCCTGCAATCTGACCGCCTGGCCTTGCAGCTTCGTACCCTGCCAAGGAGTAAGAAAGTGATCGTTCTCCCCGGTGACGTCGACCTCTCCGAGCGTGACACGGTCCTCGGCCAAGCAATTCCCTTCGATCGGGCCCGCTGGATACCACTGCTCCCGGATTCCATCTGGTGGCCGGATGTGCTCGACGAGTGCCCGGATGTGGCCGCTGGCCTCGGGTGGACCGGCGGGCCGTATTCAGCATCGGCAGTCAGGTAGACACCGCCGAAGGCCGCCGCCACCTGCTCGTCGCCGCTTTGGTCTGGAGGACAGGCACCAAGGCGCAGTTGGTGAACCGGCGCGCAAGCGTCTTCAAGCACTCCTCACCTGCGGACATCAACGCCCGACTCGGCGAGGCACTCGACGTGCTAAGGGCACGAGGCGCTGTGGACGCCTACTGGGCCTTCAACAACGACGAGCGGGTGCCGAACCTGGGACCGGCCTTCTTCACCAAGGTCCTCTACTTCGCCGGCACGACAGGGGCACAGCGCCGCACCGCCTGGTCATCCTGGACAGCGTTGTCTCACGAGCTCTCAAGGCCAACGACGCTGTGCACGTCAGCTGGCCGGAGAACGGCTGGACCACGGACCAATATCGGCTGTATGCGGACGGGGTGCACGAGTACGCGCAGGCCTGAGGCGTCCTGCCGGATCAAAGTCGAGGCCGCTCTGTTCTCCTAAGGCAAGCGCCTGCCCTGACTGCTGAGAGTCGCTCAGGACATCGTGGCGCTGGCGTCTTGGGACCCCACACTCAGTAGTCGGGCGGCCCGTCACCGGCCGCAACCAACTGGGGAATTACGAACCGATCGACGTCACCCTGCCGTGGCTGTCGGCGACGGCTGAATTGTGGCTCATACAAGATTTCCGTGAAGCCGGTCATGAGGCCGCCGTGGTCGTGACTCTGTGTTGTCGGCGGTCGGCTGCCACGAGCAGGACTCGCTTGCGGAGCAAGGGGTGTGGCCGGCACGGCCCGCCATCTGCCGCTTCAGCAGCTTGATGTCCGTCACTCTGCCCTCGACACAGCCCGAGCTCCACTCCGTACTGAACCCGATGGCGACCGCGTCGAGATCGGCCATGAGTCCGTCAGCGAAGGCACGCAGACCGTGGCGCTCGTCCGCGCGAGCGGCGGCGATCCACTCCGTCAGCCGGTCCGCGCTGCGGGTGGCCATCATCGCGGCGAAGGACCGGACGTGCCCGGTCGCGGCTTCCAGCTCGGGGCAACGGGCCAGGATCGCCTTGAGTTTCTGCCGTTCATCGTCGCTCACGCGGTCGGGGTTGCGGGTGATCCAACCGGTCACCTTCCGCACGCCCGGCGGCCGTGGCGGGGGTGTGCCGTTGGGGGTGCGGCAGAAGCGTTGGAGGTAGTCGCGCACGATGGAGTAGGAGCCAGTGAAGCCGCGTTCGCAGAGTTCGGCGTGCAGCTTCACCGCGACGGTATGGCCTTCGCGCCAGCGTTGGTGCAGGTAAGGCGTGTAGGGGTCCAGGGTGCTGGGGAGGTTCTGCCAGCGGCCGGTGGCGAGTTCCTGCCAGGTGTCGGCCCGGGCATAGCGTCGGACGGTGTTCACGGCCAAGTTGAGGCGGCGGGCGACGGCCCGGATACCCAGGCCCTGGTCAAGGAGGTCGTGCACGGCCGTGTGGTGCTGCTCGACGCGGCCAGCCAACCGGCCCGCCTTTGAGACAGGCGGGTGCAGGACCCCGGGAGCCTCGCCCGGGATCGGAGCCGGATCCCGCAGACACGCGCTGTGCTGGCTGACCAGGCGTTTCACGGCCTCGGCAAGGTTGTGCCAGATGTGCCAGAGATCAGCAATTTGCACGGCGCCGGGGGCTCCGGCGCGGGCGCCGTCGGCATAGGTGCCACCGCGGTCGCGGCAAATGATCTCCACGCCTGGGTGCTCGGTGAGCCAGGCCGCGAAGGTGGCCGCTTCCCGCTCGGGCAACAGGTCAACCGGGGCACAGGTCTCGCAGTCGACCAGCGCGGTGCCGTAGTTGTGGTGGCCCTTGCGCAGGGCGAACTCGTCCACCCGAGCACTCGCGGCGTTGCGGCGGGTGGGCCGGGTAGGGCCATGATCAGAGCAAGCAGGGTCGTCCGGCTGACCAGCGCCGCCAGCCGGGCCACTAGGCGTTCGCCGGCCCGTCCGGCCAGGGCGACCGCGATCGCGCACAGCAACCTTCCAAGCTGCAGTGTCCGGCGCCCGTAGCGCACGGTCAACCCCTCCACCTGCTCGGCGAAGGTCACCCGTACACATTCCGGCGCGTCGCAGAACAGACGGCGGATGGTGAGCTCGATGCAGACCTGCCGCCCGCCGACCGCACCGTCCGCGAGACGGCGCCGGTATCCGCCGTGCCGGCGTGCCGAGAGTGTCCCGCAGCCCGGACACGGCACAGGCACTGCCTCCGAGGTTCTGGCCACGATGCGTAACACCCCAGTCTCGGGGCTCACTTGCTCCACCAGCACCCCGCCCAGGTGCGGTAACACCGTCTTCAGCAGCTCCTCACACTCGGCGATTGTCACGCCGAAGGTGACGGAGCGTCACCGGCGCACGGGAGCATGATCGGTTTCACGGAAATCTTGGCAGAGCCACTTTTCAACCGTCGTCGACACCGTGGCTGGACCTCGAGGAGCCCGATCGTACGTGAGGACCGGCGCAAGGTGACCGCCCCGCTGCTCATTTACACCGGGCGGCGCGGCGCGATCAACCGCCTGGGACACCAAGGTATGGAAGCTCGCGCTCGCCGAAGTGGGAGTCATCCCGCCGCTGCCCGAGCATCAGCCGGGCGAGAAGCCGTAGCGCGTATGGGAGCCGAGCCGCGAGCACGGCTTCCACGTCTTGCGTCACACGTATGCCTCGGTGATGCTCGAAGCCGGTGAGTCGATCGTCTCGCTCGCGAAGTGGCTGGGGCACTCCGATCCGGCGCTCCCGCTCCGGACGTACACCCACTTCATGCCGCAGGCCGACGCCCGGGGACTGTCCGCCATCGAGGCCTGGTTCACGGACCTAGGCTGAAAGTCCCTGAGAAGTCCCAGAGGGCTGAACCAGTCGTCGGATGCTCGTAAACGTGCAGGTCAGGGCATGATCGCTACCGGGCGACAGAACCCGGCGTACAGCCCGACTCGTCTGCCGCCCTAGCCCGCTGGCCAGGGAATGTACCGGCCAGGAGGCCCTCCTTTCGGACCGGAGGGCTTGATCAGACCCCGCTCCGTACGGCGACTACGGCACGCTCCCCGCCCGCAACATCGGCAGAGCAGTGGACGACGGTGACCGGTCGCCGTTCGGACTGCTTCGGTACACAACCCAACGTTCCTTTGGGCTCTCCCGGTTCGGGGCCGCCAAGCGGGGCGAGCCCGGAGCAACCCGAGAGGCAGCCCCCCTGGGTCTCGGAGCAGCCGGAACAATGCGCTCTCACTTCGGGCTCTCGAAGGCACAGGTAATCCCCGGACGTGGAACACAGTCGTCAACATCCAGCACATGACACGTGGTCCGCTGCCTGGGCGGGGACAGGGCGTGCCTCTGACTCTCGGCACATCCGCGTTTGCGCAGCCGTCAAAGTAGCCATGGGAGTGGCCGCCCGGCATGCTTGCCTCGGAAAGGGCCTCCCGCCAGGGACGGAGGCTACTTGAGATAGACGCCCGTGGGGTCGACGTTGCCGTGCACGGCGTGGTACTTGACCCCGGCCACGTCCGAACCCCAGAGCGTGAACAGCCGGGGGCAGAGGATGGGCACCTGCGGAATCTGCTCGGTGAGGATCTGCCGTCCCAACTTGGCCCAGGCGTCCGTGGACTCGACCAGTCCGGGTGCCTTCTCCGCCTCTGCGATCCGGTCGTCCACCTCGACGGACTCCAGATGCGAGTAGTTCACACCGCCCGCGAACACCGATGAACTGTGGAACAGCTGCGGCACGGTCTGGGACCCGGAGGGCCACTCGGAGCTCCAGCCGGTGACATAGAGGTCGAACTCGTTGTCCAGCTCGCCAATGGTCGAGTAGTACGAGTCGGATTCGATCTCGTGCAGGGTCACCTTGAACCCTGCCTTCTCCAGGGCCGTTTTCACCGCTGGTGCCCCCGCCTTGTTCATGTCGAGGTCGCTGTAGGCGTAGGCGATCTCCTTGCCCAGCGCGCCGGCCTCTTTCAGCAGGGCGCGGGCCTTTTCCGGTTCACCCGCGGGATGGGTCTTCTTCCTGAACGGATCGGAGTTCTGGTAGCCCTGAATGGGTGGGCTGAACAGCGAGCCGGTGACCTCCCCCTGGGTCTCGCCGCCGTACGCCTGGAGATAGCGGCCGGAAGGGAAGGCGCGGGCTATGGCTTCGCGGACCCGCTTGTCCGTGATCCGGTCCGTGTTGATGGTGGCGGCGAAGAGGCCCGGCTGGGTCTGGTTGAGCGAACGGTCCATCGCCTCCTTGTCCTTGAGTACATCGGGTGCCTGGTCCGCGGAGATGCTGTTGGACCAGGTCATGCTCCTACGGTCGGTGCCGTCGGCGAGCAGCCGGCTGGTGATCTTCTTCGGGTCCTCGCCGTACCGCACCTGGAAACCGTCCACGTACTGGTGGCGAACGGCGTCAGTCCTGGGATCCCACGCCTCGTTCCGCACGAGTTCGAGGCTCTTGCCCGGCCGGTAATCCTTGACCTTGTACGGTCCGGAGGCGACCGGAGCCTTGTCGTACGCCTTCTTGGTGTCCTTGTCCGCGGGTACGGGCGCCGACGTCGGAAGGGCGAGGACGAAAGGGAGCTCACCGCGTGGGCGGTCGAAATGGAAGACGATGGTTCGGTCGTCGGGGGTCTCCAGGACGCTGTCCGGAAGGTGCTTGCCTTTGTAGGGGCCGTCGGGCAGGACGTTGTGGTAGCCGCTGCCGGAGAGCCAGGTCTGCAGGTAAGCGGACCCGCTGTCGCTGGTAAGGGCGTACCGCCGCTCGATGCCGTGCCGGACGTCCTTCGAGGTGATCGCGGACCCGTCCTCGAACTTCACGCCCTCCTTCAGGGTGTACGTCCAGGTCCTGCCGCCGTCCGACACCTTGCCGGCGTCGGTGGCGAGGTCGCCGACCAGGGTCAGCCGGCCGGACTCTCCCTGAGTTCTGTAGGTGGTCAGCGTGCGGCTGATGAGCGTCTGAGTGGTCTGCTCCGCGTAGGTGAAAGACCGCCCCGGGTCGAGATGCGCGATCGGCTGGGGCTCCAGCACCTGCACCGTGCCGCCCTTGCGCGCTCCGGGCACCTCCGCGGCCGGTCCCGTGGAGTCCGCCACGGTGCCGATGTCGACCGCGCGCCCCGGCCCGGAAGCGGAACTGCCGGAGCCGATGTCCTCGGCGCTGCCGGTACCGCTGTCCCCGCCGTTCCCGTCGCCGCCGATGCCCGGCAACAGGATCGCCGCGGCCGTGATGACACCGGCACTGACCACGGCGGCCAGGGACAGCACCAGCGGACGCCGTCGCTGGCGGCGCCCCTGGACGTCCAGAAGCGTAGGGACCCTGCCGCCCCCCGGCTGGTACTGGGGCCGTTCCGGCAGAGCGAGACCGTTGAGCCTTACGGTGTCACCGGACGGGTCGAGGCCCACCACCGCCGGCGCCTGGCCCGCGGCCACAGCCGTGAGAACCGGCTCGGCCCGCGACGCGGCGAGCCGCCGGAGCGGATCCTTCTCGAGCAGGCCCATGATGACGGCGGCGAGCGCCGGTCCGGCCGTGGTCGGCGGCTCCGGTTCCTGGAACACGGGCGCGGCGAAGGCGGCGGCCGGATCGGCCGCGTCGAACGGACGACGGCCCGTCGCGGCGAAATAGAGGGTGACCCCGAGCGAGAACAGGTCCGAAGCCGCCGAAGGCTCCGCGCCGCGCACGCGCTCCGGAGCGAGAAAGCCCGGGGTGCCGATGATGCCCTGAGTGAGGCGCGGCAGACCGGCACTGGGGCGCAGCGAGATGCCGTAGTCGGTGAGGGTGATCCGGCCGCGCGGGCTGCCCGACTCGTCCGGCGCGAGCAGGATGTTGGCCGGTTTGACGTCCCGGTGCAGGATGTCGATCCGGTGCCCGGCGGTCAGGGCCTTGAGCACAGCGGCGCCGATCCTGGCAACCTCTTGGTCCGGCAGGGGGCCGAGTTCCCGGACCACCGACTCCAGGTCGGCAGCTCCGGTGACGTACTCCATGACGATCCACGGCAGACCGTCGTGCTCGATGACGTCCAGGACGCTGGCCACGTGCGGATGGTGGCTCAGCCGCGCGGCGTGCTCGGCCTCGACACGGGCCCGGGCGATCCGCTCGGCCCGCTCCTCCTCACCGACCCCCTGCGGCACTTCGATCGCCTTGAGTGCGGCCTGCCGACCCAGCGCCTCGTCGTCCGCGAGCCAGACACTGCCCATGCCGCCGCTACCGAGACGACGGCGCAGACGGTATCGGCCGACACTGCCCTGCCCGTCCCCCGGTTTGTCCTCCGCCATCCCAAATCCCCGCGTCACACGTCACTTGTTTTCCATACCACGCCGTGGGTGCGGCGGAACGTTGCCGGGCCTGGGAGGAACGTACTGGTCATCAGTCCTCGGCGACAACAGTCAGCCCGGGCCGGAGATTGCAGAACGAGCTGAGGGACCGGCTGCCTCGAACGCGCTTCAGGTGCCGGATGAGGTCCTGGAACACCATCCAGGCCTGGGGGTCGCTTCCGTCGCTCAGGGGGTAATGGAGGGCGGGTTTGCCTTCGGGGTCTCAGTTTCCTCGCTGCCGAGTGTGAACGAGGTGGGAACGGGTGCAGGGTGACGAGACCGTGCTCGGCGTCGAGTGCCGTCGCGAGTTCCTCGATGGCGTCCAGGGGCGGTGCCTCGTCACCGCCGTAGCCGAGCGCGAGGGTGATGTCTTCTTCCACCCCCGCCGGTGTGCGGAGCACACGGACGGTGGCGAGGGCGGGCCGGTCGGGGTGTCCGACGGCGACGAGCCAGGTGAGTCGGGGAGCGCGGCTGGGGGCGAGGTCGGTCAACTGGCGGGTGTAGCAGGGGAGATTGACCGGTTCGGCGGTGCTCCATCCTGCGGGCGGGGCGCCGGTCGGGTGCCGGAAGGCGGTTTCGAGGGCGTGTGGGACCTGGTAGGCAGCGCTGACCGTCGAGTGAGCCGGAGCAGTTCCGCGAATGATCAACAAAGGGGCGTATCGCGGCTTCCGCTCACCCGTCCGCCGGTCGAGCGGACGTGAGAACGAGCTGGCCGGCATCGCAAGCTTCGGCAGTCTCAGCCCTCTCGGAACCACCGTGTGCCGAGCGCGTCAGCCATGAGCGTTCACGCGTCCTCAGTGTCGTCCAATGCGTCCAGGCTCGGACCCTCATCGTCCCCTTCCCACTCGTCGTCGTTGATCACTTTGCCCATGGCGGACGAGATGTGACTGAGCAGCGCCGCTCTGCGTGCGGCAAAGAATCCGTCGAAGTCGTCGGCGGCCATCATGTCCGCATCGGCCAGATGGGTGCGGATGCGCCCGGCCATGTCCTCGAAATCAGTCTCGGCGGACTTCTCAAGACGATCGAGGTACGAGGAGGGGGAAGTTCCTCCGATGATTCTGTTGGTGCGGGCGGTCAAAGGCGTCTTGTTGACGATCGAGTTGTAGACAGCGGGGTCCAGGTTGGCCTTCTCGCACCATGCTTTGGGGAAGATGTGATGGATGTCGATGGATTCGTCGAAGTATCCGGTCACCTCGGCCTTCTCCCCAGTGCGCCAGTCGACCGCTCCGGCTTTCAGCAGCAGGGCGTAGATGCCTTTGTAGGCGGCGCTGTTTCGGGTTCGAAGCGTCAGTAGACGTCCCGGGGAGAACTGAGCGGCAGTCACCGTACGCGGCTCGGTGGGTGTGCCGCGAATCCAGTCGACGACATCGGGCAGATCCTGGCTGAAGCGGGTTTCGGTCGATCCTCCGTACAGCTCCCCGAATACCCCGCACCAATACCAGCGGGCGAGTTTTTGCTGGGCTCCCGCGGTGTGTGCAGCATCGCCGGCCAGCGCCAGGATGGCGGCCAGCGGAATGAGTTGGGTGCCGTACGGCAAGAACTTTGTGTCGAAGAGATATTGCTGATGCAGGAACTTGGCAGCCGTCTTGAACCCGGCGATGACGGACGGGGAGAAGCGCTTGTAGTCATCAAGAGACAGGGCAAGCATGTCCTTACGCTTGCATCCGATGCGGGGGAGGCGCTCCTCCTCTGTCCCTCGTCGCTGTTCGGCTTGGCGGCGTGCTGCCGTGGCGAGCAGGGTGACTGCCTGGAGAAAGTCAGTGTTGGACACCTCACGCAGGATGCGGTACTCGGGTGCCTTCCAGGCTGCACGACATTCTTCCTGCCAATGCTTGCGCAGCTCGAACTCATCGGCGGCGTAGGTTGCAGTAAGGAGTTCGAAAACGGTCAAGGTTACGCCGCCGGTGTTGACTTTCTCGAACACCTGGCATACGGCCTGTCGAGGGGTGTCCTGTCCCAATTCGATAACAGGGACATGGTACAAGTCGAAGGGGCGGATGAATTCATTTCGGAAGGTGCGCCACAGGTTGCGCTTGGATTTGTCGTCTCCCCAGTAGTCGGTGAATTCGTCCCCCCAGTCACCGTTGTCGAAAACTGCGTTCAGGGGGAACATGTGGTGCTCGTACTCCAACTCAGGCTTCGAGTAGTCTTCGATGACCTCCCGGCGGAAGTTGAGCACCTGACGTCCTGCCGGGAGGAAACGGATCGCTTCTTCCCGGTCATCGTTTTCTTCGAGCGCTCTGCGCATGTCGACGTAGAACCAGCCGGATACCTGTTGCTTACGCATATCCTGGGTCACAACCGGGCGGCGGAGCTTCAGAGCCTGGAAGAGGGAAGTGAGGCGCTGTTGCCCATCCAGGATCAGCGACTCGGGTTCCGGTTCGCCGGTTGGTGTGGCCCCCTCGATCGGGCGGTACTTGAATCGAACGTTACCGCCAGCCCTGAGCAGCATCACGGTGCCGACGGGATAACTCAGTGAGATGGATGCGAGAAGGCTGGCGATGTTTGGCCATGGCCAGACCCAGCCGCGCTGGAACTCGGGAAGCTGTGCCTTGCCTACTTCAACCTGCCTCAGCACGTCGCGCAGCGGGCGTTTGTCGATGCTGAACGCCTCGTCGGCCACAAAGGCTCCTTTGGGGCAGTGGTCGCGCTCGCGACCCAGATCCATGTCCTGCCAACGCTACTAGCCGCATAAGCTGTTGAGCGCCGGGATGCGGAATATTCCCATGCCTGACGGGACTTGCGCTGCTTGATGTGGCGGAGGCGGAATCCTTCCGCAAGGCGTTGCAGGAAGTAGTCGGTCCCGCGACTGGGCTCCTGCGCCCCTGCCCGAAACGCGGCCCTGCCGCACCCCCTATGTCATGAGGCCGGTCCGACACGCGGCGGCAGGGCGAGCTCGGGCCTTGCATAGACTGATTCCGGTCCAGGGCGGCTCATGTTCAGAGCGGCGCACACAGGCCACAGGGGGGCGTAGCACCGTGGAACCACTGAGGGACGAGGACCCGAAGGAGATCGGGGGCTTCGCCCTCGTCTGCCGGATCGGGACCGGCGGCATGGGGCAGGTGTTTCTCGGAGAGTCCGCGGCCGGCCATCAGGCAGCCGTGAAAGTCATCAAGCCCTCCGTGCTCGACGAGGACACCCGCGCCCGCTTCTTGTCCGAAGTGGAGAGCCTGCGCACGGTGTACGGTCCGTTCGTCGCGGCCTTCGTGGGGGCCGACGCTGACGCCGATCAGCCATGGCTCGCGGTGGAGTACGTCCCGGACCGGATCTGCGCACCCTTGTCGCCGAGCGCGGCCCGCTCCCCTCGCCGAGACCGCCAGCCTCGGGCGCTGCTGGCGGAGGGCCTCGGCACGGTGCACGACGCGGGGCTGCTCCACCGTGACCTGAAGCCCCAGAACATCCTGCTGTCCCCATACGGCCCCAAGGTGATCGACTTCGGTCTCGCCGTGCTCGCGGAGCGCCGCACCACCTTGACGGCGACCGGCTTCGTCGTCGGCAGCGTGCTGTGCATGCCGCCGGAGCAGGCCCGGGGCGAGCATCAGCTGGACCGGCCGGCCGACGTCTACGCGCTCGGTGCGGTGCTGCTGTTCGCGGCGACCGGGCACTACCCCTACGAGGGACCGACCTGGCAGGCCATCGCTCTGAAGATCGAGGACCCGGCGACTCCTCCCGATCTGACGGACCTGCCGGCGGAGCTCGCCCCCCTGGTCACGGACATGCTCGCACTGGACCCCGGAGCCCGGCCGGCTCTGCCCGAGGTCATCGAGCGCCTGGTGCGCGTCATCCACGAGCAGGGTCTGACCGCCCTCCAGGCCAAGCGCCGCCTCACCGACCTGACGCCCGAGATCGTCGTGCCGCAACTCCCCGCACCGGTTCGCGAGCCCGTGCCCGCAGCCGGCGTTCCCTCTTACACGCCGGCCGCCGCCGATCCGGCGGCGGTGGAGGACGATGAGCGGGCGAGCGGGGCCGAGCGGCACGACCTCGACGACGAATCCGGCGGGGAACACCGGAGCGCCGGTCCCTCCGCCCCCGGGACGTCGTCCCCGGACGGGACGGAACCCCGCCCGGAAGCGGCAGGGCCACCGGCGTCCGCCCCTCCGCACCCCTGCGGATCGCCGAGCGGATCCGTGCCGCGTATGCCCGCGAGGCGCGGTTCTGAGCTGCTCGGGTTCGCTCGCCGAAGCCCGCACAGCCCGCTCGGAGCGCGTGACAGACTTGCGTTTCGCAGGACCGCGCGACGAACGGGAAGACTTAAGGGGCCGCAGGTGACCGACCAGGGGGCGACACAGGACGGGACCCGGTTCCCGCCGGGGCGCAGATCCTCGTACGGGACGAGGAGTGGCTGGTCCGCAACACCACCACGACCGACCACGACGGGGAGCGGATCGAAGCGGTCGGCGTCTCGGAGTTCGTCAGGGACGAGGAGGCCGTCTTCTTCAGCGGCATCGACCGCGTGGAGCTGCTCGACCCGGAGAAGACCCGCCTGGTCCCCGACACCTCCTCCTACTTCCGGCGCAGCCGCCTGTTCCTCGAAGCCGTCCTGCGCAAGACGCCGCTGCCGCAGTCGGAGCGGGGCCTCGCCCTCGCCGACCGCTTCCTGCTGGACCCGCTCGTCTACCAACAGCGCCCGCCGAGCTGGCCCTGTCGATGCGCAACCTCCGCCCGCGGGTGCTGATCGCCGACGTCGTCGGTCTCGGCAAGACGCTGGAGATCGGCCTGACCCTCGCGGAGCTGATCCGCCGAGGCCGCGGCGAGCGCATCCTGGTCGTGACCCCGCAGAGCATCCTGGAGCAGTTCCAGCACGAGCTGTGGACCCGTTTCTCGATCCCCCTCGTGCGGCTCGACTCCCTCGGCATCCAGCGCATCCAGCGGGAGATCCCAGCGGGCCGGAACCCGTTCACGCACTACAAGCGCGTGATCATCTCCGTGGACACGCTCAAGAACATCGGCCAGTACCGGCACCACCTGGAGCGCATCCGCTGGGACGCCGTCGTCATCGACGAGTCCCACAACCTCATCAACCCCGGGAGCCAGCGCCGCGCCCTCGCCGAGATCCTCGCCCCGCGCACGGACGCCCTGCTGCTCGCCAGCGCGACCCCCCACAACGGCGACAAGCGGTCCTTCGCCGACCTGATCTCGCTGCTGGACCCGGCCGCCATCGCCGACCGCGACCACTACGACCCGGCGCGGGACCTCGGCCACCTCTACATCCGGCGGACCAAGATCAGCCCCGAGGTGCGCGACGAGATGGGAACGGAGTGGCCCGACCGCGGCCCCACCGTCTCCCTGCACTGCGCCGCCACCGAGGCGGAGGAGCGGATCTTCGCCGAGCTGGCCGAGCACTGGCTTCCCGCCGCGCCGACGAGTACGGAGTTCGGGACGGCCGACCATGACCGTACGTCGGTCGCCACCGAGCAGCTTTTCGCCTACCAACTGCTCAAGACGTTCCTCTCCTCCCACGTGGCACTCGGGAGACGGTCGACAAGCGCCTCGCCACCCTCGGTGAACGGGTCGGCAAGGCTGAGGAGAAGGGGCTGCGGCCCGACCCTGCCATCGCCCCGGAGCAGGCGGCCCTGGCCCGGCTGCGGGAGATCGTCGCCGGCATGGGCGACGGCACCGCCCCGGTGACTCCGCGAAACTCGACGCCCTCGTCGAGCAGTTGAAGGAGATCGGTGTCGGCCCGCGGTCCACCACCCGGGCCGTGGTCTTCTCCGAACGCGTCCGCACGCTCACCTGGCTGGCCGAGGTCGTCCCCGCCCGTCTGGGCTTCCCGGTCGGCGCCGACGGCACGGCGAAGGCCGTCACCGTCATGCACGGCGGCCTCAGCGACGACGAACAGGCCAAGGTCCTGGAGGCGTTCGGCCTCGCCGACAACCCGGTCCGGCTGCTGTTCACCGGGGACGTCGCATCCGAGGGCGTCAACCTGCACCGCCAGTGCCACCACCTGATCCACTACGACATCCCGTGGTCGCTGATCCGCATCGAGCAGCGCAACGGCCGCATCGACCGGTACGGGCAGAAGCACGAGCCGCAGTTCCGGGCGCTAATCCTGACCTCGGCCGTTCCCGGCGCCAAGGACGACCGCACGGTCGCCGAGAAGCTGCTCCTCCGCGAGGAGGAGGCGCACAAGCTGGACGGCACGGCCGAGGCCGTGTCCGGTTTCTACCGGGCCGAGGAGGAGGAGCGCCGGCTCATCAAGGAGCTGGTCCGGGGCGGCACGGTCGAGGACTTCCTGGAGTCCGCCCCGGCCGACGACACCGCCCTCGCCGACCTGTTCGGCCAGGTGGACACGATCACCGAGCAGGAGCTGCCCGCCCGCGCCGAGCTGATCTCGCTCTTCGAGGGCGACACGGCCGCCTTCGTCGACACCGCCCTCGACGTGGTCTACGAGGAGCGCGCCGAGGACCTGATCGGCCTGTCGTCCGGCACCGACACCAAGGGCGGCGCGTACTTCTCGCTCTCCCCTGCCAAGGCCCCCGACCTGCTCCACCGCCTCAAGGCCCTGCCGCCCTCCTACCTGAAGGAGCAGCGCGTCGCCGAGCGGATGCTGGTCACCTTCGACCGCACCCTCGCGCAGCGCAAACTCACCGAGGCCAGGGACAGCAGCACCACCATGTGGCCGGAGGTCTCCTTCCTCACCGACATCCACCCGGTGGTGGAGTGGCTGACGGACAAGGTCCTCGTCGAGTTCGGTCCGCAGGAGGCCCCGGTCATCACCACACCCCACGTCGACGGGCCGGTGTTCCTCGTCCAGGGCATCCACTCCAACGCCCTCGGCCGCCCCACGGTGGTGCGCTGGATGGCCGTGACCGGGCTCGGCGCCGACGGTGCGGGGGTGCCCGAGGTGCGTCCCATGGCGGACGCGCTGCGCGACGCGAAGGTCGGCCCGCGGCTCGCCCGCACCGGCGGGCCGCGCGACCTGCAGGGGCTCCAGGCCCTCGTCCCGGCCGCCGTCGCCGCCGCCCGCGCGCACCTGGAGGCGGGAAGGGCCCAGTGGGAGGAGCAGATCAGCGAGCCCCTCGCCGCCTACCGCGACCACGTGGCCCAGTGGCGCACCGAATCCTTGCTGCCCGGCATCACGGGCCGACGGGAACGCCTCGTCGAGGAGACCGCCGACGAACTGGCCCGGCTGCTGGACCAGCTGCACACCACCGGCCGCCCGTTGCTCCGCGTCCTGGCCGTCCTCGACCGCCCCGGCGACCCGGACACCCCCGGCGCGGACGATGACACCGACTCCTCGGGCGGGCCCTTCGGATCCGACGCCCACCCGTCCGACGCCCAGGCGGAGAACTGACGTGACGTACGACTCGCTGGTCAACCACGGCGACTACCTCTCGGCCCACTATCTCGCCGAAGTCCTCCCCAAGGACCTCAAGGCCAAGGACGGCCTCCTCGCCCGCTGGGCCGCCTTCGAGGAGCAGGAACGCCGCCGGCACGCCGACGCCCTCGCCGAGGCCAGGCGCCAGGGCCTCGGCCCCGACTCCGTGCCGCCGCGCGCCCGCACACCCCGCGAGGGACTGCGTGCCCTGCACGGCCCCTACTTCGCAGGCCGCGCCGCCCTCGCCCAGGACGCGGAAACACTGGCCGACCCCGACGCGCCCGAACCCGAGGGCTGGCGGAAGCGGTTCACCGAAAGCCACCTGGACACCCTGCACGCCCTCGGCTACACCGAAGCCCACGAGCAGAGCGTCACCGTCCACCGCGCCGACCGCGCGTACACCCTCCAGGTCGCCCACGCCGAACCCGGCCTGTACGCCGTCTCCTGCGGCTGGACCACCGAGCCGGACGCCGCGCTCGACCCGGACGGCGCCGGCCGCCTGCTCCACCCGGTGGACCTGGAGGCGTCGGCGGCTCCTCTCGAAGACGCGAAAGCCCTCACCGACTTCCTCTTCGCCTGCGACACGCCCCGCGCTACGTCCTCCTGCTCGTCGGCGGCGTCATCGTCCTCGCCGACCGCCTCGCCTGGCCCGAGGGCCGCTACCTGGCCGCCGACCTCGACGCGGCCCTCAACCGGCGCGACGACCGCCACGGCGGCGAACTCGACACGCTGGCCGCGCTGTTCGGCGCCGACTCGCTGCGCGTCCCCGCCGAGGGCGGCACGGCCCCGCTCGCCGGCTTCCTCGACCAGTCCGGCAAGCACGCCGTCGGCGTCTCCACCGAGCTGCGCGAAGGCCTGCGCCTGAGCGTCGAGTGGATCGCCAACGCGGTCCTGGAGCGTCTGCGCGACCCGGAGAACGGCGTCACCCCCGCCGACCTCGACGACCCGGCCCGACTGGCCAAGGAACTCAGCCGCGAGTCGCTGCGCTACCTGTACCGCATCCTGTTCCTCCTCTACGCGGAGGCCAGCCCCGCCCTCGGCATCCTGCCCTCCGACTACCCCGAGTACGAGCAGGGCTACGGTCTCCAGCGCCTCGGCGACCTCGTCCTGCGCGACCTCGTCGGCGAGCGCTCCCGGCGCGGCTTCCACCTGTACGAGTCGCTGGAGCTGCTCTTCGACAAGGTCGAGCACGGCCACCGCCGGTACGGCACCGAGCCAGAGGACCTGGCCGCCGAGGCCGCCGCCCGCGAGGCCGCCGAGGCGGAGCGGGACGCGGACCGGCTGCTCGCCGCCGGAGCGATCACCCGGGCCGAGCACACCGAGCGCGTCCGCGAGGCCGACCGCGTCCGCCGCGCCGCCGCCCGCAGCACGAGCGCGGGCCTGCGCTTCGAGGCCCTGCGCTCCGAGCTGTTCACCAAGGAGGCGGTCCGCCTCATCGCGGACGACCAGATCGAGAACCCGGCCCACCGGGGCGGCGAGGGCGAGAAGCGCCGCCCGTTCCTGGACACCCGGCTGCGCAACGAGACCCTGCACAAGGTGCTGCGCCGCCTGATGCTCACCCAGGGCCGAGGCAGGGAGCGCGGCGGGTTCATCTCGTACGCCCAGCTCGGCATCAACCAGCTCGGCGCAGTGTACGAGGGCCTGATGTCCTACACCGGCTTCATCGCCGAGGAGGAGCTGTACGAGGTCGCCAAGGGCGGCGACCCCTCGGGCGGCAGCTGGATGGTCCCCGCCTCACGCGTCCAGGACTACGCGGACGACGTCTTCGTCCACCGCACCAACCCGGAGACCGGCCGCCGCGGGCGGGTGGTCCACCCCCGGGGCACCTTCGTGTACCGCCTCGCCGGCCGCGACCGCCAGACCTCCGCCTCCTACTACACCCCGAAGTCCCTCACCGAGGTCACGGTCGAACTGGCCCTCAAGCACCGGCTCGACCAGGACGGCACCGTCACCCCGGCCAGGGAACTCCTCGAGTGGAAGATCTGCGAACCGGCCCTCGGCTCCGGCGCGTTCCTCAACGAGGCCATCGACCAGGTCGCCGCCGAGTACCTGCGGCGGCGCGAGCACGAGCTGGGCCGCCGGGTGGACCCCGAGCTGCGGCAGATCGAGCTGCAGAAGGCCAAGGCGTACATCGCCCTGCACAACGCGTACGGCGTCGACCTCAACGCCACGGCAGTGGAGCTGGCGGAAGTCTCCCTCTGGCTCAACTCCATGCACCCCGGCATGCGGGCCCCCTGGTTCGGCCTGCACCTGCGGCGCGGCAACTCGCTCATCGGAGCGAGCCGCAAGGTCTACAAGGCCGAGGCCCTGACGGGCGGCCAGTGGCTGGCGAAGAAGAACACCCTCCCGCCGACCGACCTCCCGTTCCGGGAGGGCCCGCTGCCCGAGGGGTCGGTGCACCAGTTCCTGCTGCCCGCGATCGGCTGGGGCGCGGTCGCCGGTGAACCGGAGGCTAAGAAGCTCGCGGCGGACGAGGCCAAGGCGCTCGGCACGTGGCGCAAGGGCATCCAGAAGGCGCCGAAGGGACCGAAGCCGTTCCAGGAGCGCGGCGACGAGACCCCCGAGGCACGGCAGAAACGCTACGACCGGTGGCGCAAGGCGGCAGAGAAGACCGAGCTGGGCCGCTTGCAGGGCCTGGCCCGCCGCGCCGAGTTCCTGTGGTCGCTGGTCGCCACCCGCCTGGAACTCTCCGAACGGGCGGTCGCCCGACGCGTCGACGTGTGGGGCGCGGACTGGCTGGAGCAGTCCTCGGAGGCGGAGGACAAGCAGAAGGTCCTCGACGACCTGACTCGGTACGGCACCCCGTACTGGCGGCTGAAGACCGTGATGGACGCGTGGTGCGCGCTGTGGTTCTGGCCGCTGGACAAGGTCGGCGAACTCGACGGCACCGGCGTTGTGTACGAGACGGGTGGCGCGTTCGTCGACGAGTCTTCGGTGGCGGGGCTGCTGGGTGGTGGACGCGCGGCGGTCGCCACGGAGCAGCCGGTGGACCCGGTGCCGCCGGTGGAGTGGGCCGAACCCGCTCCTGGCGATCAGCTGTGGCAGATGGCCGGACTGTTCGATGACCCCGACGGTGAGCAGCAGGAACTGGGCACGGGCTCCGACTCTGGGGAGAGGCCGAAGCGGAGCCCGTCGCGTCCCCGCAGGAGTGGTGGCGGGGAGCAGGAGCGGAAGACCGTCCCGCTCCAGAGCCTCGGCGACTGGCTGGACTTCCTGGAGAGCGTCCTCGGCAAGGTCGACATGCCCGAGAACTCGCTGCTCTCCGGCATCGAGAACCTCAGCCCCGATGAGGCGCTGGAGCTGCTGACCGATGTCGAGGACCGCCTGGAGGGCTTCCTCGGCATGCGACCGGCCCGACTGCTGCCGTTCCGCTACCCGTGGCTGAACACGGTCGAGGACATCGCCGGCACGACGGAGAAGGACATAAAGGCGGAGGACGGCCACGGCTTCTTCCACTGGGAGCTGCACTTCGCGCACGTGTTCCGGGGCCGGGGGGCGGGTTCGACCTTCAGGTGGGGAATCCGCCGTGGGTGCGGCCCCGGTGGGAGGAGAACCCGGTCCTCGCCGAGTACGAGCCGTGGTTCATGCTCACCGAGAAGCCGACCAAGGCGGAACGGACGCGGCGGCGTGACCAACTGCTGAAGTCGCGGCGCGCCCACGCGTATCTGCTCGCCGAGCTCGCGTCGACGAGCGGCATGGGCGAGATGCTGGGTTCCGGCCCGGTCTACCCCCTGCTCGCGGGGACCCAGCCGGACCTGTACCGGGCCTTCATGTGCCAGACGTGGGAGCATATGGCGGTCAACGGCTCTGTGGGCCTGGTTCACCCTGACTCGCACTTCAGTGGTGACAAGGAAGGGCGGCTGCGTGAGGCCGCGTACACCAGGCTGCGGGTGCACGGCGACTTCGTGAACCAGGGCAACCGCTTCTTTCCGCCCCCTGTCGGCCATGCCAGTCATTTCGGCGTGCACGTCTACGGGCAGGAAGGCGAGATCGGCTTCGACCATCTGTCCTGGCTCGTTTCCGTGGATGCTCTGCGACTGTCGGCCGAGGATGACGGAACAGCTCCGGACCCCGGGATCAAATACGGCGCGAGTTGGGATGAACGCCCGCATCGCAAGCGGATCGTCCGGGTGGACGAGGCGATGCTCGCCCGGTGGCAGAAGCTCACCGGTGACGAGTCACAGCCTGTACGCCAGGCGCGACTGTTGTCGCCGGTGAGTACGGCGGAGGCGCAGGCGATCGAGGCCCTCGTGGGCTACTCACTGCGGCTCGCGGAGTACGAGCCACAGATCGCACGTGGTTACGACGAGAGCGGGGCCAAGGCGGCCGACCTCATCGACTACAACACACCGGACGACTCGGGCGTGGCCCGGCGTCCTGCCGACTGGTCCGAGGTGATCCTCAAGGGCCCGCAGATCGGCCTGGCCAACCCCATGTTCAAGCAGCCGAGCCAGGGCAGCAGCGACCTCCTGGGCCTCAACCCGATGACCCTGGCGGACGACGCCGTGCCCGAGTCCGAGTACGTGTACGTCGCGAAGCCCGAGGTGTACCGCGCCGCACAGGATGTGTGGAGCGACGGCAGGACGCTGGAGCAGCTCAAGGAGTCCGAGCGTGAGGTGACGCGGGCGCGGAACGCGGCAGCCGGGCGCTTCGGTGTGGCGGCATCGGACGTCACCGAGGAGCAGGTGGAGGCGGAGCTGCTGCGGCGACTGCGGAGGCCGTATACGGAGTTCTACCGGGTGGCGTGGCGCGAGTTCATTGCTCCGGATACCGAGCGGAGCTTGTACACGGTGATTGCTCCCCCGGGGCCCGCGCACATCCATGCGATCAGAAGCGCCACGTTGATCGACTCCCGGACCACTGCTCTTACGGCTGGGTTCTGGTCCGGCATCCCGGTCGACTATCTGCTACGTACTACGCGTGTCAGGCACCTCGATGTCGCACAGGCTCGACGGCTTCCCGCTCCGAGTGGTGACCACCCGCTGGCGTCTCCATTGCTTCTCCGAACATTGAGACTGAATTGCTTGACCTCTGCCTACGCGGAGTTGTGGGAGGAGCTCTACGAGCCGACCTGGCCCGGCTACGAACCATGGGCAGTGGAGTGGCCGGACATGCAGTCTCTCCACGCGGTCGGTCCCAGGTGGGAACGGGCAACCCCGCTCCGGAGCGAGCGGGCGCGAAGGGCCGCCCTGGTGGAGATCGACGCCTTGGTCGCTGTTTGGCTCGGGGTGAGTGCAGACGCGCTCGTGGCCATGTACAAGTCCCGGTTCCCGATCATGCAGGACTTCGACGCGGTCACCTGGTTTGACGCGAATGAGCGCAAGATCGCCGGTGGCCGTCACACGTTCGGCTTCGGACAGACCAAGGAGCACTACGAGCACTTCCTCACCTACCAGAAGAAGGAGCGGCACGAGCCCCCGAGGGCTACACCGCCCCCTTCTACAAGGCCGACCGCGAGAAGGAGATGCGCGAGGCGCACGCCCACTTCTCCGCGCGGCTTCAGGAGGCCGTCGACAAGGGCACATGGGCGCCGCCTGCCCGGTGAAACACAGCGCCCCGCACCGGAGTTCCGGCGCGGGGCGTTCGCCGTGAAGGTCAGCCCTGGACGGCGTAAGTGATGAAGTCGCTCCACGCGGTGGGGGAGAGGGCGAGCTCGGGGCTCCGCTGGTCCTTGGAGTCCCGGACGTGGATCGCCTGCGTGCCGTTCGCCACCTCGACGCAGTCGTCACCCTGCGAGCCGCTGTAACTGCTCTTGAACCAGGCCAGTTCGGGCGTGTTCATAGCGCTCCTCGCAATCGCTTCAGCAGGCTCAGCGAGTCCTCTGGGGTCAGTGCCTGCGAGCGCAGTTTCGCATACCTCTGCTGGAGCAGACTGATCTCTTTCGCGTTGGCGATCAGCCGTCCGTTCTGCTGCCCCTCCGAGTAGGCGAACCAGCAATTGTCCGGTGTCTCGGCCAGCCGCATCGGCCCGTCCATCCCCGCATGCGACGGCTGCCGCAGTGGCATCACCTGAAACTCCACGTTCCAGTTCCGCTCGACCAACTCCAGCAACCGGTCGAACTGTTCCCGTGTCACCTCCTCGCCGCCCGTCCACCGCTCCAGCACCGCCTGCTCCACGATGAAGCTGAACGCCGTCGGCGGCTTGCGTGTCACCGCCAGCAGCTCCTGCCGTGCCAGTCGCGCCGCGATCCGCTGCTCCAGCTCCTCCGGGTCGGGCAGCGGCGGCACGTCCAGGGACACCGCCCGTGCGTACGCCTCCGTCTGCAACAGGCCCGGCACGACCCGGCATTCGTACGTGTACAAGCTGATCGCCGTGGCCTCCAGCCGAGCCCACTGCCGGAACCAACTGGCCAGCCCCGCCTGCCGCGACAGATGCGGCGCAGCCCTCCGCAGAGCCCCTGTGCCCCGAGGATCGGCTCCGCGCGCTCCACGAAGTCCCGGTCCGGCATCCGGCGGCCCTGTTCGACGGAGGCGACTGTGTGCTTCGAGAAGCCGACCAGCGTGCCGAACTCCTCCCGGCTCAGGCCCGCGTGTTCGCGTAAGGCCTGGACGACCGCGCCGAAGGTGCGCAGACTGTCCGACGCCCCCGGTTCCGCGCCGCCCGCGCCCGTACCGCCGTCCGTGCTCTCGTAGGCCACCGCCGGACACCTCCCGTGCCACCCGCCCGCCGTAACGCTTTTGACTCCGGCCATAGTCACGCACGGTGACACGTACTGTCCACGGAATGTGTGCGTACGCTGACTCAGCGTACGCGGGGTCGCCCCTGGTGAAGCCGCCTGATCCGGCGTCACATTGGGCATATGACGCCATCGTCCACCCCACAACCCGCCAAGCGCCCGTCACCGTACGTGTGTTCACCCAGCGGTTCAGCTCCACCCCGCGCGGCGCCCGCCTCGCCCGCCGGCTCGCGCTGCACCAGCTCGACACCTGGGGCGTGCCGTACGGCAGCGAGGCGTCGGACACCGCCGCCCTGCTCGTCGCGGAACTTGCCGCCAACGCCGTCACGCACGGCCGCGTCCCCGGCCGGGACTTCGAGGTCGCCGTCAAGATCCTCGGCCGGACCCTGCGCATCGAGGTCTCCGACACCCGGGGCGAGCTGCGGCCCCCGGCCCCGGCGCGCCCCGCCCGGCGCTCCCGCCGCTCGCGGAGGGCGGTCGGGCATGCTCCTCGTGGAGGCGCTCGCCGACCGGTGGGACGTCCTCGACCGCGCCCCGGTCGGCAAGACGGTCGTCGCCGAGCTGGAGCTACGACGGTGACGGCGCCGACAGGCCCGGACGATCTCGCTGACAGGCCACGACGCCGTCTATAGGCTTTGCCGGGCACGGCATCGGGCGTCGGAGGGCAGCGGGGAGCATGGCGGACCTGGAGGACAGCGGCGGCGGCCGGGACCGGTCGGCGGGGCCCCGGGGGTACGCCGTACCGGAGGACGTCGACGGCGGGCCCGGCACGTCGTTCCTGCCGCTGGGGCCGGCCCTGGAGATCGGGTCCGACGGCCGGCCGACAGGCGTCGAGCTGGAGCTCCCCTTCGACGAGGACGGGGAGGAAGGCCCGTACAGCGACGCCGACGGCATCTCCGCCCCGTTCCGGCCCGACAGCATCAAGATCCACACGGAGACCACCACCGTGGACCTGCTGCTGTCCCGGCTGCGGGAGGGCATGATCGACCTCGCGCCGGACTTCCAGCGCCGGGCCGGGATCTGGAGCGATCGTGCGCAGAGCCGTCTGATCGAGTCGCTGCTGCTGCGCATCCCCATCTCCAACTTCCACATGGCCCAGGACGACGAGGACAGGTGGGCCGTGGTGGACGGCGTCCAGCGGCTCACCGCCATCGCCCGGTTCATCGCGCCCGAGGTCACCGACGGCCTGGGCCCGCTGACGCTCCGGGGCCTGGACTACCTCTGGAACTTCCACGGCAGCACCTATCAGGACCTGACCGGGCGGCTGAAGATCCGGCTGCGCGAGACGCAGCTCACCGTCCACATCATGCAGCAGGGCACCCCGGACGCCGTCAAGCACAACGTGTTCTCCCGGATCAACACCACCGGTATGCCGCTGACGCAGCAGGAGCTGCGGCACGCGCTGGTACGGGGGCCGGTCCGGGAGTTCCTCGCTGACCTCGCCGAGGACCCGTGGTTCGGCGAGGCCACCCGGTGGAGCGTGTCCAACGAGCGGATGGCCGACCGGGAGATGGTGCTGCGCTTCCTCGCCTTCCGCCTGACCAATCCGGCCGAGCACACCGAGAAGGACTTCGACCGCTTTCTCACCGACGCGATGTACCGGATCAACAACCTCACCGAGGAGCGGCGGGAGCAGCTGACACGGGAGTTCCGGGTGGCCATGCGGTGTGCGCGGGACCTGTTCGATGAGCACGCCTTCCGCAAGTGGCATGGCGGGAAGCGCAGTTCCCCCGTCATCAACAAAGCCCTCTTCGAGACGATCTCCGTCCATCTCGCGCTGCTCGACGATCAGGAGCGGGACAGACTGGTAGCGTCGCGGGAGATCTTGCTCGACCGGTTCGTCGAGCTGCTGGAAGACTGGGACTTCGACCGGTCGATCTCCATCGGCACCGGAGATCCGGCGAAGGTCCGCACGAGATTCCAGAACGTGGCACGGTTGTTCCGGGGGGTAGCCGAACAGTGATTGACCGTCTGACACTGCACAACTTCAAGGCGTTCCGCGACGCGTCCTTACCGCTGGGCCCGCTCACCCTCCTCACCGGGCTCAACTCGTCCGGCAAGAGCAGCGTCCTCCAGGCGATCGCGCTGCTGCGCCAGTCGTACGAGGCGGGCGACCTCGCGGTCTCCGAGTATCTGCGCGAGGCGCAGCGGGCCGGACTCCGTCACACCGTCGTCAACCAGGGCTTCCTGCTCAACGGCGAACTCGTGGGTCTCGGCACCGGCGACGACGTCCTGCACGAGGACTTCGCGGAGGAGGAGGCCCGGATCGGCCTCACCGTCGACGAAGGGCCGTACCGCTACGGCTGGACCGTCGAGTGGGCGGCCGAGCAGAACCTGCTGCCACTGCTCGACGTGGACCTGCCGGCCACCTCGGAGGGAGCTGCCGCACCGACCGGACCCGAATCCGTGGCCCCGTCGTTCCTCACCGCCCCCTTCCAGTACCTGCACGCCGACCGGATCTCGCCCGCCGAGTTCTACCCGCGCGACCACCACGCCGCCATCGGCCGGGGCTTCCTCGGCGTTCGCGGCGAACACACCGTCAACTTCCTCCGCCACCACGCCCGGGACGAGGTCCCCAAGGGCCCGCTGCACCATCCGCGGGCCGAGTCCGACCTCCTGCGCGACCAGGCCGCCGCCTGGATGGGTGACCTGTGCCCCGGAGTGGACATCCAGGCCGACCCCATCGAGGGCGCCGACGCCGTACGTCTCTCGTACGGGTTCCAGGGCACGCTCGGCCCCACCCGGCGCCGGCGGCCCAGCCACGTCGGCTTCGGCCTCACCTACGTCCTGCCGGTCGTGGTGGCCTGCCTCACCGCCCGTCCCGGCTCCCTGGTCCTCCTGGAGAACCCGGAGGCGCACCTCCACCCGCAGGGCCAGACACAGATGGCGACGCTCGCCGCCGCGGCCGCCGCGCAGGGCGCGCAGGTGATCATGGAGACGCACAGCGACCACGTGATCAACGGCGTGCGGCTCGCCGTCAAGCAGGGACGGATCACCCCGGGACAGGCGGTGTTCCACTACTTCCGCGGCGACGGCACCGGTGTGGAGGTCGTCAGCCCGCGGATCGACGCGGACGGCATGCTCGACCAGTGGCCCACCGGGTTCTTCGACGAGCTGGAGAACACGCTCGACCAGCTCATCGGCTGACACGCCCGCCTGGGGGCGGAGCAAGGCGCACACATCGTCGCGGAGGGGGAGACGTGCCGCAGCTGTTCCTGAACGAGAAGTCCTGTGAGACGACGGCTGAACCGGAGCGGGTCAACCGCGCCATGACCGAGATGGTCAGGGCCGTGCTCGCGGTGGCCAGGGAGGACCGGGCGGGGACCCGGCTCTTCTCCCGGGAGCCCGTCAACGCGTTACAGCTGGCCCAAGGCCACGCCATCGGCAAGTGGATCGGCACCCCGGGCGCCAGGGACCTCTGGGTGCGCCTGCTCCAGATGCAGACCAAGTGGCCCCACCGGGAAGCCTTCCCGAGGGGAGAGCTACTCCGACGTCGAGTACCGGCACGAGGGGCAGGCGGTCGAAGGGCTCGGGTCGGCACACCTGACCGGTGGTCTCGGGGTGTCCCTGCCCGTCGAGCCGTGCTGGGACGCCGACCGGCTCACCCTCGTACGGGAAGAACTCCTCGACGACGATGACGGCGGCTCCGCCCTCACCGACGTCGAGGTGCAGCACGCCGCCAGACGGGAGCACGTCGCCACGCACCTGCCGTGGATCCGGCGCGGCGCGGACGCCGTCCGGCAGAAGGCCGTCGAAGGCCTGCGGTCCGGCGATGAGCTGTGGCGCCTGAAGGCGGAGCTGTTCCCGCTCCTGCAGTTCACACGGCTCGCCGAGCAGCACTTCGTCGAACTCCCCGAGGTGTGGGTGCGGCCGGTGGGCGAGCGGCTCGGAGAGCTCCAGGACGCGGTCAGCGACTGGGACCCGAACCGGCAGCCCATCGCACCTCAGTGGCGTTCCTACGTGCGGACTGAATTCGAGGCCCGCCGGCGCCTGTGCTGGTTCACCGACGACGACGGCGAGAACCACCTGTTCGACTGGCACTGCGACTTCCTGCCGTCGCCGGGCCGCATGCACTTCCGGCTGCTCCACGAGGAACGCACCCTGCGCATCGCGTACGTCGGGCGGAAACTCGGCAAGTGAGCCGGGCCCGGAGCCGCCCCACCTCCCCCGATACCGTGGGGCGGTGAACGGGCGCCCCGGCATGCCCGCCCCGGCACAGCACCAAGGAGGACCGCGCGTGCGTCCCACCCTCGCCGCCGACCAGGTACGGGCCAGCCTGAGCCAGTACCTCGCGACGACGTACGCGCTGGCCGACGAGAGCACCCGCCGTGCCCTGGAGAACTTCCTCGGCGACGCCGACGACGGCATCTTCCGCGGCCCCTACCTCCGTGTACGCACACCGTTCCGGACCGCCGAGGGCGAGAACTGGAAACGGCACCTGACCTGGCACCCCGAGCTGACCCCGTACCGGCACCAGGAAGCCGCCTGGGAACGGCTGTCGACGCTGCACGGTCCGGCGCGGCCCACCCTCGTCACCACCGGCACCGGCTCCGGCAAGACCGAGTCGTTCCTCGTCCCGCTGCTCGACCACTGCTACCGGGAGCGGCTGGCCGGCCGGGAGGGCGTCAAGGCGATCCTGCTCTACCCCATGAACGCGCTCGCCACCGACCAGGCCCACCGCATCGGCGAGCGGCTCGCCGACGTCAAGGACACCCGGCTGCACGACGCCGGCGTCCGGGCGGCGCTCTACATCGGCGACACACCGTCCCAGGACTTCAAGCAGGCCAACCCCGCGATCGCCGTCGACCGCGATGAGATCCGGCGCACCCGGCCGGACATCCTGGTCACCAACTACAAGATGCTCGACCTGCTCCTCCAGCGGCCCGAGGACCAGCGGCTGTGGCAGGACTCCGCGCTGGCGTACGTCGTCCTCGACGAGTTCCACACCTACGACGGCGCCCAGGGCACGGACGTGGCCATGCTGCTGCGCCGGCTCGGATCCGTCACCGGGCTCGCGGAACCAGGCCGACCGCTGGGGCCGGTCTGCCCCGTCGCCACGTCGGCCACCCTCGGCGCGAACAGCCCCGGCACGGACGGGCGGGGCGGGACCGGGCGGCCGGGCGGCGGACCGGGCATGCTGGAGGTCGCCGAGCAGGTCTTCGGCGTGCCGTTCCCGCCCGACTCGGTCGTCGGCGAGGACCGGCGCTCCACCAAGGACTTCACCGGTGAGAGCGACTTCAGCCTCCCGTTCCCTTCGCCCCAGGAGGTCGCCGACCTCGGCGACCCCACCCGCGACCGGGGTGCCATGGACGACCTCGTCGCCGCGTTCACCGGCCTGAGCGGACCGAGCCCCGAGAAGCTCGGCGCTGTGCTGCGCCGCCACCGGCTCACCGCCGCTGTCCTCGAGATCCTCGACGGCACCCCAAGACCCTCGCCGAGATCACCGAGGTGCTGCCCCGCTACGCCTACCACTGGGGCATGGCCGTGCAGCAGCGGCCACGGATCGCCGCCCAGGCCCTCGCCCGCTACGTCGCCCTCCTGTCGTACGCCCGTGACCCGGAGCACCCCGGACGGCCGTTGCTGTCCATCGAGGTCCACCACTGGGTGCGCTCGGTGTCCCGCGTGCTGCGGGGCATCAGCGCGGCCCGCGCCGAGTTCCGCTGGGACGACGAGCGGGTGACCTCCGGCGGCGCACTGGCCCGCAAGGAACAGAGCACCGCCGCCCGGCCGTCCCCGTACGACGGAGAGGGCCCCGCCGTACCGCTGGACGCCGCCGAGCAGGCCGCCGTACCGGCCGACGACAGCGCCCCGCCGCCCGCCGAGATCTTCCTGCCCGCCGTGTTCTGCCGCGAGTGCGGGCGCTCGGGCTGGGCCGCGTACTCACCGGAGGTCGACCCGGCCGAACTCGACCTGACCGCCACGAAGATCCGCCGCGCCTCCGTCAGCCGCGACAAGCGCCGGGTGCGCAACATGATCGCCGCGACCCCGCAGGAAGTGCACGAAGCCGCCTTCGCAGCCGGGACAGAACACCGGCGCGGCGGGCCCGCCGTCATGGTCCTGGAAGGCAGCGGCGGACGGCTGCGTCCCCTCTCGCCCGAAGCCGACTTCACCAGCCCGGCCGACGGCGAGGGACCACGCCGACCCGCGCCCCTGCACAACGCCGCGTTCGTCCACGTCGACCTCGACGGCGACCGGGCGGCGGAACGCGACCAGTGCCCCGCCTGCCGCACCTTCAACTCCATCCGCTACCTCGGTACCGGCCTCGCCGCGCTCGCCGCCGCCGCCATCACCCAGCTCTTCACCGGCGGTGAGCTGGACAAGAACCTGGGCGAGAACAAGACCCTCCTCTTCAACGACTCCGTCCAGGACGCCGCCCACCGCGCCGGATACGTCGCCAGCCGCTCGTACACGTTCTCGCTGCGCGCGCTCCTCGCCAGCCGCATCGACGAGGACGAGCCCACCACCCTGAACGACCTGGCCGCCGACCTGATCGCGGACGTCGTCGACAGCAAGGCGGTGCAGGCCGCCGTCATCCCGCCGGACCTGCACCTGATCCGCGGTGTGGACACCCTGCTCTCCGGCCGCAGCCGCGGCTCTCGGCCCACCTGGGAACTGATCGCGCAACGCCTGGCGTTCGCCACCGTCATGGAGTTCGGCCTGCGGTCCCGGCAGGGCCGCACCCTCGAACTCACCCGCACCGTCGCCGCCGACGTGCCGCTGACGGACCCCGACGCCGTGGCGGACCTCGTCCACGACATCCTCCTCACCACACCGGGAGAAATCGCACTCCCCGACGGATCGGCGCCCGGCCCCGACCAGTACCTCGGTTTCGTCCGGGGCCTGCTCGAACGGCTGCGCATCCGGGGCGCCGTCCGGCACGCCTGGCTGGACCCCTGGCTCGACCAGGCCGGAGTGCGCCGGTGGGCGATCTGGGGCGGACGCGAACCCGGCATGCCCGCCTTCCCCCGCGGCGTCTCCGCGCCCGCCTTCCTGCTCGGCTCACCCAAGCAGGGCAGCGAGGACTTCGACGTGCTCACCGGCCGGCTCGGCTGGTACCAGGACTGGGCCGTGCGCGCCCTCGGCCTGCGCCGGGAGGCCGCCGCCGGTTTCCTCGCCCGGCTGCTGCCCGCGCTCGCCGACGCCGGGATCCTCTCCGTACGCACCGCGCTCGACGGCGCCACCCGCGTCTACGGACTCCAGCCCGGCCACATCCAGGTCCGCCGACTCGCCGACGACGTACTGCCCGACGCCACCGCGCACTGCCCGCGCTGCTTCTGGGAACAGACCATCCACCCCGACCTCGCCGACCAGTGGCACGGACAGCCGTGCCCCCGCTACCGCTGCGGGGGACCCTCGGCACCGGCCGTGACCTGGACAGCGGCCTGCGGCAACGGGACTTCACCGACGACTTCTACCGGCGCATGTACCGCGACGCCGGGGTCTTCACCATCAACACCGCCGAGCACACCGGCACCCTCAGCCGCGCCAAGCGCGAAGCGGTCGAGAGAGCCTTCCGCGAGGGCACCGACGTCCACTACGCCAACCCGCAGGTACTGTCCTGCACCCCCACCCTCGAACTCGGCATCGACATCGGCGACCTGTCGGCCGTGGTCCTCGCCTCACTGCCGAAGGGACCGGCCAACTACATCCAGCGCGTCGGCCGGGCGGGCCGCTCCACCGGCAACGCCTACCTGCTCACCATGGTCGACCGCGGCCCGCGCGACCGCTACTACCTCGAAGAGCCCCGGCTGATGATCGCCGGGGACGTCCTGCCGCCCGGCTGCTACCTGTCCGCGGCCGAGATCCTGCGCCGCCAGTACCTGGCCCACCTCCTCGACCTCGCGGGCGCCGGACGGCTGACCGCCCCCGACGGGACACCCCTGCGGCCGCTTCCCGGGCGCGCCACCGAACTGTTCGGGCTCTCGGCCTGGCAGGCCGAGTTCGCCGAGGCCGCGCTCGCCGACGGCGGGAGGCTCGTACAGCGCTTCCTGGACTTGTTCCCCCGTACGACGAGAGCCGCGGCACCGGCGTCAGCCCGCAGGCCCGCGCCGCCCTCGTCACCTACGCGACCGATCCCGGCGAGGAGGGACTGGCAGGCGCCCTGCGAGCCGCGTGCCGGCGCTGGGAGGACCGTCGCGCCGACCTGCAGCGCCGGACCGAGGCCATCGACCGGGCCCACGGACTGCTCGTCGCCGGCGACCCCGACCACGAACGGCAGGGGCGCGAACTGCGTGCCGAACGCCGGGACGTGGCACGCGTCTCCCGCGAGATCAGCCGCACCACCGCGCACGGCGCCCTCGTCGATCTAGGCCTGCTGCCGAACTACAGCCTGATCGACTCGGCCACCGAGCTGGAGGCCACCCTCACCTGGACCGAGAAGACCACCGACGGCTCTGGCGAGAAGCGCAGCAAGACTCTCCGCCACAGCCGTCCCGCGCGCTTCGCGCTCTCCGAATTCGCCCCCGGCAACCACTACTACGCACAGGGCTACAAGCACCGGGTCACCGGACTGGACATCGGCAGCCCCGACCGCCCGGCCTGGCTCTGGTGGCGCGTCTGCCCCGACTGCGGACACGTCCGCACCCACCGTGCCGAACAGGACGCCTCGCCCTGCCCCCGCTGCCGGTCCGCGGCCATCGGAGACGTCGGCTGCCTGCACAAGGTCCTCGTGCCGCGCCGCGTCACCTCCCGGGACGAACGTGACGACGTGCGAGTACGCGACGACAGGGACGAGCGGGACGAGCGGCACTACACCGTCGTCCCGGCCGTGGACATCGACGCAGGCGACGTCGAACAGGCGTGGAAGCACGAACACGCCACCTTCGGCTGGGAGTTCACCCGCGAGGCGCACATCCGCCACATCAACGTCGGAGCGACCCGGGTCGACGGCGGGACGGACACGGCCTTCGCCGGACAGGAGGTCCGCCTCAACCCCTTCTGGGTCTGCGACGCGTGCGGCTTCGCCGACCCGGACGGCGGGCCCGCCGCTCACGACGCCGGCGACCCGTCCGCGTACGGCAAGTACCACCGTCCCTGGTGCCGCAGACGGCGCGCCGGAGCCGACACCGCACGACGTGGCGAGAGGATCCTGCTCGCGCACGAACTGCGCACCGACGCGCTGCGCATCCTCATCCCCGCCGTCACCGCGCACACCCGGGAGCGGCTCGCGTCCTTCAAGGCGCTGCTGCTGGCCGGCATCGCCCGCAGCTACGGGGGCGACCCCGACCACCTCGCGGTCGTCACCGACTCCATGCCCGAGGAACGCGGCGAGAGCGCGCACCGCCGCCACTTCCTCGTGCTGTACGACACGCTTCCCGGCGGCACCGGCTACCTGCACCGCCTCGCCGGCCAGGACGGCCTCAAGGGCGTCCTGCAGGCCGCCCACCAGGTGATCGAGACCTGCGTGTGCGTCGGGCAGGGCCGCCCCGCCTGCCACCGCTGCCTGCTTCGGCACGTCACCGACAACGAGTACGCACTCGTCTCCCGTGAGCACGCCCTCGACATGCTGGGCGATCTGTTCGGCCGCACCGCCGACCGGTGGAGCGTCGTACCCGTCGCCACCACCCGGGACATCACCCTGGTGCACCAGGTGGAGAGTGAACTGGAGGCGCTCTTCCGCCGCGGGCTGCTGGAATGGGCCGAGCGGATGGACGAGGTCAGCGTCCGCACCGCGCTCACCGCGGACGGCACCAGGGACACGACCCTGCGCTTCACCGCGCCCGACGGAACCGTCCGCGGCTGGCAGATGGAAACCCAGACCCCGCTCGGCTTCACCCGGCCGGACGTGGTGTTCCGCAGCACCGACGACGACCGTCGCGTGGCCGTATACCTCGACGGATACCGCTACCACGCGAGCCCCGAGCACCTCACCGCCGAGACGGACGCGGTGAAACGCACCCGGCTGCGCGCGGAGGGCTGGCAGGTCTTCCAGCTCACCTGGGACGACGTGCAGGCCTGGACGGGACAGACCAGGCCGCAGGCCGACCCCGTGTGGAAGCCGTACCCGAACACCGCGCAGAAGACGGCCATGGACGTCCACCGGCGCATGCACGCCGGGGACACCCGTGACCTGCCACGCCTGGTGTGGGCCAATCCGGTCGAGACACTGATCGGCTACCTCACCGACCCCGACCCCGACGCGTGGCGGCGCCGCACCCAGAGCGCGCTCGCGGGCTTCGCCGCCGTGTCGGCGACCAGCAGGGCCCTGGCCGACGGCGAGGAGATCGGACACCGGATCGGTGAGGCGCTGCACGGGCGGCGGCTGGCCAAGGGGCGGGGTGCCGTCCAGGTCATGGCGACCCGGGACGCTTACGGATGTCCGCTCACCATCGCGCTCGACCTGCGCAGGGGACAGACCGGAGCGGTCTGGACGGCGCTGACCGTACTGGACGACAGCCCGGCCGGAGTCGCGGCCGACGAGGCCGCCCACCGCAGGCGCTGGCAGGCATGGCTCTACTGGAGCAACCTGCTCCAGTTCCTCGACGCCGGGGAGGGGGACGGGGTCCAACTCACGACCGGCCTGCTGCCCGGGTTCGAGGCGGCCGAACTGGCGGTCACCGGCGGAGTCGGATGGCTCGCCTCCCAGCGGCGGGCGCACGAACTGGCGGAGGACGAACGGGATGCGGCGGCGGAGCAGCCGGACACCGAGGAGGCTTCGGCGACCGTGCGCGATCCCGCCTGGGACGTGGTCATCGAGCTCCTCATCGACGATCCCGGCCTGCCCGCTCTCGCTCGGACCCTCGCCGACCGAGGCCTGCCCGCACCGGAGGCCGGCTACGAGCTGGGAGCGGGCGCCTGGCCCGCGGAACTCGCCTGGCCCGCCCAGCGCGTCGGCGTCGTCCTCGCGCACCGTGCGGGCCCGGGCGGTGAAGGGGACATCGACGCCGAACAACGAGACCGGGCCTACCGGGAGGCCGGCTGGCAGGTCCGCACCGCGACGGACTGGGACGCCGACGAACTCGCCGCGCTGGTGAGCGGCGACGCTGACAGGGCGACGAACGACCACGAGGAGAACGAGCGATGACGGTCACCGGCACGCCGAGGACGGGCGTGACCCTGCGCCTGCTCGACAAGGCCGACAAGGAAATCGTCAAGCTGGACCGTGCGGTCCTCGGGGCGTTCTACAAGTTCCAGCACGACTTCCGCCGCAACCCGGACGCCGGCGGGTTCGACCTCAAACAACTGGAAGGCCACGACCGGCTCTGGTCGGCACGAGTCAACCGCGAGTGGCGGGCGCTGATGATCCGCCTCGGCGGTGACGACTGGCTCCTCGTCTCGGTCAAGCACCGCAGCCACGTCCACAAGAACCTGGACCGGCTCAACTACGGCATCAACCACGTCACCGGCGCCATCGAGTACGTCGACCTCCAGGTCGTCGAGGAGAGCCTGCTGCGCCGTGAACTCACGCCGTCCGCCGCTCCCGCCCCTGCTCCCGCACCGGAACCGGCCCGGCCGAAGCCGCTGGAGGAGCCCCTCTTCGCCGCGTACACCGACGAGCAGCTCGCGGACCTCGGCGTCGCCGCACCCCTCATCCCGGTCGTCCGGAAACTCACCACGGACGACGAACTGCTCGGCCTCGCCGAGTACGCGCCCCGCCACACCGGAGAAGTGCTCCTCCAACTGCGCGACGGCGTCCCGTACGACGTGGTCATGGAACTGGTCACCGCGCCCGTCGCCGTGACCGAGCCGGACACGAACCTCGACACCGACGACTGGCAGGCGGCCGTCGACCGCTCCCAGACCGTGGTGATCACCGACGACGAATCCCTCCAGAGCATCCTGGAGGAAGGCGACTTCGGGCGATGGAAGATCTTCCTCCACCCCACCCAGGAGAAGCTGGTCCACCGGCGCTACTCCGGCCCGGCCCGGGTCGGCGGCGGGCCGGGGACGGGCAAGACGATCGTCGCCCTCCACCGGGTGTGCCATCTGGTGCGAAAGCTTCCTCCCGGTCGTAACAAGCCCGTCCTGCTCACCACGTTCAACAGGAACCTCGCCGCGGACCTGCGGGCCCGTCTCCTCTCGCTCGGTGGCCCCGATGTGCTGGCCCGGGTCGACATCGCCCATGTCGACCAGCTCGCGACCCGGGTCGTCAGCGAGGCCGACCCGGGCAACGCCAAGCGGCGGATCGACGACACGGCGGCGCTCCGCGAGTGGCGGGAGCTTCTGGTGGAGGCGGGAGAGACCCGCTGGAGCGCCGAGTTCCTCAGCGACGAGTGGAACCAGGTCATCCTCGGCCAGGCCGTGGCCTCCCGAACGGACTACTTCACCGTCCGGCGCGCCGGACGAGGACGCAGCGTCACCCGCGCCGAGCGCGCCGGTATCTGGCAGCTCGCCGAACGCTTCACCCAGCGCCTCGAGACCAAGGGGCTGGAGACCCACCGCCAGGTCGCGGAGCGGGCCGCGCGGCTGGAAATGGCCCGCAAGGCCAGGATCGACAAACGGGCGGAGGAACGCGAGGAAAGGGGAGGCCGGGACAACCTCCACATCGAGGCCGGCTCCGGTGCGTGGCTGCGCTACCGGTACCGGCACATCGTGGTCGACGAGGCACAGGACCTCAGCGCCGCCCACTGGAAGATGCTGCGCGCCATGGTGCCGTCCGAGCCCGACGACCTCTTCCTCGTCGGCGACACGCACCAGCGGATCTACGACAACCAGGTCACTCTCGGCAGCCTGGGAGTCCACATCCGCGGCCGGTCCTCACGGCTGACACTCAGCTACCGCACGACCCGGGAGATCCTCCGCGACGCGATCCGCGTACTGGGCGACGCCGACTACGACGACCTCGACGGCGGCGCCGACACTCTCGCCGGGTACCGCTCGGTCCTCCACGGCCTGGCCCCGTCGCTGCGCGGCGCGCGGAGCTGGGACGAGGAGATGGACCTCGTCGTGGAGCAGTTGCGGGCGTGGTACGACGTGCCCCGTGAGTCCACGGCCATCTGTGTCCCGACCAACGACATGGTCACCCAGCTCGCCGACCGACTCGTCCGACGCGGCATCACTCCGACGGAGATCACACAGGACGGGCCGCGGAGCGACCAGGGCGTCCACATCGGCACCATGTACCGCTTCAAAGGACTGGAGTACCGCTGCCTGATCATCGCCGGGGTGGCCGAGGGGCTCGTCCCCCGGGCCTCGGTGGACGCCTGGGAACACACTGACCCGAGCCGCCACCAGCGAGAACTGCACCGGGCACGCTCGCTGCTCTTCGTCGCGGCGACCCGCGCCCGTGACGCGCTCGCCATCACCTGGCACGGTGAGCCGAGCCGCTTCCTGGCGCCGTTGCTTCCATCCCGGTGACAAGAGTGCCACCCCGGCCGCGAAGCCCCGCTATTCCCGCAAACCACCGCGACGGACCCACAGCCCTCCCCCGTAGAGCAGACGACAGGACGCTCACAGGGAGGGGATCAGGACGTGCCAGGGCACAGGGGCAGACGCGTCAGGGGTACGGCGGCCGCAGTGGTGGCGATGGCGGCGCTCACCGCGTCACAGGCGCCGGGGGCGGTCCCGGCGGGGGCAGCCGCACCGGCGCGCGGTCAGGTACCCGTCGAGGACGGACCGAGCGTCTCCGGCGACGCCCCTTACCGCACCGAGCTCCCGCCGCTGCGGACCGGGCAGCGCGCGGGTAGCAGGGCGGCGGCGGCCGAGGTGGGCGGCGCGCTGCCGGTGAGTGTGTTCGGCGCCTATCGGCGGGCCGAGGAGCGGCTCGCGCACGAGGCGCCCGGCTGCCGGCTGCGCTGGCAGCTGCTGGCGGCGATCGGGCAGGTGGAGTCGGGACAGGCGCGGGGCGGCAGGGTGACGTCGGACGGTACGACCGTGGCGCCGATCCTCGGGCCGCGGCTGGACGGCGTGGCCTTCGCGCTGATCCGGGACACCGACGGCGGCGCCCACGACGGGGACACGGCGTACGACCGGGCGGTCGGGCCGATGCAGTTCATCCCGTCGACCTGGGCCCGTTGGGGCGCGGACGGCAACGGCGACGGGCGTGCGGATCCGAACAACGTCTTCGACGCGGCCCTCGCCGCCGGACGGTAGTGTGCGGGCGGCCGGGACCTGTCCGTCCCGGCAGAGCTGGACCGCGCGATCCTCGGCTACAACCGCTCCGCGGCCTATCTGCGCACCGTCAGGGCCTGGTACGCGTACTTCCTGCAAGGGCACCGGGTGGTGCCGGACCCCTCCGCCGCCGCCTCCGCCGGCCGGCCCGAGCCGGCGTCGTCATCCGCCGAGCCGAAGGAGGTCTCGTCGACGCGCCCCTCCGCCCGTCCGAGCGCCGGCCCGTCCCGCACGCCGTCGCCCCTCGCCTCACCGGCCCCCACCCGGTCCCGTCCGGCCACCGAACCCGAGAGGACCCCGAACGACCCGCAACTCCCCGTCCCCTCCCCGGACATCGAGCTCCCCGACGACGACCTGCTGTCCAGCGGCGCCCCACTCACCAGTAACAGCGCGGACTCGATGACCGCCACCCCCTCCACAACCGCCGATACTCGGCGGTAATGTCGCCCCCCGCCGGACAGCACGAGACCGGTGGGTGAGCGCGAAGGGGCCCTCATGGCGACGGACATGCCTGCGGACATGCCCGCAGAGACACCTGCGGAGGCGCACGCGGCCGATGAGCGGTGGCGGCACATGTGGAGCCACCGCGAGCACTTGCTCAAGGTGGCCCGGCGCAGGTCGATGAGCCCGGAGGACGCCGAGGACGCGGTGCACGAGGCGATGCTGCGCGCCGCCGAGCGGCCCGATCTGGACGAGGAGCGGCTCGCGGCCTGGCTGACGACGGTGACGATGCGGCTGTGCGTCGACCGCTACCGGCAGGTGCACCGCGAGGCCCAGGTGCGTACCAGCCCGACCCTCATCGCCCCCGGTCCCGTGCCCGTCGAGGAGGCGGTGTGCGACCGGGCCGAGGCGAAGTGGCTGGCGGTGCGCAGTGGTGAGCTGCCCGCGCGGCAGGCCGAGGCGCTGCGGCTGAAGTCCGAGGACCTGGACGTCGGCCAGGTCGCCGTCCGGATGGGCCTGAGCTACCGGACCGTCGAGTCGCTGCTGGCCAGGGCCCGGCGGACGCTGCGGCAGTCGCTGGCGGCGACGTTCGGGGTCGCGTTGTTCCTGATCGGGTGGGGACGGCCGCGCGGCGGCGGCAGGGTGCAGGCCGTGGCGGTCGCCTCGACGGCGGCGTCCCTGGCGGTGGCCGGGTTCGTGCTGCCGTACGCCCTCGACGACAGCGGCGGCGGGGGCGGTGCGGCTCCTCGGAGCGCGGTCGCCTCGCCGGGCGCGGAGACGTTGCGGCCGGGCGGCGGTGGCGGGGCGCGTACGCCTCGGGGGGACGAACCCACGGCTGCGGCAGCTGAGCGCACAGCGGCCGAGTCTCCCGCCGGCGCATCGCTCCTTCCGCTGTCCGTGCCGTCGCTGCCGGAGGTACCGGACGTTCCGGAGGTCCCGGTGTCGCCGCTGCCGGTGCTGTCCGCGCCGGCGGTCCCGGACGTCCCGGACGTGCCCGGCGCCCCGAAGCTGCCCGACGTCCCCGATCTGCCGGTGGAGCCCTCCGCCGTGCCGTCGGACCCGGAGCTCCCGGCGCCCCCGGCGGTCCCGGAATCTCCAGAGGCCCCGGAAGCTCCCGCCACACCGTCCGCCTCGCTCCCCGTGCCCACGGCGCGCCCACTCCCGTAGCGCCCGGAAACCCATCCGGAACCCATCCGGAAACCCATCCGTAAACCCGCCCGAAAAAAATCCGCCCCCGAGCGACGGACCCCCCGCCCCTCCCCGTAGAGCAGATGTCAGAGCTGCTCCAGGGACATGGGCTGAAGGGCGGGACCGGATGGGTGTCGAGATCTGTGTGGAAGGGCTGACCAAGTCCTTCGGTCACCAGGTCATCTGGCAGGACGTCTCGCTGACGCTGCCCGCCGGGGAGGTCTCGGTCATGCTCGGCCCCTCGGGCACGGGCAAGTCGGTGTTCCTCAAGTCGCTCGTCGGCCTGCTGAAGCCGGAGCGCGGGTCGATCACGATCCAGGGGCGGGACATCACCAAGCTCCGCGAGCACGACCTGTACGAGGTGCGGAAGCTCTTCGGCGTGCTGTTCCAGGACGGCGCGTTGTTCGGCTCGATGAACCTGTACGACAACATCGCCTTCCCGCTGCGCGAGCACACCCGTAAGTCCGAGAGCGAGATCCGGCGCATCGTGCTGGAGAAGATGGACATGGTCGGGCTGATCGGCGCGGAGGGGAAGCTGCCCGGCGAGATCTCCGGCGGGATGAGGAAGCGGGCCGGGCTGGCCCGGGCGCTCGTGCTCGACCCGGAGATCATCCTGTTCGACGAGCCCGACTCGGGCCTCGACCCGGTCCGCGTCGCCTACCTCAATCAGCTCATCGTCGACCTCAACGCCCAGATCGACGCGACCTTCCTGATCGTCACGCACGACATCGCCTCGGCCCGCCAGGTGCCGGACAACATCGGGCTGCTGTTCCGCCGCGAGCTGGTGATGTTCGGGCCGCGCGAACAGCTGCTGACCAGCGACGAGCCCGTCGTACGGCAGTTCCTGAACGGCCGGATGCGGGGCCCGATCGGCATGGCGGAGGAGAAGGACGCCGCCCAGGTCGAGCAGGAGCTCGCGCAGATCGACGACAGCGCGGGCGTACAGGAGCCGGCTCCCCGCCTGCTGCCGGGGCCGGGCATCACCCGGCCACCCCGCTGGCAGGCCATCGCCCGGCGCGAGGCCGCGCTGCACCGCAAGGAGGTGGCCGGCGCGTGAGCCTGTCACCGGCCGGAGCGCTGCGGCACTCGGGCAGCCTCTTCGCGATGGCGCTGGACGTCGTCCGCACGATCCCCGACGGCCCTTCCAGGCCCGGGAGTTCATCCAGCAGGCGTGGTTCGTCGCGAGCGTGACGATCCTGCCGACGGCCCTGGTCTCCATCCCCTTCGGCGCGGTCATCGCGCTCCAGATCGGCAGCCTGACCCGGCAGCTCGGCGCCCAGTCCTTCGCCGGAGCCGCCTCCGTGCTCGCCGTGCTGCGCGAGGCCTCGCCGATCGTCACCGCGCTGCTCATCGCGGGCGCCGGTGGCACGGCGATCTGCGCCGACCTCGGGGCGCGGAAGATCCGCGACGAGATCGACGCGATGCAGGTGCTGGGCATCGACCCCATCCACCGGCTCGTCGTTCCCCGCGTGCTGGCGTCGATGCTGGTGGCGGTGCTGCTCAACGGCCTGGTGTCGGTGGTCGGTGTCGCGGGCGGCTACTTCTTCAACGTCGTTCTCCAGAACGGCACTCCGGGCGCCTACCTGGCCTCCTTCACCACACTCGCCCAGCTTTCCGACCTGTGGGCGGCGGAGGTCAAGGCGCTGGTGTTCGGCGCGATCGCCGGGATCGTCGCCTCCTACAAGGGACTGACCGCGAAGGGCGGACCCAAGGGGGTGGGCGACGCGGTGAACCAGTCGGTGGTGATCACCTTCATGTTGCTGTTCGTGACGAACTTCGTGATGACCGCCGTGTACTTCCAAGTCGTTCCGCAGAGGGGCTGAGGCATGGCGCTGCTGAGTCGTCTGGAGGAGCTGGGTGCCCAGCTGTCCTTCTACGGGCGGTCACTGGCCTGGACCGGCCGCACCCTGCGCCGCTACAAGAAGGAGATCCTGCGGCTGCTCGCCGAGGTGAGCTTCGGCCGGGGCGCGCTCGCCGTCGTGGGCGGCACGGTCGGGGTGATCGCCTTCCTGTCGTTCTTCACCGGCACGGAAGTGGGGTTGCAGGGGTACGCCGCGCTCAACCAGCTGGGCACCTCCAACTTCGTGGCGTTCCTCTCGGCGTACTTCAACACCCGTGAGATCGCCCCGCTGGTGGCCGGGCTCGCGCTCTCCGCGACCGTCGGCGCCGGGTTCACCGCCCAGCTCGGCGCGATGCGGATCAGTGAGGAGACCGACGCGCTGGAGGTCATGGGCGTGCCCTCGCTGCCGTTCCTGGTGACGACGCGGATGATCGCCGGGTTCGTGGCCGTCATCCCGCTGTACGTGATCGGTCTGCTGTCCTCCTACCTGGCGGCGCGCACCATCACCACCGGCTACTACGGGCAGTCCACGGGCACGTACGACCACTACTTCCAGCAGTACCTGCCACCGGTGGACGTCCTGTGGTCCTTCGGGAAGGTGCTGGTCTTCGCCGTCCTGATCATCCTGGTGCACTGCTTCTACGGCTACTACGCGAGCGGCGGCCCGGCGGGCGTCGGCGTCGCGGTGGGCCGCGCGGTGCGTACCTCGATCGTGGCGATCAACGTCCTGGACTTCTTCCTGTCGCTGGCGATCTGGGGCGCCAGCACGACCGTACGGATCGCGGGGTGAGCCGGCGTATGAGGGTGCTGAGACTGCGGTTGTACGGCGTCGTCTTCATCGCCGTGCTCGCGCTGCTGCTGTCCCTGTCCGTCGCTGTCTACCAGCAGGTGTTCACGCCGGTCGTGCGGATCACGCTGGAGGCCGACAGCCTCGGCAACCAGCTCGACCCGAGGGCCGACGTCAAGCTGCGCGGGCTGCTGGTCGGCGAGGTGCGCGAGGTGCGGGCCGACGGGACCAAGGCGACGCTCGACATCGCGCTCAAGCCCGAGCACGTCGCCCACATTCCGTCCGACGTGCACGCGCGCCTGCTGCCCAAGACGCTGTTCGGCGAGAAGTACGTCGACCTGGTCCCGCCCGCCGGCTCGTCCGCCCGCCCCATCCGCGCCGGGGACGTCATCACCCAGGACCGCACCCGCGTCGGCATCGAGCTCCAGCAGCTGATGAACGACCTGCTGCCGCTGCTGCGGACCGTGCAGCCCGGCAAGCTCAACGCCACGCTCTCCGCGTTCGCCACCGCCCTCGACGGCCGCGGCGAGCGGATCGGCGACAACCTCACGCAACTGGAGGCCTACCTGCGCCGCCTCAACCCGCACCTGCCGTCCCTGAAAGAGGACATCGCACGCTTCGCCGACGTCGCCGCGGTCTACGGCGACGCGGCGCCCGACCTGATGGAGATCCTGCGCAACACCGTCACCACCAGCCGCACGATCACCGAGCAGAAGGACCGGCTGGCGGCGGCGCTGAAGTCCACGGCGACCGTCGCGGGCACCGCCGAGGACTTCCTCGACGCCAACGGCGACCGGCTGATCACCCTCGGCCAGGTCTCCCGCCCCACACTGGAGCTGTTCGCCCGCTACTCCCCCCAGTACCCCTGCCTGCTGGCCGGCCTGGTCCGGCAGGAGAAGGCGTCCGAGGAGGCGTTCCGGGGCGGCAAGATGCACATCACGCTGGAGGTCGTACGACCGCAGGGTGCGTACGAACCGGGTGAGGAACCGCGCTACGGCGAGCGGTCGGGCCCGAACTGCCGTGATCTGCCGCATCCTCCGGTGCCGGCGCCCGGCGCCCACCTCGATGACGGTTCCAAGAAGCCGGGTACGGCCGCGGGCGGCCCGCTCGGCGTCTCCGCCACCCGGGCCGAGCAGCGGGCCGTCGGCTCGCTCGTGGCGCCGGTGCTGGGCGTGACCGCCGACGAGGTGCCGCCGGTCGCGACGCTGCTGTTCGGGCCGATGGCGCGCGGGACGGCGGTGAGCGTCGCATGAGCACCACAGGAGCCCGGCAGACCGCCGCCCCGCTGATCAAGTTCAGTCTCTTCGCGCTGGTGACGGTGCTGGCCACGGCCCTGCTCGCCGCCACCATCGTGAACATCTCCTTCACCCCCGAGCGTGAGTACCGCGCGGTCTTCAGCGACGTCACCGGCCTGGAGGAGGGCGACGACATCCGGGTGGCCGGAGTGCGGGTCGGCGAGGTCGAGGGCATCCGGATCAAGGACCGGACGCTGGCCGAGGTCACCTTCACGGTCAGCCAGGACAGGCCGCTGCTCACCAGCACGGGCGCCGTCATCCGCTACCGCAACCTGGTCGGGCAGCGGTACGTCGCGCTGACCGAGGGCGCCGGCGACGGCACCCGGCTGCGCCCCGGCGGCACGATCCCGCTCGCGCGCACCCAGCCCGCCCTCGACCTGAACGCGCTGCTGAACGGCTTCAAGCCACTGTTCGCCGCGCTCAGCCCGAAGGACGTCAACCAGCTCGCCACCGAGATCATCAAGACCCTCCAGGGCGAGGGCGGCACCGTCGACAGCCTCCTGACGCACACCGCGTCGCTCACCACGACGCTGGCCGGCCGCGACAAGCTGATCGGCTCGGTGATCGACAACCTCAACACCGTGCTGGAGACGCTCGACAAGCGCGGCACCCGATTCTCCGGACTGCTCAAGCAGCTGCGCCGCGTCATCTCGGGCCTGTCCGCCGACCGCAAGCCCATCGGGGAGTCGCTGGTGAGCATCGGCGATCTGACGGAGGCCACCTCGGGCCTGCTGAAGGACGCGCGTCCGCCGCTCAAGGACGACATCGCGGAACTGACCGAACTCACCGGAACGCTGAACGACAACGAGAAGACCGTGGAGGGCGTGCTGAAGCGGCTGCCGAACAAGCTGAACGAGCTGACGGGGACGGCGTCCTACGGCTCGTGGTTCAACTTCTACCTGTGCGACTTCGACGGCCGGATCGTGCTGCCGAAGACGAAGCAGGTGCTCACGCCCGAGATGCACGTGGCGAGGGCGAGGTGCGGGGCATGAGCCGCAAGCGCCGCCCGGAGCCGCTGGTCAAGGTGCGGGTGGAGCCGCCGAAGCTGCCACGCGTGCGCCTGCCGAAGGTACGGCTCCTGCCGCGCCGCAAGCCGCGTCCACAGCCGCTGATCAAGGTCCGTATCGACCCGCCGAAGCTGCCTAGGATACGGCTCCGCCGCCCGCACCTCGGCCCCTTCCGCGAGCGCAACCCCGTCGTCATCGGCGTCGTCGGACTCACCGTCCTCGCGCTGCTGACCGTGGCCGCGTTCAACGCCGACCGCCTGCCGGTGATCGGCGACGGTGAGACGTACAGCGCCGCCTTCGCGGAGGCGGGCGGTCTCAGGCCGGGCGACGAGGTGCGGATCGCCGGGGTCAAGGTCGGCAAGGTCGAGGAGGTCGACCTGGACGGCGACCACGTCAAGGTCACCTTCAAGATCAAGGGCGAGCCGGCGTTCGGCACCGGGACCGGCGCGTCGATCCGGGTCAAGACGATCCTCGGCGCGAAGTACCTCGCCCTGCACCCCAAGGGGCGGGGCCGGCTGGAACCCGGCAGCGAGATCCCGCTGAAGCGGACCGTCCCCCCGTACGACGTCGTGCAGGCGTTCAGCGATCTCACCACCACGACGGAGAAGGTCGACACCGACCGGCTGGCGAAGGCGCTGGACACCATCTCGACGACCTTCGAGGACTCACCGGAAGAGGTACGTGCGTCCATCAAGGGCCTGTCCCGGATCTCCCGGACGGTCGCCTCACGAGACAAGGCCCTCAAGGAACTCCTCGACCACGCGAACGGCGTGACGGGCGTACTCGCCGACCGCTCCGGCGACTTCACCGCCCTGGTCGAGGACGGCGACAAGCTGTTCCGGGAGATCAGCAAGCGGCGTGCGGCGATCCACAAGCTGCTGAAGACCTCCGCCGCGCTCGGCATCCAGCTCTCCGGCCTGGTCCAGGACAACGAGAAGGAGATCGGGCCCGCGCTCAAGGGCCTGAACCGCGTGGTGGAGATGCTCGAACGGAACCAGTCCAGCCTCGACCGGAGCATCAAGCTTCTGGCGCCCTACGTGCGGGTCTTCACCAACACCCTCGGCAACGGCCGCTGGTTCGACTCCTACGTCCAGAACCTGGTCGCCGCACCGGTGGTGCCGCGAACGCGGACGGGAGGCGCGCAGTGAGCAACCGTCGTAAGAAGCACCTGGCCCTGCTGGCCGCCCTGGCCCTGGTCACCGCGCTCACCTACGTCCTGTGGCCCCGGACCGAGCCGGCCCGCGTCACGGCGTACTTCCCCCGCACCGTCGGCATCTACCCCGGCTCCGACGTCCGCGTGCTGGGCGTGCGGATCGGCGAGGTCAAGAAGATCACGCCGGAGGGCGGCCGGGTGCGGGTGGAGCTGGAGTACGACTCCGGCCGCAAGGTCCCGGCGGACGCGCAGGCCGCGATCATCAACTCCTCGGTGGTCAGCGACCGTTACGTGCAGCTGCTGCCGGTGTACCGGAGCGGTCCGGTGCTGCGGGACGGGGACGAGATCCCCGAGTCGCGTACGGCCGTGCCGGTCGAACTGGACCGCGTCTTCGACAGCCTGCACACCACGGCCGAGGCGCTCGGCCCCGAGGGCGCCAACCAGGACGGCGCCCTGTCCCGGCTGCTCGGCGTCAGCGCCGACAACCTCGACGGCCAGGGCCAGAACCTCCACCAGATGGTCGAGGACCTCTCGGAGGCGGTCACGACCCTTTCCGACGGCCGCACGGACCTGTTCGGCACGGTCCGCAACCTCCAGGTGTTCACGGCGGCGCTGGCGGCGGACGACAAGAGCGTGCGGTCGTTCAACAGCAGCCTCGCCAAGGTCGCCGAGCAACTCGCGGGCGAGCGAAAGGACCTGGCGGCGGCGCTGAAGAACCTCGGCACGGCGCTCGGAGACGTGTCCGCCTTCGTGAAGAAGAACAAGAAGTCGCTGACCTCGAACGTGGAAGGCCTGAGCAAGGTGACCAAGGTGCTCGTCACCCAACGGGCGGCACTGGAGGAGCTGCTGGAGGTCGCGCCGACGGGTATGTCGAACCTGAACAACGCCTACAACCCCTCCGCGGGCACCCTCGACACCCGCAACAACCCCGACCGTCCCCAGGATCCGGCGTCCCTGCTGTGCTCGATCCTGAAGACGACCGGGGAGAAGACCGACTGCCGGGACCTGAGGGACCTCTTCGACTCCCTGCCCGAAGTGCCCGAAGTGCCCCGGGGTACCGCGGTCACCGGCACGGTCGACCGCACCCTCGGCGGAATCCTGGGGGCGAGCGCATGAGGCCACCGCGCAAGGTCGGGGCGGTCGCGTGGGCGGCCGTCGGGACGCTGCTCCTGTCCGGCTGCGAGTTCAACGGCTGGTACGACGTCCCGCTCCCCGGCGGAGCCGCCGCCGACGGCCACGCCTACCACGTCACCGTCGAGTTCCGCGACGTCCTCGACCTGGTTCCGCAGTCGGCGGTCAAGGTCGACAACGTCACCGTGGGCGCGGTGGAGAAGGTCGAGCTGGAGGGCTGGCACGCGAGGGTCCGCCTCCGGGTCGCCGACTCGGTGAAGCTGCCCGCCAACGCCGTCGCCGAGCTGCGGCAGACCAGCATGCTCGGCGAGAAGTACGTGGCGCTGTCCGGGCCGCCGGAAAGGACGCCGGTAGGCCGGCTCCGCGACGGTGATGTGATCCCCCTGTCCCGCAGCGGCCGCAACCCCGAGGTCGAGGAGGTGCTGTCCGCGCTGTCCGCCCTGCTCAACGGCGGCGGCGTTGCCCAGCTCAAGACGATCACCACGGAGCTGAACAAGGCCCTGGAGGGCCGCGAGAACCGGGTCAGGTCCCTGCTCAAGGAGCTCGACACCTTCATCGGCGGCCTGGACGACCAGCGCCAGGACATCGTCCGCGCGCTGAAGGCCGTGGACCGGCTGGCCGAACGGCTGCGCAAGGAGAAGACGACGATCGCCGAAGCCGTCGACGCGATGCCGCCCGCCCTGAAGGTCCTGGCCGACCAGCGCCGCGACCTGACCAGGATGCTCACGGCCCTGTCCAAGCTGGGCAAGACCGGCACCAAGGTGGTCAACGCCTCGCACGACGACACGGTCGCCAACCTCGAGCAACTGCGGCCGATCCTGCAACAGCTCAACAAGGCCGGCAGCAACCTGCCCAACTCCCTGGAGCTGCTGACGACTTACCCGTTCCCGCGCAACGTCGTGGACGCCATCAAGGGCGACTACGTCAACCTGCACATCACGGCGGACCTCGATCTGGCCGGGATCTACGGCAACCTGACGGAGGAGCCGGGCGGCGGGAAGGGCGGGGGCCCTCAGGGGCCCGAGCTTCCCGAGCCCCCCGACCTGCCGGACCTGCCCGACGTACCGGATCTCCCGGACGTGCCGGACGTGCCGAAGCCCACCGGGCTGCCGAGCGGTCCGGGCCTGCCGTCGTCCCCGTCGGCCCCCTCCGGCGGCGACGACCCGCTGTGCCCGCCCGTGTGCACCGCCGGCTACGGCTCCGGCGACTACGGCTCCGGCGGCTACCGCACCGGAGGCGACTGGCCCGAGGGGATCGACCTCGAACTCGCCGAAATGATGCTGAAGGGGGTCCAGCCGTGATCACCCGCACGGTCAAGGCGCAACTGATCGCCTTCGCCACCCTCACCGCCGTGGGTGTGTCGTACGTCGGCGTCGAGTACACGGGCTTGGTGGACGAGGTCCTGGACCGCGGCTACACCGTGCGGGCCGACTTCGCCGACTCCGGGGCGTCTTCCCCGGCGCCGAGGTCACGTATCGCGGGGTGCCGGTGGGCAAGGTCGGCGCACTGCGCCTGACCGGCTCGGACGGCGTCTCGGTCGCCCTCGACATCGAGGACGGGGCGCCGCGCATCCCGGCGGACACGCTGGCCGTCGTGGCGAACCGGTCGGCGGTGGGCGAACAGTACGTCGACCTCCAGCCCCGCACCTCCCACGGCCCGTACCTGCTGGACGGCAGCACGATCCCGCGCGAGAGCACGCGGGTGCCGCTGCCGACGACGGACATGGTCCTCAGCCTGGACCGCCTGGTGAACTCGGTCGGCAAGGACGACCTGCGGGTCACGGTCGACGAGCTGGGCAAGGCGTTCGCCGGCACCGGACCGAACCTGGGCCGTCTGGTGGACTCGGGCAACACCCTGGTCGAGTCGGCGTCCGAGGCGCTGCCGGAGACGATCGACCTGATCGAGGACTCCCGGACGGTCCTGAAGACGCAGGCCGACCAGGGCTCGTCCATCAAGTCGTTCGCACGTGATCTGGCGGCGCTCTCGGCCCAGTTGAAGGCCAGCGACGGGGACCTGCGCAAGCTGATCGGCAACGCGCGGCCGGCGGCGCAGGAGCTGAACTCGCTGCTGAAGTCGACCGGGCCGCAGCTGTCGGTCCTGCTGGCCAACCTGATCAGCGGCGGCCAGGTGACGCTGGCCCGCCTCCCCGGCGTGGAACAGGCCCTGGTCACCTTCCCGCTGATGGTCGCGGGCAGCTACACGGTCGTCCCGGGCGACGGCACCACCCACTTCGGCCTGGTGCTGAACGCCGACGACCCGCCGGCCTGCACCCAGGGGTACGGCACGGCACGCCGCGACCCGGCGGACACCAGCACCCGGGAGGCGAACACCGGCGCTCGCTGCACGCTCCCGCGCGGCAGCGAGTCGTCGGTACGGGGCGCGCAGAACGCCCCGGGCGCGTCGACCTCCCACGGCGGCGCGAACCAGGCGACGTACGTCACCCCGTACGACCCGGAGACCGGCACCATCACCGGCCCGGACGGAAGGAACGTCGAGATCGGCTCGACGGGCGGCCAGCAGGCCGCGTTCGGAAAGGAGTCGTGGCAATGGCTGCTCGTCGGCCCCATGGCATGAAGCCGGTGCCACCAGGAGTGATGACGGCGGGACTCGTCGCGGCAACCGTCATCACCACAGCACTGTCCCTCTGGCTGGCCCTCGGCCACTACCAGCAGCGCGAGGCAGACCAACGGCGCCAGGACGTCCTGGCCGCGGCCCGCCAGTCGGCGCTGAACTTCACCTCCCTCGACTACCGGCACTACGACCGCGACAGCGCGAACGTACTGGCGGGCGCGACCGGCGACTTCAAGAAGCAGTTCACCGCGCAGACGGAGCAGTTGACGAAGCTGGTGGCCCAGAACAAGTCCGTGTCGGAGGGCCAGGTCCTGGAGGCGGGCATCGTCCGCTCCGACGAGAACTCGGCCCGTGTGCTGGTGGTCGCCGACAGCAAGGTGACCAACACCGCACTGCCCGAGGGGGAGGCGCGCACCTACCGGCTCCAGCTCGACCTCGTGCACAAGGACGGCCGCTGGCTGACGTCCGACGTCGAGTTCGTGGGCTGATTCACGGGCCGATCCGCCGACCGACAAGCACCGACGAGGAGTACCACCATGCCGAAGACGACCACCGGCCGCGCCGCCGGTCCCGGCACCCGCCGCACCATGACGGCGGCCGCCCGCGCGGCGGCGAAGCGCGCGGAACGGGGCCACCGCGAGGCGGGCGCGACGACGGCCGGCGACGAGGAGTCCCGCGCCGGGCCGAGCGGCCACTCGCCGGACGCACCGTCCTCATCGAGGCACCGAAGGACGGCTGGGACGACCCGCCGGAGCCGTCGCCGGAGGCGTTCGAGGAGGACGAGCCCGAGGAGCGGACCGAGCCCGGCCCCGGCAGCCGTCGGCGGCTGCTCACCTTGGTCCTGGCCGCCCTGCTCGTCGTCGCCCTGGTCGCGCTCGCCGCCCTGGGATGGCAGTACCGCGACGGCCGCCTGACGGAGACGGCCCGGACCGAGGCGCTCGCGGCGGCGCGTAAAGCGGCGCCGATCGTCCTGTCGTACGACCACCGCCACCTGGACAAGGACTTCTCCAGGGCCCGCGCCCACCTGACCGGCGACTTCCGCGACGAGTACGGCAAGACCACGAAGACCGTGGTCGCCCCGACGGCCCAGAAGTACCGCGGCGTCGTGAAGGCGACGGTCGCCGCCCCCGGCTCCGGCGACGCCCCGGCCGCCTCCGTCGTCTCGGCCTCCCCCGACAAGGTCGTGGTCCTGCTCTTCGTCAACCAGGTCACCGAGAGCACCCAGGTGTCGGGGTCCCGCGTGGACCTGAACCGGGTGCGGATGACGATGGACCGCACGGGCGACGGGTGGAAGGTGAGCGCGGTCGACGCGCTCTGAGATGACTTCTCACGGCCCGGAATCCACCGCCGACCTCAGTGCCTCGGTGAAGGACCCGGCCCACGCCTCGAGCGTCTCCTGGGTGAACAGGTCCGTCGAGTACTCGAAGGTGACCGTGATCGTGTCGGCCTCGGGGGTGATCACGACGTAGAGCTCGTTGCGGGCCACGCCCTGGACGGGAAGGGCGTGGATGGTGGTGGAGACCTCCTGGAGGTTCAGGGCCGGGGGCTCTGTGGTGATCACTGTGAACAGGACCGTGGGGAACAGGGCGTCCTTCAGGTCCGGTGAGACCAGGGCCACCACGTCCGTCAGGGGAGTTCCTGGTGGTCGAGGGATGTGAAGAGGGTGGTGGTGAGTCGGGTCACCAGGTCGGGGAAGGTTTTCGCTTCGGACAGGCGGGCCCGTAGCAGTACCGCGTCGCCCAGGATGCCCACGATCTCCGAGCGGTCGCGTTGCAGTCGGTTCGCGCTGGAGGCTGCCAGGACGATGTCGTTCTGTTCGCCGCACAGATCGGCCAGCCAGGTGGCGAACGTGGCCGCCAGGACCGTGTAGGGCGTCGCGCCGAGGCGGGTCGCCGTGTCGGTCAGGCGAGTGGGGGTGTCGTCGTCGATCGTCCAAGTGTGGAGTGCGCCGCGGCCGGACAGCTTGCCGGGGTGCGGGTGGTCGTAGGGGAGCGGCGGGCGTAGGGGGATGTTCTCCAGTTCCGTGCGCCAGAAGCGTTCCAGGGCTTGCCTTCGGCCGTGCGGAAGGGCGTGTTCCGAGCGGGCGAAGTCGGTGAATTGCTGTATATGCAAAGGTAGTTGAGGACTTAAGCCCGTCCGTCGTGCGTTGTACAGCGTCTCCAGATCCCGACGGATCAGACCCAGAGACCAGCCGTCGCACACCGCGTGGTGGAAGACCGTCACCAGGATCCAGTGGTCCCCGACACCCGGGCGAGGCTGAAGCGGAACAGCGGCGGCTCGTCCAGTGTGAAGGCCTCCGAGGCCTGTGTGTGGCACCAGCGGTCCACGGCCTCCTCCGCGTCTCCCGGGGAGGAGCGGAAGTCGGTGATCGGCAGTGACACCGGAACCTTCGCCAGGACTTCGAAGTGCCGCGCGCCGGGGCGGATGCGGAGTGCGTGGTGGCGGGACACCAGGTCACGAAGCGCCTCGTGCAGCGCCTCGGGGTCCAAGTCGCCGTGCAGGTCCACGCGGTGGGCGATGTTGTAGACGCTCGGGTCCGGGAGTGCGTGGTGGCGGCGCCACAGGCGGCGCAGAGTGGATGGCATGGGGGCGGTGTCCAGGACGCGGTCACCCCGTGTGGCGATGCCTCGGATGGTCGGGTTGAGGAAGAAGTCCGCCATCGTGAGGTCGATGTCCGCCGCCTCCTTCATCCGGTTCAGCAGGCGTATCGCGCTCAGCGAGTGGCCGCCCAGTTCGAAGAAGGACACCGTCACCGGGACAGGGCTGGTGTCCAGTTCCTCGCACCACAGATCGTGCAGGGTCTTCTCCAGTGCCGTGACCGGGACGGACTGCGGGGTCTCCTGGGCCGTGTCCTCGCCGGGTTCCGGCAGCGCCGTGCGGTCGAGTTTGCCTGAGGCGTTCACCGGGAGGCGGTCCACGGACACCCAGCGGCGCGGCACCAGGTGGTCGGGGAGTTCGGTGGCGAGTGCGGTGCGCAGGGAGGGCCAGGGGGTGGGCTCGGCCAGGACCACGTACGCCACCAGTTCCGTGTCGCCGTGACGGTCGCGGCGGGGGAGCACCGTGGCGTCCCGGACCGCCGGCAGTGCCGTCAACGCCGCCTCGACCTCGGCCGGTTCGACCCGGTAGCCGCGGATCTTGACCTGGTCGTCCGCCCTGCCCCGGTACTCCAGGGTGCCGTCCGTGCGCCAGCGGCCCAGGTCGCCCGTGCGGTACAGCCGCCCGCCCGTGCCGTCGTCGGCGAACGCCGCGGCGGTCTCAGCAGGCCGGTTGTGGTAGCCGCACGCCACCGGCACCCCCGCCACGTGGATCTCGCCGACCGCTCCGACCGGAACCTGCCGGCCCCTGCCGTCCAGCAGCAGGACGCGAGCCCCCGGGATCGGGGTGCCGATCGGCGGCCACTCCTCGCCGTTCGGGTCGACGCGGTGCGACGTGACGATGATCGAGGTCTCCGTGGGGCCGTACTGGTTGTGGAGCGTGCAGTGCGGGTGCGTGGAGAGGAAACGGCGGAAGGACGGGGTGAGGTGGAGCGCCTCGCCCGCCGAGAACAGTTCGCGCAGGGAGGGGAGGTCGGGGGCCGTCTCCATCAGATACTTCAGCGGGGTGCACGGCATGAAGATCCGCTGCACCCCGTGGCGGCGCACCGTCTCGGCCAGTGCCGCGGGGTCGTGGCGTACGGCGTCGTCGACCAGGACCAGCGCCGAGCCGGCGGCCAGCGTCGTGAAGATCTCCTGCACGCTGACGTCGAACGCCGGTGACGTCCACTGCAGGGTGCGGAGCGCGGGGTGGCGGCTCAGGTGGTGCCGGACCAGGTTCGCGGGGCCCCGGTGGGGTACGACGACGCCCTTCGGGCGGCCGGTCGAGCCCGAGGTGTGGATGCAGTAGGCCGGGTCCTCCGGGCCGGGGCCGTCCGCCGGCGGGGTCGACGGGAGGGTGTCGTCCACCGACTCCACGAGCAGGACGGGGAGTTCGAGGTCCGGGCGGGCAGTGGCCTCGGAGGTGAGGAGGAGGACCGGCGTCGTGTCGGCGAGGAGCAGTGCCAGGCGTGGGGTGGGCAGGGACGGGTCCAGCGGGACGTATGCCGCTCCCGTCTTGAGGACCGCCAGCAGAGCCGTGATCAGCCGCGGGCCGCGTGGCAGCAGGACCGCCACGCGCTGTCCCCGCTCCGCGCCCCGGGTGCGGAGCAGGTGGGCGAGGCGGTTGGCCGCCGCGTCCAACTCCGCGTAGGACATTCGGCCTTCGTCCCCGAGGAGCGCCACGGCGTCCGGGGTGCGGCGTGCCTGCTGTTCGAACAGGTCGTGCAGGGTGCCGGTGGCCGTCCCGTCCCCGGCGTGTTCCGGACGGGCCAGCGCGGTGCGGTCGGCGGTCGTGAGGGCGGTCAGATCCGCGAGTGGCGCGGACGGTGATTCCAGCGCCCGGCGCAGCACCTGTTCCACGTAGTCCACGAAACGGCGCACGGTGGCCTCGTCGAACAGGGCCGTGTCGTACTCGACCATGAACCGGATGCCGCCGGAGTGGTGCGTGAGGTAGACGCTGAGGTCGAACGGGGCGCGGTCGCTCGGGACGTCGAGCAGGGTGGACGTCAGGAGGGGCGGGTCGAACTCCGCCTCGCCCTCGTTCTCGTACTCCACCATGACCTGGAACAGCGGATTGCGGCCCGGGTCGCGACGTGGGTTCAGGGCGCCGACCAGTTCGTCGAAGGGGACGTCGCTGTGTTCGTACGCCGAGGTGCTGCTCTCGCGGACCCGGTGCAGCAGGGTCGGGAAGTCCGGGTCGCCGGTGAGGTCCAGGCGTAGCGGGACCGTGTCCAGGAAGAGACCGACGTGGTCCTCGGCGCCTGAGGGGCGGGACGCCACCGCCGTGCCGATCAGCACGTCCTGCTGCCCGCCGAACCGGCCGAGGACCGCGCCGATCGCGCTGGTCAGCGTCATGAAAAGGGTGGCGCGGTGTCCGGCGGCGAAGGTCCGCAGGTTTTCGGTCAGGCGGGAGTCCAAGGCGTGCGTCAGACTCGCACCCGCGCCCGACCTGACCGGTGGGCGGGGGCGGTCGGTGGGCAGTGCCAGGTCCTGTGCGTCGGCGAGGTGCCGCCGCCAGAAGTCGAGCGACCCCGGGTTCGGCGGGGTGGCCGCCGGCAGTCCGGGCAGAGGTGGCGGTTCGGAGCCACCGCTCCGCCTCGCGCGGTAGTACGCGGCCAGGTCACGCGCCAGCACAGCCGTGGACGAGGAGTCGAAGACGATGTGGTGGGCCAGCAGGAAGAGCAGGTGGTGGTCCGGAGCCAGGCGGAGCAGACGGGCGGCGACCAGGGGGCCCGTGGCGAGGTCGAGTCCGTGGTCTGCCGCGAGCGTCGACCGCAGGGCATCCTCCTCCGCCGAGCCCGTGTGGTCCTCCAACGGGCAGTCGAGCGGCATACGGTCGTGGATCTCCTGGTAGGGAACGCCGGCCGTGTCGCCGAAGACCGTGCGCAGGGCAGGGTGCCGGTCAGTGACCCGGCCCAGGGCCCAGCGCAGCGCGTCGACGTCCAGGGGCCCTTCCAGGCGGATCGCCTTCGGCTCGTGGTACATGGCGGTGCCCGGGTGCAGTTGCTCCAGGAACCAGATGCGGCGCTGGGCGGGGGTGAGGGGTGCCCGGCGCGGTTCGGGCGGTGCCGGAGCCTTCTTGCCGGGAGTCGCCCCGCGAACCCGGTCCAGGAGCGGCAGCGCCGCCAGCACCTTCTCCTTCGGCACGCCGAAGTCCACGAAGCAGGCGATCTCGTCCGCCCCGGCGGCCAGCAGGCGTCCTACGGTCTCGGCGGCCGTGTGCTCGTCGCCGATCAGCGCGCGGGAGTCGCAGTAGCGCTCGTAAGCGCGGCCCAGGAGGAACTCCACGTCCTCCTCGGGCGTGTTCTCCAGGTCCACCTGGAAGCCGAGACTGTTGGTGACCTGGTCGAAGAGGGAGAGCGAGGAGCGCAGATACGACAGGAACGGCCGGTACGCCTCGGCCCGTGCCCGCTCCGCGTCGTCCTCCAGGTAGGTGTGGACGAGCACCACGACCCGCCCGGCCGCCGGGTCGAGGCCGTGCTCGGCGCGGCAGCGCCGGTACAGGGCGATGTTCTCGGCCAGTTGCTCCACCGTCTGCGTCATCAGGTTGGTGACCACGCCGAGGTCCTCGGCCGCCGCCCGGCGGTAACTGTCCGGGTTCCCGACGACGGCCACGTACATCGGCGGCCGTTGCTGCACGGGGCGCGGGTGCAGGCGGATCTCGACCTCGGTGCCGTCGCCCGCTGCCGTCTTCAGCGGCCGGCCCGACCAGAGGTCCCGTACGGCCGCCAGGTGCTCGTACATCACCTCCCGGTGCCGGCCGAAGTGCTGCGGGGCGAGCGCGAAGTCGGTGGCGTGCCAGCCGCTCGCGAAGCACAGGCCCGTCCGGCCGCCGGAGATGTTGTCGACGACCGACCACTCCTCCGCCACGCGGGCCGGATGATGCAACGGCAGCACCACGGAACCGGCGTGCAGCCGGATCCTGCTGGTCCGGGCGGCCAGGGCGGCGGCCAGCACGGAGGGGTTGGGGAAGAGCGCGCCGAAGGAGTTGAAGTGCCGCTCGGGGAACCACAGGGCGTGGAAGCCGTGCTGGTCCGCGTAGTCGGCGGCGGCCATGATCAGGCCGTATTTGTCGTGGTCGGTGTCCTGGGGGTAGTCGCCGAAGAAGTAGAGGCTGAAGTCGACGTTTCCCTCGGACGCCGTGGACGGACCGGGGGTGGGTATGGATATGGGTATGGGTATGGGGGTGGGGGTGGGCTTCACGACGGGGGGCGCGGGCGGCGGCGCCGTCGTGGTGCCATCCGTCGTGCCGGCCGCCGCGAGTACGTCCAACTGGCGGGAGATCATGTCGCCCACCTGGTCGACGAGTTGCTCCGCCAGCCGTAGCTGCTGACCGAACAAGGCGTGCAGCCCTTCCGGTGCCTCCGGCGGAGCGGTAGGCACCGCAGGCCGCTCGACCAGTGGTTCCTGGGCCACCGGCACGTCCCCGCGCAGCCGTCCCACCCGTTCCGCCAGCCTCCGCGGCGTGTCGGCGGAGTCGAACACCTCCCGGACCGGGACACGGACGCCGTACCGCTGCTCCAGCTCGGTCGTCATGCTCATCAGGGAGAGCGAGTCGGCGCCCAGTTCGAAGAACGAGCTGTCCGGTGTGACGTCCGTGACCGGGCGCCCGAGCTTGTCCGCTGTCAGCCGCCGGATGACCTCGACGACCTCACCGGACGGCTCCGGCCGCTCAGCGGGAGCGGCGACCGGCACCTCGACCCGGTACGGCACCGTACGCCGCCGCAACGGATGCCCGGGAGCGACACCCGGCCCCCGTCGCCGCTGAGCGAGGGCCAGTCCAGGTCCGCGCCCCCGCGGTACAGCGAGCCGAGCGCCGTGAGGAACCCCCGCGCCTGCTCGGCGGCCCCGCCCCCGTCGCCCTGGCCGCTCAGCCAGCGGCTGCCGGGTACGCAGTGCCGGCCGAGGCCGGTGAGGGTCCGCCCCGCGCCGATCTCCACGAAGTCCACGCAGCCCTGCTCGACGGCGGTGTCCATGGCGAGGTCGAAGCGGACCGGCCGCCGGGCCTGACGGCAGAGGTACTCCACGTCGACCGTCCAGCCCGCCCGGCGCAGCTCACCGTCGGCCGTCGTCACCAGCGGGGTGTGCAGCGGTCGGTACGTCACCTCGCGCGCACGGGTGCGGAACTCGTCCAGCACGCTGTCGATCTCCGCGGAGTGGAACGCCCGGTCGACCGGCAGCGCACGCCACCGCAGACCCTCCTGGTCGAGCAGCCGCGCGGCCTCCTTCAAGGCCTGGGGAGGACCCGAGAGCACCTGGGCGCGCGGGCCGTTGACCGCGGCGAGCTCCGCGCCGGCGGCCAGCGCGACGCGCCTCGCCGTTGCCCGGTCCGCCCGGACGGCGAGCATGCCCCCGGCCGGACAGCGGTCCCGCATCAGGCGTCCGCGCCAGGCGGTGAGCCGCAGCCCGTCCTCCAGGGTGAGGGCACCGGCCGTGTACAGGGCCGCGTACTCGCCGACGCTGTGGCCGAGCAGCAGCCCGGGGCGTATCCCGGCCGCCCGCCATGCGTCCGCCAGCGCCGCCTGATGGGCGAAGAGGGCGGCCTGCGCGGTCCCGGTCGGCCAGGTCTCGTCCTCCGCGGAGGCATCGGTGGTGGTGAGCAGCGGGGTGAGCAGGCTGCTGCCGCCGAACTCCGCCGCGTAGAGCTCCGCGCACCGGTCGAGCGTGGCCCGCGCCGCCGGGTGTGCGGCGTGGACGCCGTTCGCCATGCCACGCTGGGCACTGCCCTGCCCCGCGAACGCGAAGGCGACCGGGCCGAGGGGGACGGGTTCCTGGTGGCGGTCCTCCTCGTGGTCCTCGTGGCGGTCCTCCTCCAGCGCGCGGGCGAGTTCGCCTGCCGTACGGCCGACCACCGCGGTGCGTGCCGCGTGGTGCGGACGGCCTAGGGCCAGCGTGGCGGCCACGTCGACGGCCGGGAGGTCCGGCGAGGCCCGCAGCCGGCCCCGGAGTTCGGCCCTCAGCTCGTCCAGGGCTTCGGTGTCACGAGCCGACACGGGGACGAGCACCGGCACGTCGGGCACGGAACGGGGGGTTGCGGGCGGCGCCTCCTGAAGCACCACGTGCGCGTTGGTGCCGCCGACACCGAGCGCGCTGACCCCGGCCCGGCGCGGCACGCCGACCGGCACCTGCCACGGTCGCAGTTCGGTGGCGAGCGTCAACCGGCCGTCGGACAGCGGAAGCTCGGGATTCGGGCTGGTCAGATGCGGCGTCGGCACCAGCGTGCGGTTGCGCAGCATGAGGACCGTCTTGATGAGCCCCGCCATTCCCGCACAGCTGTCGAGATGCCCGATGTTCGGCTTCACCGAGCCCACCGCACACGATCCGCCGCGTCCCTCGCCCAGCGCCCGTGCCAACGCCGTGAGCTCCACCGGATCCCCGAGCCGCGTACCCGTACCGTGCGCCTCCACGTACGAGATCGTCTCCGGGGGTACCTCCGCCCGGCGCAGCGCCTGGCGTACGACGTCCAGCTGGCCCTCGACACCGGGCGCGCTGAAGCCGACCTTGGCGGCGCCGTCGTTGTTGACGGCCGAACCCAGGATCACCGCGTGCACGGTGTCGCCGTCGGCCAGTGCCCGGTCCAGGCGCTTCAGCAGGACGGCGGCCACGCCGTTGCCGCCGACGGTGCCGTCGGCCTCCGCGTCGAAGGCGCGGCAGCGTCCGGTGGAGGAGAGGATCGATCCGGGGTGGCTGTGATAGCCGGTCTCCTGGGGCAGGTGCACGGCCGCGGCGCCCGCCAGGGCCAGGTCCGCCTCCCCGGTGAGCAGCGCCTGGACCGCGAGGTGCACCGCGACCAGGGACGTGGAACAGGCCGTCTGCACACCGATCGCCGGACCGGTGAGGCCGAGCCGGTAGGCGACGCGCGTGGCGAGGAAGTCCGGCTCCTGCCCGATGGCGGTCTGCATGCCGGCGGCCGGGTCCGCCGGGTCGTACGGTGCCCCGGTCGCGGACGGCTGCTGGTGGTCGTAGAGGTTCATGCCCGAACCGGCGAACACCCCGACCCGGACGCCGGGCGCGGTCGCGGCGTGGCCGCCGTCCTCCAGGGCCTGGTGGCAGCACTCCAGGAACAGCCGGTGCGCGGGATGCGTGAGTCCGGCCTCCTTGGGGCTCATCCCGAAGAAGTCCGGGTCGAACTCCTCGACGCCGTCGAGGACTCCGGCGACGGGCACGAGGCCGGGCGCGCGGCGCTGCTCCGGGGTGAGGCCCGCCGCCGCGAGCTCCTGCTCTCCGAACACCCTGACGCTGTCCACGCCGTCCCGCAGGTTGGCCCAGAACTCCTCCACCGAGGTCGCGCCGGGGAAGCGCAATGCCAGCCCGATGACGGCGACGCGGCGGTCGGGGGAGCCGCCTTCATGCTCCCTCTCCGGGGCGGCCGGCGCCGTGGGCCGTTCGGCGAGGTGGGCGGCGAGCGCCCTGACCGTCGGGTGCTCGAAGAAGGCCGTCTGGGCGATCGGCGTCCGGAGACGTTCCGACAGCCGGTTCCGCAGCCGCACCAACAGGACGGACGTCAGGCCGAGTTCGTAGAACGGCACGTCCACGTCGACCGGGCCGCCGAGTACGGCGGTCAGTTCCTCCCGCACGACCCGCGTCACCGTGCCGGAGTCGGGGCGGGTGCCGGTGCCGGAGTCGAGGCCTGGGCCGGAGTCGGGGCCTGGGCCTGGGCCGGAGTCGAGGCCTGGGCCGGAGCCGGGGCCTGGGCCGGAGTCGGTGTCGGGGTTGGGGCCGGTGCCGGTGCCGGTGCCGGAGTCGGAGCCTGGGCCGGAGTCGGAGCCTGGGCCGGAGTCGGAGCCGGAGCCTGGGCCGGAGCCGGTGCCGGTGCCGGAGTCGAGGTCTGGGCCGGAGCCGGAGCCGGTGCCGGAGTCGAGGTCTGGGCCGGAGCCGGAGCCGGTGCCGGAGCCGGTGCCCCGGCCACCAGCCGGTTCCGCAGTTCCGTGCGGCGCACCTTGCCCGCCGGTGTGCGTGGGAACTCGTCCGCCGGCACGGGCAGGACGTACGCGGCGGTGAGCCTGAGCCGGGTGTACAGCGCCGCCTTCACCTCCGTGGCGATCCGCGTGTCCTCGGCGGTGCCGCGGCTGACGAAGAACACCGCGAGTTCCTCCGTGCCCCGCTCGGCGTCCGGGATGCCGCAGGCGGCCACCTCGCCCTGCCGGACGCCGTCGACGGCGGTCGCGGTCTCCTCCACCTCGGTGCAGTAGACGTTGAGGCCGTTGAGGATGATCACGTCCTTGCGCCGGCCCGTGATGACGACCTGGCCGCCGTCGAGGAAGGCCAGATCGCCCGTGTCCAGCCAGTCACGCCCGGCCGGGTAGGCCGCCGCGTCCGCCTCGGGGTTGTTGACGTAGCCAGGGGTGAGCCGCGCCGGCGAGTGGACCTGGAGGCGGCCGATCCGTCCCGGCGGGGCGAGGTCGCCGTGGTCGTCGACGACGCGCAGGGTGACGCCGTGCGCGGGCGACCCGGAGGCGACGAAGGTGACGCAGTCGGCGTCCGGGGTGTCCGCGCCGGCCCGGACCAGGTCACCGCCCAGGCTGCTCTTGAGCAGGCGGTGCACGGTGCCCGGACGGTCCAGGCGGCCGTAGGTGACGGCCGTGACCGTCTCGGCCATGCCCCACACGGGGGCGATGTGCTCCTCGCGCACGCCGTACCGGGCCGTGGCGTCGAGGAAGCGGCGCAGCACCGGCAGCACGACCCGCTCGCCCCCGCAGAGCAGCGACTTGAGGCCGCCCAGGTCCCAGTGCCCGTCGGGCCGCTCGGCGAGCGCGTCCGCGACCAGCCGGTAGGCGAACGTCGGTGCCCAGCCGTGCTGCGCACGGTGTTCGTGGAGGAGGTCGAGCCAGCGCAGCGGTTCGGCGAGCACCCGCTCTGTGGGCGCGTGGACGTTGGTGCAGCCGGTGAAGACCGCGAGCAGGTGGTAGAGCAGGAAGGCGCCGCTGTGGTCGACGGGCAGCCAGTTCACCATCGTGTCGCCGGGCCGTACGTCGAGGATCCGCCGGCTGCTCGCCGCGAAGTCCGCGAGCCCGGCGTGCGTCAGCCGGGCGGCCTTCGGGACGCCGGTGCTGCCGGAGGACAGCATCAGCAGGGCCGTGTCGGACGGGTCCGGCGCGACGTGGTCCTCCGCCGGCGGTGAGTCCAGACAGGCCTTGGCGAGCGCGACGCGCGGGGCGGGCGCGATGTGCGCGAGGGCCGTCGCGCCGGGCTCGTCGGTCAGGACCAGCGGCCGCTCCCATAAGGCGCAGGCCTGCCGCAGGCGTTCCGACGCCGGGGAACCGGGCGCGGGATGCTCGGCGATGGCCACGGGGAGGGCGCCGCCGAGCACACACGCCCAGAAGGCGGGGAAGAACTCGGCCAGGGGCAGCCCGCACAGCACGACCGCGTCGCCGGGCCGCAGCCCGTGGGACCGCAGGCCGGTGAGCATCCGGCGTGCCGCGTCCAGCAGTTCGGGATACGGCCGTGAGCTCGTCGTTCCGTCGGCGGCGACGGTGACGACGGCTCCGCCGGGAGCGGACCGGGCGGCGCCCAGCAGCGCCCGCACGGCGTCGACCGGGTCGTCCTCGGTGCGCTCGGGCTCAGGACCCCGGCAGCCGGCTTGCCCCGTAGACGTTCCATGCGTGTCCTCTCCCTCTTCTCGGACGGTGGACGAACGAACGGTCGAGTGGCCCTCGTCGCGCGAGTGGCCCTCGCCGGTGCGCGAATGGTGCCGTCGAGCCGTGAGCAGCAGCAGAAGCAGCGCCCCGCACAGCGCGGCCCCGTGGAAGGCGCCCACGACGGCCAGGGCGGGCAGCAATTCGAGGGCGGCCGCCGCGGCCATCGTGCCCAGGGCGAAGCCGGCCTGCTCGGCGGTGGCGGAGAGGCCGAACAGCCGGCCCCGCTGCCGGTCGGGGCCGCCTGGAGACGCGAGGTGTAGACGATCTCGGTCCAGCCGTCCGCGAACCCCGCCGCCAGTGCCGCCGCCATCAGGGCCGGGGCGGGCGGTCCGGTGAACGCGGCCACGAAGCAGAGGGACATCGCGCAGGTGCCGAGCGCGAACGCCCGCTCGCCCCAGGACGCGTCGTGCGACCGGCGTTTGAGGACCTGGTGCGCGAGCAGCGTGCCCACGGCCCACGCCGACCAGAACCGGGCCATGAACGCGGCCGGACCGGAGGGGTCGGCCGCGTCCGCCACCAGCGGCAGGGCGACGTTGTGGGACGCGGACGCCAGCGCGTCGAGCCCCCGCAGCGCGATCATGCCGAGCAACGAACCGGCGAGACCCGTGACATGACGCCGCGGCCACCCGGCCCGCGCCGCCTTCGAGGGGGGTTCTTCCCGGCCGGCCGCAGGCGCCTCGCTCACCGCGACGTCATCGTCGTCCGTGCGCGGCCTCAGCACCAGCACGGCCGCCGCCGACACCGCGAAGCTCGCCGCGTTGACGCCGAACGCGACACCGAAACCGCCCAGGGCGATGACCGGCGCGGCCGAGGCGAAGCCCACCACCGTGGCGACGGAACGGGCCGTGACCAGCACGCCGTTCGCCCGGGCGCGGCTGTCCTGCCCGACCATGACCGGGACCGCGCTGCGCAGGGCGACGTTGAAGAACGTGTTCCCCGCGCCCAGCACGACCACCGCCCCGAGCAGCACTGACAGCGGCGTGTCCGGTGCCCACAGCGCGAGCACGACCATGGCGAGGGTCTGGGCGAGGTCCGTGACCACCATGACGGTCCGGCGCGTGACCCTGGCGGTCAGCGCCCCGGCGGCGAGGCCCGCCGTCACACCGGACAGCAGCCGTACGGCCATCACGACGCCCACACCCAGGGCGGTCCCGTGACCTCGTACGAGAACAGGCTGAGCGCGATCAGATTGAGATAGGTCCCGTACGCCGACACGGCATGCGCGACCACGACTGCACGAAACCGCCAGTCCACCCCCGTCACCGGACTCCTCAACCTGGTTGGGCCAGGGTCGGCCGCTCGGTGTTTTCACCGCAGAGTAACCCGCCGGCGGCGGGTCGACATGGTCTTGTTCCGCATCCGGCGATCAGCACAGCTCCGCGTCGGCGGAACCCGACGCTCCGCCCCGTGCGGCGCCGGTGCCCGTCGCCGGGGGAGGCACCGGAGCCGTGCCCAGTGACCGTCGCGTCACGCGTTCCAGATGCCGTGCGAAGACCCCGCGCGCGTCCGGCGTCAGCGTCCGCAGCGCCACCAGCGCCGTGATGACGACGTCACACAGTTCCGACCGCACGTCGTCCCACGTGTGCGTCACGCCCTTGCGCGGGTTCTGGCCGGTCGCGCCGATCACCGCCTCGGAGACCTCCCCGACCTCCTCGGTCAGCTTCAGGATCCGCAGGAGCAGGCCCTCGCGGCCCTCGACCGGGCGGTTGGTCTCGAGCCACTCCCACAGGTCGTCGACGGCGGACCACAGCTCGGGCGTTGTCTGATCGTTCATGGCCCGGCAGCCTGCCATGAGGGTCTGACAACGCTGCCCGCCCCTGTCACTCCATGTACTCCTCGTCGAACAGCGGGTCCTGCTCGCCTTCCTTCGCCTTGCGCAGCCGCTTGCTGCGCGCCCCGACGACCAGGGCCGTCCCCGCCGCTGCCGCCGCGAACGCCGCCGGGATCATCCAGCCCCGGTTCACCGCGTGCCCGAGCGCGTGGTCCACGGAGAGCTTTCCCGGGCCCGTGACGGCGAGCCCGGCGGCCGTCAGGCCCAGTGTCGCCGCGTACTCGTAGCCGCCGCCCTGGTTGAAGAACCCGTTCGGGGTGTGCACCGCCGCCGCACCGGCCATCGCGCCGGCCGCCGCCGCACCCGCGGCCGGTGTGGCGAGCCCCAGGGCCAGCAGCGTGCCGCCCCCGGTCTCCGCGAGGCCCGCCGCCGTCGCGCTCGCCTTGCCGGGTACGTAGCCCACGGACTCCATGAACTGCCCGGTGCCCTCGATGCCGTGCCCGCCGAACCAGCCGAACAGCTTCTGCGTGCCGTGCGCCGCCAGCACACCACCCGTCCCCAGCCGAAGCAGCAGCAGGCCCAGATCCCGTCGGTCGTAACGCCTCACGTCGTCTCCCGGAGCAGACAGCAGAAACAGAAGAACACTCCCCGTCGCGTTTCCACCGTCGCACCGCTGACACCCCGCGACATCCGGCGGGCCCGCGCGGGACGCCGTTCGGGTGGCCCGGGTGGCGTGCTCCGGTGGCCGGTACGAGGCTGGCTCGCATGACGATTCAGACCACGCGCCTCAGCGATCCGGCCGTCCGCGCCTTCGTGACCGCTGTGAACAACCACGACCGCGACAGCTTCATGGAGCTTCTCGCGCCGGGCGCGACCATGGCGGACGACGGCTCCGACCGCGACCTCGCCGACTGGGTCGACCAGGAGATCTTCTCCACCCACGGCCACATGGAGGTCGACAACGAGTCCAACGGCGGCCGGTCCCTCATCGCCCGCTACAGCAACGACACCTGGGGCGAGATGCGCACCAGGTGGAGCTTCACCATCGACGACGACGGCAGGATCTCCCGCTTCGAGACCGGGCAGGCCTGACACCGTCGGTCTTCGCGGCAGTCGTTCCACGCACCGGTGCGTACCCCGCGGTCCCACGCGGGTCCACCCCCACCCGGTGGGGTGGAACGACTGCCGCCTCCCCCCGGGATGTGGCTGACGGAAGCTCTTTGCTCCAAGTGTGAAGCTTTGGTGTAGGAGAGTTGAGCATAAGCGCCCGACCGGCCGCAATGGTACGGACGGCCTAATTCCGGTTGTGCAGGTTGACGAGTTGACGAATGCAGGTGCGGGGCTCAGCCGCGCCCGACGTACGGCATCGCCGTGGCCAGCACGGTCGCGAACTGCACATTCGCCTCCAGCGGCAGCTCCGCCATGTGCCGCACCGTGCGGGCCACGTCGGAGACGTCCATCACCGGTTCCGGGGCGACCTCCCCGTTCGCCTGGAGCGCTCCCGTCTGCATACGTGCCGTCATGTCCGTCGCCGCGTTGCCGATGTCGATCTGCCCGACCGCGATGCCGTACGGCCGCCCGTCCAGCGACAGCGACTTGGTCAGGCCGGTCAGCGCGTGCTTGGTCGCGGTGTAGGCCACCGAGTGCGGACGGGGCGTGTGCGCGGAGATCGACCCGTTGTTGATGATCCGCCCGCCCTGCGGCTCCTGCTCCTTCATCTGCCGGTACGCCGCCTGCGCGCACAGGAACGCCCCGTTGAGGTTGGTGTCCACCACATGCCGCCAGGCGTCGTAGGACAGCTCCTCGACCGGTACGCCGCCGGGCCCGAACGTGCCCGCGTTGTTGAACAGCAGGTCGACCCGTCCGAAGCGCCCGACGGTGGCGGCGAAGAGGGCGGACACGTCCTCGGGGCGTGAGACGTCCGTCCCTACGGCGAGCGCCGCGCCCGCGGGCGCCAGGGCCGCCGTCTCCTCCAGCGTCTCGACACGCCGCCCCGCCAGCGCCACCGACCAGCCCGCCCGCAGCAGTTCCACGGCGACCGCCCGGCCGATGCCGGAGCCCGCCCCGGTCACCACCGCGATCGCATTTTCCTTACCGTTCATGGGCCCGCAGCGTACGGGAGGGCCCGCCATCCGGAACTCATCCGCCTGTCACGTGAGTGCCGTGAACGCGTCAATCAGGTGTCGCCCCGGCCACTCCAATGCCCCCTGCAGCCATTCGCCAGGGAGGACCGGATGACACCCGCAGCACGCCCGTCCCAGCACGCCCCCGAACTTCGCGCGGCCGCCCGGCACATCGGCCGCCGCCGCTTCCTCACCACGACCGGCGCCGCCGCCGCGCTGGCCTTCGCGACCAACCTGCCCTCCGCCGGAGTCGCGGCCGCCGTCGAACTCGACGCCGCGAAGATCACCGAGAACCCGTTCACGCTCGGCGTCGGCTCCGGCGACCCGCTGCCCGGCTCCGTGATCCTGTGGACCCGCCTCGCGCCCGCACCGTTCCAGGCCGACAGCGGGCTGCCCGCCGAACGCGTCACCGTGCACTGGGAACTGGCCCACGACGAGCGGTTCCGCCGCATCGCCCGGCGCGGCACCGCCACCGCCCATCCGGAGTTCCACCACACGGTCCACGTCGAGGTCGGCCACCTGGAGCCAGGCCGCGTCTACTACTACCGCTTCCGCGTGGGCCGTTGGGTCAGCCCGGCCGGCCGCACCCGCACTGCCCCCGACCCCGGCAGCCGCGTCCCGGAACTCACCCTCGCCGCCGTGTCCTGCCAGGCCTACCACGACGGCTACTACACCCCGTACGCCCATCTCGCCGCCGACGACGTCGACCTCGTCTTCCATCTCGGCGACTACCTCTACGAGTACGCCGTCAACTCGGCCGGCGGCCAGCGCAACTACACCGACCGCACGCTGCCGGACCTGTTCAACCGCGAGACGCTGACCCTGGAGGACTACCGGCTGCGGTACGCCCTCTACAAGTCCGACCCGGACCTCAGCGCCGCGCACGCCGCGCACCCCTTCGTCGTCACCTGGGACGACCACGAGACCGAGAACAACTACGCCGACGACATCCCCGAGAACAGCGTCCCGCCGGAGGAGTTCCTGCTGCGCCGCGCCTCCGCCTACCGCGCCTACTGGGAGAACCAGCCGCTCCGGCAGCCGCAGCGCCCCACCGGACCCGACATGCGGCTCTACCGCCGCCTGACCTGGGGCCGGCTCGCCCAGTTCGACGTCCTGGACACCCGCCAGTACCGCTCCGACCAGGCCTACGGCGACCGGGCCCACGTGCCCGGCCCGAGTCCGACGACCCGGCGCGCACCATGACCGGCGCGACGCAGGAGCGGTGGCTGCTCGACGGCTGGCGCTCCTCGCGGGCGCTGTGGAACGTCGTTCCGCAGCAGGTCATGTTCGCCCGCCGGCACATGGACGCGACCACCCCGTCGCGCGTGTCCATGGACGCCTGGGACGGCTACAGCGCCTCACGCCGCCGCGTCCTCGACGGGGCGAAGGCCGCCGGCGTCGAGAACCTGATGGTGCTCAGCGGCGACGTGCACTCGGCGTACGCCTTCGACATCAAGGACGACTTCGCCGACCAGTCCTCGGCCACGCTCGGCACGGAGATCGTGGCGACCTCGATCTCCAGCGGCCGGGACGGCGCCGACAAGCCCGCCACCTGGGACACCTACATGGGCGCCAACCCGCACCTGAAGTTCTTCAACGGCCGGCGCGGCTACGTCACGGTCGCCCTGGGGCAGGAGTCCGCGCGGGCCGACTTCAAGACCGTGCCGTACGTGACCCGGCAGGGGGCGCCGGTCACGACGGCCGCGTCCTTCGTGACTCAGGTGGGGGAGCAGGGGCTCAAGCCGGCGTGAGCTCCGCCGTGAGGTCCTCGTCCGGGGTCTCACCCGGGTAGCGGACGCCGACGCGGTCCCGGATCGCGTCGAGCGTCCGCATCACGGCGAGCGTGCCGTCGAGCGGGACGAGCGGGGACTCCGTCTCCCCGGCGCGCACGGCCCGCATCACCTCGGCCGCCTCGTGGCGCAGGCTGTTGCGGGGCCCGTCCGCCGGGTCGGCCGTGAACTCCTCGGTGTCGCGGCCGTCCCGGTGCAGGACGAAACGGTCCGGGAAGAAGAAGCCGTCCGGAATGTCGATACGGCCCTTCGAGCCGGTGACCGAGGCGGAGGTCGCCGTACCGCCCACGATGGAGCAGTGCACCGAACCGAGAGCGCCGCTCTCCCAGGAGAGCAGGGCTCCCGTCTGGAGATCGACGCCCTCCTCCGAGAGCACCGCTCGCGCCGCGATGTCCGACGGCTCCCCGAGCAACAGCTGCGCGAACGACACCGGATACACGCCCAGATCGAGCAGGGCGCCCCCGCCCAGCTCTGGGTTCCGCAACCGGTGCGACGGCGGGAAAGGACCGGCCAGCCCGAAATCGGCCTGGACCGTGCGCACTTCACCGATCGCCCCGTCGTCCACCAGCGCCTTCAGCCGCCGCACCAGCGGATTGCAGTACATCCACATTGCCTCCATCAGGAAGCGCCCGTGCTCCCGCGCCAGCGCGACGAGTTCCGCCGCCTCGCGCACGTTCAGCGTGAACGGCTTCTCGCACAGCACGTTCCGCCCCGCCGCGAGGCACAGGCCCGCAGCGGCCCGGTGCGCCGTGTGCGGGGTGGCGACGTAGACGACATCGATGTCCTCGTCCTGCGCGAGCGCGTTCAAGTCGCCGTAGGCCCGCGATATCCCGAACCGCTCCGCGAACGCCTTCGCCGACTCCTGAGACCGCGACGCCACCGCCACGACCTCCGCGTCCGGAAGGTCGATCAGATCCGCGGTGAAAGCGCTCGCGATCCCACCTGTCGCCACGACTCCCCACCGCACCGTGTCCGCCGTCATTCCCGCCCCGCCTTCACCTTGTGACCCCGAGCAGTCCGTACGAGCTGAGAGCATAGGTGGCGATCGAATCGAAAAGGGAGGGACTCATGCCCGAGGGTGGGGCGTCCATATCGAACACCGCGCAGGGGGTCGCGACAGGGACCGAGCGGCCCGACCGCACACCGCACCGCCGCACCGGGCTCCTGGTCACGTTCCTCCTCGGGAGCCTGACCGCCGTACCCCGCTCGCGATGGACATGTACCTCCCGTCGCTGCCGGAGGTCACCCGCTCCCTGCACGCCCCCGCCGCGACCGTCCAGCTCACACTCACCGCCTGCCTGGCCGGCATGGCGCTGGGACAGCTCGTCGTCGGGCCGATGAGCGACCGCTGGGGCCGCCGCCGCCCGCTGCTCGCCGGCCTCGGCGTCTTCGTCGTCGCCACCGTCCTGTGCGCCCTCGCGCCCACCGTCGAACTCCTGGTCGCCTTCCGGCTGGCGCAGGGCCTCGCGGGCGCGGCCGCCATCGTCATCGCCCGGGCCGTCGTCCGCGACCTCTACGACGGCATGGCCATGGCCCGCTTCTTCTCCACCCTCATGCTGATCTCCGGCGTCGCCCCGATCGTGGCTCCGCTGATCGGCGGACAGGTCCTGCGCGTGACCGACTGGCGGGGCGTGTTCGTCGTCCTCACCGTCATCGGCGTCGCGATCGGGGCGCTGGTCTGGACGAAGCTGCCCGAGACGCTGCCGCCCGCGGAACGCCACAGCGGCGGCGTCGGCGAGGCGCTGCAGGCGATGCGGGGCCTGCTCGCCGACCGCTCCTTCGCCGGCTACATGCTCACCGGCGGCTTCGCCTTCGCCGCGCTGTTCGCCTACATCTCCGCGTCACCCTTCGTCATCCAGGAGATCTACGGCGCCTCCCCGCAGACGTTCAGCCTGCTGTTCGGTGTCAACTCGGTCGGGCTGGTCCTCGTCGGCCAGATCAACGGCAAGATCCTGGTCGGCCGGGTCAGTCTGGACCGCGTGCTGGGGTCGGCCTGACGATCGTCATCACCGCCGCGGCCGCGCTGCTGCTGATGTCCCTGGGCGTGTTCGGCGAGGTCGGTCTGGCGCCCGTCGCCGTCGCGCTGTTCGTCCTGATGTCCGCGATGGGCATCACCCTGCCCAACACCCAGGCCCAGGCCCTGATGCGCACCAGGCACGCCGCCGGTTCCGCGTCCGCGCTGCTCGGCACGTCGTCCTTCCTGATCGGCGCGATCGCCTCCCCGCTCGTCGGCGTCGCCGGGGAGGACACCGCCGTCCCGATGGCCGTCGTCCAACTGGCCGCCGCACTGGTGGCACTGGCCTGCTTCATGGGAATGTGCCGTCCCTGGAGGGCCCGCGCGAGTGTGGAGGGAGCAGACAGCTGAGCGCACCGAGACTGCGCGACGGCACACCGGAACGGGCCGGACTCGACCCCGCGGAGCTGCGTCACCTCGTCCGGGAGGTCCACGTCCTCACCACCGGCACCCGCCCCTGGGCGCCGGGGGCTGTCCTGGTGGTCGGACGCGGCCCCGTGATCGCGGTCGAGGAGGCGGCGGGCTGGGCCGTCCGCTACGCGGCCTACGACGAGCACGCCGACGCCGGTGTGGAACTGCCCGCCGAGGACCGGGTCCCGATGACCGTCGGCACGCCCTTCGACCTGGCGTCCCTCACCAAACTGTTCACGTCCGTGGCCGCCGTGCAGCAGATCGAGCGCGGCACGCTGGGCATCGACGCGAGGGTGGGCGCGTACCTGCCCGACTTCACGGCGGCCGCCCGGCACGGCATCACCGTACGGCAGTTGCTCACCCACACCTCCGGGCTGCGGCCCGACCTCCCGCTCTACGACTGCGCCGACGCGGCGCAGCGGCTGGCGATGCTCCGGTCGGAACCCCCGGTCGGCGTACCGGGCGCGTACCGCTACTCCGACCTGAACATGCTCCTCCTCCAGCACGTCCTGGAACGCGTCACCGGCCGCCCGCTCGACGCCCTCTTCCTCGACGGCATCACCCGGCCGCTCGGCATGACGGCGACGCGGTTCGGGCCGTGCCCCGGGGCGGCGGCGACGGAGGACCAGCGGCGGCCGTGGGCCAAGGCGGACCGGGGGATGCTGCGGGGTGAGGTCCACGACGAGAACGCGTGGGCACTGGGCGGCGTGGCGGGCCACGCGGGCCTGTTCTCGACCGGGCGGGACCTGGCGGTGTTCTGCCGTGCGCTGCTGGCGGGCGGCTCCTACGGCCCCGCCCGCATCCTCGGTCCCGACTTCGTCGACCTCCTCTTCACCCCACCCGGCCTCGGCTTCTCCCTCGACCAGCCCTGGTTCATGGGCGACCTCGCGGGCCGGGGCGCAGCGGGCCACACGGGCTTCACCGGCACGTCCCTCGTCCTCGACCCGGCGACGGACACGTTCCTGATCCTCCTGACGAACACGGTCCACCCACGCCGCCGCCACCCGGACAGCGCGCCGAGGGCGGCGGCGGGGTCGCGGGTGGCCCGGGCGGTTCGGGGGATGTGAGAGAGGCAGCCTGGCAGGGCGTGCCAGGGCCGTCGCACGTCACGCACATCCACAACGGAACACCGACCGTGTACTTCCCGGCCGCACGAGGGCTGGCGCAACCGCACGTCTGTTCGTGCGCTGCCCCGTCGCCGAGTTCGTGGCCTTCCCAGTCCAAGCTGCCGGCGGGCGGCTGCGGGTCCGCGAGCCACCTCGACGAAGCCCAAGCCGCCGCACTCGAGCGCATGGAACGCAGCGCTCCTCCCACATCACGCACAGCGTCACGCTGAACAGCCGCACACGACCAGGCACCTTTGACACTCGTCACACACGGACTGCCGCACTGACGCTCGGGGTAGTTCTCTCGATCGTCGCCACCACGAACGAGAAGGGTCAACATGATCCCGTTCCCCACCAGCCGCGCAGCCATGTCCGCGCGTCGCCACCGGCGCTTCTGACGCATTGACCACCTGCGCGGCATCCCTCAATGCGATCTCGGGCATGCATCGGTGCGTGTGACGACACGCCCACAAGGAGTGATTCGCCTATGAACGCCCCCACTGCGTCGACCACCCCCACTCCCACTGCCCCGGGTGGATGGCCGCTGATCGGCCACGCTCACCGGCTCGCCCGCGACCCCCTCCCGTTCATGACCTCCCTGCGCCAACACGGCAGTGTCGTACGCATAAGCATCGGCCCCACTCCCGCCTACGTGGTCACCGACCCCGCCCTGACTCGCCGGGTACTGGTAACCGACGCTGCATCCTTCGCCAAGGGCGGCAAGATCATTGACGCGCTGCGTGTGTTCTTCGGTGATGGGCTCGCCACCGTCGCGGACGGCGACACGCATCTGCGCAACCGGCGGCTGATGCAGCCGATGTTCAACAAGGCACACATCGCCACCCGCGGCGACGCCATGATCCAGCGAGTTCAGGAGATGGTCGGCAACTGGCGTGAGGGCGAGTCACGCGACGTGTACGCGGACATGAACGACATCACGCTCGCCGCGTTCCTGGTCGCGCTGTTCGGCACCGACTTGCCGGCACATCTTCAGGGCGAGTTCACCACTTTGATGCCGGCCATCATGAAGGGAACGATTCGGCAGACCATCCTTCCGCAGTGGGTGACCCGGCTGCCGCTGCCCGCCAACCGCGCCCACGCGGAGCGGGTGGCCAGCCTGCGGGCGCTCATCGACCAGGCCATCGACTACCACGCCAGCCGTACGACGAAGGCACAGGCCGGAGCTCCGGCCGACGCCGGCGCCTGCCCCCACGCGTCCGCTGCCGCCGCCGAACGGGCGGGCCTGTTCGAAACCCTGCTCAATGCCCAGGACCAACTCAGCCGCCGGCAACTGCAGGACGAAGCGATCACACTGCTGACCGGTGCGATCGAAACGACTGGTACCACACTGGCTTGGACGCTGTACGAGCTCACCCGGCATCCCGACATCGAGCAGCGGCTGCGCTCCGAACTCGAGGGAGTCTGCCACGAACGGCCTCTGCGTCACGAGGACCTGGACCACCTGCCCTACGCCCGCCAAGTGCTCCAGGAAGCCGTCCGAAAGTACGGACCGGCCTGGATGGTCACCCGCACCGCCACCAGGGACATCGACCTCGGCGGCCACCGTGTGCCCGAAGGCGCCGACATCGTCTGGAGCCCCTATCTCCACCAGCACGACCCCGACTTCTTCCCCGAACCCCACCGCTTCGACCCGGACCGTTGGACGACTGAGCGTGCGCCTGCGACGCGAGGGGCGTTCCTCGCCTTCGGAGACGGACGGCGTAAGTGCATCGGGGAGAACTTCGCCTGGACCGAACTCCAGATCATCCTCGCGACCATCCTGCAGACCTGGCCGCACATCGAGCTCACCTCACGAACGCCGAACGCCCAGGCCGTCGTCACTGTCAAGCCCGACACGATGACCATGGCATACCGTGGGCAGCGCAGGATGCCCGCAGACTCATCCAGTGCCGAGCCCGGGCGCTCCGGACCCACCACGAACACGGCAACACCCTCCCCCTGACCACTGATGGTCCTCCGGCGCCGGCAGCCCGCTGGAGGGCCTTCCCAAGACCGATCGAGATCAGCTCGTCGATCTCGCCCGTCAGCTGACCGGCCAGCTGTGCGCCGCCGCACAGCCAGATGTCTCGACTCAGCCTGATCGGTCACGGTCGGACGAGCATGGGGAAGACGCGGTGCATCATGCCGTTGCGGACCGTGACGAGGTGATCGACACGTCTCCGTGGACGCAGCCCTCGTAGAATCGCCGGGTGAACGCCCCCGCACATCCGGACGAGACCCTCCGCGCCGCCCTCGCCGGTCTGCTCGACGGGCTGCCGCCCCGGCAGGCCGCCCAGGCCGTCGAGCGGCTGATCGGCAGCTACCGCGGGGCCACTCCGACCGACGCGCCGATTCTGCGGGACCGGGCCGATGTCGCCGCCTACGCCGCCTACCGGATGCCCGCGACCTTCGAGGCCGTACGGTCCGCGCTGGAGGCGTTCGCGGACGCCGTGCCCGAGTGGGTGCCGGGGGACCATGTGGACGTCGGTGGCGGTACCGGCGCCGCCGCCTGGGCGGTGAGTGCCACCTGGGGCGGGAAGCGGCCCGTCACCGTGCTCGACTGGGCCGAGCCGGCGCTCGACCTCGGGCGGGAGATCGCCGCGGCCAACCCGGCCCTGCGGGACGTACGGTGGCAGCGCTCTCGGATCGGAGCGGCGCTCGCCCTGGAGAGCACCGATCTCGTCACCGTCTCCTACGTCCTCAACGAGCTGACCGCCCCCGACCGCACCGCCCTCGTGGACGCCGCCGCGGCCGCCGCCCGGGCCGTCGTGATCGTGGAACCCGGCACCCCCGACGGCTACGCCCGTGTCATCGAGGCCCGCGACCGGCTGATCACCGCCGGCTTCCGCATCGCCGCCCCGTGCCCGCACAGCGCCGCCTGCCCCATCGCCCCCGGCACGGACTGGTGCCACTTCTCCGCCCGGGTCAGCCGTTCCTCCCTGCATCGCCAGGTCAAGGGCGGCTCCCTCGCCTACGAGGACGAGAAGTTCAGCTACGTGGCCGCGGCCCGCTTCCCCGTCCAACCGGCGCCCTCCCGTGTCGTCCGGCGCCCCCAGCTCCGCAAGGGCCAGGTCCTGCTCGACCTGTGCGAGACGGAACCGTCCCTGCGCCGCACCACGATCACCAAGCGCCATGGCGATCTCTACAAGGCGGCACGCGACGCGGACTGGGGGACGCCTGGCCGCCCTCCGGCCCTACGGCCGCGGCATCCCCGTGAGGTGCTCCCGGCCCGCCCAGCGGTACAACGCCTCCTCCGCCCACGCCCGGTCGGCGGGGGACAGGTTCGCGATGTCGACGCTGTGATTGCCGCCCGGCACCCACAGGACCCGTGCGTCGGCACCGCCGGGACGGAAGTACTCGGCGACGGAGGGGTCCTGGGCGCCGTTGACGAACAGCAGGCGGCAGCCGCGACGGCGGACCCAGCGGTCGATGTCCGGCATGGCGGTCGTGTCGAAGACCATGGGGATGTCCCGGGGGACGAAGGCGCGCGCCGCGATGCCGTCGGGGTGGCGCAGCAGGTCCGCCACGTGGGCGGTGGGGACATCGCCGTACCCCAGCTGCGTGCCGATCTGGTACCAGTACGGGATGTACCGCCGCGCCGCCGTGTCGGCGTACAGGGACAGTCCCGCCCAGCGGTCCAGCCACGCGTACAGCTCGTCCGTCGTCGCCTCGGGGCCGGGGATCGCCGCGACATCGGCCGGTGTTCCGCGCTGCCAGAACATGAACAGCACACGCAGCACGGCGATCTCGAAGGCCTGGTCGGCGCTGCCGATGATACGGAAGGTGTCGCCCTTGGCGGACGCCCAGGCCTTGTAGCGGGCGACCATCTCGGCCCGGCGCAGCAGCATCTGCCGCTGGGCGGCCTTGACGGCCTCGCGGCCGGGGCGGTGCCGACCGTCTCCAGGAAGCGGAGGTAGGCGGAGTCGTCGCGGTCGTCGGCGTTGTTCGGGGCCGAGTAGACGACGGTGCCGTCCACGTCCCGGGGGTGGAAGCGGCGGTGGTAGACGCTCGCCGTGCCGCCCTTGCTGTCACCGGTGGAGAGCCACGCGCCGGGGTAGAGCCGGCGGAAGAGGCGGACGGCGCGGTGATGGTCGTCGGCGGCCTGGCGGATCGTGAGGTGGGTGTAGCCCGGCCCGGCGGGGAGTGAGCTCCCGAAGTAACGGTGTTCCACCTGGAGTTGGTTGGCGCCGAGCAGGATCGTCGGTTCGCTCCGCCAGGGCGTGAGGACCGCGTGGTAGCCCGTGGTGGTGAGCACCATGGGCCGGTCGGCGGCGGTGTGGAGCAGGGTGAGGCGCTGCTCGAAGGTGCCGGCCGCGGGGTTCGTGTGGTCGACCGGCTGGCGCAGGCCCAGGACGAAGTGCCGGTACCCCGGTTCGGCGTCGTGCCGCTCCTCGATCAGCCGCAGTCCGGGCAGGGCGCGCAGCGCGTGCGCGAGGTCGTCGGTCCCGGGCCGGGCCCCTCCGGCCGCCGCCCGCGCGGGCAGGGCCGTCGTCGCCGCGAGGCCCGCGGCCGAGACGGCCGTCGCCGCCGAGGTGAGCAGTCGTCTTCTCGTCCACACGCGCATCGTGAGTCCTCCCGGGTGTCCGTCGGTCGCGGTTTCTCAGCCGCTTCAGTACATCCGCCGGACGACCCGGGAGGATCCCGCGCGCGAGGGGACGGTCTCCCCCGGGCGGGGGAGACTCACGACGACCGGTCGGTCGTACGGCCTTCCTGTCGCTCCTGCTGCTGTCGTTTCTCCTGGAGCTTGCGCAGCAGCTCGCGCTTCTGGGCCTGCGGATCGAGTCCGCCGCCGATCCGGCCGCCCTGGCCGCCGCCGCGCAGCGCCTTGCGGCCGAGGTTCCTGCGCGATCCGCCGACGCCCAGCATGTTTCCGGCTCCGCTTCGGGCCATGTCGAGCTCCTTCCCTTGTTCCACTCAGGACGAGACGGTTCGTCTCGTTGTGTTCCACTACTGTCCGGCGAGACGCGCCGTCTTGTCAACCTGATAAATTCGACCCATGGCCGCTCAGAAGTCCGCCACCCCGGCAAGCCCGCCCCCGACTCCACCCGGCGCAGCGAGAAGTCGCGCCGCGCCATCTACGACGCCGCCCTCGCGCTCGTCGTGGAGGTCGGCTACCCGAAAACCACCATCGAGGGCATCGCCGCCCGCGCCGGTGTCGGGAAGCAGACGATCTACCGGTGGTGGTCGTCGAAGGCGGACGTCCTGATGGAGGCCTTCCTCGACCTCGGCGAACAGTCCATGCGGGAAGCGGGCCGGTGCCGTACGCCTTCCCGGACACCGGCGACGTCGCCGCCGACGTCAAAGGCGTGCTGCGCGCGACCGTCGACCAACTGCGCGACCCGAGGTTCGAGGCGCCGTCCCGCGCGCTGGCCGCCGAGGGAGTCGTCAACGAGCAGCTCGGGCGCGAACTCGTGGCCAAGCTGATGCAGCCCTCACTCGACCTCTACATCGGCCGGCTGCGCGCCGCGCAGGACGCCGGCCAGGTGCGGCCCGAGGTCGACCCGCGCATCGCCCTGGAGTTCTTCATCTCCCGCTCGCCCAGCGCTGGCTCCAGCACACGGGCCCGATCTCCTACGAGTACACCGACACCCTCGTCGACTACGCCCTTCACGGCCTCGCCCCGCGCTGAGCGGCCCGGGCGAGGCGTCCCGGCGCGTCCGTGATCACCCCGTCGCAGCCCAGCGCCAGCACCCGGTCCCGCTGCGCGTCCGTCACCACGGTGTGCGCCCACACCCGCCGGATGCCCGACCTCACCGCCCGCCGCAGATCCGCGTCCCGCGCCCGGTGGTCCACGTCCAGCAGGTCCACGTACGACCGCCAGCGCTCCGGGCGGTCCGTGCGCAGTTGCCGCGCCGAGCGCCACAGCTGCGCGAGCAGGCCCAGACGGTGGGCGCGCCGGGCCACCTCGGGGTCGTTGGAGTTCACGAAGACCGAGCGGGTCAGGCCCGGGCGCGGATCAGCCGGGCCAGCCGTTCCAGGCTCCGCGGGTCCTTGGCCTCCAGCATCAGCACGATCCGCCCGCCGAAACGATCCAGCACCTCGGCGACCGTCGGTGGCCGTTCCGACCGCCAGCTGCCGGGCAGCGCGTCCTTCGGGCGCAGCCGTACGCCCTGCCACTCCCGGCGTCCAGGCCGTGCACCTCGCCGCCGAGGTAGGTGGTGCGGTTCAGGGTCTCGTCGTGGAACACCACGGGCGTGCCGTCGCGCAGCAGCCGGGTGTCGAAGTCCAGCACCTGTGCCGTGCCGCGCTCGTAGGCGGCCATCAGCCCCGACATGCTGTTCTCCGGGACCTCGCGGGCGCCGCCGCGATGGGCGACGTAGGTGATCCGGGGAGTGCCGCCACCGTCAGCGGGCCGGTGCCCCACTCCAGCGGGGCCAGGGCTCCGGCGGCCGGTCCCGTGGCGGTCAGCGAGACCAGGGAAGCCGCGGAGGCCAGGCCCGTCAGCGCGATCCATGTGACCATGGCGACCACGGTAGGACGCCATGTCCTGGCAAAGCGGGCAATGACACCAGATCCTGGTACGGAGTGCCTCTCGCCCGGTGGCATATGCCTCGCCCCTCCTGCCCCGGATGTGGGCACTGGCCCCCGCTGCGCGGGAAGATGCGACCATAGGGCATGCTGTTGCGCACGACGGCGAGGCGAGGGGATAGATGAGCGCGGAGTTCGGCGGCCGGACCGGTCTGCAGGGCAAACTCACCCAGTGGCTGCGCGCCGGGCGCCGGCCGAAGGAGACCGCCGGTGACGGCGGCCGTGAGGCCCTGCTGCTCGCCGCCGCCGGCGCGGGACTGCCCTCGCGCCCGCCGCGCACCCGGCCGGCTACCGCTGTTCCTGTGACCGCGTCGGCTGTCCCACCCCGCCCGGCACCCGGTGTCCTTCGCCTGGCAGACGCAGTCCACCACCGACCGCGCCCAGATCGAGCGCTGGGCCCGCCATCAACCGCAGGCCAACTTCATCACCGCGACCGGCATGGTGCACGACGTCCTCGACGTGCCCCTGGATGCCGGTCGCGACGCGTTGGAGCGGCTGCTCGGTGCGGGTGTCGAGGTCGGGCCGGTCGCCGAGAGCGACGACGGCCGCATGCTCTTCTTCACACTCACCCGCGGTACGCCCGAGGACGAGGACGAGTGGTGGCCGTGCGAACTGGACTGCCACCCCGAGACGATGGACGAGCACCCCGGGCTGCGGTGGCACTGCCGCGGTTCCTACGTCCTCGTACCGCCGGCGCGGCTGCCCGGTGCGGACCAGACGGTGTACTGGCTGCGGGGGCCGGAGCATCCGCTGCCGGATCCGTTGAGCCTGCTGGAGGCCCTGACGGAGGCCTGTGCCCGGTACGCCGGTGAGGAGCCCGGCCACACGGGTGCGGCCTGGCCCCTGCGGCACTGAACCGGGTCGGCCCTTCCTGGGCCGGACCGGCTGTCAGGAGCCTTCCGCGGACGTCATGCCCTGGATCCGGCCCAGGATCGTCACCTGCTGGTCTCCGCCGGTCTTCGGCGGGTCCAGTGCCACCTCGTTGGAGACGAACTCCATCGTGAGGGACTGCTTGATCTCGCCGGTCGTCAGGGCGAGGACGTCCTTGTCGGGGTGGGGAACGAGGTGCCCGCGTAGGCCGTCTGCTTCTCGTAGTGCCGCGTGGTGAAGAACACGAGTGCCCCGCCGTCCGTCGTGCGCAGCGCCAGCGGTGCGTAGTCGCCGCTCGTCAGCGGCTCGTCGATGTACTGGGTGGCCATGCCCGGCTTCTTGGCGTTCTTCTCACGCAGGGCACGCCACTGGCTGGTGTGCGAGCCGTCCGTGAAGACGTCCCGCCGCTCTTCAGGTACGTGGTGTAGTCCTGGCTCAGATCGCCGGGGCCGACGGCCAGGTCGGTCGCGTTCACGGGGACGGACTCGGCCCAGCCGTCCGCGTCCTTCTTGAACTCCGGGACCTTGCCGGGGTGACGAGGGTCAGGTACGCGACCTGGAAAGGGTCGTCCAGGCTGCTGCGGGTGAACACGAGCAGCCAGCGTGCGGTGCCGCCCTTGTTGCCGGCCGCGTCGACGAGGAACCAGCGGGGCCAGCCGGCCTTCTTGGGGATCGTGAACTTCGCGTCCGTCAGCTTCAGGGGGTGTGGTTCGGGTTGCCGTCCGGGTTGTTGGCCTTCCCGGCCTTCAGACGTGCCGAGTCGATGTCGGCGAGGGCGCCGGTGGTGTGGTCGGCGTCCAGGGAGGCGTCGTAGTTCTGGTCGGCCTCGTTGTACGCGGTCGTGAACTCCTGGAGGGCCTTGGCGGCTTCGGCGCGGGTGGTGGACGGGAGGATCTCCCGTTCGCCGTGCACGACGACGCAGCCACTGGCCGTCAGCGACAAAGCGGTCACCGAGGCCGCTATGAGGGCGCTCCGGGCGGGCCTGCGGAGCGTTAGAGGGTCGCGATCCCTGCTCATCGGCTTCCTTCACCTTCCCCTTTCCGGAGGCGAACCCTACCGGGTGCCTCCGGCGGTTGGGCGGGGGTGGGTGGGGGTGCGGGCTCGTGCGCCTACGCCGCGGGTGGTGGGTCGGGGCCGCGCCGGGGGGTGTCCGTCCTCGGAACGGCGCGATGGGGTGGGATACCGACTAGCTGTCCGTTGACGCGCCAACCGCTGCGGGCGGACACCCCCGACACGTCCCCTTCCGCGCGTGCGCGGGTGCGGACGCGTCTCGCCTGAGCTGCCGCAGGCCGCCGTTGCGGGCCGCCCGTCCCGCTCAGCTGTCGGCAGGCAGGCCGCCGCTGCGGGCAGTCGTGCCGCTGGGGCGGCACGGGTGGGCGCGGCGGCACCCCGTTTCGCCGGGTTGCGGGCCCACCCGGCCTCAGGCGTCCCGCGCCGGTGTTGGCGACGTCCGGCGCTGTCCAAGGCCTGCGGGCAGCAGGAAAAGCATCAGCGTCGGGATCAAGTACAGCAACCACACCGCGACTTGGAGCACCGTCGGGTCGGGCTGGAAGTTGAACACGCCCTTGAGGAGCGTGCCGTACCAGCTGTCCGGCGGGATCGTGCCGGAGATGTCGAAGGCCTTGTCGTTGAGCCCCGGCAGGAAGTCGGCCTCCTGGAGGTCGTGGAAGCCGTACGCCAGGACGCCCGCCGCGACGACGACCAGCATGCCGCCGGTCCACGTGAAGAACCGGGCGAGGTTGATGCGCAGTGCGCCCGGTAGAACAGCCAGCCCAGGAGGACCGCCGTCAGGAGGCCGAGGGCGACGCCCAGCAGCGGGCGCGGCGTGCCGTCGCTCGCCGCGTGGACCGAGGCCCAGACGAACAGGGCCGTTTCCAGGCCCTCCCGGCCCACGGCCAGGAACGCGGTCGCGACCAGCGCCCCCGTGCCCATCGCCAGCGCCGCGTCCAGCCTGCCGTGCAGCTCCGACCTGAGGTGCCGGGCGGTGCGGCGCATCCAGAACACCATCCAGGTCACGAGTCCCACCGCGAGGATCGACAGCGACCCGCCGAGCGCCTCCTGGGCCTGGAACGTCAGCTCCTGCGAACCGAATTCGAGTGCGCAGCCGAAGCCCAGGGCGAGGGCCACCGCGACGCCGATGCCGATCCAGATCGGCTTCAGCGCGTCCCTGCGGTCCGTCTTGACCAGGTACGCGATGAGGATGCAGACGACGAGGCTCGCCTCCAGGCCCTCGCGCAGACCGATCAGGTAGTTGGAGAACACGGCTCAGGCCTCCTTGGAGAACAGCGTCCGGCCCCACCAGTCGTCCTTGTCGCGGACGCCCGGCGGGATCGCGAAGAGCGCCGAACCCACGTGCTGGATGTATTCGTTGAGCGCGTCCGTGGCCAGGTTGCGCTGGATCGGGACGAAGCCCTTGCGGACGTCCCGCTGGTAGGCCAGGAAGAACAGGCCCGCGTCCAGGCGGCCCAGTCCGTCCGTGCCGTCGGTGAAGGAGTAGCCGCGGCGCAGGATCGTCGCGCCGTGGTTGGCGTCGGGGTGGGCGAGCCGGACGTGCGCGTCGGGCTTCATCGCCTTCAGGAACGGCTCGTCGCGCTCCTTCGCCTTGCCGACCGGCGCGCCCTCGCCCTTGTCGCGGCCGAAGATGTCCTCCTGCTCCTGGAGCGAGGTGCGGTCCCACGTCTCGATGTGCATGCGGATGCGGCGGGCGACCAGGTAGGAGCCGCCCGTCATCCAGGACGGGCCGTCCCCTTCGGGCACCCAGACGAACTTCCGGAGCCGGTCCGTCTCCGTGCCCGCTATGTTGCGGGTGCCGTCCTTGAAGCCCATCAGATTGCGCGGCGTCTGCGCCTCGGGCGTCGTGGACGACGTCTTGCCGAAGCCCAGTTGGGACCAGCGGATGACCACCTTGCCGAAGCCGATGCGGGCCAGGTTGCGGACGGCGTGCACGGCGACCTGCGGGTCGTCCGCGCAGGCCTGGACGCACAGGTCGCCGTCGCTGCGGGCCTTGTCCAGGTTGTCGCCCGCGAACTTCGGCAGGTCGACCAGGGCGTCGGGGCGGTGGTCCGCGAGGCCGAACTTCTCGAACAGGGACGGGCCGAAGCCGATCGTGAGGGTCAGGCGGGAGGGCTTGAGGCCCAGGGCCTCGCCGGTGTCGTCGGGGGTGCCTCGGGCAGGCCGCCGTGGGCGCCCTCGCCCACCGGGTGCCCGGCCGTCATCCGGCGGGCGGCCTCCGTCCAGTCCTTCAGCAACTGGACGAACTCCGCCCGGTCGCGCGTCTGTACGTCGAACGCCGCGAAGTGCAGGCGGTCCTGGACCGGTGTGGCGATGCCTGCCTGGTGCGGACCGTGGAAGGGGACGGCGGTTCCGGCGTCCGGCGGCGGTTCGTCGCCGGTGCGGGCCATCGCCACCGCTCCGCCCGCCGCGGCGGCGCCGAGGGCCAGGCCCGCGCCGCCCCAGCCGAGCAGGGAGCGCCGGGAGGGGGTGGGCGTGTCCTTGTCCGTCATGGGTGTGGCCCCCTACTTCACGACGGCGGCGGCGAGCTTCGACAGGGGCTCCGCCAGCGCGTTGACCGCGTCCGAGAGCTCCTTGCGGTCGGCCTTGCCGACCTTGTCGTACGAGGTGAAGTCGTACGACGTCGTGTTCGGGCGGTACTTGTCGAGCAGGGTGTTCAGGGCGGCGAACTGCTGGTCCAGTTCGGTGGTGAGCGCCTTGTCGTTCTCCTGCGCGACCGGCTTCAGCAGCTCGTACGACTTCCGCGCGCCCTCGACGTTGGCCTTGAAGTCGACCAGGTCGGTGTGCGAGTAGCGCTCCTCCTCGCCGGTGACCTTGCCGGTGGCGACCTCGTCGAGGAGCTCCTTGGCGCCGTTGGCCATGGAGGTGGGGTGATCTCGGCCTTGCCGACCCGGTTCTGCCAGTCCTTCAGGTCGGTGATCAGCCGGCCGGCGAGTTCCTTCTCGCGGTCGCCGATCTTCTCGTCCTGCCAGAGGGCCTTCTCCATGCGGTGCCAGCCGGTCCAGTCGGTGGCCGGGTCCTGGCCGTCCTCCAGGCCGTCCTCGCGGACGTCGACCTTGGGGTCGATGTCACCGAAGGACTCGGCGACCGGCTCGGTGCGCTCCCAGCCGATGCGGGAAGGGGCGTAGGCCTCCTTCGCGGCCTCGAGGTCGCCGTCCTTGACGGCCTTCGCGAAGGTCTCGGCGAGCGGCAGGGTCTCGTCGGCCTGCTGCTGGACGTAGGCGCGGTAGTCGGCGACGGCCTTGTCCAGGCGCGGGTCGCGCTGCACGGCCTTGCCGCCGGTGGCCTTGACGGCCTGGCGGATGCCCTTGCCCTTCATGCCGGGCTTGCAGGCGATCTGGTACTCGCCGGCCTTCACCTCGGCGGTGACCCGCTGCTCGGTGCCGGGGCCTATGTTCTCGCGCTCGGTGACCACACGGTCGTCGGGGAAGAGGACATAGACCTCGGTGACCTTGGAGCCCTTGTTCTCGACGGCCAGTTCGACGTGCCCCGCCGGGAACTCCTTCTTCGACACCTCGCACTTGTCGTCCGTCGCCGTCACCTTGACGACGCGGTCGCCGTCCTTGGCGTCGCTCTTCTCGGTACAGCCGGTGACGACGGTCACTGCCGCCGCGGCGGCGATCACGGCACAGACGGGTCGGGCGGGTCGCATGAGGGCTCCAGGAAAGAGGAAGGTGAGGCTCACCTAAGCGAGATAAGGATTGCTTAAGTGGCTCAAAATCGCCCTCATGGAGGAGTCAAGGGAAAGTCAAAGGTCTCGTCTCGGGGTGATCAGGGGCGCTTGCGTGCGCGGGTGCGGGAGGACCTCCACGGGCTGGTCGTAGACGTCGGACAGCAGTGGCGCGGAGAAGACCTCGGCGGGCGGGCCGTCCGCGGCGACACGACCGGCGCACAGGAGCGCGACCCGGTTCGCGTAGGCCGCGGCGAGTCCCAGATCGTGCACCACCACGACCACCGCGTCACCGGCGTGCGCCCTTGACCGGCACAGGCGCAGCACCAGTTCCTCCCTGACGGGCGGCGCCGCGACCGTCGGCGGCAGCGGCTTCCGCAGCACCTGACGGGACGTCGTGACCGTCCCGGTGCCCTTCGCCTTGCTGACGACGTCCACGAGGAGCGTGCCGGTGGAGCCGGAGACGCTCACGGTGGGACGGCTGAGGGTGAGGTCGAGCTGGTACTGCCCGGCCTCCGTGTGATGGCCGAGGTCGACGACGTCTCGGCCACCCTCACCGAGGCCGGCGCGAAGGCCTTCGGCGACTTCTACACCGCGGGCACCCGGCTCGACCCCGTCGACCTGGCCGTGGCCCTGACGGACGACGCCCAACTCCCGGGCGACGACGGCAGCCCCGCAGCAGGCTCCGCCACCACCGGCACGACGGCCGGCGGCACCGGCACGACGACGGGCGGCACCGGCACCACCACGGGTGGCGTGACCGGCGACCTCGCCACCACCGGCTCCTCCGTCCCGGCCGCCGCCCTGGGCACGGCGGCCGTCGCGGCGGGCGCGGGCGTCGTCCTGGCGGTACGCAGACGGCGCACGGAGGCGTAGGACGCCGGGGACGACCGACCCACCGGTCGCCCGCCCCGGACCGACGTGGCATGTCCCCACCGGGCATGTCCCGGCCTGACTGGCCCACCCGCCTGGCCCGGCTGGCTCGGCCCGCCAGACCCGGTCAGACTGCGCTGGCTTGCCTGGTCCGGCGGCCCGTCCGCCCCGCCTACCCCGGCAGTGTTTGAATGCTCCCGTGACGGACTACGACGTGCTGCGTGTCTTCTGCGGCCCGAGCGGTGGATACGGCAATGAACTCGGGGTCGTTCGCGACGGTTCCGGCTTGCGCGAGTGGAGCGAGCGGCAGGCGTTCGCGGCGAAGGTCGGGTTCAGTGAGACCGTGTTCGTCGACGACCCGAGCGGGGTGTGATCGACATCTACACGCCGACCCTGCGGCTGCCCTTCGCCGGGCATCCCTGCGTCGGGACGGCGTGGCTGCTGGACGTGCCCGAGCTCGTCACGCCCGCCGGGGTGGTCGGGGCCCGGCAGGACGGGGAGTTCTGCTGGATCGAGGCACGGGCGGAGTGGGTGCCGCCGCGGACCCTGCGGCAGTACGGCAGCGCCGCCGAGGTCGACGATCTGGCCGTGCCGCCGCCGGGGGAGTGGGTGTACGCCTGGGCGTGGGAGGACGAGCCCGCCGGACGGGTCCGGGCCCGGGCCTTCCCGGGACGGGACGACGGGATCGACGAGGACGAGGCGACCGGCGCGGCGGCCCTGCTGCTCACCGACCGGCTGGGCCGGGCCCTGAACATCACCCAGGGCGCGGGCTCCCAGATCCTGACCGCGCCGCAGCCGGGCGGCTGGACCGAGGTCGGCGGCCGGGTCCACCTCGAACGCTGACCGGGGGCGACCGACGGGGCCGGCTCACGCCGACAGCGGGAACTCCTCGCCCAGCGCCTGGAACACCGCGTTGTTCAGCGCGTACGCCCGCTTGCACTCGGCCACGATCCGCTGCCGCTCCAGCTCGTCACCGGGCACCGCGTCCAGCAGCTCCCAGTAACTCCGCTTGAAGGCGGCCGGGTTGGGGATCTGCTCGAAGACGTAGAAGCGGACCCCGTCGCCCTTCTTCGGGAAACCCCACGTCCTCTCGGCCGTGTCGCGGATGATCTGCCCGCCGGACAGGTCGCCGAGGTAGCGCGTGTAGTGGTGGGCGACATAGCCGGCCGGCCAGACGCGGGCGCACTCGGAGATCCAGCGCGCGTACTCCCGCGTGGCCGGCAGCGCGCTGATGACCGACCGCCAGTCCGGCCCGCGCAGATACTCCAGGTCCTGCTCCAGCGAGCTCATGCGGAACAGCTCCGGGCGGACGAAGGGGCCCGCCACCGGGTCCGCGGCCAGGCGCTCCGCGCCGGACTCCAGTGCCCCGTACACGAACCACAGCTGCTCCGTGTAGCGCGCGAACGCGTCGACCCCCAGTTTGTGCCCCAGCAGGTCGCTCATGAAGGTCGAGCCCCTGACCTCCTCGTGCTGCTCACGGGAAGCGGTCCGGATGAGGGTCGAGAAAGATTCCATGGGCCCACTTTCTTTGGTTAGGCTAACCTAAGTCAAGGCCAATGCCGACTCGCTGTCGGTAAACTTCCCGACGAGGTGTCGGTAAAAACGCTACTCCGATGCCGGGCCAGGTGCCATGCGAAAGGCCCGCCCTTCGAGGAGAGCGGGCCTTCAGCGGGACCGGTGGGGCGCTACGGCAGCGTGAGGATCTCCGCCCCCGCGTCCGTCACCACCAGCGTGTGCTCGAACTGGGCCGTCCGCTTGCGGTCCTTCGTCACGACCGTCCAGCCGTCGTCCCACATGTCGTACTCGTGCGTCCCGAGCGTCAGCATCGGCTCGATCGTGAACGTCATCCCGGGCTGGATGACCGTCGTGGCGTGCGGGCTGTCGTAGTGCGGGATGATCAGGCCCGAGTGGAACGACGAGTTGATGCCGTGGCCCGTGAAGTCCCGGACCACGCCGTAGCCGAAGCGCTTGGCGTACGACTCGATGACCCGGCCGATGATGTTGATCTGCCGGCCCGGCTTGACCGCCTTGATCGCCCGGTTGAGGGACTCCCGCGTCCGCTCCACCAGCAGCCGCGACTCCTCGTCGACGTCACCGACCAGGTAGGTGGCGTTGTTGTCGCCGTGCACACCGCCGATGTACGCCGTCACGTCGAGGTTGACGATGTCGCCGTCGCTCAGGACCGTCGAGTCGGGGATGCCGTGGCAGATGACCTCGTTGACCGACGTGCACAGCGACTTCGGGAAGCCGCGGTAACCGAGCGTCGAGGGATAGGCACCGTGGTCGCACATGTACTCGTGCGCCACCTTGTCCAGTTCGTCCGTGGTCACCCCCGGCGCGATCAGCTTCGCGGCCTCCGCCATCGCCCGGGCGGCGATCCGGCCGGCCACGCGCATCGCCTCGATCGTCTCGGGCGTCTGCACCTCCGGTCCGGTGTACGGCGTCGGCGCGGGCTTGCCGACGTACTCGGGCGGCGGATGTTTCCGGGTACGGAACGGGTGGGGACAGCTCCCCGGGACGAGCAGCGACTGGCCAGACATGCCAGCGAGTCTAACCAGCGGCCGTGGGGAACATGACGATGGCGAGAGGAGCTGGTCATGGCCCTGTTCAAGAAGCGGACGGTCGGCAAGCCGGGCGAGTGGTACTACTGCCTGGAGCACAAGAAGGTCGAGGAGGGGCCGGAGTGCCCGGGCAAGGACCGCTTCGGCCCGTACGCGAGCCGCACCGAGGCCGAACGGGCGATGGAGACCGCCCGCGAACGCAACCTCCAGTGGGAGAACGACCCCAAGTGGCACGACGCCCCGGCGGGCGGCCGGACCGACGACGAGTAGGCGCACCCCGGCGGCCGCGTGACGTCCGCGCGGCCGCACCACCGGCGGAGACCGGCCCTACCAGCGCGCCGGCGGTGGGGCCGTCAGGTGTTCCGCCAGCCTGCGCACCCTGTCCCGGAAGCGGCGGCGGCCACGTGGGGCCGGCAGGGCGTTCTCCCCGGCCGCCGCGCTGACCAGGTGCTGGACCGTGTCCAGATCCAGCTCCGAGCCGTCGGGGACGGCCAGACACTCATGGGCCATCGCCGGCAACTCCCCTCCCGGGGCCGAGGCACAACACCGTCGCCCCGGCACGCCGGGCGCCGGACACCCGTTCAAGAAGGGGTGCGGCGGGCCCTCGGGGACACCACCAGCAGCGTCTCACCCCGCCGGGCAGCCTCCAGCCGGCCGAGACCGACCGCCAGGTGCGCCGGATCCGAGGGGCGCGCGTCGTGCCGTACCAGCGTCGGGGCCAGCTCCGGCGTACCCGACCAGGCGGCCTCGTCCACCAGGTGCGCCGCCAGGTGCCACGGCTCGTACTCCGGCGTGCCGACGAGCAGCAGGCCGCCCCGTGCGACGCCGCCGACCCCCGCAGCGCCCCGGCGAACCGCCGTGTGGCCCCAGCCACTCCGTCCCGGCGAGCACTTCCCGCAGCAGCGCGACCCGTACCGCATCCATGCGACCGCATCCTGCCCCGACCGGTCACTCGTGAGGTGGAATTCACCACGAATTCGCCCGGCTTGGGCAAGGGGACCGGTCACGCGTACCGCCGTCGAACGAGCCGCCGAACGACAGGAGGAATCCGCCGATGACCGAGACCAGCGTCCCCTTCCGCGCCGGGCAGGAGGGATACGCCAGCTTCCGCATCCCCGCCGTCGTCGCCACCGTCCCCCACTCTCGGCTCCGCTCGAGCGGGGCACCCCCATCGGCACCCTGCTCGCCTTCTGCGAGGGCCGCGTCGGCTCCCGGGACGACTTCGGGAACATCGACGTCGTACTGAAACGCTCCACGGACGGCGGCCGCACCTGGAGCCCGCTCCTGGTCGCCGCGAAGAACGGCGACGCCCTCGCCGGCAACCCCGCCCCGTCGTCCTCGACACCGGCCGCGTCCTGCTCGTGCACGTGCGCAACGCGGCCCTCGCCACCGAGGACGCCATCCGGCGCGGCAAGGTGAGCGCGGCGGACGGGCGCAGGGTCTGGGTGCAGCACAGCGACGACGAGGGACTCACCTGGTCGGCGCCGAAGGAGATCACCCGGGAGACCAAGGAGCCGCACTGGCGCTGGTACGCCACCACCCCCGGCCACGCCCTCCAGCTCGGCACCGGCCGGATCGTCGTCCCGGCCAACCACTCCCTGCCGCCCACCGGCACGGACAACGGAACCGAGGGCAGGTACAACGGCGGCCACTGCCTGCTCAGCGACGACCAGGGCGCCACCTGGCGCATCGGGTACGTCGACGACCACACCGACGGGTACATCAACGCCAACGAGACCACCGCCGCCGAACTCCCCGACGGACGCGTCTACTTCAACACCCGCAACGACTCCCCGTCGCCGGGCACCCGAGCCGACGCCCACTCGGCCGACGGTGGCGAGAGCCTGGTGAAGCCCTTCCGGCCGCAGGCCGGCCTCTCCGCCCCCGTCTGCGAGGCCTCGGTCCTCCAACTCCGCGACCCCGACCTGCTCCTGTACTCCGGCCCAGCCGACCCCGGCTTCCGCGCCCTGATGACCCTCCGCGCCTCCACCGACGGCGGCACGACCTGGCGTCCGGCACACACGGTGGACGGCCTGCCCGCCGCCTACTCCGACCTGGTGCGCGTCGACGCGGACACCGTGGGACTGCTGTACGAGACCGGCGACTTCAGCGCCTACGAGACCATCACCTTCCGGCGGGTGCCGGTGAGGGAGCTGACCTGAGCCGAAGAGGGCTCCTCCGCGGTCGTAGAGTCGGGGCCATGACCTCTACCGACAGTGCTGCCACCGACAACGCCCAGAAGGCCCCCGCCAAGGACCCCTGGGACCTGCCCGACGTCTCCGGACTCGTCGTCGGGGTGCTCGGCGGGACCGGGCCGCAGGGCAAGGGCCTCGCCTACCGGCTCGCCAAGGCCGGCCAGAAGGTGATCATCGGCTCGCGGGCGGCCGACCGCGCCCGGGCCGCCGCGGAGGAACTCGGACACGGTGTCGAGGGCGCGGACAACGCCGAGACCGCGCGCCGCAGCGACATCGTGATCGTCGCCGTGCCGTGGGACGGCCACGGCAAGACCCTCGAGTCGCTGCGCGAGGAACTGGCGGGCAAGCTCGTCGTCGACTGCGTCAACCCGCTCGGCTTCGACAAGAAGGGCGCCTACGCGCTTCTGCCCGAGGAGGGCAGCGCCGCCGAGCAGGCCGCCGCCCTGCTGCCGGACTCCCGGGTCACGGCCGCCTTCCACCACCTGTCGGCCGTGCTGCTCCAGGACCCGGAGATCGACGAGATCGACACCGACGTGATGGTGCTCGGTGAGGTGCGGGCGGACGTCGAGATCGTCCAGGCGCTGGCCGGGCGCATCCCCGGCATGCGCGGCGTCTTCGCCGGGCGGCTGCGCAACGCGCACCAGGTGGAGTCGCTGGTGGCGAACCTGATCTCCGTGAACCGCCGGTACAAGGCGCACGCGGGGCTGCGCGTCACCGACGTGTGAGCCGGCGAGGTCCATGGGGGACACTGGACGGCATCAGCAGTGCCCACAGTGTCCCCGACAGGAGCCCACCGACATGCCCCGCCTCGCCCTCTACGCTTCGATCGTCTGCGTCCTCGCCGTGGCAGCGGCCGTGGTCTCCTTCATGGAGGGCAGCTGGCTGGGGTCGTCTGGGTGCTGCTCGCCGGACTCTCGTCCAACATGACCTGGTACTACGTGAAGCGCGAGAGGGCGCGGAAGTCCGTCACGGGCTGACCGAGCAGAACTCGTTCGAACCCTGCCAGAAGCGGTACAGCGCCTGGCCGCAGTAGGTCTCGACGTCGCTGATCCCGAGGGACTTCAGGATCGAGTCGATCACGTCGAAGAAGACGCCGTTCACCGCCGGCAGCCACAGCAGCGCGAACACGAACAGCAGGCCGAACGGAGCGAAGGGCTCCACCTGCCGGCGGATGCTGTACGACAGCCAGGGCTCGATCACGCCGTAGCCGTCCAGGCCCGGCACCGGCAGGAAGTTCAGCAACGCGGCCGTCACCTGCAGCAGGGCGAGGAACGCCAGGGCGAACCGGAAGTCGGTCGGCACGCCGTCCAGGGCGTCCAGCCAGAACGGCGCCGTGCACACGACCGCGAACAGCACGTTCGTCAGCGGACCCGCCGCCGAGATCAGGCTGTGCCGCCAGCGTCCCTGGATCCGCCCCCGCTCGATGAACACCGCGCCGCCGGGCAGCCCGATCCCGCCCATGATCACGAAGATCACCGGCAGCACGATGCTGAGCAACGCGTGCGTGTACTTCAGCGGGTTCAGCGTGAGGTACCCCTTCGCGCCGACCGAGATGTCCCCGCTGTGCAGGGCGGTGCGCGCGTGCGCGTACTCGTGCAGGCAGAGCGAGACGATCCACGCCGCCGTCACGAAGAGGAACACGGCGACCCCGGGCTGCTCCGCGAACCCGGTCCAGGTCGCCCATCCCGTGACCGCCGTCACGGCCAGGATCCCGACGAACACGGGACTGATCCGCCGCTCACTGTGGCGGCTGGTGGCGGTGGTCATCGGACTCCCTGCAGTCTCGAACACGCGATGGGACGGCCCGACGGTACCGGGCGCAGGGGGAAAACGTCTCGCGCGGGGCGGTCGGTTCCGGGGAGGGTGGGGGCATGGGGCTCTGGCACGTGTTCTACGAGGACTGGCAGATGGAGTGCTGCGGCAAGCCGTTCACGGTGGGGGACGAGGTGAGCTGGCCGCTGCTGCTCCTCGACTCGGACGAGGTGCTCGGCGGCGGCTGGCACGACCAGCTCAGCAAGGTCGCCGGGCCGGTGGAGGACGTGGGCGGCGTCCGCGTGGTGCGCGAGGAGACCGGCCTCACGGTCGCCGTGGCCGGGGACCCCGACGACGAGGAGGACCGGCGGCCGAAGCCGGGGGACTGGACCAGGTCGGTCGGGCTGCTCTCCGTCGAACGGCACGGCGCGGCCTGGCCCGAGGCCGGCGGTCGGGTGCGGGCCGTGCAGGTGCTGACCGAGGCCTACGCCGAGAGCCCGGCCGGCTCGCGCACCTGGGAGCCGGTCGCGGGGAAGCGCCGGCTGCGGCTGGTGGAGCGGTGCCCGAAGCGGTTCGCCGACCGTGAGGCGCAGCCGGGGGCCGACGGGCAGCGGCTGCGGTGGAGGGAGTCGGGAGTGGTGGCGACCCTGGAGGTGCCGGGCACGGACTCCTGGCTCTCCCACGCCGTCCGCGAGGCCCGGGGCATCCCGCGGGGCGCCGAACCCGGCGCGGAGACGGAGGGCCTTTCAGCGGCGGACCTGGCGGCCCTGCTGGAGACACTGAGCACGGTGGCCCGCCCACGGAAGAACCACGGCCGCCGGCCACGGCCTGCCCGGTGACCGACGTGCCTGAACCCGGCCGCGCCCGGCCGGAGAGGCCCCGATGCCGGCACCGCGTACACATGCCCGGGGAATCGCGACCCGGGCAGGCCCGTCCCGGGCCCGCCACCCGGTCCACACGGCCCCGTGCCACTCCTGGCCGGGCGCAACCCGGCCGGTTCGAGCCGCCCGGGTCCCAGACCTACGGTCGGTTCGGGTCGCCGGGGCTTCAGGCCCCCGGCCGGTTCGGGTCGTCCGGGTTCCAGGCCTCCGCCCGGTTCGGGGCGTCCGGGCCCCAGCCCCCCGCCGGGGCCCGCTCGGTCGGCCCGGTGCGGGCCCGCCACTCGGACAAGACGGCCCCGGGCCCTGGCCGGGCGCAACCCGGCCGGTTCGCACCGCCGGGGCTTCAGACCTCCGGCCGGTTTGGGTCGCCGGGGCCTCAGGTTTCCGGTCGGTTTGGGATGCCGAGGCTTCAGGCCCCCGGCCGGTTCGGGTCGTCCGGGTTCCAGGCCTCCGCCCGGTTCGGGGCGTCCGGGCCCCAGCCCCCGCCGGGGCCCGCTCGGTCGGCCCGGTGCGGGCCCGCCACTCGGACAAAACGGCCCCGGGCCCTGGCCGGGCGCAACCCGGCCGGTTCGCACCGCCCAGGCTTCAGACCCCTGGCCAGTTCGGGGCGTCCAGGCCCCAGCCCCCGCCAGGGTCCGCTCGGCCGGCCCCGTGTGGGTCCGCCATCGTCGGCGTCGGTGGTGACTCGGGCGTCGGGGGCGGTCCGTGAAGGCTCGCCGCGCCGTCAACCGCCGTGCCCCGCCCTCGTTCCACCGGAGACAATGGACCCCGTGCGCTACCGCATCCTCGGCACCACGCAGGCGCTCCGCACCGACGGCACGGTCGTTTCGGTGGGCGGGGCGCGGCTGCGTGCGCTGTTGACCGTGCTGGCCCTCAGGGCCGGCCGTACCGTGCCCGTGGGGCTGCTGGTCGACGAGGTGTGGGGCGGTGATCCGCCCGCCGACGCGCCGGGGGCGCTGCAGGCCCTCGTCGGGCGGTTGCGGCGGGCGCTCGGGGCGGAAGCGGTGGCCTCCGCGGAGGGCGGGTACCGGCTCACGGCCGCACCCGACGACGTCGACCTGCACCGGTTCGAGCGGCTGGCCGGTGAAGGCACGCGGGCCCTGACGGACGGCGACCCCGCCAAGGCCGCCGTCGCGCTCGACGACGCCCTCGCCCTGTGGCGCGGACCGGCCCTCGCCGACCTCCCCGACCGCACCGCCGAGGCGGCCCGCTGGGGCACCCGCCGCCTGGACGTGCTGCGCGCCCGCCACGGCGCCGCCCTCGCCCTGGGACAGGCGGAGCAGTCCCTGCCGGAGCTGACCGCCCTGTGCGACAGCCACCCCCTGGACGAACCCCTCCAGACGCTCCGCCTGCGCGCCCTGCGCGACGCCGGCCGCACCGCGGAGGCGCTGGACGCGTACGAGGACGTCCGACGGCTGCTCGCCGACCGGCTCGGCACCGATCCCGGAACGGAACTGCGTTCCCTGCACGCCGAGTTGCTGAGCCTGGGAGACAGCCCCGTACCCGCGCCCGGCGGCGAGGCGCAGCCCGTCGGCAATCTCCGCGCGCGGCTCACCTCCTTCATCGGCCGCGAGGCCGACATCGAGACCATCCGGGGCGATCTCACCACCGCCCGGCTGGTGACGCTGCTCGGACCCGGCGGCGCCGGCAAGACGCGGCTGTCCCAGGAGGCCGCCGAGAGCGTGCGGCACACCATGCCGGGCGGCGTGTGGCTGGCCGAACTCGCCCCGGTCGACGACCCGGCCGCCGTACCGGAAGCCGTGCTCACCGCCGTCGGCGCCCGCGAGACCGTGCTGTACGGAGCCGGCGCCGAGGGCATCCGGGCCGCCGTCGCCGACCGGCACGACAACCCCGTCGAACGGCTGGCCGAGCACTGCTCCAGGCCCCGCATGCTGCTGATCCTGGACAACTGCGAGCACGTCGCCGACGCCACCGCCCGGCTCACCGAGGAACTGCTGGAGCGCTGCCCCGGCCTGACCGTCCTCGCCACCAGCCGCGAACCCCTCGGCGTGCCGGGAGAGTTGCTGCGGCCCGTGGAGCCGCTGCCCGAGCCGGTCGCGCTGCGGCTGCTCGCCGACCGGGGCGCCGCCGCCCGGCCCGGCTTCCGTACCGAGGACGACCCCGAGGCGTGCGCCGAGATCTGCCGGCGCCTCGACGGCCTGCCGCTGGCCATCGAACTCGCCGCCGCCCGGCTGCGGATGCTCACCCCCCGCCAGATCGCCGACCGGCTCGACGACCGCTTCCGCCTCCTCACCTCCGGCAGCCGCACAGTCCTGCCCCGCCAGCAGACCCTCAGGGCCGTCGTCGACTGGTCCTGGGACCTGCTCGACGAGGACGAACGGGACGTCCTGCGGCGGCTGTCGGTATTCGCGGGCGGTTGCGACCTCCGCGCCGCCGAGGCCGTGTGCGGGCCGGTCGCCCTGGAGGCGCTCGGCTCCCTCGTCGACCGCTCCCTGGTCGTCGCCGCCCGCCCGGCGACTCCGCCGACGGCGAGATGCGCTACCGGCTGCTGGAGACCGTCGCCGAGTACGCCGCCGAGCGGCTCGACGAGGCCGGGCAACGCGCCGAGGCCGAGCGTGCCCACCTGACGTACTTCCGCGAACTCGCGCGCGTCACGGACCCGTTACTGCGTGGCCGGGACCAACTCGCCGCCATCCACCGGCTGGAGCGGGAGTACGAGAACCTGCGCACCGCCCTGCGCCACGCCGTCGCCCTGCGCGACGAGCAGGAGGCGCTGTGCCTGGCGCTGTCCCTCGTCTGGTACTGGCAGATGCGTGACCAGCGCATCGAGGCCCGCACCTGGTGCCGCGAGGTCATGGCCCTCGGCCCGGACCCCTTCACCGAGCCAGTCCGCCCCGCCGCCCCGGTGTGGGAGCGCTGCACCGACGCTCCGCCCCGATGACCGGCGAGGTCCTGTGGGAGGCCCGGCGCGGTATCCACCTCGCCCATCTCGCCTGCATGGACACCGAGCTGGACGCCTGGCAGAACTCCCGGGCCCAGCAGAAGCTGCGGACCATCGCCGGGACGTATGAACCCGGCCTGCCGCAGAACTGCCGGCTGCCCGGCCTGCTCTGGTTCTTCGCCGTGATGCTGACCGGCGACATGGACCGGCTGCGCGTCATCATCGACGCCTCCATCCGCACCTGCCGCGAGACGCCCGGCTTGGACTGGGAGCTGGCCTCCGGCCTGCAGATGCGGGCCAACTTCCTCGCCAACCGCACCGACTGGGCGGGCGACGCCGCCCGCGACGCCGACGAGTCGCTGGACATCTACCGGCGCCTCGGCGACGACTGGGGCACCGCCGAGGCCCTGTCCGCACGCGCCGAGGCCCAGGAGCGCAAGGGCGACCACGCCCGGGCCGCCGCCGACTACGAGGCCGCCATCGGCCACGCCGAACGCCTCGGGGCCCGCGCCCAGGCCGCCGTCCTCCGTGCCCGGCTGGGCAGCGCCCTGCTGGAGGCGGGCGAGGACGAACGCGGCGAGCGGCTGCTGCGCGAGGTGATCGCCCAGCACGAGGACTCGCACAGCGAGGCCATGCCCGCCGCCCGCCTCTTCCTGGCCGGCCGGCTCGGCATGACGGGCCGTGTCCCCGAGGCGCGCGAGCACCTGCGGCGGCTGCGCCAGGACTTCCGTATCGCCTACTTCATCGTCTTCGACGCGTACATCCTCGGCGCGGAGGCGTGGCTGGACGCCATGGAGGGGCGGTACGAGGAGTGCCTCGGCCGGATCCGCAAGGGGCTGGAGCGGGCCGCCGACCCGCTGTCCGAGGCCATCACGCCCCATATGCGTTCCGGGTACCTGCTCATCGGCGCCCGGGCCCTGTCCGCCCTCGACGGCGGGCGGCGCGCCCGGGACGCGGCCCGCTGTCTGGGCGCCGTAGACGCCCTGCTGCCGCCCGGCCACGTCGCCCAGCGGCAGGAGCGCGAGGCACGCGTGCAGGCGGAGCGGCGGGCCCGGGCGGTACTCGGCGACACGGCGTTCGAGGCCGCGTACGCGGAGGGCGGCGGCCTCTCCCTGGAGGAGGCCGCCGCCCTGCTGTGAGACACGGATCCGTGCCGTTCGGTCAGCTCTTCGTGCGGAACTTGTGGATCGCGACGGGCGCCATCACCGCGGTGATCGCCACCGACCAGCCGAGCGTCACCCACAGGTCGTGCGCGACCGGCCCGCCCACCATCAGACCGCGTGCGGCGTCCGCCAGCGTCGACAGCGGGTTGTAGTCGGTGAACGCCTGCAGCCAGCCCGGCATCGACGTCGTCGGCGCGAAGATCGACGAGCCGAACTGCAGCGGGAACAGCACCAGGAAACCCATCGCCTGCACGGACTGCGCGTTCTTCAGGATCACGCCCAGGGTGAGGAACACCCACATGATCGACGACGCGAACGCCGTGGACAGCGCCACGGTCGCGAAGAGCCCCGGCCAGTTCGTGATCTCGAACCCGACCGCGACGGCGACGATCATCAGCACGGCGGTCGCGAACAGCATCCGCAGCAGCTCCACCGAGATCTTCGCGAACAGCACCGAGCCGCGCCCGATCGGCAGGGACCGGAAGCGGTCCATGACACCGGAGTTGAAGTCCTGGCTGAATCCGGTGCCGACGCCCTGGGACAGCGTCATGCTCATCATCGCGATCATGCCGGGGATCACGTACTGCACGTACCGGTCCTGCCCGCCGCCCAGCGCCTGCCCGATCGAGCCGCCGAAGACGAACACGAACAGCAGGGTGAAGATGACCGGCATCAGCAGCGCGTCGGCCATCGACTCCGGGTCCTTGCGGATCCACAGGAGGTTGCGGCGGATCAGGGCCCCGGTGTGGCGCAGATGGCCGCGCAGCGAGATACGGGCGTCCGCCCGGCGTCGTGGACGGTGACGGCGCTCATACGGCGGCCTCCTGAAGGTCTTCGGCGGGCACGGCGTCCTGCGGGGCACTGGCGCGGTGGCCGGTGAGGGACAGGAACACCTCGTCCAGGCTGGGCAGTTCGGTGGTGATGGAGGAGAGCGTGATGCCGCGCGCGGTGACCGCGCCGACCACGGCGGTCAGCTGCTCGTCGCTGAGGATCGGCACGAGGACGTCACCCCGGTCGGTGTCCACGGTCGTGGTGGCGAGCCCGGTGATCCCCAGCTCGTCCAGCGCGCCGGCGAGGGGCCGCAGCCGCGTCGGGTCGGCCGGGCGGATCCGCAGCGCCCGGCCGCCGACCTTCGCCTTCAGCTCCTCGATGGCGCCGCCGGCGATGACCTGGCCACGGTCGACGACCGTCAGCTCCGAGGCGAGCTGTTCGGCCTCCTCCATGTACTGGGTGGTGAGCAGCACGGTGACCCCGTCGCCGACCATGCGCTTCACCTCGTCCCACACCTCGTTGCGGGTGCGCGGGTCGAGCCCGGTGGTCGGCTCGTCCAGGAACAGCACGGCCGGCCGTCCGATCATCGACGCGGCCAGGTCCAGCCGCCGCCGCATGCCCCCGGAGTACGTCGCCGCCGGCCGCTTGGCCGCCTCGGTCAGCGAGAAGCGCTCCAGCAGCTCGTCGGCCCGGGTACGGGCGTCCTTGCGGGGCAGGTCGAGCAGCCGCCCGATCATGTACAGGTTCTCCCAGCCGGAGAGCTTCTCGTCCACGGAGGCGTACTGCCCGGTGAGTCCTATCACCCGCCGCAGCTGCCGCGGCTGCCGTGCGACGTCGTACCCGGCCACGGTCGCCTGCCCCGAGTCGGCCTTCAGCAGGGTGGACAGGATCCGCACCAGGGTGGTCTTCCCGGCCCCGTTCGGCCCGAGCACCCCCATCACGGTGCCCTCCCGCACGTCAAGGTCGACCCCGTCCAGCGCCTTGGTCTCCCCGTAGTGCTTCACCAGCCCCCGCACGGTGACAGCGGCGCCGCCGGTTCGTGTGTCGATTCGCGTCATGAGACAGACGGTCTCAGCCCTCACCGACAAATCACCGACAAGCCACCGACAACCCGACGACGAGCACCGCAACCATCAATTGAGGTACCACGACGGCGAGCAACCACGTCCGCGAGAGCGGCGCCGGTTCAGGCGCAAAAGGGGACAGCCCGCCGACGGGGAAGATCGGCGGGCTGCCCGTGGTACCGCAGTGGCTCTAGTGGACGGAGTGCTCCTCCAGAGGGAACGTTCCACCCACGACATCCTCGGCGAACGCCTTCACCGCGGTCCCCATGACCTCACGCAGATTCGCGTACTGCTTCACGAACTTCGGCACCCGCCCACCGGTCAGACCCAGCATGTCGGTCCACACCAGCACCTGCGCGTCGGTCTCGGGACCCGCCCCGATCCCCACCGTCGGGATGTGCAGCACCCGCGTCACCTCGGCGGCCAGCTCCGCCGGCACCAGCTCCAGCACCACGGCGAACGCACCCGCGTCCTGCACGGCCTTCGCGTCGCGCAGCAACTGCTGGGCCGCCTCCTCGCCCCGCCCCTGCACGCGGTAGCCCATCGCGTTGACGGACTGCGGGGTCAGCCCGATGTGCGCCATGACCGGGATGCCGGACTCGACGAGCAGCCGGATCTGCTCGTGCGACCGCTCGCCCCCTTCCAGCTTCACGGCCTGCACGCCCGCCTCCTTCACCAGCCGGGTCGCCGAGCGCAGCGCCTGCACCGGACCCTCCTGGTAGGAGCCGAAGGGCAGGTCGCCGACGATCAGGGCGCGCGAGGTGCCCCGTACGACCGCCGCCGACAGCATGGTCATCTCGTCGAGGGTGACGGGCACGGTCGTCTCGTACCCGAGGTGGCAGTTGCCCGCCGAGTCGCCGACGAGCATGACCGGGATCCCGGCCTCGTCGAAGACGGACGCGGTCATCGCGTCGTACGCGGTGAGCATGGGCCACTTCTCGCCCCGCTCCTTGGCCGCGGCGATGTCGCGCACGGTGATGCGGCGGGTGCCCTTGCCGCCGTAGAGTGCCCTGCCGCCGTCGGAGGGCTTCTTCTGAGCAGTCTGGGCAGCCGGAAGCTGCGTCATTGCACGGCTCCTTACACGTCATCTCGAGGCGCCCTGACGGCGTCCCCGGACCACGTTCCATGGTGGCACCTCGTGCCATCGAGGGCTAGGGGAGCCCCTGTGAGTTCCGCCGGTCCGCCTCCGGCCGCTCCATCGCACAGCGCGCGTAAGTTCTCGGTAAGAGAAATCCAATACGAGACGGTCTCGTATCGCAATGGTCCTACCCTCGACCGCATGACTTCTCCTGCCGACCCGGCCGCCCCCATCGGCCCGCGCATACCGGAAGCGGTGCACCGGCGCCGCTGGGCGATCCTCGGCGTGCTGATGCTGAGCCTGCTGATCGTCGTCCTCGACAACTCGATCCTGAACGTCGCCATCAAGACGATCTCCACCCCCGCCCCGACCGGCCTGGGTGCCACGCAGAGCGAGCTGGAGTGGGCGATCAACGCCTACACCCTCGTCTTCGCGGGCCTGCTGTTCACCGCCGGACTGCTCGGTGACCGGCTGGGCCGCAAGAAGGTGCTGCTCGGCGGTCTCGCGGTGTTCGGCCTCGGTTCGGCGTTCGCCGCGTTCTCCGGCTCGCCGGGGGAGCTGATCACGTTCCGTGCCGTGATGGGCCTGGGCGCCGCGTTCGTCATGCCCGCCACCCTCGCCGTCCTCATGAACGTCTTCGAGCGCGAGGAGCAGCCGAAGGCCATCGGCATCTGGGCGGGCGGTGTCGGGCTCGCCATCGCCATCGGGCCCATCACCGGCGGGGTGCTCCTCGACCACTTCTGGTGGGGCTCGGTCTTCCTCGTCAACGTCCCGATCGTGCTGCTCGCGCTCGCGCTGATGCTGTGGCTGGTGCCCGACTCCCGCGATCCGAACCCCGGCCGCGTCGACCCCGTCGGCGTCGTGCTCTCCGTCGTCGGACTGGTGCTGCTCGTCTACGGCATCATCAAGGGCGGTCAGCTCGCCGACTTCACCGACGCCACCGTGCTGTCGACGATCGGCGCCGGACTCGCCGTCCTCGTCGCCTTCGTGGTGTTCGAGAAGCGCAGCGACCATCCGTCCATCGACGTCACGTACTTCAGGAACAAGGTCTTCTCGTCCGCCATCGCCGCCATCGCGCTGGTCTTCTTCGCGCTGATGGGCGTGACCTTCTTCTCGGTCTTCTACACGCAGAGCGTGCGCGGCTACTCACCTCTGCAGACCGGCCTGCTGATGCTGCCGCTGGCCGCCGCCCAGATGATCTTCGCGCCACGGGCCCGGCTGCTGGTCGACCGCTTCGGCAACAAGGCCACCACGACCGCCGGCATGCTGGTCATCGCCGCGATGCTGGCCGCCTTCGCCACGCTGGACGCCGACACGCCCATCTGGATCCTGGAAGTGATCTTCTTCCTCATGGGCACCGGCATGGCGCACATCATGACGCCGGTCAGCGTCGTCATCATGCAGGCCCTGCCCCGCGAGAAGGCCGGCTCCGCCTCCGCGCTCAGCAACACCTTCCGGCAGGTCGGCGGCGCCCTCGGCATCGCCGTGCTCGGCTCGGTGCTGTCCACGGCGTACCGCACGGGCATCGAGGACAAGCTCGGCCCGCTGCCCCGGCCGTCCGCCACACCGCGGGCGAGTCCATCGAGGCCACCCTCGGCGTCGCGGCCAGGCTGGGCCCGCGCGGCGAGGCCCTGGTCACCCCGGCCTACGACGCGTTCCTGCACGCGATGCACGTCACCGCCCTGTGGGGAGCGGGCGTCGCGCTGATCGGCGCGGTCGTCGTGGCCCTGTTCCTGCCCGGGAAGCCGCCGGCGCCCCGGACGGGGGAGGAGGAGAAGGAGCTGTCGGACGCGCGGTCGTAGGCCTGCGCGAGAATGCGGCGACACCTGGTGGAGAAGGGACGAACGACGTGAGCCTCGCCGAAAGGCACCCCCGGCACGACGGCCCCCGAGGGCCGCCCCAGAAGCGAGGCCGTCGAGCGCGCCATCATCGAGGGCGTGATGAGGCTCCTGGAGGAGGGCGTGCCCCTCGCCGAGCTGTCCATCGAGCGCATCGCCCGCACCGCCGGCGTCGGCAAGGCCACGATCTACCGCCGCTGGAGCGGCAAGGAGGAACTCTTCGTCGACGTAGTACGCGCCGCCGAACCCGACGACCCCCCGCTCCCCGGCACCTCCCTGCGCGACGACATCGTGGCCCTGCTGGAGCAGGCGCGACAGCGCGGTCTGGCCAACCGCTCGTCGGCGATCCTGCACAGCGCGCACGCCCAGATGAAGAGCAGCCCGAAGATCTGGACGGCCTACCACACCACCGTCGTCGCCCCGCGCCGCCGGCTCGGCATCGAGGTCCTGCGCCGCGGCCAGGAGAACGGCGAACTGCGCACGGACATCGCCATCGAACTGCTTTACGACCTGTTCGTCGGCCCGATGCTGCTGCGCTCCGTCCTCCACCCGCACGGCGACCTCCCCGACGACCTCGCCGAACAGATCGTCGACACCCTCCTCGAAGGCCTACGCCCCGTCAGTTCCGAGGCCCCCCGGCCCAGGTGAGTGTGCGCGTTTCGTCACAGAGGGCGCTTACCCCGGGCACGACCGGAACTCGCCGCGCGGGCTCGGACGTCCTCGCCCCCGTACGGCCGTCGAGGGACGGCGGGAACGGAACGGATCATCCCCTAGGGTCGTAAGGACACGGGGGCGATGGTGTGCACGGCAGGCAGTGAGGCGACGGTATGGCGCAGCAGGCGTACATGACGGAGACGGACAACGGCGGCTCGGGGCCCGAGCCGCGGGGAAACCGGCTTCGGCGCCTGTTCGACCGGCTGCTCGGCGGCTGGCGGAGCGACCCGCGGATCTGGCGGCGGGGTCTGTTCGTGGCCGCCTGCGCGGTGCTGCTGGCCGTGATCATGCTGCTGCACTCGCGCATTCCCAACACCATCGGCAACCTGGGCAGCCTCACCGAGACGTTCCTGCCCTGGCTGGGTCTCCTCGTCCCGGTGCTGCTCGTGCTCGCCCTGGTCCGCAAATCGGCGATCGCGCTGATCGCCGTGGTGGTGCCGTCGGTGGTCTGGCTGAACCTCTTCGGCGGTCAGCTCACCGACAAGACCGCCGACGGCGGCGACCTCACCGTGGCCACGCACAACGTGAACGCCGACAACCCGGACCCGGCCGGTACCGCCCGTGACGTGGCCGCCTCCGGCGCGGACGTGCTGGCCCTGGAGGAGCTGACGGCGGAGGCGGTCCCGACGTACGAGAAGGCGCTGGCGTCGACGTACCGGTACCACTCGGTGCAGGGCACGGTCGGCGTGTGGAGCAAGTACCCGCTGAGCGACGTGCGCGACGTCGACCTCGACATGGGCTGGACACGCGCGATGCGCGCCACCGTGACCGCCCCGGCCGGACAGGTCGCGGTCTACGTCGCCCACCTGCCGTCGGTGCGCGTGAAGATGGAGGCCGGGTTCACGGCCCGGCAGCGCGACCGGAGCGCCGACTTCCTGGGCGAGGCCATCGCCCAGGAACCGCTGAAGAACGTCGTCCTGCTCGGTGACCTGAACGGCACGATGAACGACCGCGCGCTGAACGCCGTCACCTCCCAGATGCGCTCCACGCAGGGTGCGGCGGGCAACGGCTTCGGGTTCAGCTGGCCGGCGTCGTTCCCGATGGCGCGCATCGACCAGATCATGGTCAAGGGCCTGAAGCCGGAGAGCTCGTGGACCCTCCCCAGGACCGGAAGCGACCACCTGCCCATCGCGGCGCGTGTGAAGGTCGCCACAAGCGGTTCCTGAAACCGCAGGTCAGGGTCGGCTCGGCAGGAATCCGCAACCGAGGCTTCATCTCGCGGAATGCTGCGCCTGCGAGACTTTGTTCCGTACTTGAACATACGAAGTACGAATCCCCAGCAAGTCTCGAAAGGTTCTTCATGCCCCTGGCCCTGCTCGCCCTCGCCGTGGGCGCCTTCGGCATCGGTACCACCGAGTTCGTGATGATGGGGCTGCTGCCCGATGTCGCGGACGACCTGCACATCTCGATACCCAGCGCCGGCCACCTGGTGTCGGCGTACGCGCTGGGCGTCGTCATCGGCGCCCCGCTGCTGGCCGCGGTCACCGCCCGGATGTCCCGCCGCACGGTCCTGATCGGGCTGATGGGGCTGTTCGTCGCGGGCAACGCGCTGTCGGCCCTCGCTCCCGACAACGGCTGGCTGCTGGCCGCCCGCTTCCTGAGCGGTCTGCCGCACGGCGCCTTCTTCGGCGTCGGCGCCGTGGTCGCCACGAACATGGTCGCCCCGGAGCGCAAGGCGCGCTCGGTCTCCCTGATGTTCCTCGGCCTGACGGTCGCGAACGTCGTGGGTGTGCCCGTCGCGACCCTCATGGGACAGCAGCTGGGCTGGCGGGCGACCTTCCTCGGCGTCAGCGCCATCGGCCTGGCGGCGATCGCCGCGCTCGCGTTCCTCATCCCGCACGACCACGAGCACGCCACCGCCAAGGGCCTGCGCGGCGAACTCGCCGCCCTGCGCTCCGTCCCGGTCTGGCTGTCGCTCGGCACGACCGTCGCGGGCTTCGGCGCCCTCTTCGCGGCGTACAGCTACATCACGCCGATGCTCACCGACGCCGCCGGCTACGCCGACGCCAGTGTGACCCTGCTGCTGGCGCTGTTCGGCGTCGGCGCCACCGCCGGCAACCTGCTGGGCGGCCGCCTGGCCGACCACTCCCTGCGGGGCACGCTGTTCGGCGGGCTGACCTCGCTCGTGGCGGTCCTGGCGCTGTTCCCGGTCCTGATGCGCACGGAGCTCACCGCGGCCGTCGCCGTGATCCTGCTCGGCATGGCGGCCTTCGCCACCGGCTCCCCGCTCCAGCTCATGGTCATGGAGAAGGCCTCCTCGGCCCCCTCCCTGGCCTCCTCGGCCAACCAGGCCGCGTTCAACCTGGCCAACGCCGGAGGCGCCTGGATCGGCGGCCTCGCCCTGGCCGCGGGCTTCGGAGTCACCTCCCCGGCCCTGGCCGGCGCGGTCCTGGCCGTACTCGGTCTGGGTGTGGCGTCGCTGGCCTACGCGGTCGACCGGCGCGCGGTGCCGGCCGGCGGGCGCGAGCGGATCGTGGCGAGCCATGTCCCGCAGGAGACGGAAGCCGTGCACCACTGACCCCGACCCACTGACAGGAGCGGCAGCCCGCGGGAGACGATCCCGCGGGCTGCCGCTCTGTACGTCCGGTCAGGCCCGGCGGGCCGCGACAACCGCCGAACTGGCGGGCGTCGTGAGGACTTCGGTGGCGTCCAGGTCCGGGTGAGTGAGGTAGAACAGGCGCAGCTCGTCCACGTGGCCTTCGAACCTCGGCGGCCACTCGGCCGACGGCGTGAAGTCGTCCAGGACGAGAATCCCACCGGGAGCGAGCAACTCGACGACCCGCTCGGGAGCGTCCCGCTTGCCGCCCCCGTCGCAGAAGAAGACGTCGAACGGCGCGTGCGCTTCGAGCAGCCGCCAGTCCCCGGTCAGCACACGGACGCGGTCGTCGTCCGCGAAGAGTCCCGCGGCCCGTCGGGCCAGCTCCTCGTCCCGCTCCACGGTGACGAGCCGCGCACCCGGCCCCAGCCCGCTGTGCAGCCAGGCGGTGCCCACCCCTGCCCCGGTGCCGCTCTCGGCGACGACCCCACCGGGCTTCGCGGCGGCGGCCAGGGCGAGCAGCCGGCCCACTTCGGGGATGCAGCTCTTCTTGAACCCGGCCTCGTCCGCGAGACGCTGGGCCGGCACGACCCGTTCAGGAACCACACGCTCTGCCATGATCGGACCTCCCCCTGTCACTGTCAGCCCGACGCTACGTGACTCTCGGTCAGCGCGCCGACCAGTTGGCCGAGTTCACGGAACCGCCAGTCGAAGGTGTCGGCCCCCGTCGGCGGGTCACCGACCGGCCGCTGAACGTAGGCGGTGCGCAGGCCGGCCGCCTGTGCTCCGCGGAGATCCCAGGCGTGGGCGGCCACCATGAGCACCCGTTCCGGCGGACAGCCGGCGGCATCGACGGCGAGCCGGTAGACCTCGGGCGCCGGCTTGTAGGCCTCGACGTCCTCGGCGGACAGAACGTGGTGCCAGCGCAGCCCGGCATGGGCGCTGAGGTGCAGCAGAGCGGTCCGGCCGGCGCTGGAGAGCCCGAGCACGGGGAACCGCCGCGCGAGCCGCCCGAGAGCGTCGACGGAGTCGTCCCACGGGGGCAGCCGCCGACTCGCTGTCGCCAGCCGGGCGATGACGGCCGGATCGGCGATTCCGGCCAGGTCGGCGACGCGTCGAGCGGCCTCGGAGTCGAGGATGTCGGTGTTTGCGTACGGGCGGGCCCCTTGCCGGATGCGCTGCTGTTGGCGCTCGCCGTGCTGCTGCCACGAGGTGACGAGTTCGTCGACGACGGCGTCGTCGGACGCGGGCGTCGCCTCGCGTATCGCCGCTCGGAGCCCGCGGGGCTCGTCGACCAGGGTTCCGAGGACGTCGAAGACGACGGCCTCGATGCCGCGGATCTCTGCCACGTGTGCTCCCGTCTCCCCACCGGCGTCACCGCCTGAACTGGTGACGATACTGTCGCCGTCCTCGTCACCGGTCAAGAGGGTGACGCGAGGCTCCGGCCCGAGACGGTGCTGCCTTCTCGGGATACGCGTCGCGGGTCATCGAGGTGCCGGAGGAACTGCGCGAGCGGCCAGTGGTGATCGAGGCGTGGGGCTGGATCGGCAGTGCGAGTGGTTTCGAGGTGGTCGGCGTGACCGAGCCCCGCGGGCGCTACACGGAGACGTACGCCGGCCGGTCGGGGAGCGGACGGGAGGGGGCGCACATTCTCCTGGAGCCCGGGCAGTGCGACTCGGTGCGGATCATGCGGGGGTGGAAGATGTCCGGGCGGTGGAAGATCCGGTTCCTGGACGCGACGTCCATGCCGCCGCTGCCGCCGAAGGTCAAGGGCGGCGCCTCACGGTTCTTCCAGTGCCCGGCGCCGGGCACCCGGATCGCCGCGGAGTTCGGTGACGCCGGCGGGCGGCTCGGCATCTACAACGACAAGGGGCGGTGCGTCCGTGTACTCGCGGGGCGTGACCACCGGTTCGACGACGTGGTCGTCGTACCCGATGTGAAGGGCGTGCTCGCGGTCGAGCGGCCGGAGCTGAAGTGGGGGCCGATGACGAAGTGGTCGCTGCGAGTGCAGTCCTGAGCCAGGGGGCCGACGGTCCCTGACCGTCGGCCCGCTCGCCGGATCAGCGCGTGACCCGCTCCGCCCCGCCCCTACAGCGCAGGAAGGTTCTTCCGCAGCTCGAACGCCGTGACCTCCGAGCGGTACTCCTCCCACTCCTGGCGCTTGTTGCGCAGGAAGAAGTCGAAGACGTGCTCGCCGAGCGTCTCGGCGACGAGGTCGCTGCGTTCCATCAGGGTCAGCGCCTCGCCGAGGTTCTGCGGGAGCGGCTCGATGCCCATCGCGCGGCGCTCCGCGTCGGAGAGGGCCCAGACGTCGTCCTCGGCGCCCGGCGGGAGCTCGTAGCTCTCCTCGATGCCCTTCAGGCCGGCCGCGAGCAGGACGGCGTAGGCCAGGTACGGGTTCGCGCCGGAGTCGAGGGAGCGGACCTCGACGCGCGCCGAGCCCGTCTTGCCGGGCTTGTACATCGGGACGCGGACCAGCGCCGAGCGGTTGTTGTGGCCCCAGCAGATGTACGAGGGGGCCTCGCCGCCCGCACCCGCCGTGCGCTCCGCGCCGCCCCAGATGCGCTTGTAGGAGTTGACCCACTGGTTGGTGACGGCGGAGATCTCCGCCGCGTGCCGCAGCAGGCCCGCGATGAAGGAGCGGCCCACCTTCGACAGCTGGTACTCCGAACCCGACTCGTAGAAGGCGTTGCGGTCGCCCTCGAAGAGCGACAGGTGCGTGTGCATGCCGCTGCCGGGGTGCTCGGAGAAGGGCTTCGGCATGAACGTCGCCTGCACGCCCTGCTCCAGCGCCACCTGCTTCATGACCAGGCGGAACGTCATGACGTTGTCGGCGGTGGAGAGCGCGTCGGCGTACCTCAGGTCGATCTCCTGCTGGCCCGGCGCGCCCTCGTGGTGGGAGAACTCGACCGAGATGCCCATCGACTCCAGCATGGTGATCGCCTGGCGGCGGAAGTCCATGCCGACGTTGGTCGGGGTGTGGTCGAAGTAGCCGGAGTTGTCGGCGGGCGTCGGACGGCTGCCGTCCAGCGGCCGGTCCTTCAGCAGGAAGAACTCGATCTCCGGGTGCGTGTAGAAGGTGAAGCCCAGGTCGGAGGCGCGGGCCAGGGAGCGCTTGAGCACGTAGCGCGGGTCGGCGAAGGACGGGGAGCCGTCCGGCATGAGGATGTCGCAGAACATCCGGGCCGTGCCCGGGGCCTCGGCGCGCCAGGGCAGGATCTGGAAGGTCGACGGGTCCGGCTTGGCGATCATGTCGGACTCGTAGACCCGGGCGAAGCCCTCGATCGCGGAGCCGTCGAAGCCGATGCCCTCGTCGAAGGCCTGTTCCAACTCGGCCGGGGCCACGGCGACGGACTTGAGGAAGCCCAGCACGTCCGTGAACCACAGGCGTACGAACCGGATGTCGCGCTCCTCCAACGTCCGGAGCACGAACTCCTGCTGCTTGTCCATCTTCCGCTTCCCCATCCTTGCTGGTCAGGCCGCCTGTCATTCCGTACCGCGGGAGGCGGTCGGGCACCCGAGCATCCCACCACACCACCATTTCGTACGCGTTGCACACCATGATCGCCCGGTCGACCCGGGATCGAACGCCTCGCATACGGCGGGTGAACCGCTCTTCCGCCCATAGTGCCTGCTCGCACCGGCATCCGTAATGGCCGGTCCGCTTCGCTCCGCCACCCGCTTAATTTGCATCTCATATGCAACTTTAAATACCGTGCCCGCAGTCGAGCACAGAGGAGCCCCGATGCTGTCCGAGCAGTCCGCCGCCACCGTCCGCGCCACCCTTCCCGCCGTCGGCGCGGCCCTCGGCACGATCACCGAGCGCTTCTACGCCGGGTTGTTCGAGGCTCACCCAGAACTGCTGACCGACCTGTTCAACCGGGGTAACCAGGCCGCCGGCACCCAGCGGCAGGCGCTCGCCGGTTCTGTCGCCGCCTTCGCCACGCACCTGCTGGACCACCCCGAGCAGCGGCCGGACGCGATGCTGCACCGCATCGCCCACAAGCACGCCTCGCTCGGCATCACGCCCGAGCAGTACGGCATCGTCCACGAGCACCTGTTCGCCGCCATCGCCGAGGTGCTCGGCGACGCCGTCACGGCCGAGGTCGCCGCCGCCTGGGACGAGGTCTACTGGCTGATGGCGAACGCCCTCATCGCCGTCGAGAAGCGGCTGCGCGAGGAGCGGGGCGGGCACGCCTGGCGGCCGTGGGAGGTCGTCGAGCGCGTCGCCGAGACCGCCGACGTCGCCACGTTCCGGCTGCGGCCCGCCGACGGCGGCCCGGTCCGGGACTTCCTCGCGGGCCAGTACGTCTCCGTCCGCGTCACCCTCCCCGACGGCGCCCGGCAGATACGGCAGTACAGCCTCTCCGGCGCACCCGACCCGGCGCTTCGGCAGATCAGCGTGAAGCGCGTGCACGGCGACGACGCCCCCGACGGCGAGGTCTCGAACCACCTCCACGCGCGCGTGGCGGCCGGTGACGTCCTGGAGCTGTCCGAGCCGTACGGCGACCTGGTCCTCGACGCCGGCCCCGACACGCCGCTGCTGCTGGCCTCGGCGGGCATCGGCGTGACCCCGATGACCGCGATGCTGGCGCACCTCGCAGGCTCGGGGCACCGCGCCCCGGTCACCGTCGTCCACGGCGACCGCTCACCCGCCACCCACGCCCTGCGCGCCGACCACGAGGCCTACGCCGCCAAGCTCCCCGACGCGGCCGTCCACCTCTGGTACGAGCAGGACGCCCCCGCGGGCACCCGCTCCGGCCTGGTCGACCTCACCGGCGTCCCGGTCGCCTCGGGCACGCGCGCGTACCTGTGCGGCCCGCTTCCGTTCATGCGGGCGGTACGGGGCCAACTGATCGACAAGGGCGTGGCGCCGGCCGACATCCACTACGAGGTGTTCGGGCCGGACCTGTGGCTGGCGGGGCAGGCGTAGAAGGAACTGGAGCGCTGCTTCCAGCGCTCGTAGGGCCTGGCACAGGGCCTGTCTAGGGCCCCCGCGAGATCCCCAGCAGCAACGCCCCGGTCGGCTCCGCCACGATGTCCGCCACGGTGATCGGGTCCAGTGAGGCGAAGAACGCCTCCTGGGCCCGGCGCAGGGCGACACGCAGACGGCAGGCGGAGTTCAGGGGGCAGGGCGTGCTGCCCTCGCAGTCGACGACGTCGCCGTCGCCCTCGAAGGCACGCACCACGGCGCCCACCGAGGCCGTACGGCCCTGCTCGGTGAGCTTGAGACCGCCGCCCCGGCCGCGGCGCGCCGCCAGCAGGCCCATGTGCTGGAGCTCGGCGACGACCTTCGCCAGATGCGTGTACGGCACGTCCATGCCGTCGGCGACGTCCCGCGTCGTCGGGTTCGACCCGCCGGCGACGGCGAGCCGCATCAGGACCCGCAGGGCGAGGTCGGTGGAGCGCAGCAGCCGCATACAGGCAGCGTAGATAAGCGGTATCCGCGGTTCAAATTATCCGGCGGAGGACCGGCGCCGCGATCGCCGGAGCTGTCGGACACCTGTCGGTGCCGTATCGATTCGGCCCATTCCCGTGACCGTTCTGCGAGGGGCCCCGCCTTCCCCATTACGATCAGCCCACCCGACCGTCCCACTTTTCCCGCGAAGGACACCTCATGGGCTCCGCCAACAAGAGCAACCAGGCACGCAAGGCGCGAATAGAGGAGATGCGGCGAGCCGAGCAGGCCCGTGAGCGCCGCAACCGGATCCTCACCATCGCGGCCAGCGTCGTGGTCGTCGGCGGCCTCGTCGTCGGCGGTGTCGTGCTCGTGCGGTCCCAGTCCGGCGACGGCGGCAGCGAGACCGCGGCGAGCGACTCCTCGGCCAAGGGCAAGTTCGTCACCGGCGCGGACGGCGTGAAGACCTGGGAAGGCGACCTCGCCCGCAACCACGTCACCAAGGCCGTGAAGTACGCCTCCGAGCCCCCCGTCGGCGGCGACCACAACCCGGTCTGGATGAACTGCAACGGCGACGTGTACACCAAGGAGATCAACAACACCAACGCCGTGCACTCCCTGGAGCACGGGGCGGTGTGGGTGACGTACAACGCCAAGGCGAAGAAGGCGGACGTCGACGCGCTCGCGGCGAAGGTGAAGAAGACGCCGTACACGCTGATGAGCCCGATGGACGACCAGAAGGACCCGATCATGCTCTCGGCGTGGGGCCACCAGCGCACGGTGACGGGCGCGAGCGACCCGAACGTGGACAAGTTCTTCGAGAAGTTCGTCCAGGGCCGGCAGACGCCCGAGCCGGGTGCCGCCTGCACGAACGGGCTGTCGCAGTGAGGCATGCCGGTCTGATCGCCGGGGCCGTGCTGACGGCGTTCGCCGCGGTCGGCACGATCACCTACGCCGTCGCCGGGGACGACGGCGCCACCCGGACCCCCTCCGCCGAGTCCGCGGACGCCGGGTTCGCACGCGACATGGCGGTGCACCACCAGCAGGCCGTGGAGATGTCGTACATCGTGCGCGACCGCACGAAGAACGAGGAGGTGCGGCGCCTCGCGTACGACATCGCCCAGACGCAGGCCAACCAGCGCGGCATGATGCTCGGCTGGCTCGACCTGTGGGCGCTGCCCAAGGTGTCCTCCGAGCCTCCGATGACCTGGATGGGCATGAGCGGCATGGCCTCCGGCAAGGACGGCGCGCTGATGCCGGGCATGGCGACCAACAGCGAGATGAAGAAGCTCGGCGAGCTCAGCGGGAAGCAGGCCGAGGTCTTCTACCTCCAGCTGATGACGGACCATCACAAGGGCGGCGTCCACATGGCCCGGGGCTGTGTCGCGAAGTGCACGGTCGGGGTGGAGAAGCGGCTCGCGCAGGGCATGGTGGAGGCGCAGCAGTCGGAGATCGCGCTGATGGCGGACATGCTGAAGGAGCGGGGTGCCGAGCCGCGCTCGTAGCTCGACTCGTGACGAGGCAACCTGGGGACGGCACCGTAACGCGGTGCTGCCGCGCCGCGGCGCCGTGATCTGACATGCCCGACAGTCATGAACGCCTGAGCGTGAGCGCTCTCAGCGCGCTCGTTCCGTCATCCCGGCTCGTGGGAGTGGATCGAGGGATGCTGGTGACACCATGCGAATGTGCTGCGTCCTCGCCGTCCTGGTGTGCGCGAACCTGCTCAACAATTGGCTCGCGCCCGGCGCCTACGTGCCCACCTGCGTGGTCGCGGCCGCCACGTTGCTGCTGATGGCCCGGTGGGACGGCCTCACCCTCGCCGATCTCGGGCTCGACCGGGCTGCCTTGTACCGGGGGCTGCGCTGGGCGGCGATCCTGGTCGGCGCGGTTCTTGCCGTCTTCCTGGCCGGACTGGCCCTGCCGGCCACCAGGGAGGCGTTCGAGGACGAGCGCGCCGCGGGCCTGACCCTTGGGCAGCTGCTGTGGCGGGTGCTGATCCGGGTACCGGTCGGCACGGTGCTGCTGGAGGAGGTCGCCTTCCGCGGTGTCTTGTGGGCCATGGTGCGGCGTCGGCGTGGTACTGCGTGGGCCACGGCTGTGTCGTCGCTGCTGTTCGGGCTCTGGCACGTGCTTCCCTCGCGCGGGCTGAGCCGGGCCAACGCGGCCGCAGCGGTCCTCGGCACGGGCCCGGCGGGCAGCGCGCTGTCGGTCGTGGCCGCTGTTGTCGCCACGACCGCGGCCGGGGTCGTCCTGTGCGAGCTGCGGCGCCGGTCCGGAAGCCTGCTGGCCCCCGTGGCGCTGCACTGGGCCGTCAACGGCTTCGGATATGTGCTGGCCTGGGCACCGAAGACGGACTCGCCGCTGTGACGTGGCGGGCGGCCCGACAGATACGCCTGCCACCGACCACTGGCCTGCCCGGTCAGCTGACTCAGGCGTAAGCCTCAAATCGCCCTGCGATGCGGCTCTTTGGGCTCTTCTTGGCCTCCAAAGGGCGCTTCTTGGGCTGCGCATTCCCCCGGCATGAACGGTTCGTCGCGAGAGTGGCGACCGTCGAGTGATCCACTCGCGACGAACCGCACAGGGGGTTCCATGAGATCCAACCGCGCCAAGGTGCGCGCCGGGGTGAGCGTGGCGGCGACACTGCCGATGCTCGCCGGTGCGCTGGCGCTCGGCATACCCGCGGCGCACGCCGCCGACCACCCGCTCCGCGACCTGCTCGCCGGGACCAAGCCCACCTGGGCCACGGCCAGGGCCGACAAGGGCGCCACCTCCGACGGCACCCGGATGTCGGCCCGCGTCTATCTCCGGGGCCGGGACGCCGCCGGCCTCGCCGCGTACGCCAAGGCCGTCTCCGACCCGAAGTCGGCCTCGTACGGCAAGTACCTGACGGCCAAGCAGGCGCAGGCCCGCTTCGGCGCGACCAAGGCTCAGGTGGCCGCCGTGAGGGCGTGGCTGACGGGCGCCGGCCTGAAGGTCACCGGCGTCACGCAGCACTACGTCTCCGTCACCGGTGACGTGGCCGCCGCCGAGAAGGCGTTCGGCGCCCAGCTGCACGACTTCGCCAAGGGCTCGAAGACCTACCGCGCGCCGGCGAGCACCGCCTCCGTGCCGGAGAGCCTGGCCGGCGCCGTCCTCACCGTCACCGGCCTCGACAACGCCCCGCACATGGTCACGCACGACGACCGACTGCCGCCGCCGGACACCGTGTTCCGCAACGCAGGGCCCTTCTCCTCGTACTACGGCTCGAAGACCGCGAGCACGCTGCCCGAGGCGTACGGCACGAAGATCCCGTACGCGATCAAGGGGTACACCGGCAAGCAGCTGCGGGCCGCCTACGGCGCGGGCACGCGCACCGGCAAGGGCGTCCGGGTCGCCATCACGGACGCGTACGCCTCACCGACGATCGCCTACGACGCCGGCACCTACGCCAAGCGCAACGGCGACGCGGCGTGGAAGACCGGCCAGCTGCGGCAGGTGCTGCCCAAGAAGTACACGAACACCAAGGACTGCTCGGCCTCCGGCTGGTACGGCGAGGAGACCCTGGACGTCGAGGCCGTGCACGCGGTCGCGCCGGCCGCGAACGTCACCTACGTGGGCGCCGCGTCCTGCACGGACGCCGACCTGCTCGACGCGCTCGGCAAGGTCGTCGACAGCCACCTGGCCGACATCGTCTCCAACTCCTGGGGCGAGGTCGAGGCCGCGCAGACCCCCGACATCGCCGCCGCCTACGACCAGGTGTTCCAGCTGGGCGCGGTCGAGGGCATCGGCTTCTACTTCTCCTCCGGCGACGACGGCGACGAGGTCGCGAGCTCCGGCACGAAGCAGGTCGACTCGCCCGCCAACTCGGCCTGGGTCACCGCCGTGGGCGGCACCTCGCTGGCCGTCGGCAAGGACGACACGTACCTGTGGGAGACCGGCTGGGGCACCGAGAAGGCCGACCTGTCGGCCGACGGCAAGAGCTGGACGGACTTCCCCGGCGCCTTCACATCCGGCGCGGGCGGCGGCACCAGCAAGACCGTCGCCGAGCCCTCGTACCAGAAGGGCGTCGTCCCGGACGGGCTGGCCAAGGCCGACAGCGCGGACGGCAACCGCGTCGTCCCGGACATCGCGGCGATCGCCGACCCGAACACCGGCTTCCTGGTCGGCCAGACGCAGACCCTGCCCGACGGGAAGACACAGGCGTACAGCGAGTACCGCATCGGCGGCACCTCGCTCGCCGCGCCGACCATCGCCGCCATCCAGGCCCTGGCCCAGGAAGCCCGCGGCGGCACACCGATCGGCTTCGCCAACCCGGCGATCTACGCCAAGGCCGGGTCGAAGGCCTACCACGACGTCACCGACAACCCGACGGGCTCCGGCCTCGCCGTGGCCCGCGTCGACTTCGTGAACGGCTACGACGCCACGGACGGCCTGGCCACGTCCGTCCGGAGCCTGGGCAAGGACAGCTCGCTCGCCGCCGTGAAGGGCTACGACGACGTCACCGGCGTGGGCACGCCCGCGAACGGCTACGTCGAGTCGTACCGGCGCCACTGAGCTCCGCCGGCGCCACGTGAGCTCCGCAAGGGGACGGGGTGGCCTGGGGTGACCCAGGCCACCCCATTGCGTCGCTCTGACGATTACACTGGGCCCGTGCCTCAACTACGTCTCGCCCTGAACCAGATCGACTCGAGCGTCGGCGACCTCGCCGGGAACACCGAGACGATCGTCCGCTGGACCCGGCACTCCGCCGAGCAGGGAGCGCATCTCGTGGCGTTCCCGGAGATGGCGCTGACCGGGTATCCCGTCGAGGACCTGGCCCTCAGGTCGTCCTTCGTGGAGGCCTCCCGGGCGGCGCTGCGGAGCCTGGCCGCCCGCCTGGCCGACGAGGGCTTCGGCGATCTGCCGGTGATCGTCGGCTACCTGGACCGCTCCGCGACCGCCCAGCCGAAGTACGGCCAGCCGGCCGGCGCGCCGCAGAACGCGGGGGCGGTGCTGTACGGCGGCGAGGTGGTCCTGAACTTCGCCAAGCACCACCTGCCGAACTACGGCGTCTTCGACGAGTTCCGCTACTTCGTGCCCGGCGACAGCATGCCGGTCCTGCGCGTCCACGGCGTGGATGTCGCCCTGGCCATCTGCGAGGACCTGTGGCAGGACGGCGGCCGAGTCCCGGCGGCCCGTTCGGCGCAGGCGGGGCTGCTGGTCTCGATCAACGCCTCCCCCTACGAGCGCGACAAGGACGACACGCGCCTGGAGCTGGTCAGCAAGCGGGCCCAGGAGGCCGGCTGCACGACGGCCTACCTGGCCATGATCGGCGGGCAGGACGAGCTGGTCTTCGACGGTGACTCGATCGTCGTGGACAAGGACGGCGAGGTCGTGGCCCGGGCCCCGCAGTTCTCCGAGGGCTGCGTGGTCCTGGACCTGGACCTGCCGGCGGCGTCGGCGGACGCCCCCACGGGCACGGTGGACGACGGCCTGCGCATCGACCGGGTGATCCTCTCGGAGGAGCCGGTCGCACCGTACGAGCCCGAGCTCACGGGCGGCTACGCGGACCGCCTGGACGACGACGAGGAGGTCTACTCGGCGCTGGTCGTGGGCCTCAGGGCGTACGTCGCGAAGAACGGCTTCAAGTCGGTCCTGATCGGCCTGTCGGGCGGTATCGACTCCTCGCTGGTCGCGGCGATCGCGTGCGACGCGGTGGGCGCGCAGAACGTGTACGGCGTGTCGATGCCGTCGAAGTACTCCTCGGACCACTCCAAGGACGACGCGGCGGAACTGGCCCGCCGCACGGGCCTGAACTACCGCACGGTTCCCATCGAGCCGATGTTCGACGCGTACATGGGCTCCCTGGGCCTGACGGGCCTCGCGGAGGAGAACCTCCAGTCCCGGCTGCGCGGCACGCTGCTCATGGCCATCTCCAACCAGGAGGGCCACATCGTGCTGGCCCCCGGCAACAAGTCGGAGCTGGCCGTCGGCTACTCGACCCTCTACGGCGACTCGGTCGGGGCGTACGGCCCCATCAAGGACGTCTACAAGACGTCGATCTTCCGCCTCTCCGAGTGGCGCAACCGCGCCGCCCGCGAACGCGGCCAGACCCCGCCCATCCCCGAGAACTCCATCACCAAGCCCCCGAGCGCGGAACTCCGCCCCGGACAGGTCGACACGGACTCGCTCCCCGACTACCCGGTGCTGGACGCGATCCTGGAGCTGTACGTCGACCGGGACCGGGGCGCCGACGAGATCGTCGCGGCCGGTTACGACCCCGCCCTGGTCGCGAAGACCCTGCGCATGGTCGACACGGCGGAGTACAAGCGGCGGCAGTACCCGCCGGGCACGAAGATCTCGGCGAAGGGCTTCGGCAAGGACCGACGGCTGCCGATCACGAACGGGTGGCGGGAGTCGCTCTGACCAACCCGGCCGGGGACCTCACAAGGTCGCCGTCTGCGACGCCGGCGCCCAGGCGAACCCGTCCGGGTCCGTGAACGCCCCGGCGTCGCTGCCGATCGTGAGCCGGTGGGAGCCGGTGCCGTCGGGGGAGACGCCGGCGACCTTGGCGAGGCCACGGCGCTTGTACAGCGCCAGCTTGACGGGCGCCGACCCGGTGGCGAACTCGACGTACTTGCCGCCGAAGCTCTTGCCCACGGTGAGGCCGTGCTCGACGTAGAACTGCTTGGCGGCCTTCACGTCCTCGACGCCGAGCAGGAGGACGAGCTCGTCGAAACGCCTGGTCGCAGGGCCGGTGTTCTTCTTCGACGACGACGCGATCTGCCAGATCGTCCCGTCCGGGGCCCGGACGACGCCCCCGTATCCCCACAGCGACTTGGCGGCGGGCTTCAGGGGCGTGGCACCGGCCTCCACGGCCGCGTCGACGAGGGCGTCCACGTCGGCCGGCTGGGAGGTCACGAGCGACAGGGTGAACCCGCGGAACCCGGTGGTCGGCGCCTCCGAGGCCCGCAGGCGCACCTGCCCGCCCAGGCCGAAGGCGGCGGTGTAGAAGCGTTCGGCGGCGGCGAGGTCGGTCACCTCGAGGGTGACGCATTCGATGGAGGTCATGGAAACGACGCTAATCGCGGCGCCGGGACCCCGCTTCTCGATTCCTGACCGGTACGGCACCCGGGTGGCGTCAGCCTTCCTGCTGCCGCTTCAGACCCGCCAGCAGCTCGTGCAGCGGCTCCGTCGCCCGTCGCCGGTACTCCTGGACCGCCCAGCCGTTGCCGTCCGGGTCCTGGAAGTGCATGAACGTGGCGCCGTCGTCGGGGGCGTACTGGACCGGCTCCGAGACGTCGAGCCCGCGGGCGACGAACTCCGCGTGGGCGGCCTTGATGTCGGCCACGCACAGCTGCAGACCCTGGTAGGAGCCGGGGGCCGGGGTGGGGCCGGGGGTCATCTCCCAGATCGACTCGCCGAGGGCGATGGAACAGCCCGAGCCGGGCGGCGTCAGCTGGACGATCCGCATGCCGGGCATCACCTCCTGGTCGATGTCCACGTGGAAGCCGACCTTGTCCCGGTAGAAGTCCCGGGCCCGGTCGATGTCGCTCACGGGCAGCGGGATGACTTCGAGGGTGATGTCCACGGCGAGACTCCTTCGTCCGGCGTCAGGCGAACCGCCACCTGGTCTGGCTGAACGGCTCCCCCTTACCGAAGCCGAAAACGGTGCGCGGCGCCACCGAGTAGACGGCCGCGTGGCCCGCGCCGTGGTGGAAATACCCCTCCCGTACCTCGAAGTGCCAGAAATCGCCGTACTTGGCCTCCCACGCCGCGGCCAGTTCCCGTAGCCGGGCGTCGTCGGTCACGCGGGTCGCCTCGCCCTCCACGACCAGGTCGTAGCCCTCGTTCCAGGTGTTCGTGCCGGTGGTCAGCACGACGTGCGGGTTCTCCGCGAGGTTCCTCGCCTTGCGTTCCTCCGGGCCCGTGCAGAAGTGCAGGGCGCCGTCCGACCAGACCGCCGGCAAGGGGGTGACGTGCGGTCGTCCGTCCGGCCGCACGGTCGTGATCCAGAACAGCTCCGCCGCCGTGAGCCGCGCCTCGGCGTCCTCCCAGTCGGTGGCGGTGGCCGTCTCGTCGCTGTAGCGCCGGTCCAGCCGCGTCTCGGGGTGCATGGTGGTCATGGGTGTCCTCCCGGCCTCTCGCTTCACAGGGCAGACCCTGTCCGTCCACCGAACTCATCGGAGCCCGGCCCGTGGTCTGCGGTTAGGCTCAAAGCCGTACGACCTTGATCCGAGGAAAGTCCGAGGCGAGACCGAGGGAGGCCGGGGATGACGGCGGCGCCGGGGCGCAGGAGCAGTACCTTCACACGGCTGCTGCGGCACGGCTTCACCGACGCCTCCGCCGCCGAGCGGCTCCTGGACAGCCCCGAACTCGTGCCGCTGCGCGACGACCCGGTGCTGCTCGACGCGCTGGGCGCGACCGCCGACCCCGATCTCGCGCTCCTCGGGCTCGTCCGGCTGCTGGAGGCCCAGCCGGACCCCGGCGCGCGCCGGGAGCTGCTCGACACGCTGATCTCGTCCAAGCCGCTGCGCGACCGGCTGCTCGGGGTGCTCGGCGCCTCCACCGCCCTCGCCGAACACCTCACCCGGCACCCGGAGGACTGGCAGGCGCTCGTCATGTACGAGGCGTACGACCTGCACCCCGGCGTGGAGGAGTTCGAGGCCGGCCTCGCGGAGGCGGACGACCCCGTCTCCCTGCGCGTCGCCTACCGGCGCTGTCTGCTGTCCATCGCGGCCCGGGACGTGTGCGGCACCACCGGCGTCGCCGAGTCCGCCGCCGAGCTCGCCGACCTCGCCACCGCCACCCTGCGCGCCGCCCTCGGCCTCGCCCGGGCCGCCGCGCCCGAGGACGACGCCCTGTGCCGGCTCGCGGTCGTCGCGATGGGCAAGTGCGGCGGCCACGAACTCAACTACGTCTCCGACGTGGACGTCATCTTCGTGGCCGAGCCCGTCGAGGAGGCCGACGAGACCAAGGCCCTGCGCGCCGCGACCCGGCTGGCCTCGCACATGATGCGGCTGTGCTCGGAGACCACGGTCGAGGGGTCCATCTGGCCCGTGGACGCCAACCTGCGGCCCGAGGGCAGAAACGGTCCCCTGGTGCGCACCCTCTCCAGCCACCTCGCCTACTACCAGCGCTGGGCCAAGACCTGGGAGTTCCAGGCACTGCTCAAGGCCCGCCCGGTCGCCGGCGACCTGCGGCTCGGCGAGGAGTACGTGGCCGCCGTCCAGCCCCTGGTGTGGAAGGCCGCCGAGCGCGAGAACTTCGTCCCCGACGTGCAGAAGATGCGCCGCCGGGTCGTGGAGAACATCCCCGTCGCCGAGGTCGACCGCCAGCTGAAGCTGGGCCCGGGCGGTCTCAGGGACGTCGAGTTCGCGGTGCAGCTGCTCCAGCTGGTGCACGGCCGGACCGACACCTCCCTGCGCAGCGGTACGACCCTCGACGCGCTGAAGGCCCTCGCCGCCGGCGGCTACGTGGGCCGGTCCGACGCCGCGCAGCTCGACGAGGCCTACCGCTTCCTGCGCACCATGGAGCACCGGATCCAGCTGTTCCGGCTGCGCCGTACCCACCTCGTCCCGGAGGAGGAGGCCGAGCTGCGTCGCATCGGCCGCTCCCTCGGCCTGCGCACCGACCCGGTCGCCGAGCTGCTGCGCGAGTGGAAGCGGCACGCCACCGCCGTACGTCGGCTGCACGAGAAGCTGTTCTACCGGCCGCTGCTCGACGCGGTCGCCCAACTCGCCACCGGTGAGGCCCGGCTCAGCGCCGAGGCGGCCCGGGAACGCCTGGTCGCCCTCGGCTACGCCGACCCCGCCTCGGCCCTGCGCCACCTGGAGGCGCTCGCCTCCGGCGTCACCCGCAAGGCCGCGATCCAGCGCACCCTGCTCCCCGTCCTGCTGGGCTGGTTCGCCGACTCGGCCGACCCGGACGCGGGCCTGCTCAACTTCCGCAAGGTCTCGGACGCCCTCGGCAAGACGCCCTGGTACCTGCGGCTGCTCAGGGACGAGGGCGCCGCCGCGGAGAACCTCGCCAGGGTGCTGTCGGCCGGCCGGCTCGCGCCCGATCTGCTGATGCGGGCGCCGGAGGCGGTGGCGCTGCTCGGCGACGGGGACGGCGGCGGGCTGGAGCCCCGCTCCCGCACCCACCTCGAACAGGAGATACTCGCCGCCGTGGGCCGGGCCGACGGGGCCGCCCAGGCGGTCACCGCCGCCCGCGGGGTGCGCCGCCGCGAGCTGTTCCGCACGGCCGCCGCCGACATCGTCGGCTCCTACGGCACCGAGGAGCAGCCCGCCGAGGCCGACCAGGGCGCGCTGGTCGACCGGGTCGGGGGAGCGGTGTCGGACCTGACGGCCGCGACCCTCGCCGGCACACTCCGCGCGGTCGTACGCGACGGCTGGGGAGACAGCCTGCCCACCCGGTTCGCGATCATCGGCATGGGCCGGTTCGGCGGTCACGAGCTGGGCTACGGCTCCGACGCGGACGTGCTGTTCGTGCACGAGCCGCGCGACGGCGTCGAGGAGCGGGAGGCCTCCCAGGCGGCCAACAAGGTCGTCTCCGAGATGCGCCGCCTGCTCCAGATCCCCAGCGCCGACCCGCCCCTGCTCATCGACGCCGACCTGCGCCCCGAGGGCAAGTCCGGACCGCTCGTGCGCACCCTCACCTCGTACGCGGCGTACTACCGGCGCTGGTCCCTGACCTGGGAGTCGCACGCGCTGCTGCGGGCGGAACCCGTCGCCGGGGACGAGGACCTGGGCCGCCGGTTCATCGAGCTGGTCGACCCGCTGCGCTACCCGGCGGACGGGCTCGCCGACGAGGCCGTCCGCGAGATCCGGCGGCTCAAGGCCCGGATGGAGTCCGAACGGCTGCCGCGCGGCGCGGACCCCAAGCTGCACGCCAAGCTCGGGCCGGGCGGCCTGTCCGACGTGGAGTGGACCGTGCAGCTGCTGCAACTGCGGCACGGCGCGACCGAGCCCGGCCTGCGCACCACCCGGACCCGGGAGGCCCTGGCCGCCGCCCGCGCGGCCGGGCTGGTCACGGACGAGGACGCGGCGACCCTGGACGAGGCCTGGGTCCTCGCGACCCGCGTCCGCAACGCGGTGATGCTGGTCCGCGGCCGGGCCGGCGACACGTTCCCGACGGAGCCCCGCGAACTGGCCGCCGTGGGTCGCTACCTGGGCTACGGCCCCGGCCACGCGGGCGACATGCTCGACGCGTACCGCCGGACGGCGCGCCGGGCGCGGGGTGTGGTGGAGGAACTGTTCTACGGAACCGCCGAGCGCTGACCCACGGGCCTCGGCGGGGGAGCGGGTCGCCCTCGGCCGGAGGAGTGGCCGAGGCCCTCGGGCCGGGTCAGACGCTCGGGTCGGGGGAGAGGTTCGGGCCTCACCCAGAGGAGTGGCCCAGGCTTTCGGAGCGTGTCAGACACTCGGGCGCGGGGAGCGGGTCGGGCCTCGCGGGAGGAGGCCGAGGCCCTCGGTGCCGGGTCAGACGCTCGGGCCGGGGGAGCGGGCCAGCCCCTCGGACCGGCGAGTGGTCAGGCCCGCGGCCGGGACCAGGCCCTCGGTCGTGGTACCGGCTCGTCCCGGCCCCGGGACGCGTCCGGCCGCTGGGCCGGCACCTTCGGCAGCGCGTACGGCTGCCTCCCGTACCACACCCTCGCCACCGCGAACCCGAACGCCAGGCACAGCACGCCACCGACGGCATCCAGCCAGAAGTGATTGGCCGTGGCGACGATCACCACCAGCGTCAGCGCCGGGTACAACAGGCCCAGCACCCGCACCCAGGGGACCGCCGACAGGGCGAAGATCGTCAGGCCGCACCACACCGACCAGCCGATGTGCATCGACGGCATCGCGGCGTACTGGTTGGACATGTGCTTCAGGTCGCCGGACGCCATCGAGCCCCAGGTCTGGTGGACCATGACCGTGTCGATGAAGTCCCCGCCGTTCATCAGCCGCGGGGCGCCAGCGGATACAGGTAGTAACCGACCAGGGCGACGCCGGTCGTCGCGAACAGCACCAGGCGGGTCGCCGCGTAGCGGCCCGGATGGCGACGGTACAGCCACACCAGGACACCCAGGGTCACCACGAAGTGGAGCGTCGCGTAGTAGTAGTTCATGGCGATGATCAGCCAAGTCACCGAGTTCACGGCGTGGTTGACCGTCTCCTCGATCGCGATGCCCAGATAGTGCTCGACCTGCCAGATCCAGTCGGCGTTGCGCAGCGCCTCGGCCTTCTGCTCGGGCACGGCGTTACGGACGAGCGAATACGTCCAGTAACTGACCGCGATCAGCAGGATCTCGAACCAGAACCGGGGGCGGCGGGGCGTGCGCAGCCGGCGCAGCTGATCCTGATCCTGCCGGGGCCCGGCCGCAACGGGCTGTGGAACGGCCGATTCCCGGCCTTCCGGCGTCGTCACGGTCGTGTTACCCATAGGCGCAAAGTCTGCCAGAAAAGGACTTCCTCACCGATCATCCCGCGGACCGGCCGGGGCCGCATTTCCTACGGCGAGGACAGGCCACGAACCTCAGGGGCGAACGCGGTCCCCGGGGGCCGAGGCGGTCGAACCGCGCACCACCAGTTCCGGCATGAACACGAACTCGCTGTGCGGCGCGGGCGTCCCGCCGATCTCCTCCAGCAGGGTGCGCACGGCCGCCTGGCCCATCGCCGGGACCGGCTTGCGGATCGTCGTCAGCGGCGGGTCCGTGAAGGCGATGAGCGGGGAGTCGTCGAAGCCGACCACGGAGATGTCCTTCGGCACGTCCAGGCCGTGCTGCCGCGCCGCCCGGATCGCGCCCAGCGCCATCATGTCGCTGGCGCACACCACGGCCGTGCAGTTCTTCTCGATCAGCGCCGTGGCCGCGGCCTGACCGCCTTCCAGGGTGTAGAGGGAGTGCTGGACCAGCTCCGACTCCACGGTCCCGGCGCCCAGACCCAACTGGTCCTGCATGGAGCGCACGAACCCCTCGATCTTGCGCTGCACCGGCACGAACCGCTTGGGCCCGAGGGCCAGCCCGATCCGGGTGTGCCCCAGGGACACCAGGTGCGTGACGGCCAGGCTCATCGCCGCGCGGTCGTCCGGGGAGATGAACGGCGCCTGCACCTTCGGCGAGAAGCCGTCGACCAGCACGTACGGCACGCCCTGCGCGCGCAGCCGGTCGTAGCGCTGCATGTCGGCGGTGGTGTCCGCGTGCAGCCCGGAGACGTAGATGATGCCGGCGACCCCGCGGTCCACGAGCATCTCGGTCAGCTCGTCCTCGGTCGAGCCGCCCGGGGTCTGGGTGGCCAGCACCGGCGTGTAGCCCTGCCGGGTCAGCGCCTGGCCGATGACCTGGGCCAGGGCCGGGAAGATCGGGTTCTCCAGCTCCGGGGTGATCAGACCCACCAGGCCCTCGCTGCGCTGCCGCAGCCGCACCGGGCGCTCGTAGCCCAGCACGTCGAGGGCCGCGAGCACGGACTGGCGGGTGGTGGCGGCGACGCCCGGCTTCCCGTTGAGGACGCGGCTGACGGTCGCTTCGCTCACCCCCGCCTGCGCAGCGATGTCCGCAAGCCGTGTGGTCACAGCACTGGACTGTAGCGGCCGGGGATCTCCTTGCACACCGACGGGACGCCGGGTGCGTGCCGTGGCACGGCCCGCTGCGGGTTGCTTGGTCATCGCGGTCCCTCGATGTCGTGGTCGGCGTCCGATCCGCAACGGATGATTCCCCCGGCGGCAACGGATGGCAAGTGCTTGCAGAGTCTTGCACAACTGTCCGACTCCCCGCCGAACAGCCGTAAATCAAGGCTACGAGGCGGTCTGAGAGAGGTCACGGCAGGATAACCATCCGCACCTCTTGCACTTTTTTGCTGCAAGGTCTTTCGCAACGCTTGCAGCGCGGCTACTTTTACCGACGCCCGGCGGCCAACGGCGCAGTCGGCAGCACGAACGGGCTTTCACCCTCAAGGAGAACTCATGCGGCGTGGCATAGCGGCCACCGCGCTGGTGGCGTCCCTCGCCCTGGCGGCGACGGCCTGCGGCGGAAGCGACAGCGGCGACGAGGCCGACGGCCCGGTCACCATCACCTGGTGGGACACCTCCAACGCCACCAACGAGGCACCGACGTACCAGGCCCTCGTCAAGGAGTTCGAGGCCGCCCACAAGGACATCAAGGTCAACTACGTCAACGTCCCGTTCGACCAGGCGCAGAACAAGTTCGACACCGCCGCCGGTTCCAAGGGCGCCCCCGACGTGCTGCGCTCCGAGGTCGGCTGGACCCCGGCCTTCGCCAAGAAGGGCTTCTTCGCGCCGCTGGACGGCACCGAGGCCCTCGCCGAGCAGGACAAGTTCCAGCCCAGCCTGATCGAGCAGGCCAAGTACGAAGGCAAGACCTACGGCGTCCCCTTCACCACGGACACCCTCGCCCTCGTCTACAACAAGGCCCTGTTCGAGAAGGCCGGCGTCGAGGCCCCGGGGACCTGGGACGACCTGAAGAAGGCCGCCGGCACCATCAAGGACAAGACCGGCGTCGACGGCTACTGGGGCTCCACCCAGGCCTACTACGCCCAGTCCTTCCTCTACGGCGAGGGCACCGACACCGTCGACATCGACGCCAAGAAGATCACCGTCACCTCGCCCGAGGCGAAGAAGGCCTACGGCACCTGGCAGAGCCTCTTCAAGGGCAAGGGCCTGCACAAGGCCGACACCACCGCCGACGCCTACGCCCACATCCAGGAGGCGTTCGTCAGCGGCAAGGTCGCCTCGATCGTCCAGGGCCCGTGGGAGATCACCAACTTCTACAAGGGCTCCGCCTTCAAGGACAAGAACAACCTCGGCATCGCCACCGTCCCGGCCGGCTCCACCGGCAAGGCGGGCGCCCCGACCGGCGGCCACAACCTCTCCGTCTACGCGGGCTCGGACAAGGCCCACCAGGAGGCCTCGCTGAAGTTCGTGAAGTTCATGACCTCGGCGAAGGCCCAGGAGACCATCGCACTGAAGAACTCCACGCTCCCCACGCGCGAGGACGCCTACACCGCCGAGGTCAAGGCCGACCCCGGCATCGCCGGCTACCAGGGCGTGCTGTCCGCCGCCCAGCCGCGCCCGGCGCTGCCCGAGTACAGCTCCCTGTGGACCCCGCTCGACGACGAGCTGCTCAAGATCGCGGGCGGCAAGGAGTCCCTGGACAAGGGCCTCGGCAACGCCGAGACCGCCATCGCCAAGCTGGTGCCGGACTACTCCAAGTGACCGCCGTGTGGCCGCCGGACCCCCCGGTCATGAGGGAGGGGGACCCGGCGGCCACCGGCCTGCGCCCGCACCCGGGCCCGGGCAGCTCTCCTTGACCTCCTTGAACTTCCAGAAGGTGTCGAACATGACAGTCGCCATCGACCGAGCGACCGGCAAGCGGCGCGGTGAGCGGGAACCGCGACCCGGGCCGGCCCAGCGGCTGAGGAACGGCTTCCACAAGCACTGGTACGCCTACGCGATGATCGCCCCGGTGGTGATCGTCCTCGGGGTCCTCGTGCTGTACCCGCTGGCGTACGGCCTGTACCTCACCCTCACCGACGCCACCAGCCTGAACACCGCTCGCACGATCGGCGTCAACGAGATCGACGCCACCTACAAGTTCATCGGCCTGGACAACTACGCCGACATCCTGTGGGGCCCGACGGCGTACGACCGCTTCTGGTCGCACTTCCTGTGGACGATCTTCTGGACGGCGGCCTGTGTCGCCCTGCACTTCGGCATCGGCCTCGGTCTGGCCCTGCTCCTCAACCAGAAGCTGCGCGGCCGCACCCTCTACCGGATCATCCTGGTGCTGCCCTGGGCGGTGCCGACCTTCGTCACCGTCTTCGGCTGGCGGTTCATGCTCGCCGACGGCGGCATCATCAACAGCGGTCTGGAACTCCTGCACCTGCCGACGCCCTCGTGGCTGGAGGACACCTTCTGGCAGCGGTTCGCCGCGATCATGGTCAACACCTGGTGCGGTGTGCCGTTCATGATGGTCTCGCTGCTCGGCGGCCTGCAGTCGATCGACGCCAGCCTGTACGAGGCGTCCGAGATGGACGGCGCCAACGCCTGGCAGCGGTTCCGGTACGTCACCCTGCCCGGCCTCAGGTCCGTCAGCACCACCGTCGTGCTCCTCGGCGTCATCTGGACCTTCAACCAGTTCACCATCATCTTCATGCTGTTCGGCAACACCGCGCCCGACGCCCAGATCCTCGTGACCTGGGCCTATCAGCTGGGCTTCGGGCAGCAGCCGCGTGACTACGCCCAGTCCGCCGCCTACGGAATCCTGCTCCTGTCCATCCTGATCGTCTTCACCTCCTTCTACCGCCGCTGGCTGAACCGCAACGAGCAGCAGCTCGCGATCTGAGGCAGGAGTTTCGCAATGAGCACGACGAGTACGACCACCGTCGAGACCTCCGCCGCGGCCGCCGAGCGGCGCCCCGCCGGCGCGCCGCGGGGGCCCGCCGCCGCGGCGAGCACAGCCGCGCGGCCTCCCTCGCCTCGCACGCCGTGCTGATCGGCGCGAGTCTGATCGCCCTCTTCCCGGTCGCCTGGCTGGTGTTCCTGTCCCTCGGCCCGGACAAGGACGACTACCTCCACCCCGGGCGCATCTGGGGCAAGATGACGTTCGACAACTACGCGTTCGTCCTGCAGGACACCAGCTTCTTCGACTGGCTGAAGAGCACGCTGGTCGTGGTGCTGGGCACGACGCTCATCGGCGTCGTCGTCGCCGCGTCCACCGGCTACGCGGTCTCCCGCATGCGGTTCCCCGGCTACCGGAAGCTGATGTGGATACTCCTGGTCACCCAGATGTTCCCGATTGCAGTACTGATCGTGCCGATGTACCAGATCCTCTCGGATCTGCAGCTCATCGACAGCTACCTTGGTCTCATCCTTGTCAACTGCACGACGATCGTGCCGTACTGCGCCTGGCTGATGAAGGGCTATTTCGACACCATCCCGTTCGAGATCGACGAGGCCGGGCGCGTCGACGGACTGACCCCGTTCGGCACGTTCGCGCGGCTCATCCTGCCGCTCGCCAAGCCGGGCCTCGCGGTCGCGGCGTTCTACAGCTTCCTCACGGCCTTCGGCGAGGTCGCGTTCGCCTCGACGTTCATGCTGAGCAACGGCAACTACACGTTTGCCGTCGGTCTGCAGACCTTTGTGAGCGAGCATGACGCGCAGCGGAACCTGATGGCCGCGACGGCTGTGCTCATCGCGATACCGGCTGCCCTGTTCTTCTACCTCGTGCAGAAGAACCTGGTGACGGGGCTCACTGCCGGTGGCACGAAGGGGTGACCTTCGCCGGCGGTCGGCCGCGGGTTTCGTCGTGGCTGGTCGCGCAGTTCCCCGCGCCCCTGACGGGGCGCGTGGTGGGCGGCCGTGGTGCCCATCCGACCCCGCTGTGCCACGGCCGCCCCAAACATCCCCACCTACGCCTTCCATGACCGACACCCTGTTACGCATCAAGGACGACATGAGCCAGCACTCAGCCGCCCAGGCACCTTCCCCCACCTCCGCGTCCGCCGTGGCCGTCGCCAAGCACCGCGACTGGTGGCGGGACGCGGTGATCTACCAGGTGTATCCGCGCAGCTTCGCCGACAGCAACGGCGACGGCATGGGCGACCTGGAGGGTGTCCGCACCCGTCTGCCGTACCTGCGCGACCTCGGCGTGGACGCCGTGTGGCTCAGCCCCTTCTACGCCTCGCCACAGGCCGACGCCGGCTACGACGTCGCCGACTACCGGGCCGTCGACCCCATGTTCGGCAACCTCCTGGACGCCGACGCGCTGATCCGCGACGCCCACGGGCTGGGCCTGCGCATCATCGTCGACCTCGTGCCCAATCACTCCTCCGACCAGCACGAGTGGTTCAAGCGGGCCGTCGCCGAGGGCCCAGGCTCCCCGCTGCGGGACCGCTACCACTTCCGCCCCGGCAAGGGCGTCAGCGGCGAACTGCCGCCCAACGACTGGGAGTCGATCTTCGGCGGCCCGGCCTGGACCCGGGTCACCGAACCCGACGGCACGCCCGGAGAGTGGTACCTGCACCTCTTCGCCCCGAGCAGCCCGACTTCAACTGGGATCACCCGGCGGTCGGCGACGAGTTCCGCTCCATCCTGCGCTTCTGGCTGGACATGGGCGTCGACGGCTTCCGGATCGATGTCGCCCATGGACTGGTGAAGGCGGATGGCCTCCCGGACCTTGGATCCCACGATCAGGTGAAGCTGCTGGGCAACGATGTCATGCCGTTCTTCGACCAGGAGGGCGTGCACGAGATCTACCGGCAGTGGCGGCTCGTCCTCGACGAGTACGCGGGGGAGAGGATCTTCGTCGCCGAGGCCTGGACGCCGACCATCGAGCGCACCGCCCACTACGTCCGCCCCGACGAGCTGCACCAGGCCTTCAACTTCCAGTACCTCAGCACCCACTGGGACGCCGAGGAGATGCGCGAGGTCATCGACCGCACCCTGGAGGCCATGCGCCCGGTCGGCGCCCCCGCGACCTGGGTGCTGTCCAACCACGACGTCACCCGGCACGCCACCCGGTTCGCCAACCCGCCCGGCCTCGGCACCCAGATCCGCCTGGCCGGCGACCGGGAACTGGGGCTGCGCAGGGCCCGGGCCGCGAGCCTGCTGATGCTGGCCCTGCCCGGCTCGGCCTACGTCTACCAGGGCGAGGAGCTCGGCCTGCCCGACGTCGTCGACCTGCCGGACGAGGTGCGCCAGGACCCGGCGTACTTCCGGGGCGCGGGCCAGGACGGCTTCCGCGACGGGTGCCGGGTGCCGATCCCGTGGACCCGGGCCGGATCGTCGTACGGCTTCGGTGACGGGGGCAGCTGGCTGCCGCAGCCGGAGGGGTGGGGCGAGCTGAGCGTCGAGGCGCAGACCGGTGTGCCCGGCTCGACGCTGGAGCTGTACCGGACCGCGCTCGCCGTGCGCCGCGAGCAGCCCGACCTCGGCGCCGGCACGTCGGTGGAGTGGCTGCGGGCGCCCGAGGGTGTGCTCGCGTTCCGGCGCGGGGAGGTCGTGTGCGTCGCGAACACCACCGGCGAGTCGGTGGCGATGCCGGCGTACGGCCGGGTGCTGGTGGCGAGCGGGGAGATCGTCCTGGTCGACGACGAGGCCAAGGTGCCGGCCGACACCACGGTGTGGTGGACCACCGCGGTCACCGCCTGATTTTCCTTTGAATTTCGTACGGCCCGCTGCCCTTTCGGGCGGCGGGCCTTTACCATCTGCGTCACCGCAAGGTTTCTGAACCTTGCAGCAAGAACCTTCAACGAAGAAGGAAACCCCACATGGCACGCAGACACCTCTCCGCCGCCGTCGCGCTCGCCGCGGCTGCGGTTGTCATGAACCCGACTAGTGCGCAGGCTTCCCCACCTGGCACCAAGGACGTCACCGCCGTCCTCTTCGAATGGAAGTACGCCTCCGTCGCCCGCGAGTGCACCAACGCCCTCGGACCCGCCGGATACGGCTACGTCCAGGTCTCCCCGCCCGCCGAGCACATACAGGGCTCGCAGTGGTGGACGTCGTACCAGCCGGTCAGCTACAAGATCGCCGGCCGGCTCGGTGACCGCGCGGCCTTCCAGGCCATGGTGAACACCTGCCACGCGGCCGGTGTGAAGGTCGTCGTCGACACGGTCATCAACCACATGTCGGCAGGCAGCGGCACCGGCACCGGCGGCTCGTCCTACAGCAAGTACACCTACCCCGGCCTGTACTCCTCGTACGACTTCGACGACTGCACGAGCCGGATCAGCAACTACCAGGACCGCTGGAACGTCCAGCACTGCGAACTGGTGGGCCTCTCCGACCTCGACACCGGCGAGAACTACGTCCGCGGGGCCATCGCCGGGTACATGAACGACCTGCTCTCCCTCGGCGTCGACGGCTTCCGCATCGACGCGGCCAAGCACATGGACGCCGCCGACCTGGCGAACATCAAGTCCCGGCTGAACAACCCGTCGGCGTACTGGAAGCAGGAGGTCATCTTCGGCAGTGGAGAGGCCGTCCAGCCCACCGAGTACACGGGCAACGGAGACGTGCAGGAGTTCCGCTACGCCTACGACCTCAAGCGCGTCTTCAACAACGAGAACCTCGCCTACCTGAAGAACTACGGCGAGGGCTGGGGCTACATGAGCAGCGGTGTCTCCGGTGTCTTCGTCGACAACCACGACACCGAGCGCAACGGCTCCACGCTCAGCTACAAGGACGGCGCGAACTACACCCTCGCCAACGTCTTCATGCTGGCCTGGCCCTACGGCGCCCCGGACATCAACTCCGGCTACGAGTTCACCGACCACGACGCGGGACCGCCGAACGGCGGCCAGGTCAACGCCTGCTGGCAGGACGGCTGGAAGTGCCAGCACAACTGGCCGGAGATCAAGTCGATGGTCGGCTTCCGCAACGCCACGCGCGGTGAGGCCGTCACCGACTGGTGGGACAACGGGGGCGACGCCATCGCGTTCGGCCGGGGCGGCAAGGGCTTCGTGGCCATCAACCACGAGTCGGGCTCGCTGAGCCGGACCTACCAGACCTCGCTCCCGGCGGGGACGTACTGCAACGTGCAGAACAACACGACGGTGACCGTGAACTCCAGTGGGCAGCTCACGGCCACCCTGGGCTCGAACACGGCCCTGGCGATCCACGCGGGGAAACCGACCTGCTAGGCGCCGATCCCAGGTGCGGCGCATGAGGGATTGACGCTTCCGGAACGCGGCTCTACGTTCCCTCCCAGTGGCAACTCCCTGAACGCTGTTCAGCACCTCGAACACTCGCCCCTCGGGACCCCGAGGGGCGAGCGCCTACCACTGGGAGCGCTCCCATGACGGGACGGATCACGCTGCGCAGGCTCAGAACATGGACGGTCACTTCCCTGGCGGTGCTGCTCGCGACCGCCGGGGTCACCGCGGAGGCCGCACCCGCCAGGGCGGACGCGTCGGCGACCGTCAACGGCTCCACCAGACACCAGCCCATCGACGGCTTCGGCATCTCCGAGCACTTCGGCCGGGCCGAGATCATGCGGGGCTCGCAGGGCCTGCCCGCCCAGCGCCAACGCGAGATCCTCGACCTGCTGTTCAGCAAGGACACCGGCGTCGGGCTGAGCATCCTGCGCCTCGGCATCGACTCGGGCATCCAGCCGACCGACCCGGGAGGGCCGAACGCGACCCCAAGTACGTGTGGGACCGCAACGACAAGGGTCAGGTCTGGCTCGCCCAGCAGGCCAAGTCGTACGGCGTGACGCGCTTCTACGCCGACGCCTGGAGCGCCCCCGGCTATATGAAGACCAACGGGACCGACGCCAACGGCGGCACCCTGTGCGGCCTCGCCGGCGCCACCTGCGCGAGCGGCGACTGGCGCAAGGCCTACGCGAACTACCTCGTGCAGTACGCCAAGTTCTATGCCCAGGAGGGCATCCGTATCACCGACCTCGGGTTCGTCAACGAGCCCGACTACACCGCCACGTACGACTCCATGCGGCTCACCCCCACCCAGGCGGCCGAGTTCACCAAGGTCTTCGGGCCCGTGGCGAAGGCGGGCGGGTACAAGGTCGTCTGCTGCGACTCCTTCGGCTGGAACCAGCAGAAGAACTACACCAGCGCGATCGAGGCTGACGCGACGGCCCGCGGCTACGTCGACACCCACGCCGGGCACACCTACGCCAGCCCGGTCGACGGCCCCCTGCCCACCCGGAAGCGGACGTGGATGTCGGAGTGGTCGCCGGGCGGCACCACCTGGAACGAGGCCTGGGACGACGGCAGCGGCTACGACGGATTCACGGTCGCCTCCGCCGTGCACGACGCCCTGACCAAGGGCGACACCAGCGGCTACGTGTACTGGTACGGAGCCTCGACCGGCGCGACCCGCGGGCTGATCCAGATGGACGGCGCGAACTACCGCGTCTCCAAGCGCCTGTGGGCGCTGGCCAACTACAGCCGCTTCATCCGGCCCGGGGCCACCCGCATCGGAGCCACCACCTCCGACGGCGACCTCAGGCTCTCGGCGTTCCGCGACACCGACGGATCCGTGACGGTCGTGGCGCTCAACGCGGCCACCAGCGCCACCCCGGTCTCCTTCAGCCTGCGGAACATCGGCTTCACGAACGGGACAGCGACCCCGTACCTCACCGACGGCTCCCGTAGCACCGCCCGGCAGCCGGCCCTGCCGGTCACCGGAGGGGCGCTCAAGGCCACGGTCCCGGCCCGCTCGCTCGTCACCTACACCGTCGAGCGATGAGTCACGGGAGCGTGCGGCGGGCCAACTCGACATGTTGAAAGTTCTTTCCAACGGTTTCAGGACTCTTGCTGTAAGCGTTTCGGCGGCGATACGGTCGCGCGGGTCGGACCCGAAGAGCCGCACATCGCAAGGAGTCCACGTCTTGATACCGAGATGGCCGGTGCCGTCGAGGCGCCGAACTGCCCGTACCGGACGGCTCGCCGCGGTCACCGTCACCGCGCTGGCCGCAGCGCTCGTCCAACCCTCGCGGCGCGGGCGGACACCCCGCCACCGCCCCGTCCGACGCCAAGCTCGCCGCCGAGCCCGCCCGGCACGACTCCACGCGCGAGCAGTTCTACTTCGTCCTGCCGGACCGCTTCGCCGACGGCGACACCGGCAACGACAAGGGCGGACTCACCGGTACCCGCCTGACCACCGGTTACGACCCCACCGACAAGGGCTTCTACCAGGGCGGCGACCTCAAGGGCCTGACCAAGAAGCTCGACTACATCAAGGGCCTGGGCACCACCGCCCTCTGGATGGCCCCGATCTTCAAGAACCAGCCAGTACAGGGCAACGGCTCTGACGCATCGGCGGGCTATCACGGCTATTGGATCACGGACTTCACCCAGGTCGACCCGCACTTCGGGACGAACCAGGACCTGGAGAACCTCATCTCCAAGGCCCACGCCAAGGGCATGAAGGTCTTCTTCGACGTCATCACCAACCACACGGCGGACATCGTCGACTATGAGGAGAAGTCGTACGACTACCTGTCCAAGGGCGCGTTCCCGTACCTGACGAAGGACGGCAGGCCCTTCGACGACGCGGACTACGCGGACGGGAAGCGGAACTTCCCGGAGGTCGACGGCGACTCCTTCCCGCGCACGCCGGCCGTCCCCGCGGCGAAGAAGAACGTCAAGGTCCCGTCGTGGCTCAACGACCCGACCATGTACCACAACCGCGGCGACTCCACCTTCGCCGGTGAGAGCTCCACCCACGGCGACTTCTCCGGGCTCGACGACTTGTGGACCGAGCGGCCCGAGGTCGTCGAGGGCATGGAGAAGATCTACCAGCGGTGGGTCAGGGACTTCGACATCGACGGCTTCCGGATCGACACGGTGAAGCACGTCAACATGGAGTTCTGGACCCAGTGGGCCACCGCCCTCGACACCTACGCGGCCCGGCAGGGGCGCGACGACTTCTTCATGTTCGGCGAGGTGTACTCGGCCGACACGAACGTCACCTCCCCGTACGTCACCCGGGCCGCCTCGACGCCACCCTCGACTTCCCGTTCCAGGAGGCGGCCCGCCAGTACGCCTCGCAGGGCGGCAGCGCGCGGAAGCTCGCGGGCGTCTTCGGCGACGACTACAAGTACACGACCGGCAAGGCCAACGCGTACGAGCAGGTCACCTTCCTCGGCAACCACGACATGGGCCGGATCGGGTACTTCCTGAAGCAGGACGACCCGAAGGCCACCGACGCCGAGCTGCTCACCAAGGACAAGCTCGCCAACGAGCTGATGTTCCTCAGCCGTGGCAACCCCGTCGTCTACTACGGCGACGAGCAGGGCTTCGCCGGCGCGGGCGGCGACAAGGACGCCCGCCAGAGCATGTTCGCCTCCCGCACCGCCGACTACCTCGACGACGACCGGATCGGCACCGACGCCACCCACGCCGAGGACGCCTACGACACGAGAGCACCGCTCTACCGCCAGATCAGTGCTCTGGCCAAGCTCCGCAAGGCGAACCCCGCCCTCACCGACGGCGTCCAGCAGGAGCGGTACGCGGCCGACGGGCCGGGTGTGTACGCCTTCTCCCGCACCGACGCGCGGACGGGCACCGAGTACGTCGTCGCCTTCAACAACGCGAGGGAGAAGAAGACGGCGACCTTCCCGACCGGCTCGGCGGGCATGGCCTTCAAGGGGATCCATGGGACCGACGACTCGGTCAGGAGCGACGGCGACAAGAAGCTCACCGTCACCGTCCCGGCGGGCTCGGCGATCGTCCTGAAGGCGACCGGCAGGCTCGCCCGGCCCGCCACCGAGCCGACGATCACCCTGAAGGCCCCGGCCACCGGCGCCACCGGCACCGTCGAGCTCACCGCGGATGTGGACGGCGGGCAGCTCAACCGGGTCGTCTTCGCCGCTCAGACCGGCAACGGCAAGTGGCAGGTGCTCGGCTCCGCCGACCACGCCCCGTACAAGGTCACCCAGACCATCGGCACCGACGTACCGCCCGGCACCGCCCTGCGCTACAAGGCGGTCGTCATCGACTCGGCGGGCCGTACCGCGAGCGCCCTGGCCGCCTCCACCACCGGCACCCCGCCCGCTCCCGAACCCCCCTCCGCCTCCTCCCGCGACCACGCGATTGTCCACTACAAGCGCGCCGACGGGGACTACGCCGACTGGGGCCTGTACGCCTGGGGCGACCTGGCCGACGGCGAGGCCACCCAGTGGCCGGACAGCCACCCCTTCACCGGCCGTGACGCCTACGGCGCCTTCGCCTACGTCAAGCTGAAGCCCGGCGCCTCGGACATCGGCTTCCTCGTCATCGACAAGGACGGCACCAAGGACGTCGCCACCGACCGCACCATCGACGTCACCAAGACCGGCGAGATCTGGATCGAGCAGGGCAAGGAGACCGTCCGCACGGAGAAACCGACCGCCGACTACCCGGCCCCGGACAAGACCAAGGCCGTCCTGCACTACCACCGGGCCGACGGTGACTACGACGGCTGGGGCCTGCACGTCTGGACCGGAGCCGCGAACCCCACCGAGTGGTCGAACCCCCTCGAACCGGTCAAGACTGATAGCTATGGTGCGGTCTTCGAGGTACCGCTCACCGACGGTGCCATCAGCCTCAGCTACATCCTCCACAAGGGCGACGAGAAGGACCTGCCCGCCGACCAGTCGCTCGACCTCAAGGGACACGGCCATGAGGTGTGGCTGTTGAGCGGCCAGGAGAAGTACCTGCTCCCGCAGCCCGCGGGCAGCTCGGCCGCGCTCGACCTGACCACCTCCAAGGCGGTCTGGATCGACCGGAACACCGTCGCCTGGAACGGCTCCGACGCGGCCGCCTCCACCCAGCTGCTCTACGCCCGCGACGGCTCGATCGCGGTGCGGGACGGCGCCCTCACCGGTGACGCCAAGTGGCTGCGGCTGTCGAAGACCGAGCTCAGCGACGCCCAGAAGGCCCGGTTCCCGCACCTGAAGGAGTACGACGCCTTCACCGTCGACCCACGCGACCGCGACCGGGTGCGCCAGGCCCTGCGCGGCCAGGTCGTCGCCACCCAGCTGGCCGCGAACGGCGCCGTGCTCGCGGCGACCGGAGTCCAGATCGCCGGTGTCCTCGACGATCTGTACTCCGGCGCGGCCAAGGCCGACCTGGGACCGGTGTTCTCCCACGGCCGCCCCACGCTGTCCGTGTGGGCGCCGACCGCGCAGCACGTCTCACTGGAGATCGGTGACACCACCGTGCCGATGAGGCGCGACGACACCACCGGCGTCTGGTCCGCCTCCGGCCCGAAGTCCTGGAAGGGCAAGCCCTACCGGTACGTCGTCCAGGTCTGGGCGCCCAGCGCCGGAAAGGTCGTCACCAACAAGGTCACCGACCCCTACGCCCTCGCCCTCACCGCGGACTCCGAGCGCGGCCTCGTCGTCGACCTGCGCGACAAGGTACTGAAGCCCCGCGGCTGGACCTCCCTGGAGAAACCGAAGGCCGTCCCCCTCCGGGACGCCCAGATCCAGGAGCTGCACATCCGGGACTTCTCCGTCGAGGACCGCACGGCGAAGCACCCCGGCACCTACCTCGCCTTCACCGACAAGGACAGCGACGGCTCCAGGCACCTGCGCGAGCTGGCGGAGGCCGGCACCTCGTACGTCCATCTCCTGCCCGCCTTCGACATCGCCACCATCCCGGAGCGCAAGGCCGACCAGGCACGCGTCGACTGCGACCTCGCCGCCTACCCGGCCGACTCCGACCAGCAGCAGGAATGCGTCGGGAAGATCGCCGCGAAGGACGCCTACAACTGGGGCTACGACCCGTACCACTACACGGTCCCCGAGGGCTCCTACGCCACCGACCCCGACGGCACGGCCCGTACCGTCGAGTTCCGGAAGATGGTCAAGGCGCTGAACGACGACGGCCTGCGGGTCGTCATGGACGTCGTCTACAACCACACCGCCGCGAGCGGCCAGGAGCGGAGGAGTGTCCTCGACCGGATCGTGCCCGGCTACTACCAGCGGCTCCTCGCCGACGGCTCGGTCGCGAACAGCACCTGCTGTGCCAACACCGCCACCGAGAACGCCATGATGGGCAAACTGGTCGTCGACTCGGTCGTCACCTGGGCCCGGGAGTACAAGGTCGACGGCTTCCGCTTCGACCTCATGGGCCACCACCCGAAGGCCAACATCCTCGCCGTCAGGAAGGCCCTCGACGAGCTGACCCCCGCCAAGGACGGCGTCGACGGCAAGAAGATCATCCTGTACGGCGAGGGCTGGAACTTCGGCGAGGTCGCCGACGACGCCCGGTTCGTCCAGGCCACGCAGCAGAACATGGCAGGCACCGGCATCGCCACCTTCTCCGACCGGGCCCGCGACGCCGTGCGCGGCGGCGGCCCCTTCGACGAGGACCCCGGCGTCCAGGGCTTCGCCTCCGGCCTGTTCACCGAACCCAACTCCTCCGAGAACAACGGCACTCCGGCCGAACAGAAGGCCCGCCTGCTGCACTACCAGGACCTGATCAAGGTCGGCCTCTCGGGCAACCTCGCCGGCTACCGGTTCACCGGCACCGACGGCAAGGAGGTCAAGGGCTCCGAGGTCGACTACAACGGCGCACCCGCCGGTTACGCCGACGCCCCCGGCGACGCCCTCGCCTACGCCGACGCGCACGACAACGAGTCCCTCTTCGACGCCCTCGCCTTCAAACTGCCCGCGACGACGAGCGCGTCCGACCGGGCCCGCATGCAGGTCCTGGCCATGGCGACGGCCACCCTCTCCCAGGGCCCGGCGCTCTCCCAGGCGGGCACCGACCTGCTGCGCTCCAAGTCCCTGGACCGCAACTCCTACGACAGCGGCGACTGGTTCAACGCCGTCCACTGGAACTGCGCCGACGGCAACGGCTTCGGCCGCGGACTGCCCATGGCGGCCGACAACGCCGACAAGTGGCCCTACGCCAAACCACTGCTGACCAAGGTCAGGGTGGGTTGCGAGCAGATCGAGGGCGCCTCGGCCGCCTACCGCGACCTGCTGCGGATCCGGGCGGCCGAGAAGGACTTCTCCCTCGCCACGGCCGAGCAGGTGCAGTCCCGGCTCTCCTTCCCGCTGTCCGGCAAGGACGAGACGCCCGGTGTGATCACCATGCGGCTCGGTGACCTCGTCGTCGTCTTCAACGCCACGCCCGAGCGGCAGGAACAGCGCGTCCCCGCGCTCGCCGGGACCGGCTACCGCCTGCATCCGGTGCAGGCGGCGGGGGCGGACTCTACCGTCAAGTCGTCCTCCTACGCGGCGGAATCGGGCACGTTCGCCGTTCCGGGGCGGACCGTCGCGGTCTTCACCCGGACCGCCGGATAGCCGCACTACGTTGGGTGGGGCAGGCCGTGTCCTACGGTCCGCCCCACCGCGTACGCCCCGAGAACCAGTCGAGATGGACGGCAACGGCACACAGCAGACCACCGGCACCACCGTGCTGGTCGTGGACGACGTCGCGGCCAGCCGGTACGCCATGGGCGCGGTGCTGCGCAGAGCCGGCCACCGGGTCGTGCCCGTCGCCAGCGGCGGCGAGGCGCTCGTCGAACTCGACGTCCGGCTGCGGGACGGCACCCTGCCCGACGTGGCCCTCGTCGACGTGGGCCTGCCCGACATGAGCGGCTACGAACTGTGCCGCCGGGTCCGCGCCCAGCCGCCCACGGCCGCCCTGCCCGTCGTGCACTTCTCCGCCGCGGCCACCGCGCCCGGCGACCGCTGCCGGGGACTGGACGCGGGCGGCGACGCCTATCTGACCGTGCCCGCGGAACCGCAGGAGATCCAGGCCGTCGTACGGGCCGCCGTGCGCGGGGCGCGCCGCACCACCGGCGCCGAGACCGTCGTGCACCGTCTGACCCTGCTGACCGAGGCCATCGTCGCCGTGCAGGCGGCACGCTGCCCGCGGGAACTCGCCCACGCCGCCGCCGACGGCACGGCACGCCTCACCGCCGCACCCGCCGTGGTGTTCGTGACCGGCCCGGACGGCGAGCCGTACCGGGGCGTGGCCCGATGCCGCCCCGCCCCGGCGGACAGCGCCGCCCACCGGGCGGCGGAACGCCTGGTCACCCGGCTCGCCGAGGGCCGCTCGGGCGTGCACAGCACCGTCGTCCCCGCGCCGCTGTGGCCGGCCGGGATCTTCCGGCCGGGCATCGAGGAGGACGCCCGCCTGACCGTCGCGACGGCCCAGGACGGCCGTACGGCGGTCTGCCTCGCCACGCCGGTACGGCGCGCGGCGATCACCGACCCCGCCGCCGACGGGCTGCTCGCCCGCCTCGCCCAGGCCACCGCGCTCGCCGCCGAACCGCTGCTGCTGTACCAGGTGGAGCGGCACGTCGCCCTCACCCTCCAGCACAGCTTCCTCCCGCAGCCGCACAAGCTGCCCCACCTGCCCGGCGTCGACATCGTCGTCCGCTACGTGCCCGCCTCCCGGCAGACCGAGATCGGCGGCGACTTCTACGCCGCCCTGCGCACCGGCGGCGGAGTGCTCACCGCCGTCGGGGACGTCGTCGGGCACTCGCTGGACGCGGCCACCGTCATGGTCGAGATCCGGCACGCGCTGCGCGCCTACTGCGTGGACGAGAGCGACCCGGCGGTGCTGGCCGAGCGGCTCGACCGGATGCTCCAGCTGTACCACCCCGACGTCACGGCCACGGTGTGCCTGGCCCTGGTCGACCCCGGCAGCGGGCTGGTGCGGATCGCCAACGCCGGTCACATCCCGCCGCTGATCCTGCCCGAGGGGGGCGGCGCGCAGTACGTCGACGCGTGCGGTCCGCTGCTCGGGCTCGGGCTGGAGCGGCCCGCACCGACCGAGCGGCGGCTGAACCCCAGCGACCGCCTGCTCATGGTCACCGACGGTCTCATCGAGACCCGCGGCATCCCCCTCGAGACCTCACTGGAACAGCTCCGCACGGCCGCCGCCGACGCCCCGCCCGGCCTCGACACCCTCTGTGACGTGCTGCTCGGCTGCTTCGGCCACGACCGGGAGGACGACATCGCGATGCTGGCCCTGCGGTTAGGGTGAGCCCCTGGACCCAGAACAGGAGTACTGATGCCGCAGATCACCGTCGACTATTCCGCCGACCTCGGCGACGGCTTCGACCGGCCCGGATTCGCCAAGGCTCTGCACGAGGCGACGGTCGACATCGCGGCCGCCAAGCCGCCGGCCTGCAAGACGCGGTTCCGCCGGACCGAGGACATCGTGGTCGGCCCCGAGACCGAGGGGCACGCCCATGTGCACGTCCACATCGCGCTGCTCCCCGGCCGCACCGAGGAGACCAAGGCCCGGCTCACCGAGGCCACGCTGGAGTTGCTCCGGACCCATGTGAAAGGCGCCGAGGGACTCGTGCTGCACGCCTCCGCCGAGGTGCGCGAACTGGACGCGTCCTACCGGAAGTTCGAGGGCTGAGCGGGCTCAGGACGCCAGGGCCACCAGCCGGCCGGCCAGGTCGGCGAACGGGCCGTCGGCCGGCTCGTCCTTGACGATGCGGCGCAACAGCGCGGCCATCTCCTCGTCGTAGGCGGCGCTGACCGCGGCGAGCGCGGCGAAGTCGTTGACGAGCTGGGGCTCCAGCTCCTCGCGCGGGATGCGCCGGCCGTCCAGCCAGATCAGGGCCGTCGACTCGGCGAGCGAGATCCAGGAACGCACGACCAGTTCCAGACGCGCGGGCGGATCGGTCACGCCCAGGTGCGAAAGGATCTGGACATAGGCGGCCTGCCGTACGGAGTCGATGAGTGCGTTCGTCGTCGAGGAGCCGACGGCCGGGCCGCCGCGCATGAGGGCGGAGAAACCGGGCCCGTGCTCGTCCACGAAGTCGAAGAAGCGGTGCATCACGCGCAGCAGCCGGGCCCCCAGCGGGCCCTCGTGGGGCTCCACGAAACGGGCCGCGAGATCGTCCGAAGCACGCTTCAACGCGGCCTCGTACAGGCTGAGTTTGCCCGGAAAGTAGTGGTAGACCAACGGGCGTGAGATACCCGCGGCCGACGCTATCTCGTCGATGGAGACCTCGTCGGGCGAGCGGCGGCTGAACAGTTCGAGGGCGACGCCGATCAACTGCTGCCGCCGCTCCTCGACTCCCAATCTGCGGCGAACCCCGGTAGTCATGCGAACACCTTACCGATCGATTCCGGCCTCGAACGGGCCGGATCGATCACGGAGGCTCACCCGAGTGCGCCGACCGGATGCGAGAACCTCCCGTCAGCGCAGCCCTTCGACCGAACGCCCGTCCCTCAGCTTGCCCTTCAGCTCGGCCCGAACCCCTCGCTCGGCCGGCACCGTGAGCAGACTGCTCCGCGCCGATCCGCTGACCCCGCCCGACGCCCGGATCGACGCGGTCTGCCGGCTGCCGGCGGCCAGCAGATACCAGTCGCCCGCCTCCGACTTCCACAACACACCGGCCAGCACCCGCGGGTCCCGCGCCCCGCACGCCGGGACGTTCTCCGCCTTCGCCGCCACCGCCCCGTACGTCCCGCCCGGCGTGTGGAACTGCGCCAGCACCCGCGCCCCGCCACCCCGCCAGGTCTCGGCCCGGGTGCACACCCACGCCGCCGAGCCGCTCGCGTCCGGCAGCGGCTGCTCGTTGAACGCCCAGGCGTTGACGCTGCGCACACCCGCGGAGCGCACCGTGCCCAGCGAGCAGGCGAACGGCTCCCAGGTGCGCAGCGCCTCGGCGCCGGACGCCTCGCCGGGGGAACCGGGCCGCCCAGCGGTGAGCCGGGCCGGTACCAGTTCACCGAGGTCGGTCAGCAGCCGCGTGCCCGTGTCATCGGTCAGCTGCAGCACGTTCCACGACGTGCACGCGCCGGACCGCAGGGCCGGGCTGGCCAGCGGCGCCGTGACACCGTCGGTGAGGGCGAGGTCCATCGCGCCCGAGCCCGGCTTCATCAGGTCCCGCTCGCCCGCCCGCTCCACCCAAGGGGCGGTCAGATAGCGGACGTTGCCGTCGGCCCGGCCCAGGACCACCGCACCGGCCTCGGCCCGGCCGGCGCCGTCGACCCGGGCGAAGTCGAGCGCGGCGCCCCGCGTGCCGTCCTTCGGCTCGGCGTACCGGGCGATGCGCCAGCCGTCGTGGAGGATCACCACCCGCGCCATGTCGACCGTCCCCGCGTACAGCAGCTGGGGCGGTCCGGCCGGGCCGCCGGTCGGGGTGCCGGGTGTCGCCGACACCCCGACCGTGCCGCCCGGGCGGGCCCAGACGGCCAGAGCGCGGCGCAGCAAGCCGGTGTCGCCCGTGAGATCACCCCGGGCCGGCCACACGGAGAAGTCGGCGCGCGCCGAGCTCCGCCACGCGGCGGGAGCGACCCTGGTCAGCTTCGCCGGGTCCAGGGCGGCCTGCGCGGCCGGGTTCTGCGCGTACGGAGGCGCCGCGGCACCCTCGGGGCCCCAGCCCTCGCCGGGCAGACCGAACAGCGCCCCGCACACCAGCAGCGCCGCCCCGGCGGCCAGCGCCGCCCTGAGGTGCTGGCGGCGCCGCATCAGGTCGGTGGGGCGGGCCTGCAGCGAGCAGGGGTCGAACTCGGGGGAGTCGAGCAGCCCGTACCGGTCGGGGACACCACCGGCCTCCAGCAGCGCGCCCTCCGCGTCGGCGACGCCCGCGGCCGTGAGCACCCTGCTGACGCCGTCGTCCTCCAGCCGCTCCAGACCGCGCAGCGCGTAGGCGGCCCGGGCCGGTCCTGACAGGGTGGACAGCCGCTGGTCCAGGGCGAGTTCGTCGGCGCCACCGGACCTCGGGAACAGCTTCAGGCCCCACACCTGAGGCAGCAGCGGCGGCAGCTGGGACCTCTTGGGCCACGCCTTGCGCTTCAGCGGCAGCCCCGCCTCCAGGGCCGTACGCAGCACCTCCAGACGGACCAGGGCGTACCCGGGGTCGCCGTCACGGCCTGTCGACTGGGCGGGGATCACCGGGGCCGGAGTGCGACTGCTGCGGGGCAGTGCCCGCTGGGTGAGGGCGTGTGCGGTCAGGACGCGCCTGCTGCGGCCCAGGCCCGGCGGCAGCACCAGGTAGGCGAGCCGCACGAGCCTCGGGTAGTGCTCGACGAGGGCGGCCTCGGCCTGCTCGACGTCGACGACCGGGCCGGTGGGGGAGGGGGCGCGGGGCGCTGGGCGACATCCTGTGACTGCACGTTCAGCAGAACGAGCGAATCGTTGGATGGTCACCTGACCGCGGAGCGGTCACGACCCCGGCTGCTCCCCGGGCTCCACGAGGAGCCGGGCGTAGTTCGCCATCGACCGCTGGTAGCGCGGCAGATGGGGGGCCAGGGCGCCCAGGGCCAGCGACAGCGCCTCACGGTCACGGCCCAGGCTGGACAGGCACAGGGCGAGACAGGCACGCACCGGGTCGTCCAGCTCGTCCGACGGGGCGACCAGTTCGGGCGTCAGCAGCGCGACGGCCTCCTCCGCCCGGCCGACGTTCCGCAGTGAGCTGGCCAGCTGGATCTTCGTCCGGCGGGCCTTGTAGGGGCTGACGTCGGCGAGGCCGAGCCGCAGCGCCTCCTGGTACAGAGGGACCGCCCGGTCCGAGTGCCCCGTGGAGTCCCAGGCGCAGGCCTGCTCGAACGGCCCGAGCGGGCTGCCCTCCGGCAGTTCGGCCACGAGGGCGTCGACGTCGGCGCGGAAGCGCGCCTCGTCCTCTTCCTCTTCGGCGTAGTCGTCGAATCGGTCCCACAGGGCGGCCACGCGATCTTCCCAGTCCTGGTTCACCGTGACACCCTCGCACGGACGTCACCACCGGGACACCGGCATTTTGAGCACCGCGGGCTCCGCAGCCGTATCGAAGGCGAGGAGCCTCTTGCCGGGGCTCCGTGCGGCATGCGTCCGGACCGTGCCGTGACGAGGACCGGAGGAACAGATGAGGGTGACCCGACCGATGCTCGCGCTCAGCGGCGCGGTGGCGATACTGGCACTGGCCGGCTGCGGATCCGGCGGCCACGACGAGGCGGCCGTCCCGGAAGCGGTGACCGGCAGCCTGGAGCACATCGCCGCCGAGGCCGAGTGCAAGCCGAACATGCAGACCGACGCCGACACCATCCGTCAGGCCATCTGCAAGAAGGGCAAGGAGAAGTACGTCCTCGCGACCTTTTCCACCGACCGCGGTCAGCGCGAGTGGATCAACACGGCGAAGGACTACGGCGGTTTCTACCTGGTCGGCCGCAAGTGGGTGGCCGTCGGCCACGAGGACGTGCTGCAAGGGCTGCGCGGCACGCTGGGTGGCACCGTGGAGGTGGGGTTCAACCACGCCGAGCACGCGTCCGGCGGCGCGAGCGACAAGTCGTCGAACTCCGGTCACCACGACAACTGACTTCGTCGCTTCGGGAAACATGCGAAAGCCGGCGGTGGGATAACCCACCGCCGGCTTTTCATCGGGCCGTCAGTTGCATTCCTGCCCGCTGTTGATGCACTGGACCACCTCGTTCATCAGGTTCTCGTCCATGACGTTGATGAAGTCGTTGTGGTCGGTGATCGGCTTGTGCAGCTGCTCCGGGAAGCCGTCCACGGCGTACGGGTTCTGCACCTGACCGTTCTCGACGGTCGGGGCGGGAACGTCGTACACCAGGCGAACCTGGAGCTGCGGGATGGCCTGGAAGCCGTTCGCGCAGCTGCCGTCGGCCTGGACGAACGCCACGTGGTCACGGTGGTTGGCGCTGTCGATGTTCTGTCCGTCCCAGCAGCTCTGGAAGTTGGACGTGCGCACCACCTGGCTGCCCTCGGGGCAGATCACGTATTTGTCCGTCACCTGGCGGTCCTCGAAGCCGGTGCAGCTGAACGAGGTGTTGGCGTTGTTGAGGCCGTTGGTGAAGGCCTTGGCGTCACCGGTGATGATGCGCAGGAACTTCGGCATCGCGACGACGTCGCCCTGCTTGTTGCCGACGAACTTGATCTCCGCCTGGCTGGCTTCCAGGATCGTGCCGACGTTGCCCTCTGCGCCACCGCCGGCGTCCTGGGCGTCGAACTCGTTCGAGCCGTCCTGGAGCCTGAGCACCGGCCAGTAGTAGGTGGACTTGTCACCCTGGTTCTGGCAGGAGGTGTCCGCGTTGGCGAGGTCCTCGTCGCTGGAGAAGGCGTCGTTGTTCTGGTTGCCGACGTAGTCGTGCGTGTGGTGCGCGCCGTTGTCGACACCCGGGGCCACGATCAGGTTGTCGGAGTTGAACAGGTTGTTCCCGTTCGTACCGCACTCCGTGGTGAAGGTGCCGGTGGAACCGGTGTCCCCGTTCGCGGCCAGACCGTTCGGGAGGTTGCGGGAGTTGGGCTGGACGTCCTCGATGTTGACGAAGTCGGCTGCCACCGGGCCGTTGCCGGCCTGGCCTCCGTTGCCCTCGGGCACCGGGTCGAGGCCGTTGTCCTGACCCTCGCCCTGACCCTGGTCGCCGTTGTTCTGGCCCTGGTCCTGACCGCCGTTGTCCTGACCGCCGTTGTTCTGGCCGTCGTTGTTCTGGCCGTCGTTGTTCTGACCGCCCCCGCCCTGGCCGTCGTTGGTGTTCGCGTCGGCGGCCATGCCCTTGCACTCGGCCATCTGGGCGAGGTTGTCCGGAGCCTGACCGCCCACCCGCCGGATGTTGATCCCGATCCGGTCGATGGCCGCGGTCCGCTTCGACTTCAGCGGGCCGAGGATGGCGTTGTTGACGAAGCCGGAGTCACCGGCCTGGGCCTGACGCGTGGAGGCGAGCCGGGAGTAGGCCTCGCTGATCTGCTTGTCGAGGTTCGCCAGCTCCTTGTCCACCCCCTGGCGGGCACCGTCCGGCACGTCGGTCAGCTGCTGACCCACGTCCGGACACTGGATCGTGGCGATCTGTGCGCCCGCGGACTTCGTCTGGTTCGCCGAGTTCTCCTCATGCGCCGAGGCATAGAAGTTTGCCCAGATCAGCCCGCCCCCACCGAGCGCTAGGGCCGCCGATGCGGCTATGGCCTTGGTGGCCATCGGCGTCCGGCGTTTTCTTGTGTTGCGTCCCATGGAACTCCTCTGACTTCCTTTTTCGGGGCATCGAGGCGCCCGACAGGAGTGAAGCGGCTCCCTTCCATACGGAGGCCGTCCCAGGGGTGTTCAGATGTCTCGGAAATTGATGCGAGATTCGTGAGGGCCTTGTGTTCTCAACAGCCGCTGCCACACCAGGAGTTGTTGATCATCCACGGTGTGTGAAGGGGCTGGTCCGGTTTCACCGGCCGTGGTCGAGATACGCGAGAACCGCCAGCACGCGACGGTTGTCGTCGTCCGAGATCTCCAGTCCCAGTTTGGCGAAGATGTTCGCGGTGTGCTTGGCGATCGCCCGTTCCGTCACCACCAGCCGGCCCGCGATCGCCGCGTTGGACCGGCCCTGCGCCATCAGCTCCAGCACCTCCCGCTCCCGGGGTGTCAGCCGCGCCAGCGGCCGGTCGTCGCCCGCCTGACGTGCCAGCAACTGCTGGATGACCTGCGGATCCATCGCCGTACCCCCGGCGGCGACCCGCCGTACCGAGTCCACGAACTGTTCGGCGTCGAACACCCGGTCCTTCAGCAGGTACCCGACCCCGCCGCTGCCGTCGGCGAGCAGCTCGCGCGCGTACAGCTGCTCCACGTGCTGGGAGAGCACCAGCACCGGCAGCCCGGGCCGTTCCCTGCGGGCCTCGAGCGCGCACTGCAGGCCCTCGTCGGTGTGGGTGGGCGGAAGCCGGACGTCGACCACGGCGACGTCCGGTTCCAGTTCGGCCAGCGCGGCGGCCAGTTCCGGGCCGGACTCGACGGCCGCCGCGATCTCGAAGTCGTGCGCCTGGAGCAGCCGGACGAGTCCGTCGCGCAGCAGGAACAGGTCTTCGGCCAGGACTACGCGCAAGGGATCTCCATGGTGACCATGGTGGGACCGCCCGCGGGACTGCTGACGGCCAGGACGCCGTCGAATGTACCCAGTCGCCGCTCGACCCCGGCCAGTCCCGAACCGGCTCCGACCACCGCACCTCCCTTGCCGTTGTCGGTGACGGTCGCCCGCAGCATGCCGTCCGCCTGGTGCAGATCGACCCAGATCCGGTCGGCGCCGGAGTGCTTCACGGCGTTGGTGAGCACCTCGCTCACCGCGAAGTACGCGGCCGACTCCACGGGCGCCTGCGCCCGCCCGGGCAGGTCCACGCTCACCTCGGTGGCCACCGGCAGCCGCAGCGCCAGCGCCCGTACGGCGTCGCCCAGCCCGCGCTCGGCGAGCACCGGTGGATGGATGCCGCGCACCAGCTCGCGCAGCTCGGACAGGGCCTCGACGGAGGACTTGCGGGCCTGAGCGATCAGCTTCTTCGCCTGGTCCGGGTCCTTGTCGAGGAGCGCCTCGATGGTGCCCAGGTCCATGCCGACGGCGACCAGCCGGGCCTGTGCCCCGTCGTGCAGGTCCCGTTCGATGCGCCGCAGTTCGGCGGCGGAGGCGTCGACCGCGTCCCGCCGGGTCTCGGTCAGGACCCGCACCCGCTCGGCCAGTTCCCCCTGGTTCGAGCCGAGCACGGCGCGGGTGAGCCGGAAGTGGACGTCCAGCAGGCGCGGGGTGAGGAAGTGCGCGGCGAAGAGCAGGACGAGGCCCAGGGCCGCCGCTCCGAGCGCGGAGGCCTGCCCGGTGACCGGCACGAACCCGTACCAGTACCCGTCGGGGAAGACCCGCCACAGCCCGGCCGCGATCGCGAACCCCTCCAGCGGATAGAAGAGCAGCACCGCCGGCAGCAGCGCGGTGACGAACCCGGCCGTCATGTCGACCGGCAGCCACCGCAGGTCCCGCCAGGTCGCCGGGTCGGACAGCATCCCGAAGGTGCGCGCCCAGGGGTTGGCGCCCTTCGGCAGCGGCCGGTACGCCGGAGGTATCCGCACCCCGCCCCATTCCGCGGCGAGCACCCGTCGCCAGTTCGCGAACGCCCGCACCCCCGCCAGCACGTACGGCGTGGTGACGAGCCCGACCCCGATCGGGATCAGAGCGATGGAGACGAGGGACAGGCAGAAGCACAGCACCGCCCCGGGCAGACAGACGAGGGCCAGCGCCAGCCCCCGCACCGCGGCGAGCCCGATGCCCCGCCCCTTCGCACGCACGTCGCCGTTCTTGGTGTCCATGGTCATGGCGTCAGTCTCGTGGAACGCGGGGTGCGGGGTCACTGGGCCGGGACACCCGGTCAGGGGGTGGTGTCAGGTACACCCCGCGCGGCGAGCACCTTCGCCTCCAGCTCCGGATCCAGGCCCTTCCGCGTCCGGTCCGTCCGCTGGGGCGCGACTCCGCCGATGCCGCGCAGCCAGTTCCAGGTGTCGGCCACGGTCTCCTCGACGGGCCGGCAGCGCAGGCCGGTCGCGAGCGCCCGGGAGACGTCGGCGCTGTGCAGGGCGTCGTGCAGGTCACTGCCCGGCGGCACCCACACCGGCAGCTGGACCCACGGTTCGACGCCCGCGTCCAGGATCACCTGGGGCTCGGTCCACCGGAGTTCGGCCGCACCGCCCGTGACCCGCGCGCAGGCGTCGAGGAGCGTCCCCATCGTGGCGTGCCCCTGCGGACTCATCAGGTTGTACGGCCCGCTCAGCCCCTGCTCCACCGCGCCGAGGATCCACTCGGCCAGGTCCCGGACGTCGACGTACTGCAGGGGGAGGTCCCGCGGCCCCGGCGCCAGGACCGGGCCGCCGCGGGCCATCCGGGTCAGCCACCACGGGAGGCGGCCGACGTTCTCGTACCGGCCGAGGAGCAGCCCGGCCCGGACGAGCACCGAGCGGTCCGCGCCGAAGGACTCGACCGCCGCCAGCTCGCCGCCCCGCTTGTCCCGGGCGTAGTCGGTCTGCTCGGCGTCGGCCGAGGCGCCCTCCACCGGGGGCGCGTCCTCGGTGTACCCGGCGGGCGGGGCCCAGGCGTACACCGAGCAGCTCGACACGTACACGTACCGGCCGGCGCGGCCCCGCAGCAGCCGTGCCGTGTCCCGCACCGCGCGGGGCGCCGCCGACCAGGTGTCGACGACGGCGTCCCACTCGCCCTCGGCCAGAGCGGCGAGCCCGTCGGGAGCGGTGCGGTCGCCGTGCAACGCGCGCACGCCGGGCGGCGGGTCGTGCCGCCCGCGGTGGAAGACGGTCACGTCCCAGCCGCGCCCGAGGGCCGCCTCCACGACGGGACGTCCCGCGAACTCCGTACCACCCAGCATCAGAAGCCTCATGCCGGTGACTGTGCCCGGTGCGACCGTGGAACGGAAGGCGAATCTGCCCTCGGCAGAGGCTCAGCGCCCGGTCGGCGGCACGTACTTGTAGCCGACGCGGCGCACGGTCCGGATCGTGTCGCGATGCTCCGCGCCCAACTTGCGTCGCAGGCGGGCGATGTGGACGTCGACCGTGCGGCCGTCGCCCACGTGCCCGTAGCCCCACACCGTGCCCACCAGCTGGTCGCGGGTGTGCACCCGGTTCGGGTGCGCCACCAGGTGGGCCAGCAGCTCGAACTCCAGGTACGTCAGGTCGAGCGGTCGCCCGGCCACGTGGGCGGTGCGCTGCACCATGTCGACGCGGATCAGCGGGTCGGCCTCCGGTTCGGGGCCGGACGCGGCGCCGGCGGCCTCCGGCCGATCCGGCACCGCTACGGGGAACGGCGGCTGCTGGTCGGCCGGGACGAGCACCAGGTAGCCGACCATGGGCGGCTGTCCCGGCAGTGCGGGCAGGGCGTGCTGCGGTGCGGGCAGCCAGGTGGCACCCGGCGGCAGCAGGTCCGCGACCGTCACCACCTCGTCCCGGTGGACGGCTCGCAGCCGGTGCCGGGAGCCCTTCGTCGAAGGGGAGTCGAGCGCGGCGGTGGACAGGGAACGAGTGGTCGCCATGAGAGGTCAGCTCTTTCGCGCGAGAGGTTCGTCGGAGAGGTCGACGGCCGCGATTCGTGGTCGGGCTCGCCGAGGGACGTACGCGGTTCGCGCTGGCCGAAGGCCGGGGTGTACGGCTTTAGAGGGCCGGCGCGTTCGTCGCGCGGCAACACACCCGGTCGAAGTCGTGGTCCTGACGGGACGGCCAGAAGGGCTCGAGGTCATGGCGACCCGTCGCGCTGTGCTTCTGGTAGTCGGCCATGGGCCCATTGAAGCAGAGGGGAGCGGGCGCCGGGACCCTTCTCTCACACCGTGGACACCCGTGGCGGGTCGGCCGGCCCGCCGGACGACGCGAGGGGCGCCCACCGCGAACGGTGAACGCCCCCTCGGGAGCCTTGCGGGGCGGATCAGACCTGGCCGGCCTTCTCCAGCGCCGAGCAGCAGGTGTCGACGAGCAGACGCGTCACCACGTACGGGTCGACGTTGGCGTTCGGACGGCGGTCCTCGATGTAGCCCTTGCCGTCCTTCTCGACCTGCCACGGGATACGGACCGAGGCACCGCGGTTGGAGACGCCGTAGGAGTACTCGTTCCACGGGGCGGTCTCGTGCAGACCGGTCAGGCGGTCGTCGATGCCGGCGCCGTAGTTCTTGACGTGGTCGAGAGGCTTGGAGCCCTCACCGAGCGACTCGGCCGCGGTGATGATCGCGTCGTAGGACTCGCGCATCGCCTTGGTGGAGAAGTTGGTGTGCGCACCGGCGCCGTTCCAGTCGCCCTTGACCGGCTTCGGGTCGAGGGTGGCGGCGACGTCGAAGTCCTCGGCGGTGCGGTAGAGCAGCCAGCGGGCCACCCACAGCTGGTCCGAGACCTCCAGCGGGGACAGCGGGCCGACCTGGAACTCCCACTGGCCGGGCATGACCTCGGCGTTGATGCCGGAGAGGCCGAGACCGGCCTTCAGGCAGTTGTCGAGGTGGGCCTCGACGACGTCACGGCCGAAGATCTCGTCGGCGCCGACACCGCAGTAGTAGCCGCCCTGCGGGGCCGGGAAGCCGCCCTTGGGGAAGCCGAGCGGGTAGCCGTCCTTGAAGAAGGTGTACTCCTGCTCGATGCCGAAGATCGGCTCCTGGGCCGCGAACTTCTCCGCGACCTCGGCCAGCGCGGCACGGGTGTTGCTGGGGTGCGGGGTGAGGTCGATGTTCAGGACCTCGCACAGCACCAGGATGTCGTCGCCGCCGCGGATCGGGTCCGGGCAGGTGAAGACCGGCTTGAGGACGCAGTCCGAGGCGTGGCCCTCGGCCTGGTTGGTGGAGGACCCGTCGAAGCCCCAGATCGGCAGCGCGTCGAGACCGGCGGGCGAACCCGCGATGATCTTGGTCTTGGAACGCAGCTTGGCCGTCGGCTCGGTGCCGTCGATCCAGATGTACTCAGCCTTGAAGGTCACGGGCCACATCCTCGGGTGTGTCTGGGCGCGTATCGCGGGTGCGGTGCTTGCGGCGCTGCGGCACTGGGGCGCCGCCTGTGCTGCCCGGCAGCCTGTCAACAGGCGATTTCCCGGCCATTGCTCGAATGTGAACCCCGTGTTACCTGGCGTCGCTGTGCCGCACCTCACGTTGTGAGGGACGGTGCGGCGGGGCGAGGGCCGGGTACCGGCTTCCCTCCGTCAAGCCGGTGCCCGGCGCCGGGTGCCGCGGACGACGCGCCGGTCCTGCTGCTCCTGGCCGGGAGCAGCAGGACCGGTGACACGTACGAGGGGCGGCCGAGGGGTGGGCCGCCGCCTCAGTGACTCACTCGTCCGTAAGGCGTCACCCCACCTTCTCGATCACGGCCCGGCGGATCAGGAACTTGCCGGGCTCACGGACCTGTTCGAAGGCCGCGTTGTTGAGCAGCGCACAGCTGCCGGAGACCGAAGTGACCTCCACCGTCGTGGACTTGTTGTTGTCCAGGTTGGTGACCTTCAGCTTCGTGCCGACCGGGAACTGGTTGCTGGACGCGGCAGGCGCACCGCCCTCGCCGGAGAGCGTGACGGTGGAGCCGTTGCACACCTGCTGCCCGGAGGCCGCAGCACCACCGCCGGCGTTTTCCGCCGGAGCGGACTCCGCGGGCTGCGACGGCTGGGTGTCGCCGGCCTGTTCACCGCCTCCGGTCTGCTGGCCGCCTCCGGCCTGCTCGCCGCCCTGTGCGGGCTGCGACGGCTGCGCGGCCTGGGAGTCCTGAGCCGACTCCCCAACCGCGCACCCCGACGCCTCCTGCTTCCGCTTGATCTCCTCGATGACCGCCTCGCGGTTGGCGATCCGCGCCTCGGACTGCGCGTCCGGATCGGCCCGCTGGTCCGCGATGAATTTCTCGTTGTTGCCGAGAGCGGTGGCGAGCCCCAGGCAGGCCGTCGACTCCGCCGCCGACTTGGGAGCCGGTGGCGTGGCGTTCGACGTGCTCGCCATGACGAAGGCGCCTCCGCCCGCCACGGTCGCCGCGCTCACCAGCAGCGCGATCTTCTTCTTCGGGCCGAGAGTTCTCCTGCGCGACATGCGCGCCTCCTGAAGAGGTAGGGGAGCGTACGCCGCTATGTACGAGATACCGAACGAGGTTACTCAGCAGTTACAGGAGTCAATGAAGTGACGTGCGTCACGCGGAGGGGCCTACTTGCGGGACAGGGCGTCCTGCACGGCCTCGTCGGTGCGTGCCACCACGGCCGTACCGTCGTCCGCGGTGATGATCGGCCGCTGGATCAGCTTGGGGTGCTCGGCCAGGGCCTCGATCCACCGGTCCCGAGCACTCGCGTCCCTGGCCCACTCCTTGACGCCGAGCTCCTTGGCGGCAGCTTCCTGGGTGCGGGTGATGTCCCAGGGTTCGAGACCGAGCCGGTCCAGTACCTGCCGGATCTCGTCCTCGCTCGGCACGTCCTCCAGGTAGCGGCGGACGGTGTAGTCGGCGCCCTCGGCGTCGAGCAGCTGCACGGCACCGCGGCACTTGGAACAGGCCGGGTTGATCCAGATCTCCATGGAGCTCACAGTACGCGCCATCGACTCTGTTCGATTTTCTGCCGACTCACTCGTCTCTCGCGGACCTGCTGTGACGCAACGCCAATTTCCGCCTCGACCAGGGCATTTGCCGGACTCGGCGGACTCCCTGATGTCAGTGCCCGGCGGTAAACTGTAAGCAGTGTTCGAGGGTGGCTCCGGGGACGCCGAGGTCTTTCGTGAGCCGCCCGACCGCGACAGGAGGATGCCTGTGCCCGCTGCCGCTCTGAAGTCGAAGCCGTTGCCCACCCAGTCCACCGCGAAGCGCCCTGTCCTGCTCGACCTGCCGTACGCGCCCGTGGAGAAGCGGCCGCTGCCGCCGGGCCGGCCGCGCGAGTGGTACGTCACGCACAACCGCCGCCTCAAGGCGCTGCGACTCGCCATCGCCCTGCTCGACTCCGGCGTCTACATGCCGAACCAGGCCCGCAACGAGACGATCCGCGACACGGCGCAACTGATCGGCGTCCACCCGCCGTCGGACACGACGTGCCACATGGTGCGGGCGCTGATGCGGTACGCCCGCTGACCTGATCCTGCCCACAGCGCCGGGTGCCCTGTTCTCCCTGGGCACCCGGCGCTCCGTCATGCCGCCCGGTCCGGAGCCGCGACCACCGGCGGGTTCAGGCGGGCGAAGCCCTCCTGGCGCTCATAGGGGAAGTAGGGGTAGGGCGCCGGGCGGTGACTCGCCGCATCGAGCTTCGCCACCTGCTCGGGCGTCAGGCGCCAGCCGACGGCGCCGAGGTTCTGGCGCAGCTGCCGCTCGTCGCGGGCGCCGATGATGACGGAGGAGACGGTCGGCCGCTGGAGCAACCAGTTGAGGGCGATCTGCGGTACGGCTCTGCCCGTCTCCTCCGCGACCTCGTCCAGCGGAGTGGGCCCCCTGCGTCCGGCAGGCCGTCGACCGGGGTGAGGCGCCCGAGGGAACGGACGCCCAGGAGGTGATCCGGGCCGTTTCCGCTCCGCTCTACTACCACCTGCTGATCAGCGGCGGCCGGCTGGACGAGACCGTGGCCGACCGGGCGGCGGAGGCGGCGGCGATCGCGGCGCGGGCGGGCGTGTTCGTACGGGTGGAGGGCAGCCGGCGGCGCAGTGGCTGACGCGGGCCACCACAAGGGCTCTAACCCGCAGCCAGCTCCCTCTCCAACGGCGTGCGGAAGCGGGGCGTGACGCGGGTCGTGCCCACCCAGCCGGTCAGCCGTTCCACCTCCCTCTCGATCGCCGCGCGGGCCTCCCGGCCGACCCCGTCCTCGTCGAGGACGCGCCAGACGATCTCCCCGTCGGCGCGCTGCGCCCAGCCGCCGACCACCCGCCCGTCCCACCACACCGTCGGCCCGACGTTGCCGCTGCGGTCGAACAGCGCGGGCCGCAGCTCCGGTGCGAGGTACCAGTCGCGCTGCTGCCAGCCCATCGCCGTGGGGTCGAGACCGGGCAGGAGCGCGGCCCAGGGCTCGTCCGGCTCGGGCGCCGGCTCGGTGTCGCCGCCGGCCACGACGCCCGCCCCCTCGTCCAGCTCCACCGACTCCGCACCGATCGCGGTCAGCGCCCTGCGGACGTCCGTCACCCGCCACCCCGTCCACCACTTCAGGTCGGCCTCGGTCGCCGGACCGCACACGGCGAGCCACCTCCTCAGCAGCTCCGCCTGGGCCTCCGCCGTGTCCAGCTCGGCATGCTCGGGCGCGACGGCCCAACGGAACTGACTGGACGTCCAGGAGCCGAGGGGCCTGCCGCGCACGACCTTCCCCTCGACGCCCAGCACCTTCAGCAGGCGGGTCGAGACCGTGTGCACCCCCTCGTAGTCCTTGCCGGCCGCGTACACGAACTGTTCCCGCAGGCGCGGCTCGTCCCGGGCGAGTTCGGCAGCCGTCGCCTGACCGCGCCAGGCGAGTGCCGCCAGCATCGACTCCTCGACTTCCTTCAGCCAGGCCGCGTCCGGCGCCCCCGCCGTTGCCATGTGCTTGAGCAGCGCGGCCCGCTCCCGGGCGGCGACGGCCAGCCCCGTCGAGGCGTGCACGACGGCGGTCACGGACGTGGGGAAGACGAACACCGTGTGCCGCATGCCGTGCATCCGCACCAGGGAACGGTCCTCGTACAGGGCGCGCCCGGTGTCGTCCACCGTCGTCGCGGGGTCGGCGAGCCGGGCGCCCACGGCCAGGTAGACCGCCGCCGGGTCCGTGCCGTGCAGCGCCACCAGGGAGCCGGCCACCTCCTCGGGTGTACCCGCCCGTGCCTGCCCGGCCAGCCGCTGGCGCAGCGCGAGCCGGGCCCGCCGCTCAGCCACGCCGATGTACCGTCGCGCACCCATGACCCTCCGCTCGTCGCGCTCTTCTCGGACCGGAGTGCATCATCGCGGACGCCACTGACAATCGGCCCTCACCGCCCCTCGGCGTACCGCTCGAGCAGCCCCGCCACATACGCTCCCAGCCGCCCGCCCAGCGCCGCCGGCGTCAGGTCGACGCGGCCCAGCTCCCGCCAAGGACCCGCCATTTTCGCCGCGTCGGGGACGTAGGCCAGCGCATCCAGCAGCCGCCAGTACAGATGGTCCGGGCCGTCGGCCAACCGGTGACCGCCCAGGGCCTCGTAACGCTCCCGGAACCCGAGGCCGTACTCCGGGCCGTACAGCAGCGCGAGCGCCGTGGAGCAGTGCGCGACGTCCAGGTCGGCGGGGCCCCAGGAGGTCTCCACCCAGTCGACTACACCACTGATCCGCACCCCGTCTCCCGAGCCCGTGAACAGCACGTTCCCGGGGTGATAGTCCCGGTGCAGGAAGCAGCCCTCGTACGGCGGTGGGTCCCGGCGGATCACGTCCACCGCCCCGCTGCCACACCTCGCCCTCCGGGGCGTTCACTCGCTCGGGGAGGTCCACGCCTGGTACAGCCTCGGGCGTTCGTCGGGGACCACCCGGTGGATCCGAGCCAGCTGAGCCGCCAGCAGGTCCACCCGGCGGTCGAGGTCCTCCTCGTCGACCCGGACCCGCCCCGGCAGCACGGACATCAGCAGGGACGGGTGGTCACAGTGCTGGGCGGTCGCGTCCACGCCGATCAGCTCGGGGGACGGCACGCCCTCATGGTCCGCCAGCAGTGTGAGGATCTCCGCCTCGCGGGCCAGCAACCCGGGGGCATGCCGCCGGAAGAAGGGCTTCACGAAGGTCCGCAGGGCGAGCGCGGTGCCGTCGTCGAGCATGAGCTGCCGCATCTGGGCACTCCAGCCGCCCTTGAGGAACGTTGACTTGTCGACCCTGCGCCCCTCCGGGAGCTGCTTGGCCACCCACGCGCGGGTCGCGGTCCAGCCCCGCTCGCCGAGACCGGTCAGCACGGCGGCGACAAAGTCCCGTCCGTCGTCCGGGTGGTCGCGGAACCACACGCCCAACCGGTGCTCCGCCTCCGGCAGTTCCCAGTGGGTGAACTGCGCGCGCCGGGCCAGCGCCTGCGAGACGGCCTCCGTCACGGCGGGCGGGATGACCTCGTCCGTGCCCGGCACCGCGAGTACGGCCCGCCCCTCGTACGTCCGCAGTACGTCGAGCGCGGGTGACGCCCGCCAACCGCCCGGCCTTCGGATGATCTCGCTGAACCGCCCGTCGCCCGCGCCGAAGGGCACGTCCCAGGCCTCCGCCGCGTACACCGCCGGCGCGCACAGACCCAGCGCCCCGACCCGCTCCCCGTAGTGCCGGACGAGGTCGGCCACCGTCTGGCCGCTCATGCTGAACCCGACCAGGATCAACGGCTCGTCCAGCCGCGCGTGTGCGTCGATGACGGAGACGGCCTGTTCGAAGCGCCGGCGCAGGCTCAGCTCGCGCAGCTCGCCGGTACTCTCCCGTGCCCCGAGAAGTCGAACGCGAGGGCCCGACAGCCGTGGGCGGCGAACTCCTCCAGCAGCGGAACCAGCCGCTCCTTGCTGCCGTTGCCCGCGCCGTGCAGCAGTACGGCAGTCGCCCTGACCGCCTCGCCGGGGCCGGCACCGCCGTACAGCCCGCTGAGTCGTTCGCCGTCGACGGTGTGCGTGAAGGGGATCAGCTCACTCATACGGCCATTCATGCACGCGGGGCGGCCTCATGAGGGCTGATCACACTCCAGGAGCTCCCCAGAGCGGGAACCAGCGGCCCAGGTCCTGCTCGATGCGCAGATCGTCGCCGAGGGCGGCCCGCACCTGGAGTTCCAGGGCGTTGTCGCGCCGCTCCGTCTCGCCCGGCAGGGGGCGAACGGGTAGAACGTACCGCGTTTGTAGAGGTAGACCAGTGCGAGCCGCCGTCCGGACCGGTCCCGGAAGCCGGCCAGCGAGCACAGCAGTTGGGGGCCGAACCCGTTGACCTCCATCTGGCTGTTGACGGCGTGCAGGTCGTTCACCAGCGCCGCCAGCTGGTCGGGGGCGCGGTGCGAGACGAGCCAGGAGTAGCCGTAGTCGTCCTGCCGCAGCTCCACCGGCGGGCCGTCGCGGCCGGTGTCCGCGTCGAGCAGTGCCTGCACCTCGCGATGGGACTGCTCGAACGCCGCCCCCTCGACCGTGGCGAAGCACACCGCGCCCTGGCCGGTCGGTGTGAAGCCGGCCGCGGCCTGAAGGGTCACGGCCGCCGACGGCAGTGCGAAGAGCCGGTCGAGATCCGCCACAACCGGCTTGGTCCGGCCGAGCAGGATGTCCAGCAGCCCCATGCTCCGCTCACACCCCTCCGGGTGCCGCCGTCTCGCCCAGCTCGGCGGAGATGCGGCCCAGCTGGTCGAGCCGCTGCTCCAGGCTCGGGTGGGTCGAGAAGAGCCGTGCGACACCGGGCTCGCGGCCCAGCGCCGGTGTGAAGTAGAAGGCGTTGAAGGCCTGGGCGGTGCGCAGGTCCTTGGTCGGGATGCGGGCGATGTTCCCGGACACCTTGGTGAGGGCCGAGGCCAGCGCCGAGGGCCGGCCGGTGAGCAGCGCGGCGGCCCGGTCAGCCGCCAGCTCCCGGTACCGGGACAGGGCCCGGATCAGCAGGAAGCTGATCGCGTACACGGCCGCCGACACGCCCATCACCGCGGCGAAGACCACCGCCGTGTTCTGGTCCCTGCGCCCCCGCCGAACAGCTGTGAGTAGAAGGCGAACCGCACGATCAGCCCCGCGATCACACCGAGGAACGACGCGACCGTGATCACGGCGACGTCCTTGTGCGCCACGTGCGACAGCTCGTGCGCGAGCACGCCCTCCAGCTCGGCCGGCTCCAGCCGCCTGAGCAGCCCGGTCGTCACACAGACCACGGCGTGGTCGGGGTTCCGCCCGGTCGCGAACGCGTTCGGCATGTCCATCTCGGACACGGCGACCACCGGCTTGGGCATGTCCGCGATCGCACACAGCCGGTCCACCACCCCGTGCAGCTCGGGTATTCCTCCCGCTCCACGACCCGCCCGCGCATCGCGAACAGCGCGACACGGTCAGAGAACCAGTACTGAGCCCCCAGCAGCCCCGCCGCGACCACGACGACGAGCACCCACGACTTCAGCAGCACGATCAACGCGGCGACGAACCCCACGTACAGCAACCCGAGGAGGAACAGTGTGATCCCCATCCGGGTGGTCAACCGCCGGTCGGTACGGAAGCGGCTGTGCATCTGCCTCACCCCGCAGTCAGGCACTCGTCCCACTGCCAGTGTGCACCCGGCCCCGCCCATGAACGGGTCGTGATCGCCCCAGGACGGGCAAAGGCGTCAGCCACGCGAGGCCACCGCGTATCCAGGCACCGACGGCCACCGGACCGTCAGCACGACCGACTCCTCCTCCGCGACCCACGTGTGATCGACGCCGCGCCCCCACACGACGTAGTCCCCCTGCCGCTCCAGCAGCACGCTGCGCCCGGGCAGCTCCACCCGGAACCGCCCGCTGATGAGCACCAGCAGCGCGGTCCGCTCCTCACCCCGCACCCACTCCGCCCGTTCGTCGCCGGCCGGGTGGACACCCCATTTGATCTCTACGGCCTCGCTGTGCCGCGGATCGCCGACGTCCTTGAAGTGCCCGAGGAGCCACCCCCGGTCCAGCGCGGCGTCCTTGCCCGCGTTGCCCACGTACACGCAGTCGTCCACGGGACCGGACGCTAGCAGCCACCGCCGGTCAGACCCCGGGCCCGCTCCAGCAGCCCACGCCCCTCCACGTCCGCACGCACCGCCGCCGGATACCAGGCCTGTGCCGACCGCGCGGCCCAGGTACGCAGCTTCTCGTCCCGGTCACCCAACAGCCCCACAGCGGTGCGCAGCCGTACGAGGCCGCCCCGCGCATCCAGCAGCCGGAACGCGGCGACGCGCACATGCCGGGGCCGCTCCGCTCCGAGGCGCTCGGTCAGCCACGCCTCGGGCAACCGCACCGCGGACGGCAGCAGAGCGGCGGTGGTCTCCCGGACGACGGCGGGCGCGGGGTCGTCGAGCAGCGGCCGCAGCCGCACCACGTCCGTCACGTCCAGCGCGCGCAGCCCCGCCACCGCCCGGGCCCGTACCGCCGGCACCGGGTGTGTGAGCAGTGGATACAGCAGTTCGGCGTCCGCGCGCTCCCCGCACTCCGCCAGCCCGATGACCGCGCCGGGCGGCAGGGCAGGGTCGCTCGCCTCCGTGCAGAGTTCCCGGTACCGGCGCAGCGGCTCGCCCCCGGACTGCCGTACGACATACCGGGCACAGGCCCGCACCACGGCGGACCGGTCGCCGAGAAACTCCAGGGCGCGCTCGGCCCGCCCGGCCCGCCGCAGTGCGGTGACGCCGGCGGAACGGGCACGGGGATTGCGGGCGGCGAGGAGCGGTTCGAGAACCTCGTCGTAGTCGCCGTCCCCGTCCTCCCGCACGGCCGCCAGGGCGGCTTCGGCGCACACGGTCTGGACGACGACGTCGTCGTCCCAGGCGGCGGCGCGCGCCAGCCGGCCGGGGGACAGGAGGCTCTCCTCACAGGCGAGCCGGTACGCGAACCGCCGCACGGCGCGGTCGCTGTGGACGAACAAGGAGGCGAGCCGCCCGCGTGACGATGCCCGGCGGAGCACCTCGCCGAGCAGTTCGACGCCGTACACCCCCCGTTCGCGGCGGCCGACACGCAGGATCAGAGGCGCCAGGGAGACGGCGGTGCCCATATCGAGCGCGGTCCGCAGCAGTTCCCGTGCCTTGTCGCGCACCGGGGCGGCCCAGTCGGCGGCGCGCACGACGACCAGGGGCAGCAGAGCAGGACGCGCAGCGGCCCGGGCGAGGGCCGCCTCGCGGATCCGGCCGTCGGGGTGGCACAGGGCGAGCGCGAGCCGCGACTCGACCGCCGCCTCGTCGTGCTCGGACGCGGCCCGCCGCGGAGCCGACCGGAACAGACCGCGGCCTGCTCCGCCCGGCGACCCGGAGCCCGTGTCCTCGACCCAGGCGGCGTCCGGCAGCCCCCGGGGCGCGTACCACGCCCAGCCGCGCACAGCGATGTCGAGAGCGGTCCAGGCGCCCGGGTCGGCCGCGTCGAGAACGTCGTCGAGCAGCGCCCCGCGAACCAGCCGCTCCGCAGCCGTTGCTCCGCCCCGGATGTCCTCGCGCATCCCTGCCCCCCCCCGCTTGACCTGCCCGTCCGGGATCGTAGGACGCGAGGTCGCGAACGGTCGCGCGATTTACCCAGGGCCTAGTAGGGCGCCCGGAAGTTGATGTACCCCAGCAGCACGATCACCGCGGCCACACAGCCCAGTACCACGGCCGTCGAGACCCACGAGGACCGGCGGCGGGAACCCCTGTGCTCCGGGTCGGCACGGAACGGCACGGGCCCGGGCGGGTTGTGCTTCCAGCGCGCGGCGAGCATACGGGCGCGTGCCGAGGGCTCCTTGTGCTCGGCGCTGTCCGCCCATCTGAGGTCGAACTCGCGCTCCTGGCCGTCCTGTTCATGCTCGGGCATGTCCTGCTCCACCCCCGTGTGGTCCTCTCAGCAGAATAGAACATACGCCCGCGCCCCCGCTGCGCACAGCACAGCGGGGGCGCGGGCGATCTGCCTCGATCAGGCGTCGATCACACGTCGAAGTACAGCTCGAACTCGTGCGGGTGCGGACGCAGCTGCAGCGGGGCGATCTCGTTCGTGCGCTTGTAGTCGATCCACGTCTCGATCAGGTCCGGCGTGAACACGTCGCCCTGGAGGAGGAACTCGTGGTCGGCCTCGAGGGAGTCGAGGACGGCCGGGAGCGAGGTCGGGACCTGCGGGACGCCCGCGTGCTCCTCGGGGGCGAGCTCGTAGAGGTCCTTGTCGATCGGCTCGGCCGGCTCGATCTTGTTCTTGATGCCGTCCAGGCCCGCGAGGAGCAGCGCCGAGAAGGCCAGGTACGGGTTGCCGGAGGAGTCGGGCGCGCGGAACTCGACGCGCTTGGCCTTCGGGTTCGAGCCCGTGATCGGGATACGCATGGCCGCGGAGCGGTTGCGCTGCGAGTAGACCAGGTTCACCGGGGCCTCGAAGCCCGGGACCAGACGGTGGTAGGAGTTCACCGTCGGGTTGGTGAAGGCCAGCAGCGACGGGGCGTGCTTGAGGATGCCGCCGATGTAGTAGCGCGCGGTGTCCGACAGGCCCGCGTAACCGGCCTCGTCGTAGAAGAGCGGGGAGCCGCCCTGCCACAGCGACTGGTGGACGTGCATGCCCGAGCCGTTGTCACCGAAGATCGGCTTCGGCATGAAGGTCGCGGTCTTGCCGTTCTGCCACGCCACGTTCTTCACGATGTACTTGAAGAGCTGGAGGTCGTCGGCGGCGGCGAGCAGCGTGTTGAACTTGTAGTTGATCTCGGCCTGGCCGGCGGTGCCCACCTCGTGGTGCTGGCGCTCGACCTTCAGGCCGGCCCGGTCCAGCTCAAGGGAGATCTGGGCGCGCAGGTCGGCGAAGTGGTCGACCGGCGGGACCGGGAAGTAGCCGCCCTTGTAGCGGACCTTGTAACCACGGTTGTCCTCGAGGGCACCGGTGTTCCAGGCGCCGGCCTCGGAGTCGATGTGATAGAAGGACTCGTTCGCGCTGGTCGCGAAGCGCACGGAGTCGAAGACGTAGAACTCGGCCTCGGGACCGAAGTACGCGGTGTCCGCGATGCCGGTCGACGCGAGGTAGGCCTCGGCCTTCTTCGCCACGTTGCGCGGGTCACGGGAGTACTGCTCGCCCGTGATCGGGTCGTGGATGAAGAAGTTGATGTTCAGCGTCTTGTCGCGGCGGAACGGGTCGACCCGGGCGGTCGACAGGTCCGCGCGCAGCGCCATGTCGGACTCGTGAATGGCCTGGAAGCCGCGGATGGACGAGCCGTCGAAGGCCAGCTCCTCGTCCGCGTCGAACGCCTCCGCAGGCACCGTGAAGTGCTGCATCACGCCCGGGAGGTCGCAGAAGCGGACGTCGATGAACTTGACGTCCTCGTCCGCGATGAACTTCTTGGCCTCGTCGGCGTTCTGGAACATCCAGCTCCTCCTACTCCCGACCGTCCCGCCGGGGTGGTAGTTCGTTCGTGCGGCCAGTGCGGGTGGCACACGCTGACCTCGACCCTAGGGACGGGTGATTTCTCTGGCGTGACCCATTTGTTTCGCACAAGTTAACCGGCGACCCCTCCACCGTAGCTCGGACACACCCCGCCGTGCCCTGGTCATTTACGGGCGCAGTACCGTGGACGGGTGGACAACAGGCAAGCACTCGGATCGTGGCTTTCCGGGCCCCGCGCGGCCGCGGAAGAGGCCGGTGTCGACTTCGGATACCGGGGCGAGCAGCTCGGTCTGCCCGAGGAGGGACCCGGCTCGATCGCCCGCCCGGGCCGCCGCCTCGGCGCCCTCGCCGTGGACTGGGGCCTGAGCCTCCTGATCGCATACGGTCTCATCACCCAGAGCTACAACGACGCGGCCCAGATCTGGGCGCCGCTCATCATGTTCGCGCTGATGGTGCTCACGGTCGGTACGGTCGGCTTCACACCGGGCAAGCGACTCCTCGGCCTGCGGGTGCTCGCCCTGGACACCGGCCGCGTCAGCCCGTGGCGCGCGGTGCTGCGCACGGTGCTGCTCTTCCTCGCGATCCCCGCCCTGATCTGGGACCGCGACGGCCGCGGGCTGCACGACCGGCTGGCCGGCACGGTCGAGGTCCGCATCTGACCCGCGCGGTCAGGAATGAGACGAGGGGCGCCCGGAGTGGTCCGGGCGCCCCTCGTTCATGTCGTGTTCGGGCTGTCAGCGACCGTTCGGTCCGCCCCTCGGCATCCGCATGCCCTTCGGCATCGGACCCTTCGGCAGCGGCATGTTGCTCATCAGGTCGCCCAGGGCGCGCAGCCGGTCGTTGGTGGAGGTGACCTGCGGGCCGCTCAGCACGCGCGGCAGCTTCAGCATGGTCGTACGCAGCTTCTTCAGCTCGACCTGGCCCTCGCCCGTGCCCACGACCAGGTCGTGCACGGGGACGTCCGCGACGATGCGGTTCATCTTCTTCTTCTCGGCGGCGAGCAGGGACTTCACCCGGTTCGGATTGCCCTCGGCGACCAGCACGATGCCGGCCTTGCCGACCGCGCGGTGCACCACGTCCTGGTTGCGGTTCATCGCCACCGCGGGGGTCGTCGTCCACCCCCGGCCGATGTTGTCGAGCACCGCCGCCGCGGCACCGGGCTGACCCTCCATCTGCCCGAAGGCGGCCCGCTCGGCCCGGCGCCCGAACACGATCGCCGTCGCGAGGAAGGCGAGCAGGAGGCCCAGGATGCCGAGATAGATGGGGTGACCGATCAAGAAACCGATCGCGAGGAAGACACCGAAGGTGACGATTCCGACTGCCGCGAGTACAAGACCGATCTTCTTGTCGGCCCTGCGGGTCATCTTGTAGGTCAGGGCGATCTGCTTCAGTCGCCCGGGGTTCGCAGCGTCCGCTGCAGGTTCCTTCCTCGCCATGCCACGAAGTCTACGTGGCCCCACAAGCGCCTACGACGGCAGTGCCCGCCGGGGCTCAGGGAGCGCGGGAGCCTGGGTCAGGGACGGACGGACACGGAGACCGACTGCTCGAGGACGCGCTGCGCCTCGACCCGGTCCTTGGCGCGACGGCGGTCCTCCAGCACGGAGGTCCAGGCGTTGCGACGGGCGGTGCGCTGACCGCTGCTCATCAGCAGCGACTCGACGGCACGCAGGGCGGTCGTGAAGGACGGAATCGCGGTGGCGCGAACGGGCGCGGCCTGCATGGGTGAGGTCCCCCCTCGGTACGGGTGTACGTGCTGTGAGTTCAGCGTCACTGTTTGGTGTTACCAGGGCGTGACCGGCCGGTCAAACACCCATGAAGCCCTGGCGGGGAGTGGCGGAACGCGGACGCGGTCCTGACATACGCCCTCATCTGCGAGGACGGTCAGGACCGCGTCATATCGGCCGCTACCGGCGAGTAGTGTCTTGTGCGCGAATTCACACGCTTGTCTCACCCCGTGGCGGGAAGGGGCGGTGACGGTTCGTCAGGCGGTCTGGGCCGCGATGCTCGCGTCCCGCTGCTCCATGGCCATCCGGTAGAGCCGCCCGGCCCGGTACGAGGACCGCACCAGCGGGCCCGACATCACACCGGAGAAGCCGATCTGCTCGGCCTCCTCCTTCAGCTCCACGAACTCCTGCGGCTTGACCCAGCGCTCCACGGGGTGGTGGCGGACGCTCGGGCGCAGGTACTGCGTGATGGTGACGAGCTCGCAGCCGGCGTCGTGCAGCTGCTTGAGCGCCTCGCTGACCTCCTCGCGGGTCTCGCCCATGCCGAGGATCAGGTTCGACTTGGTGACCAGGCCGTAGTCGCGGGCCTCGGTGATGACCTTCAGGGAGCGCTCGTAGCGGAAGCCGGGGCGGATCCGCTTGAAGATCCGCGGGACCGTCTCGACGTTGTGCGCGAAGACCTCGGGGCGGGAGGAGAAGACCTCGGCCAGCTGCTCCGGAACGGCGTTGAAGTCGGGGGCCAGCAGCTCGACCTTGGTCCGGCCGGCCTCGCGGTGCGCCGTCTGCTGGTGGATCTGGCGGACCGTCTCCGCGTACAGCCAGGCGCCGCCGTCCTCCAGGTCGTCGCGGGCGACGCCGGTGATCGTGGCGTAGTTCAGGTCCATGGTGACCACGGACTCGCCGACCCGGCGCGGCTCGTCACGGTCGAGCGCCTCGGGCTTGCCGGTGTCGATCTGGCAGAAGTCGCAGCGCCGGGTGCACTGGTCGCCGCCGATGAGGAAGGTCGCCTCGCGGTCCTCCCAGCACTCGTAGATGTTCGGGCAGCCGGCTTCCTGGCAGACCGTGTGCAGGCCCTCGCTCTTCACGAGGTTCTGCATCTTCGTGTACTCGGGACCCATTTTCGCCCGGGTCTTGATCCACTCGGGCTTGCGCTCGATGGGGGTCTGGCTGTTGCGGACCTCCAGGCGCAGCATCTTGCGTCCGTCGGGTGCGACTGCGGACACGACCGGCTCCCTAGCGTTTGATTCTTCGGCGCCCTCAAGGGTACGCCCGTCGATTTGAATGCCTGTGTGGGTGCTAGGGGTTTCTGATGGATCTCCGCGGCGTCGCGACGCCTGGCACGCACTCCCCCAAGTTCTCGGCTCCGCTCGAACAGGGGGACCCCATGCCGCGTTGCCGAACCGCCCACGTGGCTCCTCCCCCATCGAGGGCGCTCCGGCGCCTTGCGATCGCACGCACCAGACGCCGCTCCTTCCTCCGCGGAGATCCATCAGAAACCCCCTAGCCCCTCCCGCGCGCTTTTATGCCGCCGGCTTCTTCTCGATCTCCCTGGGCTTCGGTTCGGCGTTCTCCAGGACCTCCCGCAGATGGCGCTCCACCACCGGCAGGACCTCCTCGATCGTCACGTCCCGGCCGAGCTCGCTCGCGAGGGAGGCCACGCCCGCGTCACGGATGCCGCACGGGATGATCCGGTCGAACCACTTGTTGTCGGGGTTCACGTTGAGCGCGAAGCCGTGCATGGTGACGCCCTTGGCCACGCGGATGCCGATCGCGGCGATCTTGCGGTCCTCACGGCGCTGGCCCGCGTTGGACGGCGCGTACTCCGGGCCGTTCATCCGCGGGTCGAACTCCTCGTCGTGCAGCCGCGGGTCGAAGTCCAGGGCCAGGCCGCCGAGCGCGGGGCGCTGTTCGACCGGATCACCCAGGACCCACACACCGCTGCGTCCCTCGACCCGGGTGGTCTCCAGGCCGAACTCCGAGCACGTGCGGATCAGGGCCTCTTCGAGACGGCGGACATGGGCCACGACGTCCACGGGGCGCGGGAGCTTCTGGATGGGGTAGCCGACCAGCTGGCCGGGGCCGTGCCAGGTGATCTTGCCGCCGCGGTCCACATCGATGACCGGCGTGCCGTCGAGGGGCCGCTCGTTGTCCGCCGTGCGCCGGCCGGCCGTGTAGACCGGCGGGTGCTCCAGGAGCAGCACGGTGTCGGGGACCTCGTCGGCGAAGCGCGCCGCGTGCACCCGGCGCTGTTCGTCCCACGCCTCCTGGTACTCGACGGCCTCGTCACCGAACCCCATGCGGACGAACCGCAACTCACTCACGGCAAGCGCCTCCCTCGAACGGGTGTGTAAGGCACGTATCGCGCCCTGGCCACTGTACGTCCGGCCCGGACGCGTCAGTCCCGGGGGCAATCCTCACACGATCGGATGAATGTCCGGGAAAATGTGTGATGGGGTGCTTACTCTCCGCTACATTCGCGCCGTCCAGCAAGGCATAAGGCCTGCTCACAGGCAATCCGCGCACACCACGAAGGCCGGAAGGCAGGAGACCGCACCGCAGATGACGGAACGACCCGCGCAGCGCACCCCCAACCGACAGCTCGCCGCGCTCATCGCAGAAGCGGGGTTCTCCAACGCGGGACTCGCCCGTCGCGTGGACCAGCTCGGTCTCGAACACGGGCTCGACCTGAGATACGACAAGACCTCCGTCACCCGGTGGCTGCGCGGCCAGCAGCCCCGAGGCACCACGCCCGCGCTGATCGCCGAGGTCTTCACCCGGCGCCTGGGCCGCCGCCTCACCGCCCAGGACCTCGGCCTGGACGCCTGTGCCCCCGTCTACGCGGGGCTGGAGTTCGCCGCCACCCCCGAGGAGGCCGTCGACATCGTCAGCGGGCTGTGGCGCAAGGACTCCGGCAGCCACGCCGAGCTGCGCAAGATCGCCTTCACCCCGGCCGGGCTCGTCGTGCCCAGCCGGGACTGGCTGATCGGCCGGGCCGACGAGAAGGTGGCCCGCGGTGAGCCGCCCGCCGCCCGTATCCCGGCGCAGGGCCGCGTCGCCCTCCGGCCGCCGGTCGCGGTCGACCAGGGTCTGCCGTCCCTGCCCCGCCAGCGCGGCCAGGCCGAACGCGGACCCGGCCAGCGGGTCACCGGCGGCGACATCGCGGCCCTGCGCTCGGTCGGCGAGCTGTTCCGCACCCTCGACGACGCCTACGGCGGCGGCCACGCCCGCCAGGCCCTCGTGCGCTATCTGGAGCACGAGTGCGAGCCCATGCTGCGGGGCACCTACGGCGAACAGACCGGCCGCCGCCTCTTCGCCGCCGCCGCCGACCTGACCCGGCTCGCGGGCTGGACGTCGTACGACATCGCCGCGCACGGACTCGCCCAGCGCTACTTCGTGCAGGCCCTCCGGCTCGCCCAGGCGGCCGGGGACCGGGCGTACGGGGCGTACGTGCTGGTCACGATGAGCCGGCAGGCCGTCTACCTCGGGCACGGACGCGAGGCCGTCCAGCTCGCCCGCGTGGCACAGCAGGGCGCCGGCACCTCCGGCCCGCCCGTCGTCCAGGCCCTGCTGCACGCCTGCGAGGCGCGCGGCCACGGGGTGCTCGGCGAGGTGAGGTCCTGCACCGCCGCGCTGGTCCGGGCCGAGCGCGCCCTGGAGACGGCCCGGCCCGGTGACGACGTACCGCACTGGGCGGCGTTCTTCGACGAGGCCCAGCTCGCCGACGAGTTCGGACACTGCCACCGCGACCTGCAGCAGTTCCGCGCCGCCGCCCAGCACGCGGAACGCTCACTCCAACTCCGAGCTCCGTCCTACGCCCGCAGCCGCCTCTTCTGCCGTGTCGTCCTCGCCACCGCCCGCCTCGGTCTCGGCGAACTCGACCAGGCCTGCCAGCTGGCCGCGGAGGCGGCGGGCCAGGCGGCGGAGATGCGCTCGGTGCGGGCGGTTGAGTACGTGCGGGACTTCGAGCGCCGACTGGAGCCTTACAAGGACGCGGCTCCGGTGCGCACTTACCGGGACAAGGTATCGACGTTGGGGTAAAGGCCCTTCTTTCAGGGGCGCGGGGCTGTGTCGATGTGCGGCTCCGCCGCGTGGGCGCGATCAACCCCCACCGGCCCGCACTCGGCAAACCGCCTATGCGGCCCGCGGAACAGTCGGCACTGGGTCGGCAGTATGCAGAGGCCGCCCGGCCCCGAGATCGGCCAAGATCGCCGCCGAAGCCCGATGCCCCGAGTGCAAAGCCCCTTGCACCGTGCTGGTGTCCCGGTGATCACCACACACATACAGCCCGGCCAGCAACCGCACCGGCCGCCGCAGATCATGCGGCGGCCGCATGGCCGGCACCGCCTCCGCCGTGTGATGCACGGCCAACGTCTCCCAGCGGGCCGTCGACACCCCGTACAGCCGCGCCAGATGCATCCGCACCGCCGTGTCCGCATCGCCCGGCGGCCGTCCCAGGACCGTCGACGACACCAGCGCCCGCCCCGCCGGGGCGCGAGACGGATCGACCCGGCTGACCACGGCCGTATGGGCGACCGGCCCGCCGAGATCCGCGTCGAGCAGCAGAGACGCCCCGGTCTCCGGCGGCTCGTCGGTCGTGTGGTGCACCACCGTCACGGGATGGAACTCCGGCACCCGCAACCCCGGCAGCAGCTCGGCCGCGGCCCTGGCATCCGTCGCCACCAGTACCGCACGGCAACGGATCTCACCGTGTTCCGCGGTGGTCACCGCGGTCGTCGACACGGAGGTCACGCGCACGCCGGTGCGCACCGTGCCCGGCGGCAGCGTGCTAGCCAGCAGCTCCGGCAGGGCCTCGGCGCCGCCCTCCGGCAGACACAGCCGGCCGCTCGCGAACGCGCGCAGCGCCAGGTCCGCGCACCGGCTGGACGTCGTCAGGTCCGGGTCGCACAGCAGGGCGGCGAGCAGCGGACGCAGAAAGCCGTCGATCGTCCGGGCGGGCAGCCCGCGAGCCGCCAGGGCCTCGCCGGCGGGCAGCTCCGGGCGGGCCAGCAGCCGTTCGGCCGGAGTGCCCGCCAGCCGGGTCAGCGCGGCACCCAGACGGGCCTGGTCGACGGCCGTGCCCAGCGGGGCCCCGGACCGGCTCCGGGGCACGGAGACCTGCCGGCCGGGTACGGCCACCGGCTTCCTGGGCGTGCGGGGCGCCGACGGCGGCCGAGGGGCGCTCGCCAGAGCGCGCACGGCGTGCAGTGCGCCCCGTGCGCCCCCTGCGCCCGGCTGGACGCCCGCGCGATGGTGGCGTCCGTCGCCGTGCAGCAGGACACCGGGTGCGAAGGGACGCAGCACGAGCCCGCCGAGGCCGGGTGTCTGCCGTAGTTCCGGATACGCCGTGGACAGCAACTGGCCGACCCTGTCGAGCCGGAAGCCGTCGACCTTCTCCGTCGCCATGCGGCCGCCGACGCCGTGGGCGGCCTCCAGGACCATGGTCGTCACTCCTGCGCTGGACAGCCGGTGCGCGGCCGAGAGTCCGGCGACCCCGGCCCCCACGACGACCACGTCCGCCTGGTACGCGGGCTCAAGCACGTGCCCCTCCTCGAGGTTGCGCGGGCGCTGGAGACGTCATGCCCTCAACAGGCCGCAGGGATACGCGAGTTCTGGTCGAGGGTAGGGCCGTGATCGGTCAAGGGGAGTCGCGCATGGGCAGGGCACGGTCGCACAACGGTCGCATGAGGACGCTTTGTGGGCATGAAGTGGTCGCAGGGGGCTGGTGTGCGGTGCGAAAAGCTGTCTCAGAACCGCCGGTCGTGGCGCCCAGGGCTGCCGGTCGTGGTGCGCAGGGCTGCCGGTCGTGGCACCCAGGGCTGCCGGTCGTGGCGCCCAGGGCTGCCGGTCGTGGCGCCCAGTGCTGCCGGTCGTGGTGCGCAGGCCTCCGCGCAACGGCCGCGAGCCCTCACAGCGCCGCCCGGATCGCTCCCTCGATCTCCGGGAAGGCGAAACGGAACCCCGACTCCAGCAGTCGCGTCGGCAGGACCCGGGCGCTGCCGAGCACATCCCCGGACATCTCGCCGAGCACGGTCCGCAGCACGGGCGCGGGCACGGCGAACAGGGTCGGGCGGTGCAGTACCCGTCCCATGGCCGCCGTGATCTCACGGTTCGGCACGGGGTTCGGCGCGGTGACGTTGAACGGCCCGGACAGACCGTCGGTGTCGATGAGATGCCGGATCGCGGCGACCTCGTCGTGCAGCGCGACGAACGACCAGTACTGCCGCCCGTCGCCCATGCGTCCGCCGAGCCCCGCCCGGAACAGCGGGAACAGCCGCCCCCACGCCCCGCCCTCGCGGGACACGACCAGTCCGGTCCGGGTGAACACCGTGCGCACGCCGGCCTCCTGGGCCGGTGCCGCGGCGCCCTCCCACTCCACGCACAGGGCGGGCAGGAAGCCCGCGCCCGCCGGTGCGCCCTCGTCGACGGTACGGTCCCCGGTCTCGCCGTAGTAGCCGATGGCGCTGCCGTTCACGAAGACCCGCGGCCGGTCCTTGTCGTCCAGTGAGGCGACCGCCCGGGCGAGCGTCGCGGTGCCGTTCACCCTGCTGTCACGGATCCGCCGCTTGTAGGCGTCGGTCCAGCGGCGGTTGCCGACGCCGGCCCCCGCCAGGTTGACCACCGCGTGGCACCCGGCCAGCCCGGCCGTGTCCACGCGCCCGCCCTCCGGGTCCCACCGGACCTCGTCCGCCGCCCGCGGCGCACGGCGCACGAGGCGCACCACGTCGTGCCCGTCCGCGGTCAGGGACCGCACCAGAGCGCTGCCGATGAGACCGGAAGCGCCGGTCACCGCGATGCGTTGCATGGCTCAATCTTGCCCGTCGGCGACATAAATCCCGCGTTCGAAGACACCGCCGCCGACGTACATTGACCGCCATGCCGACTCCGCACACACGACACGCACGGCCCGACGACGACGAGGTGCTGGGACGGCTCGACCGCGCCGCCTGGTCGCCGCTGCACGCCGTCCAGCCCCGCCCCGAGCCGCCGTACGGCCCCTTCTTCTCCGAGCAGGACCCGGCGCGGGAGTGTCTCGTCGCCGAACTCGGCGGAGTCGTCGCCGGATACCTCCGGCTGGGGAGCGCGACACCGCTCGCCTGCAACGCCCATGTACGGATGATCCGGGGGCTCGCCGTCGCGGAGGAGGCGCGCGGTCGGGGCGTCGGGCGGGCCCTGCTGCGGGCGGCGCGGGAGGAGGCCCGGCGGCAGGGGGCGCGGCGCATCACCCTGCGCGTGCTCGGGCACAACACGCCCGCCCGCAAGCTCTACGAGTCCGAGGGGTTCGTGGTGGAGGGGGTGCTGCGGGAGGAGTTCTTCCTCGACGGCGCGTACGTCGACGACGTGTTCATGGGGCGCTCCCTGAGTGCTCCTTGACGGTCATCCGACCGGGGGTCACGACGGGGCGAGGTCCCCCGTGTCCACCGGTGACGTCGCGCTCGCCGCGCGCTGCGCGTCGGAGGAGACCTCGGCCGCCGTCAGGACGTAGCCGGTCTCGGCGTCGGAGGTGGAGCGGGCGAAGACCACGCCGAACACCCGGCCGTCCGTGGTCAGCAGGGGGCCTCCGGAGTTGCCGGGGCGGACCGTGGAGCGGATCGAGTAGATCTCGCGGGTGACGGTGTCGTCGTTGTAGATGTTCTGGCCCGTGGCACGGACCCGGTTCGCCACCGTGGCCGCCTGCAGGTTCAGGTCGCCGTCCTGCGGGTAGCCCGCGACGACCGCCGAGTCGCCGCGCTCGGCGTCGTCGTCGAAGCGCAGCACGGGCGCCTTGAGACCCGGCACGTAGAGCACGGCCACGTCCTTCTGCGGGTCGAAGAGCACCACCCGCGCCTCGTACGTCCGCCCCACCCCGCCGATCTGCACGGTCGGCTCGTCGATGCCCGCGACCACGTGGGCGTTGGTCATCACGTGCTCGCGCGCGTACACGAAGCCGCTGCCCTCACGGCCCTGGGTGCCCGCAACGCCCTCGACCTTCACCGTGCTCAGCTTGGCGGCGTCGGTGGCGGCCGCCGTGACGCTGTCCCCGGAGGGCTCGGCGACCTCGGCCGTCGACTCGTTCTCGAACGGGTTGAAGACCTGCGGGAAGCCCGCCTCGGTCAGCGCGGACGTCGCTCCCGAGAACCACGCCGGTGTGGTGTCCGGCATGGTCCGCTGCACGGCGCCGAGCAGCCGCGAGTCCCGGATCGCCGAGGTGACCAGCGGCGACGAGGACGCGCCCAGCACGCTCGCGGCCACCCACGCCACGATCAGCACGGCGACCGAGTTGGCCACGGCCCCGCCGATCCCGTCCGCCACTCTGAGCGGCCCTCGGTCCAGCTCCCGCCGCAGCCGCAGCGCCAGACGGCCCGCCAGCTCGTGGCCCACCACCGCCGGGAGCAGCACCGTGAACACCGCCGTCACCGTCGCCCGCGTCGTCCCCGGCTCCACCAGGTCCATCACCCACGGCAGGACCCACACGCCGACGACCGCGCCGCCGACGAAGCCCGCCAGCGACACACAGCCGGCCACCAGCCCGCGCCGGTAGCCGGACGCCGCATACGCCATGACGACCAGCAACAGCAGGATGTCGAGCAGGTCCACGCACGCCTCTTTCTCTCGGAACCCCTTAGTACGTGGGGGAGCTCCCGGTGATCAGTCACACGGGCGTGGATGATCGGAATCGGCCACACCCGTGCACTCGGAAAAACGTCGCGGACCGTGACGATGGTTCCACCGGGTGGCACATCACACATCGCGGACGGACCGGATCAGGCCGACAGTGGGACCATGCGTGTCTTCGGAGGACGGCGGGGTGCGCGCAGGCACCGCGCCGCCCGGACACCCGGCATAGCCGGACTGCCACGCGCCGCCCGGGTGCTGCTCGGCTGCCTGCCGGGCCTCGCGGCCGTCGTCGCGCTGGTGCTGTGCGCGTACGGTGTCGAGAACGCCGCCGAGACCAGCGCCCGCCCCGCCACGGCCCGCTCCACCGCCACGCCCTACGCCGCCCCGCGCCCGCACATCGTGCCCAGAACGCAGTGGCTGGGCGATGCCGCCCGCGGCCAGCCCGCCCGCGCTACGACGACCGCGTCGTCGCCGTCTTCGTCCACCACACCGACTCGCCCAACGGCTATGACTGCGCCGACGCGCCCCGCATCATCCGGGACGTCTACACGGGCCAGACCGGCACCCGCGACTGGGACGACATCGGCTACAACTTCGTCGTCGACCGCTGCGGCACCATCTACGAGGGCCGCGCCGGCGGCGTCGAGCGGGCCGTCACCGGCGCCCACACCCAGGGCTTCAACCACCGCACCACGGGCATCGCCGCCCTCGGCACCTTCACCGAGGGCATGTCCGTCCCGCGGCCCATGATCCACGCCATCGCCGCGCTGTCCGCCTGGAAACTGGGCCTGACCGGCACCGACCCGCGGGCGAACGTCCGCCTGGTCTCCAGCAACGGCCTGAGCCGGTACGCGGCGGGCACCACCGCGAAGCTGCCCGCCCTCGCCGGCCACAACGACGGCTACATGACCAGCTGCCCGGGCGCCGCCCTGCACGCCCGCCTGCCGGAGATCAGACAGCTGGCGGCCCGGTTGCAGGGCCGGCCGAAGGACGTACAGGAAGCACAGGATGGCCACAGCCGACGCGCAGTGTCCTCAGATCCCGGGCCCCTACGGTCGTCCCCACAGCCAGCCGACCGGAGGTGGGGACCATGAACGATGTCCGTACGAAGGACACGGGCACCCGGCCAGGAGCGTCCCGAGGCCCTTGGGCGGTGCTCTGCGCTGCTCTGACCGTTGTCCTGGGTCCGGCAGCGGCCACCGCGTCCGCCCTGGACCAGGCCAACGCGGCCCCGCCGCACCACGCCGATCAGCCTCTGAAGCGCTCCCAGAGCCGGGGGTAGCGCTCGGCGAGCCGCCGTTCGTTCTCGAAGTCGAGCGGGGTGCCCTCCGGTTCCGCGGGCGCGGGCGGGATCTCCAGGTCGGGGGCGACCACGCCGGTGAGCTGCTCGTAGGCCTCGTCCGCCGCGTAGCCGAGTTCCTCGCCGTCGCCGTCGATCTCCTCGTCGAAGTCGTCCAGCAGATCGGCGAGCGAGTCCGGGTCGTGCACGGCACCCTCGAAGACATGCCGGCCCTGGCCGATCAGCCAGCACCGGAAGAAGTCGAAGGCGTCGTCGCTGGCCCCGTCGAGCAGCACCCACGCGGCGCCCCACAGGTCCCAGCGGTAGGCGCGGTTGTAGCGGGATTCGAAGTGCCGGGCGAAGTCCAGGACCGAGTCCGGGTCCTTCTGCGCGAGCCGTTCCACGAGCAGGTCGGCCTGCTCCTCCGGGTCGCCCTCGGCGGCCTCCCGGGCGTCGTCCACCAGCTCCCAGAACTCCGTCTCGTCCATCACGGGTCAAGCATCGGCCCTCGGGCACAGGGGCGCACCCGGAGTGCGCGGGATCGTTATGCGCCGTCCCGGGGGCGGTGCCCGGGGTGGTAGAGCCCCGCCAGCCGCAGCGCGTCCCCGGCGAACCGCTCGCGCAGGCTCTCCGGCGCCAGCACCTCGACCTCCGGGCCCAGCGCCGCCAGCTGGGTGTGGGCGACCTCTTCGGACTCCACCGGCAGGTCCACCGTCACCCAGCCGTCGCCGTCCGGGGCGTCCGCCTCCGCCAGGGCCTCCCGGGCGGACAGCGAGTCCAGCGCGTGCGGCAGCGCCCGCACACCGTCCGGGGAGAGCCGGACCACCACCCGCGCCCGCAGGATCGACCGCGCGAACTGCTCCGCCCGCTCCTCCCAGAACGCGGGCAGGTCGAACTCCGGCTCCCGCTCGAACCGCTCCTCACCCGGATCCACCGCCGTGAACCGGTCGATCCGGTACACCCGGAAGGACGCGCCGCCGGCCACCCGCGCGCACAGGTACCAGACGCCCGCCTTCAGCACGAGCCCGTACGGCTCCAGCTCCCGGACGACCTCGTCCTCACCACGCCGATAGCGCGCGCTGATCCGCCGGTCGTCCCACACGGCGTCGGCGACGGCCGGCAGCAGCGCGGGCGTCTTCGGCTCCTTGAACCAGTTCGGCGCGTCCAGATGGAACCGCTGCGCCGCCGTCCTCGAGGCGTCCTTCAGGGACGGCAGCAGCGCCGCGGACACCTTCAGCCGGGCGGCCGACGCGGCGTCCTCCAGGCCCATCTCGCGCAGCGCCCCCGGCACCCCGGACAGGAACAGCGCCTCGGCCTCGCCGCGGTGCAGCCCGGTCAGCCGCGTCCGGTACCCGCCGACCAGCCGGTACCCGCCGGCCCGGCCCCGGTCCGCGTACACCGGCACGCCCGCCTCCGACAGCGCCTGCGCGTCCCGCGTCACCGTCCGCTCCGACACCTCCAGCTCCCGGGCGAGCTCGGCGGCCGTCATGGCGGGTCGGGACTGGAGCAGCAAGACCATCTTGATGAGCCGGGCAGCACGCATGGCCACATCATGCAGCAGGCCCCCGCCGGAGCGAGGGCCTGCCGATCACCGGTCCGCTGTCACAGACCGTACTTCGCGCGCGCTTCCTTCACGGCCGTCGCCTTGACCTCGCCGCGCCCCGCGAGCTGGGCCAGGGCCGCGACGACGATCGACTCGGCGTCGACGCCGAAGTGGCGGCGGGCCGCCTCACGGGTGTCCGACAGGCCGAAGCCGTCGGCGCCCAGCGAGGACCAGTCCTGCTCGACCCACTGCGCGATCTGGTCCGGGACCTGGCGCATGTAGTCGGAGACCGCCAGGACCGGGCCCTCGGCGCCCTGCAGTGCCTGCCGCACGAACGGCACCCGCTCCTCGCCGCGCAGTAGCGCCTCGTCCGCCTCCAGGGCGTCCCGGCGCAGCTCGCTCCAGGACGTCGCCGACCACACGTCGGCCGCCACGCCCCACTCCTCGGCGAGCAACTGCTGCGCCTTGAGCGCCCAGTGGATCGCCGTACCGGAGCCGAGCAGCTGGATCCGCGGGGTGTTCGCGGGCGGCGTGATGCCCGCCGACTCCGCCGTGTTGAAGCGGTACAGGCCCTTGACGATGCCCTCGTCGATGCCGTCGACGGACGGCTTCGCGGGCTGCGGCAGCGGCTCGTTGTAGACGGTCAGGTAGTAGAAGACGTTCTGGTCCTCACCCGGGGCCGCCTCGCCGTACATCCGGCGCAGACCGTCCTTGACGATGGCCGCGACCTCGTACGCGAACGCCGGGTCGTACGTCAGCGCCGCCGGGTTGGTCGCGGCGATGACGGGGGAGTGGCCGTCGGCGTGCTGCAGGCCCTCACCGGTCAGCGTGGTACGGCCGGCCGTGGCACCGACGAGGAAGCCGCGGCCGAGCTGGTCGCCGAGCTGCCACATCTGGTCGGCCGTGCGCTGCCAGCCGAACATCGAGTAGAAGATGTAGAACGGGATCATCGTCTCGCCGTGCGTCGCGTACGACGTCGAAGCGGCGATGAAGTCGGCCATCGAACCGGCCTCGGTGATCCCCTCGTTGAGGATCTGGCCGTTCTTGGCCTCCTTGTAGTACATCAGCTGGTCGCGGTCGACCGGCTCGTACGTCTGACCCTTCGGCGAGTAGATGCCGAGCGACGGGAACAGCGACTCCATACCGAAGGTGCGCGCCTCGTCCGGGACGATCGGCACCCAGCGCTTGCCGGTCTCCTTGTCGCGGACCAGGTCCTTGACCAGGCGCACGAACGCCATGGTGGTGGCCACGTTCTGCGTGCCGGAGCCCTTGTCGAAGGAGGCGAACGCCTTCTCCGCCGGGGCAGGCAGCGGAGCGACCGGGTGGACCCGGCGGGCCGGGGCCGGACCGCCGAGGGCGGCACGCCGCTCCTGGAGGTAGCGGACCTCGGGGGAGTCGGCGCCCGGGTGACCGTAGGGGACCACGCCGTCGACGAACGCGCTGTCGGAGATCGGCAGCTCCAGCAGGTCGCGCATGTTCTTGAACTCGTCCACCGTCAGCTTCTTCATCTGGTGGTTGGCGTTCTTCGACGCGAAGCCCTCACCGAGGGTGTGGCCCTTGACCGTCTGGGCCAGGATCACGGTCGGCGCGCCCTTGTGCTCGACGGCAGCCTTGTACGCGGCGAACACCTTGCGGGCCTCGTGACCACCGCGCGAGAGGTGGAAGCACTCGAGGATCTTGTCGTCGCTCAGCAGCTTCGCCAGCTCCACCAGCGCCGGGTCGCCGCCGAAGAAGTCCTGGCGGATGTAAGCCGCGTCGCGGGTCTGGTACGTCTGGATCTGCGCGTCGGGTACCTGGCGCAGGCGGCGTACGAGCGCGCCCGTGGTGTCGAGCCGGAAGAGCTCGTCCCAGGCCGTGCCCCACAGCGTCTTGATGACGTTCCAGCCGGCGCCGCGGAACTGGGCCTCCAGCTCCTGCACGATCTTGAAGTTGGCGCGGACCGGGCCGTCCAGGCGCTGCAGGTTGCAGTTGATGACGAAGGTGAGGTTGTCCAGCTCCTCACGGGCCGCCAGCGCGAGGGCCGCCGTCGACTCGGGCTCGTCCATCTCGCCGTCGCCGAGGAACGCCCACACGTGCGAGGCGGAGGTGTCCTTGATGCCGCGGTTGGTGAGGTAGCGGTTGAAGCGCGCCTGGTAGATGGCGGAGAGCGGACCCAGACCCATGGAGACGGTCGGGAACTCCCACAGCCACGGCAGACGGCGCGGGTGCGGGTAGGAGGGCAGGCCGTTGCCGCCCGCCTCGCGGCGGAAGTTGTCGAGCTGCTCCTCGTTCAGCCGGCCGTCGAGGAACGCGCGGGCGTAGATGCCGGGGGAGGCGTGGCCCTGGATGTAGAGCTGGTCGCCGGAGCCGTCGGCCTCTTTGCCTTTGAAGAAGTGGTTGAAGCCGGTCTCGTAGAGCCAGGCGGCGGAGGCGAAGGTGGCGATGTGGCCGCCGACGCCGTACTTGCTGCCCCGGGTCACCATGGCGGCCGCGTTCCAGCGGTTCCACGCGGTGATCCGCTGCTCCATCGCCTCGTCACCGGGCACGGCCGGCTCGGAGGCGGTGGGGATGGAGTTGACGTAGTCGGTCTCGAGGAGCTTCGGCAGCGCGATGCCGGCGCCCTCGGCGCGCTCCAGCGTGCGGCGCATCAGGTACGCGGCACGGTGCGGCCCGGCAGCCTGGGTGACCGCGTCCAGGGAGGCCTGCCATTCGGCGGTCTCCTCCGGGTCGCGGTCCGGGAGCTGGTCGAGCTCGCTCGGCTGGATGGCGTTGGGGTCGGTCATGTCGCCGCCTTCCTCAGTCGAAGGGGGTTCCCTCATCGGTAAGGGTTCGGGGTGCCCTTTGTCTTTGGCAGGACAGGGCTGAGGCTTCGGTGGAAGCCCGTCGGCGACTGTAACTCGCTGATCGATGATCGATCAAAGGGTTGAGGAGCAAAACCTCTTGATCACGAGAAAGTAGGCACGGGGTGCCTTCGGCGGTGGCACGGAGTGACCCTCGCGAGCTGGTGTTTTCGCAGGTCGGAGGGCGTTTGAGCGGAGTGCTGCTCGGGTGTCACGCCCGGGGAGCACAGCCCAGTACGTGGGCCTTCACCAGCTCGGCGATCCTCGGGTCCCGGCGCTTGAAGGCGGCGACGAGCTCCTCGTGCTCCTCCGCGTACGACTGCTGCTGGGTGCCCAGCCAGCGGATCGACAGGGCCGTGAACACCTCGATGCCGAGGCCTTCCCAGGTGTGCAGCAGGACGGAGTTGCCGGCGGCGCGGACCAGTTCGCGGTGGAAGGCGACGGTGTGACGGACCTGGCCGGTGCCGTCGGAGACGCGGTCGGCCTCGTACAGGGCGGTGACGTGGGGCTCCAGGGCCGAGCAGTCCGCTGCCAGGCTCTGCGCGGCCAGCTCCGCCGCGATGGCCTCCAGGCCGGCCCGGACCGGGTAGCTCTCCTCCAGGTCGGCGGCGGTGAGGTTGCGTACCCGGACGCCCTTGTTCGGCGCGGACTCGATCAGGCGCAGGGACTCCAGCTCGCGCAGGGCCTCGCGGACCGGGGTCTGGCTGACCTCCAGTTCGGTGGCGATCCGGCGCTCGACGATCCGCTCGCCCGGCTGCCAGCGTCCGCTGATGATCCCCTCCAGGATGTGCTCGCGGATCTGCTCGCGCAGCGAGTGGATGACGGGCGCGGTCATGTGGGCTCCTTAGGCGGGATTGACGTTTAGACAATACGGCCGGTTCGCTCCGCGGGTGGGGTGGGTGGGGGCGTCTTGGTGCAGGTGAGACGAGACTTACACGGGAGGTGTGGCCTGTCGTTCGGCTGACGGTTGTGTGTGGTTGTTCGCGCCCACGAGGCGGAGCCGCACATCGATACAGCCCCGCGCCCCTGAGAGCGAAAAGCCGGTGCCCCCGCTCGGAGATGATCCGAGCGGGGGCACCGTACAGCCGTACCGGCGATGGAGGTCAGAGGCCGAGCTCGACCTCGAACTCGCCCGCCTCCAGGATGGCCTTGACCGCCGTCAGGTAGCGGGCGGCGTCGGCGCCGTCCACCAGGCGGTGGTCGTAGGACAGGGTCAGGTACGTCATGTCGCGGACGCCGATGACCGTGCCCTCCTCCGTCTCGATGACGGCGGGGCGCTTGACCGTGGCGCCGATGCCGAGGATGGCGACCTGGCCCGGCGGCACGATGATCGTGTCGAAGAGCGCGCCGCGCGACCCGGTGTTGGAGATGGTGAAGGTCGCGCCGGACAGCTCGTCCGGGGTGATCTTGTTGGCGCGGACCTTGCCCGCGAGCTCCGCCGTGGCCTTGGCGATGCCGGCCAGGTTGAGGTCACCGGCGTTCTTGATGACCGGGGTCATCAGGCCCTTCTCGGAGTCCACCGCGATACCGATGTTCTCGGTGTCGAAGTAGGTGATGGTCCCCTCGGCCTCGTTGATCTTGGCGTTGACGGGCGCGTGCGCCTTCAGCGCCTGGGCCGCGGCCTTGACGAAGAACGGCATCGGGGAGAGCTTGACGCCCTCACGGGCCGCGAACGCGTCCTTGGCACGGGCGCGCAGCTTCATCAGGCGGGTGACGTCGACCTCGACGACCGAGGACAGCTGGGCCTGCTCGTGCAGGGCCTTGACCATGTTGTCGCCGATGACCTTGCGGATCCGCGGCATCTTGATGGTCTGGCCGCGCAGCGGGGACGCCTCCAGCACCGGGGCCTTCTTCGAGGCGGCCGGAGCGGCCGGGGCCTGGGCCGGAGCCGGGGCAGCGGCGGCGGCCTTCGCGGCCTCGGCGGCGGCGATGACGTCCTGCTTGCGGATACGGCCGCCGACGCCGGTGCCCTTGACGGTGGACAGGTCGACGCCGTTCTCGGCGGCGAGCTTGCGCACCAGCGGGGTGACGTAGGCGCCGTCGTCGGCCGGCTGGGCGGCGGCCGGAGCGGCCGGGGCCTGGGCCGGAGCCGGGGCGGGAGCCGGAGCGGCCGGGGCCGGCTCGGGAGCCGGGGTGACCTGCTGCTGCGGGGCCGGAGCCGACGGAGCCTGCGGGGCCGGGGCGGCCGGCTGCGGCGCCGGAGCCGGGGTGGGCTCGGGCTGGGCCGGGGCGGCCGGGGCCTCCTGCGCCGGGGCGGCGGCCGGAGCGGCACCTGCCGCGCCGATGACGGCGAGCTTGGCGCCGACCTCGGCGGTCTCGTCCTCGCCGACCACGATCTCCAGCAGCGTGCCGGAGGCGGGGCGGGGATCTCGGTGTCGACCTTGTCCGTCGACACCTCCAGCAGCGGCTCGTCGGCCTCGACGCTGTCACCGACCGACTTCAGCCAGCGGGTGACGGTGCCCTCGGTGACGGACTCGCCGAGCGCGGGCAGGACCACGTCCGTGCCCTCGGCGGAACCGCCGCCGGCGGCGGCGTCTGCGGTGGGAGCGGGCGCCGGGGCGGCCTGCTCGGTGGACGGGGCGGCCGGGGCCGGCTCGGGAGCGGGCTCGGCGACCTGCTCGGCCTGCGGGCCGGGGCGGCGGCGGGCGCGCCGCTGCCGTCGTCGATCAGGGCCAGCTCGGCGCCGACCTCGACCGTCTCGTCCTCGGCGACCTTGATGGAGGCCAGGACGCCGGCGGCGGGCGAGGGGATCTCGGTGTCGACCTTGTCGGTCGACACCTCGAGCAGCGGCTCGTCGGCCTCGACGCGCTCGCCCTCGGCCTTCAGCCAGCGGGTGACAGTGCCCTCGGTGACGCTCTCGCCGAGCGCCGGAAGGGTTACGGAAACCGCCATGGTTTCGGTTGCTCCTTACGGAAAGTGCGGAAGTCTGTGTCGTCGCTTCGTCGACCGAGGGGTCAGTCGTGCGAGTGGAGGGGCTTGCCGGCCAGGGCCAGGTGGGCCTCGCCGAGCGCCTCGTTCTGCGTCGGGTGGGCGTGGACGAGCTGCGCGACCTCGGCGGGCAGCGCCTCCCAGTTGTAGATCAGCTGTGCTTCGCCGACCTGCTCGCCCATGCGGTCGCCGACCATGTGGACGCCGACGACGGCACCGTCCTTGACCTGGACGAGCTTGATCTCGCCCGCGGTGTTCAGGATCTTGCTCTTGCCGTTGCCCGCGAGGTTGTACTTCAGAGCGACGACCTTGTCCGCGCCGTAGATCTCCTTGGCCTTGGCCTCGGTGATACCGACGGAGGCGACCTCGGGGTGGCAGTACGTCACCCGCGGGACACCGTCGTAGTCGATCGGAACGGTCTTCAGACCGGCCAGACGCTCCGCCACCAGGATGCCCTCGGCGAAGCCGACGTGCGCGAGCTGGAGGGTCGGGACGAGATCACCGACGGCGGAGACGGTCGGCACGTTGGTGCGCATGTACTCGTCGACCAGGACGTAGCCGCGGTCCATGGCGACGCCCTGCTCCTCGTACCCGAGACCCTGGGAGACCGGGCCGCGGCCCACCGCCACCAGCAGGACCTCGGCCTCGAACTCCTTGCCGTCGGCCAGGGTGACCTTGACGCCGTCCTGGGTGTACTCGGCCTTCTCGAAGAAGGTGCCCAGGTTGAACTTGATGCCGCGCTTGCGGAAGGCGCGCTCCAGCAGCTTGGAGGAGTTCTCGTCCTCGACCGGGACGAGGTGCTTCAGGCCCTCGATCACGGTGACGTCCGCGCCGAAGGACTTCCACGCGGAGGCGAACTCGACGCCGATGACACCGCCGCCGAGGATGATCGCGGACTTCGGCACGCGGTCCAGGACGAGGGCGTGGTCGGAGGAGATGATCCGGTCGCCGTCGATCTCCAGGCCCGGCAGCGACTTCGGCACGGAGCCGGTCGCGAGGAGGACGTGGCGGCCCTGGACACGCTGACCGTTCACGTCGACGGAGGTCGGGGAGGACAGCCGGCCCTCACCCTCGATGTAGGTCACCTTGCGGGAGGCGACGAGCCCCTGCAGGCCCTTGTACAGGCCGGCGACCACGCCGTCCTTGTACTTGTGGACACCGGCGATGTCGATGCCCTCGAGGGTGGCCTTCACACCGAACTGCTCGCTCTCGCGCGCCTGGTCGGCGATCTCGCCCGCGTGCAGCAGGGCCTTGGTGGGGATGCATCCTCGGTGCAGGCAGGTGCCGCCGACCTTGTCCTTCTCGATCAGGGCGACGTCCAGGCCCAGCTGCGCCCGCGCAGGGCCGCGGCGTAACCACCGCTACCACCGCCGAGGATCACTAGGTCGAAAACGGTGCTGGCGTCGTTCGCCACGTCACGTCCTCCATGCATGTGCGCCGTACGCCGGTCTTCACTGACCGGCAGGCGGCTGGTGTCCGGCCGCTCGTTCTTCGGCCCTTAGGTGGGGCCCTGTCCTGCCGAGCCCCATCTTCGCACTTGTCGACACACAAAGAGACGCCGGGCTGCTGTGTGAGACGCCCCACGTTCAGATGAGAGACGCCTTGCGGGGCCACCTGCAGCGGGTCACGCCCTGAAGGGGCGCGGGGAACTGCGCGAACAACCCCCACGCCCCCGCACTCGCCACACCACGGACGAGGCCGAGCTCTCAGGCGAGGTCAGCCGAGGTCACCCGAAGCCGTCAGCTCGGCCAGCCTCACCAGAGTCCGCACAGCGGACCCCGTGCCACCCTTCGGCGTGTACCCGAAAGGCCCGCCCTCATTGAACGCCGGGCCGGCGATATCCAGGTGCGCCCAGGTGATCCCCTCACCCACGAACTCGCGCAGGAACAGACCGGCGACCAGCCCGCCGCCCATCCGCTCACCCATGTTCGCGATGTCGGCCGTCGCCGAGTCCATCCCCTTGCGCAGGTGCTCCGGCAGCGGCATCGGCCACGCCGGCTCCCCGACCTCCTCGGCCGCCTCGCACACCGCGGCGCGGAACGCGTCGTCGTTGCCCATGATCCCGAACGTCCGGCTCCCCAGCGCCAGCATCATCGCCCCGGTCAGCGTCGCGACGTCCACGATCGCGTCCGGCTTCTCCTGCGACGCCGCCCACAGCGCGTCCGCGAGCACCAGCCGGCCCTCCGCGTCGGTGTTGAGCACCTCCACCGTCTTGCCGCTGTACATCCGCAGCACGTCACCCGGACGGGTCGCGGAACCGGAGGGCATGTTCTCGGCCAGGGCGAGCCAGCCCGTGACGTTGACCTCGAGGCCCAGCCGCGCGGCGGCGACGACCGCGGCGAACACCGACGCCGCACCGCTCATGTCGCACTTCATCGTCTCGTTGTGACCGGCCGGCTTCAGCGAGATGCCGCCCGAGTCGTACGTGATGCCCTTGCCCACGAAGGCGAGGCGCTTCTTCGCCTTCGAGGAGGTGTACGACAGCTTCACCAGGCGCGGTCCCGCCGCCGAGCCGGCCCCGACGCCGAGGATGCCGCCGTAGCCGCCCTTGGTCAGGGCCTTCTCGTCGAGCACCTGCACCTTGATGCCGTGCTCCTTGGCCGCGGCCTGCGCGATCGCGGCGAACGACTCCGGGTTCAGGTCGTTCGGAGGGGTGTTGACCAGGTCGCGGGCGCGATTGAGCTCCTCGGCGACGGCGACGGCACGCTCGATGGCGGCCTTGTACGCCTTGTCGCGGGGCTTGCCGCCGAGCAGGGCGACCTCGGCGAGCGGGGCCTTGCCGTTCTTCGCCTTCGGGTCCGTGCTGTTGCCCTTGTAGGCGTCGAAGGAGTACGCGCCGAGCAGCGCGCCCTCACCGATCGCGCCGGCGTCGGCGGCGTCGGTCACGGGAGGGCGAAGGCGGCCTTCTTGGAACCGGCGAGGGTGCGGGCGGCGGCGCCGGCGGCCTTGCGCAGGGCCTCGGTGTCGTAGTCGGCGTCCTTCTCGGGCACCGCGCCCAGGCCCACCGCCAGCACGAGCGGTGCCTTGAAGCCGGACGGCGCCGGCAGCTTGGTCACCTCGCCCTCGGCACCGGAGGCGCCGAGAGTCTCCAGGACGCCTGCGAGCCTGCCGTCGTACGCCTTGTCCACGGCCTCGGCGCCCGGCGCGACGACCGGCCCCTTGGCACCCTTGGCGACACCGATCACGATGGCGTCGGCCCGCAGACCGGGCGCCGCGGCGGTGCTGAGAGTGAGAGCAGTCACGGTGGTGAAATCTCGCTTCCGATGTGAAGTTCCGATGGTCGAACGGTGTGGGTCGACCGGGCCCGGCAGCCGACCCTAATCCGACCACAGGGTCCTCTGTTCACGGGGCCTTCCCCGGTGCGGCGAACACTCGAGGTCGAGACTACGCGCGTGGGTCGCGTTCGCTCATTCCTGCGGGCGTTCACCTCTCGGTGGCGTAGTGGCCATTTCTTGATCCTCCATGTCGGTGAACTGAGTCACACTCGTCGGGATCCGGTGAGCGCCCTGCTCGCCGCTTTGCATGATTTCCACGGATCCTCCTCTGTTCGACCGCAAGGGGATCTCTGGATCTTCTGGGGAGGAACCATGGCGCAGCGTGCGCGCAAATGGAGAAGCACGGCTGCCGCGGTGACGGCGGCGGGCATGATCACGGCCGGGGCGACGGCGCCCGGGGCGGCGGCCGCGGAGGAACCCCGCATCGATCTGAAGGTGCTGGTGGTGGACAACGGCGACAGCCCCGTCCGGGCCGTCACCGCCCAGCTCGAGAGCACGGGCGTCCCGTACACGACCGTCGACCTGAACGACTCGGGCCGGCCGCGGATCACCGAGTCGTTCCTCAGCGACACGGTGAACGGCAGACCCCGCGCCAAGTACCAGGGCGTCGTCCTGCCGAACGAGGCCCCGTTCGGCGCGGGCTCCGCCGAGCAGACCGCCCTGGAGACGTACGAGCGGACGTACGGCATCCCGCAGGTCGACGCCTACACCTGGGCACACCCGGAGGTCGGCCTCGACTACACCAGCGAGGGTGGCTGGGCGGGCACTCTTGACGGGCGCGAGGCATCCGTCACCGCCGCCGGGAAGGCCGCCTCGTTCGGCTACCTCGACGGCGCGTTCCGCTTCGAGGACAACTCGGCGGGTGTCCAGGAGAGTTACGGCTACGTGGCCCGGCCCCGGGCCGGCTTCACCAGCTACGTCGACCTCCCCGTACCCGGCGGCTCCGGCCGCGGCAGCCTGGTCGGCGAGTACGCCCACGACGGCCGCCGCGAACTCGTCGTCACCTTCGCCTACAACAGCAACCAGCAGCAGTTCCGGCTGCTGGCCCGGGGCATCGTCGAGTGGCTCACCCAGGGCGTGCACCTGGGGCAGACCCGCAACTCCTTCGCCGTACACATCGACGACGTGTTCGCCCCGGACAGCCGCTGGGACACCGAACGCAACTGCACCCCGGGCGACTTCGACTGCGCGGGCGGCGACGGCGAGGGCACCGCGCCCATCCGCATGACCGCGGACGACGCCGCCTACGCCGCCCAGTGGCAGCGCGAGCACGGCTTCACCATGGACATGGTGTACAACGCCGGTTCGGGCGAGGAGTGGAAGACCGAGCACGGCGGCACCGACGCGCTCACCGACCGGCTGCTCGCCGACAAGGGGCAGTACCGCTGGGTCAACCACACCTACACGCACCCCTTCCTGGGCTGCGTCCAGGACACCTCCACCGTGCCGTGGAGCTGCGCGAAGAACGCCGACGGCTCGACGAAGTACATGAGCCGCGCCGAGATCGCCGCGCAGATCCGCGACAACCACGACTGGGCCGTGAGCAAGGGCCTCCCCGTCGACCGCGCCGAGCTGGTCACCGGCGAGCACTCGGGCCTGAAGACGCTGCCCCAGCAGCCGGACGACAACCCGAACCTGGCCGGAGCCCTCGCCGACACCGGCGTGAAGTGGATCGCCTCGGACAACTCCCGAGAGCCCGAACAGCGGGCGGTCGGCAACGCCCTGACCGTGCCGCGTCACCCGATGAACGTGTACTACAACGTGGGCACGGCGGCCGAGATGGCCGACGAGTACAACTGGGTCTACACCTCGCGCGGCGACGGCGGCAGCGGCGTCTGCGAAGACAATCCGACCTCCACCTGCCTGGACGAGCTGCTCGACGTCACCACCGGCTACGCCGAGCACATCGTCCCCCAGGAGGCGCGCACCGCCCTCGGACACGTCCTCGCGGGCGACCCCCGGCCGCACTACGCGCACCAGTCCAACCTGGCCGAGGAGCGGCTGCTCTACCCGGTCATGGAGAAGGTGCTCGACGACTACCGCGGCCTGTTCGCCGACAACACCCCGCTGGAGAACCCCCGGCACAGCGCCATCGGCACCGAGGTGCAGCGCAGCGCCGCCTGGCAGACGGCCCTGGCGAACAACCGCGTCACGGCGTACCGCATCGGCACGACCGTCACCGTCACCGCGCCCTCCGGAACCCAGATCCCGGTGACCGCCCCGGAGGGCACGAAGAAGCAACTCGTCCTGGGCACCACCACCTTCGGCAGCCCGTACGCGGGGGCCCGCTCGGCCTGGACGACCCCGGCGGCACTCCAGTCGGCTCTGACCTTGAAGCTGCCGTAGAGGCAACGCCCTTCTTCTCAGGGGCGCGGGGAACTGCGCGACCAGCCACGACGAACCCGCACTCGGGATCCGGGCAGCAGTTCCCCGCACACAACGCACTACAGGGGAATCACCGCATGAGGCGCACAGGCCGCCATGTCACCATGCTCACGGAAGGCACCTACCCGCACGTCCACGGCGGCGTCAGCACCTGGTGCGACCAGCTCGTCAAGGGCATGCCCGAGGTCGACTTCCACGTCGTCTCGCTCACCGGCAGCGGCAGAGAACCCGTCACCTGGGAGCTGCCGCCCAACGTCTACGCGCACACCTCAGTCCCCACCTGGGGCCCGCGCCCCGGCCGCAGACGCCCCCCGTACGGCAGGGCCCGACGCCGCTTCACCGAGACCTACGAGCGTTTCCTGCTGTCCTTCCTCGACCCCGGCTCGCACGCCGACTTCGGCGAGTCCCTGAACGAGCTCGCGGAACTCGCCCGGGACGGACGCCTGTCGGCGGCCCTGCGCACCGAGTCGGCGCTGCGGTCCCTGATGTGGATCTGGGCACTGCCGCAGCTGCCGACCGCCGCCGCCCGCCCCACCGTCCACGACGCGCTGACCGCGACCGACCTGCTGGAACACGCCCTGCGCCCGCTCGGCGTCCGCATACCCGAGGACTCCGTCGCACACGCCGTCAGCAGCGGCCTCGCCACCCTGCCCGCCCTCGCCGCCCGCCACCTGGACGGGGTGCCGTTCCTGCTCACCGAGCACGGCATCTATCTGCGCGAGCGCTACCTCGGCTACCGCCGCGACGCCCAGCGCTGGCCCGTGAAGGCCTTCATGCTCGGCTTCTACCGGGAGCTGAACTCGTACGGCTACCGCGCCGCCGACCTGATCACGCCGTGCAACCAGTACAACCGCCGCTGGGAGGAACGCGGCGGCGCCGACGCCGACAAGATCCGCACGGTCTACAACGGCGTCGACCCGGCCGCCTTCCCGCACGCCGGCCCCGAACCCGAGGTGCCGACCCTGTCCTGGTGCGGCCGGATCGACCCGATCAAGGACCTGGAGACGCTGATCCGGGCCTACGCGATGGTGCGCGCCGAGATTCCGGCGACCCGGCTGCGGCTCTTCGGCCCGGTCCCGCCCGGCGGCGAGGCCTACCGCACCCGGCTGGAGAAACTCGCCGCCGAACTGGGCGTCACCGACGGCCTGACCTTCGAGGGCCGTATCAGCGAGGTCTGGCGGGCCTACGCGGCCGGGCATGTCGTCATGCTGTCGTCGATCTCCGAGGGCTTCCCGTTCTCCATCATCGAGGCGATGTCCTGCGGCCGTACGACCGTGTCGACGGACGTCGGCGGTGTGCGCGAGGCCGTCGGTGACACGGGCCTGGTGGTCCCGCCGCGCGAGCCGGAGAAGATGGCCGCCGCCGCGCTGACCCTGCTCAAGGACGACCAACGGCGCATCGAACTGGGGCAGTTGTCGCGGCAGCGAGTCATCGACCGGTTCACACTGCGCCGCTCGGTGGACGCCTTCCGCACCATCTACAAGGAACTCGCGGCGAGGACGAGGTGTACGAGCCGACGCTGGAGACCGTCGCCGACTGGACCCTGGAACTGCGCGACCCCTGGTACGCGGCCGTCGCGACGGACGGGGGCGGCTGGTGAGCGGAAGTGTCTGGCTGCCCCCGGGCTCCCGCCCGGACAGCCTGCCCGGCATCCCCGGCAACGGCAGCGCACCCCCAGCTGGGCCCAGCCCGACCCCGTCGACGAACTCGCCGAGCGCCTCGACGACTTCATAGCCGCGGCCGTCCACCCTGACGAGATCGCCGCGCTGCTGGAGTCCGACGGCCTCTCCGACGACCAGATACGCGAGCGGTACGGCGTGAAGAACTCCTTCGCGCTCGCCGAGACCCTCTACGAACGAGTCGAGCGCCGTTACCCGAGCCCGAAGGACCGGCTCCCGACCCCTGGCGGATCGGCCTGCTCGGCTGTCTGCTGCGCGGTGTCGTCTTCGCCCTGCCCGGTCTCGCCTACGTCCTCGGCGCACCCCTGTTCACCGGCCCGGGCGACTTCGGCCTCCGGCGGGCACGGTCCCGCTCCTCGCGGCGCCCTGAGCGGCTGGACCTGGAACCAAGGGCTGGCCCACCGGGCGTACGCGTGGCTGGGGCTGGGCGACCGGACGGCGGCCCGGCGGGCCCTGCTGCTCGGCGCCCCGGCGGGCGCGCTGCTGGGCTCCCTGGTCGCCCTGGCCTGCGCGGGCGGCGCCGCCCGGCCGTGATCGCCTTCGCCGCCGGACAGTCCTGCTACCTGGCGGCGGCGACCGTCCTGCTGGTGATGGGCCGCGAACGGCTCCTGTTGGCGGCGCTGGCCCGATGGCCGTGGGAGCCGTCCTGTCCCTGGTCCACCCCCTCCCGAGGCCGCGAGCCTCGCCCTGCTGCTGGGGTCCCTGGTGGCGGTGGCGGCCCTCGCCGTGCGCGAAGTGGCGCCCGCCCTCGAGGAAGAGGGCGAGGGCGGCTGGAGCGCCGGCCTCGTCGCCCTGCTGCCCTTCGGCGCGTTCGGCACCGGCCCCGCGCCCCGCCGTCCCGCCGGGCCCCGGCTCACGGGCTCCCTGCCGTACGCCCTGTTCGGGCTGGCCACCGGCGTCCTCGTGCTGTACGCGGCGCTCGGCGACGTCCTCGCCGGTGAGCAGCACAGCGCGATCGCCGCGCCGCCGCCGTGGCACTCACCCTCAGCATGGGCCCCGCCGAGTGGCTGCTGTACCGCTTCCGCAGCGACAGCCTCGCCGGCCTGCGCTCCAGCAGCACCGCGCGGGACTTCTGGCGGACCACCGTCCTGACGGCCGTCCAGTGCCTGGCCGCCTACCTCGCCGCGCTGCTCACGCTGAGCCTCGCCGCCTCCGCCCTGTGGCCGCACTCCCCGGTCCCGGGCGGGATCCGGCTGGCCGGTCTGCTCCTGCTGGGCGTGGTCCTGTGGACCGGCCTGCTGCTCCAGTCGTTCGGCGCGGTGACCGGCGCGACGGCGGTGTGCTGCGCCGCCGCCCTCGCCCAGACCCTGCTCCTCGTCACCCACACCGGCGACCCGCATCCGGCCGGTGCGGTGGTGTACGGCACGGCCGCCGTCGCCCAGGCGGCCCTGGTGTGCGCCCTGCTGGGGAGGGCAACCGCTCACCGATGAGCACTCTCCTGGTCCCGTACTACGAGCACCCGTCCGTCCGCCCCGCCGAGTGGGACGCGATCGTCGCCGCCGCGCCCCGCCTGTACGGGGTGGTCATCAACCCGGCCAGCGGCCCGGGCGACCGCCCCGACGAGGCCTTCGCCGAGGTCGCCGCCGGCTGCGGACGGCGGGCGTCCGGATCCTCGGGTACACCGACACGGACTACGGCCGCCGCCCCGCCGCCGAGGTCGTCGGCGACCTCACCCGGCACCGCGACTGGTACGGCACCGACGGCGCCTTCCTCGACCAGGTGCCGTCCGGGCCGGAGCGGTTCGAGCACTACCAGCGACTGGCGGTGGCGGCGTGGGGGTCGGCTGCGGCACCCTCGTGCTCAACCACGGCACGGCACCGCACCCCTGCTACGCCCGCATCGCCGACGTCCTCGTCACCTTCGAGGGCACCTGGGCGTCGTACCGCGCGCTGCGCCCCGAGCCGTGGCCCGGCGGCGGTGACGTCCGGCTGTGCCACCTGGTGTACGGCGTCCCGCCCGACGCCGACCCGGAGGGCCTGGCGCGGGAACGGGGTGCGGCGGTGCACTGCGCGGTGCCCGGAACCGGAGATCATCCTTGGGGCACACTGCCGTACACCCTGACCAACGCGGAGAACGCCGAGAACGCGGAGAACCCCCTTGAGACGCCCGCCCCTGTTCGTCGCCCTGCTGTTCCTCGTACTGCTCGCGGGCTGCACCCAGGGCCCCGACGACAGACCCGGCCCCCGCTGGCAGCCCCGCCCGGCACCGCCTGGCAGTGGCAGCTCAGCGGGCGGCTGGACACCTCGGTCGACGTGCCGGTCTACGACATCGACGGCTTCGACCACTCCGAGGCCACCGTCGCCCGCCTGCACCGGGAGGACCGGAAGGTCATCTGCTACCTCTCCACCGGCGCCTGGGAGGAGTTCCGGCCGGACGCCGGGAAGTTCCCGAAGCGGGTCCTCGGCCGGGGCAACGGCTGGCAGGGCGAACGCTGGCTCGACATCCGCCGTATGGACGTCCTGGAGCCGCTGATGGCGGCCCGCATCGACATGTGCCGCGACAAGGGCTTCGACGCGGTCGAGCCCGACAACATGGACGGCTACCGCAACGACACCGGCTTCCCGCTGACCGCCGCCGACCAGCTCCGCTACAACCGCCTCATCGCCCGCCTGGCCCACGACCGGGGCCTGGCCGTCGGACTCAAGAACGACCTCGACCAGATCCCGGAACTGGTCGGGGACTTCGACTTCGCGGTCAACGAACAGTGCGCCCAGTACGGGGAGTGCGCGGCCCTGAAACCGTTCGTCGAGGCGGGCAAGGCCGTCTTCCACGTCGAGTACGAGGTGCCCACCCGCCGTTTCTGCGCCGAGTCCCGCCGCCTGAAACTGAGTTCGCTGCTCAAGAAGTACGAACTGGGGGCGTGGCGGCAGGCGTGCTGAGCCTGAGCCCGCCTCACGGGGTCGGGGAGATCGTTTCAGCCCAGTGACAGAACGACCAGCGCCGTCGTCGCCGCCGTCTCCGCCAGGCCGCCGAACACGTCCCCGGTGACCCCGCCGAAACGGCGCGTGCAGTGACGCAGGAGCGCCTCGGCCGCGGCCAGGGCGAGGGCGATCGCGAGCACCGTCCGCACCACGTCGTACGCCCCGAAGGCGGCACCGGCCGCTGCCGCCGCCCCTGCCACGGCGCCGGCGGCCACCAGCGCCCCTCGCGCCGGCACCACACCCGCCACCGCCGCCCCCAGCCCTCCGGCCGCGCCGCCGGCACCCCGGCCCGGGCCGCCAGGGTCAGGGACAGCCGGGCCACGGTCGCGGAGACGACGGCGGCGAACGCGCCCCGGGCCCAGGAGGCCTCGTAGGCCTGGGTGAGCGCGGCGGTCTGGGCGAGCAGGGCGAGGACGAGGGTGATGACCCGAACGGCCCGATGTCCGACTGCTTCATGATCCGCAGCGCGTCCTCGGCGGGCTTCCCGCTGCCCAGCCCGTCGGCGGTGTCCGCGAGCCCGTCCAGGTGCAGCCCCCGGGTGAGAACGGCGGGGACGGCGACGGTGGCCACGGCGGCGAGCGGACCGCCCGCACCGAGGAACAGCAGCACCAGCCCGAGGGCGGCGGCCGCGGCACCCACCGCCAGCCCGGCCAGGGGAGCGCACAGCATGCCCCGCGCGCGGCCTCCCGGTCCCACCGGGTCACCCGGACCGGGAACACCGTGAGGGTGCCGAAGGCGAAGCGGAGGCCGTCGAGCGGCGGGGTTCTGGGCACCGGCGCAGGCTACCGGCCGGTCAGAAGAGACGGCACGGCGGCCGAGGATAAAGTTCGCATATGGGATGGTTCGAGCGGAACGTCATGGAACCCGGCAAGCTGCCGTTGCTCCTCGCTCTCATCTCCTTCGTACTGACCTTCCTGATCACCCGCGGCATCACCCGCCTCATCCGGGCGGGCAAGGGCCCCTTCGGCAACGTCAGCAGCGGCGGCGTCCACGTCCACCACGTGGTCCCCGGGGTCATCCTGACGATCGTCGGCGGCTTCGGCGCCGTCGCCGGCGGTCAGCACGGCTTCGGATCGTGCCTGGCCGCGGTGCTCTTCGGCATCGGCGCGGGCCTCGTCCTCGACGAGTTCGCCCTGGTCCTGCACCTCGCCGACGTCTACTGGTCCCCGGACGGCCGCAAGAGCGTGGAGATGGTCGTCCTCACCGCCTCCCTCGTCGGCCTTCTCCTGATCGGCTTCTCGCCGCTGGGCGTCAACGACCTCTCCGAGGACCAGCAGCAGAACCGCGCCGTCGTCCTCGTGAACGTCGTCGTGAACTTCGGGTTCGCGCTCATCGCCCTGTTCAAGGGCAAGGTCCGCCTCGCGGTCCTGGGGGTGATCATCCCCGTCGTCGCCGTGATCGCCGCCGTACGGCTGGCCCGCCCCGCCTCCCCGTGGGCCAGGCGGTTCTACCGGAACCGCCCTCGCGCCCGCGCCAAGTCCAGCCTGCGCGCCTACCATCACGACCGCCGCTGGGTGGGTCCCCAGCGCCGGTTCCAGGACTGGATCGGCGGTGCGCCCGATCCCGAGGTGGCCCGGTCTCTCGAACGCCGCTGACGCCGTGCGCCGACCGCGCACAGCACCAGCACCGCCGCGATCGCCGCGAGGTGCTCCTTGCCCGCGAGGTTCTCGCGCACGGCGACCTCGACGACCATCGCCACGATCACCACCCCGGCCGTGACGTACGCGCGGTGGCGCCATCCCACGTAGACGGCCAGCCCCACCACCGCCGCCGACGGCCCGGTGTCCACGACGTGCGCGTCCGAGGCGGGCAGGCCCAGCGGGAAATCCGGGCCCAGCCGGATGCCCAGCCGCGCGTACAGGGTGCCGGCGAGCGTCGCCACGTACGCGACGGCCGGCGCCCGCCGCCGGCCCAGGCAGAGCTCCGCGATGCCGAACACCAGCAGGATCTGCACCAGCGCACCCCACACCGGCAGGTCCAGCGCGGGCACGAACAGCGACAGCGGCGTCCGCAGCAGCGCCAGCCACAGCGGGTCCTCGGCCCGGACGGCGCCGACGTCCTGCACGAACCGGTAGCCCCACGACTGGCCGTGCACGAAGTGCAGTACGGCCGTGAGGCACACGGCGGCCGTCGCCATGGGCACGGCCCGCCACCGCCGCTCCCGCAGCGGCCCGCGCACCGCGGCGTACAGCGGTCCCCATTCGGCGCGGGCCCAGTCAACCGACACACCTGGCAAGACCGACCGGGACGGCCGCGACGTTGAGCCAGGCGTGCGTGACCTGGATCTCCTGGGTGCTACTGCTCGGCGGGAGCCTCCGAGGCCTCCGAGGCCTCCGAGGCCTGCGGCTCCTCCGGCTCCTCCGGCTCCTCCGACTCCTTCGGCTTCTCCGGCAGCTCCGCCGCCAGCGCGGCCGCCGCCTGTACGAGCGGCAGCGCCAGCAGGCCCCCGGCACCCTCCCGACGGTCACCCCGTGGGTGAGCAGCGGCTCCAGGGCCATCCGGTCCAGCGCCTTGGCCTGCCCGGGCTCCCCGCTGTCGTGCGCGGCCAGCCACCAGTCCGGTGCCCGGAACGCGACCCGCTGCGCGACCAGCGCGCACGCGGCCGTCACCACCCCGTCGAGCACCACCGGCAGCTTGCGCACCGCGCTCTGCAGCAGGAAACCCGTCATCGCGGCGAGGTCGGCGCCGCCCACCGTCGCCAGCAGCTGCAACTGGTCCCCGAGCACCGGCCGGGCCCGGCGCAGCGCGTCACGGATCGCCGCGCACTTGCGCATCCACGCCAGGTCGTCGATGGCCAGCCCGCCCGCCCGGTGACGACCGACGCGTCGACCCCGCACAACGCCGCGACCAGCACGCCCGCCACCGTGGTCCCGCCGACGCTCACATCGCCGAGCACCACCAGATCCGTACCGGAGTCGGCCTCCTCGTCGGCCACCGCGACCCCCGCCCGGAACGCCGCCTCGGCCTCCTGAAGGGTCAGCGCGTCCTCCACGTCGATCCGCCCGCTGCCGCGCCGCACCCGGTGCCGTACGACGTCCTCGGGCAGGGACTCGGGATCACAGTCCAGGGCCATGTCGACGATCCGCACCGGCACGCCCAGCCGCCGGGCCAGCACCGACACGGGTCGGCCGCCCTCCAGCACCTCGCGCACCAACTGCCCGGCGCCGCCCGCCGGACGGGCCGAGACACCCAGCTCGGCGACGCCGTGGTCACCGGCGAAGAGCACCACCCGCGGCCGTTCGACCGGCCGCACCGGCACGGCTGACTGCGCCGCCGCCAGCCACTCACCCAGGTCGTCGAGGCGGCCCAGCGATCCGGGCGGCACGATCTGTCGTTCCCGGCGCGCCTCGGCGTCACGGCGGATCCCGCCGTCCGGACGCTCGATCAGATCGGTGAAGTCGTCGAGATTAAGCGAGCTCATTCGCCGAACAGTACCGGCACCGGTCGAACAGCAGGGCGCCACATCACGACTCCACCGCTGCGACGTCGTTGCACCCAAGATCGGCATCCCATACGTTCCGTTTTGCAGCGGATTGTCGTACGTCCCTGCCGTACGCCTCGCGCCCGGGAGCCGCCCATGCCCGCATCCTCCACTCCCTCCGCGTCCCTCGCCGCCCAGGCGACCGCCCGCGTCCACGAACCGCACCGGGCGGACTGCCCCTGGTGCGGCTCCACCCGTCTGCGGAACCGTCTGCGCACCGGTGACCTGCGGCAGTACAAGCCGGGCACCTTCACCGTCGACCAGTGCCGGGACTGCGGCCACACCTTCCAGAACCCCCGCCTCACCTTCGAGGGCCTCGCCCTCTACCACCGCACGGTGCGCGGAGCACCCAGGGACCAGGCGTCCGACGCGCTCCTTGCACTGCGCGCCGGCCGGCACCGCCACCGCTCGGCCGCCCGCGCGATGCTGCGCTTCGGCGAGCCGGAGAGCTGGCTGGACGTCGGGACGGGCCACGCGCGCTTCCCGGCGACGGCACGGGAGTTCTTCCCCTACACCGCGTTCGACGGCCTCGACCCGACCCCCCGCGTGGTCCGGGCCCGCTCCGCCGACCGCGTCGAGGAGGCCCACGTCGGCCGTCTGACGGACCCCCGGATCACGGCCCCGCTGCGCGCCCGCTACGACGTTGTCAGCATGCTCCACCACCTGGAGGGCACCCCCGACCCCGAGCGGAACTCCACGCGGCCCTGGGCGTCCTGCGCCCCGGCGGTCACCTGCTGATCGAGACCGTGGACCCGCGCAGCCTGTACGCGCCGCTCCTGGGCCGCTGGTGGCTCGCCTACGACCAACCCCGCCATCTGCACCTGTTTCCCCGCGCAACCTCAGGGCCGAACTGGAGGCGGCCGACTGCGAGATCGTCCTCCTTGACCACCGCCCCACCCACAGCCCCACGACCTCTCGGGCGCCACGGCCCTGGCCCTCTCCCACGTCCTGCCGGCCCCCGACACCCCCTGGCGCGCGATCCCCCGTCACACGCCCACCAGTACCTCCGCACGGCCCTGCTGCGGGCGGGCCTCCCCCTGGTGGCCCTGGCCTCGGCAGCGGACCACCTGCTGTCCCCCCTGGCCCGCCGCACCCGCCTCGCGAACACCTACCGCCTGATCGCCCGCACACCGGCTTGACCGAACTCGAATGCGATACCGGTCGGTTCACAGACCCGCGCGGGTGAACGTCATATGCGTGACTCCGCTGGGCGAGGAGGCGGTCTCGATGTCGTAGTCCTGCTCGAGGCCCCGCAGCCCGTCGAAGAGGCGTACGCCCCGGCCGAGCAGGATCGGGACCACCACGACGTGCAGGTGGTCGATGAGCCGGGCGGCGAGGAAGTCGCGGATCACGGTGGGCCCCCCGCCGATGCGTACGTCCTGGCCGCCGGCGGCCTCGCGGGCCGTCTCGAGCGCCTCGGCGGGCGAAGCGTCGAGGAAGTGGAACGTCGTGCCGCCCTCCATCTCGATCGACGGGCGCGGGTGCCGGGTGAGGACGAAGGCCGGTGTGTGGAACGGCGGGTTGGGCCCCCACCACCCCTTCCACTCCGGGTCCTCGTGCCATCCGGGGTAGCCGAACTTCCCGGCGCCCATGATCTCGGCCCCGATCCCGGGCTCGAACCGCTGGACGAAGGCGTCGTCGAGACCGCTGGACCCGCCGGGCTCGCCGGTCCTCTCGCGCCACCACCGGGTGGCGAACATCCATTGGTGCAGCCGTTCGCCGGCGTGACCGAACGGCGCCTCACGGCTCAGGCCCTCACCGGTGCCGAAGCCGTCCAGCGAGACGGAGAAGTTGTGGACGCGGGTGCGTGACATGGTGGGCGACTCCCTCTGTGCGGACTCTCTCTTCTGAATCTCTCTCTTCTGACTCTCTGGTCCTTCCGATGGTCCGGCGACGACGACGTTCACCCCCGCAGCACGACCGCCTGCCCCGCCACCACCAACAGCACATGCTCACACTCGTCAGCGAACCGCGCGTTCAACCGCCCGAGTTCATCCCGGTACCGCCGCCCGGACGCGGTCGACGGCACGATCCCCGACCCCACTTCGTTCGACACGGCGACAACGGTCCGCCGAGTCGAGCGCACCGCCTCCGTCAGCTCCCGCACCCGCTCCCGCAACACCTTCTCCCCCCGCTCCGCCCACACCGCGTCGTCCCACGCCCCGGCGGCATCCATCGCGTCCGTCAGCCACAACGACAGACAGTCGATGAGCAGAGGCGGCCCCTCCGCCGCCAGCAACGGCACCAGATCGCAGGTCTCCACCGTGTGCCACGACCCGGGCCGCCGCTCCCGGTGCGCAGCCACCCGCGCCGACCACTCGGTGTCCCCGTTCCGCGACCCGCCCGTCGCCACGTACAGCACGTCCGCAAAGGACTCCAGCCTCCGCTCGGCCTCCACCGACTTGCCCGACCGCGCCCCGCCCAGCACCAGCGTCCGCCGTGGAACGTCCGGCACGTCCTCGTACGCCCCCACCGTCAGCGTCGCCCCGTCCGGCACGGCCCGCGCCCCGGCCGCCGCGAGCCGCCGCCCGAGCTCGGGCCCCGGCGGCACGTCGTGGTCCAGATGGACGGCGACCACATCGGTCGTCGGCCCCGCCGCACCCACCGCCCGCAGCTTCGCCAGCGCGTCCGGCCGCCCCACGACGTCCAGCAGGACCATGTCGTACGACTCGGCCGGCTCCTCCAGCCCAGCCGGCGCCCCGCCCGGCGGCAGATACAGCAGCCGCTGACCCTCCGGCCCGGTCACCGCGTACCCGGTGCCCGGCGCGTCCAGCGCCACCGCCCGCACCCGGTGCCCGTCAGCAGCGTCAACTCCCGCCCGTCCGGCACCCGGCCCGGCTGGGGCAGCCCGGCCGGCACCTCGACCGCGGGCCCCTCGTGCGGATGCGACAGCAGCACCTGCCGTACACCGGTCAGGGACCGGCCGGCCCGCGCCGCCGCGAACGCCGCGCCGGGCGTCAGATCGAGCAGCAGCGCCCCGTCCAGGAGCAGCGCGGTGGCCGCCCGCGCGTCCGGGCCGAGGGCAGCGGCACAGGCCGCGCAGGGACAGTCGGGGCGGGGAAGTCCCGCGGGTGCACCGGTGCCGAGCAGAGTCAGTTCCACGCCCCGATTCTCACCCGTGCACAGGGGACACGCGTGTCGGCGACGCCTCAAGGGGCGCGGGGAACTGCGCGACCAGGCCCCACGGCTCGCACTCGCCCAATAACCCGCACACCTGACCACATGTCCCGCCCCACCCAGCGGAGCGCTTACGCTCTGGACAGGAGCCGGACCGAGATCCGGCTTCTCGCTGTGCAGTGTGCTCACACATGGGAGGCGTACATGGCGGCATGGACGTGGCGGTTCGAGAAGGCCGACGGGACGGAGGTCCAGCCCGCGGTGCCGCCGGAGGAGTTCCCCACCCAGGGGACGCCGAGTCCTGGATCGGGGAGAACTGGAAGGCCCTGCAGGAGGGCGGTGCCGACCAGGTGCGGCTGTTCGAGGACTCCACGGAGATCTACGGGCCGATGAGCCTGCACGCGGCCGACGCGTGAGCCCGGGGCGGGGCCGACCGGCCCTCGCCCACCCCCTCTTCCGGGTGGTTCAGCCCCGCACGCCGCACAGGTGCAGCAGCGCGGCCACCCCGCGGTACGGATCCGTCCGCCCGGCCTTCTCCTCCACCGCGAGCAGTGTCTCCACGTCGGCCGGCACATCGGCGCCGTCCGCCGCGGTGTCGGTGAACACGCGCACCCCGTACCAGGCGTGCAGCGGCGCCCCGATCCCGGCGAGCGTCGCCGTCAGGTCCTTCAGCCGGTCGGCCCGCACGTCCATCCCCAGCCGGTTCCGATAGGAGACCGTGTCGAAGGCGGCCAGTGCCTCGGCCCAGTCGGCGGACAGCCCCGGCCGTATCGCGAGCGCGTCCCCGTTGCGCACGAGCAGGGACAGCAGCCCGCCGGGCGCGAGCATCCGGGCGAGGCCCGCCAGCAGCGGGTCGGGCTCCTCGACGTACATCAGGACGCCGTGGCAGAGCACCACGTCGAAGCTGCCGGGCAGGAAGTGCACCCCGGTGTCCCGGCCGTCGCCCTCGATGATCCGCATCCGCGCCCGGATGCCCTCCGGTTCCCCGCGAGGGCCTCCCGGGCCACGGCGATCATCTTCTGGTCCTGCTCCAGACCGGTCACCTGGTGCCCGGCCCGGACCAGCCGCAGCGCCTGCGTGCCCTGGCCCATCCCCACGTCGAGCACCCGCAGCCGCTGCCCGACCGGGAACCGCCCGACTATCTGCTCGTCCAGCTGGCGGGCCACCAACTCCTGCCGGACGACATCGCGCAGCCCGCCCAGCTTGTCCAGCCAGGCATCCGCCGCACCCCCGGAGAACGGCGTCGTGGTCAGGGCCGCTCTCCGCGCTTGACCTGCGGCTTCGGCAGCCGGAGCCGACGCATCTGGAGGGAGCGCATCAGGGCGTAGGCGACCGCGCCGCGCTTGTTCTCACCCGCGAAGCGCTCGTTCAGCTGCTTCTTCAGCCGGAAGGCCGTGACGAACGAGTCGAGCACGATCAGCACGATCACCACGAGCCACAGCAGCAGCGCGATGTTCTGCAACGCGGCCACCCGCACCATGCTCAGCACGAGGATGACCACGGCCATCGGCAGGAAGAACTCCGCGATGTTGAACCGCGAGTCGACGAAGTCGCGGGCGAACCGGCGGACCGGTCCCTTGTCACGGGCGGGCAGGTACCGCTCGTCGCCGCTGGCCAGCGCCTGGCGCTGGCGCTCCAGCGCGGCACGGCGCTCCTCACGCTGCCGCTTGGCGGCCTCCTTGCGCGTCATCGACGTGTTGGCCACGCTGCGGCGCTGCGACTGGGCCGCGCTGCGCTTGGGCGTGGGGCGGCCCTTGGGGGCCTCGGGGTGACGGGGCTGACTGGAGTCGGTCACCGGCGCCTTGTCGGCGGCCTGGGCCTTCTCATCCTTCGCACGGCTACGGAACACAAAACCCAAGGGTAAGGGCTTCCCGGGCATGGACCCCAGCCCCGTGGGGAACGATCCGGCAACACCAGTCGTCAGTAAGGGGACAGAGGGGACGTTGTGTACGGCTCCGGTCGTTCCCCGGGATGTACGCCTCCGGTAACCCCGGGGACCACCTACTCCCTACGCCGGAGCAGGGGCCGGTGCACTCGTCCTTGGGGATGAGCGCATCCGTCCCCGAACAGTGCGGTAATGGATGCAGGGCCCGTACTGTGGGTTCTGTCGCAGGAGCTGGAGCCGGAGTCGGTCAGAAGGGGGCGCGCGAAGCCCATGAGCGGTGTCATGAAGCGTATGGGGATGATCTTCCGCGCGAAGGCGAACAAGGCCCTTGACCGGGCCGAGGACCCGCGCGAGACCCTCGATTACTCGTACCAGAAGCAGCTGGAGCTGCTCCAGAAGGTGCGCCGCGGCGTCGCCGACGTGGCGACGTCCCGCAAGCGCCTGGAGCTCCAGCTGAACCAGCTGCAGTCGCAGTCCACCAAGCTGGAGGACCAGGGGCGCAAGGCGCTCGCGCTGGGCCGTGAGGACCTGGCCCGGGAGGCGCTCTCCCGCCGTGCCGCCCTCCAGCAGCAGGTGACCGACCTGGAGACCCAGCACGCGACGCTCCAGGGCGAGGAGGAGAAGCTCACCCTCGCGGCCCAGCGGCTCCAGGCCAAGGTCGACGCCTTCCGGACGAAGAAGGAGACGATCAAGGCGACGTACACGGCGGCGCAGGCGCAGACCCGGATCGGCGAGGCCTTCTCCGGCATCTCCGAGGAGATGGGCGACGTCGGCCTGGCGATCCAGCGCGCCGAGGACAAGACGGCCCAGCTGCAGGCCCGCGCCGGCGCCATCGACGAGCTGCTCGCCTCCGGTGCGCTGGACGACCCCTCCGGCATGCACAAGGACGACATCCAGGCCGAGCTGGACCGGCTCTCCGGTGGTACGGATGTAGAGCTGGAACTGCAGCGCATGAAGGCCGAGCTGGCCGGTGGTTCGAGCGGTGGGCAGCAGGCCATCGAGGGTGGCACGAGCCGGCAGCAGTCCGAGCAGCAGCCGCAGGACACCCCGCGCTTCGACAAGCAGTAGGGGCCCACGCCTAGGAGGGCGACATGATCGTACGGATCATGGGGGAGGGCCAGGTGAGGCTGGCCGACGGCCACCTCACCGAGCTGAACAAGCTGGACGACGAGCTCCTCGCGGAAATGGAGAACGGCGACGGCCCGGGCTTCCGCCGCACCCTCCACGCCCTCCTGACCAGGGTCCGCGACCTGGGCGAACCCCTTCCGGACGAGTCCCTGGAACCTTCGGAACTGATCCTGCCTTCTCCGGACGCGACACTGGAGGAGGTCAGGGAGCTCCTCAGCGACGACGGCCTGATCCCTGGCTAGTACGGATTCCCGTACCAAACTGGTACGATGTTTCGTACCAGTCTTGGAGAGGACGCGCGTCATGGGCCTGACCGCCAGCGAGGCACGCAAGGAACTGTTTCCCCTGATCAAGAAGGTCAACGACGACCACGCGCCCATAAGGATTCACTCCAAGAACGGCGACGCCGTACTCATGTCCGCCGAGGACTACGACGCTTGGCAGGAGACCATCTACCTCCTGCGTTCTCCGGCCAACGCCCGTCGACTGATGGAAGCCGTCGCCCGCGACCGTGCGGGAGTGAACGGGGTGGCCAAGGCTCTGGAGGAGCTCCAAGAGCTGGCCGGTGACGAGTGAGGGACGTCAACTTCGACCCGGCCGCCTGGGACGATTTCCAGTACTGGCTGGTGACCGACCGCAAGATGGTGCGCCGCGTCGTTCGCCTCATCGGAGAGATCCAGCGCGAACCGTTCAGCGGCATCGGCAAGCCGGAGCCGCTGAAGGGGGATTTGTCCGGCTACTGGTCGCGCCGCATCGACGACGAACACCGTCTCGTCTACCGAGTCGACGACAAAGAGGTCAAGATCCTCAAGGCGCGTTACCACTACGCCGACTAGATGGGGAATCCCCGGGCCGGGACCTCACACCCGGCCCCCATACCCCGCACACCCACCCCGGCTACCGTAAACACCCGTGAGCACCCTCGCGCGGGCCAAACACCAGGCCAAGGCGCACCCCCTGGCCCTGGACGCCGGCCTCGCCACCGCCGTCCTCATCTGCATGGTCGTCGGGTCGTTCGTCGAGCCCCGCCACCGCGACAGCGTCAGCTGGAGCCTGCGCACCCCGACCCTCTCAGCCTCGTCCTCATGACGCTCGGCGCCGCCGCCCTGGTCTTCCGCCGCCGCGCCCCCATGGCGGTCCTCGCCCTCACCGGCACGTTCTCCGTCATCGAGTCCGTCACCGGCGACCCCCGCGCCCCGTCGCCATGTCCGCGGTCATCGCCCTGTACACCGTCGCCTCCACCACCGACCGCCCCACCACCTGGCGCGTCGGCCTGCTCACCATGACCGTCCTGACCGGGGCGGCCATGGTCGCCGGGCCCCTGCCCTGGTACGCCCAGGAGAACCTCGCGATCTTCGCCTGGACCGGCATCGGCGCCACCGCCGGCGACGCCGTCCGCAGCCGCCGCGCCTTCGTCCAGGCCATCCGCGAACGCGCCGAACGCGCCGAACGCACCCGCGAGGAGGAGGCCCGCCGCCGGGTCGCCGAGGAACGCCTCCGCATCGCCCGCGACCTGCACGACGTCGTCGCCCACCACATCGCCCTGGTCAACGTCCAGGCCGGCGTCGCGGCGCACGTCATGGACAAGCGCCCCGACCAGGCCAAGGAGGCCCTCGCCCACGTACGCGAGGCCAGCCGCTCCGCCCTCAACGAGCTGCGCGCCACCGTCGGCCTGCTCAGACAGTCCGGCGACCCGGAGGCCCCCACCGAACCCGCCCCCGGCCTGGACCGCCTCGACGAACTCACCGGCACCTTCCGCAACGCCGGCCTGCACATCGAGGTCGCCCGCGCCGACCAGGGCACCACCACCCTCCCCGCGGCCGTCGACCTGGCCGCCTACCGCATCATCCAGGAGGCCCTCACCAACGTGCAGAAGCACGCGGGACCGCAGGCCAAGGCCGAGGTCAGCGTCGTCCGGGTGGGGCCGAACATCGAGATCACCGTGCTCGACGACGGCACCGGCGAGGACGAGGCCCCGGACGACGGCGGCGGGCACGGGCTGCTCGGCATGCGGGAGCGCGTCACCGCCGTGCGCGGCACCCTCACCACCGGTCCCCGCTACGGCGGCGGCTTCCGCGTCCATGCGATCCTGCCGGTCAAGAACCGCACACCGACCGGGGAGGACCCCGCATGACCATCCGTGTCCTGCTCGCCGACGACCAGGCGCTGCTCCGCAGCGCCTTTCGTGTGCTCGTCGACTCCGAGCCCGACATGGAGGTGGTGGGAGAGGCCTCCGACGGCGCGGAGGCGGTACGGCTGACGAAGGAGCAGCGCGCCGACGTCGTCCTCATGGACATCCGGATGCCCGGCACCGACGGTCTCGCGGCGACCCGCATGATCAGCGCCGACCCCGACCTCGCGGACGTCCGGGTGGTCATCCTGACGACGTTCGAGGTCGACGACTACGTCGTGCAGTCGCTGCGCGCCGGCGCCTCGGGCTTCCTCGGCAAGGGCTCGGAGCCGGACGAGCTGCTGAACGCCATCCGGATCGCGGCCGGCGGCCAGGCCCTGCTGTCCCCGGCGGCCACCACGGGGCTCATCGCCCGTTTCCTCGCCCAGGAGGACCCGGCCGACGAGGACCGGGACCCGGCCCGCGGCGAGCGGCTCGACTCGCTCACCGGCCGGGAGCGCGAGGTGCTGGTCCAGGTCGCCGGCGGCCACTCCAACGACGAGATCGCCGAGCGTCTCGAGGTCAGCCCGCTGACGGTGAAGACGCACGTCAACCGGGCCATGGCCAAGCTGGGCGCGCGGGACCGGGCCCAGCTCGTGGTCATCGCGTACGAGTCCGGTCTGGTCCGTCCAAGGGTGGAGTGAGCTCTACCCGGGTGTACTGCGGCCGGAGTATGCGCCGTATAAGGAAATGGACCTGGGGGCTACGAAACACCGTTCCCGCATGGCTCAGGGTGTAAGGGCGGGTGCTCATCTGCGCGCCCGCTGCCGCTTCTGCCGCTAACAGAAGAGAGACCCTCACCCATGTCCTGGCTGTCAAAATTCAGCCTCGCGCAACGGGCCCTGATCGGGCTGATGTCGATCATCGCGCTCGTCTTCGGGGCGATCGCGATACCCCAGCTCAAGCAGCAGCTGCTGCCCACCATCGAACTGCCCATGGTGTCCGTGCTGGCGCCGTACCAGGGCGCGTCCCCGGACGTGGTCGAGAAGCAGGTCGTCGAGCCCATCGAGGACTCCCTCGAAGCCGTCGACGGCATCAGCGGCGTCACCTCCACCGCCAGCGAGGGCAACGCCGTGATCATGGCGTCCTTCGACTACGGCGGCGGCACCGAGCAACTGGTCGCCGACGTCCAGCAGGCCGTCAACCGGGCCCGCGTCCAGCTCCCGGACGACGTGGACCCGCAGGTCGTCGCCGGCTCCACGGACGACATCCCGACCGTCGTCCTCGCCGTCACCTCCGGCCGCGACCAGCAGGCCCTGGCCGACCAGCTCGACAAGACGGTCGTGCCGGACCTGAAGAGCATCGACGGCGTCGGCCAGGTGACGGTCGACGGTGTGCGGGACCTCCAGGTCACCGTCACCCCCGACGAGGCGAAGCTGGCGAAGGCCGGCCTCACCCCGCAGTCCCTCCTCCAGGCCCTGCAGGCGGGCGGCGCGACCGTCCCGGCCGGCTCCTTCGACGAGGACGGCGCCAACCGGACCGTGCAGGTCGGCGGCGGCTTCACCTCGCTGAAGCAGATCCAGGACCTGATGGTCACGAGCGAGTCCGGCAAGGGCAAGCCGATCCGCCTCGGCGACGTCGCCACGGTGAAGCAGCAGGAGGCCCCGGCCGACTCCATCACCCGCACCGACGGCAAGCCCAGCCTCGCCGTCGCCGTCACCATGGACCGGGACGGCAGCGCGGTCGCCATCTCCGACGCCGTCCAGGACAAGCTTCCCGACCTGCGCAAGGACCTCGGCTCCGGCGCGACCCTCACGGTCGTCAGCGACCAGGGCCCGGCCGTGTCCAAGTCCATCAAGGGCCTGACCACCGAGGGCGCGCTCGGTCTGCTCTTCGCCGTCCTGGTGATCCTGGTCTTCCTGGCCTCGATCCGCTCCACCCTCGTGACCGCGGTGTCCATCCCGCTGTCCGTGGTCCTCGCCCTGATCGTGCTGTGGACCCGCGACCTGTCGCTGAACGTCCTCACGCTCGGCGCGCTGACCATCGCCATCGGCCGGGTCGTCGACGACTCGATCGTGGTCCTGGAGAACATCAAGCGGCACCTCGGCTACGGCGAGGAGCGCCACTCGGCCATCCTCAACGCCGTCCGTGAGGTCGCGGGCGCGGTGACGTCCTCGACGCTCACCACGGTCGCCGTGTTCCTGCCGATCGGCCTGGTCGGCGGCATGGTGGGCGAGTTGTTCGGCTCGTTCAGCCTCACCGTCACGGCCGCGCTGCTGGCCTCCCTTCTCGTCTCCCTGACAGTCGTGCCGGTCCTGTCCTACTGGTTCCTGCGCCCGCCGAAGGGCACCCCGGAGGACGCGGCCGAGGCACGCCGGCTGGCGGAGGAGAAGGAGGCCAAGAGCCGCCTCCAGCGCCTCTACGTCCCGGTCCTGCGCTTCGCGACCCGCCGCCGCCTCACCAGCGTGGCCATCGCGATCGTCGTCCTGGTCGGCACGTTCGGCATGGCGCCGCTGCTGAAGACGAACTTCTTCGACCAGGGCGAGGTGGAAGTCCTCACCGTCAAGCAGGAGCTCAAGCCCGGCACCAGCCTGGAGGCGACCGACACCCAGGCGAAGAAGGTCGAGCAACTGCTCGCCGACACCGACGGCGTGAAGGACTACCAGGTCACCATCGGCTCGTCCGGCTTCATGGCGGCCTTCGGCGGCGGCACGGACACCAACCAGGCGTCGTACCAGGTGATGCTGGACGACTCGGCGTCGGCCGAGGACGTCCAGGACGGCATCGAGAAGGGCCTGGCCGGTCTCAAGGGCATCGGTACGACCACCATCGCCGCCGGTGACGGCTTCGGCGCCCAGGACCTGAGCGTGGTCGTGAAGGCCGCCGACGCCGACGTCCTGCGCACGGCGTCCGAGCAGGTCCGCAAGACGGTCGCCTCGCTGGACGACGTCACGGACGTCACCAGTGACCTGTCGCAGAGCGTGCCGCGCATCTCGGTGAAGGCCAACAGCAAGGCGGCCGCGGCCGGTTTCAACGACCAGACCCTCGGCGCCGCCGTCGCCCAGGCCGTCCGCGGCACCAACGCCGCCAAGGCGGTCCTGGACGACACCGAGCGTGACGTCGTCATCCGCTCCGCCAAGCCCGCGCAGACCCTCCAGCAGCTGAAGGACCTGCGCCTGGGCACGGCGAAGCTCGGCGACATCGCCACGGTGAAGCTGGTCGACGGCCCGGTGTCCATGACCCGTATCGACGGCCAGCGCGCGGCCACCATCACCGCGAAGCCGACCGGCGACAACACGGGCGCGGTGAGCACCAAGCTCCAGACCGAGATCAACGCGCTGAAGCTCCCGGAGGGCGCCACGGCGTCGATCGGCGGTGTCTCCGAGGACCAGGACGAGGCGTTCGCCAACCTGGGCCTGGCGATGCTGGCGGCCATCGCCATCGTCTTCATGCTGCTGGTCGGCACCTTCCGGTCCCTGGTCCAGCCGCTGATCCTGCTCGTCTCCATCCCGTTCGCGGCCACCGGCGCGATCGGCCTCCTGGTCGCCACCGGTACCCCGATGGGCGTGCCCGCCATGATCGGCATGCTGATGCTCATCGGCATCGTGGTGACGAACGCGATCGTGCTGATCGACCTGATCAACCAGTACCGCAAGCAGGGCTACGGCGTCGTCGAGGCCGTGGTCGAGGGCGGCCGGCACCGGCTGCGCCCGATCCTCATGACCGCCCTGGCGACGATCTTCGCCCTGCTGCCGATGGCCCTCGGCATCACCGGTGAGGGCGGCTTCATCGCCCAGCCGCTGGCCGTCGTCGTCATCGGTGGTCTGGTGACGTCGACCCTGCTGACGCTGCTGCTCGTCCCGACGCTGTACGCGATGTTCGAACTCCGCAAGGAGCGCCGGGCGAAGAAGCGGGCGGCGAAGAAGGGCCTTCCGTCCCAGCGCGCCGAGTCGGCCGAGGAGCCGGAGCCGGCTCAGGTCTGACCCTCGTACGACACGTGAGGCCCCGCCCGGACACCTTGGGTTCTAGGAGTCGTAGCAACACCCCAGTTCAAGGGGTGCGATGGACTTCAATATCCGGGAGAACCGGGGCCAGGCTCAGGGCCGCAGGACCCTGGTCCGTGAGCGGGAGGAATACTTCCGGCTCATGGATCAGGGCCTGAGCAGTGCCGAAGCCTGCAAACGTGTCGGGATCAACTACCGGACGGGCAAGCGGTGGCGCAACGGCCGGGCCGCCTCGGGCAAGGACAAGGCGGCACCGCCGGTCCGTGTCGTGAGGGCGCCTGAGGGCCCGTCGAGGTATCTGCGGGAAGCTGACCGCATCCACATCGCAGACCGGCTGCGGGAGAAGGCCTCCGTCCGGCAGATAGCGGCCGAGCTGGGCCGCAGCCCCTCCACGATCAGCCGGGAGATACGCCGCAATGGCATGGCTTTGCGCGGGGACGCCTCCCGCTGGGCCTACCGGCCCTACGCGGCCCACGCCCGCGCCGAAGCGCGCCGGCCCCGCCCCAAGCCCGGGAAGATCGGCCAGAACCCGCAGCTCCGGGACTTCATCCAGCGCCACCTCGACCTACGGTGGAGTCCCGAGCAGATCTGCCAGGCTCTGCGGACCCAGTTCCCCGACCGGCCGGAGAGGCACGTGGCCCACGAGACCGTCTACCAGGCCCTCTACGTCCAGGGCCGGGGCGAACTGCGCCGTGAACTCGCCCGCGCCCTGCGCACCGGCCGCGTCCGCCGCAAGCCCCGCCGACAGGCCCAGCAGCGCACCCCGCGCTTCGCCACCCCCATGGTGATGATCAGCGAACGCCCCGCCGAGGCCGAAGACCGGGCCGTGCCCGGCCACTGGGAGGGCGACCTGATCATCGGCAAGGACGGCAGCTCCGCGATCGGAACCCTCGTCGAACGCGCCACCCGCTACGTGATGCTGCTGCACCTGCCCGACGGCCGCACCGCCGAACACGTCCGCGACGCCCTGGTCGCCACCGTCCAGACGTTGCCCTCCCACCTGGCCCGCTAGCTGACCTGGGACCAAGGCTCCGAGATGGCCGCCCACGGCTCCTTCACCCTCGCCACCAGCATCCCGGTCTACTTCTGCGACCCGGCCAGCCCCTGGCAGCGCGGATCGAACGAGAACACCAACGGCCTGCTGCGGCAGTACTTCCCCAAGGCCACCGACCTGTCAGTCCACACCCGCGATCACCTGGCAGCCGTCGCCGCCGAACTCAACGGCCGCCCACGCAAAACGCTCGGCTGGGAAACCCCAGCCGAGCGCCTCGCTAAGCTCCTGGCCACAGCCAGTTGATCACTTGTGTTGCAACGACCCCTGGAATCCGCCCGTGAGGTGCGGGGCCTCACGTCATGCAGGGGACCGTCAAGGCAGCGTCAGCATCCGCTCCAGCGCCAGCTTCGCGAACGCCTCGGTCTCCTTGTCCACCTCGATGCGGTTGACCAGGTTGCCCTCGGCCAGCGACTCCAGGGCCCAGACCAGGTGGGGGAGGTCGATGCGGTTCATGGTCGAGCAGAAGCAGACCGTCTTGTCGAGGAAGACGATCTCCTTGCCCTCCGGCGCGAAACGGTTCGCCAGGCGGCGCACCAGGTTCAGTTCCGTGCCGATGGCCCACTTGGAACCGGCCGGGGCCGCCTCCAGCGCCTTGATGATGTACTCCGTCGAACCGACGTAGTCCGCCGCGGCCACGACCTCGTGCTTGCACTCGGGTGGACCAGCACGTTCACGCCCGGGATGCGCTCGCGCACGTCGTTGACCGAGTCCAGGCTGAAGCGGCCGTGGACGGAGCAGTGGCCGCGCCACAGGATCATCTTCGCGGCGCGCAGCTCGTCGGCCGTCAGCCCGCCGTTCGGCTTGTGCGGGTTGTAGACGACGCAGTCCTCCAGGGACATGCCCATGTCCCGCACCGCCGTGTTCCGGCCGAGGTGCTGGTCCGGCAGGAAGAGGACCTTCTCGCCCTGCTCGAAGGCCCAGTCCAGGGCCCGCTTGGCGTTGGACGAGGTGCAGATCGTGCCGCCGTGCTTGCCCGTGAAGGCCTTGATGTCGGCGGACGAGTTCATGTACGAGACGGGCACGACCTGCTCGGCTATGCCGGCCTCGGTCAGCACGTCCCAGCACTCGGCGACCTGCTCGGCCGTCGCCATGTCGGCCATCGAGCAGCCGGCGGCGAGGTCGGGCAGGACGACCTTCTGGTCGTCGGACGTCAGGATGTCCGCGGACTCCGCCATGAAGTGCACACCGCAGAAGACGATGTACTCGGCCTCCGGACGCGCCGCCGCGTCCCGGGCCAGCTTGAAGGAGTCCCCGGTGACGTCGGCGAACTGGATGACCTCGTCGCGCTGGTAGTGGTGGCCCAGCACGAAGACCTTGTCCCCGAGCTTCTCCTTCGCCCTGCGGGCGCGCTCGACCAGGTCAGGGTCGGACGGCGAGGGCAGATCGCCGGGACACTCCACGCCCCGCTCGCTCTTCGGGTCGGCCTCACGGCCGAGGAGCAGCAGGGCGAGGGGCGTCGGCTGAACGTCGAGCTCCTGGGGTTGGGCGGTGGTCACGACACGCACCCTTTCTGTTTCCGCGACTTTTCGTCGATTTGACGCTATCTATCATAACCGCTTCACGTCACTTTGACGATGGCCATAGCGTCTGTGTGACGTGAATCCCGGTGAGCCCCCGTTCATTCCCGGGAACACCGGGAAAGTGTCGTTTTCCGGTTCCCGGCGCGTGTGCGAGCATGAAAAGGAAAGCCGAGATCGCGCGCCCGGCCCGGAATGAATCCGCGGCCCCGCCGGTTGGAACCGTCGGCAAGCAGTCTCCGTACAACCCGGGAGAGATGTAGATGTCCGTATCGGACGAGACCAGCACCGTCACCGACGGCATCATCCTGACCGACGCCGCCGCGTCCAAGGTCAAGGCGCTGCTCGACCAGGAAGGCCGCGACGACCTCGCGCTGCGCGTCGCCGTCCAGCCCGGCGGCTGCTCCGGCCTGCGCTACCAGCTGTTCTTCGACGAGCGTTCCCTCGACGGCGACGTGGAGAAGGACTTCGGCGGTGTGAAGGTCGTCACCGACCGCATGAGCGCCCCGTACCTCGGCGGTGCCACGATCGACTTCGTGGACACCATCGAGAAGCAGGGCTTCACGATCGACAACCCGAACGCGACGGGCTCCTGCGCCTGCGGCGACTCCTTCAGCTGAGCCTGCCGAGCCGCCCTCGGCGGCAGCGGCCATGACGAAGGCGGCGGCCCCTCCGACGGGGCCGCCGCCTTCGCGCTGTGCGGGCCTACCGCTCCCGCGCCGGAGGCGCCGGCAGCCGGGCGCCCTCCTTGGCCAGCGGGATCGCCTTGCCGTCCGAGCCCACGACCTTCCGGTCGCCGAGCGGCTCGTCCAGCTGCACGGTCTGCTGGAACTGCTTCGCGATCATGATGCAGACCTTGTCGGGCCATGCCTTCGAGGTGACCGTGACCGTCACCTCGTCGCCGTTCTCGCCCGCCTTCACGTCGTAGTCGGCGCACACCCCGCCCGTGAAGGTCACGGTCAGGTCCGTGCCCTCAGCCCGGTAGCCGTCCACCTCGACGTTCCGCGGTTCAGGAGCGGAGGTCGGCTTGTCCGTCGGCTCGCCGGGGCTCGGCGAGGCCAGGAACTTCGGGTCGACCGCCGGATACGTCACCGTGAACGGGTGCTTCGCGCCCGGTGCCGTCACCTCGAACAGCCAGGACGGCACCAGCGCCTGCCGCCCGTCCACGAAGTGCGAGGCCAGCCCGAACACCGCCTTCTCGACCGTCACCGCGTCCTGCTCCGGAGCACCGCTCGCCGGCGACCCGCAGGGCTGCTCCAGCCGGTCCTTCAACGGGACGGGGCTGGCACAGCCGCCGATGCCCATACGGTGGTCGCTCTGCGGCCGCTCCTCCATCAGCTTCAGCGCCTCCTCGGCGCTGACCACGGGGTAGGTGTCCCCCTTCACGGGCGTCTTCAGCTGCCCACTGCCGCCGACGACCTCGCCGTCGGAACCGACGGTCACCCCGGTGGTCCAGCCGTACGTCGGCAGTCCGCCGACCTCGGGAGCGGCGTTCACCACCCGCTGGGCGCCCATGACCTGGCTCGCGTCGCGCTTCGCGTCGTCCTGACCCAATGCCTTGAGCACCGGCGCCGCGGCCTTCTCCGCCACGTCCTCGCTCACCGGCGTGCCACCGGTCTGCGGGGCGGTGCAGGTGTCGGTGCCCTTGCAGTTGTCGGTGCCCGGGGCGTACCGGCTGAACGTCCAGGCCCCGGGGCCTCCTTGTTCACCTGGAGACTCGGCCCCGAACCGTCCTGACCGGCCCCGACCTTCCAGACCTCGCCCTGGGCCACCGGCGCCCCCTCGACCCCGAGGGCCTTCGCCAGCCGGGTCACGTCCTCCTTGGTGACCTCGCCCCGCGCCCGGTACACCGGGGCTTCGCCCGGGCCGTCCGGGAGCGGGCCGTCGACCCGGTAGGTGGCGCCGTACGGGTTGGGCTCACCCGGAGCGATGCCGTTGCCCTCACCCGCCGTCGAATCCGAGTACCCGTCGAGCGCGAGCGGCGGGGGAGTGCCGTCCCCACCGGGTGCCCCGGAGGTCGCGCCCCGCCGGATCCACCGGAGGTGTTGGCGGCGAGCCAGGCCCCACCACCGCCGATCAGCAGCACGGCGGCGGCGACGGAGGCGATGATCGCGGGCGTCCGGGACGACCGCCGCCGTGCCGGACCAGGTCCTCCTCGTCGCGGGGGATGTCGTTGTGAGGTGCCGGGTCCGCGTCTGCTCGGTCCCGTGCCCCGGCCGCGTCGGCCTCTTCGGCTCCGGCGGGCGCGTCGTCCTTCCCGGACTCGGCGGACTCGGCGGCCTCGGAAGCCTCGGCAGTCGCTACTGGCTCGGAAGCCGCCTGGGGCTCGGAGCGCGCTGCCTCGGGCTCGGAGCCGGCCTCGGGCTCCGAGGTCTCCTGCGGCTCAGAGGCCGCTTCGGGCTCCGCGGTCTCCTGCGGCTCAGAGGCCGCTTCGGGCTCCGCGGTCTCCTGCGGCTCAGAGGCCGCTTCGGGCTCCGAGGTCTCCTGCGGCTCCGAGGTCTCCTGCGGCTCCGAGGTCTCCCGCGGCTCCGAGGCCTCCCGCGGCTCAGCGGTCTCCTTCGGCTCAGCGGTCACCTCGGGGTCAGCCGCACCCGTCGACCCCTCGGACTCCGCCGAAGCCGAGGCCTCGGCCTCCGAGGCGTCGGAGGTTCCGGCGCCGCCCGCTTCCCTGGCGTCGTCGTCGTTGTCGGGTCGCTCGGTGTTCACCGCATCGCTCCTTCGGCTGCACAGCTGTCCCATGGGACCCGGCCCGGTCGGAATCGGGCCGCTGGTGGGTCGTATCCCGCCTCCCCTTTACGGGGGACAGCGATGGGACGCAGCGGGGGAGCGCGCGGTTCCCGTACGGGCGCCGCTCAGTCTCCGTAGTCCGACATCGCGTCGAGCAGCCGCGCCGACGCCGGGGGTACGGTCACCCCGTGGATCAGAGCCGGGGAGACCGGCCGGGATGTGACCCGGTCGGGAGCCGCCCAGTGCGGAGCCATCCGGGCACCGTCACCCGGCAGCGACGCCAGATCGCCTTCGAGATCGACCGGAGCGGGCGCCTGGACCTTGAGGTTCGTCATATCGGCACCGTATGCACGTCGGACCTCACGGAGAAAGATCTACTATCGGGTAGTTTCGCTGCCTTCAGTGCTGCCCCGCCCACCCGATAGCGTGAACTGTCAAGGTCCGCCTCCCTCAGGAGAATCCACGCCGTGCGCATCGCAGTCACCGGCTCCATCGCCACCGACCACCTCATGACCTTCCCCGGCCGCTTCGCCGACCAGTTCGTAGCGGACCAACTGCACACGGTCTCGCTGTCGTTCCTGGTCGACAAGCTCGACGTCCGCCGTGGCGGCGTCGCGGCGAACATCGCGTTCGGCATGGGACAGCTCGGCACCCGCCCGATCCTGGTCGGCGCCGCGGGCGCGGACTTCGACGAGTACCGGGCCTGGCTCGAGAGGCACGGCGTCGACACGGAGTCCGTCCGTATCTCCGACACCCTGCACACCGCCCGCTTCGTGTGCACGACCGACGCCGACCACAACCAGATCGGCTCCTTCTACACCGGCGCCATGAGCGAGGCCCGGCTGATCGAGCTGAAGACCGTCGCCGACCGCGTCGGCGGCCTCGACCTGGTCTCGATCGGCGCGGACGACCCCGAGGCCATGCTCCGGCACACCGAGGAGTGCCGCTCCCGGTCCATCCCGTTCGCCGCCGACTTCTCCCAGCAGATCGCCCGGATGGACGGCGAGGAGATCCGCATCCTGCTGGACGGGGCGACGTACCTGTTCTCCAACGAGTACGAGAAGGGCCTCATCGAGAACAAGACCGGCTGGACCGACGCGGAGATCCTGTCCAGGGTGGGCCACCGGGTGACCACCCTCGGCGCGCAGGGCGTACGCATCGAGCGGGCCGGCGAGGACCCCATCGAGGTCGGCACACCGGACGAGGAGCGCAAGGCCGACCCGACGGGGGTCGGCGACGCGTTCCGGGCCGGGTTCCTCTCGGGTCTGGCCTGGGGTGTCTCCCTGGAGCGGGCCGCGCAGGTCGGGTGCATGCTGGCGACTCTCGTCATCGAGACGGTGGGGACGCAGGAGTATCAGCTGCGTCGGGGGCACTTCATGGAGCGGTTCACCAAGGCGTACGGGGATGAGGCGGCCGTGGAGGTTCAGGCGCATTTGGTCTGATTTCGGCTGCGGGTGCGTGGGAGCTGGTCCCCAGTTCCCCGCGCCCCTTCGAAGAGGGTTGGTCAGCTCACCCGGCGGACCAGGTATGCGGTGCCTCGTTCCGCCGGCTCCTCGCCCACGTACTCCTGGTTCCTCATCTCGCACCACGCCGGGATGTCCAGCCGGGCCGCCTCGTCATCCGACAGGACCCGCACCAGGCCGCCCACCGGCACGTCACCGATGACCTTCGCCAGTTCGATGACCGGAATCGGGCAGCGCTTGCCGAGGGAGTCCACGACCAGGACGTCCTCCTCGCGGGCGACATCGGAGGCGACCGGCGCTCCCAACTTCTCCCGCACCGCCGCCACCGCCCCGGGCAGCACGTCCAGGAAGCGCTCGACATCCTCCTCCGCCACCCCCGCCGGCAGCGAAACCCGCACATTCCCCTCACTCAGCACGCCCATCGCCCGCAGCACGTGGCTCGGCGTCAGCGTGCTGCTCGTGCAGGACGAACCGGACGAGACGGAGAAACCCTCCCGGTCCAGCTCGTGCAGCAGGGCCTCCCGTCGACATAGAGACAGGAGAAGGTGACGACCCCGGGCAGCCGGCGCACGGGTCGCCGACCACCTCGACGTCCGGCACCGCCTGCGGCACCCTCGCCCGGATCCGCTCCGTCAGCTCCCGCAGCCGCAGGGCCTCCTCGGCCGCCTCGGCCCGCACCGCCCGCAACGAGGCCGCCGCAGCGACGATCGCCGGGATGTTCTCGAAACCGGCCGCCCGCCCCGACTCCCGCTCGTCCGCAGGTCCTTGCGGAGCGAACCGCACGCCTTTGCGGACGACGAGGAGCCCGACCCCGGACGGCCCGCCCCACTTGTGGGCGCTCGCCGTCAGCAACGACCAGCCCCCGTCCACCGGCCCCCACCCCAGCGACTGGGCGGCATCCACCAGCAACGGCACCCCGGCCTCCCGGCACAGGCCGGCCACCGCCGCCACCGGCTGCTCGGTCCCCACCTCGTGGTTGGCCGACTGCAGACAGGCCAGCGCGGTGTCCGCGCGCAGGGCGTCGCCGTAGGCCGCCGGATCCACCGCACCGCCCCGGTCGACCGGCACCTGTGTGACCGTCCCGCCGTCCGCCTCGTGCACCTCGGCCGAGTGCAGCACCGAGGAGTGTTCGACCGCTGACACGATCAGGTGGCTCCCGACCCGCCGCCGCCCCGCCAACGCCCCGGCGATGCCCGAATGCACGGCCCGGGTCCCCGACGAGGTGAACACCAGCTCGTCCACCCGGCACCCCACGGCCTCGGCGGCAGCCTCCCGAGCAGCATCGAGCACCATCCGGGCCCGCCGCCCTTCCCGGTACAACCGAGCAGGATCGGCCCACCCCTCATCGAGCGAGGCCAACAGCGCCTGACGAGCGACAGGATGAAGAGGGGCAGAGGAAGCAGCATCGAAGTAAGCCACACAGCAACGCTAACCCCCGAGGGGCGCGGGGCTGTGTCCATATGCGGCTCCGCCGCGTGGGCGCGAACAGCCACAACCCGCCCGCACCCGCCCCACAAGCCGCACCCCGACCCAATAGGCGACCCGCCCACCCCTTCGGGGTGACCGACGGCGCGCGAACGCCCCCTCCCCGCGAACCCCCGGAGGGCGTCGGCTAGGGTTTGGTCCGCATAAACATCCAAACCCCTGCCCGACGCAGGGCGGCGACCGACCAGCGAGAAGGCCAGGCCGCAGCCGACCGCGCGGGCGAGACTCTCGGGAAGGCGCTACGTGAGTCCCAACGGCTCCGACCGCTCGCCGCGGCGCCCGATGCGGCGGAAGCTGCTGCAGGCACTGACCGCGGGCCTGGTCTTGGCGACAGCCACCGGTTGCTCGTACAACTGGGAAGACTTCCCCCGCCTTGGTATGCCCACCCCGACCACGGAAGAGGCTCCGCGGATCCTCTCCCTGTGGCAGGGGTCCTGGGCGGCTGCGCTCGCCGTTGGCGTGCTGGTGTGGGGTCTGATCCTGTGGAGTGCTTTCTTCCACCGGCGCAGCCGCACCAAGGTCGAGGTTCCTCCGCAGACCCGGTACAACATGCCCATCGAGGCGCTGTACACCGTGGTCCCGCTCATCATCGTCTCGGTGCTGTTCTACTTCACCGCCCGTGACGAGTCCGAGCTGCTCAGCCTCAAGAAGAAGCCTGACGTCACGGTCAACGTGGTCGGCTTCCAGTGGAGCTGGTGCTTCAACTACATCGAGCCGGTCGCCGGTTCCACCGGTGACGCCAAGAAGTCCCCGGAGCTGGACGCGATCCCGGACCGGTTCAAGAAGGACTTCCCGGCCAACGCCGGCGGCGTCTACGACTGCGGTACTCCCGGCACGCGGAACCCGCAGACGAACAACCCGGGCCCGACGCTCTGGCTGCCCAAGGGCAAGACGGTCCGCTTCGTGCTGACCTCTCGTGACGTCATCCACTCCTTCTGGGTGGTGCCGTTCCTGATGAAGCAGGACGTCATCCCGGGCCACACCAACGCCTTCGAGGTGACCCCCAACAAGGAGGGCACCTTCCTGGGCAAGTGCGCCGAGCTCTGCGGCGTCGACCACTCTCGGATGCTGTTCAACGTGAAGGTGGTCTCCCCCGAGCGCTACGAGCAGCACCTCAAGGACCTCGTGGACAAGCAGCAGAACGGTTACGTTCCTGCCGGCATCGCGCAGACGAGCCACGAGAAGAACCGGGAGACGAACAACCTGTGAGCATCCTCAACGAACCCCAGGGTGCCGCGGCGGCAGGGTCCCACTACCAGGACGAGCTGCCGGTCCGGCGCCAGAACCGCGGCAGTGTCGTGGTCAAGTGGCTGACGACCACGGACCACAAGACGATCGGCACGCTGTACCTGGCGACGTCGTTCGCGTTCTTCGTCATCGGTGGCGTGATGGCGCTGTTCATGCGCGCCGAGCTCGCCCGGCCTGGTCTGCAGATCATGTCGAACGAGCAGTTCAACCAGGCGTTCACGATGCACGGCACGATCATGCTGCTGATGTTCGCGACGCCGCTGTTCGCCGGCTTCGCGAACTGGATCATGCCGCTGCAGATCGGCGCGCCCGACGTGGCGTTCCCGCGGCTGAACATGTTCGCCTACTGGCTGTACCTGTTCGGCTCGCTCATCGCGGTCGGTGGCTTCCTCACCCCGCAGGGCGCGGCCGACTTCGGCTGGTTCGCCTACAGCCCGCTGTCGGACGCGGTCCGCTCCCCGGGCATCGGCGCCGACATGTGGATCATGGGTCTGGCCTTCTCCGGCTTCGGCACCATCCTCGGCTCGGTCAACTTCATCACCACGATCATCTGCATGCGCGCGCCCGGCATGACGATGTTCCGCATGCCGATCTTCACCTGGAACGTGCTGCTGACCGGTGTGCTGGTCCTGCTCGCCTTCCCGGTCCTGGCCGCGGCGCTGTTCGCCCTGGAGGCGGACCGCAAGTTCGGCGCCCACATCTTCGACTCCGCCAACGGCGGCGCCTTGTTGTGGCAACACCTCTTCTGGTTCTTCGGCCATCCAGAGGTGTACATCATCGCCCTGCCGTTCTTCGGCATCATCAGTGAGGTCATTCCGGTCTTCTCCCGCAAGCCGATGTTCGGTTACACGGGTCTGATCGGCGCGACCATCGCGATCGCGGGTCTGTCCGTGACGGTGTGGGCGCACCACATGTACGTCACCGGCGGTGTGCTGCTGCCGTTCTTCTCCTTCATGACCTTCCTGATCGCCGTCCCGACCGGTGTGAAGTTCTTCAACTGGATCGGCACGATGTGGAAGGGCTCGCTGTCCTTCGAGACACCGATGCTCTGGGCGACCGGCTTCCTGATCACCTTCACCTTCGGTGGTCTGACCGGTGTCATCCTGGCCTCGCCGCCGATGGACTTCCACGTCTCCGACTCGTACTTCGTGGTGGCGCACTTCCACTACGTCGTCTTCGGCACCGTGGTCTTCGCGATGTTCTCCGGCTTCCACTTCTGGTGGCCGAAGTGGACCGGCAAGATGCTGGACGAGCGCCTCGGCAAGATCACCTTCTGGACGCTGTTCATCGGCTTCCACGGCACGTTCCTGGTCCAGCACTGGCTGGGTGCCGAGGGCATGCCGCGTCGTTACGCCGACTACCTGGCGGCCGACGGCTTCACCGCGCTGAACACCATCTCGACGATCAGCTCGTTCCTGCTCGGCATGTCGATCCTGCCGTTCTTCTACAACGTGTGGAAGACGGCCAAGTACGGCAAGCCGGTCGGCGTCGACGACCCGTGGGGCTACGGCCGCTCCCTGGAGTGGGCCACCTCCTGCCCGCCGCCGCGGCACAACTTCATCACCATGCCGCGGATCCGCAGCGAATCCCCGGCGTTCGACCTGCACCACCCGGAGATCGCTGCTCTCGACCAGCTCGAGAACGTGGGCCACGGCGACAAGGCCCTCGCTGGCGGCAAGGAGGCCGGCAAGTGAAGATCCAGGGCAAGATGTTCATGTGGCTGAGCGTCTTCGTGCTCGTCATGGCGGTCGTCTATGGCGTGTGGTCGAAGGAGCCGGCCGGCACCACGGCCCTCTTCCTGGCCTTCGGCCTGTGCATCATGATCGGCTTCTACCTCGGCTTCACGGCCAAGCGGGTGGACGTCGGCGCACAGGACAACAAGGAGGCGGACGTCGCGGACGACGCCGGCGAGGTCGGGTTCTTCAGCCCGCACAGCTGGCAGCCGCTCTCCCTGGGCATCGGTGGTGCCCTCGCCTTCCTGTCGGTCGCCATCGGCTGGTGGCTGATGTACTTCTCGCTGCCGATCATCCTGATCGGTGTCTGGGGCTGGGTCTTCGAGTACTACCGCGGTGAGAACCGCACCCAGTAACACGAGCCGAGCGCTTCAGGGGCCCGGACACTCCGAGAGGAGCGTCCGGGCCCCTGCCTTTGCCGCAACACGTGTCACTCGTACGCAGTCACTCGGCGTGCCGCAGTTGACTCGGCTTCCTAGCGTGAGGGCATGAGCCACACTGTGATCTCCCGCCCCGCACCGCCGTCAGCTGCACGCTGCTGGTGACAGCCCTCTGCGCGGGCGCCACCGCCTGCGGCTCCGACGGCAACCCTCTCTCCCACCGCCCCTACGACGCGGCGGACCAGATCTCCGTCAACGCCCCCTCGGAGGGCCGCGAGAAGGCCGACCCGGACAAGCCCCTGGAAGTGGTCGCCGAGGACTCCGACGGGCGCATCACGGACGTCACGGCCTACGACGCCACCGGGCGCTACGTGGCCGGTGAACTCGCCGCCGACGGCGGCCGCTGGCACAGCACCTCACCCCTCGCCGCCAACGCCAACTACACCGTCCGGGTGAGCACCGAGGACGAGGACGGGGCGCCCGGCCGCAAGGTCCTCACCTTCGACACCGGCAAGCCCACCACCCACAAGCGCCTGGACGTCACCTTCGGCCCCAAGGCGGGCACGTACGGGGTCGGCCAGCCCATCACGGCCGAGCTGAGCCAGCCCGTCAAGGACACGGCCCAGCGGGCCGTCGTCGAACGCGCCCTCAAGGTCTCCTCCACGCCCGCCACGGACGGCGCCTGGCACTGGGTGGACGACAAGAAGCTCCACTACCGCCCGAAGGACTACTGGCCCGCACAGGCCACCGTCCAGGTCCGCAGCAACCTGGCGGGCATCAAGATCGGCGACCGCATGTGGGGCGGCAAGGCCAAGCCGCTGACCATCACCACCGGCGACAAGCTCGTCGCCGTCACGGACGCCGCGGCCCACCAGATGACGGTCTACAAGAACGACGAGATCGTCCGCCAGATACCCGTGACCACCGGCATGCCCGGCTACGACACCCGCAACGGCGTCAAGGTCGTCCTGGCCAAGGAGGGCACCGTCCGCATGACCAGCGCCAGCATCGGCGCCTCGGACTTCTACGACCTGATCGTCCACCACTCCGTGCGCGTCACCAACAGCGGCGAGTACGTCCACGCCGCCCCCTGGTCCGTCGGCTCCCAGGGCTACGCCAACGTCAGCCACGGCTGCACCGGCATGAGCACCGAGAACGCCGCCTGGTTCTACGACACGGTCCGCGAGGGCGACATCGTCAAGGTCATAAACTCCGGCGGCGAGTCGATGACCCCCTTCGGCAACGGCTACGGCGACTGGAACCTCGAGTGGAAACAGTGGCGCACAGGCAGCGCCCTGATCGGCGGCACCCCGAGGGCCCGACCGAGGCGGACCGGGCGCGCCTCAGGCCGCAGAGCGTGTAGACGCGCCCGCAGCCGCCGAACAACAGCCGAGCCCGAGCTCTCAGGCGTTCAAAGCCGCCTTCTCCCGCAACAGGGAAGCCAGGGCCGCAGCGAACTCCACCGGCTCCACCGGCAACGTCACCGCCGACTCCGCACCACTCCACGTCGCCAGCCACGCATCCTGCGGCCGCCCGATCAGCAACAACACCGGAGGACAGTCGAACACCTCGTCCTTGATCTGCCGGCAGACCCCCATGCCCCCATCGGCACGGCCTCACCGTCCAGCACACAGACGTCGATCCCACCCCGTCCAGTTCCCTCAGCACCGCACCGGGAGTCGCACACTCCACGAACTCCACCACAGGAACGTCCGGAGCCGGCCGTCGGCCGGTCGCGAGCCGCACCTGCTCGCGGGTGTTGGAGTCGTCGCTGTAGACCAGCACCGTGGCGGTCGGCTGCATTGTTCCTCCGTGACGTCAGCGTCGTAAGGACAGGCCCGTGGGGCGGATGCTACTCCTTGAACACCACGTCAACACCGGTACGACCGGCAGAGACACTCCGAACGGCACCCCCCGGAGTGAGGGCGGGATAAGCGACCGACATAATGTCGGTCGTGGCGACAGCAACGACAGTAGAAACCGGGCACGCGCACCCGTCGGTCAACCGGCCGAACCTCACCAGCGTCGGAACCATCATCTGGTTGAGTTCCGAGCTGATGTTCTTCGCGGCCCTCTTCGCGATGTACTTCACCCTGCGATCGGTGACGGGTCCCGATCACTGGAAGGAGATGGCTGCCCATCTCAACTTCCCGTTCTCGGCGGCGAACACCACGATCCTGGTGCTCTCCTCGCTCACCTGCCAGCTCGGCGTCTTCGCCGCCGAGCGCGGTGACGTGAAGAAGCTGCGGATGTGGTTCATCGTCACGTTCGTGATGGGTGCGATCTTCATCGGCGGTCAGGTCCTGGAGTACACCGAGCTGGTCAAGGAGGCGGGCCTGTCCCTGTCCTCCGACCCGTACGGCTCGGTCTTCTACCTGACCACCGGCTTCCACGGCCTGCACGTGACGGGCGGTCTCATCGCCTTCCTGCTGGTCCTCGGCCGGACCTACGCGGCCCGGAGGTTCACCCACGAGCAGGCGACGGCCGCGATCGTCGTGTCCTATTACTGGCACTTCGTCGATGTCGTCTGGATCGGCCTCTTCGCCACGATCTACATGATCAAGTAGCCGGGCCCGCCCGCGCGCCCGACGTGGCACGCATCCCAGAAGCACCGACGCAGAAGATCCTGACACCGGGGTAATCCGTGAAAAAGCTCTCCGCACGACGACGCCACCCGTTGGCGGCGGTCGTCGTCCTACTCCTCGCGCTGCTCTTCAGCGGGGGCTGTACGCCGTGTTCGCACCCACGAGCAAGGCTGAGGCCGACGAAACCGCCCAGTCCCTCACCATCGAGGAGGGCAAGAAGCTCTACTCGGTCGGCTGCGCCAGTTGCCACGGCACCGGCGGTCAGGGCACCTCCGACGGGCCGAGCCTGGTGGGTGTGGGCGCCGCGGCCGTCGACTTCCAGGTGGGCACGGGCCGTATGCCGGCCGCCACCTCGCAGGGCCCGCAGGTCCCGAAGAAGAAGAACATCTACAGCCAGGCCGAGATCGACCAGCTCGCGGCCTACATCGCCTCGCTGGGCGCCGGTCCGGCCGTCCCGACGGAGGAGCAGTACGGCCCCGAGGGCGCCGACATCGCCAAGGGCGGTGAGCTGTTCCGCACCAACTGCGCGCAGTGCCACAACTTCACCGGCAAGGGCGGTGCGCTGACGCACGGCAAGTACGCGCCGGACCTTGAGGGTGTCAGCCCGAAGCACATCTACGAGGCCATGCAGACCGGCCCGCAGAACATGCCGTCCTTCCCCGACACCACGCTGTCGGAGAAGAACAAGCAGGACATCATCGCGTACCTGGACGCGGTCAACAGCAGCAAGTCCGAGAGCCCCGGCGGTCTCGAGCTCGGCGGCCTCGGGCCGGTCAGCGAGGGTCTGTTCGGCTGGATCTTCGGTCTCGGCGGGCTGATCGCCGTCGCCGTGTGGGTTGCCGCCCGGACCGCAAAGGCCAAGAAGTCATGAGTAGCCAAGACATTCCAGAAGAGAACCTGCCTGCCCAGCAGTCCGCAGGAGACGACGGGCACGGCCATGGCGCGGTGAGCGTCCCGGACGACAAGCACCCGTTCGCCGACCCGGGCCTGCCTCCCCACGAGCACCGGATCCAGGACGTCGACGAGCGGGCCGCCAAGCGGTCCGAGCGCACGGTCGCCCTGATGTTCACGGTGTCGATGCTGGCCACCGTCGCCTTCATCGCCGCGTTCGTGGCGATCCCGGTCGACAAGTCGGTCTACATCTTCCCGCTCGGCCACATCAGCGCGCTGAACTTCGCGCTGGGCCTCACGCTCGGCATCGCGCTGTTCTGCATCGGCGCGGGCGCCGTCCACTGGGCCCGCACCCTGATGTCGGACGTGGAGATCGCCGACGAGCGGCACCCGATCGAGGCCGGCCCCGACACCCGCGAGAAGGTCTTCGCCGACTTCAAGCAGGGCGCCAAGGAGTCCGCGCTCGGCCGTCGCAAGCTGATCCGCAACACCATGTTCGGTGCCCTCACGCTGGTGCCGCTCTCCGGTGTCGTGCTGCTGCGCGACCTCGGCCCGCTGCCCGAGGACAAGCTGCGCCACACGCTGTGGTCCAGGGGCAAGCTGCTCGTCAACATGAACACGAACGAGCCGCTGCGTCCGTCCGACGTCGCGGTGGGCTCGCTCACCTTCGCCAAGCCCGAGGGCCTGGAGGAGCACGACCACGAGTTCCAGAACGAGATCGCCAAGGCCGCCCTGATGATCGTCCGGATCCAGCCGGAGGACATCAAGGACAAGCGCGAGCTCGAGTGGTCGCACGAGGGCATCGTCGCGTACTCGAAGATCTGCACCCACGTCGGCTGCCCGATCTCCCTGTACGAGCAGCAGACGCACCACGTGCTCTGCCCCTGCCACCAGTCCACCTTCGACCTCTCCGACGGTGCCCGAGTGATCTTCGGTCCCGCCGGTCACGCCCTGCCGCAGCTCCGCATCGGCGTGAACGACGAGGGCTATCTTGAGGCGCTCGGCGACTTCGACGAGCCCGTCGGCCCTGCTTTCTGGGAGCGCGGATGAGCACTGCACAGACACGCCGCAAGGCACCCGCGGGAGAGCGGGTCGCCGACTGGGCCGACGGCCGCCTGGGGATCTACTCCCTGGCCAAGGCCAACATGCGCAAGATCTTCCCGGACCACTGGTCCTTCATGCTGGGTGAGATCTGCCTCTACAGCTTCATCATCATCATCCTCACGGGTGTGTACCTGACGCTGTTCTTCCACCCGTCGATGAACGAGGTGGAGTACCACGGCAGTTACGTCCCGCTGCAGGGGCAGCTGATGTCGGAGGCGTTCGCCTCCACCCTGGACATCAGCTTCGACGTCCGCGGCGGTCTGCTCATCCGGCAGATCCACCACTGGGCGGCGATCATCTTCCTCGCCGGCATGTTCGTGCACATGATGCGCGTCTTCTTCACCGGCGCGTTCCGCAAGCCGCGCGAGATCAACTGGCTGTTCGGCTTCCTGCTGTTCGTCCTGGGCATGTTCACCGGCTTCACCGGCTACTCGCTCCCGGACGACCTGCTCTCCGGCACCGGTGTCCGCTTCACGCAGGGCGCGATCCTGTCCGTGCCGATCGTCGGCACGTACATCTCGATGTTCCTGTTCGGCGGGGAGTTCCCGGGCACCGACTTCGTCGCCCGGTTCTACTCGATCCACATCCTGCTGCTGCCGGGCATCATGCTCGGGCTCGTGGTCGGCCACCTGATCCTGGTCTTCTACCACAAGCACACCCAGTTCGCGGGTCCCGGCCGGACCAACAAGAACGTCGTCGGCATGCCGCTGCTGCCGGTCTACATGGCCAAGGCCGGAGGCTTCTTCTTCCTGGTCTTCGGTGTCATCGCGGCCATCGCCGGCATCGCGACCGTCAACCCGATCTGGGTCCTGGGCCCCTACCGTCCCGACCAGGTGTCGACCGGCGCCCAGCCCGACTGGTACATGGGCTTCGCCGAGGGTCTCGTCCGCGCCATGCCGGGCTGGGAGATCAACCTCTGGGGTCACACGCTCGTCCTGGGCGTGTTCATCCCGCTGGTCCTCTTCGGTCTGTTCCTCGCGATCATCGCCCTCTACCCGTTCATCGAGTCGTGGGTCACCGGGGACAAGCGCGAGCACCACATCCTGGACCGGCCGCGCAACGCCCCGACGCGTACCGCCTTCGGTGTCGCCTGGGTCACCGGCTACATGATCATGCTGATCGGCGGTGGCAACGACATCGTCGCCACGCACTTCCACCTGTCGATCAACGCGGTCACCTGGTTCGTCCGGATCGGGTTCTTCGCCGGACCGGTCATCGCGTTCATCATCACCAAGCGCATCTGCCTCGGCCTGCAGCGCCGGGACAAGGAGAAGGTGCTGCACGGCCGCGAGACCGGCATCATCAAGCGCCTGCCGCACGGTGAGTTCATCGAGGTGCACGAGCCGCTCAGCCAGGAGCAGATGTACACGCTCACGGCGCACGAGCAGTACAAGCCGGCCGAGATCGGCCCGACGGTCGACGAGAACGGTGTCGAGCGCAAGGTGAAGGGCTCCGAGAAGCTGCGCGCCAAGCTCAGCGACGCCTACTTCGGCGAGGGTGCCCAGATCCCGAAGCCCACCGCCGAGGAGCACCGGGAGATCACGAGCGGCCACGGCCACCACTGATCACTGCTTCGCCACGCCACCACAAGGGCCCCGTCCGGTGTTCGGACGGGGCCCTTCGTGGTGTCCCGGGCTGGATAGGGTGAGACCACAGCTTTTACGTGGCACACGACACGACGACCCAGGAGCGGCTTATGAGCGCTGTGACCCCCGCTGGAGGCGACACCGCGGCGGGCCGCACCTGGCCCGCCCTGCTGAACGGCCTGCTGGACCGCCGGGACCTGACCGCCGACGACACCGCCTGGGCGATGGACCTCATCATGCGCGGCGAGGCGACGGACGCGCAGATCGCCGGATTCGTGGTGGCGCTGCGCGCCAAGGGCGAGACCGTCGAGGAGATCGCCGGATTCGTCCGGGCGATGTACGAGCACGCCAACGTGATCGAGGTGCCGGGCCCGGCCGTCGACATCGTCGGCACGGGCGGCGACGGGGCGAAGACCGTCAACATCTCCACGATGTCGGCGATCGTCATCGCCGGCACGGGTGCGAAGGTCGTCAAGCACGGCAACCGCGCGGCGTCGTCGGCGTCCGGGGCGTCGGACGTGCTGGAGAAGCTCGGCGTCAACCTGGAGCTGCCGACGCACCGCGTGGCGCAGGTCGCCGAGGACGCCGGGATCACCTTCTGCTTCGCGGCGAAGTTCCACCCGGCGATGCGGCACGCGGGTGCGGCCCGCGGCCAGTTGGGCATCCGGACGATCTTCAACGTCCTCGGCCCGCTGACCAACCCGGCGAAGGTGCGGGCCCAGGCCGTCGGGGTCGCGGACCCGCGCATGGCGCCGATCGTCGCGGGCGTCTTCGCCGAGCGCGGCCACTCGTCCCTGGTCTTCCGCGGCGACGACGGCCTCGACGAACTGACCACCACCGCCACGTCCAGAGTATGGGTCGTCCGCGACGGCAAGGTCACCGAGGAGGCCTTCGACCCGCGCGACGTGGGCATCGACCTCGTCCCCGTGGAGGCCCTGCGCGGAGCGGACGCCTCCTACAACGCGGAGGTCGCCCGCCGCCTGCTGGACGGCGAGACGGGCCCGGTGCGCGACGCGGTCCTGCTGAACTCGGCGGCGGCGCTGGTGGCCCTGGAGCCGGGCCCGGGGACGCTCGCCGAGCAGATCCGCGCCGGCATGGCGAAGGCGGCCGCATCGATCGACTCCGGGGCCGCCAAGCGGACCCTGGAGCGGTGGGTGACGGCGAGCAACGCGTAGCGCGGGGTGTCCCGCGATCCGGACGCGGGTTGCGGGACCTCGATCATTCCCGTACGTTCCTGACCAGGTCATGAGTGACAGTCATGAGGCCCCGGCCGACTGTCCGGCAACCCTCCGTCCGTGGCGGGGTGCCCCGGGTGAAGACCAGGCCGTAGTCAGCAAGGTCTACGGCAAGCGCGGACCCCTCGCACACCAGGGGTCCTGGTCGTCGAGGGAGTCTTCCGTGAGCAAGCGAATGCGCTAGGGCCGCAGAGCCCCGCCTCCGCACACCCTTCTCTTCTCTCACCCCAGGTATCTCACGGGAGTTCCGCCATGTCCGTCTCCACCCTTGCCGCCGACCAGTCCGTTTGCTCCCCTCTGCCCGTTCTGGGCCGGGACGTCACCGTCCCGCTCGTCACCGGCGGTGAGGTCACCTACGCCGCGCTCGACTACGCCGCCAGCGCCCCGGCGCTCCAGCGGGTCTGGGACGACGTCGCCGCGTACGCGCCGTACTACGGCAGTGTCCACCGCGGCGCCGGGTACCTGTCCCAGCTGTCGACCGACCTGTTCGAGAACGCCCGCCGCACGGTCGCGGAGTTCCTCGACTGCCGGGAGGACGACCAGGTGGTCTTCACCCGCTCCACCACCGACTCCCTCAACCTCCTCGCCGCCGCGCTCCCGGCCGGCTGCCAGGTCTTCGTGTTCGAGACCGAGCACCACGCCTCCCTGCTGCCCTGGCGGAACGCCCAGGTCACCTACCTCGACGCCCCGCGCACCCCGAGGCAGGCGGTGGAGACCCTGGAGCGCGCCCTCGCCGACCGTGATCCGCACGGCCCGGCCCTCGTCTGCGTCACCGGCGCCTCCAACGTCACCGGCGAGCTGTGGCCCGTACAGGAGCTCGCGGCGGCCGCCCACGCCCACGGCGCCCGGATCGTGCTCGACGCCGCCCAACTGGCCCCGCACCACCCCGTGTCCGTCGCGGACCTCGACGTCGACTGGGTCGCCTTCTCCGGGCACAAGCTGTACGCGCCCTTCGGCTCCGGCGTGCTGGCCGGGCGGGCCGACTGGCTGCGCGAGGCCGAGCCGTACCTCGCGGGCGGCGGCGCCAGCCGCAAGGTGACCCGGCGCGAGGACGGGGGAGTGGACGTCGAGTGGCATGACACCGCCGCCCGCCACGAGGCCGGCTCCCCGAACGTCATCGGCGCCTACGCCGTCGCCTCCGCCTGCAAGGCACTGACCGAGGCAGGCTTCGACACCCTCGTCGCCCGCGAGCAGTACCTGGTCGGGAAGGTGCGGGAGGGGCTCGCCGACGTCCCCCAGGTGCGGTTCCTGTCCCTGTTCGGCGACGACGCCCCGCGCGTCGGTGTGCTCTCCTTCGTCGTCGAGGGCTGGAACAGCTCGCACTTCGCCGCCGCGCTCTCCGCCGAGTACGGCATCGGCGTGCGGGACGGGCTGTTCTGCGCCCACCCGCTGGTGCGCACGCTGCTCGGCAGCGACCCGCAGACGCAGGGCGAGTGCGGGTCACCGGAGGCGGCTCCCGGCGAGAAGTCCCTCAACGCCATCCGCGTGAGCTTCGGTGCCGGCACGCCGGACGAGCACGTGGAGCGGTTCGTGCGGGCCGTGCGGGAGCTCGTGACGGACGGGGCGCAGTGGAACTACCGCACGGAGGACGGGCGTTGCGTGCCGGACACGTCCGCCTGACCGGCCTCGGAGGCCTCGGCGACCACCGGTAGCCGCGTGCCGAGAACGATCATCCGCAGGGCGCGTTCCGTGGCGTCGGTGAGCAGTTCGCTCGCGCGCAGCAGCGCCTCGGCCAACTCCATCGGGGCGGGCAGGATGCCGTGGCAGGCGTCCACGCCCGGCACCTCGTGCGCGCCCTCGCCGAGCGTGCCCGCCAGGGCCAGGACCGGACGGCCGTGGAGCTTGGCCCTGCGGGCCACCTCGGCGGGGACCTTGCCACGTGGCGTCTGGTGGTCCAGGGCGCCCTCTGCGGTGACGACCAGATCGGCGCGGGCCAGCCTGGCGTCCAGGTCGAGGTGGTCCAGCAGCACGTCGAAGCGGGGAGGAGACGGGCGCCGAGGGCGGCGAGGCCCGCGCCCAGGCCGCCGGAGGCTCCGGTCCCGGGGCCGTACCGGAGGTTGGTGTCCGGGACGGCCACGTCACGGGTCAGGACGAAGGCCCAGTTCTCCAGTCCGGCCGACAACTGCTCGACCTGCTCGGGCGTCGCGCCCTTCTGCGGCCCGAAGACCCGGGCCACGCCCCGTTCGCCGCACAGCACGTTGTACGGGTTGCAGGCGACGAGCAGCTCCACGTCCGCCAGGCGGGCGTCCAGGCCCCTGGGGTCGACGCGGTGCAGCCGCGTCAGCTCCCGGCCCCCGACCGGGAGTTCCTCGCCCCGCTCGTCCAGCAGCCGGGCCCGAGCGCCTGGAGCGCGCCCGCGCCGCCGTCGGAGGTGCCCGAGTCGCCGCAGCCGACGAGGATCCGCCGGACGCCCGAGTCGAGCGCGGAGCGGATCAGCTCGCCGACGCCGTACGTGGTGGTGGCGCCCGGGTCGCGCAGGTCGCGCGGGACGAGGGAGAGACCGGCGACCGCCGCCATCTCCACCACCGCCGTGTCCCCGGAGCCCAGGAGGGCGAAGTGGGCGGCGATGGTCTCCCCGACCGGGCCGGTCGCGGGCACGGTGACGAGCTTGCCCCCGGTCGCGGCGGCCAGGGCGACGGCCGTGCCCTCGCCGCCGTCCACCAGCGGGACGAGGTCGAGCTCGGCGTCGGGCAGAACACGGCGGACGCCGGCCGCGATGGCGTCGGCGGCGGCCTCCGCGGACAGGGACTCCTTGAAGCCGCTGGGGGCTACGACGACACGGTTCAGCATGGAGGGCTCCTTAGCGGGTGACGGACACGCCGAGCAGCGGCCACACCGCGACGGCGAAGAGCAGGACGAGGGCGGCGGTCAGCGGGGCCAGGAAGGCGGACAGCCGCAGCAGGTCACGCGGGGCGTAGGTGGGGGTGCCGGGGATCTGCGAGAAGAGCGTGACCGGCTTGGCGGAGGCGGGCAGCGTGTGGCAGAAGCCCGCGGCGGCGGTGGAGGCGAGCGCGGCGGCGACCGGGTTGACGCCGACGCCGACGGAGGCGGCCACCACGAGCGGGACCAGGACGGAGGAGCGGGCCGAGCGGGACTGCAGGACCAGGTGGGCGGCCGTGCTGATCGCGATCACGATCGCCAGGAACACCATCGGGGGCTCGTTCGTCGGCAGCCCGGAGACCAGCCACTTCGCCGCTCCGGAGTCGGCGAGCGCGACGCCCATCGCCATCGTCGCCGCCATGAACAGCAGCAGCGACCAGGGGACGGTCTTGAGCGCGTCCTTCAGGCGCACGGTGCCGAGGGCGGGCGAGGAGGCCACGACCGCGCCGATCAGCGCCACGATCGCCGGCGGCAGGTGGTGCAGCGGCTCGCTGCACCACAGCAGCACGACCGTGGCGAGCAGCAGGGCACAGCGCTTCTCGGCCGACGTCCAGGGGCCGGTGACCGCCTTCTCGCTGTGCTCCTGGATCTGCTCGGCGGTGATGTGCACGGGTCCGCGCCGGTCGTCGCGGCGGGTCATGGTCAGCAGCACCAGCTCGGCGGCCAGATGGGACGACACCACGGCCAGCGGAAGGCCCAGCAGCAGCCACTCGGTGAAGCCGATGTGCTGCCCGGTCGCCTCGAACAGCACCGATACGGTGATCAGATGCGCGCCGGCCCCGATCAGGGTCGCCACCGCCGACAGCAGGATCACCGTCGGGAACAGCAGCGCCAGCATCACGACCAGTCGTTTGCGGTCGGCGAGAACCTTGGCGAGGGCCATGAACACCGGCAGCGCGAGCGCGGCCCGGCCCGAGGTGGCCGGGACCGCGAACGCCGTGACGACCAGGGCCGCCGTCGTCAGGTGCACGAGTTGCCGCACGGTGCGTGCTCCGCTGACGAGGAAGACCGCCGCCCGGCCGGCGAGCCCGGTCCGGGCCACCGCCGCCGCCAGCACGAACGCGCAGATCAGCAGCCACACCGTGGAGTCGCCGAGGGTGCCGAACAGGGTGTCGTTGCTGATCACCCCGGTCACTGTGAGGGCCAGTGCGGCGCCCAGCGCGATGTACGTGTCGTCGATCGACGTCCCGATCCACGCACCGGTCGCCAGGACGAACACAGCGAGGGTGAAGCGGGCGTCGCCGCCGAGCCCCGGGAAGTTCGTGGGGATCGCCAGCAGGGCGCACAGCGACAGTGCCACGCACAGGGCAGTGAGAGCTCGTAGGTTCAATGTCACGTCATCGAGGGTTCAGCCGGGCGGTGAGCCGTCGATGAGCCGAACATGAAAGGAACTTCACCCGGTGGGGAGCCGGTACCCCATCCCGCGCACGGTCTCCACCCGCTCCGCGCCCAGCTTCTTGCGCAGCGTGCGGACGTAGACGTCCACGATGTTGGACCCGGGGTCGAAGTCGTAGCCCCACACGTGGGAGAGGATCTGCTCGCGGGAGAGCACCTGTCCCGGATGCCGCAGGAACAGCTCCAGCAGCACGAACTCACGGGCCGTCAGGTCGACGGTCCGCTCGTCCGCCCTGGCCCGCCGGGTGCGCAGGTCCAGGCTCAGCGATCCGGCCCTCAGCACGGTCACCTCCGGCGCCCGGGCCGCCGTACGGAGCCGCAGCCGCACCCGGGCGAGCAGTTCCTCGAAGCGGAACGGCTTGGTCATCCAGTCGTCGGCGCCGCCCTCCAGGCCGGCCACCGCGTCCCGTACGGAGTCCCGCGCGGTCAGCACGATCACCGGGGTGGTCACCCGGGCCTCGCGCAGTTCGCGCAGGATCGTGAAGCCGTCGCGGCCGGGCAGGTTGATGTCCAGGACGGCGAGGTCGAAGCCGCCGGTCAGCGCGTACTCGTAGCCGGCGTCGCCGTCGGTGACGACGGTCGTGGTGAATCCGTTCGAGCGCAGGCCTTTCTCGACGAAGGAGGCGATGCGCTCCTCGTCCTCGACGATGAGGATGCGGTTCACGTGGGATGGCCTTCCGGTACCTGGGGAGCGGGCAGGACGAGGGTGAAGGTGGCGCCGCCGCCGGGGGTGTCGGACAGCCGTACCCGCCCGTGGTGTCCCTCGGCGATGGCCTTGACGATGGCCAGTCCGAGTCCGGCGCCGGAGCCGCGTGCTCCGCGCCGGGAGGTGGCCCGCCGGAAGCGCTCGAAGATGATCTCGGCGTCCTGCGGCTGGACACCGGGACCCGAGTCGGCGACGTACAGCTCCAGATGCGGTCCGGCGACCCGGGAACCGATGCGGATGGTCTGGCCGGGCGTGGTGTGCTGCACGGCGTTCTGCGCGAGCTGCACCATGGCCTGGGTGATCCGCTGGAAGTCCAGTTCCGCTTCCAGGTCGGCGACTTCGGCGAGCTGCCAGTCGCGCTCGCCCAGGGTGCGGGCCTTGACGAAGACGTCGGCGGTGAGTTCGGCGACCTGGGCCGGCTCGTGCACGACGAAGTCGGGCCGTTCGGTCTTGGCGAGCACCAGCAGGTCCTCGACGATGCGGCTCATCCGTTCGAGTTCGTCGGTGACCAGCCGGACCGTCTCCTCGCGTTCGGCCGGGTCGTCGCCCATGACCTCCAGATGGCCCCGCACGATGGTGATCGGGGTGCGCAGCTCGTGGCCCGCGTCGTCGACGAACTCGCGCTGCGCGGCGAAGGCCCGGTCCAGCCGGTCGAGCATGCCGTTGAACGTCTCGGCGAGAGCCGCTATGTCGTCGTTGCCGTGCACCGGGATCCTCCGGGTGAGGTCCTGCTCGGTGATCTCCGCCGCGGCGGTGCGCACCACCCGCACCGGCTTGAGGATGCGTCCGGCGACCACCCAGGCGATGCCGGTGGTGAGCAGCAGGGCGACGCCGGAGATGACGAGCAGGGTGCGGAACACCGTGTTCACCCGCTCCCGCTCGTGCTCCGGGTGGATGGCCACGACGAACGCGGCGTCCGGCTGCGCACCCGCGCGGGCCACGGTCACCTTGGCCCACCGGATCTCACCCTGCGGCCGGTGCAGGGTGCCGGTGGAGTCGGGCGAGTCGAAGATACGGCGTTTGGCGTCGGCGTCCCGGTAGAGGGGCAGCCCGGAGCCGATGTCGCCCTGCTGCCGGATCTGGGCGAGGTCGCCGTCCGTCCTGCGCACCAGGCCGATCAGCTCCTCGTCGGCATCGGGATTCTGCTGCTGCAGGAAGACGGTCAGCAGGCGCTCCGCATCGGCGAACGGACGGCCTGTCTCCGGGTCCTTGCCCCGCTCCTCGAAGCCGGCGAACTCCCCGGCCTCCTGAGTGAGCAGGCGGTTGATCCGGTTGTCCATGTCCCGCATCAGCAGAGAGCGGGTGGTCGTGGTCACCTCGACGAGCGCGACCGCCATGACGAGCAGCAACCACAGCAGGATGCGGACCCGGGCGGTGATCCGCCGGCGGGCCGGTTCAGTTGGTGTCGCCGGGGCCGTCGTCGGCTCCGTCGTCTCCGGCGCCCTGGCCGTGGTCGTCGTCATCGTCATCCATCGTGGGACTGTCGGTCACCGGCTGCCGCGGCACGACCTCGTCGTCCGGGGACGGGTCGGGCGTGGGCGTCGGCGTGGGTGTGGGTGTGGGCTTGGGCGAGGGGGAGCCGCTGTCCAGCACCACTTCGGAGGGGACCTTCGGCGGCTCGGGGCGGTCGGAGAGCGCGAAGCTGGTCGCCGCGATACCCAGCGGGATCAGAACGACGGCGGACAGGGCCGCCATACGACGTGTGAAAGCCATGAGCCCGATCATTGGTCCGGAACACGGCGAGAAGAATGAGGGCCGGATGAAGAACTCTTCATCCGGCGTCATGCATCCGATCAGAAGCGGGTCCTCAGTTGTCCAGCCCGATCGAGAACGCCGCCTCCAGGTCGTGCTGCGAGTACGTACGGAACGCCACGTGCGTGTCGGTCCCCTCCACTCCGGGGATCTTGCTGATCCGGCCGGGGATGACCTCCGCCAGGTCCTCGTGGTCCTTCACCCGGACCATCGCGATCAGGTCGTAGGTGCCGGTGACGGAGAAGACCTCGCTGACGTTGTCCAGCGCCGCGATGGACTCCGCGATCTCGGGGATCCGGTCCACGCTGGTCTTGATGAGCACGATCGCGGTGATCACGGCTGGTTCTCTCCCTCGGGGGCCGGAGCAGGGGCGGCCTTCACTCTAGTAGGGCTGGTAGGACGGCCGTAGCGGACCGAGGCGTAGCAGAAGCCGAGGCCGAAGCCCACCAGGTGGGCGAGGTAGGCCACGCCCGGCCCGTCCGAGGCCCGCCCCGCCGCCAGCCACTGGAGCGCCACCCAGAACGGCAGCACCACCCACGCCGGGAAGCGCACCGGCAGGAAGAAGAGAAACGGCAGGAGACTGGTCACCCGGGCCCGGGGGAACAGGTAGAGGAACGCACCGAGGATCGCCGAGATCGCCCCCGACGCACCGACCAGGGACTGCCCGGAGTCCGCGTTGGCGACGGCGTAGCCCAGCAGGGCCAGGTAGCCGCAGCCGACGTAGAACAGGGTGAACCGGACCCGGCCCATCCGTTCCTCGGTCATGGCCCCGAAGACGTAGAGGAAGAGCATGTTGCCGAGCAGGTGCACCCAGCTGCCGTGGACGAAGAGCGCGGTCGCGGGGGTCAGGGCCGATCCGGCGGACCCCTCGAACAGATCTGCTGGGATCACTCCCCAGCGCCGGAAATAGGCCCGCTGCGCGGCGAGCAGGTCGTCGCCCGTGCCGTACGCCGGATTGAGGCCCGAGGCGGGGCCGGCCAGGAAGACCGCGCAGCACAGGGCGATCAGTGAGTACGTCACCGGCGCCGACGATCTCATGATCACTCCGGCGGCCCGGACGATCGACGCACTCCACTTGCTGATCATGAATACAGAGCATGACGTAACCGGACGCAACAGCACAGACCGCCTCGCCGTCGTGGACGCGTGGGCGACGATGACCCGCCAGGCCGTAGGGTTACGGACCACACGCACCGGGGATGCCGGTGGCGTCACGGACACTAGAAGGAAAGAGAACAGGTCACGATGACGGTTCCCCTGCCGACCGCCGAGACGCGGTGGCGCTGCACCCTCTGCGGCAACCTCACGCGCTTCGACGTGACCCGCTCGTCGAAGGTCGTCGAGTACGTCCACCTCGACCTGGCCGGAGAGCCCAAGGTCGAGGAGCGTGAGGTGCTCAATGAGACCATCGAGTCGGTGCGCTGCCGCTGGTGCAACGCGGTGGACCAGGTGGAACTCGTGGACAGGCCGGGCGCCGGCTCCTGAGCGGAGCGGGGCCTCGCACAGGCATTGGGGTGTGACGGATGGTGGAGACCACAGGCGGGGGGCCGGGCGACGGCGCCGCTGAGGTGCTCGACCGTCCGCTGCCCGACGGTGTGCGCCGCAGGGTCGTGCAGATCGTCTCCGACGGCTTCGGCTCCCTCACGGTCGGCGAGCTGCCCGCGCAGCTGAGGCAGTACGCCCGGTTCGCCCCGAACCGGCGGGCCAAGTTCGCCGGCAACGCCATGGCCTCGGCGCTGGAGACCGACCCGCTGTTCCGCCAGCGCATCGGGGAGAAGCTCAGAGAGGCCCAGCCGGAACTGACCGGCGCTCTCGACTCAGGCTCCCCGCCCCGGCCGCGGACCCGCTCGACGTGGCGGCCGCGGCCTACGTACTGCGGCCCCTCGGCTGGGTGAAGCTGGTGACCGCCGCCGGTGAGGAGGCCCAGCGGGCCGACGCCGAGCGCGCCGACGAGGAGAGCCGGGCCGAGCTGGAGCGGCTGCGCGCCGAACTCGACCGGGCCCGTGAGCAGACCAGGGCCGAGACCGAGCGGCTGCGCACGGAGCTGGAATCGGCCAGGAAGGAAGCCGAGTCGCTGCACCGCAAGCTCCGCGCCGCCGTCAGCGACGTCAAACGCGGCGAGGCCGCCCTGCGCAAGGCGCACGGCGAGATCGAGGCCGTCCGCGCGGAGGGGCACGCCCAGGTGTCCGCCGCCGAGAGCGAGACCCGGCGGCTCAAGGCCCGGCTGGGGGAGACCGAAGCCGCCCTGGAGGCCGCGCGGCGGGCGGCCCGCGAGGGCCGCAGCGTCGAGGACATGCGGGTACGGCTGCTGCTGGACACGCTCCTGGACGCCACCCAGGGGCTCCGCCGCGAACTGGCGCTGCCACCGGTGTCGGTGCGGCCCGCCGAGACCGTGGACGCCGTCGAGCCGGGCCGGATGAGCCCGAAGGACATCGCCGCCCGCGCGCTCTCCGAGAACGACCCGCAGGTCCTCGACCAGCTGCTGGCGCTGCCGCAGGCCCACCTCGTCGTCGACGGTTACAACGTCACCAAAACGGGTTATCCGCAGATGCCACTGGAGAAGCAGCGTCTGAGGCTGCTTGGGCAGCTCTCGCAACTGGCCGCGCAGAGCGGCGCCGAGGTGACCTGTGTCTTCGACGGGGCCGAACTGGCCGCGCCCGTGCTGCTCGCGCCACCGCGCGGCGTCCGGGTGCTGTTCTCGAAGCCGGGTGTCACCGCCGACGAGCTGATCCGCCAACTGGTGCGCGCCGAGCCGCCGGGCCGGCCGGTCATCGTGGCCTCGACCGACCGAGAGGTCGCCGACGGCGTGGCCCGGGCGGGTGCCCGCCCCGTGGCCTCGGCGATGCTCCTCAAGCGCCTTTCGCGCGCCTAGGAACCGTACGGGCGATGCGTAACGTCCGGGTGTGATGCCCGAATTGGTGAGACCTGTGGGCCACGTTAAGTCAAGTGTGTCTCACGCCCTGTGAGTCCAGGGGAAAAGTTGGCCTCCTGTGACGCAATTTTTCATCTGAGGATTTGAACTGATCACAGGAAGGTCACTAGGGTCAGGCCGCGAACCTCCGCTCGGGTGATCGCTCATTGGGAGCGACGGCGGAGGGCCCCGAAGGAGCTTGTCACCCGTGGCGTCCCACCGTCGACCCAAGCAGCCGAGCCGCGCACGTGTGACCGTGTTGACCACCGCCGCCGCTGCCGCCGTCGCCTTCAGCTCGCAGGCCGCCAACGCCGCGCCCAGCGAGAAGCCGAGCAAGGACGAGGTCAAGGCCAAGGTCGACAAGCTCTACGAGGAGGCGGAGCAGGCCACCGAGAAGTACAACGGGGCCAAGGAGAAGCAGGAGAAGCTCCAGAAGGAGATCTCCACCATCCAGGACAACGTCGCCCGCGGCCAGGAGGAGCTCAACGAGCTGCGCGACAGCCTGGGCCTCGCGGCCGCGTCGCAGTACCGCACCGGCTCCATCGACCCGTCGGTCCAGCTCTTCCTCTCCTCGGACCCGGACGACTACCTCGACAAGGCCTCCACGCTCGACCAGTTGAGCAGCCAGCAGGTCGAGGCGCTGAAGAAGGTCCAGGAGAAGCAGCGCGAACTCGCCCAGGAGCGCGCCGAGGCCTCCGAGAAGCTCAAGGACCTCGCCTCCACCCGGACCGAACTCGGCAAGAAGAAGAAGGAGGTCCAGGGCAAGCTGGCCTCCGCGCAGAAGCTGCTCAACAGCCTCACCGCCGCCGAGAAGCAGCAGCTCCAGGAGGAGCAGGACCGCGCCAGCCGCGACAGCGAGCGCGACGCCCTCACCGGCAACGTCCCGCCGGGCTCCGGCCGGGCCGCCGCGGCCTTCGCCTTCGCGCAGAGCCAGCTCGGCAAGCCCTACGTCTACGGCGCCACCGGCATGAGCTCCTACGACTGCTCCGGCCTCACCTCCCGGGCGTACGCCGCGGCCGGTGTGCAGATCCCGCGCACCTCCGAGGCCCAGACCGGGGCCGGCACCAAGATCTACTCGGTCAGCCAGCTCAAGGTCGGCGACCTGGTCTTCTTCTTCAACGACCTGCACCACGTGGGCCTCTACGCCGGCAACGGGCAGATCATCCACGCCCCGCGCACCGGCACGGTCGTCCGCTACGAGTCGATGAACACCATCGGCGGCCCGTTCATGTTCGGCGTCCGCGTCTGAGTGTCCGCCATTAGGGGAATCCCGACAGCCTCGACTGAGCCCACGCCCCGCCGGTGACCTGCGTCAGTGGCGGGGCGTCGTGCCGCATACCCACGGATGGTCGTTGGCGGCCCCCTGTCCCGGGGCTACTGTCTGCCGCGTTTCCATGTCCGCCAGCGGAAGGAGAGCGGCTTCCCGTGGGGTCCCATCGCCGCCTTGCACCGTCCGGGTTCGACCGGGGCGCCGGTGCCGCGGTCAGCATCCTGTCCGTCGCGGCCACCGCCCTGGGCGCGGTACCGGCCGCGGCCGCACCGTACGACGACACCCGGGCCGAGGTGGACCGCCTCTACGAGCAGGCCGAGAAGGCGACCGAGGCCTACAACAAGGCCGACGAGCGGGCCGACGCCCTGCGCGACGAGGTAGGCACCGCCCGGGACCGGATCGCCCGGCAGCAGCAGCGCGTCAACTTTATGCGGGAGTCGCTCGGTTCGCTGGCCGGTGCCCAGTACCGGTCGGGCGGCCTCGAGCCGTCCCTCGCCCTGCTGTTCTCCGACGATCCCGAGGAGTACCTCGACAGGGCCTCCAGGCTCAGCCGGCTCACCGCCCACCAGGCCGGTGAGCTGAAGGAGCTCCAGGAGGTCCTGCGCGAACTCGCCCAGGACCGCGAGGAGACCGCCGGGAAGCTCCGCGACCTGGAGAAGAGCCGCAAGGCCGTCACCGCCCACAAGAGGACCGTCGAGAAGAAGCTCGCCGCGGCCCGGCGGCTGCTCAACTCCCTGCCGGAGTCCGAGCGCGGCGCCTACGGCCGTGCCTCCCGCTCCGGCCGCGACGGCATGCCCTGGCTCGGGGACGCCACCGCCGCCTCGGAGCGCGGGGCCGCCGCCGTCGCCGCCGCCCGTGCCGCACTCGGCAGGCCCTACGTCTGGGGCGCCAACGGTCCCTCCGGCTTCGACTGTTCGGGCCTGACGCAGTGGTCGTACGCGCAGGCCGGGGTCGCCATTCCGCGCACCTCGCAGGCCCAGCGGTACGCCGGGAGGCAGGTGCCGCTGTCCGAGGCGCGCCCCGGGGACCTGGTCATCTACCGGGGCGACGCGAGCCATGTCGGGATGTACATGGGCAACGGCCAGGTCATCCACGCCCCCTACCCCGGCGCGCCCGTGCGCTACGACCCGGTGGGGATGATGCCCGTCTCGTCCGTCACCAGGGTCTGACCGGCGCGGCCCGGCGCCCGTACGATCGGGAAGGTGGCTGGTCGAAGGTCGGGATCCCCGGTGGTGGCGCTCGTTCTGCTGCTCGTCGTCCTGACGGGATGCGGCGGCCGTCCCGCCGCCGACCCTGCCGCCGCCGACGTCCAGCGGCTCCTCGACCGCCGCGCCGCCGCGGTCCTGGACCACGACGAGCGGGCCTACGCACGGACGGGGACGGGGGCAGGCTTCGCCCGTCTGCGCGCGGTGCCCCTGGCCGACTGGTCGTACCGCGTGACCGGCCTGCACCGCACCGGCGACACGGCCACCGCCGACGCCGAGCTGCGCTACCGCCTCGCCGGGTACGACCGGGCGCCGGTGACCGCAGGCCGCGCGCTGCGGCTGAGCCGCGACGCGGACGGGAAGTGGTCCGTCGACGCCGACCGGCCCGCGAAGAAGTCCGCGCAGCAGCTGTGGGACCAAGGGCCGGTGCAGGCCGTCCGGGGCGCACACAGTCTCGTCCTGGGCGTCGGGCAGTCCGGCCGGTCGCTGCGGGACTACGCGGGGCTGGCCGACCGTGCGGTGCCCGCGGTGTCGCAGGCGTGGGGCACGGACTGGGGCCGGAGTGTCGTCGTCCTCGTACCGAAGTCACTGGAGGGGATGGCGGGGCTGCTCGGCTCGCCCGCCTCCTCCTACCGGGGGATCGCGGCGGTCACCACCGGCGAGACGGGCGCACGGGCACCGGCGGACCGCGTCATCGTCAACCCGGACGCCTTCGCCCTCCTCGGCGGCCTCGGCGAGCAGGTTGTAGTCACCCACGAGACGACCCATGTCGCCACCCGCCGGCACACCACCGCCGCCACACCCCTGTGGCTGTCCGAGGGCTACGCCGACTGGGTCGGCTACCGCGCCACCGGCCGCACCCCGCGCGAGGCCGCCCCCGAACTGTCCCGTGCCGTGACCCAGGGCCGGATCCCGGCCGGCCTCCCGGACGACGAGGACTTCGGCTTCACCGGCGACGCGAGCCGCCTGGCCCGCGCCTACGAGAGCGGCTGGACGGCCTGCCGGCTGATCTCCGACCGATGGGGCGAGACCCGCCTGGGCGAGTTCTACCGCGCCGTCGGGGAGCACCAGAAGCGCGCCGGGGCGGTGGAGGAGGCGATGCGGGAGGTACTCGGGACGACGCCGGAGGAGTTCACGGGGCTGTGGCAGGAGTACCTCCGGGAGCAGCTGGGCTGACGGGGCCGGGGCTCCGGCTCAGGAGGAAACCGGTGTCTCGTCGGTGCGGGTGGGCTGAGCGGATGCGGGCGCGGGGACGGTGCGCGGTACCGTCGCGCGCCACAGGGTGCGGGCCGCCAGGAGGGTGGCGGCGACCAGGAGGCCGTTGCGGAGGAACAGGAGGGTGAGGCCGAGACCGTCGCTGGCCACCACGTTGGCGAAGTAGAGCGGGAACTCCAGGACCGTCACGAAGCAGGCGATCAGGACCAGGGCGACCGGCGCGCGCATCCGGCTCGAGGGAAGTACAGGCACACCGCCGCGAGGCCGACCAGCCACACCATGTACTGGGGGCTGATCACCCGGCTGGTGGTGGTGAACATCAGCACCGCCACGAAGGCCGCGTCGGCGAGCGTGTGCTCCTCGAAGTGCCGGGCCAGCAGCCGCCACAGCACCAGCCAGCCGAAGGCCGCCCCCGTCAGGAACAGCGCGCCGGTGCTCACGTCGCTCACGTACGGCCCGAGGAACTCGATCGAGCCGTAGTTCAGCCGCACCTCGCCCTGCCAGCCGAAGTGCCGGGCGACGTGGAAGACCAGCGCGCCCAGCGACTCCACCTCGGTGCCCCGGTCGCGCTGGGAGGTGAGGAAGGCGAAGCCGCCCGGCAGCGCCAGGGCGAACGCGCCCGTGACCGCGGCACCGGTCACCACCGCCGACACCCAGGCGGAGCGTCGGCGGGCGGCGAGGAGGAGCATCGCCGGCCAGACCTTCAGCAGCGCGCCGAACGCGGCCAGCGCCCCCATCGTCCTGGGGTGCCGGGCGCCCGCGAGCAGCGCGGCCACCGCCACGGCCGTGACCATCACGTCGTAGCGCGCGTACACCGTCGGCCCGAGCAGCGGTACGCCCACCACCCACACCCAGGCGCCGCGCAGCGACCGACCGGTACGCCGGCCCGCGTACGACAGCAGGGCCAGGACGGCCAGGTCGGTGACGCAGACCAGGACGAAGAACGCGGTCGCGTAGTCCAGGAAGGGCAGCAGGCCGGGGGAGAGGATCGCCAGCGCGGCGGCGGGCGGGTACTGCCAGGTGACGTCGTCCTGCGGGAACGTTCCGGTGCGCAGGACGTCGTACCAGCCCTGGTAGATCACGGACACGTCGCTCGTCACGTCCGGGCCGGGGAAGACGTACACCTTCAGCACGAACAGCAGCAGCACCAGCCTCGTGAGGCACCATGTCACCAGCAGCCATGCCAGGAACCGCCGATTCGCGCCCGTCGTCCTCACGTGATCCCTGCCCGTCCGCGTGCCGTGTTCAGGGAGCCATGATGTCCCCGACAGCTGTGAGCGTGCCACAGGTGCCGGGGCGAACGGCCGGTAGGGGCTGTTCGGTAGGGTCGGCGGCGTGCGCAAGACCCTGATCGTGACGAACGACTTCCCGCCCCGGCCGGGCGGCATCCAGGCGTTCCTGCACAACATGGCGCTGCGGCTGGACCCGCAGCGGCTGGTCGTCTACGCGTCGACCTGGAAGCGGAGCCGGGAGGGCGTCGAGGCGACCGCCGCCTTCGACGCCGAGCAGCCCTTCACCGTCGTACGGGACCGTACGACCATGCTGCTGCCCACGCCGGGCGCCACCCGGCGGGCCGTCGGGCTGCTGCGCGAGCACGGGTGCACATCGGTGTGGTTCGGCGCGGCGGCGCCGCTCGGCCTGATGGCACCGGCGCTGCGCGCCGCGGGCGCCGAGCGGCTGGTGGCCACCACGCACGGACACGAGGCCGGCTGGGCCCAGCTGCCCGCGGCCCGGCAGCTGCTGCGCCGCATCGGCGACTCCACGGACACGATCACCTACCTCGGTGAGTACACCCGCTCGCGGATCGCGACCGCGCTGACCCCGGACGCGGCCTCGCGCATGGCGCAGCTGCCGCCGGGCGTCGACGAGAAGACGTTCCATCCCGGGTCGGGCGGCGACGAGGTGCGGGCGCGGCTGGGGCTGACGGACCGCCCGGTGGTGGTGTGCGTGTCCCGGCTGGTGCGGCGCAAGGGGCAGGACACCCTCATCCGGGCCATGCCCCGCGTCCTGGCCGCCGAGCCGGACGCCGTACTGCTGATCGTCGGGGGCGGCCCGTACGAGAAGGACCTGCGGCGGCTGGCCCACGAGACCGGAGTCGCGGCCTCCGTCCGCTTCACGGGCCCGGTGCCCTGGGCCGAGCTGCCCGCCCACTACGGCGCCGGCGACGTCTTCGCCATGCCGTGCCGCACCCGCCGGGGCGGACTCGACGTCGAGGGGCTCGGCATCGTCTACCTGGAGGCCTCGGCGACGGGGCTGCCGGTCGTCGCCGGTGACTCGGGAGGAGCGCCCGACGCGGTCCTCGACGGCGAGACCGGCTGGGTGGTGCGGGGCGGCTCCCCGGCGGAAGCGGCCGACCGTGTCGTCACGCTCCTCGGCGACGCCCAACTGCGTCGCAGGATGGGGGAGCGGGGGCGCGAGTGGGTCGAGGAGAAGTGGCGCTGGGACCTGCTGGCGGACAAGTTGAAAGCTTTGCTGTGAGCGAGGTGCCCGCACTCTAGGCGGAACGTAAAAATCCGCACATGCTGCGCGCATGACAGCAAAACTGATGCAGCATCAGCTGACGAGACGTCAAATCCTGGGCATGGTGGCCCTTCAGGCCGCAGCCGCCTCCGGTCTCACCCGCATCGGCCTCCGGTCCGCCTCGGCCGTCGAACCGGCCGCCGTGGACAACGCGCCCGCCATCGTCGTCGGTTCGGGCTACGGCGGCGCCGTGGCCGCTCTCCGCCTCGGCCAGGCCGGCATCCGCACGCTCGTCCTCGAGATGGGCCGCCTCTGGAAGGGCGCCGGCCCCGACGGCAAGGTCTTCTGCTCCACCAGCGCCCCCGACCAGCGCTCCATGTGGTTCCGCACCCGCACGGAGGCCCCGCTCGCCACCTTCCTCTGGCTCGACCTGGTCAACAGGGACATCAGCGCCTACCCGGGTGTCCTGGACCGGGTGCACTACGCGGACATGTCCGTGTACGTCGGCCGGGGCGTCGGCGGCGGCTCCCTGGTCAACGGCGGCATGGCGGTGACCCCGCTCCGGTCCTACTTCGCCGAGCAGTTCCCGACCGTGGACACCGCGGAGATGTACCGCACGTACTTCCCGCGCGCCCGCTCCATGCTGGGCGTCAACACCGTCGACCCCGCCTGGTTCGAGTCGACCGAGTGGTACCGCTTCACCCGGATCTCCCGCAAACACGCGGAGAACGCGGGTCTGAAGACCACCTTCGTGCCCAACGTCTACGACTTCGGCCACATGGAGCGCGAGGCGGCCGGCACGGCCACCAGGTCGGCACTCGCGGGTGAGGTCATCTACGGCAACAACCACGGCAAGCGCAGCCTCGACAAGACGTACCTCGCCTCCGCGCTGGGCACCGGGAACGTGACCCTCCACACCATGGAGCGGGTGACGTCGATCAGCAGGGCGGCCGACGGGACGTACGTGCTGACCGCGGACCGGATCGACGGCACCGGCACGGTCGTCGAGACCAAGGAGTACGGCTGCACGTACCTCTTCCTCGGCGGCGGCAGCCTCGGCACGACCGAACTGCTCGTCCGCGCCCGGGAGTCGGGCACGCTGCCCGCGCTGAACGCGAGCGTCGGCACCGGCTGGGGCACCAACGGCAACGTGATGCTGGGCCGGGCCAACCACCTGTGGGACACGGTCGGCGCCAACCAGTCGACCATGCCGGTCATGGGCATCGACGACTGGACCAACACCGCCAACCCCGTCTTCGCCGAGATCGCACCCCTGCCGATCGGGCTCGAGCACTGGGTCAGCCTCTATCTGGCGATCACCAAGAACCCGGAGCGGGCGTCCTTCTCGTACGACTCGGCGAGCGGCGCCGTACGGCTCGGGTGGAGCGCCGCGCAGAGTGCCGTGTCGGTGAGCATGGCGAAGAAGCTGTTCGACCGGATCAACCGGGCGAACTCCACGATCTACCGGTACGACCTGTTCGGCTCGTCGAGCAAGGTCTTCGCCGACGACTTCACCTACCACCCGCTGGGCGGGTGTGTGCTGGGGAAGGCGACCGACGACTACGGCAGGGTGAAGGGGTATTCGCGCCTGTACGTCACCGACGGCTCGCTCGTGCCCGGGTCGATCGGCGTCAACCCCTTCGTGACCATCACGGCCCTCGCCGAACGCACGATGGCGCGGGTCCTCGCCGAGGACACCGCGCCATAGCCGACCCGAGGGGTCACTTGGCGTAGATCGCCTCGATCTCGTGCGCGTAGTCCTTCGCCACCACGTTCCGCTTCAGCTTCAGCGAGGGCGTCAGGTGGCCCGAGTCCTCGGTGAACTGGGAGGTCAGAATGCGGAACTTCCGCACCGATTCCGCCTTCGACACCGCGGCGTTGCCGTCGTCGATCGCGGCCTGGATCGCGGCCAGCAGGTCCGGGTCCTCGCACAGCGACGCCGCGGTGGACCCCGCGGGCTTGCCGTGGTCCGCGCACCAACGGCCCAGGAACTCCTCGTCGATGGTGACCAGCGCGCCCACGAACGGCCGCCCGTCGCCGACGACCATGCACTCCGCGACCAGCGCGTGCGCCCGGATGCGGTCCTCGATCACGGCCGGGGCGACGTTCTTGCCGCCCGCGGTGACGATGATCTCCTTCTTGCGGCCGGTGATCCGGAGGTAGCCGTCCTCGTCGAGGGTGCCGATGTCACCGGTGTGGAACCAGCCGTCGGCCAGCGCCTCCGCGGTCGCGCCGGGGTTGTTCCAGTACTCCTTGAACAGGTGCTCGCCGTGCAGCAGCACCTCGCCGTCGTCGGCGATCCGGACCACCGAGCCGGGCAGCGGCTGGCCGACCGTGCCGATCTTCTGCCGGTCCCAGGGGTTGAACGCGGTGGCGGCGCAGGACTCGGTGAGGCCGTAGCCCTCCAGGACCGTGAAGCCGATGCCGCGGAAGAAGTGGCCGAGGCGCTCGCCCAGCGGCGCGCCACCGGAGATGGCGTACTCGCCCCGGCCGCCGAGGACCGCGCGGAGCTTGCTGTAGACGAGCTTGTCGAAGGTCTTGTGCTTGATCTTCAGACCGAGGGACGGGCCCGACGGACTGTCCAGCGCCTTGCTGTAGGCGATCGCGGTGTCGGCGGCCTTGTCGAAGATCTTGCCCTTGCCGTCGGCCTGGGCCTTGGCCCGCGCCGAGTTGTAGACCTTCTCGAAGACCCGCGGCACACCCAGGATCAGGGTCGGGCGGAACGCGGCCAGCTCGTCGGTGAGCTGCGAGATGTCCGGGACCATGCCCAGCTTGATCGGCGCCATCATCGGCGCGATCTGCACCAGCCGCCCGAAGACGTGCGCGAGCGGCAGGAAGAGCAGTACCGAGCAGTCGCCCGTGCGGAACAGCGGGCGCAGCCGCTCCACGATGTTGCCGCACTCGGCGAAGAAGCTGCGGTGGGTGAGCACACAGCCCTTGGGACGGCCGGTGGTGCCCGAGGTGTAGACGATGGTCGCCGGATCGTCGGCCTTGGCGATCGAGCTGCGCTCCTCGACCGTCTCGTCGGTGACGTCCTGGCCGAGCCGGCCCAGCTCGTCGAGGCCGCCGCCCTCGATCTGCCACACGTGCTTGAGCGCCGGCAGCCGGTCGCGCACCGACTCGACGGCGGCGCTGTGGCCGTCCGACTCCACGATGCACGCGGTCGCGCCCGAGTCGCCGAGGATCCACTGCACCTGCTCCGGCGAACTGGTCTCGTACACCGGCACGGTCACCGCGCCGGCGCTCCAGATCGCGAAGTCGAGCAGCGTCCACTCGTAACGGGTGCGGGACATCAGTCCCACCCGGTCACCCGGCTGGACACCGGCGGCGATCAGCCCCTTCGCGGCCGAGTGCACCTCGGCGAGGAAGGCCGTCGCCGTGACGTCCTGCCAGCTGCCGCCGACCTTGCGGGCGATGACGGCGACGTCCGGGTGCTGCGCGGCGTTTCTGCGGACGATGTCGGTCAGATTTCCGTCCGCAGGGACCTCGTACAAAGCCGGAAGGCTGAACTCGCGCAAGACTGCTGCTCCTCATAGGGCGCCGGCGCCACGACGGTGTGTGCTGCGACGGTGCGGTCCAAGGCTCGGGCGGGTGCTCGGACATTCACTTGTTGAAATGCAGAGCACGACTGGACTGCCCGGACGTTACCCGCCGGTATGGCTTCTACGACAGGGGGTCCCGTCGAGATGTTCGCTGCGTCACACGGTTGGGTTTTCCTTCGCGCACAGTAGTCCACGTGCTAACTGACTGGCCAGTAACCGCAGGTAGGCCCGCCACTGTTCACAGGGGTCGCGCTCGACCTACGCTTGATCGTCATGGCACCCACACCAGCCGGAAACCGCAGGACGCGCGTGCATGTGGTCAGCGACGTGCACGGCAACGCCCGGGACCTCGCCCGGGCCGGGGAGGGCGCCGACGCCCTGATCTGCCTGGGCGACCTCGTCCTCTTCCTCGACTACGCCGACCACTCACGCGGTATCTTCCCCGACCTGTTCGGCGTCGAGAACGCCGACCGCATCGTCGCGCTGCGCACCGCCCGCCGCTTCGAGGAGGCCCGGGTGTTCGGGCCGAGCTGTGGGCCGGCCTCCAGGCGAACCGCGCCACGGTGGTCGAGGAGGCGGTGCGCAAGCAGTACGCCGAGCTGTTCGCCGCGTTCCCCTCCCCGACGTACGCCACCTACGGCAACGTCGACATGCCGCCCCTGTGGCAGGAGTACGCCGGAGAGGGCACGACCGTCCTCGACGGCGAGCGCGTCGAGATAGGCGGCCGGGTCTTCGGCTTCGTCGGCGGCGGCCTGCGCACCCCGATGCGGACGCCGTACGAGATCAGTGACGAGGAGTACGCGGCGAAGATCGAGGCGGTGGGAGAGGTCGACGTTCTCTGCACGCACATCCCGCCCGAGGTCCCGGAACTGGTCTACGACACCGTCGCCCGCCGCTTCGAGCGCGGCAGCCGGGCCGTGCTGGACGCCATCCGCCGTACCCGCCCCCGCTACTCCCTCTTCGGGCACGTGCACCAGCCGCTGGTGCGGCGCATGCGGATCGGGGTCACGGAGTGCGTGAACGTGGGGCACTTCGCGGCGACGGGGACACCGTGGGCGCTGGAATGGTGAGGGTCGCCCAGGTCGGGTGAGATCGGCGGGCGCCGTGCGCGGTAGCCTTCACGCTGCGCACGCGTGCGCACGACGACCTCATACCGGCCCGCATCTGGAGGAGCCACGGCGATGGCGGAACACACCAGCTCGAGCATCACCATCGAGGCGGCCCCGGCCGACGTCATGGCGGTCATCTCCGATTTCGCCCGCTACCCGGACTGGACCGGCGAGGTGAAGGAGGCGGAGGTCCTGAAGACCGACGAGCAGGGCCGCGCCGAGCAGGTCCGCCTCGTCATGGACGCCGGTGCGATCAAGGACGACCAGGTGCTCGCGTACACGTGGACCGGCGAGAACGAGGTGTCCTGGACGCTGGTGAAGTCCCAGATGCTGCGCTCCCTCGACGGCACGTACCTCCTCAAGCCGGCGGGCACGGGCGGCACGGAGGTCACGTACGCCCTCACCGTCGACGTCAAGATCCCGATGCTGGGCATGATCAAGCGCAAGGCGGAGAAGGTCATCATCGACCGGGCGCTGGCGGGCTTGAAGAAGCGCGTCGAGTCCGCCTGACCGCCGCCGGGTTTCCGCAGGACCCCGTGCAGGTGCGTTGTGGCTGGTCGCGCAGTTCCCCGCGCCCTGGGTTGCCCAAGCGGCGGGCATTCGTGCCGCTAAGGGCGGCACGGAGTACCTCGTCAACGCCGGGTACCGTGCACCCCCATGCGCACCATCCTGATCACCGGCCCCGGCGGCAGCGGCCGTACCACCCTCGCGGCCGCGACCGCCCTGGCCGCGGCAGCGCAGGGCACCCGCACCCTCGTCCTCGGTACCGACCGCGCGGACACCCTCGGTGCCGCCCTGGGCACCGGCACCGGCCCTGAGCCGACCGAGGTCGCCCCCCGCCTCACCGCCTGGCGCCCCGACCCCGCCCGGGACTTCCGCAAGGACCTCACCGCCCTCCAGGACCGCGCGTCCTCCGCCCTGGAACTGCTCGGCGCCTCCCGCCTGGACCCGGACGAACTCACCCCCTGCCCGGTGCCGAGGAACTCGCCCTCCTGCGCGCCCTGCGCGACGCCGCGCTGTCGGAGGCGTACGACCTCCTCGTCGTCGACCTGCCACCGGCCCCGCAGGCCCTCGCCCTCCTCGCCCTCCCGAGGAACTGCGCCGCTACCTGCGCCGCCTGCTCCCGCCCGAACGCCAGGCGGCCCGCGCCCTGCGCCCCGTCCTGGGCCGGCTCGCCGGCGTCCCCATGCCCGCCGAGTGGCTGTACGAGACGGCCGCCCGCTGGGACCTGGAGCTGGCCGCCGTCGAGGCGGTCGTCGCCGACCGCGACACCGTCGTCCGCCTGGTCGCCGAGCCCGGACCGGCCGGTGCCGACGCCCTGCGCACCGCAGCCCTCGGCCTGTCCCTGCGCGGCCTGCGCACCGACCTCGTCGTCGCCAACCGCGTCCTGCCCGAGGCGTCCCCGGACACCTGGCTGGCCGGCCCGGTCGCCCAGCAGCGCAAGACGCTGGACGAGTGGCGCGAGGCGTACGACGTCCGCACCGTCGCCCACCTCGGACGCGACCCGCGCGGCGCCGACGACCTCACCGCCCTGGACGTCCCCGGCGCCGGCCGGGACACCCCCGTCGCCCCGGTCGAGTGGCCCGTGACCGACCGGCTCGGCGAGGACGGCGTGCTCGTCTGGCACATCCCGCTGCCCGGCGCCATACGCGACGACCTGGACCTCGTCCGGCGCGGTGACGAACTCGTCGTCACGGCGGGGCGGTTCCGCCGCATCGTCCCGCTGCCCTCCGCACTGCGCCGCTGCACCGTCGACGGCGCCGCCCTGCGCGAGGGCGAACTGCGCGTCCGGTTCGCCCCCGACCCGAAGCTGTGGCCGCAGTCACGCTGAGTGGGCCCGTTCGGGTAACGTCGGAGGGACGAACCGTAGTCAGGAGTCCGTCATGAGCGAAGAGCTCCCCCGTCCGACGCCGCCCGCGAAGAGGCCGCGGACGAGGTGCGGGCGACCGACGCCGACGCCTGGGCGACCGCGTGCGCCGAGGACCTGGAGGCGGAGAAGGCCCGCCGCCGCGCCGAGTACGGCCCGCCCCAGGCTCCGCGGCCGAGGAACTGAAGAAGTTCGTCGACGCCGTCGCGGACAAGCTGTCCGGGATCCAGTCCCCGCTGTTCGGCGCGGTCGCCGGTCCGGCGGCCCAACAGGCCGTACGGCAGGTCGTGCAGCAGGCGAAGGCCGCCGTGGAACCCGTCATCGAACGCAACCCGGACGTCTTCGACCACCTGGCTGCGGCCGGGAACGAACTGCTCGCCGCCTACCGCTCCGCCGTGCAGGCCCAGGAGCGTCGCTGGACCGGCCGCGACGACCATGACGACCCGCGTGACCTGGACGAACGCCATGACCGGGGCGACGACGAGGGCCCCGGGGAGCGCATCGACCTCGACTGAGTCCCCGGCCGGGTCCCCGGGCCCGGTCCCCGGCCCTGCCGCCGCGTGCCCACCCGTCGGACGAGCCGAACCCGACCCCGGTGCCTCGGGTACCGTTGGCCGTAGCGGGGCTCGACCGAAACTGAGGGATTCATGGGACTCACCATCGGCGTCGACATCGGCGGCACGAAGATCGCGGCCGGCGTGGTCGATGAGGAAGGCAACATCCTCTCGACCCACAAGGTGCCGACCCGGGCACGCCCGAGGGCATCGTGGACGCCATCGCCTCGGCGGTGGACGGCGCGCGTGTCGGTCACGACATCGTCGGCGTGGGCATCGGCGCCGCCGGCTATGTGAACCGGCAGCGTTCCGAGGTCTACTTCGCGCCGAACATCCACTGGCGCAACGAGCCGCTCAAGGAGAAGGTCGAGGCCCGTGTGGGCCTCCCGGTGGTCGTGGAGAACGACGCGAACGCCGCGGCGTGGGGCGAGTACAAGTTCGGCGCCGGCAAGGGCCACCGCAACGTCATCTGCATCACGCTCGGCACCGGCCTCGGCGGCGGCATCATCATCGGCAACAAGCTGCGCCGCGGGCACTTCGGGGTGGCCGCGGAGTTCGGCCACATCCGCATGGTGCCGGACGGCCTGCTGTGCGGCTGCGGCTCGCAGGGCTGCTGGGAGCAGTACGCCTCCGGCCGGGCCCTCGTCCGGTACGCCAAGCAGCGCGCCAACGCCACCCCGAGAACGCCGAGATCCTCCTCGGCCTCGGCAACGGCACGCCCGACGGCATCGAGGGCAAGCACATCTCCATGGCCGCCCGCCAGGGCGACCGCGTGGCCGTCGACTCCTACCGCGAACTGGCCCGCTGGGTCGGCGCGGGCCTCGCCGACCTCGCCTCCCTCTTCGACCCCTCCGCCTTCATCGTCGGCGGCGGCCTCTCCGACGAGGGCGAACTGGTCCTGGGCCCGATCCGCAAGTCCTACAAGCGCTGGCTGGTCGGCGGCAACTGGCGCCCGGTGGCCGAGGTCCGCGCCGCGGAACTGGGCAACAAGGCGGGTTTGGTGGGCGCAGCCGACCTGGCCAGGGAACCCGACCCGATCATGTAACGCCTCTCTTTTGGTTTTTGGGGGCGCGGGGAACTGCGCGATCAGCCACATACGACCGGCACTCGCGCACCGACCCCGCGCCCGAGCCATTGGGCGTAAATTGATCACATGTCGCTGCTCCCCAACTCGCGTACAGAACCCGACGGTTCCGCAGTCATCAGGGTCCTCAGCTACAACATCCGCTCCATGCGCGACGACACACACGCCTTGGCCCGTGTGATCAAAGCCTGCGCACCAGACCTGGTCCTCGTCCAAGAAGCCCCCGCTTCTTCCGCTGGCGCAAGAAACTCGCCCGCCTGGCCCGCGCCTGCGACCTGGTGATCGTCACCGGCGGCGCCACCGCCGCCGGCCCGGCGATCCTCTGCTCGCTCCGGGCGAGCATCGAGCGCACGGAGGACGTCCTCCTGCCCCTCACCCCGGCCTGCACCGCCGCGGTTTCGCCACCGCGGTCGTCCGCTTCGCCGGCACCCGCCTCGGCGTCCTCAGCTGTCACCTGTCGCTCCAGAAGGACGAGCGCTACGAGCAGGGCGGCATGCTCCTGGACCGGCTCGCCGGAATGGGCGTGGAGCACGCGATCGCCGGCGGTGACCTGAACGAACGCCCCGACGGCCCCACCTTCCGCCGGCTGGCCGACGGTCTGACCGACTGCCGGACCGCCGCGCCCTGGGCGGCGAGCACACCTGGACCCCACCGACCCCTACCAGCGCATCGACGCGATCTTCGCGACCAAGGGCATCGAGGTGCTGGGCTGCGGCGTGCCGGCCGGGCACCCCGGAGTGACCGAGACGGACCTGAGGGCGGCCACGGACCACCTTCCGGTCCTGGCCGCCCTCAGAATTCCTGCCACCTGAGCCGTCCGGGTCGCTCAGACCACGGCCCCGCGCCCCGGATCCTCGTCATCCTCGTCATCCGTCCGCATCCGCATCACCAGCGTCGCGAAGCCACCGAGGAACCCACCGATCCCCAGCGTGGCCAGCCACCACGTCATGTCCCAGCCGAGCAGCACGGCCAGCAGGAGCAGCACCGGCCCGCCGAGCACCCGAGCCAGGCGAACTTCGCGGTGACATCGGCGGCCGGCAGCGGGGGCGGCTCCGGTGGCACGAAGTGGCCCTCGTCGTCCTCGTCGAAGTCGTCCTCGGCGGGCTCGGGCGCGGAGTAGTCACGCGGCCCGACGCCGGGCGCGAAGGAGACGGAGCCGCCCAGCGGCTTGGCCGGCTTGTCCACGGGCCCCTTGGCCTCCGGCCCCTCCGGCTCGGCGGGCTTCTCGGCGGCGCCGGTCGTCCCGGCCGTGGGCGCCGGGTCGTCGTTGGTCGGGGACTCCAGCAGCGCCAGGTCCTCGATCGACTTGAACGGCTTGGCGCCGGGCGGGTCCGGCGGCTCCTCGCCGTACCCGGCGACGATCGCCGCCCAGGCGGCCTCCTCGTCGAACGGGACGCCCTTCTCGTCCGGCTCGCGGCCCTCGCGGTCGGAGTCGTGCTCAGCCACCTGCTGTCGTCCCTTCCTTGCCGAGACCGGGCTCCCTGCCGAGGCCGGACGCGAGCCTGCCGATGAACGCGGCGCTCTCCTCGAAGATGCGGTCCGCGTCATGGTCCAACGTGGCGACGTGGTAGCTCTGTTCCAGCAGGACCTCCTTCACGTCGGTCGACGAGATGCGGCTGAGGATACGGGCCGAGTCGGCGGGCGGCACGACATGGTCCTGCGGGCTGCGCAGCAGCAGTACCGGCTGGGTGACCTGCGGCAGCTCACGGTCGGCGACCTGGAAGAACTGACGCAGGGAGTGCGCCGCGTGCAGCGGCACCCGGTCGTAGCCCAGCTCCCTGCTGTCCGGCTTGGCGATGTCGCTGGCGATCCCCTTCGTCGCGGGGACGAAGTGGCGGATCACCGGGAGGGCGTGCGCGGCCAGGCCGTGCACCTTGTTGGCCGGGTTGACGACCACCACGCCGCGCACCGCGTCGCCGTGCCGCGCGGCCAGCCGCAGGGCCAGGGCGCCGCCCATGGACAGACCGGCCACGAACACCTTCTCGCGGCGTTCGCACAGGTTGCGCAGTTCGCGGTCCACCTCCGCGTACCAGTCCTGCCAGCCGGTGATCCGCAGGTCCTCCAGCGCGTGCCGTGCCCGGGCAGCAGCGGCAGCGAGACGGTCAGGCCTTGTGCGGCGAGATGCTCCGCCCAGGGGCGCAGCGACTGCGGTGAACCGGTGAAGCCGTGGCAGAGGAGGACGGCCGCCTCCCCGCCCTCGTGGCGAAACGGCTCGGCTCCGGCGAGGACCGGCACCTTCGGCCTCCAGGTCGTGAGAAGGGACGGACACGATCACGGATGTCACGGAACGTCATGGAAGGGGTCGCACGGCGTTCGCGGGACCTTCACCGTACGCGACCGCACTGACACCGACCAGGGCCGTCGGCGCCTTTGACAGCGCTCCGGGTTAAGGTCTGATCGACACATACAGGAGGCACTCGGTTGTTGTACGGCGCGATGAAGGTCGCTGTTGGGGGACCGCTGAAGGTTGCCTTCAGGCCCTGGGTGGAAGGCCTGGAGAACGTTCCCGCCGAGGGCCCCGCGATCCTGGCGAGCAACCACCTGTCCTTCTCGGACTCGTTCTTCCTGCCCGCGGTCCTGGACCGCAAGGTCACGTTCATCGCGAAGGCCGAGTACTTCACGACGCCCGGGGTGAAGGGCCGGCTGACGGCCGCCTTCTTCAAGGGGGTCGGCCAGCTTCCGGTGGACCGCTCCGGTGCGCGAGGCGCGGGTGAGGCCGCCATCAAGAGCGGCATCGAGGTGCTGGAGCGCGGCGAGCTGTTCGGCATCTACCCGGAGGGGACGCGCTCGCCCGACGGCCGGCTCTACCGCGGCAAGCCGGGCGGCCTCGCGCGTGTGGCGCTCGCGACCGGCGCGCCCGTCCTCCCGGTGGCCATGATCGACACGGAGAAGATCCAGCCGCCCGGGAAGGTCGTGCCGAAGCTGATGCGGCCGGGCATCCGGATCGGCAAGCCCCTGGACTTCAGCCGCTACCAGGGCATGGAGCACGACCGGTTCGTGCTGCGCGCGGTGACCGACGAGGTCATGTACGAGATCATGAAACTCTCCGGCCAGGAGTACGTCGACATGTACGCGACGGCCATGAAACGGCAGCTCGCGGAGGCGGCGAAGGCGGACAAGGAAGCCGAGAAGGCCGCCAAGGCCGCGCTCGCGCGGGCGGAGAAGGAACAGGCCCAGAAGGAAAAGGCCGAGAAGGAAAAGGCCGAGAAGGACCAGCAGACGGAACAGCGGCGGACCGAGCCCTAGTCGGGGCTCCGGCCGGGGGTGGGGGACATGGCCAAGCGCGAGCGCGTCATGAGGATGTCGGTCGAGCAGCCGCTGTGGCGCGCGCTGACCGCCTACCGGGTGCTCACGATGCTGTACGCGGTCGGCCTGTTCGCCACCGCCCACGACGAGTTCGCCCGCCCATGGGTCGCCGTCGCCTACTTCGCCGTGCTGGGCGTGTGGACCCTGGCCACCCTGCCCCGGGTCGCGAACGCCACCCGCTGCACCAAGCGGTTCCTCACCGCCGACCTCACGGTGGCCATCACCGGCATCATGCTCACCCCGTCGCCGACGCGCACGAGCGCGTCCAGGCGGGTGGCCCGACCCTGCCGTCGATATGGACCGCCGGTTCCGTCCTGGCCTTCGCCATCAAGGGCGGCTGGCGCTGGGCGGCCCTCGCCTCCACCCTCGTGGCCGCCGCCAACCTGGTGGAACGCGGCACCCCGGCCCGCGACACCGTCCACAACGTCATCCTGGTCTGCATCGCCTCCATCGCCATCGGGTACGTCGTCGAGGTCGCCCGCGCCTCCGAGCGCACCCTCGCCCGCGCCCTGGAGATCGAGGCCGCGACGAGGGAGCGGGAGCGCCTCGCCCGGGACATCCACGACAGCGTGCTCCAGGTGCTGGCGATGGTGCAGCGGCGCGGCGCGGTGATCGGCGGAGAGGCGGCCGAGCTGGGCCGGATGGCCGGTGAGCAGGAGGTCGCGCTGCGCACCCTGGTCTCCGGCGGCTTGGTGCCGGTCTCCCGGGTCTCGGAGGACGCCGCCGAGGGAGCGGTCGTCCGGTCCGTCGACGAGGAGCCGGAGGAGAGCGGGCCCGTCGACCTGCGCGCCCTGCTCGCGCCGTATGCCGGGCCAAGGTCAGCCTCGCCGAGCCCGGCGCGCCCGTGCCGCTGGCGCCGTTGGCCGCCCGCGAGGTGGCCGCCGCGGTCGGGGCCGCCCTGGACAACGTCCGCAAGCACGCAGGGGAACAGGCGAGCGCCTGGATCCTGGTCGAGGACGAGCCGGACGAGGTGATCGTCACCGTCCGGGACGACGGACCCGGCATCCCGGAGGGGCGGCTCGCCCAGGCGGAGGGCGAGGGGCGGCTCGGCGTCGCCCTGTCGATCCGCGGCCGGCTGCGCGACCTCGGCGGCAGCGCGGAGCTGATCTCGGTGCCGGGCCAGGGCACGGAGGTCGAGCTGAAGGTACCGAAGGACCTGACACAGGCACGGGGGAAGGCGGAGCAGCGATGACGGAGGCCACGGAAGGCCGGCAGGACCCGATCAAGGTCATGGTGGTCGACGACCACCCCATGTGGCGCGACGCCGTCGCCCGTGACCTGGCCGAGTCGGGCTTCGAGGTGGTCGCCACCGCGGGCGACGGCGACCAGGCGGTGCGCCGGGCCAAGGCCGCCGCGCCCGACGTCCTGGTGCTCGACCTGAACCTGCCCGCCAAACCCGGCGTCCAGGTCTGCAAGGAGGTCGTCGCCGCCAACCCCGCCCTGCGCGTCCTCGTGCTGTCCGCGAGCGGTGAGCACGCCGACGTCCTGGAGGCGGTGAAGTCCGGCGCGACCGGCTACCTGCTGAAGTCGGCCTCCACCGAGGAACTGCGGGACGCGGTCCGCCGCACGGCCGTCGGCGACCCGGTGTTCACCCCCGGTCTCGCCGGACTGGTCCTCGGCGAGTACCGCCGCCTGGCCTCCGAACCCGCCCCGGCCCCCGACACCGACGAACCGAAGGCGCCCCGGCTCACCGACCGCGAGACCGAGGTGCTGCGTCTGGTCGCCAAGGGCCTGAGCTACAAGCAGATCGCCGAACGCCTGGTCATCTCCCACCGCACGGTGCAGAACCACGTCCAGAACACCCTCGGCAAGCTCCAGTTGCACAACCGCGTGGAGCTGGTCAGGTACGCGATAGAGCGCGGCCTCGACGACGAGTGAGGCGCGCGTCACACTGACCCTTCGTCAGGCACCTGCGGCGAAGGGACTGTTCCATGCGCGTCGGAGTACTGACCGGAGGCGGCGACTGCCCCGGGCTCAACGCCGTCATCCGGGCCATCGTCCGCAAGGGCGTGCAGGAGTACGGCTACGAATTCACCGGCTTCCGGGACGGCTGGCGCGGCCCTCTGGAAGGCGACACCGTCCGTCTCGACATCCCCGCCGTGCGCGGCATCCTGCCCCGGGGCGGCACCATCCTCGGTTCCTCGCGGACCAACCCGCTGAAGGTGGCGAACGGCATCCGCCGGATCAAGGAGAACCTCGCCGAACTGGAGGTGGAGGCACTCGTCACGATCGGCGGCGAGGACACCCTGGGGGTGGCCGCCCGGCTGTCCGACGAACACGGCGTGCCCTGCGTGGGCGTCCCCAAGACGATCGACAACGACCTGTCCGCCACCGACTACACCTTCGGCTTCGACACCGCGGTCGGCATCGCGACCGAGGCCATCGACCGGCTGCACACCACGGCCGAGTCCCATATGCGCGTCCTGGTCGTCGAGGTGATGGGGCGGCACGCCGGCTGGATCGCCCTGCACTCCGGGCTGGCCGGCGGCGCCAACGTCATCCTCATCCCGGAGCAGCGCTTCGACGTCGAGCAGGTGTGCGCCTGGGTGACGTCCCGCTTCCGGGCGTCGTACGCGCCGATCGTGGTCGTCGCCGAGGGGGCGATGCCCAAGGACGGCGACATGGTCCTCAAGGACCAGTCGCTGGACTCCTTCGGGCATGTCCGGCTGTCCGGGGTCGGCGAGTGGCTGGCGAAGGAGATCGAGAAGCGCACGGGCAAGGAGGCCCGTACGACGGTCCTCGGACATGTCCAGCGCGGCGGCACCCCCAGCGCCTTCGACCGCTGGCTCGCCACCCGCTTCGGCCTGCACGCCATCGACTGCGTCCGCGACGGCGCCTTCGGCACGATGGTCGCCCTGCGCGGCACGGACATCGTCCGCGTCCCCATCGCGGACGCGACGGCCCGCCTGAAGACGGTGGACCCGAAGCTGTACGAGGAGGTCGGGGTGTTCTTCGGCTGACCGATCGCCCTGACCCGGGCGCCGGTCGGGCAGCGTGACCCGACCGGCGCCGCGCTCTACACGGAGGGCCTGCTCGTGTCCCGCAGCCGCCCCACCAGCTCCCGCACGACCGCCGCCCCGTTCATGGTCAGGATCGACTCGGGGTGGAACTGGATCCCCGCGAACCCGGGCCCACGCAGCGCGTGCACCTCACCGTTCGCGGCGCGGCTGACCTCCACGCCGTGCGCGGCCAGCTCCTGGTGGGCCCCTTCGTCGCAGCGCGCCACGAAGCTGTTGTAGAAACCGACGGTCTCGCGCCGCCCGAACAACTCGATCTCCGTCTGCGCCCCCTGGTACGGCACTTCCTTCCGTACGATCTCCAGCCCCAGTTCGGCCGCGATCAGCTCGTGCCCGAGGCAGACGCCGAGCACGCCGTGCGGATGGCTCCGGACGACCTCGGCGGTGAGGTGCCGCAGGAACCGCATCCTGGGGTCGGTGAGATCGGAGGGATCACCGGGGCCCGGGCCGAGCACCACGGGCCCCTCGTGCGCGAGCACCGCATCCCGGAGTCCGTCCTCGTCGTACCGCCGGACGGTCACGTCCAGACCGCTCGACCGCAGCACATGCGCGAGCATCGCGGTGAAGGTGTCCTCCCCGTCGACGACCAGGGCGTGCCCGCTCAGCTCCTCGGACCGCTCCTGCATCCGCAGCCAGAACGGCGCGAGCGAGGCCCGGCGCCCGTCGAGCGCGGCCCGCACGCGCGGGTCGTCGGCCAGCCGCACGCGCGTGTGCTCCTCACGCGGCCGTGCCGGACGGACGCCGAGGGCCGTCAGCACGCCCGCCGCCTTCGCGTGCGTCTCCGCGACCTCGCTCGCCGGGTCCGAGCCGCGCACGAGCGTGGCGCCGACCGGAACGCGCAGGTGCCCGTCGGAGGAGATGTCGGCGGTACGGATGAGGATGGGGGAGTCGAGGGTCTGGGCCCCGCCCGAATCCCGGCCGAGCAGGGCCAGAGCACCGGCGTAGTACCCGCGCCCCCGACCTCGTGCCGTTCGATGACCCGGCAGGCGTTCTGCACGGGCGAGCCGGTGACGGTCGCCGCGAACATGGTCTCCTTCAGGACCTCCCGCACATCCAGTGAGGACTTCCCGCGCAGCTCGTACTCGGTGTGCGCGAGATGCGCCATCTCCTTCAGCCGGGGCCCGACGACCACCCCGCCCATGTCGCCGACGGTGCACATCATCTTGAGCTCCTCGTCGACGACCATCGACAGCTCCTCGATCTCCTTGCCGTCGGCCAGGAAGTCGAGCAGGTGCTCGGGGGCCGGCCCCTCGGCGGGATACCGGTACGTCCCGCTGATCGGGTTCATCACGACCGTGCCGCCGGACATCCGCACATGCACCTCGGGGCTCGCCCCGACCAGCGTCCGCCCACCCGTTCGCCGGTTTCCGGTGTGCACGACGAACGTCCAGTACGCGCCCCGCTCGCCTACCAGCAGCCGCCGGAACAGCGCGAGGGCGTCCCTGCGGGAGAACCCCGGGATGCCACCCTCGTACGTCCGCCGGATCACGAAGTTCGCGCCCTCGCCCCGCCCGATCTCCTCCCGCAGTACCCGCCCGACGATCTCCGCGTACTCCTCGTCACCGACGTCGAAGCCACCGCCCTCGACGCGCACGTCGTGCGACGGGAGCTGTTCCAGGGCGTCGGCCAGCGGGATGGCGTACGACTCCTCGGGCGTCAGCACGGTCAGCGGTGTGCCGTCGTCGCGGACGTCGAAGCCGCGCTCGCGGATCTGCCGGAAGGGGACGAGAGCGAGGCCCTCGTCAGGGAGGTCGGCGAGCCGGTCGTACGCGGTGACCGGGCCGATCAGGACCTCGACCGTCTCGTGGTCGTGGCCGGGCGTGCGGCGGCGGAGCAGGGCGAAGGGTCGGGGGTCGTCCAGCAGCTGTGCCAGGTCCATGGTTCCTCTTCCGTGGATCACGTCGATGACGTCGATCACGTCGATGTCGGTGAGGAACGACCCCGGAAACGCCGAAGGCCGCCCCTCGGGCGGCCTTCGCGAAGTCTGTCGTACGCGCAGTCAGTGGGCCGCCGGATGAGCGGTCCACCACCAGGTCTGGATCGAGTGCGCGAACATGCGACGCACCTTACCCCATGTCCGCAGGGCGTACGCGGTGTCTCAATTGCTGGGCATGGGTCAGGACGTCCGACACGACCCCGTAATGTTGAGCTCGTGACCGTGAACGCTAAGACCAGCACCAGTGCTGGCAACACCTGGCGAAACCTGCCCGCGGCGCAGCAGCCCGAGTACCCCGACACCGAGGCTCTGCGCGCAGTCGTTGCGGACCTCGAGTCGTATCCGCCGCTCGTCTTCGCGGGCGAGTGCGACCAGCTGCGCGCCCGGATGGCTGCCGTCGCCAAGGGAGAGGCGTTCCTCCTCCAGGGCGGCGACTGCGCCGAGGCGTTCGACGCGGTGTCCGCCGACCACATCCGCAACAAGCTCAAGACGCTGCTCCAGATGGGCGCCGTGCTGACGTACGCCGCCTCCGTGCCGGTCGTGAAGGTCGGCCGGATCGCCGGCCAGTACTCCAAGCCGCGCTCCAAGCCGACCGAGACCCGCGACGGCGTGACGCTGCCGACGTACCGGGGCGACTCCGTCAACGGTTTCGACTTCACCGAAGAGGCCCGCGTCCCGGACCCCGAGCGGCTGAAGCGGATGTACCACGCCTCCGCCTCCACGCTGAACCTGGTGCGCGCCTTCACCACCGGCGGCTACGCCGACCTGCGCCAGGTGCACGCCTGGAACCAGGACTTCGTGAAGTCGTCCCCGTCGGGGCAGCGCTACGAGCAGCTGGCGCGTGAGATCGACAACGCGCTGAACTTCATGCACGCCTGCGGGGCGGACCCGGAGGAGTTCAAGACGGTCGAGTTCTACGCCTCGCACGAGGCGCTGCTGCTCGACTACGAGTCCGCTCTGACCAGGGTCGACTCGCGCACCGGGCAGCTGTACGACGTCTCCGCGCACATGGTGTGGATCGGCGAGCGCACCCGGCAGCTGGACCACGCGCACATCGAGTTCGCCTCGAAGATCCGCAACCCGATCGGCATCAAGCTGGGTCCGACGACCACGGCCGAGGACGCGCTGCAGTACATCGAGCGCCTCGACCCGGAGCGCGAGCCGGGCCGGCTGACGTTCATCGTCCGCATGGGCGCCGACAAGGTCCGCGACAAGCTCCCGGAGCTGGTCGAGAAGGTCACCGCCTCGGGCGCCACCGTCGCCTGGGTGACCGACCCGATGCACGGCAACACCTTCGAGGCGGCCTCCGGGCACAAGACCCGCCGCTTCGACGACGTGCTCGACGAGGTCAAGGGCTTCTTCGAGGTCCACAAGGCGCTGGGTACGCACCCGGGCGGTATCCACGTGGAGCTCACCGGTGACGACGTCACCGAGTGCGTGGGCGGCGGCGACGAGATCTTCGTCGACGATCTGCACCAGCGCTACGAGACGGCCTGCGACCCGCGCCTCAACCGCAGCCAGTCGCTGGACCTGGCGTTCCTCGTGGCCGAGATGTACAGGGACCAGTAACGGGTTCGCCTGTTACCGGGGTCAAGGACTGGGGCGCGGATCACACGATCCGCGCCCCTCTCCACTTTTGTGCCTCCGGCCCGGCGGGTAAGGTTAGGTTAGCCTCACCGATCAACGGGGACGGCGCCAGACAACAACCCCGCCGGGAGGTGAACCGCGTGTACGTCTGCAGTTGCTTCGGCATCACCGAGCAGCAGGTCAAGCAGCACGCGGACAGCGGTGCCTGCACTCCCCGCCAGATAGCCTCCGCCTGCAAGGCGGGTACGGACTGCGGATCGTGCGTACGCCGTATCCAGGCGATCCTCGGCAGGGGTGCGTGCCCTCGCCGTGAGCTGGCCGACCGGGGCCGGCCGGTGCTCTCGGAACTGGAAGACGCCGCCTGACCGCAGGCCCTAGCTCGGCTGCTCGATCTGCTGCGCGATGTACAGCGCCTCACCGAGCTTGTCGATGAGTTCCAGCTGCGTGTCCAGGTAGTCGATGTGGTGCTCCTCGTCCTCGAGGATCGACTCGAAGAGGTTGGCGGACGTGATGTCGCCCTTGGTGCGCATCACCTCGATACCGCGCTTGAGGCGGTCGATCGCCTCGACCTCGATCTGCCGGTCGGCCTGGAACATTTCGGTGACAGTCTGACCGACCCGGACGTGGAAGAGCCGCTGGTAGTTCGGCAGGCCGTCCAGCATGAGGATGCGCTCGGTGATCTTGTCCGCGTGCTTCATCTCGTCGATGGACTCTTCACGCGTGTACTTGGCGAGCTTGGTCCAGCCTTTGTTGTCCTGGATCCGGTAGTGCAGCCAGTACTGGTTGATCGCCGTCAGCTCGCCGGTCAGCTGCTCGTTCAGGAATTCAAGGACCTCGGGGTCGCCCTGCATCGCAGAGGCTCCTTCCACGCGGGGGAACTGGCAGGTTGCGCCGCATGATTCCATCGGCGAGGAAGATCGTCCAGTAAGTCTTCACTTAGTAAGTAAGGGCATGCTTAGTTCTAGTTGTCACGATTTGGGGTTGCCCCGGTCCGGGGCATCACCCTGGGTCTGTCAGGATGGAGTCATGGGTCAGCCGGTGGGACGCGAATCGGGAGAAGGGCGCGATTCAGCAGCAGCGACGCAGCCCGGGCTGCCGCCGGGACAGCGAGTGCAACGCGGCTGGCCCGTCACGCACTACGGGCCCGTCCCGAAGTTCCGGCCCGAGCGCTGGGAGTTCCGGGTCTTCGGAGCCACCGCCGACGGCGGCAAGCACTGCTGGACCCATGAGGAGTTCACGGCCCTGCCGCACACCACCGTCGTGGCCGATCTGCACTGCGTCACCAAGTTCAGCATGCTGGGCGCCGAATGGGGCGGTGTCCCGGCGCGCACGATCCTCGACCTCGCCCCGCCCGCAGGCGACGTCACCCATGTGATGGTGTGGGCCGAGTACGGATTCAGCTCCAACCTCCGGCTGTCCGACTTCGCCTCCGAGCACGTCCTGTTCGCCACCCACAAGGACGGCGAGCTGCTCACCGCCGAGCACGGCTTCCCGCTGCGCCTGATCGTGCCCCACCTGTACGCCTGGAAGGGCCCCAAGTGGGTGCGCGGCGTGGAGTACATGACCGCCGACCGGCGCGGCTTCTGGGAGGAACGCGGTTACCACAACATCGGCGACCCGTGGCAGGAGCAGCGCTACTCGTACCAGGAGGAGCCCGGGGACGGCCCCGACCTCTGAACGCCGTCAGCCGTCGCGCAGCTTCTTCAGCCGCTCGACGTCCGCCGCGTGCCCCTCCTTGCCGCCCGGCGTCTCGATGACCAGCGGCACGCCCTCGGTCGCGGGGTGCGTCATCAGGGCCCGGAACGGGTCCTCGCCGATGTGACCGACGCCGATGTTCTCGTGCCGGTCCTTGTGCGCGCCCACCACGTCCTTGGAGTCGTTGGCGTGGATCAGTTTGAGCCGGCCCTCACCGACCGTGTCCACCAGCAGGTCCAGCGTCTGGTGCATGCCGCTGGGGCCGGTCAGATCGTGCCCGGCCGCGAAGACATGGCAGGTGTCCAGGCAGACACCGAGCATGGGATGGGCGTCCAGCGCCTCGAAGTACGGGCCGAAGTCCCAGGTCCGTGAGCACAGGGAGGCGCCCTGGCCGGCGGTCGACTCCAGCAGCAGGTACGGGTCGTCGTCGTGCGTCAGCTCGTCCAGCAGCGGCAGCAGGTGCTCCCGGACCTGCTTCAGCGCCACCGACCGCTCCCGGCCGCCGGTCGCGCTGCCGGTGTGCACGACCACACCCAGCGCCCCGATCTCCCGCCCGCGCCGCAGCGAGTGCCGCAGCGACTCCACCGAACGCTCCACGGTCGCCTCGGTGTGCGAGCCGAAGTTGATCAGGTAGGGGGCGTGGACGTACGCCGGGATCGACTCGGCCGCGCACGCCGCGCGGAACGCCTCGTCCTGCTGGGGATTCCCGGCCGGTGTGGCCCAGCCGCGCGGGTTGGCGACGAAGACCTGGACGGTCTCCGCCTTCAGGTCACGGGCGTACGACAGGCCGACGCGGTGGAGCCCACCGGCCACGGGAACGTGGCCGCCCACGGGATTGCGGGAGGGGCCGGACAGCTGATTGTTCACCCGTTCAGGGTGTCATGCGCCCGGCCGTGCCCCGTCCACGGGCCAGTGCCTTCTCGTCCTCACCTGATCTTGATGGTGATGGTCGAGCCCTTGGGCGCGGTCTCCCCGCCCTCGACGGACTGGCCCTTGACCTCGTCGCCGAACAGGCCGAGCAGACCGCGGTCCTCCTCGACCTGGAACCCGGCACCCTCCAGCGTCCGCTTGGCGTCGTCGACGCTGTCGCCGACCACGTCCGGGACCTCGACCATCTCCGGGCCCTTGGACAGTGTCAGCGTCACCGTGTCGCCCTCGGCCGCCTGACCGCCCGGGTTGGGGCTCTGCCTGGCGACCTGGCCCTTGTCGTACTCCGAGGAGTTGACCCGCTCGGTGGCGACCTCCACCTTGAGACCGGCGCCCTGCAGCTCGGCCCGGGCGTCGGCCAGGTCGTCCCCGGTGACGTCGGGGATGTCGATCGGACTGCCCTTGCTGACGACGAGCGCGACGGCCGTGCCCGCGCGCACCTTCGTGCCGTCGGCCGGCCGCGCGGAGATCACCGAGCCCTTCGGCACGTCCTCGCTGAACTCCCGGGTGACCATGCCGGGCTCAAGACCGTCGTCCTTCAGCAGCTCCCGCGCCTTGTCCAGCCGCCGGCCCTCCAGGGCGGGCACACGCACGTTCTGGGGCCGTCGGAGATGGTGATGCTCACCGAGTCGTTGCCGCGGATGCGCGTCCCGGCCTTCGGGTCGCTGCTGATGACCTGGCCGCGCTCCACGGTGTCGCTGTAGGCGTGCTCGACCTTGCCGAGGTCGAGCCCCGCGTCCGCCAGCCGGTCCTCCGCCTGGTCCTGGGTCTTCGCCAGCAGCGGGGGCACCTCGGTGAACTGGCCCGAGTTGATGTACCAGACACCGGCGCCGAGGCCCAGCACGAGCAGGACGGCGGCGACGATCGCCATCGGGCCGCGCCGGGAACCCGGGCGGCGCCGGGACGGCGGGGGCGGCGGGGACTCGAACCGGCTGGTGCGGTTGGTCCCGGCCGCGGACCCCTCCTCCTCGTCCTCGTTGACGGGCAGCGGGCGAAGCGTGGCCAGCGCGCGCGGGATCACGCTCGTACGGTCGTCGGCGTTGTCGTGGTCCGCCGTGAGCGCCTGCGGCGGCACCACGTCCAGCTGGTCCGCGCTCAGCCGGCCGCGCCCGTCGCGGACCCGCGCGAGCAGCGCCACCGCGTCGTGCGGGCGGATGTCCGGAGTACGGGCCGTCGCGGAGGCGACCATCTCGTCCAGCTCGTAGGCCAGGCCGGGTACGGCGGCCGAGGGCGGCGGGACGTCCTCGTGCAGGTGCTTGTAGAGGATCACGGCCGGGGAGTCACCGTCGTGCGGCTTGTCGCCGGTCAGCATCTCGTACAGCATCACGCCGCACGCGTACACGTCGACGCGGGGGTCCGCGGTGCCGTTCTCTATCTGCTCGGGCGCGAGGTACGAGACTGTGCCGAGGACCGTGCCGGTGGTGTTCGTCACGGTGTCCACGGCCCGGACGAGCCCGAAGTCGGCGACCTTGACCCGGCCGTCGTCCCCTATCAGGACGTTCTCGGGCTTCATGTCGCGGTGCACGAACCCGGCGCGGTGTGCGGCGCCCAGGGCGGCCAGCACCGGCTCCAGGATGTCCAGGGCGGCACGCGGCTGCAGGGCGCCGCGCTCGCGCAGCACGTCCCGCAGGGTGCAGCCCGCGACGTACTCCATGGCGAGGTAGACGTAACTGCCGTCGGTGCCCTGGTCGAAGACCTGCACCACGTTCGGGTGCGCCAGCCGGGCCACCGACTTCGCCTCACGGATGAACCGCTCGACGAACGAGGCGTCCACCGCGAGCGAGGGGTGCATCACCTTGAGCGCGAGGACGCGGTCGAGCCGGGTGTCCACGGCCCGGTAGACCGTGGCCATCCCGCCGACCGCGATCCGCGCGTCGATGCGATACCGGCCGTCGAGCACCTGCCCGACCAAGGGGTCCTGAAGGGTCGTGTCCACGCAGGCGAGTGTACGAGCCACGACTGACAGCCACTCGCCACGTCCGCGACTGCAGCGGACCTGTGACGTGTGTAACTCTGCCTGCGGGCAGTCGTGCCGCCCCAGCTGCGCCGGGCCGCGCTCCCACCCGCCCCCGGCGACATCGCACGGTTACTGAAATGCAGGCCGCTCCGGATCAAGCACAGCCATGCCCTCAGCCGGAGAAGACGCCTCCGCGAAGTGCCGCCGAGGAATCCGCCCCGCCCGATACGCCAACCGCCCCGCCTCCACCGCATGCCGCATCGCATCAGCCATCAGCACCGGCTCCCGCGCCCGCGTCACCGCGGAGGCGAGCATCACACCCGCACACCCCAACTCCATCGCCAACGCCGCGTCCGACGCCGTACCGGCCCCCGCGTCCAGAATCACCGGCACCCCCGCGCGCTCCACGATCAACTGGAAGTTGTGCGGGTTGCGAATGCCCAACCCGGACCCGATCGGCGACCCCAGCGGCATGATCGCCGCACAGCCCACGTCCTCCAGCTTCCGCGCCAGCACAGGATCGTCATTCGTGTACGGCAGCACCGTGAACCCGTCGTCGACCAGCGTCTCCGCCGCGTCCAGCAGCTCGATCGGATCCGGCAGCAGCGTGCGCTCGTCGGCGATGACCTCCAGCTTGATCAGATCCGTGCCGAGGGCCTCGCGCGCGAGACGGGCCGTGAGGACGGCCTCACCGGCGGTGAAGCAGCCCGCCGTGTTCGGCAGTACCCGGATACCGAGCTTGTCCAGCACGGACAGCACGGACCCGTGCACCGAGGCGTTCACCCGGCGCATCGCGACCGTCGTCAGCTCCGTCCCGGAGGCGACCAGCGACCGCTCCAGCACGTCGAGGCTGGGCGCGCCGCCCGTACCCATGATCAGGCGGGACGTGAAGGACGTACCACCGAGAACGAACGGATCGTCGGCCATGGTCAGCCTCCTTGGACGGCGGTGAGGACTTCCACGCGGTCTCCCTCGGCCAGGGACGTGGCCGGCCACTGCGCGCGCGGGACGACGGTTTCGTTGAGGGCGGCGGCCACTCCGGAGGGTGACGTGGTGAGCGACCTCACGACGGTGTCGAGAGCCGTGCCGGGCCGGACGTCCCGGGGCTCTCCGTTGACGGAGATGTTCATGCGGGCTGCTCCGTGAGTGCGGTGGCGGTACTGAAGCGCTTCGGGGTGAAGGGGCGGGCCTCCCCGGGCAGTTCGCCCGTCGCCAGGGCGTGCGCCAGGGCGTCGCCGGTGACCGGTGTGAGCAGGACGCCGTTGCGGTAGTGCCCGGTGGCCAGCAGCAGTCCGTCCAGCTCGGTCGGGCCGAGCAGCGGCGCGTTGTCGGGGGAGCCGGGCCGCAGCCCGGCCCTGGTCTCGGTGAGCGGGAGTTCGGTGATGCCGGGCACCAGCTCGTGCGCGTCGCGCAGCAGCTCGTACACGCCGCCGGCGGTCACGGTGGTGTCCCACCCCATCTCCTCGCTGGTCGCCCCGACGACCAGCTCGCCGCTCTCGCGCGGCACCAGGTAGACGTGGCTACCGCGGACGACCGCGCGCACGGTCCGGCTCAGGAAGGGGCCGTGCCGCTGCGGCATGGTCAACCGCACGACCTGCCCCTTCACCGGCCGCACCGGCGGCAGCACGTCCTCCGGAACGCCCGCGAGCCGCCCGCTGAGGCTGCCCGCGGCCAGCACGACCTGCCCGGCGCCCAGCTCGGTGCCGTCGGTAGTGACCACACCCGTGGCGCGGTCCCGAGCGACGGTGAGCCGCTCGGCCCAGACCCGGTGGAAGACCACGCCGGCCTGCTCGCACGCCGCGACCAGCGCCCCCGCCAGCCGCCGCGGGTCGATCTGGTGGTCGCCGTCGACCCGCAGCCCGCCGCGCACGCCCGGTGCCAGCATCGGCTCCAGGCGCCGGCACTCGCGCCCCGACAGCCACTGCGACTCCAGGCCCGAGTGCTGTTGCAGGGCGTGCAGTTCGCGCAGGTGGGCCCGGTCGTCGGCGTCCAGGGCGACGGCGAGCGTGCCGCAGCGGCGGTAGCCGAGGTCGTGGCCGGTCAGCTCGGTGAGCTCGGCCGCGAAGTCCGGGTAGCGCCGGGCGGAGGCGAGGTTCAGGCCGAGCAGGGTCTGCTCGCCGTAGTGCAGTTCCGTGACGGCGGCCAGCATCCCGGCCGCGACCTGAGCGGCCCCGCCGCCCGGCTCGGGGTCCAGCACGGCTGTGGCGAACCCGCGTTGCGCGGCCCGCCAGGCCGTGACCAGGCCGATGATCCCGCCCCCGATGACGAGGACGTCTGACGTTCGCGTACGCGACATGGGCGTCCAGCCCCTCCCTTCGCCGGCATGACCCGGATCAGGTTCGTACGGTCGGAGGCCGCCAGCCTCCCTCTCAGCCCGGTGCGTCCGGGCTCCCGCGAGTGCCTTACGTTGGCCACCAACCCTAGCCCGATGCCGTATGCCGCAGTAAGGGAGCCTCCGTCCATGGCCCGATCCCTCGACGGTCTCGTCCTCGCCCCGGTCGCCGACCAGGCACCGGGCCAGGTGGGCACCCGCACCCGGTTCACGTACCGCGAGAAGGACGGCGAGATCTGGGCCGAGTACACGGGCGGCGACGTCGTACGCGGACACCTCGTGGGTACCCGGGACGGCGACAGGCTGGACTTCCGGTACGTACAGCTCAAGGAGGACGGGACCACGTCCTCCGGGCACTGCGTCTCGACGGTGGTGGACCTGCCCGACGGGCGGGTGCGACTGGAGGAGACCTGGGAGTGGGAATCCCAGCCGGGCAGCGGGACGAGCGTTGTGGAGCAGGTCACTGCACATGAGCACTGACTGACAAACTGTCAGTTGTCTATGGTGATCAGGTGAGCGAGCAGAGGCAGGAAGCAGGGTCGTCCGCGCCGCGGCGGGTGGTCGTGGCGGGCGCGGGCATGGCCGGGGTGCAGACCGCGGTCGCCCTGCGGGAGCAGGGCTTCACCGGCAGCGTGCAACTGATCGGCGCCGAGCCCCACCAGCCGTACGACCGGCCACCGTTGTCCAAGGCCGTCCTGCTCGGCAAGTCCGAGGGGTCCGCCTTCGACGTCGACTTCGAGGCGCTCGGCATCGAGCTGCGGCTCGGCTGCGAGGTGACCGGCCTGCGCCCGGGCGACCATGAGCTGGACACCGAGGACGGGCCCGTGCCCTACGACGTCCTGGTCGTCGCGACCGGCGCCGAACCGGTCCGGCTGCCCGGGGCGGAGGGTGTGCCGGGCGTGCACCTGCTGCGCACCCTGGACGACGCCGAGCGGCTGCGGCCGGTGCTGGCCCGCCGGCACGACATCGTGGTGGTCGGCGCGGGCTGGATCGGCGCGGAGTTCGCCACGGCCGCGCGCGAGGCCGGCTGCGCGGTGACCGTCGTGGAGGCCGCCGAACGGCCGCTCGCCGGGGCGCTGCCCGCCGAGGTGGCCGCGCCGATGGCCGGCTGGTACGCCGACGCGGGGGCCGCGCTGCGGACGCACGCGCGCGTGGAGCGCGTCGAGCCCGGCGCGGTGCTCCTCGACGACGGTACCCGGCTGCCCGCGGGCGCGGTCGTCGTCGGCATCGGCGCCCGTCCGGCCACGGCCTGGCTGGCCGGCTCCGGGACCGAGCTGGGCGCACACGGCGAGATCGTGGCCGATGAGCACCTGCGCACGTCGGTGCCGGACGTGTACGCGGTCGGCGACTGCGCCTCCTTCCCCTCGGGCGGTACGGCGAGCGCCTGCTGGTGCACCACTGGGACAACGCCCTCCAGGGGCCGAGGACCGTCGCCGTGAACATCATCGGCCGGGCCTCGGGGGAGACGCCTGCGGTGTACGACCCGGTGCCGTACTTCTGGTCCGAGCAGTTCGGGCGGTTCGTGCAGTACGCGGGGCACCACGCGGCCGCCGACACGACCCTGTGGCGGGGCGATCCGGCCGGACCGGCCTGGACGGTCTGCTGGCTCCGCGGCGACCGGCTGGTCGCGCTCCTGGCGGTGGGCCGCCCCCGGGACCTGGCCCAGGGACGCCGCCTGATCGAGTCGGGCACGCCGATGAATCCGACGCTGCTGGCGGATCCGGCGAGGCCGCTCAAGGCGGCGACGGCGCAGGCGGGCCCGAGGGGCTCCTGACGGGGCGCGTCCGGCCCGGTGTTTCCGCCCGGGTGGACCCGCCTGACTTCCGACTGTCAGTGGTGGATGGCAGGCTGGTTTCCGTGACCGAGATTGACGCAAAGATCGATGCTCTCGTCCCTGCCTGGCTCACCCTCCCCGACATCGCCGAACAGCTCGGCGTCGAGGTGACACGCGTGCGGCAGCTGGTCAAGGAGGGCCAGCTCATCGCCGTACGCCGCGGTGAGAACCGCGCGCTGCACGTCCCCGCGGCCTTCATCGACGGGGACAAGGTCGTCAAGGGCCTGTCCGGCACCCTGACGCTCCTGCGGGACGACGGCTTCACGGTCGAAGAGATGCTGGAGTGGCTCTTCACCCCCGACCCCAGCCTGCCCGGCACACCGGCGCAGGCGCTGAGTGAGAATCGCGGCACGGAGGTGAAGCGCCGCGCCCAGGCGCTCGCGGTCTGACCGACCCCGACCGAACAACCGTCCGGCCCTGCCGCACGAGCGGGGCCGGGCCCGCACAACCGCCCGGTGAGTGGGCCGGGGCCCTGTGGGGGTCACGGCCCGGGGGTGGTTCGTGCCTGTGCGCCCCGCGGTGACGCCGGCCTGAGGGCATCCAGAGCGAACACATAGGGTGCCGGGGCGCGTCCTGGCGCCTCCGCAAGCCGCCGGCAGGGGGCGCACCCGCCGCCACCGACACCCCAGGGGGACACACATGCCCGGCACCGTCGCCGCCACCACCCGCGCCCAGCTCGCCGACGCCCGGGTCTATCTCTGCACCGACGCCCGCAGGCGGCAGGGCGATCTCGCGGAGTTCCTGGACGCCGTGCTGGCCGGGGGCGTGGACATCGTGCAGTTGCGGGACAAGGGCATGGAAGCGGCCGAGGAGCTGGAGCACCTGGCCGTCTTCGCCGACGCCTGTGCCCGGCACGGCAAGCTGCTCGCGGTCAACGACCGCGCGGACGTCGCCCACGCCGCCGGCTCCGACGTCCTGCACCTCGGCCAGGGCGACCTCCCGGTCCCGGCGGCCCGCGCGATCCTCGGCGACGACGTCCTGATCGGCCGCTCCACCCACGCCGAGTCCGAGGCCGCCGCGGCAGCCGTGCAGCAGGGCGTGGACTACTTCTGCACGGGCCCGTGCTGGCCCACCCCCACCAAGCCCGGCCGTCACGCCCCCGGCCTGGACCTCGTCCGGTACACCGCCGCCCTCGGCACCGACCGCCCCTGGTTCGCCATCGGCGGCATCGACCTCGCCCACCTCGACCAGGTCCTGGAAGCGGGAGCCCGGCGGGTCGTCGTCGTACGGGCGATCACCGAGGCCGACGACCCGGGCGCGGCGGCTGCCGAGTTCGCGAAGCGGCTGCGGGAGAAGTAGCCGCCGGTTTGTCCAAGGAGTGGACAATCAAGTCGACAATTCGGGCAAATGTCCAGGGCCCGGTTGGGGGACCGACCGGCCCTGGCTAACCTGCCGGTATGGCCCTCGGCACCGCATCCATCAGGTCGGACCACGCGCGCACCGTCCGTGACATGCTCGCGACCGGCAAAACGACGTACTCGTTCGAGTTCTACGCCCCCAAGACACCGAAGGGCGAGCGGAACCTGTGGAACGCGCTGCGCCGGGTCGAGGCGGTGGCACCCGACTTCGTCTCCGTCACCTACGGCGCCGGCGGCTCCACTCGCGCGGGCACGGTCAAGGCGACCGAGGCGATCGCCTCGGACACCACCCTCACGCCGATCGCGCACCTCACGGCCGTCGACCACTCGGTGGCCGACCTGCGCAACATCATCGGTCAGTACGCCGACGCCGGCATCCGCAACATGCTCGCCCTGCGCGGCGACCCGCCCGGCGACCCCATGGGCGAGTGGGTGCCGCACCCCCGCGGCCTCGCCTACGCCGCCGAACTCGTCGAGCTGATCAAGGCGTCCGGCGACTTCTGCGTCGGCGTCGCCGCCTTCCCCGCGATGCACCCCCGCTCCACCGACTGGGACGCCGACGTCCGCCACTTCGTCGACAAGTGCCGCGCGGGCGCGGACTACGCCATCACGCAGATGTTCTTCCACCCGGAGGACTACCTCCGGCTGCGCGACCGCCTCTCGGCCGCCGGCTGCGACACCCCGATCATTCCCGAGGTCATGCCGATCGCCAGTGTGAAGACGCTGGAGCGCATCGGCTCCCTCACCAACGCCGCGTTCCCGGCCGCCCTGAAAGAGCGGATCCTCACAGCAAAAGACGATCCGGTCGCTGTACGCTCCATTGGTATCGAATTCGCCACGGAGTTCTGTGCGCGGCTGCTCGCCGAGGGCGTACCCGGCCTGCACTTCATCACGCTCAACAACTCCACGGCGACGCTGGAGATCTACGAGAACCTGGGCCTGCACCACCCACCGCAGGCCTAGACCGTTCGCACCGGTATACGACACACTGCGTAGCGGCCACTGGGAGAGGGGCGTACATGGGCTGGACGGTCCTCTACATCGCGTTCGGCATCGTCGCGCTGTGGCTGCTCGGCGAGGTGCTGCTGCAGTACAAGGCGCGGCTGCGCTGGCGGCTGCTCGCCTTCGTCGGTTTCCTCGGTGTCGTGGTCGGTGTCCTCATTCCGTCGGTCGTGGTGATCGGACTGGGCGCCGCCGCCTTCGCGGTCGGGCAGACCTACGTCACCCTGTCGTTCCGCAGCGGCTTCGCGGCCGGCTGGGCGATGAACGCGCCGGTGCTGGGCGGCAGCAAGCGCCGCAGGGGTGAGCGCGGTCGCCAGGAGCCGACCCTGGAGGTCTCCGGCCTGGAGGCGGCCGACGGCGGCCACGGCGACGAGGGCGCCGCCTACCGTAGCGACGACACCGCCGCCTACGGCCAGGACGACGACTACGACCGCGACGACGTCTTCACCCCCGGGCGCCCGGGCCGGCCGACGGACGCCGAGACCACCGCCGTCTACGAGCCGCAGCCCGTGCCCGAGGACACCGGCTCCTACGGCGTCTACGGCGACACCGGGTACCAGGGCCAGCCCCACGACCAGTACGCCGCGCAGGCCACCGACCAGTCCTACGCCTACGACTACTCGGGCTACGGTCAGCAGCAGGGCTACGACGCCACCAGCCAGCAGCAGTACGCCGCCTACTCCGACCCGTACATCGGCTCGTCCAACTACGGCTCGGGCGCGTACGACACCGGCTACGGCGACCAGCAGTACTACGGCCAGCAGGGCTACGGCCAGGACCAGTACGCCGGCACCTACGGGGAGACGACCCCGCCCGGCGGTGTGTGGGTGCCGCAGCAGCGCAACACCGACGAGTACGGTCAGGAGCTGCCGCCGGAGCAGTCGTATCCGTACCAGGGCAACGGGCAGCAGCCGCAGGGGAACGGCTTCGACGAGCAGTACCGTTTCTGAAGCCCGAACTCCCTGGGCCCGGCGGGCTCACCGCGAGCCCCGGAAGTCCGGTCCCTCCACGATCAGTCCAGCGACCAGCGCGCCCGACATGCCGGCGTGCGGCAGCCCGCCACCGGGATGCGCCCAGCCGCCGACGGTGAACAGGCCGGGCACGCGCGTGCTGTTGGACGGATGCAGCAGCCGCCCGCCGGCCGCGGCCAGTGCCGGGAACGGCACGGCCCCGCCCTCCGCGCCCGTCGCGTCCGCGATGTCGGCCGGGGTGCGCACCTCGTGCCAGAGGAGGCGGTCGCGCAGGCCGGGCAGGGCGTGTTCGGCGACGGTGATCATGCTTTCGACGAGGTCGTCGTAGGGCTCTTCGGGACGCGCGGGACCACCGCTCTGAGGGTGACCGCCTCGTGGTCCGGGTCCGGGACCAGCGCCGGGTCGTCGGGCCGCAGGATCGTGACCGTGGGGCGTGAGTTCCGCTCGGCCGTGCCGAACAGGGCCTCCAACTCGGCCTCGCGGTCCGCCGCGTGCACCACCGTGCGGTGTGCCGTGCCCTCGGGACGACCGCCGCGCAGGGCCAGCAGAACCGTGAGCCGGCCGGCCGCCGGGGCTGTGGCGGCACGTCCCCGGCACCCCGCACCACGAGCCCCGCCGTCAGCCGGTCCAGCGTGCCGGGCGCGACCCCGGCGACCACGAACTCCGCCTCGGCCACCGTCCCGTCGGCGAGTTCCACCCCGAGGCCCGGCCGTCCTTCTCCAGCACCCGGACACCTCGGCGCCGAAACGGAACTCGACCCTGCGGGCCACGCACCGCTCGTACACCGCGCGGGCCAGCTCGCGCAGGCCGCCGCGCACGTACCAGGTGCCGAAGGCGTGCTCCAGGTACGGCAGTACGGCCGCGCTCGCCGGGGTGGACCGCGGGTCCAGGCCGTGCGCGATCGCATGCCCCTCCAGGAGGGCGGCGAGCCGGGCGTCCCGCAGCTCCCAGGCGGCGACCTCGGCGAGCGTGCCGGCCCGGCGGGTGCGCAGCAGCCGCTTGTGGGGCACCGCCGGGTACGGCTCGCGCTCGGCCAGCACCTGCCAGTTCGGCCACAGCGGCTCCTCCAGCAGCGGCCGGCGGGTCCGGTCCCAGGCCTCGCGGGCCCGTACCAGGAAGTCGCCCCACCGCGCCCCGGTCCCGGAGCCGAGCGCCTCGTCCAGCGCCGCCACGACGCCCGCGCGCGAGGCGTTCGGCAGGGACACCTCGGTGCCGTCCGCGAACACGTGCCGGGACGACGGGTCGACCTGGACCAGGTCGACGCACGCCTCCAGCGGCTCCTTGCCGGTCTTGACGAACAGGTCCCGGTAGACGGCGGGCAGCGGCAGCAGGCCGGGACCGGTGTCGAAGGAGAACCCGTCGCGCTCGAAGCGGCGCAGCGCTCCGCCGTACGTGTCCGTCCGCTCGTACACCACCACCCGGTGGCCCGCGACGGCCAGCCGGGCGGCAGCCGCCAACGCGCCCATCCCGGCGCCGATCACCGCAATCCGTGCCATGCCAGGGACTTTATCGGCACCCACTGACAGCCCTCGCCGACAGAGCGCTCTGAGGACCCGCGCGCACCCCTGAGTACCCGTACCTAGCCGAGGAGTTGAGTACGCGCGCGGATGGGGGACGACCTGCTGGAACGAGAGAGTGGAGACACGGAGAGGGGCACGGCTCCGGCACCGGCGACACGGGGCGCCGGAACGGGGCCGGCCCGCGATCCGCTCCTTCCGCCGACGGCGTCGGCGGGAGCGAGGCACGGGGAGAACCGGGGACGACCGAACGGGGGTCCTGCGGGTCCTGCGGGGGACGCACGGGGAGCAGGAAAACGGGGGAGCAGGGAAGGCGCCGGTTCGAGGTGGCCCGCGGGGACGCGGCCACACCGGACCGGCGCTTTCACGTGCGCACCGGCTGTCCGGTCAGCGGCAGCCGCTCACCCGTCCCTGGAGCAGCCGGGACAGCGCCGCGTGGACGTCGTCCAGGGAGCGTTCGGCCTGGAAGGACTTCCAGTCGAGAGCGGCCACCAGGACCATGCCGACCAGCGCGGACGCCGTCAGCGGAACGTCGATCTCGTCGCTGAACTCACCGCCTGCCACGCCCTCGCGCAGCACGCCCTCCACGACCGCGACGGCCTGCTGCCTGACCACCATCAGCGTGGACTGCCAGGCCCGGTTCGTCCGCCACAGCTCGGCCACGTACAACTGCGTGAAGGCCGGGTAGCGGTCGATGAAGATCAGCCCGCGCGGATCATGGCGTCGAGGGCGTCGACCTTGCTGCCGCCCTCCCGCGCGGTCCGCTCGGCCGCTTCCCGCAGGGAGGCCGTGAGGAGGCCCACCCCGTGCCGCAGCAGTTCCTCGAAGAGGACGGACTTGCTCGCGAAGTTGTAGTAGACCGTGCCCTTCGCGACCCCGGCACGCTCGGCGATCTCGTCCACGGTCGTGGCGGAGAAGCCCTGCTCGGCGATGAGCGTGACGGCCGCCTCGTAGAGCTTCTGCCGGGTGGCCTCGCGGCGCGTGCTGCCGCCCGACGCGGCACTGCTGCTTTCCATGGCCCTGATTGTCACAGGAACCTCTCCGGGAGAAGTGACGGCTGCGCTCACAGGGTCAGCTCCGGGTGCAGTCGGTCCAGCGTCCACACCTGGCGGCGGCGGGCCGCCACGGCGGTCAGCGCGAGCGCGCCCGCGGTGAACGCCGTCAGCACCACGCACGCGTGCCACACCGGTTCGAGACCGCCGCCCGTGATGAGCCTGCGCAGGGCCTCCACGACGTAGCTCATCGGCAGGAAGGGGTGCAGCGCGTTGAAGAAGCCGGGGCTGGTCTGCACGGGGTAGGTGCCGCCCGCCGACGTCAGCTGGAGCATCAGCAGGGCGAGGACGAGGATCCGGCCCGCCGCCCCGAAGCGCGCGTTCAGCCACTGCACGATCGCCGCGAAGCACGCCGTCACCAGGAACAGGAAGCCCACCGTCCCGGCCGCCCGCACCATCTCCAGGCCCACCGCCCAGTGCAGCACCGACATCAGGGCCACCGTCTGCAGCACCCCGATCGCCACCACCGGCAGCCAGCCCGCCAGCGCGATCCGCCACGCCGAGGCGCCCGCGGCCAGCGCACGCCGGTTCATCGGCGTGATCAGCATGTACGCCACCATCGCGCCCACCCAGAGGGACAGCGGGATGAAGTAAGGGGCGAACCCGGTGCCGTAGTTGGGCGCCTTGTGCAGGTCCTGGGAGGCGAGACGCACGGGGTCGGCCATGACCTCGGTGCGGCGGTCACGGTCCTGCTTGTCGTAGTCGGGGATCTTCTCCGCCCCGTCGTGCAGGCCGCCGGCGAGCTTCCCGGAACCGCCGACGAGCTTGAAGATGCCGCCGTTGAGGTCGTCCGCGCCCGTCTTCAGCTCGCCGACGCCCTTGTTCAGGTCGACGGAACCGGTCTTGGCCTTGCCGAGCCCCGTGTGCAGCTTCTTGGCGCCCGCGGCGACCTGGGCAGCCCCGTCGTTCAGCTTGTTGATCTTCTTGACGGCGTCGTCGAGGTCCTCGGAGAGGTGCGGCGCGCGGTCGGCGAGGGCCTGGGACCGCTCCTGCAGGGTGGCGAGGTTCTTGTCGAGCTTGTCCAGGTCGCCGTCCTGGTCGGCGATCAGCGCGTTGAGGTCGTCCGCGATGGTGACGACGTCGGCCGCCGCGTCCTTCGCCTTCTTCAGGTCAGTGCAGGCCGCGTCGGGCAGGACGGGGTCGTCGCAGCGCCTGGCGTAGACGTCGTTCAGCGTGCCGGACGCCGCCCGGGCGCCCTTGGCGGCGGTCGGGGCCCTCTCCACCAGGGTGTCCAGGTGCTTGCGGATCACCCCGGAGGAGTCGGCGACGAGCTGGGCGGTGTCGCCGATGGTCTTCTCGTTGCCCTTGATGAAGGGGCCCACCTTGTCGGCCGTGCCGTTGACCCGGTCGGCGAGCTTCCGCGTGCCGTCGGCGACACCCTTCGAGCCGGTCTCCAGGGCGCCCGCGCCCTTGGTGAGCTTCTTCAGGGCCCGGGACAGCTCGCCACTGCCGTCCTTGGCGTCCTTCAGACCGTCGGCGAGGTCCTTGGAGCCCTTCTCCGCCTTGCCGATGCCGCCCTTGAGTTCGTCGGCTCCCTTCGCGGCCCGCACGGTCTTGCCGTGGATGTCGGAGAACGAGACGAAGATCCTGTCCAGGAAGGACCGGGACGTCTTCGTGGACGCGGCCTGCCGCACCTCGCTGAAGACGGTCCGGGAGATCTGCCCGACGATGTAGTTGTTCGCGTCGTTGGTGCGCACCTTCAGGGCGCCGGTCTCCGGCGACCTGCCCGAGCTGGACGCGATCCGCTCGCTGAAGTCGGCGGGCATGGTGAGCGACAGGTAGTAGGTGCCGTCCTCGACGCCCCTGCGGGCCTCGGCGGCGCTCACCTCGCGCCAGTCGAAGGTCTTGCTGTCGTGCAGCCGCTCCGTGATGTCGTCGCCCGCCGTGATCTTCTTGCCGTCGGCGGTCGCCCCCTTGTCGTCGTTCACCAGCGCCACCGGGATGCGGTCCAGACGGCCGTACGGGTCCCAGAACGACCACAGGTACAGCGCGCCGTACAGCAGCGGCAGCACCAGCAGCGCGACCAGCGCGGCGCGCGGCAGCTTCCCCGGCCGAAGCGGCGGAGCTCAAGCGCGGCCAGTTTCGGCGAGCGCATCGGCCTTCTCCTCTCCCTGGTCGGCCTCGGTCTCCTCGTGAGTGGGGACCCTGATCACGCCATCGGGGGCCTCGGCGCACACCGCCACGACCGTCGTCCCGGCGTCGGCGAGGGACCTGAGCAGGCTCCAGACCTCGTCCCGCTCGCCGTCCGAGAGCTTGAGGTCGGTGTCGTCGACCCCGAGCAGCCGCGGCCGGCCGACCAGGGCGAGCGCGACGGACAGCCGCAGCGCCTCCAGGCGCTCCAGATCGCGTACGGCGGTACGGGGCCCCTTGGGCAGCGCCTCCAGGTCGAGACCGGCGGCGGCCAGCGCCTCGTCGATACGCAGCCCGGCCTCGGCGGCCCGCTCGCTCCGGGGCGCAGCAGCCCGCGCAGGGAGCCGCCGAACCGCCGCTGGAGCAGCGCCCGTTCCCGCAGGTGCTCACCGACGGTGAGGGCCGGGTCGAGGTCGGTGACCCCGGGCACGTGGGCCAGGGCACTGACCCGGCGCACCGTCGACATCTGCTGAGGAAGCCCGGCCTCGCCTACGGTGGCGCGGCCCTCCGTGACCTTCATCCGCCCCGTCAGCGCGAGCAGCAGGCACGTACGGCCGGACCCCGACGGGCCTTCGATCGCGATGAGCGAGCCCGGTTCGGCGTCGAGGGAGATTCCGCGGAACGCCCATCCGCGCGGTCCCTCGAGCCCCAGGCCCTCGGCGGCGACCCGGACCCCTCCCACTCGTTCCCCCACGAGTCTCCTTCGATCGTGAACCGAATTGAACTGACTGGTCAGTGCAAAAACTACTCCGAACCCACGATCGAAGCAAAACGGCAGGTCAGAACGGATTGTCAGTGCCATACCTCACGATGGGTCACATACGGCACTCCGTGCAGGACGTGCCGTCACGCAGACGACAGGAGGTTCGTCATGGCCAGCTACCACGCAGCAGCCGCCCGCCGGCGCCGCGCCACCGGCCCTGCCCCCTCACTGACCGGCCCGGCGAGCGACGTGCACCCCGTGCTGCGCCGGGCCACGGCCCCGCCCGCAGCCCTCGACCTGCTCGCCCAGGCCCGCGCGGGCCTCGACGAGGCGGCCGTCCTGGAAACACCGAACGAGCGCTACGCGACGGCCCACCTCGCCGCCCTGCGCACGGCCGCCGCCGTGCTCGCCGCCCGCGGGCGGCCCGAGACCTCGCCCCGGAGCCGGGCCAAGATCAGGAGCGCGTGGGAAGTGCTCCCCGAGATCGCGCCCGAACTGACCGAGTGGAGCGCGTTGTTCGCCTCCGGTGCCCGGCGCCGCGCCCGGGCCGAGGCGGGCATCCAGGGCGCGGCCACCAGCCGGGACGCCGATGACCTGATACGCGACGTCGCGATGTTCCTCCGCCTCGTCGAGCGCATGCTCGTCCTCCAGCCGGTCCTCCCGCAGCCGCGCCCGGACCAGGACCGGCCGGAGGGCCCGGGGGCGGGGAGGGACATGCCGGACGCGGGCTGACGGGCCGGTGGCGGGGACCAGCGGCACCTGGCCATGCGGGGCCAGTGCGCGGGACCAGCGCGCAGGGCCAGGGGAGCGTGGGGCATGTGAGCCCCGGGCCATGCCGGCCGCCCTGCCGGAGGCAATAGGGTGGGGGACGCCTGAAGAGTCTTCCCCTACCCGCAGCCGGGGCCGGGGGAGGCACCCCGTTCGCTCCGCCGCGCAAGAGGCGGTGCCGCGCCGAGGAGTCAACTGACGTGTCGGACCCGATGCGCCCCCGCGCCTCACTCCGTACCGCCGTGGTCTGGGAGGTCCTCCAGGACGCCCTCGACCGCCGGGTCAAGGCCACGGGTCGGGAGTCGCTGGACGTCCTCGACACGGGAGGCGGCAGCGGCAACTTCGCGGTGCCCGTCGCCCGCCTCGGCCACCGGGTCACCGTCGTCGACCCCAGCCCCAACGCGCTGTTCGCCCTGGAGCGCCGCGCCGCCGAGGCCGAGGTCGCCGACCGGGTGAAGGGGCTGCAGGGCGACGCCCACGGCCTCTTCGACGTGGCCGAGCGCGGTGGCTACGACGTGGTGCTGTGCCACGGCGTCCTGGAGTACGTCGACGACCCGGCCGAAGGCGTCCGCAACGCGGTGGCCGCACTGCGCACGGAGGGCGTCCTCAGCCTGCTCGCCGCCGGTCTCGGCGGTGCCGTGCTCTCCCGGGCCCTCGCCGGTCACTTCAAGGAGGCCAGGCAGGCGCTCGACGACCCGAACGGACGATGGGGCGAGGGTGACCCCGTCCCGCGCCGCTTCACCGCCGACCAGCTCACGGGCCTGGTCCAGGCCGCGGGCCTGCGGGTCGGTGCCGTGCACGGCGTGCGGGTCTTCGCCGACCTCGTGCCCGGCGTCCTCGTGGAGACCGAGCCCGGAGCCCTGGAAGCGCTGCTGAAGCTGGAGGAGGCCGCGGCAGAGCTTCCCGCCTTCCGCTCGGTCGCCACGCAGCTTCACGTGCTGGGTGAGACCGGTGAGGCGGTCCAGACCAATGAGGCCAGTGAGACCGGAGGGGTCGCCGAGGCCTGAGTCCCTTCCTGAGGCACCGCCGCTGATCAGCGCCTTGGTCGTGCATGGAGTACGCCACAGGCCCCCGAATGGCGGCTGGGCGCCGTATGATCGAGGGAGACCGTTCCGGCATGACGGGTCGGCCGCCGGGGAATGGAAGCCTCAGCGAGCCGGGACGTCCATGGCGGGTTTCGGTTGGCCAATTGGCGCAGAGGGGCGGGTTTCACGGGGGCGATTCCCTGCCTATCCTGAAGGGACCCCCCGGGTCGCCCCGGCGACTGCACGATGAGGAGGACTCCGTGCCGCTCTCGGAGCACGAGCAGCGCATGCTCGAGCAGATGGAGCGAGCGCTGTACGCCGAAGATCCCAAGTTCGCGACGGCGCTCGAGGGAAGCGGGCTGCGTACGTACACCCGGCGACGGGTCTACCAGGCGGTCGCCGGCTTCCTCGTAGGTATTGCGCTCCTCATGGCCGGTATGGTCGCCAAGCAGGTCTGGCTCAGCGTCGTGGGCTTCCTCGTCATGCTGGGCTGTGCGGTGCTCGCCGTGACCGGCTGGCGCAAGGCCCCCAAGCCGGGTGAACAGGCCGCCGGGGGCGGAGGTCAGCAGGGCCGCCGTCAGAGCCGGCAGCGGCGCTCCATGATGGACCGCATCGAGCAGCGCTGGCAGAAGCGCCGCGACGAACAGGGCGGCCATTAGCCCGGAGCACAGTTCTCCAGGACTACGCGAAGACGTGAGTCAGGGGGTGACCACCGAGTCGGTGGTCACCCCCTGACGTATGCCTGCGAAGGCGACTGGCCCGAGGGCTGGGGCACACGACCCAGGAGCACGCTGCGGCCGGCCCACCTCAGGCAGACGCGGCGCGGCCGGCCGGAAGCGGCAGCCCCCGACCGGCCCGAGTCGCGACCGCAGTCAGCCCTGCTGTCCCGAGGCCCTCCGCCACGTCGGTCGCAGCGCCAGGGCACGCCCCCGCACGCCCGACCACCATGCCGACGCCGCCCACACCACACGCGCCGTGGAGCGGGGCACCAGAACCGCGCGGAGCCTGGCCCTGCGTCCGGCCGCCGCACTCAGGCCCGCTGCCACCCGGCGGGCGTCCTCCGTGAGACCGGCCGTCGGGCGGGGACGGGGCGCGTACAGGACCTGCTCCACCGCGTTCGCCACCCGGTGCACCGAGGCCGCGGCCGACGCGTCGAGCTCGCCCAGCCGCACGATCCGGGCAGCTGCCTTGCGCGGGGTCTGCGACTCGTCCGGCGCGATGCCGAAGTCCCACGCCGTGTCGGTCAGCTCCTGCCAGACGGCCAGCGTGTGCGGCACCGCGTCCGCCTCGCTGCGGCCATGCGCTCCCAGCCGTACCGCGCGGGTCCGCAGCCGCCACAGCATCGGTGCCAGCGGAAGCGCCAGCACGGCGAGACCGGCGAGGGCCCAGCCCAGGATCGCGTACCACTTCGGGCCGTCGTCGTCCGTGGGCAGCACCGCCTGCGGTGAGTCGCTCGCGCACCCGCCGTCCAGCTTCTTCTGCTCCGGCGTGCAGCTCTCGCTCGCCGAGGGCGTCGGGGAGGGCGCCGCGGACGACGTCTCGGTCGGACGCGCCGCGTCCGGCACCGAGCTGCCGGAGTCCTCCGGCAGGGTGTACGACGGCATCGAGCCGCGGTTGGGAGTCGGCTCGAAGCGGGTCCAGCCCACGCCCTCGAAGTACAGCTCGGGCCAGGCATGCGCGTCGCGCAGCCCCACCGACACCGAGCCGTCCGCCTGCGGCGAACCCGGCGCGAAGCCCACCGCGACCCGGGCCGGTATGCCCAGGGAGCGGGCCATCGCCGCCATCGTGAAGGAGAAGTGCACGCAGAAGCCCTGCTTGTCCTTGAGGAACCGGGCGATCCCCTCCGAGCCGCTGCCGACCTGCACCTGGGTGTCGTACTCGAAGCCGCCGGTCACGGCGAACCAGTCCTGGAGCTTGACCGCCCGGTCGTACGGGTTGGTCGCGCCCGCGGTGACCTGGCGGGCCGTGCGGGCCACCACCGGCGGCAGCGAGTCGGGCAGCTCGGTGAAGTCACGCTCGATGTCCGCCGGCGGTGGCGCCGCCGAGGACAGCTGCTCCGCCGTCGGCTGTACGTCCAGGCTCCTGACCCGGTACGTCAGGCCGCGGGTGTTCTGCCCGTGGTCGCCGACCAGCGTCATGCCCAGCGGCTCGTAACGCCAGTTGCCCCTGATGTTCACGCCGCTCGGCGGGTACGGCATGGGCAGCCAGTCCTGGGCGTACCAGCCGGCCGCCGTGATGGTGCTCTCGACCTCCGTGCGCTTGATGTCGGGGCCGAGGCCGATCGGGGTGGGGAACGTGCCGTCGGGGACGGCGGTGATGGACCGCCGGGACGGCTTCCAGGTGGTGCCGTCGAAGTCGTCCAGGGACACGATCCGCAGGTAGAGGTCCGAGACGTCGGCCATCTTGGTCTTCACGGAGAGGACCTGCCGGTCCTCGTCCACGTTCAGACTGTCGCGCAGGGACACCAGTGGGTTCACGGCGGAGATCGTGCCGCCACCACCCGCGCCGCCGCCCGTGCCCGTGCCCACGGAGTCCAGCAGGCCGCCGTTCATCGCGGGCAGGCCGAGCGGCACCACCAGGGCGATGCCCAGCGCGACCACGCCGATGCGCCGGCCGGTGCGGACCGGGGCGACAGCGCCGCTCTGCTCCCCTCCGGCCGTGCGCGGAGCCCCGCCGAAGACCCGGCCCCACTGCGAGAGCCGGTCCCGTCCCTCGGCCAGGAGCAGCATCAGATAGCCGGCCGCGGCCACCAGGAACCACAGCCAGTCCGTGCCCCCGTCGGACAGCCCCGCGGCCACCGAGTACAGCGCGAGCAGCGGCAGCCCTGCCGGGGCGGCGCTGCGGAAGGTCACCGCGAGGGTGTCCACCAGCAGCCCGATGATCAGGACACCGCCGATGAGCATCAGCCGGATCCCGTCGGACTCCAGGGGCGCCGGTATCGCGTACCGCGCGATGTCGTCCCCGCCCTGGCGGAGCAGCAGCGCGAAGCGGTCGACGGCGTCCGGCCCGGGCACCAGCCCGGCCAAGGCCTGCTCCCGGGCGAACACGAACGTCAGCAGCACCACCGTGACCACGGCCTGTGCCGCCACCGTCAGTGGACGCGCCAACGGCACCCTGCGGGTCGCGGCCCCCACGCCCGCCTGCACCGCCAGCAGGAAGGCCGCCTGCACGATCCAGGTGGCCGGCTGGACCAGGGGCAGCAGGGCGCACGCGGCCATCAGCGTGGCCGCCCACGCGCCGAGCGTCAGTCGTACCCGCCCGCTCATCACGGTCCCTCCCCGCTCGCGGCGGCCAGGCCCCTGCGCTCCCGGTCCGCGTGCCGCCACAGCTCGTCCAGGGAGGCACCGCGCGGCACGCCAACGGCGGTCCAGCCCGCCTCACGCAGCATGCGCAGCCGCTCCTCGCTCCGGTCCAACGGACCGGGCACGTCACTCGGTTCCCGCGCCCAGACGTCGCTGTCCAGCACGAAGGCGACCGCGCCGCCGCTGCGCTGCCGCATCCTGGCCGCCACGGCCGCCTGCTCCTCGTCCAGATCGCCGAGGAAGGCCACCAGCAGCCCCTCGTTCCCGCCGCGCAGCACGTCGTACGCCCGGGACAGGCCCGCGCCGTCGGAATGGTCGATCACCGCGAGGGTGTCCATCATCAGTCCCGCCGCGTCCGCCGTCCCCTGGCTCGCGCCCGCGAAGCCGTCCCCGCCCTCGCCGGGCACCGCGTTGCCGGTGTCCGTCAACAGCCTGACCGAGAAGCCCCGCTCGAGCATGTGCACCAGCACGGACGCGGCGCCCGCCACGGCCCACTCGAAGGCCGAGTCCGGGCCCGCGCCATGAAAGGCGATGCCCCGGGTGTCCAGCAGCACCGTGCAGCGGGCCCGCTGCGGCTGCTCCTCGCGGCGCACCATCAGCTCGCCGTAGCGGGCGGTGGAACGCCAGTGCACCCGGCGCAGGTCGTCGCCGTAGCGGTAGCCGCGCGGGATCACGTCGTCCTCGCCGGCCAGCGCGAGCGACCGCTGCCGCCCGTCGCCGTACCCCTTCGCCTCGCCGCTGAGGCGCACCGGCGCCAACGGCTCCACGCGCGGGATCACCGTCAGCGTGTCGTACGTCGAGAAGGACCGGGTCAGTTCGCACATGCCGAACGGGTCGGTCAGGCGCAGCTGGAGCGGGCCCAGCGGGTAGCGGCCGCGCAGGTCGGAGCGCACTCGGTAGGACACCTCGCGCCGGCCGCCCGCCTCCACCCGGTCGAGCACGAAACGGGGCCGCGGGCCCAGCACGTACGGCACCCGGTCCTGGAGCATCAGCAGGCCCGTGGGCAGCCGCGAGACGTTGTCCATCCGCAGATGGACCCGGGCCTCGCTGCCGGCGGGCACACGGGCGGGGGAGAGGCGGCGGCTGCCCGCGACCCGGTAGCGCGTGCGGTACAGCACCGCCGCGCACACCAGCGGCAGCACCGCCAGCAGCAGACCCACGCGCAGCAGATCGCTCTGCCCGAGCACGTAACTGCAGACGGCGGCCGCGACGCCGGCGGCCAGGAAGGAGCGTCCGCGGGTGGTCAGACCGGCGAGGGCGGTGCGGATGCCGCCCTTCTCGTCCCGGTCGGGCTCCGCGTGCCCCGTCCCCGCGGTCGTCATCACAGCCTCCGCGGCGGCTGCGAGGGATACGCCGGCACACCTCGGCCCATGGCGCCGAAGCCGCTCTGCTGCTGGGGGCCGCCGGCACCGGAATGCGCTGCAGGATCTCCTCGACGACCTGCTCGGCGGTGCGGCGGTTGAGCTGGGCCTGCGCGGTGGGCAGCAGCCGGTGGGCCAGGACGGCGACGGCGAGTGCCTGCACGTCGTCCGGCAGGGCGTACTCCCGGCCGCTGAGGGCCGCGGTCGCCTTCGCCGCGCGCAGCAGGTGCAGCGTCGCGCGCGGGGAGGCGCCCAGTCTCAGGTCGGGATGCGTGCGTGTGGCGGCGACCAGCTCCACCGCGTAGCGCCGGACCGGCTCGGCGACGTGGACGCCGCGCACCGCCTCGATCAGCTTGAGGATCTCGTGCGCGTGCGCCACGGGCTGGAGGTCCTCCAGCGGCGAGACGCCGCCGTGCACGTCCAGCATCTGCAGCTCGGCCTCCGCGCTGGGGTAGCCGACCGAGACCCGGGCCATGAAGCGGTCCCGCTGGGCCTCGGGCAGCGGGTAGGTGCCCTCCATCTCGACCGGGTTTTGCGTCGCCACCACCATGAAGGGGCTGGGCAGCTCGTAGGTCTTGCCGTCGATGGTGACCTGGCGCTCCTCCATCGACTCCAGGAGCGCGGACTGCGTCTTGGGCGAGGCGCGGTTGATCTCGTCGCCGATCACCACCTGCGCGAAGATCGCGCCCGGCTTGAACTCGAAGTCACGGCGCTGCTGATCCCAGATGGACACACCGGTGATGTCCGAGGGCAGCAGGTCGGGCGTGAACTGGATGCGCCGCACCGAGCAGTCGATGGACCGAGCCAGCGCCTTGGCCAGCATCGTCTTGCCGACTCCCGGGACGTCCTCGATCAGCAGATGTCCCTCGGCGAGCAGTACGGTCAGCGAGAGCCGTACGACCTCGGGCTTGCCCTCGATCACGCCTTCCACCGAATCCCGCACGCGCTCCACCACGGCGGTCAGATCAGTGAGGCTCGCTCGATCGTCATAGGTCGTCACCCGGCCCTCCTCGGCCTTTCCCTTGCTCCCAGGGAGCACGGGATACCCCATTTTCCCGGGCCGACGCCTCAAGACGCGGGCCGGCCCACCCCGAACCACGGGCACCACGCGCGAAAGGTTCCGCGTGACGCCACTCCCGCATTCTTGCTGCCGTTACCGTTTCGTGTCACTCGACTGTGGACAACTGGCCGCGATATGTCGGCCTTGCGCCCTTTCGAACGTGTGACTGACAGGCTTTCGACAGCTACAGCAGGTTGTCTTCCAGGGTGGGCGGCTCTCGATACCCAGGTCAGGCGGCGGGGTCGACCTCGCGCAGGAGGCCCGTCCGCACGTCGAAGACGAATCCCCGCACGTCGTCGGTGTGCTGCAGGAACGGCGAGGTACGCACCCGCTGCATCGACTGCCGCACGTCCTGGTCGACGTCCCTGAAGGACTCGACGGCCCAGGCCGGACGCTGGCCGACCTCCAGCTCCAGTTCGGTGCGGAAGTCCTCGGTGAGCGATTCCAGGCCGCACCCGGTGTGGTGGATGAGCACGACGCTGCGCGTCCCCAGCTTGCGCTGGCTGATGGTCAGCGAGCGGATCACGTCGTCGGTGACGACACCGCCCGCGTTGCGGATGGTGTGGCAGTCGCCGAGCTCCAGGCCGAGCGCGGCGTGCAGGTCGAGGCGGGCATCCATGCAGGCCACGACCGCGACGTGCAGGACGGGGCGGGCGTCCATGCCGGGGTCGCTGAAGGCCGCCGCGTAACGCTGGTTCGCCTCCACCAGCCGGTCGGTGACGGTGCCGCCGGACGGCGCGGCGTCGGGGCCTGTGGGAACCGATGCAGAAGTCGTCATATTCATGACGGTACTGGTCACGACTGTTATCAGCCTGCTGTGAGAGGGGACAAAGAACGCCATCGGGCCTTGTAGTGAGGTAACCCACAGGGGTGGTGTGCCGGCGGTCGCGACGCGCAGGCCGGTTGATTGACCGGGAGACAGGGTGGACTAAAGTGACGCGAAGCGGGAGGCGAGACTCTCCCCGCTGGACTGTTTTTCCCGGAGCCCCGGCGACGCCCGGAGGATCTCCCCACGTGCGCGGCGCGTACGTACGGCTCGGCCTCCTCCCGCTCCGGCCGGCTGACGCTTCCGGCGCCGGCAGGCCTCCCCTTCACGAGCGGGCGGGGACCCGGCGGTGCGTACCGCCCGCCGGATCTGAGAGGGCCCCTTGAGCCAGAGTCGACACGTCCCGGTGATGCTCCAGCGGTGCCTGGATCTGCTGGCACCCGCGCTGGAGGGGCCGGACCCGGTGGTCGTCGACTGCACCCTCGGCCTCGGCGGCCACAGCGAGGCACTCCTCGAGCGGTTCCCCCAGGCCCGCCTCGTCGCCCTCGACCGCGACAAGGAGGCCCTGCGCCTGTCCGGCGAGCGGCTCGCGCCCCACGGGGAGCGCGCCACCCTCGTCCACGCGGTGTACGACGAACTCCCCGAGGTGCTGCACAAGCTCGGCATTCCGCGCGTGCGGGGCGTGCTGTTCGACCTCGGCGTCTCCTCCATGCAACTCGACGAGGCCGACCGCGGCTTCGCCTACGCCCAGGACGCCCCGCTCGACATGCGCATGGACCAGACGACCGGCGTCAGCGCCGCCGAGGTCCTCAACACCTACCCGCCGGGTGAACTCGTCCGCATCCTCCGGGCGTACGGCGAGGAGAAGCAGGCCAAGCGGATCGTGGCCGCGATCGTGCGGGAGCGGGACAAGGAGCCGTTCAGCAACAGCGCACGGCTGGTCGAGCTGATCCGGGACGCGCTGCCGCAGGCCGCCAAGCGCACCGGCGGCAACCCGGCCAAGCGCACCTTCCAGGCCCTGCGCATCGAGGTCAACGGCGAACTCGCCGTGCTGGAGCGGGCGATCCCGGCCGCCGTGAAGGCCCTCGACGTGGGCGGGCGGATCGCGGTGCTGTCGTACCACTCGCTGGAGGACCGGCTCGTCAAGCACGTGTTCGCGGCGGGCGCCGCCACCACCGCGCCGCCCGGGCTGCCCGTCGTGCCCGAGCGCTACCAGCCGCGGCTCAAGCTGCTCACCCGCGGTGCCGAACTCCCCACCGAGGAGGAGATCGCCGAGAACCGGCGGGCGGCACCGGCGCGGCTGCGCGGCGCCCAGCGCATCAGGGAGGACGTCGAGTGAGCCATGGGTGGCCGTCCCGGACCGAAGGAGCGTGAGTGAGCAGCAAACCCGAACTGAAGGGAAGGGCGGCCCGTCTCGCGCGGCTCTTCCCGACCGGCCCCGGGCAGGCGGCCCGCATGCCCTTCGTCCTCCTGGTGGTCCTCCTCCTCGGCGGCGGTCTCATCGGCCTGCTGGTGCTGAACTCGGCCCTCAGCGAAGGCGCGTTCAAGCTCGACGACCTCCAGCGCGAGACCAAGAGCCTCACCGACGAGGAGCAGGCCCTCCAGCGGGACATCGACGCCTACTCCGCTCCCGAGGCCCTGCAGCGCCGCGCCCGCGAACTCGGCATGGTCCCCGGCGGCGACCCCGCCTTCCTCGGCCCCGACGGCACGGTCAAGGGAGTCCCCAGCCCTGCCCCCGGCACCCCGCAGAGCTCCGCCCACATCCCCCTGGTCCTGGCCCCCGAGGCCATGACCGACGCCCCCGCCCCGACCCTCGGCAGGTGACGGCAGTGTCCGACAGGGAACCCCCGCGCCGCCGCGTACCGGGCCTCGCCGGGCCCGTCCGTCCCTTCGGTCCCGGCGTTCGGCCGGGTCTCGGTGTGGCTTTCGCTTCCGGGCCCGCGGCGGCTCGGGCCTTCGGCCGGGCAGCAGGGGTGGGCGCCGGGCCGTCCCCGTTCGGCACCGCCGGCATCGAGGCCCGGTGTGCGTCCGGCCGACGTCCGCCCGAAACCGTGTCCGCCGGCCCCCAGACCGCTCCGACCCCGACCCTCGGCAGGTGACGGCAGTGTCCGACAGGGAACCCCCGCGCCGCCGCGTACCGGGCCTCGCCGGGCCCGTCCGTCCCTTCGGTCCCGGCGTTCGGCCGGGTCTCGGTGTGGCTTTCGCTTCCGGGCCCGCGGCGGCTCGGGCCTTCGGCCGGGCAGCAGGGGTGGGCGCCGGGCCGTCCCCGTTCGGCACCGCCGGCATCGAGGCCCGGTGTGCGTCCGGCCGACGTCCGCCCGAAACCGTGTCCGCCGGCCCCCAGACCGCTCCGACCCCGACCCTCGGCAGGTGACGGCAGTGTCCGACAGGGAACCCCCGCGCCGCCGCGTACCCGGCCCCGCCCGGCCCGCTCGTCCCGACGGGCGGCGTCGGCCCGGGCCCGGTGCCCGGCCCGTGCGGCGCCCGGCGCAGGGACGCCCGGGGGCGCCCCGGCCCCTCCGTCTGGCCAGCCCACGGCCCCGGCTGCGTCTGGTCGGGCTCGCCCTGACGCTGGTGCTGATCGCCTTCGTCGTGCGGCTCTTCCAGGTGCAGGCCGTCGACGCGAGCACGTACGCCGCGAAGGCGGAGCAGAACCGGTACGTCGGGCAGGTGCTCGCCGCGGACCGGGGCGAGATCACCGACCGGACCGGAGTGGCCCTGGCGACCAGCGAGGACGCCTACGACATCACCGCCGACCCCACGATGTTCGCCCCCGACATGCTGAAGATCGGGGACGGGCCCGAGCAGGCGGCCGCGCTGCTCGCGCCGATCCTCGGCCAGGACCAGGAGACCCTGGTCAAGAAGCTGCGGCCGAAGAACGAGGCCCTGCGGTACGTCAAACTGGCCTCCCGCCAGACCCCGCAGGTCTGGAAGCAGATCAAGGACCTGAAGTCCGCGCTCGCCAAGAAGGCGGAGACGGACAAGTCCGCCCGCAACGTTCTCTCCGGCGTCTTCTCCGTCGCCACCAGCAAGCGGGTGTATCCCAACGCCGACCTCGCCGCCGGGATACTGGGCTGGGTCAACGGCGAGGGCAAGCCCGGCGGCGGCATCGAACTGCAGCTGAACAAGCAGCTGGCCGGCAAGGACGGCAAGATCCGCTACGCCCAGTCCGGCGGCCGTCTCGTGCCCACCGCGGGCTCCACCGAGACGCCCGCCGTGCCCGGCAGCGACGTCGAGCTCACCATCGACCGCGACATCCAGTGGGCCGCCCAGAAGGCCATCAGCGACCAGGTGAAGGAGTCCGCGGCCGACCGCGGCTACGTCATCGTCCAGGACACCCGCACCGGCCAGATCCTGGCCATGGCCAACTCACCCGGCTTCGACCCGAACGACCTGTCCGACGCCGACCCGGCCGCCCTCGGCAACGCGGCCGTCCAGGACGCCTTCGAACCCGGCTCCACCGCCAAGGTCATGTCGATGGCGGCCGTCCTGGAGGAGAACGCCGCGACCCCGATGACCCACGTCGTCGTGCCCAACCGGCTGCACCGCGGCGACCGGCTCTTCAAGGACGACATCGACCACCCGACCTGGTACCTGACCCTCAACGGCGTCCTCGCCAAGTCCAGCAACATCGGCACCATCCTCGCCACCGGCCAGCTCGGCAAGACCCAGGCCCAGGCCAACAAGGTCCTCTACCACTACCTGCGCGCGTTCGGCCTCGGCAGCCACACCGGCCTCGGCTTCCCCGGCGAGACCAAGGGCATCCTGGCCCCGCCCGACAAGTGGTCGACCTCGCAGCAGTACACGATCCCTTTCGGCCAGGGCGTCTCCATCAACGCCATGCAGGCGGCGTCCGTGTACTCGACCATCGCCAACGGCGGCGTCCGCGTCGAACCCACGCTCGTCCGCGGCACCAAGGGCCCCGACGGCCGCTTCACCCCGGCCCCCGAGCCCGGGAAGAAGCGGGTCATCAGCGCGAAGACGGCGAAGACCCTCGCCCAGATGCTGGAGTCCGTCGTGGACGACGAGGAGGGCACCGGCACCAAGGCGCGCATCCCCGGCTACCGCGTCGCGGGCAAGACGGGCACCGCGAACCGCGTGGATCCGGCCACCGGCAAGTACCACGGCTACACCTCGTCCTTCGCCGGGTTCGCGCCCGCCGACAAGCCCCGCATCACCGTCTACTGCGCCATCCAGAACGCCACCAGCGGCAGCTACTTCGGCGGCCAGATCTGCGGCCCCGTCTACAAGCAGGTCATGGAGTTCGCACTGAAGTCCCTCCAGGTCCCGCCGACCGGGGCCAAGCCCGCGAAGCTGCCGGTCACCTTCAGGCGCTGATCGGCCACAGGCCCCCGATCAGCACGGAACCAGCCAGGAACCACCTCGTGACGACGATCACCCCCGACCCCGGGAACCAGAGCGCTGCCCGCCCCTCACTTCGCCCGGAGGCGGGTACGCCCGGTACGCTCACCGCCGTGCCACACGCTGATCAGTCCCAAACCACCCAGAAGGGCCATCCCGTGACATATCCCGGGCCGCCCAGGCCGGCGCAGGTCTCCGCCACACCCCTCGCGGAACTGGCCGGCCAGCTGGGTGCCCCCGCGCCGGAGAGCGCCGCCGAGGTCACGGGCATCACCCACGACTCACGCGCCGTGCGCCCCGGCGACCTGTACGCCGCCCTCCCGGGCGCCCGTCTGCACGGCGCCGACTTCGTCGACCAGGCCGAGGGCCTCGGCGCCGCCGCCGTGCTGACCGACCCGACCGGCGCCGAGCGCGCCGCCGCGTCCGGGCTGCCGGTCCTGGTCGTCGACGACCCGCGCGGGCAGATGGGCGAGCTGGCCGCCACCATCTACGGCCACCCCGGCCGGGACCTGCTCCAGATCGGCATCACCGGCACCTCCGGCAAGACCACCACCGCCTACCTCGTCGAGGGCGGCCTGAGGACGGTCAGGTCCACCGGCCTGATCGGCACGGTCGAGATGCGCATCGGCGACGAGCGGATCAAGTCCGAGCGCACCACCCCCGAAGCCACCGACCTGCAGGCCCTGTTCGCGGTCATGCGCGAACGCGGCGTCGAGGCGGTCGCCATGGAGGTCTCCAGCCACGCCCTGGTCCTCGGCCGCGTCGACGGCTGCGTCTTCGACATCGGCGTCTTCACCAACCTCAGCCCGGAACACATGGAGTTCCACTCCGGGATGGAGGACTACTTCCAGGCCAAGGCGCAGCTGTTCACGCCGAAACGCGGCAAACTCGGCGTGGTCAACGTCGACGACGAGTACGGGCGCAGGCTGGCCAAGGAGGCCACGGTCCCGGTCGTCACCTACTCCGCCGAGGGCCACCCCGACGCCGACTGGCGCGCCGAGGACGTCGAGGTCGGCCGGCTGGACTCGACGTTCACCGTCATCGGCCCCAAGGGCGAGCGGATCGCCGCCACCTCGCCGCTGCCGGGCCCCTTCAACGTGGCCAACACCCTGGCCGCGATCGTCGCGCTCGCCGTCGCCGGCCTCGACCCGCAGGCCGCCGCCGACGGCGTCGCCGCCGTGCCCGGCGTGCCGGGCCGCCTGGAGCGCGTCGATGCCGGGCAGCCGTACCTCGCGGTCGTCGACTACGCCCACAAGACCGACGCCGTCGAGTCCGTGCTGCGGGCCCTGCGCAAGGTCACCGAGGGCAAGCTGCACATCGTCCTCGGCTGCGGCGGCGACCGGGACAAGACCAAGCGCGAGCCCATGGGCGCCGCCGCGGCGCGGCTCGCCGACACCGCGGTACTGACCTCCGACAACCCCCGCGGCGAGGATCCCCTCGCGATCCTCGCGACGATGCTCCAGGGCGCGGCGTCCGTGCCCGCGTACGAGCGCGGCGAGGTGGCGGTCTTCGAGGACCGGGCCGCCGCGATCGCCGCCGCCGTCGCCCGCGCCGAGCCCGGCGACACCGTCCTGGTCGCGGGCAAGGGCCACGAGCAGGGCCAGGACATCGCCGGGGTGGTCCGTCCCTTCGACGACCGCCAGGTGCTTCGCGAAGCCATCCAGAAGACCCAGGGATGAAATCCCGCATGATCCAGGGGATGAACTTGTGATCGCCCTCTCCCTCGCCGAGATCGCAGAAGTCGTCGGCGGGCAGACACACGACATACCGGATCCGTCCGTCCAGGTCACCGGCCCGGTCGTCAGGGACTCCCGGGAGGCGGGGCCGGGCAGCCTGTTCGCCGCTTTCGCCGGGGAGCGCGTGGACGGCCACGACTTCGCGGCGGCGGTCGTCGAGGCGGGGGCGGTGGCCGTGCTCGGCACCCGGCCCGTCGGCGTGCCCGCCATCGTCGTGGACGACGTCCAGACGGCCCTCGGCGCCCTCGCGCGGCACGTCGTACGCCGCCTCGGTGCCACCCTCGTCGCCCTCACCGGCTCGGCGGGCAAGACCAGCACCAAGGACCTCATCGCGCAGGTGCTCCAGCGCAAGGCGCCGACGGTGTTCACGCCCGGCTCCCTCAACAACGAGATCGGGCTGCCGCTGACCGCGCTCAGCGCCACCGAGGAGACGAAGTTCCTCGTCCTGGAGATGGGCGCCCGCGGCATCGGGCACATCCGCTACCTCACCGACCTGACGCCCCCCAAGGTCGGCCTGGTCCTCAACGTCGGCAGCGCCCACATCGGCGAGTTCGGCGGCCGCGAGCAGATCGCCCAGGCGAAGGGCGAGCTCGTCGAGTCCCTGCCGTCCGAGGCGGACGGCGGCACCGCGATCCTCAACGCGGACGACCCCTACGTACGGGCCATGGCCTCCCGTACGAAGGCGAAAGTGATCCTTTTCGGAGAGTCCGGCGAAGCGGACGTTCGCGCCGAGAACGTGCGACTCACGGACACCGGACAGCCCTCGTTCAGGCTTCACACACCCTCCGGTGCAAGTGATGTGACCATGCGCCTGTACGGTGAGCACCACGTGTCGAACGCGCTCGCCGCGGCCGCCGTCGCCCACGAGTTGGGCATGTCCGCAGACGAGATCGCCGTCGCGCTCTCCGAGGCGGGCTCCCTCTCCCGCTGGCGGATGGAGGTCACCGAGCGCCCGGACGGCGTGACGGTCGTCAACGACGCCTACAACGCGAACCCCGAGTCCATGCGAGCCGCTCTGCGCGCGCTCGTGGCGATCGGCAAGGGGCGGCGGACGTGGGCGGTGCTCGGCAAGATGGCCGAGCTCGGGGACGAGGCTCTCGCCGAGCACGACGCGGTCGGACGGCTCGCCGTCCGGCTCAACGTCAGCAAGCTCGTCGCGGTCGGCGGCAGGGAAGCCGCCTGGCTGCAACTGGGCGCATATAACGAGGGTTCGTGGGGTGAGGAGTCGGTGCACGTGTCCGACGCACAGGCGGCGGTCGACCTGTTGCGCAGCGAGTTGCGCCCGGGGGACGTCGTACTCGTGAAGGCGTCCCGTTCGGTCGGCCTCGAGAGCGTGGCGCAGGCGCTGCTCGAGTCCGGTGCCGAGGGTGAGGTTTCCGCCCGATGATGAAGCAGATCCTGTTCGCAGGAGTCATTGGTCTCTTCCTGACCCTGGTCGGCACCCCGCTGCTGATCAAGCTGCTGGCCCGCAAGGGCTACGGCCAGTACATCCGCGACGACGGCCCGCGCGAGCACGCCAGCAAGCGCGGTACGCCGACCATGGGCGGTATCGCCTTCATCCTGGCGACGGTCGCCGCGTACTTCCTGGCCAAGGTGATCACGGGCTATCTGGACCCGGACGTCGACGCGGCGCCGACCTTCTCGGGCCTGCTGGTGCTCGGCCTGATGGTCGGCATGGGCCTGGTCGGCTTCCTCGACGACTACATCAAGATCGTCAAGCGGCGCTCGCTGGGTCTGCGGGCCAAGGCGAAGATGGCCGGCCAGCTGATCGTCGGCATCGCCTTCGCGGTGCTCTCGCTGCAGTTCGCGGACTCCCGGGCCAGACCCCGGCCTCCACGAAGCTGTCGTTCATCACGGACTTCGGCTGGACGATCGGCCCCGTGCTGTTCGTGGTCTGGGCGCTGTTCATGATCCTCGCGATGTCGAACGGCGTGAACCTCACCGACGGTCTGGACGGTCTGGCCACCGGCGCCTCGGTCCTGGTCTTCGGCGCCTACACCTTCATCGGCGTCTGGCAGTTCCAGGAATCCTGCGCCAACGCGCGGACGCTGACCAACCCGGGCGCGTGCTACGAGGTGCGGGACCCCCTCGACCTCGCGGTGGTCGCCTCCGCGCTGATGGGCGCCTGTCTCGGCTTCCTGTGGTGGAACACCTCGCCGGCCAAGATCTTCATGGGTGACACCGGTTCGCTGGCGCTCGGCGGTGTGCTCGCCGGCCTCGCGATCTGCTCGCGCACCGAGCTGCTGCTCGCCATCCTCGGCGGCCTGTTCGTCCTGATCACCATGTCCGTGGTGATCCAGGTCGGTTCCTTCCGCCTCACCGGGAAGCGCGTCTTCCGAATGGCGCCACTCCAGCACCACTTCGAACTCAAAGGCTGGTCCGAAGTGCTCGTCGTGGTCCGCTTCTGGATCATTCAGGGCATTTGTGTGATCGTCGGACTTGGCCTCTTCTACGCAGGATGGGCAGCGGACAAGTGACCTCCTCGGAGCCCTTCGACTTCCAGGGCAAGCACGTCACCGTCGCCGGGCTCGGCGTCTCGGGCGTCCCGGCGGCCAAGGTGCTGCACGGCCTCGGCGCGATCGTCACGGTCGTCAACGACGGCGCCGACGAGCGCGCGCGGGCGCAGGCGGCCGAACTGGAGGCGCTCGGCATCACCGTGCGCCTCGGCGACGGCGACACGTTGCCCGAGGGCTCCGAGCTGATCGTCACCGCGCCCGGCTGGAAGCCGGACAAGCCGCTGTTCGCGGCGGCTGAGCAGGCGGGCGTCCCGGTCTGGGGCGACGTCGAACTGGCCTGGCGCCTGCGCGGCCCCGACGCCGCTGTCTGGCTGGCCGTCACGGGCACCAACGGCAAGACCACCACCGTCCAGATGCTGGCGTCGATCCTGAAGGCGGCCGGCCTGCGCACCGCCGCCGTCGGCAACATCGGCGTCTCGCTCCTGGACGCCGTGCTCGGCGAGGAGCGCTACGACGTCCTGGCCGTCGAGCTGTCCAGCTACCAGCTGCACTGGGCGCCGTCCCTGCGCGCCCACTCGGCCGCGGTGCTCAACCTCGCCCCCGACCACCTCGACTGGCACGGCTCCATGGAGGCGTACGCCGCCGACAAGGGCCGGATCTACGAGGGCAATCGCGTCGCCTGCGTCTACAACGCCGATGCCACCGACAAGCCGTCCACCGAGGACCTGGTCCGCGAGGCGGACGTCGAGGAGGGCTGCCGGGCCATCGGCTTCACCCTCGGCACCCCGGCGCCGTCCCAACTCGGCGTCGTGGAGGGCATCCTGGTCGACCGCGCCTTCGTCGAGAACCGGCAGAAGAACGCCCAGGAGCTCGCCGAGGTCGCCGACGTGAACCCGCCGGCCCCGCACAACATCGCCAACGCCCTCGCGGCGGCGGCCCTCGCACGCGCCTACGGCGTGTCCGCCAAGGCCGTACGGGACGGGCTGCGGGCCTTCACCCCCGACGCCCACCGCATCGCGCACGTGGCCGACGTGGACGGGGTCGCGTACGTCGACGACTCCAAGGCCACCAACACGCATGCGGCGGAAGCCTCGTTGGCGGCGTACGAGTCGATCGTGTGGATCGCGGGCGGCCTCGCGAAGGGCGCGACCTTCGACGAGCTGGTCACCAAGTCGGCGAAGCGGCTGCGCGGTGCCGTGCTGATCGGCGCGGACCGCGGGCTCATCCGCGAAGCCCTGGCGCGACACGCCCCGGAAGTACCCGTCGTCGACCTCGACCGGACCGACACTGGGGCGATGCGCGCGGCGGTTCAGGAGGCGCGCGATCTCGCTCGCGCCGGTGACACGGTGCTGCTGGCTCCGGCCTGCGCCTCCATGGACATGTTCGCCAACTACAACAAGCGCGGGGACGCTTTCGCGGACGCCGTTCGTGAGCTCGGCTCCGGCGAGGGCTGACCCGGGTCCGCCTTGCCCGGCGGCGGTGCCGGGCGTACCTGGGAGGGACGCGTGACACGCATGTGGCTGGTGCCCGAGCGGCCGGGGAACGTTACGTTCCCCTCCGGCACGGCGGGGTGAGCGGCGATGCCCACCAGCCGCACCGGACGGCCTCCGGCCCCACGCGCTCCCAAGCGCCCCGCCCCCACCCGGATCCCGCGCCAGAACGGCGTCCTGGCCTTCTACCACCGCGCGCGCAGAAGCTGGGACCGGCCGCTGACCGCCTACTACCTCATCTTCGGCGGCAGTCTGCTGATCACCGTGCTGGGCCTGGTGATGGTCTACTCGGCCTCGCAGATCACCGCGCTGCAGATGTCGCTCCCGGGCTCGTACTTCTTCCGCAAGCAACTGCTCGCGGCGGTCATCGGAGCCGGTCTGCTGTTCGCGGCCTCGCGGATGCCGGTGAAGCTGCACCGGGCACTGGCCTACCCGATCCTCGCGGGCGCCGTCTTCCTCATGGTCCTGGTGCAGATCCCGGGGATAGGGGTGTCGGTCAACGGCAACCAGAACTGGATCGCGCTCGGCGGTTCCTTCCAGATCCAGCCCAGTGAGTTCGGGAAGCTGGCCCTCGTGCTGTGGGGCGCCGACCTGCTGGCCCGCAAGCAGGACAAGAGACTGCTGACCCAGTGGAAGCACATGCTCGTGCCGCTGGTGCCGGCCGCCTTCATGCTGCTCGGCCTGATCATGATCGGCGGCGACATGGGCACCGCGATCATCCTCACGGCCATCCTGTTCGGCCTGCTCTGGCTGGCCGGCGCGCCGACGCGGCTGTTCGCCGGGGTGCTGTCGATCGCCGCCGTCCTCGGGCTGATCCTCATCAAGACCAGCGCCAACCGCATGGCCCGCCTGCAGTGCCTCGGCGCCACCGAACCCCAGTCCGGTCCTGTCGACTGCTGGCAGGCCGTGCACGGCATCTATGCCCTCGCCTCCGGCGGAATCTTCGGCTCCGGGCTGGGTGCGAGTGTGGAGAAATGGGGGCAACTCCCCGAAGCCCACACCGACTTCATCTTCGCCGTCACCGGTGAGGAACTGGGCCTGGCGGGACGCTGTCGGTACTCGCCCTCTTCGCGGCTCTAGGCTATGCGGGTATCCGCGTGGCCGGACGCACGGAGGACCCCTTCGTGAGGTATGCCGCGGGAGGCGTGACCACCTGGATCACGGCCCAGGCCGTGATCAACATCGGTGCGGTGCTCGGTCTGCTGCCGATCGCCGGCGTCCCCCTCCCGCTGTTCTCCTACGGAGGGTCCGCCCTGCTGCCGACCATGTTCGCCATCGGGCTGCTGATCGCCTTCGCGCGCGACGAGCCCGCTGCGCGGGCGGCGCTTGCGATGCGGCAACCTCGCTTTGGTAGAAAGCGGGGGCTGGGGGAACCGGTTCGGGTCGGAGTCCCCGGAGATGGAACACGATGCGACGACGTGCCTCGGCGGCGCGCTCGTCCGGAGAGCGGTGAATTTCGGTGCATGTCGTACTCGCCGGCGGAGGAACCGCGGGCCACATCGAGCCCGCGCTCGCCCTCGCGGACGCCCTGCGCAGGCAGGATCCGACCGTGGGCATCACGGCCCTGGGCACGGAGCGCGGCCTCGAGACACGTCTCGTACCCGAGCGTGGGTACGAACTCGCGCTGATCCCCGCCGTGCCGCTGCCACGCAAGCCCACCCCGAGCTGATCACCGTCCCGGGCCGGCTGCGCGGCACCATCAAGGCGACCGAGCAGATCCTGGAGCGCACCAAGGCGGACGCCGTGGTCGGCTTCGGCGGCTACGTCGCCCTGCCCGGCTACCTCGCCGCCAAGCGCCTCGGCGTGCCGATCGTCATCCACGAGGCCAACGCCCGCCCGGGCCTGGCCAACAAGATCGGCTCGCGCTACGCCAGCCAGGTCGCCGTCTCCACGCCCGACAGCAAGCTGCGGGGCGCCCGCTACATCGGCATCCCGCTGCGCCGCTCCATCGCCACCCTGGACCGGGCCGCCGTACGCCCCGAGGCCCGGGCCGCGTTCGGGCTCGACCCGAACCTGCCCACGCTGCTGGTCACCGGCGGCTCCCAGGGCGCCCGCCGGCTGAACGAGGTCGTCCAGCAGGTCGCTCCATGGCTCCAGCAGGCCGGAATTCAGATCCTGCACGCGGTCGGCCCGAAGAACGAACTGCCGCAGGTCCAGCAGATGCCGGGAATGCCCCCCTATGTCCCGGTAAGTTACCTGGACCGGATGGACCTCGCGTACGCCGCGGCCGACATGATGCTCTGCCGCGCGGGCGCGATGACCGTCGCCGAACTCTCCGCCGTCGGGCTCCCGGCCGCCTACGTCCCGCTGCCCATCGGCAACGGCGAACAGCGGCTCAACGCCCAGCCGGTGGTCAAGGCCGGCGGCGGTCTGCTGGTCGACGACGCGGAGCTGACCCCGAGTGGGTCCAGCGACACGTCCTGCCCGTGCTCGCCGACCCGCACCGGCTGTACCAGATGTCCCGCGCCGCCGCCGAGTTCGGCCGCCGGGACGCCGACGACCTGCTCGTCGGCATGGTGTACGAGGCGATCGCCGCCAGTCGTGCACACCGCTAGGACTGTATGACGGAAGGCAGGGAGCGTGGCCGGATCGACCACCGCCGAGCGCGGTGAACGCCAGCAGGAGTCGTCCGGCCCGCCGCTCCGTCTGCGGTCGAGGCGGGCCCGGCTTCGTGTGATCGTCGTCCTGGGTCTCGTCCTGGTCTTCCTCGGTTTCCCGACGGTCTGGCTCTTCTACGGCTCCGCGTGGCTGCGTGCCGAGCACGTCTCCGTCTCGGGCACGCGGGTCCTGACGCCGGCTCAGGTCCGGTCGGCCGCCGACGTTCCCCTCGGGAAGCCGCTGATTTCCGTCGACACCGATGCGATCGAGACGAGACTGCGCCGGACATTGCCCCGGATCGACTCGGTTGACGTGGTCCGTTCCTGGCCGCATGGAATCGGGCTGAAAGTGGTTGAGCGGACTCCGGTTCTGATTGTCCAAAAAGGCGGAAAGTTCGTCGAAGTGGACGATGAAGGTGTCCGTTTCGCCACGGTTTCTGAGGCGCCGAAAGGCGTGCCCGCACTGGAATTGACGCTCTCCCGGTCCGGCTCCGCCGCCGCCAGCCTGCGCCGCTTCGGCGAGGCCCGGCTGGTGCGCGAGGCGGTGGGGGTCGCCCGGGCCGTTCCGGCCGCCGTCGCGCGAGACACCCGGGCCGTCAAGGTCCGGTCCTACGACGGCATCTCGCTGGAGTTGAAGGACGGCCGCACGGTCGTCTGGGGGAGCAGTGAGAAGGGCGCCGCGAAGGCCCGTGCGCTCACCGCGCTGATGAAAGCCTCGCCCGGCGCGCGGCACTTCGACGTGAGTGTTCCCACCGCGCCCGCGTCATCAGGGAGTTGACGCACATCCGCGCAGGCCAGCACCCTGGTTGGGCAGTGCTACGGCTGATCACATAGGGTGAAAAGAAAAACGGGAGGTTCGGCGTGTTCGTTGAAGGAGCGCCACTTGTCGACTTAGTGTCCTGTTCAGAAGACTCCAAGGAACAGACACACTGGTAACCCTAAACTTCAGGGTTAGGGTTCGGGTCGGCGATACGGACCGTCCCATTCGGCATCAGTCGTCGGGTCGCGGGGCGCAGCGCGTCACGGTGATTCGGCGACACGTAACTCGAGGCGAGAGGCCTTCGACGTGGCAGCACCGCAGAACTACCTCGCAGTCATCAAAGTCATCGGTGTCGGCGGCGGTGGTGTCAATGCCATCAACCGGATGATCGAGGTCGGTCTCAAGGGCGTCGAGTTCATCGCCATCAACACCGACGCGCAAGCTCTGTTGATGAGCGACGCCGACGTCAAGCTGGACGTCGGCCGTGAACTCACCCGCGGACTCGGCGCCGGAGCCAACCCGGCCGTGGGCCGCAAGGCCGCCGAGGACCACCGCGAGGAGATCGAGGAGGTCCTCAAGGGGGCCGACATGGTCTTCGTGACGGCCGGTGAAGGCGGCGGCACCGGCACCGGCGGCGCGCCCGTCGTGGCCAACATCGCCCGCTCGCTCGGTGCCCTCACCATCGGCGTGGTCACGCGCCCGTTCACCTTCGAGGGGCGGCGCCGCGCCAACCAGGCCGAGGACGGCATCGCCGAGCTCCGCGAAGAGGTCGACACCCTCATCGTCATCCCGAACGACCGGCTGCTGTCCATCTCGGACCGCCAGGTCTCGGTCCTCGACGCCTTCAAGTCGGCCGACCAGGTCCTCCTCTCCGGTGTCCAGGGCATCACCGACCTCATCACCACCCCCGGCCTCATCAACCTCGACTTCGCCGACGTCAAGTCGGTCATGTCGGAGGCCGGCTCGGCCCTGATGGGCATCGGCTCGGCCCGCGGCGACGACCGCGCGGTGGCCGCCGCCGAGATGGCGATCTCCTCGCCGCTGCTGGAGGCGTCCATCGACGGCGCCCGCGGAGTGCTGCTCTCCATCTCGGGCGGCTCGGACCTCGGTCTCTTCGAGATCAACGAGGCCGCCCAGCTGGTGAGCGAGGCCGCCCACCCCGAAGCCAACATCATCTTCGGCGCGGTGATCGACGACGCCCTCGGCGACGAGGTCCGGGTCACCGTGATCGCGGCCGGCTTCGACGGCGGTCAGCCGCCCGCCAAGCGGGACAACGTCCTCGGCTCGTCCTCGGCCAAGCGCGAGGAACCGGCCCCGGCCCGGCAGACCGAGAGCCGCCCCTCCTTCGGCTCGCTCGGCAGTGTGACCCCGAAGGAGGACCCGGAGCCCGCTCCGGAGCCGGTCAACGACATCCCGGTCGCCCCGCCGGTCCCGCCGGCGCCGCGGACCTACTCGGACAGCGCGGCCGAGGAACTGGACGTACCGGACTTCCTCAAGTGATCCTTCTGACGTGATAGGACAGCGCGAAAGCGTGGGCGGCGCGCACTTCGGCTTCACCGACCGGTGGGGCGGGGTGAGCGCCGCTCCGTATGAGGAGCTCAATCTCGGCGGAGCGGTCGGTGACGACCCGGACTCCGTACGCACCAACCGCGAACTGGCCGCCAAGTCGCTGGGTGTCGATCCTGCCCGGGTGGTCTGGATGAACCAGGTGCACGGGCCGACGTGGCGGTGGTGGACGAACCGTGGGGATCTTCGTCCGAGATCCCGTCGGTCGACGCGATCGTCACGACGCGGCGGGGACTCGCGCTCGCCGTACTCACGGCCGACTGCGTGCCGGTACTGCTCGCGGACCCTGTCGCCGGGATCGTCGCCGCGGCCCACGCGGGCCGGCCCGGCATGATCGCCGGAGTCGTCCCGGCCGCGCTACGCGCGATGACGGAACTGGGCGCCGAGCCCTCCAGGATCGTCGCCCGCACCGGCCCCACCGTCTGCGGCCGGTGTTACGAAGTGCCCGAGGCGATGCGCGCCGAGGTGTCCGCCGTCGAGCCGGCGGCGTACGCCGAGACGAGCTGGGGCACACCGGCGGTCGGCGTGAGCGCCGGAGTGCACGCCCAGCTCGAACGGCTCGGGGTGCGTGACCGGGCGCAGTCGCCGGTGTGCACGCTGGAGTCGGACGATCACTTCTCGTACCGGCGCGACCGCACCACCGGGCGGCTCGCGGGCTATGTGTGGCTGGACTGATGGGACATGACGGACCGTAAGGGCGAACTCGCCGCGAATCTGGCGAAGGTGGAGCGGCGCATCGCCGACGCATGCGCTGCCGCGGGGCGGGAGCGCGACGAGGTGACCCTGATCGTGGTCACCAAGACCTATCCCGCGAGCGATGTGCGGATCCTGTCGGAACTGGGCGTCCGCCACGTCGCCGAGAACCGCGACCAGGACGCGGCGCCCAAGGCCGCCGCCTGCGCGGATCTGCCTCTTACTTGGCACTTCGTCGGTCAACTCCAGACCAACAAAGTGCGATCCGTGGTCGGTTACGCGGACTTCGTGCAGTCCGTCGATCGTTCCAAGCTCGTCACAGCTCTGTCGAAGGAGGCCGTCCGGGCCGGGCGCGAACTCGGGTGTCTCATCCAGGTCGCACTCGACGCCGGCGAGAGCGCCCGGGGCGAGCGGGGAGGCGTGGCGCCCGGCGGGATCGAGGAGTTGGCCGGCCTCGTGGCCGCCGCCCCGGGTTGCGGCTCGGTGGACTGATGACCGTCGCACCGCTCACCGGGGAGTATGCGGGACGCGAACAGGCGGCGTTCGGGCGGTTGATGGATTTGTCGACCGACCTGCGCAGGGGTCATCCGGCTGCCACCATGGTCTCGGCAGGGATGAGTGCGGACCTCGAACAGGCCGTGGCGGCCGGAGCGACACATGTGCGCGTCGGCAGCGCGGTACTCGGAGTCCGCCCCAGGCTCGGGTAACGTCGCCAAGAAGTCGGACCACAGCAGAAAATATGGTCATTGCCGCCGAAAGGCGGATTCAAGGACCTCGTGGATCGCGGGCACTTGGCAGTCGTCAGCCGATCCACCACAGAGCGGAGGACTCAGAGCATGGCCGGCGCGATGCGCAAGATGGCGGTCTACCTCGGCCTCGTGGAGGACGATGGGTACGACGGCCGCGGATTCGACCCCGACGACGACTTCGAACCTGAACTCGACCCCGAACCCGAACGGGATCACCGACGGCACGAGCCGTCCCACCAACCACATATCTCACATCAGCCCCAAAGGGACGAAGAGGTACGAGTCGTACAGCCGTCCGCCCCCGCGAACCGGCCGCTCGTTCCGCTTCGCTACCCGCGGAATCCGGCCGCCCGGCGCGCATCGCGCCCGTGGCATCCATCACACAAGAACGCGCAAGTCTGGAGAAGAACGCACCGGTGATCATGCCCAAGGTCGTGTCGGAACGAGAGCCTTACCGGATCACCACACTCCACCCCCGGACCTACAACGAGGCCCGTACCATCGGGAACACTTCCGTGAGGGCACCCCGGTGATCATGAATCTGACTGAGATGGATGACACAGACGCGAAGCGACTTGTCGACTTTGCGGCCGGTTTGGTGTTTGGTCTTCACGGCAGTATCGAGCGGGTGACGCAGAAGGTGTTCCTGTTGTCGCCTGCTAACGTCGATGTCACGGCGGAGGACAAGGCCCGCATCGCAGAGGGCGGGTTCTTCAACCAGAGCTAAGACGTAACACCGGAAACAGCAGTAACGAGCAGGGCACAGGGAGAGGGAAGTAAGAGGTCATGAGCGTGGTACTGGATGTCGTCTACATCGCGCTGATGTGCTTCCTCATCGTGCTCATCTTCCGGCTGGTCATGGACTACGTCTTCCAGTTCGCCCGCTCATGGCAACCCGGCAAGGCGATGGTGGTCGTTCTGGAGGCCACCTACACTGTCACGGATCCACCGCTCAAGCTTCTGCGGCGGGTCATCCCGCCGCTGCGTCTCGGGGGCGTGGCGCTCGACCTGTCCTTCTTCGTTCTGATGATCATCGTCTACATCCTGATCTCGATCGTGAGCCGGCTGTGAGCGATGTGAACTACGGTCTTGCCGAATGCCGACGACTACGTTGAGGTGAAGAGATGCCGTTGACCCCGAGGACGTGCGGAACAAGCAGTTCACGACCGTCCGCCTCCGAGAAGGCTATGACGAGGACGAGGTCGATGCCTTCCTCGATGAGGTCGAAGCCGAACTGACCCGCCTGCTCCGCGAGAACGAGGACCTGCGCGCCAAACTGGCCGCGGCCACGCGCGCCGCTGCCCAGAACCAGCAGAACATGCGCAAGCCTCCGGAGCAGCAGCAGGATCAGCAGCAACAGCAGCAGCAGGGCATGCGCGGTCCTGGTGGTCCCGTACCCGCCGGCATATCGGGCCCGCCGCAGCAGCAGATGGGTGGCCCCATGGGTGGTCCGCCCCAGCTGCCGAGCGGTGCCCCGCAGCTGCCCGCCGGTCCCGGCGGTCAGGGTGGCCCGCAGGGTCCCGGCCCGATGGGCCAGGGTCCGGGCGGTCCGGGCCCGATGGGCCAGCCCCCCATGCAGCAGCAGATGGGTGGTCCGATGGGCGGCCCCATGGGCGGTCCGATGGGCGGCCCCGGTCAGGGAGGCCCCGGTGGCGACAGCGCCGCCCGTGTCCTCTCGCTGGCCCAGCAGACCGCCGACCAGGCGATCGCCGAGGCCCGTTCCGAAGCCAACAAGATCGTCGGCGAGGCGCGTTCGCGTGCCGAGGGTCTGGAGCGTGACGCCCGTGCCAAGGCCGACGCCCTGGAGCGGGACGCGCAGGAGAAGCACCGCGTCGCGATGGGCTCCCTGGAGTCCGCCCGCGCCACGCTGGAGCGCAAGGTCGAGGACCTGCGCGGCTTCGAGCGCGAGTACCGCACGCGCCTGAAGTCGTACCTGGAGTCGCAGCTGCGTCAGCTGGAGACCCAGGCCGACGACTCGCTGGCCCCGCCGCGCACTCCGGCGACCGCGTCCCTCCCGCCGTCCCCGGCGCCTTCCATGGCACCGGCCGGCGCGAGCGCCCCGTCCTACGGTGGTGGCAACCAGACGATGGGCGGCGCCCCCTCGCCGTCCGCTCCGTCCTACGGTGGCCAGCAGCAGATGTCCCCGGCGATGACCCAGCCGATGGCGCCGGTGCGTCCGCAGGGCCCCTCGCCGATGGGTCAGGCGCCCTCGCCCATGCGGGGCTTCCTGATCGACGAGGATGACAACTGACGGCCTGATGGTCAGTAGTACGGCGTAGGAGTCGGCAGCGTTCAGGGCGAGGCCCCGGGTACACACCCGGGGCCTCGCCCTTTGCTACGTGCTTTCGCGGCGCCGCACCGACGTTCGTGCGCACGCAACGCCGAAGGCCCGGACCCACCAAGATCTTTGGCGGGTCCGGGCCTTCGGCCTGTGGGTTACGCCTTGCGCAGGCGGAAGGTGAGCGTGAGGCCCTCGTCCGTGAACGGGGCGCCGTAGCTGCCGTCCGCCTCGCCCCGGTCGAAGTCCATGGCCAGGACCTCGTCGGCGATCAGACCCGCGTGCTCGGTCAGCGCCTCGGTGACGGCCGGGTCGGTCGCCGTCCAGCGCAGTGCGATGCGGTCGGCCACGTCGAGGCCGCTGTTCTTGCGGGCCTCCTGGATCAGGCGGATCGCGTCACGGGCCAGACCCGCACGGCGCAGCTGCTCCGTGATCTCCAGGTCCAGGGCGACCGTCGCACCCGCGTCGGACGCCACCGACCAGCCCTCGCGCGGCGTCTCCGTGATGATCACCTCGTCGGGAGCCAGCGTGATGGTCTCGCCATCGACCTCCACCGACGCCGTGCCCTCGCGCAGGGCCAGGGACAGGGCGGCGGCGTCCGCGTTCGCCACAGCCTTGGCCACGTCCTGGACGCGCTTGCCGAACCGCTTGCCCAGCGCACGGAAGTTGGCCTTCGCGGTGGTGTCGACGAGGGAGCCGCCGACCTCGCTGAGGGTGGCGAGCGACTCGACGTTCAGCTCCTCCGTGATCTGCGTGCGCAGTTCGGCGTCCAGGGCGTCGAAGCCCGTCGCCGCGATCAGGGCGCGGGACAGCGGCTGACGCGTCTTGACGCCCGACTCCGCGCGCGTGGCGCGGCCCAGCTCCACCAGCCGGCGCACCAGCACCATCTGCTTCGACAGCTCCGGGTCGATGGCGGTGAGGTCCGCCTCCGGCCAGGAGGAGAGGTGCACCGATTCCGGAGCGCCCGGGGTGACCGGAACGATCAGGTCCTGCCAGACCCGCTCAGTGATGAACGGGGTCAGCGGGGCCATCAGCTGCGTCACGGTCTCGACGACCTCGTGCAGTGTGCGCAGCGCCGCCTTGTCGCCCTGCCAGAAGCGGCGCCGGGAGCGGCGCACGTACCAGTTCGAGAGGTCGTCGACGAACGCGGACAGCAGCTTGCCGGCGCGCTGGGTGTCGTAGGCGTCGAGGGCCTGGGTGACCTGGTCGGTGAGCGCGTGCAGTTCGGACAGCAGCCAGCGGTCCAGGACCGGGCGGTCGGCCGGGGCCGGGTCGGCCTCGGACGGGGCCCAGCCCGTCGTACGGGCGTACAGGGCCTGGAAGGCGACCGTGTTCCAGTACGTCAGGAGCGTCTTGCGGACGACCTCCTGGATGGTGCCGTGGCCGACTCGGCGGGCCGCCCAGGGGGAACCGCCGGCCGCCATGAACCAGCGCACCGCGTCCGCGCCGTGCCGGTCCATGAGGGGGATCGGCTCCAGGGTGTTGCCCAGGTGCTTGGACATCTTGCGGCCGTCCTCGGCGAGGATGTGGCCGAGACAGACCACGTTCTCGTACGACGACTTGTCGAAGACCAGCGTGCCGACCGCCATCAGCGTGTAGAACCAGCCGCGGGTCTGGTCGATGGCCTCGCAGATGAACTGCGCCGGGTAGCGGGCCTCGAAGAGCTCCTTGTTCTTGTACGGGTAGCCCCACTGCGCGAACGGCATCGAACCCGAGTCGTACCAGGCGTCGATGACCTCGGGCACGCGCGTGGCCGTCCTGCCGCAGCCGTCCTGCGGGCAGGCGAAGGTGACCTCGTCGATGAACGGGCGGTGCGGGTCCAGGCCCGACCGGTCGGTGCCGGTCAGCTCGGTCAGCTCCGTGAGGGAGCCGACGCAGGTGAGGTGGTCGTCCTCGCAGCGCCAGATCGGCAGCGGCGTGCCCCAGTAGCGGTTGCGGGACAGCGCCCAGTCGATGTTGTTGTTCAGCCAGTCGCCGTACCGGCCGTGCTTGACCGTGTCCGGGAACCAGTTGGTGTTCTCGTTCTCCGCGAGGAGGCGGTCCTTGATCACCGTGGTGCGGATGTACCAGGAGGGCTGCGCGTAGTACAGGAGCGCGGTGTGGCAGCGCCAGCAGTGCGGGTAGCTGTGCTCGTACGGGATGTGCCGGAAGAGCAGACCGCGGCTGCCGAGGTCCTCGGTGAGCTTCTCGTCCGCCTTCTTGAAGAAGACGCCGCCGACCAGGGGGACGTCCTCCTCGAAGGTGCCGTCCGGGCGGACCGGGTTCACGACCGGCAGGCCGTAGGAGCGGCAGACCTTGAGGTCGTCCTCACCGAAGGCGGGGGACTGGTGGACGAGACCGGTGCCGTCCTCGGTGGTGACGTACTCGGCGTTGACCACGAAGTGCGCCGGCTCCGGGAACTCCACCAGCTCGAACGGGCGCCGGTACGTCCAGCGCTCCATCTCGGCGCCCGTGAAGGTCTGGCCGGTGGTCTCCCAGCCCTCGCCCAGGGCCTTGGCGACGAGCGGCTCGGCGACGACCAGCTTCTCCTCGCCGTTGGTCGCGACGACGTAGGTGACCTCGGGGTGCGCGGCCACGGCCGTGTTGGAGACGAGGGTCCAGGGGGTGGTCGTCCACACCAGGAGCGCGGCCTCGCCGGCCAGCGGGCCGGAGGTGAGCGGGAAGCGGACGTAGACGGACGGGTCGACGACCGTCTCGTAGCCCTGCGCCAGCTCGTGGTCCGACAGGCCCGTGCCGCAGCGGGGCACCAGGGGGCGACGCGGTGGTCCTGGACGAGCAGGCCCTTGTTGAAGATCTCCTTCAGCGACCACCAGACCGACTCGATGTACTCGGGGTCCATGGTGCGGTAGGGGTCGTCGAGGTCGGTCCAGAAGCCCATGCGGGTCGTGAGCTCTTCGAAGGCGTTGGTGTGCCGGGTCACCGACTCGCGGCACTTCGCGTTGAACTCGGCGATGCCGTACGCCTCGATGTCCTGCTTGCCGGAGAAGCCGAGCTCCTTCTCCACGGCCAGCTCCACCGGGAGGCCGTGGCAGTCCCAGCCGGCCTTGCGGGCCACGTGGTAGCCGCGCATGGTGCGGAAGCGGGGAAGACGTCCTTGAAGACGCGGGCCTCGATGTGGTGGGCGCCGGGCATGCCGTTGGCGGTGGGCGGGCCCTCGAAGTACACCCACTCCGGGCGGCCCTCGGACTGCTCCAGGCTCTTGGTGAAGATCTTCTGCTCGTCCCAGAAGGCGAGCACGGCGTGCTCCAGGGCGGGCAGGTCGACCTGGGCGGGTACCTGGCGGTACGTCGGCGATGTCATCAGCGGGCTTCCTCCGGCGGACTTGCTGCCTTCCGTCCGGAGGGACGAGAGCTGTGTCTGTGCCTGCGCCGACTTTCGGCGCGCTCCCGCGGTACCACCCTCCTTGGCCCCCGGCGCGGGGTGTGCGCCGACGAGCCCCCTCATTGGGGTCGCGATGCCGGTTCTACTGGCCACCGCGCTCGGCGGCGGTTTTCTTCCGGCGGCTCCGGGGTGATCTTCACGTCGCGCTCGCCCCCGGGCTTCCACCGTCCCCGGGTCGCTCTGGGCTGCGTACGCCGCTACTCGTCCCCATCCACGCTTCTCGCTCCGCCCAGTGTACGGCGCCGCGCGGACAGCGGCCGACCGCTTTTCGGGGCTGAGGGTGGGGGCTTATCGGGGGAATGGGTTTGGTGACCCGAATAGCGAGGTATGGGTGTTCGGATCCTGGGACGTCCGGCTCGGCGGATTACCGGGCGGGGAGCTGGGCACAACGGATGCAGGTTCGCCGCGTGGCGTGCGCGAGGTGGGCGAATCGGGCGGTGTGCCCCGTTGCCGCGGGACTCAAGTCGATTTATCGTCCCAGCACGATTTCGCGAGCAAGATCACAATATGTGAAGGGGCCGCGGCCATGGTGGCGAAGAAGACCGCCGTACAGCAGCCGGCGTCCGGCAGGTCCGCGGAGGCCTCCGGCGGTGCGGCCAAGGACGTGGGCGGGAAGAAGACCGCGCAGGGCGGCTCGGCGGGGCGGGCGGCGAAGGGGGCGGCCGGGAAGGCGACCGGGGGGACGAAGGCGGCTGTCAAGAAGACGAAGGCGGCCGTCAAGAAGGTCACGGCCAAGAAGGCCGGGGCGAGAAGGCGGTAGCCGAGAAGACCACGGCCAAGAAGGCCGTGGCCAAGGCTCCGGCGGAGAAGAGAACGGCCGAGAAGAGACCAGCGGAGAAGAGACCAGCGGAGAAGAGAGCGGCCGAGAAGAGAGCGGCCGAGAAGAGAGCGGCCGAGAAGAGAGCGGCCGAGAAGACGGCAGCCAAGGAGACGGCAGCCAAGGAGACGGCAGCCAAGCAAACGGCAGCCAGGGAAAAGCCGGCCAAGGAGACGCCGGCCAAGAGGACGCCAGTCAAGAAGACGACCGCCAAGAAGACTCCGGCCGGAAAGACCGCGGCCGGAAAGACCCCGGCCGAGAAGGCGGCGGCCGCCGAGAAGAAGGCCGCTGTCACCAGGGCGAAGGCCGCCAAGGCCGTCGCCGCGGAGAAGGGCGTCGAGGCCGAGGGCGTTCGCGCCGGAGGCAGGAGCACCACCACGAAGGGCGCGACGGGGAAGGGCACCACCCGGACCCGCGCGGTCACACAGGACACGGCCGGGAGCAGCACGGCCAAGAAGGCGGGTGCGGCCGAGGCCGCGCAGCAGACGGGAGCGACGACGGTGGGTGCGAAGAAGACTCCTGGCACGGCCACGGCGGCCAAGACCGCGGTTCCGAAGGCACGGGGCGCGGCGGAGCCCGGGGAGCTCGCGGTACGCCCGGGTGAGGACCCCTGGACGGCGGAGGAGGTCGACGAGGCGCGTGCCGAGCTGATGTCCGAGGAGACACGGCTCCGTGAGGAGATCACCTCGTCGGAGCGGTCGCTCGCCGGTCTGATGCGGGACTCCGGGGACGGCGCGGGTGACGACCAGGCGGACACCGGCACCAAGAACATCACGCGCGAACACGAGCTGGCCCTGGCCGCCAACGCGCGCGAGATGCTCGTCCAGACCGAGCGCGCCCTGGAACGTCTCGAAACGGGCACCTACGGACTCTGCGAGAACTGCGGGAACCCCATCGGCAAGGCCCGGATGCAGGCCTTCCCGAGGGCCACTCTGTGTGTGGAGTGCAAGCAGAAGCAGGAGCGCCGGTACTGACGGCCGCCGAATGCCCGCTGAGCACGTGGGGCGCGCGAGGTGTGACGTACCCTCGTCCTCAGTCAGGCACCTAGGTCGAGGGACTCACTCACGTGGCAGAGGCGGAGCGCATCATCGGTACGCCGGACACACCGGACGCGGCCGGCAGCGGGCAGGAGCGGCCCGGAGAGGACGCGGCGGCGGGCGAGCGCGCCGACTCGGAGGGCACTCGCGCCCCGGCCGGTGGGTCCGGCACCGACGCGGCCGTCGCCGGAGCGTCCGGCACGGACCAGCCGGAGGCCCCGGCCGGGCAGTCCCGGGGCAAGCGCCGTATCGCGGTCCTGTTCGCGGTCGCCCTGTTCGCCTACGCCCTCGACCTGAGCAGCAAGATGATCGTGGTGGCCAAGCTGGAGCACCACCCGCCCGTCGAGATCATCGGGGACTGGCTGAGGTTCGAGGCGATCCGTAACGCGGGCGCGGCCTTCGGCTTCGGCGAGGCCTTCACGGTGATCTTCACCATGATCGCGGCGACGGTGATCGTGGTGATCGCCCGGCTCGCCCGCAAGCTCTACAGCCTGCCCTGGGCGATCGCGCTCGGCCTGCTGCTCGGGGTGCGCTGGGCAACCTCACCGACCGGATCTTCCGGGCGCCGGGTGTCTTCGAGGGCGCGGTCGTGGACTTCATCGCGCCCAAGCACTTCGCCGTGTTCAACCTGGCCGACTCGGCGATCGTGTGCGGCGGCATCCTGATCGTGCTGCTGTCGTTCAAGGGGCTCGACCCGGACGGGACCGTCCACAAGGACTGAGGGACCGCCGGGGCTCTCGTACGGGGCTGTCTCACCCGTCCGGCATACTCGACGGGTGAGCACGATTCCCGAGATCCGTACCCTGCCCGTGCCCGACGGCCTGGAGGGCGAGCGCGTCGACGCCGCCATCTCCCGCATGTTCGGCTTCTCCCGGACCAAGGCGGCCGAGCTCGCCGCCGCCGGAAGGTGACGGTCGACGGATCGGTGGTCGGCAAGTCGGAGCGCGTGCACGGCGGCGCCTGGCTGGAGGTCGAGATGCCGCAGCCGCCCGCGCCGGTGCAGGTGGTGGCCGAGCCGGTCGAGGGCATGGAGATCGTGCACGACGACGATGACGTGGTCGTGATCGCCAAGCCCGTGGGCGTTGCCGCGCACCCGTCGCCGGGCTGGACCGGCCCGACCGTGATCGGAGGCCTCGCCGCCGCCGGGTACCGCATCTCCACGTCGGGCGCCGCCGAGCGGCAGGGCATCGTGCACCGGCTGGACGTGGGCACGTCGGGGTTGATGGTCGTGGCCAAGTCCGAGTACGCGTACACCTCGCTCAAGCGCCAGTTCAAGGAGCGCACGGTCGACAAGCGGTACCACACGCTCGTCCAGGGCCACCCCGACCCGACCAGTGGCACCATCGACGCGCCCATCGGGCGGCACCCCCAGCACGACTACAAGTGGGCGGTCACCGCCGACGGCAAGCCGTCCGTCACGCACTACGACCTCATCGAGGCGTTCCGTGCGGCGTCCCTGCTCGACGTGAAGCTGGAGACCGGCCGCACCCACCAGATCCGCGTCCACATGGCCGCCCACCGGCACCCCTGCGTCGGCGACCTCACCTACGGCGCCGACCCGACGCTCGCCAAGCGGCTCCGGCTGACCCGCCAGTGGCTGCACGCCGTCCGGCTCGGCTTCGAGCACCCCGGGGACGGGCAGTGGGTGGAGTTCGAGAGCGACTACCCGGCCGACCTGCAGAAGGCCCTGGACCAGGTCCGGGAGGAGACGTACGGATGAGCAGGGCGTCGTCGCCGGCGTACGTGGTGCGGGTGGCCGAGGATCCGGCCGACCGTGAGGCGTGCTTCGCGGTGCGCAAGGACGTCTTCGTCGGCGAGCAGGGCGTGCCGGAGGAGCTCGAGTACGACGCGTACGACCCCGGGGCCGTCCATGTGCTGGCGGTCCGGGAGGACGGGGTGCCGCTCGGGACCGGGCGGCTGCTGTACGGGGAGGCGGCCGTGGCGCAGACCGGAGCCGACCTGTCCGTGGGCTCGCTCGGCCGGCTGGCCGTGGCCGGTCACGCACGTGGGCTCGGTGTCGGCGTCGCCCTGGTGCGGGCCATCGAGGACGCCGCACGCGCGCGCGGTCTCGCGGCCGTGGATCTGCACGCCCAGACGCACGCGCTGGGCTTCTACGAGCGTCTCGGCTACGAGGCGTACGGACCGGAGTACTCGGAGGCGGGCATCCCGCACCAGGGGATGCGGCGTTCGCTCTAGGTCCGCCGCGTCGGCCGCACTGGCCGCGCGGTGGGCGCCGAAACGGTTTGTCTTCGGAGTTGCGTGGCAGGCTTGAGGTCAGTCGTGTGCACGTCTGACCTCCCGGAGCGCTGACCGTGGATCAGTTGGCCCTGTTGTTCCTGCTGCTGCTCGGGCCGTGGTGAGCGTTCCGGTCGGGATCGGCTGGGAGTGCCCGCGCCGGTGCTGATGACGCTCCTCGGCATAGTCCTCGCGCTGCTCGAATTCGTGCCGAACGTCGAGGTTCCACCGGATCTGATCCTGCCGCTGCTGCTGCCGCCCCTGCTGTACGCCGCCGTACGGCGCACGTCGTGGCGGCAGTTCGCGGCGAACAAGAGACCGATCTTCCTGCTGGCCGTGGCGCTGGTGTTCGTCACCATGGCCTGTGTGGCCGCCACGGCCGACGCGATCGTGCCGGGGCTGCCGCTCGCCGCGGCGTTCGCGCTCGGCGCGCTGGTCGCGCCGCCCGACCCGGTCGCGGCGACCGCCGTCGCAGGGCAGCTGGGGCTGCCGCGCCGGCTGGTGTCGATCCTGGAGGGCGAGGGGCTCTTCAACGACGTCACGGCCATCGTCCTGTACCACGTGGCGATCGCCGCCGCCGTCAGCGGGACGTTCTCGCCCTGGCAGGCCGGGCTCGACCTGGTGCTGTCGGCGGTGGTGGCGGTGGCCGTGGGCCTCGCGCTGGGCTGGGGCGCCAACAAGCTGATGGAGCTGCTCGGGGACGCGACCCTCCAGATCGGACTGACCCTGCTGGTGCCGTACGCCTCCTACGTCATGGCCGAGGAACTGCACGGGTCCGGAGTGCTCGCCGTGCTCACCACCGCGCTCTTCATCGCCGAGTACGCGGCCGACGCCGACGACGTCATGACACGGCTGGCCGGACACACGTTCTGGAACATCATCGACACGCTCGTCACCGGTGTCGCGTTCGGGCTGGTCGGGCTGGAGCTGCACAACGCCATCCGCACCGCGTCCGGCCGGTGGGGCGAGCTGCTCGGGTGGGCGGCGGTGGTGGTGTGCGTGGTCGTGTTCGTACGGTTGCTGTGGCTGCTGCCGGCGACCTGGCTGACCAAACGGCTGCACGCGCGGCGGGACTACGACGAGGACATCCCGGTGAGCTGGCGCGAGACCGTGGTGATGTGGTGGTCGGGGATGCGGGGGGTGGCCTCGGTGGCGCTGGTGCTGGCCATTCCGCTGGAGACGGACGCCGGGGAGCCGTTCCCCAGCCGGGACGAGCTCATCTTCATCGCGTTCGGCGTGATCATGGCGACGCTGGTGCTGCAGGGGCTGACGTTGCCGTGGCTGGTGCGGCGACTGGGGGTGAAGGCCGACACAGATCATGAGAAGGAGCTGGCGAAGGCGCTGGCCGTGCGGGCGGCTCAGGCGGCGAAGCGGAGGCTCCGGGAGATCGAGGAGACCGAGGAACTGCCGGAGGAGCTGTCCGAGCAGATGCTGCGGCGGGCCTTCGACATCGGGGTGCGGATCAGTCCCGAGCTGGCGGAGAACGAGCGGCGGGAGGCGTACCGGGAGCGGGCGCGGCGGGTGAAGCGGGTGCGGGGATCCAGCAGGAGATGCTGAGTGCGGCGCGCCACGAGGTGTTGGCGGCGCGGAGTGAGCCCGGGCTGATCCGGAGGTCGTCGATCGGGTGCTGCGCCATCTCGACGTGCGTAGTCTGCGGTGAGTTGTCCACCGCGCGCCGCCCATGACTCTTCCGGTTGGCCGTTGCCGCGGGGCGGGTCGTAGGGTCGTGGCTATGGCACGAAACGTAGTGATCAGTGGCGGAGGTACGGGAATTGGGCTCGCGGCGGCTCGGGTGTTCGCCGCGGGCGGGATCGGGTGCTGCTGCTCGGGCGGCGCGTCGAAGTGCTGGAGAAGGCCGGCGTGCCCGGGGCGCTGACGTACGCGGCCGATCTCGCCGAGCCGGCGGACGTGCGCGGTGTCGCCGCCTTCGTGGAGCGGGAGTTGGGGGCCGTGGACGTGCTCGTCCACAGCGCCGGGGGCAGCGGGCTGCTGGAACCGGATGCCGAGAGTGACGATCCGCTCGAGGGCGTCGCCCATACCTGGACGGTGAACTTCCGGCTCAACACGCTGACCGCCGTACTGCTCACCGAAGCGCTGAAGCCGCGGCTCGCCGAGCCCGGTGGGCGGGTGCTGTTCCTCAGCTCCATCGCCGCCTACCGGGGGTCGGGGAGCGGGGCGTACGCGGCGGCCAAGGCCGGGCTGCATCCCTACGCCCATGATCTGGCCCGCGAGCTGGGGCCGCGCGGCATCACCGTGAACGTGGTCGCGCCCGGGTACATCGAGGACACCGAGTTCTTCGGGGACGCGATGGCCGAGGAGCGGCGGGCTCGGCTCATCGGCGAGACCTCGACCGGACGGGCCGGGACTCCCGGGGACGTGGCCGAGACCCTGCACTGGCTCGCCTCCCGGGCGCCGGGCACGTCACCTCCCAGATCATCCAGGTCAACGGCGGCGCCGAGCGCGGGCACTGACCCTGGCGCGGGCGGCTGTCCGTATCGCGGGCGGCCGCCCCGCTGCTCCGTCAGCCCGTTCCCTCGGCCCGTTCCGTCGGCCTGTCCCGTCAGCGGTCCGGGCGGGAGGAGCCGTGGCCGTGGTAGCGGCGCTGCTGGACCGGGACGCCGTCCGGGGACGGGCGGTCTCCGTCGCGTGACGGGCGGTCGCCGTCGTGGGACGGATGCCGGCCGTCGCGGTACGGCGGCAGGACCGCGTCGGCCGTGTTGACCCGGGGCAGGGCGTACGGGTGCTCGTCGGCCAGCCAGCCGATCATCTGCTCGCGCACCGTGACCCGTACGGTCCAGATGTCGTCCGCGTCCTTGGCCGTCACGAGGGCGCGCACCTGCATGGTGTTCGGCGTGGTGTCCGTGACGGACAGGTTGTAGGCGCGGCCGTCCCAGGCCGGGCACTCGCGCAGGATGTCGCGGAGCTTCTCGCGCATCGCCTCCACCGGCGCCGAGTGGTCGAGGTGCCAGAAGACGATGCCGGTCATCTGCGGGTGCCCGCGACCAGTTCTCGAACGGCTTGGACGTGAAGTACGAGACCGGCATCGTGATCCGGCGTTCGTCCCAGGTGTGGACGGTCAGGAACGTCAGCGTGATCTCCTCGACGGTGCCCCACTCGCCGTCCACGACCACGGTGTCCCCGATCCGCACCATGTCACCGAAGGCGATCTGCAGCCCGGCGAACATGTTGCTCAGCGTGGACTGGGCGGCGACACCGGCGACGATGCCGAGGATGCCGGCCGAGGCCAGCAGCGAGGCGCCCGCCGCCCGGAACGCCGGGAACGTCAGCAGCATCGACGCCACGGCCACCACGCAGACGATCGCGGACACCACCCGCATGATCAGCGTCACCTGGGTGCGCACCCGGCGCACCCGGGCCGGGTCGCGCTGGGCGCGGGCATGGGCGTACCGGCTGTACGAGGTCTCGACGATCGCCGCCGCGATCCGGATGACCAGCCAGGCGGCCGACCCGATCAGCACCAGCGTCAGCGTCCGGCCGATGCCCTCACGGTGGCCCTCCAGCAGTTGGGCCTCGTCGTACGCCCCTCTCAGCAGCGCCGCGAGGAGCACGAGCTGGTAGGGGATGCGGCCACGGCGCAGCAGACCCCACAGCGGGGTCTCGTGGTGCCGCTCGTCGGCCTTGCGCAGCAGGAAGTCGGTCGCCCAGCCGATCGCCAGCGTGAGCACGACCGAGCCACCGACCACGATCAGCGGTCGCAGCAGGTTCTCCATGCCACCGAACCTAACCGGCTCCCGGGGGCATGAACATGTGACTTCGGCGGCGTCCTGGGTAGTGCCGCCAAGCCCGGTTGTCACACCGGGCTGGCACCATGACCTCATGAACATCATGTTGTTCCACTCGACCCAGGGGCTGCGGCCCGCGGTGCGGCAGGCCGCTGACAGACTGCGCGCGGCCGGGCACGAGGTGTGGACGCCCGACCTCTTCGAGGAGCGTACGTTCGACACGGTCGAGGAGGGCATGGAGCACCAGGAGAAGATCGGCAAGGACGAGCTCCTGAAGCGGGCCGTGCTGGCCGCCGCGCCCTACTCGGAGCGCGGGCTCGTGTACGCCGGGTTCTCGCTCGGCGCGTCCATCGCCCAGACCCTCGCCCTCGGTGACGACAAGGCCCGCGGCCTGCTGCTCCTGCACGGTACGTCGGACATCGCGCCGGGCGCCACGGCGGACGGCCTGCCGGTCCAACTGCACGTGGCGGAGCCGGACCCCTTCGAGACGGACGACTGGCTCAGCGCCTGGTATCTCCAGATGGGCCGCACCGGCGCCGACGTGGAGGTGTACCGGTACGCCGGGGCCGGTCACCTCTACACCGACCCCGACCTGCCGGACTACGACGAGGAGGCCGCCGAGGCCACCTGGCGGGTGGCGCTCGGCTTCCTCGACAGCCTGTAGCCGACCAGCGACCCGACCTCACACCGGGTCGTGGACCCGCTCGACCTTCTGCGTGCCGCTGCGTGTGCGGTACGAGCGTGCCCACGCAGCCGTGGCGTCGCGTTCGGTGCGGTCGGACAGGACGTAGTAGTCCATCTGCGCCCGCTCGGCCGTGATGTCCAGGACGCCGTAGCCGTGGCGGTCGGTGTCGACCCAGTGGACGTGCCGGTTGGCGGCGCGGATGACGGGTGCGGCGATGGCCGAGACCGTGCCCTGCGGCACCTTGACGATGTCGTCGAGGTTGTCGGAGGTGACCGACGTGACGACGAACTCCGTGGCGGCCGACGGGGACAGCGGGTACGTGCCGGCGTCCACCGGCACGTCGTTGGCCCAGGCCATGTGGATGTCACCGGTGAGGAAGACGGTGTTGCGGATCGCGTTCGTCCGCAGATGCGCCAGGATCTCGCGGCGGTCGTCGGTGTAGCCGTCCCACTGGTCGGTGTTGAGGGCGAGGCCCTCCTGCGGCAGGCCCAGCAGCTTGGCCAGCGGCTTCAGCAGGTCGGCGGAGAGCGAGCCGATGGCGAACGGCGAGATCATCACGGAGTTGCCGACCAGCCGCCAGGTCGTGTCGGACGACTTCAGGCCCGCCTTGAGCCAGTCCAGTTGGGCCCGGCCGGTGAGCGTGCGGTCCGGGTCGTCGACCTCGCCGTTGCCCACCTTGACCTGTTGCGAGCGGAAGGAGCGCAGATCCAGCAGCGAGAGGTCGGCCAGCTTGCCGAAGCGCAGCCGGCGATAGGTGGTGCCCGCGATCGCCGGGCGCACCGGCATCCACTCGAAGTAGGCCTGCTTGGCCGCGGCCTGACGGGCGGACCAGGTGCCCTCCGCCCCCTCGGCGTGGTTCTCTGCGCCGCCCGACCAGGTGTCGTTGGCGAACTCGTGGTCGTCCCAGATCGCCACGACCGGGGCCGCCGCGTGCAGAGCCTGGAGGTCCGGGTCGGTCTTGTAGCGCGCGTGCCGGATGCGGTAGTCGGCGAGCGTGACGATCTCGTGCGCCGGAGCGTGCGGGCGGACGACCGTGCCACGGGTGCCGTACTCGCCGGTGCCGTACTCGTAGATGTAGTCGCCGAGGTGCAGCCAGGCGTCCAGGTCGCCGCGGGCCGCGAGATGGCGGTAGGCGGAGAACCAGCCGGCTTCCCAGTTGGCGCAGGAGACCACGCCGAAGCGGAGGTTGCCGACGGCCGCGTCGGCCGCCGGGGCGGTACGGGTGCGGGCGGCGGGGGAGTCGGTGCCGCCGGCGGAGAAGCGGAACCAGTAGTCGGTGCCCGGTTCCAGGCCGCGGATGTCGGCCTTCACGGTGTGGTCGGAGGCGGCGGTGGCGGTGGTGGAGCCCTTGGCGACGACGGTGGTGAACGCCCTGTCCTCGGCGACGACCCAGCTCACCTCGGTGTCCGGGCCGATCCCGGAGCCGGGTATCGCCTCCGGCACGGGCGTCACACGGGTCCACAGCAGAATGCCGTCCGGCAGCGGGTCTCCGGAGGCCACGCCGTGCAGGAAGGCGGGGGCCTGGTCGGCGGCGCGCGCGGGCAGGGAAGCGGCGAGCGGGCCGGCCAGGACAGCCGTCGCCGCCGCGGCCTTGACGACCGTACGGCGGCGCGGGGCAAGGGAGTTGAGCGGCTCAGATGATCTGTGTCGACTGGTCACAGCCGATCAGGTTACTGAGCGGTACCAACAGGAGCCGGGCGAACTCGCAAAGTTCGCCCGTTCTTCCGGGATGCGAAACGGCCCGCCAGAGTCCTGGCGGGCCGCACCGAACGGCAGAAGTCAGCAGATCTTGACCGACCCGGAATCCAGGGTCAGGTTCTCGGAGAAGATCCACCCCTTGGTCTGGCCGCCGTCCACGCGCCCGTACACCCAGAAGTTACCGTGCTTGTTGTAGACGCCGCACCACGCGTGGAATTTCACGCCCTGCCTGACGGACTGGGTCTGCGGGCACGACGAGGCCGGGCCATTACGCAGATGCCCCACCACGACTCTGTGTACGGCGTTGGAATTGTTGTGTCCGGTGCTTCCGCACCCGTATGCAGTGGCAGCGGCGCTGGCCGGCGCCGCCCCGGTCATCGTGAGACCTCCCAGTACTGCCGTTGTGGCGGCAATCGAAGCGAAGGCTTTCTTGTAGCTCACGGTCCCTCCCCGTTTCGAACACTTGTTGGAAACGGGGGAAGAGTATCCAGCTCCCGAGGCGCGCGCAAAGCATTAATGGCGTTTTCGGAAATCGCGGTTCACGTAGATCATCGCGCTCTGGATTAAATGCAGAGGCTGTCATGGTTTGCGTAGTTTGGTGCGGTCCGTTTTTCTTGCTTTCTCAGGCCGCACTTGAGTTCTGGCGGAACCATGGAGGGGGACCGGGCTGGTATGCCCTCGCCCGGAGCCGGGCAGGGGGACTCGAGGAACTCCTCGGTGACTGGCTTGATCCCGTCGCCGCGGCGAGCAGCACACCGGGATCGCGCTGAGACAGCGACATCCCCTCAGGCGCCTCACGCCTGAGGGGATGTCACGTCACCGGGGATTCAGCCCTTGAGTGCCTTGTCGATCGCCGCAGTGTATTCCTGGACGTTCATGGGCGTGCTCTTGCCGTCGCTGCCGGTGACCTTCTTTCCGTCCATCACCAGCGACGGTGTGCCCTGGAAATCGTACTTGGCGCCGTCGGCGTCGAACTTCTTGCTCATGACCAGCGCCCACTTGTCGTAGGTGCCGTCCTTCACGGCCGTCTGGAACTTCTTGTTGCCCTTCAGGCCGTCGACAGAGTTCGCCACCTCGATCAGGTAGTCGTCGTCCTTGAACTTGTCCTCGGTCTCGTCGGGGTGGAATTTCGTCGAGTAAAGCGCGGTCTTGTACTTGAGGAATGCCTCGGGGCTGACATTCAGGGCGGCACCCAGCGCGCTGAGGGCGTTCTTGGAGCCCACTCCCGGAACGTTGTTGTCGATGAACGTCGCGCCGACGAACTGGATCTTGTACTTGCCGTCCTCGACGTCCTTGTCGACGGTCGAGCCGACGGTCTGCTCGAACTGGGCGCAGGCCGGGCAGCGCGGGTCCTCGTACATGACCAGGGTCTTCTTGGCGCTGTCCTTGCCGATGACGACAGTGGTGCCGTCCTTGCCCGAGCTGTTGGCCGGCTTGACGAGCTTGGCGTTCTGCGCGGCCTCCCAGCCATCGGGCTTGTTGGCCTGGACGATCGCGTAACCCACGCCGCCTGCCGCCGCCAGGACGCCGACGACCGAGAGGGCAACGATGATCTGCCGCCTGGTCTTCGCCCGCTTCGCCTCGCGCTCGCGCTCCGCGCGCAGTCGCTCTCGGGCCGCCGTCTTCGCCGCCTGGCTGTTCCGCTTGCTCATGGTGATGTTCTCCGTCGGGGACGCGCACACGTCGTGTGCGGAATACGTAAGGGGGACTGCTCGTGCTCGAAAGTGCCGTGCGTGACGGCGTGGGCCTCAGACGAGGGCGGGGGAGCACGGCGGGCCACGCCGTCCCAGGGAGTACGCGAGGACGAGGTCGCGGGCGGTGGGCGTACGGTCGGCGGCGCGCGCCGGCAGCCGGCGTCCGGCCGGGGCCCGCTCCACCGTCACCGCGGCGACGGCCAGCAGCAGCGGCCGGAACGTCGTCGCCGTCACGGCCCGCAGCAGCTGGGCCAGGGCCCGCTCGCCCCGGCGCAGCCAGACGGCGGCGGCAAGGCCCACGCCGACGTGCGCGCCGAGCAGCAGCCAGGCGGTGGCCGGGTCGGCATGGGCGATCACGGCCGCGAGCCGGTCGGTGCCGGTGGCCCCCGCCAGATCGGCCAGAGGGGTGCCGACCTCGCCGCCCCCGCACAGCACCTCCAGACCGACCGACCGCAGCGGCCCGGCGACGGGGCCGCCGGCGCGTCCGTAACAGGCGTGCTGGCCCGTGGTGAACACCGTGTCGGCGGCCAGTTCGAGCGGGATCAGCAGGGCCGCGATCCGCCCGAAGGAGCGCTCGCGGCCCGCCAGGGCGTACGCGATCACGAACACGGCGGCGGTAACCGCGGCCACCGTGCCCATCGGCAGCGGGACCCGGGACAGCAGCACGTGCGACGCGGTGCTGAGCGTCACGACCACGGCCGTGAACAGCGCCGCGCGTACGGCTCTGAGCTGGGTCCCGGATATGTCCATAGCGATAGGAGAGTGTGTCATGCGGTCCTGTAAAAGACCCCTAAAGGATGCCTGTGCGTGCTGCTTCCGTCACAGACCCGGGATCCGCCCGTTGCGGAACAGGTCCACGAAGGTCTGGTGGTCGGCACGCGCGCGTGCGCCGTAGCTGTGCGCGAAGTCGACCAGCAGCGGCGCGAAACCCTCCTCGTCGGCCGCGATGGCCGCGTCGATGGCCCGCTCCGTGGAGAACGGCACCAGGGACTCGCCGGACTGGTCGTCCGCCGCCGAGTGCATCGTCGCCGTGGCCCGGCCGAGGTCGGCCACCACCTGGGCGATCTCCTCCGCGTCGTCGATGTCGCCCCAGTCGAGATCCACCGCGTACGGCGAGACCTCGGCGACCAGCTGGCCCGCGCCGTCCAGCTCGGTCCAGCCCAGCCAGGGGTCGGCGTGCGCCTGGAGGGCCCGCTGGGAGATGACCGTGCGGTGCCCCTCGTGCTGGAAGTAGTCCCGGATCGCCTGGTCCGTGATGTGCCGGGAGACCGCCGGGGTCTGGGCCTGCTTGATGTAGATCACGACGTCGTTCTCCAGGGCGTCGCTGTGGCCCTCGAGGAGGATGTTGTACGACGGCAGGCCCGCCGAGCCGATGCCGATGCCGCGCCGGCCGACGACGTCCTTCACGCGGTAGGAGTCCGGGCGGGCCAGCGAGCTGTCCGGCAGCGTCTCCAGATAGCCGTCGAAGGCGGCGAGCACCTTGTAGCGCGTGGCCGCGTCCAATTCCACCGAGCCGCCGCCCGATGCGAAACGGCGCTCGAAGTCGCGGATCTCCGTCATCGACTCCAGCAGGCCGAAACGGGTCAGCGAGCGGGCGTCACGCAGCGCGTCCAGCAGCGGGCCCTGCGCGGTGTCCAGCGTGAACGGCGGCACTTCGTCGCTCTTGGCGCCGGTGGCCAGGGCGTGGATCCGCTCGCGGTAGGCGATCGCGTAGATCCGCACCAGTTCGGTGATCTGCTCGTCACTGAGCGCCTTGGCGTACCCGATGAGGGCGACGGAGGCGGCGAAGCGCTTGAGGTCCCAGGTGAAGGGGCCGACGTACGCCTCGTCGAAGTCGTTGACGTTGAAGATCAGGCGGCCGTTGGCGTCCATGTACGTGCCGAAGTTCTCCGCGTGCAGGTCGCCGTGGATCCACACGCGCGAGGTGCGGTCGTCCAGGAACGGGCCGCCCCTCTTCTCCTCGTCGAGGTCGTGGTAGAAGAGGCACGCCGTCCCCCGGTAGAAGGCGAAGGCCGAGGCCGCCATCTTCCGGAACTTCACGCGGAACGCGGCCGGGTCGGCGGCCAGGAGCTCGCCGAAGGCGGTGTCGAAGACGGCGAGGATCTCCTCGCCGCGGTGCTCGTCGTCGAGCTGCGGGAACGACATCGCTGGGTGCCTCCTGGTGCATGCGTCTGGGGACGGCAGGTCCGCCCCCTTCCTAACGTGTGGCGGTCCGCGGGAGTGCCCGCGACCCCCGCACGAAGGTACGCGGGTCAGCCCTCCGAGTGTCAGTGCCGAGGCATAGACTTCGACGCTGTCCCCCAGACTGTCCGCAGCCTGTCGGGCCCCATTCGACGTATGTTTTCTCTGGAGGCCGCAGCCGTGTCAAAGCCGCCGTTCACGCACCTGCACGTCCACACCCAGTACTCGCTGCTGGACGGTGCCGCGCGGCTGAAGGACATGTTCAACGCGTGCAACGAGATGGGCATGACGCACATCGCCATGTCCGACCACGGCAACCTCCACGGGGCGTACGACTTCTTCCACTCCGCGCAGAAGGCCGGGGTCACCCCGATCATCGGCATCGAGGCGTACGTCGCGCCCGAGTCCCGCCGCAACAAGCGCAAGATCCAGTGGGGCCAGCCGCACCAGAAGCGGGACGACGTCTCCGGTTCCGGCGGTTACACCCACAAGACGATGTGGGCCGTGAACAGCACCGGCCTGCACAACCTCTTCCGGCTCTCCTCCGACGCGTACGCCGAGGGCTGGCTTCAGAAGTGGCCCCGGATGGACAAGGAGACCATCGCCCAGTGGTCGGAGGGGATCGTCGCCTCCACCGGCTGCCCCTCCGGCGAGGTCCAGACCAGGCTCCGTCTCGGCCACTTCGACGAGGCCCTGAAGGCCGCCGCCGACTACCAGGACATCTTCGGCAAGGACCGCTACTTCCTGGAGCTGATGGACCACGGCATCGAGATCGAGCACCGGGTCCGCGACGGCCTGCTGGACATCGCCAAGAAGCTCGGCATCCCCCGCTGGTCACCAACGACTCCCACTACACCTACTCGCACGAGGCGGGCGCCCACGACGCCCTGCTGTGCATCCAGACCGGCAAGAACCTCTCCGACCCCGACCGCTTCCGGTTCGACGGCACCGGCTACTACCTGAAGTCCACGGACGAGATGTACGCCATCGACTCCTCGGACGCCTGGCAGGAGGGCTGCGCCAACACCCGCCTGATCGCCGAGATGGTCGACACCACGGGCATGTTCGAAAAGCGCGACCTCATGCCCAAGTTCGACATCCCGGAGGGGTACACGGAGGTCAGCTGGTTCCGCGAGGAGACCCTGCGCGGCATGCACCGCCGCTTCCCGGACGGCATCCCGGACGACCGCATGAAGCAGGTCGAGTACGAGATGGACACCATCATCTCGATGGGCTTCCCGGGCTACTTCCTCGTGGTCGCCGACTTCATCATGTGGGCCAAGAAGCAGGGCATCGCCGTCGGCCCCGGCCGTGGCTCCGCGGCCGGCTCGATCGTCGCCTACGCCCTCGGCATCACCGACCTCGACCCCATCCCGCACGGCCTGATCTTCGAGCGGTTCCTCAACCCGAGCGCATCTCCATGCCCGATGTCGACATCGACTTCGACGAGCGCCGGCGCGTCGAGGTGATCCGGTACGTGACGGAGAAGTACGGCGCCGACAAGGTCGCCATGATCGGCACGTACGGCACCATCAAGGCCAAGAACGCGATCAAGGACTCCGCGCGCGTGCTGGGCTACCCGTACGCCATGGGCGACCGCCTCACCAAGGCCATGCCCGCCGACGTCCTCGGCAAGGGCATCAACCTCGACGGCATCACCAACCCGAGCACCCGCGGTACTCGGAGGCGGGCGAGATCCGGGCGATGTACGAGAACGAGCCGGACGTGAAGAAGGTCATCGACACCGCCAAGGGCGTCGAGGGCCTGGTCCGGCAGATGGGTGTGCACGCCGCCGGCGTGATCATGTCCAGCGAGACCATCACCGACCACGTCCCGGTCTGGGTCAGGCACACGGACAACGTCACCATCACGCAGTGGGACTACCCGAGCTGTGAGTCGCTCGGCCTGCTGAAGATGGACTTCCTCGGCCTGCGCAACCTGACGATCATGGACGACGCCGTCAAGATGGTGAAGTCCAACAAGGGGATCGACATCGATCTCCTGAGCCTCCCGCTCGACGACCCACGACCTTCGAACTGCTCCAGCGCGGCGACACCCTCGGTGTCTTCCAGTTCGACGGCGGGCCCATGCGCTCCCTGCTCCGGCTGATGAAGCCGGACAACTTCGAAGACATCTCCGCCGTGTCGGCCCTGTACCGCCCGGGCCCCATGGGCATGAACTCCCACACGAACTACGCGCTGCGCAAGAACGGCCAGCAGGAGATCACGCCCATCCACCCGAGCTGGAGGAACCGCTCAAGGAGGTCCTGGACGTCACCTACGGCCTGATCGTCTACCAGGAGCAGGTGCAGAAGGCCGCCCAGATCATCGCCGGCTACTCGCTCGGTGAGGCCGACATCCTCCGCCGCGTGATGGGCAAGAAGAAGCCCGAGGAACTGGCGAAGAACTTCGTCCTCTTCCAGGAGGGCGCCCGCAAGAAGGGCTACAGCGACGAGGCCATCCAGGCGCTCTGGGACGTGCTGGTCCCCTTCGCCGGCTACGCGTTCAACAAGGCGCACTCCGCCGCGTACGGACTCGTCTCGTACTGGACGGCGTACCTGAAGGCGAACCACCCCGCCGAGTACATGGCCGCGCTGCTCACGTCCGTGAAGGACGACAAGGACAAGTCGGCCGTCTACCTCAACGAGTGCCGACGCATGGGCATCAGGGTGCTCCCGCCGGACGTCAACGAGTCGATGTCCAACTTCGCGGCCCAGGGCGACGACGTGATCCTCTTCGGCCTCTCCGCCGTCCGCAACGTCGGTACCAACGTGGTCGAGTCGATCATCAGGTGCCGCAAGGCCAAGGGGAAGTACGTCTCCTTCCCGGACTACCTGGACAAGGTGGAGGCGGTGGTCTGCAACAAGCGCACCACCGAATCGCTGATCAAGGCCGGGGCCTTCGACGCCATGGGCCACACCCGCAAGGGCCTGACCGCGCAGTACGAGCCGATGATCGACAACGTGGTCGCGGTCAAGCGCAAGGAGGCCGAGGGCCAGTTCGACCTCTTCGGCGGCATGGGCGAGGAGGAGAGCAGCGAGCCCGGCTTCGGCCTCGACGTGCAGTTCACCGACGAGGAATGGGACAAGACCTATCTGCTCGCCCAGGAGCGGGAGATGCTCGGTCTGTACGTCTCCGACCACCCGCTGTTCGGCCTCGAGCACATCCTGTCCGACAAGGCCGACGCCGGTATCTCCCAGCTGACCGGCGGTGACTACTCCGACGGCTCCGTGGTGACCATCGGCGGCATCATCTCGGGCCTGCAGCGCAAGATGACCAAGCAGGGCAACGCCTGGGCCATCGCCACCGTCGAGGATCTCGCCGGCTCGATCGAGTGCATGTTCTTCCCCGCGACGTACCAGCTCGTCTCGACCCAACTCGTCGAGGACGCCGTGGTGTTCGTCAAGGGCCGGCTGGACAAGCGCGAGGACGTGCCGCGACTCGTCGCGATGGAGCTGATGGTGCCGGACCTGTCCAACGCGGGCACCAACGCGCCCGTGGTCCTCACCATCCCGGCCACCCGGGTCACCCCGCCGCTGGTCAGCCGCCTCGGCGAGGTCCTCAGCCACCACAAGGGTGACAGCGAGGTCCGGATCAAGCTCCAGGGGCCGACCAAGACGACCGTGCTGCGCCTGGACCGGCACCGGGTGAAGCCGGACCCGGCGCTCTTCGGCGACCTGAAGGTGCTGCTCGGGCCGTCCTGCCTGGCGGGCTGACCACGGGCACTCGATGCGCGGGAGGGGCGTACCCGGTACCGGGTACGCCCCTCGGCGTGTCCGGATCTCAACGACCCGTCACGCTGATGTCAGTTGTGGCCGAAGCTGCGCTTCCGCTTGCGGGACGCCACGTCGCCGGGGTCAGCTCGACCTCCGGCTGGGGCTCCGCCTCGGCCGCGGGGCGGCGGTCCGCCCGCTGACCACGCTCGGTGGGACGCTGCTGCTTACGTTCACGGTTCTTGTTCTTGGCCATGGTGATGCCTCCTGTGGGGGATCTAGGGGCCAGGGCCGGGACCAGATTCACACAGGCCGACAACGATCGCATGTCGGACAATTACCGTGCGTGACAGGGTTGGTCGGGGCGGGAACCCCGAAACGCCACGCCGAAGATCGAGTTCCGGCCGTTAACCTCCGCGCCGTCGGGCAGACTCGAAGCAAGCCCGAAACAAACCTCCTGGGAAGAGGGTGAGTCGCGTGGACCGCTGCATCGTCCTGGTGGACGCCGGGTATCTGCTGGGAGCCGCGGCGAGCCTCCTCGCCGGGGAGCCCTCACGGTCCCGCATCACCGTCGACCACACCGCCCTCATCCAGGGCCTGCGCGAGCGCGCCGAGTCCGACACCCAACAGCCGCTGCTGCGGATCTACTGGTTCGACGGCGCCCCCGACCGCGTCCCGCAGCCCGAGCACCGCAGGCTGCGCGTGATGCCCCGGGTCACCGTCCGGCTCGGCGCGCTGACCCGCAGCGACGGCCGCTGGGCGCAGAAAGGCGTGGACGCCGCGATGCACGCCGAGCTCACCGAACTGGCCCGCAACCGAGCCTGCTCCGACATCGTCCTCGTCACCGGCGACGGCGATCTGCTGCCCGGCATGATGGCCGCCAAGGAGCACGGCGTCGCGGTCCACCTGTGGGCCGTCCAGGCCGCCGACGGCGACTACAACCAGTCCGAGGACCTGGTCGCCGAGGCCGACGAACGGCGCGTCCTGGACCGGACGTGGATCACCAAGGCCGTCCGCGCCAAGGAGTACAGCGGCGTGTGCGCCCCGCAGTCCGCGCCCCGGCCCGAGATCGCCGCGATCCTCTCCGCGCCCCTGCCCGACTCCGCCCTCGCCGCCGGCGAACGGCCCGCCCCGCAGCCCCCGCACCCGGCGACCGGCCCCGGACAGAACGGCACCGAGGAACGGGTGCCCGCCCCAAAGGGGTCCCGACGCCCAAAGACCTGGCCGCCCTGCGGGCCCCCGGCACCCAGCCCGCCCAGCACCCCGCCTCCGCCACCCTCCGCTGGTCCTCCGACAAAGGCTGGGTCGACCGGCCCACGGCCGAGCCCCCGAGGCCGCCTCGATGCCGACGCTCGCCCAGCTGACCACGGCCGAGCAGCGGTGGGCCGACCGCGAGGAGGACATCACCACGGTCGGCGGCGATCCCTACGAGGTGGGGCAGGTCTTCGCCCGGCGCTGGGTGGAGCGCCTCGGCGACCAGAACCACCTGCAGAAACTGTCCGGGATGTACCCGCGCATCCCGCACCGCGTGGACGGGGAGCTGCTGCGCTACGCCGCCCGCTTCGGTCTGCTCGCCCACAAGGACGACCAGATCGACGAGCGGGACCGGTACGCCATCCGGGCCGGTTTCTGGAAGGAGATCGGCGTGCGCACGGGCGTGGAGCACACACCCGTCGGCGACTGAGGACTTTGCCGACGGATTTCCCGCCCAGGACCGACCCGAGAGCGGACCGGGGCCGTCGACCCCGTAGTCTCGTCCCTTGTGAGTACGCGCGCGGCACAGGCATTTCGGCACGATGGTGACGTCGTGTGCGCGGTGCGCGGGCTGACCAAGACCTATCCGGCGGTCCGGGGCCGGCGCGGCACTCCCGGAACACCCGAGGTCCGGGCCACGGACGACGTACGGCTGGACATCCGGCGCGGTGAGATCTTCGGCCTGCTCGGGCCGAACGGCGCCGGCAAGTCCACCCTCGTACGGCAGCTCACCGGACTCATGCGGCCCGACAGCGGCAGCGTGGAGATCCTCGGGCACGACATCGTGCGCCACCCGGAGCGGGCCGCGCGGATCCTCGCCTACCTCGGTCAGGAGTCGACCGCCCTCGACGAGCTGACCGTGTCGCTCGCCGCCGAGACCACCGGTCGGCTGCGTGGCCTGGACGTGCGGCGGGCGCGGGCCGAGCGGGACGAGGTCCTGGACGAGCTGGGGCTCGCGGCGCTCGCCGGGCGTCCGCTGAAGAAGCTCTCCGGGGGCCAGCGGCGCCTGGCGTGCTTCGCCGCGGCGCTGGTGGGGAGCGGCCGCTGCTGGTGCTCGACGAGCCGACCACCGGCATGGACCCGGTGGCGCGGCGGGCCGTGTGGTCCGCCGTCGACCGGCGGCGGGCCGAGCGCGGGACGACCGTGCTGCTCGTCACCCACAACGTCATCGAGGCCGAGACCGTGCTGGACCGGGTGGCCGTCCTCGACCGCGGGCGGGTGATCGCCTGCGACACGCCGGGCGGGCTCAAGGAGCAGGTCGCCGGCGAGGTGCGGGTGGACCTGGTGTGGCGGGACGCGGCGCCGCTGCACGTCCCCGAGGTGGCCGCGCTGCGGGACCGCGTCGTGGAGTCGGGCCGTCGCTGGACGCTCCGGCTCGGGCCCGAGGAGGCCCGGGCGGTCGTCGCCACCGTCACCGGAGGGGCCGCCTTCGCCGCCCTGGACGACTTCACGCTGGCCACGCCGAGCCTGGAGGACGTGTACCTGGCCCTGGGCGGTGCCGTGCAGCAGGGGCTGGTGAAGGCGTGAGTGGCACGGGGACCTCGAGTGCGGGGACCTGGAACGAGGCGGCCTTGAGAGCGCGGGCCGCCGTATCCGTACCGAACAGGGCGACTGCCGCAGTGGACCGAGCGAAGGGAAGCAGCGCGACGTGAGTGTCGTACCCGCCGATGTCCTGCCGGGCAGTGCCCTGGCCGCGGAGGAGCCCGCCGCGTGCGCGGCCGAGCTCGGACCGCGGGCGCGGCTGTGGCCGTCGCTGGCGGCCGTCTACCGGGCGCAGCTGTCCCGGGCGCGGGTCGCGCGGATCCCGCTGCTGTTCGTGGCGACCTTCCAGTCGGTCGGGATCATGGTCCTGATGCGCGGGGTCGTGGACGACGGGGCGGAGGCGCAGGCGGTCGTCGCAGGATCGTCGGTCCTGGTGGTCGCCTTCGTCGCGCTGAACCTCCTCGCCCAGTACTTCGGGCAGCTGCGGGCCAGCGGCGGACTCGACCACTACGCGACCCTGCCGGTGCCGCCGGCCGCGGTGGTGCTGGGCGCGGCGGGCGCCTACGCCTCGTTCACCGTGCCGGGGACCGTGGTGACCGCGGTGTTCGGCTGTGTGCTGTTCGGGCTGCCGCTGGCCCACCTGTGGATCCTCATGGCCGTGATCCCGCTCGCGGGCGCCGCGCTCGCCGGGCTGGGGGCGGCCCTGGGGCTGCTCGCGCCCCGGCCGGAACTGGCCACGCTGCTCGGGCAGCTGGGCATGTCGGCGGCGCTGCTGCTGGGTGTGCTGCCGGCGGACCGGATGCCGGAGGCCGTGCGGTTCGCGCGGGACCTGCTGCCGTCGACGTACGGCGTGGAGGCATTCGCGCGGACGTTCGGGCGGATCCCGACTGGGCCTTCGTGCTCGGTGACCTCGCCGTGTGCGGGGCCGTGGGCGTCGTCTCGCTCGCCGTGGCGACCTGGGCGTACCGCCGGGCGGCCGTCCGGTGAGCGGGGAGGGATCGTCCGGTGACGCGGAGCACAGGCGGGCCTGGCACGATGGCAGGGTGACCGCACCACTGACTCCGCCGCCGCCCCCGCACGAACACTCCGCACAGGACGCGTGGCAGCCGCCGGCCGCGGCGCCCGGGGCTCCCGCTCCCGGCTCTCAGCACGCCGAGTTCGCCGGGCACGGCTGGTACGGACAGGACGGCCCCGGGATGAAGACCGAAGTGCGGGAAGCCGCCGTGATCTCCCTGGCGGTGGCGCTCGGCGGGGTGCTGCTGGGTGTGCTGTGGTGGTGGCTCGCGCCGCACGTGCCGCTGATCGGCGAGGTGACCGAGGGGAACTGGGTCGTCTACCTCAAGGACACCGAGGGCGAGCAGGGCATCGGGGTCGACGGCACGTTCACGTTGCTCGGGCTGGGCTTCGGGGTCGTGAGCGCGCTCGTGGTCTTCCTGCTGCGCCGGCGTGGCGGTGTGCCGCTGGTGGTGGGGCTGGCCCTCGGAGGGCTGCTCGGGTCGTTGCTCGCCTGGCGGGTCGGGGTGTGGCTCGGGCCCGCGGAGGATGTCGTCGCCCATGCGCGGGAAGTGGGGCGGGGGTGACGTTCTCCGCGCCGCTGAAGCTGGGAGCGAAGGGCGCGTTGCTGGCCTGGCCGTTCGCCGCGCTGGTGTTGCATCTCGGGCTGATGGCGTTGTTCGGGCCTCGGGATCCGGAGCCGGAGTTTCCCGAAGGGCCGTACCAGGCACCGCCTGCCGCGTAGGTGCCCGGCGTCGGTGCCCGCGGCTGTCAGGACCTCTAAGCGGGACGGCCGATGGGTGCCAGGGCCGCCCCCGTCAGTTTCTGCAGGGCCTCCGGAGCGAGCTCGACCTCCAGACCCCTCCGCCCCGCCGAGACGCAGATCGTGGCGTGGGCCGAAGCCGAGGCGTCCAGAACCGTCGGCAGTCTCTTGCGCTGGCCCAATGGTGAGATGCCGCCCCGCACATAGCCCGTCGTGCGTTCCGCCAGGGTCGGGTCCGCCATCATCGCGCGTTTGCCGCCCACCGCCGCCGCCAGGGCCTTCAGGTCCAGTTGGCCCGCGACCGGGACCACCGCGACCGTCAGCGTGCCGTCGACATCCGCGACCAGGGTCTTGAAGACCCGGTCGGGAGAGACGCCCATCGCCTCGGCCGCCTCCTCGCCGTAGGAGAGGTGGGCGGGGTCGTGGTCGTAGGCGTGGACCGTGTACTCCACGCCCGCCGCCGTGAGTGCGACCGTCGCGGGGGTGCCGCCGGACTGCTGCTTCTTCGACTTCTTCGCCATGGAGCGGCATCCTTCCAGACGGTGGAACGCGGACCGCCCCGCCCGGAGAGGTTCCCGGACGGGGCGGCACACGAGGTCGGTCACACCTGTTGAGCCTGGGTCAGCAGGTCGCCCACGGGGTCTCGAAGGTCCCCTGGCCCTCGACCTTGATCAGGCCCTTCCAGTCCACGTCACAGCGGTAGCTCATGGTCCAGGTCTGGACAGCCCGCTCGTCCACCGAAATGGTCTTCGTCGGCCCGTACGTGGTCCCGCCGTTGGTGGTGCGGTAGCCCAGCTTCGCCTTGATCTGCCCGCCGGACTTCTTCGTGTAGAAGACCTGGACGCGGCTGGGGCTCGTGTTCAGCGATATGCACAGCTGCCCGTTGCTCAGGCTGGTGCACTCGACGCGGTCCTGGGCCTTGACGGGCGCCGCGTGCGCGGGCGCGACGAGGAGCGTGGAACCGATCGCGACACCGGCGGCGACGGTGAGAATGCGCGCACGACTCATTGTGTATCCCCTTGATGCGGTCATGGCCATGATCATGGCCGTAGGCTTGATCATAAGCGGGCCGATCACGGGGCCCCACAGGTTTTCAGTCGTCTCGGTGGCCGGATCCGCCCCTTGCGCCCTGGCGGGAAACCGTCCTCCTCGTCTCCGCCGAGACGTGTCTTTCCCTCAGTTGAGGCTCGTCGGACCGCGCGTCAGGTCCGACGACGGCAACGACGGCAGACTGCGGATGATGGCCGTCTCGGAGCGAAGGAGTTTCAGCTCGTCGCGCAGGCGGGAGGCCGTGTCGGGGGCCTGGAGCAGGCGTTGCTTGGTCGGGGTGTCCAGCATCATCGCCGCGGCCACCAGGTAGGAGACCACGCCCGGCTCGTCGGGCAGGTCGGCGCCGGTCGTCAGGGACCGTTCCCGCGCGCCCGCCAGGCGCTTCTGGTACTGGCGGAAGGACCGCAGCACCCCCTCGGCCAACGGCGCCGCCTCGTCGCCGGGTTCCTCCTCCAGCGTCTCCAGCTCGGCCGTCAGGAAGGGACCTGACGCCTCGACCGACAGCAGCTTCACCCGGGTGGTGCCGGTCGCCAGCACCTCGAAGGAGCCGTCGGTGCGCTCCCGGATCGTCGCCGCGTCGGCCACGCAGCCGATCTTGTGGAAGGACTTGGCCGGGTCCGTGCCGAAACCGGCCGCGGGCCCCCGCTCGGGCACGGCCGTCGGGTCGGGCATGCCGGGCGCGCTCTGGGCCACCTCGTGGCCATCGCGGATCGCCACGACGGCGAACCGGCGCGGCTCGTCCTCCGGCGTCTTCAGCAGCTCGCGCATCATGGCGCGATACCGCTCCTCGAAGACGTTGAGCGGGAGCACGAGCCCCGGGAACAGCACCGAGTTCAGGGGGAAGAGGGGAGCCGGACGGTGGTCACGACGCAAAAGCCTAATGGTCGCCGGAGCGGACTCGTCCGCCCCGTTCACTCCTTGGATGCCCGGAGGGCCGGCCGGCCGCTCCGGCCCGGATGTCGTCGCGCATCCGCAGGAAGTGGCCGAGCGGATCGTCCGACACCCGGTCCCAGGGGAACGACGTGGCATAGGGCCCGTTCAGGCGCAGCTGCTCCTCCGCGTCCGCCCAGCGCTCCAGGCACACCAGGACGAAGATGAGCAGGTTGCGCATCCGGGCGGGCCAGGGGTCGGCCGTCGGCAGCCGCGGGGACAGCGCGATCGCCCGGTCGGCGGCCGCGTCCAGCCGCTCGCGCGGCACCTCGGGCCCGCAGTCGTCGGTGAGGTAGCCGAAGGCCGCCCGCAGCGGGAGCGCCTGGACCAGGGCGTCGGCGGGCGCGTCCTGCGCGGCCCGGTCGGCGAAGTCGAAGCACTCGAGGTGCGAGCCGTGCCAGTAGGTGGCCAGGTAGCACAGGGCCGCCACATGGCAGCCGTAGTGGTGCGGGGCGCGGCGTACGGCCGCCGCCCACAGCTCCTCGAAGTACTTGTGTCCGGCCCGCGCGCCCCGGGCGTGGTCGAGCGCGAGCCGCCACGGCACCGGGTCCCGCTGGTCGCCCCGGGCCGCCGCCGTGATCAACGGGCTCACCTCGCGCAGCACCTCGGCCCGGGCCGGTGACCGCCAGGCGCGGTCCACCGCCAGCTGGGCCCCGACCAGCAGCGCGTCCGGATCCTTCGGGGCGGTGGCGAGCCAGGCGTCCAGCCACTCGGGACGCGAGTGCGCGAAGGAGGCCAGCCGGGTCACGTACCGGTCGCGCCGCTCCCACTCGGCCGCCGCGCGCGTGGCGCTGAGCAGCCCGGCGGCCGGGCCGTGGTCGCCCCGGGCGGCGGCGACCAGCGCCGGACTCAGCCGCGCGTCGGGCGCGTCGAGCAGCACCTCGTCGTCGGCGCTCGGATCGCTGACGGGGTGGAAGGCGGTCTTCGTCATCCGGTTGGCGCGGATGAACGGCAGCTGCATTGCCATGGTGCCGACCATTGAAAGACCGCTGGTCACGACGGCGCCAGATCGTTCCGGGAACTCGCGGAAAGTTGTACGCGGTTAGGTCAAGAGAAGGTAAAAATGTGACAGTTCAACAACTGTGGTCACACGGGCAACATCAGTTGCGGCGCAGCAAGCGCGTGGCCCCCGCCGCCACCGTCGTCGCCAGGATCCAGCCCAGCAGGATCATCGCCGTCGCCAGCCACTGCCAGCCCCCGCGCAGCTGCCAGAAGCCCACCTGGCCCAGATCGATGACCGGCAGCAGCAGGTCGAGGGTGAACAGCGCGGGGTTCCACTCCGGATGCTCGCCCCGCTTCATCGGCGGATGGCCGGCCTGCGCGAAGGCGAGCGAGCCCGCCGCCCACAGCACCGCCATCCACACCGCGGCCCGGCCCGGCCGGTATCCGTAGGCGACCGTCCAGTCCTGGGCGTAGCCCCACAGCTTGGCCGCGAGCGGCAGGCTCTCGCGGTGCCGGCGCTGCTTGGCGAGCAGCACCTCACGGGCGTCCTCGTCCTCCCCGCCGGCCCGCAGCACGGCCGCGAGCCGCTCGTACGGCTCCGGGTTGTACTCGGCGGTCGCCGCCGCCACCCAGTCCAGCCGCTCGGCCAGCGGGAACGGCCCGCGCGGCACGAGGTTCTCGTAGGCGAAGCCGCCCATGTGCAGCCGTCCCGGGCCGGGCCAGGCGTCCGCCCGGTCCATGAGGTTGATGATCTTCGCTCCCGACAGCACCACCCGCCCACGCGCCGGATGCTCCCCGAGAAACCGCAGCTCCGGGTCTGCACCCGGCGCAGCGACAGCTCCTGGTCGTCGGTGAGGTCGAACCGGGCCCGCTCGAAGTCGACGGCGTCGCCGAACCGCCCGTCGTCCAGGCGTATCCCGCCCTCGCACTCGAACCGCTGGATCCGCGTCCCGCGCGCCGGGGTCATGCCGCTCATCGCCTGGGCGCCGACACCCGCCGGGGTCAGATACAGGCTGCGCTCGACGGTCAGCTGCGGGGCGTTCAGCGCGAGCCGCGCGTACGGGTTGCCCAGCCGGGCGCCGCGCAGGCTCAGCGAGACGCCGACGGTGGCGGCCCGCAGGCTCAGCTCGCCGTGCGACTCCAGCAGCTCCGCCTGTAAGTCCTGGCCGACGGTCAGGCCGTCCGCGGCCACCGACCGGCCGCTGCGGTCCCGGTGCACGACCGCCTGGTTGAGCATCAGGTCCGTGCCGATCTGCGCGTCCGTGAGCCGGATGCCGCGGTGGAAGCGGCAGCGCGGCAGATGCAGATCGCCCTCCGTCTGCACCCGGGCCGCCTCCAGCCGCGGCACCGAGCAGTCCACCATCCGCAGGGTCGTGAAACGGGCCTCCGGCAGCAGGACGTCCTCGTCGAACCGGCACTGGCGCATCTCCGCGTACGGCACCACCGTGCCGCCCGCGAGGTCCAGTGAGCCGCTCACCCGCACACCGACCAGCTTCAGCGAGGACACCCGGCCGGCCAGGGCGGGCGGGCCGTCCAGCAACAGCCAGCAGACGATCCGGGCCCGCACCGTCCGGTCCTCGCCCCACGGGTGCCCGCCGTGCGGATCGTCCACCAGTGGATCGCCGCTGCTCAGGTCGTACACGGTGCCGTTGCGGAAGGCCTGCCACATGCCGGCCTCGGCCGCGGTCAGATCGTCGGGCAGTTCCCCGGCGCGCACGCCGGCCCCCTCGGTCACGACTCTTCCTTCCTCCCCGGATACTCGCGAGTCACGTTCTTCGTACAACCGTTCATGCCCGCTGGGTGACAGCCCGAACGCGAAACGTGAAGGGGATCTTCCGGGCCGCGGCGCCGTTCTGTATCAGCCATTGATACGAGCGGACGGCGCGTGATGCGGGTCTGAGAGAATTGAGCACGTGATCTCCCGAATCGATCTGCGCGGCGCAGCCCTCCCCGAGGGCACCGCCCTGCGCGACCTGCTGCCCCGAGCCGACTTCGACGTTGCGGCCGCCCTGGAGAAGGTGCGTCCGATCTGCGAGGACGTGCATCATCGGGGCGACGCGGCGCTGATCGAGTTCGCCGAGCGGTTCGACCGCGTCAAGCTCGACCAGGTGCGGGTGCCGGCCGCCGCGCTCACCCGCGCCCTGGAGGAGCTCGACCCGGCCGTGCGCGCCGCACTGGAGGAGTCCATCCGCCGCGCCCGCACCGTCCACCGCGAGCAGCGCCGCAGCACCCACACCACCCAGGTGGTGCCCGGCGGCTCCGTGACCGAGAAGTGGGTGCCGGTCGAGCGGGTCGGGCTGTACGCGCCCGGCGGCCGGTCGGTGTATCCGTCGTCCGTGGTCATGAACGTGGTGCCCGCGCAGGAGGCCGGCGTCGAGTCCATCGCGCTCGCCTCTCCGGCGCAGGCCGAGTTCAACGGCCTGCCGCACCCGACGATCCTCGCGGCCTGCGCGCTGCTCGGCGTCGACGAGGTGTACGCGGCCGGCGGTGCCACGGCCGTCGCGATGTTCGCCTACGGCACCGAGTCCTGCCCGCCCGCCACCATGGTCACCGGCCCCGGCAACATCTGGGTCGCCGCCGCCAAGCGCTACTTCACCGGCAAGATCGGCATCGACGCCGAGGCCGGCCCGACCGAGATCGCGGTCCTCGCCGACGACTCGGCCGACCCGGCGCACGTCGCCTCCGACCTGATCAGCCAGGCCGAACACGACCCGCTGGCCGCCGCCGTCCTGGTCACCGACTCCGTCGACCTCGCGGACGCCGTGGAGAAGGAGCTGGAGTCGCAGGTCGCGGCCACCAAGCACGTCGACGACCGGATCGTCCCCGCACTCAAGGGCAGGCAGTCCGCGATCGTCCTGGTCGACGGCATCGACGAGGGCCTGAAGGTGGTCGACGCGTACGGCGCCGAGCACCTGGAGATCCAGACGGCGCACGCCGCGGCCGTGGCCGACCGGGTCCGCAACGCCGGCGCGATCTTCATCGGCCCCTGGGCCCCGGTCTCCCTCGGCGACTACGCGGCCGGCTCCAACCACGTCCTGCCCACCGGCGGCTGCGCCTGCCACTCCTCGGGCCTGTCCGTCCAGTCCTTCCTGCGCGGCATCCACATCGTCGACTACACGAAGGACGCGCTGGCCGAGGTCGCGCACCACGTGGTGACGCTGGCGGAGGCGGAGGACCTGCCGGCACACGGTGCGGCGATCAAGGCGAGGTTCGACTGGAAGGTTCCGCAGGGCAAGTGAACGACGTACGTATCGACGATCTCCCCGTACGGGACGAGCTGCGCGGCAAGTCCCCCTACGGCGCGCCCCAGCTGGACGTCCCCGTACGGCTGAACACCAACGAGAACCCCTACCCGCTGCCCGAGCCGCTGGTCGAGCGGATCGCCGAGCGGGTCCGTGAGGCGGCCCGGAACCTCAACCGCTACCCGGACCGGGACGCGGTCGAGCTGCGCACCAAGCTCGCCGAGTACCTGACGACGACGTCCGGGTACGAGGTCGGCGTGGCCGACGTCTGGGCGGCCAACGGCTCCAACGAGGTCATCCAGCAGCTGCTGCAGACCTTCGGCGGGCCGGGCCGCACGGCGATCGGCTTCGAGCCGTCGTACTCCATGCACGGCCTCATCGCACGAGGCACCGGCACCGGCTGGATCTCCGGCCCACGCAACGACGACTTCACGATCGACGTGGCAGCGGCCGAGAAGGCCATCGCCGAGAACCAGCCGGACGTCGTCTTCGTCACCACCCCGAACAACCCCACGGGCAACGCGGTCCCGCCCGAGACGGTCCTCGCGCTGTACGAGGCCGCGCAGGCCGCCAAGCCGTCGATGGTCGTGGTCGACGAGGCGTACATCGAGTTCAGCCACGGCGACTCGCTGCTGCCGCTGCTGGCGGGACGCCCGAACCTGGTCATCTCCCGCACGATGTCGAAGGCGTTCGGCGCGGCGGGCCTGCGCCTCGGCTACCTGGCCGCCCACCCGGCCGTCGTGGACGCCGTGCAGCTGGTCCGGCTGCCCTACCACCTGTCGGCCGTCACCCAGGCGACCGCCCTGGCCGCCCTGGAGCACACCGGCACCCTGCTGGGCTACGTCGAGCAGCTCAAGGCCGAGCGCGACCGCCTGGTGAGCGAACTGCGCGCGACCGGCTACGAGGTCGTGGAGTCCGACGCCAACTTCGTGCAGTTCGGCCGGTTCGAGGACTCGCACACGGCCTGGCAGAAGATCCTCGACCAGGGCGTTCTGGTCCGGGACAACGGCATTCCCGGATGGCTGCGGGTGTCCGCCGGAACCCCTGAAGAGAACGACGCGTTCCTCGACGCGGTCCGTGAGTTGAAGAAGGAGCAGAGCACATGAGCCGCGTGGGACGCGTGGAGCGAGTCACCAAGGAGACGTCGGTGCTCGTCGAGATCGACCTCGACGGGTCCGGCAAGGTCGACGTGTCGACAGGCGTCGGCTTCTACGACCACATGCTCGACCAGCTCGGCCGGCACGGCCTGTTCGACCTGACCGTGAAGACCGAGGGCGACCTGCACATCGACTCGCACCACACCATCGAGGACACCGCCCTCGCGCTCGGCGCCGCCTTCAAGCAGGCCCTCGGCGACAAGGTCGGCATCTACCGCTTCGGCAACTGCACGGTCCCGCTGGACGAGTCCCTCGCCCAGGTCACCGTGGACCTGTCCGGCCGCCCGTACCTCGTGCACACCGAGCCCGAGAAGATGGCGCCGATGATCGGCGAGTACGACACCACCATGACGCGGCACATCCTGGAGTCCTTCGTGGCCCAGGCCCAGATCGCCCTGCACGTGCACGTGCCCTACGGGCGCAACGCCCACCACATCGTCGAGTGCCAGTTCAAGGCCCTCGCCCGGGCCCTGCGCTACGCCTCCGAGCGGGACCCGCGCGCGGCCGGCATCCTCCCGTCCACGAAGGGCGCCCTGTGAACGGCATCTCGACCCTGCTGATCGTCGTCGGCCTGTTCCTCGTCGGCGGGATCTACTCCTTCGTCAAGCAGAAGATGCCCAAGGGCCTGATCGTGCTGCTGTCGATCGGCGCCGCGATGTGCCTGGCGGCCGGCATCGTGAGGCTGGAGGTGTGGAATTGAGCGCCCCCCGCAAGAGCGTCGTCGTCTTCGACTACGGCTTCGGCAACGTCCGCTCCGCCGAGCGTGCCCTCGCCCGGGCGGGAGCCGACGTCGAGATAACCCGTGACTACGACAAGGCCATGAACGCCGACGGGCTGCTCGTGCCCGGCGTCGGCGCCTTCGCCTCCTGCATGAAGGGCCTGCGCGAGGCACGCGGCGACTGGATCGTCGACCGCCGGCTCTCCGGCGGCCGCCCCGTCATGGGCATCTGCGTCGGCATGCAGATCCTCTTCGCCCGCGGCATCGAACACGGCGTGGAGAGCGAGGGCCTCGACGAGTGGCCCGGCTCCGTCGAGCCGCTCCAGGCCGAGATCGTGCCCCACATGGGCTGGAACACCGTGGACGCGGCGCCCGGCTCGCAGCTGTTCGCCGGCCTGGACGCGGACGCCCGCTTCTACTTCGTGCACTCCTACGCCGTCCACGACTGGTCGCTGGAGACGCACAACCCGGCCATGGAGGCCCCCAAGGTCACCTGGTCCACCCACGGCAAGCCGTTCGTCGCGGCCGTCGAGAACGGCGCCCTGTGGGCCACGCAGTTCCACCCCGAGAAGTCCGGCGACGCCGGAGCGCAGCTGCTGAACAACTGGATCGGAACCCTCTGATGGCCTCGAAGCTCGAACTCCTCCCCGCCGTCGACGTCCGTGACGGCCAGGCGGTCCGCCTGGTGCACGGCGAGTCCGGCACGGAGACCTCCTACGGCTCCCCGCTGGAGGCGGCCCTCGCCTGGCAGCGGTCCGGCGCCGAGTGGCTGCACCTGGTCGACCTCGACGCCGCGTTCGGCACCGGCGACAACCGCGCGCTGATCGCCGAGGTCACCAAGGCGATGGACATCAAGGTGGAGCTGTCCGGCGGCATCCGCGACGACGACACCCTCGCCGCCGCCCTCGCCACCGGCTGCACGCGGGTGAACCTCGGCACTGCCGCCCTGGAGACCCCGAGTGGGTCGCCAAGGTCATCGCCGAGCACGGCGACAAGATCGCCGTCGGTCTCGACGTACGCGGCACGACCCTGCGCGGCCGCGGCTGGACCCGCGACGGCGGCGACCTCTACGAGACGCTGGAGCGCCTCAACCAGGAGGGCTGCGCCCGGTACGTCGTCACGGACATCGCCAAGGACGGCACGCTCCAGGGCCCCAACCTGGAACTGCTGAAGAACGTCTGCGCGGCCACCGACCGCCCGTCGTGGCCTCCGGCGGCGTCTCCTCGCTGGACGACCTCCGGGCCATCGCCGGCCTCGTGCCCCTCGGTGTCGAGGGCGCGATCGTAGGGAAGGCGCTGTACGCGAAGGCGTTCACACTTGAAGAGGCCCTGGAGGCAGTGTCGTCATGACGTCCGAAGCCGTACGGCGGGTGCAGAGCGGAAGTCCCTGGGAAGAGTCCTTCGGTTTCGCACGCGCCGTCGCGGCCGGCGACCACGTGCTGGTGGCAGGCACCACGTCCTTCAAGGGCGACGTGCTGTACGGGGAGGGCGACCCGTACGAGCAGGCGAAGGTGGCCTTCAGCAGCGCGCTCGACGCGATCGCCGAGTTCGGGCTCGGCGCCGCGTCGGTGATCCGCACGCGCGTGTACCTGGCGCACTCGCGGGATCTGGACGAGGTGGGCCGCGCCCACAAGGAACTGTTCGACACCGTGCGCCCGGTCGCGACCTTCCTGGTGGTGGAGGGGTTCGTCGACCCGCGCGTGCTGGTGTCCGTGGAGATCGAAGCATTCAGAGGAGCCGTGACCTGATGACCCTGGCGGTCCGAGTCATCCCCTGCCTGGACGTGGACAACGGCCGGGTCGTCAAGGGCGTCAACTTCCAGAACCTGCGCGACGCGGGCGACCCCGTCGAGATGGCCAAGGTGTACGACACCGAGGGCGCCGACGAGCTGACGTTCCTCGACATCACCGCCTCGTCGGGCAACCGCGAGACCACGTACGACGTGGTGCGCCGCACGGCCGAGCAGGTGTTCATCCCGCTCACCGTCGGCGGCGGCGTCCGCACCGCCGAGGACGTCGACAAGCTGCTGCGGGCGGGCGCGGACAAGGTCGGCGTCAACACCGCCGCCATCGCCCGCCCCGACCTGATCCGCGAGATCGCCGAACGCTTCGGCCGCCAGGTCCTGGTCCTCTCGGTGGACGCGCGCCGCACCGAGTCCGGCTCCTTCGAGGTCACCACCCACGGTGGCCGCAAGGGCACCGGCATCGACGCCGTCGAGTGGGCCCACCGGGCGGCCGAACTGGGCGCCGGCGAGATCCTGCTCAACTCGATGGACGCCGACGGCACCAAGGACGGCTACGACCTGGAGATGATCCGGGCCGTACGCAAGCACGTCACCCTCCCGGTCATCGCCTCGGGCGGCGCGGGCAGGCTGACGGACTTCCCGCCGGCCATCGAGGCGGGCGCGGACGCCGTGCTGGCGGCGTCGGTGTTCCACTTCGGAGACCTGCGGATCGGCCAGGTCAAGGAGACGCTGCGGGAGGCCGGGCACCCCGTGAGGTGACGCCCGGCCCCCGGCTCAGATCCCCAGCTGCTTCGTCTCGTGCAGCTTCGCGATCGCGTCCTCGTCACCGTCCAGCTCGACCTTCGCCTTGCTCTGCCGGCCGTACGAGAACAGCACCAGCTCGGACGGCTCACCGGTCACCGTGACCACCGGTGCGCCGCGATGGGCGACCACCGTCTGGCCGTCCGGGCGGCGCAGCACCAGGCCCGTCGGCACGCCGCGGCCCATCAGACGGGCCGTGCGTTCCAGACGGGACCACAGGGCGTCCTGGAAGACCGGATCGAGCTCGCGCGGGGACCAGTCGGACTGGGCGCGGCGGACGTCCTCCGTGTGGACGTAGAACTCGATGATGTTCGACGCCTCGTCGACCGGCTTCAGGGAGAAGGGGAGAACCGCGGCGGGCCCGTACGGATCAGCTGGATCAACTCCTCGTACGGCTTGTCCGTGTACTCCGCCATCACCCGGTCCAGGCGCGGCGCGAGCTGCTTGATCAGTATCCCGCCGGCGGCGTCCGGGCGGCGCTCGCGCACCACCACGTGCGCGGCGAGGTCCCGGGTCGTCCAGCCCTCGCAGAGGGTGGGCGCGTCCGGGCCCGCGGTCTCCAACAGGTCGGCGAGGAGAAGTCGTTCACGCTTGGCATGGGTCGACATGCGGCCAGCCTACGACCGGCCCCCGGTCAGCCCAGCGGACGTGCCGTGCCCGGCGACGCCGGTCCGCCCAGTGGACAGCGCACCTGGCGTGTCAGTGGCGCGCGGCACAATGGTCCGCATGACCAGCACGTCCCCCGGCCCAGCCGTCTCGCCCCGGAGATCGCCGCCCGCCTCAAGCGCAGCGCCGACGGCCTCCTGCCCGCCATCGCCCAGCAGTACGACACCAACGAGGTGCTGATGCTCGGCTGGATGGACGACGAGGCCCTGCATCGCACCCTGACCACCGGCCGGTGCACGTACTGGTCCCGCAGCCGCCAGGAGTACTGGGTCAAGGGCGACACCTCCGGCCACTTCCAGTGGGTGAAGTCCGTCGCCCTGGACTGCGACGCCGACACGATCCTGGTGAAGGTCGACCAGATCGGCGCCGCGTGCCACACCGGCGCGCGCACCTGCTTCGACGAGGACGTGCTCCTCAAGGACGGCGGCTCCGACGTCCCCGCCACGGATCAGTAAGGTCAGCCGCCATGGACCTCGAGACGTTCCGCAAGCTCGCCACCGACCGACGGGTCATCCCGGTCACCCGCAAGCTCCTCGCCGACGGCGACACCCCGGTCGCGCTCTACCGCAAGCTCGCCGCCGAGCGCCCCGGCACGTTCCTGCTGGAGTCCGCGGAGAACGGCCGCTCCTGGTCCCGGTACTCGTTCGTCGGAGTCCGCAGCGCCGCCACCCTGACCGAGCGCGACGGACAGGCCCACTGGCTCGGCGCCCCGCCCGTCGGAGTCCCCACAGGCGGTGACCCCTCGCCGCGCTGCGCGCCACCATCGAGGCCCTGCACACCCCCCACCACGACGGCATGCCGCCCTTCACCGGCGGCATGGTCGGCTACCTCGGCTACGACATCGTCCGCCGCCTGGAGAAGATCGGCCCCGGCGAGCGCGACGACCTGAAGCTCCCGAGCTCACCATGCTGCTGACCAGCGACCTGGCCGTCATGGACCACTGGGAGGGCTCGGTCCTGCTGATCGCCAACGCGATCAACCACAACGACCTGGAGACCGGCGTCGACGAGGCCTACACCGACGCCGTGGCCCGGCTCGACGCCATGGAGGCCGACCTCTCCCGCGCGGTCGCCCAGCCCCGGCCGTGCTCCCGCCCTCCGAGCTCCCCGAGTACACCGCGCTGTGGGGCGGCCCCGACTTCCAGGAGGCCGTCGAGGACATCAAGGAGCGCATCCGGGCCGGCGAGGCCTTCCAGGTCGTGCCCTCCCAGCGCTTCGAGACGCCCTGCACGGCGAGCGCCCTGGACGTCTACCGGGTCCTCAGGACGACCAACCCGTCGCCGTACATGTACCTGTTCCGCTTCGACGGCTTCGACGTCGTCGGCTCGTCCCCGAGGCCCTGGTCAAGGTCGAGGACGGCCGGGCCATGGTCCACCCCATCGCCGGCACCCGCTGGCGCGGCGCCACCCCGCAGGAGGACCAGGCCCTCGCCGACGAGCTGCTCGCCGACCCCAAGGAGCGCGCCGAGCACCTCATGCTCGTCGACCTGGGCCGCAACGACCTGGGGCGGGTCTGCGAACCCGGCTCGGTCGAGGTCGTCGACTTCATGTCCGTCGAGCGGTACTCGCACGTGATGCACATCGTCTCGACGGTGACGGGCCGCGTCGCCCCGGGCCGCACGGCCTTCGACGTCCTCACCGCCTGCTTCCCGGCCGGCACCCTCTCCGGCGCCCCGAAGCCCCGCGCCATGCAGATCATCGACGAACTCGAACCCTCCCGGCGCGGGCTGTACGGCGGCTGCGTGGGCTACCTCGACTTCGCGGGCGACTCCGACACCGCCATCGCCATCCGCACCGCCCTCCTCCGGGACGGCACGGCGTACGTGCAGGCCGGCGCGGGCATCGTCGCCGACTCCGACCCGGTCGCCGAGGACACCGAGTGCCGCAACAAGGCGGCGGCGGTCCTGCGGGCCGTCCACACGGCGAACCGGCTGGGAAAGGCCTGAGATGAACCCCGGGTGACGGTTCGCCGGGGTCCAGGCGATAGTGGGGTATGTGACTGCTGTACCTCACCCCCGTTCCGAAGCCGCCGGATCCGCCCGGGCCGGCCGCCGGAGCCTCGCCGTCGCGCTGCTGTGCGGCGCGCTCGGCGCGGCCGTGGCGCTGCTCGCCACCCGGCAGCAATGGGCGGAGGGCACCGCGACGGTGGCCGGCGGCGCCTTCCCCCTGACCGCCAAGGGCAGCGACGTCACGGGCGTCCCCGCGGCGCTCGCCATAGTGGGCCTCGCCGCGCTCGTCGCCGTCTTCGCCGTCCGCCGGGCCGGCCGCGTCGTCGTGGCCGCGCTGCTGGCGCTGTCCGGCGCCGGCACCGTCGCCGCCGCCCTGATCGGCGCCACCGACGGCTCCGCCCTCGACGAGAAGGCCGCGGAGGCCTCCGGCGACGCCTCCGCCTCCGTGGACGCCCTCAGCCACACCGCCTGGCCGTACGTCGCGGCCGTCGGCGGCGTCCTGCTCCTGCTGGCCGGACTGCTCGCCCTGCGCTACGGCCGGCTCTGGCCCGCGATGTCCGGCCGCTACGAGCGGGGCGGCACGCCCCAGCCGCGCCGCAAGGCCCCGCCGCCGACCCGGACCGGCCCGAGGACCTGTGGAAGGCACTCGACCGGGGCGAGGACCCGACGGGAGCCTGAGCCCGAGCGGGGGCACCCGAGGAGCACCCCCGCTCACCACTCACCCGTGCGTGCGGGACAATGGGCCCGAGCGTCCTGCTCAGACACGCACACAGCAACGAGGAGCAAGCAATGGCGGGCAGCAGCCACGGTCACACCCCGGCCGCCTGGACCGGTGTCACGATCGCCTTCATCGGTTTCTGCGTCGCGGGCGCGTTCATGGTGATGGACCAGCCGGCGGGCTTCTGGGCGGGCATGGTGGTCGTGCTGCTCGGCGGTGTCGTCGGCGCCGTCATGCGGATGATGGGCCTGGGCCAGCCCAAGGACCTGCACCAGCCGCACCGGATGACGGGCGACCGCGAACCGGCGCGCGCCGAGGGCTGACCCCGGCGGGGACACCGCGCTGTCGCACGAGGGGCGGTCCCGGCACCAGGGTGCCGGGACTGCCCCTCGTGCGTGCGGGGGCACAATGCCTACCGTGAACGCCGACAGCCGAAGGGCGACGCACAGCGTCCCGGGCCGCCTGGCCGTCCCCGCCGGGGTGCTCGCGGCCGTCGCCGCCGCCTTCGCCTACGTGGGCGCCGTCGACCCCAACGAACCCGGCCACTACCCCGTCTGCCCGCTGCTGCACTACACGGGCCTGTACTGCCCCGGCTGCGGCGGACTGCGCAGCGCGCACGCGTTCGTCCACGGCGACCTCCCGGCGGCACTGCACGCCAACGCGCTCGCCGTCCTCGGCTATCTGGCCTTCGCCGTGCTGTGGACCGTATGGGTGGTCCACGTGGTGCGCGGGCGTGCCATGCGGATCGACCCCCGCCCGGGGCTGGTGTGGAGCCTCGGCGCGTTGCTGCTGGTCTTCACCGTTGTCCGGAACCTGCCCTTCGGAGGCTGGCTCCATCCTTGATCAACCAGCGGATGTCCAGGTAGTGGGACCGGCGTCAACCGGATGTGAGGCCTACGCCCCGCTGCGGATACCATCGCAGTGACCATCGGTTTTTCGATCGTTCTCTGGAACTGTCAAGCGTCTGGAAGGGGGCCGCTCGCGTGAGTGTGCTCGACGAGATCATCGACGGAGTCCGTGCCGACCTCGCGGAGCGGCAGGCGCGCGTCAGCCTCGACGAGCTCAAGGAGCGCGCGGCGAAGGCTCCCGCGGCCAAGGACGGCGCGGCCGCCCTGCGCGGCGACGGCGTCAAGGTGATCTGCGAGGTCAAGCGCTCCAGCCCGTCCAAGGGCGCGCTGGCCGCGATCGCCGACCCGGCCGGACTCGCCGCGGACTACGAGGCGGGCGGCGCGGCCGTCATCTCCGTCCTCACCGAACAGCGCCGCTTCGGCGGCTCGCTCGCCGACCTGGAGGCCGTCCGCGCCCGCGTGGACATCCCGGTCCTGCGCAAGGACTTCATCGTCACGTCGTACCAGCTGTGGGAGGCCCGCGCCTACGGCGCCGACGTCGTCCTGCTGATCGTCGCCGCACTCGACCAGCCCGCCCTGGAGTCCCTCATCGAGCGCGCCGAGTCCATCGGGCTCACCCCGCTCGTCGAGGTGCACGACGAGGACGAGGTCGAGCGCGCGGTCGACGCGGGCGCCCGCGTGATCGGTGTCAACGCGCGCAACCTCAAGACCCTCGAGGTCGATCGCGGCACCTTCGAGCGCGTGGCGCCGGAGATCCCCGACCACATCATCAAGATCGCCGAGTCCGGCGTCCGCGGCCCGCACGACCTCATCGCCTACGCCAACGCCGGCGCCGACGCGGTCCTGGTCGGCGAGTCCCTGGTCACCGGCAAGGACCCCAAGACGGCGGTCTCCGACCTGGTGGCGGCGGGCGAACATCCCGCACTCCGGCACGGCCGGGGCTGATCACCCGCTAGGCTTGCCCCGATGACTCTCACCATGACGACCGTGGACCGGTACGCCCGCCTCGCGCGCGGCTGCCGCCCCCGCGGCTGCCGCGCACCCGCCCGCCGGGTCCATGGCCGCCGTGTCCGGTACGTCATCGGTGACGAGCCGGGCCAGGTGAACGGCATGCGATGGCAGCGCCCTTCTCTTGGGGCGCGGGGAACTGCGCGAACGGCCACAGCGGTCCCGCAGCCGACTGAGAACCCCTGCCCCCACGGCGATTAGTGCACATTCACACACTCACCGTGAAGGTTTCCGCATGCCCAGTCAGTTCTTCATCCCCGACCCGAGGGTCAAACCCCCAACCCGAAGGCTACTTCGGGCCTTCGGCGGCAAGTTCATCCCGGAGGCCCTCGTCGCAGCAGTCGACGAGGTGGCCGTCGAGTACGACAAGGCCAAGCACGACCCCGAGTTCGCCAAGGAACTCGACGACCTCCTGGTCAACTACACCGGCCGCCCCTCGGCGCTCACGGAGGTGCCCCGCTTCGCCGAGCACGCCGGAGGCGCCCGCGTCTTCCTCAAGCGCGAGGACCTCAACCACACCGGCTCCCACAAGATCAACAACGTGCTCGGCCAGGCCCTGCTCACCAAGCGCATGGGCAAGACCCGGGTCATCGCCGAGACGGGCGCCGGCCAGCACGGCGTCGCCACGGCCACCGCCTGTGCCCTCTTCGGCCTCGAGTGCACGATCTACATGGGCGAGATCGACACCCAGCGCCAGGCCCTCAACGTCGCCCGCATGCGCATGCTCGGCGCCGAGGTCATCGCCGTGAAGTCCGGCAGCCGCACCCTCAAGGACGCCATCAACGAGGCGTTCCGCGACTGGGTCGCGAACGTCGACCACACGCACTACCTCTTCGGTACGGTCGCCGGCCCCCACCCCTTCCCGGCCATGGTCCGCGACTTCCACCGGGTCATCGGCGTGGAGACCCGCCGCCAGCTCCTGGAGCGTGCCGGACGCCTCCCCGACGCGGCGATCGCCTGCGTCGGCGGCGGCTCCAACGCCATCGGCCTTTTCCACGCCTTCATCCCGGACACCGACGTCCGCCTCATCGGCTGCGAGCCGGCCGGCCACGGCGTCGACACCGGCGAGCACGCGGCGACCCTGACCGCCGGAGAGCCCGGCATCCTGCACGGCTCCCGCAGTTACGTCCTCCAGGACGACGAGGGCCAGATCACCGAGCCGTACTCGATCTCGGCCGGCCTGGACTACCCGGGCATCGGTCCCGAGCACTCCTACCTCAAGGACACCGGCCGCGGTGAGTACCGCGCGGTCACCGACGACGCGGCCATGCAGGCCCTGCGTCTGCTGTCCCGCACCGAGGGCATCATCCCGGCCATCGAGAGCGCCCACGCGCTGGCCGGCGCCCTGGAGGTCGGCCGGGAGCTGGGCAAGGACGGGCTGATCGTGGTCAACCTGTCCGGCCGCGGGGACAAGGACATGGACACCGCCGCCCGCTACTTCGGCCTGTACGACACCGACGCCGAGGTCTCCGAGGACGCCTCCGGCACCGCCGAGATCGAGGGGGACGCCAAGTGAGCGGCAACATCGAGCTTCTGACGGACACCCTCGCCACGGCGAAGTCCGAGGGCCGGTCCGCCCTCATCGCCTACCTCCCGGCCGGGTTCCCGACCGTGGACGGCGGCATCGAGGCGATCAAGGCGGTCCTGGACGGCGGCGCCGACGTCGTCGAGGTGGGGCTGCCGCACAGCGACCCCGTCCTCGACGGGCCCGTCATCCAGACCGCCGACGACATCGCCCTGCGCGGCGGCGTGAAGATCGCCGACGTGATGCGCACGGTCCGCGAGGCGCACGCGGCCACCGGCAAGCCCGTCCTCGTCATGACGTACTGGAACCCCATCGACCGCTACGGCGTCGAGCGGTTCACCGCCGAGCTCGCCGAGGCGGGCGGCGCCGGGTGCATCCTGCCCGACCTGCCCGTGCAGGAGTCCGCGCTGTGGCGGGAGCACGCGGAGAAGCACGGTCTCGCCACCGTCTTCGTCGTCGCCCCCAGCAGCAAGGACGAGCGGCTCGCGCGGATCACCGCGGCGGGCAGCGGCTTCGTCTACGCCGCCTCCCTCATGGGCGTCACCGGCACCCGCGAGTCGGTCAGCTCGCAGGCCGAGGACCTGGTGGGCCGCACCCGCGCCACCGGTACGGACCTGCCGGTCTGCGTCGGGCTCGGCGTCTCCAACGCCACCCAGGCCGCCGAGGTCGCCGGCTTCGCCGACGGCGTGATCGTCGGCTCGGCCTTCGTCAAGGCCATGCTGGACGCCCCGGACGACGCGGCCGGTGTCGAGGCCGTCCGAGCCCTGGCGGGCGACCTCGCGAAGGGTGTCCGCCGAGAGGCGTAAGAACCGGGTAGTCATACGGCTCCCTCGTACGGGTGGACCTGGGGCCGGGGAGGCGCGGTGCGCCTCCCCGGTTCGTTTCCGGGGTGTGAGCGAGAAGAACCGTGAGGGAAAGCGCACCGCCCGGGAGAAGCTGGCGGTCGAGCGTGAGAAGCAGAAGGCCGCGGAGAAGCGTCGGCGCGCGCTGATCGTGGGCGGGGCCGTCGTCGCCGTCCTGGGTCTCGCGGCAGTGATCGGCGTCGTCGCCGCCAACGCCGGGAAGGACGACGACAGCGAGGCGTCGGGCCCGGTCGTGGCCCCCTCGGGTGCCCAGGGCAAGGACGGCCTCGCCATCCCGGTCGGCAAGGACAGCGCCAAGTCCACGCTCACGGTGTGGGAGGACTTCCGCTGCCCCGCCTGCAAGTCCTTCGAGACGGCGTACCGGCCGGTGATCCACGAGCTGACCGACGCCGGCCGGCTGAAGGTCGAGTACCACCTGGTCACCCTCATCGACGGCAACATGGGCGGCACCGGCTCCCGCAACGCGGCCAACGCCGCGGCCTGCGCCCAGGACGCCGGGAAGTTCGCCGCCTACCACGACGTGCTCTTCGACAACCAGCCCCCGGAGGTCGACGACGCCTACGCCGGCAACGCCAAGCTGATCGAGCTGGCCGGCAAGGTCGACGGCCTGGACACCCCGGCCTTCCGCGAGTGTGTGGAGAACGGCACGCACAACGGCTGGGTCGCCAAGTCCCACGAGGCCTTCAACAAGGGCGGCTTCTCGGGCACGCCGACCGTGCTGTTCGACGGAGAGAACATCTACCAGGACCGGACGATGACCCCGGCGAAGCTGAAGAAGATGGTGCAGGAACAGAACAAGGGATAAAGGCTCTTCTCACGCGCCCGTTATGGACCCGTAGCCGGGCTGCCTGCCGCGGCCCCGGTCGGGCACGGTAGCGTCGACCTTGCCATGGAACTTGCCTACATTCCCAGCCCGTCGCGCGGGGTGCTGTACCTCGGCCCCGTTCCGCTGCGCGGCTACGCGTTCTGCATCATCATCGGCGTCTTCGTTGCCGTCTGGCTCGGCAACAAGCGCTGGATCGCCCGGGGCGGGCGGGCCGGCACGGTGGCCGACATCGCTGTCTGGGCCGTGCCCTTCGGCTTGGTCGGCGGCCGGCTCTACCACGTGATCACGGACTACGAGCTGTACTTCAGCGAGGGCCGTGACTGGGTGGACGCCTTCAAGATCTGGGAGGGCGGCCTCGGCATCTGGGGCGCCATCGCCCTGGGCGCGCTCGGCGCGTGGATCGGCTGCCGGCGCCGGGGCATCCCGATGCCGGCGTACGCCGACGCCGTCGCGCCGGGTATCGCCCTCGCGCAGGCGATCGGCCGCTGGGGCAACTGGTTCAACCAGGAGCTGTACGGCAAGCCCACCGATCTGCCGTGGGCCCTGGAGATCACGTCCTCCGCCGACGGGCGGGTGCCGGGCACCTACCACCCGACCTTCCTGTACGAGTCGCTGTGGTGCATCGGCGTCGCGCTCCTGGTCATCTGGGCCGACCGCCGCTTCCGGCTGGGGCACGGCCGGGCGTTCGCGCTGTACGTCGCCGCGTACTGCTCGGGCCGGGCGTGGATCGAGTACATGCGCGTCGACGACGCCCACCACATCCTGGGCCTCCGGCTCAACGTGTGGACCGCGATCCTGGTGTTCCTGCTCGCGGTCGTGTACCTCGTGGTGTCGGCGAAGAAGCGGCCGGGCCGGGAGGCCGTGGTGGAGCATGCTGCCTCCGGCGGTGAAGCCGCCGCGGACGGCAAGGCCGACGACGAGAGCAAGGCCGGGATCGAGGGCGAGGACGGCGACGCCGGCGACGAGTCCAAGAACGAGGCCGGGTCGGCGAAGAAGACCTGACGACCAGCGGTACGACATCGAGGGGCGCCCGGAACGGTCCGGGCGCCCCTCGTCGTCCAGGGGGCTTCTGATGGGTCTCCGCGGAGGAAGGAGCGGCGTCTGGTGCGTGCGATCGCAAGGCGCCGGAGCGCCCTCGATGGGGGAGGAGCCACGTGGGCGGTTCGGCAACGCGGCATGGGGTCCCCCCTGTTCGAGCGGAGCCGAGAACTTGGGGAGTGCGTGCCAGGCGTCGCGACGCCGCGGAGATCCATCAGAAGCCCCTAACGGCGGCGGGCCAGGGACAGGGTGCGCTGGGCCGCCGTCACCACCGCCGCGTCGATGAAACCGCCGTCGGGGAGGGCCTGGGCGCCCCGTTGCGTCGCCGCCGCCTTGAGAACTGTCTCCGCCTGTTCGATCTCCTCTTCCCCGGGCAGGTAAGCGCGCTCGATGACCGGGAGCTGGCGGGGGTGGATCGCCATGCGGCCCAGGAAGCCCAGGGCACGGCCGCGGGCGCAGCTCACGGCCAGGCCCTCCAGGTCGCGGACATCGGGGAAGACCGACTGCGCCGGCGGGGGCAGGCCGGCTGCCCGGGCGGCCACGATCACTCGGGAGCGGGCCCAGTCGAGCCCCGAGTCGTCGCGTACGCCCAGGTCGGCCCGGAGGTCCGCCTCGCCGAGGCCGATGCCCCTGAGACGCGGGTGGGCCGTGGCGACGGCGTACGCCAGTTCCACGGCGAGGGCGCTCTCCAGCAAGGCGTACAGGTCGGCAGTGGTCCGGTGCGCCGTGTGGGTGATCCCGGCGGGGGAGGCCACCTTGGGCAGGCGCAGCCCTGACAGGCCGGGAGCCTTCGTGAGGGTGGCGACGTCCCGCTCGGCCCAGGGGCTGCCGAGGGCGTTCACGCGCACGTGCACCGGGACCGGCTGCACCTCGCCGAGCAGCTCGGCGGTGGCCGCGCGGGCATACGCCTTCCGGTCCGGGGCGACCGCGTCCTCCAGATCGACCACGACGATGTCGGCGCCGGACGTGAGGGCCTTCGCCACCACGTGGGGGCGGTCGCCCGGAACGTAGAGCCAGGTGAGCGGGAACACCGCCGTCACAGGGCGCCCTCCGCGCGCAGTGCCTTGAGGTCGGTCTCGCTGAGGCCGAGCTCGGTCAGGACCTCGTCCGTGTCCGCGCCGTGCGGACGGCCGGCCCAGCGGATCGCGCCGGGCGTGGCGGAGAGCCGGAAGAGGACGTTCTGCATGCGCAGCGGGCCCAGTTCCGGGTCGTCGACGGTGGTGATGGTGTCGAGGGCCTGGTACTGCGGGTCCGCCAGCACGTCCCGGACGTCCTGGACCGGGGCCACCGCCGCCTCCGCCTTCTCGAAGGCCGCGACGACGTCGGAGCGGGTGCGCCGGGCGATCCAGGAGCCGACCGCCTCGTCCAGGACGTCGGCGTGGCGGGCGCGGTCGGCGCCCGTGGCGAACCACGGCTCGTCGATCAGCTCCGGGCGGTCCACCAGGCGCATCACGCGTTCCGCGACCGACTGGGCCGATGTCGAGACGGCCACCCAGGTGCCGTCCGCGGTGCGGTACACGCCGCGCGGTGCGTTGTTGGGGAGCGGTTCCCGGTGCGGGGCTGGACGTGGCCGAGCTGGTCGTACCAGAGGGGCTGGGGGCCGAGGACGGCCAGGATCGGTTCGATCAGGGCCATGTCGACGACCTGGCCCTCGCCGGTGCGCTCGCGGGCGGCGAGCGCCGTCATCACCGCGTACGCCGTCGTCAGGCCCGCGATGGAGTCGGCCAGGCCGAACGGCGGGAGCGTCGGGGGCGCGTCCGGTTCGCCGGTGATCGCGGCGAAGCCGCTCATCGCCTCGGCGAGAGTGCCGAAGCCGGGGCGGCGGGCGTAGGGGCCGAACTGGCCGAAGCCGGTGACGCGGGCCAGGACCAGACGGGGATTGGCGGCCGACAGCTCCGGCCAGCCCAGGTCCCACTTCTCCAGGGTGCCCGGACGGAAGTTCTCGATGACCACGTCGGCGGTGGCGACGAGGCGCAGGAGGGTGGTGCGGCCGCCGGGCTTCGACAGGTCGAGGGTGATGGTGCGCTTGTTGCGGCCGAGCATCTTCCACCACAGGCCCACGCCGTCCTTCGACGGGCCGTGGCCGCGGGACGGGTCCGGTTTCGCCGGGTGCTCGACCTTGACGACCTCCGCGCCGAAGTCGCCGAGGAGGGTGGCGGCGAGCGGACCGGCGAAGAGGGTGGCGAGGTCCAGGACGCGGAGGCCGGTGAGGGGCGCGGTCATGAGCGGTGGGTCTCCCGGTGTGTGAGCTGGGCGAGGGTGTCGAAGCCGATGCCGTCGAAGTCGCCGACGGAGGTGGACAGGCGGTTCTTCAGGGGGGCCGTCCAGCGGTCGGGGAGTGCGGAGGGGGAGCCGGCGAGGAGGGCGGCGATGCCGCCGGCGGTCGCGCCGCCCGAGTCGGTGTCCCAACCGCCGCTCACAGCACGGCAGATGGAGCCCGAGAAGTCGCCGTTCGCATGGGTGAGGGCGGCGACGATCAGGGCGGTGTTGGGGACGGCGTGCACCCAGTGGTACGTGGCGGAGTGGCTGGCGTGGAGTTCGTCGACGACCGTGTCGAAGTCGTCGTGTCCGGTGGCCAGTCGGATGGCGTGGTGGACGGCTCGGGCGAGGCGGGAGCGCGGCGGGACGACGGTGAGGCCGGTGCGCAGGCAGGTGTGGACGTCGTGTTCGCCGCCGGCTGCGGTCGCGATGGTGGCCGCCGTGAACATCGCCGCGTAGACGCCGTTGGCGGTGTGGGTGAGGGCCGCGTCGCGGTGGGCCTGTTCCGCGGCGGCGGCCGGGTCGCCGGGGTTGGTCCAGCCGTGGACGTCGGCGCGGATCAGGGCGCCGATCCACTCCCGGAACGGGTTGCGGTGGCGGGCGGTGTGTGGGGGTTCCAGGCCGGAGAGGAGGTTGCGGTAGGCGATGCGTTCGGCGGTGAAGGCGCGGCCGGCGGGAGTTCTTCGAGCCAGGTGCGGGCCACGTCCGTGGTGGTGAAGGCTCTGCCGTGGCGTTGCAGGACGAGGAGGTTGAGGAGGGGGTAGTTGAGGTCGTCGTCCTCGGGCATGCCGTCGATGTTCTCGGCGAGGGAGGTAGTCGCCGAGCGGCGGTTCCAGGGGTGTTCGTGAAGGAGGGCTTCTGGGACGCCTCGGGCTGTGAAGTAAGTGGTGAGGGGCCAGTTGCCGGTGGCTCGGGCTAGTTGGCGGATGGCTTCCAGGGGGAGTTTTTCTACTGGTTTGCCCAGGAGGCAGCCGATGGCTCGGCCCAGCCAGGCGGCTTCGAGGCGCTCCGGGGTTGCTTCTTCAGCGGCACGACTGCCGCGGACCGGGCCTGTGGCCAGGCAGGGCAGAGCGCGCTGATCTTCTCCAGTTCCGTCGGCTCGTCGTCTGCCAGCCTGCTGGGGAGGTCCGCCAGCTCGTCCAAGAGGTCTTCTGCCAGTTGACGGAGGTAGCGGGAGGCCGGGGTGGGGGACGCTCCGGTGGTGAGGGGGGCCTCCTGGCCGCCTGCCGAGCGCCAGCGGGACGCGATCGCCGACGCCTCGCGGCCGTCCTGGGACGCCTGGCGGAGTTCGTGGCCGATCAGGTCCTCCGGCTGGACCCAGGTCAGTCTGAGCATTCCTGGCCTCCGAGGGACGCGAAGGCCTGTTCGTGGGTGCGGCGGCGGTGCACGTCTCGGGTGAAGATCTCGCGGGTCACAGCGGTGAGCGTGGTGGCTGGTTGCCAGAGGTCCAGGCGGCTGGCCTCCGCCACGGTCTTCGCCCAGTCCTCCGGCACCGAGGAGCCCAGGGCGCCTGCCAACGCGCCGGCCATCGTGGCGATGGAGTCGCAGTCGCGGCCGTAGTTGACGGCGCCCAGGACCGCGTGACGGTAGTCGCCCTGGGCCACGAGCAACATGCCCAGCGCGACGGGGAGTTCCTCGATGGCGTGCAGGCGGGACGGGCGGCGGGCGCCGAGGGAAGGGGCGCGGTAGTCGGGACCCACGGTGTCGTAGGGGGCCACCGCCTCGCGCAACGGACCCAGTGCCGACTCGAAGTCCGTATGGCGCGAGGCCTCCTCGCAGACGCGCTCGATGGCCGTGTGGGTGGCGTCCTTCGCCAGGGACAGGCAGGTCGAGACGACCGAGTCCGGGGTCGCCCCCGGGGCGCACGCCGCCGCCACCGCCGCGGCCAGGACACCCGCCGCCTCACGGCCGTACGACGACTGGTGTGCGCCGGCGACGTCCAGGGCCTCGGCGTACGCCGCCCGGGGGTTGGCCGCGTTCACCAGACCGACCGGGGTCATGTACATCGCCGCACCGCAGTTGACGATGTTGCCGGCGCCGGCCTCGCGCGGGTCGGCATGGCCGTAGTGGATCCGTGCGACCAGCCATTTCTCCGCGAGGAAGATCCGCTGGAGGGGGAGGGCCTCGGTCTCCAGTTCCGGGATCCAGCGGGGTTCGGTCATCAGGTCGGGGACGAGGTGGTCGGCGATCGCGTAGGCGTCCAGGTGGTCGCGGACCCGGGCGTAGACCCGGACCAGGGCGTGGGTCATCAACGTGTCGTCGGTGACGTGGCCGTCGCCCTTGTGGTACGGGGCGAGGGGGCGGGCGGTGCGCCAGGCGTCGCCGTGCCAGGGGCCGACGATGCCGTGGACGCGGCCGCCGTGACGTTCGAGGATCTGCTCGGGCGAGTAGCCCTCGACGGGGCCGCCGAGGGCGTCACCGACGGCCGCACCGACCAGGGCTGCGGTGATCCGCTCGTCCAGCGTGTCGTTTCGCCGGGCGTTTTGTTCGTGTTTGGGCTTCATGGGCGCATCATCCACCGGGGCGGGCCGGCTGTGCGGTTTCCAGGAGTTCGGCGAGTTCCACGAGGTCCGTGCCGGTGAGGCGAGGCAGGGCGCAGCCGGAGAGGGTGCGGCAGGTCGCCCGCCAGGAGCCGGGGATGCAGGCGCCGCCGCCCAGGGCGCCGGTGAGGGCGCCCGCCAGGGCCGGGGCGGAGTCCGCGACGCGGGAGAGGCAGGCCGCCGCGGGCACCGCTTCCGCGATCCGGCCGCGGGCGGCGGTGGCCAGGGCGAGGGCGACCGGGACGGTTTCCGCGGCGGCGATGCCGTAGCTGTAGACGTGGTCGACGATCTGGTGTTCCAGGGGAGGGACCAGGGCGAAGGCGCTGTCCGCGTCGGCGGCGAGGCGGAGGGCATGGCGGGCGTTGCGGCCGATCTCCGTCCCCTCCGGCAGTTCGGTGAGGGCCGCTGTGACGCAGGCGTCGACGTTCGCTCCGGCCAGGGCGAGCGCGACGGCCGCCGCCATGGCGCGGGCGCCGTGCACGCCGTCGCCGTCCTGGGTGTAGCGGGCGTCGAACTCGGCGAGGTCGGCGGCGCGGCGGGGGTCGCCGGGGTGGGCCACGGCCAGGACACAGGCGCGGACGCAGGCGGCGTCGTCGAAGTAGTGCGGGTTGTCGTGGCCGGTCGCGGGCGGGCGGAGACCGGTGGCGAGGTTGCCGAGGCCGGCGCGGACGGAGATCCGGGCGCGCAGGGGGAGGACGGCGGACTCGATCTCGGGGCGCGTTCCGCCGCTGCGGCCACCTCGCTGGCGATGGCGTTCCAGGTGAGGTCGATGGCGGCCCGGGTGCGGCGTTCCCGGCTGAGGTCGTTCAGGACGGTGTCGTCGCCGGCGAGGAGGAGGGCTTCCGCGGCGAAGGCGGCCCATTCGGCGTCGTCGGAGGGGCCGAGGCGGAGGGGCTCGGGCGGTTGGTTCAGGGCGATGGGGACCGGGAGGGTCGTGGTCGCGTTCTGTTCGGCGAAGGTGTCGAGTTCGCGGGTCAAGCGGCGGGTCCAGTCGGGCATGCGGGCGGCTCTGTGGCGGGCGGCGGGCCAGCCGGCGGCGTCGCCCGCGGCCAGTCCGAGCAGGAGGCCTTCGGCCTTTCTGCCTCCCGCTCGCGCGCCGCCCGTAGCTGTCACCCGGGGGTCCTGGTCTCCCGCGGGGTGCCCTCGCCGTCGGCGGCCGCGGGTTCGTGCGTCCTCATGGTCATGAAGAAGGCTCCGTTCCGTCGCCCGCCGCCAGGGCGAAGTCCGTCGGCTCCGGCCGTGTGTCGCGGACCGCCGGTGCCAGCAGGTCCGCCACCTCCAGCACGTGATAGCCCGCCATCGCCGGAAGGCACCTGCCGTGGACCGGCCCGATGGGCGTCGCCCAGGCCGACGGGATCGACGACACTCCCCGCGTCGCACCGGCCAGCGCCCCCGCGACCGCCGCCGTCGTGTCCGCGTCCCGCCCCATGTTCACCGCCGTCAGGACGGACTGGGCGAAGTCGCCGTCGGCCGCCGCGTACGCGCCGAAGGCGAGGGCGACCGCCTCGGGGCCAGGTCGGTCCAGGGGTAGCCGCCGATGACGACCGCGGAGCGGACCGCGCGTTCGCCGCGGTGGGCCACGGCCACGGCGCGGCGCAGGCAGCGGGCCGTCCAGGAGTCGTCGGGGACGACCGCGAGCGCGGCGGCCACCACCGCGATCGGCTGGGCGCCCGCCATCGCCGCGGCCACGCCCGCCGCGACGGCCTGGCCGCCGTAGATGCCCTCGCCGTCGTGGCTCACCGAGCCGTCGATCGCCACCAGCCGGGCCGCCTCCGCCGGGCGCCCCGGCGCGAACACCCCGAAGGGGGCCGCGCGCATGGCCAGGCCGTCGCTCCAGGCGTGCCGGTGCTGGGCGGAGATCGGGGCGGCCAGGCCCCGGCGGAGGTTCTCCAGCGTGCCGCGTTCGCTGAACCCGGCTCCGCGGAAGGGGCCCTCCTCGCGGTCGGCGATCCACTCGTGCCAGGCCGCCTCCACATGCGCCGGGGTGAGCGCCGAGCCGTGCCGGGCCAGGAGCAGGCCGGAGAAGATCGCGTACTCGGTGTCGTCCGTGCCGGACGGGTTGTCGGTGACGTAGCCGGTGATACGGCCCCACCGGGCGCGGATCTCGGAGGGTTTCATGTTCTCGGCCGGGGCCCCGAGGGCGTCACCGACGGCCAGGCCCAGCAACGCGCCCCGTGCCCGTTCGCGGAGCTCGGCGGCGTCCCCGGGCGCCGGGACGGAGGGGATGCAGGCGGTCGATGCCATACGCCATGTGTCCCACTCCGGCGATCGGCACCAGCCTCCTGAGCCTCAGCATCACCCGGTCGACATCTGTGCAAGATCGTCATCAAGTGAGCACAGAACGGTAAAGCCGCAGGTTAGCCCAGCCTTTCCTTGCTGGCGAGAGCGGAATTCGGAGCGTACTTTGGGTGTTGTAAAAATCTGGAACTTGTCCAAAGAGCCGTCCGGGCGGCGGGGAGTGGGATCTTTCATGGCCATCATCGAAACCGAGGCGGCGCTGCACGAGGCGCACCGGGACAACCACACCCACCGGGACGTGAACGGCGGCTGGCTGCGTCCCGCGGTGTTCGGTGCGATGGACGGTCTCGTCTCCAACCTGGCCCTGATGACCGGTGTCGCGGGCGGCTCGGTCAGCCAGCACACCGTGGTCCTCAGCGGACTCGCGGGTCTGGCCGCCGGTGCCTTCTCCATGGCCGCCGGCGAGTACACCTCCGTCGCCTCGCAGCGTGAGCTCGTCGAGGCCGAGCTGGACGTGGAGCGGCGCGAGCTGCGCAAGCACCCGAAGTGCGAGGAGGCCGAGCTCGCCGCGCTCTACCGGGCGAGGGGGTCGAGCCGAAGCTGGCCGGCGAAGTCGCCCGGCAGTTGTCGAAGGATCCCGAGCAGGCGCTGGAGATCCACGCCCGGGAGGAGCTGGGCATCGACCCCGGCGATCTGCCCTCGCCCACCGTGGCCGCGGTGTCGAGCTTCGGCTCCTTCGCGCTGGGCGCGCTGGTGCCCGTGCTGCCGTATCTGCTGGGTGCGAGCACCCTCTGGCCGGCCGTGCTGCTGGCGTTGCTCGGGCTCTTCCTGTGCGGTGCGGTGGTGGCCAAGGTGACGGCACGGACCTGGTGGTACAGCGGGCTGCGGCAGCTGTTCCTGGGTGGCGCGGCGGCCGGTGTGACGTACGCCCTGGGCACTTTGTTCGGAACGGCCGTAGGATAGCTCGGCTTGCACTTATGCGTTGGGCCGCATAAGTAGCCGTTACTCGCTGGTTTCGGATGTGGAACCACGGGGCATGAGCCGTAAGCGCTGCGGGCAATGAGGCTCGTCGCGTACCCCCCAGCGGGGAGGGCGAAGACGCCCGCCCCGCACTTCGGGCCCGTCGGGCATCGATCTCACCCGGTCGTTCCGTGCTGGCCCCCCATAGCTTCCACCGTCGGCGCGGTACCCCCGCCGTCAGCCTCCGGTGTCCGCATGCTGGAACGGATTATCCCGCTTCCCGAGAACCGCTCCATCATGTAACCTGCACGAAATTTTGCGATCACGCGAGGGCCAACGTCGTCCCTCGGCACTTTGCATATGCCACATGACGACGACGGGAGAGCCGATGCGTACGCCGCGCCAGCCGTCCCAGCACTCCGCGAATGGCCAGAACTGGTCGTTCATGGATGCTCGCCCTGCTGCGCAGGGTATGTACGACCCCCGCAACGAGCACGACGCCTGCGGCGTCGGCTTCGTCGCCACCCTCACCGGCGAGGCGTCCCACACCCTGGTCGAGCAGGCTCTGACCGTCCTGCGCAACCTCGAGCACCGCGGTGCCACCGGCTCCGAGCCCGACTCCGGCGACGGCGCCGGCATCCTGTCGCAGGTCCCGGACGCCTTCTTCCGTGACGTGGCCGGATTCGAACTGCCCGCGGCCGGTGCCTACGCCGTCGGCATCGCCTTCCTGCCGGAGGACTCCACCGCCGAGGCCGCCTCGCAGATCGAGACGATCGCGGCCGACGAGGGCCTGACCGTCCTCGGCTGGCGCGAGGTGCCGGTCGCTCCGCAGCTGCTGGGCGCCACCGCCCGTTCGACGATGCCCGCCTTCCGGCAGATCTTCGTCAGCGACGGCGTGTCGGAGGGCATCGACCTCGACCGCAAGGCCTTCGTGCTGCGCAAGCGCGCCGAGCGCGAGGCCGGCGTGTACTTCCCGTCGCTGTCCGCGCGGACGATCGTCTACAAGGGCATGCTGACCACCGGCCAGCTGGAGCCCTTCTTCCCGGACCTGTCCGACCGCCGCTTCGCCTCCGCGATCGCGCTCGTGCACTCCCGGTTCTCGACGAACACGTTCCCGTCCTGGCCGCTGGCCCACCCGTACCGCTTCGTCGCACACAACGGCGAGATCAACACGGTCATGGGCAACCGCAACTGGATGCGGGCGCGCGAGTCGCAGCTGGTCTCCGACCTGTTCGGCTCCTCCGAGAAGGAGCTGGAGCGCGTCTTCCCGGTCTGTACGCCGGACGCCTCCGACTCCGCATCCTTCGACGAGGTCCTGGAGCTCCTGCACCTCGGCGGCCGCTCCCTGCCGCACTCCGTGCTGATGATGATCCCGGAGGCGTGGGAGAACCACGACTCCATGGACCCGGCCCGGCGCGCCTTCTACCAGTTCCACTCCACGATGATGGAGCCCTGGGACGGCCCGGCCTGTGTCACCTTCACCGACGGCACCCAGGTCGGCGCGGTCCTCGACCGCAACGGTCTGCGCCCCGGCCGCTACTGGGTCACCGACGACGGCCTCGTCGTCCTCGGCTCCGAGGTCGGCGTCCTCGACATCGACCCGGCCAAGGTCGTCCGCAAGGGCCGTCTGCAGCCCGGCCGCATGTTCCTCGTGGACACCGCCGAGCACCGCATCATCGAGGACGACGAGATCAAGGCCGAGCTCGCCGCCGCGAACCCCTACGCGGAGTGGCTGGAGGCCGGCGAGATCGAGCTGTCCGACCTGCCCGAGCGCGAGCACATCGTCCACACCCACGCCTCGGTCACCCGCCGCCAGCAGACCTTCGGCTACACGGAGGAGGAGCTGCGCGTCATCCTCGCGCCGATGGCCAAGGCCGGTGCCGAGCCGATCGGCTCGATGGGCACCGACTCGCCGATCGCCGCGCTGTCGGACCGCCCGCGCCTGCTCTTCGACTACTTCACCCAGCTGTTCGCGCAGGTCACCAACCCGCCGCTGGACGCGATCCGCGAGGAGCTGGTCACCTCCCTGCGTTCGTCGCTGGGCCCCAGGGCAACCTGCTCGACCCGAGCGCGGCCTCCTGCCGCAGCGTCGTGCTGCCCTTCCCGGTCATCGACAACGACGAGCTGGCCAAGCTCATCCACATCAACGCCGACGGCGACATGCCCGGCTTCAAGGCCGCGACCCTGTCCGGCCTGTACCGGGTGCACGGCGGCGGTGACTCCCTCGCCGCGCGCATCGAGGAGATCTGCGCCGAGGCCGACGCCGCCATAGAGAACGGCGCCCGCCTGATCGTCCTGTCGGACCGCCACTCGGACGCCGAGCACGCGCCGATCCCGTCGCTGCTGCTCACCGCGGCCGTCCACCACCACCTCATCCGCACCAAGCAGCGCACCCAGGTGGGCCTGCTGGTCGAGGCCGGTGACGTCCGCGAGGTCCACCACGTCGCCCTGCTCATCGGCTACGGCGCCGCCGCCGTCAACCCGTACCTGGCGATGGAGACCGTCGAGGACCTGGTCCGCGCCGGCACCTTCCTGCCCGGCATCGAGGCCGAGAAGGCCATCCGCAACCTCATCTACGCCCTCGCAAGGGCGTGCTGAAGGTCATGTCCAAGATGGGCATCTCGACCGTCGCCTCCTACCGCGGCGCCCAGGTCTTCGAGGCCGTCGGTCTCGACGAGACCTTCGTCGACAAGTACTTCAACGGCACGGCCACCAAGATCGGCGGCGTCGGCATCGACGTCATCGCCAAGGAGGTCGCCGCCCGCCACGCCAAGGCCTACCCGGCCTCCGGCATCGCCCCGGCGCACCGCGCGCTCGACATAGGCGGCGAGTACCAGTGGCGCCGCGAGGGCGAGCCGCACCTGTTCGACCCGGAGACGGTCTTCCGCCTCCAGCACTCCACGCGCTCCGGCCGCTACGACATCTTCAAGAAGTACACCGAGCGCGTGAACGAGCAGTCCGAGCGCCTGATGACGCTGCGCGGGCTCTTCGGCTTCAAGTCCGACCGGAAGCCGATCCCGATCGATGAGGTCGAGCCGGTCTCCGAGATCGTCAAGCGCTTCTCGACGGGCGCCATGTCGTACGGCTCCATCTCGCAGGAGGCGCACGAGACCCTCGCCATCGCCATGAACCAGCTGGGCGGCAAGTCCAACACCGGTGAGGGCGGCGAGGACCCGGAGCGGCTGTACGACCCGGCCCGCCGGTCGTCCATCAAGCAGGTCGCCTCCGGCCGCTTCGGTGTGACCTCCGAGTACCTGGTCAACTCCGACGACATCCAGATCAAGATGGCCCAGGGCGCCAAGCCCGGCGAGGGCGGTCAGCTGCCCGGCCACAAGGTCTACCCGTGGGTCGCCAAGACGCGGCACTCCACGCCCGGCGTGGGCCTGATCTCCCCGCCGCCGCACCACGACATCTACTCCATCGAGGACCTCGCCCAGCTGATCCACGACCTGAAGAACGCGAACCCGCAGGCGCGGATTCACGTCAAGCTGGTCTCGGAGGTCGGCGTCGGCACGGTCGCCGCGGGTGTCTCCAAGGCGCACGCGGACGTCGTGCTCATCTCCGGCCACGACGGTGGTACCGGTGCCTCCCCGCTGACGTCGCTGAAGCACGCCGGCGGCCCCTGGGAGCTCGGCCTCGCCGAGACCCAGCAGACGCTGCTGCTCAACGGCCTGCGCGACCGCATCGTCGTGCAGACCGACGGTCAGCTGAAGACCGGCCGCGACGTCGTCATCGCCGCGCTGCTCGGCGCCGAGGAGTTCGGTTTCGCGACCGCGCCGCTCGTCGTCTCCGGCTGCGTCATGATGCGCGTCTGCCACCTCGACACCTGCCCGGTCGGCATCGCCACGCAGAACCCGGTCCTGCGCGAGCGGTACACCGGCAAGGCCGAGTACGTCGTGAACTTCTTCCAGTACATCGCCGAAGAGGTCCGCGAGATCCTCGCCGAGCTGGGCTTCCGCTCCATCGAGGAGGCCGTCGGCCACGCCGAGACCCTCGACGTCACGCGTGCCGTCGACCACTGGAAGGCGCAGGGCCTGGACCTGGAGCCGCTGTTCCACGTGCCCGAGCTGCCCGAGGGCGCGGTCCGCCACCAGCTGATCGCCCAGGACCACGGCCTGGAGAAGGCGCTCGACAACGAGCTGATCAAGCTCGCCGCGGACGCCCTGGCCGCCTCGGACGCCACCGAGGCCCAGCCGGTCCGCGCCCAGGTGCAGATCCGCAACATCAACCGCACGGTCGGCACCATGCTCGGCCACGAGGTGACGAAGAAGTTCGGTGGCGCGGGCCTGCCCGACGACACCATCGACATCACCTTCACCGGCTCCGCCGGTCAGTCCTTCGGCGCGTTCGTGCCGCGCGGTGTCACGCTGCGCCTGGAGGGCGACGCCAACGACTACGTCGGCAAGGGTCTCTCCGGCGGCCGGATCGTGGTCCGCCCGGACCGCGCGGCCGACCACCTCGCCGAGTACAGCGTCATCGCGGGCAACACCCTCGCCTACGGCGCCACCGGCGGCGAGATGTTCCTGCGCGGCAAGACGGGTGAGCGGTTCTGCGTCCGCAACTCCGGAGCGACGGTCGTCTCCGAGGGCGTGGGCGACCACGGCTGCGAGTACATGACCGGTGGTCACGCGGTGGTGCTCGGCGAGACGGGCCGCAACTTCGCGGCCGGTATGTCCGGCGGTATCGCCTACGTGATCGACCTGGACCGGGACAACGTCAACGTCGGCAACCTGGACGCGATCGAGGCGCTGGACGACACCGACAAGCAGTGGCTGCACGACGTGGTCCGCCGCCACCAGGAGGAGACGGGCTCGACCGTCGCCGAGAAGCTCCTGGCCGAGTGGGACACCGCCGTCGAGCGCTTCGGCAAGATCATCCCCAGCACGTACAAGGCAGTGCTCGCCGCCAAGGACGCCGCCGAGCGAGCCGGTCTCTCCGAGACCGAGACCCACGAGAAGATGATGGAGGCGGCGATCAATGGCTGACCCGAAGGGCTTCCTGAACCACGGGCGCGAGGTCGCCAAGTCCCGCCCCGTCGAGGAGCGCGTCAAGGACTGGAACGAGGTCTACGTCCCCGGCTCCCTGCTGCCGATCATCAGCAAGCAGGCCAGCCGCTGCATGGACTGCGGCATCCCGTTCTGCCACAACGGCTGCCCGCTCGGGAACCTCATCCCCGAGTGGAACGACTACGCCTACCGCGAGGACTGGGCGGCGGCTTCGGAGCGGCTGCACGCGACGAACAACTTCCCGGAGTTCACGGGCCGGCTGTGCCCCGCTCCGTGTGAGTCGGCGTGTGTGCTCGGCATCAACCAGCCGGCCGTCACCATCAAGAACGTCGAGGTCTCGATCATCGACAAGGCGTGGGAGACCGGGGACGTCGCCCCGCAGATCCCGGAGCGCCTGTCCGGCAAGACGGTCGCGGTCGTCGGCTCGGGCCCGGCGGGCCTGGCCGCCGCCCAGCAGCTGACCCGCGCCGGTCACACCGTCGCCGTCTACGAGCGCGCGGACCGCATCGGAGGCCTCCTCCGGTACGGCATCCCCGAGTTCAAGATGGAGAAGCGGCACATCAACCGCCGTATCGAGCAGATGCGTGCCGAGGGCACCCGCTTCCGCACGGGCATCGAGATCGGCCGCGACCTGAAGGCCACGGACCTGAAGAAGCGCTACGACGCGATCGTCCTGGCCGTCGGCGCGACCACGGCCCGTGACCTGCCGGTGCCCGGCCGCGAGCTCAAGGGCATCTACCAGGCCATGGAGTACCTGCCCCTGGCCAACAAGGTCCAGGAGGGCGACTTCGTGGCGCCCCCGATCTCGGCCGAGGGCAAGCACGTCGTGGTCATCGGCGGCGGCGACACCGGCGCGGACTGCGTCGGCACCGCCCACCGCCAGGGCGCGGCCTCCGTCACGCAGCTGGAGATCATGCCCCGCCCGGGCGAGGAGCGGCACCCGACCAACCAGCCCTGGCCGACCTTCCCCATGCTCTACAAGGTCACCTCGGCCCACGAGGAGGGCGGCGAGCGCGTCTACTCGGTCTCGACGACCCACTTCGAGGGCGACGAGGACGGCAACGTCCAGTGGCTGCACCTCACCGAGGTGGAGTTCATCGACGGCAAGCTGACCCCGAAGCCGGGCTCCGAGCGCAAGATCCCCGCCCAGCTGGTCACCCTCGCCATGGGCTTCACCGGCACCGACCGCGAGAACGGCCTCGTGGAGCAGTTCGGCCTGGAGCTCGACGAGCGCGGCAACATCGCCCGCGACGGCGACTACCAGACCAACGTGCCGGGAGTGTTCGTCGCCGGTGACGCGGGCCGCGGCCAGTCGCTCATCGTCTGGGCGATCGCGGAGGGCCGCTCGGCGGCCCGTGGCGTGGACCGCGCCCTCACGGGTGCGAGCGACCTGCCGGCCCCGATCCGTCCCACGGACCGTGCGCTGATGGTCTGACCAGCACCTCAACAGACGTCCCGCACAACGGCGTGCGGAACACTGACAGCGCCTGCCCCGCAGTCCCCGACCGGACGACCGGGCAGGCGCTGTCGCATGTCCTCAGCCGTTCTCGTTGCTGTTCTCGTCGGGCCACACCTGGATGTGGTCCTCCTCCAGCTCCAGCAGCACCCGGTCCCGCATGCCCAGGGCGGTCGTGTACTCGGCCGGCAGCTGCAGGCGGCCCGCCCGGTCGAGCATCGCGTACTCACGGGCCACCAGGGACTCCCGGCCCGTCTCGTCGACCTCCGTGCGGCGCAGGACCTCCGTCGAGGTGCGGCCGTCGCGGATCGCGACCGTGCGACGGACCTCGCCGGCGACCGCCTGGTCGTGCGTGACGATGACGATCGTGGTGCCCAGCTCCTCGTTGGCCCGGCGGAACGCCGCGAAGACCTGCTGCCCGGTCGCCGAGTCCAGCTCGCCGGTCGGCTCGTCGGCGAGCAGGACGGCGGGGGAGTTGGCGAGGGCGACGGCGATCGCGACGCGCTGCTGCTGCCCGCCGGACATCGCTTGCGGACGCCGGTCCCGGCAGTCGGCGACGCCGAGCAGCGCCAGCAGCTCCTCCGCGCGTCCGGCCCGTTTCCGCCGCGAACGGCCCGCCAGCTGCATGGGCAGGGCGACGTTCTGCGCCGCCGTCAGATAAGGCAGCAGATTGCGTGCCGTCTGCTGCCAGACGAAGCCGACCACCTCACGGCGGTAACGCAACCGTGCCTTCGCGTCCATCGTCAGCAGATCGCGGCCCGCGACCTTCGCGGCGCCCGCGGTCGGGACGTCCAGGCCCGCGAGGATGTTCATCAACGTCGACTTGCCGCTGCCGGACGCCCCCACCAGGGCCATCAACTCGCCCTCCCGCACCAGGAGATCGAGCCCCTGGAGCGCCTGCACCTCCACGGCGTCCCCGCCGCCGCGCTTGGCGAAGATCCGCACCAGCCGGTCGCAGGCGATCAGGGCGTCGTGCCCGTACTCGGGCCGGTCCCGGTGGAGCGCCGCCCGCCGCTCCAGCTCCGCGAGTGACTCCGTCGTACCGCTCAACGCATGTCTCCTGCCCTGAGGTGAGTGATCGGTGTCCGGCGCCCCGCCCACCAGGCCTGCGCCACGGCCACGGCCCCGCCAGCAGCACCGCGCCCGCGGCCGGCAGGGCCAGCGACCACACGTCGGCCCGCAGCGCGGCACCTCCCGGCGCCGTGACGCCGGACGCGTCGGCCAGGGCGAGCCGTTCCAGGTCGATGCCGGGCGCGAGCAGCCCGACGGTGGCCCAGCCGACGGCCACGCCCCCGCCGGCCGCGAGCACTGCCAGGGGCAGCGCCTCCAGGCCGAGCAGGCGACGCCCCTGGCGGGTCGTCAGGCCCAGGGTGCGCAGCCGGGCGAGCAGCGCGGCCCGTTCCGGCGCGGACCGCAGCAGGCCGAGCACCAGGGCGAGCAGGGCGTACCCGGCGCCCGCGACGACGGCCCAGACGTAGATGCGTCCGGCGCCCACCTGCAACGGCGAGTCGGACAGCGCCGCACGTTCCTCGGCGCGCAAGGTCATGGAGAGGTTCGGTCCGGCGCCGCGCACAGCGGCCCGCAGCGCCTTCGCGTCGAGCCCGGCACCGGCCACCAGCAGGGTCCCAGGGCCGCCGAAGCCCTTCAGGCCGGCCGCGTCGACCAGCAGGAAGTCGCCGTCGGGGACGGCCGGGGTGCGGGGCCGCACGGTGGTGATCCGTACGGTGACGGTCCCGTCGTCCGTCCCGATCCGGCGCGGCGCCCGCCCCAGCCGCTCGGCGACCTCGGGGAGGCGACGGCGTTCAGCACCCCGCCCTCGTTCCCCAGCCGATCGGCCGCGAACCCCCCGAGCCCCGTCTGCCGGGCCACCCCCGCGTACGTGCCCGGTTCGACCCCGACCACGGTCAGCGACCGGGTCTCGTCGGACGCGCGCTCCGAGGCGAACTGGGTTCCCACGGCCGTGACCTGACGTACGCCCGCCACACCCCGCACCGCTCGCGCCAGCCCCGCCGGGAGCGGGGTGCCGTCGGCCGTGTCGATCCGCGCGTCCGCGCCCGTCTCCAGCAGCGCGACCCGGTCCCGGGCGTCCGCCACACCCTGCAGCACGGACCCCCCGAACGCGGCCGTCGTCAGGGCCGTCAGCAGCGCGAGCAGCGGCAGCGTGGCGACCGCCGCCGGTGAGCGGCCCGCCCGGGCCAGCGACAGGAACCCGACCACACCGCGCAGCCGGCCGGCCGGGCCGGCGGCCCACCGCAGGGGCAGCGGGTACAGCCGGACGAGGACCAGCGCGGCGACCAGCCCGACGAGCACCGGGGCGGCGCTCACCAGCAGATCACCCGCCCCGCCCGTACCACGGCGGCGCAGCGCCGCCACCGAGCCGACGGCCAGCACCAGCAACGTCAGTTCGGCGACCGTGCGACGGCCGCCGGGCCTGGCCTCGGCGAGATCGTCGCGCTCCCGGTGCGCCCGCGGCCGGCGCTGCGCCACGGCCGCGCGCACCGGCAGCGCGGCACAGGCGAGCAGGGCCACGGCACCCGCCCCGAGGACGGAGGGCAGCGGCCGGGCCTCGTCCACGACGAGGACGGCGAGCAGCAGACCGCAGACCGCCGCGGGCACCGCCGGCACCGCGGACTCGGCCAGCAGCCGCCCGGAGATGCCGCCCAGGGAGCCGCCCCGGGCCCGCAGCAGGGCGAGTTCGACGTCCCGGCGGGCGGCGGCCAGAGCACCGCTCATGACCAGGACGATCAGGGCGACCGCGGCGATCCCGAAGGCCGCCACGGCGACCACGGGCGTGATCGCGTCACGGGTCTCCGTATAGGAGCCGACGACCTGCTCCAGACCGGTGGACAGCTGCGCCGTCGGACCGGCGGCGCCGCGCATCCGCACCAGCCCGGGCCCGTCCTCGAGCGACGCGACCCGGTCGACGAGCGCCGAGGAGTCCGCCGCCGTGAGCCGCCCGGTCGCGGGCGCGTACCGCCAGTACTTCTCCGGCTCGCCCTGGCCGCCGAGCAGCGCCGGTGCGGCCCCGGGCGCCAGCAGGACACCCGCCTCCCAGTAGAACTGCGGCGGGCGGCCGCTGGTGGCGGCGAGGGATGGGGCGCGCAGGACCGGTTCCGCGGACCAGTAACTCCGCCGCGGCTGCCGGGGTTCGAGGACGCCGGTGATCCGTACGGTCAGCGGACCGTCCGGGAAGCCGGCCAGGGTGAGCGTGGAGCCGGACCGCAGCCGCAGTGTGCGGGCCGTCCGGGTGGTCACGGCGCCTTCCACCACCCTGGTGTCCACGGTCACGGAGGTACCGGCGGCGGGCAGCCGGCCCTCCCGCACGGTGGCGTGGCCGGCCGCTCCCGACTGCGCGAGCAGGGTGAACCGGGGCGGCAGCCCGTCGGGCCGGGGCAGCGACGCGTCCACTGCCTCCAGACTCTTCCCGGTCCGCACCCCGTACGCCGACTCGGCCGGGTCGGCACGCAGCGGTGCGGGCAGCAGCGCCCGCGCCTGGCCGTCGACGGCTGCGAGCGCCTCCGGCCGCACCGCGTCCGCACGGGCCTTGTCCGGCCGTTCGAGACCGGGCGCCGGCGCCTTCAGCTCCAGCACGGTCGACTCGGGGGAGGCGGTGGCGACGGCCTCGCGCAGCCCGTCCGTCTCGTACGCCTCGACGGCCCGGGGCAGGACGGCCGCGAGGAACGCCGTGACCAGCACCAGCACACCGAAGGCGACGGTGGACCAGGGCGCGGTCCGCAGCCGGGTCCGCACCCAGGGCGCGCCCTGCGCGTTCGGCGGCATCTCAGTCCTCCCCCTGATGGCGGAGCGCGACCGCCGGCTCGGCACGGCGCAGCGCCGACGCGGCCGTGATCAGCAGCAGCGGGGCGGCCACCCCCGCGAGCAGCAAAGCCACCTGGGACACCGGCAGTTCGACGAGGACGGGCGGCACCGGCCGTTCCGCACCGGAGGTCAGCACGATCAGCGGGACGACCGCCCGGGTCAGGACGGTGCCCAGACCGAGCCCGGCGAGGAGCCCGGCGCCGATGAGCAGACTCTGCTCCGTCGCGACCAGCCGGGCGAGATCCCGGCGGGGCGTGCCCAGGGCGCGCAGCACCGCGAACTCCGCGGACCTCTCCCGCCGCGCACCGGCCGCGCTCACCGCGAAACCCCCGGCGGCGAGGGCCGCGGCGGCCACCGCCACCGCCGTCAGCGCCGCCCGGGGCCCGGCGCCGAGGGGATCCCGCAGCAGCTCCGCCGCGGTCTCGTCCCGCACCAGCACCTGCTGAAATGCGAGGTCGGGGCGCGCCCGCAGGGCGGCGGCGACCTCCGCGGCCTTGCCGGGGGCGGCGCTCACCCACCACTCTGTGGGGGCGAGGGCCGCACTGCCCCGCTGGGCCAGCACGGCGTCGACGGCCCGCAGATCGAGCAGCAGCGCCCCACCGGCCACGGCGTCTCCGGCCAGGTCGGTGGCCGTCGTGGGCAGCTCCTCGACCGACCGCGCGATCCGCACCCGCAACTGCTCCCCCGACAGCGGTATGTCGATGGTGTCGCCGGGCTCGGCTCCGGCCGCCCGCAGGAAGTCCCGGGTGGCGACGGCGGACAGGCCGCGCGGCGCCCCGGCCCCGGCGGTGTCGACGCGGACGGTGTAGATCGGCTCGGCTCCGTAGCTCTCGTCGCGGTCGACGCCCGTGCCGTACGACACGGTCAGCGGCGCGCTCCCCGACACCGCGGGCTCGGTGGCCGCACGGGCCACGACCTCGCCGTTCTGCGTCACGACCCGGTTGCCCCGCCAGCGCGTCCCGGCGGGCGCCGGGACGGCCCGCGCGGAGCCGCCGCGGCCGGTGGCGAGCAGCTGTTCGACGGTGAGCCGGTGTTGTTCGGGGCGGCCGACGGGAGAGGTGTCGTCGAGCTGCAGTCCGGTCAGCCGCAACGGCCCGGCCGGGGCGGCGCGACGGCCCGCCGCCGTCACGTCCAGGTCCAGCGTGATCCGGTGGACCCGGCCGTCCACCGGGACGTTCCCGGCGCCCAGCCGGTACGCGATGCCGTACCGGTCCTCGACGACCACCGTGAGCAGGGGTGCCCGGCCGGAGGGGGAGCGTCCCTTCCGGGCCCGCTCGTCGGCGATCCGCACGTCGAGGGCGAGCCGCCGGGTGTCGTCGGGGAGCCGTACCGCCCGGTCTTCGTTCCGCGCGGGCGGCGCCAGGGTCCGCAGCACCTTCGCCGGGGGCTCGTCGGCGAGATCGCCGCGCATCAGCATCCCGTCCCCGGCGTGGGCGGTGTCCAGGGCGAGGACCGTCGCCTGGCGGCCGCCGGAGAGGCCCAGAGTGGCGCGGTGCGCGGGTGCGGTGTCCCGGGCGCCGGGCAGCGCGGCGTAGAGGCCGGTCTGCCCGGGGCTGCCCGGCCGGTAGTCCAGGACCCGTACGGTGGCGCCCGTCCGGAAGTCGGCCTGGTCGTCCTGCGACCGGTCCCAGGACGCGCCGTGCCCGATCGCCAGCATCCCGGTCGCCACGGCGATGACCAGCAGCAGCACCGGGCCCGCCCCGCGCAGCGGGCGCCGGCTGAACTGCCAGCCCGCCAGCGCCGCCGGCAGGCCGCGCCCGCTCGCGGACCGCCGCTCGGCGAGCCGGGCCGCGAGCGGCAGCAGACGCAGCGTCAGCACCGTGCCCGCCAGCAGCGCCAGCGCGGGCGCCGCGACCAGCAGCGGATCGATCCCCAGCTCCCCGGCCCGGTCCCGGCTCAGCACCCCGCCGCCGGTCGCGTCGGTCTGCCGGTCGAGCTGCCAGTACGCCACGCCCGCGATCAGCAGCAGCCCGACATCGGCTCCGGCGCGCACGGGCGCGGCCGACGTCGCCGCCCGGACCCGCCGCAGCCGGACCGGCGTACCCGCCGTCGCCGCCAGCGCGGGTGCCACGACCGCCACCGCGCAGGCCAGCGCCACCCCGCCCGCGACCAGCCACACCCGGCCCGCCGGAGCCGTGTCGAGCCGCAGCCCGATCCGGTCGAGCGAGGACCACCGGGCGAGCAGCCGGGCCAGCGGGCCGGACAGCAGCGCGGCACAGACCGCGGCCGGGACCGCCAGGAGCAGCGCCTCCAGCGCGGCGAGAGAGGCGATCCGTCCGCGCGATCCGCCTCTGGCCCGCAGCAGCTCGGTCTCGCCGGCCCGCTCGCTGTCCAGCAGCCGGGCCACCAGCAGCAGCGCGTACCCGGCGAGCAGCACCAGCTGCACGGAGACGATCACCAGGGTGGACCGGGACACCAGCAGGGCCCGCTCGGTCCGGTCGAGCACCTCGGGCAGCCCGGTGCGCACGTCCGCCTCGCCCCCGAGCGCCGGATCCCCGCGCAGCGCCCCGGCCGCGCGGACCGCCGCCGCGCGGAGCGCGCCGATGCCGTCGGTGGTGAGGGTCCGGTGGTCGGCCGTCGCCACCCAGCCGGTGCCGCCCTCCGAGACGCGGCCGGAGGCGAGCACCGACTGGTCGGCCAGCAGCGGCCCGTACGTGGTGAAGACGACGGTGCGTACGCCCTGGCCGCCGAGGGTGTCCGCCTGCCAGTAGGGATCGGAACTGTCGGAAGCCCGGTACACGCCGGTCACCCGCACCCGGAGCGGCTCGCCGCCCAGCCGGTCGGTGAGCGCGAGCCGCGCTCCGGGCCGCAGCTTCAGCCTTTCCGCGGCCGCCTCGGGCAGGGCGACGGGCACGACGGCGGTGCGGGCCGCCGGCGCCGGGCCCGGCAGGGTGCCCGAGACCAGCCTGATCCGCGACCGGTCCAGGGCGGCGAGGTGCGTGAGGTCGGGCTCCCCGGCGCGGGCGTCGGCGTCCTGGAGGGAACGGGGCAGCGCGTACGGCCCGGACCGCTCCAGCCTCCGCACACTCACCGGCAGCCCGTCGAACGCCTCCCGTGCCTCGCGCACCACGGCCCGCTGCGCCGCGTCCCGCCGCTCCCGGGGCACCTCCGCCTCGACGACGAGGGAGGCGGGCGACGCGGCCCGGCCGCCCAGGGTGCCGCGCAGCGCCGCGTCCCCGACGGAGCCGGAGAAGGCCGCGAGGGCGGCGAGCACCGAGGTGGTCAGCAGGACGGCGAGCAGGGCCGCGGTGAGCAGCAGCCGATGCGCACGCAGGCGCAGCAGCAGTAAGCCCGTCACTCTTCCCCCACCCGATGGCCGAGCCGCTCTTGCCCCAACCCGGCATGCATATCACGGAGTTACCGCCCGGCACACGCGTTCGAGCGCGAGTCGTTCGGCTCTTGACCACCCGGACCGGTTCCGTATGGGATGCGGTGATGACCGAGAACACCAGCCCGGGGTCCGGTGCCGCTCTCGCCGACGACACGTCCGACGAGCCGATGCTGCGGGTGGAGGACGTCCACCACTCCTACGGCACGGGTGCCGCTGCCGTGCACGCGCTGCGCGGGGCCTCCTTCACCGTCCGGCGCGGTGAACTGGTCGCCCTCAAAGGCCGTTCGGGCTCCGGCAAGACGACACTGCTCCATCTGATCGGCGGCCTCGACTCCCCGCAGAGCGGCCGGGTCGTCGTCGACGGCACCGACCTGTCGGGGCTGAGCGAGACCGAGCTGCTGGAACTGCGCCGGGACCGGATCGGTTTCGTCTTCCAGTCCTTCGGGCTCATCCCCATACTCACCGCCGCCGAGAACGTGGGCGTACCACTGCGGCTGCGCCGCGCCGAGCCCCGTGAACGCGACGAGCGGGTGGCGCTGCTGCTCGCCCTGGTGGGCCTCGCCGGCCACGGGACGCAGCGGCCCGCCGAGCTCTCCGGCGGACAGCAGCAGCGGGTCGCCATCGCCCGGGCCCTCGCCAACCGCCCGGGCCTGCTGCTCGCCGACGAGCCGACCGGCCAGCTCGACGCCGCCACCGGCCTGGCCGTGATGGAGCTGCTGCGGGCCGTGGTCCGCAGCGAGCGCGTCACGGCCCTGGTCGCCACCCACGACCCCCAACTCCTCGGCCTGGCCGACAGGGTGCTGGAACTGAGCGACGGAGTGGTCTTCGACGGGTGAGAGGGTGGGGGCATGGTCGCGATCAGTCTGAGCAAGGTCCAGGAGACCGCTCCCGCGCTGGTGAACCTCTACAAGAGCGCCGGCGTGTCCCTCACGAAGCACGGCCTCGACGGGCTGCGGGCCGCGGTCTACCTCGTGGTGGACTACTCCGGCTCGATGAAGCCGTACTACAAGGACGGCAGCGTGCAGGCGCTGGCCGACCGGGTGCTCGGACTGTCGGCGCACCTGGACGACGACGGCACGGTGCCGGTCGTGTTCTTCTCCACCGACGTCGACGCGGTCACCGCCATCGCGCTCGCCGGCCACCAGGGACGCGTGGAGCGGATCGTGGCCGGGCTTGGCCACATGGGGAAGACCAGCTACCACCTGGCGATGGACGCCGTGATCGACCACTACCTCGACAGCGGGTCGACCGAGCCCGCCCTGGTCGTGTTCCAGACCGACGGCGGTCCCATCAACAAACTCGCCGCCGAGCGGTACCTGTGCAAGGCGGCGAAGCTGCCGCTGTTCTGGCAGTTCATCGGCTTCGGCGACCCGGGCGGCAAGCAGTTCGACTTCCTGCGCAAGCTCGACGAGCTGGCCGTACCGGAGAAGCGGGTCGTCGACAACACCGGGTTCTTCCACGCGGGGCACGATCCGCGGAAGGTGTCGGACGCGGAGCTGTACGACCGGCTGGTGGGCGAGTTCCCGAAGTGGCTGGTGGCCGCCAGGGCCCAGGGAATCGTACGACCGGCCTGAGCCCCTGCTCGCCCCCTTGGCCCAACCGCCCCGCCCTCTGGCCTAGACGTCCTTACGCCCCATTTGCACCGTCGGCGCGCCGTGCCACGCTGGGAAGGATCCCACGGGGAGGCGACGACGTATGGGCGACGACGGCGCACGGCGGGTGTACGGGACGGCTTCCGCGCACCGGAGACCACCCGCCGGGAAGGGCGAGAAGCTCGCGGACTGGGCGGACGGGCGGCTCGGGCTGTACGCGCTGGCCAAGGCCAACATGCGCAAGGTCTTCCCGGACCACTGGTCCTTCATGCTGGGCGAGGTCACCCTCTACAGCTTCGTCGTCCTGATCCTCACCGGGGTCTACCTCACCCTGTTCTTCGAACCGAGCATGCAGGAGGTCGTCTACGACGGCTCCTACACGGAGCTCAACGGCGTGCTCATGTCGAGGGCGTTCGAGTCCACCCTGGACATCAGCTTCGACGTGCGCGGCGGGCTGCTGATACGGCAGATCCACCACTGGGCGGCGCTGGTCTTCATCACCGGCATGATGGTGCACATGATGCGGGTGTTCTTCACCGGCGCCTTCCGCAAGCCCCGCGAGCTCAACTGGGTCTTCGGCTGGACCCTGCTGATGCTCGGCATCATCACCGGCCTGACCGGCTACTCCCTCCCCGACGACCTGCTGTCCGGCACCGGCCTCCGCTTCGCGCACGGCGCGATCCTGTCGATCCCGATCGTCGGGACGTACGCGGCGTTCTTCCTCTTCGGCGGGGAGTTCCCGGGGACGACATCATCTCGCGGCTGTACCCGATCCACGTTCTGCTGTTGCCCGGGATCATGCTGGCCCTGGTGACCGTCCATCTGATCCTGGTCTTCTACCACAAGCACACCCAGTTCCCGGGGCCCGGACGCAAGGAGCGGTCGGTGGTCGGGATGCCCTTCCTGCCGGTCTACATGGCCAAGGCGGGCGGCTTCTTCTTCCTCGTCTTCGGCGTCCTGACGGTCATGGGCGCGATCGCCCAGATCAACCCCGTCTGGGCCTTCGGCCCCTACCGCCCCGACCTGGTCACCACGGGCGCGCAGCCCGATTGGTACCTCGGGTTCTCGGAGGGGCTGATCCGGGTGATGCCGGGATGGGAGATCAACCTGTGGGGCCACACGCTGGTGCTCGGCGTGTTCATCCCGTTCGCGCTCTTCCCGCTGGTCATGCTCGCCATCGGCGTCTACCCCTTCATCGAGGCGTGGATCACCGGCGACAAACGCGAGCACCACATCCTGGACCGGCCGCGCAACGCGCCCGTGCGCACCGGCCTGGGCGTGGCCTGGCTGACCCTGTACGCGGTGCTGCTGATCGGCGGGGGCAACGACATCGTGGCCACGCATCTGCATCTGTCCATCAACGTGATCACCTGGTTCGTGCGGATCGGCGTGTTCGTGCTGCCGGTCGTCGCCTTCATCGTCACCAAGAAGATCTGCATGGGCCTGCAGCGCCGCGACCGCGCCAAAGTGCTGCACGGCAGGGAGACCGGCACCATCAAACGGCTGCCGAACGGCGAGTACATCGAGGTGCACGAGCCCCTCTCGCAGTCCCAGCTGTTCACCCTCACCCAGCACGAGCAGAACCCGCCGTACGAGATGGGGCCCGTGGTCGACGCGGGTGGCGTGCACCGCAAGGTCAAGCGCTCCGAGCGGCTGCGCGCCCGGCTGGCGAAGGCCATGTTCGGCCCCGACGCGCGGATCGAGAAACCGACGGTGGAGGAGTACCGGGAGATCACCAGCGGCGATCACCGGCACTGACGTGCCGTGTGGCCGCAGCGCGGTACGCGCACCGCCCTGCGCCGCCTCGCACAACCGGCGACCTCGGCGGGCCACCTCAGGGGCCACGTCCGCCCCTCGGCACACAGCCGCGCGCTGACGGGCCGCCGGCCCGAGGTCCGGATCGTCGACGACAGCAGCGGTGCGGCTCGCTCGTACGGCTCGCGGCTCGCGGCTCGCGGCTCGCGGCTCGGGCGACGGCGCGACGGGCCCGGAAACGACCCTTGGCCATGCCCGGCCGGGCCGGACCCCCGGCGCGGCGGAGACGGCGAGGAACACCGGCGCAGGCGGCTGAGGCGGGGGCGTCCTCGCCCCGGGCGGCGCCGAGGAGTTCGGTGACGGCGCTGCCGACGGGGCGGGCGGCGAGCTCGGTCCGCCGGGCGCGGCCCTACGTGTCGCACTCCAGCACGCTCCGGCACAACGCACACCGCGCCCGCACCCTGCCCCGCACCGGCACCCTGATCCGCTGATGGCAGGTCGGGCAGGGAAACGAAACCCGCAACCGGCCACCCCCGTCGGGAGAGAACTGGTAGCGCGCGCCCGGCTGCGGCGGCCCGGCCGGGGCGTGCCGCCGGTCGCGGGCGTACCGGCGCCGCCCCGCCCACCCCGCCGCCGTCAGCGGCGGCTCCTGCTCGTCACGGCGGGCCAGCGTCATGCCCTTGACGTACGCCGTGTACGCCTGCGCACTGGTGAACCACACCGACGGGTCCTCCCCGAAGACCAACGCTCGCTTGGCCAGCACGTACCCGAACTCCTCGGGCGTCAGATACCCCAGTTTCTGCGACGACGCCCCGTCCTCCCGGTAGGCGTCCAGCAGCAGCCAGCCCGCACCGAGGTACGTCGCCGCCGTGTCCGTCAGGATCTCGTTGTCCCGGACACCCGGGAAGGAAAGGTCCAGGCGGTGCAGATACACGTGCATCACCTCGTGGGCGAGGGCCGCCCCGATGTCCCGCCGATGCGTCCGGAACCGGTCGTTCAGCTCCACGAAGTACTCCGGCCCGGCCGCGAGCTCGACGCTCGCCGCGTGCCGCATCTCCCGGAAGCTCACGACCAGCCGGGCGTCCGGCAGCCGGTAGTGCCGCACCAGCTCGTGCGCCACCCGCTGCGCCCCAGATACAGGTCGTCGGTGTCGCAGAACGCCACGTCGGCGGGGAGCACGCTGGTCGCGAACGTCTGGATCGTGTCGTACGACAGTCGCTTGTACAGCGCCGTGATGGCGGCCCGCACCGTCTCCAGATGCGGGTAGCCGTGCTCGACCGGCCCGTCGTTCGCCACGCCTCACCCCCGAAGACGCCCCTGAACCCGGTTCCACTGTACGGAAGTGTGACGGCCCCGGGGCCGCGCCGCCGCCGCGAAAAACGGTCGTCGCCGCCGGCCGCCGCTGGCAGAATCCGGGCCGTGACCAGCGAACAGCGCTCCGTCGCCGCCGCGCTCCGGGTGGGCGGCCAGGACGACGAACTCGAGAAGCGGCTCGACGAGGAGCTGACGGCCTTCAACACCGCCGCCGCCGACGGCGCCACGACCGAGTCGCTCTCCGTGCGGGTCACCGACGGCACCGGCGAGCTGGTCGGCGGGCTCACCGCCTGGACCTGGGGCAGCCTGTGCTCCGTGGACATGCTCTGGGTGCGGGAGGACCAGCGGCACGCCGGCTGGGGGAGCCGGCTGATGCGCGCGGCGGAGGCCGAGGCCGTCCGGCGCGGCTGCACCGACATGATCGTCTCCACCTACAGCTTCCAGGCGCCCGGCTTCTACCCGCGGCTCGGCTACCGGGAACGGGGCCGCGTCAAGGGCGTGCCCGGCGGGCACGAGGACGTCTATTTCCACAAGCGGCTGAGCACCGCCGAGTCGTGAGACGACCCGTGGTGGCCGGGCGTCCTCCCCGTAGGCTGACGCCCCATGACCACCAGCAACACCGGCACGGGTGACGTCGACCCCGCCGTCCGCGAGGAACTCGCCCGCCTGCGCGACAGCATCGACAACATCGACGCCGCCGTCGTCCACATGCTCGCCGAACGCTTCAAGTGCACCCAGCAGGTCGGCCACCTCAAAGCCCAGCACCAGCTGCCGCCCGCCGACCCGGCCCGCGAGGCCCGCCAGATCGCCCGGCTGCGCGCGCTCGCCGAGAACGCCAAACTGGACCCGGCCTTCGCCGAGAAGTTCCTGAACTTCATCGTCGCCGAGGTCATCCGCCACCACGAGCGCATCGCCGACGAGGCCCTCAACGGCACCGCCGCCGGGAGCACCTGACCTCGGGGAGTGACACGGCGGCCCGCGCGCGGCATGCTGCGCTGTGCACAGCATGTCAGCTGACGAGCACTGCGCGTCAGTGTCCCGGACTACTCTGGTCCTCCACGAGGGAGGGGCGTCGGGCCATGCCGTCGGAGAGCAGGATCCTCATCGTCGACGACCACAAGGACACGCTGTACGCGCTGGAGAGCGCCCTGGCCCCGCTGGGCTATCAGCTCAGCCGGGCCACCAGCGGCGACGAGGCTCTCAAGCAGGTGCTCCGCGGCCAGGTCGGCCTGCTCCTCCTCGATGTGCGCATGCCCGGCGTCAGCGGCCTGGAGGTCGTGCGCTACATGCGGCGCGTCGAGCAGACCCAGCACATCCCGGTGATCCTGCTCACCGGCTTCGGCGCCGACCAGGAACTGACCACCGCCGCCTTCGGACTCGGCGTCGCCGACCTGGTCATGAAACCCGTGGACCCCTGGGCCCTGCGCACCAAGGTCCGCTACCTCTTCGACGCCCACCAGCGCCACCTCGCCCTGGAGCGGGAGGTGCGCCGCCTGCGCGCCGTCGTCCGGGAGCACACCGAGACCGACGCACACCCCGCGCGCCCCGCCCTGCCGCATCCCGACACGCGTGTGCCACCCCAGCGGCCCTTGGGGCGCACGCCGGGGAACTGGAAAAAGACCGCACCTAGAACGGACATCGGCCGCATACCGATCCGCCTCTGTGCCTTGCCGGTGCCATCAGGCAGCATGTCCTGCATGTCCGTACTGACGCGCGACGAAGCGCAGACCCGAGCAGAGCTCCTCGACGTCCACCGCTACACGATCGAACTCGATCTGACCACCGGTGAGGAGACCTTCGACTCCCGCACTCTGATCAGGTTCAGTGCCCGCGCGGACGGTGACACCTTCGTCGAGGTCAGGCCCGCCGAGCTGCGCTCCGTCACCCTCGACGGACACCCCCTGGACCCGGAGGCCCTGGAGGGCAACCGGCTGCCCCTGAAGAACCTCACCGCCGGCGAGCACGAACTGCGCGTGCACGCGCACATGCGCTACTCCCGCACCGGCGAGGGCATGCACCGCTTCACCGACCCCACCGACGGCGAGACCTACGTCTACACCCAGCTGTTCATGGAGGACGTCCAACGCGTCTTCGCCGCCTTCGACCAGCCCGACCTGAAGGCCGTCTTCGAGCTGTCGGTGAAGGCCCCGGAGGCCTGGACCGTCCTCGCCAACGGCATCACCGAGCACACCGGCGACGGCCTGTGGACGGCGGCCGCCACCCCGCGGATCTCCACCTACCTCGTCGCCGTCGCCGCCGGCCCCTGGCACTCGGTGCGCACCGAACACCGCGGCCTGCCCTTCGGCCTGCACTGCCGCCGCTCCCTCGCCCCCTACCTGGACGACGACGCCGACGAACTCCTCGACGTCACCCGCGCCTGCTTCGACCGCTACCACGAGAAGTTCGACGAGCCCTACCCCTTCGACTCCTACGACCAGGCGTTCGTCCCGAGTTCAACGCGGGCGCCATGGAGAACCCCGGACTGGTCACCTTCCGGGACGAGTTCGTCTACCGCTCCGCCGTCACCGACACCGAGCGGCAGACCCGCGCCATGGTCGTCGCCCACGAGATGGCCCACATGTGGTTCGGCGACCTCGTCACCCTCAAGTGGTGGGACGACATCTGGCTGAACGAGTCCTTCGCCGAGTACATGGGCTACCAGACACTCACCGAGGCGACCCGCTTCGACGACACCTGGACCGACTTCGGCGTCAACCGCAAGGCCTGGGGCTACGACGCCGACCAGCGCCCCTCCACCCACCCCGTGGCCCCGAGGCCGTCGACGACACCGCCTCCGCGCTGCTGAACTTCGACGGCATCTCCTACGCCAAGGGCGCCAGCGCGCTCCGCCAACTGGTCGCCTGGCTCGGCGAGAAGGACTTCCTCGCCGGCATCAACACCCACTTCGCCCGCCACAAGTTCGGCAACGCCACCCTCGCCGACTTCATCGACTCCCTCGCCGGCACCACCGAACGCGACGTGCACGCCTGGGCCGACGCCTGGCTGCGCACCACCGGCGTCGACACCCTCACCCCGCGCATCGCCCCCGGCGAGCACGGCACCTGCGCCCTCACCGTCGACCGCACCGGCAGCCGCCCGCACCACATCGCCGTCGGCCTGTACGACCGCGACCTCGGCGACGACGGCGGGCAGCTCGTCCTGCGCGAACGCCTCGCCCTGGACCTGCCGCAGACCGCAGCCCACCCCATCGGCAAGCGCCCCGCGCTGCTCCTCCTCAACGACGGCGACCTCAGCTACGCCAAGGTCCGCTTCGACCCGAGTCCTTCGAGACCGTCCGCAAGGAGCTCTCCGGCCTGCCCGACCCCCTCACCCGCGCGGTCGTCTGGAACGCCCTGCGGGACGCCGTCCGGGACGGCGAACTGGCGCCCACCGCCTACCTGGAGACCGCCCGGGCCCATCTCCCGCTGGAGACGGACCTCGCCATCGTCCAGGGCGTGCTCGCCTTCGCGTCCACGCACATCGCCGACCGCTACGTCACGCCCGAGGAGCGGCCCGCCGCGCTCGCCACCCTCTCCGAGCTGTGCCGCGACCTCATCCGCCGCACCGAGGACGGCGACAACCCCGGCCTGCGCCTGATCGCCGTACGCCACCGCATCGACGTCGCGGCCCACCCCGACACCATCGCCGCCTGGCTCTCCGACGGCACCGTCCCGGGCGGCCCGGAGCTCGACCCCGAGCTGCGCTGGCGCGTCCTGGGCCGGCTCGCCGTCCTCGGCGCGACCGACGAGGCCGCCATCGCCGCCGAACTGGACCGCGACCCGAGCGCCACCGGCCAGGAGGGCGCCGCCCGCTGCCGGGCCGCCCTGCCCGACCCGGAGGCCAAGGCCCGCGCCTGGCAGGCCATGTTCGGCTCCGACGACCTGTCCAACTACCTGTTCACCGCCACCGCCCAGGGCTTCTGGCAACCCGAACAGGCCGACCTGGTACGCGCGTACGTGCCGCGCTACTACACCGGCGCGGTCGCGCTGGCCGACCGCCGGGGCCCCGCCATCGCCGAGGCCGCGGGCCGCTGGGCCTTCCCCGCCCACGCCGTCGACGAGGAGAACCTCCGCCTCGGCGAGGAATGCCTGCGCGACGCCGGACCGACCCCGGCGCTGCGCCGCAAGCTGGCCGACCAACTGGACGACCTGGCACGGGCGTTGCGGGTCCAGCACGGCCGACGGGAGGTCTAGGACCGGCGACGTAGGGCGTGGGAGGCGCGGCTCGTCCCTTTCGCCGATGCGGTGAGCGGGCCGCTCTTCCCAGCCTCGGGCGGGACAAGCCGACCAAGCCCGAGGAGCTCTTCGTGATCGCAGTGACCGGTCCCACCGGAAACGTCGGCCGCGCCCTGGTCGAACGCCTCGCCGCCGCCGGCCGGCCCGTGCGGGCGCTGACCCGCGACCCGCTACGGGCCCGCCTGCCCGCCGCTGCCGAGGCCGTACGACTCGATCCCGGCGACCCGGCCCTGTTCGAGGGTGCCACCAAGCTGTTCCTGTACGTGCAGGCGGGCGGCGACCACACCCCCCGCCTCCTGGCGGCGGCCCGCGCCGCCGGAGTGCGCCACGTGGTCCTGCTGTCCTCCGGGATCATCGACTCCGGCGCCGCGGAGTCCCACCCCATCCACGTCCTGCACGCCACCGCCGAGCAGCACGTCCGCGACAGCGGCCTGGCATGGACCTTCCTGCGCCCCAACGCGTTCGCCGCCAACGCCTTCCAGTGGGCCCCGCAGATCCGGGCCGGCGACACCGCGCGGGGTGTCTTCGCCGACGGGCGGTCCGCGCCGATCCACGAGGACGACATCGCCGCCGTCGCCGAACGCGCCCTCCTCGACGACGGACACGAGGGCGCCGCCCACCGCCTCACCGGACCCGAGGCGATCACCAACGCCGGTCAGGTCACCGCGATCGGCACCGCCCTCGGCCGTGAGCTGCGCTTCGCCGAGGTGTCACCGGACGAGGCGGGACCGGAGCTGTTCCCGCACGTCCCGCCGGACATGCTCCAGGCCCTGCTGAAGTCCTTCGCCGCCACGGTCGGCACACCGCCGGAGATCACGGCCACCGTCCGGGAGATCACCGGCCGCCCGGCCCGCCCGTTCGCGGTCTGGGCCGAGGACCACGCCGGCGACTTCAAGGGCGAAGAGCAGAGCTCGACGGGCTGAAACCCGGAGCGGGGCCGGCCGACTCCCCGGCCCGCAGAACTGCGCTGTCGCGACGGGTTTTCCGGTACGGAGGTACCTCCTCCCGCATCCGGTCGTTGGGCATTCCGGGCGCGCCGCCCCGCCCCCCGGAGGACAGCCCATGAGCACGCCGCCCCTCGCCTCAGCCCCCGAAGGCCCGCGCGCCCTGCGGCCGTTGCTGGACACCGTGCTCGAAGCGCTGGACGACGGCGCCCGGGCACGCGGCGGGCCACTGCCGGCGGGCGGGCCGGTCGCGGTCGCGGCGCGCATGCGGCAGGCGGTGGGCGACATCCTGCCCGACCGGGGCGACCCGCACGCCCTGCGCACCCTGGTGCACGCGATCGCCGAGGGCGCCGCCGACCCCGCCCACCCCCTGTGCGCCGCCCACCTCCACTGCCCGCCCCTCGCCGTCGCCACAGCGGCCGACCTCGCCGCATCGGCCCTCAACCCGTCCCTGGACTCCTGGGACCAGGGGCCGGGCCCGTCGGAGCTGGAGAGGTCGGTGGCGGGCGTACTCGCCCGGGAGGTCTACCCGGCCGCGCCCCCGAACCCCGACTCCCTCGTCACCACCGGCGGCACCGAGGCCAACCAACTCGCCCTCCTCCTCGCACGCGAGGCGAACGGCGGAACCGTGCGGCTGGTGTGCGGGGCGAACGCGCACCATTCCCTGGCGCGCGCCGCCTGGCTGCTCGGACTGCCCGAACCCGTCGTCGTACGCGCCCCGGCCGGCACGCTCGACCCCGACGCGCTCGACGAGGCCCTCTCCCGGCTGACCGGCCCGCTGCTCGTCGCCGCCACCGCCGGCACCACCGACGCCGGGCTCATCGACCCGCTGCCCGAGATCGCCGCCCGCTGCGCGGCCCACGGCGCACGACTGCACATCGACGCCGCCTACGGGGGAGGCCTCCTCTTCAGCGACCGGTACCGCGCCCGGCTCACCGGGCTCGACGCGGCCGACACCGTCACCCTCGACCTGCACAAACTCGGCTGGCAGCCGGTCGCCGCCGGCCTCCTCGCCGTCAAGGACCTCCGCGACCTCACGGCCCTGCGCCACCGCGCCGACTACCTCAACGCCGCCGACGACTCCGAGGCCGGCCTGCCCGACCTGCTCGGCCGGTCCCTGCGCACCACGCGCCGCCCCGACGTCCTCAAACTCGCCGTCACCCTCAAAACCCTGGGCCGGACCGGCCTCGGCGCGCTCGTCGACCAGGTCTGCGCCCGGGCCCGCGCGTTCGCCGGCCTCGTCGACGAGCACCCCGGCTTCGAACTCCGCGCCCGCCCGGTCATCAGCACCGTCCTGTTCCGGCCCGCTGACGCCACCGACACCACCGTGGCCGCCGTACGCCGCGCCCTCCTCACCGACGGCCGTGCCGTCCTCGGCCGGGCCCGACTCGACGGCCGGCTCTGGCTCAAGGCCACCCTCCTCAACCCCGCCACCGGGCCCGACGACCTGGCCGCGCTGCTGCGCCTCGTGGCAGCGCGCCGAGCGACACTCGTGGAAGGACACACCCCCCGATGAACCCCGCCCCGATGCCCGGCCCCGCCCCGATCGCGGACCCCGCCCCGGCGCCCCACCCGCACCACGAGCCCGACGCCCCCGCGACCTCGTCGGCATCGGCATCGGCCCCGCCAATCTCTCCCTCGCCGCGCTCGCCCACCCGCTCGGCGAACTCGACACCGCCTTCTACGAGCAGCGCCCCGCCTTCGGCTGGCACTCCGGCCTGCTCATCGAGGGCGCCACCATCCAGGTCCCCTTCCTCGCCGACCTGGTGACCCTCGCCGACCCCACCAGCCCCTGGACCTTCCTCAACTGGCTCAGGTCCCGCGAGCGGCTCTTCCCCTTCTACTTCGCCGAGCGCTTCCACATCCAGCGCGCCGAGTACGACGCCTACTGCCGCTGGGTCTGCGAGAACCTCCCCCGGCTCCACTTCGGCCACCAGGTCGACGCCGTCCGCTGGAACCCCGAACGCGACGTCTTCGAGGTCGACTTCACCCAGCTCGACAGCGACGGAGAAGCCGAGGCCCTCGGCCGCACGTACGCCAGGAACGTCGTCCTCGGCATCGGCACCGAGCCCTACGTCCCGGACCCCCTCACGCCCCTCGTCCAGGCCCCCGGCGTGCCCGTCGTGCACGCCGCCGACTACCTCGACCACCGCGCCGCCCTCCTCGCCGCCGAGCACGTCACGGTCGTGGGCATCGGGCAGTCCGGCGCCGAGATCTTCCTCGACCTGCTGCGCAACAGGCCCGCCGGGCGCGAGAAGCTCCACTGGCTGGGCCGCACGGAGGCCTTCGCACCCATGGAGTACTCCAAGCTCGGCCTGGAGCACTTCACCCCCGACCACACCCGCTACTTCCACGCCCTGCCCGAGCCCACCCGCGACCGCCTCGTCGCCGGCCAGTGGCAGCTGCACAAGGGCATCGACACCGCCACCATCGCCGCCATCCACGACGAGCTCTACCGCCGCACCCTGCACGGCGGCTGGCCCGACGCCGTCCTCACCCCCGGCGTCCGCGTCCGCACCGCCGGCCGCGTCGCCACGACCAAGGTGGAACTGCACCTGGAGCACGACCCGCAGGACAGCCGCTCCCGCCTCACCACCGACGCCGTCGTCCTGGCCACCGGCTACCGCGAGCGCCCCCTCGACCGCGTCCTCGCCGGCCTCGACCCCTACATGCGCCGCGACAGCCGCGAACGCCCCCGCGTCGACGAGGACCACCGCCTCGTCCTCGACCCGTCCGTCACCGGCACGGTCTACGTCCAGAACGCCGAGACCCACACCCACGGCGTCGGCACCCCGGACCTCGGCCTCGTCGCCTGGCGCAGCGCGATCATCCTCAACTCCCTGACGGGCCGGGAGGCGTACGCGCTGCCCCGCCGCACCGCCTTCACCACCTTCGGCCTGACCCAGCGGCAGCAGGTCCCGCCGGCCCGTGAGGCACCGGCGCTGACCCCGCTCGTCGACCGAAGGTGACGAAGCTTCGAACCTAGAAGACGGGCGTGCCGTCCCGCGTGAGCTTCCAGTCCACCGCGGCGAACCCGGCCGGGTCGATCGACCCCTTCGCCTTCACCCAGGCGATCATGGTGTTGCGGATCTCGTCCGAGTTCGACCACAGCAGCGGGGCCGCGGCGACATGCGGGAAGTTCCCGCCACCGTTGGCCCGGTAGTTGTTCACCGCGAAGACGAACTTCGCGTCGTCCGCGAGCGGCTGCCCTCGAACCGCACGTCCGTCACCCGCGACCCGGCCGGCTTCGCGATGTCGATCTCGTACGACAGGCCGCTCACCACGTCGTAGTTGTAGTCCGGCGTGCCGTTCGCGTTCGTCAGCTTCGCCGGATCCACCGCCGTGCCCGGCGCCGTCTGCACGAAGTAGTTCGCCGAGAACTCCAGGTACGCCTTCATCTGCGCACCCGTCATCAGGCGCGCCTCCAGCGTGTTCTCGAAGACGTACAGGCCCGCCACGTCCCGGATCGTCACCTCGCCCGCCGGGATCCGGGCGGACCGCGAGAAGCACGCCGCCTGCGACAGCACCGGCAGCGCGGCGTGCTCGGTGCCCGCCAGCGCCTGCTTCACCGTGTCCGCCTGGATGTGGTTGATCAGGTCGATGATCGGCACGTCCTTGTACGGAGCCTCGGCCGACGTCATCTCCGCCGCGTTGGTGCCGATGACCTGGTTGACGTACGCCACGACCTTCTCGTGCTCGTCGGAGAGCAGCCTCGTGATCTTCGGGTCCTCCTCCACCGTGTTGGAGTCGAGGACCTTCGCGCCCACCTTCTCGACCTTCCAGCAGCCCTTGACCCAGACCAGCTCGAAGTCGAACAGCGTCAGCCGCTGCCCCCACTTCAGCGGCTCCGACAGCACGACCTGCTTGCCGGTCTTCTTGTTGGTCACGAAGTACTCGGGGATCTCCGTGTGCGCGTGCCCGACCAGGATCGCGTCGATGCCCGGCACCTGCTCGGCCACCAGCCCGGCCGCGTTCTCGATGTACGGCAGCTGGTCACCGTAGGACGACGTCCCGGACGAGCCGCTGTGCGCCGAGACGATCACGACGTCCGCGCCCATCGACCGCAGCTTCGGCACCCACTTCGCCGCCTGCTCCTCCAGACCCGGGAACGTCATCTTCCCTGCACATTGGCCTTGTCCCAGATCGCGATCCCCGGGTTGGTCAGACCCAGCACCGCCACCTTCACGTCCCGCCCGAACGGCGTGCGCAGCCGGTGCATGCTGTACGGCGCGAAGGCGGGCCGCAGCGTCTTCGCGTCCAGCGCGTTCGCGCCCAGCAGCGGGAAACGGCACTGCTGCTCGAACTTCCGCAGCACCGGGATGCCGTAGTTGAACTCGTGGTTGCCGAGCGCCGCCGCGTCGTAGTCCATGGCGTTCATCGCCTGCGCCATCGGGTGCACCGGCCCGCCCTCGGCGGTGATCGGGTCGACCTTGGCGTAGTAGTACGACAGCTGCGTGCCCTGGATGGTGTCGCCCGCGTCGATGAGCAGCGTGTTGCGGCGGCCCTTCTCCTCGCGGACGCCGTTCACCAGCGTCGAGACCTTCGCGAGACCGACGTCGTTGTGGTCCTTGTCGTCGAACTCCTTGTCCGTGAAGTAGTCCCAGTTGAAGACATTGCCGTGCAGGTCCGTCGTCCCCATCACGGTGAACGCGTACCGCTTCGCGGGCCGCTTGCCCCGGGCCTCGGCCGCCTCGGCACCCGGCGCCCCGACCGCACCGGCCAGCGCCACCCCCGCCCCGGTCACGGCGGACTTCTCCAGGAACTTCCGGCGGTTCAACGGCATGACTGGATCTCCTCGCGGAATCTGTGAACGACGCGCGTAGATAACGCGCGTAGATTCTGACCCGGACATGACCGTCAGCAACAGTCCCCACAGGTTGCGATTGGATGACTCGGGATCGTCCGCCCCACGCCTGCGGCCAGCCAAGACATGACAGAGTGGGGCGTATGAGCGCGCCCACCGGAGATGCCAACCAGTCCGCCGTTCCCTACGGCACACCCGACGCCCCCCGCATCGCCGTCCGCGGCGAGGCCCGCCTCGAAGTCGACCCCGAGATCGCCCGCATCGGCATCACCGTCGCCGCCCGCGGCCGCGACCGCCGCTCCGCCCTCGACGACCTCACCCGCCGCAACGCCGGCGTCCTCGACCTCGTCAAGTCCTACGGCGACGCCGTCGAACGCCTGGAGACCGGCGCGTTCTCCATCACCCCCGAACTCGTCAAACACGGCCGGGCGAACGCGTCCGCACCTACCACGGCAGCGTCCACGTCACCGCCGAACTCACCGACTTCACCGCCCTCGGCGAACTCACCACCCGCCTCGCCGACTTGGAGCTGACCCGTGTGGACGGCCCCTGGTGGGCCCTGCGCCCGGACTCGCCGGCCCACCGCGAAGCCCGCAAGAAGGCCGTAGGGGAAGCCGTCCAGCGCGCCCGCGAGTACGCCGAGGCACTCGGCACCACCCTCGCCGCCCTGGTCGAACTCGCCGACATCGGCGCCGAGAACGGCCCACCCGCCTACCCCCAGGCCCCCGGCGGCCGCATGCGCTCCGCGGCCTACGCGGGCGCCGCAGAGAACGCCCCCGCGGCCCCCCTCGACCTCGAACCCCAGCGCCAGCGCGTGCACGCCCAGATCAACGCCCGCTTCACGATGGTGCCGCCGCGACTGTAGGCCCTGCGCGGCGAATTCCGAAAACGCGACCGAATTCCCCCGGCGTGCTCATCGGAGCGCCCCACCGCACAATTCAACACTTGTCAATAACGCTTCATGCAAAGTCTGTTGAGTAGTCACGCACGGCCAATTCTCTACCCGCCGGTAACTCATAGGCTCGGACCCATGCGCCGAGCAAAGATCGTCTGTACCCTGGGGCCCGCCACCGACTCGTACGACCAGATCAAAGGCCTGGTCGACGCCGGAATGGACGTCGCCCGATTCAACCTCAGCCACGGCGGCCACGCCGAGCACGAGGAGCGCTACCACCGGGTGCGAAAGGCCGCCGACGAGACCGGCCGCAGCGTCGGCCTCCTCGCCGACCTTCAAGGCCCGAAAATCCGGCTCGGCCGCTTCACCGAAGGCCCGTACTCCTTGAACGCGGCGACACCTTCACCATCACCGTCGAAGAGGGCGTCGAAGGCGACCGCGACACCTGCGGCACCACCTACGCCGGCCTCGCCGCCGACGTGACCACCGGCGAACGCATCCTCGTCGACGACGGCAAGGTCTGCCTGGAGGTCACCGAGGTCGACGGCCCCCGCGTCCACACCACGGTCGTCGAGGGCGGCGTCATCTCCGACCACAAGGGCCTCAACCTCCCCGGCGTCGCCGTCTCCGTCCCCGCCCTCTCCAAAAAAGACGAGGACGACCTCCGCTGGGCCCTGCGCACCGGCTTCGACGTCATCGCCCTCTCCTTCGTCCGCACCGGCCGCGACATCCAGGACGTCCACCGCATCATGGACGAGGAGGGCCGCCGCCTCCCCGTCATCGCCAAAGTCGAAAAACCCCAGGCCGTCGAGAACATCGACGACATCGTCGCCGCGTTCGACGGCATCATGGTGGCCCGCGGCGACCTCGGCGTCGAAATGCCCTCGAACAGGTCCCGATCGTCCAGAAGCGCGCGATCAAACTGGCCAAGCGCAACGCCAAACCGGTCATCGTCGCCACCCAGATGCTCGACTCGATGATCGACAACGCCCGCCCCACCCGTGCCGAGGCCTCCGACGTCGCCAACGCCGTCATCGACGGCACCGACGCGGTGATGCTCTCCGGCGAGACGAGCGTCGGCAAACACGCGATCGAGACCGTCCGCACGATGGCCCGCATCGTCGAGGCGGCGGAGGAAGACATCCTCGCCAAGGGCCTCCCGCCCCTGACCGAACGCAACAAGCCCCGCACCCAGGGCGGCGCGGTGGCCCGAGCGGCGGCGGAGATGGGCGACTTCCTGGGCGCGAAGTTCCTGGTCGCCTTCACCCAGTCCGGCGACACCGCCCGCCGCCTCTCCCGCTACCGCTCGCCCATCCCGTTGCTGGCCTTCACCCCCGACCAGGCGACGCGCTCCCAGCTCAGCCTGACGTGGGGCGTGGAAACCTTCCTCGGGCCGTGCGTGGACTCCACGGACGCGATGGTCGACCAGGTCGACGAACTGCTGCTGCGCTACGGCCGCTGCGCCAAGGGCGACACGGTGGTCATCACGGCCGGCTCCCCGCCCGGCGTCTCCGGCTCCACGAACATGGTCCGAGTCCACCACATCGGCGAGGACGACAGCCCGCGGTAGGGCGTCATCAGTACTTGGGGCCTACGTGGGCGTCCATGAGGGCGACGGAGGCTTTGCGGGCGATGGAGATGTTGAACGCGTTTGCCTGCTTCCAGTCGACGCCGACCTGGTCGAGGGCTCTGGTGAAGAGCCGGATGATGTCGGCCGAGAGGTTGGTGAAGAAGTACCGCGGATATTCGTAGCGTTTCCGCTTGCCGCCGACGAGGCGGGTCGTCCAGTTGGTGATCCGGCAGCCGTCGGAGTGAATGAGCCCCGGATAAACTCCCAGGGGTGGTTCTCGACGATCGTCTGCTGCCAGGGTTCGAGTGCGATGCGCCGCTCGTGTTTCATGCCGGGGCCGTGCTGGGGGAAGAGATGTGGCCAGTGCTTGCTGTAACCGACCACTGAGACGTAGCCCTGCGCCTGAACGCGGTAGGAACGCCCGGCTGGGTTGATGGCACGCATGGCGACCTCGCAGGCGTCGATCAGGCCAGGCCATGAGTTCGCGCACGCGATCCGCAGGTAGTAGCCGGTGCCGCGAGGGTGGCCGCTGACGCAGCCATCGCCGAGATAGAGGCCCAGCAGGTAGGCGTACGCGCGCTCATCGGCAGGTGGTCCGGGGTCCGGAGGCGCCATGCGGGGCAGCGGCTCGAGGCGGTCCTGCCAGGAGCGGATCGCGGCCCGTGAGATGCCAGTTTCGCGGCTCACCGAGTTCAGGCTGCGGCCCTGGGCCACCAATGCGAGTGCTCGCTTGCGTGTGCTGACGTCGTACATGTGGCCACTCTGTGCTATCGCTCGTGACCGTGTGCAGCAAAAAGCGGATGTTCACGAGAACGTGAGCATCCGCTTCTCTAGTGCCCGGTGTGGGATTCGAACCCACATGCCCGAAGGCACGGTGGTTTGAGCACCGCGAGTCTGACCAGATTCCTCCAACCGGGCAGGCCAGGGGGCCGTTCAGAAGTGTACCCGCTCACGGTGCGTCCCCGCTGCTAGGTACCCTTCTGGGAGCAGTACCGGCCTGCCCCTACCAAGGAGCCCACGTGAGCGCCCCCGAGTCGCCCCAGCCTGTTGACGTGCCTGATGACGACAAGTCGCACGTGCCTCCGATGACGACGCGGGTCGTCATCGCCGAGGACGAGGCCCTGATCCGGCTCGATCTCAAAGAGATGCTGGAGGAGGAGGGGTACACCGTCGTCGGTGAGGCCGGTGACGGTGAGCAGGCCGTGGAGCTGGCCCGTGAGCACCGTCCCGACCTGGTGATTCTCGACGTGAAGATGCCGAAGCTGGACGGTATCTCCGCGGCCGAGAAGATCGCCGAGGAGAGCATCGCGCCGGTGCTGATGCTGACCGCCTTCTCGCAGCGCGACCTGGTGGAGCGTGCCCGGGACGCCGGTGCCATGGCGTATCTCGTGAAGCCGTTCAGCAAGACCGACGTCGTGCCGGCGATCGAGATGGCCGTCTCGCGCTTCACCGAGCTGAAGGAGCTGGAGAAGGAGGTCGCGGACCTCACTCTCCGGCTGGAGACGCGGAAGCTGGTGGACCGGGCCAAGTCGATCCTGCAGACGGAGTACGGGCTGAGCGAGCCGGCGGCGTTCCGGTGGATCCAGAAGACCTCCATGGACCGCCGCATGTCGATGCAGCAGGTCGCTGAGGCTGTCATCCAGGACGCCGAGGAGAAGAAGGGCAACAAGGGCTGAGGACAGCAGGCGAGAGGCCCGCCCCTGGCAGGGGCGGGCCTCTTCGTGTACGGGTGTGGCGGCTCAGTCCTCGCCCAGGTAGGCCTTCCGCACGGATTCGTCGTGCAGCAGGTCCTGGCCGGTGCCGGAGAGGACGACGTTGCCGACCTCCATGACGTGGCCGTGGTCGGCGAGCGACAGGGCGGCCTGGGCGTTCTGCTCGACGAGCAGGATGGTCGTGCCCTGGGACTTCAGCTCCGAGATCGTTGCCATGATCTTCTGCATCATGATCGGGGAGAGGCCCATGGAGGGCTCGTCGAGCATGAGGAGCTTGGGCTGGGACATCAGGGCGCGGCCCATGGCGAGCATCTGCTGCTCACCACCTGACAAGGTCCCCGCCGCCTGCTTGCGGCGTTCGCCGAGGATGGGGAAGAGGTCGTAGGCGCGCTGGATGTCCTTCTCGATGCCGTCCTTGTCCTTGCGGAGGAACGCTCCGAGCTGGAGGTTCTCGGCGATGGTGAGGCGGGGGAAGATGTGCCGGCCTTCGGGGAGTGGGCGAGGCCGAGGGCGACGATCTTGTGGGCGGGGACGCCGTTGAGGGGCTTGCCGTCGAAGAGGATCTTCCCGGAGGTGGGCTTGAGCAGGCCCGACAGCGTGCGCAGGGTGGTTGTCTTGCCGGCGCCGTTGGTGCCGATGAGGGTGACGACCTGTCCGGCTTCGACGCTGAAGGAGATGCCTTTGACGGCTTCGATCTTGCCGTAGGAGACCCGGAGGTCTTCGACCTCGAGCAGTGCGGTCACTTGGCTTCTCCCTTGGTGCTGCTGGTCGCGTCGGCGGCGGCCTCGGCGGCCTCGACCTCGGCGGCTTCGGCCTCGCCGGGGTCGCCTTCGAACGGCTCTCCCAGGTAGGCGGCGATGACGCGTTCGTCGGCCTGGACGACCTCGGAGGTGCCTTCGACGAGCTTTTCGCCCTGGACGAGGACGGCGACGCGGTCGCTGAGGTTGAAGACGAAGCGCATGTCGTGCTCGATGAGGAGGACGGCGATGCCCTTGTCGCGGATGGCGAAGACCAGCTCCTCGGTGGCGCGGGTCTCCTGGGGGTTCATGCCGGCGGTGGGCTCGTCGAGGAGGAGCAGGCCGGGCTCGGAGGCCAGGGCTCGTGCGATCTCCAGCTTGCGCTGCTCGCCGTAGGGGAGGTTGCGGGCGAGGTGGTCGCGTTTGTGGGCGAGGCCGATGAACTCGAGGAGTTCCATGGCGCGTTCCTCGCTGGCGTGTTCGGCTTTCTTGAAGCCGGGGCCGCGCAGCAGGGCCGACCAGAGGCCTTCCTTGGTGCGGGTGTGGCGGCCGACGAGGACGTTCTCCAGGACCGTCATGTTGGCGAACAGGCGGATGTTCTGGAAGGTGCGGGCGATGCCGGCCTGGGTGACCAGGTGGGGCTTGGGCGGGAGCACGGTGCCTTTGTAGGAGACGGTGCCCTCGGTGGGGACGTACAGGCCGGTCAGGCAGTTGAAGAAGGTGGTTTTGCCGGCGCCGTTGGGGCCGATGAGGCCGACGATCTCGCCGGCGTTGACGGTGAAGTCGACGGAGCGGACGGCGGTGAGGCCGCCGAAGCGCATCGTGACGTCGCGTGCTTCGAGTACAGGTGTGGTCATGTTCTTACGCCCCCGCCTTGGTGACGGCCGGTTCGTCGGTCAGCGTGGTCTGTTTGGGTACGTCGAGTTGGCCGGTCTCGTGGAATTCGAGCTGGCGCCGGCGGTTGGCGATGATGCCTTCGGGGCGGAAGCGCATCAGCAGGATGAGCGCGATACCGAAGGCGAGGAGCGACTTCTCCTGGAGGAAGACGAGCTTCTCGGGAAGCAGGTAGAGCAGGGCCGCGCCGAGGAGCGGTCCGGCGACCGTGCCCATGCCGCCGAGGACGACCGCGGCCAGGAGGAACGCGGAGTTGGGCGGGGTGGAGCCGGCGAACTGGTACGGCGTGGGGACCACGCTGTAGGTGACGTGGGCGCTGACGGTGCCGGCGAGGCCGGCGAGGGCGGCGCCGAGGGCGAAGGCGATGAGTTTGACGCGGAAGCCGTTGATGCCCATGGCGGTGGCGGCGGTCTCGTCCTCGCGGATGGCGATCCAGGAGCGGCCGATGCGGGAGTCGGCGGCACGCGTGTAGACCAGGACCACGATGGCCATGATGAGGACCATGAGCAGGTAGTAGTTGGCGAAGCGGCCGAGGGTGAATCCGCCGATGTCGTGGGCCTGGCCGAAGTTGAAGCCGAAGATCTTCAGGTCGGGGATGGAGGGGATGCCGTTCGGGCCGTTGGTGACGTCGGGTCCGGACTGGCCGTCCATGTTGTTCACCGCGATGCGGAAGATCTCACCGAAGCCGAGGGTGACGATGGCGAGGTAGTCGCCGCGCAGGCGCAGGGTGGGGGCGCCGATGAGGACGCCGAAGACCAGGGAGGCGGCGGCGCCTGCGAGGGCGGAGGCCCAGAAGGGCAGGTGGACGCCGGAGATGGTGGAGAACTCGGAGCCGGAGACGAGGGCGGCGGTGTAGGCGCCGACGCCGAGGAAGGCGACGTAGCCGAGGTCGAGGAGTCCGGCGAGACCGACGACGATGTTGAGGCCGAGGGCGACGGTTCCGAAGATCAGGATGTTGACGCCGATGTTGGCGTAGTGGTCGTCGGTCTGGGTGAAGGGGAAGGCGATGGCCGCGGCGAAGCCCATGGCGAGGGTGAAGCTGCGGTTGGCGGCGACCAGTGCGGAGAAGCGGTCGAGGAGGCCTGCGGTGTGCAGGGCCCACATCGCGAAGACGACGACGAAGAGGTAGCCGACGAAGAGTTCGCCGTACTCGGTGTCGATGCCGTAGGTGAAGACACCGAGGCCGATGATGGTGACGACGGTGATCACGGCCCGCTGCACCCAGGGCGCGGTGGCCCGGGCGGCGGGGATGCGGTCGGGCTTGGCGACGTAGGCCTTGAGGGCCTCCTTGGTGCCGTCGGTGCCGGTGCGCTCCTGGGGGAGGGCGAAGGCGCCGATGACGGGCAGGAGGGAGGCGATGGCCGCGACCCAACCGCCGGGTTCGAGGTTGACGACGCCGCCGAGTTCGACGCTGATGGCGATGACGGTGAACCAGGTGACGGAGAATCCGCCGAGGGCGCCCAGGACGAGGGGCGCGTTGTTGCGGGCGGGCAGCAGCCAGCCCAGGCCGCGGATGCCGTACGCCGCGAGGGCGAACAGGGCGGTGAGGACGCCGGCGGTGAAGGTCAGCCATTGCAGGCCGCCGGGGTAGCCGTTGATGGTGAGGTCGCCGGGGAACTCGTCGGTCCAGGTCCAGGCGAGGAACGCGGAGGCCGCGGTGGCTATACCGCCGCCGAGCACCAGCGCGCGTGCGGCCGAGGAGGGCAGCCGGATGAGGCCGCGCAGTGCGGGCGGGGTGGGGACGGCGTCCGGTGCGGGGGTCTTGGTCGTCTCGGTCATGTGATCACGCCCTGTCCGCGACGCGCTCGCCGAGCAGGCCCTGTGGCCTGAAGAGGAGCACGAGGATGAGGAGGCAGAAGGCCCAGACGTTCGCCCAGCTCTGGCCGCCGAGCTGCTGCATGCCGGGGATCTCGTCGATGTAGGCGGAGGCGAGGGTCTCGGCGATGCCCAGGACCACGCCGCCGAGCATGGCGCCGTAGATGTTGCCGATGCCGCCCAGGACGGCCGCGGTGAAGGCCTTCAGACCCATCAGGAAGCCCATGCGGTAGTCGACGTTGCCGTACTTGAGTCCGTAGGCCACGGCGGCGACGGCGGCGAAGAAGCCGCCGATGGCGAAGGCGATGACGATGATGCGGTTGGTGTCGATGCCCATCAGCTGCGCGGTGTCGGGGTCCTGCGCGGTGGCCTGCATGGCGCGGCCGGTGCGGCTGCGGCGCACGAACAACGCCAGGGCGGCCATGCAGATGACGGCGGCGAGGATGAGGAAGATGTCGGCGTCCTTGATGGTGACGGAGCCGATGTCGTGGGTGGCGTCGAGGCCGGGGAAGGCGCGGGCGCGGTCGGCGCCGGGGTAGAAGTTGCGGACGACTTCCTGGAGGGCCAGGGAGAGGCCGATGGCGGTGATGAGCGGTGCCAGGCGTGGTGCTCCGCGCAGTGGTCGGTAGGCGAACCGTTCCGCTCCGACGGCGATGAGGATGGCCACGAGGGCGCCGCCGAGGAGCATCAGCGGTACGGCGAGGGCCATCGAGGTGCCGTCGGGCAGGATGTAGAAGTAGACCGTGAGGGCGCCGAAGGCCCCGGTCATGAAGATCTCGCCGTGCGCGAAGTTGATGAGCTGGACGATGCCGTACACCATCGTGTAGCCGATGGCGATCAGCCCGTACATCGAGCCGAGAAGCAGCCCGTTGGCCAGCTGCTGCGGCAGGGTGTTCACCGCATGGCCTCCATGTCGCTGGTGGTCGTGTGCACTGGATGCGTGCGTGGTCACGTGCTGTGTGGGGGTGTGAAAACGGGCCGCGCGGTCGGGGTCGTCCTCCCGCGCGGCCCGGATGTGGCTAGTGGGGGGCCGGGACTACTTCAGGTCGGCGGTGCCGGTCTCGACGTCCTTCCAGGCACCCTTCTCGACCTGGTACACCGTCAGCTGCTTGTTGGTGGTGTCGCCGTACTGGTCGAAGGCGATCTTGCCGGTGAGGCCCTCGAAGTCGGACTTCTGGACTCCGTCGACGACCTTGGAGCGCAGGTCGTTGATGTCGGTGGGCACCTTGCCGCCGTTGGCGTCGGCCGCGGCCTTGACGGCCTTGATGATGGCGGTGGTGGCGTCGTAGGCGTAGGCGCCGTAGGCGCCGTAGTCGCCCTTGTAGCCCTTGTCCTTGTACGTCTGGATGAACTGCTTGGCCGCGGGCAGGGTGTCGGCGGGGACACCGATCGCGGTGGCGAGGTCACCCTCGGAGGACTTGCCGGCGGCCTCGATGTAGGTGGAGGCGAACATGCCGTCGCCGCCGAACAGCGGGATCTTGACGCCGGCGTCCTTGAGCTGCTTGGTGATCAGCGCGGACTCGTCGTACTGACCGCCGTAGTAGAGCAGGTCGGCACCGGAGTTCTTGATCTTCGTGACGAGGGAGCCGAAGTCCTTGTCGCCGGTGTTGACGTGGTCGGTCGCGACGACCTGGCCGCCGAGCTTCTTGAACTGCTCGTTGAAGATCTTCGCGAGGCCGGCGCCGTAGGTCTGCTTGTCGTCGACGACGAAGGCCTTCTTCTTCTTGAGGCCGTTGTAGGCGTAGCCGGCCGCGAAGCTGCCCTGGAGTTCGTCGGTGGTGGCGGTACGGAAGTACGTCTTGAACTGACGCTTCTTGTCCGTCTGCCAGTTCTTGCCCTGGGTCAGCTCGGGGGCGGTGTTCGCCGGGGAGATCTGGACCATGTTGGCCGAGGCGAAGACCTGCTGCATCGTCTGGGCGACGCCGGAGTTCAGCGGGCCGACCGCGCCGACGGCGGTCTTGTCGCCGACGATGTTGGTGGCGTTGGACTGGCCGGTGGCGGGCTGCGCCTTGTCGTCCAGGGCCTTGAGCTTGAACTTCACGCCCGGGACCCAGTTGTTCTTGTTGGCGTCGTCGACGGCGATCTGGGCGCCGTACTGGATGCCGAGGCCGGTGGTGGAGTTCTCACCGGACAGCGGGGCGTCCACGCCGATGGTCAGCGTGGTGCTGCTCCCGTTGTCTCCGCCCTTGTCACCGCTGTCGTCTCGGGAACCGCAGGCGGTGAGAGTCAGAGCTCCGGTCGTGAGAACGGAGGTAAGAATCACCAAGGAACGCTGTCGCACAATCAGTCCTTTCACAGGCAGGCCCCGCCCTGGTCGGGGGGTGAGTGCCGCGCTGGTACCGAACTCCCGATGGAGCGGTGACTGGCCGTGACTCTAAGCCCGGGGTAAGGGCAGGGTCAGCGGCGCGGGCTGGCTTGTGACTTTCTTGTTATGACGGGGTGGATGCCCGATCTCGGCGGCGGCCCCTCTCGGCGGGTTTGGTGGATTTTCGCCGAGGTCCGCATTCTGAGAACATGCACTTCCGGTTGGCCGTGGCCGAGATCGTGCGGTCGAGGGGGCGCGGGCCGCGCGGATGAGATCGGAAAGGTCCCGGGAGTGGGCGCGGCCGAAGATGAAACTGCGGTGTTGTATTGCGCGCGCGTTACACAGCGTTACGCCGAGAAATGGATGGCCGGCGTTCAGGGGGAGTTCCGAACAGCCGGAAACGGCTATTTCCACGGTGATGCCGAGGATCGTGCCGGCCGGCACGGTGGAGACCGGGCCGGTGGCCGTCGGGCCGGTGGCCGGGAGGGTGACGGCGGAGCCTCGGTCGGCGATGACCTCGGACCTGAACCTGCCTGCTTTTCAGGAGGGTTGCGGGACATGACCAGGCCGAGGGCATCGGTGCGGCTGCGGCAGCTTCGTTCCGGGCTACGGCAGCTTCACGAACGGCGAGAGAAAGGCACGGGCGCCGGGGGTGTCCAGACGGTACGTCACGTTGGTCGCGTAGCAGGGGCCGTCGCCGGTGATGGTGGTGGCGGCGAGGACGTTCCGTCCGCCGATCACGGCGAAGTTGGGGCCGCCCGAGTCGCCGTAGCAGGCGCCTCCGTTGCCCTGCGGAGCCGTCATCGCCAGACGGGCCCAGGAGTCGTTGAGGGCGTTGAAGGTCACGGGCGCCTTCATGCGGACGCCGCCACCGGGGTGGGTGTGGCCGCCGGGCCCGTTGACGGCCTCCTGGGTGCCGTAGCCGGCGACGAACCAGTCGGTGGCGTTGAGCCCCTGCGGGCCGAGTCTGCCGAGCTGGCCGACCGTGGGCAGGGTGGCCGGAGTGAAGCTCCAGCGGGCCTTGACCTCGGCGGCGGGCAGCTGGATCACCGCGATGTCGTGGGTGTCGGAGGCGGGTCCCGGGTAGCCGGGGTGCGAGTGGGCGGTGCCCTGGACGGCGATGGCCGCGGCCTGCGCGGCCGGGTCGCCGGGGTGCTTCCTCGCCGCCGCGTCGAGCCCGGACTGCACGTCCTGGTCCAGGGACACGTAGAACTTCACGTTGTCGGGCCAGTCGGTGGTGCAGTGCGCGGCGGTCAGGAACGTGTCCGCGTCGATCATGGTGCCGGAGCAGACCCAGTCGACCCGGTCGGGGGTCGCGGGGTCGCCGTCGTCGTCCCAGGTGGCCACGAGGGCGCCGACCTCGGTGCGTTCCGGGGCGGGCGTGGAGTTGTAGGAGTTGATGGCGGAGGACGGCAACGCGGTGGCGAGCACGGCGGCACCGGCCGCGGTGGTGACGGCGAAGGCGCGTAGGAAGATCAAGAGAAACCCTTCTGCGGGTGGGACGGGTCTTCTCCTGTGGGGGTGGAGCGCCAGTGAAGCCCCCCGGGACGGCCACGACAAGAGCGCGCCCGCCCCTCCAGGGTTTTCCCTACGTCGGTCAGCCCGCCGACCGGATGATCTCCTCGTCGCCCGGCCGCACGTCGCGCAGCATGCAGGTCAGCCGCGCGGTGCACACCCGCTTGTCCTGCTCGTCGGTGATGACGATCTCGTACGTGGCGGTCGAGCGGCCCCGGTGCACGGGCGTGGCCACACCGGTGACCAGGCCGGAGCGGACCCCGCGGTGGTGGGTGCAGTTCAGGTCGACGCCGACGGCGATCTTGGAGCTGCCGCCGTGCAGCATCGACCCGATCGAGCCCAGGGTCTCGGCCAGCACCGCGGAGGCCCCGCCGTGCAGCAGGCCGTAGGGCTGGGTGTTGCCCTCGACCGGCATCGTCCCGACGACCCGGTCCGCCGACGCCTCGGAGATCTGGACGCCCATCCGGGTCCCGAGGTGGCCCGCGGAGAACAGGGCCAGGAAGTCCACGCCGAGTGCTGCGTACTCGTCGATGACCTCTTGCGGGAACTTCACATGCTGCTGCTCACCCATGGGGCCGGACTCCGTTCGTCCTGATCACTACGGCTACCTCTGCGGCTGAGCAAACGCTCAGTCGGTCGCCGATTGTTCCAGACGCACCACGACGGACTTACTGGCCGGGGTGTTACTGGTGTCCGCCGTGGCGTCCAGCGGCACCAGCACGTTGGTCTCCGGGTAATACGCGGCGGCACAGCCCCGGGCCGTCGGGTAGTGCACGACCCGGAAGCCGGGCGCCCTGCGCTCCACGCCGTCCTTCCACTCGCTGACCAGATCGACGTAGCTGCCGTCCGGCAGCTTCAGGGCCCGCGCGTCCTCGGGGTTGACCAGCACCACCCGGCGGCCGTTCCTGATGCCCCGGTAACGGTCGTCGAGGCCGTAGATCGTGGTGTTGTACTGGTCGTGCGAGCGCAGCGTCTGCAGCAGCAGGCGGCCCTCGGGCAGCTCCGGGTACTCCACGGGCGCGGCCGTGAAGTTGGCCTTGCCGGTGGCCGTCGGGAAGCGGCGCTCGTCGCGCGGGGCGTGCGGGAGCGCGAAGCCGCCGGGGCGGGCCACGCGCGCGCTGAAGTCCTCGAAGCCGGGGATCACGCGCGCGATGCGGTCCCGGATCGTCGCGTAGTCCTTCTCGAACTCCTCCCAGGGCGTGGCGCTGTTCTCGCCCAGCACGCGGCGCGCCAGGCGGCAGACGATGGCCGGCTCGGACAGCAGCTGCCGGCTCGCGGGCTCCAGCCGGCCCCGCGAGGCGTGCACCATGCCCATCGAGTCCTCGACCGTCACGAACTGCTCGCCGCTGCCCTGCAGATCGCGCTCGGTACGGCCGAGAGTGGGCAGGATCAGGGCACGCGCGCCCGTGATCGCGTGCGAGCGGTTCAGCTTCGTCGACACGTGCACGGTCAGCCGGGCCCGGCGCATGGCCGCCTCGGTGACCTCCGTGTCGGGTGACGCGGAGACGAAGTTGCCGCCCATGGCGAAGAAGACCTTCGCCTCCCCGTCACGCAGGGCGCGGATGGCCCGTACGACGTCGAAGCCGTGCTCCCGCGGCGGGGCGAAGCCGAACTCCTTCTCCAGGGCGTCCAGGAACGCCGGGGCGGGCCGCTCGAAGATGCCCATGGTGCGGTCGCCCTGCACGTTCGAGTGGCCGCGCACCGGGCACACGCCCGCGCCCGGCCGGCCGATGTTGCCGCGCAGGAGCAGGAAGTTGACCACTTCCCGGATCGTGGGCACCGAGTGCTTGTGCTGGGTGAGGCCCATCGCCCAGCAGACGATGGTGCGCTCGGAGGCGAGGACCATCCGGAGGGCCTTCTCGATGTCCTCCCGGGTCAGGCCGGTGGCCCTGAGCGTCTCGTCCCAGTCGGCGGTACGGGCGGCCTCGGTGAACTCCTCGTAGCCGTGCGTGTGCTCCCGCACGAACGCCTCGTCGACCGCGCCCTCCGTCTCCAGGATCAGCTTGTTGAGGAGGCGGAACAGGGCCTGGTCGCCGCCGATGCGGATCTGCAGGAACAGGTCGGTGAGCGCGGCGCCCTTGAGCATGCCCTGCGGGGTCTGCGGGTTCTTGAAGCGCTCCAGGCCCGCCTCGGGCAGCGGGTTGACGCTGATGATCCTCGCGCCGTTGGCCTTGGCCTTCTCCAGAGCGGACAGCATGCGCGGGTGGTTCGTCCCCGGGTTCTGGCCGGCGACGATGATCAGGTCGGCCTTGTACAGGTCCTCCAGCAGGACGCTGCCCTTGCCGATGCCGATCGTCTCCGACAGGGCCGAGCCGGACGACTCGTGGCACATGTTCGAGCAGTCGGGCAGGTTGTTCGTGCCGAGCTCGCGGGCGAAGAGCTGGTAGAGGAACGCCGCCTCGTTGCTCGTACGGCCCGAGGTGTAGAAGACGGCCTCGTCCGGGGAGCCGAGGGCGGCGATCTCGTCCGCGACGATGTCGAAGGCACGCTCCCAGGTGACCGGCTCGTAGTGCGTGCCCCCGTCGGGCAGGTACATGGGGTGGGTGAGGCGCCCCTGCTGTCCCAGCCAGTAGCCGCTGCGACCGGCCAGGTCGGCGACCGGGTGCGCGGCGAAGAACTCGGGCGTGACCCGGCGCAGGGTGGCTTCCTCGGCGACGGCCTTCGCGCCGTTCTCGCAGAACTCGGCCTTGTGCCGGTGCTCCGGCTCCGGCCAGGCGCAGCCCGGGCAGTCGAAGCCGTTCTTCTGGTTCACGCTCAGCAACGTCAGCGCGGTGCGCTTCACACCCATCTGCTGCTGGGCGATACGCAGCGTGTGCCCGATCGCCGGGATCCCCGCTGCCGCGTGCTTCGGCCCGGCGACCTGGGGCGCATCCTGAACCGGATCACTCTTGGGCGGCTTCGACGCCATCGCACGCTCCCCTTCGACTGCGCAGTGAGGTCCGCGACAGATCCTCGCACGCGGCGGTGACATCGGGAGCGGGCCGGGTGCCGATCCCGACCGGGGGCTCATTGACAGCGGCCGCGGACCCCGGGGCCTGCCCTGGGGCCCCGGGGTCCTCTCGTGGCGGGCACGGGCTCGGGCTCGGGCTCGGTGGATGCGGGCGGTCGGCGCAGGCAGCTGCCATCGGCTGGCGGGGCGCGGTGGATGGCGTGTGGCGGCGGAGATGTGGGGCACTGCCGCAGAGGCCCGGCTCCCCGCCGCCACACACACCGTCCGCCACACACACCGTCCGCGCGCGGGGCGCACCCGCGCCGCGTCGTCGCCACATCCGGCCCACCCCATCGGCACCACATCACCCCGGCATCACCCCGGCACCACCGCGAAACCGCCGCCTGCCGCCCGCCCCGGCCCGCCGCACCCCGGGTCGGGGCGGGGGCGGGGCCGAGTGTCAGTGGGGCGTGGCAGGATCGGGGGCGTGGCAGAGACAGCATCGAAGACGACCGACAAGACCTCCGGCGGCAGCCGCCCGCGGCTGATGCTCATGGACGGGCACTCGCTGGCCTACCGCGCGTTCTTCGCGCTGCCCGCGGAGAACTTCACCACCGCGACGGGCCAGCCGACGAACGCGATCTACGGCTTCGCGTCGATGCTCGCCAACACGCTGCGCGACGAGGCGCCCACGCACTTCGCGGTCGCCTTCGACGTCTCCCGCAAGACCTGGCGCTCCCAGGAGTTCACGGAGTACAAGGCGAACCGCTCCAAGACCCCGGACGAGTTCAAGGGCCAGGTCGAGCTGATCTGCGAGCTCCTCGACGCGATGGGCGCCGCCCGCTTCGCCGTCGACGGCTTCGAGGCGGACGACGTCATCGCCACGCTGGCCACCCAGGCCGAGGCAGAGGGCTTCGAGGTGCTGATCGTCACCGGCGACCGGGACTCGTTCCAGCTGGTCAGCGAGCACACCACGGTGCTGTACCCGACCAAGGGCGTCTCCGAGCTCACCCGCTTCACCCCGGAGAAGGTATTCGAGAAGTACGGGTTGACGCCCGCCCAGTACCCCGACTTCGCGGCCCTGCGCGGCGACCCCTCCGACAACCTCCCCGGCATCCCCGGAGTGGGCGAGAAGACCGCCGCGAAGTGGATCAACCAGTTCGGTTCCTTCGCGGAGCTCGTCGAGCGCGTGGAGGAGGTCAAGGGCAAGGCCGGCCAGAACCTCCGCGACCACCTGGAAGCGGTCAAGCTCAATCGCCGGCTCACCGAGCTGGAGCGCCAGGTCGAGCTCCCGAAGGGCGTCGCCGACCTGGAGCGGGCCGCTTATGACCGCAAGGCCGTCGCGATGGTCCTGGACACCCTGGAGATCCGCAACCCCTCCCTGCGCGAGCGGCTCTTCGCCGTCGACCCCGGCGCCGAGGAGGCCGAGACCACCCCGATCAGCGCGGAGGGCGTGCGGCTGGACGGCACGGTGCTCGGCACCGGCGAGCTGGCCCCCTGGCTCACCGAGCACGGCACCCAGCCCCTGGGTGTCGCCACGGTCGACACCTGGGCCCTCGGCACCGGCTCCGTCGCCGAGGTCGCCCTCGCCGCCCCCGGCGGTCCGGCCGCCTGGTTCGACCCCTCCCAGCTGGACGAGGCCGACGAGAGGGCCCTCGCGGCCTGGCTCGCCGACGCCGCCCGGCCCAAGATCTTCCACAACGCCAAGGGCGCCATGCGCGTCTTCGCCGAGCACGGCTGGAGCGTCGAGGGCGTCACCATGGACACGGCCCTCGCCGCCTACCTGGTCAAGCCGGGCCGCCGCTCCTTCGACCTGGACGCGCTGTCCCTGGAGTACCTGCACCGCGAGCTGGCTCCCGCCGCCGCGGCCGACGGCCAGCTCGCCTTCGGCGCGGACGACGGCGCCGAGGCCGAGGCCCTGATGATCCAGGCCCGCGCCGTCCTCGACCTGGGGGAGGCCTTCGAGAGCCGTCTGGAGGAGGTCGGCGCCGCCGACCTGCTGCGTGACATGGAGCTGCCGACGTCCGCGCTGCTCGCCCGCATGGAGCGGCACGGCATCGCGGCCGACCGGCCGCACCTGGAGGCCATGGAGCAGATGTTCGCCGGCGCCGTCCAGCAGGCGGTGAAGGAGGCCCACGCGGCGGCCGGGCACGAGTTCAACCTGGGCTCGCCCAAGCAGCTCCAGGAGGTCCTCTTCGGCGAGCTGGCCCTGCCCAAGACCAAGCGGACCAAGACCGGCTACACCACGGACGCCGACGCCCTCGCCTGGCTCGCCACGCAGACGGACAACGAACTGCCGGTGATCATGCTCCGCCACCGCGAGCAGGCCAAGCTCCGCGTCACCGTGGAGGGCCTGATCAAGACGATCGCAGCGGACGGCCGCATCCACACCACGTTCAACCAGACCGTCGCCGCCACCGGCCGACTCTCCTCGACCGACCCGAACCTGCAGAACATCCCGGTCCGCACCGACGAGGGCCGGGCGATCCGCCGCGGCTTCGTCGTCGGCGAGGGCTTCGAGTCCCTGATGACGGCCGACTACAGCCAGATCGAGCTGCGCGTGATGGCCCACCTCTCCGAGGACGCGGGCCTGATCGAGGCCTTCACCTCCGGCGAGGACCTGCACACCACGGCCGCCTCCCAGGTGTTCGCGGTCGAGCCGACCGCGGTGGACGCCGAGATGCGCCGCAAGATCAAGGCCATGTCCTACGGCCTGGCCTACGGGCTGTCCGCCTTCGGCCTCTCCCAGCAGCTGAACATCGAGGCGGCGGAGGCCCGCGCCCTGATGGACGCGTACTTCGAGCGGTTCGGCGGCGTACGGGACTATCTGCGCCGCGCGGTCGACGAGGCCCGGGCGACGGGCTACACGGCGACACTCTTCGGACGCCGCCGCTATCTCCCCGACCTCAACAGCGACAACCGCCAGCGCCGCGAGGCCGCCGAGCGGATGGCCCTCAACGCGCCCATCCAGGGCACCGCGGCCGACATCGTCAAGATCGCCATGCTCAAGGTGGACGGCGCGCTGAAGGAGGCCGGGCTGACGTCCCGCATGCTCCTTCAGGTGCACGACGAAATCGTCCTGGAAGTCGCCCCCGGCGAGCGCGCCACCGCCGAGGAACTCGTCCGCCGAGAGATGGCGAACGCGGTCCAGCTCAGTGTCCCCCTCGGCGTCTCGGTGGGCTCGGGCCCGGACTGGGAGTCGGCGGCGCACTAGCTCGTTCCGGGAAGGGGCGAGCGGGGCGAGACGGGGTGCCCTCGGCCGAGAGCACGGCCGGGGCACCGCGAGCAGCCGCCGCGGTGTCCCCATGCCGGTCGCATCACTCGCGTGGCCCCCGAGAAGGCGCCCGTGTTCCCGGCGGTCGCGAAGATGCGGGCATGGGCATACGAACGCTCCTCCGCCGCACGGCACCGGGGTAGCCCTGCCGCAGGTCCCGCCCTTCGCGGTCGCCGCGAGCACGGTCCGCGTCCCCGTCACTGTCGCCGCGGCCCTGCGCCGGGCGACGGCGGACCTCCGGCAGAACCTGATCGACGGACGACGACCGGCCGGCCTCACCGGCGCGGACACCCTCGCCGCCCGGCCTCCCGGCAACGCCGACCACCCGGTCACGCCCGAAGCAGCCCACGGCAACGCCGACACTCCGGCCGGAAGCCCCCGCCCCTGGGCCGGCCTGGCCCGCGGCTACCTGATTCTCGTCCTCGTCCTGCGGCCGCACCGGCCCCGCCCCGCTGACTCCATCACCGTGTACATCGCGACGACGGCCGACCCTCTCAGCGAACGACCGGACGGCTCGACTCCGCGTCGCCGGCGCGGCCAGGACCGTCCGGGACCGGAACCGGACGCCACACCCTGACCCCCACGGCGTACAGCAGCAGCGCCACGACGAGCCCCGAGCCCGCGCCGAAACACACGGTCGGAATGATCTCCCACGGCTTCGCGGCCGAGCCCCAGTAGGCCCACCACCGCGACGCCCGCTGCACCGCCCCGAGCAGCGCGAAACCACCGATCACAGCACCGGCAGCCCACCGGTCCCGCGCCGACAGCACCGGAACCCCCACCGGCTCGCCCACCGGCGCCCGCCGCAGCGCGAGCGCCACGAACACGGCGATCACCACCGCGGCCACCGCCGAACCGCCGTACTGCAGGTACCAGTACAGCGGCGAGCCCGCCACCTCCCGGCCCAGCACCGGAAACACCCGCATCCCCCACCGGTCCAGGTGGGTGAACGCGTCCCACACGACATGCGTCAACGCGCCGAGCACCGCCGACCCGTACCACCGCACCACCAGGGACGGCCGCACCCGCGCACGCGGCACCCCGCACCGCAGCAGGGCGGCCACCCGTCCCTGCCGGGCCCGCGGCAGCAACGCCACCAGCGGTTCGCGTGCCAGCAGCCACAGCCCCACGAGCAGCCAGGCGACCAGCACATCGACCGTGAACACGCCCGGGAACGAGTGCGTGACGTCACCGAACTCCATCGCCCCGGACACCACGCTCGCCGCGTAGTAGGTCATGTCGGGCGCGAAGGAGCCCGCCACGAGCACGGCGGGCACGAGCGGGCCCCGGCCGGTGCCGTCGGTGCGTACGGCGGGCAGTACGGCCGCCGCGTGGCTCAGGGTGAACGGCAACTCGACTCCTCGTGACGGTCGTTACCCGGGTGATCGGAGGGGCCCAGTATGCGGGATCCCGATCACCGGCCGCCCGCCACGCCCGGCACATGACCAACTGGTGAAAAACGGGCACGAACGGGTGCCCGAGCAAAGGAAGTTGTCGTAGGGTCGCCAGGGTCACCGTGCCGGGCACAGGAGACGGCCTTCCGGAGGGCAACCACCCGGGCCGGTCGATCGTCACAACAGAGCGAACGCAACAGAAGAGCGCGAACGCAACACAAGGGCGCAACAGACGAAAAGGGGCGCTCGGGCGTCCACGGGAGGGGTTCACTCTATGGCGGCGCAATTCGGCAGGAGGCTGCGCAAAGGGGCGGCAACCACCGCCGTGGCCGCGGTAGCGGTCGCGGCCTTGTCCGCCTCCCAGGCTCCGGGCGTGAACGACCACGGCAGACAGGCCGCCGCGGACACCACACCGTCCCCCGAAGCGGGTGCCTCCCACGGCAGCGCCACCGGCAACTCGCCCTACTACACGGACCTGCCACCCCTCAAGAGCCCGAGCCCGTCACCGAGTACCGGAACCGGGCCCACAGCCCCCGGGGCCACCTCCGAGGCGGGCATCCCGCGACCGTCCTCGACGCCTACAAGAAGGCCGAGACCGCGCTCCGCGACGCCAAGCCGGGCTGCAACCTGCCCTGGCAACTCCTCGCGGCCATCGGCCGGGTGGAGTCGGGCAGGCCCGTGGCGGCCGGGTCACCGCCGACGGCACCACCATCTCGCCCATCCGCGGTCCGCAGCTCGACGGCAACGGCTTCGCCCTCATCAAGGACACCGACGACGGCGCGTACGACGGCAACAGCACCTACGACCAGGCCGTCGGGCCCATGCAGTTCATCCCGTCCACCTGGGCGTGGGCCGGCCGCGACGGCAACGGCGACGGCAAGGAGGACCCCAACAACGTCTACGACGCCGCCCTGGCCGCCGCCCACTACCTGTGCCGCAACAACTGGGACCTGTCCGACCAGGACGACCTCGACCGCGCGATCCTCAGCTACAACAACTCGCGCGAGTACCTGAACCTGGTCATGCGCTGGCTGGAGTACTACCGCAAGGGCACGCACGAGGTCCCCGACGGCACCGGCACGCTGCCCGACAACCGCAGCGACCACTCGGCCGGGGCCAACCCCTCGCCCTCCACACCGTCCACCCCGAACACGCCGGCTCCGGGCAGCTCGAAGCCGAAGCCCAGCCCGTCCCCCGGCAAGCCCGGTGGCGGCACCACGACCCCAAGCCGCCCACCGACCCCGGCACCCCGAACCCCCGAGCACCCCGCCCCCGACGTCTCCCACTCCCACCGACACGGTGGACCACCTGGAGGACGCCGGGACCGCGAAGCTCACCGCGATGGCCGGCGACACGTTCGGCAAGCGGATCAGCACCCGCGCCGAGACCAAGGCCGGCAAGGCCGTCGCCAAGGTCAGGATCCGCTTCACGATCATCGGCGCCACGGACACCACCTTCACCGGTGGCGAGAGCGTGGCCACGGTCGCCACCAACAGCTCCGGCGTGGCCGTCGCGCCCGCCCTCCAGGCGGGGGAGAAGACGGGCAAGGTCACCGTCCGCGCCACCGTCGTGGGCCGTACGGTCCCGGGTCTCGACTACACGGCCACCGTCACCGAACGCGCCGCCGACAAGCTCGCCCGCACCAGCGACGCGGCGCTGACCTGCACCCCGGGCGGCGAGTTCGCGAACCAGGTCGAGGTGAAGGCCACGTACCAGGGCGCCGTCGCGGACGGCGTCGCGGCCACCGCCACACTGATCAAGTCGGCGGACGACCCGACGGCCAACGACAAGGGTCCCTACTTCAAGGACGCCGACGGCAAGGCCGTACGCACCCTGACGGGCCTGAAGACGGACGCCGAGGGCCTGCTGAAGCTGCCGAAGCTGTACGCCGACGACACCACCGGCACGTTCCTGCTGCGCGTCACCACCGCGGGCGGAGCGACCCTCACCGTCGAACTGACCGTGGCGGCGGCCGAGACGTCCTCGCCCAGCCCGTCGGCCAGCCCCAGCGCGTAACTCTCGAGCAGCACCGGCGACGCCCCTCCGTCGAGGAGGGGCGTTCGTTGTGTGTGCAACGTGTTCTCATCTCGGCCGCCCGTTGCTACGGTGCCCAGAAACCTGACGGTGTATCAGCTCACCCGTGGGGAGGCCCCGTATGCGCGCCCTCGTCGCCGCCGCCACCGGTCTCGCCGTCGCCTTCGCCGTGGTTCTGACGCTCACCGCCCTCGGCACCCCCTCGGGCGAAACGTCCCCGAAGCCGCTGCTGACGACGGTGCCCGCACACCCCTGACCGCCCGCCCGGGAGGGAGGCCGAGATGCGCCGCAAGGCCGGCCTGGTCCTGCTCGCCCTCGCCGTGTTCTTCGCGGCACTGTCCCCGCTGCTGCGCTGGTACGCCTTCCCGCGCCTCGCCAAGGTCCCCGCCGACCAGTACCAGGACATGGTCCTGGAGGCGAAGGACGCCACCCTCCTCGACTACGGCACCATGCGGGCCAAGAAGGTCCCCAAGGTCACCATCGTGCAGACCCTCAAGGGCAACGTCGAAGCCTCCGAGCGGATCGAGGAGTCGGCCGGCCGGGACGTCGTCGTCTGGGACGGCCTGTCCTACGTCGTCGGACCCGACGGCGAGATGGTGTCGAAGATCCCGAGCGCTACATCTTCGACGCCCACACCCAGGAACCCGTCCACGCCACGGGGGAGTCGGTCGACGGCGACCCGGTGCGCCGCGAGGGCATCGAGTTCAAATGGCCGTTCCTCACGGAGAAGAGGAACTACGAGTACTTCGACGCCCAGGCCCGCGTCACCGCCCCCATCCACTACAAGGGCACCCGGAACTTCCGCGGCCTGGAGGTCTACTACTTCGAGCAGACCATCCCCTGGACCAAGGTGAAGATCCCGAAGACCCTGCCCGTGCGGGGCCTCACCCCCGAGTCGGTCGCCCGGACCGGCACCACCCGCTGGTACACCACGGTCCGCAAGTTCTGGGTCGAACCCCTCACCGGCGCCCCCGTCTACGGCGAGGAACTCCACCGGGAGGAACTGCGCGGCGGCGCTCTCCTGGGCGACCGCGACAAGGTGACCGCGTTCGCCGGGCACGTGAAGATGCGCGAGGACTACATCACCCACACGGTCGACCTGGTGAAGTCCCAGCGCCTGCTCGTGCTGCTGATGACGTCCTGGCTGCCCTGGGGCTTCCTGACCCTCGGCGTCCTCCTGCTGGCCCTCGCGCTCTACCTGGAGGCCCGCAGCCGCCGCCCCTCCGGCCCGGCCCCCTCGTCGACCGAGGAACCCTCACCGGTCAGCGCCTGAACCGGGCGTTGGTGTGCCGGGTCGGCTCGGCACCGGCCGGGTCCTCGGGCCAGGGGTGCTTCGGATACCGCCCGCGCAGCTCCGCCCGTACGCCCTTGTAGCCGTCCCTCCAGAAGGAGGCGAGGTCGGTGGTGACGGCGGCCGGCCGCCCGGCCGGGGAGAGCAGATGGACGAGCAGCGGCACCCCGGCGACCCGCGGCGACTCCTGGAGCCCGAACATCTCCTGCAACTTCACCGCGAGCACCGGCTGCTCGGGCCGGGACCAGTCGATCCGGACCCTCGACCCGCTCGGCACGGCGATCCGCTCCGGGGCGAGCTCATCCAGCCGGCCGGCCTCCCCGGACGCCCAGGGCAGCAGCCGTGCGAGCGCCTCCCCGGCGTCGATCCGCGCCAGATCGGCCCGCCGCCTGGCCCGGCTCAGCTCCGGCTCCAGCCACTCCTCCACGCGCGCGTGGAGCGCCTCGTCGCAGACATCGGGCCAGGGCTCACCGAGGTGCAGCCGCAGAAACGCGAGCCGCTGCCGCAGCACGCGGGCCTCCGCCGGCCACCGCAACAGCCCGAACCCCTCCTGCCGCAGCCCGTCGAGCAGCGCGCCGCGCACCAGCCCGGGATCCGGATCCGCCAGCGACCGCACCGCCAGCTCCACGGCCCCCAGCCGCTCCACCCGCCGCGCCACGACATCCGCGCCGTCCCACCCGACCTCGTCCCGCTCCGTCAGCAGCACGCCTGCCGCGACCCGGGCCGTCTCCTCGTCGACCACGGCCCCGAGCCGCACCCGCGCGTGCCCCTTCCCGACGGGCCGGTCGGCGACAGCGACAGCGATCCAGGGGGCACCCCGCAGGGCGCTCCCGTCACCGGCCTCGGCCCGGGTGCCGGAGACCATGAGGTACGACCCACCGTCGCTCCTTGCGACGCGCTCGGGAAGGCGAGAGCGGCGACGACTCCGACCTGCCGCTCCTGCGAGAGGCTCGCCCACGCCTCGGCTCCGGCCTCTCGCGGGCTGTTGCGGGCGGGCGGGTGGGAAGCACCCGAAACGACCGCCCGCAGCCGCCGGACCTCGCTCCGCCACCGCGAGGAATAGGCATCACCCCCACGCCGGGCACGACGCAGGGCACCCGCCAGGTCATCGCCGTACTCCCGAGGCGTCTCCTCGCTCAGCAGGGCCACGATCTCCGACGCCCGCTCGGCCCCCACGAACGGCACGGAATCCACCAAAGCCCGCCCCAGCCGGGGGTGCAGTCCCAGCCGAGCCAGAGCGACTCCCCGCTCAGTGGCACGCCCGGTGGAGTCGACGGCCCCCACAGCTCCCAACACACCCCGCGCCGACGCCATACCCCCGGCAGGCGGCGGATCCAGCAACGCCAGCCCGGCCGCATCCGGATCCCCCCAGCACGCCACCTGCAGCGCAAAGGCCGTCAGGTCGACCACCTTGATCTCCGGCGACGGAAAACGCGGCAGACGCGCGTCCTCGGCCTCCGCCCAGCACCGGTACACCGCCCCCGGCGCCTCACGACCGGCCCGCCCCGCCCGCTGCCGCCCGGCCGCCCGCGACGCCCGCACCGTCGTCAGCGCACTCAGCCCGCGCGCGTGATCGACCCGTGGCTCACGCGCAAGACCCGAATCCACGACGACCCGCACCCCCGGCACCGTCAGCGACGACTCCGCGACGGACGTGGCCAGCACGACCCGCCGCCGCTCCCCGGCATCAGCACCGCGTCCTGCACGGCAGCCGGTGCCCGCCCGTGCACCTGCAGTACGTCCACCTCGCCCAGCCCCCCGAGCTGCCCGGCGACCCGGGCGATCTCCCCGACGCCCGGCAGAAAACACAGCACGTCCCCGTCCCGCTCGGCCAGGGCCCGCCGCACCACCGAGGCCACATGCGTCAACAGCGCCGGATCGACCCGCATCCCGTGCGGCGGCCGTACGGGCCGCACCGACGGCGCCCACACGACCTCCACCGGATACGCCGCCCCCTGCGCCTCCACCACCTGTGCCCCGCCCAGCAGCCGGGCCCACCCCTGCGCGTCGGTCGTCGCAGACGCGGCCACCAGCCGCAGCTCCGGCCGCAGGGTCTCACGGACGTCCCACAGGAACGCCGCCACCGTGTCAGCGTCCAGATGCCGCTCGTGGCACTCGTCGAGCACCACCACGTCCACTCCGGCCAGCTCCTGGTCGCGCTGCAGCCGCTGGAGCAGCACACCGGTCGTCACGACCTCCACGCGCGCGTGGCGCCCGACGACCCGTTCCCCCCGCACGGTGTAACCGACGCTCCCACCGGCCTGCTCGCCCAGCAGCCACGCCATCCGCCGCGCGGCCGCCCGGGCCGCGATCCGCCGGGGCTCGGCCACGACCACCCGCCGCCCGGGCCCTTCGCCCAGCAGCCCCGCGAGCGCGAGCGGCACCAGGGTGGTCTTGCCGGTGCCCGGCGGCGCGACGAGCACCGCCGTGCCGTGCGTGTCCAGGGCGTCGGTCAGACCGGGCAGGGCACCGCGTACCGGAAGGGCTTTCAGGGCGTCGTAACGGATCACGCCCCCAGTGTCGTACGCCCGCGACCGGACGCGGCGCGGGGCAACCGCGCGAGCAGCCACGACGGGGCCGCGGGCGATCGACGGCCGGACGCGGCTCTTCCCGCGGAGCGGCTCAGTCCCGCTCGCACACGAAGATCGCCGTGCCCGGGATCAGGTTCCCGCGCAGCGGCGACCAGCCGCCCCACTCGGCCGTGTTCCACGCCGGCCACTCCGGCTCCACCAGGTCGACGAGCCGGAAGCCCGACGCCACGACGTCCCGGACACGGTCGCCGAGCGTGCGGTGGTGTTCGACGTAGACCGCGCGGCCCTCCTCGTCCTGCTCGACATAGGGCGTGCGGTCGAAGTACGAGGACGCCACCGACAGCCCCTCGGGCCCCGGCTCGTCCGGGAAGGCCCAGCGGATCGGATGCGTCACGGAGAAGACGAGACGGCCCCCGGGCCGCAGCACCCGGCGCACCTCACGCAGGACCAGGCGGGGATCGGCGACGAAGGGCAGCGCCCCGTACGCCGAGCAGGCCAGGTCGAAGGAGCCGTCGGCGAAGGGGAGGGCACCGGCGTCCGCGCACACCAGGGGGAACGATCCGCCGATCCGCAGCGCGTGCTGCAACTGCCGGTGCGAGATGTCCAGGGCGACCGGGCGCGCTCCCTGGGCGGTCAGCCAGCGCGAGCACTGCGCGGCGCCGGCGCCGAGCTCCAGGACGTCCTTGCCTTTCAGCTCCTCCGGCGGGCCGAGCAGCTCGGCCTCCACCTCGTCCAGGCCCTCGGGGCCCCAGACGAAACGGTCGTCGCCGAGGAACGTGCCGTGCTCGACCTGGTACTCGTCCGCGTTGCGGTCCCACCAGCCACGGTTGGCGCGGGAGCTCTCCGTGACACCGGCGGCACGCCGGGTGGCCTCGGGTTCGGACGCTTCGGGCTCTTGGATGATCGGCTCCCTCGTCGTACTCTTCCGTCCAGCCGGTCCCGGGAGGGGCACGAAGGGGGCGTCGTACGCCCCGCATGGCCTCGGACGACACGACTTGTGCCGGGTATGCGGCGTTCCGCCCCGCGTGGGCGGCTTCGCGCATTGACCCTGCCCGGCTGCCCCCGTATGCTACAAGTTGCGCTGCGGGCCTGCGCACCTCAGACGTAGCAGGCTGCGCTCGCATCTGTATGTATGTCCCCTCGGTTGTCGAGGCGCCACCAGTTCCGTGTGGCGCTTCCTTGGCTGTCCGGCTTCTGCAGAGCGAAACGGGCTCCCGGCGTAGCAGTACCTACGACTTCAATGTCCGTACCGGAGCCCTTTCCCACATGACGAGCAGCACCGAGACCACCGCCACCACCCCGCAGGTAGCGGTCAACGACATCGGTAACGAGGAAGCCTTCCTCGCCGCGATCGACGAGACGATCAAGTACTTCAACGACGGCGACATCGTCGACGGCGTCATCGTGAAGGTCGACCGGGACGAGGTCCTGCTCGACATCGGTTACAAGACCGAAGGTGTGATCCCGAGCCGCGAGCTCTCGATCAAGCACGACGTCGACCCCAACGAGGTCGTCGCCGTCGGTGACGAGATCGAGGCCCTTGTTCTTCAGAAGGAGGACAAGGAAGGCCGCCTGATCCTCTCGAAGAAGCGCGCCCAGTACGAGCGTGCCTGGGGCACCATCGAGAAGATCAAGGAAGAGGACGGGATCGTCACCGGTACCGTCATCGAGGTCGTCAAGGGTGGTCTCATCCTCGACATCGGCCTCCGTGGCTTCCTCCCGGCCTCCCTGGTCGAGATGCGCCGCGTCCGCGACCTCCAGCCCTACGTGGGCAAGGAGCTCGAGGCCAAGATCATCGAGCTGGACAAGAACCGCAACAACGTGGTCCTGTCCCGCCGTGCCTGGCTGGAGCAGACCCAGTCCGAGGTCCGCCAGACGTTCCTCACGACCCTCCAGAAGGGTCAGGTCCGTTCCGGCGTCGTCTCCTCGATCGTCAACTTCGGTGCCTTCGTGGACCTGGGTGGCGTCGACGGTCTGGTCCACGTCTCCGAGCTGTCCTGGAAGCACATCGACCACCCGTCCGAGGTTGTCGAGGTCGGCCAGGAAGTCACCGTCGAGGTCCTCGACGTGGACATGGACCGCGAGCGCGTCTCCCTGTCGCTGAAGGCGACCCAGGAAGACCCGTGGCAGCAGTTCGCCCGCACCCACCAGATCGGCCAGGTCGTGCCCGGCAAGGTCACGAAGCTGGTTCCGTTCGGTGCGTTCGTCCGCGTCGACGAGGGCATCGAGGGTCTGGTCCACATCTCCGAGCTGGCCGAGCGCCACGTGGAGATCCCGGAGCAGGTCGTCCAGGTCAACGACGAGATCTTCGTCAAGGTCATCGACATCGACCTCGAGCGCCGTCGCATCAGCCTCTCGCTGAAGCAGGCCAACGAGTCCTTCGGTGCCGACCCGGCCGCGGTCGAGTTCGACCCGACCCTGTACGGCATGGCCGCGTCCTACGACGACCAGGGCAACTACATCTACCCCGAGGGCTTCGACCCCGAGACCAACGACTGGCTCGAGGGCTACGAGAAGCAGCGCGAGGAGTGGGAGCGCCAGTACGCCGAGGCGCAGCAGCGCTTCGAGCAGCACCAGGCGCAGGTCATCAAGTCCCGCGAGGCCGACGCCGCCGCTGCCGCCGAGGGTGGCGACGCCGCGGGTGCGGCTCCGGCCGCCGGTGGCGGTTCGTACTCCTCCGAGGGCCCGGACAACTCCGGCGCGCTGGCCTCGGACGAGGCGCTTGCCGCTCTGCGAGAGAAGCTGGCGGGTGGGCAGAGCTGAACGCCCACTGAGCTGTAGCTCCTGACCGGGGGCCCGTACCTTTCGAGGTGCGGGCCCTTGGTGTGTGTCAGGGCCGTTGTACGGCTGCGGGCCGTGGGGGCTTGTCTCGCAGTTCCCCGCGCCCCTCGAGACGGGCGTCGACCCGGCTGCCAAGATCGAAGTTCTCCTCCTCCGGGAATGCCCGTGTCCGCAAGGGCGTTGTCGAGTACGGACACGAGGAGGAGCGGTCACTGTGCTTGATCCGCAGGGTTTGTACGCATGGGAGCCGAAGGGGCTGGCCGTTGTCGACATGGCGCTGGCCCAGGAGTCGGCCGGACTTGTCATGCTCTACCACTTCGACGGATACATCGACGCGGGGGAGACGGGCGACCAGATCGTCGACCGGGTGCTCGACTCGCTGCCGCACCAGGTCGTCGCCCGGTTCGACCACGACCGGCTCGTGGACTACCGAGCCCGGCGCCCGCTGCTGACGTTCAAGCGCGACCGCTGGAGCGACTACGAGGACCCCGCCATCGAGGTGCGGCTTGTGCAGGACGCCACCGGAGCGCCGTTCCTGCTGCTGTCCGGCCCCGAACCGGACGTGGAGTGGGAGCGTTTCGCCGCTGCCGTGAAGCAGATCGTCGAGCGGCTCGGTGTCCGCCTCTCGGTCAACTTCCACGGCATCCCCATGGGCGTACCGCACACCCGGCCCGTCGGCCTCACCCCGCACGGCAACCGCACCGACCTCGTCCCGGGCCACCGCAGCCCGTTCGAGGAGGCGCAGGTGCCCGGCAGCGCCGAGTCCCTGATCGAGTACCGCCTGCTCCAGGCCGGGCACGACGTCCTGGGCGTCGCCGCTCACGTCCCGCACTACATCGCCCGCTCCCCGTACCCGGACGCGGCTCTGACGGTCCTCGAGGCCATCACGGCGGCGACCGGACTGGTCCTGCCCGGGATCGCACACGCGCTGCGCTCGGACGCCCACCGCACCCAGACGGAGATCGACCGGCAGATCCGCGAGGGCGACGAGGACCTCACCGCGCTCGTCGAGGGCCTGGAGCACCAGTACGACGCAGTAGCCGGCGCCGAGACCCGCGGCAACATGCTCGCGGAGCCGGTGGACATCCCGTCGGCGGACGAGATCGGGCGGGAGTTCGAGAAGTTCCTGGCGGAAAGAGAAGGGGACACCTGACGCCCCGCTGGGCGCGCGGGGAACTGCGCGCCCAGCCCCCACCGTGCCGCACCCGAAACACGGCCCCACAGCGGAGCGTCTAGGCTGCGGCTCATGCTGAAGGTGGGCCTGACCGGCGGTATCGGCGCCGGCAAGAGTGAGGTGTCACGGCTGCTCGTCGAGTGCGGCGCCGTGCTGATCGACGCGGACCGCATCGCACGGGAGGTCGTCGCACCGGGGACCCCGGGTCTCGCCGCGGTCGTGGAGGCCTTCGGAGAGGCGGTGCTCTCCGCCGACGGCAGCCTTGACCGGCCGAAGCTCGGCTCCATCGTCTTCGCCGACGCCGCGAGACTCGCCACCCTCAATTCGATCGTGCACCCCCTGGTGGGCGCCCGCTCCCGCGAGCTCGAAGAGGCCGCCGCCGAGGACGCCGTCGTCGTCCACGACGTCCCCCTCCTCACGGAGAACGGCCTGGCGCCGCTGTACGACGTCGTGATCGTGGTCGACGCGAGCCCCGAGACCCAGCTCGACCGGCTGGTGCGGCTGCGCGGCATGACCGAGGAGGACGCCCGCGCCCGGATGGCCGCCCAGGCGACACGGGAGCAGCGCCGGGAGATCGCGGACGTCGTCATCGACAACGACGTCCCGCTGGAGGAGCTGCGGCAGCGCGTGAAGGACGTGTGGGCCGAGCTGGTGCGCAGGTCCCAGTCCCCCCAGGAATAGCGCCACGTCGAGGGGGCGTTGAACCCGTCCAGTGAGGGAAGGACTCTGCCGTGCCCGAGACCAGCGGTTCCACCGGACGTACCCCGGAGACGCACGTCATCGACTTCCGTGCCGCCGAGCAGCTGCTCGCGGCGCGGGACCCGCGGGGCGCGGTGAAGCTGCTCGACGGAGTCATCGCCGCGCACCCGGAGAACACCGCCGCGCGGCTTCTGCGGGCCCGTGCCTTCTTCGCGGCGGCGCAGCTCAGGCCCGCGGAGCTCGAGTTCTCGATCGTCCTGGAGCGCGAGCCGGACAACGCGTTCGCGCACTTCGCGCTTGCCCGCACCTATGAGCGGCAGGGCCACCCCGAGCAGGCGAAGCGCCACTTCCGCCTGGCGGCCGCGCTCGACCCGAAACCGGAGTTCCTGAAGGCGGCGCGTTTCGACTCCTGAGCGGCCCGCTGCCTCAGGGGCGGTCGTCCGGCGGCCGGTAGGGCGGGATGCCGGGGCCCGGCTGATAGTGCGGGCCCTGGCGGATGTGCCTGAGGACGACGGCGAGATCGATCGTGACGACCAGCAGCAGCACCCCGCAGGCGATGGCCCAGCCGGTCCGCCCGGCGAGCGAGAACGCGACCGTCCCGAAGAGGGCCCAGACCAGCCCCCACACACTCAGCCAGAAGCGTGCGCGCAGGGCACTGCGCGCGGTCCGCGGTTCACTGCCGGTACGCATCGTCCGATCACCGTCCTGCTTGCAACGTACTCTTCGTGGCGGGTGTTCACCAAAGGTCGACACAAGGAGCCGCGCATGCTGCCGGACGCCGACGCGTTGCCCGAGATACTGCTCGACCTCGCGGTACCGCACGAGGACATCAACGACCTGGTCGCTCTGCGACGGGCGCTCACCGCGGACGCCGTGGCCATGAGACTCCTGGAGGAGTGCGTCGAGGACCTGGTGCGGGACATCGGCGAGGCCGGGATCACGGTGCCGCTCGCCGAGCGCGTCGAGGAGGCCCCGGCTGCGCTGGGCCCGTACTTCGCCGTGTACGTGTTCGTCGCGGCGCTGCCGCACACGCGGGCCTACCACCGCGAGCGCGGTGTCCCTGCCGACGTCAGCCGGCGCACCCTCGCCGACCTCGGGCGGAACATGGCGTTCCATCGCCGGCAGCACGGCAGGGGAGGGGTGAAGGTGCCGCAGTGGCTCACACACCATTTCCGCGGGGAGCTGTACCAGCTGGGACGGCTTCAGTTCGAGCGGGCGCGCCTCGGGCAGCGGACCGGGCGGGCGATGGCCGCGGCCGGACAGGACGCGGCGCCGGGGGAGCCCTGTCTGAACCTGCACATTCCTGACTTCCACGGGCCACTGTCGCCGTCGGCGTGCGACCGTTCCCTGGAACTGGCGCGGGAGTTCTTCGCCCGCCACTTCCCGCGGGAGCGGTACCCGGTCGCGGTATGTCATTCCTGGCTGCTCGACCCGCAGTTGAAGCGGTACGTCGACCCCGACTCCAACATCGTCCGCTTCCAGGAACGTTTCAGGGCCGGCCGCGACCCCGATGAGGAGCCGGAACCCGCAGACGACGAGCCGGTCCGGTTCGTCTTCGGAGACCCGGACCTGCCGGTGGCGAGTCTGCCCAGGCGCACGTCGGTGGAGCGGGCGGTGGTGGATCACCTGCGGGCGGGCGGCCACTGGTACGTGGGGCACGGCTGGTTCCCGCTGTAGCCGCCCTGCGGCCCTCCGCTCCCGGGAGGCCGACCCGTTCACTCGGCCGGGTGAATGCGGCCGGCACGGGAACGGGCGTGCGGGCGAGGGCCGTTGGACCGGCATGGAGCTGAAAATGCGTGAGGGGTACGAGGGGACGGGACCCGGGGCGATCACCCCGGACGGGTGCGCGGTGGAGCTGTACTCGCGGCTGCCGATCAAGGACGAACCGGAGGTCATCGCCGCGGCGGTGCCCGAGGGCGCGCGCATCCTGGAGCTCGGCAGCGGGGTCGGGCGCATGACACATGCGCTGCTGGAGCGCGGGTTCACGGTCACGGCGGTGGACGAGTCCGCCGAGATGCTGGAGCGCGTGCGCGGGGCGCGGACGATACGCAGCCCCATCGAGCAGCTGGACCTGGGCGAGATGTTCGACGTGGTGCTGCTCGCGTCGTTCCTCGTGCACACCGGGGACGCCGAGGTACGGCGGGGCATGCTCCGCACCTGCGTGCGCCATGTCGCGGAGGGCGGCTGCGTGCTCATCCAGCGGGAGGGCGAGGACTACCACGCGGACGTGCCGCGTGAGCGCGTCGACCCCAGCGGCTTCACTGTACGGATCGTGTCATCGGAGCCGGTCGGAGACGGGATCAACTCGGTGCGCGCAGAGTACGAGTTCCCGGACGCGGTCTGGACCCAGACGTTCCGTGCACGACCGCTGAGCAGGGAGCAGTTCGAGGAGGCACTGGAGGAGGCGGGCCTCAGGGTCGATCGGTACCTGACGGAGGATCGGATATGGGTGAGGGCGGTGCCGGTGGTCTAGGCGACCGGGGTGCGTGAGTGGTCGTCCCGGGGAGTGGAGGCCGGGCGTCTGAGCGGCTACGCCACGGTCTCGACATCCCTGGCGCTGTGCGGGGACGCCGAACTGGCCGAACTGGTCGACAAGGCAGTGCCGTTGGGGACGGGGATCGGCGGGAAGTCGGCCCGGCTGGACGTGTCCGGTACACCGGTCTTCGTGAAGCGGGTGCCCCTGACGGATCTGGAGCGTCGGCCGGAGTATCTCCGCTCCACGGCCAACGTGTTCGGGCTGCCCGTGGCCTGCCAGTACGGCATCGGCGGCCCCGGGTTCGGAGCGTGGCGGGAGGTCGCCGCCCACACCATGACCACGAACTGGGTGCTCTCCGGGCAGTTCCAGGGCTGTCCGCTGATGTACCACTGGCGGGTGCTGCCCGACGGGGCGCCCACCTTGGCCGAGGAACTCGCCGATGTGGAGAAGGCCGTGGCCTACTGGGGAGGGAGCGCGGCCGTACGGCGGCGTATCGAGGCCCTGCAGCAGTCCTCGGCGAGCGTCGCGCTGTTTCTGGAGTACGTCCCTCAGACCCTGCACACGTGGCTCACGGAGCAGGCGCGAGCCGGTGACGACGCGCTCGACCGGGCATGCTCCCAGGTGGAGAAGGCACTGGCGGCCGGCACGTCGTTCATGAACAGCCGTGGGCTGCTCCACTTCGATGCCCACTTCGAGAACATCCTCACCGACGGCCGACGCCTGTACTTCGCCGACTACGGCCTCGCGCTGTCCACCCGCTTCGACCTCACTCGCACCGAGAGGGACTTCTACGACCGGCACAGCGCCTACGACCGTTGTTACACGGCCAGTTACCTGGTGAACTGGCTGATCACCGCCTTGTGCGGCGACGACTGGGAGGTACGGGGTGGACTGATACGGGCTTGGGCCGGAGGGCGGCGGCCCACCGCGGTGCCACCGGGGACGGCGGAGATCCTCGCCCGCCATGCTCCGGTCGCGGCCGTGATGACGGACTTCTACCGCAAGCTGCAACTGGAGAGCAGGACCACTCCCTATCCAGGGGAGGCGCTCCGGCGGCTCTGCCCGTGACGTGCGGCGGATGGGCGGGCCTGGGAAAAGTGTGCCGGGCGGCGATGAGTTCGACGGTGAACGGCGGTCTTACTTTGCGACACCACCACGGACCGCTTCCCCAGGAGACCACCATGTCAGAGACCACCGCCTCCGTCGTCGCCGCCCCCTCCGCCCCGGCCGGAGTCGTCATCGCCGAGTCCGCGACCGCCCGCGGCGGCGTGCGCGGATCGCGCTGCGCGCGCTGCAGGTGCTGCTCGCTCTCTTCTACGCGATCCCGAGCGCCCTGCCCAAGCTGATCGGGCATGCGTCGGCCGCCGAGTCCTTCGACAAGCTCGGCTGGGGCAGCGCGGGGATGTACACCATCGGTGTGCTCGAACTGGCCGGAGCGATCGCCCTGTTGATCCCTGTGCTCCAGTCGGTGGCGGCGATGGCGCTGAGCGCGTTGATGGTGGGCGCGTTCGTCGTGCAGACAGCAGTCTTCGACGGGCAGTACGCGGCGACACCGGTGATCCTGATCGTGCCGCTCGCTCTCATCGCGTGGGCGCGGCGGGGCACAACGCGGAGCTGGTGCGGCTGCTGCGGCGCAGGGCGTGAGCAGGCGTCACTGCAGGCGTCACCGTGTCGTGTTCGGCTCCGGCGGCGTCCGGGCGAGGCGTGGGGCTCGTCCCGGGCGCCGAGGTGTCGACTGGTACCTGCGCTCAGGGCCTCGGCTTGCCCGGGCCGCTGCCGAAGCCGCCGCCAGGGCGGGACCGGGGCCGGCCAGTCCGCGCAGGCGTTCCATCTCGCGGCGGTCCCGCTTGGTGGGGCGGCCCGCGCCGCGGTCGCGAATGCCCGCGGGAGCGACGGCCTCGCGGGGCGGGGGCGGCGGGGAGTTGTCGATGTAGCACTGGACGGCCACGGGAGCGCCGACGCGCTTGCGGATCAGCCGTGTGACGACGACGATCCGCTCCCGGTTCTCGTGCCGCAGGCGTACCTCGTCGCCGACGCGTACCGCGTGGGCGGGCTTCACACGCTCGCCGTTGACACGCACGTGTCCGCCCCGGCAGGCGGTGGCACCCATGGAGCGGGTCTTGACGAGGCGTACGGACCAGATCCAGCTGTCGACACGGACAGTGCCGCCGCTCGGCGGTCCGGCGGCCTCGGCAGCGGCGATGGCCGCGGCGACCTTCGGGTCCACGGTGTTCGCCTCACCGGGCTCGGAGGTGCCTGCGGCATCGGCGGGTGCGGTGTTCGTGGAGGGTGTGTCCGTGGCCGAAGGGTGACCGGACGCCGTGTCCTCGGGCGTCGTGTCTTCCGCGTCTCCGGTTCCACGCGTCCTGTCGTACTCCGCACCTCGAGAAGCCATGTCCCCGACCTTAGTCCTCCGGGTCGGCCGAGCGTGCGGGATTTCTGTTCGTCCAGTAGCGGCTCGAGCGCGGACTCCCACTCCAGCCTCCTTCCCCAAAGGAGTTTTGCAAAAACTCTTTTGCTAAAAGGGTGAAGCGGCCTACCCTCCCGGCATGGACAGCGACGAGCACAAGCGCGTACTGGACCCGAGCACGACACCGATGCCCTGAAGGCCCTCACCCACCCCCTGCGCATCCGGTTGCTCGGACTGTTGCGGCAGGACGGGCCCGCCACGGCCAGTGAGCTCGCCGCGCGAACGGGGGAGTCGTCGGCGTCGGCCAGCTACCACCTGCGGGTACTCGCGAAGTACGCGTTCATCTCCGAGGCGGAGCACCGGACGGGCGGGAGCGGCGCTGGCGGGCGCTGCACACCGTGACCTCCTGGAGCAACGAGGTGATGGAGTCCTCCGCGGCGGGCCGTGCCTTCGTCAGCCTGGCGCGGCGGCGGCAGATCGAGCATCTGGAGGCGTCCCTCGCCCGGCACGAGGAGGACATGGCGGCCGGGCGGTTCGGTCAGGAGTGGGTGGAGCCGTCGGGGATCAGCGACCTCATGCCGCGGTTGACGGCCGAGTCGCTCGCCGAGTTCTGGGACGTCGTCTCCCGGAAGCTGGAGGAGCTGACGGCCCGGGACGCGGACGACCCGCGTGCCGAGAACGTGGTGCTCCTCACCGCCGCGCTGCCACTCGCCCCGCACCACCGTGGAGACACTGACCGGCAGGGCCCGGACCGCGAGGGCGCCTCATGACCGAGCTGACCGTGCGGACCGTTCGCCGCCGCTACGTCACCGTCTGCGCGCTCTTATGGCTGCCGTCGGGCCTGGGCCTGGCCTCGATGGTCCTGCTGTTCGGCGAGCGCGGTATGTCCCTGGCCGCGGTCGCGTGGCTCTTCGCCGCCCACTCGCTGACGGTGGCCGCGCTGGAACTGCCCACGGGCGGGCTCTCCGACGTCCTCGGGCGCCGGCCGGTCCTGGCCGTGGCCGGTGTTCTCAACGTGGTCGCCTGTGTCCTGGTCGGCCTCGGCACCACCGCCTGGGTGCTCACCGCCGGCATGGTGCTCATGGGCGTGGCCCGGGCCCTGGCCAGCGGCACCGCCGAGGCGTGGTACGTCGACAGCGTCCAGGAGTGCTCCGGCCCGGACGCCGAACTGCGCACCGGTCTGGCCCGAGGCGGCTCCGCGACCTCCGCCGCGCTCGCGGCCGGCATGCTGCTCGGTGGTGGCCTGCCCTGGCTGCTCGGTCTGGGGCCCGACCTCGGCGCCCGGTTGAGCGAGGCGACATCCGGCGCAGTGCTGCCGCTGTCCATTCCCATGCTGCTGGGAGCCGCCGTCAGGCTCGTCTTCGTCTGCTACGTGCTGGCCGTCCTGCGGGAGCCGCCGCGACCGCCTGCCACCCTGCGTTCGGTGCTGCGCGGCGTCCCGGTCACCGTCCTGGACGGACTGCGCCTGAGCGGCCGGGACGCGCTGGTCCGCCGGGTCCTGATCACCGCCGCGGCCGTCGGCAGCGCCCTGGCCACCATCGAACTGCTCATACCGGGCCGCACCGTCGAGCTGACCGGAGCGCCCGGCTCCGGAGCGATGGTGTACGCCGCGCTCGCCTGCGCGGGCTTCGTCTGCAATGGTCTCGGCAGCCACCTCGCGCCGCTTGCCGCCAGGGTCGCGGGCAGTGGCGAGCGGGCCGTACTGGTCTGTCTCGGGACGGGTGCGGGCGGCATGCTGCTGCTCGGTGTCACCGCAACCACCACGCATCCGGTCGCCACGGTTCTCGCCGCCGCTGGTTTCTGCTTGCTCTACCTCGGCGTCGGCGCCGCGTCCCCGAACCAGAACGACCTGCTGCACCGGCGTGTCACCGGCGCCGGCCGCGCCACCGCCCTGTCCGTCCAGTCCCTTGCCCTGCAACTGGTCGGCGCGCTCACCGGCCTCGTCGTCGGGGCCCTGCGGCCGGGCCCGCTGCCATGGTTGCTGACCGGTGCGGTGCTGCTGTCCGGAGCCCTGCTCTGGCTCCGTCGTGCCGACGTAGGGTCCGAGCCGGGCACTGTCGCCGCCTCGGACTCGCGCACCGGCGTCTCCCCGTGAGGAGCGCGGCCCACCTCCGCCTACGGTGGAGTCATGGACGCCAGCGGTCTCCCTCTCCTGGACCGGCGCATCTCGGACTGCCGGGCCTGTCCGCGACTCGTCTCCTGGCGTGAGGAGGTGGCGCGTGCCAAGCGAGCCGCCTACGCGGACTGGACGTACTGGGGCCGGCCGGTGCCCGGGTTCGGACCGGCGGACGCGAGGATGCTGATCGTCGGGCTCGCCCCCGCCGCCCACGGCGGCAACCGCACCGGCCGGATGTTCACCGGCGACCGCTCCGGGGACGTGCTGTACGAGGCGCTGTACGACGTCGGCCTCGCCTCCCAGCCCACCGCGATGCACGCCGACGACGGTCTGGAGCTGTACGGCGTACGCGTCACCTCGCCGGTGCACTGCGCCCCGCCCGCCAACAAGCCCACCCCGCAGGAGCGCGACACCTGCCGCCCCTGGCTCGTGCAGGAGCTGCGGTTGCTGCGTCCCACACTGCGGGCCGTGGTCGTGCTCGGCGCCTTCGGCTGGCAGGCCGCGCTGCCCGCGTTCGCCGAGGCGGGCTGGTCGGTGCCGAGGCCCCGCCCCGCCTTCTCGCACGGAGCCCGCTATCCGCTCGACGGCCTGGAGCTCTTCGGCTGCTTCCACGTCAGCCAGCGCAACACCTTCACCGGCCGGCTCACCCCCGCCATGCTGCGCGACGTACTGCGGACGGCCGCGCGGGCGGCCGGACTGCCGGCGACCGCCGTCTGAGGAGGACTAGAGCGCTTCCTCCCCGAACAGGTGCCGCATGGTGGAGCGGTAGTTGGTCCGTACGTGCCTGAGCGCGTGCGCGCGGGCCCGGTCCGGGTCGCCCGAGGCGATCGCCTCGTACAGCTCGCGGTGCTCCACGAGGAGCTGGGGCCACTCCTCGTTGCGCCGGGTCATCCAGCGCAGCCGGCCGGCGACCGGTTCCAGGGCCTCGGTCATCAGGCTGTTGCCGGCCATCGCCATGATGCGGTCGTGCAGGCGGCTGTTGAGGTCCGTGATCAGCTCGGCGTCCCCGGCCTCGGTGGCGGCGGCCGCGCGGTCGAGGAGCTCCTGGACCTCGGTCAGGTCCTGGTCGGTGGCGCGGGACGCGGCGAGTCCGGCGGCGTAGACCTCCAGGGCCTCGCGCAGTTCGAACAGTTCCTTGACGTCGTTCGGGGTGAGGCGGCGTACGACCGTGCGGCGGGGCGTCTCGAAGTGGACGAAGCCCTCGGCGACGAGGGACCGGATCGCCTCCCGGACCGGGACGCGGGAGACGCCGAAACGCTCCGCCAGCTCGCGTTCGACCAGGCGGTCGCCGGGGCGGAGGCTGCCCGCGATGATCTCCTGCCGCAGCTCGGCGGTGACGCGTTCACGTACCGCTCCCAGGGGTTCGATCTTCGTCATGGACCCCATCTTCGCCGACGCGAGGTGTCTTTTACTCAGCGTTAACAAGAGCGACATCGGTCAGAACGGTTGACGGGGAGACCATGTGCGCAGTTTGGTATACCAAAGCCCCCGCAGAGCAGTCCTCCGTCGTCCCCTTGCTCATGGAGGCCCCGTGTCCCTCGCCGACCGTGCCCCAGTCACCGGCACACCAGCCTTCGTCCCCGACCCCCGGCTCACCAACGAAGACCTCGCGCCCGCGAAGAAGCGCAACTGGAAGGTCTTCGACCTCTTCGCCATGTGGATGTCCGACGTCCACAACCTCGGCAACTACACGTTCGCCGCCGGACTGCTCTTCCTCGGTATGAACGTCTGGCAGATCTTCACGTCCCTGCTGGTCGGCTTCGTGATCATCTACATCGGCATGAACTGGATGGGGAAGATCGGCCAGCGCCACGGCGTCCCCTTCCCGGTCGTCAGCCGGATCGCCTTCGGCATCTGGGGTGCCAACATCCCGGCGCTGATCAGGGCCGTGATCGCCATCATGTGGTACGGCATCCAGACCTACCTCGCCTCCGTCGCCGTCAACGTGATGCTGCTCGCGGCCTGGCCGAGCCTGGAGTCGTGGACGCACAACTCGTTCCTGGGCCTGGACGCGCTCGGCTGGGTCTCCTTCATCGCCCTGTGGCTGGTCCAGGCGGCGATCATCAGCCGGGGCATGGAGTCGGTGCGCAAGTTCCAGGACTTCTGCGGCCCGGCGATCTGGCTCGTGATGATCGCGCTGGCCGTGTGGATCCTCGCCAAGGCCGGCTGGACGATCTCCCTCACCTCGACACCGCACCCGGTCTCCGTCGGTGAGCAGTGGCGCCAGTGGTTCGGCGCGATCGGCCTGGTCCTCGCCACGTACGGCACCCTGATGCTCAACTTCTGCGACTTCTCCCGCTTCGCGCCCGACTACAAGTCGGTCAAGCGCGGCAACTTCTGGGCCTGCCCATCAACTCCACGGCCTTCGTGATCGTGTCGGTCATCGTCACCGCGGGCGCCTTCGAGGTCTTCGGCAAGGAGATCACCGACCCCGCCTACCTCGTCGCCGAGATCGGCAACACCTGGGTGCTGGTGCTGGGCGCGCTGACCTTCGCCATCGCCACCATGGGCGTCAACATCGTCGCCAACTTCGTCTCGCCGGCGTACGACCTGGCCAACGTCTGGCCGCAGAAGATCACCTTCAAGGTCGGCGGCATGATCAGCACGGTCGCGGCCCTGCTGGTCACCCCCTGGAACCTCTTCTCCAACCCGACCGTCGTGAACTACTTCCTCGGCGGCCTCGGCGCCTTCCTCGGCCCGCTGCTCGGCGTGATCATGGTCGACTACTACTGGGTCAAGCGCGGCCGCGTGAACGTGGACGAACTGTTCGACGCCACACCCGGCTCCCGCTACCACTACCGCAAGGGCTTCAACCCGAAGGCGCTGTGGGCGTTCCTGCCGGCGGCCGGTGTCGCGGCGGTGCTCGCGCTGGTGAAGGCCTTCAGCGACGTGGCGCCGTACTCCTGGTTCATCGGCACGGCGATCGCCGCCGGGCTGTACGCGGCCCTGTGCCGCCCGAGCGTGCGACTGCGGAGGTCTGAGAGACGTGCGGATCGTCGTCACCAACTGCAACACCACGCAGGAGATGACCGAGGAGATCGTACGAGGTGCCCGGGCCGCCGCAGGTCCGGGCACCACCGTGGCCGGACTGACCCCCGCGTGGGGACCCGAGTCCGCGGAAGGGTGGCTCGACAGCTACCTCTCCGCCGCGGCCGTCCTGGACACGCTGCGCACGTACGACGGACCGCCGTACGACGCCGTGGTCATGGCCGGCTTCGGTGAGCACGGGCGCGAGGGCGTCCGGGAGCTGGTGGACGCACCGGTCGTCGACATCACCGAGGCCGCGGCACACCTGGCCTGCCTGCTCGGCCGCCGCTACGGCGTCGTCACCACGCTGGAGCGGTCGTGCGGGCAGATCGAGGACAGCCTGGAGACGGCGGGCGTGGCACGGAACTGCGCCGCGATCGTCGGCACGGGTCTGAACGTGCTCGACCTCGACGACGAGGAGCGCACCGAGACCGCGTTCCTCGCCGCCGCCGAACGGGCGTGCGCGGCCGGGGCGGAGGTACTGGTGCTGGGCTGCGCCGGTATGACGGGGTTGCAGCGCGTGGTCGGGGAGAAGCTGGGCCTGCCGGTCGTCGACGGGGTCGCCGCGGCGGTCAAGCTGGCGGAGTCGCTGGTGGCGCTGGGACTGACGACGAGCAGGACAGGCAGTTACGCGGAGCCGCTGCCGAAACGGCGGGTGTGGGGGCGGCCCTGACGGCGCCGGCTCACGACGGGCCGTCGAGCGTGACGTCGTCGCGGTGGGCCCCGTAGAGAGCCACCTGGCGGGCCATGACCTCCCGCATCGGGGTGCCGCGCGGCACGGCGTAGACCGTGCCGGGAAAGTCCAGCGCCTCCTGCACCTGCCAGAGTTCGTCGTGCTCGCCGGGGGCGAAGAGCCGGGCCCGGGGCGCGCCCGCCGCGATCCAGCCGATGGGCAGGACGGTGCCCGGCGGCAGCACGGAGTTGACGTGCAGCACGCTGTGGATGCGCAGCTCGGACCCGGTGCCCGCGACGGCACCCGGGAAGACACAGGCGCCGGTGGCCACGAAGACCTCGTCCTCCAGAGTCGCCCCGTTGACATGGGCGTGCGGCCCGACGAGCACGGCGTCACCGATGGCGGTGGGGTGCGCCGCCCGGCCCCGTACCAGCGCGTTCTCCATGACGACGACGTCCGAGCCCACCCGCACCTCCCCGTCCTCGGCGGTGAGCACGGCCCCGTGCAGCACGCGGGTGCGCTCCCCGAGGACGACGGCTCCGCACAGAACGGCCGTCGGTGCGACGTACGCGGACTCGGGGACGACAGGTCGCCGCCCACGGTGCTCGATCAACATGGCGTACTCCTCAGGCAGGGCCCCCGTCGGGTACGACGGCTGTCGCCGTAATCTCCACCAACTGCCCCGTGTACCCGAGACACGCCACGCCGATCAGCGTCGACGAGTGCGGACCGGCACTGAGCCCGGACGCCTCGACGACGCTCCAGACGGCGGAGAGCACGGCCGGCTCACCGCTCACGACGTAGACGTCGGTGGCCACGACATGTGCCAGATCGCTCCCCACGGCAGCCAGTTGCTCCTCCAGGTTGGCGATCACCTGCTCGGCCTGCCGCACGGGGTCCCCGGGACCGACGAGTTCACCGCCGGCGTCCAGCGGTACGGCCCCGCGAGGAAGGCAAGTTTCGTGCCGGCTTCCACGACGGACGCGTGCGAGTAGGTGGGCGGCGGGAAGAGGCTCGGGACGGTGACGCGCTGGATCACAAGGTCTCCGATTCTGCGGTGGCGACAGAACAACCCTCCGATCATGCGAGGTCCCGGACCCGAACGCACCCGTATTTCGTTTCACCTCGACCGGGCGATCCCCCTACCCTTCCCTGGACCCCGCCTGACCAGGAGCCCGCCGTGCCCACCCCGTCGGACCAGACCTTCCTCGACACCACCGCCGACCGCCTCGCCGCCCTCCCCACCGTCCGGGCCGTCACCCTCGGCGGCTCCCGCGCCCAGGGCACCGAACGCCCCGACAGCGACTGGGACCTGGCGGTCTACTACCGGGGCGCCTTCGCCCCGGACGACCTCCGGGCGATCGGCTGGGAGGGAGAGGTCTTCGAACTCGGCGCCTGGGGCGGCGGCGTCTTCAACGGAGGTGCCTGGCTGACCGTCGACGGCCGGCGTGTGGACGTCCACTACCGCGATCTCGATGCCGTCGAACACGAGCTGGCGGAAGCGGAACAGGGCCGCTTCCGCGTCGAGCCCCTGATGTTCCACCTGGCAGGCATCCCGACGTACCTGCTCGCCGCCGAACTGGCGATCAACAAGGTGCTACGGGGCGCCCTGCCGCGCCCGGCCGCCTATCCACCGGCCCTGCGCGAGACCGCCCCGCCCCACTGGCACGGCATGGCCACGGCCACCCTCGCGTACGCGAAGGCGGGCCACGCCCCGAAGGGCGCGGTCACCCAGACCGCGGGCGCGATCGCCCTCGCCGCGACGCAGACGGCGCACGCGGTGCTGGCGGCGCGGGGGAGTGGGTCACCAACGAGAAGGGACTCGTGGCCCGGGCCGGTCTGGGCGAAGTGGACGCCCTCCTCGCCGACCTGACGGCGAGCCCTGACGGCCTCGTCCGGGCCGTCGCCGACGCGGAGGCGCTGTTCCGCCGCGCCGGACGCGCCGACGGAGCTCCCTGAGGGCGCTCAGTGCCGGGCGAACTGGACGCGCGTCGGCTGCAGGGCGTCAGGGCGCACCGCGATGCCGTCGACGGTGAGTTGTTCGCCGTAGATGTCGGTGAGCCGCAGGGGGCCGCCGCAGCCGGTGCCGTCGGGGGAGAGGAAGTAGTTGTACTCCGTACGGGTCAGCCGGCTCCAGCCGCTCCCGGTGCTCACCTCGAGACGGGCCAGCGGATTGCGGTGACCGAGCGCCTGAATGCCGCACCAGTGGCGGCTGGAGCCGGTCTTGTAGCGGATCGAGACGGTGTCCGACGTACTCGGGCTCAGCAGGCTCCACGTGATCGGGATACGGCCCGTCGACAGGCCGGCGAGCTTGGCGAAGGCCTCTTTGCTGAGGTCGAGCTGCCCGGGGCGCAGGGCAGGGGGCATTCGTTGGTGATCCGGACCGTGACGGAGGCGCCGTTGGCCGCACGGACGAGTATGTACGCCCCGCAGGCCTTGGACGTCTCGTAGTCGGTGGTGTTCATCGCCGCGACCATGAGGTCGGGGCTCGGGCCGTACAGGCAGGCGCCGTCGCCGTCCGCGGCGTCGTAGTGCGTGGCGACTCCCTCGTAGGTGGTCCCGGGTTTGATCCGGCCCGCCAGTGGGGCCGAGTCGGACACCGCCCGGGCGGAGGACCGCGGGCTGCCGACGGGCGAGGGCCGAGCGGGCGCGGGGGTCGTGGTGCGCGCCGGGGTCGGGGTCTTCGTGGACGGCTTCGGCTTCGGCTTCGGCGGGGCCTTCGCCTTCGGTGCCGTGGGTGTGACGCTCGTCCGTGGGGTCGTGGAGGGCTCGGCCGCGGCTCGCACGGTGTCCGGCTCACCGCCGGGGCGGAGTGCCACCACCAGGGACACGAGGAGTGCGACGGCCGCCAGGGCTACCGCGGGGACGAGGGCCGAACGCCGTCTGCGAACGGGGCGCCGGTGGGAACGGGAGGCCACGGATGAGTCCTTACCTGGTTCAGGAGAACACGCGCTTGCGACTCATCAGTGGCCGCCGGGCCCGGAAAGGTTGCCGGCCGTGCCGTCTCCGGCCGGCTCCCATTGCGTTCATAAAGAACCCGGCTTTCGAGCGGTCCGTCACGTTCCGGAAACCTTTCCTCCAGGAACCCCGCCTACCGTGGACAGCCACACCCCCGCCCCCGGCCACCGTCGCCCGAAGGCCCACCCCTGCCCTCGACGAGACGACAGGAGCCCCGTGTCCCGCCGCACCGCCCTGCATCTACCGCCCTGGCTCGCGCACGCTCTGAGATCTCAGCGCGGCCCCGTGCCGTGGAGTGCCGTGACGCGCGGGGCCCTGTCCGCGGGGCCGCTGTTGCTGGTGGCCGTGCAGGCCGGGCGCACCTCGCTCGGGGTCGTCGCCGCCATCGCCGCCATGCTCGCCGGGATCAACGACCGGCCCGGGAGCCGACGGGCCTCGGTCAAACGGCTCGGGGTGCCGGCGCTGGGCGGTGCGCTGGGGCTCGTGATCGGGACGTACGCCGGGCAGGAGACGGGCGCGGTCGTGCTCACCGTGATCCTCACGGTCGTCGGGCTCGTCGCCGGGGGGATCAGCGCGATCGGGCCCGTCGCGTCCGCCGCCGGGACACAACTGCTCGTCGGCTCGGCGGTCGGTGCCGGGATGCCCCTGCCGGAGACGGGCTGGGAGCGTGCGCTCGCCTTCCTCGCCGGTGCCGGGTGGCTGCTCGGGCTGCGGCTCGTGCTGCCCACGCCCGGGTCGCTCACCGGGGACTTCCGGTTCGACGGGGAGCGCAACGCCGTCGCCGGCGTGTACGACGCCGTCGCCGAGCTCCTCGACGCCGTCGGCGGGCCGGACGCCATCCGCCGCCGGGCCGCGCTCACCGCCGCCCTCGACCACGCCCAGGACGCCCTCACCGGGCCCCGGTTGCGCCGGTACGCCTCCTCCTCCACCGAGCGGCGGCTGCACGCGCAGTACGCCGCCGCCCTGCCCCTCGCCGAGGCCGCCACCGCGCTCGCATGGGCCGGAGAGGCCCTGTCGGAGCGGGCCTCCGAAGGGCCCCGGCGGCTCGCCGCCGCCGTACGCGGCAACACCCACACCGGTCCGCTGCCCGCGCCCTCCCGCTCGGCGCCCGCGCTGCGCGCCCTGGACGACGCCCTCCTGCACGCCGCCGAGGTCTTCGACCAGGGCAGGGGCTCGGACCTGCACACCCGGACCCGTACCGTCCGGGACCGGCTGCGGTCCGCCTTCGGTACCGCCGGACGCGAGTACGGGCTGCGCGTCGCCCTCTGCTTCGGGCCAGCTCGGCGGTCGCCCAGGCCCTGCACCAGGGCCAGTGGTACGGGCAGCACGACCACTGGTACTGGCTGCCGGCCACCGCCGTCTTCCTGGTCAAGCCCGACCTGGGGCCCCTGGCCTCGCGCGTGCTGAACCGGGCCGCCGGGACCGTACTCGGCGCCGTCCTCTTCGCCGGGTTCGCCGCTGTCCTGCCCCGGCCCGAAGGGCTCATCGCGCTCGTGGCCCTCAGCGGAGCGCTCATCCCCGTCGCCACCCGGCACTTCGCCGCCCAGACCGCCGTCGTCACCGTTCTCGTTCTCGCCCTGGTCATGGTCGGCGGCGAGGCGCAGGCCTCCATGGGGCGGATCAGCGAGACGCTGCTGGCCTGCGCGATCGTGCTGATCGTCGGGCACCTGACGATGCCGGGACAGAAGGGCGGGGGCGTGCGGGGCCGGCTCACGGCGGCGAGCGAGGCCGCGTACGCCTACCTCACCCACGTCCTCAGCGAGGCCGACGCCCCGCGCATCGGCACCTCCGGCACCCCTCCGACCACCGCGCCACCCGCTGGACCCTGCGCCGCGAGGCCTACCGCACCCTCGCCGAGGCCCGTTCCGCCATCACCCTCGCCGCGCACGAACTCCGCGCCCTGGCCCGGCACACCGAGGGCGCGGACGAGGTGGCCGACCTCCTCGAACGCCTCGTCGACACCACGACCGCCTGCGCCGTCCACCTCGACGACACCGGCCGTATCGGTCCCGGGCACACCGAGCGCCTCGCCGCCCTCCTCGACCAACTCGCCGGGCCCGGGGCGCGGGTGGGGCTACAGCTCCCCCGGACGCCCCTTGCCGGGTAGGGCCGCCTAGCCGGCCTTCACGCCCAGCACCCCCACCAGGCAAGCGCCCTTCGCGGTCGTCGCCCGGCGCACCTCCGTCTCGAATCCGTGCCCCGCGACCGACCGCTCCACCGTCCGGGCGATCTCGGCGGCCCGCCTCCCGTCCGGCGGTTCCCAGCACAGGAACAGCACACCTCCCGGTGCCAGCCAGCGTCTCAGCGCGGCCAGTTCCTCGTCCGCCGGGCGGGTCCAGAAGAGGTTCACATTCACCGCCAGGATCCTGTCGAAGGAACCGGCGGCGAAGTCCGCCTCCTCCAGGGAGAGAACGTGGAAGACGGCCCTACCGGCCGCGACCACCTCACGGTTGCGTCCACGTGCCGCCGCCACAGCGGTACCGGAGCGGTCGACAGCCGTGAGGGTGCCCGTGGTGAGGCGAGCGCAGAGCAGAGCCGCCGCGGCCCCCCGGCCGCAGCCGATCTCCAGCACCCGGTCTCCGGGTGCCGGGTCCAGGACGGCAACGGCCCACGTCAGGCGTTCCGGGACGCCGGCGGCGGCCACGCCTCAGCCGACCCGTATCCACACCGGCGCATGGTCCGAGCCGGCCGCGCCCCTCCGTTCCGCCGGGTCGGGGCCGACCGACGGGAGGCCGGCCGGGCCCTCGCCGGGCAGCCCCGTGCCCGCCGACGTCACCCGGTGCGCCAGGCGGTGGCTCACGAGCACGTGGTCGATCAGCTCGCGTCGCCCGGAGTCGACACGGGAGTAGCGCTGTCCGGGCGGGATGAGCGGAGCCACGTCCCACAGCCGTGTCGCGTCGCCCTGGTCGGCCCGGTCGTAGCCCGGCGTGCCGATCTCCGAGCCGGGCGGGCCGAGCAGGATCTGGGTGGTCGCCGCCTGCACCTCGTCGTTCAGATCGCCCAGTATCGCCACGTCCCGGCCCTGGCCGTCGCCGCCCAGCAGTTGGTCCGCGAGGGCGCGCAGGGCCGTCGCCTCCGCCGCCCTCCGGTACAGGGCGTAGGCGCCGTAGCGGGCTCGTTCGCCCTCGTCGCGCGGCTGGAAACGGCCGTCCGGGTACGACAGCAGCTTCGATTTCAGATGGCAGACGGCCACGCGCAGAGGCCCGTCCCCGACCTCCACCGCCAGGAACCCCCGCCCGCCTCCTGCACGGTCAGCCCGGAGTCGTCCACCTGCACGGGGCGCAGCTCCGCCGGGAACGCCGCCGTGTCGGCCACGACGCGCACCTCGGTACGGCTCAGGAACCCCACCCTCGTGCCCCGGCTGTCCGCATGCTCGGACAGGGCGAGATGCCAGCCGTCGTCGAGCATCCCGGCCAGGTCCTTCAGGGCCTCGGGGTCCCCGACCTCCTGCACGCCGAGCAGCGCCGGGTCGAGTTCCGTGATGACGGCGGCGAGTGCGGCGAGCTTCGTCCCGTACGCGGCCTCGTCCCTCGGGCCGAACGGGCCGCCGGGCCGGTAGAGGTTCTCCAGGTTCCAGGTGCCGAGGAGCATGCCGGGCTCCTTTCCGAAGCCGACAGGCGGGATGGTGAGGCCAGGATCCTCGCCCGGCCCACCCCGCGACAGAGCCGCGACGGGATGTGCGGTTCGGCTCATACCGCCCTACGACCTCGTCGTACGTTGGCCTGATGACGCCTTCTGCCGCGGACAGTCCCGCCGACCTCATCATCAGCGCATGTACCGTCCTCGTGCACGACGATCAAGAGCGGATCGGGTTCGAGGAGGACGCCGCGATCGTCGTACGCGGCGGGGTCGTCGAGGCGGTGACGACGACCGCGGCGGTCGCGGGCCTCGCCGCCGTCGAGCGTCTCGACGCCCGGGGCCAGGCCGCCCTGCCCGGCCTGATCAACTGTCACACGCACGCGCCGATGGTCGCGCTGCGCGGCCTCGCCGAGGACCTGCCCACCGAGGAGTGGTTCAACGACGTCGTCTGGCCCGTGGAGTCCAACCTCACGGCGCGGGACGTCGAGCTGGGGGCGCGGCTCGCCTGCGCCGAGATGATCCGCGCCGGCGTCACCTGCTTCGCCGACCACTACTTCGCCATGGACGCGGTGGCGCGCGTGGTCGCCGAGTGCGGTGTGCGGGCGCTGCTCGGCGAGGCCTACTTCTCCTCGCAGGGCCCGAAGGCCGGGAGAAGTCACTGGAGTTCGCGCTGCGGCACCGCGGCGCGGCCGACGGCCGCGTCACCACCGCGCTCGCGCCGCACGCCCCCTACACCGTCGACGACAAGGACCTCACGGCCACCGCGCGGCTCGCCCACGAACACGCCCTGCCCGTGCACCTGCACGCCGCCGAGAACCGCGACCAGACCGAGACCAGTCTCGCCCGCCACGGCGTCACTCCGATCGAGGTCCTGGAACGCACCGGCATCCTCGGCACGGACGTGCTCCTCGCCCACGGCACCGGCATCACCGAGAGCGACCTGCCCGTCCTGGAGCGGGCGGGCGGCCGGACGGCCGTCGCCACCGCGCCCCGCGGCTACCTCAAGTTCGCCTGGCCCGACACCACACCGGTCCGGGCCCTGCGCGACATCGGCGTCCCCGTCGGACTCGCCACCGACGGCGCCGCCTCCAACAACTCCCTCGACGTGTGGGAGTCCATGGCCCTCACCTCGCTGATCCAGAAGTCGTCCGAGGGGGACCCCCGGTGGCTGACCGCCCGCCAGGCCCTGCACCACGCCACCCTCCAGAGCGCCAGGGCCGTGGGACTGGGGGACAGCGTCGGCAGCATCGCGCCGGGACGGAGGGCGGACATCGTCCTGGTCGACCTCACGGGACCGCACACCCAGCCAGTGCACGACCTCGCCGCCACCCTGGTGCACAGCGCCCGTTCCGCCGACGTCCGCACCACGATCGTCGACGGACGGATCCTGATGCGCGACCGGGAACTCCTGACCATCGACGTGCCGGCGGTGGTGCGGGAGCTGGAGCAGCGCCTGCCCGGGCTCGTCGACCGCAGCCACGGCCGGCGCGTTCAGCGGTACGACACCTGACGTCCTGGACAGGCTCTTCCGAAAAATCTCCCGGCAGCGATGAGTTCCGCGCCTCCCGCCGGTCACCACCCGGGACGGACCGTTGCCACAGGAGGGGCCCATGTCGCTTCCCGAGATCGTCTCGCGTGAGCAGTGGCGCGCGGCGCGCGCGGAACTGCTGCTCAAGGAGAAGGCCGCCACGCGCGCGCGGGACGCGCTCAACGCCGAGCGGCGCGGACTGCCCATGGTGGAGGTCGACGAGGAGTACGTGTTCGAGGGCGGGGACGGCAAAGCCACCCTCCTCGACCTGTTCGAGGGGCGGCAGCAGCTGGTCGTCTACCACTTCATGTTCGCGCCCGAGTGGGACGAGGGCTGCCGCAGCTGCTCCGGATTCCTGGACCAAATAGGGCATCTCGCCCATCTCGCGGCCCGTGGTACGTCGTTCGCGGCCGTGTCCCGGGCTCCGTACCCGAGGATCCTTCCGTTCAAGGCGCGGATGGGCTGGACGGTGCCCTGGTACTCGTCGCACGGCAGCGACTTCAACCGCGACTTCGAGGTCACCCTCGAGCACGAGGGCGAGCTCGTCGAGCGGCCCGGCCTGAGCTGCTTCCTGCGGGATCGCGACCGGGTCTTCCACACCTACTCGACGTACGAGCGCGGCCTCGACGGCCTCGGCTCGACCACCAGCCTGCTGGACCTCACGGCGCTGGGCCGACAGGAGGAGTGGGAGGAGCCCAAGGGGCGCGCGTCAGCCCTCGGGGCGCCTGCGGGACCTGAGGGGATCCGTTATCACGATGAGTACGACGACTGATACGGAAGGTGAACACATCGGCCAAGAGGCTGAGAGGTTGGTCACACTTGGCGGTGAACGAGTGTCAACTACGTCTCAGAACCGTCACTTCGCGAGCCGTTCACCCCATCGTTGGCGTTTAACTCTACGAGTACAGCGCTACATGGAGGTGCAGGGTGAACGGGCGAACGGTGCTCGAGCGCTTTCCCGCCGGTGGGCCGCGTGGCTCCTGGCCGGCGGAGGAGTTCGCGCAGGCGCGGCGTCTGGAGGGCCTGCCTGCCGAGGTTGTCATGGACCTCGCGACGGACATGTTCCTGGTGATCGTGCGCAGCGGGGACGGCGCCGACGCCACGGCATGACGGCCGGCCCGGCCCGGGCGGGGCTCAGCCCGCCTTCGGCGCCGGCACCTTCGGGACGGGCGCGACCGGCGGGATCGTCGCCGGCTGCGTGACCGTCGTGGGTGACTGGGCGAACTGCTCCGCCTGGAGCGCGTACAGCTCGGCGTAGAGACCGCCCGTCGCCAGCAGCTCGTCCGGTGTCCCGGACTCCACGAGCCGGCCCTGGTCCAGGACGTGCACCAGGTCCGCGTGGCGCACGGACGCCAGCCGGTGCGTGATCAGGACCACCGTCTGGCCGCTGTCGGCCAGGGCGCGGATCCGCTCGAAGACCTCCAGCTCGGCCCGGGCGTCCAGCGCCGCCGTCGGCTCGTCCACGATCAGGATGCGGCCCCTGCGATAGGCCGCCCGGGCGATGCCCAGCCGCTGCCACTGGCCGCCCGACAGTTCGTGACCGCCGCTGAAGTTGCGGGCGAGCAGCGTGTCCAGCCCGCGCGGCAGGTCCGCGACCACCGTCTCCGCCCCGGCCTCGGCGATCGACGCGGCCAGCCGCTCCTCGCACACCGGCGCCGACGTGCGACCCAGGGCGACGTTCACCCGGGCCGTGAACGGCCACCGCTTGAAGTCCTGGGCCACCATCGCGATCCGCTCGGCCAGCCGGTGCCGGTCGGCGGTCGCCGCGTCCACGTCGTCCCACAGGATCCGCCCCCGCTCCGGTGTGTAGAGCCCGGCGAGCAGCTTGACCAGAGTCGTCTTCCCGGAGCCGTTCTCGCCGACCAGCGCCACGATCCGGCCGAGGGGGAGGGTGAGCGTCACGTCGTCGAGGGCGGGACGAGCGGAGTCACCCGGGTAACGGAACGTGACGTTCTCGAAGCGGATCTCACGCGGATTCTCCGGCAGTGCCAGGCCCCCCTCCGGGATCGCCCGCTGCGCCGCCTCCGTGTACAGCCGATGCAGATCGCCGACGAAGAGGGCCTCTTCGTGCAGCGCGTTGACCTCCACCACGAGCGTGTCGAGACTCTGCGAGCCGGTGCGGATGGCGATCACGGCCGTACCGGCCACCGACAGGGCCATCGCCCCAGCCAGCAGCAGACCGCCGAGCGTCGCGTACGTCGCCGCCGTGGCGAGGCCCGTCCACGCGGCGGCGATCAGGCCGGTGCGGGCCGCGAGCCGGGCGAGGCGGGCCTGCTCGGCCTCCGCCGTCTCCGACATCGCGCGGAAGTGCCGCAGCAGGAACCCGCCCACTCCGTGCACCCGGATCTCCGGGGCCGCCTCGGGCTCGATCAGCAGGTTGCCGAGCAGCCGGCCCGCGCGGGCGTGCTGCACCCAGGCGTGGAAGGACTCGTAGCGTCGCCGGGCGACGGTCAGCGCGCTCCAGGCGCTCGGCAGCGTCATCGTCACCAGCAGCGGCAGGAGCGCCGGGTGCAGCACGGTCAGCACTCCGGCCGCCGCGACCAGGGAGATCATCGCGTTGATCACGCGTGTGCCGTACATGATCATCCGGCGGGCGGAGGCGGCTCCGTACTGAGCGGTGTCCAGCAGCTTGTGGAAGGCGTGGTCCTCGATCGCGGCCAGCTCGACGGCCGCCGCCCGCTCCAGGTACCGCTCGGTCGCCACCCGCTCCACCTTGGGCTCCAGCCTCCCGGTGGCGTAGGTGCTCGCGGCCCGCAGCAGGGCGGCGACCAGCATCACGGCGGCCACCGTGACCAGCGCGGGGACCGCTCCGCGCAGCCGGTCGTCGATCGGGCCGCCGCCCATCAGCCGGGCCAGCACACTGTTCACCGCGAGCAGGCTCACCGCCTGCGCCACACCCCGGCCGGCCTCGGCGGCCAGTACGATCCGCGCGGCGCCCCGGTCGGCCTGCCGGGCGAGCCGCAGGCTGGACGCCAGCAGGGACGGCAGCCGGGTGATCATGGCGCGGAAGTTCAGCTCCAGGAACGCGTCGGCGTGCTGGTTCCAGCCCATGTCGTAGCGCAGCGGTCCGCCGAAGAGCAGCCGCTCCGACTCGGACACCTCCGGCGCGGTCCGCTTCTTCCCCACCGTCGACCGACCTCCCCACCTCGTGCCCCACTCGTGAGCGGCCCACTATTGCCGGGGCGGAGCCCGCCCGGGCAGGGCGCAGCCCGGGGCGCCGGATGCGTGCGGGCGCACGACCCGGCAGCGGAGGGCGTGGGGTGGCGCGGGGGCGTGGAGTGGCGCCTGACCTTCACCCGGCCGACCAGTGTTCGACGGGTGCTGCGTGCGGAGCGGCGTCCCCGGTCGGAGCAGCCCTACGCGCTGACCGGCCGGGACCAGGCCGGAGCTGTCCCCGTCACGCGGCACAGAGCCAGATACAGCGGGATCGGCGGGGTGTACGGAAGCGTGCCGTCGGGGCGGTGGATCAGGTCGGGGACCCGCGGGACGTCCGGGACGACCGCGCCGGTGGCGTAGTGCGCGGGGGCCGGCCATTCCAGGGCGTGGTCGGAGTCGGACGGGACCAGCCACCACCAGGTCGTCCCGTCGGCGTAGACGCAGCCCACGCGGGGCAGCCGGGGCATGACCAGCGGGCCGAACCGGGCGGGCACCGCGACGGCGTCGCAGCCGAGTGGGGCGGTCATGCCGTCGGGCACGGGCAGGCGCAGAGCCTGGCCCGGGGTCCGCAGCCCGCTCTGGAGACGGGCCAGCGTGTCCAGGTTCAGGACGCGGCCACCGCGCGGGGGGCTCATGCCGGGCCCTGCTCTCGGCGCAGCTCCCGCTCTCGGCGCCGCTGCTGCGAGGGGACCTCGTGCACGCCCTTCGTGTGGCGCGTCTGGTGGGCTTCGTCCCCGTCGCCCGGGCCGTCGGCGGGACCCGGCTTCGGGCGGGTGCCCCAGCCGAGGTCGTTCCGGGGGGCCATCGGGTCGCCCGGGGTGTCCGCCGTGCGCGGCAGCTCGGCCCAGACCAGCAGCCCGGGGCCGTGCTCATGGGCACCCCAGGCCTCGCAGAGGGCGTCGACGAGAAGCAGTCCCCTCCCGTGCTCCTCCTCGGGCCGGGTCCGGCCGGCCGCGTGGGGCTGGCCCGGCGCGCAGCCCTCGTCACGCACGGCTATCCGCACCAGGTCATCACCGTCGTGCAGCTCGCACACTATGTGCGTGCTCGCCGTGTGCACGATGGCGTTGGTGACCAGCTCGGAGACCACCAGGGCCGCGCTGTCGCACGTGTCCTCGCACACCGACCAGCCGGTCAGCCGGGCCCGCGTCAGCCGTCTGGCCTGTGCGGGGGAACCCGGATGTGCGGCCAGCTCGAAACGGAACCGGCGCTCGGCAGCGGCCCCCGCAGGGACTGCTTCCGTGGCGGCACCGAGGCCGTAAGGGCCTGCGGCGGCGTCTGTTCCTAAGGGCGCGGACGGAATCACGCTTGCCACTATCGCCCCGCCGTGAACACTTGGCAAGTGTCACTCTGAAAATTGCAGAGTGCGGTGTGACGGTCTGGAAGGCCGTGGCACACTGCTCGCAACAGCACCCCGCGCGGCGCCAGTTGAGACCATCGAAGACTTGTTCGAAATTCTGTTCGGCCGAATAGCTCTTCGAAAGGGTCTTCGAATGGCGCCGCCGGGCTGTCAGCGTTCTTCTGTGGCCGGCTCGTCAGAACTCTTCGTGGAGGTGGAGCGTGAGCGAACCGCGGTCCGCGCCGACGGTCGGTCAGGTCGTCCTCGGCCGACGCCTGTTGGACCTGCGGGAACGCGCCGGGATGAAGCGCGAGGAGGCGGCCCGCATCCTCCGCGTCGCCCCCGCCACGGTCCGCCGCATGGAGATGGCCGAGGTCGCCCTCAAAATCCCGTACCTGCAACTGCTCCTGAAGGCCTACGGGATCTCCGAGGAGGAGGCCGACGCCTTCGTCCAGCTGGCCGAGGAAGCCAACAAGCCCGGCTGGTGGCAGCGTTTTCACGACATCCTGCCCGGCTGGTTCTCGATGTACGTGAGCCTGGAGGGCGCGGCCGCCGTCATCCGCAGTTACGAGCCCCATTTCGTCCCCGGACTGCTCCAGACCGAGGAGTACGCGCGCGGGGTGCTCCGTTCGGGCGCCATCGGCCAGACCCGGCCCGAGGACATCGAACGTCATGTCGCCCTGCGCATGCAGCGCCAGGATCTGCTCAGTCGCGAGGACGCGCCCCGGCTCTGGGTCGTGATGGACGAGACCGTGCTGCGGCGCCCGGTCGGCGGCCCGGAGGTGATGCGTGCCCAGATCGACAGACTGCTCGAAGCCACGAAGCTGCCCAACGTGACCTTGCAGGTCGCCCCGTTCGCCAACGGGCCGCATCCCGGCACGTACGGGCCGTTCGTGCTGTTCCGATTTGCCATGCCCGAACTGCCGGACATGGTCTACAGCGAGTACCTGACCGGCGCGGTCTACCTCGACGCGCGCGCCGAGGTGGCGACCCACCTCGAGGTCATGGACCGCATGGCGGCGCAGGCCGCTACGGCACATCGCACGAAGGAGATCCTCCGGGATCTCCGCAAGGAGCTCTGAATGGATCGCATCAAGCCGCGCAAACACGTCTACAACGGCATGCCCGCGCGTGACTTGGGCAGCGAAGGCTGGCACAAGCCGTGGAGCGGCGGCAACGGCGGCAACTGCCTGGAGGCGATGAAGCTCGCCGACGGCCGTATCGCCGTCCGGCAGTCCACCGACCCGGACGGGCCGGCGCTGATCTACACCACGGACGAGATGACGGCCTTCATAGAAGGCGCGAAGGCGGGAGAGGCGGACTTCCTGCTGTCCTGATTGCTCTTTGTTGCCGACTCGGCTTTCTAACACTGGTGTTGAATTGACCACCCTTTGTGTCTTACGGAGCTCCTCATGACCGGGCAGATCGATACGACCAGACCCCATCCCGCGCGGATGTACGACTGGTACCTCGGCGGCAAGGACAACTACCCGGTCGACGAGGAGATGGGCCGGCAGATGCTCACCCTCGACCCGCGGGTGCCGGTCATGGCGCGGGTCAACCGCGCGTTCATGCACCGGGCCACACGCTGGCTGGCCCACAACGGCGTACGGCAGTTCCTCGACATAGGCACCGGCATCCCGACCGAGCCCAACCTCCACCAGGTCGCCCAGGGGATCGCCCCCGACGCCCGGGTCGTCTACTGCGACAACGACCCCATCGTGCTGGCTCACGCGGCGGCCCTGCTGCGCGGCACGGACCAGGGGGCGACCGAGTACCTCCAGGCCGACGTGCGCGACCCGGACGCCATCCTGGAAGGCGCGAAGAAGGTCCTGGACCTCACCCGGCCCGTCGCACTGTCGCTCATCGCGTTGCTGCACTTCGTCTCCGACCAGGACGGCGCCCACGGCCTGGTCCGCCGGCTGCTCGCCGCACTGCCCTCCGGCAGCTACCTGGTGGTCACCCACGCCACCTCCGACTTCACGCCGGAGGAGTCGAAGGCGGCCACCGAGAAGCTCCGCGCCGCCGGTGTCACGCTGGCCCTGCGCTCCCGCGAGGAGTTCACCCGCTTCTTCGACGGCCTCGACCTCGTCGAACCCGGCGTCGAGGTGCCCCACCACTGGCACCCCGAACTCGGCGAGCCCGTGCCCGGGCAGGACGACGGGGTGATCCCGGGGTACGGGGCGGTGGCGCGCAAGCCGTAGCCTCCCGGCTGCACGACGGGTCGGTTCACGGCGGCGGCAGCGCACCGCACAGCGCCTCCAGGGCCGGCCCGTACGCGTGCTCGGAGGGGGTCGCGTACCCCACGACGATCCCGTCGCCCACCCCCATGTCCGTCTCCGGGTGCCGGAACGCGGCCAGGCCGTCGAGGGCGACGCCCTGCCATACGGCGGCCTTGACCGTGGACGCCTCGGTGCCGGGCGGCAACCGCAGCACCGCGTGCAGTCCGGCCGCGATGCCGGTGACCTCGATGTGCGGCGCCCGCTCGGCCAACGCCGCCACCAGCCGGTCCCGGCGGCCCCGGTACCGCTGCCGCATACGCCGTACATGACGGTCGTACGCCCCGGAGACCACGAAGTCGGCCAGGCTCAGCTGGTCGAGAACGCTCGCCCACGCCTCCCGTTCCCCTTGGCGGCCAGCACGGCGTCGACGTACCGCTCCGGGAGCACCATCCAGCCCAGCCGTACCGCCGGCGACAGGCTCTTGCTGACCGAGCCGATGTGGATCACGTGCTCGGGGTCGAGGCCCTGTACGGCGCCGACCGGCTTGCGGTCGTAACGGAACTCCCCGTCGTAGTCGTCCTCCAGGACCAGCCCGCCCCGCGCGCGGGCCCAGTCGATCACGGCCGCCCGGCGCGCGGCGTGCAGCGGCCCGCCGGTCGGGAACTGGTGCGCCGGCGTGAGCAGCACGGCCCGCTCGCGCCCCAACCGGTCGACCCGCGCGCCGTGTTCGTCGAGGGGAGCGGCACGGTCCGCACACCGGCGGCGGCGAGGACCTCCCGGTGGAAACCGAGCCCGTACGCCTCCACCGCCAGGGGCCCGCGCAGCACACCCCCTCCGAACAGCAGCCGCAGCGCGTGGGCGAATCCGGAGCAGATCACGATCCTGCCCGGCTCGGTCCGCACACCACGGGCGCGTGCCAGGTACTCCGTGAGCGCCTCCCGCAGTTCCACCCGCCCGGCAGGATCACCCGGACCGAACACCTCGTTGGGCGCCTGCTGCAGGGCCCGCCGGTAGGAGGCCAGCCAGGCGGTGCGCGGGAACGCCGAGGTGTCCGGGGTGCCCTGCGTCAGGTCGTGACGGGGACCACGCGCGCGTGGTGGCGCCTTTCGGGGCACACGGGCCGTGGCCCGCAGCGGCTCCGCGAACTCCGCGACCCGGGTACCCGAACCCTGACGTGCGGTGAGCCAGCCCTCCGCGACGAGTTCCGCGTACGCGTCGGCCACCGTGTTGCGGGCGACACCGAGGTCGGCCGCGAGCGACCGGTACGGCGGCAGCCGCGTGCCCGGTGCGAGCCGCCCGCTGCGTACCGCCTCGCGCAGGGCACGGATCACAGCCGCGCGCCGACCGCCCGGCCCGGTCAGCTCCAGATGCAGGTCGGCCCCGATCCGCTCGGCGGAATTGACCCACGATTTCACCATGGAAATGCACCCTACAGTGGGTCTTTCCGGCTCGTAGGTTGAAGGACATGACGACGAACACGAGCACGCACAGCACCCACCCGAAGGCGCCCCGGCTGGAGTTCGCCAAGTCCGCCCCGAAGGCCTTCCGGGCCCTCATCGCTCTCGACGCCGCCGCCCGCGAGGGCCTCGACCCGGCCCTCGTCGAACTGATCCAGATCCGGGCCTCGCACCTCAACCACTGCGCGTACTGCCTCCACATGCACACCAACGACGCCCGCAAGGCCGGCGAGAGCGAGGACCGGCTGCACATGGTCGCCGTGTGGCGCGAGGCCCGCCACTTCTTCACCGAGCGGGAGCAGGCGGCCCTGGCCCTCACGGAGGCGATGACCCTCGTGGCCGACGCCGGCGTTCCGGACGAGGTCTACGCACAGGCCGCGTCCCACTTCGAGGAACGGGAACTGGCCCAGGTCCTCGCCCTGATCTGCACAATCAACACGTGGAACCGGGTGGCGCTGTCGACGGGGAAGGTGGCCGGCACGGACGAGCGGTGACGCTCCCCAGGACCCCGGGCCCTACACCGCCATGGGCCGGTCGTACGGCCCGATCGGTGCCGGCAGTCTCGAACTGCCCGTGAGGTGGCGGTCGACGGCTGCCGCCACCGCCCGCCCCTCGGCGATCGCCCAGACGATGAGTGACTGGCCCCGGGCTGCGTCCCCCGCGGCGAACACGCCGGGCACGTTCGTGCCGAACCCGGCGTCCCGCGCGATCGTGCCCCGGGGCTCCATGTCCAGCCCCAACTGGTCGACGAGCCCGTCCTCCCGGTCGGGCCCGGTGAAGCCGAGGGCGAGCAGCACGAGGTCGGCGGGGAGCGTCCGCCCGGTTCCCTCCACCGGGCGGCGCCGCGCGTCCACCTCGACCAGGCGCAGTTCCCGCACATGCCCCTCCGCGTCACCGTCGAGGCGCAGCGTGGACGCCGCGAACAGCCGGGCGTCCGCGTCCGCGACCGGAGCCGTCCGCAGGTCACGGGCCTCCTCGTGGGCGGCGGACAGCCGGTAGACCCGCACCGGGTACGTCGGCCACGGCTCGGTGTCCTCGTCGCGCTCCTGCCCGGGCAGCGCGTAGATGTCCAGCTGGGTCACGGAGGCGGCGCCCTCCCGTACGGCCGTGCCCAGGCAGTCGGCCCCGGTGTCGCCGCCGCCGATGATGACGACGTGCTTCCCGGCCGCCGACAGCGGGGACGTCTCCAGATCCCCCTCGCGCACACGGTTGGACAGCGGGAGGTACTCCATCGCCTGGTGAACTCCCGTCAGCTCCCGTCCTGGAACGGGCAGTTCACGCCACGCGGTCGCCCCCGTCGCGATCACCACGGCGTCGTAGCGACTCCGCAGGTCGGCCGCCCCCACGTCCCGTCCCACCGCGGTCGACGTGCGGAACTTGGTCCCCTCGGCCCGCATCTGCTCCAGCCGCCGCTCCAGATGGTGCTTCTCCATCTTGAACTCGGGATGCCGTACCGCATCAGCCCGCCGGGCCGGTCGTCCCGCTCGTACACGGCGACCGTGTGCCCGGCCCGGGTGAGCTGCTGGGCCGCGGCCAGTCCGGTGGGCCCCGAACCGATCACCGCGACCGTCTTGCCCGACAGCCGCTCCGGCGGCCTCGGCGGCGCGAAACCCTCCTCCCAGGCCCGGTCGGCGATCGCGCACTCGACGTTCTTGATGGTGACGGCCGGCTGGTTGATCGCCAGCACACACCCCGCCTCGCACGGCGCCGGGCACAGCCGGCCGGTGAACTCCGGGAAGTTGTTCGTGGCGTGCAGCCGGTCGGCCGCCGCCCGCCAGTCCTCCCTGGACACCAGGTCGTTCCACTCGGGGATCAGGTTGCCCAGGGGGCAGGCCTCGTGGCAGAAGGGGATGCCGCAGTCCATGCAGCGATCGGCCTGCTTGCTGATGATCGGCAGCAGTGCCCCGGGGACGTAGACCTCGTCCCAGTCGCGCACCCGCTCCTCGGCCGGCCGCCGCGGCCAGTCCTGGCGGGGCGTGGTCATGAAACCCTTGGGATCGGCCATGGCCGTCTTCCTTGCGTGCGCGGGTGGCAGGCCGTGCGCCGTCGGGCGGCACTCCTTGGGCCACGATACGTCCGCGGAGGCCCGCCCGCAGGGCAGCGGACAGCGCGATATCGCAGGCCCGGGGCGTCAGGTGAGCGCCAGCACGTACGCCACCGCCGCGCCGGCCGAGGCGACCGTGCGGACGTGGTTCCACATCGTCCACTCACGCACATACACCGGCCAGTACGCGTCCGCCTCCGGCGTGCCGGGCTCCAGCTCGGCCAGCGCGTCGTTGCGCGGCACGTTCGCGACCATGGTGAGCCCGAACGAGCCGAACAGATACAGCGCGCTGCCCAGCAGCAGCTCCACCGTCCCCTCGCCCGGCCACAGCACGAACGTCACCACGGCGATCACCGCGCACAGCACGGCCGACCCGAGGAACACGAGCATGAAGGGCGGTGTCACCGCGGCCACGTTGATCGCTTTCATCGCGGCCACCCCCTGCGCGGGCGGCAGCGTGGCCAGGCCCCGCATGACGAAGGTCGAGAAGCCGCAGAACACCCCGGCCACCAGACCGGTCCCGAGCACACCCAGCACCGTCAGCACGAAGTACGGTCCGTCGATCATGTCAGCCTCTCCGCCCGTCGAGCCGGGATCCTGCCCGGCGCCCTTCCCCACCACAAGTGAATTCCCGTACGAGCACGGTGACCATGGCCGAGCGGCGCTGAGGCATACGCCGGCGTCCAGGGCACCGATCGGCCCTGATCCGGGCCCTCCCATGTCACCCCGCGGAACCGAACTCCGCCTCGCTCCACCCCCTGAGCACCGCCTCCACCACCGGCGCGATCCGCCGCCGCGCCTCGTGCCGCGCCACACCGCTCATCAGCAGCCGGTCGTACGGCGTGTCCAGATGCCGTACGGACGCCGCGAGCGCCGAGGTCACCGCACCCTCGGTCAGGGCCCGCCCCGCCGCACTGCGGCCCACCCGCCCGCTGCCCCGCTCCGAGGCGTGCGCGGCGACGGCCTGGGCCCGCGCGGCCGGGCAGCCCGGAAACAGCCGCTGTATCTCCGCCGCGAACGCCTGAGCGAACTGCGCGTCCTGAGCCGCCCTCCGCCGCGCGTCCCGCACCCGGCGCCGCCGTCGCGCCTCGGCGTCCGCCAGACACCGCTGCTCGGCCCTGGCGAGCGCCGCCTCCTCGACCAGAACGCCCTGCCGCTCGTAACGGCTCTTGCGCCGGTTGAACCGCACGACCACCGCCGACAGCCCGCTCTCCTCCCGCGATCTGCGCGTCAGCGCCGTGTCGCCCCTCGGCAGGAACACCAGATGCCCGAGGTCGGCGCAGTCCAGACACCGGGGGGCGCCGTCCTCCAGGACGAGCAGCGGCAGCGGCCCTCGCCGGCACTCGGCGCAGTGCCGCCTCTTGAGGGGCTGGAAGACGAGGAACCCGGTGTGGGGCGGGAGCGACGCGCGCGGGACCATATGTGGTTCATTCCCCCTGAGAGCCGCCACGACCACGCCCGGCCGCGCCCTGTCGCATCATGGGCCGTGTGCGACTCGAAGCGATCACCTGGGACCGGCTCGGCGACCTGCTCGCCGAGCGCCTGCTCGACCTGAAGCCCGCCGACGGCAGTCCCTGGCCGCGCATCGCCTTCGACGGTGCCCCGGCCGCCCACCCGGGAGACCTCGCCCGGCGCGTCTGCGAGGCACTGCGCATACGCGGCCGCTCCTCGCTCGTCGTCGGCACGGAGGACTTCCTGCGCCCCGCCTCCGTGCGACTGGAGTACGGCCACCGGGACGTGGAGTCCTACTACAGCGGCTGGTACGACACCAACGCCCTGTGGCGCGAGGTGTTCGGCCCGCTCGAGGCCGGCGGCGACGGCCGCGTCCTGCCCGACCTGTGGGACCCGGCGGCGGACCGGGCCACCCGCAGCCCGTATGTCCGACTCCCGCCCGGCGGCGTGCTGTTGATGCACGGATCCTTCCTCCTTCGGCACTGGTTCCCCTTCGATCTGAGCGTCCACGTGCTGCTCTCGCCGGGCGCCCTGCGCCGCCGCACTCCCGAGGCGGAGCACTGGACCCTCCCGGCCTTCGAGCGCTACGAGCGGGAGACCGACCCCGCGGGCACGGCCGACGTCCTGGTGCGGGCCGACGATCCACGCCATCCGGCGTGGGGCGGCTGAGCGGCGGCCGGGGCGGCGTGGGGCGCTCTTCCGTGTGCGGGAGCCGGGCCGCGCGGCGAGAATGAAGGACGCCGGGACTCGCGGTGCGTCCCGTGCCGCGCCGGCCGTCCGGCACAGGGAGGTACTTCATGACCACCGCCGGAGACATCATGCACCGCGGCGCCCAGTGGATCCCCGCCCACGAGACCCTCGACCGCGCCGCCCAGCTCATGCGCGAACTGAACGTCGGCGCCCTGCCCATCAGCGACGAGAACGAGCGGCTCTGCGGCATCCTCACCGACCGCGACATCGTCGTCGGCTGCGTCGCCATGGGACACGACCCGGCCAGGGTCACCGCGGGCGAGATGGCCAAGGGCACCCCGCGCTGGATCGACGCGAACGCCGATGTCGGCGAGGTCCTCCGCGAGATGCGGGAGCACCAGATCCGCCGGCTGCCCGTGATCCAGGACAAGCGCCTGGTCGGCATGATCAGCGAGGCCGACCTGGCCCGTCACCTGGCCGACGACCAGATCGCCTCCTGGGCCGGGGACGTCTACGCCAGGACCGTTCCCGGCTGACCCCGGGGCTCACCCCGCGATCACACTCCGATCACCCCGCGGGTCCCGGCCGTCGTCAGAGCCAGCCGCCGCGCCGGAAGCCTCGGTACAGCACCAGGCACGCGACGGATATGACGCCGATGACCATGCCGTAGCCGTATCGCCAGTGCAGCTCCGGCATGTGGTCGAAGTTCATGCCGTACACCCCGCAGACCATCGTCGGCACGGCGATGATCGCGGCCCACGCCGTGATCTTCCGCATGTCCTCGTTCTGCGCGACCGTGACCTGCGCGAGGTGCGCCTGCAGGATGGAGTTGAGCAGTTCGTCGAATGCGGCGATCTGCTCCTTGGCCCGCAGCAGGTGGTCCGAGACGTCGCGGAAGTACGCCTGTATCTCCGGGGCGACCGCTCGGATGGGCCGCGTGGCGAGATCCTCCAGCGGCCGGCTGAGCGGCACCACCGCCCGCTTCAGCTCCAGGAGTTCACGCTTGAGCTGGTAGATGCGCCCCGGGTCCGCCCGCGCGCCGGACTCCGAGAACACGTCCGTCTCGACCTGGTCGATGTCCGCCTGCACCGAATCCGTGACGGTCAGGTAGTCGTCCACCACATGGTCCGCGATCGCGTGCAGCACCGCGGACGGGCCCTTGGCCAGTTGGTGGGGATCGGACTCCAGCTCCTCGCGCAGCGGACCCAGCGAGCCGTGCCGGCCGTGCCGCACCGTGATCACGAAGTCGTGGCCGACGAACACCATGATCTCGCCGGTGTTCACCACTTCGCTGGTGGCGGTGAGTTCCTCGTGCTCGACGTAGCAGACGGTCTTGAAGACCGCGAAGAGCGTCTCGCCGTACCGCTCCAGCTTGGGGCGCTGGTGGGCCTCGACGGCGTCCTCGACGGCCAGGGGGTGCAGGTCGAAGAGCTCGGCGATGCCCGCGAACTCCTGGTCGGTCGGCTCGTGCAGGCCGAGCCAGACGAAGCCCTCCCGGCTCTTGCGTACCCGCTCCACGACTTCCACCAGATCGCCGTGCGAGGCGGTGCGGACGCCGTCCCGGTACGTCACGCAGTTGACCACCGAGGAGCCCAGCGGGGAGCGGGCCGGGTGACTCAGGTCGACGCGCGGGCGCCGCCGGGCCAGCCGAGCCACCTTGCGGAGGCCGCCGACCCCACCGAGGCTCGTGACCTTCCGCAGATTCCCTGCCATGGACATCTGGATCTCCTTGCGTGGATCTCCTCGCGCCGTTCCTGCGCCTTGGCGCGCCAGTCTGCCAGGCCGACGTGAGCTGCGGGTAAGCCTGTGGAAACGGCTCGTTCCGCTTGGTTCCCGGCTGTGGACGGCGCTGTTCTCGGCTCTGGACGAAGACATCGACGCGTGCCGGTGCCGCGCGGTTCTCCGTACCGGAGCGTCGACCGCTATGGACAAGTCGGGCAACTGGGATGATCGCGGCATGACGCGAACTGATGGGTACCTTCTCGACAACCGGCCGACCGAGGCGGCAGAGCACTTCAGCGCCTTCGCCGCTCTCTTCGACCCCACGACGTTCCGGCATCTCGAAGCACTCGGCGTCGGATCCGGCTGGCGGTGCTGGGAGGTCGGGGCCGGCGGCACTTCCGTGGTGTCCTGGCTGGCGAAGAAGGTCGGTCCGACCGGACGCGTCGTCGCGACCGACACAGACCCCGCACGGCTCGCTCCGGCCACCCGGCCGCACGTCCGGTTGCTCGTGCACGACCTCTGCGGGCAGGAGCCGCCGGGGGACGACTTCGACCTGGTGCACGCCCGCCTCGCGCTCGTCCACGTGCCCGACCGGGAACGGGCGTTGCGGTCCATGGTCAAGGCGCTGCGCCCCGGCGGTCGCCTTCTCGTCGAGGACGCCGACCCCGCCCTCCAGCCCCTGCTCTGCCCCGACGAGTACGGCCCCGAGCAGCAGCTCGCGAACCGGTTGCGGCAGGGCTTCCGCCGGCTGCTCGCCGAGCGCGGGACCGACCTCCCCTGCGGCCGCACCCTGCCGCGCCTGCTCCGGGAAGCGGGCCTGACCCGCGTCCAGGCCGACGCCTACTTCCCCCTCGCCTCGCCGGCCTGCGCCGCCCTCGAGTCGGTCACGATCCGCCAGATCCGCGACCAGCTGGTCACCGCGGGCCTCGCCACGGACCAGGACATCGAGCGCCACCTCGCGAACGTCACGTCCGGAGCTCTCGACCTCACGACGGCTCCGATGATCTCGGCGTGGGGGCGGAAGGCGGTAGAGGCGGTAGAGGCGGGGGAAGATCGGGGAGGAGGAGGTACAGCCCGGCCCGGGGGTGTGAGTCCGGCCGGTGGCGTCGGCTCACCCGACGTCGGCTCGGCCGGGGGCGTCGGCTCGCCGGGAGACGTCGGGTCGGCCGTGGACGTCGGCTCACCCGGAGACGTCGGCTCACCCGGGGACGTCGGCTCGGCCGGGGACGTCGGCTCGCCCGGTGAGTTCGGCTCGTCCCGGGACGTCAGTTCGACCGAGACGTGAGCTCTGGGGCGGGGCCTGCCTGGCAGGAGGTCGTCAACCGGCACCAGGCGGTCAACCCGGCACGAGGCGTCACTCCGGCACGAGGCGCCCACCCGGCTCGACGACGTCAGCCCGGCAGGGGTGGTCTTCCACCTACCTGTTCCACCGTCCTCGCCCCCGCCCGGCACCCCTCCCTCGCGGCCTCCTCAGGGTCCGCACCCGCCAGCAGCGCGGCGAGGAACGCGCCGGTGAAGGCGTCGCCGGCGCCCGTGGTGTCCCGTGGCGCCGCCGGCACGGCGGGAACGCGGGCGGTCACTCTTCCCCGCGGGCCACCAGCGCTCCCGCGTGGCCCTGCTTGGCGACCACCAGCGGAACGCGCAGGCTCAGCTCGGCCGCCGCCTCGGCCACGTCGGCCCGCCCCGTCAGCAGGCAGGCCTCGTCCCGGCTGGGCAGCAGTACGTCCACGTCCCCGACGAGCTCGAGGAAGCGCTCGGCGCCCAGCTCCCCGAGGAAGCCGGCCGACGCCGGGTCCAGACTCACCTGCACGCCACGCGCGCGTGCGGCCTTCAGCGCCATCGCCACCAGGGCGCGACTCGGTTCCGAGAACAGGAGATAGCCCGACAGGTGCAGCCGGGCCACGCCGTCGAGCAACGCCTCCGACCAGTCGGCGGCCCCGAGCCGCAGCGACGCGCCGCTGTCGGTCAGGAACGTCCGCTCCGCCGAAGCGCCCCCGTCCACCAGGCAGATCACCGTGCCGGTGGGCACCTCCGGGTCCACCACGAGCCGCGGACGCACCCCACGGGCCAGCAGCTCACGCTCGTGCCAGGCGGCGGCCTCCACCCCCACGCGACCCAGCAGCCGCACCTCCGCCGCACCCTTGTGCGCGGCCCAGCACGCCACGTTGGCACCCGCTCCGCCCGGCACCGTCCGGATCGAGGCAGCCGTGTCCGTCCCGGCGGCGAGCGGCCCCCGGTGCCGCGCGACGACATCGGTGATGACGTCCCCGACGACCAGCAGCGCCCCGGCCTGTGCCGAACCGGCTCCGCGCGCCGTGCGGGCGCCTCCGCTCATCCCCGAGCCCAGGCAGCCGCGATCCGCGCCGCCAGGCGTACGTTGCCGCGGACCGCTGCCAGGTTGGCGCTCAGTGAGGCACCGTCGGTGTGCCGTACCAGGTAGTCGAGCAGGAAGGGCGTGACCGCCTGGCCGGCGATGCCCTCGGCCTCGCACGCGTGCAGCGCGTCCGCGAGCACACGCGCGTGCAGCTCCGGATCGAGCTGCTCCTCCTCGGGGACGGGGTTGGCGACGATCAGCGCCGACTCCGGTCCGGCGAGCGCGTCCTGGGCCCGCATCACGTCCGCCACCTGCTCCGGCGTCCGCAGTGTCCAGTCCACCGGATGCCCCGAGTCGGACAGGTAGAAGCCGGGGAACCGGTCGGTGTCGTAACCGGCCACCGCGACGCCCAGTGTCTCCAGCCGCTGTAGCGTCGCCGGCACGTCCAGGATCGACTTCACCCCGGCACACACCACGGTGATCCGAGTCCGTGCCAGCAATCCGAGATCGGCCGACTCGTCCTGCGTCACCGACCACTCCCGGTGCACCCCGCCGAGACCGCCCGTGGCGAACACCCGTACGCCCGCCAGCGCCGCCAGCAGCGCGGTCGCCGACACCGTGGTCGCGCCACTCGCCCCGGAGGCCACCGCGAGCGGCAGGTCCCGGTGGCCCAGTTTGCGGATACCGTCCTCGTTCGCGACCCGCTCCAGCTGCTCCTTGTCCAGTCCGACACGGGGCCGCCCGTCCAGCACGGCGACGGTCGCGGGCACCGCGCCCTCCTGCCGCACGGCCGTCTCCAGCTCCAGTGCCACCTGGAGGTTGCGTGGACGCGGCAGCCCGTGGGCGATGATCGTGGACTCCAGAGCCACCACGGGTCGACGCGCGTCGATCGCCTCCCGCACTTCTTCCGACACCACCAGCACCACGCGCCCGCCTCCTGTCAGTCGGTTCTCCCTCATCTCTGGCGGGCGGCGCGCCGCGCCAAACCCTTGCGGGCGGGCGAGGACGTCACGAGCCTGGGGTGCATGACGGACACCACGCCACGTCTCGACCACGTCGTCCTCTGGGTGCGCGACCCGGTCGCCGCCGCCGACTTCTACGAGAAGGCCGTCGGCATGCAGACGCTCAGGCTCACCGAGTTCGCCGCGGGCAAGGCGCCGTTTCCCTCCGTGCGCGTCAACGACGACACCATCCTCGACCTCATGCCGCTGAACTTCGCGGAACGCATGACGATGCTGCCCGGTGCCGCCGACAGCGCGGGTCACCCCGTCAACCACGTCTGCCTGTCGCTGCCCCGGGGTGACTTCGACGCCCTCCTCGGCCGCCTCGAGGAACGCTCCGTGCCCGTGTCGGACCTCTCGTACGACTCCTTCGGAGCCCGGGGCAAGGCCACACGCAGCTTCTACTTCCGCGACCCGGACGGCAACGTCTTCGAGGCGCGGCACTACGACTGACCAGGGCCGGGGCCTCAGAAGAGAGGCTCGGGCAGCACCCCTTCCAGGGCGAGCAGCTTCCGCTTGGTCTCCAGGCCGCCCCCGAAGCCGCCGATGCCGCCGCCGCTCTCGACGACCCGGTGACAGGGCACGACGACCGGCAGCGGGTTGGCGCCCATCGCCGTGCCCACGGCCTGGGCGGCGCCCGGCTGGCCGACCCGCCCGGCCAGGTCGCCGTACCCGACGACCGTGCCGTACGGCACGCCCGAGGCCAGTTCGCGCAGGACCTCACGGTTGAAGCCGGAGATCAGCGACCAGTCCAGCGCCAGGTCGAAGCCGCGGCGCTCACCCGCCAAGTAGGCCTCGACCTGACGTATCGCCTCGGCCAGCAGCGGGGAGCCGGGCGCCTCGACGGGCTCGGTGCCCAACCGCGACGCCAGTCGCTCGACCGCCCGGTCCCGCACCGCGTCCGTGGCATGGAAAACGACGTTGACCAGGCCGTCCCTGCTGGCGGCCAACAGCAACGGCCCGATCCCGCTCTCGACGACCGCCCACACGACCCGCGGCTCGACCTGCCCCTGACTGTCCATGCGCCCACGGTACGACCCACCACTGACAACGCCCCGCGTCCCCGGCCCCGTCGGAGGGGGTCAGCCGCCCACGGCCTCCCGCACCGCATCCGGCCTGTTCGTGATGATCCCGTCGACGCCGTACCCGGCGACCCGCTGGGCCGTCGCCGCCTCGTCCACCGTCCAGGTGAAGACCTCCAGCGGCCTGCCGTGCGGCCCGTCCAGCGCCTGGACGGAGGAGACGTACGCCCGGGAGAGGGTGCTGTACGAGGGGTTGATCTGGTCGGTGAAGCCGGCGTAGACGGACAGGTCCGCCACCCGCGGCGTCCCCAGGAAACCGGTCTTCACACCGGGCTTCAGCTCGTGCACCGTCCGCACACTGCCCGCACTGAAGCTCTGCATGATCAGCCGGCCCTCCAGATGCGCCCGGTCGAGCCAGCCCTCGTTACTGAGGACCTTGAGCGTCTGCTGCTCGATCCCGGGATACAGCTCCGGGTTCTTGATCTCCAGGAGCAGCTTCTGGTGATGCCGCTCGACACGGTGCACGAACTGCTCCAGCGTCGGCACGCGCGCGCCCGCGTACGCGGGGCCGAACCAGCTCCCCGCGTCGAGGCGGGCGATCTCCGCCGCGGTGAAGTCCTTCACCTTCCAGGGGGCCCGGCCGGGGAAGACCTCCTCGGCGTCGGTGGTGCGCCGCAGGTTGTCGTCGTGGAGGACGACGAGCGCACCGTCCCTGGTCCGCTGGACGTCGTTCTCCACCCAGCCGATGCCCAGCTCGGCGGCCTTGTCCACGGCGGCCAGCGTGTTCTCGGGAGCGTACGCGGAGGCACCGCGGTGCGCGATGACCAGCGGCGCGGTGCCGGTGCCGGGGGCGGCGGCCGCGGGGGAGACGGGGAAGAGGAGGGCGGCGGTCCCCAGGAGTGCGGAGGTGGAGGCGGCAACAGCGCGCGCGTGCATGCGGACTCCTCACGTCGAGCGATCACGTCACAGACAGCTCAACTGTGACAGCAGAGGGTCAACGCGAGAGGGGCGCAGGATGGCCACAGGTTGAATGGAGGTGACCCAACTCCGCTCACTGGTACCGCACAACTGGGGCAAGGCCGTGTTTCTTTGCCGGAAAGTCGTTCGACCATTCCGGTGGGGGTCATACTCTCTGCGTCAACCCTGACCGCTCGTGCGGTCCTCCGAGGGGGCGCAGATCAGGTATTCAGGGACGCAAAGGGCGGGAAGGGCAGCCGCGCATGCAGGGCACGGTCGACGGATTCAGCTACGGCCTGGTCACACCCCTGGTGGCCTACCTCATGGCCTGCCTGGGCGGTGCCCTGGGCCTGCGCTGCACCACCAGATCCATGCTCGTGGCCCAGTCCTGGCGGCCCGGCTGGCTCGCCCTCGGCTCCGCCGCCATCGGCTCGGGCATATGGACCATGCACTTCATCGCGATGATGGGGTTCACGGTGCGCGGGGCCCCGATCCACTACGACAAGTCGATGACCTTCGCGAGCCTGGCCGTCGCGATCGTGATGGTGGGCGTCGGCATCTTCATCGTCGGCTACAAGGGAGCCCGCGGAACGGCCCTGTTCACCGGAGGCACCATCACCGGCCTGGGCATCGCGTCGATGCACTACCTCGGCATGGCCGGCATGCGCCTGGACGGGAAGCTGGAGTACAACACGCTCACCGTCGGCGTCTCCGTCGCGATCGCCATGGGCGCCGCCACCGCCGCACTGTGGGCGGCCGGCCAGATCAGGGGCTTCCTGTGGAGCGTGGGCGCCAGCCTCGTCATGGGACTCGCCGTCACGGGCATGCACTACACCGGGATGGCCGCCCTGAGCGTCCACCTGCACGGCACGGGCGAACCCACCGCGGGCGACTCGCCCGCTTCCCTGCTCGCGCCCATGCTGATCGGTCCGCTCGCCTTCCTGCTCCTCGCGGGTGTCGTGGTGATGTTCGACCCGCTGATGGTCATGGGCAAGCCCGCCGTCGCCCCCGTCGAGCAGAAGCCCGGCATCCCCGCCCACGCCCACACGGCCGTCCAGCACAACGCGCACCGCACGCGGTTCCGCTCCCGCCGCCCCGTGGGGCACCGCGGCTCCCGCACCCCGCAGAACCGCTGATCGGAGCCCGTTGTCAGTGCGGGGTCGTACGGTGGATTCCATGCGGCCCGTTTCCCACATCGAACGCACGGTGGCGCCCTTCGAGGTCGTCAGCCCCTACCAGCCGAACGGCGACCAGCCGACGGCCATCGCCGACCTGGCCCGGCGCATCGAAGCAGGCGAGAAGGACGTCGTCCTCCTGGGCGCGACCGGCACCGGCAAGTCCGCCACCACCGCGTGGATGATCGAGAAGCTCCAGCGCCCCACGCTCGTGATGGCGCCGAACAAGACGCTGGCCGCCCAGCTGGCGAACGAGTTCCGCGAGCTGCTCCCGAACAACGCCGTCGAGTACTTCGTCTCGTACTACGACTACTACCAGCCCGAGGCCTACGTCCCGCAGTCGGACACCTACATCGAGAAGGACTCCTCGATCAACGAGGAGGTCGAGCGCCTGCGCCACTCCGCGACCAACTCACTGCTCACCCGCCGCGACGTCGTCGTGGTCGCCTCGGTCTCCTGCATCTACGGCCTCGGCACACCGCAGGAGTACGTGGACCGCATGGTCCCCCTCAAGGTCGGCGAGGAGATCGACCGCGACGAACTGCTGCGCCGCTTCGTGGACATCCAGTACACGCGCAACGACATGGCGTTCACCCGCGGCACTTTCCGCGTCCGCGGCGACACCATCGAGATCTTCCCGGTCTACGAGGAGCTGGCCGTCCGCATCGAGATGTTCGGCGACGAGATCGAGGCGCTGTCCACCCTGCACCCGGTCACCGGCGAGATCATCAGCGACGACGAGCAGCTCTACGTCTTCCCGGCCTCCCACTACGTCGCGGGCCCCGAGCGCCTGGAGCGGGCCATCAACGACATCGAGAAGGAGCTCGGCGAGCGCCTCTCGGAGCTGGAGAAGCAGGGCAAGCTCCTAGAAGCCCAGCGCCTGAGGATGCGCACCACGTACGACATCGAGATGCTCCGCCAGATCGGCAGCTGCTCCGGCGTGGAGAACTACTCGATGCACTTCGACGGCCGCCTGCCCGGCTCCCCGCCCAACACCCTGCTGGACTACTTCCCGGACGACTTCCTGCTCGTCATCGACGAGTCACACGTCACCGTCCCGCAGATCGGCGCCATGTACGAGGGCGACGCCTCCCGCAAGCGCACCCTCGTCGACCACGGCTTCCGGCTGCCCTCCGCCCTGGACAACCGCCCGCTGAAGTGGGAGGAGTTCCAGGAGCGCATCGGCCAGACGGTCTACCTGTCGGCGACGCCGGGCAACTACGAGCTCTCCCGTTCCGACGGCGTCGTCGAGCAGATCATCCGCCCCACCGGCCTCGTCGACCCGGAAGTCGTCGTCAAGCCCACCGAGGGCCAGATCGACGACCTGGTGCACGAGATCCGGCAGCGCACCGAGAAGGACGAGCGCGTCCTGGTCACCACGCTCACCAAGAAGATGGCCGAGGACCTCACGGACTACTTCCTGGAGCTGGGTATCCAGGTCCGCTATCTGCACAGCGACGTCGACACCCTGCGCCGTGTCGAGCTGCTGCGTGAGCTGCGCGCGGGCGAGTACGACGTGCTGGTCGGCATCAACCTCCTGCGCGAGGGCCTCGACCTGCCCGAGGTGTCCCTGGTGGCGATCCTGGACGCCGACAAGGAGGGCTTCCTGCGCTCCGGTACCTCCCTGATCCAGACCATCGGCCGCGCCGCGCGCAACGTCTCCGGCCAGGTCCACATGTACGCCGACAAGATCACCCCGGCGATGGAGAAGGCCATCGAGGAGACCAACCGGCGCCGGGAGAAGCAGATCGCGTACAACACGGAGCAGGGCATCGACCCCCAGCCCCTCCGCAAGAAGATCAACGACATCGTCGCCCAGATCGCCCGCGAGGACGTCGACACCGAACAGCTGCTCGGCTCGGGCTACCGCAGGGGCAGGAAGGACGGTGGGGGCACCAAGGCGCCCGTGCCCTCCCTCGGGGCAAGGCGGCCGAGGCGACCAAGCCCGCCAAGGGCAAGGGCAGGTCCAAGGAGACGGTGCCGACCGACCGCCCCGCGGCCGACCTCGCCGAGCAGATCGAGGAGCTCACCACGCGCATGCGGGCCGCCGCCGCGGAGCTCCAGTTCGAGGTCGCGGCCCGGCTGCGCGACGAGGTCGCCGAGATGAAGAAGGAACTGCGCCAGATGAAGGAGGCCGGCCTGGCCTGACAGCGCACCGCGTACGCGCAGTGTTGCAAGACCGACACAAAGTGCGGACCGGGGTACGGCACCGTCGGTCCGCCTGCGTAGGGTTCTGATCAACCGCGACTTCGCGGCAACAGGGGACGTTCGAGAGGGGAATCAGCGCGTGACCGTCAACATGACCAAGGGTCAGGCCATCAGTCTGCAGAAGAGCGACGGCGGCAGCCTGACCGCGGTGCGCATGGGTCTCGGCTGGCAGGCGGCTCCCCGGCGCGGCCTGTTCGGCTCGCGCACGCGAGAGATCGATCTCGACGCCTCCGCCGTGCTGTTCGCGGACAAGCAGCCGGTCGACGTCGTCTTCTTCCGCCACCTGGTGAGCGACGACGGCTCGGTGCGCCACACCGGTGACAACCTCGTCGGCGGTGTCGGCCAGGGCGGCGACGACGAGGCGATCCTCGTCGACCTCTCGCGTGTCCCGGTCCACATCGACCAGATCGTCTTCACCGTGAACTCCTTCACGGGCCAGACGTTCCAGGAGGTGCAGAACGCGTTCTGCCGCCTGGTCGACGAGACCAACGGCCAGGAGCTCGCCCGCTACACGCTGGCCGGTGGCGGCCAGTACACGGCCCAGATCATGGCCAAGGTGCACCGCTCGGGCCCGGGCTGGACGATGACGGCCCTCGGCAACCCGGCCAACGGCCGCACCTTCCAGGACCTGATGCCGGCGATCCTGCCCGTCCTCTGAGACCCCGGCCCGACCGGCCGGGGCGGGCCGGCGAGCGGCACACGACACCACACAACGACACAGGGGGACCAAGGCGATGACGGCCGAGCTGGTGCGGGGGCAGAATCACCCGCTCTCCCAGGCCCGCCTCGAGATCCGGGTCTCGGCCGGCACGCCGATCGTGGCCGCGGCCGCGCTCAGCGACGAGAACGGCAGGATCCACGGCGTGGAGTGGGTGGCCCACCCGGGCGCCCCCACCCAGCCGGGGCTCGAGGTCTCCCGGCAGGCCGCCGCCGACCATCGCCTCGCGGTGGACCTGGACGCCATGCCGGAGGCCGTCCACCGTGTCGGCGTGTTGCTCGCCCTGCCCGTCGGTGGGGCGGGCCCGGTGCGTTTCGGTGCCGTGGCCGCGCCCTTCGTCGCCGTCACCGGCCTCGACGGCGGCGAGATCGCCAGCTACACCATCACCGGCCTGGACGCCGAGTCCGCGGTCGTCGCCCTGGAGCTCTACCGACGGCAGGGCGCCTGGAAGGTACGCGCGGTCGGCCAGGGTTACGCGGGCGGCCTCGCCGAACTCCTCACCGACCAGGGGCTGGCCGAGGCCCGCCGGCTCGCCGCCGGCATCAACGACGCGGTGGCCCGGGGGCTGGCCCGCTCGGTGCAGGCGCCCCCGCCCCGTACGGCGGACAGCGACCGCTCCCGGCAGGCGGCCGCCCCGGCCCTCGGCCCGGACCAGGGCGGCACCGCCCCGCAGGGCGTTCCCATGACCCCGTACGGCGGTCAGACGCCCGGCGGACCGGCGCAGCCACAGCAGCAGCCTCCGTCGTATCCCGGCACCACGCCGGACCCCTCCGCCGTCACCCAGCCCTCCGCGCCCACCGGCGGCCCGATCGACTACAGCCATCCGCGCCGCCGGAACGCCGCCCCGCCCCCACCGCCGCCCACCGCACCCCCGGCCGCCCCCGGGCAGCCCGCCCGGCCCGTCGCGGGCGACGCCACCGGCTGGTCCATGGACGAGCGGCTCTACAACCAGGTGTGGGGCATGTTCGAGGACCTGGCCCGCACCACCGCCGCCTACCGCAGCGCCGTGGACTTCGCCGAGTCACGCATGGACAAGGAGCTGGAGCAGCTCCTGTCCGACCCGCGCAGCCGGATCGGCGGGCAGGGCGACGCCGCCCGTGAGGCGGCCCGTGCCCGGCACGCGCAGCTCGCCGCGCAGGCCAGGGAGGCCCTCGACCGGGACCTCGCCCAGCTCACGGCCGAGGCCGAGGTCGTCGAACCGGCCCTGCCCCCGGCGTACGCCCGCTGGGACAACCCCGTGTGGCACGCCTACCGCGTGCCGATGGAGATTCCCATGGCCCTGCGCCTGGGCGACCTCCATCTCCCCGAGGCCGACCGCATCCGCATCCCGATGCTGGTCCGGCTGCCGCTGGAGCGCGGTCTGTGGATCGACAGCGGCCGGACCGGCTCGTCCGACGGCTCGTTCACCGACGCGCACGCCCTGGGACGTCTCGCCATGGAGACGGCGGTCGCGCACGCGGCCCGGCTGCTCGCCGTGTACCCGGCGGGCGAGTTCACCGTCCACGTCATCGACCCGGCCGGTTCGGGAGCGCAAGCGCTGGCGCCCCTCGTGCAGACCGGTGTGCTCGCGGCCCCGCCCGCGCTCGGCGCCGCAGGGGTGGCGGACGTGCTGGCCAGGCTCACCCAGCGGGTCGACCTGGTGCAGATGGCGGTACGGGGAGGCGCCGCCGACTCCCTCCCGCCCGGCTTCGACACGTCCCAGCAGCTGCTGATCGTCAACGACTTCCCGCACGGCTTCGACGACCGGGCCGTGAACCAGCTGCGCTACCTCGCCGACGAGGGCCCCGCCTTCGGCGTCCATCTGATGATGGTGGCCGACCGCGAGGAGTCCTCTGGCTACGGGCCGTTGCTCGACCCGTTGTGGCGTTCGCTTCTGCGACTGACCCCGGTGGCCGACGATCACCTTGCCGATCCGTGGGTGGGTCATGCCTGGACGTACGAACCCTCGCTCGTGCCGCCGGGCAGCCAGGTCCTCCAGCAGGTGCTCACCCAGGTCGCGGCAGCCCGCACCAAGGAGATGTAAAGCCTTCTGACCTGGGCATTTGGCCTTTCTTTTGCCAAGTGCTTTACCTGTTCTTGGTGATTGCGATACTGTTATCGGCACGGAGGGGAGTACTCCCTGTCTGCTGCGACGTACCCGTCAATACGGATCAGGCCAGATCCCGGGGCGTCGGCCCATCTTTGGGTGGAAGAGACCTCCGGCAGCGACGACGCTGACATTTGCCGTTAACGACTGCCGGAGGCGCAGTGGATGTTTCCGTGACCCTATGGGTCCTGACGATCGTGGGCCTCGCCGCCCTGATCGCGGTCGACTTCTTCATCGGCCGCAAGCCCCACGACGTATCGATCAAGGAAGCCGGAATCTGGACGGTCGTCTGGATCGTCCTCGCCGTGCTCTTCGGGCTCGGTCTGCTCGTGTTCGCCGGCGGTCAGCCGGCCGGTGAGTTCTTCGCGGGCTTCATCACCGAGAAGTCACTGAGCGTCGACAACCTGTTCGTCTTCGTCCTGATCATGGCGAAGTTCGCGGTGCCCTCGCAGTACCAGCAGCGCGTCCTGCTGATCGGTGTCCTCATCGCCCTGGTCCTGCGGGCGATCTTCATCGCCGCCGGTGCGGCGATCCTCGCCAGCTTCTCCTGGGTGTTCTACATCTTCGGCGCCTTCCTGATCTGGACCGCCTGGAAGCTCATCCAGGAGGCCCGCGCGGACGAGGAGGACGAGGACTGGGAGGAGAACAAGCTGCTCAAGGCCGCCGAGCGCCGCTTCGGTGTGGCCGACCGTTACCACGGCACCAAGCTGTGGATCGAGCAGAACGGCAAGCGGGTCATGACCCCGATGCTGGTCGTGATGCTCGCGATCGGCACGACGGACGTGCTGTTCGCCCTCGACTCCATCCCCGCGATCTTCGGTCTGACGCAGGACCCGTACATCGTCTTCACGGCCAACGCGTTCGCCCTGATGGGTCTGCGCCAGCTGTACTTCCTCATCGGCGGCCTGCTGAAGAAGCTGGTCCACCTCAGCTACGGCCTGTCGATCATCCTGGGCTTCATCGGCGTGAAGCTGGTGCTGCACGCCCTGCACGAGTCCGGGGTGCACGTCCCCGAGATCAGCATTCCGGTCTCGCTCGGCGTGATCTGTGCCGTCCTGATCGTCACCACGATCACCAGCCTGCGGGCTTCCAAGAAGCAGGCGGCGGCCGAGGCGGCGCAGGGGCAGAGCGGAAGCGCTCCGAAGGACAGCATCGACGTCTGACCGCGTCGGACGTAGGAACGACCATCACCGGGGCCGGTGCTCGGCGAATTGCCGACCACCGGTCCCGGTGCTTGCTTGTTCCTGAGCGCGTTCCCCGGTCCGGGGACGCGGTGGTCGGCTGGAGGTGCCATGAAGTTCGTACAGATCATCGACTTCGAGACCGAGCGCTTGGACGAGATGGAGCAGGTCTTCGAGGACGCGGCGCGGCGCTTCGCCGGCCGGACGGGCGGCCCCACCCATCGCACGCTCCTGAAGGACCGCGACAACCCCCGCCGCTATCTGGCGCTGATCGAGTTCGACTCGTACGAGGAGGCCATGCGCAACAGCGGCGACCCCGAGACCAGCAGGATGGCGGAGCGACTGGGCGCGCTCTGCGTCGGCGAGCGGGTGTACACCAACTGCGACCTCGTGGACGCGCGCGAACTCAAGTAGCCCCGCGGCGTCCATGGGGGCCTCGCGCGAGCTCATTGCGGGGCCCCCGCCGGTCTGCGACGATCACTGCATGACCGCTCGGCGCAGGCCGCTCACGGCACGGTGGACGACCCTGGTGCCGTTGCTCGCGGTCGTGCTGCTGGTGCTGACCTGGGGGCGCGACCTGCCCGGCGCGATCGTCGCGCTGGTGACCCTGGTCCTCGCCGGAGCCGTCCTCGCCGCCGTGCACCACGCCGAGGTGGTGGCGCACCGGGTGGGCGAACCCTTCGGCTCCCTCGTGCTCGCCATCGCCGTCACGATCATCGAGGTCGCCCTCATCGTCACCCTGATGGTGGACGGCGGGGACAAGAGCGCGACACTGGCCCGCGACACGGTCTTCGCAGCCGTGATGATCACCTGCAACGGCATCGTGGGGCTGTGCCTCCTGGTCGCCTCCCTGCGGCACGGCACCGCTGTCTTCAACCCCGAGGGCACCGGCGCCGCCCTCGCGACCGTCGCGACCCTGTCCACGCTCAGCCTGGTCCTGCCGACGTTCACCACGAGCAAGCCCGGACCGGAGTTCTCCACCTTCCAACTGACCTTCGCCGCGCTCTCCTCACTGGTTCTGTACGGCCTGTTCGTCACGACGCAGACCGTGCGGCACCGGGACTACTTCCTGCCGATCACCCGGCACGGCGAGGTGATCACCGCCGAGGAGCACGCCGAGGCGCCGACCGCCCGAACCGCCCTGATCAGTCTCGGACTGCTGGGCCTGGCTCTGATCGGCGTGGTCGGCCTGGCCAAAGGGGTGTCGCCCACCATCGAGTCCGGGGTGGAGGCCGCCGGCCTGCACCACGCCGTCGTCGGTGTGATCATCGCGCTGCTGGTGCTGCTTCCGGAAACCATCGCCGCGCTGCGCTCCGCCCGTCGCGACCGCGTACAGACCAGCCTCAACCTCGCACTGGGCTCGGCCATGGCCAGCATCGGTCTCACCATCCCCGCGGTCGCCCTCGCCTCCCTGTGGCTGTCCGGCCCGCTGGTGCTGGGCCTCGGCGCCACCCACATGGTGCTGCTCGCCCTGACCGTGGTGGTGGCCTCGCTGACCGTGGTCCCGGGCCGGGCGACGCCGCTTCAGGGCGGGGTCCATCTGGTGCTGTTCGCGGCGTATCTGGAGCTGGCGATCAACCCGTAGGCGGGCGCAAACGCTCGCGCAAGCGCTTGCGCCCACCGCCACCGAGGTCAGGCCGAAGCAGACTCCGCAGCCGCCGCCACCCGCACCGGACGGGTCTCCGGAAGCAGCGCGAAGCACCCCAGGCTGAACAGGGCGATCGCCGTCAGGTACGTGGCGACGCCCCAGGGCACCCGACCGCTCTGCTCGGCCAGCGCCGTCGCCACGATCGGGGTGAGCGCGCCGCCGACCACCCCGCCGAGGTTGTAGCCGACGGCGGCGCCCGTGCAGCGCACCCGCGGCTCGTACAGTTCCGGCAGATAGGCGGCGATCACGGCGAACATCGTGATGAACGACAGCATCGCCCCGAGGAAGCCGACGAACATCGGCAGCGGCTGGCCGGTGGCGAGGAGCGCGACCATCGGGAACATCCACAGGGCGGCGGCCGCGCACCCGGCCAGACACAGGGGGCGCCGGCCGTAACGGTCACCGAGGAGAGCGGCCAGCGGCGTGAGCGCGCCCTTCACCACCACCGCACTCATGATGCAGGTCAGCATGACGCTGCGGCTCACCCCGAGCTGTTCCGTGCCGTAGGCGAGCGACCAGGTCGTCACGGCGTAGAAGATCGCGTAGCCGACCGCGAGCGCCCCGCCGGTCAGCAGGAGGAGGCGCCAGTGGTCCCGCACGACCTCGGCGATCGGCACGCGCGCGTGATCGTCGATCTCGAGGAAGCTGGGGCTTTCGGCGAGCGATGAACGCAGCCACAGGCCCACGACGGCCAGCACACCCGCAGCCCAGAACGGCACCCGCCACCCCCATGCGGCGAACTGCGCCTCGGTGAGCGTCGCGGACAGCCCCAGCACCACACCGTTGGCGAGCAGGAACCCCAGCGCGGGCCCGACCTGCGGGAAGCTCGACCACAGGGCGCGCCGTTCGGCGGGTGCGTGCTCCACCGTCAGGAGCACCGCCCCGCCCCACTCCCCGCCGAGCCCCAGCCCCTGCAGGAAGCGCAGGACGAGGAGCAGCAGGGGAGCGGCCACGCCGATCGCGTCGTACGTCGGCACGCAGCCGACCGCGACCGTGGCGGCACCGGTGAGCAGCAGGGAGGCCACGAGGACCGGCCGCCGCCCGTGCCGGTCCCCGATGTGCCCGAACAGCACCGACCCCAGCGGTCGCGCGACGAAGCCCACGCCGAAGGTGGCGAAGGCGGCCAGCGTCCCCGCCACCGGCGAGAAGGTCGGGAAGAACAGCGGCCCAAGGATCAGGGCCGCCGCGGTGCCGTAGACGAAGAAGTCGTAGAACTCGATGGCCGTGCCGGCGAGCGAGGCGGCCGCGAGGCGCGGCATGGAGGGTGCCCTTACGGTGCGTACGTCGTGCATGCCGCGTCAACTACCCACGGTGACCAGCGGTTACGGGGGCGCACGGAGGGCTTGGGGGTCCTCAGTACGTGACCGTGATGCGCCGGGCCGGTCCGTCCACGCGCACGGTGCCCCCGTACGGGATCACCAGCTGTGGATCGGTGTGCCCGAAGTCCACGTCGAAGACGATCATGGTGTCGGGAGCATAGGTCCGCATGGCGCGCAGGACGGCCTCACGCTGGTCGGAGGCGTAACGAGCGGCCTCCTCGGGCTGTTGGGGCGGTTGAAGAACCACGTCTTCGGGCGCCCCATGAGCAGCGCCGAGAAGCGCTGGAGCAGCCCGCGCTCGCCCATGTTCCGCAGGGTGTAGTAGACCTCCGTGGCGCTCGGCATGTCCTCCGAGGTCTCCAGGAGCAGCACACCCCCCTCGTACTCGGACAGGTCGCGCGCGATCTCCCGGTCGGCCATCAGCAGCCAGCCGACGATCTCCAGGCAGCCGCCCCAGGTACGGCCCTCGATCACCCGGTCGGGGTTCACCCAGGCCCAGCCGGTCCCGGGCCGGGTCTCCGGCTCCGCGTCGAAGGTCGCCGGGTCGGCCCAGTCCCGGTCGATGTCACGCCACCGCTCGGCGGGCCGCAACTCGTACGGGCCGGAGGTGAACAGGGCCGCGCGCAGGGAGTCGGCGGTCTGCGGGTGCATGGCCCCGGGGCGGCCCAGCTCACCCATGACGCTGCCGCCGTGGAAGGCGACGATGCCGCTGTTGCGCAGGAACGCGAGCAGGTTGGTGTTGTCGCTCATGCCGAAGAACGGCTTCGGGTTCGCCCGGATCAACTCGCGGTCCAAGTGAGGCAGCACGGTGATCTGGTCGTCCCCGCCGATCGACGCGATGACCGCCTTGACGTCCGGGTCGGCGAAGGCGGCGTGGATGTCGGCGGCCCGCTCCCGGGGCGTCGACCCCATCCTGCGGGTCGCCGGATACTCGATCGGCTCCAGCTCGTACTCCTTGCGCAGCCGCTCCAGGCCCAGCTCATAGGGGAGCGGTAACAGTTCCGGCAGGCCTCCGGAGGCCGAGACCACGGCGACGCGGTCCCCGGGGACGGCTTGGGAGGGTAGAAGAGGCTCGTCATGCCGGGAGGCTACGGCCCGGCGGGCAGTCGGCGCACCGTGATAAACCGGCTGTGAGCAGCGGTCCGCCACGGGCCGCCCGACTTCCTGAACGGACCGGAGGAACTGTGCCCCGCACCTTGGCCAACGCCCCGATCATGATCCTCAACGGCCCCAACCTGAACCTGCTCGGTCAGCGCCAGCCGGAGATCTACGGCTCCGACACCCTCGCCGATGTCGAGGCCCTGTGCGCCAAGGCGGCGGCGACGCACGGCGGCACGGTCGACTTCCGCCAGTCCAACCACGAGGGCGAGCTGGTGGACTGGATCCACGAGGCGCGGCTGAACCACTGCGGGATCGTGATCAACCCGGGCGCCTACTCGCACACCTCCGTCGCCATCCTGGATGCCCTCAACACGTGTGACGGCATGCCGGTGTTGGAGGTCCACATCTCCAACATCCACCAGCGCGAGTCGTTCCGGCACCATTCCTACGTCTCGTTGCGCGCCGACGGGGTCATCGCGGGGTGTGGGGTGCAGGGGTACGTGTTCGGCGTGGAGCGCGTCGCGGCGCTCGCGGGGCGGGCCAGGCACAGGCCTAGGCCCAGGCGGGGCACCTCGCACAGCCGCCCCCGGCAGACGCCGGGGCCGCCGGTCGAGGCGGGGATCGACAGACCGGCGGCCCATCCGCACAGGAGCCGTCATCCCGCGCGGGGCTGCTACCAGTTGACTGCGCAACCAGGGCAGAGGGGAGCGCATGTACGACACCGGCGTGTGTGAACGATTCACACGGGGCGCGTACGCGGCTCACCACTCAATGCGCCCGCGCCCCGCGCAGTCCTTCACCACCCGCGCGCGTGCCACTCCGGCAGTTGCGGTCGCTCCGCGCCCAGCGAGGTGTCGTTGCCGTGCCCCGGGTAGACCCACGTCTCGTCCGGGAGGACGTCGAAGATCTTGGTCTCCACATCGTGGATGAGACTGGCGAACGCCTTGGGGTCCTTGTGGGTGTTGCCCACACCGCCGGGGAACAGGCAGTCCCCGGTGAACACATGGGGATGCCCGTGCGGATCGTCGTAGACGAGGGCGATCGAACCGGGCGTGTGCCCGACCAGATGGCGCGCGGTGAGTTCCACGCGCCCCACCCGGATGGTGTCGCCGTCGTCGACCAGCACATCGGTCCGTACGGGGATGCCCTCGGCGTCCTCCCGGCCCGCGTACGTGCGGGCGCCGGTGGCCGACACGACCTCGGCGAGCGCCTGCCAGTGGTCGCCGTGCCGGTGGGTCGTGACGACGGACGCGATGCCGTCGTCACCGATCATGCCGAGCAGGGTCTCCGCCTCGTTGGCGGCGTCGATCAGCAACTGCTCGTCCGTCGCCCGGCAGCGCAGCAGATAGGCGTTGTTGTTCATCGGACCCACCGCGATCTTGGTGATCATCAGGTCCTTGAGTTCGTGCACGTCGGCAGGTCCGCCGACCGTCACCTCGCCGCTGTACGTCATGTCCGCCAGCCTATAGCGGGGGCAGCGCCGGAAGCGGGCCGCCGGCCGGGGTCAGCGTGGATCCGTCGCGGCGGCCGGCGAGCCAGCCCAGCAGGTCGGCCGGGGCACCCGTGACGGTCACCTCGGGCCCCTGAGCGCCCGGCTTCCGTCCGGTGCTCCACGCGCGCGTGCCGTCCGTGACGCGGGTCGGCGGCACGTCGGGGTGCCCGGTGAACCGGTCGGTGAGGAAGACGATCTCCCGCTCCGTGAACTCCGCCGGCAGGTCCTCCAGCTCGTACCCGATCCCCAGGTCCACGTGGTGCAGCTCCACCTCCACCCACCGCCGGAACGGCACCCGGGACGCGGAGTCGGTGACCCCGTTGCGCAGCTCCACCGTCCGCGACCAGTCCGCTGGGCGGCCCCGGTCTCCTGGAAGCGGGCGGCGCTCTCGCGCAGGTCGGCGAGGTGGACGTCGATCGCGCGCGGGGCGTCCCGCTCGATGTCGGCGTCCCGGACCTCGCCGGAGGGGTACATGGGACGGCCTTCGAGGACGTTGACGAGAGCGTCGGCGTTCCGGGCGAGGTGGGCCAGGACATGGCCGCGGGTCCAGCCGGGCAGGCGTGACGGCTCCGTCACAGACGCGTTGTCCAGTTTGCCGACTGCGAGGAGCAGCCGCTCGGTCGCGTCACGTACAGACTCCAGGTCATGCGCGTGATCAATCATGGTGCTGACCCTAGCCTCGCCACTCCTTCGGGTGAAGGTGGTGAAGCGGTGCCGTAAATCGAATGTGCGTGCTATAGGGTCGGGCGTGGCGTCGGGCATGCTGGATAGCCGGGGTTTGTTGGCAACCCGTGAATCCGACCGGCGTTGTCAGTGGCTCCCCTAGTCTGAGAAGGACGGGGCCCCGCCCCTGTCACTTCTCTCAAGAAAGGTGCGGACCGGCGTGGCCGACCGTCTCATCGTTCGTGGAGCGCGCGAGCACAACCTGAAGAACGTCTCGCTCGACCTCCCGCGCGACTCGCTCATCGTCTTCACGGGCCTGTCGGGGTCGGGCAAGTCCTCGCTGGCCTTCGACACCATCTTCGCCGAGGGACAGCGACGCTACGTGGAGTCGCTCTCCTCCTACGCCCGGCAGTTCCTCGGCCAGATGGACAAGCCGGACGTCGACTTCATCGAGGGCCTGTCCCCGGCGGTCTCCATCGACCAGAAGTCGACCTCGCGCAACCCGCGCTCCACGGTCGGCACCATCACCGAGGTCTACGACTACCTGCGTCTGCTCTTCGCGCGCATCGGCAAGCCGCACTGCCCCGAGTGCGGCCGACCCATCTCGCGCCAGTCGCCGCAGGCCATCGTCGACAAGGTCCTGGAGCTGCCGGAGGGCAGTCGCTTCCAGGTGCTGTCGCCGCTGGTGCGCGAGCGCAAGGGCGAGTTCGTCGACCTCTTCGCCGACCTCCAGACCAAGGGCTACTCCGCGCGCGCGTGGACGGCGAGACGATCCAGCTGTCCAACCCGCCCACGCTGAAGAAGCAGGAGAAGCACACCATCGAGGTGGTCGTCGACCGCCTCACGGTGAAGGACTCCGCGAAGCGCCGCCTCACCGACTCCGTCGAGACCGCCCTCGGTCTGTCCGGCGGCATGGTCGTGCTCGACTTCGTCGACCTCCCGAGGACGACCCCGAGCGCGAGCGCATGTACTCCGAGCACCTGTACTGCGCGTACGACGACCTGTCCTTCGAGGAGCTGGAGCCACGCTCCTTCTCCTTCAACTCGCCCTTCGGCGCCTGCCCGGACTGCTCCGGCATCGGCACGCGCATGGAGGTCGACGAGGAACTCATCGTCCCGGACCCGGACAAGAGTCTCGACGAGGGCGCCATCCACCCCTGGTCGCACGGCCACACCAAGGACTACTTCGGCCGCCTCATCGGCGCCCTCGCCGACGCGCTGGGATTCCGTACGGACATCCCTTTCGCCGGCCTGCCGCAGCGCGCCAGGAAAGCCCTGCTCCAGGGCCACAAGACCCAGGTCGAGGTCCGCTACCGCAACCGCTACGGCCGCGAGCGGCGGTACACCACGGCCTTCGAGGGCGCCGTGCCCTTCGTCAAGCGCCGGCACAGCGAGGCCGAGAGCGACGCCAGCCGCGAGCGCTTCGAGGGCTACATGCGCGAGGTGCCCTGCCCGACCTGCGAGGGCACGCGCCTGAAGCCGATCGTCCTCGCGGTCACGATCATGGACAAGTCCATCGCCGAGGTCTCCGCGATGTCGATCAGCGACTGCGCGGACTTCCTGCGGGAGCTGAAGCTCAGCGCCCGCGACAAGAAGATCGCCGAGCGCGTCCTGAAGGAGGTCAACGAGCGGCTGCGGTTCCTCGTCGACGTCGGCCTGGACTACCTCTCCTTGAACCGCGCGGCCGGCACCCTCTCCGGCGGCGAGGCCCAGCGCATCCGCCTGGCCACCCAGATCGGCTCCGGCCTCGTCGGCGTCCTCTACGTCCTCGACGAGCCGTCCATCGGCCTGCACCAGCGCGACAACCACCGGCTGATCGAGACCCTGGTCCGGCTGCGCGACATGGGCAACACGCTCATCGTCGTCGAGCACGACGAGGACACCATCAAGACCGCCGACTGGGTCGTCGACATCGGCCCCGGCGCCGGTGAGCACGGCGGCAAGGTCGTGCACAGCGGCTCCCTGAAGGAGCTGCTCGCCAACGCCGAGTCGTACACCGGCCAGTACCTGGCGGGCAAGAAGTCCATCCCCCTGCCCGACATCCGGCGCCCGCTGGACCCGTCCCGGCAGCTCACGGTGCACGGCGCCCGGGAGAACAACCTCCAGGACATCGACGTCTCGTTCCCGCTGGGCGTCTTCACCGCCGTCACCGGTGTGTCCGGCTCCGGCAAGTCGACCCTGGTCAACGACATCCTGTACACGCACCTGGCCCGCGAGCTGAACGGCGCCCGGACCGTCCCGGGCGGCACACGCGCGTGGAGGGCGACGACCTCGTCGACAAGGTCGTCCACGTCGACCAGTCGCCCATCGGCCGCACCCCGCGCTCCAACCCGGCCACGTACACCGGCGTCTTCGACCACATCCGCAAACTGTTCGCCGAGACCACCGAGGCGAAGGTCCGCGGCTACCAGCCCGGCCGCTTCTCCTTCAACGTCAAGGGCGGCCGCTGCGAGAACTGCTCGGGCGACGGCACCATCAAGATCGAGATGAACTTCCTCCCGGACGTGTACGTGCCGTGCGAGGTCTGCCACGGCGCCCGGTACAACCGGGAGACCCTGGAGGTCCACTACAAGGGCAAGTCCATCGCCGACGTCCTGAACATGCCGATCGAGGAGGCCACCGACTTCTTCGAGGCGGTCCCCGCGATCTCCCGCCACATGAAGACCCTGAAGGACGTCGGCCTCGGCTACGTCCGGCTCGGCCAGTCCGCGACCACCCTGTCCGGCGGTGAGGCCCAGCGCGTCAAGCTCGCCAGCGAGCTGCAGCGCCGCTCCACCGGCCGCACGGTCTACGTCCTGGACGAGCCGACCACCGGTCTGCACTTCGAGGACATCAGCAAGCTGCTGACGGTCCTGTCCGGACTGGTCGACAAGGGCAACACGGTCATCGTCATCGAGCACAACCTCGACGTGATCAAGACCGCCGACTGGATCGTCGACATGGGTCCCGAAGGCGGCGCCGGTGGCGGTCTAGTCGTCGCCGAGGGCACGCCGGAGCAGGTCGCCGCGGTCCCGGCCAGCCACACCGGCAAGTTCCTGCGGGAGATCCTCGACGCCGACCGGATCAGCGACGCGTCCTCGGTGAAGGCACCGCGCAAGAGGACGGCGAAGAAGACCGTCCCGGCACAGAAGACCGCCGCCAGGACGGTCAACAGCACCGCCACCAAGAAGGCGGCGACCGCGGCTACCAAGGCCGCCGCGAAGAAGACGACGCGGACGGCCAAGGGCTGAGGAGCCTCAGCGACGCGCCGTGCCCCACAGGCAGCAGCTGTGGGGCACGGCGCGTCGGCATGCGAGTCAGGCGCTCTTCGGCTCCACGAACTGCATGTCGAGCTGGATCTTCACCACTTCCCGAGCAGACCCGGGCGAAGTCGAGCCCGAACTCGCTGCGCCGGATCTCGCCCGTCGCCTCGAACCCGGCATGCCGGCTGCCGTCCATCGGCACATCGACCAGCCCGCCGAACTCCACGGCGAGCGTCACCGGCCGGGTCACCTCGCCGATCGTCAGCTCGCCCACCATCGTCCAGTCGTCGCCCGCACCTGACACACGCGTCGAGCGGTACGTCATCGTCGGGCGCTTCTCGACGTCGAGCAGATCGGAGGCGCGTACGTGCGCGTCCCGGTCGGCGTTGCCGGTGTCGATCGAGGCGAGGTCGACGGTCGCGGAGACCCGCACGTCCTCGACCCGTTCCCCGACGAACAGTTCCGCCTCCAACCGCTCGAAACGGCCCCGCACCTTGGCGATGCCCAGGTGACGGACGGTGAAGTTCACGGAGGAGTGGAACGGGTCCAGGGCCAGTTCCCCGGGGCCAGCGGCAGGACGGTGGCGGAAGCGGCAGCAGCGATGTCATTCGTCATGCGCTCCACCCTGAGGGCCGCGCGGCCCGTGAGGGAGACCGTCCGGAGCCTGGTAGTGGCAGGGCCACGATCCGCGCTCGCGCGCGTTGTACGTTCGGCGGGTGAGCGACAACGAGTTGGGCACGTTCCTGCGCACCTGGCGTGAAGCCGTCACCCCCGCCGAAGTGGGCCTGCCCACGGGGGCACGGCGCCGCACCCCGGGCCTGCGACGCGCCGAACTGGCCACGCTGGCCGGCATCAGCGTCGAGTACCTCACCCGGCTGGAACAGGGCCGCGACCGCAACCCGTCCGCCCAGGTGCTCGGTGCCCTCGCCGACGCCCTGAACCTGTCACTCAACGACCGGATGCTGCTGCGCCGCCTGACCAAAGAGGCGGACGGCGGCGACCCGCTGCTCTGTGCGGCGGCCCCGTCGCTCAGCCGTACGGCACGCCCCACCGTGCGGGCCGTACTGGACCGCTTGGAACCGGCTCCCGCCATGGTGGTCAACTGGATCGGCGACGTCCTCGCCCACACGGCGGGCTACGAGCGGCTGGTCGGCCCGATCGGCCTGCTCGACGACGAGCGGCCCAATCTGCTCCGGTACCTGTTCACCGACGAGCGGGCCTGCGGCGCCTACCGCGACTGGGAGCGGGTGGCCGACGACCTCGTCGCCCGGCTCCGGCACGGCGTCCCCCTCCGGGACCCGCACCTGGCCGAACTGGCCGACGAGCTGACGGTGACGGCCGGGGCGGACTTCGCCGACCGGTTCGCCGACCTGGCCGTGACGCCCCGGCGGACGGGCTCCCAGCACATCGAGCACCCGGAGGCCGGTTCACTGCGCCTGCTGCACGAGACGTTCGCGCTTCCCGACGAGGGCCAGCGCCTGATCGTCCACCTGCCGGCGGACGACACCACGGCCGCCGCCCTGGACCGCCTCAACGGCCGCCGCCCCGGTGCACTGCGCGCGGTCGGCGAGGCGGGCTGAACGACTCGAACCGGGCCCGGCCGCGGGGCTCGTGTCAGCCCTCCAGCTCGTGCTCGAACCGGCCCGGACGCCCCTGTCAGCACGGGACCCGGCCCCTCGTGTCAGCCACCGGCCCCGGCTGCGGGGCTCGTGTCAGCCCTGCAGCTCGTGCGCGTACGGCGGCTCCGCCCCCGCCCGCGAGCAGGTGACCGCCGCCGCACGGGCCGCGAAACCCAGCAGCCCTGTCCAGCCGTCGGCCCCCAGCGCGGCCAGCGCCGGTCCGCTGAGCGCGTCGCGTACCGCGAGCCCGTGCAGCAGCGCGGCGTTGACCGTGTCGCCCGCGCCGATCGTGTCCACGACCTCCACCCGCTCGCCCGGCACCGAGTACTCGCGACCGTCGGCGGTGTAGGCGGTCAGCCCGTCGCCGCCCCGGGTGATCACGACCGCTGCCGGTCCGTGCGCCAGCCACTCCCGGGGCGTACCGCCGAGCCACTCGGCGTCCTCCGCCGACAGCTTCAGCAGCGACACCGACGGCAGCCAGCTCTTGAACCGCGCCCGGTAGGCGTCCCCGTCCGGGATCAGCCCGGCCCTGATGTTCGGGTCCAGCGCGGTGAACACGCCCTGCGCGGCCGCGGCGCGCATCAGTTCCTCGTACGCGCTCGCGCCCGGCTCCAGCACCAGCGAGCAGGTGCCGAAGGAGACCGCCCGGGTGCCGGACGGCAGCGCGGAGGGCGGTGTGAACAGCCGGTCCGCCGTCCCGTCGACGTAGAAGGAGTACGCCGCCGAGCCGTCCTCGCCGACCGTGGCGACGGCGAGCGTCGTGGGCTCGGCACCCCGCTGCACCGACGACACATCGACGCCGGTCTCGCGCAGCCGGTCCAGCAGGGCCTCCCGAACGCGTCGTACGACACCCGGGAGCAGAAGGCGGCGGGGAGCCGAGGCGGCCCAGCGCCACCGCCGTGTTGTACGGGCCGCCGCCGAGCGCCGGCTGCAGTGCCGCCAGGGCACCCGCGCCCCGCGGTACCAGGTCGATCAGTGCCTCACCGGCGACGACGATCACGACAGGGTTCCTTCCTCGGAGGGGTCGGGGCAGCCGCACGACGTGCGGTGGACGAAGGTGCAGGGCAGCCGCACGGCCCGGGCGGGCCGGTCCGGCTCGGCGAGACGCTCCAGGAGCACGCGCACGGCCTGGGCGCCGATGTCCTTGCTGGGCTGCGCGATCGCGGTGAGCCGGGGCGAGAACAGATCCGCCCAGGCGAAGTCGTCGAAGCAGCACAGCGCGATGTCGCCGGGCACGGACAGACCGCGGGCACGCAGGGCACGCAGCGCCCCGATGGTCATCGCGTTGTTGCCGGTGACCAGCGCGGTCGGCGGCACGGCGAGGGAGAGCAGGGCGGCGGTGGCCTGTTCGGCGGCGGCCGACTCCGAGTGGCCGTGCACCACGAGCCGCTCGTCGTACGGCAGCCCCGCGAAGGCGAGGCCGTTCCGGTAGCCGATGATCCGCTCGCTCGTGGTGCTGAGCCCCGGCAGCCCCGCCACCAGCCCGATCCGCCGATGGCCCAGCTCGGCGAGATGGGCGACCAGCCGGGACGTCGGTTCGGCGTTGTCGCCGCACACCTGGTCGAACCGCGGACCGCCGTCCGCCGCCGGGGCGTCCACCAGCCGGTCCAGGAACACGGCCGGTACGTCGTGCCGCCCCAGGTAGGCGAGCAGCCCGCGCGGGTCCGGGGACGGCGCGACGATCATGCCGTCCACCCGGCGCTCGTGCAGCAGCTGGACGACCTTGCGCTCGTGCTCCGGGTCGTCGTGGGGATCGGCGATCAGCAGGCTGTAGCCGTGTTCCAGGGCACTGGCCTCGACGCCCTGGAGGATCTCCGTGAAGTACGGGTTGCTGATCGCCGACACCGCCAGCCCGATGGAACGCGTACGGGCCGTCACCAGGGAACGGGCCAGCGTGTTCGTGGTGTAGCCGAGCTCCTCCACGGCGTCCAGGACCGCCTGGCGGGTGTGCGGCAGCACCGGCCGGGTGCCGTTCAGCACGTGCGAGACGGTCGCCACGGAGACACCGGCACTCCGAGCGACGTCGGCCATGGTGGCCATGGCGTTCCCTCCTCCGCTTCCGGCGGGGAACGTATCGCATTCAGGGCCCGACGTAAACGCTTGCGCAAGCGTTTACGCGCGACGCGCCCCCACCGTCCGACCGGCTACGCCCAGTCCCAGCCGATCCCCAGGAACCCGGCCCGCACCCGCGGCTCGACCAGGTGCACCGACCGGTGCCGCCCGCTCAGCACCAGCTCCTGGCACCCATTGCGCGGTGCCGCCGCCGAGTGCTGGGCGAACCGGTGGCAGCGCACCGGGAGCGCCGCCGCGTCGAAGCACACCTGGAGCGCGTACTGGCCACCGGGGGAGTCGAAGCCGTGGACGTACTCGCGAGACACCCCGGCGGTGCCGTCCTCGACGCCGTAGCGGAACAGGAACGTGTCCCCGGCCCGCAGCCGGGTGTCGAAGAGCAGTTCGGCCGCGAGCACGCCCGTGTCGCTGTGCCAACGGACTCGTCCTGTGCGGCAGTTCTCGAGGGCGTGCACCCTCATGCGCTCGGGCACGGCCCCCCGTTCGCCGTGGTGGACGGCCACGAACCGGTCGACGCCGTCCCGGTGGGCGCGCACGATGTGGTGCGACTCCCGCTCGGCCAGCTCACGCCGCGTCCCGACCCGGATCCGCTCGTGGTGCCCGAGGGTGTGCAGACCGCCGTCCGGTGGGCACTCCAGCTCGGCCAGCAGCTGGTCGAGGACCCCGGAGGCCTCGACGAGGGACCGGTAGGACCGGGCCGGCGACAGCTGCCCGGACGGCTTGCCGCCGGAGTCGGAGAGCAGCCGGATCAGCGACTCCTCGGGCAGCTGCAGGATCTCCTCCAGCGCGCGCACGGCCGCAGTGACTCGGGGCGCTGCGGACGCCGGGCGCCCTGCTGCCAGTAACTCAGGCTGGTGACGCCCACCTTCACGCCGTGGCGCGACAGATGGTGCTGCACGCGCTGCAGCGGCAGTCCGCGGGCTGCGATCGCGGCACGCAGGGCGACGTGGAAGGGTCCGCCTCGCAGAACCGAGTCCAGTTCCGTGGTGGCGACGTCCGCGTGCTGTGGGGCGTGCGGCATGCAGGGGCCTCTCTGTGAGTCGGCAACGGCTGGTCAGACCGTTCGCACGGGCCGCCCGGGGTCGTTCCGCCGGCGCAGGGCGGGTCTTCACATCCGAACGCCGTCGTTCAGGGCCCCGAGTTCCCCCGCATTGAAGCGTGTTGACCTGATCCCGACAACACCTGATGCCGGACAGTGATGTACGCCCGGCCGGGCCGGTCCGGACATGCGAACGCCCGGGGCGTGCGCCCCGGGCGTTCACGGCAGACGGTGAGCTTCTAGGAGTGGTCGCCTCCGCCCCGCTCCTCGAGGGACAGGCGCTTGGCCCGCACCAGGTCGGGGTCGCGCGGGTCCAGGAGGTCGCGCAGCCCGAACGCCTCGTCCGCGTACCGGCGGGCACGGACCGTCCGCCGGTTCTTCTCGATCCGCATCCGCTTCATCTGCGCAGCCCTCCGACCCGTGGCCCGTACCGCCCCGCACCCGGAGCGGCCGGTCCGCACTGACAACCTGTGTCTGCACCGACACGGCCTCCGTCCACCGGACGTCGCCGTGTCCCCCGTGGGAAGCCTGCATTCCCGCTCCCGGCCTGCCGTAACCCCATGGCGGCGCATGCCGTTGGAAACTGCCGCCCGCCGGGGCCGTGGTCACGTCCCGCGCTCCCGCCGGAGTGTCGGTGCTCGCCAGTAGGGTGTGAGACATGGCCGACCCCTCCAGCTACCGCCCCAAGCCGGGTGAGATCCCCGACTCGCCGGGGGTCTACAGGTTCCGTGACGAGCACCGCAGGGTGATCTACGTCGGAAAGGCGAAGAGCCTGCGCCAGCGCCTGGCGAACTACTTCCAGGACCTGGCGGGCCTGCACCCGCGCACCCGCTCCATGGTCACCACGGCCGCGTCCGTGGAGTGGACGGTGGTGTCCACGGAGGTCGAGGCGCTCCAGCTGGAGTACTCCTGGATCAAGGAGTACGACCCGCGGTTCAACGTCAAGTACCGCGACGACAAGAGCTACCCGTACCTCGCGGTGACGATGAACGAGGAGTACCCGCGCGTGCAGGTGATGCGCGGTCACAAGAAGAAGGGCGTGCGCTACTTCGGGCCGTACGCGCACGCGTGGGCGATCCGCGACACGGTCGACCTGCTGCTGCGCGTCTTCCCCGTCCGTACGTGCTCGGCGGGCGTGTTCAAGAACGCCGCCCGCACCGGCCGCCCCTGCCTCCTCGGCTACATCGGCAAGTGCTCGGCTCCTTGCGTGGACCGGGTCTCGGCCGAGGAGCACCGCGAACTGGCCGACGAGTTCTGCGACTTCATGACCGGCCGTACGGCCACGTACATCCGCCGCCTGGAGAAGCAGATGGGCGAGGCGGCCGAGGAGATGGAGTACGAGCGGGCGGCCCGGCTGCGCGACGACATCGAGGCCCTGAAGAAGGCCATGGAGAAGAACGCGGTCGTGCTCGCCGACGCGACCGACGCCGACCTGATCGCGGTGGCCGAGGACGAGCTGGAGGCGGCCGTCCAGATCTTCCACGTGCGCGGCGGACGCGTCCGCGGTCAGCGCGGCTGGGTCACCGACAAGGTGGAGGAGATCACCACCGGCGCCCTCGTGGAGCACGCGCTCCAGCAGCTGTACGGGGAGGAGACCGGCGACGCCGTCCCCAAGGAGGTCCTGGTCCCCGCCCTGCCCGACCCCGTGGAGCCCGTCCAGGAGTGGCTCGCCGGGCGGCGCGGCTCGGGCGTCTCCCTGCGCGTCCCGCAGCGCGGTGACAAGAAGGCCCTCATGGAGACGGTGCAGCGCAATGCCCAGCAGGCGCTCGTGCTGCACAAGACCAAGCGCGCCTCCGACCTGACCACGCGCTCGCGCGCCCTGGAGGAGATCGCCGACGCCCTCGACCTGGACAGCGCCCCGCTCCGGATCGAGTGCTACGACATCTCCCACCTCCAGGGCGACGACGTCGTGGCCTCCATGGTCGTCTTCGAGGACGGGCTCGCCCGCAAGAGCGAGTACCGTCGCTTCCAGATCAAGGGTTTCGCGGGTCAGGACGACGTCCGCTCGATGCACGAGGTGATCACCCGCCGCTTCCGGCGCTATCTCGCCGAGAAGGAGAGGACGGGCGAGTGGACGGACTCCGAGGACTCCGAGGACGCCGAGAACATCGAAAACGGCGAGCTCACCAGCACCAACACCAACACCCTCACCGAGGACGACGGCCGCCCCAAGAAGTTCGCGTATCCGCCCCAGCTCGTGGTCGTCGACGGCGGCGCCCCGCAGGTCGCGGCCGCCCGGCGGGCCCTGGACGACCTCGGCATCGACGACATCGCCGTGTGCGGCCTCGCCAAGCGCCTGGAGGAGGTCTGGCTGCCCGGCGACGACGACCCGGTGGTCCTGCCCCGCACCAGCGAGGGCCTGTACCTGCTCCAGCGGGTCCGTGACGAGGCCCACCGCTTCGCGATCACCTACCAGCGCACCAAGCGGTCCAAGCGCTTCCGGTCCAGCCCCCTGGACGACGTCCCCGGGCTCGGGGACACCCGCAAGCAGGCACTCCTGAAGCACTTCGGTTCGTTGAAGAAACTGCGATCCGCCACCATCGACCAGATCTGCGAGGTTCCGGGCATAGGCCGCAAGACCGCCGAGACCATCGCGGCGGCCCTCGCCCAGGCGGCCCCGGCCGCACCCGCCGTCAACACGGCGACTGGGGAGATCATGGAAGAGGAACCCGGCACCATGGGTTCCAGCGGGGAACCCGTGCGGACGGGCGCCCCGGAGGAACGACGGGGGCAGGAGACATGAATGTGAACGAGCACGACGGCCGCACAGAGCAAGGCCGCACAGAGCAAGCCGGAGACGGAGCACAGGTGAGTACGGGCACGCCCAACGACAAGGCCACGGTCCCGGACGCGGCCATCCCCGAGCTGGTGATCATCTCCGGCATGTCCGGGGCCGGCCGTTCGACGGCCGCGAAGTGCCTGGAGGACCTCGGCTGGTTCGTCGTCGACAACCTGCCGCCCGCGCTGATCCCCACCATGGTGGAGCTCGGCGCCCGCTCCCAGGGCAACGTGGCCCGGATCGCCGTCGTCGTCGACGTCCGCGGCCGCCGTTTCTTCGACAACCTCCGCGAGTCCCTCGCCGACCTGGAGGCGAAGAACGTCACCCGGAGGATCGTCTTCCTGGAGTCCTCCGACGAGGCGCTGGTGCGCCGCTTCGAGTCGGTGCGCCGCCCGCACCCCCTCCAGGGCGACGGCCGCATCGTCGACGGCATCGACGCCGAGCGCGAGCTGCTGCGCGAGCTGCGCGGCGACGCCGACCTGGTGATCGACACCTCCAGCCTGAACGTGCACGAGCTGCGCGCCAAGATGGACGCCCAGTTCGCCGGCGAGGAGGAGCCGGAGCTGCGGGCCACGGTCATGTCCTTCGGCTACAAGTACGGCCTGCCGGTCGACGCCGACCTGGTCGTCGACTGCCGCTTCCTGCCGAACCCGCACTGGGTCCCGGAGCTGCGCCCGTACACCGGCCTCAACGAGGAGGTGTCGGGTTACGTCTTCAACCAGCCCGGCGCCAAGGAGTTCCTCGACCGGTACACGGAGCTCCTCCAGCTCGTCGCCACGGGCTACCGCCGTGAGGGCAAGCGCTACGTGACCATCGCCGTGGGCTGCACGGGCGGTAAGCACCGCTCGGTCGCCATGTCGGAGAAGCTCGCGGCCCGGCTCGCGGCCGAGGGCGTGGAGACGGTGGTCGTCCACCGGGACATGGGACGCGAATGACACGACGTACTCCGCGGCTGAGCCGGCTGCGCCGGGTGGTGCCCGAGGGCAGCACCGACGGAAGGGGTGGCCGGCCCGCCGAGGCCCGGGGCGGCAGACCGCGCCGCCGGGGCGCCCAGCCCAAGGTCGTCGCCCTGGGCGGCGGCATGGGCCTGTCCGCCTCGCTCGCGGCGCTGCGCCGGATCACCGGCGACCTCACCGCCGTCGTCACCGTCGCCGACGACGGCGGCTCCAGCGGGCGGCTGCGCGACGAGCTGGGCGTGCTGCCGCCCGGCGACCTGCGCAAGGCGCTGGCCGCGCTGTGCGGTGACGACGACTGGGGCCAGACCTGGGCCCGGGTCATCCAGCACCGCTTCCAGTCCAAGGGCGACCTGCACGAGCACGCGGTCGGCAACCTGCTGATCGTCGCCCTGTGGGAACAGCTCGGCGACCACGTCCAGGCCCTCGACCTGGTCGGACGCCTGCTGGGCGCACAGGGGCGCGTGCTGCCCATGTCCGCCGTCCCGCTGGAGCTCCAGGCCCTGGTCAAGGGCCACGACCCGGACCGCCCGGACGAGGTCGACACGGTCCGCGGCCAGGCCACGGTCGCCCTCACCCCGGGCGAGGTGCAGTCCGTGCACCTCGTGCCGAACGACCCGCCCGCCGTTCCCGAGGCGGTCGAGGCCGTCCTGGACGCGGACTGGGTGGTGCTCGGCCCCGGCTCCTGGTTCTCCTCGGTCATCCCGCACCTGCTCGTGCCCGAGCTGCTGGACGCGCTCACGCAGACCAAGGCCCGCCGGGTACTCTCGCTGAACCTCGCCCCGCAGCCCGGAGAAACCGAGGGCTTCTCTCCGCAGCGTCATTTGGAGGTTTTGGGACGACACGCCCCTAAACTCGCCCTGGACGTGGTGCTGGCCGACGAGGCCGCCGTGCCCGACCGGGACTCCCTGACCGACGCCGCCAAGCGGTTCGGCGCCGCGGTCGAGCTGGCTCCGGTGGCCCGGACCGACGGAACCCCGAGGCACGACCCGGAGCTGCTGGCCGCCGCGTACGACCGTATTTTTCGGATGCATGGAAGGATCGGCCCATGGCGATGACGGCAGCGGTGAAGGACGAGATTGCCCGGCTCCCCGTCACCCGGACCTGCTGCAGAAAGGCCGAGGTTTCGGCCGTCCTGCGGTTCGCCGGCGGCCTCCACCTGGTCAGCGGGCGCATCGTGATCGAGGCGGAGCTGGACACCTCCGCGGCGGCCCGCCGGCTCAAGCGGGACATCCTGGAGATCTTCGGGCACGGCTCCGAGCTGATCGTGATGGCGCCGGGCGGGCTGCGCCGCGGCTCGCGTTACGTCGTACGGGTGGTCGCGGGCGGTGACCAGCTGGCCCGCCAGACCGGCCTGGTCGACGGCCGGGGCCGGCCGATCCGCGGGCTGCCGCCGCAGGTGGTCTCGGGGGCCACCTGCGACGCCGAGGCGGCCTGGCGCGGCGCGTTCCTGGCGCACGGCTCACTCACCGAGCCCGGCCGCTCCTCCTCCCTGGAGGTGACCTGCCCCGGCCCCGAGGCCGCGCTCGCCCTGGTCGGCGCCGCCCGCCGCCTGTCGATCGCCGCGAAGGCCCGCGAGGTGCGCGGCGTGGACCGGGTCGTGGTCCGTGACGGCGACGCGATCGGCGCCCTGCTGACCCGGCTCGGGGCCCACGACTCGGTGCTGGCCTGGGAGGAGCGGCGGATGCGCCGCGAGGTCCGCGCCACCGCCAACCGCCTCGCCAACTTCGACGACGCCAACCTGCGCCGCTCGGCCCGCGCGGCCGTCGCCGCGGGCGCCCGCGTCCAGCGCGCCCTGGAGATCCTCGGCGAGGACGTGCCCGAGCACCTCGCCGCCGCCGGCCGGCTGCGCATGGAGCACAAGCAGGCCTCCCTGGAGGAGCTGGGCGCGCTCGCCGACCCGCCGCTGACCAAGGACGCCGTCGCCGGCCGGATCCGCCGCCTGCTGGCCATGGCCGACAAGCGCGCCTCCGACCTCGGCATCCCGGGCACGGAGGCCAACCTCGCCGACGAGCTCGCCGACAACCTCGTGGGCTGATCCCACAGCCCGTCAAGAAGCCGGTGCCTGCGCCCACTTGGGTGACCGGCACCGGCTTTCGCGTGTCGCTGAGGCACCCTTGACTCGATCATGGACTGTCATGAGCCTGGCATCTGTTCGCTGCTGTGGCGAACCCACGCTAGGGGGTTCATGAGACGAAGAGCGAGATCGATCCTCGCTGTCGGCGCGCTCCTGATCGGCGGAGCGAGCATCGCACCCATCGCCCAGGCACGACCGGAACGTTCAGCCCCGTCCGACCAGGACGAAGTCAAGGTCTTCCGCGCCGACGTCACCCGCGAGCAGGTACCCCTGCTGCTGGCCGCCGGCCAGGACGGCCACGAACTCAGCGAGCGGGTGCCGGCGAAGGGCACCGCCACCGTCGAGGTCTATCTGACCGGCCGGCAGGCGAAGAAGCTGGAGCGGCAGGGCGTCGACCTCACCGAGCACGACCTCTCCGCCAGGGCCAGGGCCCGTGTCGGGCAGGCCGCCGAGGGCGTGTTCCGCCCGTACAGCGGCAAGGGCGGTCTGAAGGAGGAGATCCTCAGAACCGCGCAGGAGAACAAGGACCTCACCAAGGTCGTCTCCATCGGCAGGACGGTCAAGGGCCAGGACATCCTCGCGTTGAAGCTCACCAAGGGCGCGAAGAGGACGAAGGACGGCTCCAAGCCCTCCGTCCTCTACATGTCCAACCAGCACGCGCGCGAGTGGATCACGCCGGAGATGACCCGGCGTCTGATGCACCACTACCTGGACAACTACAAGAAGGACCGACGCGTCAAGAAGATCGTCGACTCCACCGAACTGTGGTTCGTCATCTCGGCCAACCCCGACGGCTACGACCACACCCACGCCAGTGCCGACAACCGCATGTGGCGCAAGAACCTGCGGGACATGAACGGCGACGGCGTCATCAGCACCGGCGACGGCGTCGACCTCAACCGCAACTTCGCCTACAAGTGGGGCTACGACAACGAGGGTTCGTCCCCAACCCCACCAGCGAGACCTTCCGGGGTCCGGGCCCGAACTCCGAGCCGGAGACCAAGGCCCTGGACGCCTTCCAGAAGCGGATCGGCTTCACGTACGGCATCAACTACCACTCCGCCGCCGAACTCCTCCTCTACGGAGTCGGCTGGCAGGTGGCCACGCCCACCCCGGACGACGTCGTGTACGAGGCGCTCGCCGGCACGCCGGAGAACTCCGCGATCCCCGGCTACCACCCGCAGATCTCCTCCGAGCTGTACACCACCAACGGCGAGGCGGACGGGCACGCGGCGAACGTCAACGGCCTGGCGATGTTCACGCCGGAGATGTCGACCTGCCAGACCGTCTCCAACCTGGACCCGGACGACGAGTGGAAGGCGTCCGACTGCCGTTCGGTCTTCACCTTCCCGGACGACGAGAAGCTGATCCAGCAGGAGTTCGCGAAGAACGTCCCGTTCGCGCTCTCCGTCGCCGAGTCCGCCGCCCGCCCCGACCGGCCGGCCTCGTCGGTCGGACGGAGCGCCGCCGACTTCACCCCGGCCGCGTTCCCGACGTCGTACGCCCGCGGCGGTGACCAGGAGGTCTCCGTCGTCGCCCGGAAGTCGCTGCGCGACAAGGAACTGAAGTACCGCGTCAACGGCGGCCGTACCGAGGACATGGCGCTCAAGGCCTGGAAGGGCGGCGAGACCTACGGCGGTGAGGACAACCTCTACTTCGACGAGTACAGGGCGAAGGTCCAGGACGGCGACCCGGGCGACCAGGTCGAGGTGTGGTTCACCGCGGAGACCAGGAACGGCAAGAAGGTCTCCAGCGAGCGCTTCACCTACACCGTCGCCGAGCGGCCGCGGGCGAACACCCTCGTCGTCGCCGAGGAGGGCGCGACCGCCACGCAGGCGCAGAAGTACGTCGACGCGCTCCGGGCCAACGGCCGCAAGGCCCTCGTCTGGGACGTCGCCCAGCGGGGCGCACCCGACGCCCTGGGCGTGCTGAGCCACTTCGACACCGTCGTCCACTACACGGGCGCGAGCGTCCCCGGCAACGCCACCCAGCTGCAACTGCGCGCCTTCCTCAACGAGGGCGGCAGGCTGATCGAGGCCGGCGAGCAGGCCGGCGGCAGCGTCGACCTCGGCGGCGGCGCCCTGTCCAACGACTTCAGCCAGTACTACCTGGGCGCCTACAGCCGCACCACGGCCGCCGGAGCCACCGGCTTCACCGGTCTCGGAGAGCTGAGCGGCTTCACGGGTCCGCTCGCCGCCGCGCCCGGCAACCCGCTGGACAAGGCCGGTCGCTACAACGTCACCTCCGACGAGTTTCCCGCCGAGGAGTTCCCGCAGTTCGCGAGCAGGGGAGCGGGACAGTTCGCCGGGGCGGTCAACCCGTACGGCCCGTACGCGGGCTCCTCGATGGCCGCCGCCGTCCACACCGACGACGCCTACAAGCGCCTCACCCGCACCCTGGACCTCACCGGTGTAGCCGCCGCCGACCAGCCCACCCTGCGCACCCAGCTGATGTGGGACACCGAGCCCGGCTACGACAACGTCCTGGTCGAGGCCCACACCGCGGGCGCCGACGACTGGACGACCCTGCCCGAGAAGAACGGCGCCACCAAGGCCACCGTGCCCACGGAATGCGAGGGCGGCTTCTACACCCGTGAGCACCCCTGGCTGAAGCACTACCTGACCCAGTCGGACGACGGCTGCACCGCGACCGGCAGCACCGGGCAGTGGCACAGCCTGACCGGCTCCTCCGGCGGCTGGCAGCAGGTGAGCTTCGACCTGAGCGCCTACGCGGGCAAGACGGTCGAGATCTCGATCGGCTACGTCACCGACCCGGGCACCGGCGGGCACGGCGTCCTCGCGGACGAGACCTCGCTCGTCGTCGGCGGCACGGCGAAGGAGACCGAGGGCTTCGAGACCTCGCTCGGCGCCTGGAAGGTAGCGGGACCGCCCGCGGGCAGCCCGGCCGTCGTCAAGGACTGGGCCCGCACCGGAGCGCTCTTCCAGACCTACGGCGCGGTCACCACCGACGACACCGTGCTGCTCGGCTTCGGCCTGGAGCACGTCGCCACGGCACCCGACCGGGCGGCACTGATGAGAAAGGCGCTCGCCTCGCTTGACGTGTGACCACCCCGAAGGGGGAACCCCGTGGTCAACAGGCACCACTCCGGGTAGCGAAATCGGGTGATCTCGCTCTCGGAGGCGGGCGGTCCGTACCCCTACTGGCCGGTACGGACCGCCCTGCCGTGTATGGGGCATCTGGATGTCACCACCGGGGCCTCAGGGAGGTAGGGTCGGAGGCGGTCGGGGACATCCCAAACAGAGCTCGCCGGCACCGCATGGCCGGCGTACCAACGAGGAGATCGGTTCGTGACGATCCGCGTAGGCATCAACGGCTTCGGCCGCATCGGTCGTAACTACTTCCGCGCGCTGCTGGAGCAGGGTGCAGACATCGAGATCGTGGCTGTCAACGACCTGGGTGACACCGCGACCACCGCTCACCTGCTGAAGTACGACACCATCCTCGGCCGCCTCAAGCAGGAGGTCTCGCACACCGAGGACACCATCACCGTCGGCGACAGGACCATCAAGGTCCTCGCCGAGCGCAACCCCGCCGACATCCCGTGGGGCGAGCTGGGTGTCGACATCGTCATCGAGTCGACCGGCATCTTCACCAAGAAGGCCGACGCCGAGAAGCACATCGCCGGCGGCGCCAAGAAGGTCCTCATCTCGGCTCCGGCCAAGGACGAGGACGTCACCATCGTGATGGGCGTCAACCAGGACAAGTACGACCCGGCGAACCACCACGTCATCTCCAACGCCTCCTGCACCACCAACTGTGTGGCGCCGATGGCCAAGGTCCTCGACGAGAACTTCGGCATCGTCAAGGGCCTGATGACGACGGTGCACGCGTACACCAACGACCAGCGCATCCTGGACTTCCCGCACAAGGACCTGCGCCGCGCGCGTGCCGCCGCCGAGAACATCATCCCGACCACCACGGGTGCCGCCAAGGCCACCGCGCTGGTCCTGCCGCAGCTCAAGGGCAAGCTGGACGGCATCGCGATGCGCGTCCCGGTCCCGACCGGCTCGGTCACCGACCTCGTCCTGGAGCTCGGCCGCGAGGTCACCAAGGAAGAGGTCAACGCCGCCTTCCAGAAGGCCGCCGAGGGCGAGCTGAAGGGCATCCTCGAATACACCGAGGACGCGATCGTCTCCTCCGACATCGTCAACGCCCCGGCGTCCTGCACCTTCGACTCCTCCCTGACCATGGTCCAGGAGGGCAAGAACGTGAAGGTCATCGGCTGGTACGACAACGAGTGGGGCTACTCCAACCGCCTCGTCGACCTGACGGTCTTCGTCGGCAACCAGCTCTGATCGAATAGACCGGCACCACGATGTGAGAGCAGGGCTCGGGCAGCGCACGGTCGCGCTGCCCGAGCCCTGACTCACGTACAGATCAGAGCTGTTCGATCACGAGCGCTTACGAGCGATCACGAGCTCTTTCAGGAGTCCCTGCATGAAGACGATCGACGAACTCCTCGCCGAAGGGGTCGCGGGCAAGCGGATCTTCGTCCGCGCGGACCTGAACGTGCCGCTGGCCGGCACCACGATCACCGACGACGGCCGCATCCGCGCCGTGCTGCCCACCGTCAAGGCGCTCGCCGACGCGGGCGCCCGCGTGGTCGTCGCCTCGCACCTGGGCCGCCCCAAGGGCGCCCCGGACCCGGCCTTCTCCCTCGCCCCGGCCGCCGCGCGCCTCGGTGAACTCCTCGGCGCGGACGTGCCCTTCGCGACCGACACGGTCGGCGAGTCCGCCCGGGCCACCGTCGCCGCCCTCGCCGACGGCCAGGTCGCGGTCGTCGAGAACCTGCGCTTCAACGCCGGCGAGACCAGCAAGGACGACGCCGAGCGCGGCGCCTTCGCCGACCAGCTCGCCGCCCTCGCGGACCTCTACGTCGGCGACGGCTTCGGGGCGGTGCACCGCAAGCACGCCTCCGTCTACGACCTCCCGGCGCGCCTGCCGCACGCCGCCGGTTACCTCATCGCCAAGGAGGTCGCCGTCCTGAAGAAGCTGACGGACGACCTCCAGCGGCCCTACGTCGTCGCCCTCGGCGGCGCCAAGGTCTCCGACAAGCTCGCGGTGATCGACCAGCTGCTGGGCAAGGCCGACCGCATCCTCATCGGCGGCGGCATGGCCTACACCTTCCTCAAGGCCAAGGGCTACGAGATCGGCAAGTCCCTCCTCCAGGAGGACCAGATCCCGGCCGTCCAGGAGTACATCGAGCGGGCCGAGAAGACCGGCGTCGAGCTGGTGCTGCCCGTCGACGCCCTGACCGCGACCGAGTTCCCGGACCTGGAGACCAAGGCCCCGGCCAACCCCACGACCGTCGCCGCGGACGCCATCCCGGCCGACCGGATGGGCCTCGACATCGGGCCCGAGAGCTGCAAGCTGTACGCGTCCAAGCTCGCCGACGCCGCCACCGTCTTCTGGAACGGGCCCATGGGCGTCTTCGAGCACCCCGACTACGCCGAGGGCACCAAGGCGGTCGCCCAGGCCCTCGTCGAATCCAAGGGCTTCACCGTGGTCGGCGGCGGCGACTCCGCCGCCGCCGTGCGCATCCTGGGCTTCGACGAGACGGCATTCGGCCACATCTCGACCGGTGGCGGCGCCTCCCTCGAATACCTCGAGGGCAAGACGCTCCCCGGCCTCGCCGCACTGGAGGACTGACCTTAATGGCTGCATCCAATCTTTCCGGGCGCACGCCGCTGATGGCGGGCAACTGGAAGATGAACCTCAACCACCTCGAGGCCATCGCGCACGTCCAGAAGCTGGCCTTCGCCCTGGCCGACAAGGACTACGAGGCCGTCGAGGTCGCCGTCCTGCCGCCCTTCACCGACCTGCGCTCCGTGCAGACCCTGGTCGACGGCGACAAGCTCAAGATCAAGTACGGTGCCCAGGACATCTCGGCGCACGACGGCGGTGCCTTCACCGGCGAGATCTCCGGCCCGATGCTGGCCAAGCTGAAGTGCACGTACGTCGCCATCGGCCACAGCGAGCGCCGCCAGTACCACGACGAGACCGACGAGCTGGTGAACGCCAAGGTCAAGGCCGCCTACAAGCACGGCCTGACCCCCATCCTGTGCGTCGGCGAGGAGCTGGAGGTCCGTGAGGCGGGCAACCACGTCTCCCACACCCTCGCCCAGGTGGAGGGCGGTCTGAAGGACCTCACCGCCGAGCAGGCCGAGACCATCGTGATCGCCTACGAGCCCGTCTGGGCCATCGGCACCGGCAAGGTCTGCGGCGCCGGGGACGCCCAGGAGGTCTGCGCGGCGATCCGCGGCAAGATCGCCGAGCTGTACACACAGGACGTGGCCGACAAGGTCCGCATCCAGTACGGCGGCTCCGTGAAGTCGGGCAACGTCGCCGAGATCATGGCCCAGGCCGACATCGACGGCGCCCTGGTCGGCGGTGCCTCGCTGGACGCCGACGAGTTCGTCAAGATCGTGCGCTTCCGCGACCAGTGAGTATGCGGTAACGACGATTCGTCGTACCCTTGCGGGGTCCAGCAGTGTGCTGGGCCCCGCGTCGTCCATCCGAATCCGAGGAAGTTGGTCCAGCCGTGGTTTTGGGGTTCTCGATCGCCCTGATCGTCTTCAGCCTGCTGCTGATGCTGCTGGTGCTGATGCACAAGGGGAAGGGCGGCGGCCTCTCCGACATGTTCGGTGGCGGCATGCAGTCCTCCGTCGGCGGCTCCTCGGTCGCCGAACGCAACCTCGACCGCATCACCGTCGTGGTCGGTCTGCTGTGGTTCGCGTGCATTGTCGTGCTCGGCATCCTGATGAAGGTGAACAACTGACCGACCGGCAATCCGCACGCAGGACGTACACAGGGCCCCATGTTCGGTACGCGCAGCTGAGCGCGGCCTATCATGGGGCTTGCGTCCAGGTGTGAGGGTTGTAACTCCAATCACTGGACGCGCGTTGGGCCTTACGTAGACTGAGGCGCTCGCAGCGAAGCGGAACGCCGACTCGCTTCGCGGCACCATCACGCAGGGAGTTACGACCGTGGCAAGTGGCAACGCGATCCGGGGAAGCCGGGTCGGGGCGGGGCCGATGGGCGAGGCCGAGCGTGGCGAGTCCGCGCCCCGGCTGCGCATCTCCTTCTGGTGCTCCAACGGACACGAGACCCAGCCGAGCTTCGCCAGCGACGCGCAGGTGCCCGAAACCTGGGACTGTCCCCGCTGCGGCTTCCCGGCCGGCCAGGACCGGGACAACCCCCCGGACCCGCCGCGCACCGAGCCCTACAAGACCCACCTCGCCTATGTGCGCGAGCGGCGCAGCGACGCGGACGGCGAGGCGATCCTCGCCGAGGCGCTCGCCAAACTGCGCGGCGAGATCTAGGAGTCGAGACCGGCCGGGCACCAGCAGGTGCCCGGCCGGAGCTGCTTTCCCCACGGGTGGGACGGTCGCCCGCGGACCGATTGTCAGTGGTGCCCTCTACGGTTTGTGCATCGGGCGAACCGTGAGGGGGAAGCAGTGGCGACGGTCGAGGTGGGGGGAGTGCGCGCGCCCGTGTGGCGTGGGGGTTTCGGACGGCTGTGGAGCGCCGCCGCGCTGTCCAGCTTCGGAGACGCGCTGCGTACGGCCGCGCTGCCCCTGCTGGCCGTCACGCTGACCGACGAGCCGCTGCTCGTCGCCTTGGTCACGGCTTGCGGCTATCTGCCCTGGATCATCTTCGGACTGCTCGGCGGGGCCGTCGCCGACCGCGTGGACCAGCGCCGCGCCATGTGGGTGGTGGACGCCTTACGAGGGCTGCTGGTGGCCGCCTTCGCGGTGGCAGTCGCCCTCGGACACGCGTCGATCGCCCTGCTCATCGTGCTGGCCTTCACTCTGACCACCCTGCAGACCCTCTTCGACAACGCCGCCACGGCACTGCTGCCCGCCCTGGTCGACCGGGAAGCTCTCGGCAGCGCCAACGCCCGGCTGATGACCGGCCAGCGCATCGCGGGCGGCCTGCTGGGCGGGCCCGTGGTGCCGCTGCTGCTGGCGGCCGGGGCGGCCGTACCCTTCGCGGCCGACGCCGTGACCTTCCTGGTGGCCGCCGCGCTGGTGGCCTCGCTGCGCACGCCGGTGCCCGAGCGGGAACCCGGACCGGCGGGGAGCACCCTGCGCCGCGAGATCGCCGAGGGCCTGCGCGCCCTGGGACGGGACCGGGCCCTGCGCGGACTCTGCGCCGCCACCGCCCTGTGCAACATCGGCATGGGCGCCCTCGTCGCCACCCTCGTCGTCCTGGTGACCGGCTGGCTGGGCGCGGGCAACGCCGCCTACGCCACGGCCATGACCGCGTACACGGTCGGCAGCCTGGCCGGGGGAGCGCTGGGCCGCCGGCTCGTCGACCGGGTCGGGCGGATGCGCGCGGTGCTCCTCGCCGGGACCGTGCAGACCGGGGCGCTCGTCGCCATGGGGACGGTGCGCAGCCTGACCGCGCTGGTCGCCGCCCTGGCCGTCTTCGGGTTCATGGGGATGGTATGGAACGTCAACACCACGACCCTGATGCAGCAGCGCAGCCCGCCGCCATGCTGGGGCGGGTCAGCTCCGCGTTCCGGACGCTCGCTGTCGCGGGCGCGCCCCTGGGTGCGCTGCTGGGCGGAGTCGTCGCCGGCGCCTGGGGCGGGAACACCCCGGCACTGCTCGCGGCCGCCTTCTTCGCTCTGTCCGTCACCGCGCTGATACCCGTGCGCCGGCCGGACGTATCTGTTGTTGCGTCCGAGGACAGTGCGACGACAGTCCACGGCAACCGCTGATCAATTAGGTTGGGACCGGCAGCGGGGCAGGTACGCAGCAGCACAGGCAAGGAAGAAGGCTGAAGTCCGAGATGAACGCAGACGGCCGTACCAGGCTCAACCAGACGTCCGAGTGGACGGCACTGGCCAAGCACCGCGAGGAGCTGGGCGATGTCCACCTGCGCGAGCTGTTCGCCGCCGACTCCGGCCGCGGCACCGCGTACACCCTCCGGGTCGGTGACCTGTACGTCGACTACTCCAAGCACCTCGTCACCGACGACACTCTGCGGCTGCTGCGCGAACTGGCCGCCGCCACCGGCGTGTTCGGGCTCCGGGACGCCATGTTCCGCGGCGAGCGGATCAACTCCACCGAGAACCGGGCCGTGCTGCACACCGCGCTGCGGGCGTCGCGGGACGCGGTGGTCGAGGTCGACGGCGAGAACGTGGTGCCGAGTGTGCACGCCGTGCTCGACAAGATGGCCGGCTTCGCGGACCGCGTCCGCTCCGGCGCGTGGACCGGCCACACCGGCAAGCGCATCAGGAACGTGGTCAACGTCGGCATCGGCGGCTCCGACCTGGGCCCCGCGATGGCGTACGAGGTGCTGCGCGCCTACACCGACCGCTCGATGACGTTCCGCTTCGTGTCGAACGTGGACGGCTCCGACCTGCACGAGGCGGTGCGCGACCTGGACCCCGCGGAGACACTGTTCATCGTCGCCTCCAAGACCTTCACCACCATCGAGACGGTCACCAACGCCACGTCCGCGCGCTCCTGGCTGCTGGACGCCCTCGGCGACGAGGCCGCCGTCGCCCGGCACTTCGTCGCCCTGTCGACGAACGCCGGTAAGGTCGCCGAGTTCGGCATCGACACGGCCAACATGTTCGAGTTCTGGGACTGGGTCGGCGGCCGCTACTCGTACGACTCCGCGATCGGCCTGTCCTTGATGATCGCCATCGGCCCGGACCGGTTCCGGGAGATGCTCGACGGGTTCCGCATCGTCGACGAGCACTTCCGGACCGCACCCGCCGAGTCGAACGTGCCGCTGCTGCTGGGCCTGCTGGGCATCTGGTACGGCAACTTCCACGACGCCCAGTCGCACGCGGTGCTGCCGTACAGCCACTACCTGTCGAGGTTCACCGCCTATCTCCAGCAGCTCGACATGGAGTCCAACGGCAAGTACGTCGGCCGGGACGGGCGTGAGGTGGAGTGGCAGACCGGGCCGGTGGTCTGGGGCACGCCGGGCACCAACGGGCAGCACGCCTACTACCAGCTCATCCACCAGGGCACCAAGCTCATCCCGGCGGACTTCATCGGCTTCGCCCGGCCGGTCGCCGAGCTGAGCGACGAACTCAAGGCGCAGCACGACCTGTTGATGGCCAACTTCTTCGCCCAGACGCAGGCGCTCGCCTTCGGCAAGACCCCGGAGGAGGTGCGGGCCGAGGGCGTGCCGGAGGAGCTGGTGCCGCACAAGACGTTCAAGGGCGACCATCCGACGACCACGATCCTGGCGCCCGAGCTGACCCCGTCCGTCCTCGGTCAGCTGGTCGCCCTCTACGAGCACAAGGTGTTCGTGCAGGGCGCGGTGTGGAACATCGACTCCTTCGACCAGTGGGGCGTGGAGCTCGGCAAGGTCCTCGCCAAGCGCGTGGAGCCCGCGCTGACCGAGGGCGCCGAGGTCGAGGGCCTGGACGCCTCCACGAAGGCGCTGGTCGCGACGTACCGGGAGTTGCGCGGCCGGGAGTGACGCGTTCGGGGCAGCGGGCGCGTTGGGCGGACGGCACGCCGACCGCCCGGGCGGCACCGTACGTCGGCTGCGGGCGCCGCTGCTCAACTCACTTGCTGAGCGGCGGTCGACCCGGCGTGGTCAGGCCACCGCGCTGAGCGTGTCCGCCAGTCGTCGGCGGGCCGCCCGGGCCGCGGGTACGGCGGCCAGGGCCGCCGCGCAGAGCACCGCAGCCGCCCGAGCAGCAGCACGAGCACGGCCGACGGGCTCTGGGCGATCCCGGCGCCGATGCCGCTCGAGCGGCCCTGGGCGTCGATCAGCCAGTGGGCGAGCGGCAGGCCGAGGGCGGTGGCGGCGAGCACGGCCGCGAGAGCCGTGAGGCCGGTGGCCGTGACGGTGATCGCCGTGATCTGCCGGGGGGAGAGACCGATGGCCTTCAACGCGAGCAGATCCCGCTCGCTCTCGCGGACCGTGCCGCCGATCGCGGTCAGCAACTCGATGAGCCCGATGAGGGCGAGGACGGCGATCAGCCCGGCGACGACGGCGCGCAGCGGCGAGAGCCCGTCGGCCGGGTTGGTCACCGTGTGCACGTCCAGGTGCCCGCGCCCGGCCGTGGCGAGCCGGTCGGCGACCTCCCGAGGGTCGGCACCGGGATCAAGGCGCAGTTCGTAGAGGGTCGGGCGGAGCCCGGGGTCGTTCGCGCGCAGCGTGTCGAGGGACGTGGAGATGACCCGGCCGGCGTTCTCCGGCTCGATGCTGCGGCCCACGATGTGCAGGACCTGCGGCTGGTCCCCGACGGTCATCCGCACCCAGTCGCCGACGCGCACGTCCAGCAGGTCGAGCAGCCCCTGCCCGGCCACGGCCTCGTCGGGGCCACCGGCCGGGCGGCCCTCGGCGAGGGTGTACGGGTAGGGGTCCTGGTGGGTGCCGAGGCCGCGCAGGGCGATGGTCGCCGTCTGGCCCGGGACCAGGGCGGCCGTCTCGACGCCGGGGTAGGCGGCGGCCACCTCCGGGTCGCGTTCCAGCAGCGCGCGGGTCTGCCGCTCGCCCAGGGCGGCGTCGGCGCGGACGCTGAGCGTGGTGGGCAGGCCGATCTGCTCGGGCTCGCTGTGGAAACGGTCGATGGTGGTCCAGGCGCTCATCGCCACGACGATCAGCAGCAGCGGCAGCGTGAGACGGGCGACGGTGGCGAGGGACCGGGGGCGGCGGGTGAACGCCTTGTGCCAGCCCAGCACCAGCGCGGGCGGGATCCGACCGCCGAGGGCGCGGCGTGCCAGGCCGGAGAGCCGCCCGGTCCGGGGGGCCGGGTCAGGCCGCCCGAGGAGCCGGCGCAGGCCGCTCGTCAGCCGCCCACCCTGCGCAGCGGTCGTGGGCCGACGCCCCAGGATCCGGCCCGGCGGCCCGGACAACCGCCCGCCCGGCGCCGCTGCGGGCCTCTGCACCGGGACCGGCGGCACGCGTCCCGCCCGCCAGGCGGCGAGTCCGGTGGTCGCGCCGATGAACAGCACCGCGCCGACCGGGATCACCACCAGCGCCAGGGTGTGCCCGGGCAGCCCCTGCCACACCCCGACCGCGTCCCCGAGCCGCCCCGGGATCCGGCTGCCCAGGGCCTCGGCGAGAGCGGCGGCGGCCACGGCGCCCAGCAGGGCGTAGGCGAGGTGCTGGAGCAGGAAGACCCGGACCACCTGGCCGGGGGTGAAGCCGATCGCCTTCAGCACGGAGAGGTCGCGCAGATGGCCGCGGATACGGGTGCCGATCGCCCCGTGCACGGCGAGCCCGGCGGCCACCAGCGCGCCCAGCCCGAACAGGCCCAGCACCTGGCCGAGGAGCCGGTTGTCGCCCTGGGCCTCGGCGCGTGCCTGCTGCCAGGTCGACACCTCCCCGATGGCTCCGGATCCCAGCACGGTCACGGCACGCTGGACGACGTAGGAGGTGTCGCCGGGATCGGTCAGCCGCAGCCCGATCACCTGGCCACCGGGGTCCGGAACGGCCGACGGCAGGGCCCATACCAGGCCCGGCTGCTCACCGGGCCGGTAGCGCGGCTCGGCGCTGTCGGCCAGGCCCACGACGGTCAGCTGACGGGCGGTACCGGGCACGGTGAGGGTGTCACCGGGCTCGGCCAGCAGCGCGCGGGCGAGGCGGCTCTCCAGGACCACGCCGTTCGGGTTCGCGGGGTCGAGCCAGTGGCCGGAGACGATCGGTGGCCTGCCGACGGACGGCCGTTCCGGCGTGCCGCGCAGCTCCACGGAGGCGCGGCTGCCACGCGAGGCGACGGTGGCCGAGGACGTGGGGTAGGGACCGGCGACGGAGTCGACGCCGTCCAGCTCGGCCAGCTTCCCGGTGTCGGCCGCGGTGTCGGTGTGCAGCCACACGTGCGCGCCGTGCGACTGCGTGAACACCCGCTGCCAGGGGTTGGTGGCGTACCCGAACAGGGCCGTGGCCAGCAGCAGTGAGGCGACGATGCCCGCGGTGGCGAGGACCAGGAACAGCGCCTCGCCGCGGTGCGTGCGCAGATCGGAGTGGGCCCAGCGCAGGGTGGCTCGCATACGGGTCAACCCTTCCGGGGACGGTCGTACACCCGCATGTCAGTCCTTCAGCTCCAGCACACCGGATATGCCGGACCGGCGCGGCGGTGTGCCGCCGTCCAGTGCCGCGTCGTCGGCGATCCGGCCGTCGAAGAAGCTGATCACCCGGTCCGCGGCGCTGGCCAGCCGCGCGTCGTGGGTGACCAGCAGGATCGTCTGGCCGCGCTGGTGGAAGCGGGACAGCAGCCGCATCACCTCGCGGGTGCCCTTGCTGTCCAGACTGCCCGCCGGCTCGTCGGCCAGCAGCAGCGGGGGATGGTTGACCAGGGCCCGGGCCAGGGCGACGCGCTGCTGCTCACCGCCGGACAGCTCGCCCGGCAAGCTGCGCTCCTTGCCCGTCAGGCCCAGCTCGGCCAGCAGCTGCTCCCGCTCGGTCCGCGCCTGCTTGGGTGAGGTACCGGCCAGCAGCGCGGGCAGTTCCACGTTGTCGGCGACGGACAGGTTGGACACGAGGTTGAAGAACTGGAAGACGATCCCGATCCGCTTCCGGCGCTCCACCGCCCAGCGGGCCTCGCTGTAGGTGTCCGTGCACTCGCCGTCGAGCCAGATGCTGCCCGCGTCCGGCCGCTGGAGCCCGCCGAGCAGATGCAGCAGTGTCGACTTGCCGGCGCCGGACGGGCCGGTGATCGCCACGAACTCGCCGGGGCGTACGCACAGGTCGACCCCGCGCACGGCGTGGGCGGGCGCGCCCTCGCCGTGGTGCGTCTTCACCAGCCCCTCGGCGCGCAGCACAGGAGCGGGACGGTCGTCGCTCACTCCAGCTCCTCCAGCTCTTCCTGGCACCTCTCCAGCCAGTCGAGGTCGGCCTGCAGGTGCAGCATCGCGCCCTCGATCAGCAGATGCGCGATGCGGTTGTCGCGGTCTTCGGCGGCGGCCAGCCGGGACAGCTGCCGCATGGTGTTCAGATACTGGCGCCGCTGCTGGTTGATCAGGGAGATCTGGTCGGCGAGCCCGGTCTGCGGGGCGAGCGCCAGCTTCATGAAGAACTCGTCCCGCACCCGCGGCTCGTCCTCGGGTTCCTCGAACCAGACGCGCAGCGCCTCCCGCCCGGCTTCGGTGAGGTGGTAGACCTTCTTGTTGGGCCGGCTGGACTGCGTTACGTCCTCGCCCTCGATCAGTCCCGACTTCTCGAGGCGGCCGAGAGTCACATAGATCTGGCCGACATTCGGCTGAGGGTACGCGGAGCCCAGCAGTTGCTCAAGGTCCTGCTTGAGCTCGTAGCCGTGGGCGGGGCCGCGGGCGAGGAGTGCCAGGAGGGGCAGGCGCACGCGTGCAGTCCTCCTGTCCGGTCCAATGTGCTCCAGGCCCTAGTATCGCCCATACCTAACAGGTATACATGGCCTCTGATTCCGGGCAAGGGTGCCCGTCGCCGGTGTACAGGGAGGAACCTATGCGGTGGATCCATGCCGCGGGTAGGGGCCTTCTCGTTCTCGTCGTGGTCCTGACCGGTTACGTCGCCGCCGGAGCGCAGGCGGGCGAGCCTGCCGGCGGCGGCCGTGGACCGCTCACCCTCGCCACCGCCGGAGACCTCACCGGCTACCTCGGCCCCCTGCTGGAGGGCTGGAATCGTACCCATCCCGGCGAGAAAGTGACCCTCGTCGAGCTGCCCGACTCGGCCGACGAGACCCAGGCGCAGATGGTCACCGACCTGCGCGACGGCGACCGCAGCCGGTTCGACGTGCTCAACATCGACGTCAACTGGACCTCCGAGTTCGCCGCGGCGGGCTGGATCCGGCCGCTGCCCCGCGACCGCTTCCCGTTGAAGTCCTTCCTCCCACCCGTCGTGGACACGGCGACCTACGACGGACAGCTCTACGCCGTCCCGTACGTCACCAACGCCGGCCTGCTCCTCTACCGCAAGGACGTCCTCGCGAAGGAGGGCGTCGAGCCACCGCGTACCTGGGCGGAGCTGGAGCGGGACGCGAAGACCATCGCCCGAAGTACGGCCTCGACGGCTACGCCGGGCAGTTCCTGCCGTATGAGGGCCTCACCGTCAACGCGGCCGAGGCCGTCTACTCGGCGGGCGGCTCGATCCTCGGCGACGAGGGCGAGCGCGTCACCGTCGACTCGGCGGCCGCCCGTGAGGGCCTGGGATTCCTGGCGCGCGGAGTGCGCGAGGGCTGGATCCCGAGAGAGGCGCTGACGTACAAGGAGGAGGAGTCCAAGCAGGCCTTCCAGGACGGCCGGCTGCTCTTCCTGCGAAACTGGCCGTACGCGTACGTCGGAGCCTCAGCTCCCGGGTCCGAGGTCGCCGGGAAGGTCGGCGCCGTACCGCTGCCGGGACCGGACGGGCCGGGGACGAGCGTTCTCGGCGGCTCCAACCTCGCCGTGAGCACCCAGGCGCGGCACCCCGACTCGGCCGCCCGCCTGATCGCGTATCTCACCAGCGAGCGCGTCCAGCGCCAGGTCCTCACACGTGGCGCGCTGCCGCCCGTGCGGGCCGATCTCTACGAGGACCCTCAGCTCATCCGCAGGTTCCCGTATCTGCCGACCCTGCGCCAGAGCGTGCTCGCGGCGGCGCCACGTCCCAAGAGTCCGCGCTACGACCAGGTCAGCCTGGCCGTGCAGGCGGTCGTGCACGACGCGATGGCCGGGCGGGAGACACCCGAGGCGGCGGTGCGGCGTCTGGCGCGGGAACTCGCCGCGATCTCCAGCCGATAACCCTCTAGCCCTCTTCTACTTACTTGTTAGGTAACGCGGACATCTCATCTCGGTGCGTGATGCCCGAATAAGTCCGCATTTCAGCGCCCAACGAGCCAGCGAGCTCTGTGCTTTTCATTGACACCCTCTCGACACGCCTACTTAACATGCATGCATAACCGCTGCCCTCCTCAGAGACAGGTCGATGGGTTGAACAGGCACCACTGGTGGCGTGACGCAGTGATCTATCAGGTGTATGTCCGCAGCTTCCTGGACAGCACCGGCGACGGCATCGGCGATCTCGCCGGAGTCCGGGCCGGACTGCCGTACCTGAAGAAGCTCGGCGTCGACGGGATCTGGCTGAGCCCCTTCTATCCCTCGCCGCAGCACGACCACGGCTACGACGTGGCCGACTACTGCGACGTCGACCCGCTCTTCGGCGACCTCGGCGAGTTCGACCAGCTGGTCGGGGCCGCGCGGCGGCTCGGCATCAAGGTGCTGCTCGACATCGTCCCGAACCACTGCTCCAGCGATCACCCGTGGTTCCGCGAGGCGCTCGCCGCGGCTCCCGGCAGCCCGGCCCGGGCCCGCTTCCACTTCGCCGACGGCCGCGGCCCGGACGGGTCCGAGCCGCCCAACAACTGGCACTCCATGTTCGGCGGCCCCGCCTGGAGCCGGGTCACCGAGGCGGACGGGCGGCCCGGCCAGTGGTACCTGCACATGTTCGTGCCCGAGCAGCCCGACTGGAACTGGCGCAACCCCGAGATCGCCGCCGAGTTCGACCGGATCCTCCGCTTCTGGCTGGACCGGGGCATCGACGGCTTCCGCATCGACGTCGCCGCCGGCCTCTTCAAGCACCCCGAGCTGCCCGACTCCGACGACCCGGAGGCCGACGCCCGCACCCGCGACTCGGTCAACCCGCTCGCCTGGAACCAGCCCGAGGTGCACGACGTGTGGCGCCGCTGGCGCTCCATATGCGAGGAGTACACCGAGCGCGACGGCTGCGAAAGGCTCCTCGTCGGCGAGGTCTCCGTCCCGACAGCCCGCGAGCACGCCCAGTACGTCCGCTCCGACGAACTGCACCAGGCCTTCTTCTTCGACCTGCTCAGCGCCTCCTGGGACGCCGACGCCTTCCAGAAGGTCATCTCCGAGGCCATGCAGGACATCGCCGGCACCGGCTCGACGGTCACCTGGGTCCTCAACAACCACGACCAGGTCCGCACCGTCACCCGCTACGGCGAACCCGCCACCGAAGGCAGCGGCATCGGCGCCGCCCGGGCCCGCGCCGCCGCGCTGCTGATGCTGGCGCTGCCCGGAGCCGCGTACATCTACCAGGGCGAGGAGCTCGGCCTGCCCGAGGTCGTCGACCTGCCCGACGACGTGCTCACCGACCCGATCTTCCGCCGCACCGGAAGCCGGGCCCGCATCCGCGACGGCTGCCGCGTGCCGCTGCCGTGGTCGGGGCAGGCCTCGCCCTTCGGCTTCACCCCGGGCGAGGAGAGCGCCAAGCCGTGGCTGCCACAGCCGGAGTACTTCGCCCAGTACGCCACCGACCGGGCCCTCGCCGACACCCAGTCCTTCTGGCACCTGTACCGCGACGGACTCCAACTGCGCGCCGCCCTGCCCCAGCTGGGCGAAGGCACACTGCGCTGGCTGGACGCCCCGCCCGGCGTCCTGGCCTTCGAACGCGGCGACGACCTGGTGTGCGCCGTGAACTTCGGTACCGCCCCCACCCCCGCGCCGGTCCCCGGCGCCCCGTTGCTCGCCAGCGGCCCCTGCCCGCCCGGAGTGCTCTCCGGCTCGACGGCCGCCTGGTGGATCCGTTCCTGAACGCCCTCGTCATTCAACTTCCCGAAGGGACATCAACGATGATGCGACGACGTACCACCCTGCTCACCGGCTGCACCGCTCTCGTCCTGGCGCTCGGCGCGACCGCCTGCGGCGGCGGCCCCGTCTCGGCCGGCGGCGGCGACAAGGCACTCAGCGGCCAGACGATCACCGTGGCCGGTGTCTGGTCCGGCACCGAGCAGAAGAACTTCCAGAAGGTGCTGGACGCCTTCACCGAGAAGACCGGCGCCAAGACGCAGTTCACGTCCACCGGCGACAACGTCTCCACCGTCGTCGGCAGCAAGATCGAGGGCGGCAACGCCCCCGACGTCGTGATGGTCCCGCAGGTCGGCGTGCTCAAGCAGTTCGCGCAGAAGGGCTGGCTGAAGCCGCTGTCCAAGAAGACCGAGCAGGCCGTGGACGCGGGGTACGCCCCCGTGTGGAAGGAGTACGGCAGCGTCGACGGCACCCTGTACGGCCTGTACTTCAAGGCCGCCCACAAGTCGACCGTCTGGTACAGCCCCGACGCCCTCGCCCAGGCCGGTGTGAAGCCCCGAAGACCTACGACGAGATGCTGAAGGCCGGGCAGACCGTGTCCGACTCCGGCCTCGCCGCGTTCTCCGTCGCCGGACAGGACGGCTGGACCCTCACCGACTGGTTCGAGAACGTCTACCTCTCCCAGGCCGGACCGGAGAAGTACGACGCCCTCGCCGCGCACAAGCTGAAGTGGACCGACCCGTCCGTCGTCGACGCCCTCACCACGCTCGGCAAGCTCTTCAAGGACAAGCAGCTCATCGCGGGCGGCCAGAAGGGCGCCCTGAACACCGACTTCCCCGGCTCGGTGGAAAAGGTGTTCGGTCCGAAGCCCGAGGCCGGCATGGTCTACGAGGGCGACTTCGTCGCCGGTGTCGCCAAGGACCAGTTCGGCAAGAAGGTCGGCGAGGACGCGAACTTCTTCCCGTTCCCCGCGGTCGCCGGCGGTGAGGCGCCGGTCGTCAGCGGCGGCGACGCGGCCGTCGTCCTCAAGGACGGCAAGAACCAGAAGGCCGCCCAGGCCCTCCTGGAGTACCTGGCGACCCCCGAGGCCTCCGCCGTGTGGGCCGAGGCGGGCGGATTCCTCTCCCCGAACAAGAAGCTCGACCTCGCCTCGTACGGCGACGACGTCACCCGCGCCACTGCCGAGTCCCTCGTCCAGGCCGGGGATTCGGTCCGCTTCGACATGTCCGACCAGGCCCCCGCGGCCTTCGGCGGCACGAAGGGCACCGGCGAGTGGAAGCTCCTCCAGGACTTCCTGCGCGACCCGTCCGACCCGAAGGGCACCGCGGCGAAGCTGGAGGCCGCGGCGGCCAAGGCGTACCAGGACTGATACGCCATGACAGCGACCCTCGTGAAAGAGACGAGCCCTCCCACACCACCCGGCCCGGTCGCCGACCGCACCCGGCGACTGCGGCGGCGCGGACGGATCGTCGCCCTGCTGTTCGTCTTCCCCGCGCTGCTGCTGCTCGGCGCGCTCGTCGTCTACCCCGTGCTGTTCAGCATCGGCCGCAGCTTCTTCGACGCCTCGGGGACGACCTTCGTAGGCGGCGACAACTACACCGAGATGTTCCGCGACCCGGCGACCCTCAAGGCCGTCCGCAACACGGCCATCTGGGTCGTCGTGGCACCGGCCCTGCTCACCGGACTCGGGCTGATCCTCGCCGTCCTGGTGGAGAAGGTCCGCTGGGCCACGGCCTTCAAGCTGCTCCTCTTCATGCCGATGGCGGTCTCCTTCCTCGCCGCCGGCATCATCTTCCGGCTCGCCTACGACGAGGACCCGGACAAGGGCGTCCTGAACGCCGCGGTGGTCTCCGTCCACGACGCGTTCGAGGGTGCGTCCTCCTACCCGACGGCCCGGGCGCGTGACGGGCAGGGGCTGACGAAGGAGAAGGACGGTTCGTACCGCACGGCCACGAGCGTGTCGCCCGGGGACGCGGTGGCGCTCGGACTGGTCGGCGTGCTGCCCGACGACCTGCCGGGCGGGACCGAGCCCGCGTACCCGGCGGCGGGGAAGAAGGCCGCCCCCGACGAACTGCGCGGTGTGGTCTACCTGGACTTCACGCCCGGCGGGGGAGGTGAGCAGGGCAAGGTCGACCGGCGGGAGAGCGGCCTGCCGGAGATGAAGGTCGAGGCGGTGCGCGGCGGCGAGTCCGTCGCCACGGCGACCACGGCCTCCGACGGCTCCTTCCGCTTCGAGGGACTCGAACCGGGCTCCTACGAGGTGAGACTGCCGGCGTCCAACTTCGCCCCGCCCTACGAAGGCGTCTCCTGGCTCGGACCGGCACTCGTCACCCCGGCCATCATCGGCGCGTACCTGTGGATCTGGACCGGCTTCGCCATGGTGCTGATCGGCGCGGGTCTGTCCACGCTGCCGCGGGACGCGCTGGAGGCGGCGCGGATGGACGGCGCGAACGAGTGGCAGATCTTCCGGCGGATCACGGTGCCGTTGCTGGCACCGGTGCTGACCGTCGTCTTCGTCACCCTCGTCATCAACGTGATGAAGGTCTTCGACCTCGTCTACATCATCGCGCCCGGGCCGGTGCAGGAGGACGCGACCGTCCTCGCGACGCAGATGTGGCTGGTGTCGTTCGGCGGCGGCAACAACCAGGGGCTCGGCAGCGCGCTCGGTGTGCTGCTTCTGCTGCTGGTCGTCCCGGCCATGGTGTTCAACGTCCGCCGTTTCCGAAGGAGTCAGCGATGAACGCGGTTCGGCGCGGGTTGGGCAACGGGGTCGTCCAGGCCTTCCTCGTCATTGTGGGCCTCGTGTGGATGACGCCGCTGGCCGGGCTGTTCCTGTCCTCGCTGCGGTCCGCCGAGGACACGGCGAAGGGCGGCTGGTGGACGGTGTTCACCAGTCCCGGGCAGCTGTCCTTCGACAACTACTCGTCCCTGCTGCAGAACGCGGGCATCACCCAGGCCTTCTGGAACACGGTGCTGATCTCGGTTCCGGCGACCTTGCTGGTCGTGGTGATCGCGGCGCTGGCCGGTTACGCCTTCGCGTGGCTGGACTTCCCCGGGCGTGAGGGGATCTTCCTCGTCGTGGTGGCCTTGCTGGTGGTGCCCGTCCAGATCGGTCTGCTGCCGGTCGCCAAACTCTTCGGGCAGCTGGGGCTGTTCGGCACGATCCCCGGTGTCGTGCTCTTCCACGTCGCCTACGGCCTCCCCTTCGCGGTGTTCCTGCTCCGGAACTACTTCTCCGAGATGCCGAAGGAGATGCTTGAGGCCGCGCGGATGGACGGCGGCAGCGAATGGCGCATCTTCACGCGGCTCGTCCTGCCCGTGGGGCGGCCGGCCATCGCCTCCCTGGCCATCTTCCAGTTCCTGTGGGTGTGGAACGACATGCTGGTGGCGCTGCTCTTCGCGGACAGCGCGTCGCAGCCGCTGACTGTGGAACTGCAGTCCCAGATACGCCAGTTCGGCAGCAACATCGACGTCCTGGCACCCGGGGCGTTCGTCTCCCTGGTCGTCCCCGTGGTCGTGTTCTTCGCGTTCCAGAGGCACTTCGTGCAGGGCGTCATGGCGGGGTCGGTGAAGTAGGCGCCGTCCGGGAGCGTGGCCGCGCCTATGGCTCGGGGAGGCGGGCGAGGGCCTTGGGCGCCAGCTCCTCGGCGAGGGCGCACAGTGTCTCTCGCGGCGAGTCGCCGGTGACTCCCACCGAGACCACCTCGGTACGGCCCTCGGCGGTAGGTCCGGCCTCGCCGTACTCGACATCCACCGCGCAGTTCGGCAGGCTGCGCCCGAGCAGGTCGCCGTACTCGTCGGCGGGGCTGTACTTCACCGCCGCCGTGCGTCCACCGACCGTGAGCGGGCGTCCCTCCAGCGCCTCGTCGAGGTGCAGGAAGAGGATGTTCAGGTGTGGTTCGTCGATGCTCTCGCCGCCCCATGAGCAGCTCTGGCCGGTGAAGGTGTCGTACCGCTTCCCGGGGTCGATGGCCGGGACGCGCGCGGCCTCGCTCTCCTTGAGCAGGTCGCACGCGTCCTGGTTCGCCAGCGAGTCGGGTGCGTGGCGGGCGGAGGGGAGGCCGCCGCTCCTGAGCAGGCGGATGACGTCACCGGCGGCGGCGTCGGCGATCGGGCAGGCGCGGGAGCCCGACTGGTCCCCGTAGACGCCGATCGAGATGGTGGCGGTCCGTTCCCGCAGCACCACGTCCCGTGTGCAGTTCGCGTCGCCGGTCAAGTCACCGCGGTCCTCGCTCTCGTAGACGGTGACGCCGTCCCGCAGCACGGGCGTCGGAGCGGGATCCCCCGGGGCCTTCTCGCTCGGGGCGTCCTGCAGCCCCACGAAGACCGATTCGGACTCGTCGCCCGGTCCGTCGAGCCGGATGTCGCAGTCGCCGTAGCTGTTGCCCCGGTCGTACTCGACCTTCCCGAACTTCGCCAGCACCTTCTCGTCGATCAGCTCGCAGGGGTCTGCGCCCCGTAGCTCCTCAGGCGTGACCGACAGGGAGACCGGGGTGGGCGTGGGCTTTTCCGGAGCCGGCCGAGGCGGCAGGAGGAGCGCCCGGGGGCGCCTCGCCCTGCTCGGAGCATCCCGCCGCGAACAGCGCGATGGCCGACAGCGCCGCGCACACGGCGACCGGGGTACGACCGCGCCCGTCCGTTCCGTTCACCCGGACCCTCCTTCACTCCCGCCCGGCCGCCCGTCGCCGCCCTGCAGTCACCCGCCAGTCCAGCGCCGACGGAATTGTTCGGAAAGCCGCCGGGGCCCTGGCGAACAATGCACCTGCCACCCCCGAGGTGTGTTACAGGGTGTCGGACACCGAGAACGCCGAAGCGGCCGGAGGCCCCTCGATCAGGGGCTCCAGCCGCTCCGGTGATGAGGTTGACAGGCGTCCGCGACGGTCACGCCGAAGCCGGCGGATACAGCGAGCGCGGAAGCTGCGAAGCCGCCGCCCCGTCCAGCAGCCACAGTGTCCGGCTGCGGCCGTACGCCCCGGCCGCGGGGCCTGGATCTCGCCCGCGCCCGACAACGCGATCGCCGCCGCCTGGGCCTTGTCCTCCCCGGCCGCGAGAAGCCACACCTCACGGGCGGCGCGAATCGCCGGCAGCGTCAGGGTCACCCGCGTCGGCGGCGGCTTGGGCGCGCCGTGGACGCCCACGACCGTACGGTCCGTCTCGCGCACCGCCGGCAACTCCGGGAACAGCGAGGCCACATGCGTGTCCGGCCCGACCCCCAGCATCAGCACGTCGAACGTCGGTACGGGACCGTGGTTCTCCGGGCCCGCCGCCCCCGCCAGTTCCTCCGCGTACGCGGCCGCCGCCGCGTCCACGTCGTCGCCGTGAGGGCCGTCCGACGCGGGCATCGCGTGCACCCGCTTCGGGTCGAGCGGCACGGAGTCGAGCAGTGCCTCCCGTGCCTGCGTGACGTTGCGCTCGGGGTCGCCCTCGGGAAGGAAGCGTTCGTCGCCCCACCAGAGGTCGAGCCGGCTCCAGTCGACGGCGTCCCGGGCGGGCGCCGCCGCCATCGCGGCCAGCAGGCCGTTGCCGTTGCGGCCGCCCGTCAGGACCACGGACGCCGAGCCCCGGGAGGCCTGCGCGTCGACGATCCTGGTGATCAGCCGGGCCGCCGCGGCCTGCGCCATCAGCTCCTTGTCGCGGTGCACGACCAGCTGTGGTGCCGTACTCACTTCGTCGTCGTCCTCCGTACCGGTTCCAACTCGGGCGGTTCCTGCCTCACCGGTGCCTGCGCCGTCGCTTGCGAAGCGGGTGCTTTCGCAGCCGCCTCAACGGGAGCGGGGAGGGCGAGTCGTGCTCGCCCGTCACTTTTGGGCTCTCCCTGATCTCCCTGCTCTCCTTTGGGAGACTTCAGCCGGTTCACCCCGTACCGCAGCGCCGACGCGTACGTGTCGTCCGGGTCCAGCCGCCGCAGCTCCTCCGCGATCAGCTCGGCCGTGTCCCGGCGCTTGAGCGCCACTCCACGGTCCGGCTGGCCCTCGATGGAGAGGGTGGCCAGGGAGCCGTCCGCGCGGTCCAGTGTGATCGGGCCGCAGTTGGTGTCCATGCGGACCGCCGTCAGACCGGGGCCGCTGGACAGCGAGCGCTTCACGGGGACGTCCAGCCGGTCCGCGAGCCACATCGCCAGCAGCTCACAGCTCGGGTTGAACTCCTCGCCCTCCACCTCGACGGCCCTGACCTCGCAGGTGACCTGGTCGAGCGCCGCCGCCAGCATCGAACGCCAGGGCGTGATGCGGGTCCAGGACAGGTCCGTGTCGCCGGGCGTGTAGGTCCCGGACCGGGTGGCCAGATCCCGTACCGGCTGCTCGGAGGCGTAGGTGTCGGTGACGCGGCGCTGGGCGAGGGCACCCAGGGGGTCCTTCGCCGGGTCGAGCGGCGCGTTCACCGGCCACCACACCACCACCGGTGCGTCCGGCAGCAGCAGCGGCAGCACCACCGACTGGGCGTGGTCGGCGACCTCGCCGTACAGCCGCAGCACCACCGTCTCACCGGTGCCGGCGTCGGCGCCGACCCGGACCTCGGCGTCCAGGCGGGACTGCGTACGGTCGCGGGGGAGCGGGAGACGCGCTTGATGACCACGAGCGTGCGCGAGGGATGCTCGTGCGCGGCGTCGCTCGCGGCCTTCAGCGCGTCGTAGGCGTTCTCCTCGTCCGTCACGATGACCAGCGTGAGCACCATGCCGACCGCCGGGGTGCCGATCGCCCGGCGGCCCTGCACCAGCGCCTTGTTGATCTTGCTGGCGGTGGTGTCCGTGAGGTCAATTTTCATGGCCGGCGCCAGCTCCGTCCGTGTCGCTCGAGCATTTCGTCCGCCTCGACGGGCCCCACGTACCGGCCGGGTACTGGGCGGGCTTGCCGTTCTTGTCCCAGTACTCCTCGATCGGGTCGAGGATCTTCCAGGACAGCTCGACCTCCTCGGTGCGCGGGAAGAGGTTCGAGTCACCGAGCAGGACGTCCAGGATGAGACGCTCGTACGCCTCCGGGCTGGACTCCGTGAAGGACTCGCCGTACGCGAAGTCCATCGACACGTCCCGGATCTCCATCGACGTGCCGGGGACCTTCGAGCCGAAGCGGACGGTCACACCCTCGTCCGGCTGGACGCGGATGACGATCGCGTTGGAGCCGAGCTCCTCGGTGGCCGTCGTGTCGAAGGGGGAGTGCGGGGCCCGCTGGAACACGACCGCGATCTCGGTGACGCGGCGGCCCAGGCGCTTGCCGGTGCGCAGATAGAAGGGGACGCCCGCCCAGCGGCGGTTGTCGATCTCCAGCTTGATCGCGGCGTAGGTGTCGGTCTTGGAGGAGGCGTTGATGCCGTCCTCCTCCAGGTAGCCGCGCACCTTCGTGCCGCCCTGCCAGCCCGCCGCGTACTGGGCGCGCACGGTGTCCCGGCCCATGTCCTTCGGCAGCTTCACGGCGCCGAGCACCTTGGTCTTCTCGGCGGCCAGCGCGTCCGCGTCGAAGGAGGCCGGCTCCTCCATGGCGGTCAGCGCCAGGAGCTGGAGCAGGTGGTTCTGGATGACGTCACGGGCGGCGCCGATGCCGTCGTAGTAGCCGGCCCGGCCGCCGATGCCGATGTCCTCGGCCATGGTGATCTGCACATGGTCCACCAGGGACCGGTTCCAGATCGGCTCGAACATCGTGTTGGCGAAGCGCAGCGCCAGGATGTTCTGGACGGTCTCCTTGCCCAGGTAGTGGTCGATGCGGAAAACCTGGTCCGGGGCGAAGACCTCGTGGACGACCTTGTTGAGCTCCTCGGCCGAGGCGAGGTTGTGCCCGAACGGCTTCTCGATGACCGCGCGCCGCCAGGATCCGCCGGTCTGGTCGGCCAGCCCGTGCTTCTTCAGCTGCTGGATCACCACCGGGAAGGACTTCGGCGGGACGGACAGGTAGAAGGCGAAGTTGCCGCCCGTGCCCTGCGCCTTGTCCAGCTCCTCGATGGTGGAGCGCAGCCGCTCGAACGCGTCGTCGTCGTCGAACGTGCCCTGCACGAAGCGCATGCCCTGGATGAGCTGCTGCCAGACCTCCTCGCGGAAGGGCGTGCGTGCATGCTCCTTGACCGCGTCGTGGACCTCCTGCGCGAAGTCCTCGTGCGCCCACTCGCGCCGCGCGAAGCCGACGAGCGAGAAGCCCGGCGGCAGCAGACCCCGGTTGGCGAGGTCGTACACGGCCGGCATGAGCTTCTTGCGGGACAGGTCACCCGTGACGCCGAAGATGACCAGGCCCGACGGCCCCGCGATACGCGGGAGCCGTCGGTCCGCCGGGTCACGCAGCGGATTGCTGCTCGACACCTGTTCAGCCCTCCGAGGGGGCGAGGCGCTGAAGCTCGGCCTCGGTCGACTTCAGCAGGTCGGTCCAGGACGCCTCGAACTTCTCGACGCCCTCTTCCTCCAGCAGCTGGACCACGTCGTCGTACTTGATCCCGAGCCGCTCGACCGCGTCGAGGTCGGCCCGGGCCTGCTCGTACGTGCCGGCGATGGCGTTGCCGCGGATCTCGCCCTGCTCCTCCGTGGCGAAGAGGGTTGCTTCCGGCATGGTGTTCACCGTGTTCGGAGCGACCAGTTCGTCGACGTACAGGGTGGGCTTGTAGGCCTTGTCCTTCACGCCGGTGGACGCCCACAGCGGACGCTGCTTGTTGGCGCCCGCCTTCTCCAGGGCGTTCCAGCGGTCCGAGGAGAAGACCTCCTCGTACGCCTGGTAGGCCAGCCGGGCGTTGGCGACGCCGGCCTTGCCGCGCGCGGCCTTGGCCTCGTCGGTGCCCAGCGCGTCGATCCGCTTGTCGATCTCGGTGTCCACGCGGGAGACGAAGAACGACGCCACGGAGTGGATCTGCGACAGGTCCAGACCGCGTTCCTTGGCCTTCTCCAGGCCGGTCAGGAACGCGTCCATGACCAGGCGGTAGCGCTCCAGCGAGAAGATCAGCGTGACGTTGACGCTGATGCCCAGGCCGATGGTCTCGGCGATGGCCGGGATGCCCGCCTCGGTCGCCGGGATCTTGATGAGCGTGTTGGGCCGGTCCACCAGCCAGGCGAGCTGCTTGGCCTCGGCGACCGTGGCCCGGGTGTTGTGCGCGAGGCGCGGGTCGACCTCGATCGAGACCCGGCCGTCCTGGCCACCGGTGGCGTCGAAGACGGGGCGCAGGATGTCGGCGGCGTCACGGACGTCCGCCGTCGTGATCATGCGGATGGCCTCTTCGACGGTGACCTTGCGGGCGGCGAGGTCGGTCAGCTGCGTGTCGTAGCCGTCGCCCTGCGAGATCGCCTTCTGGAAGATCGACGGGTTGGTGGTGACGCCCACGACGTGCTGCTGGTCGATCAGCTCGGCGAGGTTGCCGGACGTGATCCGCTTGCGCGACAGGTCGTCCAGCCAGATCGCGACGCCTTCCTCGGAGAGGCGCTTGAGTGCGTCTGTCATGGAAATTCCATCTCCTACGTGTCGTATATGAGCGTCAGCGCTGAGCTGCGGCGATCGATTCCCGGGCGGCGGCGGCCACGTTCTCGGCAGTGAAGCCGAACTCCCGGAAGAGCACCTTGCCGTCGGCCGAAGCACCGAAGTGCTCCAGGGAAACGATGCGGCCGGCGTCCCCGACGTACTTGTGCCAGGTCAGGCCGACACCGGCCTCCACCGCGACACGAGCCTTCACGGACGGCGGCAGGACGCTGTCCCGGTACCCCTGGTCCTGCTGCTCGAACCACTCCACCGACGGCATGGACACGACGCGCGTGGGCACGCCGGCGCCCTGGAGCTGCTCGCGCGCCTCGACGGCGACGTGCACCTCCGAACCGGTGGCGATGAGGATCACCTCGGCGTCGCCGCCGTCGGCCTCGAACAGGACGTAACCGCCGCGCGCGGCATCGTCGTCGGGCTCGTAGGTCGGCACGCCCTGACGGGTCAGCGCCAGACCGTGCGGCTGGCCCTTGCCGAACTCCTTCGTCCAGCGGCGGAGGATCTCGCGCCAGGCGATCGCGGTCTCGTTGGCGTCGGCCGGGCGCACGATGTTCAGGCCCGGGATCGCGCGCAGCGACGCCAGGTGCTCGATCGGCTGGTGGGTGGGGCCGTCCTCGCCCAGGCCGATGGAGTCGTGCGTCCACACGTACGTCACCGGCAGGTGCATCAGGGCCGACAGCCGCACCGCGTTGCGCATGTAGTCGGAGAACACCAGGAACGTGCCGCCGTAGATCCGGGTGTTGCCGTGCAGCGCGATGCCGTTCATCTCGGCGGCCATCGCGTGCTCGCGGATACCGAAGTGGATCGTGCGCCCGTACGGGTCCGCCTCCGGCAGCGGGTTGTCCGCCGGGAGGAACGACGACGTCTTGTCGATCGTGGTGTTGTTCGAGCCGGCCAGGTCCGCCGAGCCGCCCCACAGCTCGGGAACGACGGCGCCGAGCGCCTGCAGCACCTTGCCGGACGCCGCACGCGTGGCCACGCCCTTGCCGACCTCGAAGACCGGGATCTTCTCCTCCCAGCCGGTGGGCAGCTCACCCTTGGCGATCCGGTCGTACTCGGCGGCCCGCTCGGGGTTGTTGTCCCGCCACTGCTGGTACGCCTTCTCCCACACCGCGCGGGCCGCCTGGCCCCGCTCCAGCGCCTTGCGGGTGTGCTCGATGACCTCGCCCGCGACCTCGAAGGACTGCTCCGGGTCGAAGCCCAGCACCCGCTTGGTGGCGGCGACCTCGTCGTCGCCGAGTGCCGAGCCGTGCGCGGCCTCGGTGTTCTGCGCGTTCGGGGCCGGCCAGGCGATGATCGAGCGCATCGCGATGAACGACGGCCGGTCCGTGACGGCCTTGGCCTTCTGGACCGCCTCGAAGATCGCGGCCGGGTCCAGGTCGCCGTCGGCCTTCGGCTCCACACGCTGCACGTGCCAGCCGTAGGCCTCGTACCGCAGAGCGGTGTCCTCGGAGACGGCCGTCTCGGTGTCGCCCTCGATCGAGATGTGGTTGTCGTCCCACAGCAGGATCAGGTTGCCGAGCTTCTGGTGCCCGGCCAGCGAGGACGCCTCGGCGGAGATGCCCTCCTGGAGGCAGCCGTCACCGGCGATGCAGTAGATGAAGTGGTCGAAGGGGGACTCGCCCTGCTGTGCCTGAGGGTCGAACAGTCCGCGCTCGTAGCGGGCGGCCATCGCCATGCCCACCGCGTTCGCCACACCCTGGCCGAGCGGGCCGGTCGTGGTCTCCACACCGGTGGTGTGCCCGTACTCGGGGTGGCCGGGGGTCTTCGAACCCCAGGTGCGGAAGGACTTCAGGTCGTCCAGCTCCAGGCCGAAGCCGGCCAGGTACAGCTGGGTGTAGAGGGTCAGGGACGAGTGGCCGGCGGACAGCACGAAGCGGTCGCGCCCGACCCAGTCGGCGTCCGCCGGGTCGTGCCGCATCACCTTCTGGAAGAGGGTGTAGGCGGCAGGCGCCAGGCTCATCGCCGTACCCGGATGGCCGTTACCGACCTTCTGTACGGCATCGGCGGCCAGGACACGCGCGGTGTCGACGGCCCGCTGGTCCAACTCGGTCCACTCGAGGTCTGTGGTGGTCGGCTTGGTGCTCACCCTGGGTCAGGGCTCCTCTCACAAGTCGGATGCCGGTGTATCGGGGCGCCCACCGGCCGCAGTCGAGCCTACCCCCGTGGGACGTGCGTTCTTTCGAGTCACTCCAGAGTGCCGGGACTCGTTGCGATCCGCTTCCTGACTGGGCCGTACCGCATTCGGCAAGTGAATACGGAGCCGCTCATCCGGGTGCTCAATCGAGCTTCCACGTGCCCTTCGGAAGCCCCCTCCCAACACGACCCGACCCCGCGAATGTCCGACTCTGGGCAACGTCTAAAGTGGCGTGGTACGCGCGAGCCTTTACCGGTACTTCACACGGGTGAGGCTTGCTGGGATGTCTCTGTAGGGGTGTGCGTGACGGCCGTTGAATCCCGTCCAGCGGGGATGCTCGGGACGGACCAGAGCCCGGCCCACCGGCCGTTCGGGGCCCGTGTCAAGGCGTTCGTGGCTCTCACCAAGCCGCGGATCATCGAGCTGCTGCTGATCACCACGGTGCCGGTGATGTTCCTGGCGGAGCAGGGTGTGCCCGACCTGACGCTGGTGCTGCTGACCTGCCTCGGCGGCTACATGTCGGCGGGCGGCGCCAACGCGCTGAACATGTACATCGACCGCGACATCGACGCGCTCATGGACCGCACCTCGCAGCGCCCGCTGGTCACCGGCATGGTCAGCCCGCGCGAGTGCCTCGCCTTCGGCATCACCCTGGCGATCACCTCCACGCTGCTGTTCGGCCTCACGGTGAACTGGCTGAGCGCCTGGCTCTCGCTCGGCGCGCTCCTCTTCTACGTGGTCGTCTACACGATGATCCTCAAGCGCCGCACCTCGCAGAACATCGTGTGGGGCGGCATCGCCGGCTGCCTGCCCGTGCTGATCGGCTGGTCCTCCGTCACGAACTCGATGTCGTGGGCGCCGATCATCCTGTTCCTCGTCATGTTCTTCTGGACGCCGCCGCACTACTGGCCGCTGTCCATGAAGGTGAAGGAGGACTACGCGCGCGTGGGCGTGCCGATGCTGCCGGTGGTCGCCTCCAACAAGGTGGTCGCCAAGCAGATCGTGATCTACAGCTGGGTCATGGTCGCCGTCTCGCTCCTGCTGACCCCGCTCGGCTACACCGGCTGGTTCTACACGTCGGTGGCGCTGCTGGCGGGCGGCTTCTGGCTCTGGGAGGCGCACGGCCTGCAGAACCGCGCGAAGGCGGAGGTGACGGGCGCGAAGCTGAAGGAGATGCGCCTGTTCCACTGGTCGATCACCTACGTGTCGCTGCTGTTCGTGGCGGTCGCGGTCGACCCCTTCCTGCGCTGACGTAGCGCTGACGTACGTTACAGGGCCCTGCTCTCGCCAGTCGATCTACTCGTGAGTAGCATCCTGACCATGGCAGACACGCAGCAGGTTGACCCGAAGGCCGAGCGCAAGGTCGCCCGGCTCGCCAAGCAGATCACCTCCTTCTCCAAGGCCCACGGCGGCGCCGAGGGCCAGGTCGCCTACCTCGGCGAACGCGGCGCCCGCATCGTCCTCGTGGGCGAGGACGGCAACTGGGGCGACCTGGTCGCCCCCTCCCACGAGATCGCCGAGAAGGCCGTGGAGAAGTCGGGCATCACCCGCCACGAGTCCTTCGACGGCGAATTCGCCGCGAAGGTCAAGACGGGCCGCTACGAGTGGTCGCGCATGGCGGGGATCCAGGTGGGCGGCCCGAAGAACGACTGACCTGGTTTTTTTGGGGGCGCGGGGAACTGCGCGAGCAACCACATACGGTCCGCACCCGCCGAACAACACTGACACCCCACCCCGGGACCGCGACCTCAAACCCGGTTCACCCGTTAGGACCCTTGAGAGCAACAGGGTCCACACCGGGAGGCCCGGATGATCGAAACGCCGTCACTGGTGGACCAGTACTGCCACGGAGTACTCCGCACAGAGCTGGGCCTCGGCACCTTCGAGGCCCACCTCTCCCGCACAGAGGGCCCACCCGCCCCCGGCACCACCCTCTTCGACACTCAGACCGGGTTCGCCGTGCGGCGCTGGTGCCCACCCCTGCTCGGCCTCGAACCGCACTGCACACCCGCCCGCTACCTCGCCCGCCGCCGCGAACTCGGCGTCCTGGAGTCCGGCCGTCGACTCCTGCGCGGCAGCGGCATCACGACCTACCTGGTCGACACGGGGCTGCCCGGTGATCTGACGGAACCCGGCGAGCTGGCCTCGGCAGGAGCCGCCGGGGCCCATGAGATCGTCCGCCTGGAACTCCTCGCCGAGCAGGTCGCCGACACCTCCGGGACCGTCGAGTCCTTCCTCGCCAACCTCGCCGAGTCCGTGCACGCCGCCGCCGCGAACGCCGTCGCCTTCACCTCCGTCGCGGGCGTACGGCACGGCCTCGCGCTCGCGCCGGAGCCGCCCGGGCCGGGGGAGGTGCGAGGGGCGGTGGGCCGCTGGCTCGCCGGGCGCGGTGTCGGCGGGGAGCTGAGCGACCCCGTGCTGCTGCGGCACCTGCTGTGGAGCGCCGTCGCCTCGGGGCTGCCGCTCCAGCTGCACGCGGGGCTCGGGGCACCCGGCCTGCGCATCGACCGTACGGACCCGGTGCTGCTGACGGACTTCGTGCGGGCGACGGCCGGGCTCGGCACCGACCTGATCCTGCTGCACGGCTACCCGTACCACCGGCACGCCGCCCACCTGGCCGGCGTCTTCCCGCACGTCTACGTCGACTGCGGGGCCGCCCTGGCCCGCACCGGCGCCCGGGCCGCGACCGTCCTCGCGGAGATTCTGGAGCTGGCCCCGTTCGGCAAGATCCTCTTCTCCAGCGGCGCCCAGGGGCTGCCCGAACTGCACGTGGTGGGCGCCCGGCTGTTCCGCGAGGCCCTCGGCCGGGTGCTCGGCACCTGGGTCGCCGAAGGCGCCTGGTCACTGGCCGACGCGCAGCGGGTCGCGGGGATGCTGGCGTCGGGGAACGCGCGCCGGGTCTACGGGCTCGACTAGGCCTTCGTCAGGGTGGCCTCGGCGGCAGGCCCGGGCACGTCCACAGTCGCGTCGGGGCGCTCCCGCAGCGACAGCACCACCCGCAGCACCCAGATCCACATCACGGCCGAGCCGAACATGTGCAGGCCGACCAGGACCTCGGGCAGGTCCGTGAAGTACTGGACGTAGCCGATGACACCCTGCGCGAGCAGGATCAGGAACAGCTCACGGGTGCGGTTCAGCGGCCCCTTGGGCGCGTCGACCGCCTTCAGGACGAACCACAGGGCGAACGTCAGCGTCACCACGATCCACGCCAGCACGGCGTGCAGCTTGCTCACCGTCTCCCAGTCGACCGGCATCCGCTCGACCTCGCTGGAGTCACCGGCGTGCGGGCCCGCGCCCGTGACGACCGTGCCGACCAGGATGAGCAGGACGGCGGCCGCGACCAGGAACCAGACCAGCTGCTGCACGGCCTTGCCGACCAGCGGGCGCGGCGGCCCGTCGCCCTCGCGAACGCGCTGCCACATCACCGTGGCCACGGCGATCAGCGCCGACGTCGCCACGAAGTGGGCCGCGACCGTGTACGGGTTGAGACCGACCAGCACCACGATGCCGCCGAGCACCGCGTTGCTCATCACGATCCAGAACTGCGCCCAGCCCAGCCGGACCAGGCCGCGCCGGTACGGCTTCCGCGAGCGCGCGGCGATGATCGCCCAGCCGACGGCGGCGCACAGCACGTAGGTCAGCATGCGGTTGCCGAACTCGATGGCGCCATGGAAGCCCATCGCGCTGGTGGCGGTGAGCGAGTCGTCGGTGCACTTGGGCCAGGTCGGGCAGCCCAGGCCCGAGCCGGTCAGCCGTACCGCTCCGCCGGTGATCACGATGATCACCGACATCACGACGGCGGACAGGGCCGCGCGCTGGACCGTCCGGGGTTCCGGGGTCCAGCGTTCGGCGATGAAGGCGAGCGGGTTGCGCAGGGCCGCCCAGGCGTCGGCGCGGGTCACGTTTGGCACGCGAACCATCGTAGGACGCCGCTTGTGCACGCTTTCACGAGGGTCCGTCACAGGGCACCGCCACTACTCCCAGCGGAAGAACTTCCCGGCCGCCGCCAGCCCCACGACCGCCCAGACGGCGAGGATGCCGAGGTCGCCCCAGGGCATCCCGGCTCCGTGCTGGAGCACGTCCCGCAGCCCGTCGGACAGGGCCGAGACGGGCAGCAGGCCGAGTACGTCCTGCGCGGCGGCGGGGAACCTGTCCAGCGGGACGACGACCCCGCCGCCGACGAGCAGCAGCAGGAACACCAGGTTGGCGGCGGCGAGCGTCGCCTCGGCCTTGAGCGTCCCGGCCATCAGCAGGCCGAGTCCCGAGAAGGCCGCCGTACCGATGACCAGGAGCAGCAGGACGGCGAACGGGTTGCCCCGCGGCGACCAGCCGAGCGCGAAGGCGATGACCGTCAGCAACACCACCTGGAGCACCTCGGTGACCAGCACGGACAGCGTCTTCGCGGTCATCAGTCCCCAGCGCGGCAGGGGAGAGGAGGCGAGCCGCTTCAGGACGCCGTAGCGGCGCTCGAAGCCGGTCGCGATCGCCTGCCCGGTGAACGCGGTCGACATCACCGCGAGCGCGAGGACGCCGGGCGCGAGGAAGTCGACCGCGTCGCCCGCGCCCGTGTCGACGATGTCCACGGTGCTGAAGAGCACCAGGAGCAGGGTCGGGATGACGACGGTGAGCAGCAGCTGCTCGCCGTTGCGCAGCAGCATCTTCGTCTCGAGCGCGGCCTGGGCCGCGATCATGCGGGTCAGGGGCGCGGCCCCGGCTTCGGCGCATAGGTGCCGGTGGCGGTCACGAACGCAGCTCCTTACCCGTGAGCTCCAAGAAGACGTCTTCCAGGGTGTGCCGCTCCACCGAGATCTTCTCCGGCATCACGCCGTGCTGGGCACACCAGGAGGTGACCGTCGCGAGCAGTTGCGGATCGACCTTGCCGACGACCCGGTAGGAACCCGGCGTCAGCTCCGCGGCCGAGGAGTCGGCGGGGAGGGCCTTCAGCAGCGAGCCGACGTCCAGACCGGGGCGGCCGGAGAAGCGGAGCGTGTTCTCGGCGCCGCCCCGGCACAGTTCCTCCGGCGAGCCCTGGGCGATGACCCGGCCGGCGTCGATGATCGCCACGTCGTCGGCGAGCTGCTCGGCCTCGTCCATGTAGTGCGTGGTGAGGATCACCGAGACGCCGTCGGCGCGCAGGTCCCGGATCAGGTCCCAGGTGGCGCGGCGGGCCTGCGGGTCGAGCCCGGCGGTCGGCTCGTCCAGGAACACCAGCTGCGGTCGCCCGACCACGGCCATCGCCAGCGCGAGCCGCTGCTGCTGCCCGCCCGACAACCGCCGGTAGGTCGTCCGGCCGCAGGAGTCGAGCCCGAGGCGCTCGATCAGCGCGTCCACGTCCAGGGGGTGGGCGTGCAGCCTGGCCACATGGCGGAGCATCTCGTCGGCGCGCGAGCCCGAGTAGACGCCGCCGGACTGGAGCATCACGCCGATGCGGGGCCGCAGCTCACGGGAGTCTCTGACCGGGTCGAGGCCCAGGACGCGTACCGTGCCGGAGTCCGGCTTCCGGTACCCCTCGCAGGTCTCGACCGTGGTCGTCTTGCCCGCCCCGTTGGGGCCGAGCACGGCGGTCACGCCCTGGTGGGCCACCAGGCCGAGCCCGTCCACCGCGGTCTTCGTGCCGTACCGCTTCACCAGGGCCTGGACCTGGACCACGGGCTCACTTCGCATGGGTCCAGAGTCTAGGTAGGCCGAACGGGGCTCAGACCCGGGGGTGCGGGAACTCCTCCTCACGGGGCCGGTGCACGGGCAGCCACCGCTCGGCGTAGGCCACCGCGTCGGCCACCGGGAACAGCCGCGCCTCGGCCGCCCCCACCTTGCCCCGCACGACGGGACGGTCCCGTTCGAAGTCGTAGCCCAGCTCGTCGAAGCGGTCCGAGCTGATCGACACCTCGGTGACGGTCTCCCAGCCGTCGGGACCCGGCCGGCCCACGGCGACGCGCGGGGACGGTATGCGGTACTCGGCCAGGTGGAAGCTGGTGCAGGAGGCGTAGCCGGCGCCGAGCAGCAGGACCCGGGCGCCCATCGCCTCCAGCTTCGCCAGCGGACTGCGCTCACCGAGCCGGCAGTCGGGTGAGTGGCCCTCGGTCACCTGCGCCGCGCGCGGCCCGAGCGCCGCGAACGAGGTCTGAGGATGCGCGCTGCGCAGTGCGCCGGGCCAGGTGCGCACGGTCTCCGGGACGACGCCGACCCCGCGCGTGGGCGTGATCCGCGGGTCGTAGGCGGGCATGGTGGCACGGATGTCCGCCCACCACTGCGGGGAACGGGCGGGTTGCCCCACAGGGCCGGGTCGGACAGGTCACCGGTCTGCGTCGGAACGACCAGCGTGCCCTGCGGTCCGAGCGTGTCGAGCAGCCCTCGCACCACCGCGACGGCACCGCCGTTGACCCAGCCGAGGGAGCTGAGCGAGGAGTGCACGAGGAGGGTCTCGCCGGGTCGCACACCCAGCCGGCCCAGCTGCGCGCGCAGAGTGTCCTGGGTGACAAGTGGGCCGGTCGGAGGGGTGTGGGCATGGTTCGTGAGTCTCCCCGAAGAGGCCTCGGCATGCCACCCGTTTGATCGATCGGAGATCATTTCCGCAGGTCAGATTAGGTATGCCTAAGTGACGCAGGGCACCCGCGGTCGGGCCGGACGCGGCTTGCCCGGCTCCGAGGAATTACGCAACAATGGCGTTGTGAAAAACGTCGGCGAGGCTCGGGAGACCCCCACGGGGGCCCCTCAGGAGGAGCTCGCGACCGGGGAGCGGTCCACCCGCAACCGGGTCGCGCGGTCCATCCTGGACCACGGCCCGTCGACCGTCGCGGAGCTCGCCGAGCGGCTGGGCCTCACCCAGGCGGCCGTACGCCGGCACCTCGACGCCCTCACGGGCGACGGTGTCGTGGAGGCCCGCGAGCAGCGGGTCTACGGCGCGCGCACCCGCGGCCGCCCCGCCAAGGTGTTCGCCCTGACGGACTGCGGCCGGGACGCCTTCGACCAGTCGTACGACAAGCTCGCCGCGGACGCCCTGCGCTGGATCGCCGACCGTGAGGGAGGCAGCGAGGCGATCGCCGCCTTCGCCCGCGCAAGGATCGCCGCGCAGGCCGGCGCGTACCGCAAGGCGGTCGAGGCCGCCACGCCCGAGGAGCGGACCGAAGCGCTGGCCAAGGCCCTGAGCGCGGACGGGTACGCTGCTACGGCGCGCAGCGCGCCCCACCCGCAGAAGGGTGAACAGCTCTGCCAGCACCACTGCCCGGTCGCCCACGTCGCCGAGCAGTTCCCCCAGCTGTGCGAGGCGGAGACGGAATTTTTCGCCGAGCTGCTAGGTACGCATGTACAGCGGCTCGCCACCATCGCGCACGGCGACGGCGTCTGCACGACGTTCATCCCCAAGATTTCCCACAACGCATCTGCAAGCACGGCCGGGAGGAACCCCGCATGACTCTCCCCACGGAGACTGCCCACCCTGAGCTCGAGGGCCTGGGCAAGTACGAGTACGGCTGGGCCGACTCCGACACGGCCGGCGCCTCTGCCAAGCGCGGCATCAACGAGGACGTCGTCCGCGACATCTCCGACAAGAAGAGCGAGCCGGAGTGGATGACCAAGCTCCGCCTCAAGGGCCTGCGTCTGTTCGAGAAGAAGCCCATGCCGAACTGGGGCTCGGACCTGTCGGGGATCGACTTCGACAACATCAAGTACTTCGTGCGCTCCACGGAGAAGCAGGCGGCCTCCTGGGAGGACCTGCCCGAGGACATCAAGAACACCTACGACAAGCTGGGCATCCCCGAGGCCGAGAAGAACCGCCTCGTCGCCGGTGTCGCCGCGCAGTACGAGTCGGAGGTCGTCTACCACCAGATCCGCGAGGACCTGGAGGAGCAGGGCGTCATCTTCCTCGACACCGACACGGCCCTGAAGGAGCACCCGGAGCTCTTCAAGGAGTACTTCGGCACGGTCATCCCGGCCGGTGACAACAAGTTCGCCGCGCTGAACACCGCCGTGTGGTCCGGCGGCTCCTTCATCTACGTGCCGAAGGGCGTGCACGTGGAGATCCCGCTCCAGGCCTACTTCCGCATCAACACGGAGAACATGGGCCAGTTCGAGCGGACCCTGATCATCGTCGACGAGGGTGCCTACGTGCACTACGTCGAGGGCTGCACCGCCCCGATCTACAAGTCGGACTCGCTGCACTCCGCGGTCGTCGAGATCATCGTCAAGAAGAACGCCCGCTGCCGCTACACGACCATCCAGAACTGGTCGAACAACGTCTACAACCTGGTCACCAAGCGCGCCGTGGCCTACGAGGGCGCGACCATGGAGTGGGTCGACGGCAACATCGGCTCCAAGGTGACGATGAAGTACCCGGCCGTCTACCTGATGGGCGAGCACGCCAAGGGCGAGACCCTGTCCATCGCCTTCGCCGGCGAGGGCCAGCACCAGGACGCGGGCGCCAAGATGGTCCACATGGCCCCCAACACGTCCTCGAACATCGTCTCCAAGTCGGTGGCGCGAGGCGGCGGCCGTACCTCCTACCGCGGTCTCATCGAGATCGGCGAGGGCGCCCCCGGCTCCAAGTCGAACGTGCTCTGTGACGCGCTGCTGGTCGACACGATCTCCCGCTCGGACACCTACCCCTACGTGGACGTCCGCGAGGACGACGTGTCCATGGGCCACGAGGCCACCGTCTCCAAGGTCTCCGAGGACCAGCTCTTCTACCTGATGAGCCGCGGCCTGAGCGAGGACGAGGCCATGGCGATGATCGTGCGCGGCTTCGTCGAGCCCATCGCCAAGGAGCTCCCCATGGAGTACGCGCTGGAGCTCAACCGGCTGATCGAGCTGCAGATGGAAGGCGCGGTCGGTTAATCCCGTCCGCAGCCCCATCAAGCCCCTTACGTAACGGAAAGCGAGCACTACGACAGCCATGGCTGAGGCCCAGAACATCCCGGTGGGCTCCACCACCACCGGCTCGATCGCGGTGGCGGCCGAGTCGACCGTCGCCACGCGCATGAGCGCGCCGCCCTCCTTCGACGTGGCGGACTTCCCCGTCCCGCACGGCCGGGAGGAGGAGTGGCGGTTCACCCCGCTGGAGCGCCTGCGCGGTCTGCACGACGGCACCGCCGTGGCGAACGGCGACGGCGTGAAGGTCGACGTCCAGGCCCCCGAGGGCGTCACCGTCGAGGCCGTCGGCCGCGACGACGCGCGGCTCGGCAAGGCGGGCACCCCGGTGGACCGCGTCGCCGCCCAGGCCTACTCCGCGTTCGAGAAGGCCTCGGTCGTGACCGTCCCGAAGGAGACCGTCCTCACCGAGCCCATCCGCATCGCGGTGCACGGCGAGGGCGGCACCGCCTTCGGCCACCAGGTGATCGAGCTGGGCGCCTTCGCCGAGGCCGTCGTGGTCATCGACCACACCGGTGACGCGGTGCTCGCCGCCAACGTCGACTACCTCCTGGGCGACGGCGCCAAGCTGACCGTCGTCTCCGTCCAGGACTGGGACGAGAAGGCCGTCCACGTCGCGCAGCACAACGCGCTCGTCGGCCGCGACGCCTCCTTCAAGTCGGTCGTCGTCACCTTCGGCGGCGACGTCGTCCGGCTGCACCCGCGCGTGAGTTACGCCGGCCCCGGCGGAGAGGCCGAGCTGTTCGGCCTGTACTTCACCGACCAGGGCCAGCACCAGGAGCACCGCCTCCTGGTCGACCACAACGTCCCGCACTGCAAGTCGAACGTCGTCTACAAGGGCGCGCTCCAGGGCGACGACGCGCACGCGGTGTGGATCGGCGACGTGCTCATCGAGGCCAAGGCCGAGGGCACCGACACGTACGAGATGAACCGCAACCTGGTCCTCACCGACGGGGCGCGCGTGGACTCCGTACCGAACCTCGAGATCGAGACCGGCGAGATCGTCGGCGCCGGCCATGCCTCGGCCACCGGCCGCTTCGACGACGAGCAGCTCTTCTACCTCATGGCCCGCGGCATCCCGGAGTACGAGGCCCGCCGCCTCGTGGTCCGCGGCTTCTTCGCCGAGCTGGTCCAGCAGATCGGCCTCCCCGACATCGAGGAGCGCCTGATCGCCAAGATCGAGGAGGAGCTGGAGGCGTCGGTCGGATGACCGCATTCGTACGCGTCTGTGGACTGAGCGAGCTGGAGGACGACACCCCGAAGCGGGTGGAGCTCGACGGTACGCCCATGTCCATCGTGCAGACCGAGGGCGAGGTGTTCGCGATCCACGACATCTGCTCGCACGCGAACGTCTCCCTGTCGGAGGGCGAGGTCGACGACTGTCACATCGAGTGCTGGCTGCACGGCTCGCGCTTCGACCTCCGCTCCGGCAAGCCCGACGCCCTTCCGGCGACGCGCCCCGTCCCCGTATACCCCGTAAAGATCGAAGGGGACGACGTGCTCGTCTCCCTCACCCAGGAGTCCTGAGGCACCCATGGCAACGCTTGAAATCCGAGACCTGCACGTCACCGTCGAGGCCGACAACGCCACGAAGGAGATCCTCAAGGGCGTCGACCTCACCGTGAAGCAGGGCGAGACGCACGCCATCATGGGCCCCAACGGCTCGGGCAAGTCGACCCTCGCCTACTCCCTCGCGGGTCACCCGAAGTACACCATCACCGGCGGCACCGTCACCCTCGACGGCGAGGACGTCCTGGAGATGTCCGTCGACGAGCGCGCCCGCGCCGGTCTGTTCCTGGCGATGCAGTACCCGGTCGAGGTCCCCGGCGTCTCCGTCTCCAACTTCCTGCGGACCTCCGCCACCGCCATCCGCGGCGAGGCCCCCAAGCTGCGCACCTGGGTGAAGGAGGTCAAGGAGGCCATGGAGCGCCTCAACATCGACCCGTCCTTCGCCGAGCGCAACGTCAACGAGGGCTTCTCCGGCGGTGAGAAGAAGCGCCACGAGATCCTCCAGCTGGAGCTGCTCAAGCCGAAGGTCGCGATCCTCGACGAGACCGACTCCGGCCTGGACGTCGACGCCCTGCGCGTCGTGTCGGAGGGCGTGAACCGGGTCCGCGAGACGGGCGAGGTCGGCACCCTGCTGATCACCCACTACACGCGCATCCTCCGCTACATCAAGCCCGACCACGTGCATGTCTTCTCCGGCGGCCGCATCGTCGAGTCCGGCGGCGCCGAGCTCGCCGACAAGCTGGAGGAAGAGGGCTACGAGGCATACACGAAGGGTGGCGCATCCGCGTGACACAGCTGCCGGGCCTCCTCGACACCGAGGCGCTCCGCAAGGACTTCCCGATCCTGGACCGCGTCGTCCACGACGGCAAGAAGCTCGTGTACCTGGACAACGCGGCGACCTCGCAGACGCCACGCCAGGTGCTCGACGTGCTCTCCGAGTACTACGAGCAGCACAACGCCAACGTCCACCGTGGCGTGCACGTCCTCGCCGAGGAGGCCACGGCGCTGTACGAGGGCGCGCGCGACAAGGTCGCGGAGTTCATCAACGCGCCCTCGCGCGACGAGGTGATCTTCACCAAGAACGCCTCCGAGTCGCTCAACCTCGTGGCGAACATGCTGGGCTGGGCCGACGAGCCCTACCGCGTGGACTCCGACACCGAGATCGTCATCACGGAGATGGAGCACCACTCCAACATCGTTCCGTGGCAGCTGCTCGCGCAGCGCACGGGCGCGCAGCTGAAGTGGTTCGGCCTCACCGACGACGGCCGCCTCGACCTGTCGAACATCGAGCAGGTCATCACGGAGAAGACGAAGATCGTCTCCTTCGTGCTGGTGTCCAACATCCTGGGCACCCAGAACCCGGTCGAGGCGATCGTGCGCCGCGCCCAGGAGGTCGGCGCGCTGGTCTGCGTCGACGCCTCCCAGGCCGCGCCGCACATGCCGCTGGACGTGCAGGCCCTGCAGGCCGACTTCGTGGCCTTCACCGGCCACAAGATGTGCGGCCCGACCGGCATCGGCGTCCTCTGGGGCCGCCAGGAGCTGCTGGAGGACCTGCCTCCGTTCCTCGGCGGCGGCGAGATGATCGAGACGGTGTCGATGCACTCGTCGACGTACGCCCCGGCTCCGCACAAGTTCGAGGCGGGCACGCCCCCGATCGCGCAGGCGGTCGGTCTCGGCGCGGCGATCGACTACCTCAACTCGATCGGCATGGACAAGATCCTCGCCCACGAGCACGCGCTGACCGAGTACGCGGTCAAGCGGCTGCTGGAGGTCCCCGACCTGCGCATCATCGGCCCCACCACGGCCGAGGAGCGCGGCGCGGCGATCTCCTTCACCCTCGGCGACATCCACCCGCACGACGTGGGCCAGGTCCTCGACGAGCAGGGCATAGCGGTCCGGGTCGGTCACCACTGCGCGCGGCCGGTCTGCCTCCGGTACGGAATTCCTGCGACCACGCGAGCGTCGTTCTATCTGTACTCCACGCCGGCCGAGATCGACGCGCTGGTCGACGGCCTGGAGCACGTACGGAACTTCTTCGGCTGAGGGGCGTGCTAGACGGTGAAACTGGACTCCATGTACCAGGAAGTCATCCTGGACCACTACAAGAACCCGCACGGGCGGGGCTTGCGGGATGGCGACGCCGAGGTGCACCACGTCAACCCGACGTGCGGTGACGAGATCACACTGCGCGTGAAGTACGACGGCACGAGGATCGAGGACGTCTCGTACGAGGGCCAGGGCTGTTCGATCAGCCAGGCGAGCGCGTCCGTACTGAACGAACTCCTCGTCGGCAAGGACCTCTCCGACGCGCGGAAGATCCAGGAGACCTTCCTGGAGCTGATGCAGTCCAAGGGGAAGCTCGAACCCGACGACGCGATGGAGGACATCCTGGAGGACGCGGTCGCGTTCGCCGGGGTGTCCAAGTACCCGGCCCGGGTGAAGTGCGCCCTGCTGAGCTGGATGGCCTGGAAGGACGCGACGGCCCAGGTGCTGGGCGGAGCCGACGCCGAGAAGGAGACGACGGCATGAGCGAGACCGTGGAGATGAAGCCGGCCTCGGAGGAAGAACTCCGCGAGGCCCTGATGGACGTCGTCGACCCCGAGCTGGGCATCGACGTGGTCAACCTGGGCCTGATCTACGGCATCCACGTCGACGAGTCGAACATCGCGACCGTCGACATGACCCTGACGTCGGCGGCCTGCCCGCTGACGGACGTCATCGAGGACCAGGCCAAGTCCGCCACGGACGGCCTCGTCAGCGAACTGCGCATCAACTGGGTCTGGATGCCCCCGTGGGGCCCCGACAAGATCACGGACGACGGGCGGGAGCAGCTTCGGGCGCTCGGGTTCAACGTCTGAGATCCACTGCCGGCCTGACTGACGGCCGAAGGGGCGGCACCCTCCTGGGTGCCGCCCCTTCTCCATGCTCAGTCCAGCCCGGCCACCAGCCGGAACGAGGCGTCCGCGCGGTACAGGCCGTCGTGCTGGTACGGCTCGAGGCGGACCTGGAAGTTGCGGTGGCGCAGGAAGCGGCCCGGGTAGTTCGCCGACTCCAGCATGACCGCGCCGGAGTGGGAGGACGGGCGGGGGCAGAACGTGGCGTCCTTGCGGAAGAGCGAGGAGCCGTCGTTGCGTTCCGCGCGCAGGACGAAACTGCGGTGGCGCAGGTAGGTGCCGTCGCCCGCGGTGAAGGAGTAGCAGGAGGAGTCGGCCAGGCCCGCCACCCGTTCGAAGGTGGCGTCATGGCGGGCCGAGGGCGAGTTCGCCTGGGCGAGGGTGACGTAGCTGCCGCTGAGCTGCCAGTAGCGGTCCGGGTAATTGACGGAGCGTATGGACATCCCGTCGGAGGCCGGGGGCTTCGGACGGGGCGTCTTCTTGTCGGGCGCGGGCGACTCGGGATTCTTCGGGCGCGGGGAGCCGGGCTCGGCGTTCTGATGGGTCGGCGTGGCGGTGGTGGGGCTCGGGACGGGCGGCCGTGGTCCGCCTCGGCGGGCGGTTCGGTGCCCTGCTCGGAAGGCGTCGCGAACGAGATCAGGCCGCCCGGGGCCGAACTGCTGAGCGCCGACGGCTGCGCCGCCGCGGGGCCGGCTCGCCGGACCGGCTGTCCATTACGACGATCGCGGTCACGCACGCGGTCACCGTGGCCACGGCGAGGGCGCCCGCGAGCCAGAGCCGTCGTGTTCCCGGTGCCCGGGTGGTGTCCGGTGCCCAGCCGTTCTCCCAGAGGGAGTCCTGCGGCCGGGACTTCTCTTCTGACATGCGCTGTTTCCTCCGACGGGCACCCTTGACGGCGGCGCAGTTGTGGTGGCCCGGTGTGTGATCGGTGACACGGTAGTGGACATGACCAATCCCTGTGGGGAGTTTGCTGAGAGCGGTTTCTGAAATTGGTTGTGTACGCTCGTACACATGGGATATCTGCTGCTGGCCGCGGCCATCGCCGCCGAGGTGGCCGGGACCACCGCCATGAAGTACAGCGACGGTTTCAGCAGGCTCTGGCCGTCGCTGCTGACGCTCATCGGATACCTGCTCTCCTTCGCGCTGCTCGCCCAGACGCTGAAGACCCTCTCCGTCGGCACCGCCTACGCGATCTGGGCCGGCGTCGGCACCGCGGCCATCGCGACCATCGGGATCGTCTTCCTCGGGGAGGGCATGACCGTCGCCAAGGCAGCCGGTATCGCGCTGATCATCGTCGGGGTCGTGGTGCTGAACCTGGGCGGTGCCCACTGATGCCCCGGCGCTACGACCCCGAGCGGCGGCAGCGGATCATCGACGCGGCGATCCGGGTCGTCGGGGCGAAGGGCATCGCCGGGCTGAGCCACCGCAGTGCCGCCGCCGAGGCCGATGTGCCGCTCGGTTCGACGACCTACCACTTCAAGACCCTCGACGAGCTGCTCGTCGCCGCGCTGCGGCAGGCCAACGAGGGCTTCGCCAAGGTCGTCGCCTCGCGCGGTGGCCTGGAGGATCCCCGGAGCGACCTGGCGGCCGAACTCGCCGGGTGGATGGGGGAGTGGCTCGCGGGCGACCGCACGGGGGTGGAGCTGGAGTACGAGCTGTACCTGGCCGCCCTGCGCCGGCCCGCTCTGCGCCCGGTCGCCGCCGAGTGGGCCGAGGGGGTCGCCGAGCTGCTGTCCCGGCGTACGGACCCCGTGACCGCGCGGGCGCTGGTGGCGGTCGTGGACGGCATCTGCCTTCAGGTGCTGCTGACGGGGGTGCCGTACGACGAGGCGTATGCGCGGGAGGTGCTGGGGCGGGTCGTCTCGGGGGCTCGGGGGGATGCGGGCAGCGACACTCCGCGCCGCTGACGGGCGGCGTCGAGGGTGGATACCGCCCGTCACGTGAGACGCCCCCGGACCGGTTCGCCTCGACCGGTGTCCGCCGGTTAGGTTGCCCTCATGACCGACACGACTGCTCCTCGCACCACCGGCGCCGTGGCCGCCGGCCTCGCCACGATCGCCGCCGACGGCACCGTCCTCGACACCTGGTTCCCCGCGCCCGAACTCGTCGCGGAGCCCGGCCCGTCCGGCACCGAGCGGCTCTCCGCCGAGCGGACCGCGGAGCTGCTGGGCGGCGGTGCGACCGCGGCGATCGGCCCGGACGCCCGCCGGGGCGTCGAGGTGGTCGCGGTCCGCACGGTCATCGCCTCGCTCGACGAGAAGCCGATCGACGCGCACGACGTCTACCTGCGGCTGCACCTGCTCTCCCACCGCCTGGTCAAGCCGCACGGCCAGAGCCTGGACGGCATCTTCGGCTTCCTCGCCAACGTCGCCTGGACCTCGCTCGGCCCGGTCGCCGTCGACGACATCGAGAAGGTGCGGCTGAACGCGCGCGCCGAGGGCCTGCACCTCCAGGTGACCTCCGTCGACAAGTTCCCGCGGATGACGGACTACGTGGCCCGAAGGGCGTCCGGATCGCCGACGCCGACCGGGTCCGCCTCGGTGCGCACCTCGCCGAGGGCACCACCGTGATGCACGAGGGCTTCGTCAACTTCAACGCCGGCACGCTCGGCACGTCGATGGTCGAGGGCCGGATCTCCGCGGGCGTCGTGATCGGCGACGGCTCCGACATCGGCGGCGGCGCCTCCACCATGGGCACCCTGTCCGGCGGCGGCAACGTCATCATCTCCATCGGCGAGCGCTGCCTGATCGGCGCCGAGGCGGGCGTCGGCATCGCCCTCGGCGACGAGTGCGTCGTCGAGGCCGGCCTCTACGTCACCGCCGGCACCCGCATCACCATGCCCGACGGCCAGATCGTCAAGGCCCGCGAGCTGTCCGGCGCCTCCAACATCCTCTTCCGCCGCAACTCGGTCACCGGCACGGTCGAGGCCCGGCCGAACAACGCGGTGTGGGGCGGGCTGAACGAGATCCTGCACAGCCACAACTGACGTTCCCGCACGGATGTCCCGGGCTGACGTCCCCGCACGGATGTCCCGGCGTGACCTCACGGCGGTCCTGGCGGATGAACGGGTGGACGCAGTGTCCGATCAGAGGCCGAACCTACGAAACGAGGACCGGGACATGAGGAACGAGCAGGGGCGGGCCGTGGTGCGCTGTGTGGCCGGGGTGGTCACGGCGCTGGCGGTGTGCTGGCTTCCGGCGGGGGCCGCGCACGCCGACGAGAGCAACACTGGCTCGAAGAACGGCCACCGGTTCGGTCTGGTCAACGTCGACGTCGGGCAGGTCGACGACCCGGCGGAGGACGTGCTGGAGCACACGCTGCTGTTCGGGGACGGGTACGCCTGGAACTGAGCCGACGCGTCGGCGCACGGCCGGGGTTCGTATCGCACGTGGTCGCGGTACGGGCCCCGGCCTGTTCTTTCGTGGGTCAGACCGTGATCAGGTCCTTGTAGAGGGAGCGCAGCCCCTCGGTCGTTCTGTCGTCGGCGGGCCGGAGGGGGCGCGGACCGGGCCCGCGGGGAGGCTCAGGGAGTTCAGGAGCGCCTTGGCCGTGACGGTGCCCGGCAGGCCCGCCGCCATGATCGCCTCGATGAGGGGGGTGGCCTGCTGCTGGAGGCGGGCCGCCTGAGCCGTGTCGCCGGCGTCGAAGGCGTCCAGGACCGCTCGCAGATGGTTCGGGACCACGTTCGCGACCGTGCTGACGTACCCCGCGCCGCCCACCGCGTACAGGGCGAGGTTGTGCTCGTCGCAGCCCGCGTAGTACGCCAGGTCCGTGCGGGACAGAACCTTCTGGGCGGCGAGGAAGTCGTTGGAGCAGTCCTTGACGGCTGCGATCCGGGGGTGTTCGGAGAGGCGGAGGATCGTCTCGGGTTCGATGCGGGAGCCGGTGCGGAACGGGATGTCGTAGACCATGAGCGGGAGTTCGGTCGCGTCCGCGATCTCACGGAAGTGGGCCTCGATCGCGTCCTGCGGGGGTCTGCTGTAGTACGGCGCCACCACCAACAGGCCGTCCGCGCCCGCCTTCTCGGCCTCCTTGGCCAGGTCGGCGGTGTGCCGGGTGTCGGGGGTGCCGATGCCCGCGACGATCGACGCGCGGTCGGCCACGGCCTCGCGGACGGCCGCGATCAGGGCCGACTTCTCGGCGTCCGATGTGGTCGGTGACTCGCCCGTCGTGCCGGACAGGACGAGTCCGTCGCAGCCCTGGGCGACCAGGTGGGTGGCGAGGTGCCGCGCGCCGTCGAGGTCCAGGGCGCCGGAGCGGGTGAACGGGGTGATCATGGCGCAGAGGGTCCGGCCGAAGAGGGGCGTCATGGTGAGTAGTGTCGACGGCAGGACCGTGTAGCTCTAGTTAATTTTCCTTCCATGTATACCTAAGTGATGCTTCAGGGTGTGCGGGGGTGCGGGTGCGGTGCCATGTGTCCAAAGGGGCGCTTTTGGGTCACCATGGTCAGGACGGTCAGCGACGGCATCTCATGGAGGCGTCATGAAGCTCGGCAAGGCACTGGCCATCGGGGTCGCGGAGGAGCTTCCGCAGGACCGGGACGAGGAAATCGAACTTCCGGACCTCCAGGACGTCGAGGAGCCGACCCTGGAAGAGGCTCCGGTCGCGCGATGAGGTTGCGGCTTCCGGCGGAGCGTCCGGCGGAGCCGCCGACCGGATACAAGATCGCCCATCCGGTGCTGTCCCAGGACGGCACCCGGGCCGGGTTCACCGGTGTGTCGCTGGGCGGTGCGCTGCCGTACGGAGTGGTGGCGGAGGCGTCCTGTGTGTACGGGCTGCGGCACCGGGCGCCGCACCGTCGCTGCGACTGCGGGTTCCACTGCGTGCACGACCGGGCGGCGGCGGAGGCGCTGCTGTGCACCGCCGAGCATCGGACGGCCGTGCTGCTTGAGGTCTCCGTCCTCGGGGCCTACATCCGGTTCGAGCGCGGGTTCCGGTATGCCCGGCAGCGGGTGCGGGTCATGACCCTGGGGGCGTGTGCCTGTGGGGCCGGAGCGGCGGCGTTGGCCGAGGCCGGGTGGGGGCGGCCGGGGTGGCGGGCGCTCGTGCCGTGTTGCCGGGGGTGTGTGCGGGGGCGGCCGGCTGTGTCGCCGGCCGGGTTCGCGCGGCTGGCGGGGGAGCGGTTGCGGGTTGTGGGTGCGGGTGTGGGTGCGGGTGCGGATGTGGGGGCGGGGGCGGGGGCGGGGGTTTCCGAACTTGTCGCTGAGGCCGCCTTGTTGCAGGCGCGGCTTGACTGGTTTCAGGTTCAACTGGCTCGCCTGGGTGAGCGGGGGGATGACGGGGTGTCGCAGGGGTAGCGGGGGGTGGGCCGGGTACTCGGGGGTTCCTACGTCGAGAGGAGGCGGAACACCGTGACCGGGACCATGGATCAACGGGCCGTGCGCGACGAGCACCACTCCGTGGGCGAGCTCGTCTCACAGGCCGCGGAGCAGCTCTCCCGGCTCGTACGGCAGGAAGTGGCTCTCGCCAAGGAAGAGCTGGCCGAGAAGGGGCGGCGTGCGGGGCGTGGCGGCGGGATGCTCGGTGCGGCGGGTGCTGTCGCGTACGCCGGGTTTCTCGCGCTGGCCGGTACGGGTGCGGCCGCCCTCTCGCTGGTGCTGCCCGTCTGGGCCGCGGCACTCATCGTGACCGGGGTGCTGTTCGTGATCGCGGCCGTGCTCGCCGTGGTCGGCCGGGGGCAGCTGCGCCGGGCCACGCCTCCCACGCCTGCGGAGGCCCTCGGCAGTGTCAAGGCGGACGTGGAGGAGATCAGGGAAAGGGCGCATCGATGACGGACGCGACGGGTGGGGCCAAGGGGCCCGATGAGCTGCGGCGGCAGATCGAGCGGACGCGTAGTGAACTCGGGGACACGGTGGAGGAGTTGGCGGGGAAGGCGGATGTGAAGGGGCGTGCTCGGGCACGGGCGGCCGATCTCCGGGACAAGGCCGGGGCGATGACGGTGCAGTTGCGGAGCAGTGCCGCGCAGGCTGGGCAGACGGTGCAGGGCAAGGCGACGCACACCGGGCCTGGTCCGGTGCGGGGGGCCGTCCGGGCCGGGGTGCGGCATCCGAGGCCGGTGCTTGTTGCCGGGGCGGCGGCGGGGGCGGCTGTGGTGGCTGTCGGGGTGATGCGGCGGCGGCAGCACGGGAACCACTGGCTTCACGGAGTTCACGGGCTTCATGGACTTCACGGGCATCACCGGCATCGCTGGTACCGCTGAGCGGGGCGGTTGCATGCTGCATGCCTGCGGCGGCCTGCGCGGGTTGGGTGGGGGTGTGCGTAGCGCCTACGCCGTGGTGGTGGGTCGGGGCCGCGCCGGGGGTGTCCGTCCTCGGAACGGCGCGATGGGGTCGGACGCCGACTGACTGTCCGTTGACGCGCCAACCGCTGCGGGCGGACACCCCCCGACACGGCCCCTTGCGTCGTCCGGCGGCTGCGGGCGCGTGGTGGCTCACCTAGCTGCGGGCAGTCGTGCCGCTGGGGCGATGGGGGTCCCCCCTGCTCGAGCGAAGTCGAGAGCTTGGGGGAGGGTGGGCGCGGCGGCACCCCGTTCCGCCGGGTTGCGCAACGCCCCGGCCTCAGCAACAACGCCCCTTGACCTAAAGCTTGGTCGAGGTTGAACAGTGGTGTGCGTATGGAACAGGCGCGCACACCACTGGAGTGTCAGATGAGCCGTCGAACCGAGCAGCATCCCGATCTCACCGACCCCCGTATCGGTGCTCCCTTCTTCAGCACATGGCGCGTAGGAACCCCTGAGCGTCAGCGGCAGACCGTGGAGGAGATCGCACGGACCTGGGAGCGACGGCCGTGGCCCACGGGGGACCTGCTGGGATATCACGTGTACACGGGGCAGGACGGCTCCACGCTGATGCACTACTCGCAGTGGAGCAGCGAGCAGGGATACGAGGCCTTCGTCAAGACTCATCGGCAGGAGCGGGTCGACGAGATCGACACCGCCGTGCCGGGTATCGAGCGCGTGGGGCTCGCGCGGTACCGGCGGTATCGCAGCCGGGAGAGGGCCGTCGGGGACGAGCGCGTTCCGGGGCTGATCGTCGCCGTGCGGACCGGCTTCGGGGCAGGGGAACGGCGGGAGGAGTGGGTCGATCTCGTGCTGAAGGCCGTGGATGAGGATCCGGAGGGGCACGCCGGGTTGGTCTCGGCCCACTTCCACCTGAGTACGGACGGCGGGCATGTGCTGCACTACGCCGAGTGGGAGAGCGACCAGGCCCATGACGAGGCCCTGGCCGCGCCCGGCGTGAAGGCGTCGAGCGGGAGCCGGTACCGGCATGCTCTGGGGCTCGTGCCCGGGTGAGGGGCAGCGAGGGGGCCGGCTGGTGTTGTGGCCGGCCGGCCCCGACGGGGTGTTACGGGCGGAAGCGCAGGATCTGTGGGTCGTGGTCGCTGATCTGGTCGTTGAACTCCGCGTTGATGTGCACGCTGTCGTACTCGAAGTCGCAGTCGCGGCGGATCGACGGGCTGATCAGGATCTGGTCGAGGACCTGGCTGTTGCCCTGGTAGACGTACGAGTAACGCTCGCTTCGCGGGAGCGACTTGATCGCCGACCAGAGTTCGCCGCGGCCCTCCAGGAGCTTCGTCGTCTCCGAGAACTCGAAGTCGTTGATGTCGCCCAGGGTGATGACGTCGGCGTTCTTCTGAACGTCGAGGATGTCCTTGACGAAGGCGTTCACCAGGGTGGCCTGCTGGTGGCGCTGGGTCTCGGAGCTGCGGGACGGCGGCTGGTACTGGGAGGTCAGGCCCTGGTCGCCGCCCTTGGAGTTGAAGTGGTTGGCGATCACGAAGACCGTGTGGCCGCGGAAGACGAACTCACCGGCCAGCGGCTTGCGGCTGTTCTTCCAGGCCTCGTCGGCGGGGGCTATACGGCCCGGGCTGAGGGTGAGCCGGGCCTTGCCGCGGATCTTCGTCACACCGGTCGCCGTCGTGGCGTCGCCGCCCGCCCGGTCGGCGAAGGAGACCCGCTCCGGGTTGAAGAGGAAGGCCTGGCGGATGTTGCCGCCGGGCTCGCCGCCGTCGGTGCCGTCGGCCGGGTCGATCGAGCGCCAGTCGTAGCGCGGGCCGCCGGCCGCGAGGATCGCGTCGATCAGCTTGGTCAGGGTCTGGTCGGCAGTGACCGTACCGTCGTTCTTCGCGCCGTTGTTGTCCTGGATCTCCTCCAGGGACACGATGTCCGGCGACTTCAGATTGTTCACGATCGCGGACGCGTGGGCGGCGAAGGTGTCGTCGGACGGGTCGAGGTTCTCCACGTTGTAGGTGGCGACCGCGAGTTCCGAGGAGCGCTGCTTGTCCGTCGTCTCGCGCTTCAGACCGGCCGGCTTGAGCGTGCCGAGCTCGCTCGCCACCAGGGTGTAGCCGCCGAACTGGTTGTAGTCCAGGGGGCCCGCGGTGACGCCCGTGAGAGTGTCGCCCACGTTCGCCTTCGGGAAGTCCGCCGTCGAGCCCAGGGACTGGATCTGCAGGCGACCGGTGTTCTGGGCGTCGTAGGAGCCGTAGACCGTGCCGCCGTGGCGGTTGCGGTTCTCGTACGGCTTCACCGTCACCCAGAGTTCGGTGTACGGGTCGGTCGCGCCGACCACGCGGGTGTCGGTGACGCGGACGGTCATGCCCTCCAGCGACTCGTAGCGGTCCAGGGCGTACTTCGCGGGCTTGAGGGGGAGCGCGTTGATCGAGCCGTTCGCGGAGGTGTCGCCGGCCGGCGCGTAGGTGGCGGGGACCGACTTCGCGGTGATCGCCGTGGCGGCCGGGAGCTGGTTGCCGCTCGACCGGACCGTGAAGGTCGGCTTGGTGATCTCCGTCAGGGACTGGTTGCCGGAGGCGGTGCCGCCGGGGACGTACTCCGAGACCGTGCCGCTGACGGTGACGGAGTCACCGACGGCGACCCCCTTCGGCGTCGAGCCGGTGAAGACGAAGACGCCCTCGCTGGTCGCCGGGTCGGCGTCCGGGTTCGGGTCCTGGATCCAGAAGCCGCGGGACGAGCCGTAGGTCCGGATGCCGGTGACGATTCCGGTCACGTCGGTGACCTGCCGGCCGGCGTACGGGGAGGTGCGGGTGCTGCCCTGGATGTCGTGGATGCGCACGGCGTCGGCGTGCGCGGGGGTGGTGAGGACGATCGTGGATGCCGCGGAGCACGCGGCGGCGACGGTGAGCGCGGCGAGGCGCGCGGAGGACTTGCTCGGCAACGGGAATCCCTCCGGGGACGTGACAGGGCGCCGGGACGAGGGTGGTGCGTGGACTGTCTGCCGCTACCTGTGGGGCGGGCGGTGTGACGCGCGTAGCTGACGGTGGACAGGGCGCTGGTGGGGCCGGCCCGGTGAACAAGTGTCCGCCGACTTCTACGCGCGTCAATCTCCAGCCTGGTCAGGCCACTTGTCAAGGTTTCGGCCATGTACAGCCGCTGACGGGGAGATGAAGTAGGCGTCATGGGTGTAAATCCGTCTAGGCTGAGCGGCTGAGTCGTATGAGGCGTCCTAGGAGAACCAGCCGATGTCAGACAGCTCCCCCCTGCCGCCGGTGCGGCTGCACACCGAAGCGGAGCTGGCGCGCGACGCGCTGTCCACGCCGTTGCTGTCCCGGGCCGCCCGGCTGGCCCGCTGGGCCGGTCCGCAGACCCGGGTCGACGCCGGGGGCGGGCTCGTCGACGAGCAGCTGCCCGCGGCGGCCGAGGTACTCGGGCTGAGCGGGGACGATGCCGCCGCCGATGCCAGTGAGGCGTGGCGGGTGGCCGTGGATGCCGGGCTCGTCGAGATCGTCGACGAGGAGGAGGGCACCGTCGCGGCGGGCGAGGACCTGGCGCTGCTCACCAGTGGCTCCCCGCATGACGTGCTCGCGGTGTGGCTCGCGGCCCTGGAGACGGTGCTCGCCGACGCGAGCGTGCCCGACCTGGAGGGGCTCGCGGATCTCGTGGACGAGGGCGGCGAAGTCGATCTCTCCGCCCTCGACTGGGATCCGGAGGCCGAGGCCGAGTTCCTCGACGGTGTGCTCGGCAACCTCTACCTGCTGACCGCCGGGGAGGACACGCCCGGCGACGCCCCGGTGCCGTTGCCGGCGCTGGCCGCGTCGGTGCTCGTGCCCAGCGACATGGGAGAGCCCACCAACGACGTCCTGGAGCAGGTGTCCGACGCGATGATGCGGCTGGACGACCAGTTCCGGATGCTGGAGCCCGTCGGGCTCGTGGCGTACCAGCCCGTGGACGAGGCGCTCATGACCGATGCCGACGAGGAGCCCGCGGCGCCCGTCGACGACACCGACGTCTCCCGGTACGGCATGGTCCGGCTCACCCCGCTCGGGCTGTACGGCATGCGGGCGCGGCTGATGGAGGCCGGGTTCGAGGCACCGGCCGTCGGGGACCTCGAGGACAAGGGGGCCGACGCGCTGCTCGACGGCACGGCGGCGTATCCGCCCGGAGCTGCGCAGGCCGAGACGGAGCAGTGGCTGCAGCGGCGTGAATCGCTCGCCGCGGCGCGGGAGTTGCTGGCGGCGGCGCGGGGCGCGGATGCCGGGGCGCCGTTGCGGCGGCTGCGGTGCCAGCAGGCCTTGTCGCTGGTCGGGGCTTCGGCCGAGCCCGCCTTGCGGGAGGTGCTCGACGATGCCGAGTTGGGCGGTCTCGCTCGTGTCTGGCTCACCGAGCACGGTGCGGTGGACGTGCCCGCGCCGTCCGAGGCGATGGTGTACTGGCTGACCATCGATACGGTGGCCGCGCAGCTGGCTGCGGAAGGGAACTCCGAGGAGTTGCGGGCGCTGGTGGAGGGGCTGGCGCGGCAGCACGGTGGGTTTTTCGAGGCCGTGTGGCGGGTTGATCATCCTGCGACTGCTGATGTGCTGGAGGCGATGGGACGGTTGCATCCGGACAAGAAGGTGGCGAAGGAAGCGCGGAAGGCGGCGTTCAAGGCGCGGTCGCAGCAGGGTGGTTGATCCTGTTTTGCGGGTGCGGCTCTGTCGTGGCTGGTCGCGCAGTTCCCCGCGCCCCTTTGGGCGTTGTTCAACCGGCGTTCATGGATGAGCGGGACGGTTTCGCCGAATGAGGTCCGCCACCCTCCACGGCATATCCACCGTCACAGGAGACACCATGTCGCTCACCCGCAGGGACTTCGCCAGAACCTCCGCGATCACCGGTGCCGGTGTCGCGCTGGCGGGCAGTGTCGGCGCCCTCGCCACCGCTCCGAACGCCCTCGCGTCCTACGACACCGAGGGCGGTGCCGAGGAGGCGTCCGAGGGCGCCTCGCACGGGGCGGCTACGGGCCGCTCGTGCCGGACCCCAAGGGGATCCTCGCCCTGCCCGCCGGCTTCACCTACCGGATCATCACCTACAGCGGCAAGACCAAGCTGGAGTCCGGTGAGTTCACGCCGTCCAACCACGACGGCACCGCCACCTTCGACGGCCCCCGCGGTACCACCCTGCTCGTCAACAACCACGAGCTGAAGGGCCCGCGCGCCAACTGGAAGTACCCGGTCCCGCTCACCGAGGGCCTCGTCTACGACCCGGCCGCGGCCGGCGGCTGCACCGTCGTCGAGGTACGTCCCGACGGACGGGTCGCGGAGTGGGTGGGCATCGCCGGCACCTCCACCAACTGCGCCGGAGGCCGCACCCCCTGGGGCACCTGGCTCACCTGCGAGGAGAACTCCGACAAGGCCGGCGTCAACGGCATGACCAAGGACCACGGGTACGTCTTCGAGGTCGACCCGAGCGACCGGCGCGCCAACCGCGACCCCAAGCCCCTGAAGTTCTTCGGCCGCTACGACCACGAGGCCGTGGTCATCGACCCCAAGCGCGGCCACGCCTACCTCACCGAGGACGACGACGAGCCCAACGGCCTCTTCTACCGCTGGACCCCGCCGCGGGGCTTCGAGTACGGCCCCGGGAAGTTCCGCAAGCTCGCCGACCACGCCGGCGTCCTCCAGGCGCCCAAGTGCTTCGACTCCGGCGGGAAGTTCGTCGACGACCTCTCCCGCGCCACGAAGATCGGCACGGTGTACGGCGTCGACTGGGTGGACGTGCCCGATCGCGACGCCCGCACCACCCCCGTGCGCAAGCAGTTCGACGAGGGCGAGGTCACCCGCGCCCGCAAGCTCGAGGGCATGTGGTGGGGCGACGGCGGCGCCTACATCGTCTCCTCGTACGCCCGTGAGGAGAGCCCCGTCCAGCACGACGGGCAGGTCTGGTTCTACGACCCCAAGCGCCGGACGCTGACGCTGAAGGTCCTGCTCGGTGTGAACCCCGACCCGTCCAAGGACGGCGCGTTCGACGGCCCCGACAACATCACCGTCTCCCCGTACGGCGGCATCGTCCTGGCCGAGGACGGCGAGGGCGTCTCGCACCTCTTCGGCGCCACCGAGAGCGGCCGCACGTACCCGATCGCCCGCAACGACCTGAACGTCGGCACCGAGGAGGAGCCGGAGTACAGCGAGTTCGCTGGTGTCACCTTCTCGCCCGACGGCAAGACCCTTTACGCCAACATCCAGGACCCGGGCATCCTGGTCGCCATCACCGGCCCCTGGAAGCGCCAGCGCCGCTGAAGCTTCCGTCCCTCGAATGAGTGACCTTCGCTTGGTTTGCCCAGCTCATCCCCGCATCGGAATAGTGTTTCTGTCTCGCACTGGTTGTCGTTCGATGCGGGTGGGCTGTGGCAGTGGATCAGCATGGTGGCTTTGTCGCGGGCTCGCGGGTGTGGCTGCCCGATGGCTCAGCAAGGCCGATCGAGGAAGTAGTCGCCAGGCGCCTCCCTGTACTTTCTTTCAGTAAGCGATGGGACACGAGGCCGGTTCGGTACGGCGCAAACCAAGGTCCCCGGGATCACGCGGTGGGTGACCTCGTCGCTGCGGCTGCGGATGACGGCTTCGCGGGAATCCCACGAGAGGTGATGAGAATCCGCTTCGTTTCCGGTCGCATCATCGAAGCTGCGCTTGATCAGCAGTGGGTGGTACAGCGGCGGACGGGGCGACAGGCATGGGAGTGTAAGCGGACCGATGCCCTGACTCTGGGTGATCGCGTGCCGTTTCCGTTGGCCGCTGATCACTTCGGCACGGAGGGTCAGGCTCGCGACGGGTATTTCGTAGGCGCGATGCTTGGAGACGGTGGGATGACGTCCTGCACTCCGGAGTTCCATGGTGATCCGTCGGATGGTGCAGTCGCGTTCATGCGTGACTTTGCAGCAGATCATGGATGTGGTGTGCGTGAGATCCCGCAGGGGTCCATTGTGCGTCTGCGGTTCCCGTTCAAAGCTGGGCAGCGCAACCCCATCACGGACTGTCTTCGGCGATTCGGCATTTGGGGCCAGCGATGCGATGAGAAGCGACTCCCCGATGCGCAGTTGAGTCGTGACTTCTGGATCGGATGCCTTTCGGGGCTGGTGGACACTGATGGCTGTGTTCGCGAGCGGATCAATTCCCGGGGCACAGTGCATGGCTCGGTCGAGTTCGCTACGGTATCGCCATTACTTGCGGCGCAGGTGTCCGATGCGCTCTTGCGGTTGGGGGTCGCCAACAGGGTTCGGGTGGTCGATAGGCGGCAGGGGCAGGGACATTCCATCAATGGCTACGCCGTCGTGAGTCGACGGCCGATCCAGATCGTGGAGGTTTCACGAGCCACCTCACTCGTTCGCCTTGCCGGGCTTCTGGACCTTCGTATTGGGTACAAGGCGACCAGGCTGGAGCGACTGATGTGCATGGTCGGGCACGTCGCTCCGGCGCGCAGTGAGATGCACGGCTATGACGAATCCGTTGCACTCGACCGCGTGAAGAGTATTTCGTCAGTCGGGATCCGTCGTGTGTACGGTGTCGTGGCAAGCAGGTCTGGCCTATTCGTGGTCAATGGCCTTGTGACGGCTGCTGGACATCACATCGGCCGGCACGAGCCGGTGATCAGGCGCTGAACGCCCTTTCCTGCTTCGGCACCGCCCAGGCGCACGCCAAGCTCTGAGGGGAGCTGGTCCTTTACCCGTCTGCCCCTCGTGCCGACTGGGCGCGTCTTGGGTCTTGTTCGTGAGCAAAGCTGACATCTAACATTTCAATCCATGGAGACCATTCGGCCCGTGCCCCGCACCCTGCTCAGGGACCGGGCGTATGCGGCGATCCGGGACGCCATCGTGGCCGGGGAGATCGAACCCGGCGCGGTGGTGCGGGACGCCGAGATCGCGGAGCGCCTCGGGCTGTCCCGGGCGCCGGTGCGGGAGGCGTTCTCCCGGCTCGTGGACGAAGGGCTGCTGGAGAGCAAGCCGCAGAGTTACACCCGGGTGACCCCGCTCGTGGCGGCCGACGTCAGGGACGCCGCCGCCGTGGTCGGCGCCATGCACGAGCTCGTGACGCGCGTTGCCGTGCCCCGGCTGGGCGCTACGGACGTCGAGGCGATGCGCGCCGCCAATGAGCGGTTCGCCGCCGCCGTCGGTACCGGAGACGTGGACGCGGCCCTGCGAGCCGACGACGAACTGCACGACGTCCTCGTCCGGGTGAGCGGCAACCGCGCGGCCGCCGCGACCGTCGCCCGCTACACCCCGCTCATCCGCCGCCTGGAGCGACGGCGCTTCGGCGAGGGCGGCAGCTGCCGGTCGGCCGGGCTGCACGAGCGGCTGATCGAGGCCTGCGCGGCCGGTGACACGGCCGGGGCGGTCGGCGTCACGGCGGAGATCTGGCGGGGGCTCGAAGAGCTCGCCGACTGAGACCCACCCCCGACCCAGGGAGGACCCATGCCCCTTTCCTCGTACGAGCGTTACCCGCTGCTGTTCGGGCCCTCGCCCGTCCACCGCCTGGAGCGCCTCACCGCACACCTGGGCGGCGCCGCACTCTGGGCCAGGCGCGAGGACTGCAACTCCGGTATCGCGTACGGCGGCAACAAGACCCGCAAGCTGGAGTACCTGGTCGCCGACGCACTCGCGCAGGGCTGTGACACGCTCGTGTCGATCGGCGGAGTGCAGTCCAACCACACCCGTCAGGTCGCTGCCGTCGCCGCCCGGGCCGGGCTCAAGTGCGTGCTCGTGCAGGAGAGTTGGGTGGACTGGCCCGACGCCGTGTACGACAAGGTCGGCAACATTCTGCTCAGCCGCCTCGCCGGGGCCGACGTACGGCTGGTGCAGGCCGGGTTCGGCATCGGCTTCAAGGAGAGCTGGGAGCAGGCGCTCAGGGAGGTCGAGGAGGCGGGCGGGAAGCCGTACGCCATCCCGGCCGGAGCATCCGACCACCCGCTCGGCGGCCTCGGTTTCGCCGCCTGGGCACATGAGGTGGTGCAGCAGGAGCGGGAGCTGGGCGTCTTCTTCGACACCGTGGTCGTGTGCTCGGTGACCGGGTCGACCCAGGCCGGGATGGTCGCCGGGTTCGCGGCGTTGGAGGAGGCGGGCGGCCGGCCCCGGCGCGTGCTCGGCATCGACGCATCGGCGAAGCCCGCCGCCACCCGGGCGCAGATCGCCAGGATCGCGCACCACACCGGGCAACTGATCGGTCTGAAACGTGAGTTGACCGAGGCTGACATCGAGCTCGACGAGCGGTACCACGCGGGCACGTACGGCATCCCCGACGAGACCACGCTCGAGGCGATGCGGCTCGCGGCCCGGACGGAGGGGATGGTCACCGACCCCGTGTACGAGGGCAAGTCCATGGCCGGGATGGTCGACCTGGTCGCACGGGCGAGATCGGCCGTGACGCCACGGTGCTGTACGCCCACCTGGGCGGGCAGCCGGCGTTGAACGCGTACAGCGCGCTGTTCTGAGACCGGCTTCCGGGCGTAGCGGCCGGCGGCGAGCAGCCGTGTGGGCCCGGGCCCTGCCGGGCACCGCCTTGCCCCGGCGTGACCCGGAAGGCAGCCGCCGGCCGCCTTCGTGGGGACGAGCGCGGGAATCAACCGGCCCGCCGACGGGTTGTCAGCGGCAACCCGCGATCACGGAGGAGCCTCCATGTCCGATGAACCAGCCGTCCGGGAACTCCGTCTGGTCGTGACCGCGGACGACTACGACGCCGCGCTCCACTTCTACCGGGACGTGCTCGGGCTGCCCGAGCGGGGCGCGTTCGCCTCGCAGGACGGGCGGGTCACGATCCTGGAGGCCGGGCGGGCCACCCTGGAGCTGACCGACCCGAACCACGCCGCCTTCATCGACGAGGTCGAGGTGGGCCGGCGGGTGGCCGGGCACGTCCGGGTCGCCTTCCAGGTGGACGACTCAGTCGCCGCCACGGCGAAGCTGGCCGCCGCCGGAGCCGAGGTGGTCGCCGAGCCGACGCGCACGCCGTGGAACTCCTTGAACTCCCGCCTGGAGGCCCCGGGCGCCCTCCAACTGACCCTCTTCACGGAGCTGGACGACTGAGGACGGGCACCCCGGGCCGATCAACTTCGCCCTCGCGCCCGACGGCTGTGGGGCAGCCGGTATGGCTGGTGGGCGGGCTTCGGGCTTGATGGCTGTGGGGCAGCCGCCGGTCATGGCTGGTGGCAGGTTCCGGGCCCGATGGCTGAGGGGCAGCCGGCCGGGGCCGATCAGCAGGGCGTACTCCGCTGCACCTTCGACGATCGCCGGCCCGCTCCGCAGCACGTCGGCGGGCGTGCCGGCCGAGTCCGTGCCGGCTCGGCCCTCCCGGCTGCCCCTGCCGGGTGTCGTCCCGCGCCGGATACAGTGCTGCGCGTGTGGACGGACAATGAGCGGGCGGAGCCGGGTGCCGACCGGCCCGAGGGTGCCCGGCGCCGGGCCACGATCCACGATGTCGCACGCCTGGCCGGGGTGTCACGCCAGACGGTCTCCCGGGCGGTCAACGACAAGGGTGAGATCGACCCGGGGACCAAGGAGCGGGTCCTGGAGGCGGCGCGGCTCCTGGACTACCGGCCGAGCCGGTTCGCGCGCGGGCTCGTCCAGAAGGGGACGGTGACGGCGGGCCTGGTCATCCCGGACCTGCGGAACCCGTTCTTCCCGAGGTGGCCGCCGGGGTGCTGGAGGCGGCCGAGCAGCGCGGCTGGCAGGTCGTCGTGTGGGACTCCCGGATCGACGAGGCCAGGGAACGGCAGGCGCTCGACGTCCTCTCCCACCAGGCCGACGCGGTCGTGGGCTACTTCAAGGACCCCGACGACGTCCTCACCCGGCACCTCGGGGGCGTGCCCCTGGTGCTGCTGGAGCGCGGCCCGCAGCAGACCCGGTTCGCGGCCGTCGGCATCGACGCCGCCACCGGTGTCGAGCAGGGCATGAACCACCTGTTCCGCGCGGGCCACCGAAGAATCGGCATGCTGGACGGCGTGCACGGCCCGGGCCCTCGCAGGCTGGCCTTCCTGGAGCAGGTACGGCGGCTCGGCCTGCCGGTCGACGAGGACTCGGTCGTGGTGTGCACCGAACACAGCGTGGCCGGCGGCGAGGCCGGCATGGAACGGCTTCTGGCGGCGCGGCCGGGGATCACCGCGGTCTTCGGCTTCAACGACCTGATCGCGGTCGGGGCGATGCGCACCGCCCGCCGCCGGGGCATGAGCGTTCCGGACGACCTGGCCGTGCTCGGCTTCGACGGCCTCTCCCTGGGCGAGCTGGTCGACCCCGCCCTCACCACCCTGCACATCGACAAGCGACAACTGGGGCGGCTGGCCGTGGAGCAGGTGGCCCGGCTGCGCGCGGGTGAGGAGCCGCTGCGGGGCGCGGACGCCTGGGTGGTGCCCGAGCTCGTGGTGCGTGCCTCCGCCTGAGAGGCTCCGGCGCCGGCTTGGGCAGATCGGCCGCGCGGTTCCCTTGACACCGGTTTTCGGGCGCCCCGATACTCGACGGCAACGCTCACGTGAACGTTCACGAACCCCCGGGAAACCCTCGTCGAGAGACCGTCGGCCGCACCACCACGCGCCCCGCCGACATCGTTGTCATCCGCTCCCGCATCAGGGAAGCGTCCCCCCATCCCGTGAAGAACGGGCCCGCGGCAGCGCATCGCCCCGGCCGCGGCACGCCCGGAAAGCGAGTGCGCGCCCATGGAACACCGAACGATGTCCCGCAGACGCTTTCTGGGGGCCTCCCTGGGCGGCGCGGGCGCCGGCCTGCTGGCGCTCGCGGGGTGCGGCACCGAGGCGGGATCGGCCTCCGCCGGTACCGACCACCTCAGCCTCTGGTACTGGAAGGGCTCGCTCAGCGACAAGCTCCTCGCCACCGCGAGGCGCGGCGTCCCCGGCGTGCCGGGGCTGAAGGTGCGGGGGTCGCAGATCCCCGACGGCGACATCGACTCCAAGGTGCGCACCAGCCTCGCCGCACGCGCCTACGTGCCGGACGTGACGGTCGTGAACAGCGACAACCTCGCCACGTTCTTCCCCGACGAGAACGAGTTCCTCGATCTGCGCGAACTCGGCGCCGAGTCCGTCCGCGACCAGTACCTCGACTGGAAATGGAAGAGCTGCTTCACCCCGTCGGGGCGGATGATCGGCTTCCCGCTGGACGCCGGGCCCACCGCGCTCTACTACCGCCGCGACCTCTTCCGGGAGGCCGGACTGGCCTACGAACCGGCGGACGTCGCCGAGGAGCTGCCCACCTGGGAGAAGTTCATCGCCGCCGGACGGGCCCTGCGGACCAAGGCGTCCGGAAAGCCGTACCTGGTGAGCAACATCGGCAACGTCTTCCAGCAGGTCCTGCTCCAGAGCCCCAAGCAGTTCGTGTTCGGCATCTTCTGGATGCGCCAGTACGCCCAGAACTCGCTGCCCGACGAACTGCTGGACGCGGGGCGGATCGACGGCGCGGGCTTCTTCCGCCTCTACCGGACGGTCGCCCTGCCCCTGTTCCGGCCGGCCCTCGCCTTCCTCGGCATCTTCACGTTCATCGGCCTGTGGAACGACTACATCTGGCCCCTGATCGTCATGATCGACCCCGACAAGGTCACCCTCCAGGTCGCCCTGGCGAACCTCAACATGCTCTACAACACGGACTACTCCCTGGTGATGGCCGGTGCGTTGATGAGCGTCATCCCGCTGATCGTGGTGTTCCTGATCGGGGCGCGGCACTTCCTGCGGGACCTGGCGGCAGGCGCCATGAAGATGTGACGGGCCCGGGGCCGGAACCGTCAGTGGTGATGGCCCTGCCGGCCGAGGGTCTCCACGGGGGTCGCGCCGGGGCGGGTCCACTGTGGCACGGGGCGGCTGGTCGGGCCCCAGGTGGCGTTCCCGTCCACGTCCGAGCGCCAGTACCAGCAGGCGTTCCGCCCCTCGGGCCGGCCCTGGGGGTGGTCCTCCCACGCCTCGCCGCGGCCGTAGGGCGTCATGTCGAGCAGGCCCAGGGACCCGTTGACCCGTTCGTTGCCACGGCCCGTCGTGGAGTAGGTGAGGAACACGCGGTCGCCGTCACGCAGGAAGGAGGCGAGGTAACCCATCTCGCCACCGATCGGTGCCGGCACGCCCCGCACCGAGTACCAGGGCTGGGTGTAGCCCATGAACTCGACGTAGGCGGCCACCTCGTCCCACCGGCCCGTGGTCAGGATGGCGAACGAGACGCCGCGGGCGTTGAGGTAGACGGCGTCCTTCAGGTGCCAGGCCGTGGTGGTGCAGCCCTCGCACTGCCCCTGGTGCGGCGCGCCGTCGTACCACATGTGCTGGTAGACCACGAGTTCGTCGCGGCCCTGGAACAGGTCCAGGAACGGGACCGGGCCGTCGGGTCCGACGACCTCGACCGTTCCGTCGAGCTCCACCATCGGCAGCCGGCGGCGCGCCGCGGCCAGGGCGTCGCCCTCGCGGGTGTGGGCCTTCTCGCGGACCAGCAGCTCGTCCCGGGCGGTCCGCCAGGTGGCCAGGTCGACGATGGGCGGGCGGCCGGGCAGCGCGGTGGTCGGGTCGTCCGGTGTGGTCGTCATGATGTCCTCCGTGGTGTCTCGCGCCGGGCGGCGTCGTACGACTTCCTGCGACGGTCACCACAACAGACTCGCGATCCGGCCGGAACTCATCGCGGACCGTCCGGCTGACACCTCCACGGATGCGCTCTAAGGTGCGGAGAGAGTCCCCGGTTCCTGAGGAGTGACTGCGTGGCGCAGGTCAGGCCCATGCGGGCGGATGCACGGCGTAACCACGAGCGGTTGCTGAAGGTCGCCGTGGAAGCCTTCGCCGAGCACGGGGAAGGCGCGTCGCTCGACGACATCGCCAAGCGGGCCGGGGTCGGGTCCGGCACGCTCTACCGGCACTTCCCGACCCGGCAGGCACTGCTGGAGGCCGCGTACCTGGACCGCGTCGAGGCGATCGCCTCCCGGGCGGACGAACTCGCGGCCGACCTCCCGCCGGGCGAGGCGCTGGGGAGTGGCTGTACGAACTCGGTGCCGGGCTGATCCGGATGCGCGGCCTCAAGGCCCTGCTGGGCCCGGCCGTCACGGAGAGCGGCTCGACCGTGGCCACGGCCTGCGGCGACTCGGTGAAGAGCGCGGCGGGGCGACTCGTCCGGGCGGCCCAGGAGGAGGGGGCGCTGCGGAGGGACGTCGAGCCGATGGATGTGCTGCGGCTGGCCCATGGGGTGGCGACGGCTGCGGAGCTGGCGGACGCGGAGTGCGGGCACATCCGGCGGTATCTGACGTTGCTGACGGAGGGGTTGCGACCGCGGGGATCGTGAGACGGCGTGCAGGCCGGCCTCGGGCCCGGGCGCCAGGGGGTGCGGGGTCAGGGCGGGTGCGGCGGGCGTGTGGCTTGTCGCGCGGTTCCCCGCGCCCTCCAGGTGCGCGGGGAAACGGTCGATCTGGGCGTGTCACAGCGCCTGGGCGGCCGGCTTCACCATTCCCCTCACCGTGCGCGACTTCACGAAGTCGCCCATGGCCGTCATCTCCCACTCTCCGGAGAACTGGCGGATCAGCTTGGCCATCATCACGCCCGTCTGCGGTTCGGCACTGGTGAGGTCGAAGCGGACCAGTTCCTCGCCGGTCGAGGCGTCCAGGAGGCGGCAGTAGGCCTTGGCGACCTCCGTGAACTTCTGGCCGGAGAAGGAGTTGACCGTGAAGACCAGGCCGGTGACCTCCTGGGGGAGGCGGCCGAGGTCGACGGTGATGACCTCGTCGTCCCCGCCGCCCTCGCCCGTGAGGTTGTCGCCGGAGTGCCGGATCGCGCCGCCGACGATCTGGAGCTTGCCGAAGTAGCAGCTGTCGATGTGGTTGCGCTGCGGCCCGTAGGCGATGACCGAGGCGTCCAGGTCGATGTCCTTGCCGCGGTAGGCCGGCTCCCAGCCGAGACCCATCTGGACCTGGGACAGCAGGGGACGGCCGCCCTTGATGAGGGAGACCGTCTGGTTCTTCTGGAGGCTGACGCGGCCCTTGTCGAGGTTGATCTTCCCCGTGCCGGGCGCGGCCGCGGGCGGGGGAGGCGTGGCCGGGGCGGCCGGGGGCGCCGCGGGCGTGGACACGGGCGGGGCCGGGGGCTGTACCGGGGCCGGCGGTGTGACCGGCTGGGCCGGGGCGGGGGCCGGCTCCTCCACCGTGACACCGAAGTCCGTGGCGATGCCCGCGAGGCCGTTGGCGTAGCCCTGGCCGACGGCCCGGGCCTTCCACTGGCCGTTGCGCCGGTAGATCTCGACGATCACCAGGGCCGTCTCGGCGCCGAGCTGCGGCGGGGTGAACGTGGCCAGGACGGAGCTGTCGTCCGCGTTGCGGATCGTGGCCGTCGGTTCGATGCCCTGGAAGGTCTGTCCGGCGGCGTCCGGGCTCGCCGTGACGACGATCTTCTCGATGCCCGGGGGCACGGCGGCCGTGTCCACCGTGATCGCATCGGGCGTGCTGCCGCCGCCCGAGCGGTACGTCACGCCCGGGCCGGACGGCTGGTTGTAGAAGATGAAGTCGTCGTCGGAGCGCACCTTGCCGTCGGCGGTGAGCAGCAGGCCCGATACGTCGAGCCGCACGGGGGCGGCGACGTCCACCGTCACGCGGGCGGCGGACAGGGGGATGTTCGAGCCGGGGGTCATAGCTGTCATGCCCCGTGAACGAGCGAAGCGGTTTTGCCGTTCCCTTACCATGCGTCCGATCGGGTCAACGGCGATTGCGTGGGTGATCGCGTGCGGTGCGTTCGTTGCCCCGCTTGTAGTTGCCGGTCCAGCGGGCCATGACGAGCTGAGGGTCGGAGGTCTCGACCTCGGCGAGGAACTGCGCGGCCCGGGGCCCGTTCAGGGTCGTGGCGGGGCGGCCGTGGTGGGTGATGCGGACGGTTCCGCCGGTGTGCTGCTCGTAGCTGAATCCATGGGGTCGTGGCATTCGGTGAGCGTACGGGGGCGGAAGGCAGGCCCCCAGCGATTTTGCCTGCGCACAGATTGATACCCGTCTCGCTATCAATCCGGCGGAAGACCGAATCGTGATCGTGTTCCCCCGGCAGTCCGCCTGCACAAGACTGGCGCTGATGGATCTTGCACGACCACCAGTGGCTCGGGGACGCGTGGGGTGCGGCGGGAGGGGGCCGCACCCCACGCGCGGTTACGTCCGCCCGGCCCCGCTACGGCACCACGACGATCTTCCGGCCGACGCCGGCCGCGAACTGCTCCAGTGCCTGCGGGTAGCGCTCCAGCGGAATGCGGTCGCTGATGAAGATCCCGGGGTCCAGGACCCCGTTCGCGAAGAGCTCCGCCGCTCGCTCGAAGCTGTGCAGCACCGCCATCGAGCCGGTGATGGTGATCTCCTGGTTGTAGATGCGGTACGGGTCGATCGTCACGCGCGTCGCGTAGTCGGCCACGCCGAACTGGAGGAACGTGCCCGCCTTCGCGACCCGGTCCAGGCCGTCCTGGATCGCCGCCGCGTTGCCCGTGGCGTCGACGACCAGGTCCCAGCCCTGCGGGCGGTCGAGTTCGTCCGGGTTCGCCGCCGCCGCCGAGACACCGAGGCGGCGGGCCGTCTCCAGGCGGGCCGGGTTCACGTCGACGACGTCCACGCTCGCTGCGCCCGTGCGCTTGGCCAGCTCCAGCATCATCAGGCCCATCGTGCCCGAGCCGTAGATCAGGACGTGGGAGCCGAGGCGTGACCGGAGCACGTCGTAGCCGCGTACCGCGCAGGACAGCGGCTCCACCAGGGCCGCGTCCTCCGTGCGGACGTGGTCGGGGAGCTTCACGCAGTTCGCCACGGGGGCGACCGCGTACGTCGCCGCGCCTCCGGCCGTCGTCACGCCGATCGCCGCCCAGCGTTCACAGAGGTTGTTGTGGCCGGTACGGCAGTAGCGGCACTCGTAGCAGTACAGGGACGGGTCCACCGCCACCCGGTCGCCCACCGACACCTCTGTGACCTGGGAGCCGACGCCGACCACCTCGCCCGCGAACTCGTGCCCGGGCACGATCGGCAGCTTCGGGCGAACTCGCCCTGGAGGATGTGCAGGTCGGTGCCGCACAGGCCGCAGGCCGCGACCTCGACGACGACCTCCCGCGGCCCTGGCGTCGGATCCGGGACCTCGGCGACGACGGCCTTGCCCACGGACTCGATGACGGCGGCCTTCATTTCACGGCTCCCAACGACAGGCCCTGGACCAGCTTGTCCTGGGCGGCGAACCCCGCGGCGAGCACCGGCAGGGAGATGACGAGCGACGCGGCGCACACCTTCGCCAGGAACAGGCCCTGGCTGGTGATGAAGCCGGTCAGGAAGACGGGGGCGGTCTCGGCGACGACGCCGGTGAGCACCCGTGCGAAGAGCAGTTCGTTCCAGCTGAAGATGAAGCAGATCAGGGCCGTGGCGGCGATGCCGGGCAGGGCGATCGGGGCGACGACGCGGGTGAGGACCGTCGGCAGTCTGGCCCCGTCCACTCTCGCCGCCTCGATCACCGCGACCGGGATCTCGGCGAGGAACGACTGCATCATCCACACCGCGATCGGCAGGTTCATGGAGGTGTAGAGGATGACCAGCAGCCAGATGTTGTCGAGCATCCCGGCGTTCTTGGCGAAGAGGTAGATCGGGAGCAGGCCCGCCACGACCGGCAGCATCTTCGTGGACAGGAAGAAGAACAACACGTCCGTCCACTTGCGGACCCGGTTGATCGACAGCGCGTAGGCCGCCGGCAGGGCCAGCACCAGGACCAGCAGGGTCGAGGCGACCGACGCGACGGTCGAGTTGATCAGGGCGGGCCAGGGGCTGGCGCCGCCGCCCGCGCCGAAGAACTCCCGGTAGCCGTCCAGTGTGAGGGAAGCCGCGAAGGACGGCGGGTTGGTCGCGGCGTCGGACTCGGAGTGGAACGACGTCAGTGCCATCCACGCGATGGGCAGGAAGAACACGATCCCGGCCAGCCAGGCCAGCAGGCCCAGACCGTTACGGCGTACGACGCTCATGCGCGGGACACCTCCTCACGGAACAGGGACGACACCACGCGCAGGGCGAAGGTCGCGATGATGATCGAGCCGATGACGACCAGGACGCCCGCGGCCGAGGCGAGGCCGTTCTCGTGGGCCTGGTAGAAGCTCTGGTAGACGGTGTAGGGGAGGTTGGCGGTGCCCAGGCCGCCGGACGTGATCGTGAAGACCGCGTCGAAGTTCTGGACGATGTAGATCGAGCCCAGCAGGGCGCCCAGTTCGAGGTAACGGCGCAGGTGCGGGAGCGTCAGATGGACGAAGATCTGCCAGTCGCTCGCGCCGTCGACCCGGGCCGCCTCGATCTGCTCGTGGTCGCGGCTCTGCAGGCCGGCCAGCAGGATCAGCATCATGAACGGCGTCCACTGCCAGACGAGCGAGGCCTCGACCGCGAGCAGCGGAGTGCTGGAGATCCAGTCCGGCTGTGGGCCGCCCACATAGTGCAACAACCCATTGAACAGGCCGTATTCAGGGTTGTAGAGCACATGCTTCCAGAGCAGTGCCGCCGCCACCGGAACCACCAGGAACGGGGCGATCAGCAGGGTGCGGACCACACCCCGGCCCCGGAACTTCCGGTCCAGCAGCAGGGCGAGGACCAGTCCCAGCACCAGGCTGGCCAGGACCACCGCCACCGTCAGCAGCACGGTCGTCCACACCGAGTGGCGCAGGTCCGCGTCGGTGAGGACCTCCTGGTAGTTGTCGAGGCCCGTGAAGTGCCGGGCGTCGGGATAGAGGGCGTTCCAGTCGAAGAAGGAGATCACCAGCGTGGCCACGAAGGGCAGCTGGGTGACGACGATCATGAAGATCAGGGCCGGGAGCAGCGGTGCCCTGGTCGCCCAGGCACGCAGCCGGGCGGAGGGTGGGCGTGTCGTACGTACGGGAGTCGTGGCCACGGGGGCCGTTGTCGTCGCTGTCATCGTCCCTCGTACTCCTCGGAGATCTTCTCGGCGAGCGCCTGTGACTTCTTCAGGGCCGCGTCGACGGACTGGCGTCCGGCGATGGCCGCGCTGATCTCCTGGGAGACCTTGGTACCGAGGTCGGTGAACTCGGGGATGCCGACGAACTGGATGCCGGGCGCGGGCCGCGGCTGCACACCGGGATCGTCGGGCCTGGCTCCCTCGATGGCCTCCTTGGTCATCTCCTGGAAGGCGGCGGCCTCCTTGCGATAGGCGGGGTTGGCGTACGTCGACGCCCGCTTGCCGGCCGGGACGTCGGCCCAGCCGACCTGGTCGCCGACCAGTTCCTCGTAGTCCTTGCCGGACGCCCAGGAGACGAACTTCCAGGCGTTGTCGGTGTTACGGGAGGCCTTCTGGATGCCCCAGGCCCAGGTGTAGAGCCAGCCGGAGGAGCCGGTCTTCTCGACGGGGGCGGGGGCGTAGCCGACCTTGCCCTTGACCGGGGAGTTCGCCGCCTCCAGGGATCCGGCCGCGGAGGTGGCGTCGTACCACATGGCGACCTTGCCCTGGGTCATGTTGTTCAGGCACTCGGCGAAGCCGGACTGGGCGGCACCGGACTCACCGTGCTCGCGCACCAGGTCGACATAGAACTTCGTCGCCTTTTCGAAGGCCGGGGAGTCGAGCCGCGCCTTCCAGTTCTTGTCGAACCAGGTGCCGCCGAAGGTGTTCACGACCGTGGTCAGAGGGGCCATCACCTCGCCCCAGCCGGGCAGGCCGCGCAGGCAGATGCCCTTCATGCCCGGTTCGGCGCCGTCCGCCCGCGCCGCGAGGTCCGCCACCTGCTGCCAGGTGGGATGCGCGGGCATCGTCAGGCCCTTCTTCTCGAACACGTCCTTGCGGTACATCAGGAACGAGGACTCGCCGTAGAAGGGCTGGCCGTAGAGCTTGCCGTCCTCCGCGGTGAGGGACTGGCGCATCGGCTTCAGGATGTCCTGCTCGTCGTACGCCGGGTCCGTCGCCACGTAGCTGTTCATCTCGTGCAGCCAGCCGTTGCGGGCGTAGATCGGTATCTCGTAGTTGGACAGCGTGGCGACGTCGTACTGGCCGGCCTGATTGGCGAAGTCCTGGCTGATCTTGTCGCGGACGTCGTTCTCGGGCAGCACGGTGAAGTTGACCTTGATGCCCGTCTCCCTGGTGAAGTGGGCGCGGGTGAGCTTCTGCAGCTCGACCATCTGAGGGTTGTTGACCATCAGGACGTTGATGGCGTCGCCGCCGGATCCGGCCCCGCCCGCGCCGACCCAGCAGCCGGAGAGCAGCGGGGCGAGCAGCGTCCCTGCGGCGACCGCGGCGAGCGTGGCTCGCGGTGGCCGTCGTCGGCTCTGGGTTCGCATGGATCGCTCCTGGGATGTATGGGGAGATAAGGGACAGTGCAGGGCGTGGCTGCGCCCGGTGGGGACGAAGGGGGGTGGGTCAGACGCGGATGACCTGCGGCCCGAGCAGCGAGTAGCGGTGGGCCTCGGCCGTCGGCAGCAGGGTGCTCGTCACGATCGCCTCCAGTGCGCCGACCTCGGCGAACCGGCAGAAGCTGACCGCTCCGAACTTGGTGTGGACGCCCGCGAAGACCGTGCGGCGGGCGGCCCGGATCGCCTGTGTCTTGACCTCGCTGACGGCCGGGTCGGGGGTGGTGAGGCCGTGTTCGCGGGAGATGCCGTTGGCGCCGATGAACGCCAGGTCGACGACGAAGCCGGCCAGCATCTTCGTCGTCCAGTGGTCGACGGTGGCGAGGGTGCCGGAGCGGACCCGGCCGCCCAGCAGCAGCACGGAGACGGTGTCGGTCCCGGCGAGCGCGCCCGCGACCGGCAGGGACGCGGTGACCACGGTCAGCGGCCGGTCCCGGGGAGTGCCTCGGCGATGAGCTGCGGGGTGAAGCCCTCGTCGACGAAGACGGTCTCGGCGTCGCCGAGCAGTTCGGCGGCGGCGGCCGCGATGCGGCGCTTCTCGGGGACGTGACTGGTGGCGCGGAAGGCGAGCGTGGTCTCGAAGCCGGCGCTCTCCACGGGGTAGGCGCCGCCATGGGTGCGGCGGAGCAGCCCGTGGTCCTCCAGGACGCGCAGATCCCGCCGCACGGTCTCCTTGGCCACGCCCAGCTCGGCGGCGAGGGCGTTGACGTCGACCGCGCCGTCACGCCGTGCGGCCAGCACGATCTCGCGCTGGCGTTCTTCCGCGGTTCTGTTCATGGCCGTCACCCGCCTCCTGCTGTGCTGCCCGTTCGGGCCCTCGGTCGGGCCATGGGGGAAGTTCTACAGCGGGTGTTCCACGGTGGCCAGGTCTGTTGCGGGCGTGATCCTGCCCGTGTGTGCCCGTTCGGTCGTGCGGATGCGCGGAAGCCCGCAGGGAGGTCGTGGCCGTCCGCGGGCGCGTTGTGGCTGGTCGCGCCGTTCCCCGCGATCGTGAGGGCGTTGTCCTACCGCTTCCGGGTCGTGCCCGAACGCCCGAGCGGGCGGGCCCGTTCTCTGCCCGCCCGCCCGTACGCGACGACTCTTTCCGGTCAGTACGGCCAGATCGGCGGGTCCGTCACGAAGTGACCGCCCAGGTAGGCGTGCGCCTCGTTCTCCGGGTCCAGCTCGCCCTGCTCGGCGATGAGCTTCTCGGCCCACGGCTCGGAGTCGTCCTGCGGCTCGTAGCCGAGGGCCCGGGCGGTGGTGAGGTCCCACCAGAGCCGGGTGTTGGCGGAGGAGCCGTGGACGACGGTGTGCCCGACGTGCTCGGCGGTCAGGGCCGCGTGGAAGAGCCGGGCGCCGTCGGCGGGGCTCATCCACACCGAGAGCATGCGCACGCTGGTCGGCTCGGGGAAGCAGGAGCCGATCCGCACCGACACCGTCTCCAGGCCGTGCCTGTCCCAGTAGAGCTGCGCGAGGTCCTCGCCGAAGCACTTGGACAGGCCGTAGAAGGTGTCCGGGCGGCGCGGGGTGTCGATCGGGATCAGCGGGTCGTCGCCCTGCGGGCGCGGGGTGTAGCCGACGGCGTGGTTGGAGGAGGCGAAGACGATCCGGCCGACGCCCTCCTCGCGGGCGGCCTCGTAGAGGTGGTAGGTGCCCTCGATGTTCGCCTTGAGGATCTTCTCGAAGGGGGCTTCCAGGGAGATGCCGGCGAGGTGGATGATCGCGTCGACGCCCCGGACGGCTTCGCGCACGGCGACCTTGTCGGCGAGGTCGGCGGTGATCGCGTCCGGGGCGCCCTCGACGGGCCGCATGTCGAGCAGACGCAGCTCGTAGCCGTAGTCCGGGAGCAGATCCCGCATCAGGGTGCCGAGGCCGCCGGCGGCGCCGGTGAGCAGAACGGTGCGGGGAGCGGGCATCCTCGGGTCTCCTTGAATCGGCCACCGTGCACATGAGCGCACGGCATTCATATGCGTGGACACGCTAAGGAGCCGGGCGGAGCCCGTCAAGTATGGCGCGGAAGTGGTGAATCCGCTGGTGCGTCGCGGGTTCGCGCGCTTGACCGGCGCCGAGGGGGCGCCTTAGCGTGGGGGTGTTCAGAAATGTAGACGCCAATCATGAATATGGAACCGGGAGAGGTATGGAACCGGGAGAGCTCGTGACGTCAGCCCCTCTCGCCGCTCGACTCGACATCCCCAGCGGACCGCTGTTCTTCCCGGTCACCGCCTACGGCCCCAACGGCTCGGTGGACCTCGACACCTACCGCACGCATGTGCGCCGTGGGGTGGAGGCCGGAGCCGCCGCCGTGTTCGCCTGCTGCGGCACGGGCGAGTTCCACGCGCTCACGCCCGAGGAGTTCGAGGCTTGTGTCCGGGTGGCCGTCGAGGCGGCAGAGGGGCGGGTGCCGGTCGTCGCGGGCGCCGGGTACGGCACCGCGCTCGCCGTGCGCTACGCCCGCCTCGCGGAGGCGGCCGGGGCGGACGGCCTGCTCGCGATGCCGCCCTACCTCGTCGTCGCCGGGCAGGAGGGGCTGCTGCGGCACTACCGGGAGGTGGCCGCGGCGACCTCCCTGCCCGTCGTGGTCTACCAGCGCGACAACGCTGTCTTCACGCCGGAGACCGTCGTCGAGCTGGCCCGCACGGACGGGATCATCGGCCTCAAGGACGGGCTGGGCGACCTCGACCTCATGCAGCGGATCATCAGCGCCGTACGCTCCGCGGTCCCGGGCGACTTCCTCTACTTCAACGGCCTGCCGACCGCCGAGCAGACCCAGCTCGCCTACCGCGCCCTCGGCGTCACCCTCTACTCGTCCGCCGTGTTCTGCTTCGCGCCCGAGCTCGCCCTCGCCTTCCACCAGGCCCTCAGGACGGGCGACGACGGGACCGTCGAGAAGCTGCTGGACGGCTTCTTCCGCCCGTTCGTCGAACTGCGCGCCCAGGGCCGCGGCTACGCCGTCGCCCTCGTCAAGGCCGGTGTGCGCCTGCGCGGGCTCGACGTGGGGGAGGTGCGGCCTCCGCTGCACCAGCCGACCGAGGATCATGTGAAGCGGCTCGCCGAACTGATCGAACGCGGCTACGCGCTGCTGGAGGAGGCCCGATGAAGGCGTCGGCATTCGTCTATCCCTGGGACGTCAACGGGGACCCGGAGGCGCCCGCGCGGATCGCCGCGCTCGGCGTGCAGCAGGTGACGCTCGCCGCCGCCTACCACTCCACCCGCGCGCTCACGCCACGCCATCCGCGCCACCGCATCGTCACCGCCGAGCACGCCGCCGTGCTGTACCCGGCGGGCGACCGCTGGGAGGGGCGCGAGCTGCGCCCCTACGCGGCGGGCGACTGGGCCCCTGGGGACGCCTTCGGCGAAGCCGCCACCGCCCTTGCGGACGCCGGTCTGGAGGTGCACACCTGGGTCGTCCTCGCGCACAACTCCCGGCTGGGCGCCGAGCACCCGGACACCTCGGTCGTCAACGCCTACGGCGACCGCTACCCCTGGGCGCCCTGCATCGCCCAGCCCGGCACGCGCGCGTACCTGACGGACCTGGCGGCGGAGGCTGCCGTACGGCCCGGGGCGCACGGCACCGAGCTGGAGTCCCTCGGCTGGTACGGCCTGCAGCATCTGCACGCCCACGACAAGACCGGCGGCATCGGCCTCGGCGACGCCGGGCAGTACCTGATGGCGCTGTGCTTCTGCCCGTCCTGCCGGGAGGGCTACGGCCGGCACGGCCTGGACGCCGACGAGCTGGCGGCCGCCGTACGGACCGCGCTGGAACCGGTGTGGCAGGGGGCGCCCTCCGGTGGGGGCACCGCCCGCTCGAGCGAAGCCGAGAGTGGGGGAGGCTGGACGGGCATCGAGAAGCTCCTCGGCGAGACGCTCGCGAACACCACGCGCGCGTACCGCGACGAAACCGCCCGCACCCTCCAGGAGGCGGCGGTCCGGGCCGTGCGCGAGGCCGCGCCCGAGGGCTTCCAGGTGCTGCTGCACGCGGACCCGGTCTCTTACCACGTCGGCGCCAACCCCGGCGTCGACCCGGCGCACATCCTGTCCGTCGCGGACGGTGTGGTCGTGCCCTGCGCGGGCGGCACCGGCACGCTCACGCCGTTCGCGGCGCAGGGCCGGGAGGACGCCGTCATCGCCGCCAACTTCACCGTCGTCTCCGGCATGGGCGGCAGCCCGGGCACCCTCGCCGAGGACACGGCCGAGGCACGGCGGCTCGGCGCCACCGAACTGCGGCTCTATCACGCCGGGTTGGCATCCGACGGCGACCTGGAGACGGTCCGCGCGGTCCTCGCGGGGCGCTGAGCGAGCCGGCGCGGTCACCAGTGGGTGACGTGCTGAGCGAGGGAGGGAGCCGTCACCGGTCGGAGACGGCCCCGGCCCTCGCCGGTCCCTGGAACAGCGGGGCCGCCGTCACCAGCAGGGCCGCGCCCAGGGTGACCAGCACCAGCCGGTGGCTCACCAGCTCCACCAGGGCCGCCCCGGCGGCGAGCCCGACCACGTTCGGCGTGTACACCAGGGTGTTGGCCGTCGCCGTGACCCGGCCGAGCAGCGGGCCCGGCGTCCCCCGCTGCACCGCGGTCAGCGTGGCGATCAGGACGGCGGGCAGCCCCGCGCCGGTCGCCGCGGCGCACACCAGCGCCGGCGGGTCGGACGGCACCGCCCGCAGGGCCACCGCGACGGCCAGCAGGGCGATGCCGTACGCCGCGAAACGCCGCTCGCCGAGAAGACGCAGGGCGGGGCCGGAGAGCAGGCCCACCGCGACCGACCCGGCGCCCTGCACGGCGTACAGCACACCGGCGTACTCGGGCGCGTGCCCGAGATCGTCCACGACGGCGTAGGTCATCGCCCCGTTCAGGCCGGCGCACAGCATGGTGGCGCCGCCCGCCACCACCAGAGGGCGCAGCGCGGGGTGGGCCCACACATGGCGGGCGCCCTCGGCGGTCTGCCGCCGGCGGTTGCCGGTGGGCGGCGAGGGCTTGTCCTCCTGTACGCGCAGGGCCGCGTACAGGCCCGTGGCCAGTACGAACGTCGCCGCGTCCAGGAGCGCGACGCTCGCGCCGCCGTGCGCCGCGTACAGGCCCGCGCCCGCCAGCGGGGCCAGGAGTTTCATGCCCTCGGTGGCCGTCATGCGCAGGCCGTTGAAGTCGCCGAGCAGGGACGGGTCGACGGCGGTCGCCACGAGCGCCGACTCGGCCGCGTCGGCGACGACGCCCGCCGCGCCGTACGCGAACAGCACCGCGTACAGCAGCCACAGGTCGCCCGGTGCGTCGACGCTCACCAGGGTCAGCAGAAGGGCGGCCAGGAGCAGGTTCACACCGATCAGCAGCGGCTTGCGGCGGCCCCGGTCGGCGAGCGTGCCCAGCAGCGGGCCGGCCAGGGTCGGCAGCCACATGGCGAGCAGGCACAGCGCGGCCAGGCCGTCCGAGCCGGTGAGGTCCTTGACCCACACGCCGGACGCCAGCCACAGGGCCGAGGTGCCGAAGCCGGAGACCACCACTCCGGAGAGGTAGAGCCCGGAGTCGCGGTCGCGCAGGACTCGCACGAGGGGCCGGGGCGTTTCATGCGTCATGCCCGGCCACTGTGGGACTAAGGACCGTGCCGGCGGATCGGGAGGGTGCCTTAGTTCCGCTCGGAACGGGTGACCGCCAGGGCGTGAGGGGGGTGATCAATCCCATTGCGAGGCGAGCATTTCCCCCAGCTTGCCGAGACCCTGGACCCAGCCTTCCTCGTGGAGGGCCAGCCGCCGCTCAGTGGCGAAGTCGCCCTGGTCGAGGGTGAGTTCGGACCGTCTGATGTCGGTGTCGTGCAGTGACAGCGTCACCACCGTCTCCCGGTCCTCAGGGTCGGGCTCCTCCCAGCGGAAGGTGTACGACAGGCCCACCGGGGGATCGACGTCGATGTATTCGCCCACCAGGTAGAACAGCTCGCCCTCCGGGGGCTGCATCGCTATCCGGTAGGCACCACCCGGGCGGAGGTCGATCTCCACGCTCGGGGTGCTGAACCCGTCCGGGCCCCACCAGCGGGCCAGTTCCCGGGGGTCGGTCAGCTTGTGGAACACGACCGGGCACAGATCGTCCAGCTCGCGTCGCAGATGCAGTCTCAGCTCGCCGTCCGGTGTCATATGCACCACCTGTCACCGAAGGTGCCTGGAACAACCCCTATGTGCATTTTAGGTTCGCCGGCCACAGGTCACGATTCCTGCGGGCGGACGGCGTCCGGGCGATGAGTTCCGCGTGCGCCGTCGGTCTACCTCCCAGGAGACGGAGCCAGGAGGAACCACGGATGACCGACACCACCCCGACCCTCGACCTCGGACCGCAGACGGCGGTCCTGGCGCGCCTGGCCGAGGGTGTCACCGACGAGCAGCTGGCGGACCCGACGCCCTGCCCGGAGTACGCGGTGCGCCACCTGCTGGGACACCTGGCCGGGCTGACCGTCGCCTTCCGTGACGCCGGCCGCAAGGACCTCGGCGTCACGACCGACACCAGCCCGGACTCCGCGCTCCCGGCTCTCGCCCCCGGCTGGCGCGAGGAGCTGCCCAAGGTCCTCGCCGAACTGGCCGGGGCCTGGCGCGACCCGGCCGCCTGGACGGGCATGACCCGGGCCGGGGGCGTCGACCTGCCCGGCGGGATCGCGGGGCTCGTCGCCGTCGACGAGCTGGTGATCCACGGCTGGGACCTGGCCCGCGCGACCGGCCAGGCGTACAGCCCCGACCCGGCCGCGCTCCGGACCTGCCACGACTTCCTCGCCGCTGCGGTCGACGACCCCGGCCGGGGCGAGATCTTCGGGCCCGTCGTCCCCGTCGGGCCGGACGCGTCGCTGCTGGACCGGGCGGTGGGACTGAGCGGGCGGGATCCGGGGTGGACGCCCAGGTCGTAGAAAGCGATTGCTACTTCTTGCGTCAGAAGCATTGACGAAACAAACGCGCCCTCCTACCGTCATCGCGTCGTACTTCGTACGTCATATATGAGACGCGATACGCGAGATCCGATACGCGATCCACCGAGACCGCGAGATCCGAGAGGCGCGCATGACCTCTGTGCCCACGCCGATCCCCTCCCGCACGCAGTACGTGCTGGAGGGGATCAAACACCGCATCCTCACCGGGCAGCTGACGCCCGGCCAGGCGCTGGTCGAGACCGAGCTCGCCGCGCAGTTCGGGTGTCGAAGACCCCCGTGCGCGAGGCGCTCAAGACCCTCGCCGGGACCGGGCTGGTCGTGATGAGCCAGTACAAGGGCGTCACGGTGCGCATGGTGGACGCGGACATGGCGCGCGAGGTCTACGACGTGCGGCTGCTGCTGGAGCCCGAGGCGCTGAAGCGCGCCGTGCAGCGCGGGGCCTCCCTGGACGCCGCCCGGTCCGCGCTGACCCGGGCCGACGCCGCCACCGACACCGCCGAACGCTCCCTGGCCAACCGGGAGTTCCACCGCGCCCTGTACCTGCCGTGCGGCAACCCGCTGCTCGGCCGGATGCTCGACGAGGTCCGCGACCAGGCCGCCCTGGTCTCCGCCGTCGCCTGGGCCGCCTCGCCCTCCTGGGAGCGGGAAGCCGGCGAGCACCGCGAGATCCTCCGGCTCGCCCTCGACGGCGACGCCGACGGCGCGGCCCGCGCCCTCCACTCCCACATCGCGTCCTTCGTGCAGCGCGCTTTCCCCCAGGCAGGACTGGAACAGGAAGGTCAGGAATGAGCAGCGTGGCGTTCGAGACCCAGCGGGCGGCCCTGGCCGACGTGGTGGCGATCCCGGTGACCCCGTTCGCCGAGGACGGCTCCGTCGAGCGGGACACCTACCGGGCCCTGCTGCGCCGCCTGCTCGACGGCGGCATCACGACCCTCACCCCGAACGGGAACACCGGCGAGTTCTACGCCCTGACCCCCGAAGAGCGCCGGCTCGTCACCGAGCTGACCATCGACGAGGCCGGGGAGCGGGCCGCGATCCTCGTCGGGGTCGGGCACGACGTCCCGACCGCCGTCGCCTCCGCCCGGCACGCCCGTGAGCTCGGCGCCCAGATGGTGATGGTCCACCAGCCCGTCCACCCCTACGTCTCACAGGCCGGCTGGGTCGACTACCACCGCGCCATCGCCGAGGCGGTGCCCGAGCTGGGCGTCGTCCCGTACATCCGCAACGCGCAGCTCCCCGGCGCCCGCCTCGCCGAACTCGCCGACCACTGTCCGAACGTCATCGGCGTGAAGTACGCCGTGCCGGACGCCGCCAAGTTCGCCGCCTTCGCCCGGGACGCGGGCCTGGAGCGGTTCGTGTGGGTCGCCGGACTCGCCGAGCCGTACGCCCCTCCTACTTCTCCGCGGGCGCCACCGGCTTCACCTCCGGGCTGGTCAACGTCGCCCCGGCCGTCTCCCTGAACATGATCGAGGCGCTGCGCTCCGGCGACTACCCGGCGGCCATGAAGGTCTGGGAGCAGATCCGCCGCTTCGAGGAGCTGCGCGCGGCCAACGGCTCCGCCGACAACGTCACCGTCGTCAAGGAGGCCCTCGCCTCCCTCGGACTGTGCCGGCGCGAGGTCCGCCCGCCGAGCAGGCAACTGCCCGAAGGCGAGCGCGCCGAGGTCGCCGCGATCGCCGCGGGGTGGTCGATATGACCGGCAGGCTGCGTCCCGAGGACCTCAGGAGCCACCAGTGGTACGGCGCCGAGGGCCAGCTGCGCACCTGGTCGCACAACGCCCGGATGCGGCAGCTCGGCTACGAGGCGGAGGAGTACCAGGGCCGCCCGGTGATCGCCGTGCTGAACACCTGGTCCGACATCAACCCCTGCCACGTCCATCTGCGCGAGCGCGCCGAGGCGGTCAAGCGGGGAGTGTGGCAGGCCGGCGGCTTCCCGCTGGAGTTCCCGGTCGCCACGCTCTCCGAGACGTACCAGAAGCCGACCCCGATGCTCTACCGCAACCTCCTCTCCATGGAGACGGAGGAGCTGCTGCGGTCGTACCCGATCGACGCGGCGGTGCTGCTCGGCGGCTGCGACAAGTCGACGCCCGCGCTGCTCATGGGCGCGGCCTCGGCCGACGTACCGGCGCTCTTCGTGCCCGCGGGGCCGATGCTGCCGGGCCACTGGCGCGGTGAGACCCTCGGGTCCGGCACCGACATGTGGAAGTACTGGGACGAGCACCGCGCGGGCAACCTGACCGACTGCGAACTGCGGGAGCTGCAGGGCGGGCTGGCGCGTTCACCCGGTCACTGCATGACCATGGGGACCGCGTCGACGATGACCGCGGCGGCGGAAGCCCTCGGCATGACACTGCCGGGCGCCTCCTCGATCCCGGCCGTCGACTCCGGGCACGAGCGGATGGCCGCCGCCTCCGGGCGCCGTGCCGTGGAGCTCGCCTGGACCGCGCTCAAGCCGTCCCGGATCCTCACCCGCGAGGCCTTCGAGGACGCCGTCACCACGGTGCTCGGGCTCGGCGGCTCCACCAACGCCGTCATCCACCTGATCGCGATGGCGGGACGCTGCGGGGTCCACCTCACCCTCGACGACTTCGACCGCATCGCCCGCACTGTGCCGGTGCTCGCCAACGTCCGGCCCGGCGGACAGACGTACCTCATGGAGGACTTCTACTTCGCCGGCGGCCTGCCCGCCTTCCTCTCGCGGATCACCGACCTGCTGCACCTGGACCGGCCCACCGTCAACGGCACCCTGGGCGAGCAGATCGAGAGCGCCGTCGTCCACGACGACGACGTCATCCGCACCCGCGAGAACCCGGTCGCCGCCGAGGGCGGGGTCGCCGTGCTGCGCGGCAACCTCTGCCCCGACGGCGCCGTCATCAAGCACATCGCCGCCGAGCGCCACCTGCTCAAGCACACCGGTCCCGCGGTCGTCTTCGACGACTACAAGACCATGCAGCGCACCATCAACGACCCCGGGCTGAACATCACCGCCGACAGCGTGCTGGTGCTGCGCAACGCCGGACCCAAGGGCGGCCCGGGCATGCCCGAGTACGGCATGCTGCCGATCCCCGACCGCCTGCTGAAGCAGGGCGTACGGGACATGGTCCGGATCTCCGACGCCCGGATGAGCGGCACGAGCTACGGCGCGTGCGCGCTGCACATCGCGCCCGAGTCGTACATCGGCGGGCCGCTGGCCCTGGTCCGCAGCGGTGACTCGATCACCCTGGACGTCGAGGCCAGGCTCCTCCAACTCAACGTGGACGACGAGGAGCTGGAGCGCAGGAGGGCGGACTGGACGCCGCCGCCCACCCGGTACGAGCGCGGCTACGGCGCGCTTTACAACGAGCAGATCACGCAGGCCGACACCGGCTGCGACTTCGAGTTCCTCGCCCGTCCGGGCCGGGTCGCCGACCCGTACGCGAGCTGAACCACCGCACCACCCAGGTACCTCAGCACGACCCGGCACGACCCTGCACAGGAAGAAAGCGCTTCCCGCGCACGCACCGAAGCACGACGTACCACGACGTACTGAGAACGGAGAACAGTCATGGCCCAAGCCGCAGCCGTGGCGAAACCGCCCGCGCCACCCCGGCGGCGCCGGGCCTCCGCCACGCCGCGCAGGCTCCCGTACCTGCTGATCGCGCCGGCCGCCCTGCTCATGCTGGGCTTCATCGCCTACCCGGTCATCAGTGTCTTCTACTACAGCCTGCAGAACTACAACCCCACCAAGCCGTGGCGGAACGGCTACGCGGGCTTCGACAACTTCGTCCACGCCTTCACGAAGGACCCGGTCTTCTGGGACACCCTGGTCTTCAGCGCCAAGTGGGTCTTCGTGGAGGTCGGCCTCCAACTGCTGTTCGGTCTCGCGCTGGCCCTCATCGTCAACCAGACCTTCGTGGGCCGGGGCCTGGGACGCGCCCTGGTCTTCTCCCCGTGGGCCGTCTCCGGCGTGCTGACCTCCGCGATCTGGGTGCTGCTCTACAACTCCCAGACGGGCATCACCCGTTACCTCGCGGACATGGGCATCGGCTCCTACGGCACCAGCTGGCTGTCGGACACCTCCACGGTGTTCCCGGCGGCGGTCGTCGCCGACCTGTGGCGGGGCGTGCCGTTCTTCGCGATCCTCATCCTCGCCGACCTCCAGTCCGTGTCGAAGGACCTGTACGAGGCCGCCGAGGTCGACGGGGCCAGCCGCCTCAAGCAGTTCTGGCACATCACGCTGCCGCATCTGAAGGACGCCATCATCCTGTCCACGCTGCTGCGCGCCGTGTGGGAGTTCAACAACGTCGACCTCCTCTACACGCTGACCGGCGGCGGGCCGGCGGGGAGACCACGACCCTCCCGCTCTACATCGCCAACACATCCGTCGACGCCCACAACTTCGGCTACGCGTCGGCCCTGACCACGGTGGCGTTCGTGATCCTGCTCTTCTGCTCGATGGTCTACCTGCGGCTGAGCAAGTTCGGAGGCGAGAGCAAGTGAGCGTCAAGGAAGCCACCAAGACGGTGCCCGCCCCCGTGCGCGCCACCCCCGAACCGCCGCGTCCCCCGAAGAAGAACCGCGCCTGGGACGAGGCGCCCGCTGGCAGATCTACCTGCCCCTGGGCATCTACCTCCTCTTCACCATCATCCCCTTCTACTGGATCCTGCTCTTCTCGCTGCGCCCGGCCGGCTCCACCTCGCTCGTGCCCTGGCCGATCACCTTCGAGCACTTCGAGAAGGTGTGGACGGAGCGCAGCTTCGGCACCTACTTCGCCAACAGCGTCCTCGTTGGCGTCGCCACCCTGCTCATGACGACGCTGGTCGCGCTGGCCGGCGGCTACGCCCTCGCCCGGTTCGACTTCAAGATCAAGCGGGCCTTCATGCTGGCCCTGCTGTGCTCCCAGTTCGTGCCGGGCGCGCTGCTGCTGGTGCCGCTCTTCGAGATCTTCGCCGAACTGCAGATGATCAACTCGCTGGGCAGTGTCATCCTCGCCGAGACGGTCTTCCAGCTGCCGCTGTCGATGATCCTGATCAGCAACTTCATCAAGAACGTGCCGTACTCCCTGGAGGAGGCGGCCTGGGTGGACGGCTGCAACCGTATGACGGCCTTCCGGATCGTGGTGCTGCCGCTGCTGCGGCCCGGCCTGATCGCCGTGGGCTCGTTCGCCTTCGTCCACTCCTGGAACCACTTCCTGTTCGCCCTGATGTTCCTGAACAACCAGGACAAGCAGACGATCCCCGTCGGCCTCAACTCCCTGATGAGCGCGGACAGCGTCGACCTGGGCGCGCTCGCCGCGGGCGGCATCATCGCGGCCGTGCCGGTCGTGATCGTCTTCGCCTTCATCCAGAAGTGGCTGATCACCGGGTTCAGCGCGGGGGCGGTGAAGGGATGAGAATCGGACAACTGGCGGTGGCGGCCGGGCTGTTGGGGGTGCTCTGCGTCCCGCGCACGCCGAGGGCCGGGACATCGGCCGCGACACCCTCCCGGCGAACGACGGCTGGGCCTCGTACGGCTCGGGCACCACGGGAGGCGCCGCGGCCGACGACGCCCATGTCTTCACCGTCACCGACCGGGCCGGGCTCGTCCGCGCCCTTGACGGCGGCAGCGACACCCCGAAGATCATCAAGATCGCCGGGACCGTCGACGCCAACACCGACGACGACGGCGACCGCCTGGGCTGCTCCGACTACGCCACCGGCGGCTACGACCTGAAGAAGTACCTGACCGCCTACGACCCCCGCACCTGGGGCTCGGCCAAGCCCAGCGGCCCTCAGGAGGAGGCACGCCAAGCCTCGGCGGCCCGGCAGGCCGAGCGGATCGTGCTGCCCGTCGGCTCCAACACCACCATCGTCGGACTCGGAGACTCGGCCGTACTGAAGGGCGCCAGTCTCCAGGTGAAGAACGCCGGGAACGTGATCATCCGCAACCTCGACGTGCGCGACGCCTACGACTGCTTTCCCGTCTGGCAGCCCAACACCGGCGGCCTCGGCGACTGGAAGACGGCCTACGACAACATCTGGCTGTCCGGTGCCACCCATGTGTGGGTCGACCATGTGACCCTGAGCGACAAGGGCCACCCGGACGCCGGCGAGCCCACCCACTTCGCCCGAAACTACCTGCGCCACGACGGCCTGCTGGACATCACAGGCGGCTCCGACCTCGTCACCGTCTCCTGGAGCCGCTTCACCGGCCACGACAAGGCGATGCTCATCGGCAACGGCGACACCGCCACCGGCGACCGGGGCAGGCTCCGGGTCACCCTGCACCACAACGAGTTCGAATCCCTCGTCCAGCGCGTCCCGCGGGTCCGCTTCGGCCAGGTGCACGTCTACAACAACCGGTACGAGATCACCGACGACCACCGCTACTCCCTGGGCGTCTCCACCGAGTCGAAGATCTACGCCGAGAACAACGCCTTCCACGCCCCGGCCATGTGGAGGTCGCCGACCTGGTCAAGAGCTGGAACGGCAGCGCCCTGCACCAGAGCGGCACCCTCTTCAACGGCTTCCCGGTCGACCTGCTCGCCATCCACAACGCCTACAACTCCGGCAGCGAGCGCGACCTGACCGCCGACGTCGGCTGGACCCCCGCCCTGCACGGACGGATCGACAGTGCCGCGGCGGCCGACCGGGCGGTGGCCCGCGGCGCGGGAGCGGGGAGGATCCCATGACCGGTCGCATGATCGACGCCATGAGCGAACCCCTGAGCACACCCCTGCCCGTCGTCCTCGCCGGTGCCCGGGGCCACGGCCGCTGGCACGTCGAGAACATCTGCCGTCTGCAGCAACAGGGCCTCGTGCGGCTGGTCGGCGTCTGCGAGCTGACGCCGCTGACCGAGGAGGAACTCGGCGACCTGGGCATGCCCGAGCAGTCCGCCGACTTCGGAGCGCTGCTGGACTCCACCGGCGCCCGGATCGCCGTGATCTGCACCCCGATCCCGACCCACACGGACCTCGCGCTCACGGCGGCCGAACGGGGCGTGCACATCCTCCTGGAGAAGCCGCCCGCTCCCTCGTACGCCGAGTTCCGCCGGATGGCCGACGGGGTCGCCGCGGCCGGGGTCGTCTGCCAGATCGGCTTCCAGTCGCTGGGCTCGCACGCCCTGCCGGCCATCCGCGAGCTGGTCGACCAGGGCGCCATCGGCCGGCTGGTCGGGCTCGGCGGGGCCGGGGCCTGGGTGCGGACCGAGGACTACTTCAAGCGGGCGCCCTGGGCGGGCAAGCGGCGTCTCAACGGCGTCGACGTGATCGACGGGGCCCTGACCAACCCGCTCGCCCACGCCGTCGCCACCGCCCTCGCCCTGGGCGGCAGCACCCGCGCCGAGGACGTCACCGGCATCGAGACCGAGCTGCTGCACGCCAACGCCATCGAGTCCGACGACACCTCCTGCGTCCGGATCACCACCGCGCAGGGCCACCCGGTCACCGTCGCCGCGACCCTGTGCGCCGAGGAGGCGGACGAGCCGTACGTCCTGGTGCACGGCAGCAGCGGCCGGATCACCTTCTGGTACAAGCAGGACCGTGTGCTGCTCCAGCGCGCGGGCCATGGCCCGGAGGAGTCCGACCACGGCCGCACCGACCTGCTGGAGAACCTCGTCGCGCACCTCACCACCGGCGCGGACCTGCTGGTCCCGCCGCACGAGACCGGCGCCTTCATGAAGGTCGTCGAGGCCATCCGTACCGCGCCCGACCCGGCCCAGCTGCCGGACACCGCCTGGCACCGCATCCCCGGCGAGAACCGCCGGGTCGTACCCGGCATCGACGGGCTCGTCGCGGCCGCCGCCGACACCCTCTCCCTCTACTCCGAGCTCGGCGCTCCCTGGGCGCTGTCGACGGAGCACCAGTCGAAAGAGGTGAGCAACCGATGACCAGCAACGACACCGCGGTGCTGCGCGTCGCGGGCCGGCCGGTCGGCCGGTACAACACCCGGCCCGAGCTGCCCGCCCGGCTCTCCCCGCGGCCGTATCTGCACCCCGTCACCACTCTGGCCGGCACGGCCGTGACCGAGCTCAGCCCGGCCGACCACGCACACCACCTCGGCGTCGGTGTAGCCGTTCCCGACGTCGAGGGGTTCAACTTCTGGGGCGGGCGCACCTACGTCCGCGACCAGGGCCCGACCGAGCTCGACAACCACGGCTCCCAGCGGCACGTCACGTTCCAGCTGCGCGACCCGGATGGCTTCGTGGAGGAGCTGCGCTGGATGGCCGCGGGCGGCGAGCTGCTGCGCGAGCGCCGCACGGTCGCCGCCACCGAACTCACCGACCAGGCCTGGGCGCTGGACTTCACCTTCTCCCTCACCAACGTCACCAGGAACCCGCTGTCGATCGGCAGCCCCGCGACCAACGGGCGCCCGGGCGCGGCCTACGGCGGCTTCTTCTGGCGGGCCCGCAAGGAGGCGGCGGCCCCCGGCGTCTTCACCCCCGGCACCGACGGCGAGAGCGAGGCGCACGGCAGCCACGCCGACTGGCTCGCCCTGGCCGGCTCCACCTGGACGCTGGTCTTCGCCGGGGCCACCGAACAGACCCGCCGGGACCCGTGGTTCGTCCGCACCGAGGAGTACCCGGGTGTCGGCTCCTCCCTGGCGTACGACGAGCGGCTGCCGCTTCCGCCGGGCGAGACCGTCGTACGCCGGGTCGTCACCGTGGTCGCCGACGGACGCCTCGACCGGGACGCCGCGGCGGCCCTCGTCCGCAAGGCGGTGAGCCTGTGACGACCCGGACGTACCGCAATCCGGTCCTCGACGCCGACTGGTCCGACCCCGATGTCGTCCGCGTCGGCGACGACTTCTACCTCACCGCGTCCAGCTTCGGCCGCGCCCCCGGCCTGCCGTTGCTCCACTCCCGCGACCTGGTGAACTGGACCCTGATCGGCCACGCCCTGGAACGCCTGGAGCCTGCCGAGGAGTTCAGGACACCCCGCCACGACCGCGGTGTCTGGGCCCCGTCCCTCAGGTATCACGACGAACGCTTCTGGATCTTCTGGGGCGACCCCGACCAGGGCATCTTCCAGGTCAACGCCCCGCAGATCAGGGGCCCCTGGACCCGCCCGCACCTGCTGAAGGCCGGCAAGGGCCTGATCGACCCCTGCCCCCTGTGGGACGACGAGACCGGCGAGGCCTATCTGGTGCACGCCTGGGCCAAATCCCGCTCGGGGATCAAGAACCGCCTCACCGGCCACCGTATGCGCCCCGACGGCACCGAACTCCTCGACGAGGGCAAGGTGATCGTCGACGCCGACCGCATACCCGGCTGGTTCACCCTCGAAGGCCCCAAGCTGTACCGGCACGACGGCTGGTTCTGGATCCTCGCCCCCGCCGGTGGGGTGGAGACCGGCTGGCAGGGCGCCTTCCGCTCGCGCGGCTTCTTCGGGCCGTACGAGGAGCGGATCGTCCTGGAGCAGAAGGACACCGAGGTCAACGGCCCCCACCAGGGCGGCTGGGTGCGCACCCCGTCCGGGGAGGACTGGTTCCTGCATTTCCAGCAGCGCGGCCCGTACGGCCGGGTCGTGCACCTCCAGCCGATGCGCTGGGGCCCGGACGGCTGGCCGGTCCTCGGGGACGACGGTGCCCCGGTCGCCGGACACCGCCTTCCCGACCTGCCGCCACAGCCGCCCGCCGCACCCGCCACCGACGACGACTTCCCCGGTGGACGGTACGGCCGCCAGTGGCAGTGGACGGCCAACGCGGGCGACGGCTGGGCCACCCAGCACTCCGGGGACGGGCTGCGGCTGACCTGCGTCCGCTCGGCCGACGCGCACGACCTGCGCAGACTGCCGAACGTGCTCACCCAGCGGCTGCCCGGCAAGCCCCGCACCGTCGAGGTGGAGCTGCGCCTCGACAGCGACGAGCCCGGGGCCCGGGCCGGGCTGGCGGTCCTCGGGGACGCCTTCGGCTGGATCGGCCTCCAGCGGGGCACGGACGGGACCGCGCACCTGGTGCACCGGTTCGCCGAGGGGGTCGCGGACGCCGAACGCGACGCCGCTCACCCGAGGCTCGCGCCCGAGGGCCGCGCCCGGCTGCGGATCGAGATCGGCGCGGGCGCACGCTGCCGCTTCTCGGCCGACACCGGCGACGGCTTCCGGCCGTCGGGCCCCGTCTTCGCAGCGACCCCGTGGCGCTGGGTCGGCGCCCTGCTCGGCCTCTTCGCCCTCGCGCCCGCCGGTCAGGGACACGCCGGCGCGGCGACCTTCACGCAGTTCAGAGTCACCCCCGCATAAGTCACCCCGCACGCCTGTTGGGAGCCGCAATGACGCACTTCCGTAGCAAGCGCTTGTCAAGACCGGGGCACGGCAGGCTCGTGGCCACCGTGCTCGGCCTCGTCACCGCGCTGGGCCTCGGGGCCATCGGGGACGTACAGGCGGCCCCGCCGTCCGGGGCCGCGCCCGCCGCGGACCGCTGGACCGACCGGCCCCACGGCTTCGCCTCCCTCGCCGGCGGCACCACCGGCGGGGCCGGCGGCAAGGTCGTCACCGTCACCGACCAGGCCGCACTGGCCAAGTACGCGGCGGCCGAGGAGCCCTACGTCATCCGCGTCGAGGGCTCCCTCGACATGGACCCCTTCGGCACGGAGATACCCGTCGCCTCCGACAAGACCATCATCGGCGTGAGCGACACCGCCGAGATCGTGCACGGCGGCTTCACCCTCGACCCCGGCACCCACAACGTCATCATCCGCAACCTGACCATCCGCGACACGGCCGTCGAGGGCAACTGGGACTGCAAGGACACCGACTACGACGGCATCCGCCTCGACACCGCGCACCACGTGTGGATCGACCACATACGGTTCTCGCGGATCTGCGACGGACAGCTCGACATCCGCAAGGACAGCGAGTACGTCACCGTCTCCTACAACCAGTTCACGAACAACAACAAGACGTTCGGCATCGGCTGGACCCCGAACGTCAAGACCCAGATCACCGTCGACCACAACTGGTTCCGGAACACCAAGCAGCGCAACCCGTCCGCCGACAACTGCGCCTACGCGCACCTGTACAACAACTACCTGTCCTCGCAGCTGTCCGACGGCGACCCCGTGTGGACGTACGGGAACTGGTCGCGCGGCAGAACCAGGATGGTCATCGAGAACAGCTACTACGACGGAGTCCAGCACCCCTACCAGGCCGACACCACCGCCGAGCTGGTGCAGCGCGGGTCGATCCTGAGGAACACCACCGGACGGCACGACACGTGGGGCACCGCGTTCGACCCGCGCGAGTTCTACTCCTACCGGCTCGACCCGGCCGCCGCCGTGCCCGCGCTGGTGAAGCGGTTCTCCGGACCGCAGAAGCGGATCGGCGGCCCGGTCGTGCTGCACGTCCCCGGCGCGTACCCGACCGTGCAGTCCGCCGTGGACGCCGTGCCCGACGGCAACGACACCACCGTGGAGATCGCCGTCGCGCCGGGCACGTACCGCGAGAAGGTGTACATCCCGCGAGCAAGCCGGACATCGTGCTGCGGGGCACCGGACGCGACCGCTCCGACACCGTCGTCGTCTTCGACACGCCCGCCGAGTACGGGGGTTCGACCGGGAGCGCCACCGTGCGCATCGCCGCGAACGACGTCACCGCACGCAACCTCACCTTCAGCAACGACTTCGACGAGGCCGCGCACGAGCTGAAGGGCGAGCAGGCGCTGGCGATGAAGACGACCGGGGACCGGATCGTCTTCGAGGACACCGCGTTCCTGGGCAACCAGGACACGCTGATGACCGACAGTCCCAAGCTGACCACCGTCAGCCGGGTCTACATCCGCGACTCCTACATCGAGGGCGACGTCGACTTCGTCTACGGCCGGGCCACCACGGTCATCGAGCGGTCGGTCATCCGGGCGCTGAGCCGGGGTTCGGCCACGAACAACGGCTACATCACCGCCGCTTCGACCTGGACGGGCAACCCGTACGGGTTCCTCATCACCAGGTCGAAGGTGGTGAGCGACGCGCCGGCCGGTTCCTTCCACCTGGGACGCCCCTGGCATCCCGGCGGCGAACCCCAGGCCGTCGCCCAGGTGCTGATCCGGGACACCGAACTGCCCGCCGCGATCAAGGCCTCGCCGTGGACCGACATGAGCGGGTTCTCGTGGAAGGACGCTCGGTTCGCCGAGTACCGCAACCACGGCCCGGGCGCGACGGTCACCGCCGACCGTCCGCAGCTGAGCGACGAGGCGGCGCGGTCCCACACCGTCACCGCCTACCTCAAGGGCACGGACGACTGGGCTCCGCACGCCCGTCACTGACCCCCACACCTTCAAGTTCCGCTGGATCCAGAAGAAGAGAGCCGACCAATGAAGATCAGCAATCGCAGAAACAGGCGCGCTGCCACGGCCGTCGCCCTGGGGCCGTGCTCGCCCTGACAGCCACCGCCTGCGGTGACGACGGCAGCGGGGCGGGCGGCGACAAGGGCGCGGAGGGAAGCGGCAAGGGCAAGATCGTCTTCTGGGACAACAACGGCGGTGTCCGTACCGAGATCTGGAAGGAGATCATCGCCGACTTCGAGAAGGCCAACCCGGACATCAAGGTCGAGTACGTCGGGATCGCCGCGACCGAGTACCAGTCGAAGGTCGACACCGCCCTGCAGGGCGGCGGCCTGCCGGACGTCGGCGGTGTGGGCGCGGCGATGCTCGCCGGGTTCGCCGCGCAGGGCGCGCTGGAGCCGCTCGACGACCGGCTCGCCGAGTCGTCCTTGAACGGCAAGCTCAACAAGGACATGGTCGAGTCGCTGAAGGCGGCCGGCGGGGGCGACGACAAGCTGTACTCGATCCCGACCTCCGCGAACAACGGTGTGCTGTACTACCGCACCGACCTGTTCAAGAAGGCGGGGCTCCAGGAGCCGACGACCTGGGAGCGGTTCTTCGAGGCCGCGGACAAGCTCACGAACAAGGGCAAGAACGAGTTCGGCTACACCATCCGCGGTGGTTCGGGGTCCATCGCGCAGGCGCTGGACGCCATGTACGGGCAGTCCGGGATCACCTCGTTCTGGGACAGCAGTGGTGACAAGACCACGGTGAACGACCCCAAGAACGTGGCAGCGCTGGAGAAGTACGTCGCCCTGTACAAGAAGGTCACGCCCGCCGCCGACCTCAACAACGACTTCACGAAGATGGTCGCGCAGTGGGACTCCGGCACGATCGGGATGCTGAACCACAATCTCGGGTCGTACCAGGACCATGTGAAGGCGCTCGGGGTCGACAAGTTCCGGGGCATTCCGCAGCCGACCGGACCCGGTGGGAAGCGGGTTCAGGTCTCCAACCCGGTGGACGGTCTGGGGCTGTTCAAGAGCGGCAAGAACAAGGAAGCGGCCTGGAAGTTCATCGAGTTCGCCACGTCCAAGGCGGAGAACTCGAAGTTCAACGAGGCGGCGGGGCAGGTGCCGGCGAACACGGACGCGGCGGGGGACGCGTGGATCTCCAAGGCCGAGCCCACGAAGCTGGCCGCTGACGCGTTGTCCGACGGGTCGACGACGATTGTGCAGCTGCCGTACTACCTGCCGGACTGGAACACGATTTCCAAGGCCGACAATGAGCCGAACTTCCAGAAGGTGCTGCTCGGGAAGATGAGTGCGAAGGAATTTCTGGACACGATTGCGGAGCAGCTGAACACCGCGCAGGAGGAGTGGAACCAGCAGCAAGGGTAGTTCTGGTTGCTGGGATTCGCCGTGGGACGGCCCGTGGTGTGCAGGGTGCGGGCCGTCCCCTGGCTTGTCGCGCCCACGCGGCGGAGCCGCAAATCAACACAGCCCCGCGCCCCTGAGAAAGAATCATCCCCTCGTCGGAAGGAACTCCGCATGTCCTTGAGTCGAAGACAGGTCGCTGTCGCTGCTGTCGCTGCCGTTCCTCTCGCCTTTTCCGCCACCGGTACCGCGCAGGCAACCGGTCGTCGGAATCGCACGCTCTACATCGCCGGTGATTCCACCGCCGCCCAGAAATACGCTGACGCCGCGCCCGAGACCGGGTGGGGCATGGCGCTTCCGTTCTTCCTCCGGCACGGCCTGACGGTCGCCAACCATGCCGTGAACGGGCGTAGTTCCAAGAGTTTCGTCGACGAAGGACGCCTCGACGCGATTCTCGGGGCGATCAAGCCCGGCGATCTCCTGCTCATCCAGTTCGCCCACAACGACGAGAAGGTGGAGGACCCGACCCGCTACACCGAGCCGTGGACGACGTACCAGGACCATCTGCGGATGTACGTCGACGGGGCCCGGGCTCGTGGGGCGCGGCCCGTGTTGGCCACGGCCGTGGAGCGGCGGAGGTTCGACGCGAACGGGAAGGCCGTGCCGACGCACGGTGAGTATCCGGCGGCCATGCGGGCGCTCGCCGCCGAGGAGCGGGTCGCGTTGCTGGACGTCCAGGCGCTGTCGCTCGCCCTGTGGCAGGAGCTCGGGGTCGAGGAGACGAAGAAGTACTTCAACTGGACCGCGTCCGAGCAGGACAACACGCACTTCAATCCGCCGGGCGCGATCGCCGTGGCCCGGCTCGTGGCGCGGGAGCTGCTCCGGGCCCGCGTGCTGGGGCCGGGCGATGTGCGCCGGCTGGAGGCTGAGATCTCCGAGTCGTGGATCACCTGGCCGGAGGCCGCCGCGTAACACCCCCGACGAAGAAGGAAGAGAGCCGCATCATGAACGTTCGCAAGTGTCATGATCATGCCATTCGACGGAGAGTCGCCGTCGTGGTCGGGTGTGCCGCGCTGGTGCTGTCCCTGAGCGGTACGGCCGTGCAGGCCCAGCCACGGGACGTGGCCCGGCAGACCCTCGGAGCCGGCGACGGGTGGGGTTCGTACGGGACCGGCACCACGGGCGGAGCCACCGCCGACGCCGAGCACGTCTACACCGTCACCACCTGGGAGCAGTTCAAGGCGGCCCTGAAGGACGGCGGGTCCGCTCCCAAGATCATCAAGGTGAAGGGGATGATCGACGCCGTCTCCCAGGGCTGCGAGGCGTTCGAGGCCGAGGGGTACGACCTCCAGAAGTACCTCGCCGCCTACGACCCGGCCGTCTGGGGACACGACGAGCCCGTCAGCGGTGAACAGGAGGAGCTGCGGGCCGCGTCCGCCGCCCGGCAGGACCAGACCATCAAGGCGAACGTGCCCGCCAACACCACCATCATCGGAGTGGGGAAGGGCTCGGGGATCCTCGGCGGCAGTCTGCAGATCAAGGGCGTCGACAACGTCATCGTCCGCAACCTCGACCTCGAGGCCCCGATCGACTGCTTCCCGCAGTGGGATCCGACCGACGACAACAAGACCGGCGCCTGGAACAGCGAGTACGACGGGGTCGTGGTCTACGGCTCCACGCATGTGTGGGTCGACCACAACACGCTGACCGACGGCCGCCATCCCGACAGCGCGCTGCCGTCCTACTTCGGCAAGACCTACCAGCAGCACGACGGGCTGCTCGACGTCGTGCGCGGCTCGAACCACGTGACCGTGTCCTGGAACTCGTTCAAGGACCACGACAAGACCATGCTGATCGGCAACAGCGACAGCGCCACCGCCGACGACACCGGCAAACTCAAGGTCACGCTGCACCACAACCGTTTCGAGGGCATCGTCGAGCGGGCGCCGCGGGTGCGGTTCGGGCAGGTCGACTCGTACAACAACCACTTCGTGGTCACCAAGGGCCAGAAGTGGGGCTACGTCTACGGCATCGGCAAGGAGTCCCGGCTCGTCGCCGAGCACAACGCGTTCACGCTGGCGCAGGGCATCAGCCCGGCGAAGATCCTCAAGAAGTGGAACGAGGCGCCGGTCACCGCGGGCGGCAACATCGTGAACGGCAAGGCGGTTGACCTGATCGCCGTACACAACGCGGAGATCCCCGGGGAGACGCTCCAGTCGGGTGCCGGCTGGACGCCGACCCTGCGGGCCGATGTCGACCCGGCGAAGGCCGTCCCGGGCATCGTCGGCGCCCGAGCGGGCGCGGGCCGCGTGTGCTGATCTGACCTGCCCCAGGGGATGTCCGCAAAGTCCCGCCTGCTTTGCGACACCCTCTCGAACCGGCCGGGGCGGCCCGCATCGCACCCCCGCCCCGGGGTGCGCCCGCCCCGGCCCCTTCCCACCCCGCACCCGCCGCACCGCGAAGGAGCAGCCGTATGCTCTCGCAGCCCCACCGATCCTCCCTGTCCCGTCGCTCGTTCCTCGCCGCGAGTGCCGCGGCGGGGGCCGGCCTCGGCCTCGCCTCCGGACCCGCGCGGGCCGGCACCCGGCCGCGACCGTTCGGCCGGTTCGGCTCACCGGTCGCGCGCCGCGATCCCAGGACCCTCTACGTCCACCCGGGCGGCGCCGGTGACTTCACCACCGTCCGAGATGCCGTGGCCGCCGCAGGCGGCAGTGGATACACGCTGGTCATCGCGCCGGGCGTCTACCGGCAGACCGTCGCCGTCGACCGTGCCCGCACCGAGATGACCTGGATCGGGGCGAGCGAGAACCCCGGTGACGTCGTGGTCGTGTACGACAACGCGGCCGGGACGCCCAAGCCCGGCGGTGGCACCCACGGCACCACCGGGTCCGCCACCACCACCGTGCAGGCCGACGGCTTCACCGCCCGCTGGATCACCTTCGCCAACGACTGGCTGCGCGCCGACCACCCCGACATCACCGGCACCCAGGCCGTCGCCCTCAAGGTCCAGGGCGACCGCTCCGCCTTCCACCACTGCCGGTTCCTCGGCCACCAGGACACCCTGTACGCCGACTCCATGGCGCTCGGCAGCTTCGCCCGGCAGTACTTCGCCCACTGCTACGCCGAGGGCGACGTCGACTTCGTCTTCGGGCGGGCCACGGCCGTCTTCGAGCACTGCCACTTCCGCACCCTGCACCGGACCGACCTGTCGGCCGCCCCGTACGGCTTCGTCTTCGCCCCCTCGACGGCAGGAGCCAATCCGCTCGGCTATCTGGTGACCAGGAGCCGTGTCACCAGCGAGGCCCCCGACGGCTTCTACAAGCTGGCCCGCCCCTGGGTGCCCAGCTCCGACACCACCGCCCGGCCCATGCTCACCGTCCGGGACACCCGGCTCGGCCCCGGCATCGACGCCGTGGCCCCGTACACCAACATGTCGAACTCCTACCCCTGGCAGTCGATGCGCTTCGCCGAGTACCGCAACACGGGACCCGGTGCCGTCGTCTCCGTTCCGGAGAACCGGCCGCAACTGGGCGCCTCCCAGGCCGCGTCGCACACCAGGGACCACTACCTCGGCGACTGGAGGCCCTGTGCGTAGGGCCGCGGCACTCCTCCTCGGTGTGTGTCTGCTCTGGCCGGCACCCACGGCCTCCGCCGCCGAACGCGCCCCCGTCGGCTGGGCCTCGACCGGCTCCGGCACCACCGGCGGGGCGGGCGGCAGGACCTGGACGGTGGACACCCGCGCCGAGCTGAAGGAGGCCCTGGCCAACGACGGGGCCCCCACCGAGCCCAAGGTGATCCGGGTCGTCGGCGACATCAACGGCCATGAGGCCGACGACGGCACCCTGCTCGGCGAGCAGGACTACGCGCCCGGATACGACCTCCGCAAGTACATGTCCTGCTTCGGCGAGGACGGCGCGGTCTGGTCCGACACCCGCTTCGACCACTGCAAGCAGCAGCGGCAGCTGCGCCAGACCGGGTCCCACGAGGAGAAGGCGCAGATCCAGCTCACGGTGCCGAGCAACACCACCCTCGTGGGGGTGGGGCGCGACGCCCGGCTGCTCGGCGTCTTCCTCACCGTCAACACCGGCAGCGACATCATCATCCGCAACCTCCACCTGGAGGCGCCCGTCGACCACTTCACCAGCTGGTCCCGGACGACGGCACGAGCGGCAGCTGGAACGCCCGCTTCGACGCGCTGACCGTGATCACCGGGAAGAACATCTGGGTCGACCACTGCACCTTCACCGACGGCCGCTTCCCGGACCGGAAGGCACCCCTCGGCTTCCACGGCGAACGCGTCCAGCGGCACGACGGGCTGCTGGACATCGAGGACGGCTCCGACTTCGTCACCGTCTCCGACAGCCGGTTCGACGACCACGACAAGGCGCTCCTGATCGGGTCGGGCGACGGGCGCGGCGACCGGGACCGGGGGCATCTCAAGGTGACCTTCATGCGCAACCTGTTCACGGACATCGTGCAGCGCGCCCCGCGGGTCCGCTTCGGGCAGGTGCACGTCGTCAACAACGTCTACCGGGGACAACCGCCGCTCTACGCCCTGGGCGTCGGCGTGGAGTCCGCGATCTTCTCCGAGCGCAACGTCTTCCGCTACCGCGGGGCAGGGCCGTCCGTCGCTCTCGCTGCCTATGGGGGCGCGCGGTTCCGCGACACCGGCTCCTGGTTCGACGGCCGGCCCGCCCGGCTGAACGCCGTGGCGAGCGGCCTCGGCCTCGGGAACGACGTCGGCTGGGATCCCGCCGACGTGTACGACTACCGCGCCTTCACGTCCCCGGCGGCGGTCGAGCGGTACGTCCTGCGGCACGCCGGAGCAGGGAGGCCTCATGGACGCCGGTGAGCCGCTCGGACGGCGGAGCTTCGTGGTCGGGGCGGGCACGGCCCTGCTCGCCGGGGGAGCGGTGAGCGGGGCGGAGGCGGCGGTCGTGGACGGTCCCCTGCCCGACTTCCACCCCGCCCTGAAGGACGCCCTGACCTTCCCGCTCGCCTGGGGGAGGTCCCCGATCCGCGACTTCCGCGCCTGGCGGCGTGCCGCCCGTGCCACGGTCGAGGAACACCTCCTCGTCGAACGGCAGGACGGCACGCCGTACGCCCCGGAGTTCGGCGGACGTGCCCAAGGGGAGGGATTCACACGGGAGTCGGTGACCGTCTCCCTCACCCGCCACGAACGCGTGCGCGGCGCCCTGCTCACCCCGCACGGCAAGGGGCCCTTCCCCGCCGTGCTGCTCCTGCACGACCACGGCGCCAAGTTCGACATCGGCAAGGAGAAACTCGTCCGGCCCTGGTACGACGACACCCGCCTCGCCTCCGCCCGGGCCTGGGCGGACAAGTACTTCAGCGGGCGGTTCGTCGGGGACGAGCTGGCCCGGCGGGGCTATGTGGTGCTGTGCCTGGACGCCCTCGGCTGGGGCGACCGAGGGCCCCTGGCCTACGAGCAGCAGCAGGCCCTGGCGTCCAACTTCTACAACCTCGGCTCTTCGCTGGCCGGGCTCATGGCCCGGGAGGACCAGCGGGCCGCCGCCTTCCTGGCCGGACTCGACCGGGTGGACGCCCGGCGGGTCGCGGCGGTCGGCTTCTCGATGGGCGCCTACCGTGCCTGGCAGACCGCAGCCCTCAGCGACCACATCGCGGCCGCCGCGAGCGTCTGCTGGATGACCGGGCTGAAGGAGATGATGGTGCCCGGCAACAACACGCTGCGCGGGCAGTCGGCGTACTACATGCTCCACCCGGGGCTGGCCCGGCATCTCGACATCCCGGACGTGGCGAGCATCGCGGCCCCCAAGCCGATGCTGTTCTTCAGCGGCGGGCTCGACACGCTCTTCCCCGCCGAGGGCGTCCGGGTCGCGTACGACGGGCTGCGTGCCGTCTGGCGTTCGCGCCACGCCGAGGAGCGGATACGGATGAAGACGTGGCCGGAGCTCGGCCACGTCTTCACCGATCGGATGCAGGACGAGGTCGTCAGCTGGCTCGACGACGTCCTGTGAAACTCACCGCCGTAGCGGCTCGACGCCCTCCAGCGTCGGCACCACCGGCTTGATGCTGCCGTCGGCCGCGAACTCCATGCGGTCGATGGTGGTCTCGCGGTGCATGCCGTCACCGCCCGCCTTGCCCGGGCCGTTCAGGGCGAAGCGGTGGTAGACCATGTACCAGTCGTCGGTGCCGGGTGTGTTCACCACCGAGTGGTGGCCGGTGCCGAGGATGCCGTACTCGGGCCGCTTCTGCAGGATCGTCCCGCGCTTGGTCCACGGGCCGAGCGGGGACGGTCCCGTCGCGTACGCCACGTGGTAGTTCTCGCTGCGGGTGTCGTCCTCCGACCACATGAAGTAGTACGTGCCCTTCCGCTTGACCACGAAGGAGCCCTCGCGGAAGTTGTCCGGGGTGATGTCCTTCACCTTGGACGCGTCGTACGACACCATGTCGTCGTTCAGCGGGACGACGTACCCGTGGCCGTTGCCCCAGTACAGGTAGGCCTGCCCGTCGTCGTCCGTGAAGACCGACGGGTCGATCATCTGGCCCTTCAGGGCACCGCCCTTGGCGACCAGCGGCTTGCCGAGCGCGTCCTTGAAGGGGCCGGCGGGGGAGTCGGCCACCGCGACGCCGATCTGCTGCTCGGCGCAGAAGTAGAAGTAGTACTTGCCGTTCCGCTCGGCGATCGCGGGCGCCCAGGCGTACTTGTCGGCCCAGGTCACGTCAGGGCCGAGGTCGAGGATGACGCCGTGGTCCTTCCAGTTGACCAGGTCCTTCGACGAGTACGCCTTGAACTTGGTGCCGCTCCAGCCCTGGAAGCCGTCCGTCGTCGGGTAGATCCAGTATCTGCCGTCGATGTAGTGGACGTCCGGGTCGGCGTTCAGGCCCGGCAGCATGGGGCTGCGGGTGCGGACCGCCTCGACCGTCCAGGTGCGCTTGGTGCCGTCAGCAGCCGTCACCGTGTACTTCTGCGGCTTGCGGAAGTCGCGGCGGGTGCCGGACCGCGGGCTGAGCGTGGCGCCCTCACCGACCCACAGCTTCGGTGCGAGGCCGCGCAGATCGGCGTTCGGCTCCATCGGGAGGACGACCTTCGAGGCGCTCTCCGTGACGATCGAGTACCCCTTCTGGTGCTTGGCGGTCGCGTCCACCACGGAGGCCGGGGTGCTCGGGTAGGCCGCCAGCAGCCGGTCGTACTCCTTCTGCGTCACCGGGAGCACCGTGCCGTGCCGGGGGCTCGCCGGGAGCTGGTAGTTCGTGGACGGGGCCCACTTGCCGGAGGCGAGGTCGGTGGTCTCGAAGGGGATGTAGCCGCGACCGCCGTACTCGTCGATGAACAGGTACCACTTCTTCTCGGTGTTCGACTTGAACACCGTCGGCCCCTCGCCGCGGTCCATCGCGCCCTTGCCGATGCAGTCGGCCACGAAGTCGTACTTCGTCGAGGTCAGCGAGGGCGACTTCTCGCCGGTGATGAACTTCGAGCAGGGGCTGGAGGAGCTGGGGTCCCGTTCGTCCTTGGTGTAGCGGTAGTACTCGTCCTTGTACTTCACGACCGTGGAGTCGATCACCGAGTAGCCGGGGTCGTTCCAGATCTTCGGCTCGCTGAAGGTCCGGAAGTCCTTCGTGGTCGCGTACATCATTCTGTTGTACGTGTCACCCTTGTGCTCCGGGTCGTCGTCGGCGTACAGCTTCGACGCCCAGAAGACGACGTACTCGCCGAGCTCGTCGTCCCAGTAGGCCTCCGGGGCCCAGGTGTTGCCCGCGTTGTCCGGGGAGACCTTCACCAGGCGCTGGTCCGTCCAGTGGACCAAGTCGGTGGACTCCCAGACCATGATCGACTTGCTGCCGTGCCGCTGGACCTGGTCCCAGCTGCCGCTGGAGTTCTGGTACATGCGCAGGTCGGTGGCGATCAGATAGAACTTGTCGCCCTCGGGGGAGCGGATCACGAACGGGTCGCGCAGGCCCTTCTCGCCGATCGTCGACGTCAGGACCGGCTTGCCGGCGTTCAGCTCACGCCAGTGCAGCGCGTCGTTGCCCCGGCTGAGGGCGTACCGGATCTGCTCGCCGTCGGCCGTGCCCTCGCCCGTGAAGTAGGCGAAGAGGTAGCCGGCGTACTTGGAATGCTTCACGGGTGGTGCTCCGGGGTCCGCGGTGCTGGGGGAGCGGTGAGGAGGGTCAGGAGGAGGCCTGAGAGGGCCAGGAAGGGCAGCAGGAGCGTGCGGGGGCGCATGACACTTCCTGTCGGAGTCTGGGGGATTCTGTTGGATAGCGGCCCTCGGAGTTTCACCGGACGGGGACAGGGCGTCAACGGGTGCGCAGGAGGCCGGTGGTTCCGAAAGTTTCGGAAAACGTGGGCGTGCCGTGCACGTGACGGCGGCAACCCTTCCCGGCGCGGCGGCGACTGCTGGGCGGAAACGGGCCGGAGCGGGCCCCTCCGACCGTTTCCGTCCTCCATACCCAAGGAAAGGAACGCTCCGTGCTGCTCAGCACCGGACGCCACCGCAGGACCCGTACCCTCACCATCGCCGCCGCGGTGGCCTGCGCCTCGGGCGCGGGCGGCGTCTACCTCGGGCTGTCGGGCGAGGGCGCGCAGGCCGCCTCGTCCACCGTCACCGTCTCCACCACGGCCCAGCTCGAGACGGCCGTGAAGAACGCCGGCGCCGGTACCACGATCGAGGTCCGCGGGGGCACCTACCACCCGACCGCGACCCTCAAGTCCTCGGCGGACGGGACGAGTTCGGCGCGCATCACTCTGCGGGCACACGGCGGCGAGAAGGTCCGCATCGACGGTTCGAAGCTGCCCGACGGCTCCTGGCTGGCCGGCATCAACGGCGACCACTGGACCGTCGAGAATCTCGCCTTCGTCAACTCCCCGGCCCAGGGCTTCGTCGCCACGTCCTCCGTCGGCGGCGTCTTCCGGAACCTCGTCACGGCGGACAACGGCGACTCCGGCTTCACCCTGCGCGGCGACGGCACCAGCGGCAACCTCGTGCAGAACCTGGACAGCCACGGCAACTACGACCCGGCCGGCCACGGCCGGAACGCCGACGGCATCGCCGTGAAGTTCGGCTCCGGGACCGGCAACAGGATCACCGGCGCCCGGCTGTACGACAACTCCGACGACGGCCTCGACCTCTGGCAGTTCTCCTCGCCCGTCACCATCGAGCACTCCTGGGCCTTCGGCAACGGGGAGAACCGCTGGAACGACCCGGAGTTCGAGGGCAACAGCAACGGCTTCAAACTGGGCGGCGGGGAGCGTCGGTCGCCCACGTCGTCAACAACAACGCGGCCTGGGACAACACCCGGCACGGCTTCACGGAGAACTCCAACACCGGCGCCATCGCCCTGAACCGCAACACCACGTACGCCAATGCCGGGAGCGGCTTCTGCTTCGCCACCGGAAAGGCCCGCCTCGGCAAGAACCTGGCCGTGAGCGACAAGGCGGGCCGGTCGAAGCCGGGTTCCTCGACGGTCTCCGCCGGCAACAACTGGGACAGCGGCGTCGCCACCCCGCCCTTCAGGTCGACGGACGCGAGCAGTGCCCACGGGGCACGGCAGGAGGACGGATCCCTCCCCGAGACGACGTTCCTGGCGACCGGCTCTACGACCATCGGCTCGACGATGGACTAGAGCTCGCCCGACGACGTTCCAGGGCCGACGGGCGGCTGCCCCGGGTCGCGTAGAGGATCAGGCCGCCGACGGCCGGCACGCCGGCGGCGAGGGCGGCCGCCGTGCTGTCCGACGGCTGCATGGGCCAGGTGAGGAGCCGCAGGAGCTCTGGTTCCGTCACGGGCGGAACGACCGCGGCGGCTCCCGCCCAGACGGTCGGCAGGGTCCAGGCCAACTGGTGGCCCAGCACGACCGCGGCCAGCGCGGTGAGCCCGGCGAGACCGGCCGCGGCCCGCAGGAGGACGCCGGTCGGGGCCTCGCTCGCGGCGGTCACGACCGCGAGGACTGCCCCGGTCATGGCGACGAGGTGCGCCGTGCGCCAGCCGGCCCAGCGGATCGCCCCCGTCCGTTCCAGCGTGTCGGCGGCCCCACCGAGGCCGTTGCCGAGCACGCCCAGCCCGAGACCGAGGGCGAGCACGGCGAAGACACGGGTCCGCCACGGGTCGGGGGCGTTCCCGAGCAGGGCCACCAGGGCGACTCCGGCCGCCGTCGCGGCCAGGGCGACGGGAATCCGACGGGATCGCAGGTAGAGCGTGAACAGCCGCATTATCGGGTTCCCTTCGTCAGCACCTCGGCGAGGTCGCCCCGGCAGTCCAGCTCCGCTTCGCGGACGGCCGCGATCCGCCGGGCCTGCTCCTCGGCGGGCAGCGCCCGCAGCTTCCGCCAGGCGGCGGTCCGTGCGTCGGCCTCCTCGCCCGGCATGACGTCCTGCCCCGGCGCCGGGTACCGGCCGTACAGCCACGCCGCGGCGATCGCGCGCGGCCCGTGGGCGATCGGCTCGCACGGGCGGGTGCCCGCCCCGGCCAGGATGCGCACGACCAGGGCGTCCTGGCTGCCGGTGACCCAGCCGCGGCCGGGCAGATAGGTGTCCGAGTGCAGCCACGCCTCGCCCGTCGGCTGGGGTCCGGGCCGGTCGCCGGTGACCTCGTGGACCGAGGTGGGGGCGGCGGGCAGCTTGGCCAGCAGCTTCAGCGCGCGGCGGGCCGGGCCGACCAGCTCGGCCAGGCCCTGCTCGTGCACCTTGGTCACGCAGACCGTGGGGCCGCCGTCGTGCGTGCAGACCTCGGCCGCCGCACCCGCGTCGCGCTGCAGTCCGGAGGCCGGGGCGGCGCCCAGCAGCGGCAGCGCCAGGACCAGGCCGAGCAGTGCGGGCAACGGTGCGGTGACGGCTGTGCGCCGCCGGGCGGCCATGAGCAGGACCAGCCCGCTGCCCGCCAGGCCGAGGAACCACAGCGTCTGCGCCTGGCTCACCGAACCGGCGACCGTGGTGAACTCGTCCAGGTCCGTGGTGAGGTTGGGCACCAGCAGCGAGGCGGGGCCGGGCTCCGCCGACTTGGACAGCTGCACCGGGACGAGCAGGACCAGGAAGCCCGCCACGACGAGGACCGGAGGGGTGCAGGCCGACGGGAGCAGCCGTCCGACGCCCATCCCCAGCCAGCCCGCCGCCACCAGCGTCAGCGCCCCCACGGCGGCGATGTGCAGCCAGTCGCCGGGCAGGTAGTCGGTCTTGCCGGCGACCCGGACCGCGCCCGCGGCGAGGATCGCCAGGTAGCCGAGGACGAGGCAGCCCGCCATCGCGACGGCGCTGGGCAGCGCGCGCCGCCAGGGCGGTGTCGGGGTGGTGCCGAGCAGCTCCTCCGTGCCGCACCGCCGCTCCCGCCGGGCCTGCCAGGCCCCGCCGCCGAGGGCGAGCGGCCAGAGCAGGACCAGCATGATCCGCTGGTAGGCCGCCAGCATCGTCCACTGCGGATCCCACAGGCCCGTCTGCCGGGACAGGGCCAGGACCCACAGCCCCGCCGCGCCGAGTGCGGCGACCAGCGCGCCGAGCACCGCCGCCGTGGAACGGCGCAGCTCGATACCGAGGACACGGGCGGTCATCGTCCAGCCTCCCGCCGCGGGCGGGGGCGGGCCAGCAGGGCGGTGTAGCCACGCTCGATCGGGCTGTCCCCGACATCCAGCGGATCACCGAGCCCGGCCACCTCCTCCGGGGTGCCCTGGAACACCAGCCGGCCGTCGTCGACCAGCACCACGTTCGTGCACGAGGCGGCGACGTCCTCGACCAGATGCGTGGAGACCAGCACACACGCCCGCGCGCCCAGGTCCCGCAGGAGTGTGCGGAACTCCAGGCGCTGCGCCGGGTCCAGGCCCACGGTCGGCTCGTCGAGCAGCAGCACGTCCGGGTCGTTCACGATCGCCTGGGCGATCCCCGCGCGGCGCAGCATGCCGCCCGACAGCGTCTTCATCCGGTCGTCGGCGCGACCGGCGAGCCCGACCCGCTCGATGGCCCGCTGCACCGCTCCGGGGACCTCACGCGCGTCCATCTTCTTCAGCCAGGCCAGGTACTCCACGAACTCCCGCACCGTGAACCGCGGGTAGTAGCCCAACTCCTGCGGCAGATACCCGATCCGTTCGCGCAGCGCCCGCAGGTCGGTCCGGCCGTCGATCGTCCGGCCCAGCACCTCCAGTTCGCCGCCGGCCGGACGCAGCACGGTCGCCAACGCGCGGATCAGTGTCGTCTTGCCGGCGCCGTTGGGCCCGAGCAGTCCGTGCACACCCTGGCCGAGGCGCAGGTCCAGGCCGTCGACCGCCATCCGGCGCCCGGCCCGCACGCGCAGGTCCTCGGCCCGGATGTGCCAGGCATACGTGGTCGGCTTCAGGTCGGCGGGGGGAACCGCACGCACCATGGTCTCTCCTGTTCGACAGTCGTCCGTCGGTCGGTCTCAGGGCAGTTCCGTGCCGGGCAGGGTCGTGAAGGCACGGGCCCGTACGGTCGTCGCGAGCGCGGCCACCACCAGCGCCAGGCCCCACACGGGCAGGCTCTGAGGGGCCAGCAGCACGGACGGGCGGGAGGTGAGGAGACTGGGCACGATCGCCGCGAGGACCCACACCGAGCCCAGCGTCGCGGCCGCGCGCCGTACGCCGGTCACGCTGCCCAGGGCGAGTGTGCCGACCGTGAGGGCGAGGCACGGCAGCAGGCACAGGGCCGGCGACACACCCACCGCGCCCCCCGCGGCGGCCAGCACCGGGATCACCACCGTCAGCACCACGGCCGTACGCCGCAGCACCAGCCGCAGTCCCGCCCGCGGCGTCGTCGCCGTCAACTCGCCCATCGGATCCAGGCGCCGGGTCCAGGAGGCCGCCACCCCGAGCAGCGGGACCACCGGGGAGAGCAGCAGGACCAGCGAGGGCGCGGCCGTCCCCCGGGCGAGCAGGTCGATGCCGAGCGCGGAAAGGGCCACCAGCACGCTCATCAGCAGCCAGGGAGCCTGCGACGGGGGCGCCCAGCGGCGTACCGCGCGCAGGAGCGGGGAACGCACGGGTGCCGGGCGGTCGAGTGCCGTCGCGTCCACCTCGGTCCACACCCGGTCCAGCAGTGAGTGCACCGCGGGCGCGTGCGCCGTGACCGCCTCGGCCACGTGCCGCCGGCATGGCGCACAGTTCTCCAGGTGTGCCTCCAGCGCCCATTGCGTGTCCGGGGGCAGTGAGGCGTCCCCCGCGACATAGGCGCTGATCAGGTCGGGGCCCGCGTGAGGGCCCGGGTTGCCGGTCATGACATCGCCTTCCGCATGGCCAGCCGCGCGCGCCGGGCCCGCGTCTTGACCGTTCCTTCCGGGATTCCGAGCAGCGCCGAGGTCTCCCGGACGCTCAGCCCGTCCAGCACCAGCGCCTGAAGCACCTGGCGCAGTTCGGGCGCGAGGGTGGCGAGGGCGTCGCCGACGTCACCGGAGAGGGTGGACTCCATCAGCGTCTCCTCCGCGCTCGGGAGGTCCGCCGGTCCCGCGTCGGTGGCGGCCACGGCCCGCACACTCGTCCGGTGCCGTCCCTCCGTGCGGAAGGCGTCGACGAGCCGCCGGGCGGCCACCGTCCACAGCCAGCCGGTCGCGCTGCCCCCGGCGGCGGCCCCGGCGAACGAACCCGCCGCCCGCCACACCGCCAGATACGTCTCCTGCAGCACCTCGCCCACGAGCTGCTCGTCGGCGCACCGGCGGCGCAGCCGCACCGCGAGCCACGGCGAGGTACGGCGGTAGAACTCCTCGAACGCCGCACGGTCGCCCCTGGCGACCCGGCGCAGCAGGCCTTCCTCGTCCAGCCGCCCGACGGCGGTCCCTCTTCTCCACACACCCAGCCGGTCGTCCAGGACGCCCCCGCGGGTTCACGCCACGACTGTGATGCCCGTCACGCACACACGGCGACGCCCCCGCCGGTGCGAAACGGCGGGGGCGTCCTGCGAACCGGCCGAGGGGGCTCGACCGGTGCTGTTCGACCGCCCGGAGGGGGGCTCCGGAGGGTCGTGGCGCCGAACGTCCGACTGGGGGCCCGGACATCCGGCAGCCGGCCGGCCCAAGGGGGATTTCGGGCCGGCCGGAACTCAACAGGGGTGTGGCGTCACCGGTAGCTGACGTCGGAGGCCTTGAACTTGCAGGTCTTGCCGTCAGGGCCGGGCGGGGTCAGCTCCTCGGGCTCCTTGCCCGTGTTGTTGCCGTTGAAGCGCACACACGTCTTGATCTTCTTCTTGCTGTCGCCGTGGATGCGGATCTTCGACAGCATGGCGGTGTCGCCGTAGTTCTGGTTGACGCCGACGATCGAGTTCATCGGCGCCGTCACGTCGATGTCGTTCAGCACGATCGTGCGCTTGTACTGCTTCGAGCAGTTGCCGCAGGAACGCACCAGCTTGCCGGCGTTCTGCACCTGGAAGCCCGAGACGTTCAGCGTGCCGGCGCCGTTGAACTGCAGCACCTTGTCGTCGGCGTTCTTCGCGCCGCCGCCGATCACCTTGTACACGGCCGACGCCGACTTGCCCTTGAAGCTGGCCGCGTCCTCGCCGACGTCCAGCCACCACACGTTCTGCAGGGTGCAACTGCCCTTGCAGTGCACGCCGTCCGCGGCCGGGGTACCGATGATGACGTTCTTGAGGGTCGCGCCGTCGGCCAGTTCGAAGAGGGGGTCCTGGCCCTCGTCCTGGTTGTCCTTGCCGAGCGCGCCGGTGCCGTAGAACATCTTCATGCCGCCGTCGCGGACACCGGAGACCGGGATGGTCTCCGACACGGGCTTGCTGCCCGTGTCGGAGGGCCAGGAGGCCGCGGCGCTCGCGGTGGACAGCATCGACGTGGTGACGATGGCCGCTCCCGCGATACCGAACGCCGACAGCCCGGCGATCACCGCCCGCCGCTTGGTGACCCGACGGCGATGGCGGACGCGCTGTTCTGCTGGTGCAGTCATGTACCGATTCCTCGAATGGGGGGTGGTTCTTGCGCGTAGTGGTCGCCACCGGTGAGGAAGGGGTTGCCGTGTCTTCAGATGTTTTTCACGAGTCGTCGTCCGCGTCGTCCACCGCGGCGAATCCGCCGCCCACGGACAGCCGTTCGGAACCGGTCGTGGCCGTCACCGTGTAGTGGTCGGTGCCGGCGTCGCGGCCGCCGCGGTCGTGGTCGAACTGGCCCGCGAAGACCCACTCGCCCGCCGGGACCTCGCGGCCCTCCTTGAGGGTCCAGGTGTAGACGAGGAAGCCGTCCCGCTCGTCGACCGTGAGGGTGAAGTCGTGCTCGGGCAGCGACCGCCACGCCCCGGCGTTCGAGACACCGCCGGTCTGCGCGACGCTCAACCGCACGGTCAGCGCGGTCAGTTCGGCGCGGGTCTTGAGGGTGATGTTGCTCTGTGCCCAGAAGTCGTTGCTGTGCGGATCGACCGAGCCGTCCGACCACAGCGGCCCGTCCTCGGTGGCGGCGGGCGGCCGCCCGGTGACGGAGGTGCTCGGCTTCCTCGAGGGCGGTTGGGCGGACTCGCGGTGCTCCGGCGAGGCGGACGGCGTGGGATCGACCGGCGGCACCGGGGCCCGGCTCGTCGCCTCCGGCGACGGCGTGGGCGTGGGCGATGTCGCCACCTCCTGCTGCCGCGGGGCGGCCTCCTCCTTCACCGCGGACGCGACCGCGTAACCGCCCACCGCCAGCACACCCGCCACCGCGGTCGTCGCACCGGCCACCCGCAGCCACCCGAACACCGGCGGACGCGTGGCCCGATGGCCGGAACCGGCCGGACCGGCCATGCCGCGCTCGACCCGGGCCAGGATGCGCTCCCGGTCGGGCTCGTGCGCCCCGGCCGCCTCGTGCAGCCGGGCGCGCAGCTCCTCGGCGACGTCCCGCCGCATGGTCATCGGTCCCTCCCTCCGCCCTCACCGGTGCGTACGCCCTCCACGGCGGGCGAGCAGCGGGGCGCGCCCAGCGCGGCGTGCATCCGCTGCGGCACTCCCTGTGTGCCCAGCAACCGCTGGAGTTCGGCCATTCCCTTCGAGGTCTGGCTCTTCACCGTACCCACCGAGACACCGAGGGCGAGCGCGGTGTCCTTCTCCGAGAGGTCGAAGGCGTGCCGCAGCACCACACAGGCCCGCTTGCGGAACGGCAGCCTGCGCAGCGCCTCCTGGACGTCGACCACACCCGCGACGTCCGGGTTCTCGGTGTTCTCCTCGCGCTGCGACCAGAACAGGGCGATGCGCCGCCGCTCGCGCACCGCGCTGCGGATGCGGGTACGGGCCAGGTTGGCGACCACCCCGCGGGCGTACGCCGCCGGATGGTCGGCGGCACGCACGCGGTCCCAGCGGTGCCACAGCGCCAGTAACGCGTCCGCCGCCAGGTCGTCGGCGGTGTCCGACTCTCCGTCAACAGGTAGGCGAGGCGGGACAGTTCGGCGTAGTGGCGCTCGAAGAAGGCGTGGAACTCCACGGAGGCGGCGTCGTCGACGACAGTGCCCACGGGCGACCTCTCCTCGCAGCGGCTTCGGGCACTCCCGGCCGGGGTGCCTGTGAGTGTCATGTAGATGACATGTGATCATCCGGGGGAGGCCCGGACGAGATCGGGAAGCGTAGCAGCGATCCTCAGGATGGTTCGTACGGAGCTTCGAACAGCGGTTGGCAGGCCGGACTCTGATTCCGTTACACGAAGAAAACCTGAACGTGGTTCAACGCGGGGACAATCCAGCCAGCATCCGCACACCGATCACCCAGGCATCAAGGAGCACGCGTCATGTCCGAACCGCAGCAGGTGACCGACCGGCCGGCCGCCGCACCACCACCGGTGAACAGCGTCGACCGGTTCTTCAGGATCTCCGAGCGGGGCTCCACCTTCGGCCGGGAGATCCGCGGCGGCTTCGCCACGTTCTTCACGATGGCCTACATCCTTGTCCTGAATCCCATCATCCTGGGCAGCGCCAAGGACAAGTTCGGGCACCAGCTGGACGCCGTCCAGCTCACCACCGCAACCGCCCTGGTGGCCGCGGTCATGACGATCATCATGGGTGTGGCCGGCAATCTGCCGCTCGCCCTCGCCGCCGGACTCGGCCTGAACGCCGTGGTCGCCTTCCAGATCGCCCCGCTGATGAGCTGGGACGACGCGATGGGCCTGATCGTGCTCGAGGGCCTGCTGATCTGCGTGCTGGTGGTGACCGGTCTGCGCGAGGCCGTCATGCACGCCATACCCCAGCCGCTCAAGCAGGCGATCAGCGTCGGCATCGGCCTGTTCATCGCCTTCATCGGCTTCGTCGACGCCGGGTTCGTCAGCCGCATCCCGGACGCCGCGAACACCACCGTGCCGGTTCAGCTGGGCGGCACCGGCACCCTCACCGGGTGGCCGATTCTCGTCTTCTGCCTCGGTGTCCTGCTGACGATCGGCCTGCTCGCGCGCAAGGTCAAGGGCGCCATCCTGATCAGCATCGTCACCATGACGGCGGTGGCGATAGTGATCAACTCCATAGCCGACATCAAGTCCTGGGGCCTCACCACACCGTCGTGGCCCGACAAGCTCGTCGACACCCCGGACTTCGGCCTCATCGGCGACTTCGACCTGTTCGGCGCGTTCAGCGCCCCCGGCGTCGGTGTCGTCACCGTCGTGCTGCTGGTCTTCACCCTGATCCTGTCGGACTTCTTCGACACCATGGGCACGGTCGTCGGCATCAGCGCCGAGGCCGGACTGCTGGACGAGGAGGGCAAGGTCCCGAACCTCGGCCGGGTGCTGCTGATCGACGGTGCCGCTGCGGTCGCGGGCGGCGCGGCCTCCGCCTCCTCGGCGACCTCCTACATCGAGTCGGCGGCCGGCGTCGGCGAGGGCTCGCGCACCGGCTTCTCCAACCTCGTCACCGGCGGCCTGTTCGGCCTCGCGCTGTTCCTGACGCCGCTGCTCACCATCGTCCCGCTGCAGGCGGCGGCGCCGGCGCTGGTCGCCGTCGGCTTCCTGATGATGACCCAGGTCAAGCACATCGACTGGGACCGGTACGACATCGCCGTCCCGGCGTTCCTGACCATCGCCGTGATGCCGTTCACCTACTCCATCACCAACGGCATCGGCGCCGGGTTCCTCGCGTACGTCGTCATCAAGAGCGTGCTCGGCAAGGCCAAGGAGATCCACTGGCTGCTGTGGGGGACCTCGGCGCTGTTCCTGGTGTACTTCGCGATCGACCCGATCGAGCAGTTGCTCGGAGCCAAGTAACGGCGAAGGGCCGCCCCCGGGGGAGGGGGCGGCCCGTCGCTTGTACAGACGTCTTTCACACGGCGGAGGTTCAGTCCTTCAGGGCCGCTTCCATCATCGCCTTGGCGACCGGCGCCGCGAGCCCGTTGCCGCTGACCTCCGAGCGGGCCGCGTTCGACTGCTCGACGACGACCGCCACGGCGACCTCCTTGCCCGACGAGTCGGACTTGCCGTACGAGGTGAACCAGGCGTACGGCACCTGGCTGTTGTTCTCGCCGTGCTGGGCCGTACCCGTCTTGCCGCCCACCGTGGCGCCCGGGATCTGCGCGTTGGAGCCGGTGCCCTTGTCCACGACGGTCTGCATCGCCGACTGCAACTGCTCGGCGGTCGAGGAGCTGACGATCTCCTTGCTGCCCGCCTCGTCGTCGTAGTCCTGCAACACATCGCCGCCGCTGTTGGTGATCTGAGACACCATATGAGGCGAAACCAGCTTGCCGCCGTTGGCTATGGCCGCCGACACCATGGCCATCTGGAGCGGGGTCGCCGTGACGTCGAACTGGCCGATGCCCGTCAGCGCCGTCTGCGACGGGTACATGTCCGACGGATACACGCTCGTGTAGGCCCGGACGGGGACGTCCAGTTGGTCGTCGTTGAAGCCGAACTTCTCGGCCATCGCCTTGACCTTGTCCTGGCCCAGCTGGACGGCCATCTTCGCGAAGACGTTGTTGCACGAGTACTGCAGCGCCGTACGGATGGTGGCGTCGGTGCAGGGCGCGTTCGGGTTCTCGTTGGACAGCTCACGGGTGGTGCCCGGCAGCGTGTACGGGTCGGGGCTGTCGGTCTTGTCGTCCACCGACTGGTACAGCCCGTCCTCCAGCGCGGCCGCCGCCACGACCAGCTTGAACGTCGACCCGGGCGGCAGCGGCTGCCGCAGCGCACGGTTGGTCAGCGGCTTCTCCGGGTCGCTCGTGAGCTTCTTCCAGGCCTCCCCGGCCGTGTTGGCGTCGGTCAGCGACGAGGGGTCGTACGACGGTGTCGACACGACCGCGAGGATCTTCCCGGTCTTCGGGTCGATGGCGACGGCGCCGCCCTTCTTGTCGCCGAGCGCGTCGTACGCCGCCTTCTGCACGTCCGGGTCGATCGTCGTGACCACGTTGCCCGGATCGGCCCGCTGGTTGGTGATGGTGTCCATCACCGACTTCAGACGGTTGTCCGTGCCGTTGAGGAGGGCGGTGTAGATGCCCTCCAGCTGGGTCGGTGCGTACGCCTGCGAGGCGTATCCCGTGACCGCCGCGTACAGCTCGCCGTCCGTGTACGTGCGCTTGTACTTGAGGTCGCTGTTCTTCGTCGGCGCCGAGCCGGTGACCGACCGGCCGCCCACGATGATGTTGCCGAGCGGCGCCGAGTACGTCTCGATCGCGTTCCGCCGGTTGTCCTTGTCGTCTGCGAGCGCCTGGCCCTCGTAGAACTGCACCCAGGTCGCCCTGCCCAGCAGAGCCAGCACCAGCAGCAGTGTGAAGACCGACGCGCGCCTGATCGTCTTGTTCATCCCGAACATGAGGACGAGCCACGCCGGGCGGATCGTTCCCACGTGTCCGGGTTTCTCATCCGGCGGGCCGGTTTTCTCATCCGCCGTTCAGAAACCCCGCCTCGTACGCCGCGATCACCGCCTGCGTACGGTCCCGGGTGCCCGTCTTGGCCAGGACCGCCGCCACGTGCGACTTCACCGTGGCGGGGCCGACCTCCATCCGGCGGGCGATCTCCGCGTTGGTGAGCCCGCCCGCCATGTGCCGCAGCACCTCCCGCTCGCGGCCCGTGAGCTTCGCCACCCACGCGGGCGGCGCCGGACGCGCCCGGGCGTGCTCGGTCGCGAGCGTGCGGACGGCCGCCGGGAACAGCAGGCTGTCGCTGCGCGCCACCAGCCGGACCGCCTGCACCAGCGCGTCCGCGTCCGCCCGCTTCAGCAGGAACCCGGCGGCTCCGGCGCGGAGCGCGTCGTACACGTAGGAGTCGTTCTCGAACGTGGTCACGACGACGATCCTGGGCGGCTCGTCCAGCGTCGCGAGGATCTGTTCGGTGGCGCGGATGCCGTCCGTCTCCGGCATCCGGACGTCCATGAGGACGACGTCCGGCCGCAGCTCCCGCACCACCGACACGGCCTCGGCGCCGGTGGCCGCCTCGCCCACCACCTCCAGGTCCGGCTCGGCGGAGAGGATGGCGCGCAGCGCGGTGCGGACCATGCGCTCGTCGTCGGCGAGGACGACACGGATGGGAGCGGGGTGGGTCATGTGGGCTCTTTCCTCACGGGCGCTTTCATCGGCAGACGCGTGTGCAGCCGCCACGTCCGCGCGGCGGTCGGTCCGGCCGTCACCGTCCCGCCCAGCAGCCTGACCCGGTCCGCGATGCCGCGCAGGCCGTGGCCGCCGCCGGGGCGGGAGGAGGCGGAACCGCTCAGCGGATTCTCCACGGTGATCTCCAGCTGCCCGTCCGCCACCGCGATCCGCACGTCCACGACGGCCCGGTCCCCGGCGTGCTTGAGGGCGTTGCTCAGCCCCTCCTGCACGATCCGGTAGGCCTCGCGGGACAGCGGCGGGGGCAGCGCCTCCGGGTCGGCCTCGACCGCGGCCGTCACCCGCTGTCCGCCCGCCCGGGTACGGCGCAGCAAGCCGTCGAGGTCGGCGGCGAGGGTCGGCGCCGGGGCCGTGCCCGGGGCGTCGCCCTCGCGCAGCACGCCCAGGACGGCGTCGAGTTCGCCGACGGTACGCCGGGTGGTGTCCTCGATCGCGGCGAGGGCCTCGCGGACGAACTCCGGGTCGGAGTCGAGCACCCGGCGCGCGGCGCTCGCCTGGAGGGTGACCGCGCTCAGCGCGTGGCCGACGGAGTCGTGCAACTCCCGCGCCAGCCGGTTGCGCACGGCCAGGTCGGCCGCGCGTGCCTCGGCGGCGGCGAGCCGGTCCTCGGGCGTGGGGCCGAGCAGCACCGGCGCCCAGCGGGCCAGCAGCGCTCCGCAACCGGCCGCGCAGCCGGCCAGGGCGACGAGCGACGCGGCGCCCGCGACCGGGGACAGCGCCAACGCCCAGGTGTGGTCGAAGACTTCGGGCAGACCGAGCCGGGTGCCACGCAGTCCCGCGAAGACCGGCAGCACGATCAGTACGGCGGCGAACGGCGGCAGGGCCAGCGACGCCCCCGCGATGATCCCGCCGAACCCGATATGCAGCGTGAACCAGGCCGCCGTACGGCCCCTCTCGCCCCACGTCCGGGCCGGTCCCGAGGCGATCCGGTCCGTGTCGACATCGCACAGCCAGCGCACGTTGGCGGCCTCCAGCGGCCGGGCCATCGGGAACAGCGACGAGACGGCGGCGATCGGCAGCCCCACGCCGAAGGAGGCGAGCTGGAGGGGAAAGGACCCGAAGACGTTCGTGCTGCCGGTGGCCGGGCCGATGATCACCGAGCCGACCATGACGTACGGCATGGCGAGCGCGCCGCCGAGGATCAGATGGACCCAGCGCAGGCGCGCCCGCCGGCCGAACAGGGACCGGGCGACTGCGATCATGCCGCCCGCCGTACGGCTCTGGCCGAGCGCTCCGCGAAGCAGTAGGCGCCGATGGCGGCGACGAGCAGGCCGACGAGCATCTGGCCAGCGTAGGCGAGGTTCATCAGCGGCGTCGGACGATCCGCGAGGTCCTCCACGCCGCCGAGGGAAGCGAGGGACAGCCAGCCGCCCCAGCAGGCCACGGCAGCGGAGCCGACCCAGGCCAGCCCGAGCGGCACCGCCACCGGCAGGGCCCGGCCGCGCCGGAAGGCCAGCAGGACGCCCCCGGCGACGGCCGCGACGAGGAACGCCACGTACATGGCCTCCAGGACGTAGAAGTCACCACCGCGGTCCGCCGCCCGGCCCTCGCTGAGCCCGGCGGTGACGCCGCAGGCCCACAGCAGGTGGAGGGTGAGCGGCGGCAGGGCGAGCACGGCCGCCACGACGGCCAGGGCGCGGTGGGCCGGCCCGACGACCCCCACGGGCAGCTCCCACACCCGCCCGCGCCACAAGTGCCCCCAGCGGTCACGGGCGTAGAGCACGAACAGCGCTCCCAGAGCGAGCCCTTGCAGGATGAACCCCGTGTACACGACGGTGAACACCCACTCGTGGAGGAAGGGCTCGTCGTCCGGGCCCGGCGTGGCGTCGCTCCGAAGGCCCTCACGACCAGCTGCGCCGGGAACCCGGCCATGATCGGCGCGAGCAGCCCGGTGGCGACCCACGCGGGGAACGCGGGCAGCCAGGCCGGCACCCGCAGCCCCACGGCCGGGTCAGCAGCAGCGCCAGCACGATGACCGCGCTGTCCAGCAGGACGGAAAGACCGTTGATCACGGCCATGGTGAGGCGGTCGTCGAGCAGCGGACTCCCTTCGGGAATCCCGGCCTGACTCCCGGCGAGCCCAGGCGACCTTGAGCCCGAGGTACGGCACACAGGAGACGACGGCGACGGCACGGAGGATCCGCCGGGGGCGGCTGAGCCGGACGAGGCCGGGAGCGGCGGGAGGAGCGATCGACTGCGTCATGCGCTCAGGCTCCCGCGGAGGAGACCCGCGGCACCTCCTGCCCGACGACGATCCGCCTCCGCCGGACGGGGGAGGGCCTCAGCCCTCCAGGATCAACACCGTCTCGTCGATCTCGGCGCCCCGGGCCTGGGCGTACCCCCGGGCCGTCGCCACGGCACGGAACCCGCACTTCTCCAGGACGCGCAGCGACCCCGCGTTGTCCGAAGCCGCCCGCGCGTAGAGGGGACGCTCGGGCACCTCCGCGAGCAGGGCCCGCAAGGCCGCCGTGGCGATGCCCTTCCCCAGTACGCCCGGTCGATCCAGTACGTCACCTCGCGCTCGCCCGGCACTCCGTACACCGCCGCGCTGCCGACCACGTCACCGTCGGCCAGCACGGTGCGGTTGACAGCGTCCGAGGACCTGATCTTCGCCCAGTGGGCGTCGAAGGCGTCCCGGTCGGACGGGTCCTCGGGGTGAAGGCCGCCATGTGGAGCGCCTCGGGGTCGTTCATCTGCCGGTAGAAGACCGGCAGATCGCTGTCATGGACCGCGCGCAGCTCGACATTCATGCCTCAGAGCCTACGGGTGGCCAGGGTCAGCCGGTCCCGCGCGTCGAACAGCGCGTCCTTCACCAGCTGTTCGTGCGCGGGCGTCAGCCGGGCCACCGGCACCGAGCAGCTGATCGCGTCCCGCGCCGGCGTGCGGTACGGGATCGCCACCCCGAAGCAGCGCAGCCCAGCGTGTTCTCCTCGCGGTCCACGGCGAACCCCTGCTCCCGCACCTGGCGCAGCTCGTCGATGAGCTTCTCCCGGTCGGTGATCGTGTGCTCGGTCAGCGCGGGCAGCGTCTCCGGGAGCACCTTGCGGACCTGCTCGTCCGAGTACGTGCTCAGCAGCGCCTTGCCGAGGGACGTGGAGTGCGCGGGGAGGCGGCGGCCGACCCGGGTGAAGGGGCGCAGGTAGTGCTGCGACTGGCGGGTGGCGAGGTAGACGACGTTCGTGCCGTCCAGGCGGGCCAGGTGGATCGTCTCCGTGGTGTCGTCGGAGAGCCGGTCCAGGGTGGGCCGGGCCGCCGCGACCACCTCGTCGCCGTCGATGTACGACGTGCCGACCAGCAGCGCCCGCACCCCGATGCCGTACCGCGTGCCCGTCGCGTCCGTCTCCACCCAGCCCAGCTCGACGAGCGTGCGCAGGAGCATGTACAGGCTGGACTTGGGGTACCCGACGGCCTCCTGGACCGCCGCGAGGGAGTGCATACCGGGGCGCCCGGCGAAGTATTCCAGCAGCTCAACGGTCCGTACCGCGGACTTGACCTGCGCCCCGCCGCCTGTCTCGGCTCCCGACATCGCCCTTGACCCCTTCGTTGGACGGGAAATAGTCTCCAACAGCATATTCATCATCAGAGACGGCGTTCAGTATATCGAACACCCCTGGTGGATGACCCAGTACTGCGGCATTACATGTGTGGAGGGACCCGCGGTGGCAGCAGCACCAGTCTGGAGTGTCGACCCCCGAACCGGGAAGCAGCGTGAACAGGTTGCGGTGGAGGCCACAGCCCAGGAGGTCGACGCCGCCGTCCGGGCCGCTCACGAGGCGCGCGGCGCACTCGCCGACCGCACCGTCCGCGCCGCCTTCCTGCGCACCGCCGCCGACGAGCTCCAGGCGGCCAAGGACGGTCTCGTCGAGACCGCCGACGCCGAGACCGCGCTCGGCCCGGTCCGGCTGACCGGCGAGCTCGCCCGCACCTGCTACCAGCTGCGGGCCTTCGCCGACATCGTCGACGAGGGCGCCTTCCTCGACGTCGTCATCAACCACCCCGACGACACCGCGACCCCGCCGATCCCGGACCTGCGCCGCTACAAGGTGTCGCTCGGCGTCGTCGCCGTCTACTCGGCGTCGAACTTCCCCTTCGCCTTCTCGGTCGCCGGCGGCGACACCGCGAGCGCGCTGGGGGCCGGCTGCCCGGTCGTCGTCAAGGCCCACCCGGACCACCCGGCCCTGTCCGAGTACGTGGCGAAGGTGCTGCGCCGCGCCGCCGCCCGGCACGACATCCCCGAGGGCGTCGTCGGCCTGGTGCACGGCTTTGAGGCGGGCGTCGAGCTGATCAAGCACCCGCTGGTCGCGGCGGCCGGCTTCACCGGGTCCGTACGCGGTGGCCGGGCCCTCTTCGACGCGGCGGCCGCCCGCCCCGTGCCGATCCCTTTCCACGGCGAGCTGGGCTCCCTGAACCCGGTCGTCGTCACCGAGGCCGCCGCCGCCGAGCGGGCCGAGGTGATCGGCTCCGGGCTCGCCGGTTCGATGACGCTGGGCGTCGGCCAGTTCTGCGTGAAGCCCGGCCTCGTCCTCGCGCCGGCCGGTGCCGCCGGTGACGCCCTGCTGAAGTCGCTGACCGACGCCGTCAGCGACACCGACGCCGGGGTGCTCCTAGACCACCGGATGCGCGACAACTTCGTGGCCGGCGTCGCCGAGCGCACCCAGCTGCCCGACGTCGACTCCCCGGTCACGCCCGGCGCGGGCGGCGAGCACACGGTCAGCGCGGGCTTCCTCACGGTGCCGGCGAGCAGGCTGGCGGCGGAGGGCGAACACGACCTGCTGCTGGAGGAGTGCTTCGGACCGGTCACCGTGGTGGCCCGCTACGAGGACGAGACCGAGGTGAAGGCGGTGCTGTCGCGGCTGCCGGGCAACCTGACGGCGACGGTGCAGCTGTCCGAGGAGGAGGCCGCCGGCCAGGGCCGTGGTGCGGAGCTGCTGCAGGAGCTGACGCCGCTGGCCGGGCGTGTGCTGGTCAATGGCTGGCCGACGGGGGTTGCCGTCGCGCCGGCTCAGCACCACGGGGGGCCGTACCCGGCCACGACGTCGACGTCCACGTCAGTGGGTGGGACGGCGATCGAGCGGTGGCTGCGGCCGGTGGTTTATCAGAACGCGCCGGAGGCGCTGCTTCCGGCGGAGCTGAGGGATGAGAACCCGCTGGGGCTGCCTCGCAGGTTCAACGGGCAGTTGGAGAGGTAGGCGCCGTAGGGGTGCGGGTGGACTGCCGGCCGCGGGTTCGTTGTGGTTGATCGCGCCCACGCGGCGGAGCCGCAAATTGACACAGTCCCGCGCCCCTTCGAGTCGGACCTGGAAGAGTGAGTCGAATGGATCTCGAACTTCCCGAACTTCCCTTTGGCTTGCGCACGTACGGGCCCGAGGCCCAGTGGTCCTACGAGGACGGTGTGCTCACCGGGTGGGCCGGGGCGCGGCAGGACCGGTTCGTGCCGCCCACCGGTGAGGGGCTGGACCCCGCCTCCGACGCGCCCCGGCTGCTGGGGCGCCCGAGGGGGACTTCCAGCTGATCGCCCGGGTCACCGTCGGGTTCGGCGCGGCCTTCGACGCCGGAGTGCTCTACGTCCATGTCGGGGAGCGGGCCTGGGCGAAGCTGTGCCTGGAGTACTCCCCGGACGTGCCCACCGTCTGCACGGTGGTCACCCGGGGCACTCCGACGACGCCAACTCCTTCACGGTGACCGGCAGTTCCGTCTGGTTGCGGGTCAGTCGCACGGGCCGCGCCTTCGCCTTCCACGCCTCCCGCGACGGCGAACGCTGGACCTTCGTCCGCCTCTTCACCCTCGGCGACGAGAAGGAGACGGGTGCGGCCCTGGTCGGCTTCATGACCCAGTCCCCGATGGGGGAGGGCTGCGTGGTGACGTACGACCACATCGAGTTCCGCCCGGACTGGCCGAAGGATCTGCGAGACGGCAGCTGAGGCCCGGCCGGGAACCGCGTCCCGGCCGGGCACGTCCTCGGTTCCATGATCAGCAACGAAGCGGTCCCAGTCCGTGTGATCCGTACCGTCCTGCCCGCCGAGGTGGCGGACGTCGTCGCGCTGCACGCGCGGGCCCGGGCGACGTACTACCCGGACGGGCTGCCGCAGGACGGCACCGACTGGCTTGCCTCCTGGCAGGGTGCGCTCGCGCGGCCGGACGGCCGGGTGCTGTGCGTCGTCGAGGCGGGGCGCATGATCGGCCTGGCCTCCTTCCGTACCCCCGAGGGCGCTCCGGCCGACACGGTGAAGCTGTTCCAGTTCCACATCGACCCCGATCACTGGCGCCGCGGCGCGGGCACCGCCCTGCACACGGCCTGCGTCGAGGAGTGGAAGGCCGACCGCAAACGGACGGCCGTCCTCGACGTGCACGTCGGCAACCAGCGCGCGCAGGCCTTCTACGCCCGTCAGGGCTGGACCCCGGATCCGCGGAACCCGCCCGCCGAGGGGGACCACCACCGGTGTCTTCGCCTGTCGGTCACCGCGGAATGAAACCAGCTGCTTGAAGGTTCACCTACTCGGCGGAGGGAGTCTCCGTACCCGTACGAGCTGGAGAGAGCCGACACATGCGCGTCGAGATCTGGAGCGACATCGCCTGCCCCTGGTGCTATGTGGGCAAAGCCCGCTTCGAGAAGGCGCTGCGGGACTTCCCGCACCGCGAGGACATCGAGGTGGTGCACCGCTCCTTCGAGCTGGACCCGGGCCGCCCCAAGGACGACATCCAGCCCGTGATCACGATGCTCACCAGGAAGTACGGGATGAGCGAGGCGCAGGCCGAGGCCGGCGAGGACAACCTGGGCGCGCAGGCCGCCGCCGAGGGGCTCGACTACCGCACGCGCGGCCGCGACCACGGCAGCACCTTCGACATGCACCGGCTGCTGCACTTCGCCAAGGAGCAGGGACGCCAGGAGCAGCTGCTCGACCTGCTCTACCGGGCCAACTTCGCCGAGGAGCGCTCGGTTTTCGGTGACGACGAGCGGCTGGTGGAGCTCGCCGTGGCGGCCGGTCTCGACGGGGCCGCCGTCCGCTCCGTGCTCGCCGACCCCGATCTCTACGCCGCCGAGGTCCGGGCCGACGAGCGGGAGGCCGCGCAGCTCGGTGCGAACGGGGTCCCGTTCTTCGTGCTCGACCGCAAGTACGGCGTCTCCGGCGCCCAGCCCGCCGAGGTCTTCGCCCAGGCCCTGACCCGGGCGTACGGCGAGCGCGCGCCGCTGACGATCGTGGACAGCGGCGACGCGGAGGCGTGCGGCCCGGACGGCTGCGCGGTGCCCCAGCACTGAACCCGCAGGTCGGGGCGTATATATAAGCGTTCCTTAGCGACAACACGCAGAAATCGGCAATGGACGGGGGATCCCGGGGCCGCAGAGTGGTTCCATGGAGACCTTCGAGAACCTCGTCCGCGCCGAGTTCGCCCCGAAGCACACCTACCTCAACACCGCGAGCAACGGGCTCCTGCCCGCCCGTACCGTCACCGCCCTGCACCAGGCGGTGCGGATGCGGGCCGAGGGCGTGGCTCTGGGGCCCCTGTACGAGAACGTGGAGATCGTTCGCGCGTCCTTCGCCCGGCTGGCCGGTGTTCCCCTCGAGCGGGTCGCCACGGGCGCCTCGGTCGCCGAGTACGGCGGGCTGATCGCCGCCTCTCTGCCGGCCGGCGCGGAGGTCCTCACGGCGGAGGGCGACTTCTCCTCCCTGGTGAACCCGTTCCATGCGCGCGACGACCTCAAGGTGCGTGCCGTGCCCCTGGAGCGCCTCGCCGAGTCGGTCCGCCCCGGCACCGCGCTGGTCGCGGTCAGCACCGTCCAGTCCGCCGACGGCCGGTTCGCCGATCTGCCGGCCGTGCGGGAGGCGGCCCGGGCGCACGGGGCCCGCACCTATGTCGACGCCTCGCAGTCGGCCGGCTGGCTGCCGATGGACGCGGACGCCGACGACTTCCTCGCCGCCGTCGGCTTCAAGTGGCTCCTGGGGCCGCACGGGGCCGCGTTCTTCGTCGTCCCGCAGGACTTCGGCGGGCTCTCGCCGCTGCTCGCCGGCTGGGTCGCCGGTGAGATTCCCTGGGACAGCTGCTACGGGCCCGTCGAGGAACTCGCCCACTCCGCACGGCGGTTCGACATCAGCCCGTCCCTCTTCAGCTACGCCGGGCTGCGTGCCTCGCTGGAGCTCATCGAGGAGATCGGCGTCGACGTCGTGCACGCCCACGATGTCGCTCTCGCGGACCGCTTCCGGGTCGGGCTCGCCGGGCTGGGCCACGAGCCGGTGCCGGCGCCGGGCTCAGCGATCGTGTCCGTGCCCGGACTGGGCCACCGGCAGGGCGAGCTCAGCAGCGCGGGCATCCAGGTGTCCGACCGGGCGGGAAACCTGCGGGCCGCGTTCCACCTCTACAACACCGCCGCGGACGTCGACCGGCTCCTGGACGCCCTGAGGACGTGAAAAAACCGGGCGGGGCCTCCCGTCCCACACGAGGAGGCCCCACCCGGCAGTCGCGTCGCACGGTCACTTCACGGGCTCACCGAACCGGCGTGAAGTCCCGCGCCCCGATGCTGTGTTCTCGGGGGGGCCAACCCCCGGGCCCCCGGCCGAGGGGGCGGTCACCGCACCGGCGTGAAGTCCCGCGCCCCGATGCTGTGTTCTCCGGGGCAACCCCCGGGCCCCCGGCCGAGGGGGCGGTCACCGCACCGGCGTGAAGTCCCGCGCCCCGATGCTGTGTTCTCCGGGGGCCAACCCCCGGACCCCGGCCGAGGGGGCGGTCACCGCACCGGCGTGAAGTCCCGCGCCCCGATGCTGTGTTCTCCGGGGGCCAACCCCCGGACCCCCGGCCGAGGGGGCGGTCACCGCACCGGCGTGAAGTCCCGCGCCCCGATGAACTCCGGACGCCGCACCGGTGCCGCGAACGGTTCCACCGCCGTGTTCTCCACGCTGTTGAACACGATGAACACGTTGCTGCGCGGGAACGGCGTGATGTTGTCGCCGGAACCGTGCATGCAGTTGCAGTCGAACCAGGTCGCCGAACCGGCCTTGCCCGTGAACAACTTGATGCCGTGCTGGGTGGCGAACCGGGTCAGCGCCTCGTCCGACGGCGTGCCCGCGTCCTGCATCTGCAGCGACTTCTTGTAGTTGTCCTTCGGCGTGGCCCCCTCACACCCGAGGAACGTCTTGTGCGACCCCGGCATGATCATGAGCCCGCCGTTGGTGTCGTAGTTCTCGGTCAGCGCGATCGAGACCGACACCGTGCGCATCCGCGGCAGGCCGTCCTCGGCGTGCCACGTCTCGAAGTCCGAGTGCCAGTAGAAACCACTGGCCCGAAGCCCGGCTTGACGTTGATCCGGGACTGGTGGACATACACGTCCGAGCCGAGGATCTGCCGAGCCCGGCCGACGACCCGCTCGTCGCGCACCAGCCTGGCGAACACCTCGCTGATCTTGTGCACCTCGAAGACCGAGCGGATCTCCTGGGACTTCGGCTCGACGATCGACCGCTCGTCGGCACGGATGTCCTCGTCGTTCACCAGCCGGTTCAGCTCGTTGCGGTAGACGGCGACCTCGTCGTCGGTGATGAGCTCGTCGATGGCGAGGAAGCCGTCACGCTCGAACGACAGCAGGTCGGCCGGCGCGACCGGGCCGGGGGCGTCGGGCGCGCCCCAGACGACCGGGTCCTGGCGCGGGGTCAGCACCTCGGCCGTGCCCCGACTGGGGTAGAGGTCGGGGATACCGGTGGTGGTGTCGGTGGTGGCGGTCACGGTAACGTCACACCTCCTCGGTGAGCAGCGGGTAAACGCCGTTCTCGTCGTGGTCCTCCCGTCCGGTCACGGGCGGATTGAAGACGCAGAGGCAGCGGAAGTCCTTCTTGATCCGCAGCGTGTGCTTCTCGTGCCCGTCCAGGAGGTACATGGTCCCGGGCGTGATGGTGTACGACTGCCCGGTCTCGTGGTCGGTCAGCTCGGCCTCGCCCTCCACGCAGACGACGGCCTCGATGTGGTTCGCATACCACATCGACGTCTCCGTACCCGCGTACAGGATCGTCTCGTGCAGGGAGAAGCCGACCTTCTCCTTGGCGAGGACGATGCGTTTGCTCTCCCACGTGCCGGACGCCGACTTCACGTGCCGGTCGGTACCTTCGATCTCCTTGAACGAACGGACAATCACGGTGCTGCGATGCCTCCTAGGTGAGTGGTGCCGGTTGCTTGGTCAGGCGGTCTCGCGGACGGCGCGGGCCAGCGTGGTGAGGCCCTCGTCCAGTTCTTCGGGTGTGATCGTGAGTGCCGGGAGCAGCTTCACGACCTCGCTCTCCGGGCCGGACGTCTCGATCAGCAGTCCGAGCTCGAAGGCGCGCTTGGCGACCTTGCCGGCGCGGGCCTTGTCGTGGAACTCCATGCCCCACACCAGGCCGCGGCCCCGGTACTCCTTGACGTCGGCCAGGTTCTCCTCGGTGATGGAGATCAGCGCCTGCTCGACCTGCTCGCCGCGCTTGCGGGTCTGCTTCTCCATCGCGGAGCCGTCGGCCCAGTAGGTCTCCAGGGCCGCGGTGGCCGTGACGAAGGCGGGGTTGTTGCCGCGGAAGGTGCCGTTGTGCTCGCCGGGCTCCCACACGTCGAGTTCGGGCTTGAACAGGCACAGCGACATGGGCAGGCCGTAGCCGCTGATCGACTTGGAGACGGTGACGATGTCCGGGGTGATGCCGGCCTCCTCGAAGGAGAAGAACGCGCCGGTACGGCCGCAGCCCATCTGGATGTCGTCGACGATCAGCAGCATGTCCTGCCGCTCGCACAGCTCGGACAGGGCACGCAGCCACTCGGGCCGGGCCACGTTGATGCCGCCCTCGCCCTGCACGGTCTCGACGATCACGGCGGCCGGCTTGTTGAGGCCCGAGCCCTGGTCCTCCAGGAGCCGCTCGAACCACAGGAAGTCCTCGACCGTGCCGTCGAAGTAGTTGTCGAACGGCATCGGCGTGCCGTGCACCAGCGGGATGCCGGCGCCGGCCCGCTTGAAGGCGTTGCCGGTCACGGCCAGCGAGCCCAGCGACATGCCGTGGAAGGCGTTGGTGAACGACACGATCGCCTCGCGCCCCTTCACCTTCCGCGCCAGCTTCAGCGCGGACTCCACGGCGTTGGTGCCGGTCGGGCCCGGGAACATGACCTTGTACGGCAGGTCGCGCGGCCGCAGCAGCAGGTTCTGGAAGGCCTCCAGGAACGTGCGCTTGGCGGTCGTCGACATGTCGAGCCCGTGCGTGACGCCGTCACGCTCCAGGTAGTCGATCAGCGCGCGTTTCAGGACCGGGTTGTTGTGCCCGTAGTTCAGTGACCCGGCTCCGGCGAAGAAGTCGAGGTACTCATGGCCGTCCTCGTCGTACATGCGGCTGCCGACCGCACGGTCGAAGACGGTGGGCCAGCCGCGGCAGTAGCTGCGCACCTCGGACTCCAGGGTCTCGAAGACGCTCAGGTCGGGCTGGGTGATGGTCACGACGAATCGCTCCTCGGTGCGTGGGGAAGTCTGCGGGAGTCGGTGGGAAGTCAGTGGGCCAGCGGGCCGATGCGGTACAGGACCTCGGGGTCGTGCGGCCCGTCGGGGAACAGGCCCGCGTCGAACAGCACCTCGCGCTCCAGCCGGGCGTCGTGACGCTCGGCGAACGACGTGAACAGGCGCTCCGAGGCGGTGTTGCCCGGGGTGATGGTGGTCTCCACCGTCGTCACCCCGCGCTCGGCGACCGCCCGCGTGACCAGGCCGTCGAGCAGCGCGGCTGCCAGTCCGCGTCCGCGGTGTGCCTCGTCCACCGCCACCTGCCAGACCAGCAGGGTGTGCGGGCTGTCCGGCCGCACGTACCCGGTGATGAAGCCCATCGGCTCGCCGTGCTCGTCACGCGCGACGGCCGATGTGGCCGCGAAGTCGCGGCACCACAGCAGATAGCTGTAGGACGAGTTCAGGTCGAGAACCTTGGAGTCCTTCGCCATCCGCCACAGCGCGGCTCCGTCAGCCGGCGTGGGGCGGTCGATTTGCGGATCTGCTTGTACGGCAGTCATGCGAATTGAACTTACCCAGCGAAATTCAAAATTGCATCGCCGAGCGGGGTTACGTATGAGGCCGCCGTGTGTTATCACGCGGGCGCGAGGGCTGGCGCAAGACGGAGGAGAAATGCCCGGTATTGCACGGATAATACCGGGCAAAGCGGTCGCGGTGTGTAACGCGTCACAGCCGTGTAACCGCCACGAGATCTGCCGGAATTACCTCGCCGAATATCCTCAAAATCTCTGGGTTTAGGACCGGGAAAAGCGGGCAGAAGAAGATGGGAAGCTGTTCTTGATAAATCCTTAATACTGTGTGCCAGCTTACATGCGAGACGTCTCGGAAAGCACGATGAATTCAGGCCCCGGTCACTCCGTCGATGCGCTCCCGCAGGAGATCGGCGTGACCGTTGTGCCGTGCGTACTCCTCGATCATGTGAATCAGCACCCAGCGCACACTGACCTCGGCACCGGCCACCGGGCCGTCGGGGATCCGCCCGGTGTCGTCCAGCGACCGCCCGGCACACAGCTCTCGCCCCCGCGCGATCTCCCGCCGCCAGACGCCGAGCACCTCGTCCAGCCCCCGCCGCGGGTCCAGCGCGTACCCGGTCTCCTCCTCGAAGACGGGCGGGACGTCCAGACCGCCGACCGCCCGCTGGAACCAGTTCCGCTCGACCTCGGCGAGGTGCTGCACCAGCCCGAGCAGCGTCAGGCCCGACGGCTCGGCCGACGCGGTCCGCACCTGCGCGTCGTCCAACCCGGCGCACTTCAGCTCCAGCGTGGCCCGGTGGAAGTCGAGCCAGCTCTCGAGCATGGCCCTCTCATCGCCGGTGAGGTGGGGGACGGGACGGCCGTCGGGGAGGGACCGGGGGCTGTCTGCAGATGTGTCGGTGGTCATGCCGGGAGCATGGCACGGGGCACTGACAACGCACGCCACCGGCCGGCGTCTTGCCGCGGGAGCCCTGAGGGGGCGAGGGCCTCTGACCTCAGCCCACCGCTACCGCCACGCCGCTTGCACGGCCCGCAGCGCCCCTGCCACATCCACACTCGGACTCTGCTCGGAAAGCGCCACCCCCAACGCCGCCAGACTCGCCCGCACAGCCCCGGCGTCGCATCGGCCCCATAGTGATTCACCCGGATCATCTCCTTGGCCAGCGCACCCCCGCCCGCCGCCAGCGGCACGGCCGGATCCGCTTCCAGGGCACGGGCCACCAGCTCGGAGGCCACCACCCCCGACGGCGTCCGCAGCGTCGTGGCGACCGGCGCCGCGTCCCCCGCCTCGTACACGTACGGCTCCAGACCGCCACCGAGCGCGACCGCCCCGGCCCGCGTGGCCGCCGCGGCGGAGGCGTGCCGGGCCATCACGGCGTCCAGCCCCACAGCCTCGATCCGTTCCACGCACGCCTGAAGCGCCAGCATCTCCAGCTGCGCCGGCGCGTGCAGCAGCGCCTTGCGGCCGCCGTCGATCCACCGCTCCTTCCAGTCGAGCAGCGACAGGTACGAGCGGCGCGGCGCCCGCGGGTTCGCCGCCATCCGGGCCCAGGCCCGCTCGCTCACGGACACCGCCGACACCCCGGCCGGCCCGCCCATCGCCTTCTGCGCCCCGATCACGCACAGATCCACGCCCCAGGCGTCCGGCAGCACCGGCTCGGCACCGATCGACGCCACCGCGTCCAGGTAGAACAGCGCCCCGTGCGCCCGTACGACCTCCCCGATCTCCGCGACCGGGTTGGTGTTGCCGGTCGCCGCCTCCGCGTGCACCAAGGACACGAAGTCGATCTCCGGATGCTCGGCGAAGGCCTTCCGGATCTGCTCCGCCCTGACCGCCGTGTGGAAGGGCACCGCCAGGTCGATCACCGTGGCACCGCAGTCCCGCAGCCAGTCGCCGAAGGTCTGCCCGTAGGGGCCCGTGATGACGTTCAGCGCCGTCGTACCCGGGCCGGCCGTGGCACGGATCGCGCCCTCCAGCGGCAGCAGCGCCTCGCCCTGCATGATCACGACGTCCTGCTCGGTGCTCAGCAGCCGGGCCACACGGTCCTCGATCGCGGCGAAACGGTCCGCGCCGAGCGGGGCCAGGTCCAGAAACGGATGCGTCACGGCAATGCTCTCTTCACTCACAGGTTCGACGGCCTCGAGGGTAACCGCCGGGTACCACCCGCCTTCGAGCCGAGGCCCCCGAGAACCGGCCCCCTTCGAGACGCGCCCGGCACCTCATTAAGGTGCGGTGCATGAGCGATCACGCGGTGCTGCACGTGAAGGGTCGGGTGCTCGTCGGGCCCGAGGACGTCCGGGACGAGCTGTGGGTGGTCGACGGCCGCGTCTCCTACGACCGTCCCGCCGGGGTCCGCGACGTCCGTACCGTCGTGGGCTGGGCCCTGCCCGGCCTCGTCGACGCGCACTGCCACGTCGGACTCGACCGGCACGGCGCGGTCCCGCGGGACGTCGCCGAGAAGCAGGCGCTGACCGACCGGGACGCGGGCACCCTGCTGATCCGCGACGCGGGCTCGCCCTCCGACACCCGGTGGGTCGACGACCGCGAGGACCTGCCGAAGATCATCCGCGCCGGGCGGCACATCGCCCGCACCCGCCGCTACATCCGCAACTACGCCTGGGAGATCGAGCCGGAGGACCTGGTCGCCTACGTCGCCCAGGAGGCCCGGCGCGGCGACGGCTGGGTGAAGCTGGTCGGCGACTGGATCGACCGCGACCTCGGCGACCTGTCGGCCTGCTGGCCCCGCGGAGCGGTCGAGGCGGCGATCGCGGAGGCGCACCGCCTGGGTGCCCGGGTCACCGCGCACTGCTTCTCGGAGGACTCCCTCCAGGACCTCGTCGAGGCGGGCATCGACTGCATCGAACACGCGACGGGCCTGACCGAGGACCTCATCCCGCTGTTCGCCGAGCGGGGCGTCGCCATCGTCCCGACCCTGGTCAACATCGCCACCTTCCCGCGGCTCGCCGAGGGCGGCGAGGCCCGGTTCCCGCGCTGGTCGGCCCATATGCGCCGACTCCACGAACGCCGCTACGACACCGTCCGCAACGCCTACGACGCCGGGATCCCCGTGTTCGTCGGCACCGACGCGGGCGGCGGTCTCGCGCACGGCCTCGCCGCGGCCGAGGTCGCCGAGCTGGTCACCGCGGGCATCCCGCCCGTCGAGGCCCTGGCGGCGGGCACCTGGACGGCCCGGACCTGGCTCGGCCGCCCCGGCCTGGAGGAGGGCGCCCCGGCCGACCTCCTCGTCTACGACGAGGACCCACGGGCGGACGTCCGCGTGCTGGGAGCGCCGCGCCGGGTGGTGCTGAACGGCCGCGTGGTCGGGTAGCCGCGAGGGCGACGGGGGGCGAACGCCTGCGCCCGCGGGCAGCTCGGCCGTGGCCGGGATGTTGGGGTTCCGGCCTGTGGTGAGTGGTCGGCGTGTGGCTGTTTGCCGGGGTGTCCGGGGCGGTTGGGCTGTGGCCGGGACGTTCGGGTCCTGCCCTGCGGTGAGCGGGCGGCGCACCACCGCTCGCTGTAGTGCCCGCGGGCAGCTCGGCCGTGACCGGGGCCGGTCCGGAACCGCACCGCGGTGAGCCGGCGGTCAGTGCGCGATCGCTTGCTCCAGTGCCCGGAGGAAGCCGTCCACCGTCTTCCGGTCCCGCACGGCCAGCCGCAGCCACTCCTCGTCCAGGCCGGGGAACGTGTCCCCGCGCCGCACGGCGTAGCCGAGGTCGCGCAGGCGTCGGCGCACGGCAGCCGCGTGCGGCAGACGGACGAGGACGAACGGGCCCTCGGCCGGTTCCACCACCCGCAGCCCCGCCGGGGTGAACCCGGCGAGGCCCGCCAGGAGATGAGCCCGGTCCGCCGCGACGCGGTGGGCCGCGTGGGCCGCCTCCGCCACGGCCCGGGGCCCCACGCACGCCTCGGCCGCCGCCAGCGCCGGCGTGGACACCGGCCACAGCGGCTGCGCGCGCTCCAGGCCCTCGACGGTCTCCGGCGCCGCCAGCACGTACCCGATCCGCAACCCGGCCAGCCCCCATGTCTTGGTGAGGCTGCGCAGCACCACGAGGCCGGGCACGTCGACCCGGTCCGCCAGGGCCTCCCGCTCGCCCGGCACCGCGTCCATGAACGCCTCGTCCACCACCAGCACCCGTCCGGGCCGGGCGAGGGAGGCGATGGCGTCCGCCGGGTGCAGCACCGACGTCGGGTTCGTGGGGTTGCCGATCACGACCAGGTCCGCGTCCTCGGGGACGGCCGCCGGGTCGAGCCGGAAGCCGTCCTCCTCCCGCAGCAGCACCCGGTCGACCGAGTGCCCGGCGTCCCGCAGCGCCGCCTCCGGCTCCGTGAACTGCGGGTGGACGACCACCGGCCGCCGCACCTTCAGCGCCCGCGCCAGCAGTACGAACGCCTCCGCCGCCCCCGCCGTCAGCAGCACCCTGTCCACCGGCAGCCCGTGCCGCGCCGCCACCGCCGCCCGCGCGGCCCGCCCGTCCGGGTAGGCCGCGAGCCCGGTCAGGGACGCGGCGATGTGCTCCCGCAGCCACACCGGCGGCGTGTCCGCGCGGACGTTCACGGCGAGGTCGACGAGCGAGCCGCCCTCGTCCCGGACCTCCGCGTCCCCGTGGTGCCGCAGATCGGGCCCGTGCTCAGTGGGCATGTGAGTGCGCACCGTGGTGGTGGCCGTGGCCGTGCCCGTGGTGATGGCCGTCGTCGTCCGGGTGGAAGTGCGGCTGCTGCGGCAGCCCCACCTTGTCCTCGAAGCCCGGCAGGGCGACGCGGTAGACGCATGAGTCGCAGTTCATCCGCAGATCGCCCTGGACGGCCTCCTCGTACCGCTCCCACACCAGGTCCAGCAGCTCCGGCTCCGGCCCGATGACATCGGCCGAGCACACCTCGACCTCCGGGTGCGCCGCCGCCCAGCCCTCCGTCTGCATCCGGACCCGGTCCGGCAGGATGCCGGTGAACAGGAAGTAGGGAAGCACCACGATCCTGCGGGCGCCCAGCCGCACGCACCGGTCGAGCCCGCTCGGCACGTCCGGCGCCGCCAGTGACACGAACGCCGTCTCGACACCCGCGTACCCGCGCCCCTCCCACAGCAGCCGCGCCGCCTTGTGCACCTCGGCGTTGGCGTCCGGGTCCGTCGACCCGCGCCCCACCAGCAGCACCGTCACATCGGCCCGGTCACCCGGCGTACGCCCCGCACCGCCCAGCGCCTCGTCCAGCCGCCGCTCCAGCACGTTCAGCAGCGCCGGGTGCGGGCCGAGCGGGCGCCCGTAGGTGTACGAGACGCCGGGGTGCCGCTCCTTCTCGCGGGCCAGCGCCGCCGGGATGTCGCCCTTGGCGTGCCCGGCGGACACCAGCATCAGCGGCACGGCGGCGAACCGCCGTACGCCCCGCTCCACCAGCTCGGTGACGGCCTCGCCCAGCGGCGGCGGGGACAGCTCGATGAAACCGCCCGCGACGGGCAGTCGGGGTGGCGGCGTCCCAGCTCCCGCACGAAGTCGCGGAACGCCTCGGCTCCGGCGTCGTCACGGGTGCCGTGGCCGGCGATGAGCAGAGCGGGCGGAGGGGTGGTCACGGTTTCTCCTCGGCGGAAGTGGGGTGGTGCAGCGGGGCGTCGAGCGCGGGCGGCGCGTGGGCCGGGCGGTTCACTCGGCGCCCTCCTGCCAGCGGTAGCCGCGCGGCGTCACCATGCGGCCGGCGATCTCACGGGTCGCCGTGTTGCCCACGGTCACGACCGTCATCATGTCCACCGTCGCCGGGTCGAGCGCGGCCAGTGTGGTGACCCGGGCGGACTCGTCCGGCCGTGAGGCGTTGCGCACCACGCCGACCGGGGTCGACGGCTCCCGGTGTCCGGCGAGGATCGCCAGCGCCTTGGGCAGCTGCCAGTCGCGGCCCCGGCTGCGCGGGTTGTAGAACGTCACGACCAGGTCCGCCTCGGCCGCCGCCCGCACCCGCCGCTCGATGACCTCCCACGGCGTGTGCAGGTCGGACAGGCTGATCGACACGTGGTCGTGGCCCAGCGGCGCCCCAGGATCGCGCCGGCCGCGAGCGCCGCCGTCACGCCGGGCACGCCGACCACGTCGATGTCGTCGGACGCCTCGGCGAGGGCGGGGGAGGCCATGGCGTACACGCCCGCGTCCCCGCTGCCGATCAGCGCGACGGCCTGCCCTCGCGGGCCTCCTCGACGGCCGTGCGCGCCCGCTCCTCCTCGGCCCCAGCCCCGATTCCAGGATGCGGGTGCCGGGCCGCAGCAGGTCGCGGATCTGGTCGACGTACTGGTCGAGACCGACGAGCACGGAGGCACGCCGGAGTTCGGCCTTCGCACGCGGTGTCAGCAGGTCCCGGGCGCCCGGCCCGAGCCCGACCACCGCGAGCCGCCCGCGTCCCGGGCGCCGTACGACGGCACAGGTGGCCATGGCCGGGCTCGCGGCGGACTTCCGCTTGGGGACGAGGAGTTCGCCGCCCCGCAGCAGCGCCGAGGCCTCCGCGACGGAGGGCGTGCCGACGGCGGCCAGCGGGGCGCCGGACGGATTGGGCACCTCGACACCGGCCAGTTCCCCGGCGGCGTACGTCACCAGCGGCACGCCCAGCCGCCGCGCGGCCTCGACGATGCCCTGCTCCCCGGCCTTGGCGTCGACGGTGGCCAGTTCGGCCACGGACGCGGCGGACAGCCCGGCCTCCCGCAGGGCGTCCTCGACCAGCCCGAGCACCTCCTCGACGGGGGCGCCCTTCGACGCCCCGACCCCGACGACCAGCGACGGCGGCCGCAGCACCACCTCGCGCTCGGCCGGCTCGACCAGACGGTCGGTCAGCCGGATCGTGTACGACCCCTCGGCCGCCACCGGCAGCGGCGGCAGCGGCCAGGACACCTCGGCCCGCAGCGCCACCGCCTCGCCGTCCAGCAACGCCCGCGACACCCCGGCGACATCGCCCTCCACGGGCAGGCCGAGCGTGTCCAGGCCGGGCAGCCCGACGGCGTCCGTCGCCGTCGTCACCACCGGCTCGGCACCCAGCGACTCCCGACCCGCAGGGCGAGTTCGTTGGCGCCGCCCGCGTGCCCGCCCACCAGGGACACCGCGAACCGGCCGCCCTCGTCGACACACACCACACCAGGATCGGATGCCTTGCCCGACAGCAGTGGTGCCACCAGCCGCACCACCGCCCCCGTCGCCAGGAAGCACACGAGCTGCTCGCACTGCGCGAACGCGGCCCGTACGGCGTCCCCGACGGGACCCTCGTACACCCGCGTGCGGTCCGGCCACGCGGCGGCCAGCCGGTCCCGCGCAGCCGCTCCCGCGGCCGTGGCGGAAATGAGGCCGATCACTGGGCGACTCCTTCTTCGACAGGTTCTCCGACACGCGCCGGGACCGTGGTGATCATGTACTGGCACCCCGTTCGCGCAGGGCCTTGCGGGCCTCGGGGTCGGCCTTGCGGTAGCCGTGGAAGTGACCCGGATGGTAGAGGTGCGAGCGCGTGCCGTGCGCGTCGAGGGCCGGGCCGACCAGGAACAGGGTGTGCTTCCAGAGCTTGTGTTCCTTGACGGTCTCCTCCAGCGTGCCGATCGTGCACCGCACGACCAGCTCCTCCGGCCAGGTCACCTGGTACGCGACGACGACCGGGGTCGTCGTCGGGTATCCGCCCTCCAGCAGCTCCCGCACGAGCTGCCCGCTGCGGGCGGCGGACAGGAAGATCGCCATGGTGGTGCCGTGCCGCGCGAACTCCCGGACCTCCTCCCCGGGCGGCATGGGCGTCTTGCCGCCACCCAGCCGGGTCAGCACGACGGACTGCGCGATCTCGGGATGGTCAGTTCGCGCCGGGCCACCGCGGCGACGGAGGAGAAGGAGGACACACCGGGCACGATCTCGGTCGCGATACCGATCTCGGCACACCGGTCGAGCTGCTCCTGGGTGCCGCCCCACAGGGCGGGGTCGCCCGAGTGGATCCGGGCGACGCGCAGACCCTCCTGACGGGCCCGCCGGTACACGGCGACGACGTCCTCCAGGGACAGGGCCGCCGAGTCGAGGATCTCCGCGTCCTCACGCGCGTGCTGGAGGACCTCCTCCTGGACCAGGCTGGCCGCCCAGATCACGACATCGGCCTCGGCGATGGCGCGCGCGGCGCGGAACGTCAGCAGGTCGGCGGCGCCGGGGCCGGCACCGACGAAGGTCACCTTGCCGGTGGGGGCGTCGGCCATGGGATGGGTCCTCTCGTACAGGGTGGTTGACGGTGAGCTACCGGCGGGTCAGAGCTTTCCGCCCCGCCCGCCGTCCCGCCGCGCGGGTGCGATGAGCGTCGACAGGTAGGGCAGGGGAGCGCCGTCGAGTTCGGCGGCCGGCCGGATCGACTCCTCCGTCAGCCCCAGCGCCGAACCCCACACCGCACCGCCGATCCGCCCGGTCTCCCGCAGCGCCTCGGCGACCTCGTGCGCCTGCCGGCCGAACTTGTAGGCGACGACGGTCCCGGGCCCGGCGAGCGCTTCCTTGAGCACGGTCGCCCCCGCGGTGACGGGCACGAGCGTGAGCGGCTCGGTCCCCTCGGTCAGCACGGCACCCGACCGTGCCGCGAGGTCCTGCATGGCGGTGATCCCGGGCACCGTCTCGACGACGGTTCCCGGCACCAGCTCGGCGATGGTCTGCGCCAGATAGGTGAACGTGGAGTACACGTTGGGGTCCCCGATGGTCGCGAAGGCGACGGCACCGTTCCCGCGCAGCAACTCGGCCACCCGCGCACCGGCCGCGTCCCAGGCCGCCTCACGCCGGGCCCGGTCGGTCCGCTCGTTCAGCGCGAACACGACCCTGACGACCTTCTCCTCGGGCACGTAGTGCAGCACGGTGGCCTCGGCGCGCCCACGCTCGCCGGTGTCCATGACGGGCACGACGACGACATCGGCCTCCCGCAGGGCGTTGACGCCCTTCACGGTCACCAGCTCCGGGTCACCGGGTCCGACCCCGACGCCGATCAACCTGCTGCTCATGACGTCCGGCACCTCTCGACGAACCGACGGGCGACACCGGGACGGGACGCCCAGTGCGTGTGCAGATAACTCGCGTGCACACCGCGCTGCACGAAACCTTCGACGCGCCGCCGCGGAGTCCGCACGCCCCAGGCGGGCTCCGCCCCCGACCCCGGCTCCACGACGGTCCGGTGGAACTCGTGGCCGCGCATCCGCGTCCCCGCTGCCGCGAGCACACTGTCGCCGACAGCGACGGCGTCCCGGTAGCCCAGGGTCAGCCGCTCGGTCATCCGGGCCCCGGCATCCAGCACCCCGCACATCGGCTGCCCGTCCAGCTCCCGGCACAGATACAGCAGCCCCGCGCACTCGGCGGCGACGGGAGCGCCGCTCTCCGCCAGGACGGCAACGGCCTTGCGGAGGGGTTCGTTGGCGGACAGCTCGGAGGCATACACCTCGGGGAAGCCGCCTCCGATCACCAACCCGCTGGTCCCTTCGGGCAGTTCCTCGTCCCGCAGGGGATCGAAGCGCACGACTTCCGCACCGGCGGCGGTCAGCAGCTCGGCGTGCTCGGCATAGGAGAAGGTGAAAGCGGGCCCACCGGCAACAGCAACTCTGGGCACGGCCGCGAGGACCCCGACGGCCCTGACGGCTCCGGTTGCTCCGACCTGTCGGCCCGGCCTCTCGTCCGAGCGTGTCGGGTGGTGGGTGGGCGAGGAAACCACCTCAGCCGCATCCCAAGCCGCACACGACAACGCACCCGCACTCCGCGCCAGCCCCGCCAACGCGTCCAGATCACACCCGGCAGCCACCTGCGCGGCCATCGCCGCAACCGCCTCCACCGCTTCAGCCCGCCGCTCGGCGACCGGCACCAACCCCAGATGCCGCGACGGCGTGTCCACCTGCGGAGCCCGCCGCAACACCCCGAGCACCGGCACCCCGACCTGCTCCAAGGCCTCCCGCAACAACTCCTCGTGCCGATCCGAGGCGACCTTGTTGAGGATCACGCCCCCGACCCGGACCTCCGGGTCCCAGGAGACGAACCCGTGCACCAGCGCAGCCACCGACCGCGACTGCGACGACGCGTCGACGACCAGCACCACCGGCGCCCGCAGCAACTTCGCGACATGAGCCGTGGACGCGAGTTCACCCTCACCCGCGGCCCCGTCGTACATCCCCATCACGCCCTCGACGACGGCGATGTCACAGCCCCGCGCCCCGTGCAGGAACAACGGCCCGACCAGCTCCGGCCCGCACAGGTACGCGTCGAGGTTCCGCCCGACCCGCCCGGTCGCGAGCGCGTGGTACCCGGGGTCGATGTAGTCCGGCCCGACCTTGTGCGGGGACACGGCGAGCCCCCGCGCGGCGAACGCGGCCATCAGCCCCGTGGCGACGGTGGTCTTGCCGCTCCGCGACGAGGGCGCGGCGATGACCAGCCGGGGAACGGAAGCGGACGTCACCACTCGATGCCTCTCTGCCCCTTCTGCCCGGCGTCCATGGGGTGCTTCACCTTGGACATGTCGGTCACGAGGTCGGCGAAGTCCAGCAGCTTCTCGGGGCGTTGCGCCCGGTGATCACCACATGCTGGGTGCCGGGCCGGTTCCGCAGGACGTCCACGACCTCGTCGGTGTCCACCCACCCCCAGTGCATCGGGTAGGCGAACTCGTCCAGCACGTACAGCCGGTACGTCTCCGCCGCCAGGTCGCGCTTGACCTGCTCCCAGCCCTCCCGGGCCTTCTCCTCGTTGTCCAGCTGATCGTCACGCTGCACCCAGGACCAGCCCTCGCCCATCTTGTGCCAGGCGACGGACCCGCCCTCGCCGGAGGCGCCGAGCACCCGCAGCGCGTTCTCCTCGCCGACCTTCCACTTCGCGGACTTGACGAACTGGAAAACCCCGATGGGCCACCCCTGGTTCCAGGCCCGCAGCGCGAGCCCGAAGGCGGCGGTGGACTTGCCCTTGCCGACGCCCGTGTGCACCACGACGAGCGGCCGGTTCCGGCGCTGTCGGGTCGTCAGACCGTCGTCCGGAACGACACTCGGCTGTCCCTGCGGCATCAAGCGGCCCTCCTGGTAGTTCCCTGCACATCCCTGACCAGCCCGGCGATCGAGTCGGCCCGCAGCTCGTCCAGCGTCACGGCGGTGCCGCCCAGCTCACCGGCGAGCTGCCCGGCGAGCCCCAGCCGCACCGGCCCCGACTCGCAGTCCACGACGACGGACGCGACACCCTCGGCCGCGAACAGCCGTGCCGCCCGCCCGGCCAGGGCGACCGGCTCCGGCCCCCCGGTGGCCCGCCCGTCCGTCACCACCACGACCAGCGGCCGCCGCGCCGGATCCCGCAGCCGCTCCACGCGCAGCACGTCGTGCGCGCGCAGCAGCCCGGCGGCCAGCGGTGTACGCCCGCCCGTCGGCAGCGACTCCAGCCGGGCCGCCGCCGCGTCCACGGACGAGGTCGGGGGCAGCGCGACGTCCGCGTCCGACCCTCGGAAGGTGACCAGTCCCACCTTGTCCCGCCGCTGGTACGCGTCCAGCAGCAGCGACAGCACGGCGCCCTTCACGGCGCTCATCCGCTGCCGCGCGGCCATCGACCCGGAGGCGTCCACGACGAACAGCACGAGATTGCCCTCGCGCCCCTCGCGGGTGGCCTGCCGCAGATCGTCCCGGCGCACGACAAGACCCGGCCCGGACCGTCCGCGCGCCCGCTGGTGCGGTGCCGCGGCCTGCACGGTCGCCGCCAGGTGCAGTTTGGTGAGCGCGCCCCGCGGCCGCCGGGCCCCCGTGGTCCGCCCGTGCTCGGTCCGCGCCCGCGAACGCCGCCCGGCGGCACCCTCGCCGAGTCCGGGCACGCTCAGCACCTTGGTCCGGAACGGTTCGGCCGCCCGTACGGCCGACTGCTCGCCGGCCCCCGACGGCTGCGGCTGCCCGTTCTCCCCGGCCTCGGGCGGAACCCCGGTGTCATCGCCCTGGGGTCCCTCGTCGGGCCCGGGCTGCCCGCCGCCCCCGCCGGGCCCGTCCGGCCCCTGGTCCGGGTCCGGGTCCTGATCGTCGTCCCCGGAGAACTCCTCCAGGGTCTCGTCCAGCTTGTCCTCGTCCAGCCCCGGCGCGTCGAACGGGTTGCGCCGCCGCCGGTGCGGCAGCGCGAGCAGCGCCGCCTGCCGTACGTCCTCGGCGAGCACGTCCGTACGCCCGGCCCAGGCCGCCAGCGCGGTCGCCGTCCGCGCCATCACGATGTCGGCGCGCATGCCGTCCACCTCGAACGCCGCGCAGGTCGCCGCGATCTGCCGCAGCGCCCCGTCGCCCAGCCGCACGGACGGCAGCAGCTCCCGCGCCGCCGCGATCCGCGCCCGCACGTCGGCCTCCTCGTCCGCCCACCGGGCCGCGAAGGCGGCCGGATCGGCGTCGTAGGCGAGCCGCCGCTTGACGACCTCCACCCGCTGGTCGGGCTCCCGCGAGGCCGCGACCTCCACGGTCAGCCCGAACCGGTCGAGCAACTGCGGCCGCAGCTCGCCCTCTTCGGGGTTCATGGTGCCGACCAGCAGGAACCGCGCGGCGTGCCGTACGGAGACACCCTCCCGCTCGACGTACGAGGCACCCATCGCCGCCGCGTCCAGCAGCAGGTCGACCAGGTGGTCGTGGAGGAGGTTGACCTCGTCGACGTAGAGGATCCCGCGGTGCGCGTCGGCCAGCAGGCCCGGCTCGAAGGCCTTCACGCCCTCCGAGAGCGCCCGCTCGATGTCCAGCGCGCCGACGAGCCGGTCCTCGGAGGCACCGACGGGCAGCTCGACCATCCGGGCCGGACGGGAGACGAACGCCCCCGGCTCGTGCGGACCGTCCGGGCAGCCCGGGTCGGGCGCGCCGGGATCGCAGGAGAAGCGGCACTCGGAGACGACGTCCACCTCCGGCATGAGCGCGGACAGCGCCCGCACGGCCGTCGACTTGGCCGTGCCCTTCTCGCCGCGCACCAGCACACCGCCGACCGCCGGCGAAACGGCGTTCAGCAGCAGCGCGAGCCGCAGGTCGTCCTGGCCGACCACGGCCGTGAACGGAAACGGGGTGGTCACTTCTGGTCGCCCTCCAAGTCGCCTTCGAGTTCAAGGTAGGTGGCACGCAGCCGCTCGAGCGTCTCCGCGTCGGGCTCCGCCCACAGTCCGCGGTCGGCGGCCTCCAGCAGCCGCTCGGTGATCCCGCGCAGCGCCCAGGGGTTGGACGTCTTCATGAAGTCCCGGTTCTCCGGGTCGAAGACGTACTCCGCGCTGAGCTTCTCGTACATCCAGTCGTCCACGACCCCGGCCGTGGCGTCGTACCCGAACAGGTAGTCCACCGTCGCCGCCATCTCGAAGGCGCCCTTGTAGCCGTGCCGCCGCATGGCCGCCATCCAGCGCGGGTTGACCACGCGGGCGCGGAAGACGCGGTGGGTCTCCTCGCCCAGCGTGCGGGTCCTCACCTGGTCCGGCGTCGCCGAGTCGCCCACGTACGCCTCGGGGCTGGTGCCCGTCAGATGCCGCACCATGGCGACCATGCCGCCGTGGTACTGGAAGTAGTCGTCGGCGTCGACGAGGTCGTGCTCGCGGGTGTCGACGTTCTTCGCGGCGACCGCGATCCGCCGGAACGCCGTCTCCATGTCCCGCGCGCGGCCCGGCCGTCGAGCCCCCGCCCGTAGGCGTAGCCGCCCCACACCGCGTACACCTCGGCGAGGTCCGCGTCGGAGCGCCAGTTGCGGGCGTCGATCAGCGGCAGCAGACCGGCCCCGTACGCCCCCGGCTTGGAACCGAAGATCCGGGCGGTCGCCCGGCGCCGGTCGCCGTGCTCGGCGGTGTCCTCGTCGGCATGGGCCCGGACGTAGTTCCGCTCGGCGGGCTCGTCCAGCTCGGCCACCTTGCGGACGGCGTCGTCGATCAGCCCCACCACGTGCGGGAACGCGTCCCGGAAGAACCCGGAGATACGGACGGTGACGTCGATGCGGGGACGCCCCAGCTCCTCGAGGGAGATGACCTCGAACCCGGTCACGCGCCGCGAGGCGTCGTCCCACACCGGCCGGCAGCCCAGCAGCGCCAGGATCTCGGCGATGTCGTCGCCCTGGGTGCGCATCGCCGAGGTGCCCCACACCGTCAGGCCGACGGACTCGGGGTACTCACCGGTGTCCTGCAGATACCGCCGCACCAGCGAGTCCGCCAGCGACTGTCCGACCTCCCAGCTCAGCCGGGAGGGGATCGCCTTGGGGTCGACGGAGTAGAAGTTGCGTCCCGTCGGCAGGACGTTGACCAGGCCGCGGGTCGGCGAGCCGGAGGGGCCCGCCGGGACGTAGCCGCCGTCCAGGGCCCGCAGGATGTGCCCGATCTCGTCGGTGGTCCGGGCCAGCCGCGGCACGACCTCCGTACAGGCGAACTCCAGCACCGCCACGGCGTCGGGCAGTTCGGCGCCGAGCACATCCCGGACCAGCCCCGGCTCTCGGCAACCGCCCAGCCGCGCTCCTCCATGCCCTCCGCGATCCGCCGACACAGCTGCTCCAGCAGGTCGACCGCGTCGGCCCCGGTGCGCGCCGGGCCCTGCACCAGGTCCGTCAGCTCCACCGGCACCTTCACCGGAGCGCCCGGCTCGGCCAGCAGCTCCTTCTCCACCAGCCCGAAGTGCTCCGCCAGCGCCGCCCTGAGCCCCGGCAGCGCGTTCGCCTGCCCGCCCCACACCTGCGAGGCGCGCAGCACGGCCAGCACGAGGTTGACGCGCGGCTCTCCGACCGGGCCGCCGCCCAGGATGTGCAGACCGTCGCGGATCTGCACGTCCTTGATCTCGCACAGGTAGCCGTCGATGTGCATGACGAACTCGTCGAACGCCTCGTCGTCCGGCTGCTCGTCGACGTGCAGGTCGTGATGGAGCTCGGCTGCCTTGACCAGCGTCCAGATCTGCGCCCGCACCGCCGGGGCCTTCGCCGGGTCCAGGTCGGAGACGAGCGCGTACTCGTCGAGCAGCTGCTCCAGCTTGGCCAGGTCGCCGTAGGTGTCGGCGCGGGCCATCGGCGGCACGAGGTGGTCGACGACGGTGGCGTGCCCGCGGCGCTTGGCCTGGGTGCCCTCGCCGGGGTCGTTGACGATGAACGGGTAGATCAGCGGCAGATCCCCGAGGACGGCGTCCGGGGCACAACCGCCGCTGAGCCCGAGGCCCTTGCCCGGCAGCCACTCCATCGTGCCGTGCTTGCCCATGTGCACGATCGCGTCGGCGCCGAAACTGTTCTCCAGCCAGCGGTACGCGGCCATGTAGTGGTGCGACGGCGGCATGTCCGGGTCGTGGTAGATCGCGATCGGGTTCTCGCCGAAGCCGCGCGGCGGCTGGATCATCACCACGACGTTCCCGAACCGCAGCGACGCCAGCACGATGTCGTCCCCGTCGACGTACAGGCTGCCCGGCGGCTCGCCCCACGCCTCGGTCATCGCCTCCCTGAGCTCCGGGTCGAGCTTCTCGAACCACGCCCGGTAGTCCGCCAGCGGCACCCGCGCGGGAGCGGCGGCCAGTTGCTCCTCCGTCAGCCACTCCACGTCGTGCCCGCCGGCGTTGATGAGCCGGTGGATCAGCTCGTCGCCGTTGTCGGGGTACTCGGTGACGCCGTACCCGGCGTCCTTCAGGGCGTCCAGCACCCGCACCGCCGAGGCCGGGGTGTCCAGACCGACCGCGTTGCCGACCCGCGAGTGCTTGGTCGGGTACGCGGTGAAGACCAGCGCGAGCTTCTTCTCGGCGTTCGGCTTGTGCCTGAGCTGCGCGTGCCGCACGGCGATCCCGGCCACCCGGGCGGCGCGCTCCGGGTCGGCGACGTACACGGGCACGTCGGCGCCGCTCTCGGCGACCTGCTCCTTGAAGGAGAACGGCACGGTGATCAGCCGCCCGTCGAACTCCGGGATGGCCACCTGCATCGCGGCGTCCATGGGGGACAGGGCCGCGTCGGACTCCTCCCAGACACGCCGCGAGGAGGTCAGGCACAGGCCTTGCAGCACGGGGATGTTCAGCTCGGCGAGGGCGCCGATGTCCCAGGACTCCTCGTCACCGCCCGCCGAGGCCTGAGAGGCGTGGGTGCCGCCGGCCGCGAGGACGGTCGCCACGAGGGCGTCCGCCCGCCCGAGGATCTCGTACAGCCCCTCGTCCGCCCCGCGCAGCGAACCGCAGTACACGGGAAGCGCGTTGGCCCCCCGGGCCTCGATCGCGTCGCACAGGGTGTCCACGAACGCGGTGTTGCCGCTCAGCTCGTGCGCCCGGTAGAAGAGCACGCCGACGGTCGGCCGGCCCTCGGTGCGCGCACGATCACCCCGGACGCCGTACTCCGGCATGCGCTGCGGCGCGGCGAAGCCCTCGCCCGTGAGCAGCACGGTGTCGGACAGGAACCGGGCCAGCTCGGTCAGGTTGGCCGGCCCGCCCTCCACGAGGTACTTCAGCGCCTCCGCCACGACACCGGCCGGCACGGACGACTCGGCCATCAGCTCCGCGTCGGGCACGGCCTCGCCGCCGAGCAGCACGGTCGGGACGCCGGACGCCTTCAGCGTGGCGAGTCCGTCCTCCCAGGCCCGCTTGCCGCCGAGCAGTCGCACGACGGCGATGTCGGCACCCTCCAGCAGCGCCGGAAGCTCCTCCTGGACGTCCACGCGGGTCGGATTGCCGATCCGGTACGAGGCACCGGAGGCGGCCCGGGCCGCCAGCAGGTCCGTGTCGGCGGTCGACAACAACAACACAGTGCTCATGCGGGCGCTCCCGGTGGGATGAAGGGCAGTCCTCGCGGCGCGCCCGACTCGATGAGCCGCCACAGCGCGTCCGTGTCCGCGTGCTGTTCGATCAGGTCGCCGAGCCGGTCGAGCTGCTCCTCGCGCAGCGCGGCGAACGACGTGTCGGGCGCCGGCACGAAGCGGCGGCCCGCGGCGGCCGCCACCTCACGCAGGAAGGCCCGCCGGAACCCGTCCGACTCCAGCGAACCGTGCCAGTGCGTGCCCCAGGTCTGGCCGACCCGGCAGCCGTCCAGGAAGGGCGTTCCGCCCTGGACGTCGGCGACACCGTGGTGGATCTCGTAGCCCTCGACGCGCTCACCGAGGGCCTCGCCCTCAGGCCGGGTGAGGGTCTTCTCGCGGGCGAACCGCACCCGCACGGGCAGGACACCGAGCCCGCCGACATGACCCCGGCGGCTCTCCACGTCGTCCTCGATGTGCTCGCCGAGGATCTGGAAACCGCCGCAGATACCGAGCACGGGCCGCTGCTCGGCGGCCCTGCGCACCAGCGCGTCGGCCAGCCCGCGCTCCCGGAGCCACTCCAGGGCCCGGACGGTGCCCCGGGTCCCGGGCACGATGACGAGATCGGCGTCCGCCAGTTCCTCCGGCCGGTCCACGAACCGCACCACGACACCGGGTTCGGCGGCGAGCGCGTCCACGTCGGTGAAGTTGGACATGAGCGGCACGGCACAGACCGCGACCCGCAGCACGTCCTCGCCGAGGGGCGGGGCGACGGCGGACTCCCGCACGGCTCCCCGCAGGGAGACCCGCAGCCCGTCCTCCTCGTCGATCCCGAGCCCGTGCCGGAAGGGCAGCACGCCGTACGTGCGCCGCCCGGTGAGGTCGCGCAGCATGTCGAGACCAGGCTCCAGCAGCGAGACGTCCCCGCGGAACTTGTTGACGAGGAACCCCGCGACGCACTCCTGGTCCTCGGGCGACAACAGCGCGACGGTCCCGAAGAAAGACGCGAACACCCCGCCCCGGTCGATGTCGCCGACGACGAGCACGGGCAGCCCGGCGCCCCGGGCGATCCCCATGTTGACGATGTCGGTCCGCCTGAGGTTGATCTCAGCCGGGCTCCCGGCCCCCTCACAGATCACCGCGTCATACGTGCCCCGCAACTGCTCCAGGCAGTCCAGCACGGTCCCGAGCAGCTTCTGCTGCCGCCCCCCGTGGTAGCCGCGCGCACTCATCTCCCCGACCGGCTTGCCCAGCAGCACGACCTGGCTGCTCCGCTCGCCGCCGGGCTTGAGCAGCACGGGATTCATCAGCGCGGTCGGCTCGACGCGACAGGCCTGCGCCTGCATGGCCTGCGCCCGCCCGATCTCGGCCCCCTCCCTCGTCACGAACGAGTTGAGGGACATGTTCTGCGCCTTGAAGGGCGCGACCTTGACGCCCTGCCGCACCAGCCACCGGCAGATCCCTGCGGTCACGACGCTCTTGCCGGCGTCGGAGGTGGTACCGGCGACGAGAAGCCCACCGCCCGTCATGACGTACGCCCCTTCACGATGCGGCGCGCGGCGACACAGACGCCGAGCGCCAGCCAACTCACACGCTTGGACAGCCGTACGGCCCGATCGATGTCCCGGGTGCCGACGCCGCGCCCCGCCCCGTTGAGCACGGGCCGGTGCTCGACCCGCCCGCCGTACGACAGGGTCCCGCCGAGCCGCACCCCCAACGCCCCCGCGAACGAGGCCTCCACGGGCCCGGCGTTGGGACTCGGATGCTCTGCGGCATCGGCACGCCAGGCCCGCACGGCTCCCCGTGGATCATCCCCGGCGAGGGCGGCGAGCACGGCCGTCAGCCGAGCCCCGGGCCAGCCCGCCAGATCGTCCAGCCGAGCCGACGCCCACCCGTACCGCCGGTACCGGGCGGACTTGTGCCCGACCATGGCATCCAGGGTGTTCACGGCCCGGAACCCGACAAGCCCCGGCACACCACCGACGGCCCCCCACACCAGCGCCCCCACGACCGCGTCGGAGGTGTTCTCGGCGACGGACTCCACAACCGCCCGGGCGATCCCGTCGGCGTCGAGCGCCTGCGGGTCCCGCCCGCACAGATGCGGCAACCGCGCACGGGCCGCTTCGACGTCCCCCGCCTCCAGAGCCCGACCGATGGCCCGCGCCTCCCGCGCGAGTGACGTCCCCCCGACGACAGCCCAGGTGGCGGCCCCGGTCAGGGCGACGGAGGCGACAGCGGAAGTCCGCGCCGCACGCGAGGCGACACCCCGAGCGCGACGGCGCTCCCGGCACACACCACGGTGTGCAGCGCGCCCCACCCCCGGTCATCCCGCCACAACACCCGTTCCACGGCACCCGCGGCCCGCCCGAACGCGGCGACCGGATGCCCCCGGCGAGGATCGCCGAGCAGCAGGTCACCGATCAGACCGGCGGCGGCGCCGTACGCGAAGACGCGACCGGCACCCATGGGCTCAGCCGGCCACGGAGACAGACAAGGGTGGGTGGTTGAACCTCGATCGGCAGCCGCGCATGGCGATACATGTCCTCACTCAGGGTGTCCACGCCCTGGTTCGACGAGACCGGCGGTGAGAGTTCCTGGCTCCCGGGGATCGCTACCCCGGTGACAGTGGCGGGACCGCGCCGGACTTCCACCGGCTTCCTCTCCTGCCGCCGTACTGGCCCCGGCAGTCCACCACGGCCGGGAACGGCCGTCAACTTGCCGTTGACCTGCGAGAGGAGAGTGTGGAGAACCCCACACCGGTACCGGCAGGGGCGAATTCCCCGTGCGGGGCACGTTCCCCGACCCGCTTGCGCGCGCCCGGGCGCAAACCCTCCAATACGTCGCACGGGGTGCGGACGTGTGGAAAGGACCGGGTTGGTGCAGCGCGAGGCCGAGTTGGAGCCGGAGGACGCCTTCCGCCGCCGTCGTACCGATCACCGTGCCGAGGCACTCGGCCCCGCGGTGGCCCGGGTGCGGTCCGCCGACGGCACCCCCGTCGGCTCGGGTTTCCTGCTCGCCCCCGGCACGGTGGTCACCTGCGCCCATGTGGTCGCGCAGGCCCTGCGCACCGACGCCCGGGCCGAATCCGCACCGACCGGCCCCGTGACGGTCGAGTTCCCGCTCCAACGCGGCAGCGTCGCCTACGAGGCGTCCGTGACGGCGTGGCAACCGGTGGCCGCGGACGGAACGGGCGACATCGCGCCGCTGCGCCTGCCCGAACAGTCCTCCCCGGAGGAGCCGGTCCCCGTCCCCTGGCGGGCGCCGGCGACGTCTGGGACCACCGCTTCCGGATCCTGGCCTTCCCCGCCACGGCCGAACACGGCGCCTGGATCGGCGGACGGCTGCTCGGCGCCGTCGGACAGGGCTGGATCTCCATGGAGGCGGACGGCACCGCGCACCACATCTCGCCGGGGTGCAGCGGGGCTCCCGTCTGGGACGAGTCCCTCGGTGCGGTGATCGGCATGACGGTGGCGACGGACCGCGGCCGTACGGCCACCACCTCCTACCTCATCCCCGCGGCTGCCCTCCTGGACCTCCAGCCGGGCCCCCGCCGCTGCCCGTACCGGGGACTCGACGCCTTCCGCGAGGAGGACACGGAGCACTTCTTCGGCCGGGAGAAGGAGACGGACCGGCTGCTCGACGCGGTGGACCGGCACGTCGTCGTGCCGGTGGTCGGCCCGTCCGGCAGCGGCAAGACGTCACTGGTCCGGGCCGGGGCGCTCCCGCGCCTGCGCGCCGACGGCCACACGATCTCGGAGATCCGCCCGCTGCCCGGCACGCCCGCCGCACTCACCCTGGCGCGAGCACTGGCGCCGCTGCTGGAACCAGACCGGGGTGTCGCCGGCCAGGAGCGAACCGCCCAGGAACTCGCGGACCTGCTCGACACCGGGGCGGCCCCCGCACTCGGCGTGCGCCTGCTGGACCGATGCGGCCCACGCGGCCACGTCTTCTTCCTCAACCAGCTGGAGGAGATCGTGGCGGCCGAACCGTCCACCGCCCGCTCCCTCCTGGCCCTGCTGATCGCCCTCGCCTCGGTCCCCACCGAGGACAAACGACTGCGCGTCCTCGCGACCCTCCGCTCCGCCTGCCTCGACGACCTCGTGGAACCCGCCACCGCCGGCGTCCTCAGCGACTGCGCCCAGGTCGTCGCACCGCTGGGCCGCACCGGCCTGCTCCGCGCCATCGAGGGCCCGGCCTCCCGCGTCCCCGGCCTCACCCTCGACCCCGGCCTCGCGGAACGCATCGTCGACGACGCCGAGGACGAACCCGGCCACCTGCCCATGGTCGAGTTCGCACTCACCGAACTCTGGTCCCTCCAGGCCGGCGTACGCCTGACCCACACCGGCTACGAGGCCCTCGGCGGAGTGACGGGAGCTCTGTCCACACACGCGGAGAAGCGCGTCGGCGAGGTCATCGCGGAACACGGCGAGGCCCCGGTCCGCCGCCTGTTCGTCCAACTGGCCCGCCCGGACGAGGCGGGCGGCTTCACCCGCAAGCCGGTGCGGCTGTCACCCCTGCCCCAGGAGCTCCGCGCCGTCGCCGAGTCCCTGGCCACCCGCACCCGCTTCGTCCGCATCATCCACGGCCCGGACGGTGCGCCGCTGGTCGACCTGGCCCACGAGGAACTCGTACGCGCCTGGCCCCGCCTGCGCGCCTGGCTGGAGGACTCCCGCGACTTCCGCCAGTGGCAGGAACGCCTCCGCCAGGCGATGGACGACTGGAAGGCCACGGGCGAGGAGACGGGGGCGCTCCTGCGGGGCACGATGCTGGCGACGTCCCTGGAGCAGCTGGCGGACCCGGGACACGGCGAGGACATCACCCCGCCCGAACGCACCTACGTCGACCTGAGCCGCCGCCACCAGCAACGAGCGCTGCACCGGTGGCGGTTGGCGGCGGCACTGCTTGTCGTCCTGACTCTGTTGGCGGGCGGTCTGGCGGTGGAGTCGGGGCGCAGGGGGAACGCGCTGGAAGCCCGGGGCCGGGCCATCGCGTCGCGGACCCTGGCGGAGGAGGCCGGTCGCCTCGCCGAGACGCATCCTGTGACCTCGGTGCGGATGGCCGTGGCGGCGTGGCACAACGCGCCGGGGAAGGAGGCCCGGCAGGCGTTGCTGGAGGCGTACTTGCGGGGCGCCTCCGTGGTTCGTGGCCACACGGGCCCGAGTGATGAACGGATCCAGAGCCTCGACATGACAACGGACGGCTCGACCGTCGTCACCGTGTCCACGGGCAGAGGAAACGCCTCACACGTCCGCGTGTGGACGGGCGTCTTCGAGGGGCGGGTCCGGTCCCGGGAAGTGCCGGGTCGGCCGCATGGCGTCGTGTCCATGGCCGAACTCAGCGATGACGGGCGGCTGTTGGCCGTGGCATGGTCCGACGGCTCGGTCCAGGTCCACGACCTGCCGCGCCGAAAGCACCTGTGGACCAGGCCGGCACTGGACGCCGAGCCCCCGCCCCCTACCCTCGCGCTCGATTTCTCGGACGGGGGAGAGCGCCTGCTGAGGCTGGCCGCGCATGAGGACGAGGTGGAGGAGGCGGAGCGGCGTGACTGGAAGGTCGAGGCCTGGCAGGGCGACACCGGCCGGCCGGTCACCGTGGCCCGCAAGGGCGCGCCCCCGTCGGATGCCGCACTGGTCGGAGACGGGAGGGACGCCGTCTACCTGGTGGGGGCGGTCGAGCCCGGCGTCGGCGTCGCCACGGTGCGGAAACTGGCCAGCGGAAAGGAACGCCGCACCATCCGGAAGGCCCAGGAGCTCGCCGGACGTGGCTCCGGCGTCGTCGTCGACCGGAAGTACGGGAGGTACGCGCTCGAGCCGCTCGTCGACTCCGGCACCACTCCGCCAACCGTTCCGGTGTTCCAGCAGGACGGGGTCGACCGCACCGGTCGGTATGCGCTGGACAACAGCGGCGCCGAGGGCAACGCCGTGATCTGGGCCACCGACCTGCTGACGGGACGGCGCTACCGCGCGCCGGCCGAGCTCTCCATGGACAAGACGGTGCAGCCCGCCGCCGTCCTCTCCCGGAAGGAAGGGACTCCCCGCATTCTCTGGTCCGTCGGCGCCCACCTGCTGGTGTTGCGGACGACCGAGGACAGTCGGCTTCCCCTCCTGGACCTGCCGGGCAACTGGTGGAGCGGTGAAACGTACGTGAGGAGCGCCGACGGCCTACGCCGCGCCCGGACCGACAGTGAGGAGACCGAGGACGGGCAGTCCGAGTGGTGGCTGATCGTGGCACGCCGGGGTCGGGAAATGGCGGCCGAACCCGTGTCCCTCGACGAGTGGGAGGGCAAGGCGGTGAGTGAACCGGCCTTGTTCTTCACCGAGGACGGCCGCCGTCTCGTTCTCTGGAGCAGCGGCTACGACCTGCTGTCGGTACGCGAGGCCGATCACGGAACCCGCGAGCGCACGAAGAGCTTCACCAGCCCGATCGCCTTCGCGGCCCCCTTGTACGGCGGCAAGGTCGCGGTGCTCACACAGGAGCGACTGATCGTCTACGACGCTGAGTCGGACGAAGAGCGGGACGTGGCGTCCCGCCCGTGCGGTGAGGGGAGCTGCATGGGCTTCGCGGTGCGCCCCGGGCGATCGAAGGAGGTGGCCCTCGCGGACAGCGACGGCAGGGTCTTCATCTGGAACGTCGACACCGGCGGGAAGAAGCGGATCGGCGACTTCACACTGGCCTCCGAACGTACCGAGGCCCCGCTCACCTTCAGCCCGGATGGCACCGTCCTGGCGGCGCCGCTCGACCTCCGGAGGGTCGTCCGCCGGAGCGCGGCCGACGGCGAGCACGTAGGGCCGGTCATCGAGAGTGACGACGAGATCTACGTGAGGGTCCTGGCCGACGACGGAACGCTCCTGACGGACGACGACCCGATGGAACTCTGGCGCCCGGAAGACACGGACGAGCCGTACGTCACCGTCCCTGTCGTGGCCGACCCGGACGACATCCGGCTCACCTCCGGCCACCTGACCGTGGAACAGGCCAATGACATCGTCCGTATCCCACTGACCCCGAAGCCTGGATCGAGGCCCTCTGCCGGAACTGGTCCGCCCCCTACACCCGCGAGGAACACCGCATCCTCACCGACGCCGGCGCGAACACCGACTCCCCCTGCCCCTGAACCCGAACACGCCGACCGGGCGGCACAGGGCCAAAGGCCCCGTGCCGCCCGGCACCAAGCAACCGTGGTCAGGCCACGATCAGATAGATCCCGTACCCCACAGCCGCCGCACACGCCGCGAAACACGCGTACGCACCGGTGACCGCGAGCCCCGCGGACCCACCCTCCGCCACCGCCCGCTCGCGCCGCGACAGGCCGGTGATGCCGAGGGTGAACAGGCCCACCAGGGCCACGGTGACCACGAGGCTGACGCCGAAGACGGAGCCCAGGGCCGCCCAGTCGATCTTCATCTCAGAGACTCTTCCTTGTAACCGGTGGACGGGTCAGACCGTGGTGGTCGTGGAGGGCGTCCGCTCGGCGGCTGTCTGGGCGGGGAACGAATCAACCGGCTCCTCCGCCACCGCGCCACCCGCCGGCGGCGGCGTCACCGCAGCCATCGCCGTGGTCACCACACCGGCCGGCTCCGCCTCCTCGGCGTCGTTGACGTTGGTGTGGTCGACGACCTCACGCCGGGACAGCTTCCAGATCACCGCGCTGGAGACGACGAGGAAGAGGGCCACCACCGCCGTGCCCCAGTCGCCGAAGCCGGTGACGTACTCGGCGAGCGCGCCCACCAGAGCAGCCGCCGGCAGCGTCAGGCCCCAGGCGACGAACATCCGGGTAGCCGTCGACCAGCGGACGACACCGCCCTTGCGGCCGAGGCCCGCGCCCATCACCGCGCCGGACACGGAGTGCGTGGTGGAGAGGGAGAAGCCGAGGTGGGAAGAGGCCAGGATGACCGTCGCCGCGCTGGTCTGGGCGGCGAAGCCCTGCTGCGGCTGGAGGTCGGTCAGGCCCTTGCCCATGGTGCGGATGATGCGCCAGCCACCGAGGTACGTGCCGAGGGCGATCGCGACACCCGCGGAGAGGATGACCCACATGGGCGGGTCGGAGTCGGGGGCGACGGTGCCGCCGGCGACCAGGGCCAGGGTGATGACACCCATCGTCTTCTGCGCGTCGTTGGTGCCGTGCGCCAGGGAGACCAGGCCCGCCGAGGCGATCTGGCCGGCCCGGTAGCCCTTCTCGGACGCCTTGCCGTCGGCCTTCTTCCCGAGGGAGTACGTCAGCCGCGTGGCCAGCATCGCCGCGATGCCCGCCACCAGCGGGGCGGCGATCGCCGGGATCAGCACCTTGGTGACCAGCACGTCACCGTGCACCGCGCCGACGCCCGCCGAGGCGATCGTGGCGCCGATCAGGCCGCCCATCAGGGCGTGCGAGGAACTGGACGGCAGACCGACCAGCCAGGTCAGCAGGTTCCAGAGGATCGCGCCCACCAGGGCGGCGAAGATGACCTCGGGCCGGATACCGGCCTCGTCGACGAGGCCCTTGGAGATCGTGTTCGCGACTTCGACGGACAGGAAGGCGCCGACCAGGTTCAGGACCGCGGACATGGCCACCGCGACCTTCGGTCTCATGGCACCTGTGGAAATGGTCGTGGCCATCGCGTTCGCGGTGTCGTGGAAACCGTTCGTGAAATCGAACGCGAGTGCGGTTACCACCACAATCGCGAGGATCAGCGAGAAGCTTTCCATTTACCCAGGCAATCGTTCGAGGTCGTTGGCCGGACGAACGTAGGTAACCTGAGTGAACGGAAGATGAACTGGGAGGGGCGCGGGAGTGTCCACAACAGGGGGTTGACGTTCCGCCCTGCTGTCAGGCTCCCACGCGCCCGCGACCTAGGCGCCCCGCGCCAACTGTTTCAGTCCATCGAGTGACCCGTCGAAGAGATTCTGATCACCCGGCAGGGTGCCGCTGCCGTTGTCGTACTGCCAGAACGTCCAGGAGGACCAGCCGGCCGGCAGCGCCCCGGGTTCGCGGCGTCGTAGCGGGCGATCCACAAGGGGTGACGCGCCGCGAAGGCACGGCTGTTGCCCGTGCACGTGTTCCACCAGTGGGTGGTCGTGTAGATCACCGGGCGGCGGCCGGTGAGCCGCTTCACCTCGTCGCTGAAGGACGCGATCCAGCCGACCATCCTCGCCTTGCTCAGGCCGTAGCACTTGTGCTTCTTGTCGTACGGGTTGTACTCGATGTCGAGTGCGGGCGGGAGTGTCCAGCCGTCCGCGGTCCAGCCGCCGCCGTTGCGCACGAAGTGCGCCGCCTGGGCCTTGCCGGACGACCGGTTCGGCAGCGCGAAGTGGTAGGCGCCGCGGACGAGCCCCGCCGCGCGCGAGCCGTCGTACTGCCCCTCGAAGTAGGGGTTGCGGTAGGTGGTGGACTCGGTCGCCTTGACGTACACGAACCTGGCGCCCTTCGCCTTCGCGCTCCGCCAGTCGACGTTCTTCTGGTGCGACGAGACGTCGTGCCCCTTCGGGCGGCTCGCCCCCGAGGCCGGAGCCTCGGTGAGCGCGGTGCCCCGAGCGCGAGGGCCGCCGCGCAGATCGCGAGCCATCGGCCGCGGCGTCGGGACGGTATGTGGTCACGGGCCATGTTTCCCCCCGGAATGGCGACGTGCACAGCAAATCCCCAGAGGGTACTGGTAGATCATTGAATGTCCGATGATCTCCGGCCAACCGAGATCCGTGCGGCTTATGTGCTGGTATGCGCCCTTACGGACGCCCGGCCTCCGGCCTAAAGTGCCCCGGCCGACGGCGCGTCGAGGGTCTGCCTGGCAGGATCGCCGCATGGCTGAGCAGCGAGGCGGCGCACGGGACACGGGGGGCGCCCGGGGCGGCGCGCGGGATGTGGGGAGACCCGGCGGAGGCGTGTGCGCCCGAGGAGGCGCGCGCCTGGGAGGACCTCGTCACGACGGCCCGCCGGACGGTCTCCGAGGGGCTCGTAGTCGGTACGTCCGGCAACGTCTCGGTGCGCGTCGGGGACACGGTGCTGGTCACGCCGTCGGGCGTCCCCTACGACCGTCTGGAACCGGACGACATCACCGGCGTCGACCCCGACGGCCGGCAGGTCCTCGGCACACTCGTCCCGACCAGCGAACTGCCCATGCACCTCGCGGTCTACGCCACGACCGACGCCCGTGCCGTCGTCCACACCCACGCCGTGCACGCGACGGCCGTCTCGACGCTCGTGAGCGAGCTCCCGCTGATCCACTACATGGCCGCCGCGCTCGGCGGACCCGTCCGGGTTGCCCCGTATGCCACCTACGGCACCGACGAGTTGGCCGAGAACATGCTGCGCGCCCTCGCCGACCGCTCCGGCTGCCTCCTGCAGAACCACGGCACCATCACCTACGGCACCTCACTGGACCAGGCCTACGACCGCACCGCCCAGCTGGAGTGGATGTGCCGCCTGTGGCTGACCGCCACGTCGGTACCGGGCCGGTCCCCGACCCTGCTGACCAGGGAGCAGCTGGCCGAGGTGGAGGAGCGTCTGCGCGGGTACGGCCAGCGCCGCTGACCTGCCCGCGGGCCGCCACCGCCGGCGGCCCGCCCCGGGCCCCGCGACCGTCACCCCGCCGCCCCCTCCCACTGGTCGCCCGTCCGGTCCGCCAGGACACTGGAGGGGTGCGCACTGCCCGAGCGACGGCCGCTGCCGTCACCGCTGTGATAGGAGCCGGAGCGGCTGCCGTGGCCGTCGGCCGACTGGCCAGTTACGCCGCGCTCAAAGCGCCTCCGGGCAGGCCCCTGCCCACCGAACCCCGGCTGACCGTGCACGGCACGGCGGCGGGGCGGATCACCCTCACCCGGGACCTGGCCGCCCTGCGGCCCGGCCGCTACGGCCTCTCCGGCGACGGCTCCCACGCGGTCGTCGGCCCCGTCGTGGCCGACGCCCCGCACACCGCCGACACCGTCGTACGCCGTCTCGAGCGGGTCACGCACGGCACCCTGGAACCCGGCGACAAGGCCTGGCTCACCCCGAACGTGTACGTCGGCAACCCGAGTGCCGCCCTCGGCATCGAGCACGCCGACGTCGACATCCCCGGCGAACTCGGCTCCCTGCCCGCGTGGTTCGTGCCCGGCGCCCGGGACACCTGGGTGATCGCCGTGCACGGCCTGGGCACCACCCGCGAACTCGCCATGAACGTCATGGCGTTCCTGCACCACAACCGGTTCCCGGTGCTCGCCCTCGCCTACCGCGGCGACCTGGGCGCCCCCGCCCGCCCGACGGCCTGAACCACCTCGGCGAGACCGAGTGGCGCGACCTCGACGCGGCGATCCGCTACGCCGTGCGGTACGGCGCCCGGCAGGTCGTGCTGCACGGCTGGTCCACCGGCGCCACCATGGCCCTGCGTGCCGCCGAGCGGTCGGGGCTGCGCGACCACGTCTCCGGGCTCGTCCTGGACTCCCCGGTGCTCAGCTGGGAGGCCACCCTGCGCGCCCTCGCCGCGGCCCGCCGCACCCCGGGCCCGCTGCTGCCGCTGGCGGTCCGCGCCGCACAGGGCCGCACCGGCCTCCACAGCGAGCGCGTCGCGACCACGGCCCCAGCCGACGCGCTCCGCGTCCCCACGCTCGTCTTCCACGGACCGGACGACACGGTGGCCCCCTGGCAGCTCTCCCGCCGACTCGCCGACGCCCGCCCGGACCTCGTCGCCCTCCGCCGCGTCGCCAGCGCTCCCACGGGGCGATGTGGAACGCCGACCCCCAGGCTTACGAAGAGGCACTGCGCCGCTTCCTGACGCCCCTCATGTGACGCCCGCATGCGGCGCCCGCCACGCGAGGCCGCGCCATGTGACGCCCGCATGCGACGCCCGCCATGCGACGCCGCGCCATGTGACGCCCGCCATGGGACGCCCGCCACGCGACGCCGCGCCACGCGACGCCGCGCCATGTGACGCCCGCATGCGACGCCGCGCCATGTGACGCCCGCATGCGGCGCAGGGCCATACGACGCCGCGCCTGTGACGCCGCTCATGCGGTGTTCACGCCCCCTCCACCCCGTCGCAACCACACCCCACCCCGCTCGCCGGTGACCGGTCGCGGCGATTCCGTTTAGCGTCGTACCACTGGCTTGTTCCCGGCCCTCGACCACTCCCAGAACCCCGTGCGTTGGCCATCCCCGTCGCCCGCCGTGACATTCCGTTTGGGTTTTCGGACCGTCAACCGGAAGACTGCCCCGTGACGTCCCGTATCCCGCGCGACTCCAGGCTCCGACTCGTCCGCCCGCGATCCCTGGCCGCCGCCCCAGAGCGATGAACCAGCGGCGCTCGCGCCGACCCGCACCGCGCCCTCCGGAGGGCACCCCGGCACCGGCGGAGCTGGCCAGAATGGCACGCTCAGGTCTGGCCGACGCGGCCCGCGTCGCCCACTGGGCCGACACGGCGCTCGGCCCCGGCCGGGGCAGCGCCACCGCCGACGGCAAGGCCACCCTCTCCGACGCGTCCGCCGAACGGGCGGCGCGCGAGCTGGGCCTGACCCGGCTCAGGTCAGAGCCGACTGGGACACCGCCCGCCTCGCCGGGCTCGTCGAGGTGCACGGCGACAGCGCCCGCCCCGGCTGGCGGCTGCGCGCCTGGGACCGCGACGACAGCGCGGTCCTGCGCGGCTGGGTCGCCCTCTTCGACGCCTGGTCGCTCGCCTACCCGGAGCCCGAGGATCACGAGCCCGCCGCCGTCGCCGAGGTCGTCTCGGCCGTGCCGCAGACGCTCTCCTTCCTCCAGCTGTCCGCCGGCCCCGTCCCGTGGAGCAGCTCCTCGACCTCCTGGAGCAGCGCGTCACCGAGCTGCGCACCGCCCGCTGCGAGATCCCCTACGGCCCGCAGCCCGAGCCGGTGGCCGAACCGGAGCCCAGCGACGCCCGCTGGCGCCCCTCCTCGACTGGGCCCTGCGCGCCCTCGCCTCCGTCGGCGCCCTCACCTACGGCGACGGCCAGGCCACGCTCACCCGCTCGGCAGCTGGGCCGTCTGGGTCAAGCTGGAGCAGATCTGCGTCGCCGCGCAGAGCCCCGCCGGAAACATCGAGCAGGCCGCCGAGGACATGCTCCGCGGCTGCGCCCAGCTGCGCCCGAACGCGGCCCGCGCCGAGTACCGCGCCTGGCTCGCCGCCCGCCCCGTCGGCAGCGCGGTCACCGAACTCCTCGGCGCCGCCCGGGGGAGGACGCCCTGCTGCGCGGCCTCGCCTTCGAGGCACTGCGCGTCGTCGGCGCGCCCGCCGAGCCGGACGTCCGCGGCGTGGTCGACGAGCCGACGCTCCGGCCGTACGCGCTGCTCTGGCTCGCCGAGCACGACGGGGCCGACCCGGAGGACGCCCACGAGGTCCTCACCCGCGAGGAGGCGACCTGGCTGTGGGTGGACACCGCCGCCGCCGTCGCCGACCACGGTGAGGCACCGCTGCTCGTGCGCCATCTGGAGTCCGCGGTGCAGCCGACCATCCCGATGCTCCTGGACGAGGTACGTGCCGTGGGTCACCCGCGCACCGTGCAGGTCCTGGTCGCCCTCGCCGCGGCCCACCCCGACCCGGCCCTGGCCAAGGCCGTACGCAGGGCCGCCTTCCAGGTGCACACCGGCGGCAGCTAGCACTCGGCGGGCCGATGCCTGGCGTCTTCGGGCGTCAGGCCGTTATCTCGGGTGCGTATGTCCCGAAGCTCCACACATTGCCCTCGAGGTCCCGGGCCATGTAGTCCCGCGAGCCGTAGTCCTGGTCCGTCGGGGCATCAGGATCTCCACGCCGTGGTCGACGGCACGGCGGTGGTGCGCGTCCACGTCGTCCACCACGACGTACACCCCGTGGTGCCCGCCCCCTTCATGGCCGCGTCGAACACGCCGCCGCGGCCCTTGCTGCCGACCATGACCGCGCCGTTGCCCTGGGCCAGCTCCGCGTGCAGCACTGAGCCGTCCTCGCCCTCGTACACCGACAGCTCCGTGAACCCGAAGGCCTCCGTGAGCTGCCGGATCGCCGCCTTCGCGTCCGCGTACAGCAGCGTCGGGTAGATGCTCGGACGCCCGCCGGACGTGCCTGCCATACCGATCACTCCCTTGTGCTCGGTCGCCGGAAATCCGATGATCCGGGTCTGCTGCTCAGTCTCGCAGCCGCCACTGACAACGACCCGGCGAGACGAACCGAACACCCGGACGCAGAAAAAGTGGTTGCACGCCCCGTTAGACTGTCCCCCATGGCCATTCTCCTCGAGCATTAGACGGCGGGAACGTCCTCAGCCGCCCATTCCGCCCCCGTATCCGCCCTGGAGTCTGTCCGTGATCTCCGCCTCCGGTATCGAGCTGCGCGCCGGTGCCCGCGTCCTCATCGAAAACGCCACCTTCCGTGTCGCCAAGGGCGACCGCATCGGCCTGGTCGGCCGCAACGGCGCGGGGAAGACCACCCTCACCAAGTGCCTGGCGGGCGAGGGCATGCCCGCGGGCGGCACCATCACCCGCTCCGGCGAGGTCGGCTACCTCCCGCAGGACCCCCGCACCGGCGACCTCGACGTGCTCGCCCGCGACCGCATCCTCTCCGCCCGCGGCCTCGACGTGCTGATCCGCAAGATGCGCGACAACGAACAGCGCATCGCGGGCGGCAAGGGCGCCACCCGCGAGAAGGCGCTCAAGCAGTACGAGCGCCAGGAGACGGAGTTCCTCACCAAGGGCGGGTACGCCGCCGAGGCCGAGGCCGCCACCATCGCCGCCGCGCTCAACCTGCCCGACCGGGTGCTCGGCCAGCCCCTGCACACGCTCTCCGGCGGTCAGCGCCGGCGTATCGAGCTGGCCCGGATCCTGTTCTCCGACGCGGACACGCTGCTGCTCGACGAGCCGACCAACCACCTCGACGCCGACTCGATCATCTGGCTGCGCGACTACCTCAAGACCTACCGCGGCGGCTTCATCGTGATCTCCCACGACGAGGACCTGGTCGAGACGGTCGTCAACAAGGTGTTCTACCTGGACGCCAACCGCTCCCAGATCGACGTCTACAACATGGGCTGGAAGCTCTACCAGCAGCAGCGCGAGGCCGACGAGAGGCGCCGCAAGCGCGAGCGCGCCAACGCCGAGAAGAAGGCCGCCGCGCTCCATTCGCAGGCCGACAAGATGCGTGCCAAGGCCACCAAGACGGTCGCCGCGCAGAACATGGCCCGGCGCGCCGACAAGCTGCTCTCCGGCCTGGAGGCCGTACGCCAGTCCGACAAGGTCGCCAAGCTCCGGTTCCCGAGCCCGCGCCCTGCGGCAAGACCCCCCTGATGGCCGAGGGCCTGTCGAAGTCCTACGGCTCGCTGGAGATCTTCACCGACGTCGACCTGGCCATCGACAAGGGCAGCCGCGTCGTCATCCTGGGCCTCAACGGCGCCGGCAAGACCACCCTGCTGCGGCTGCTGGGCGGCGTCGAGCAGCCGGACACCGGCGCGGTCGTCCCCGGCCACGGCCTGAAGCTCGGCTACTACGCGCAGGAGCACGAGACCCTCGACCCCGACCGCACGGTCCTGGAGAACATGCGCTCCGCCGCGCCCGACATGGACCTGGTCGAGGTCCGCAAGGTGCTCGGCTCGTTCCTGTTCTCCGGCGACGACGTCGACAAGCCCGCCGGTGTCCTCTCCGGCGGCGAGAAGACCCGCCTGGCGCTCGCCACGCTGGTGGTGTCCTCGGCGAACGTGCTGCTCCTCGACGAGCCGACCAACAACCTCGACCCGGCCAGCCGCGAGGAGATCCTCGGCGCGCTGCGCACCTACAAGGGCGCGGTCGTTCTCGTCACGCACGACGAGGGCGCCGTCGAGGCGCTCCAGCCCGAGCGGATCATCCTGCTGCCGGACGGCGTCGAGGACCTGTGGGGCGCCGACTACGCGGATCTCGTCGCCCTGGCCTGAGCGTCAGTACCGCTTGATCGAATACGTGATCAACGGCGTATGGATCATTCGGCCCAGCGGTGATCCATCATCTGTGTGAGATCTCCTCGTACCGAGGTGTGTCCTACATCGATTTCGCGGCCGAGCCCCCGATCCTTCCGGGCTCGGCCGTGACGCCTTTCTGACCAGGCATTTCCCGGAGCAATCCGTTCGGGTGTACGGACACCCATGCTCGGAATTCTGTATTCCGCTTGTGGGGATGTGCTCCCGTCGTCACAACCTTGTCTCACGGACCTTGCCGAATGGGTGGCCATCAAGGCCCGGAGGGGTGATCATGAGGAGACCAGAGCGCACTTCCCATGAGGAGGCACGGGTGGCCGAGACTCTGAAGAAGGGCAGCCGGGTGACCGGCGCCGCGCGCGACAAGCTCGCGGCAGACCTGAAGAAGAAGTACGACGCCGGTGCGAGCATCCGGGCGTTGGCCGAGGAGACCGGCCGCTCGTATGGCTTTGTGCACCGCATGCTCAGTGAGTCGGGCGTCACGCTGCGAGGGCGTGGCGGGGCGACCCGGGGCAAGAAGGCCACGGCCTGACCCCGGGTGGCCCCTCGGCTCCGATGGTGGCCACCCGGTCGTTCGGCTGATCGGCCGGGTGGTTACTGTGCAGTCACTTAGCTGACCGCACACATCGGAGGCGTCCCATGGCTTCGTCCGACCAGGACCTCGTTCCCGTACTCGACAAGGACGGCGTACGGCTCACCGTCGACGACGCGATCGCCACGGTGACGCTGACCAACCCGGCCAAGCGCAACGCGCAGAGCCCCGCTCTGTGGCGGGCGCTCACCGAGGCCGGGCGGCAGCTGCCGGGCTCCGTCCGCGTCGTGGTGCTGCGGGCCGAGGGCAAGTCCTTCTCGGCCGGGCTCGACCGGCAGGCGTTCACGCCGGAAGGCTTCGACGGGGAACCGTCGTTCGTCGACCTCGCGCGAGGCGGCGACGCCGAGTTGGACGCGACCATCGCCGAATACCAGGAGGCGTTCACCTGGTGGCGGCGCAGCGACATCGTCTCCGTCGCCGCTGTCCAGGGGCATGCCATCGGGGCGGGCTTCCAGCTCGCCCTCGCCTGCGACCTGCGCGTCGTCGCCGACGACGTGCAGTTCGCCATGCGTGAGACCAGCCTCGGACTCGTGCCCGACCTGACGGGCACGCATCCGCTGGTGGGACTCGTCGGCTACGCCCGGGCGCTGGAGATCTGCGTGACCGGGCGCTTCGTCTCGGCCGACGAGGCCGTGAACACCGGGCTGGCCAACCTCGCCGTGCCCGCCGACCAGCTCGACGACGCCGTACGGGACCTCACCTCGGCCGTGCTCGCGGCGCCCCGCGACGCGGTCATCGAGACCAAGACCCTGCTGCGCGGCGCCCAGGACCGTGACTACGAGGCCCAGCGCAGCGCCGAACGCCAGGCCCAGGCACGCCGCCTGCGCGACCTGGCGGGCGTGGGGGACTGAGCCGGGCGCCGGCCCCTCAGCCGATCCCGGTCACCAGGACCGCCACCGTCGGATGGTCCGGCAGTGTCGTCCGGGCCGCTGTGCGGACCGCGCGGGCCACGTCGCGGGCCCGGTGGTCCGCGCCGACCGCTACCTCCAGCCGGACATGACGGTGCGGCAGCGCGGCGTCGCCCGGCAGCTCGTCGATGTGCACCGGGTGGCCCAGCGCGCCGGTCAGATGGAGCACGCCCGGGACTCCGAGCACGGCGGCGGCGACGCGGCCCGTCTCACCGCCGTCGCCTTCGGCCCGCACGGGCGGTGGCGGCTCCGGGAGCGGGGCGGACGGTCCGGGTTCCGTCTCCTCGTCCAGCAGCCCCGTCACACGCAGGTCCACCTCCGCCACCGTCAGACCGAGCCGCTGCGCCGCCGCGGTCGCCAGCGTCGCCCGCAGCAGGGCCGCCGTCTCCGGCAGCGGCTGCCCGGCCGTGGCCTCGAACTCCGCCGTCACCCGCAGCGGTCCGGGCGGCAGAGCGCTCGGCGGAGCCGGTACGGCCGGCTCCCGGATGTCCGCCGGGTCGGCGAGCGTGACCCGGAGCGCGTCGAGGCGCACGCCCGGCGCGTCCCCCGCCGCGCTCCGCAGCACCGCCTCGGCCGCCCGCTCGGCGATCCAGGCGCCGTCCCGCGCGTCACCCAGGGGCAGCAATGTGCCGAGGCCCAGCTGATGTCTCACTGCCTGCCTCCACCGGTCGGCTGTCATTCCTCCAGCCTGCCGCATCAAAGGCGCGTAACCCCGTAACCGTGCTTACGGTGGTCGAAGGACGACAACCGAAAAGGACGTACCGCGATGACTGACATGACCGAGAACAGGGGTGGGGAGAGCGAGACGTCGGCGGCGCGCAGGAGTCCGCTGGCCAAGCGCGGCGGTGGAGACCCGGGTTCCCGGGGGCGGACGACCATCGCGGACGGCGTCGTGGAGAAGATCGCCGGCCTCGCCGCACGCGACGTCGACGGCGTGCACGCCATGGGCAGCGGCCTCTCCCGCACCTTCGGAGCTGTGCGCGACCGCGTCCCAGGCGGACAGAAGTCGGGTGTGACCCGCGGTGTGAAGGCCGAGGTCGGCGAGGTGCAGGCCGCCCTCGACCTGGAGATCGTCGTCGACTACGGCGTGTCGATCGCCGACGTCGCCCGGGACGTGCGGGAGAACGTCATCACCGCCGTCGAGCGGATGACCGGCCTCGAGGTCGTCGAGGTCAACATCGCGGTGAGCGACGTGAAGCTGCCGGACGAAGAGGAAGAGGAACCGGAGCGTCGGATCCAGTGAGGCACGGGCCATCGGACCACACAGCTGCTGAGGAGCTGAGGAGCGCATGAGCATGGGCGTGGCCGGCATGATCGCCGGCATGGCGCTTGCCTTCGCCGGGTACTTCGGCGGATTCGGCGCCTTCCTGCTGGTGGCGGCGCTGGGCGCCGTCGGCTTCGTCGTCGGCCGGTTCCTGGAGGGGGACATGGACTTCGGCGACTTCTTCCGCTCCCGTGACGAACGGCGGCGGTGACGCCCGTGAGCGCGGGGGCCGGTGAGCTCGGCAGACCCCTGACGGTCGTCCCGCCGGGCGAGCGCGGCGCGACCCGGATCGCCGACCGGGTGGTCGCCAAGGTCGCCTCGCAGGCGGCCCGCGAGGCCGTCGGGACGCTGCCGCCCGACGCCGGCCGGCCGTCCGCCGGCGTCGTCGTCCACCACGAAACCGCCCACATCCGGGTCCACGTCGAACTCGACTATCCCTGCGACGTCGGCGCCCGCTGCCGCCAGGTGCGTCGCCAAGTGGTCGAGCGCGTGGGCGACCTGGTGGGAATGCAGGTGCCGGAGGTCGTCGTCCAGGTGGAGCGGCTGCACCTGGTCGCGGCGCCCGGCGCGGTACAGGGGAGGACGCGATGAGCGAACCCCAGGGCACGGAACCCTCCGACGGCACCACGCAGCGCCTGCCGGTCCTCGACAAGTCGCAGGCCGGCACCCGACCGGACCGGTCCGAGGCCGACCACGGACCGCCCCCCGTCCTCGACGGCGAGGGCGGCCGCGCCGGCCGCTTCTGGTCGGCACGCCGCATCCTCGCCGGCATCGTCGCCCTGCTGCTCCTCGGCCTCGTGGGGATGTTCCTCTACGACATCGTCCCCGTGCGCGCCGGCCGGCCCGGCATGTACTGGCGCCGGGAACTGGCCCGGCAGCTCGCCGAACGGCCCCTCGACGACACCTGGGTGCTCGTCGGCGCCGGGGTCGCCGCCGTCCTCGGCCTCTGGCTGCTGATCCTGGCCGCCACACCCGGCCTGCGGGCCGTGCTCCCGATGCGGCGCACCCACGCCGACGTACGCGCCGGACTGCACCGCGACGCCGCCGCGACCGCACTGCGCGACCGGGCCATGGAGGTGGCCGGCGTCCAGACGGTACGGGTCAAGGTGCGCCGGACCCGGGCGGACGTCCGCGCCGTGTCCCACTTCCGCGAACTGGACGACGTACGAACCGACCTGGAAGCCGTGCTCACCGACGCGGTCAGCGGACTGGGACTCTCCCGGCCGCCGTCGCTGTCGGTGCGCGTCCGGCGGCCCGGCCGGAAGGGGTGAGACAGCCATGCTCAGGGTCGTCAACCGCGTGTTCCTGGGGCTCGTCGGCCTCGTCCTGCTGGTGCTGGGCGGCTCCGTACTGGCCGTCGGCCTCGGCGCTCCCGTGCCCTCGTGGTGGATCCACGACAGCGAGCACGACGTGCTGCTGAGCGAAGCCGAACGCACCCGCTGGCGGGACGACGGCTGGTGGTGGCCGGTCGTCATCGCCGTCCTGGCGGTCCTCCTGCTGCTGGTGCTGTGGTGGCTGGTCGCGGTCCTCCGCCGACGCCGCCTCGCCGAGGTCCTCGTCGACACCGGCGACGGCGAGGGCGCCGTGCTCCGCGGCCGCGCCCTGGAGAACGTCCTCACCCAGGAGGCGGGCCAGGTGGACGGTGTGGACCGCGCCCGGGCCCACCTGACGGGCCGCCGCACCGCCCCCGAGGCCCGCGTACGACTCGCACTGGAGCCGCATGTGGACCCGGGAACGGCCTTGACCGACTTCACGACCGGCGCGTTGGCCCATGCCAGGACATCGGCGGGCCTGGAGTCCCTCCCCGCGGAGGTGCGGCTGCAGGGCGTCAAGCACGGTGCGGAGAGGGTGAGTTGACGACGCCCCTGCGGGACACGCACAAAGGGGCGCGGGGTTGTGTCGATGTGCGGCTCCGCCGCGTGGGCGCGACCAGCCCGCGACCACCGTCAGCCGGCCCCGCTCAGAGCCCGTGCCGAGCTCCACCGTCGACGGGCAACATGACCCCGGTCAGATAAGACGCAGCCGGCGACAACAGGAACGCCGCCACCCGCCCGAACTCTTCGGGCGCCCCGTACCGCCGCAACGGAATCCGCGACTCCGACGCCGCCCTGGTCGCCTCGGGATCCGCCGACAACGCGTCCAGCTCGCGCACGCGATCCGTGTCGATCCGCCCGGGCAGCACCCCGACCACCCGAATCCCCCGCGGCCCCAGTTCGTCGGACAACGACTTGGCGAACCCCGCGAGCCCCGGCCGCAGCCCGTTCGAAATGGTCAGCCCGGGAATCGGCTCGTACACCGACCCCGACAGCACGAACCCGATGACACCCCCGGCCTCCAACTCGGCCGCCGCGGCGCGAGCCAGCCGCACCGCACCGAGGAAGACCGACTCGAACGCGGCCTGCCACTGCTCGTCCGTGTTGTCCGCGACGAACCCGGCGGGCGGCCCGCCCACGCTGACGAGGACACCGTTGAAACGGCCGAAGTGCTTCCGTGCCGTCTCGATCAGCCGGGCCGCCGCCTCGGGGTCGGCGTTGTCGACGGCCACACCGACCGCGTTCGGCCCCAGTGCGGCCGCCGCCTCGGCGACACCCTTCTCGTCCCGCCCCGACACGACGACCTTCGCCCCGTCCGCGACGAGCTCACGCGCGGTGGCGTGGCCGAGGCCGCGCGTGGCCCCGGTGACGACGTACACCCGGTCCTTCAGTCCAAGATCCATGGTTCCTATCCTGCCCCGTCCTCCCCGAACAGGGCGAGGGCGGTGTTCACGAGGCCGATGTGGCTGAACGCCTGCGGGAAGTTGCCGAGCTGGCGGCCGGTCACCGGGTCGAACTCCTCCGACAGCAGACCGACGTCGTTGGCGAGCCCCGCCAGCCGCTCGAACAGCTCGCGAGCCTCCTTCGTACGGCCCGTCATGTGCAGGGCGTCCGCGAGCCAGAACGAGCACACCAGGAACGTGCCCTCGCTGCCGGGCAGCCCGTCGACGTCCCTGACGTCCGAGTCGGTGGTGCTGTAGCGGTGCAGGAAGCCGCCGTGCTCCAGCTCCTCGCGGACCGCGTCGATCGTGCCGATCACCCGGGGGTCGTCGGGAGGCAGGAAACCGACGCGCGGGATCAGCAGCAGCGCGGCGTCCAGTTCGCGGGAGCCGTAGGACTGCGTGAAGGTGTTGCGTCCGGGGTCGTAGCCCTTCTCGCACACCTCCCGGTGCACCTCCTCCCGCAGCGCGCGCCAGCCGTCCAGGTCGCCGTCCAGCTCCGGATGGCGCTCCAAGGTGCGCACGGCACGGTCGGCGGCCACCCACACCATCACCTTCGAGTGCACGAACTGGCGCCGGCCGCCGCGCACCTCCCACAGCCCCTCGTCCGGCTGCCGCCAATGGTCGCGCAGGAAGTCCATCAGGGCCGTCTGGAGCGCCCACACGTCCGGCTGGGGCGACAGGCCCGACTCGCGCGCCAGCGACAGGGAGTCCATGACCTCGCCGTAGACGTCCAGCTGGAGCTGGTTCACGGCGTCGTTGCCGATGCGCACGGGCGTCGACCCGGCGAAGCCGGACAGCCACGGCAGCTCGAACTCGGGCAGCCGTCGCTCGCCCGCCAGGCCGTACATGATCTGGAGGTCAGCCGGGTCACCCGCGACCGCGCGCAGCAGCCAGTTCCGCCAGGCCTCGGCCTCCTCCTGGTAGCCCGCCGCCAGCAGCGCGCCGAGGGTGAGGGTGGAGTCGCGCAGCCAGCAGTAGCGGTAGTCCCAGTTGCGCACCCCGCCCGGCTCCTCGGGCAGGGAGGTGGTGGCGGCGGCGACGATGCCACCGGTCGGGGCGTAGGTGAGCGCCTTGAGGGTGATCAGGGAGCGGACGACCGCGTCCCGGTACGGTCCGTCGTAGCGGCAGCGCGACGCCCAGGCCTGCCAGTCCTCGACGCTGTGGCGCAGCGCCTCGTAGGGGTCGACGAGCGGTGGGCGTGGCTCGTGTGAGGGGTGCCAGGTCAGGACGAAGGCGACCTTTTCCCCCCGCTTGACCGTGAACTCCGCGTGGGTGCCGAAGTCCTCGCCCCAGCTGGTCACCTCCGGCTCGCTGCGCAGCCAGGTCGAGTCCGGGCCGGCGACGGCGACGCGGTGGCCGTCGGACCGGCGTACCCAGGGGACGACCGAGCCGTAGTCGAAGCGCAGCTTGAGGACGCTGTGCAGTGTCACCTCGCCGTCCAGGCCCTCGACGACGCGGACCAGGTCGGGAGCCTGGTCGCGTTGGGGCATCAGGTCGGTGACCCGGACCGTCCCCTGCCCGGTCTCCCACTCGGTGTCCAGGACGAGGGTGTCGCGGCGGTAGGCGCGCCGGGTGCAGCGGTCCGCCCCCACGGGGGCGATGCGCCAGTAGCCGTTGTCCTCGTCACCGAGCAGCCTGGCGAAGCAGGCGGCCGAGTCGAAACGGGGGAGACACAACCAGTCGACAGACCCGTCCATGCCGACCAGGGCCGCGGTCTGTTCGTCGCCGATGAGCGCGTAGTCCTCGATGCTGGGGTGCACGGAGTGCGGGTTCCCGGCAAGTCGGCGCGGCAATCAGGGGAGGGGCCGGGGAGTGACGTGCCCTCGGCGACCGGTGCCGCGGCGCCCGAGAAGATCACACCCGGATCGGACGGGGCCTGGTTGAGGACCCACAGGCCGAGCAGGGTGGCCAGCGTGAAGACGACGGTGATCAGCACGGCGAGCACGAGCCGCCGCCGGCGTTCGCGCCGCAGCCACTCGCCGCGTGCCGTGCGGTACGCGTCGGGGTCGGGGAGCACCCCGCCGGCCATCGCCCGCAGCGCCTCGCGCAGCTCCTGCTCGGTACGGCCGTGGCCGGTCCGGTCCGGACCGGTGCCACGCGACGGAGTCGCATCTCGATGCGTCATCGCCGGGCCTCCATCACCTGGGTCAGGGCGGCGATGCCGCGTGCCGTGTGCGTCTTGACGGAGCCGCCCGATATGCCCATGACGGCGGCTATCTCGCTCTCCTTGAGCCCGAGCCAGTGCCGCAGGACCAGTGCCTCACGCTGCCGGGCCGGCAGTTGCTGGAGCGCGTCGATCAGCACACGCTGGTCGTCGCGGAGCAGCGCCGCGTTCTCGGCGGAGACGGCCAGTTCCTCGGACGGATGCTCCGTGTGTCTGCGCGCGACCTGGAGATGGCGTATCCGCATCCGGGTCAGATTGCAGACGGTGGAGCGCAGATACGCCTCCGCCGCGGCCACGTCCCGCAGCCGCCGCCACTTGCGGTAGATCTGGTAGTACGCCTCGGCCACCACGTTCTCCGGATCGTCCGCGCCGAGCAGTACGGCGAGGCGCAGCATCGAGGAGTAGTGCAGCTCGAAGAGGTGGGCGACACCGGCCTCCCGCTCCAGGTCGGCGGGGTCGCCGGCCGGGACGGCCAGCGGCTCGGCCGGTGCTGCCGCCGGTACCGGTACCGGCGGCAGGGTGGGGTTCTGTCTGCGTCTCACGGGTTGTTGGCTCCCGTCTCCGGGCGTCGCCGGACGGTCAGGCGGGACGGCAGGTCGGTCGTGTCGGTGCCGCGCGGGACCCCGAGGCGTGTCAGCGCCGCGGTGCCGGCCACCGCGACGGTCATGTTGAGCAGCAGGGCGGCGAGCCCGGCGTAGATCTCCAGCGGCCCGGCGCCGGTGCCGAGCGGCACGATCGAGGAGAACCCCCGCGCACCACCAGGTACGTGCCCGACGCCATGCCCACGGCCCACCCGGCGAGCAGCGCCCGCGGGTGCAGCCGACCGGTGAACAGCCCGACCGCGATGGCCGGGAAGATCTGCAGGATCCACACGCCGCCGAGCAGCTGGAGATTGACGGCGTCCTGGTCGCGCAGCCCGAACACGAACGCCACGGCCCCCACCTTCGCGGTGAGCGACACCGCCTTGGCGATGCGAACCTGCCGCTTGGGCGTGGCCGTCGGATGGACGTACTCCACGTACACGTTGCGGACGAAACTCGTGGCCGCCGCGATCGACATCACGGCGGCCGGGACGAGCGCCCCCACGGCGATCGCGGCGAACACCAGTCCGGCCAGCGGCGCCGGCATCAGCCGGTCGACCAGCATCGGCACCGCCGCCTCGGCACCACCGCGCGGTGCCCGCACCCCCGCCGCGAGGGCGGCGATGCCGAGGAACCCGAACAGCGCCAGCAGCCCGGTCCAGGCGGGCAGCGCCACCGAGACCCTGCGCAGGGTGCGCGGCCCGTCGGCGGCGAAACCGGCGGTGAGCACGTGCGGGTACATCAGCAGGGCGAGGGCCGAGCCGAGGGCGAGGGTGGCATAGGCCGGCTGCTGCTCGGGGAGAGGAGCAGCGCCGGGCCGCCCAGCCGCCGTGCCGCGCCGTCGAAGACCGGTCCGGGGCCGCCGAACCGTTCCAGCACCAGCCAGGTCACCGCGGTCAGCGAGACGAACACCGCCACCGCCTTCAGCGCCGAGATGACCGCCGGCGCCCGCAGCCCGTGCCGGTACGTCGCCACCGCGAGCCCGGCGAACAGCGCGACCAGCACCAGGTCACCGGCGGCGCCCCGCGGATACACGCCCCCGGCCGTCAGCACCGCCCGGATGCCCAGCAGTTGCAGCGCCAGGTACGGCATGGTCGCCAGGATCCCGGTCAGTGCGACCACCAGAGCCAGCGGCGGTGACCCGTAGCGGCCCCGCACGAAGTCGGCGGCGGTGACATAACCGTGCCGCCGGGCCACGCTCCACAGCCGGCTCAGCAGCACGAAGGCGAGCGGGCAGACGATCACCGTGTACGGCACCGCGAAGAAGGCGGGCGCGCCGTTGCCGTACGCCAGCCCCGGTACGGCGGTGAAGGTGTACGCGGTGAAGATCGTGCCGCCGAGCAGCAACCAGGTCCAGCCCGGGCCGAGGCCGCGGTCGGCCAGCGCCCAGCCCTCCAGCGAGGGCAGCCGGTCGACCGGGCGCAGCCGCCGCGCGGTGACCGCGAGCAGCGACGCCCCGCCGATCACGGCGAGGAACGTCGCGGTCATGGCTCCGTCAGCCATGGGTCACCGTCCTTGGTGTGCCTGTGCCCTCGCGCGAGAGTTGCGCGGACGGCCCGTCCGGAGGACAGGGAACCGGCGGGAAATTTTCCTGGAACGCCGTGTCAACCACTTCCGGCGGGAGCGCAACTCTTGCACAGACCGACAGCGAGCGGGAGAGGAGCGCAGGTCATGGCACGCACCGGACACCCCCGGCTACGGCGCGTCGCCGTCGCCCTGCTGCTGCTCGCACCCGCGGCCGGGTTGCTGTGGGTCCCGCTGTACGCCGGTGCCGATCCGCGGCTCGCGGGGACGCCGTTCTTCTACTGGTACCAACTCGCGTGGGTACCGGGCTGCGGCCTGTGCCTGCTCGCGGCGTACGCGCTGACGGACCGACATCGCTGATCCGCACTCCCCGTGCGTGATCGAACCCCCTTTTTTTCGCACACCTGTTGAGGCGAGGAGCCGCCATGCCCGCATCAGCCCTGCCCGAATCCGGCCCGAAGGCGCCGGAAAAGTCCCGAACGAGAATGATTCTGACGTGGACCGCCGTCTCCCTGCTCGGCGCGGTCGCCTGGGGGGTGCTCGCCCTGGCCCGTGGCGAGCGGATCTCCGCGGTCTGGCTGGTGGTCGCAGCACTCGGCTCGTACGCCATCGCCTACCGCTTCTACTCCCGGTTCATCTCCCGCCGCGTCCTGCAGCCGGACGACCGCCGGGCCACTCCCGCCGAGCGCCTCGAGGACGGCGTCGACTTCCACCCCACCGACCGCCGGGTGCTGCTCGGCCACCACTTCGCCGCCATCGCCGGCGCGGGACCACTCGTCGGGCCGGTTCTCGCGGCCCAGATGGGATACCTGCCCGGGACGCTGTGGATCGTGGCGGGGGTGATCTTCGCGGGTGCGGTGCAGGACATGGTCGTGCTGTTCCTGTCGATGCGCAGGGACGGCACGTCGCTCGGGCAGATGGCCCGGGACGAGATCGGACGGGCCGGCGGGGCCGCCGCTCTGATCGCCGTGTTCGCCATCATGATCATCCTGCTGGGTGTGCTCGCGCTGGTCGTCGTCAACGCCCTCGCCCACAGCCCCTGGGGCACCTTCTCCGTCGCGATGACCATCCCCATCGCCCTGTTCATGGGCTTCTGGCTGCACGTCATCCGGCCCGGGCGGGTCGTCGAGACCAGCCTGATCGGAGTGGTCCTGCTGCTGCTCGCGATCGTCGGCGGCAGCTGGGTCCAGGAGTCCTCACTGGCCTCCGCCTTCACCCTCAGCCCCACCACCCTCGTCGTCTGCCTCGTCGGCTACGGCTTCGTGGCCTCCGTCCTGCCGGTGTGGATGCTGCTCGCGCCGCGCGACTACCTCTCCACCTTCATGAAGATCGGCACCATCGCCCTGCTCGCGGTCGGCGTGGTCGTCGCCGCGCCGGTGCTGCGTACGGACGCCGTGAGCGACTTCGCCTCCTCGGGCGCCGGGCCCGTCTTCGCGGGCGCGCTCTTCCCGTTCCTCTTCATCACGATCGCCTGCGGCGCGCTGTCCGGCTTCCACGCGCTGGTCTCCTCCGGGACCACTCCGAAGCTCATCCAGAAGGAATCCCAGGTCCGGATGATCGGTTACGGCGCCATGCTGATGGAGTCGTTCGTGGCGATCATGGCGCTGATCGCCGCGGCGACCCTGGAGCCGGGCCTCTACTACGCCATGAACGCCCCGGCGGCCCTCCTCGGCACGACGGCCGAGTCCGCCTCCCACGCCGTCGCCGGCCTCGGCTTCACCATCACTCCCGACCAGCTCACCCAGGCCGCCAAGGCCGTGGAGGAACAGACGCTGATCGCTCGCTCCGGCGGGGCGCCGACCCTGGCGGTCGGCATGTCGGAGATCTTCTCCGGGGTCTTCGGCGGCGCCGCGATGAAGGCCTTCTGGTACCACTTCGCGATCATGTTCGAGGCGCTGTTCATCCTGACGACGGTGGACGCGGGCACCCGGGTCGGCCGTTTCATGCTCCAGGACATGCTCGGCAACGTCTGGAAGCCGATCGGCCGGGTCAACTGGAAGCCGGGCATCTGGCTGTGCAGCGCCCTCGTCGTGCTGGCCTGGGGCTACTTCCTCTACACCGGCGCCACGGATCCGCTCGGCGGGATCAACCAGCTCTTCCCGCTCTTCGGCATCGCCAACCAGCTCCTCGCCGCGATCGCCCTGGCCGTGTGCACCACCGTCCTGATCAAGTCCGGCCGGCTGCGCTGGGCCTGGGTCACCGGCGTCCCGCTCGGCTGGGTCGTCGCGATCACCTTCACGGCGGGCTGGCAGAAGATCTTCTCGGACGACCCGAAGATCGGCTTCTTCGCCCAGCGGGCGCGGTACGCCGATGCCATCGACGCCGGGCAGATCCTGCCGCCGGCCAAGAGCCTCGACGACATGCGCACCGTGGTGACCAACTCCACGGTCGACGGTGTGCTGATCGCGCTGTTCCTGCTGCTGGTCGCGGTGGTGCTCGTCAACGCCGCGGTGGTGTGCGTCCGGGCCATCAGGGCCCGGGCCCGCTGCCGACGACCGAGGCGCCGTACGTCGAGTCCCGCATCGACGTACCCGGCGAGCCGGCCGAGCCGCTGGTGGGAGCACGCTCGTGAGGGCGGTGCGCTGGGCCCGGGCCGTGCGCTGGTACGTCCGGGAACTGACGCAGGTACTGAACCGCCTGCACCGGGAGGAGTGCAGGCAGGGGAGGTGCTGCTGACAGAGGCCTGTGCCGACCGGGACGCGGCTGCGACCGGATGCGTGCCGGGCCGGGGGCGTCGGATGGGGTCGGGGAAGTGTCGCGGCGGGGGCGCTGCGAATCCGGCGCGGAGCGTCCCGGCCGGGGGTGCTGCGGATCGGGTGGGGTGCGTCCCGGCGGTGGTGCTGCGGATCGGGTGCGATGCGTCCCGGCGGTGGTGCTGCGTGCCGGGCTGGGGGCGTCGCGGATGGGGGCGGTAAGTGTCCCTGCGGATGAGACCGGAGGCGTCCCGGCCCGGGGGGCTGGCGATCGGGCGGAAGTGTCGCGGCGGGGCGCTGCGGGTCCGGCGCGGAGCGTCCCGGCCGGGGGTGCCGCAAATCCGGCGGGAAGCGTTCCGGCCGCGAGGGTGCTGCGGATCCGGCGGGAAGCGTGCCGGTGGCGGTGTGCCGTGGGGCGGCCGGGTACGGGCCGGTCGGCTACACCGTCGCCGGTTCCGTCTCCTCGGAGTCGGTGGCAGCGGCCGCTGCCTGTGCCCGTTCCCGGGCCTCGCGGCGGGCCAGGATCACCCAGCCGACCGGGACCGCGGCGGAGAACAGCCACCACTGGACGGCGTACGCGTAGTTCAGCGCCGCGTCCTCCTTGCCGGGGTTGCCGAGCAGTTCGGGGGTGTCGCCCTTGGGCTCGGGCGCGGTCTGCGCGATGTAACCGCCGAGCACCTGGGCGTCCAGGCGGCGTGCCTCCTGCCCGCTGTTGATCAGCATGATCTGCCGGTCCGGCAGCCCCTGGAGGTTCTTGATGCCGCTCGCCGCGGTCGTCTCGTCGGGCATCAGCCGGCCCGTGACGGTGACCTCGCCGCTCGGCGGGGCGGGAACCTTGGGGAACGCGGTCTGGCTCGGGCCGTCCGAGGGGATCCAGCCCCGGTTGACCAGCAGGACCTTGCCGTCGTCGAGGACGAACGGCGTCAGGACGTGGTAGCCGACCTCGTCGTCGGCGTTGGTGCGGCGGCGGACGACGACCTCGTCCTCGGTGTCGAAGCGGCCCTTCGCGGTCACCGTGCGGTAGCGCTCGGCGCTGGTGACGGTGTGCCCCGGCTCGGTCAGCGTCTCCACGGGCACCGGCTTCGCGGCCAGCGCGTCGGTGACCAGCTGGTTCCGGGCGGTGCGCTCCTCGTAGCGATGCATCTGCCAGATGCCCAGCCTGATCATCGTGGGGATGAGAAGCAGGGCGATCAGCGTGAGGATCACCCACTGCCGGGACATCAGGAAGCGGTACACCCCACGACCGTACAACTCGGTCGTGGGGTGCATTCAGGCGGGTACGGGGTCACACCTTGTCGACGATGCCCACCTTTCCCTCCGCGCGGGCACAGTGCGCACCGCAGTACCACTGCCCTCGACCTCGACGCCCTGGCCGATGATCTGCACCCGGCAGTGCTCGCAGATGGGGGCCATGCGGTGGATCGCGCAGGCGAAGCAGTCGAAGACGTGCACTGCTCCCTGCGCATGCACCTCGAAGGTCATTCCGTACTGATTGCCGCATACCTCACAAGTCGCCATGCGCCACAGGGTGAGCCGTCACCCCGGCCCGGGCGAGCGGTCACCGGGCGAGTCGCCCGCCAATCACCCGTCCGTACGGTCACCCCCGCGGCGCCCGCCCGCTCGTGGTCACCCCTGCGACGCCGGCTCCACATCCGCGAGGAGTTGCCCGAACGCCGCCTCGTCCACGATCGGCGTACCGAACTGCCGGGCCTTGACCACCTTGGACGTGCCCGAGTCCGGGTCGTTGGTCACGAGCAGGCTGGTCAGCCGGGACAGGCTGGTGGCCACATGCAGCCCGGCCTCGGTCGCGCGGTCCTCCAGCAGTTCGCGTTCGACCGATGTGTCGCCGGAGAAGGCGACCCGCATGCCCTGCTTGAGCCGCCTGCCCGCCTCGTACCGCCCCGGGTTGGGGTAGGGGCAGGCGGGGCGCTTCCGGGAGGGGCGCCAACTGCTGGGCGGTAGCCGCCGTACCCCCGGCCGCCCCCCTGCTGCCCGATGCGGGGCGTGGCAGGGCGGTCCGACCACTCGGTCAGGGGTCGGCACTCGAGCAGCGGCAGCCGCACGCCGCCGGCCGCGGCGGCCCTGAGGCTGGGCCGGAACGCCTCCGCCAGCACCCGCGCGTCGTCCAGCGCGTGGTGCGCCCGCCGCTGGACGACGCCGAAGTGCGCGGCGAGGGACTCCAGCTTGTGGTTGGGCAGCGGCAGTCCGAGCTCCTTGGAGAGTGCGATGGTGCACAGCCGCTGCCGCACCGGAGCCTCGCGCTCCGCGCGGGCGTACTCGCGGGCGATCATCTGCCAGTCGAAGACGGCGTTGTGCGCGACGAGCACGCGCCCCTCCAGCCGCGTCGTGAACTCCTCGGCGATGTCCTGGAAGAGGGGCGCGCCCTCGAGTGCCTCGCTCGTCAGTCCGTGGATCCACACCGGGCCGGGGTCCCGCTCCGGGTTGACCGTCGTGTACCAGTGGTCCTCGACCTCGCCGCGCGCGTCCAGCCGGTAGACGGCCGCGGAGATGATGCGGTCGTCCCGGGCCAGGCCCGTGGTCTCCACGTCAACGACCGCGTATCCCTTGGGATACGCGGTCGGCCACGACGGGGGAGAGGGCACTGCGGTCGTCAGGTCTTCGAGCATGGTCCCTGAGGATACGGGCCACGACTGACACCACCGTCCGACAGGTGCGCTCATCCGCCCCTCCCGACGCCCCTCAGGCGCCTTGTCCGGTCTGTCCGTTCGCGAGGCGTACGTCTGATCGATGCTCAGGTGAATCAGCCGGCGGCGGTCCTCGGTGAAGCCGAGTGAGAGGAAGCCGCCGTACCGGGATTGGTGGAGATCGCCAATAAGCAAGCGCGTACCGTCGGTAATACTTGTGGGTAACAACGTCTGGTCGAGGCGGGACGGCGGACCTACGGTGCAGGCATGCCGAACCTGCCCGATGTCGTGCTGTGGTCCATACCCGCGTTCGTGCTGCTCACCGTGGTCGAGATGGTGAGCTACCGGCTCCATCCCGACGAGGACGCGGAGGGCTACGAGGCGAAGGACGCCGCGACGAGTGTCGGCATGGGGCTCGGGAGCCTCGTCTTCGACTTCCTCTGGAAGATCCCGATCGTCGCCGTCTACACGGCCCTCTACGAACTGACGCCCCTGCGCGTGCCCGTTCTGTGGTGGACCGTCCCGCTGATGCTGCTCGCGCAGGACTTCTTCTACTACTGGTCCCACCGCGGCCACCACGTCATCCGCATCCTGTGGGCCTGCCACGTCGTCCACCACTCCAGCCGGAAGTTCAACTTCACCACCGCGTTGCGCCAGCCCTGGACGTCCCTGACGGTGTGGCCGTTCTACCTCCCCTCATCGCCGTCGGCGTGCACCCGGCCGCGCTCGCGTTCTGCTCCTCCGCGAACCTCGTCTACCAGTTCTGGATCCACACCGAGCGGATCGACAAGATGCCGCGGTGGTTCGAGTTCGTCTTCAACACCCCGTCGCACCACCGGGTCCACCACGCCTCCCAGGGCGGCTATCTCGACCGCAACTTCGGCGGCATCCTCATCGTGTGGGACCGGCTGTTCGGCTCCTTCGTCGCCGAGACCGTGCGGCCCGTGTACGGACTGACCAAGAACATCGGCACGTACAACCTGCTGAAGGTGGCGACGCACGAGTACGTGTCCATCGCGAGGGACCTGAAGGCGGCCCGAGACTGGCGCGAGCGCGCGGGACGGGTGTTCCGGGGACCGGGGTGGGGGCCCGCACCGGCTTCGACGGCGACGCCGGACGTGGCCTCGGCGAATCCTCCAGCGGCCGGTGACGTGCCGACTGTGGCTTCGGCGAGCCTCCCAGCGGACGGTGACGTGTCCGCCGCCAAGAACACGCCGGTCGGCGAGAGCACCTCGGCGTGAGTTCCGCCCGTCTGCTCCTCGCCGCCCTCGGTCTCGCCGTCGCCGTCGACCTCGTCTGCCTCGCGGTCGGCTTCGCCCCGGGCATGCCGTCGCCAAGCCCCTGCTGATGCCGCTCCTCGCCTTCTGGGCCGCCCTGCGCGGAGCGCCCCGGCCGCTCCTGGCCGCCCTGCTGTTCGGCTGGGGCGGGGACGTCCTGCTGCTGTCCGACGCCGAGCCGGCCTTCCTCGCCGGCATGGCCTCCTTCGCCGCGGGACACCTCTGCTACCTGGTCCTGTTCACGACGTACGGCAGCCGGTACGCGGTCCCACGCGCGCGTGCGGGCCTGCTCGCCCTGGGCTACGCCACCGCCCTCGTCACGACCGTGGCCCTGCTGTGGCCGGACCTGCCGGCGGATCTGCGGGTGCCCGTCGCCGCGTACAGCCTCCTGCTCACGGCCATGGCGTACGGGGCCGGGATCCGGCTCGGCCTCTTCGCCGGACTCGGCGGCGCGCTCTTCCTGCTCTCCGACACGCTGATCGCGACCGGTGTCGCCGACTGGCCGCAGCCGCCCCGGCCGGACTTCTGGATCATGCTCACGTACATCGCCGCGCAGGCCCTGCTCGTCAGCGGCACGCTGGGCGCCCTCAACGCCCGCAGGGCACCGGCCGCGACGTACGGCGAGATGCGCGCCGTCTGAAGCTCACCAGCGGATGGGTACCGGAAGGGCGGTCAGCAGTCCGGACACCGCGACCGCCAGGCCCAGCGCGACGACCTCCGCCCGCGCCGGCGTGACCGCGGTCAGCGGGTCGGCCGCCCGGCGCAACCGGCGCCGTGCCCACACGGCGAGGGCGGCGACCACGGCCACGAGGAGCACCTTGGCGAGCAGGGCACGCCCGTACGCCGTCGCCGTCAGCTGCTCCAGGACCGTCCCCGGCGGCATCCGGCGCAGCGAACTCCACACGCCCGTCGCGGTGATGGCGGCCAGCAGAACGGCCGCCACGCGCGCGTAGCGGCCCAGCAGGGCGGCGCCCGTCTCCGTGCCGTACCGGCCGTGCCACAGCCGCAGGGTCCGCAGCGCGTGCAGCAGGCCGCCCACCCACAGCGACGCACAGGCCAGGTGGACGAGCGTCAGTCCCGAGCCGGTCAGCGGGGTGTGCTCGGTCGCGGGGTGGGCGCGCAGCGCCTCCGCGACGACCACGACGGCCAGCGGCGAGAGCTGCGTGGCAGGCCGGCGCGACACCGCACACAGCCCCGCCACGAGGAACGCGTTGACCTCCAGCAGCGCGAGCTTGCCGTCCCGGGACGCGTACAGCCCGCCGATGTCGATATCCGCCAGACCGTCCGGGACGAGATTGCCCGTGGCCACGACCGAGGCGAGTCCGAGGGCGGCGACGAAACCGGCGCCGGCCGCGAAGGGCGACCAACTGCGGGGCACAACCGGTGGACCGGCGGTCTGCTCACCGCCCGGCACGGAGCGCGCCAGCCGGTTCACGAACAGCTCGCCGAGGGTATGCACAGCGCCGCGAACAGCACGGTGCGCAGCAGGGCTATGCCTCCGGCGCCGGGCGCGGCGGCCTCTCCGGTGCCGTGCAGCGCGGTGGACGGGCCGAGCAGCGGGATCAGCGCGGCCAGGGCCAGCAGCACCAGCAGGGCGACGGACCGGCCCGCACCGGTGCGCCGCACGGGCCCTTGCGCGTCGGCCGCCCCGGGCGTGGGTCTTGTCAAGCTCACCCCGAGATCTTCACCAACCTTCACACGAACGGGCAAGCCCGGACGAACGCAGCGGGCCGGGCGGGTGTCCCCGCCCGGCCCGGACCGCCTTCACACGGGCTCTACTTGGTCACCGCGTCCAGCGCGTCCGCGATGCCCCAGCCGTAGAAGCCGTTGCGGTTCTTCGTGCCCTCGCACACCGCGTCGACCTTGCCGTCGGCGTCGATGTCGTACGGGTCCGTGCAGGCCTTGGCGTCGGCCTCCGCGTAGAGCAGCGCCTTCACCAGCGCCGGGGGCGCGTACGGGTGCGTCGACTTGATGAGCGCGGCGACGCCCGCGACGTGCGGGGACGCCATCGACGTACCGGCCATGTAACCCCACTTGCCGCCCGGGAGCGTGCCGAGGATCAGCCCGCTCGTGGCCGGCGGCTCCGGCTTCTGGTAGGACGTCGAGTCGCCGCCCGGCGCGGCAATGTCGGCGACGCCCAGACCGTAGTTGGAGAAGGACGACTTGATGCCCTTCGCGCCCGTCGCCGCGACCGTGACCACACCCGGGAGCTGGGTCGGTATGTCGAGGCACTTCGACGGGTCGACGACCCGGTCGCCGGGCGTGGTGTCGTTCGGGGACGACGGGTCGGTGATCTCGTCGGACGCGAGGTCGTAATTCTCGTTGCCGGCCGCCGCGACGTTGACCGCGCCCTTCTTCTCCGCGTACCGCGAGGCCCGCGTGACGGCCTCCACGAGCGCCTTCTGGTCCGGGTCGTCCTTGCAGTTGAAGTACCACGGGTCGGTGTAATAGCTGTTGTTCGTCACATCGACGCCGTGCTCGGCCGCCCACACGAAGCCGCACACCACGGCCTCCGTGTAGAAGAAGCCGTCCGGGTTGGACACCTTGATGCCGGAGACCTTCACGCCGGGCGCGACACCGGTCATGCCGACGCCGTTCTTGGCGGCGGCGATCTCACCCGCCACGTGCGTCCCGTGCGGGCTCTCCGCGGCACCGGGCCGCCACGCCCCGTCGGCCGTGTCCGGCTTGCCCGAGACACAGTTGACCGAGGCGGCACGGTCGAAGTTGGGCGCGATGTCGGGGTGGGTGTCGTCCACGCCGGTGTCGATCACGGCGACCGTGACCTTCTTGCTGCCCAGCGACTTCTCGTGCGCCTTGTCCGCCTTGATGGCGGGCAGGTCCCACTGCTGCGGCTCCAGCGGGTCCTGCCCGGCGGGCGCCTCGGCCCGGGCGACCTCGGCCGCGCTCAGCGCCTTGGGCGTGCCCAGGTCGGTCGTCGCCGCCGAGGGCAGCGGCGCGGTGCGGGTGGCCCCCGCCGACTGCACCCCGCGCACCTTGCGGATGCTCTTGGCGAAGTCGGGGTTCGAGGAGTGGACGACGATGACGCCGATCTGGTCGTACGACGTCACGATCGTGCCGCCGGCCTTGCCGACGGCCTTCTTCACGGAGGCCGAAGTGCCCTGCCCCGGCTTGACGTTGACGACGTAACTCAGCGGGGTCGCGTCGGCCGAGACCGCCGCGGGGGCGTCCTCGGCGGCCGTGGCGGTGGTGTTCGGCAGGAACGCGAGGGCCGTGGCCATGGCCATCCCGGCCGGGATCGCGACGGCGCGACGGTAGCGCGCGTGCGGCGCAGTCATTCTGTCTCCAGTTCGTTCACGGTACGAGCTGACGGTGCGGAAGGTCTCGACAGGCGCCGGCCGGGTCACTTGACCGCGCGCAGCGCGTTGACGATGCCGTACCCGTAGAAGCCGTTGACGCGCTTGCCGCCCTCGCACACCGCGTCCTGCGTGCCGTCGCCGTCCTGGTCGTAGGACGCGGGGCAGGCGGTCCGGTCGGCCTGCGCCTTCAGCAGCGCCTGGAGCTGGGCCGGAGAAGCCCAGGGGTGCTTGGACTTCAGCAGCGCGGCGACCCCGGAGGCGTGCGGCGAGGCCATCGAGGTGCCCTGCAGGAAGCCCCAGCCGCCGTTCGGCATCGTGGACAGGATGCGGCCGTTCTTCGAGGGCGTGTCGGGCGTCTGGTAACGCCCGTCGCCGCCCGGCGCCGCGACGTCCACGACGCCCTTGCCGTAGGTCGAGTAGTACGACTTGAGGTTGTCGACGCCCGTCGCGCTGACCGTGACGACACCCGGCAGCTGGGTCGGGATGTCGAGGCACTCGTGCGGGTCGATGGTGCGCTCGGCGGGCGTGGTGTCGTTCGGGCTGGAGTCGTCGACGATCGCGTCCGCGTCCAGGTCGTGGTTGGAGTTGCCCGCCGCGGCGACGTTCAGGGTGCCCTTCTTCTGCGCGTACAGCTGCGCCCTGTTGACCGCGTCGACGACGGCCCGCTGGTCCGGGTCCTCCATGCAGTTGTACAGCCACGGGTCGACGTAGTAGCTGTTGTTCGTGATCTCCACGCCGTGGTCGGCGGCGAACACGAACGCGCACACGACGCTCTCCGGGTAGAAGAGGCCGTTCGCCCGGTCGGTCACATTGATGCTGGACACCTTCACACCGGGTGCGACGCCCGCAACGCCGACTCCGTTGCGGGCGGCGGCTATCGAACCGGCGACATGCGTGCCGTGGTAGTCCTCGGGGGTGTACGGACGCCAGGCGCCCTCGCTGGTGTCGGGCTTGCCGCCGGCGCAGTTGGCGGACTGCGACGCCGAGAAGTTCGGGGCGATGTCGGGGTGGGTGTCGTCCACGCCGGTGTCGATCACGGCGACGGTCACCTTGCGGCTGCCCGGGTTGATCTGCGCGGCCTTGTCGGCGCCGATCGCGCGCAGATCCCACTGGTCCGCTTCGAGGGGCTCGCTCTCGGGCGTCTTCGCCGAGGCGGCCTCGGCCCGCTGGGCCTGGGCGGCCGTCAGGTACTGCGCCGCCCCTTCCTCCTTCGTCCCCGCGGCGGTCAGCGGTGCCGTCCGGGTCGCGCCCGCCGACTGGACCCCGCGCACCTTGCGTATGGACGTGGCGAAGTCGGCGTTCGACGAGTGGACGACGATCACGCCGATGCGCTCGTACGTGGCCACGACCGAGCCGTCGGCCTTCCCGATCGCCTTCTTCACCGACGCGATCGTGTGGCGGTCCACCTTGGTGTTGACGACGTACGCCAGCTTCGGCGCGTCCGCCGACTGCGCGGCCGGCCGCACGGCCGACCCGGCGTGCGGGGCCGCCGACGCGGCGGCCGGCAGGAAGCCCAGCGAGGCCGTCAGCGACAGGACGACCGGTACGGCGAGGGCGAGCCGGCGTCTGGAACGCAGTTGAGACATGGGGTCTCCACATCCTCCGGAAAACGAAACCGGCCCGAGGCACAGGTGGTGCTCGGGCAGGTACATGACGGGGTGGTGCAGGGTGAAGCTATCCCGCGCTCTCGCTGGCCAGCAACGTTTTGCCGAAACGACTTCGGAAAGAACGCACGGAGGTTGAACCGCTCCTCGCGCGCCGCCGTGACGTTGAACAGGGAGCGCGAGGACACTCGCCTCCGTCCCCGTACAGAACCGCTTCCGTCACTACGAGGAGACTCCGTGGCCGCCGACGCACCGCCCCCCTCGAAAGAGCAACACAAACTCCCCTCACCCGAGGAGTTCAGCGAGGTGCAGGAGAGCGCGGAGTTCGGTGAACTGCGCCGCTCCTACCGCTCCTTCGCCTTCCCGCTGACCGTCGCCTTCATCGCCTGGTACCTGCTGTACGTCCTGCTGTCGAACTACGCGGGCGGCTTCATGGGCACCAAGCTGTTCGGCAACATCAACGTCGCCTTCGTCCTCGGCGTCGCCCAGTTCGTCACCACGTTCCTCATCGCCTGGTGGTACTCGCGGCACGCCGCCGCGAAGCTCGACCCCAAGGCCGAGGCCATCAAGTCCCGGATGGAGGGCGGCGCATGAGCCCCGCACAGCAGACCCTTCTCGCCGCGAACGAGGCCAGCGAGCACCGCCCGCTGATCATCACCCTGTTCGCGCTGTTCGTCCTCGCCACCCTCGGCATCACCATCTGGGCGGGCCGCCAGACCAAGGACGCCGCCGACTTCTACGCCGGCGGCCGCCAGTTCAGCGCCTTCCAGAACGGCCTCGCCGTCTCCGGCGACTACATGTCGGCCGCGTCGTTCCTCGGCATCGCGGGCGCGATCGCCATCTTCGGCTACGACGGCTTCCTGTACTCCATCGGCTTCCTGGTCGCCTGGCTGGTCGCCCTCCTCCTGGTCGCCGAGCCGCTGCGCAACTCCGGCCGCTACACCATGGGCGACGTCCTCGCCTACCGCATGCGTCAGCGCCCGGTGCGCACCGCCGCCGGTACGTCCACGATCGTCGTGTCGATCTTCTACCTGCTGGCCCAGATGGCCGGCGCGGGCGTCCTCGTCTCGCTGCTGCTCGGCATCACCTCCGACGCCGGCAAGATCCTCATCGTCGCCCTGGTCGGCATCCTGATGATCGTGTACGTCTCCATCGGCGGCATGAAGGGCACCACCTGGGTCCAGATGGTCAAGGCCGTGCTGCTCATCGGCGGCACCATCCTGATCACCTTCCTGGTGCTGCTGAAGTTCAACTTCAACATCTCCGACCTGCTCGGCACGGCCGCCGAGAACAGCGGCAAGGGCGCCGCCTTCCTGGAGCCGGGCCTCCAGTACGGCGCGACCGGCACCTCCAAGCTGGACTTCATCTCCCTCGGCGTCGCCCTGGTGCTCGGCACCGCCGGCCTGCCGCACATCCTGATCCGCTTCTACACGGTGCCCAACGCCAAGGCCGCCCGTAAGTCCGTGAACTGGGCCATCGGCATCATCGGCGCCTTCTACCTGATGACCATCGCCCTGGGCTTCGGCGCCGCCGCGCTGATCTCCCAGGACGAGATCATCGCCTCCAACCCGTCCGGCAACACGGCGGCCCCGCTGCTCGCCCTGCACCTGGGCGGCGTCGACTCGGCCTGGGGCGCGATCCTGCTCGCCACCATCTCGGCGGTGGCCTTCGCGACGATCCTCGCCGTGGTCGCCGGACTCACCCTCGCCTCGTCGTCGTCCTTCGCGCACGATATCTACGCCAACGTCATCCGCAAGGGGCAGGCCTCCGGCGCCGAGGAGGTCCGCGCGGCCCGCTGGGCGACCGTCTTCATCGGCGTGATCTCGATCGGCCTGGGAGCCCTGGCCCGCGACCTGAACGTGGCCGGCCTGGTCGCCCTCGCCTTCGCGGTCGCGGCCTCCGCCAACCTGCCGACGATCCTCTACAGCCTGTTCTGGAAGCGGTTCACGACCCAGGGCGCCCTGTGGTCGATCTACGGCGGTCTGATCGTCGCCGTCGGCCTGGTGCTGTTCTCGCCCGTCGTCTCCGGCGACCCGAAGGCGATGTTCCCCGAGGTCGACTTCGCCTGGTTCCCGCTGAAGAACCCGGGCATCATCTCCATCCCTTCGGCTTCCTCATGGGCTGGCTCGGCACGGTCCTGTCCAAGGAGGAGCCGGACGTCAAGAAGTACGCCGAGCTGGAGGTCAGGTCCCTGACCGGCACCGGCGCCCACTGAGCACGACCCTTTCCCCGCGGCCGGGCCGTAGGAACCTCCAGGTCCCTACGGCCCGGCCGCTTCCCACGTCGTGGGATCGGGCCTGTGGAGTTGTCAGTGGGGTCACGTAGGCTCACAGGTGTCGGAGAACCAGTGCTCCGGACACGATCCGCGTCGAGGGAGGGGGCCCACGTGCTCATCGACACCTACGGCCGAGTGGCAACCGACCTGAGGGTCTCGCTGACCGACCGCTGCAACCTGCGCTGTACGTACTGCATGCCCGAGGAGGGCCTGCAGTGGCTCGCCAAGCCGGACCTGCTCACGGACGACGAGATCGTCCGCCTGATCGACATCGCGGTCACGTCCCTCGGGATCGAGGAAGTGCGCTTCACCGGCGGAGAGCCCCTGTTGCGCCCCGGCCTGGTCGGCATCGTCGAGCGGGTCGCGGCCCTCGAGCCGCGCCCCCAGATGTCCCTCACGACCAACGGCATCGGCCTCAAGCGCACGGCGGCGGCCCTGCAGGCGGCGGGCCTGGACCGGGTCAACGTCTCCCTCGACACCCTCCGCCCGGACGTCTTCAAGACCCTCACCCGCCGCGACCGCCACAAGGACGTCATCGAGGGCCTGCACGCCGCGCGCGACGCGGGCCTCACCCCGGTCAAGGTCAACTCGGTCCTGATGCCGGGGCTCAACGAGGACGAGGCGCCCGACCTCCTCGCCTGGGCCGTGGAGCACGACTACGAGCTGCGCTTCATCGAGCAGATGCCCCTGGACGCCCAGCACGGCTGGAAGCGCGACGGCATGATCACGGCAGGCGACATTCTGACGTCCCTGCGCACGCGTTTCGAGCTGACCCCCGAGGGCGAGGAGAAGCGCGGCTCGGCCCCGGCGGAGCGCTGGCTGGTCGACGGCGGCCCGCATGTGGTCGGCGTGATCGCCTCCGTCACTCGTCCCTTCTGCGCGGCCTGCGACCGCACCCGCCTCACGGCCGACGGCCAGATCCGCACCTGCCTCTTCGCCCAGGAGGAAACGGACCTCCGCGCCGCCCTCCGCTCCGACGCCCCGGACGAGGAGATCGCCCGCATCTGGCGCCTGGCGATGTGGGGCAAGAAGGCGGGAGCGGGCCTGGACGACCCGGCCTTCGTGCAGCCCGACCGCCCCATGTCAGCGATCGGTGGCTAAGGGGTTTCCGAGGACTCCCACTCCTTCAGCAGGACGACGTCCTTCAAGAACCCCCGCACCCCGAGGAACTGCGACAAGTGCTCGCGATGCTCCTCACAGGCCAGCCACGTCTTGCGCCGCTCCGGCGTATGGATCTTCGGGTTGTTCCACGCGAGCACCCACACCGCAGCCACACGGCAGCCCTTCGCGGAACAGATCGGCGTCTCGTCACTCACAGCTTCGTCTCACCACTGCACACAGAAAAGGCGACGCCGAGCAGCCACGGGGGAGCTGCCCGGCGTCGGTCCGTCGCTCCGACGGGGGATGCGGAGCGCGTACGAAGTATGTCACGGGTAACCCCGGCCCCGGCACCTGAACAACATGATTGATCTGAGCTTTTCTTGAGCTTGGCGGGAAGATGGCTTCCGTTTGTGATCACCCCCGGAAGCCCTACCGCTCCTGCGACTCGCTCCGCGCCCCCGCACCGGCCCCGACGCGGCATCTTCCGGGACGGATTCCGCCCGGGCCTCATCCGGCCCGGCGGCGCGATCATCGGCCGCGCCGGCGGCACCACGAACGTCGACGGCAGAGACGGCGCGTTCTCGCGCCCCGCGTTCGCGATCACCACCGCGATGTACGGCAGCACCAGCCCGAGCACCAACGCCACGATGGCGACGTGCCGTTCGACATTCCACAGGGTGGCCGCGAGGATCACGGAGATCGTGCGGACAGTCATCGAGATCACGTACCGGCGCTGCCGCCCGCGTACGTCCTCCTGAAGGCCCGCCCGGGCGCCGGTGATCCGGAAAACCTGGCCGTGCCCGTCGCCATGCTGCTTCCGCATCACATTCCACCATCCGCCCGTATCGGACCGTCCCCGCCCCGTAGCAGTCCCCGGCCGGTCGGGGGAACCTGACCAGGGCAGCTTCCACGTTACGCCGCGCCTGCGTCGGCTACGAGACCGGGGCCGGTCCGGCCGGGGCGATGGGCCTGAGCCGTGTCACGTACCGCCATCCCCGGCATGCGGCGTAGGGCACCTGGGCCGACACTGGGCGTAGTGCTCACGTCGAGCCGTGCGAGGAGGCAGCGATGGGGTGGTTGTGGGCGATCATCGTGGGACTGGTACTCGGCCTGATCGCCAAGGCGGTCATTCCGGGCAAGCAGCATGTTCCCCTGTGGCTGACCGTCATTCTGGGCATGATCGGCGGCATCGCCGGCAACGCCATCGCCCGGGCGGCCGGTGTCGACGCCACAGCGGGTATCGACTGGTGGCGGCACGTTTTCCAGCTGGTGATGGCGATCATCCTCGTCGGCCTCGGCGACCGGGCCTGGACGGCGGCCCGGGGCGACAGACGCCGGGTATGACGGGGCGCACGGCGAAGGGGGCGGCCTCCGCCACAGGATGCCGCCCCCCTTCCCGTGCGCTCTAGGAGCCGGTGACCTCCACCGCCGCCAGGTTCTTCTTGCCCCGGCGCAGCACCAGCCAGCGGCCGTGCAGCAGGTCCTCCTTGGCGGGGACCGCGTCCTCACCGGCGACCTTGACGTTGTTCACGTAGGCGCCGCCCTCCTTGACCGTGCGGCGCGCGGCCGACTTGCTGGCGACCAGGCCGACCTCGGCGAACAGGTCCACGACCGGTCCGAGCTCGGCGACCTGGATGTGCGGCACCTCCGACAGGGCCGCGGCCAGTGTCCTGTCGTCGAGCTCCGCCAGCTCGCCCTGCCCGAACAGCGCCTTGGACGCGGCGATCACGGCGGCCGTCTGGTCGGCGCCGTGCACCAGCGTCGTCAGCTCCTCGGCCAGCGCGCGCTGCGCGGCCCGGGCCTGCGGACGCTCCTCCGTCTGCCGCTCCAGCTCCTCCAGCTCCTCGCGGGACCGGAAGGACAGGATGCGCATGTACTTCGAGATGTCCCGGTCGTCCACGTTCAGCCAGAACTGGTAGAACGCGTACGGCGTCGTCATCTCCGGGTCGAGCCAGACGGCGCCGCCCTCGGTCTTGCCGAACTTGGTGCCGTCCGCCTTGGTCATCAGCGGCGTCGCCATGGCGTGCACCGTGGCGTCCGGCTCCAGCCGGTGGATCAGGTCCAGGCCCGCCGTGAGGTTGCCCCACTGGTCGCTGCCGCCCTGCTGGAGCGTGCAGCCGTACCTCCGGTACAGCTGGAGGAAGTCCATGCCCTGGAGGATCTGGTAGCTGAACTCCGTGTAGCTGATGCCCTCGGAGGACTCCAGGCGCCGGGCCACGGAGTCCTTCGTCAGCATCTTGTTGACGCGGAAGTGCTTGCCGATGTCCCGCAGGAACTCGATCGCGGAGAGACCCTCCGTCCAGTCGAGGTTGTTGACCATGACGGCCGCGTTCTCGCCCTCGAAGGTCAGGAACGGCTCGATCTGGGAGCGCAGCTTGCCGACCCAGCCGGCGACCGTCTCCGGGTCGTTCAGCGTGCGCTCGGCGGTCGGACGCGGGTCGCCGATCAGGCCCGTGGCACCGCCGACCAGCGCCAGCGGCCGGTGACCGGCCTGCTGGAGCCGGCGTACCGTGAGCACCTGCACCAGATGTCCCACGTGCAGCGACGGCGCCGTCGGGTCGAAGCCGCAATAGAACGTGACGGGACCGTCCGCGAGCGCCTTGCGCAAAGCGTCCTCGTCAGTGGACAGGGCGAACAGCCCGCGCCACTTCAGCTCGTCGACGATGTCCGTCACGGTTCTCGTGTCTCCTTGATGATCTTCGGGCAGTCGGGTGACAGCCGCCTACGAGGTTATACGCCCTGACTGACAGAGCTCATATTGAAATCCGGGACGCGCAGCGCGGGCATGGCGGCCCTGGTGAACCAGTCGCTCCACTCCCTGGGCAGCGTCTTCTCGGTCCGTCCCGCCTCGGTGGCCCGGCCCAGCAGACCGACCGGCGACTCGTTGAACCGGAAGTTGTTCACCTCGCCCGTCACCTCTCCGTTCTCGACGAGATAGACACCGTCCCGGGTCAGGCCCGTCAGCAGCAGCGTCGCCGGGTCGACCTCGCGGATGTACCACAGGCAGGTCAGCAGCAGCCCGCGCTGGGTGCTCGCGACCATCTCCTCCAGGGAGCGGTCCTCGCCGCCGTCCAGGATCAGGTTGTCGATGCCCGGAGCCACGGTCAGTCCGGTCAGGCCGGCGCTGTGCCGGCTGGTCGTCAGGTGCCGCAGCTCGCCCTCGCGCATCCAGTCGGTGGCCGCGAGCGGCAGCCCGTTGTCGAACACCGACTGGTCGCCCCCGGAGGAGTGCGCGATCAGGAAGGGCGCCGACTCCAGGCCGGGCTCGTTCGGGTCGCTGCGCAAGGTCAGCGGCAGGTCGGTGAGCTTCTCGCCGACCCGCGTGCCGCCGCCCGGCTTGGAGAACACCGTGCGGCCCTCGACCGCGTCCCGGCCCGACGCCGACCACATCTGGTAGATCAGCAGGTCCGCCACGGCGGTCGGCGGAAGCAGCGTCTCGTACCGGCCCGCGGGCAGCTCCACGCGCCGCTCGGCCCACCCGAGCCGCACGGCCAGCTCCGCGTCCATGGCGGCCGGGTCGACGTCCTTGAAGTCCCGCGTGGAGCGCCCGGCCCAGGCGGACCGGGTGCGGTCCGGCGACTTGGCGTTCATCTCCAGCGTGCCGTTCGGCTGGTCGTGCCGCAGCCGCAGCCCCGTCGACGTGCCGACGTACGTCGACACCAGTTCGTGGTTGGCGAATCCGTACAGCTCCCGGCCGCCCGCACGCGCGCGTGCGAAGGCCTCCCCGAGCGCCGGAGCGAAGTCGGCGAACACGGCGGAGGAGGTCTCGGCGGGCGCCTCCATGAACTCCGGCGACGGTGCCACGCCCGTGACCAGCGGCTGCGCGTCCTCGGCGGGCCCGGCGCCGCGCGCGGCGGCCTCGGCCGCCCGCACCAGGGGCTCCAGCTCGTCGGCGGTCACGGCGGAACGTGACACGACCCCCGAGGCCGTGCCCTCCTTGCCGTCGACCGTGGCGACGACGGTGAGCGTGCGCCCGCGCGTGACACCGTTCGTGGTCAGCGCGTTGCCCGCCCAGCGCAGGTTGGCGGTGGACCGCTCGTCGGCGATGACCACGCAACCGTCCGCCCGGGACAGTTCGAGGGCGCGTTCGACGACCTCGTGCGGCTTGCTGGTACGCGCGCTCATCGACCGGCCTCCTGAGTCGTGTTCAGAATGTTGACGCCCTTGAAGAGGGCCGACGGGCAGCCGTGCGACACGGCCGCGACCTGGCCCGGCTGGGCCTTGCCGCAGTTGAAGGCACCTCCCAGGACGTAGGTCTGAGGCCCGCCGACGGCCGCCATGGAGCCCCAGAAGTCGGTCGTCGTCGCCTGGTAGGCCACGTCCCGCAGCTGCCCGGCGAGCCGCCCGTTCTCGATCCGGTAGAAGCGCTGCCCGGTGAACTGGAAGTTGTAGCGCTGCATGTCGATCGACCAGGACCGGTCACCGACGACGTAGACCCCCCGCTCGACACCCCCGATCAGATCCTCCGTCGACATGCCCGCCGGGTCCGGCCGCAACGACACGTTGGCCATGCGCTGCACCGGCACGTGCCCCGGGGAGTCGGCGTAGGCGCACCCGTTGGACCTCTCGAAGCCCGTCAGTTTCGCGATCCGCCGGTCCAGCTGGTAGCCGACGAGCGTGCCGTCCTTCACCAGGTCCCAGGACTGGCCCTCGACGCCCTCGTCGTCGTAGCCGATGGTGGCGAGACCGTGCTCGGCGGTGCGGTCGCCGGTGACGTTCATCAGCTCCGAGCCGTACCGCAACTTGCCCAGCTGGTCGAACGTGGCGAAGGAGGTGCCGGCGTAGGCGGCCTCGTAACCGAGCGCCCGGTCCAGCTCGGTGGCGTGCCCGATGGACTCGTGGATGGTCAGCCACAGGTTGGACGGGTCGACGACCAGGTCGTACAGACCCGCCTCGACGCTCGGCGCCCGCATCTTCTCGGCGAGCAGCTCCGGGATCTGCTCGAGCTCGCTCTCCCAGTCCCAGCCGGTGCCCCGCAGGTACTCCCAGCCGCGCCCCACGGGCGGCGCGAGCGTGCGCATCGAGTCGAACTCGCCGCTCGACTCGTCCACCGACACGGCGTTGAACACCGGGTGCAGCCGCACCCGCTGCTGTGTGGTGACGGTGCCGGCGGTGTCGGCGTAGAACTTGTTCTCGTGGACGGTGAGCAGCGAGGCGTCGACGTGGTCCACACCGTCGGCCGCCAGCAGCCGCGCGCTCCACTCCGCGATCAGCCCGGCCTTCTCCTCGTCGGGCACGGTGAACGGGTCGATCTCGTACGACGAGATCCACGTCCGCTCGGCGTGCACCGGCTCGTCGGCCAGCTCGACTCTCTCGTCCGATCCGGCCGCCTTGATCACCTGCGCGGACAGCTTGGCCATCGCCACGGCCTGCCCGGCGACCTTCGCGGCGGCGTCCAGGGTGAGGTCGACACCGGACGCGAAACCCCACGTACCGCCGTGCACCACGCGCACCGCGTACCCGAGGTCGGTGGTGTCCGACGACCCGGCGGGCTTGGCGTCCCGGAACCGCCAGGAGGCGCCCCGCACCCGCTCGAACCGGAAGTCCGCGTGCTCGGCACCCAGCGCACGCGCGCGTGCGAGGGCCGCGTCGGCGAGGGCGCGTAGGGGGAGGGCCGTGAAGGCCTCGTCGATGGTATGAGGCACCGCCGTCTCTTTCTGTCGAGGTGTCGAGGTGACCGTGGTTGCCGTGGTTGCCGTGGTTCGTGACTCATCCGATCATGTCGTTCATCCCGCGCCCGGGCCATGAGTTTCCGGACCCGGGTGCGCGGTTTTCTGTAGGGACCCGACAGTGAGTCCCGTACGCCACTGTCGGTGCCCGATTGTCCGCGGGCGTGCCCGGACCGATAGGTTTTCGAGGAAGCCGCCTGTCATCGTCGCCTGTCGTCCAGGCGTCCGGGCGGGGTATCAGACCGCTATCGAAAGGGTGATCCGTTGAGCCGCTCGGTTCTCGTCACCGGAGGCAACCGGGGCATCGGCCTCGCCATCGCCCGCGCTTTCGCCGATGCCGGCGACAAGGTCGCCATCACATACCGCTCGGGTGAGCCGCCGGCCGCCCTGACGGAATTGGGCTGCCTCGCCGTCAAGTGCGACATCACCGACGCCGAGCAGGTGGAGCAGGCCTACAAGGAGGTCGAGGAGGCCCACGGCCCCGTCGAGGTCCTCGTCGCCAACGCCGGCATCACCAAGGACCAGCTCCTGATGCGCATGTCCGAGGAGGACTTCACCTCGGTCATCGACACCAACCTCACCGGCACCTTCCGCGTCGTCAAGCGCGCCAATCGCGGCATGCTGCGCGCCAAGAAGGGCCGCGTCGTCCTGATCTCCTCGGTCGTCGGCCTGTACGGCGGCCCGGGCCAGGCCAACTACGCCGCCTCCAAGGCCGCCCTGGTCGGCTTCGCGCGCTCCCTCGCCCGTGAGCTGGGCTCGCGCAACCTCACCTTCAACGTCGTCGCGCCCGGCTTCGTCGACACCGACATGACCAAGGTGCTCACCGACGAGCAGCGCGCGAACATCGTGTCGCAGGTCCCGCTCGGCCGGTACGCCCAGCCGGAGGAGATCGCCGCGACGGTGCGGTTCCTCGCCTCGGACGACGCCTCGTACATCACTGGAGCCGTCATTCCCGTTGACGGCGGACTGGGAATGGGTCACTGATCACCATGAGCGGAATTCTCGAGGGCAAGCGCGTCCTGATCACCGGTGTCCTGACGGAGGCCTCCATCGCCTTCCACACCGCCAAGCTGGCCCAGGAGCAGGGCGCCGAGGTCATCCTGACCGCCTACCCGCGGCCCACGCTGACCGAGCGCATCGCCAAGAAGCTCCCCAAGCCCACCAAGGTCATCGAGCTCGACGTCACCAACGACGAGCACCTCGGGCGGCTGGCCGACATCGTCGGCGAGGAGCTCGGCGGCCTCGACGGTGTCGTGCACTCCATCGGCTTCGCCCCGCAGGACGCCCTCGGCGGCAACTTCCTGAACACGCCGTTCGAGTCGGTCGCCACGGCGATGCACGTCTCGGCGTACTCCCTGAAGTCGCTGACCATGGCCTGCCTGCCGCTGATGCAGAACGGCGGCTCGGTCGTCGGCCTCACCTTCGACGCGCAGTTCGCCTGGCCGCAGTACGACTGGATGGGCCCGGCCAAGGCCGCCCTGGAGGCCACCAGCCGCTACATGGCCCGTGACCTCGGCAAGCAGAACATCCGCTGCAACCTGGTCTCGGCCGGCCCGCTCGGCTCCATGGCCGCCAAGTCCATCCCGGGCTTCGGCGAGCTGGCCTCCGTGTGGGACTCCCGCTCCCCGCTGGAGTGGGACCTGAAGGACCCCGAGCCGGCCGGGCGCGGCGTCGTCGCCCTGCTGAGCGACTGGTTCCCGAAGACCACCGGCGAGATCATCCACGTGGACGGCGGTCTGCACGCCATCGGAGCCTGATCTCCGCCACGTCCCGACGCCCCGTTTCCCGCAGCGCGCGGGAGCGGGGCGTCACCCGTTCGGCTCATCCGGCCGGGCGGGGAGGCTCACACCTGGGCACGCTGGATACGCGTTCACCACGCGATCCCCTCCCGAGCACGGCCGAGGAGGTCCCCTTGTGCGCTTGTCCCGCCGAACGGCCTCTCTGCCCCTCGCCGTCGCTCTCGTGACGACCCTGGCGTACCAGGCGGTGCCCCACGCGCGCGTACCCGCCGACGAGCAGGAGCCGGCCGCGCCCTTCGGTGCCGCGTGCCGGATCCGCGTCACCGATTCCAGGGTGACCGCGTACTGCCACAACCCGTACCCGGAGACCGACCACGTGAGCCTGCACATCGAGTGCGCCCGCTGGTGGGACATCGACACCGACAGCTCCCCGGTGGCGGCCGAGCCCGCCCGGACCGTGCGGCTGACGGGACGCTGCTGGAACGAGGTCGACGAGGCGTGGATCAGTCACCGGCGGGGGAGCTGACCCCGCCCGGACGGCACAGGAACGGGTAGCGGGCGGCCTCCGCCGCCGCCTGCGCCGCGTCACCCGCGCGGATCGCGTCGAGCAGCCGCCCGTGCTCCATGTAGGTCTCCGGCGTCAGCTCCTCGCCGACGTCCTCGCGCAGCCAGTCCCGCAGCACCTCGCCCAGGTCCGCGTACATCGCGGTCATGACGTCGTTGTGGGAGGCGGACACCACGGCCAGGTGGAAGGTCGCGTCCGCGGTCACGAACGCCTCCGTGTCACCCGACTCCCAGGCCTCCTCACGCCGCAGCAGCAGTGTGTCGAGCTGCTTGAGGTCCTTCTCCGTGCGCCGCTCGGCGGCCAGCCGGGCGGCGGCCGACTCCAGCGTGGAGCGCAGCTCGGCGATGTGCCGGGGATCGGCACCGGCGAACCGCCGCTGCATCACACCCGCCAGCTCACTGGTCGCCACGACGTAGGTACCGGAGCCCTGGCGGATGTCCAGCAGGCCGTTGTGCGCGAGCGCGCGGACGGCCTCACGGACCGTGTTGCGGGCGACACCCAGCTGCTCGACGAGTTCGGGCTCGGTCGGGATACGGGAGCCGATCGGCCACTCGCCCGAGGTGATCTGGGCCCGCAGCGCGGCGATGACCTGCTCGGACAGCGCGGAGCGTCGGGGATGGCTCAGGGGCATGACTCACCTTCGCACGACCGGCACGCCCTGGGGGCGTCCGGGGACCGGACGGATTGGACAGTCAATCATCCCATGATTCTATGATGGGTCTCATGGCTGGAGAGGAAACCCGGACGACGACGCCCCCGACCGTACGCAGCTCGGCCGCACACGACGCCCGCGAGCCGGGCGGCACGCCCACGCGCGCGTGGACGAAACGCCTGCTCGTCCTCGGCATCGTGCTGTCCGCGCTGAACCTCCGCCCCGCCATCACCAGCCTCGGCGCCCTCCTGGAGGAGGTCCGTGACGGGCTCGGCATGAGCGGCAGCGTGGCCGGGCTGCTCACCTCCGTGCCGCCGCTGTGCTTCGCCGTCTTCGGTGTCATGGCCCCGCGGCTCGCCCGCCGCTTCGGATCGGGCGCCGTGGTCTGCGCCGGCATGGCCGCCATCGCCACCGGCCTGCTGGTCCGGCCGTACGCCGGCGGCACGGCCGGCTTCCTGGCCGCCAGCGCCCTCGCCCTGATGGGCATCGCGGTCAGCAACGTCCTGATGCCGGTCATCGTCAAGCACTGGTTCCCCGACCGCGTCGGTTCCATGACCGGCCTGTACTCCATGGCGCTGGCCCTGGGCACCTCCCTCGCGGCCGCGGTCACGGTGCCCCTGACCGACGCGCTGGGCGGCAGCTGGCAGTCGGGCCTGGCCCTGTGGGCGAGCCTCGCGGTGGCGGCGATCCTGCCGTGGCTGCCGTTCGTACGGCGACGTACGGCGGTGTCCGGGCCGGGGGAGCGGGCCGCGAGCCCAGAGACCGACGACGCCGTGAGCGGGGAGGCGCCGGCCGGCCACCGCACGTCGACGGAACCCGCGCGCGAGGAAGCGCCGCGGCTGCGGATCACCCGGAGCCGTACCGCCTGGGCCCTGGCCGTGTTCTTCGGACTCCAGGCCACCGCCGCCTACATCACCATGGGCTGGATGGCGCAGATCTTCCGGGACGCGGGTGTGCCCGCGGGTACCGCGGGGCTGCTGCTGGCGGTCACCATGGTGATGGGCGTCCCCCTGGCCTTCGTCATACCCCGCCTGGCCACGCGGCTGCCGCACCAGGGCCCGATCGTGCTCGCCCTGGGCGTCTGCGGCCTCGCCGGCTACGCCGGACTGTACCTCGCGCCGGCCGCCGGCGCCTGGGCCTGGGCCGTGCTGCTCGGCGTCGCCAACTGTGCCTTCCCGCTCGCCCTCACCATGGTCGGCATGCGGGCCGGGACCGGGCCCGGCGTGGCCCAGCTGTCGGCGTTCGCGCAGAGCACCGGTTACCTGATCTCCATCCCGGGCCCGCTGCTGGTGGGCGTCCTGTACCAGCACAGCGGCGGCTGGGGCCTGCCGATCGCGCTGATGAGCGCCCTGATGATCCCGCAGATGGTCTTCGGCGTCCTGGCGGGCCGGAACCGCACGGTGGAGGACGAGGCCGGCCGCTGAGCCCGCCCGGTGCGCCGATCCCACCCCGGGGCACCCGGCGCGGGCGGCGGGTGCGAGACTTGCCCCATGCCAGTGCTCGACCCGAATCCCCAGCACGGTCAGAAGAAGATGCTGCTCGTGTTCGGCGCATTCTTCGCGATCTTCATCGTCATCGCCGTCATCGCGACGATCGCCTCACCCTGACCGGCCCTCGCTCCGCCGACCGTCCCGCGCCCGGCCCGGGGTGGGGCTAGCCCCCTGTCCCCTAGGGGGTGAGGGTCAGGGTCAAGTGGGTGGATCACCGGATGGGTTGGCGGCCGCCGGTTCCGTAGCTTCGATGTGTGACCGCGAGACGCGGGCCACCGACCACCCGAAGAGCGGAGGCATCCATGTCGGCTCCCACGCACACCCGGCCCCACCCGGCGCCCCGGGCCGGCGTCGACAGCCGGTTGCCCTGGTGGGCCCTCGCCCTGCCCACGCTCGCCTTCGTCGCGCTGCTCACCCTGATCCTGAACCCGTCGGACGCCCACGCCGCCACCGGTGACCCCGCGATCACCCACCTCTTCGAGCGTATGCAGCAGCTGACAGCCCGCTGAGCACGGCCGAACCCGGTGGTCAACTCCCTGCGCCCCATGGCGTGTTTCATGCGAAGCTGGATCTCATGAGCGTCGCAGAACCCCGCAGGATTGTCCTCTTCCGCCATGCGAAAGCCGACTGGCCACAGGTGACCGACCACGAGCGTCCGCTCGCTGACCGGGGCCGAAAAGACGCCGCGGAGGCCGGGCGCAGGCTTGCCGACACCGGCATCCCCTTCGACCTGGCCCTGTGCTCCACCGCGGTCCGGACCCGGGAAACCTGGAAGCTCGCCGTCCAGGAGTTCCCGCAGCGGCCGAAAACCATCTACGAGGAGCGGATCTACGAGGCCTCTCCGGGCGAACTGATCGCCGTGCTCAACGAAACCCCCGACGACGCGCAGAACGTCCTCTTGATCGGCCACAACCCGGGCGTCCAGGGACTCGCCGACATCCTCGCGGGCTCGGCCGAGGAAGATGCCCGCGAGCGGATGGACCGCCGGGGGTTCCCGGCCGCCACCTTCGCCGTCCTGTCGTTCACCGGCTCGTGGAAGAGCGTGGAGCCGGGCGTGGCCACACTCGAGGACTACTGGGCGCCGGCCGAGTGACCGTCCTGGCGTGACCAGGGCTCGGTGCCTGACAGGGCCCGGCACCACACGGGTACCGGGCCCTCCTGGCCGACTCAGATCGTGTCGAGGGTGTCCGCCGCCTCGACCTCTTCACGGGTGATGCCCAGCAGGTACAGGACCGTGTCCAGGAAGGGGAAGTTCACCGCGGTGTGCGCGGCCTCGCGCACCACCGGCTTCGCGTTGAACGCGACACCGAGACCGGCCGCGTTCAGCATGTCCAGGTCGTTCGCACCGTCACCGATCGCCACCGTCTGCGACAGCGGCACGCCCGCCTCGGCGGCGAACCGGCGCAGCAGCCGGGCCTTGCCGGCCCGGTCGACGATCTCGCCCGTGACCTTGCCCGTCAGCCTGCCGTCGACGATCTCCAGCGTGTTGGCGTGGGCGAAGTCCAGCCCGAGCCGCTCCTTCAGATCGTCCGTGACCTGGGTGAAACCGCCCGAGACGACACCGACTTGGAAGCCGAGCCGCTTCAGCGTACGGATCAGGGTGCGGGCGCCCGGCGTCAGCCGCACCTCGCTGCGGACCTTGTCCACCACCGAGGCGTCCAGTCCTTCCAGCAGCGCCACCCGCGCGTGCAGGGACTGCTCGAAGTCCAGCTCCCCGCGCATCGCCGCCGCCGTCACCTCGGCGACCTCGTCCTCGCAGCCGGCGTGCGCGGCGAACAGCTCGATGACCTCGTCCTGGATGAGCGTGGAGTCGACGTCCATGACGACCAGGCGCTGCGCGCGCCGGTGCAGACCGGCGGCCACGACCGCCACGTCGATGCCGAGCTTCGCCGCGTCGGTCGCCAGGGCGGTGCGCAGCGGCTCGGTCTCCACACCGGACACGGCGAACTCGACCGCGGTCACGGGGTACTTGGCGAGGCGGAAGATACGGTCGATGTTTCCGCCGGTCTTCGTGATCCGCGCGGCGATCGCGGCCGTCGCCTCCGCGGTGAGCGGATGCCCGAGCACGGTGACCAGGGAGCGGCCCAGCCCGCGCGGCCGGTTGTCGCCGAGGCCGGAGATGATCTCCGCCTGCATCTTCATCGACTCGGCCCAGCTGTGGACGGTCGCCCGCAGGCCACCCTCGAGCCCGGGGGGCGGCTCGGTCACGAGCGCGCACAGCACCATTCGGCCACGCGTGACGACCTGCTCGATGTCGACGACGTCGACGGAGTAGGCGGCGAGAGTGTCGAAGAGGCCGGCCGTGATGCCCGGCCTGTCCTTGCCGAAGATCTTGACAAGGAGCGTGGGGACGTCGGAGGACGAGGTCTGCGAAGCGCTCATGGTGGTTCCACCGTATCCGGCACGCGGGCCGTACCGCCCCTGAGGTCCGCCTTGCGGACAGCGAACAGTGGGTGTCGCGCCGATGGCGTGAACCTTACGTACCGGTCCCGCGTCCCGGCGCCACCGGGATCACCTCCCGCCCCGCGGTTTCCGCGGCGGCGGGGGAGGAGGAGGCGGGGGCGGCGGCCCGTCGTCCGGCCTGGCCGGACGGTTCCCGCCCCTCGGCCCGGGCGGCTGCCGCGGCCCTCGCGGAGGCGGCCCGACCGGCCGCGCCACGGTCGGCGCGCCGTAGACGTCACCGTCCCCCGGGCCGCTGGGTTCACCGCCCGGAGGTGTCCCGTCCGGCGGGCTGACCTCACCGGGCCGCGGGTGCGGGGCGGGGGGCGGAGCATGACCGGGGCGAGGGGGCCCGCTAGGTTGCGGGGACTGGCCGGGCCGTGGCCCTCGGCCGTCCCGGGATGGCTCGCCGGGCCGCCCTTCCTCAGCGGGCCGAGCGTCCTCCGGCCCTCGCACCTCGTCCGGCACCCGGAGGTAGGGATTGGTGGCCGGGTTCGGCGGCCGGTACGGCGTACCCGGTGCGTACGGGCCGGCCTCCTCCCCGTACGACGCCCGCGCGGCGCCTGACTCGCCCCGAGCCGGGGGCCCTCCGGCGTGTGGCTCGCCCCGAGCCGGGGGCCCTCCGGCCTGTGGCTCGCTCCAGGCCGTGGGCTGTCCGGCGTGTGGCTCGCCCCAGGCCGTGGACCGCCCGGCGTCGGGAAAGCCGGACTGCCCCGTGCCGGTGGCCCCCGGCCCCGCCTGCCCAGCGCCCCTGTCCTCGCCGGTCCACCCAGCGCCCGCCCGGCTCCCCGCCCCACCGGATCCGGTCGTCCCGTCCGCCAAGGCCAACGCCGCCGCCGACCGTCCCGCCGCCCCGCTCGCCCACGCGAGCAACGCCCCCGCAGCCCCGGCGCCCGCGCCCCACACCGCGCCGAGCAGCAGCGCCGTGCCCCGGTGCCCGTGCAACTCGATGCCCGCGCCGAACGCGTCGAAGCCGAGCACGGACAGGGAGGCGGTCACGGACACGTCCGTCAGCCAGGCCGGCAACGGCAGCGCGACCGCGGTCACGACGCCCAGCCGCAGCGCGCACCGGCCCGCGAAACGAAGAGCACCCGAACCCGGTACGCCCCCGCCTCCCTCAGGCCGTACCCGGTGTCCGCCCGCCCCCGCCACACTCCCCACCGGCGTCCGCACGCCCACCAACACCCCCGCCAGCAGCATCATCAGCGCCGCGGCCACCCCCAGCAGCCACACCCGTCCGTCCAGCTCGGCCAGTCGCCCCAACGTCACCGGCTGGTCGGAGCGGACGGCGAGCAGGTCGTCCAGCGGGTCCGGCAGGAAACGGGTCAGTTCGCCCGTCGCCCGGCCGTCCCACGGCACCAGCAGGCCGATCAGCACGCCCAGCCACACCCCGTTGGGCGCCCCGAGCAGCGCGGCGCCGGCGATCCGCTTCGGGTGGTCGTCGCCGATCGCCGCGTACACCGCCGCCGCGAGCCCCGCCGCCACCGCCACCAGCAGCACGGTCACCACCGCGGACACGGCGGGCCGCACGACCCGGTGCACGGCCTCCCAGCCTCGCGGCAGCGGCGTGCGGCGCGAGGCCAGCAGGGCGACGAGGAGGATCCCGGCCGACCACCCGAGGCCGCCGAGCAGCGTGGGCACGGTGTCGACCGTGAAACCGACCGCCGCCCGCGCGTCGACCAGGTCACCGAGCCGGTCCGGCAGCAGCCCGCCGACGTCCCCGAGCCCAGGGATCTCCACACCGCCGCCCCCGCCCCGCCGGTCAGGTCGTCCAGTCCGAGCGAGCCACCGTCGATCGTGATGACGTCGTGCCCCGCCCACGCCAGACCGCCCAGCATCGCCACGAACAGCGCGACCACCGCGCCTGCCCGCGCGGCGAGTTCGGCCGGCGAGATCGCAACTCCCGCCGCCCGCAAGGACCGCAGGAAGAAGTACGACAACAGCACCGCGCCCACCACGCTCACACCCAGTGGCGTGATCTCGATGGCCGTGTCCGCCTGAGCGGTCGACAGGCCGAACGCCGACACGTCACCGGACGGCGTGACCGAACCACCCGCCCCCAGGGCCACCACCGCCGCGGTCATCGGCCCCAACGAGCCCACCGCGTCGGCTTCCAGAAGCCGCAGGCCCAGCGCCGCCGTGCCCGCCATCCCGATCAACGCCCAGCTCACGGCGGCGACGGCGGACATCAGCACGTCCCCCCACGGCACGCGTGTGCCGCCCCTCGCCGACTCGGCACCTGTGGCAGCACCCATGGCAGACCCCCCGATCCGCTGCGCGGCGGGAACACCGCGCATGTCCCCCTCGCGTCGAAATACCACTCTCCGGCCCGTTTTCAACCCCGTCAACGGAATCGGCTGAAGCGTCCGTACGCGCTCTTCACAAGGCCCGACTTTCGGTCAGGGGGCCGCTCCTGAAATAGTTCCCCCGATGTTCGACATCCCTAGACTCCCCATGTCGGGGGTAACTCGGGGGACAACTCAGTGGGGCATGGAGTGCCGGAACTCGTACTGGAATCAAACGGACGTACCTGGACGCTCGATCCGTCCAGGGCATACACCCTCGGACGTGATCCGCAGGGGGACGTCGTCTTCGACGACGCCAGGGTCTCCTGGCGTCACGCCACGGTCAGCTTCAACGGCCGCAGTTGGGTCATCGAGGACCACGGCAGCACCAACGGCACGTTCGTGCAGGGGCAGCGGATCCATCAGATGGAGCTCGGCCCGGGCTCGGCGGTGAACCTGGGCAACGCCACCGACGGACCGCGCCTGAACCTCTCCGGCGCCGCGGCATCCGTCGCCACGCCGCAGGCCCAGCCCCAGCAGCCGTACGCCGCGCACGGGGCGAACGCCGGCTGGGCCCAGCAGGCGCCCGCCCAGCAGACGCCGCAACAGGCCCCGCCCCAGCAGGCCCAGGCCGGCTGGCAGCAGCCGCAGCAGCAAGCGGCCCAGATCCCGCAGCAGCAGGGCCCCGGCGGTGTCGCGGGGGCGCCGCCGGTCCACGGCGACCGCAGCCCCACCACGTTCCACCAGTTCTCCCTCGGCCGCGTGATGCGCATCGGCCGTGCCCTGGAGAACGAACTGGTCGTCTCCGACCTGCAGGTCTCCCGGCACCACGCCGAGTTCCACTCGACGCCCGACGGCCGCATGGAGATCCGCGACCTGGGCTCGCACAACGGCACGTACGTCAACGGCCAGCCGATCCCCAAGGGCGGCGCGCAGCTGCTCGGCCCGGCCGACGTCGTCGGCGTCGGCCACTCGACGTTCCGGATCGTCGGCGACCGGCTCGAGGAGTTCGTCGACACCGGTGAGGTGTCCTTCTCGGCCCGCCACCTGACCGTCACGGTCGACGGCGGCAAGCAGATCCTCAAGGACGTCTCCTTCGGCGTCCCGGAGAAGTCGCTGATCGCGGTCATCGGCCCGTCCGGCTCCGGCAAGTCGACCCTGCTCAAGGCGCTCACCGGCTACCGCCCGGCCGACCAGGGCGAGGTCCTCTACGACAACCGGAACCTCTACAAGCAGTTCGCCGAACTGCGCCAGCGCATCGGTCTGGTCCCGCAGGACGACATCCTGCACAAGGAGCTGACCGTCAAGAAGGCCCTCAAGTACGCGGCCAAGCTCCGCTTCCCCGCCGACACCACGGCGGCCGAGCGCGAGGCCCGCATCGACGAGGTGCTGCGCGAGCTCAAGCTCGACATCCACAAGGACAAGAAGGTCACGTCCCTCTCCGGCGGCCAGCGCAAGCGCGTCTCGGTGGCCCTGGAGCTGCTGACCAAGCCGTCGCTGATCTTCCTGGACGAGCCCACCTCGGGCCTCGACCCGGGCATGGACCGTGACGTGATGCAGCTGCTGCGCGGCCTCGCCGACGACGGCCGTACGGTCCTCGTCGTCACGCACTCCGTGGCCGAGCTGGCCCTGTGCGACAAGCTGCTGGTGATGGCGCCCGGCGGCTCGGTGGCCTACTTCGGCCCGCCGGAGGAGGCGCTGAACTTCTTCGGCTACGACACCTGGGCCGATGTCTTCTCCGCCTTCGAGAACTACCGCGACTACGACTGGGCGGGCCGCTGGAAGGGCTCGCAGCACTACCAGATGTACGCCGCGGACCTCGACGCCGTCGCGCCGCAGTCCGTACAGGTTCCGCCGATGCAGGCGATGAAGCCGCCGAAGCCGCAGGGCTGGATGTCGCAGTTCGTCACGCTGGTCCGGCGCTATGTCTCGGTGATCGCGTCGGACAAGGGCTTCCTCGCCCTGATGGTGATCCTGCCGGCGGTGCTCGGCGCGGTGAGCCTGCTCATCGACGCGGACCGGGGCCTGCTGCCGAACCCGGAGAACCCGCAGACCGGCCGGATCATCCCGAACGGCACGGCCACCACGGTCCTGCTGATCCTCGCGGTCGGCGCCTGCTTCGCCGGCGCGGCCAACTCGGTCCGAGAGCTGATCAAGGAACGGGTGATCTACGAGCGGGAGCGCGCGACCGGCCTGTCGCGGTCGGCGTACCTGATGTCGAAGGTGTTCGTGCTCGGCATGATCACCGTGCTGCAGGGCCTGCTGGTCGGTGTCATCGGCTTCTCCAGCCGGGAGATCCCCGAGGAGGGCCTGGTCCTCGGCAGCGCGACCCTCGTCGAGCTCTCCATCCCGATCATGGCCCTGGGCTTCACGTCGATGATGTTCGGCCTGATCATCTCGTCGCTGGTCAAGACCGCCGAGAAGACCATGCCGCTGCTGGTGATGTTCGCGATCATCCAGGTCGTCTTCACCGGCTGCCTGTTCACGCTGCACGGCTCGATCGGTGTGAACCAGTTCTCGTTCCTGATGCCGTCGCGCTGGGCGGTCGCCGCCTCCGGTGCCACGCTGGACTTCAACAAGATCAGCCCGCCCGAGACGGCCGGCGACAACGACCCGCTGTGGGAGCACACGGTCGGCGCCTGGGCCATGGACATGGGAGCGCTGCTCGCCCTCGGCGTGATCTGCGGGTTCTTCGTGGCCCGCTTCCTGCGCCGCCACGAGCCGGAGGTCATGCGCAAGTAGTCCCCGCTTCGCGACGCCCGAAGGGCGGCACCCCGTCAGGTGGGTGCCGCCCTTCGGCGTTCCGTTCAGCGAAGCAGAGGTCCGCGCCAGCCTCAGTACGCGCTGTTGACGTTGTCCATCGAGCCGTACTTGTCGGCCGCGTAGTTGCAGGCGGCGGTGATGTTGGCGACCGGGTCGTAGATGTCCCAGGAGGTGCCGGGGACGTGCCAGTGCGCGAAGGTCGGCGGGATGACCTGCAGCAGGCCCTTCGACGGGATGCCGTTGATGGCGTTGATGTCCCAGTTGTTGATCGCCTTCGGGTTACCCGAGGACTCACGGATGATGTTGCGCTTGATGCCGTCGTAGGAGCCGGGGATCCCGTGCTTCTTCATGACGTCGAGCGACTCGCGGATCCAGCCGTCGAGGTTGTTCGGGTAGGTCTTCTTGGCGGCCTTCTTGGCCTCGGCGCGCTTGGCGGCGCGGCTCGCGGCCTCCTTGGCCTTGCGCTCGGCCTCGGCCTTCTTCTTCGCGGCCTCGGCCTCGGCCTTCTTCTTGGCGGCGGCAGCTGCGTCGGCCTTCTTCTTGGCCTCGATCTGCTCCGCCTTCAGGCTGGCACCGGCCATCTGGTCGGTGACGCTCGCCTTGACGTCCTTGATCTGCTCGGTGCTGAACGCCACCGCAGCCGGCTGAGCGGCCTCGGTCGTGGTCTTCGTCGACGCGCCGCTCGGCACCGCGGAGAACCCGATGGCGGCGGCGCCGAGGGTGGCGACACCCGCCATGGCGATCTTGTGGTGACGGGTCAGGGTACGACTGTGGCCACGGCTGAAGATGTTCTTGGGCATGGTGGTTCTGGACCTCTTCGAATAGCGCGGGAGTCGCTCGGCGTCCGGCGTTGGACTCGGTGTGTTTCCGACACGAACGCCGCGGAGGTGAACCCACGGCGCTGAGCGACGGCAGCCATTCTTAGCGGCCGCAAAATTGCGTGGCAAAGGTGTGACGTACGAAAGGCGATAGTGGATCAGGGAGGGGCAAATCGGGGCAGACTGGAACGTCTACGCCGCTCAAAAGGCCCGGCTTTGTCTCCTACGTCCTTTCGTACGTGACGTGGGTCCTATGCGCGGGCTCACATCGGACCACGTCCGGTCTCACCGCTAGTTGCACAAGCGATGCTCTGTGTGAGGGCCCTTCAGGGCAGCAAGAGGTGCACGTCCCCGAACTCGTGCCACAGGTAGCGGCCTTGCAGCGCGGCCCCGTAGCCCCGCTCGATCGCCACCCGCCCTCCGACCGCCTCCAGCATCAGCAGATGCGAGGCCTCCGGCTCGTGCAGCCCGGTCAGCAGGCCGTCCACGACACGCACCCCGCGCTCCGGTGTCACCACCAGATCGGTCCACCCCGCCCGCGGCCCCACGACCCCGTCGGCACCCGCCGCCGACTCCACGGCCCGCACCGCCGTCGTCCCGACCGCCACGACCCGGCCCCCACCGGCCCGCACGGCGTTGATCAGCCGCGCCGACGCCTCGGGCACCACGAAACGCTCCGGACAGGGCGGCTCGTGCGCCTCCGCCGACGCCACTCCCGTGTGCAACACGACCGGCGCGAACTGCACCCCCCGGCTGACCAGCTCCGCCACCATCCGGGCCGTGAAAGGCCGCGCCGCACTCGGCATCTCCGCACTGCCCGCCCCGTCCGCGGACGGCAACGCGAACACCGTCTGGTAGACGGACAGCGGCTGGTCCCGCTCCGTGTAGGAGTAGCGGATCGGCCGCCCGTGCTCCCGCAGCAGCCCCAGCACACCTGGCCCGGTGACCCGCGCCCACCACAGCCGCTCGCTCCGCCCGCTCAGTGGCTCCTCCAGTACCAGCCGCACGCCTCCCGGCAGACAGACCTCGGTACCCCCGGGTCCGCCCGCACGCGCGCGCGTGGTGCCCCGCCCGTCGGGCTCCCGCAGCTCCACGGCCCAGCGGCCGTCGTCCCCACGGGTGGAGAAGTGCACCACCACGCGCGCGTGCCCGATCCATCCGTCCACGGCCGCCGCCAGCGTGGCCGAGGTGTTGACCACGAGCAGATCCCCCGCCCGCAACAGCCGCGGCAAGTCCATGAACGTGTGATGCGCCACCTCGGCACCCCGCGACACCAGCAGCCGTACGGCGTCCCGGTCCAGCCCGGGCCCCCGCTGCTCGACCGGCACCCGCGCGGACAACTCCTCGGGAACCCGCACGGCCAGTGTCATCGGGCCCCGTCCAGCAGAGCCGGAGCCCCGTACCGCCCGCTCGCCGGCCGCTGGTCCAGCAGCCGCAGGAACCCCGGCACCACGGTGGCCGGCTCCGGCCGCGGATCGTCATCCTCCGGTACCGCCGCCGCGTACAGATCCGTGGCCATGTCACCGGGATCCACCGCCCAGACCCGCAACCCCGGCTCCTCCACGGCGAGCACCGCGATCAGATGGTCCAGCGCCGCCTTGGACGCCCCGTAGCCACCCCACGTCTCGTACGCCTCCGCCGCCGCGTCCGAGCTGACCGCGACGACGGTGCCCGCCCGCGAGGCCCGCAGCAGGGGCAGCGCCTCCTGGACCAGCCCCAGCCCCGCCACCAGGTTCACCTCCAGCGCCCGGCGCAGCCCCTCCAGGGGCAGCTCCGCCAACCGCACCAGCGGCTCGGCGCCCAGCGCGCTCGCGTTGTGCACCAGCAGGTCGACACCGCCGAACTCCCGCGCCGCCGACACCAGCTCCACCCGGTGCGCGGCGTCCGTCACGTCCCCGGGCAGGGCGGTCACGCGCGCGCCGGCCACGGAAACGGCCTCGGCCGCCTCCTGGAGGGCCTCGGCACCCCTGGCGTCGAGCACCAGGTCCCAGCCCCGCCCGGCCAGGGCCTCGGCGAGCGCACGGCCCAAGCCCTTCGATGCCCCGGTGATGATCGCAACCGGCATGGTCAGCTCCCTCGTCGTGATCCCGTGCCCCCAACGTAGGAACGGGGGCCGCTCGGGCGCCTCGGACGCGGGCCGCACACCACCGGGTCCCTTCGCCCTACGCCACGGGCCCGGCGCCCCCGGTCCTACGCCCCGCCGCCCGGCCCCCTCCTCCCCACGACCTAGGCCCACCGGACCTGGCACCCGCGGCCACGGGTCCGATCCGCGCTGTCACTGCCCGCCGGTACCGTGAGGACATGAGTCACGGTCCCCGGTCCGGCCTTGCCGCGGTGAGCTCCGCGCTGCTGGCCATGAGCAGGCATCTCGAGGTGCGCGACGTCCTCAAGACGATCGTCGCCTCGGCCCGTGAGCTGCTCGACGCGCAGTACGCCGCGCTCGGCGTGCCGGACGACCACGGCGGCTTCGCCCAGTTCGTGGTCGACGGCGTCAGCGAGGAACAGTGGAAGGCCATCGGCCCCCTCCCGCGCCAGCACGGCATCCTCGCCGCGATGCTGCGCGAGGCCAGGTCCGAGCGCCTCGCCGACGTCCGCGAGGACCCCCGCTTCGAGGGCTGGCCGAAGGCCCACCCCGACCTGGTCGACTTCCTGGGCCTGCCGATCCGTGACGGCGACGAGGTCATCGGCGCGCTGTTCCTGGCGAACAAGAACTGCGAGAGACCCGAAGGCGGCTGCGGCTTCACCGAGGACGACGAGGAACTGCTCGGCATCCTGGCCCAGCACGCGGCGATCGCCCTCACCAACGCCCGCCTGTACGAACGCAGTCGCGAACTCACCATCGCCGAGGAACGCTCCCGCCTCGCCCACGAACTGCACGACGCGGTCAGCCAGAAACTGTTCTCCCTGCGCCTGACGGCCCAGGCGGCCACCGCCCTCATCGACCGCGACCCCTCCCGCGCCAAGGGCGAACTCCAGCAGGTCGCGGCCCTGGCCGCCGAGGCCGCCGACGAACTGCGCGCCGCCGTCGTCGAGTTGCGCCCCGCGGCCCTCGACGAGGACGGCCTCATGGCGACCCTCCGGACGCAGATCCAGGTCCTCGACCGCGCCCACTCCGCCCGCGTGACCTTCGCCGGCCGGGGCGTGAAGGCCCTGCCCGCATCCCAGGAGGAGGCGGTCCTGCGCGTCGCCCAGGAGGCCCTGCACAACGCCCTGCGCCATTCCGGCGCCGAGCACGTCGACGTGACCCTGGACCGCCGCGGCGGCGGAGCCGTCCTGCGCGTCACGGACGACGGCAGTGGCTTCGACCCGAGGGCTGTCCGCCGCGCGGGTCGCCATCTGGGCCTGGTCTCCATGCGGGACCGGGCGAGCGGCGCCGGCGGCACGCTGACCGTGGAATCGGCGCCCGGCAAGGGCACCACGATCGAGATGGAGGTCCCCGGTGGCTGACGCAATCAGAGTGCTGCTCGTCGACGACCACCAGGTGGTCCGCCGGGGCCTGCGCACGTTCCTCGAAGTGCAGGACGACATCGAGGTCGTCGGCGAGGCGGCGGACGGCGCCGAAGGAGTCGACCGCGCGGAGGAGCTGAAACCCGACGTCATCCTCATGGACGTAAAGATGCCGGGCATGGACGGCGTCGACGCCCTGCGCAGACTCCGCGAGCTGGAGAACCCCGCGCGCGTGCTGGTCGTCACCAGCTTCACCGAACAGCGCACGGTGGTCCCGGCCCTGCGCGCGGGCGCCGCCGGATACGTCTACAAGGACGTCGACCCCGACGCCCTCGCCGGAGCCATCCGCTCCGTCCACGCCGGGCACATCCTCCTCCAGCCGGAGGTCGCCGGCGCCCTGCTCTCCCAGGAGGAGGCCAACTCGGGCCCGGGAAGGGCGGGTTCGCTCACCGACCGCGAACGCGAGGTGCTCGGCCTGATAGCGGACGGCCGCTCCAACCGGGAGATCGCCCGCGCTCTTGTCCTCTCCGAGAAGACCGTCAAGACCCACGTCTCCAACATCCTGATGAAACTCGACCTGGCCGACCGGACGCAGGCGGCCCTGTGGGCCGTTCGCCATGGCGTGACGGGCTGACGCGCTCACCCCAGGGCAACACGGAGGGTTCCATTCCAGGCTGAGATTCATACCGTCGTGGGAATGTCCCTCACATGGCGCATCCTCGGTGGATCTCCGCCGTTCTCCAGTGCGTGCTGCGGCGCCTGCCGCGGCAATCGCAAGGAGGGCTCAGAAGTGAAGAACCTGAAGAAGGCCGCGGCCGTGACGATGGTGACCGGTGGCCTGCTGGCCGCGGGCGCGGGCATGGCCTCCGCCACGAGCGGCGCGCACGCCGACGGCAAGGCCGTGGGCTCGCCGGGCGTCGCCTCGGGCAACGTCGTCCAGGCCCCGGTGCACGTCCCGGTCAACGTGTCGGGCAACAGCGTGAACGTCGTGGGCGTCCTGAACCCCGCCTTCGGCAACCTCGCCGTCAACCACTGACACCCACCTCCGTCTCCGAGCCGGAGGTACCCCGGCCTCCCGGCCCCACCGGGAGGCCGGTCGGACGCATAGCCGCTGAGCTGCGGGCAGTCGTGCCGCTGGGGCGGCACGGGTGGGCGCAGGCGGCACCCCGCTACGCCGGGCTGCGAAACGCCCCGCCCTCAGCATCAACCCCGAGCACCACCACAACCCCCAGTCACCGCACCCCCGCTCCCGCTCCTCCACAACGGAGTTGTACGCCGCGACCTGCGCCCGCCGAGCCGTCCGCTCCACCGGCCGCAACGCCTCCCTTCGCGCGAAAATCTCAGACGAACTCACCGCACCCCCGTGCCCACTCTCCGTCGCCACAGCGATGAGCGTCCCCACCCGCTGCGCCAACTCCAGCACCCGCACCGCCCGCGACGGATACCCCGGCGCCAGCACCTCCCGCCCCCGCTCGGCCCGAGCCCGATACGCATCGACCGCCGCCTCAGCCACCGGCCCCGACCCGGCCACATCCAGCCGCGTCAGCACCTCGGTCGCCTCCCGCAGGGCCTCCGCGAGCTCCCGCTCCGCCTCACCCAACGACGGCACATCCGCAGGCGGCGCCTCCCGCACCTGCAGCACATGCCAGACGACCTCGACCTGCACACCTTCAGGTCCGGCCTCGTACACGTCCGGCACCAGCCCGAAGGCGGCCCCGTAACAGACCACCGCCTCCTCGGCCTCCAGCGCCCTCGCGTTGAACTCCGGCGGCCCGCTCAGCCCCAGCGGATGCCCCGGCGCGGGCAGGGCGACCCGCAGGCCGGTCACCCCGAGCCTGCGCAGCCGCCCCAGCGCGAGCGTCAGCCCGACCTGGCCCGGCTCACCGGGGAGCCCCTCCACCCGATGCACCGCGTCCTCTCCGACGATGGCGAGCACGGCGTCATCCGGAGAGACAAGTCCGGCCAAAAGGGCATTTCCCCAAGCTGCGAGACGTCCAGCGCGCGGTTCACAAAGCATGCCCCCACCCTAAGGACCGGACCGAGGGAATGCCCCGGCCGACCGGTGGCGTAGATTTCATGGAGGGCTGCGCCCACCGGCGCGGCGGACCGAGCCACAGGCGTACGCGACAGCCGAGACCGGCCACACTGCAAGGGGAGACAACGCGCTCATGAGCGATGTTCTGGAGCTTCAGGACGTATCCGTGGTCCGCGAGGGCCGGGCTCTGGTGGACCAGGTCTCCTGGTCGGTCAAGGAGGGCGAGCGCTGGGTCATCCTCGGCCCGAACGGAGCCGGCAAGACCACCCTCCTGAACCTCGCCTCCACCTACCTCTTCCCCAGCTCGGGCACCGCCGCCATCCTCGGCGAGACCCTCGGCAAGCCCGGCACCGACGTCTTCGAACTGCGCCCCCGCATCGGCATGGCCGGCATCGCCATGACCGAGAAGCTCCCCAAGCGCCAGACCGTCCTGGAAACGGTGCTGACCGCCGCCTACGGCATGACCGCCACCTGGCACGAGGACTACGAGGAGATCGACGAGCAGCGCGCCCGCGCCTTCCTCGACCGCCTCGGCATGAGCGAATACCTGGAGCGCAGGTTCGGCACCCTCTCCGAGGGCGAGCGCAAGCGCACCCTCATCGCCCGCGCCCTGATGACCGACCCCGAGCTGCTGCTCCTCGACGAGCCCGCCGCCGGCCTCGACCTCGGCGGCCGCGAGGACCTCGTCCGCCGCCTCGGCCGCCTCGCCCGCGACCCCATCGCCCCCTCGATGCTCATGGTCACCCACCACGTCGAGGAGATCCCCCCGGGCTTCACGCACGTCCTCATGATCCGCCAGGGCAAGGTCCTCGCCGCCGGCCCGCTGGAGCTCGAACTCACCTCCCGCAACCTCTCCCTCTGCTTCGGCCTCCCGCTCGTCGTCGAACAGGCGGGCGAACGCTGGACCGCACAGGGCCTCCCGCTGTCCTGACCCGGCCCCCCGCGCCCCACAAATCCCAGGGTAAGAACGGCATTTCACACCACGGCGCCCTGTCGGCGACAGGGCCCGCGGTCCTACCATGACCATGTGGAAATCGACGCATGGCTGTGGTGGCTGATCGGCGCGACAGCGCTGGGCATCGCGCTCGTGATCACCGCGATGCCCGAACTCGGCATGCTCGCGGTGGGCGCCATCGCCGCGGCGGTGGTCACCGGCGTCTTCGGCGGCGGAGCCGTCGCCCAGGTCGCCGTCTTCGCCGTCGTCTCGACCGCGGGCATCGCCGTCGTACGGCCCATCGCGAACCGGCATCGCGCCCAGCGACCCCAACTCGCCACCGGGGTGGACGCGTTGAAGGGCAGACAAGCCGTCGTCCTGGAACGCGTCGACGCCTCCGGCGGCCGGATCAAACTCGCCGGAGAGGTCTGGTCGGCCCGTGCTCTCGACACCGACCGCGCTTACGAAGTAGGCCAGGAAGTGGATGTCGTGGACATCGAGGGAGCCACCGCGATCGTCATGTGACCTCGCAGGACGTAACTGGAGGAACTCCTCGCGAGGTTCGCGACGGTCTGTCAGACTCGACCAGCAAGATCTTCGACAACCATAAGATCTGCCGAAGGCGCCGAGGCGGAGAGAGGTACGGGGAACGACGATGGAACCGGTCATCATCGTCCTGATCATTCTGGTGGTGTTGGTCTTCATCGCCCTGATCAAGACGATCCAAGTCATCCCACAGGCCAGCGCGGCCATCGTCGAGCGCTTCGGCCGCTACACGCGGACACTCAACGCGGGCCTGAACATCGTCGTCCCGTTCATCGACACCATCCGCAACCGCATCGACCTGCGGGAACAGGTCGTCCCGTTCCCGCCGCAGCCGGTCATCACCCAGGACAACCTGGTCGTCAACATCGACACGGTCATCTACTACCAGGTGACCGACGCCCGTGCCGCCACCTACGAAGTCGCCAGCTACATCCAGGCGATCGAGCAGCTCACCGTCACCACGCTCCGCAACATCATCGGCGGCATGGACCTCGAGCGGACCCTGACCTCCCGCGAGGAGATCAACGCGGCCCTGCGCGGCGTCCTCGACGAGGCCACCGGCAAGTGGGGCATCCGCGTCAACCGCGTCGAACTCAAGGCGATCGAGCCGCCCACCTCCATCCAGGACTCGATGGAGAAGCAGATGCGCGCCGACCGTGACAAGCGCGCCGCGATCCTCCAGGCCGAAGGTGTCCGGCAGTCCGAGATCCTGCGCGCCGAAGGCGAGAAGCAGTCCCAGATCCTGCGCGCCGAAGGTGAGGCAAAGGCAGCCGCCCTGCGCGCCGAGGGCGAGGCCCAGGCCGTCCGTACGGTCTTCGAGGCCATCCACGCCGGAGACCCGGACCAGAAGCTCCTCTCCTACCAGTACCTCCAGATGCTCCCCAAGATCGCCGAAGGCGACGCGAACAAGCTCTGGATCGTCCCCAGCGAAATCGGCGACGCCCTCAAGGGCCTCTCCGGCGCGATGGGCAACTTCGGCGGCATCGGCGGCGGTTCCGGCGGCAACGGAGGCGCGTCCGGCGCAGCCGTACCGGCCCAGGAACGCCGCGAGAAGCCGTCGATCGACTGACGGCAGCTGAAACGCAAGTGCCCCGCGCCCACCTTCTTCAGGGGCGCGGGGAACTGCGCGACAAGCCACAAACCATCCGCAAGCCGAAGAACCGCCCAAGGCCCTACGGCGATGGATCACGCCGCGTCCAGTGCCAACCACTCCGGCAGCGCCGCAAAGTCCTCCTGCGCCAGCGCGAGCAACATCGCATCGGCGGGCGTAGGCTCAAACGGCTCCCGAAGCAACGGCATCCCCGCCTCGTCCGGAGTCCGGTTCGCCTTCCGGTGATTGTCCTCCGCACAAGAGGCCACCGTGTTCAGCCACGTGTCCTGCCCACCCTGCGACCGCGGCACCACGTGGTCCACGGTCGTCGCCCGCCGGCCGCAGTACGCGCACCTGTGCCGGTCCCGCACCAGCACACCCCGCCTCGACCACGGCGCTCGTCTTCGAAACGGCACCCGTACGTACTGGCAGAGCCTGATCACACGCGGCGCCGGTATGTCGACCGCGGCTCCACGCATCCGAAGTTCGGGGTGGGCCTGCTCGACGACGGCCTTGTCCTGAAGCACCAGAACGACGGCTCGGTTCAACGTCACCGTCGACAGCGGCTCGAAGCTCGCGTTGAGTACCAGCGTGTCCCGCATACCAGCCCACCTCCCGTGTGCACCGGCCCACCCCCTGGCGGGCTGGGATCAACTCTGGCCGGGCACGCCGAGATGGACAACGCAATATCTGCTGCTCCCACGGGGGGTGACCCCCGCGACCCCCGGCAACAAAAATGCCCGCTCCTGATCAATTCCAAGACCAGGAGCGGGCAAACGTTGCATGAACCCTGGGATCGCCCAGCGGCCGGCTCAGCCCTCGGCGGGCACCTCGTACTCACCGATCAGCTGAGCCCGCCCGAGGGTGTGGAACCGCAGGTTGAAGCCCACGGCGGCCGGGCTGGCGTCGGAGTCCGGACCGAGCTTCTCCTGGTCCACCGCGTACACCGTGAACACATACCGGTGCGGCCCGTCCCCGGGCGGCGGCGCGGCCCCACCGAAGTCCTTGCTGCCGTAGTCGTTACGGGCGTGGATCGCGCCCTCGGGCAGCCCCTCGAACCCACCGCTGCCCGCACCCGTCGGCAGCTCGGTCACCGAGGCCGGGATGTCGAACACCACCCAGTGCCAGAACCCGCTGCCCGTCGGGGCGTCGGGGTCGTAACAGGTCACGGCGAAGCTCTTGGTCTCGGCCGGGAAGCCCTCCCACCGCAGCTGCGGCGAGGTGTTGCCGGCCGCGTGGACCTGAGCGTCCTGGAGCGTCGCACCCTCCTGGACGTCCTTGCTCGTCACCGTGAACGACGGTACGGGCGGATGGAAGTCGTGGGGGAGCGGCCGCCGCTTGAGCTCGGTCACCTCGGTACCTCCTGATCGTTTCGTGCAGTCGCCTCCGAGCCTAGAACCAGTTGCGCTTGCTGCCGACCTCGGACAGCCACTGGTTGAGGTACGCGACCCAGTCGGTCCCCTGGTAGTCGTTGAGACCCACCTGGAACGACCGGAAGGTGTCACTGCCCTCGCTGAACAGACCCGGCTTCTTGTCCATCTCCAGCACCACGTCCATGGCGTTCTGGTCGGCCACGAAGCTCAGCTCGACCTGGTTCAGCCCCCGGTACTGCTGCGGCGGGTAGAACTCGATCTCCTGGTAGAACGGCAGCCGCTGCCGCGTACCCCGGATCACACCGCGCTCCATGTCCGCGTTCTTGAACCGGAAGCCCAGCTGGACGAACGCGTCGAGAATCGCCTTCTGCGCCGGCAGCGGGTGCACATTGACCGGGTCCAGGTCACCGGAGTCCACGGCACGCGCGATCTCCAGCTCCGTGGACACCCCGATGTTCATGCCGCGCAGCGCCTGACCGTCGATCATGGTGATCGGCGTCTCCCACGGGATCTCCAGCCCGAACTGCACCGCGTGCACCGCACCCGCCTGCAGCTCGAACGCCCCGCCCAGCCGCGACTTCGTGAACTCGATGTCCTGCTTGTACTCCTGGTCGCCGCTCTCCACCTCGACCTTGGCCTGCAGCCCGACCGAGAGCCCCTCGATCTGCTGGTTCACGGACCCGCCCTGGATCCGCACCTCACCCTGGACGACACCGCCCGGCACGACGTTGACCTCGTGCAGCACCGTCTCGACCGAAGCCCCGCCGGCCCCCAGGCTCGCGAGCAGCTTCTTGAACGCCATGTCTCTCCCTCTCGCCCACTACGGGTGGATCCCTGACCACTACAAACGCGATCCGGCCGTGGCCGGTTCCATGCCCTCACCCTGGCAAGGCCTGTGCCCGCTCGCCACCCCGCCGCACCGCTCGTCTCCAGTACCCTCGGACGGCATGATCGCGACCCCCGACCGTACGCCCCTGCCCAGGGAGTTCTTCGACCGGTCCGTCCTCGATGTCGCCCCCGACCTCCTCGGCCGCATCCTGGTACGCACCACCCCGGACGGTCCGATCGCCCTCCGCCTCACCGAGGTCGAGGCCTACGACGGTGAGAACGACCCCGGCTCCCACGCCTATCGCGGCCGCACGGCCCGCAACGACGTGATGTTCGGTCCGCCCGGGCACGTCTACGTCTACTTCACCTACGGCATGTGGTTCTGCATGAACCTCGTGTGCGGCCCCGAGGACAAGGCGAGCGCGGTCCTGCTCCGCGCGGGCGAGATCATCGAGGGCGCCGAACTGGCGCGCACCCGTCGGCTCTCGGCCCGCAATGACAAGGAACTGGCCAAAGGCCCGGCCCGGCTGGCCACGGCCCTGGGCGTGGACCGCTCCCTGGACGGAACGGACGCGTGCACCACGGAGGACACCCCCCTCCGCATGCTGAGCGGCACCCCCGTGGCCTCCGACCAGGTACTCAACGGCCCCCGCACCGGCGTGGCCGGCGAGGGAGCCGTGCACCCCTGGCGCTTCTGGATCGCCAACGACCCGACAGTGAGCCCCTATAGGGCCCATGTACCGAGGCGCCGCCGAAGTTGACGTGCCCTCGCGAGGTGCGTAATGTAGCCCGAGCCGCTTGAGCCGGGTACGGCATTCGCCAGCAGCCGGAAGCGGCCAACCCACTACCTAGCTACCTCCCCAGCAGGGGCGAATTCGGCGTGCCCGCATGCCTGAATTCGGCGCCGGTGGACTCGATTATGAGTCTGGGCGGGGAATCAGCTAACGTAGTGAATGTCGAAAGGCCGACGAGCGAAAGCCAAGGCCTCCCGGCAAATCTCGCCGACAGGGAATCGGATCGGAAAGGATCTGATAGAGTCGGAAACGCAAGACCGAAGGGAAGCGCCCGGAGGAAAGCCGCGAGAGAGTCTCTCGGGTGAGTACAAAGGAAGCGACCGTTCCTTGAGAACTCAACAGCGTGCCAAAAGTCAACGCCAGATATGTTGATACCCCGTCTCCAGCATCTGCTGGGGCGAGGTTCCTTTGAAATACACAGCGAGGACGCTGTGAACGGTCGGATCATTCCTCCGACTGTTCCGCTCCCGTGAAAAGCATTCACGGAGAGTTTGATCCTGGCTCAGGACGAACGCTGGCGGCGTGCTTAACACATGCAAGTCGAACGATGAACCACTTCGGTGGGGATTAGTGGCGAACGGGTGAGTAACACGTGGGCAATCTGCCCTGCACTCTGGGACAAGCCCTGGAAACGGGGTCTAATACCGGATACTGACCATCGCAGGCATCTGTGATGGTCGAAAGCTCCGGCGGTGCAGGATGAGCCCGCGGCCTATCAGCTTGTTGGTGAGGTAATGGCTCACCAAGGCGACG
>JAGTPG010000002.1:0-2110000 GCA_018195615.1 Streptomyces tuirus | reverse complement strand
TCTTGCCGGAGGTAGAGCACTGGATAGGCGATGGGCCCTACCGGGTTACTGACCTTAGCCAAACTCCGAATGCCGGTAAGTGAGAGCGCGGCAGTGAGACTGTGGGGGATAAGCTCCATGGTCGAGAGGGAAACAGCCCAGAGCATCGACTAAGGCCCCTAAGCGTACGCTAAGTGGGAAAGGATGTGGAGTCGCAGAGACAACCAGGAGGTTGGCTTAGAAGCAGCCACCCTTGAAAGAGTGCGTAATAGCTCACTGGTCTAGTGATTCCGCGCCGATAATGTAGCGGGGCTCAAGCGTACCGCCGAAGTCGTGTCATTGCAGCATAACGGCCAACGCCGGCTGTGATGGGTAGGGGAGCGTCGTCTGCCGGGTGAAGCAGCACCGGAAGGTAGTTGTGGACGGTTGACGAGTGAGAATGCAGGCATGAGTAGCGATTCACACGTGAGAAACGTGTGCGCCGATTGACTAAGGGTTCCTGGGTCAAGCTGATCTGCCCAGGGTAAGTCGGGACCTAAGGCGAGGCCGACAGGCGTAGTCGATGGATAACCGGTTGATATTCCGGTACCCGCTGTGAAGCGTCAAACATCGAGCATCGTGATGCTAAGGCCGTGAAGCCGTCGTGTGCGTCTTCGGACAAGCACGGAGTGGTGGAGCCGCTGAACCAAGCGGTTAGTAGGTGAGTGATGGGGTGACGCAGGAAGGTAGTCCATCCCGGGCGGTGGTTGTCCCGGGGTAAGGGTGTAGGCCGTGCGATAGGTAAATCCGTCGCACTTGTGGCTGAGACCTGATGCCGAGCCGATTGTGGTGAAGTGGATGATCCTATGCTGTCGAGAAAAGCCTCTAGCGAGTTTCATGGCGGCCCGTACCCTAAACCGACTCAGGTGGTCAGGTAGAGAATACCGAGGCGTTCGGGTGAACTATGGTTAAGGAACTCGGCAAAATGCCCCCGTAACTTCGGGAGAAGGGGGGCCATTCCTGGTGATGATCTTTACGGTCTGAGCTGGGGGTGGCCGCAGAGACCAGCGAGAAGCGACTGTTTACTAAAAACACAGGTCCGTGCGAAGCCGTAAGGCGATGTATACGGACTGACGCCTGCCCGGTGCTGGAACGTTAAGGGGACCGGTTAGCTCCATTTCGGTGGGGCGAAGCTGAGAACTTAAGCGCCAGTAAACGGCGGTGGTAACTATAACCATCCTAAGGTAGCGAAATTCCTTGTCGGGTAAGTTCCGACCTGCACGAATGGCGTAACGACTTCTCGACTGTCTCAACCATAGGCCCGGTGAAATTGCACTACGAGTAAAGATGCTCGTTTCGCGCAGCAGGACGGAAAGACCCCGGGACCTTTACTACAGTTTGATATTGGTGTTCGGTTCGGCTTGTGTAGGATAGCTGGGAGACTGTGAAGCAGCCACGCCAGTGGTTGTGGAGTCGTCGTTGAAATACCAGTCTGGTCGTGCTGGATGTCTAACCTGGGTCCGTGATCCGGATCAGGGACAGTGTCTGATGGGTAGTTTAACTGGGGCGGTTGCCTCCTAAAGGGTAACGGAGGCGCCCAAAGGTTCCCTCAGCCTGGTTGGCAATCAGGTGTTGAGTGTAAGTGCACAAGGGAGCTTGACTGTGAGACCGACGGGTCGAGCAGGGACGAAAGTCGGGACTAGTGATCCGGCGGTGGCTTGTGGAAGCGCCGTCGCTCAACGGATAAAAGGTACCCCGGGGATAACAGGCTGATCTTCCCCAAGAGTCCATATCGACGGATGGTTTGGCACCTCGATGTCGGCTCGTCGCATCCTGGGGCTGGAGTCGGTCCCAAGGGTTGGGCTGTTCGCCCATTAAAGCGGTACGCGAGCTGGGTTTAGAACGTCGTGAGACAGTTCGGTCCCTATCCGCTGTGCGCGTAGGAGTCTTGAGAAGGGCTGTCCCTAGTACGAGAGGACCGGGACGGACGAACCTCTGGTGTGCCAGTTGTTCTGCCAAGGGCATGGCTGGTTGGCTACGTTCGGGAGGGATAACCGCTGAAAGCATCTAAGCGGGAAGCCTGCTTCGAGATGAGGACTCCCACCCACTTGATGGGGTAAGGCTCCCAGTAGACGACTGGGTTGATAGGCCGGATATGGAAGCACGGTAACGTGTGGAGTTGACCGGTACTAATAGGCCGAGGGCTTGTCCTCAGTTGCTCGCGTCCACTGTGTTAGTTCTGAGACAACGAACAGTTGTCGGCTTTGAGCAGAACAAACAATTGAAGAGTGTGCTTGTTCGCTCGAAACCATTAGGGTTTCGGTGGTTATAGCGTAGGGGAAACGCCCGGTTACATTCCGAACCCGGAAGCTAAGCCTTACAGCGCCGATGGTACTGCAGGGGGACCCTGTGGGAGAGTAGGACGCCGCCGAACAATCTTTGGAAGGACCCCTGGTCACCAGCGTTCAGCTGGGACCAGGGGTCCTTTTTGTTTTTGCACTGCGCGCTGGGCACCCGGCTGCGCGAGAATGACTTGCGGTACCGAAGACAGGAGTCACCATGTCCACCAACTCTCCCGACGACCGACCGGAGCGCGACCAGCGGCGACGGGAGGGGGACCGGAGCGACCGCGGCGGTCAGCGCGGGGACCGTGGTGACCGTGGCGGCTTCCGTCGTGGCGACCGAGGGGACCGTGGGGAACGAGCCGACCGCGGCGAGCGCGGCGGCTTCCGTCGTGCTGACAGGCGTGACGACAGGCGCGATGACAACCGTGGTGGTGGCTACGGCCGGCGCGACGACCGTGACCGCGGACCGCGCAGGGACGACCGCGACCGCGGTGATCGCCCCTCCTTCCGGCGTGACGACCGGGGCGAGCGTGGTGGTTTCCGGCGTGATGACAGGCGCGATGAGAACCGTGGCGGGGGCTTCGGCCGGCGCGACGACCGTCGGGGCGATGTCCGCCGTGGAGAGGACCGCCGCGGAGAGGACCGCCGCGGAGAGGACCGCGGCCCCCGCGGTGGTTTCCGACGGGACGACCGACGGGACGACCGTCGGCACGACCGGCGCGAGGGCGACCGCGGTGACCGCCCCTCGTTCCGGCGTGACGACCGGGGTGAGCGTCGAGACAACCGGGACCGTAACTTCCGCGGCGACGACCGGGACCGCGGTTTCCGGCGTGACGACCGCGGTGGGTTCCGGGGCGTGACGAGCGTCGTGGGGACGACCGCGGTGAGCGTGGCGGCTTCCGGCGCGACGACGCCGGTCGAGGCGGGCGCGGCGGTTTCCGCCGTGATGACGGTCCTCGCGGCGACCGCGGAGACTTCCGACGGGACGAGAGCCGCGGCGACCGTGGGGATCGCGGGGATCGCGGTGGCTTCCGCGGGCGGGACGACCGTGGCGGGCGCGGGCCGCGGCGGGACGATCGCGACCGTGGCTTCCGGCGTGACGGCGACCGGGGTGGGTTCCGGGGGCGTGACGACCGGCGTGGCGCCGGCCGGTTCCGCGAGGAGCGGGATCGCGACAGGGAGCCGATCAAGCGGCTGCCGATCCCCGAGGACGTCACGGGCGACGAGATCGACAAGGACGTACGGCAGGAGCTGCAGAGCCTGCCCAAGACGCTCGCGGACGACGTCGCCAGGAACCTGGTGATGGTCGCGCGGCTCCTCGACGAGGACCCCGAGGGCGCGTACGGCTACTCCAGGGTTGCGCTGCGGCTGGCGTCGCGTGTCGCCGCCGTGCGGGAGGCCGCCGGATTCGCGTCGTACGCCGCCCAGAAGTACGGGAGGCGTTGGCCGAGTTCCGGGCCGCCAAGCGGATGACCGGGAACATCGATCTGTGGCCCGTCATGGCCGACTGCGAGCGTGGGCTCGGGCGGCCGGAGAAGGCGCTGGACATGGCCGGCGCCCCCGAGGTGCACAAGCTCGACAAGGCCGGGCAGGTCGAGATGCGGCTCGTGGCGGCCGGAGCGCGGCGGGACATGGGACAGCTGGACGCGGCCATCGTGACGCTGCAGAGCCCGGAACTGGCTGCCAACTCCGTGCAGCCGTGGACCGCGCGGCTGCGCTACGCGTACGCGGACGCGCTGCTGGCCGCCGGCCGGGAGAGCGAGGCGCGGGAGTGGTTCGCGAAGGCCGTGGAGGCCGACCGGGACGGCAGCACGGACGCCTCGGACCGGCTGGCCGAGCTGGACGGTGTGGAGTTCGTGGACGCCCTGTCCGATGACGACGACGCTGAGGGCGGGGACGTCTCGGCGGAGGAGAAGGACTGACGTTCCGCGACAGCACGGAAGAGGGGGCGGATCCCGGACGGGGTCCGCCCCCTTCGTGTGTCAGAGGTCCAGAGCGCGCAGCACCAGGCCCGATGCCGGCTTCGGGCCGAACGACGTCGACTTGCGCGGCATGGTCACGCCCTGCCGGGCCAGGTCGCGGACGACCTCCTCGCGGACCGGGTGCATCAGGACGGCCGTACCGCCGTCGCGTTCCGCCTTCGCGACCGTGGCGGCCGTGTCGTGGATGTAGGCGATGTGGGCGGGGGAGTCCTCGGGGATGCGCCAGACGTGGTCGAGGAGTGTGGCGTGCAGGACCGTCGCGTCCAAAGTGCGCCAGGCCGTGGGGCGGTCGGCGGGGATCGTACGGGCCAGGAGGTCCGGGTCCGGGCGGTCGACGAGGTGGAAGGCACCGTCGCCGGCCAGCAGGAACGCGTTGCCCGCGCGGGCCGCGTCCGCCAGCGCCTCCAGGGCCTCGGGCAGGGGGGCGTGGAGGCGGCGTACCCGGAACAGACCGTGCAGGGCGGCCACGGCCCGGTCGACGGGCAGGTCGTGGAGGAGGCGGTGGATGGCGCGGACACGGAGGGGGTAGCGGGCGGTGTCGACCAGGAGGACCAGGCCGTGGTCCCACGGGCTGGGGGAGGGGTGTTCGGTGCGCAGGCGGCGGTAGGTCGCCCAGCGGTGATGGCCGTCGGCGATGAGAGCCTGGTGACGGGCCAGGTCGGTCTGGATCGTGGCCAGGTCGTCCGGGGCGGTCACTGACCACAGGCGGTGGCTGAAGCCGTCCTCCGTGGTGGTGGCGAGGAGGGGTGGCTGTTCGGAGGTGCGCTCGATGAGGTCCGCCGTGGCGCTGGTCGAACCGTCGCCGCGGTAGGTGAGCAGGAGGGGTTCGAGGTTCGCGGAGGTGGCCCGCATGAGGTCGGCGCGGTCGGCGACGATGTGCGGCATGACGTCCTCGTGCGGCAGCACCACCTGCTCGGCGGGGTCCGACACGCGCAGGGCACCGATGAGGCCCCGTTGCAGCATGCCGTTTCCGTCGCGCTGCTCGTAGACGTAGAGGCCGGGTTCCGGGTCGGTGGTCAGGACGCCCTCGGACCGCCAGCGGCGCAGGGTTTCGGCGGCCTGCTCGTTGCGTGCGCCGGGCGTGGCGGCCTGCGGGAGGATCAGGCGGACGATGTTGTGCGGGTCCGAGGACTCGAGGTGGTGCAGGCCGTCGGGGCGGACCACGACGTCGTACGGCGGAGATGTGACGGCGGCAAGGCTGCCGACCCGGTCGGGGTCGTAACGAAGGCCTCGGAACGGGGTGAGTTCCAGGCCTCGGTGCGCCGTTGCCTCCGAGTGACCTGCTGTGTTCATCCCGGCATCGTACGGGTGCCGGTGGCATGGGGGATGATCGGGGAAAGCCGTCGAACGAGGAGCGATGCGGGATGAGCCGGAGCGTCAGGACGAGGCCCGAGGGCAGTGGGCAGGCCCTGAGCGAGGCGTACGACACGGCGTTGCTCGATCTGGACGGGGTCGTGTACGCGGGTGGGAGCGCGATCGCGTACGCGGTCGAGTCGCTGGCCGAGGCGCGGGCGGGCGGTATGCGGCTCGCGTACGTCACCAACAACGCGCTGCGGACGCCGGACACCGTGGCCGCGCATCTCACCGAGCTGGGGATACCCACGGGTGCGGACGACGTCATCACCTCGGCGCAGGCGGTCGCGCGGCTGATCAGTGAGCAGGTGCCGCAGGGTGCTCGCGTGCTGGTGATCGGCGGCGAGGGGCTGCGGGTGGCGCTGCGCGAGCGGGGACTGGTGCCGGTGGAGTCAGCGGACGACGATCCGGCGGCGGTGGTGCAGGGATACGGCGGTCCCGAGCTGCCCTGGGGCCGTTTCGCGGAGGCCGGTTACGCCGTCGCGCGCGGCGTGCCGTGGTTCGCCTCCAACACCGACCTGACGATTCCGAGCGGGCGTGGGATCGCGCCGGGCAACGGGGCGGCGGTGGAGGTCGTACGGATCGTCACGGGTGCCGAGCCGCAGGTCGCGGGCAAGCCGCTGCCGCCGATGCACCGCGAGACGATCCTGCGGACCGGGGCGAAGCGGCCGCTCGTGGTGGGGGACCGGCTGGACACGGACATCGAGGGCGCGTTCAACGGGGACGTCGATTCGCTGCTGGTCCTGACCGGGGTGACCGACGGCGCGCAGTTGCTGGCCGCGCCGCCGCGGCACCGGCCGACGTTCGTGGACGCGGATCTGCGAGGGATGCTCCGTGGTCAGCCGGACGTCGTGGCGGTGGGCGACGGCGGGTTCGGGTGCGGGGGCTGGACGGCGACGGCCGGTGCGGACCGGCTGGAGCTCGACGGGGACGGCGAGACGCTGGACGGGCTGCGCGCGTTGTGCGCCGTGGCGTGGACGGCCGCCGGTGCGGGCGTGTGCGAGCTGGACGGGGAGAAGGCGCTGGCACGGCTGGGGCTGTGAGCTCCGGTTGGGATCCGGGATCGTGATCGAATGCGAGGGTAGGCTAACCTAACCTGCGTGTTGGTCGACAGTCCCCCGAACAGCGCGCGGAGACCGCGCCCGCGCCCCCAACCCGACGCGCGATACGAGCCTTTGGGCTGTTCCTCGCCCTCGCGATCCTGGTTCTCGTCGCCCTGGCGAGTATCGCGATCGGAGCGAAAGAGCTGTCCCTCGGACAGGTCTGGCACGGCCTGTTCGAGGACTCGGGGACATACGGCGACGTCGTCGTCGCGGAGCGGCTGTCGCGGACCGTGCTCGGGCTGCTCGCCGGCGCCGCTCTCGGCCTGGCCGGTGCGGTCCTGCAGGCCCTCACGCGCAACCCGCTGGCCGATCCCGGTCTGCTCGGCATCAACGCGGGCGCGTCGGCCGCGGTCGTCACGGCGATCACGTACCTCGGGATCACCTCGCTCACCGGCTACGTGTGGTTCGCGTTCTTCGGCGCGGCCGCGGTCGGGGCGCTGGTGTGGTTCCTCGGCGGCAGCCGGGGTGCGACGCCGGTGCGGCTCGCCCTCGCCGGCACGGCGATCAGCGCCGCGCTGTACGGCTACCTCCAGGCCGTGATGATCACCGACGACGCGGCGCTCGGCAAGATGCGGTTCTGGACGGTCGGTTCGCTCTCCTCGGCGACCGACTCGACCATCCGGCAGGTTCTGCCGTTCCTGCTGGCGGGGACGGTCCTGGCGCTGGCCCTGGCCCGGCCGCTCAACGCCATGGCCATGGGCGACGACACCGCCAAGGCGCTCGGCGCCAACCTGAACCGGACGCGGGCGCTGTCCATGCTGGCGGCGACCGTGCTGTGCGGGGCGGCGACGGCCGCCTGCGGGCCGATCGTCTTCGTCGGGCTGATGGTGCCGCACGTGGTGCGCTCCTTCACCGGGCCCGATCTGCGCTGGATCCTGCCGTACGCGGCGATCCTGTCGCCCGTGCTGCTGCTCGGCGCCGACGTCATCGGCCGGATCGTGGCCCGGCCCGCGGAACTCCAGGTGGGCATCATCACCGCGATCCTCGGCGGCCCGGTGTTCATCTTTCTCGTACGACGGCGGAGGACGGCGCAGCTGTGAAGACCACCAACCGTGCGGTGCGGACCCCGGGCGGGCTCTCCCTGCGCCTGGACCCGCGGGCCGTCACCGTCGTGCTCCTGCTGCTGGTCGCGACGCTCGCGGCGAGTGTCGCGCTCATCGGCACCGGCGACTTCCCGATCCCGGCCGCCGACGTGCTGCGCACGCTGGTGGGCGACGGCAACGCGGGCCAGGAGTTCATCGTCAACGAGCTGCGGCTGCCGCGGGTTCTGGTCGGGCTGCTGGTCGGCGCCTCGCTGGGCCTGGGCGGAGCGCTGTTCCAGTCCATCTCCCGCAACCCGCTGGGCAGTCCGGACGTGCTCGGCCTCGGGCAGGGGGCGACGGCCGGCGCGCTCACCGTGATCGTGCTGTTCTCCGGGACCGCGGGCCAGGTCGCCGTCGGTGCGCTCGTGGGCGGCCTGGTGACCGGCCTCGCCATCTACCTGCTCGCCTGGAAGCGGGGCGTGCACGGGTACCGGCTGGTGCTGGTCGGTATCGGCGTCTCCGCGATCGTCACGGCGGTCAACGGCTATCTGCTCACCAAGTCCGACATCGTGGACGCGGCCCGCGCGGTCGTGTGGATGACCGGATCCCTCGACGGCCGTGACTGGGCTCAGGTCTGGCCGCTGCTCGGACTGTGCGCCGTGCTCATCCCGCTCGTCCTGGTCAATGGCCGAGGGCTGCGGATGATGGAGATGGGCGACGACGTGTCGTACGCCCTCGGGGTGCGGGTGGAGCGCGTACGGCTGCTGCTGATGGTGGCGGCCGTGCTGCTGACCGCGTCCGCGACCGCCGCGGCCGGTCCCGTCAGTTTCGTCGCGCTCACCGCGCCGCAGCTGGCCCGGCGTCTGACCCGTTCGCCCGGCCCGAACCTCCTGGCGTCCCTGTGCATGGGCGCCGCCCTGCTGGTCATCGCCGACCTGGCCTCACAGCGGGCGTTCGGCGCCGAGCAGCTGCCCGTGGGCGTGGTCACCGGCGTGCTCGGCGGTGTCTACCTGCTGTGGCTGCTGGTCACCGAGCGCAGGGCGGGCCGGATATGAGCGCCGGCAGCACCACCAGCAGCGGACTGAACAACCGAAGGAGCACCGTGAACCGCCTGTCCGCCGAGAACGTCACCCTCGCCTACGACCAGCGCGTCATCGCCGAGCAGTTGTCGGTGGAGATACCCGACAACTCCTTCACCGTGATCGTCGGCCCCAACGCGTGCGGCAAGTCGACGCTGCTGCGGGCGCTGTCGCGGATGCTCAAGCCGAGCGAGGGCCGGGTGCTGCTCGACGGCCAGGTCATCCAGTCGATGCCCGCCAAGAAGGTCGCCCGCACGCTGGGCCTGCTGCCCCAGTCGTCCATCGCGCCCGACGGCATCACCGTCGGCGATCTGGTGGGCCGCGGCCGCTACCCGCACCAGGGCATCCTGCGCCAGTGGTCCACCGAGGACGAGCGGATCGTCCAGGAGTCGATGCGGCAGACCGGCGTCGCCGAGCTCGCCGACCGCTACGTGGACGAGCTGTCGGGCGGTCAGCGCCAGCGCGTGTGGATCGCCATGGCGCTCGCCCAGCAGACCCCGCTGCTGCTCCTGGACGAGCCGACGACCTTCCTGGACATCCAGCACCAGATCGACGTGCTGGACCTGTGCGCGGAGCTGCACGAGGAGCAGGGGCGCACGCTCGTCGCCGTGCTGCACGACCTGAACCACGCCGCCCGCTACGCCACGCACCTCATCGCCCTGCGCGAGGGCACGGTCATCGCCGAGGGCGCGCCGAAGGACATCGTCACGGCCGAGCTGGTCGAGGAGGTCTTCGGGCTGCGCTGCCAGGTGATCGACGACCCGGAGACGGGCACGCCGCTGGTGGTGCCGGCGGCGCGGAAGGCACGCGCCGGGGCAGGCGCCGGGGCCGAGAAGGTGGCGGCTACAGAAGCTTCCTGAGCTGGAGCAGGTCCCGCACGCCCGCGTGCAGCTTCACCCGGCCCGAGCCCCAGGCCTTGGCGAAGTTCAGCTCGCCGTCCACCAGCGCCACCAGGTCGTCGCCGGTCATGGCGAGCCTGATCTCGGCCTTGGAGGGCGGCGGTCCCTGCACGGTGTCGTGCACCTCGATCCGCCCGCCGCGCATACGGCCGACGAAGGTGACGTCCAGGTCCGTGATGTGGCAGCTCACCGAACGGTCCAGGGCCGCGGCGTCGCGGACGTCCCCTTCGGCGCGCTGCATGTTGTCCGAGAGCTTGTCGAGTGCGCTGCGGCACTCCTCGATCGTGGCCATCGCCGTCGACGGTACCGCAGCGGTTCGCGGTAGCGTCTGGGCATGGACGACGCAGTTCCCGACCCGCCGGCGGTGGAGGAAGCGCCCGAGCCCGAGTACGACCCGGCCGCCCCCGCCCCCCTGAACGTGCCCCGCACCCCCACCGGCGACGCCGACGTGGACGCGGCCCTGGACCGGCTCGGCGACGCGGACCACCTCGCCACCGACGGACACATCGAGGTGTACGAGGATGTACACCGGGGGCTGCGCGACGCGCTCACCGCGCTCGACGCCCGCCCGGGACCTCCGGCGCCCCCGCGGCCGTACGAGCACAGGAGCTGAACCGAACGTGGCAGGAGTCGCACGCCGCCGTCTGGACGCGGAGCTGGTCCGCCGGAAGCTCGCGCGTTCGCGTGAGCATGCCGGCCAGCTGATCGCCGCCGGGCGTGTCTCCGTCGGCAAGACCGTCGCGACCAAGCCCGCCACACAGGTGGAGACCGCCGCCGCGATCGTCGTCGCGACCGACGAGAACGACCCCGACTACGTGTCGCGCGGCGGCCACAAGCTCGCCGGCGCGCTGCAGGTGTTCGTGGAGCAGGGCCTGGCCGTGGAGGGGCGCAGGGCGCTGGACGCCGGCGCCTCCACCGGCGGTTTCACCGACGTCCTGCTGCGCGCGGGCGCCGCCCATGTGGTCGCCGTGGACGTCGGATACGGACAACTCGCGTGGTCTCTTCAGAACGATGAACGCGTCACCGTCAAGGACCGTACGAACGTACGCGAATTGACACTTGAAGAGATCGATGGGGAGCCTGTGGATCTTGTCGTGGGGGATCTGTCCTTCATCCCGCTCGGGCTGGTCCTGCCCGCCCTGGTGCGGTGCGTGAAGCCGGACGCGGACCTGGTGATGATGGTCAAGCCGCAGTTCGAGGTGGGGAAGGAGCGGCTGGGCAGCGGGGGAGTCGTACGCAGCCCCCAGCTGCGCGCCGAAGCGGTGACGGGGGTGGCCGGGAAGGCCTGGGGACTGGGGCTCGGGGTGAAGGGCGTGACGGCCAGTCCGCTGCCCGGGCCGTCGGGGAATGTCGAATACTTCTTGTGGCTGCGGGCCGGGGCACCGGAACTGGACCCGGCCGACGTCGACCGAGCAGTGGCGGAGGGGCCGCGTTGACCGAGAACCGAGCTCGTACTGTTTTCCTGCTCGCCCACACGGGGCGGCCCGCGGCCGTGCGCAGTGCCGAGCTGGTCGTGAAGGGGCTGCTGCGCTCCGGACTGGGTGTACGGGTCCTGGAGGACGAGGCGCGGGACCTGCCGCTGCCGGACGAGGTGGACCTGGTCAAGGAGGCGACCCCGCAGTGCCTCGACGGCTGTGAGCTGCTGATCGTGCTGGGCGGCGACGGGACGTTGCTGCGCGGCGCGGAGTTCGCCCGGGCCTCCGGGGTGCCGATGCTCGGCGTCAACCTCGGGCGGGTCGGGTTCCTCGCCGAGGCCGAGCGCGACGACCTCGACAAGGTCGTCGACCGGGTGGTGACCAAGGCGTACGAGGTCGAGGAGCGGATGACCGTCGATGTCGTCGTGCACCGCAACGGGGACATCGTGCACACGGACTGGGCGCTGAACGAGGCGGCCGTGCAGAAGGTGTCCGCCGAGCGGATGCTGGAGGTCGTCCTGGAGATCGACGGGCGGCCGGTGACCGGGTTCGGCTGTGACGGGATCGTGTTGTCGACTCCGACCGGGTCGACCGCGTATGCGTTCTCGGCGGGTGGGCCGGTGGTGTGGCCGGAGGTCGAGGCGTTGCTGATGGTGCCGATCAGTGCGCACGCGCTGTTCGCGAAGCCGTTGGTGACGTCGCCGGATTCTGTGTTGGCTGTGGAGGTTCTGCCACATATTCCGCCGGGGGTTCTGTGGTGTGACGGGCGGCGGACGGTGGAGTTGCCGCCCGGCGCCAGGGTGGAGGTGCGGCGGGGAGCTGTGCCGGTGCGGCTGGCTCGGTTGCATCATGCGTCGTTCACCGACCGGCTGGTGGCCAAGTTCGCGCTGCCTGTTTCCGGGTGGCGGGGGCTCCTCACTAGCGGTTTGTGGGGGCCCAAAAAAGGGGCGCTGCCACTCGCGTGGGTGACAAGACCGGGCCAGTCGCAATCCTTGGGCCGGACCTCGTAAGGTCGTGTCCGTGTTGGAGGAGATGCGGATACGGTCGCTCGGTGTGATCGACGACGCCGTTGTCGAGCTGTCGCCCGGGTTCACCGCGGTCACCGGTGAGACGGGTGCGGGCAAGACCATGGTGGTCACCAGCCTCGGGCTGCTGCTCGGCGGGCGCGCGGATCCGGCGCTCGTGCGGATCGGGGCCGGGAAGGCGGTCGTGGAGGGGCGGATCACCGTCCCGGACGACGCCACGGCCGCCGTGCGCGCCGAGGAGGCCGGGGCCGAGCTCGACGACGGGGCGCTGTTGATCAGCCGTACCGTTTCCGCCGAGGGGCGTTCGCGGGCGCACCTGGGCGGGCGCAGTGTGCCCGTGGGGGTGCTCGCCGAGCTCGCCGACGAGCTGGTGGCCGTGCACGGGCAGACGGACCAGCAGGGGCTGCTCAAGCTGTCCCGGCAGCGGCAGGCGCTCGACCGGTACGCGGGCGACTCGGTCGCCGTGCCGCTGGCCAAGTACGGCGAGGCGTACAAGCGGCTGCGGGCCGTCTCCGTCGAGCTCGAAGAGATCACCACGCGCGCGCGTGAGCGGGCCCAGGAGGCCGACATGCTGCGCTACGGGCTCGACGAGATCGCCGCCGTCGAGCCCCGGGCCGGTGAGGACGTGGAGCTGGCCGAGGAGGCCGAGCGGCTCGGGCACGCCGAGGCGCTGGCGTCCGCCGCGGCGGCCGCGCACGCCGCGCTCGCGGGCAATCCGGAGGACCCGGAGGGCGTCGACGCCGGGACGCTCGTCGCGGGCGCCCAGCGGGCCCTGGACGCCGTACGGTCGCACGACCCGGCGCTGGCCGCGCTCGCCGACCGCATCGGGGAGATCGGGATCCTGCTGCGCGACGCGGCCGGGGACCTGGCCGGGTACGCCGACGATCTGGACGCCGACCCGCTGCGGCTGGCCGCCGTCGAGGAGCGGCGGGCCGCGCTCACCGGGCTGACCCGGAAGTACGGCGAGGACATCGCCACCGTGCTGGCCTGGGCCGAGCGGAGTGCCGCCCGGTTGACCGAACTCGACGGCGACGACGAGCGGATCGGGGAGCTGACCGCCGAGCGGGACGCGCTGCGGACCGAACTGGGCGGGCTCGCGCAGGCCTTGACGGACGCCCGGACGGAGGCCGCCGAGCGGTTCGCCGCCGCCGTGACCGCCGAGCTGGCCTCGCTCGCCATGCCGCACGCGCGCGTGTCCTTCGACATCCGGCAGACCGAGGACCCGGAGGGCGTCGAGGTCGGCGGGCGTCCGGTGGCGTACGGTCCCGCCGGCGCCGACGAGGTCGAGCTGCTGCTGGCTCCGCACCCGGGCGCGCCGCCCCGGCCGATCGCCAAGGGCGCGTCGGGCGGTGAGCTGTCGCGCGTGATGCTGGCCGTGGAGGTCGTGTTCGCGGGGACGGATCCCGTGCCGACGTACCTCTTCGATGAGGTCGACGCCGGGGTCGGCGGCAAGGCGGCGGTCGAGATCGGGCGGCGGCTGGCGCGCCTGGCGAAGACCGCGCAGGTCGTGGTCGTGACGCATCTGCCGCAGGTCGCCGCCTTCGCCGATCGGCAGTTGCTCGTCGAGAAGACCAACGACGGGTCCGTCACCCGTTCCGGCGTGAAGGTGCTGGAAGGGGAGGACCGGGTCCGGGAGCTGTCCCGCATGCTCGCCGGCCAGGAGGACTCGGAGACGGCCCGGGCGCACGCGGAGGAGCTGCTGGCGACGGCCCGGGCGGATGGATAGCCGCAGCAGCGGTCGGTGCGGCAGGACCGGGCGGGCCCACCCATTTTCACTCGTGTGGGTGACCCGGCCCGGCGCATTCCCCTGACGCCACGCCCCGCTGTCGCGCCGTCGGGGTTCCGGCGTTCCCGGAACCCCCCTATGTCCTGGCATCCTTGGCGGAGTACGCGTAGGAAACCGCTTCGTGACCGCCCGACCCGAACCAGGAGCCCGGCCACGTGACCCCCGTGAGCAGCCACGCACCGCATGGCCAGTCGCCGCTGCGCACCGTGCAGGTGCTGGGCGGAGGCAATGCCGCCAGCAGCGCGCATGTGCGGTCCCTGGCCGCGGGGCTCGTCGCGCGGGGCGTGAGAGTCACGGTGTGCGCCCCCTTCGAGGCGGATCGCGCGTATGACTTCAAGGGGGTCGGGGCCGATCATGTGCACGTGCCGCGCAGCAGCGACCCGGTGTCGGTGGCGGCCCTGCGGGCGGCCTGTGCCCACGCCGATCTGGTGCACGCGCACGGGCTGCACGCCTCCTTCCGCACCGTTCTGGCTCTCAGCGGGCGGCGCGTGCGTACTCCGCTCGTCGTGACGTGGCACGACCGGGCGCATGCCGACGGGGCCCGCGCCCACCTGCTGCGGGTGCTGGAGCGGCGAGTCGTGAAGGCGGCCACGGTGGTGCTCGGGACGACGTCCGCGCTGGTGGACCGGGCACGGCGGACCGGGGCGCGGGACGCCCGGCTCGCGGCCGTGGCGCTGCCCGGCCCCCGCCGGCCCGTGGAGCCCGACGACCCGGACCGCCTCCGGTCCAAGGTGCGTGCCGAACTCGGCGCCATCGGACGGCCGTTGCTGATGGCCGTCGGCTCCCTTGAGCGGCACCGCGGATACGACGTGCTGCTGGACGCCGCGCGCGCGTGGAACCGTCTCGATCCCGTCCCCCTGGTCGTGATCGCGGGGGAAGGGCCACTGCGCGGCGAACTCCAGGAGCGGATCGAGGGAGAGGGACTGCCCGTCCGGCTCATCGGGCGGCGCGACGACATCACCGACCTGCTCGCCGCCGCCGATCTCGCCCTGCTGCCCAGCCGTTGGGAGGAGGCGCGCTCCCTCCTCGCCCAGGAGGCCCTGCACGCGCGCGTGCCGCTCGTCGCGACCGAGACCGGCGGCGTTCCCGAACTCGTCGGGACGCGGCCGAACTCATCCCGTGCGGCGACGCGGAGGCGCTCGCCGGCTCCGTCGTACGCCTGCTCGGCGACCCGGAGCACCGGGAGCTGCTGAAGGAGAAGGGCGCCCGGCAGGCGGCGACCTGGCCCACCGAGGACGAGACGGTCGCCCAAGTGCTCAGCGTGTACGACGAGTTGACCCAGCCCCGGCCCCTCCCGTAGCGGGCGCCCTACGGAACGTGCCGGCGGGCCCGCAGCGCCAGACTCAAGGCCAGGACGGTCTGCGGGTCGTCGAAGTCCGTGCCCAGCAACTCCCCGATGCGCGCCAGGCGGTTGTACAGGGTCTGCCGGTTGAGGTGGAGCTCCCGGGCCGTCTCCGCCTTGCGTCCCGCGTGCGCCAGGTACGTCGACAGGGTGGGCAGCAGCGGCGGCCGGGAGCGGCGGTCGTGTTCCAGGACGGGGCCGAGGGCCCGGTCGACGAACGCGGCCAGGTCCGGATGGTCGCGCAGCCGCCACAGCAGCAGGTCGATGTCCAGACGGCGCGCGTCGTACCAGGGCCGGCCGGGCAGACCCCGGGCCGCCGTGGCCGTCTCGGCCGCGTGCCGCAGGCCCGACGCCGCCGCCGTCCAGCCGCCGGCCACCCCCACGACCACCACGGGCGGCTGCCCGCCCGGCCGCAGCATCCCGGCCCGCTCCACCCCGGCCCGCAGCGCCGCCGCGACCCGGTCCGCGACGGTCGCCCGCTCCGGCTCCGAACGCAGCCCGAGCAGCACCAGCACCCTCTGCTCCACCGGCCGCACCCCGAGCAGCACCGGCACGCCCACCGAGGCCAGTTCCTCCGAGACCGCCCGGGCGAGCACCGCCCAGCCACCGCCCGGGGACAGGGCGTCCCGAGCCGCATTACCACCGGCAGCAGCGGCCCCTCGCCCGGCCGGAAGCCCAGCACCCGCGCCTGCGCCGGGGCGTCCTCCACCGTGACCCGGCCCTCGGCGAGGTCCGAGAGGAAGTCGCCCCGCCCGCGCGCCGCCAGCTCCTCCTCCTGCCGTGCCTGCATCAGCACCACGGCCAGGATGCCCGCGGCCCGCTCGGCCGCCATCCGGTGCACGGGCGCCAGGGGCGTCCGTACCGGAAGCAGCGCCAGACGGGCCCGGACGCCCCCGCTGCCGGGCCCGCCGCCCGGCACGTCCACGAGGACCGAACCCGCCGGCGGCGGCTCGTCCCTGTGCTGGCCGCGCAGCCCCTCCCACACCTGCAGCGGGTCGGCGCCCTCGGGCCCGGCCCCGGCGGCGTACAGCAGCTGCCCGTCAGCGGTCTCCAGGAAGACGGGGTTGCCGCCGAAGTCCGCCAGGATGCCGAGCACTTGGGGCACCCCGCCGCCGCCCAGCAGGGCCTCGGTGCACCGCCGGTGCACCTCCTCGGCCCGCTGGAGCAGCGCGTAGTGGCCGTTGACGATCTCGGTGTGGATCTCCTCCGTGACCGTGACGAACGGCACCTCGCGGTGCAGTTGGACGAGCGGCAGCCCGGCGGAGCGTGCCGTGTCGACGAGGGCGGCGGGCAGCCGGGTGAAGCGCGGGCCGAGCTCCACGACCAGGGCGGCGATACCGCGCTCGGCCAGGGTGCGTACGAACGCCCGCTGTTCGGCCGGGCGGGTGCCCAGTCCGTAGCCCGTGGTCAGCAGCAGCTCACCGCCCTTGAGCAGGGAGGCGATGTGCGGCACCTCACCGGCGTGCACCCAGCGCACGGTACGCCCGAGCCGCTCGGCACCCGCCAGCACCTCGGGCAGCCCACTGCGCAGCCCCGGCAGCTCCAGCGCCCGCTGCACGGTGATCCCGGCGCCCTGGGTGCCGTAGCCGCTGTCCTTACCGCTGTCCATGTGCCGGACGCTACCCGCGCGGATGCCCCCGGACATCTCCGGAAGGGGCACGAGGGCGATCAAGCTCGGGATTACGGCGGAAACGACCGGGTACGGGCGCCGTCATGGACATCAGCGTGGTTGCCGCAGGGCGGGAGGACGACAGTCCCATCGAGGAGCCGTTGCGGGTCGCGGTGCTCGCGGACCGGCTCGGGTACCGGGAGGTGTGGGCGGGCGAGGGAGCCACGTGGGACTCGTTCGTCCTGGCGGCGGCGATCGGGGCGGCCACCGAACAGGCCGTGCTGACCGCCGGGCCCGTGCCGGTGAACGTGCGCGACCCGCTCACCATCGTCCGGGGCGCCGCCTCCACCGCGGCCCTCACCGGCCGGCCTGTCGGCGTGGCCCTGGGCACCTCCAGCAAGCGCGTCGTCGAGGGCGTGCACGGCCGGCCCCGGACTCGGCCCGCCGCCACCCTCGCGGAGTCGGCGGCGGCCGCGCGCGCACTGATGGACAGCGTGCCGGGCGAGCCGATCGTGCCCGGCAGCACGTTCCTCCGCCGGCTGCCGCCGCCCGGCGGCACGGTCACCGTCGCGGCGTTCGGCGAGCGTGCGGTCGCCGCGGCCGTCGAACACTCCGACCGGATGCTCCTCGACATCGTCTCCCCCGAGCAGGTCCGGATGCTGCGGGCACGGATGCTCGCCGCGGCCGAGAAGGCGGGCTGTACGCCGCCGCGGCTGGCCGCCTGGCTGCCCGCCGCCGTGGATCCGGAGCCGGAGTCGCTCCGGCAGGTCCTGCGCAGCGTCGTCGGCTACCTCGCCGTGCCGGGCTACAGCGACATGTTCGTCGACGCGGGGCTCGCCGAGATCGTGGAGCTCGCCGCCAAGGGCGCCGACCCGGAAACCCTGCTGCGGGCCCTCCCCCGAAGGCCGCGGGCACGGTAGGCCTCGTCGGCGACGCCGCCACCGTCCGCGCCCGCATCGACGCCTACGCCGAGGCCGGGCTCGACGAGATCGCCCTCGTGCCGGCCACCGCCGGTGACCCCGCCGGGGAGCGGACGCTCAAGGCCCTCAGGCCGGCGTGATGTTGTGGTTGAAGCGGAACACGTTGTCCGGGTCGTAGCGCCGCTTCAGCTCCGCCAGCCGCCGGGCGTTCTCGGCGCCCAGTCCGGCGACCACGCGGTCCTCGCCCTCGTCGCCGATGAAGTTGAGGTACACGGCACCGGTGCTCCACGGCCGCGCGTCGGCGCGTACGTCCCGCACCCAGCGCACACAGCGTTCGTCGTCCGCCGCGTCCTCCCAGATGCCGAAGGGGTGCACCGCCCAGGGCGCGTCCCGGTAGGGCACCGGGTACTCGCGCGGCCCGGCCGCGATCGCGCCGCCCTGCGGGAACAGCACGTGCTGGGTGCCGGTCGGCACCGGCATGGCCTCGGCGCGGGCGCAGAAGGCGTCCACGAAGTCGTCGGGCGCGTCCGCCAGATACTCCGCGGACCAGTAGTTCCGCATCCCCGGCGGGTCGTCGATCATGCACTGGAGGTCGGCGTACGGGATCGGGCCGACGATCTCGGCCTCGTGCGGCAGCGCCAGCAGGGGCTGGGCGATCTTGCGCATGTCGTCCTCGCCGCCGGCGTACGTCAGCAGCACACCGCACACCAGCCGGCCGACCAGGTGCTCCGGGACGAACTCCTCCGGTGGGCCGGTGAGGTAGATGACGCCGCCGGCCGCCTCGTCCGGCCCGGTCGCGATCACTTCCCGGTAGGTGCGGACGACCTCCGGGCCGTGTTCCGGGAGGTACAGCACCATCGCGAGGGAGAATTCCGGCAGTTCGTGCAGGCGCAGCGTGAGCGCCGTGGCGACGCCGAAGTTCCCGCCGCCGCCGTGCAGGGCCCAGAACAGGTCCGGGTTCTCGTCGGCGCTCGCGTGGACCTGGTTGCCGTCGGCGGTGACGAGTTCGACGCCCAGCAGGTTGTCGACGGCCAGTCCGAAGCAGCGGTCCAGCCAGCCGGTGCCGCCGCCCAGCACGAAGCCGCCGACACCCGTGGTGGAGGCGCGGCCGCCGGTCGTCGCCAGTCCGTACGGCTCGGTGGCCCGGTCCAGGTGGCTCATCGTGGCCCCGCCGGCGACCCGGACCGCCTGCGCCGCCGGATTCACGGTCACCGCGTGCATGCGTCGCAGATCGACCACCACACCGCCGTCGTTGACCGCCATGCCCGCCACGCTGTGCCCACCGCCGCGGACCGCGACGTGCAGGTCCAGCTCCCTGGCGAACCGCACGGCCCGCACCACGTCGTCCGCGTCGGCACACTGCGCGATCACCGCGGGCCGCCGGTCGATCATGGCGTTGAAGACGCCCCGGGCCTCGTCGTAGCCCGCGTCGTCCGGGGCGAACACATCGCCGCTCAGTTCCTCGCGCAGCGCGGCCAGGGCCGCACCCGCCTTCCAGAGGGGAGCCATGGCCGCCCCCTTCCGACAAGGGGCAATCGTGCGCTTCCAGCCTAGGCGGCCGAGACCCGGCGGGCCCGTTCAGCCGCCGTACGCCCCCGAAGCCGTCAGACGCAGGGCCGTGTCGATCAGCGGCACGTGGCTGAACGCCTGGGGGAAGTTGCCGACCTGGCGCTGGAGGTGCGGGTCCCACTCCTCGGCCAGGAGACCGAGGTCGTTGCGCAGGGAGAGCAGCTTCTCGAAGAGCTTGCGGGCCTCGTCCACGCGGCCGATCATCGCCAGGTCGTCGGCCATCCAGAACGAGCAGGCCAGGAACGCGCCCTCGTCACCGGGCAGGCCGTCGACGCCCTCGTCGCCGCCCTGGGTCGGGTAGCGCAGGATGAAGCCGTCCGGCGTGGACAGCTCCCGCTGGATCGCCTCGATCGTGCCGATGACCCGCTTGTCGTCCGGCGGCAGGAAGCCCATCTGCGGGATCAGCAGCAGGGACGCGTCCAGCTCCTTCGAGCCGTAGGACTGCGTGAAGGTGTTGCGTTCCTTGTCGTAGCCCTTCTCGCACACGTCCCGGTGGATGTCGTCGCGCAGTTCCTTCCAGCGCTCCAGCGGGCCGTCCGCGTCGCCGGACTCGATCAGCTTGATGGTGCGGTCGACGGCGACCCAGGCCATCACCTTGGAGTGCACGAAGTGGCGGCGCGGGCCGCGCACCTCCCAGATGCCCTCGTCCGGATCCTGCCAGTGGTCCTCCAGGTAGCGGATCAGCTTCAGCTGGAGCAGCGATGCGTAGTCGTTGCGCGCCAGGCCCGTCATGTGGGCCAGGTGCAGGGCCTCGGTGACCTCGCCGTAGACGTCCAGCTGGAGCTGGTGCGCGGCGCCGTTGCCGACCCGGACCGGGGTGGAGTTCTCGTAGCCCGGCAGCCAGTCCAGCTCCGCCTCGCCGAGCTCCCGCTCACCGGCGATGCCGTACATGATCTGCAGGTTCTCCGGGTCACCGGCCACCGCCCGCAGCAGCCACTCGCGCCAGGCACGGGCCTCCTCGCGGTAGCCGGTGCGCAGCAGCGAGGACAGGGTGATCGCCGCGTCGCGCAGCCAGGTGTAGCGGTAGTCCCAGTTGCGGACGCCGCCGATGTCCTCCGGCAGGGAGGTGGTGGGCGCGGCGACGATGCCGCCGGTCGGGGCGTACGTCAGGGCCTTCAGCGTGATCAGCGAGCGGACCACGGCCTCCCGGTAGGGCCCGTGGTACGTGCAGTGGTCGACCCACTCGCGCCAGAAGTCCTCGGTCGCCTCCAGCGACTGCTCCGGCTCGGGCAGCGGCGGCGGCTCCTTGTGCGAGGGCTGCCAGGAGATCGTGAACGCGATCCGGTCACCCGGCGCCACCGTGAAGTCCGCGTAGGTCGTCAGGGACTTGCCGTAGGTCTCGGCGGATGTGTCGAACCACACGGAGTCGGGGCCCGCGACGGCCACGGTCCGCCCCTCGTGCTTGTGCACCCACGGCACCACCCGCCCGTAGGAGAACCGCATCCTGAGCGCCGAGCGCATCGGCACCCGGCCCGAGACGCCCTCCACGATCCGGATCAGCTGGGGAGCGCCGTCACGCGGCGGCATGAAATCCGTCACCCGGACCGTGCCCCGCTGGGTGTCCCACTCGGACTCCAGGATCAGCGAGTCACCGCGGTAACTTCGCCGGGCGGCGGTGGGGGGCTGCTGGTCGGAGGCGTACGCGGGGCCGAGCCGCCAGAAGCCGTGTTCCTCGTTGCCCAGCAGTCCGGCGAAGATGGCGTGCGAGTCGAAGCGGGGCAGGCACAGCCAGTCGACCGTCCCGTCCCGGCAGACCAGGGCAGCGGTCTGCATGTCTCCGATGAGTGCGTAATCTTCGATGCGCCCGGCCACGTGCAACTCCAGTCGAACGGCCACGTCACCCCACGAGGGGGCTGTCGCTAGTGCGGTCAAGGGGGGTTTTCAGCAGTCTTGCAATGCGTCGTTGAGCGATGAAGCAAAACAGGTCGCTCAGTCGTGATGCAAAGCGCCAATTGTTGCTCAACGAACTGACGAGCTCACCTTGTTCCGGTGCTTCGGGCGGGGGTGGTGCCGTTGGGCCGGGCGCGCTCGGCAGCGAGTGTCCGAGCAGGATACGACGCACGCAGATGATCTGGGTGCCGCTCCGGGCAAGGCGGGTACGCCGAACGAGTGAGCAATGGGTGAGGAACCGGTAACCATGACCACCTCCGTGTCGGCGCGTGTGCGGAGGGTGGCCGGAAGCCGGCACCCCGAGGCGCTGATACGCTGGTAGCCCGTGGACCGGTGGGCGTCTGACCCCCGAACCGCACCTCCAGATCGCGACCACGGGAGCCCCCTCTTGGCCATGCCCAATTCCACGACGACCAAGCACATCTTCGTCACCGGGGGTGTCGCCTCCTCGCTCGGCAAGGGCCTGACGGCCTCCAGCCTCGGCATGCTGCTCAAGGCCCGGGGCCTGCGCGTCGTGATGCAGAAGCTCGACCCGTACCTGAACGTGGATCCGGGCACGATGAACCCCTTCCAGCACGGTGAGGTGTTCGTCACCAACGACGGCGCCGAGACCGACCTGGACATCGGCCACTACGAGCGCTTCCTCGACCGCGACCTCGACGGCTCCGCGAACGTCACCACCGGCCAGGTGTACAACACCGTGATCGCCAAGGAGCGGCGCGGCGAGTACCTGGGCGACACCGTGCAGGTCATCCCGCACATCACCAACGAGATCAAGCACCGCATCCGCCGCATGGCGACGGACGAGGTCGACGTCGTGATCACCGAGGTCGGCGGCACGGTCGGCGACATCGAGTCGCTGCCGTTCCTGGAGACCGTCCGCCAGGTCCGTCACGAGGTCGGCCGTGACAACGTCTTCGTCGTCCATATCTCTCTCCTGCCGTACATCGGCCCCTCGGGTGAGCTGAAGACGAAGCCCACCCAGCACTCGGTTGCGGCCCTGCGCAACATCGGTATCCAGCCGGACGCGATCGTGCTGCGCTGCGACCGCGAGGTGCCCACCGCGATCAAGCGGAAGATCTCGCTGATGTGCGACGTCGACGAGGCCGCCGTGGTGGCCTGCCCCGACGCCCGCTCGATCTACGACATCCCGAAGACCGTGCACGGCGAGGGCCTGGACGCCTACGTCGTCCGCAAGCTCGACCTGCCGTTCCGTGACGTCGACTGGACGACCTGGGACGACCTGCTCGACCGCGTCCACAACCCCGACCACGAGATCACCCTCGCATTGGTCGGCAAGTACATCGACCTGCCCGACGCCTACCTGTCGGTCACCGAGGCGCTGCGCGCCGGCGGCTTCGCCAACCGGGCCCGCGTGAAGATCAAGTGGGTCACCTCCGACGACTGCAAGACCCCGGCGGGCGCCGCGGCGCAGCTCGGTGACGTGGACGGCATCTGCATCCCCGGCGGCTTCGGCGACCGCGGTGTGCTCGGCAAGGTCGGCGCGATCAAGTACGCCCGCGAGAACAAGATCCCGCTGCTCGGCCTCTGCCTCGGCCTGCAGTGCATCGTGATCGAGGCCGCGCGCAGTCTGGCCGACATCACGGACGCCAACTCCACCGAGTTCGACCCGGCCACCGCCCACCCGGTCATCTCCACCATGGCCGAGCAGCTCGACATCGTCGCCGGTGAGGGCGACATGGGCGGCACCATGCGGCTCGGCATGTACCCGGCCAAGCTGGCCGAGGGCTCGATCGTGCGCGAGGTGTACGACGGCAAGGAGTACGTCGAGGAGCGCCACCGGCACCGCTACGAGGTGAACAACGCCTACCGCGCCGAGCTGGAAAAGCGGGCGGGCATCCTGTTCTCGGGCACCTCGCCGGACGGCAAGCTCGTCGAGTACGTCGAGTACCCGCGCGACGTCCACCCGTACCTGGTCGCCACCCAGGCGCACCCGGAGCTGCGCTCCCGCCCGACGCGTCCGCACCCGCTGTTCGCCGGGCTCGTCAGGGCCGCGGTCGAGCGGAAGACTTCGAAGTAACACACCAGTTGTACGGTGGCCGGGGTGCATCCCTTCAAAGGGTGTGCACCCCGGTTTTGTTTCGGCAGGTCGTGCAGGGTACGTGGAAGGACAGGCATGACGATCAAGGACACCCCGGAGGCGTGGGAGATCCGGGCGACGGACACCCCCTTCGTGGGCAACAAGACCTCCGTCCGCACCGACGACGTGGTCATGCCGGACGGCACCGTGGTCGGCCGCGACTACCAGGTCCACCCCGGCTCCGTGGCCGTCCTCGCCCTCGACGAGTCCGACCGCGTCCTGGTCCTGCGCCAGTACCGCCACCCCGTGCGCCACAAGCTGTGGGAGATCCCGGCCGGTCTGCTCGACGTGCCCGGCGAGAACCCGCTGCACGCCGCGCAGCGCGAGCTGTACGAGGAGGCGCACGTCAAGGCCGAGGACTGGCGGGTGCTGACCGACGTCTACACCACGCCCGGCGGCTGCGACGAGGCCGTACGGATCTTCCTCGCGCGTGATCTGTCCGAGGCCGAGGGCGAGCGCTTCGCGGTCGAGGAGGAAGAGGCGGACATGGAGCTCGACCGGGTGCCGGTCGAGGAACTCGTCCGGGGGGTGCTGGCGGGGGAGCTGCACAACAACTGCCTCGTGGTGGGCGTGCTGTCGCTGGTGGCCGCGCGGGGCGGTGACGGCCTGGACGCGCTGCGTCCGGCGCAGGCGCCTTGGCCGGCGCGTCCGTTCGAGGCGTAGCGCTCCGCGAGGGGTGCCGCGACGGTGGGTGCCGCGACGGTGGGTGCCGCGGAGGTCGTCGGTCTTGTGCGGCACCGTCGTGGCTGGTCGTGCCCGCGCGGCGGAGCCGCAGATCAGGCACAGCCCCGCGCCCCTTCCGGGCGCGACCTCCCGCTGCCGGTCCTACGATCTGCTGATCCGATCGGGGGATGTGTCCGCCGTGCCCGCCGTGCTCCACCCGGAACGTTGCAGAGCGTGAACTAGGCTCTACGCATGCCCGAGCCGGAGTCCCGGCGGGCTTGCGTGTGCGGTGGGACGGGAGTGTGGCCCGTGACGGATCAGGTCGTGGAGACAGGCGACGTGCGGCTGACCGGACACGCATCCGGGGGCAGCCGGTTCCTGGGCCGCACACGGGAGTTGAAGGAACTGCGCGCCGACATCGAGCGCGCCGGACTGGACACCCTGGCGGGCCGCAAGCCCCCACGCGCGCGCGTGCTGCTGATCGCCGGCCGGCCCGGCTCGGGGCGCACCGCACTCGCCGAGGAGCTCGTACGGCAGGTCGCCGACCGCTACCCGGACGGCGTCCTGCGCGCCCGGCTGACCGACCCCGACGGCACCCCCGTGCCCGTCGAGCGCGCCGCCCGGGACCTGCTCGCCGCCCTGGACGAGGACGCTCCCGCCGGAGCTACCGAGGACGACCTCACCGACGCCCTGCGCACCGCCCTGGCCGACCGCCGGGTCCTGCTCCTGCTGGACGACGCGGCCGACGCCGAGCAGGTCGACGCCCTGCTGCCCGACACCCCGGACTGCCTGGTCGTCGCGGTCTCCGAGGGCCCGCTGACCGGCATCTCGGACGTCCGCCCCTGCACACTGGGGGCCTGGACGCCAAGTCCGGGGTGGAGCTGCTGTCCCGGCACACCGGCTCGGTCCGCGTCACCGTCGACCCCCGGGCCGCCGAGGGCCTCGCCGAGGAGTGCCAGGGCCAGCCGGCCGCGCTGATGCTGGCGGGCGGCTGGCTCGCCGCCCGTCCCAAGGCGGCCGTCTCCGACCTCGCCAAGCAGCTGCGCGCCGAACCCGACGAGGGCACCGCGCTGAGCCGGGTCTTCCGCCTCGCCTACACCGCCCTGCCCGTCACCGCCGCCCGGATGCTGCGCCTGCTCGCCCTCGCCCCGGCCGGACTCGTCGACCCGCAGACCGCCTCCGCGCTCGTCGGCTGCTCGGTCGGCACCGCCCGCACCACGCTGGACGACTTCGTCGCCCTCGGCTTCCTGCACGCGGTGGACTCGCCGCTGCCGCAGTACGAGGTGCCCGGCTGCCTGCACCCCCTGCTCCGCGTCCTCGCCGATCACCACGAGCGCCCGGCAGAGCGCCGGCTGGCCGCCGCCCGCATGCTGGAGCGGACCGTACGGCTGCTCCAGTCCTGCCGGGCGATCACCGAGACCGACAGCCCTCAGGCACGCCAGAAACTCCTCGACATGCCGCGCGCCCTGCGCTTCCCGACGCCCCGGGCGGCCGCCGAGTGGCTGCGCCTGACCCGGCCCGCCCTGCTGGCCTCGGCCCGGCTCGCGGTCGCCGACGGAGAGCTGGACACCCTGGCCAGACGGCTGATGTCCCAGCTGGTGCGGGCCATGGTGGCGCATGTCGGCACCCAGGCGGCGGCACCCGACCTGTACGACATCCACAGCCTGGTCCTCGACATCGCCGAGCGCCGCGACCTGCACCGGGAGCGGGCCGCGGCCCTGCTGAACCTCGGCGACCTCGATGCCCGGACCGGCCGCACGGCCGACGCGCTGGTGCGCTACCGGGCCGCGCTGGACGCCGGTCGCGAGGTGAACGACCCGTACGCGACCGGCCGCGCGATGGAATCCGTAGGGGGCGCCCATCTGGAGCTCGGCGACTTCGACCGGGCCGCCGACTGGTTCGGCCGGGCCCTGGCCGAGCGGCTCGCCCGGGGCGAGCGCACCGACGCCGCCCGGCTGTACGGGCGGATCGCCGCCGCCCATACCTACGCGGGCCGTTACGGCGAGGCCCTGCGGAACTGGCGCTCGGCGATCGCCGCGCACCGCCGACACGGCGACGTGGCCGCCCAGGCGCGGGCCATGAGCGAGTTGGCGCGCGTCCAGGAGTACGCGGGCCGCCCCGACGAGTCGCTGCGCACCTGCCGGGAAGCCGTGGAGTGGGCGCGGCGGGCCGAGGACACGCGGTTGCAGGCCGCACTGCACCTGCGGGTCGCCGACACCCTCGAACGCCTCGGCGACCCCGCGTCGGCAGGGCTGCACCGGGGCGCCGCCGAGCGGCTGCTCGGGGAGCAACAGGACGAGGACGACGAGCCGACGGAGGCCCTCATCGACGACTCAAACCTGAAACCTCACTTTGATGCCTGCGAAATCCGCAGTACATCCGCTGAAGATTGATGTAATGAAAGGCTAGACAGCGGGAACACCTTCATTAGACTGGCTCTGCCGCACGTTCTCCTGCGGTCTCTCCCGGTGTGCCCGCGTGTGCCCGGGTATGCCTAGTAATGCACCCATACCCTCTGAGCCAAGGACCGTGATCGACGTGAAGGTCGGCATTCCCCGCGAGGTCAAGAACAACGAGTTCCGGGTGGCCATCACCCCCGCCGGCGTGCACGAGCTGGTGCGTCATGGCCACCAGGTCGTCATCGAGCGCGGCGCCGGCGTCGGATCCTCGATCCCGGACGCCGAGTACGTCACCGCCGGCGCGCAGATCCTGGACACCGCCGACGAGGTGTGGGCCGCCGCCGACCTGCTGCTGAAGGTCAAGGAGCCCATCGCCGAGGAGTACCACCGCCTGCGCAAGGACCAGACGCTCTTCACCTACCTGCACCTGGCCGCCTCCAAGGAGTGCACGGACGCCTTGCTGGAGTCCGGTACCACGGCGATCGCGTACGAGACCGTCGAGCTGCCCAGCCGCGCGCTGCCGCTGCTCGCCCCGATGTCCGAGGTCGCGGGCCGGCTGGCCCCGCAGGTCGGCGCCTACCACCTGATGCGTGCCAACGGCGGCCGGGCGTGCTGCCCGGCGGCGTCCCCGGTGTGCCGGCCGGTCGTGCCGTCATCATCGGCGGCGGTGTCTCCGGCTGGCAGGCGGCGCAGATCGCCATCGGTCTGGGCTTCCACGTGACCCTGCTCGACAAGGACGTCAACAAGCTCCGCGAGGCGGACAAGATCTTCGGCACGAAGATCCAGACCGTGGTCTCCAACGCCCTCGAGCTGGAGAAGGCCTGCCTGGAGGCCGACCTCGTCGTCGGCGCGGTGCTGGTCCCGGGCGCCAAGGCCCGAAGCTGGTCACCAACGAGCTCGTCTCCCGGATGAAGCCCGGAAGTGTCCTTGTCGACATCGCGATCGACCAGGGCGGCTGCTTCGAGGACTCCCGCCCGACCACTCACGCCGAGCCGACCTTCCAGGTCCACAACTCGGTCTTCTACTGCGTCGCCAACATGCCCGGCGCGGTGCCCAACACCTCGACGTACGCGCTGACCAACGCCACGCTGCCCTACATCGTGCAGCTGGCCGACCACGGCTGGGCGGAGGCGCTGCGCCGCGACCCGGCGCTGGCCAAGGGCCTCAACACCCACGACGGCAAGGTCGTTTACCGCGAGGTCGCCGAGGCGCACGGCGTGGAGCACGTGGAGCTGTCCTCACTGCTCGGCTGAGCCGCACCAGCCGAGTCGGAGGCCGGTAAGTCAACGAAGTCACCAACAGGCAAAGGCGATACGTCAACACAGGTCGTCAACGCCGCGCACCCGGCCGGACCTTGCCCGACAAGGTCCGGCCGGATGTGTGTATGGTCACTTCGCGATTCTCGGGCAACTCGCCTCGAACGTAACCCTTCAACCGATTCGCACACCGGTGAAACCTGCCGTGCGACGGCCGTACGCCCTTGACAGCGGGATGTTTCATTGCCGACACATCGGGCCGGGTCCGGCGGATTGTGTTGCTGCGGACGCCCGACACGCCATAGAGTCGCCAACCGTCGGCATGGTGCCACGCTGACCTGTCTAGAAGTTTCCTGGTCACCAAGGAGGTAAGACGACTTGTGAATGAGTCGACATTTACTCCCGGGGGTGGCCAACCAGGAATGCCTGCACGGGACCAGGGTCCCGCGGGGTTCGCGGCTGTCGGCTCCGTCGCTGTGCGCACCTTCGCAGCCCACCAGAGTCAGCAGGCGACTCACACTGCACACCAGAAGATGGATGGCCATCACGTGAACGCCATGGCCGGCGACGGAAGTGGCGCGCCCCACAACCACTTCGCCGACTACGACGAACTGCCCGAGGGGCACTTCTACGACCCCGACGCGGAGTACGAGCCCGACCCCGAGTACGCGGCCACTCTCGCTCCCGACGCGGCCAGACAGCGCCGGGAGCGCATCGGCCCAACCGGGCGCCCGCTGCCGTACTTCCCGATCCCTGGTCCGCTGGGCGACCACGGACCCGCGAAGATCATCGCGATGTGCAACCAGAAGGGCGGCGTCGGCAAGACGACGTCGACCATCAATCTGGGTGCCGCGCTCGCGGAGTACGGACGCCGGGTCCTGCTCGTGGACTTCGACCCGCAGGGCGCGCTGTCGGTCGGACTCGGCGTCAACCCGATGGAACTCGACCTCACCGTCTACAACCTGCTCATGGAGCGGGGATGGCGGCCGACGAGGTGCTGCTGAAGACGGCGGTCCCCAACATGGACCTGCTGCCCAGCAACATCGACCTGTCGGCGGCCGAGGTCCAGCTGGTCTCCGAGGTCGCCCGCGAGTCGACCCTGCAGCGCGCCCTGAAGCCGCTGCTGGACGACTACGACTTCATCGTCATCGACTGCCAGCCCTCACTCGGCCTGCTCACGGTCAACGCCCTGACGGCCGCTCACAAGGTGATCGTGCCCCTCGAGTGCGAGTTCTTCGCACTGCGCGGTGTGGCCCTGCTGACCGAGACCATCGAGAAGGTCCAGGAACGGCTCAACCCCGAGCTGGAGCTCGACGGGATCCTCGCCACGATGTACGACTCGCGCACGGTGCACAGCCGTGAGGTGCTCGCGCGTGTCGTCGAGGCGTTCGACGACCACGTCTACCACACGGTCATCGGGCGCACGGTCCGCTTCCCGGAGACCACGGTCGCCGGTGAGCCGATCACCACGTACGCCTCCAACTCCGTCGGTGCCGCCGCCTATCGCCAGCTCGCCAGGGAGGTGCTCGCCCGGTGTCACGCCGAGTGAGTCTGCCGGGGGCCGACGAACTCTTCCGTACGACAGGGGGGATGGGGCTGCAGTCGTCCTCGCCCAGGCGCCAGGCCAACGGCGACGCCCGGGTGCCCGCTCCGGCGGGCGAGGGCGACGCGGCGGCGGCAGCGGCCGCGGAGGACGCACCGCAGTCGGTGCCCGCACAGGGCGGTGACGGCGAGGGCGCTGAGCATGTCGCGGCGGACGCGGAGCCGGCCGACGCCGGGGAGTCCCGCAGCCGGGCGGCCGCCGCGGAGCGCTCCGGTTCCGCTCGCCGGCAGACGGCGCAGGAAGGTTCTGCCGCCGGGGCGGGTGCCGCGGCGCCGCGCAAGCGCGGGCGGGCGGCTGCGCGCCGTCCCAGCGGTCGCGAGCGGCACGACGAGAAGATCACGGTGTACGTGTCCGCCGAGGAGCTCATGGACCTGGAACACGCCCGTCTGGTGCTCCGCGGGGAGCACGGCCTGGCCGTCGACCGCGGCCGGATCGTCCGCGAGGCGGTCGCCGTGGTCCTCGCCGACCTGGAGACCCGCGGAGAAGCCAGCATCCTCGTACGACGGCTGCGCGGGCGGTAGCGATAACCTGCGGGGGCCATGACCTCGAACGCCATCCCGCCACCCGCTGGCCGCCGCCGCACGCTGGGGCGCGGGCCGGGCGTTCCCCGAGCCGAACCGCCGGCGGGCCCGGCGGCTGAGCCCGCCGGGGCTGTCTCGGCGGAGGCGGAGTCCGCGGGTCCGCCGACGGAGCCGAGCGAGCTGACGGAGCCGCGAGGGGCGACGGAACCGGCGGAGGCGCTGGAACCGGTCGGGTCGGGTGTGTCGCCCGTGGAGGCGGTGGCCGGTTCGGCTGTGGTGGAGGATGAGGCCGTCGGCCCGGCCGCGGGGCCGCGTCGCGAGGGCGACTTCACGGTGGCGGAGTCCGCGCCCGGCGGCGCCGCTGCCGAGCATGAGAGCGCTGCCGCACCGGACGGAGAGACGCTCGCCTTCGGCCCCGTGGCCGAGCAGGTGACGGCCGTCCCGGACGTCGAGGCCGGGACGCCGGAGGACCGGAGCGAGGCAGCGGGGGACGGCGCACAGTCCCCGGCCGACGCCGGCGGTGCCGATGACGGGGTCTTCAAGGTTCGGCTCGCCAACTTCGAAGGTCCCTTCGACCTGCTGCTCCAGTTGATCTCCAAGCACAAGCTGGACGTCACCGAGGTCGCGCTGTCGAAGGTGACCGACGAGTTCATGGCGTACATCCGGGCGATGGGGCCGGACTGGGACCTGGACGAGACGACCGAGTTCCTCGTCGTCGCGGCCACGCTGCTGGACCTGAAGGCGGCCCGGCTGCTGCCCGCCGCCGAGGTGGAGGACGAGGCCGACCTCGCGCTGCTCGAAGCCCGGGACCTGCTCTTCGCCCGGCTTCTCCAGTACCGCGCGTACAAGCAGATCGCCGACATCTTCAACGGCCGGCTCGACGACGAGGCCCGGCGCTACCCCCGTACCGTCGGGCTCGAGCCCCAGCACGCCGAGCTGCTGCCCGAGGTCGTCATCAGCATCGGGGCGGAGGGGTTCGCCAAGCTCGCCGTGAAGGCGATGCAGCCGAAGCCGAAGCCGCAGGTGTACGTCGACCACATCCACGCCCCGCTGGTCAGCGTGCAGGAGCAGGCCGGGATCGTCATCGCCCGGCTCAAGGAGCTCGGCGAGGCCAGCTTCCGGGCGCTCGTCGAGGACACCGACGACACCCTGACGGTCGTGGCCCGCTTCCTGGCGCTGCTGGAGCTGTACCGCGAGAAGGCCGTCGCGCTGGAGCAGGAGGCCGCGCTCGGGGAGCTGCTGGTGCGGTGGACCGGCGGGGACGGGGACGAGACCCCGACCGTCACCGACGAGTTCGACCGGCCGCCCGAGCCGCCGAAGGAGGAGAAGAAGGCGTGAGTGAGGAAACCAGGGAGCTTCCGGCCGGGCTGCGGGATGTCGCCGGCCTCGACCTCAAGCCCGCTCTGGAGGCCGTCCTCATGGTCGTGGACGAACCCGCGACCGAGGAGCACCTCGCGAAGATACTGGAGCGGCCGAGACGCCAGATCGCGGACGCCCTGCGCGAGCTGGCCGACGAGTACACCGTCCAGCGGCGCGGCTTCGAGCTGCGGTTCGTCGCGAACGGCTGGCGGTTCTACACCCGCGCCGAGTTCGCCCCCGCCGTCGAGCGTTTCGTGCTGGACGGCCAGCAGGCCCGCCTCACCCAGGCCGCCCTGGAGACCCTGGCCGTCGTCGCCTACCGGCAGCCGGTCAGCCGCAGCCGCGTCTCGGCCGTACGCGGAGTCAACTGCGACGGCGTCATGCGCACCCTCCTCCAGCGCGGTCTGATCGAGGAGGCGGGCACGGAACCCGAAACAGGTGCGATCCTGTACGTGACGACGAACTACTTCCTGGAGCGGATGGGCCTGCGCGGTCTGGACGAGCTCCCGGAGCTCGCGCCCTTCCTCCCCGAGGCGGAGGCGATCGAGGCCGAGACCCAGGAGGGCGTACCGTCGTTCGACCCGGACTCGCCTGACGACGACGTGCCGGGCCGCCCGGTCACCCCGGGTACCGACGACGAAGACGACCAGACGGACATTTGATGCGAAGCAGCGGCAGCGGCAAGAGCGGCGGGCGCGGTAACCACCGTGGCGCCGGCAACAACAGGGACCAGAAGCAGGGGCAGGGCCGCCCCCGCAAGCCCCGCCCCGAGGAGCGCCGCTACGACGTGGGCCCCGGGGCGACGAAGGACGGCCCCAAGTCCGGGCGCGGGGTGCCGCGCGAGGCGGCGCCAAGGGCGGCCCCAAGCAGCCCCAGAAGCAGGGGCGTACGACCCCGGCGCGACCGCGTGAGTACGAGGCGCAGGTCGAGGAGCGCAACCGCGACCGGTACGCCGGGAAGAAGGACGTGAAGCTCCCGAAGACCTTCCCCGGCGCCGAGCAGGAGGGCGAGCGGCTCCAGAAGGTCCTCGCCCGCGCGGGCTTCGGCTCCCGGCGGGCCTGCGAGGACCTGATCGAGGAGGCCCGGGTCGAGGTCAACGGCGAGATCGTCCTGGAGCAGGGCCGGCGGGTCGATCCGGAGAAGGACGAGATCAAGGTCGACGGGCTGACCGTCGCCACCCAGCGCTACCAGTTCTTCTCGCTGAACAAGCCCGCCGGTGTCGTGTCGACCATGGAGGACCCGGAGGGCCGGCAGTGCCTCGGTGACTACGTCACCAACCGCGAGACCCGCCTGTTCCACGTCGGCCGGCTCGACACCGAGACCGAGGGCGTCATCCTGCTCACCAACCACGGTGAACTGGCGCACCGGCTGACCCACCCCAAGTACGGCGTGAAGAAGACCTACCTCGCGCACATCGTCGGCCCCATCCCGCGCGACCTGGGCAAGCAGCTCAAGGACGGCATCCAGCTGGAGGACGGCTACGCCCGCGCGGACCACTTCCGGGTCGTCGAGCAGACCGGCAAGAACTACCTCGTCGAGGTCACCCTGCACGAGGGCCGCAAGCACATCGTGCGCCGGATGCTCGCGGAGGCCGGTTTCCCGGTCGACAAGCTGGTGCGGGTCGCCTTCGGCCCGATCACCCTCGGCGACCAGAAGTCGGGCTGGCTGCGGCGGCTGTCCAACACGGAGGTGGGCATGCTGATGCAGGAAGTCGATCTCTAGGCTTACCTGGACACTCCGCATGCTGTAGGTTCCCCGCTCCCTCGGAGGGGCGGGGACGGAAGGACTTCTGACATGGCCACGCTCGTCCACAAGCAAGCCGCCACGGGATCGCTCATCGGTCTCGCTCTCGGGGACGCGCTCGGTTACCCGACCGAGTTCAACGACGTGGCGACGATCATCGCCAAGCACGGGCCGTGGCGGGAGCTTCCGCTGGCCAGGCACGCCTACGTCTCCGACGACACGCAGATGACGTTGGCGCTGGGCCGGGCGGTGCGGACGGCGATGGACCGGGGGCCGCTCGTGCCGACGCGGCTTCTGCGCCCCCTGCGTGAGGAGTTCGTGGACTGGTACCAGTCGCCGGAGAACAACCGGGCCCCGGGCCGCACCTGCCTGACGGCCTGCTCGCTGCTGAAGGACGAGTCCCGCCCCTGGCAGGACGCCAGCCAGATCCACTCCAAGGGCTGTGGCGCCAACATGCGCGTCGCGCCCATCGGCCTCATCCAGGGCCTGAGTGACGAACAGCGCGCGGGTGCCGCCCAGTTGCAGTCCGCCCTCACCCATGGGCACCCCACCGCGCTCGCCGCGTCCGACCTCACCGCGCACGCCGTACGGCTGCTCGCGCAGGGTGCCGAGCCGGCCGGGCTGACCGGTCTGCTGCGGTCGTACGCCCTGGAGAACCGCAGCCACTACCACGAGCGCTGGCTGGGCGATCTCTGGCGCCGCAGCCAGGACCCGAGCCCCGAGCAGTTCATCGCGCGGGCTGGGACGAGTGCCTGGCGATCCTCGACCGGCTCGAGCACGCCGTGCGCACCGTCTCGCCCGAGAGCGACCCGTGCCTGGCGACGGGGGAGGGCTGGATCGCCGAGGAGGCCCTGGCGACCGGGCTGCTGTGCTTCCTGCTCTTCGCCGACGAGCCGGTGACGGCCCTGCGGCGGGCCGCCTGCACGGCCGGTGACTCGGACTCGATCGCCTGCCTGACGGGCGCGTTCGCGGGCGCCTACCTGGGCGCCGAGGCCTGGCCGGCCGAGTGGGCCGACCGTATCGAGTACCGGAGCGACCTGCTGACCCTCGGTGCGCTCTGGGACTCCTGATCAGGCGCTCGTCAGACGGATCGAGTTCTTCTCCACGGTGATCTGCTCGGTGGGCAGCGGCCGGGTCGCCGGACCGCCGGCCACCGAGCCGTCGGCGATCTGGAACCTGCTGCCGTGACAGGGGCAGTTGATCGTGCCGTCGGAGACGGAGCCCACCAAGCAGCGCTGGTGGGTGCAGATCGCCGAGAAGGCCTTGAACTGCCCCTGCTCCGGCTGGGTCACCACGACCTCCTCCTCCTTGAAGATCTTGCCGCCGCCGACCGGGATCTCGTCGGTGGAGGCCAGCTGCCGGCCGGCCGGGGCGCTCGTCGCGTCCTGGCCGGTGGGCGAGGTCGTCGAGGTGGAGCCGTTGTCGTCGCCGCCCCCGCCACAGGCCGCGACGAGCGCCGCCGCGCCCGTCGCGCCCGTCGCGAGGAGAACCGTGCGGCGCGTGGTCTCGTAGGTCATGTCGTCACTCCGAACGCGGCAAATAGGGGCAAATTGGCAGTTTATGCATGTTGGGTTTGAAAATACCCAAGGAATGACGATCCCGGTGTCTCATCGGGTGAGCGTCGCGCACCCCGGCCACGAGGGCTGACTAGGCTGGTGGAACGTAGAGCGACACGCACATCAGCAAGGAGCATCGCCGTGGCGGTACGAGCGGTCCGGGGCGCCGTCCAACTCGAACGGGACGCGGCCGAGCACATGGACGAGCAGGTCGGAGCCCTGCTCACGGCCATCCTGGAGCGCAACGACCTCACCGCCGACGACCTGATCAGCATCTGGTTCACGGCGACGCCCGATCTGCACAGCGATTTCCCCGCGGCCGCCGCCCGCAAGCTCGGCATCGTCGACGTCCCGCTGATCTGTGCCCAGGAACTGGACATCGAGGGCGCCATGCCGCGCGTCGTCCGCGTCCTCGCGCACATCGAGTCGGACCGGCCCCGCGCCGACATCGCCCACGTCTACCTCGGCGCCGCTGCCGCCCTGCGCAAGGACATCGCCCAGTGAGGACCGCACTCGTCATCGGAACAGGGCTCATCGGTACGTCCGCGGCGATCGCCCTGTCCCAGCGGGGCGTCACCGTGCACCTCGCCGACCAGGACGCGGAGCAGGCCCGTACGGCGGCCGCGCTCGGCGCCGGCACGGACGAGGCGCCGGACGGGCCCGTCGACCTCGCGATCGTCGCCGCCCCGCCCGCGCACGTGGCCGACGTGCTCGCCGACGCCATGCGCCGCGGCGTGGCGCGCGGCTACCTCGACGTCGCCAGCGTCAAGGGCGGACCGCGCCGCGAGCTGGAGGCGCGCGGCCTCGACCTCGCGGCGTACATCGGCACCCACCCCATGTCGGGCCGTGAGAAGTCCGGCCCGCTCGCCGCGACCGGCGACCTCTTCGAGGGCCGCCCCTGGGTCCTGACCCCGACCCGGGACACCGACACCGAGGTGCTGAACCTCGCCCTGGAACTGGTCTCGCACTGCCGTGCCGTGCCGGTCGTGATGGACGCCGACGCCCACGACCGGGCCGTCGCCCTCGTCTCCCACATGCCGCACCTGGTGTCCAGCCTGGTCGCCGCGCGCCTGGAGCACGCCGAGGAGGCCGCCGTACGGCTGTGCGGGCAGGGCATCCGGGACGTGACCCGGATCGCCGCGTCCGACCCCGGGATGTGGATCGACATCCTCTCCGCGAACCCCGGGCCGGTCGCCGACCTGCTCGCGGACGTCGCCGCCGACCTGGAGGAGACCGTACGGGCCCTGCGCGCCCTGCAGTCCTCCGACGACCACAAGCGCCACGAGGGCACCAGCGGCATCGAGGACGTTCTGCGGCGGGGCAACGCCGGGCAGGTCCGCGTCCCCGGCAAGCACGGGTCCGCGCCGCGGGCGTACGAGGTCGTGGCCGTGCTCATCGACGACCAGCCGGGGCAGCTGGCCCGCATCTTCGCGGACGCGGGGATGGCCGGGGTCAACATCGAGGACGTGCGGATCGAGCATGCGACGGGGCAGCAGGCCGGTCTGGTGCAGCTGATGGTGGAGCCGAAGGCCGCGCCCGTGCTGACCGCGGCGCTGCGCGAGCGGGGCTGGGCGATTCGGCAGTAGGTCGCGCGGTGCTGGGGGACGCGTTCCGGGGGATGCCGCCCCGGGCCCCCGCTTCGCCCGCACGGCCTCGTCCTCAAGCGCCGGACGGGCTGGAGGTGGCCGGGCACCGTCGTCGTCCGGGCGCGGCCGGACGAGTGACGCGAACCCAGTAACCTTGTGCGGGGCAGTCGCGCCCCCACCCCCGCCAGCCCGGTCCAGGAAGGTCCCCACTGTGGAAAGCGCCACGCCAGTGATTGTCGCCATCGACGGCCCGTCCGGCACGGGCAAGTCGAGCACCTCGAAGGCCGTGGCGGCGCAGCTCGGGCTGAGCTACCTGGACACCGGCGCCCAGTACCGGGCGATCACCTGGTGGATGGTGAACAACGGCATCGACATCGACGACCCGGCCGCGATCGCAGCGGCGGCCGGCAAGCCCGAGATCGTCTCCGGCACCGACCCGCAGGGCCCCACCATCTCCGTCGACGGCGTGGACGTGGCCGGCCCATCCGGACCCAGGAGGTCACCTCCAAGGTCAGCGCGGTCAGCGCGGTTCCCGAGGTGCGCGTCCGGATCACCGAGCTGCAGCGCACCCTCGCCGCCTCCGCGGAGCACGGCATGGTGGTCGAGGGCCGGGACATCGGCACGACCGTGCTGCCGGACGCCGACCTGAAGATCTTCCTCACCGCCTCCCCGGAGGCACGCGCCGCCCGCCGCAGCGGCGAGCTGAAGGGCTCCGACGTGCACTCCACCCGCGAGGCCCTGATCAAGCGGGACGCGGCCGACTCCAGCCGCAAGGCCTCGCCGCTCGCCAAGGCGGACGACGCCGTCGAGGTGGACACCACCGAGCTGACGCTGGCCCAGGTCATCGAGTGCGTCGTCACCCTCGTCGAGGAGAAGCGGGCCGGGAAGTGAGCGTCCCCTCGGAAAAGGGCGCCGAGGTCGGTCGGCGCATCGGCGTCGGCCTGATGTACGGGCTGTGGAAGCCGCGCGTGCTCGGCGCCTGGAAGGTGCCCACGCACGGCCCGGTGATCCTCGCGGTCAACCACTCGCACAACATCGACGGCCCGATGGTCATGGGCGTGGCGCCCCGGCCGACGCACTTCCTGATCAAGAAGGAGGCGTTCGTCGGGCCGCTGGACCCCTTCCTGCTCGGCATCGGGCAGGTGAAGGTGGACCGCGACACCACCGACCGCACGGCGATCACCCAGGCGCTCGGCGTCCTGGAGAACGGCGGCGTGCTGGGCATCTTCCCGGAGGGCACCCGCGGCGAGGGCGACTTCGCCGCGCTGCGCGCCGGGCTCGCGTACTTCGCGGTGCGCAGCGGCGCCCCGATCGTGCCGGTCGCCGTGCTGGGAAGTTCCGACAAGCCCGGGCGGTTGATAAAGGGGCTGCCTCCGCTGCGGTCCCGCGTCGACGTCGTCTTCGGCGAGCCCTTCGAGGCGGGCGACGGCAGCGGGCGCCGGACGCGCAAGGCGCTGGACGAGGCGACCGGGCGCATCCAGAAGCAGCTCGCCGCCCACCTGGAAAACGCCAGGCGCTCCACCGGGCGCTAGGGTCCTTCTGCGGGATCTCCGTGGGAGAAGGAGCGGCGAGCGTGCGTGCCGGGCGTCGCGACGCCGCGGAGATCCCACGGAAGGACCCTAGGCAACACTGAGTAGTGGATCAGCCCGGCAGAAGCGGGTACTCCACCGACCACCACGATGAACGACGAGGTACGGACTTCATGAACGACCAGATCCAGCCCGACGGCTCGGCCGCCTCCGAGGGCGCGCACGAGTACGACCACGGGGCGCTCGGCGACGCCGAGTACACGGAGTTCATGGAGCTCGCCGTGGAGGAGGGCTTCGACCTCGAGGACGTCGAGGGCGCGATCGAGGAGGCCGGGCACGGCCCGCTGCCCGTCCTCGCCGTGGTCGGCCGTCCCAATGTCGGCAAGTCGACTTTGGTGAACCGCATCATCGGGCGCCGCGAGGCCGTCGTCGAGGACAAGCCCGGAGTCACCCGCGACCGGGTGACGTACGAGGCCGAGTGGGCCGGCCGCCGCTTCAAGGTCGTCGACACCGGCGGCTGGGAGCAGGACGTCCTCGGCATCGACGCCTCCGTCGCCGCCCAGGCCGAGTACGCCATCGAGGCCGCCGACGCGGTCGTCTTCGTCGTCGACGCCAAGGTCGGCGCCACCGACACCGACGAGGCCGTCGTGCGGCTGCTGCGCAAGGCCGGCAAGCCGGTCGTGCTCTGCGCCAACAAGGTGGACGGCCAGAGCGGCGAGGCCGACGCGGCGTACCTGTGGTCGCTGGGCCTGGGGGAGCCGTACCCGGTCTCCGCGCTGCACGGCCGCGGCACCGGCGACATGCTCGACCAGGTCCTCGAGGTGCTGCCCGAGGCGCCCCGCGAGACGTTCGCCGGGGCGGCATCGGCGGCCCGCGGCGCATCGCCCTGATCGGCCGTCCGAACGTCGGCAAGTCCTCGCTGCTGAACAAGGTCGCGAACGAGGAGCGCGTCGTCGTCAACGAACTGGCCGGCACCACCCGTGACCCGGTCGACGAGCTGATCGAACTCGGCGGCGTCACCTGGAAGTTCGTCGACACGGCCGGTATCCGCAAGCGGGTCCACCTCCAGCAGGGCGCCGACTACTACGCCTCGCTGCGTACGGCGGCGGCGGTGGAGAAGGCCGAGGTGGCGGTCATCCTGATCGACGCGTCCGAGTCGATCTCGGTCCAGGACCAGCGCATCGTCACCATGGCCGTCGAGGCGGGCCGCGCGATCGTCCTCGCGTACAACAAGTGGGACACCCTCGACGAGGAGCGCCGCTACTACCTGGAGCGGGAGATCGAGACGGAGCTCGGCCAGGTGGCGTGGGCACCGCGGGTGAACGTCTCGGCGCGCACCGGGCGGCACATGGAGAAGCTGGTCCCGGCGATCGAGACGGCCCTCGCGGGCTGGGAGACCCGGGTCCCGACCGGCAGGCTGAACGCCTTCCTCGGTGAGCTGGTCGCCGCCCATCCTCATCCGGTCCGGGGCGGCAAGCAGCCGCGCATCCTGTTCGGCACGCAGGCGGGCACCAAGCCGCCGCGCTTCGTGCTGTTCGCCTCCGGCTTCATCGAGGCGGGCTACCGGCGCTTCATCGAGCGTCGCCTGCGTGAGGAGTTCGGCTTCGAGGGCACGCCGATCCACATCTCGGTGCGGGTGCGCGAAAAGCGCGGCGCGAAGAAGAAGTAGCGACGACAGCAGCGGGAACAGCGGAAGGGCGGCCCCGACGGGGCCGCCCTTCCGCTGTCCGGTGCTCGCTCAGACGTCGCCGCGCCGTCCCGGCGGCAGTGCGGCCGGCACGTGGTGCATCCCCGTGCCGTACGGGCCGACGGTCCCCATGCGCTGCCACTGCGCCTGCTGTCCGGCGGCATGGCGGGCGCTCTGGGCTCCCGCGCTGTAGGCACTGTACGAGCTGCTGTGCGCATGGCTGTACGAGCCCGTGCTGTGTGGGATGTTCCCGAAGGCGGTGAAGCCCAGCTTCTCCTCGCCACTGCGGTCGCCGGGCAGTGCGCGGAAGGACTTGACGTACTCGGCGTAGAGAGCGTCGTAGATCGGCGTGGCCGATGGGCCGCCCTGGGTGTCCTGAGCCGACCGCGCGGAGGGATCGGCGAGAAGGACTGGCGGCGGGGAACGTCGTATGCGTGCACGTATGTCCAAACGACCCCGCGGGTCAAGGGATGCGGCCGGGGGTACGGCTTTCGCGGGGACACGGCCCGCGCGGGTGACGAGCCGCTCAGGTGCCGGCCAGCGGCAGCGCCGCGGCGACCAGCTTTCCGTTCGCCGCCGCCTTGTCCAGGGCGTCCCGCAACAGGTCCTCGCGCGGCTGACGGCCGATCGAGCCGACCGGCGCGGCGAACATCAGCACCTGCTGGTGCTTGTTGGCGGCCGCGCGCCACCCGTCGGTCACCTGGAGCGGCTGGTGCGCCTGCCACCAGGCCACCGGCCGGCCGCCGTTCTGGCCCGGCTGGAGCACCGCGTGCAGCTGGCCCACGGCGAGCAGCACGGACCAGCCGTGCAGCACGGGCGGTACGGCGGACAGCTCGGTCAGGGGCATGAAGCCCTGCTCGATGAGGAGCGGCAGGAAGTCGTCACCGCCGTCGCCGGTAGTGCCGGGCCGGGCGATGGGCACGGTCGGCTCCACCACCAGGGCCGGGTGCAACTCCCGCCGATCAGGACGAGTCCACTGGTCACGCCGAGCACCGCCTGCTCGGGCACCATCTTGTCGGGTTCGAGGTCGACGGTGTCGCCGGTGATCGACTTCACGGCGCCCTGGAGCTGCTCCTCGGTGACCTGGACGACCTGCGAGGGCAGACAGCCGGCGTGGCGAAGGCGAGGACGGCGGTCTCGTCACCGATGAAGAGGACGGTGCTGGTGCGCTCCTGCTCGGAGTCGCCCGGAGTGCGGCAGGACGTGCAGTCGTAACTGCCCGGGGCGGTCTCTCCGGCGAGCAGGCGGTCGGCTTCTTCGTCGCCGATCTCGGCGCGTACCTCGTCGCTGACGTCGAGCATGCGCGGCACGGGTGGCTCCCTCGGGGATGCGGTGCGTGGCGAGACCGGGTGGCTCCCGGCCCGTGGTCCGGGTCGGCCCCGGCTCATGAAGAAGACAACGGGCGATCTGTGGCGGGAGTCACGCCTTATGGCGAACGGAATCGAACCATCCAGCGCACAGGGTCACGCTCGGCGCGGAATCGCGTACTCACCGTCAACTCCCCTATTTGTAAAGGGTGTTGAGGTGGTGAAGTGGGTCACAGATCACTGGGCGGGTTGGTCGACAAATCCGGAAATCCGCGAATGAAGTGGGTGTCCGGAAATGGCCGTTACCCGAGGTATCGGCGAACTGGCCTGCCCTGACGGGGACTGGTTGCTGTCGGCCCGTCACCTTCCATACATTCCTCCGCCGTGTGCAGCGAGCACCGCTCGGGTACGTCCGCCGGCCGCACGGTTCTCCGGAACCGCGCCGAGCACCACACCGGCGGGCGGGGCGAGCGCGGCCCACACGCCCCATGGCGTGGCGGGTGGCGCTCCGCCTTGGGGACCTCGAGTGCTTCGAGAGGGAACTACATGTCCGAATGTGCCGATACCACTCGCGACAACGCTCGGAAGAACCAGGTTCGTACGACGGCGGTCCTCGCCGGGGCGGCACTGCTCGCGCCCCTCGGACTGCTGGCCGCGACCGGAAACGCCGCGGCGGCTGACAGCGGAGTGTGGGACCGCATCGCCCAGTGCGAGAGCGGCGGCAACTGGCACATCAACACCGGCAACGGCTACTACGGCGGACTCCAGTTCGCCCCCTCCACCTGGCGCGCCTACGGCGGCACGGCCTACGCGGCCACCGCCGACCAGGCGAGCAGGTCCCAGCAGATCGCCGTCGCCACCAAGGTCCAGCGCTCCCAGGGGTGGGGCGCCTGGCCCGTCTGCTCGGCACGCGCCGGGGCGAGCGGCAGCGCACCCGCCGCCGACCCGGTCAGCTCCACGAACTCGGCCCCGGCCAAGCCGTCGAAGGCGCCGGAGCGTTCCCCGGCACACCCGGACCGCGGCACCTCGCGCGGCGACTACACCGTCCGCGAGGGCGACACCCTCAGCGGCATCGCCGCCCGGCACGGGACCACCTGGCAACGCCTCCACACCGCCAACAAGGCCGTCATCGGTGACGATCCCGACATGATCGTGCCCGGCCTGCGCCTCGACATCTGAGCCGCTGCTCCCCTCGCCGGGACACGGGCCCCGTCCGGTCGGCCGATCGGACGGGGCCCGTGTCCCGGTTCAGCGACCGAGCTCGCTCGCCTCACCGGCGAACACGACGGCCCCGCGGCGCAGTTCGTACACCAGGACCGGCCGGTCCCGCAGGGCGGACGGCAGCCGCTGCTCGGCGACCACCACACAGGCGTCGAGCGCGCTCAGCAGCTCGTAGGTGCGCGCCGCGACCGAGGGCGACATGCCCTGGGCGGGCTCGTCGACGAGCACCACGCGCGCGCGTGCCAGCAGCGCCCGGGACAGGGCGAGCATGCGCTGTTCCCCGCCGGAGAGGGTGCCGGCCCGCCGTTCCAGCAGCGGCCGCAGCCGCGGATAGGCGTCGAGGGCCGGGGCGTGGTCCGGGGCGGCGAGGTCGAGGTTCTCGCGCACGGTGAGCGAGCCGAACACGGCCTGCCGCTCCGGCACCAGGCACAGCCCGCGCCGGGCCCGCTCGTACGCCGGCACGCGGGTCACGTCGGCGCCGTCCCACACCACGGCGCCGCCCGACAGCGGCACGGTGCCCGCCAGCGCGCGCAGGGCGGTGCTGCGGCCCGAGCCGTTGCGGCCCAGCAGCACGGTGAGGCCCGGGCCGGGGGCGGCGAGGGTGATGCCGTGCAGGGCCTCCAAGGGGCCGTAGCGCACGCGCGCGTGGCGCAGGGAGACGATGGTCACCGGCCGGCCCCCCGCTTCGAGGCGCCGACCGCGCTCATGGGGTGGCCTCGGCTTCCCGTCCTGCCCAGGGTGTGAGCGCTCATGGGCCGGTCCCCGTCTCCAGGGCGTCCAGGACACGTTCGGGCGGGCCGGAGGCGATGATCCGCCCCGCGGTCATCACATGCACGACGTCGGCGAGGCCGGCGACCAGGTCCAGGTCGTGCTCGACGACGAGCAGGGCCGTGCCGTCGGCGGCCAGGGCCTTCAGGACCCGGGCCAGGGCCGCCACTTCGGCGGTGTCGAGGCCGGCGGCGGGCTCGTCGAGCAGCAGCACACGCGGGGCGCCCGCGAGGACCCGGGCCAGCTCGACGCGGCGCAGCGTCCCCGTGGGCAGCCCGGCGGCGGGCCGTGCCCGCACCGGCCCGTCCAGAGCGAGCAGCCTCAGAGTCCGCTCCACGGCGCCGGGATCGGTCACCCGGCCCTGCTCGGCACCCACCCGGACGTTCTCCGCCACGGTCAGCGACGGGAAGACGGCCAGTTCCTGGAAGGTCCGCGCGATCCCGAGCCGGGTGCGGGCATGAGCGGGCCGTGCGGTGATGTCCCGCCCGCCCAGCCGCACCGTGCCGCCCGCGGGCCGCAGCGTCCCGGCCAGACAGTGGAACAGGGTGCTCTTCCCCGCCCCGTTGGGCCCCACGACCGCCGTGATCCGCCCGGGGGAGAGGTCGAGGTCGACTCCGTCGAGGGCGGTGAAGCTGCCGTAGTGGGCGTGGAGCCGGCGGGCGGTGAGGACGGGGGAGACGGTGGCGCCCGGCCGGCCCGAGGGGCTGCGCTCCGGGGCCCCTGGCCGCTCCCGGTCCGCCTCCTCGGGAGCCGCCCGTGGTCCGTCCGGGCCGACGGCGCGTGGTGCTGTGCCGCTCACGCCGTCTCCGGCGCCTCGTTCCCCTGCCGCCCCGGTACCCCTGCCCTCCAGCGCCACATGGGCCGGCGTCGCCCCCCTGGGCGCCGGTGCTGTCCGGGGCGTGCGGGGCTCCGCCGGGCGCAGCACCCCGCGGGCGTGTGTGCCCGCCGGTGTCAGGGCCGGTGTGCGGCGCGGGCGCAGGCGTGCCGCCGTGGTGCGCAGGGCCTCGTACGGGCCGCCGGGGAAGCGGCCCACGAGGACTGCCAGGATGCCGATCAGGGCCGCTGCCACGCCGCCGCGCGTGCCCGCGTCCAGGCCGACCAGGAGCGCCGCGGCGGCGAGGGCGCCGAGCGTGCTGTCGGCGCCCAGCACCACGACCGCGGCGAACCACAGCAGACCGCGCACCGGGTCGTACGCGGCGGCGTCGAAGGCGCGCAGGCCCATGCCGAGCATGCCGCCGCCCAGCGCGGCGAGCGCGGCGCCCGCGACGAACGCGAGCAGTTTGAGCGACGGCACCTGGACGCCCGCCGCCTGCGCCCCCGCCTCGTGGTCCCGCATGGCCGCGAGGGCCCGGCCGGTCCGGCCCCGGCGCAGGGCGTGTACCGCCAGCAGTGCGACCGCCAGCAGGAACAGCTCCAGGACGTAGTACGCCCGGTCCCCGTGGAAACCCGCCGGGCGGCCCAGCGACAGGCCCGCCGTGGCGTACGGCTGGGCGAAGACGAAACGGCTCACCCCCACGCCGACCGCGAACGTCGCCAGCGCCAGTGCCAGGCCCCGGCGGCCGATCGCCGGCCAGCCCGTGAGCAGGCCGAGCGGTGCCACCAGCACGACCGACACCGCGAGCGCCGTCAGCTCCGGCAGGCCCGGCAGTCCGGGGAACCGGCCCGCCGCCAGCAGCGCCGTGAACAGGGCGCCCAGACCCGCGTACGCCGCCTGCCCCAGCGAGATCTGGCCGCCGCGCCCGGTGACCACCACCAGGGACAGCAGGATCACGGCCAGCGCCGGGACCTGGATCGACGTGTGCAGATCCCGGCCGGCCAGGCCCAGCGGCAGCAGAAGCAGCGCCACCGCCACGATCCACGCGCCGGGCGGTGCCGGGACCCGGGCGGTGGCCGTGCGCGGCAACGCGTCCCGCGTGCCCACACCCGGCAGCACCAGGGCCGCGACCAGCAGCGCGACGACGAACAGGTTCGTGCCGGCCGCCTGGAGCAGCGGCTCGCCCCACCCGGACGGGTGAAGCCGGGTCAGCTGGCTCTGCGCCACCCCGATGCCCAGCGCCACCACGACCGCGACCGGCAGGCTCCGCATCCGCGCGGCCACCGCGACCGCCACCACCTCCATCACGAGCAGCGGCAGCCCGTACGGGTCGAGACGCACGTACGGCGCCAGCAGCACCCCCGTCAGGCCCGCCGTGAACGCGCCGAACGCCCAGCCCGCCGCCGCGACCCGGTCCGCGTCGATGCCGCCCAGCACCGCGAGCCGCCGGTCGTCGACCACCGCGCGCAGCTCCCGCCCGAACCGTGTCCAGCGGACGACCGCCGCGACCCCCGCGGCCAGCACCAGCACCACCGCCAGCTGCCCCACGGCTCGTCCGGCACCAGCTCCGGCGCGTCGTCCCGCGCCCCCTGCCCCCACAGCAGGGCCGCACCGCCCACCAGCAGCACGAACACCCCGATGGACGCGACCAGCGTCTGCGCCGGATCACCGCCGAGGACGGCGAGCGGCCGGAACACGAACCGTTCCAGTACGACACCCAGCCCCGGCGCCAGCACCAGCAGCGTCGCGGCGGCCCCCAGCCACAGCGGCCAGCCCCACTCGACCACGCACTGCCGCAGCCCGTACGCGCACACCATCGCGATCGCGCCGTGCGCGAAGTTCAGCACGCCGGTCGCCCGGTACGTCACGATCAGGCCGACCCCGGTCAGCGCCGCCGCGCTGCCGACCGACAGTCCGGCCAGGGTGAGGTCGTACGTCAGTGAGGACATCGGCCGGGCTCAGCCGGTCTCTTCGGCGGGCTCGCAGATCGGACAGGGGCGCAGCTCCCCACCCGCCACCGTGTCGGGGTCCACGGGTACCGCCTCCGCCTTGCCCGCGACCAGCGGGCAGTCCGCACGGTGCCACAGCGTGCCACCCGGCACCTTCAGCAGCTCGCCGCTGACCGCGAGGGGCGCGAGCACCGCCCGGCCACCGCCGTCCGCCTCGGCGGGTTCGGCCGCCACCAGCAGGCCGTACAGCTCCTCCACGCGCGCGGCGGCGATCGAGCTCCGGCCGTGGGCCAGCAGCACCGCCCCGGAGACGATCAGTGCCGCGCCGGGGATCGTGCAGGAGGCGAGGTAGGGCAGCTGCCGTTCGGCGAAGCGCTCCCCGGAGACGCCGTACCAGCCGACGACGCACAGCACCGCGCCGGCGGCCAGCGCGGCCCAGCCGGCCCAGAGGACGGGATGCACGGTCCGCAGTCGGCTTGTCCGCATCGCTGGCTCCCACACGTCGGTTGTCCTGGCACGCGTCTGGCTGCCTGTTCAAGTCCGCCGATCGCTTGCACTATGCCCCTTGGAAGCTGACCCTGAAAGCACCGGGCGCACATGGCCCGGACCGACACCCGGTGGTGAGCCAGATGGTTCTCGGCAGCGACCTCAGGCGGGGGAACGCGAAGGGGGGCCCACGAGCCGCTGGACGGGGTACGGCGATCGCGGCGGCCCTGGTGCTGGCACTCGCTCCGGCCCTCGCGGCATGCACTGACGACAACGGTGGCGGCAGCCAGGCCACGCCCCCCACACCGACCGCGGAGCGGACCACGAGCCCGCCGGCCAGCGCACCGGCGGACCGGGCCGCGGCCGAGGCGGAGATCAAGCAGAACTGGCAGAAGTTCTTCGACCCGCAGACCTCGACCGAGGACAAACAGGCCGTCCTCGAGAACGGCGACCGGATGGGACCCGTCCTGCAGGCCTTCAGCGGTGACCCGCGCGGCGGCCAGGTCGAGGCGCAGGTCACCAAGGTCGAGTTCACCTCGGCGACCGAGGCGGACGTGACGTACACGCTCACCCTGAAGGGCGCCACCGCTCTGCCGGACGCCTCCGGGACAGCCGTCGAGCAGGAGGGCACCTGGAAGGTGTCCGTCAAGACGCTGTGCTCGCTGGTGCAGATGAGCGGCAATGGGTCGCCGGTCCCGGGCTGCTGAGATCCAGGTGCCCTGGCAGGCAACGTTCGCGCCGCTCCTTGCCGGACGAACGTTGCCCGCCAGGGCACTGGCCGCGGTGCTGCTGCTCGCCCTGAGCGCGGCCTGCGGCAGCCGGCTCCCGGAGAGCGACTTCGAGCACGACGACCGCACCCCGCCGCCGCGCGACTCGGCGCCCCTGCGGGTCGGCATCATCGCCAGTGCCACCAGCCCGGTCGGCGGCAGCGCGTTCACCGGCCCGCGCGACGGCGCCAAGGCCTGGTTCGACCGGCTCAACGCGCGCGGCGGCATCGACGGCCGCCGCGTGGAGGTACGCCTGTGCGACGACGGCGGCAGCGGCGTCGGCAACAACGAGTGCGTGCACCAGCTCGTCGAGGAGGACGAGGTCGTCGCCCTGGTCGCCACCACCGTCCTGGACTACGCGGGCGCCTCCCGCGTCTCCGGCGCGCGCGTGCCCGACATCGGCGGCCAGCCCATCGGCAGCGCCTACGACACCTACCCGCACCTCTACGGCATCTACGGCAGCCTCGCGCCCCGCGACGGCACCACCGGCTGGGACGGCAAGCAGTACGGCAGCACGGAGGTCTACCGCTACTTCAAACGCGAGCACGGCGCCCGCACCGCCGCCGTCGTCTCCTACAACCAGTCCGCCTCGGCCGCCTACGCCCGGCTCGTCGAGCGGGGCCTGCGCGCCGAGGGCTACCGGGTCGTCACCGAGCAGGTCGACTTCGCCCTGCCCAACTTCCGCGCCGTCGCGGCCGATCTGAAGGAACAGGGCGCCGACCTCGTGTTCGACGCCATCGACGGCCACGGCAACGCCAGGCTGTGCCAGGCCATGGACGAGGTCGGCGCCGACGTCACCGCCAAGGTGACCAACGTGCAGAACTGGACGTCCACCGTCCCCGAGGCCTACCGGGACTCCCCGCGCTGCCGCAACGCCCTCTGGGCGACCGGTTCCAGCCGCAACCACCAGGACACGGGCCATCCGGCCGTACGGGAGTTCCGCGACGCGACCAAGGGCCTGAAGACGCACTCCCAGTGGCAGCTGGAGGGATGGGCCGCCGCCCGGTGGTTCACGGACGCCGCGAAGTCCTGCGCGAGGACGGGCATCACGCGCGCGTGCGTCGACGCCTACATGAACCGCAGCGAGGGGTACACCGCCGGAGGCCTGCTCCTGCCCGTCGAGTTCAAGCGCCTCGCCGAGCCGCCGAAGACCACCCGGACCTGCCTGTCGGTGGCCCGCTGGCAGGACGGCAAGGGCTGGGTCGGCCAGGGGGACATGAACCGCACCTGCTTCGACGTGCCCCAGCTGGCCTACGAGCCCTAGTTTCCTCCTTGCGGACAGTGGCTGTCCGCAAGGGCTGGCAGACTCGCCTCATGTTGGAGACCTCGGCACGCCTGCTGCGTCTGCTGTCCCTGCTCCAGGCCCACCGCGAGTGGTCCGGCCCCGACCTGGCCGAGCGGCTCGGCGTCAGCGCCCGGACCCTGCGCCGGGACGTGGACCGGCTGCGCGAACTCGGCTACCCGGTGAACGCCAGCCCGGGCACCGGCGGCGGCTACCAGCTGGGCGCGGGCGCCGAGCTGCCGCCGCTGCTGCTGGACGACGACGAGGCCGTGGCCGTGGCGATCGGACTGCGCACGGCCGCCGGGCAGGGCATCGAGGGCATCGGCGAGACGTCGGTACGGGCCCTCGCCAAACTGGAGCAGGTGCTGCCGAACCGGCTGCGCCGCCGCGTGGGCGCCCTCAACGCCTTCACCGTGCCGATGCTGCGCGGCCCCGTGCCCGACGCCGTCGACCCGGCCGTGCTGACCGAACTCGCCCACCTCTGCCGGGACGCGGAGCGGCTGCGCTTCGAGTATCGCGGACACGACGGCGCCCTCAGCCGCCGCAGCGTCGAACCACACCGCCTGGTGTGCACCGAACGCCGCTGGTACCTGGTCGCCTGGGACCTCGACCGGGAGGGCTGGCGCACCTTCCGCGCCGACCGGATCACGCCCAAGCCGCCGCACGGCCCGCGCTTCGTACCGCGCGAGCCGCCCGCCGAGGACCTGGCCGCCTACGTCTCCCAGGGCGTCTCCACGCGCGTGTACGCCGCCCACGCAGTGGTACGGCTCCTGGCGCCACTGGAGGAGGCCGCCGCACACATCTCACCCTCCGCCGGAGTGCTGGAGGCCGAGGGACCCGACAGCTGTCTGCTGCGCTGCGGCGCCGGAAACCTCGACGTGATGGTGATCCACGTGGTGATGCTGGGCTTCGAGTTCGAGGTACTGGAGCCGGTGGAGCTGATCGACGCGATCAGGAGGACTCGCGACCGGCTTGATGGGGCCTTGGCTCGGGCTGGGCGGTCGCGGCCGCGTACTGCGGATGGTGCAGATCGAACGCCGGCGACTCCGACCGGATCCGCGGCAACACCGTGAAGTTGTGCCGGGGCGGCGGACACGAGGTGGCCCACTCCAGGGAACGGCCGTAGCCCCAGGGGTCGTCGACCTCGACCTTCTCGCCGTACTTCGCCGTCTTCCACACGTTGTAGAGGAACGGCAGCGTCGACATGCCGAGCAGGAACGCCCCGATCGTCGAGACGGTGTTGAGCGCGGTGAACCCGTCCGCGGCGAGGTAGTCCGCGTACCGGCGGGGCATGCCCTCGGCCCCCAGCCAGTGCTGCACCAGGAACGTGGTGTGGAAGCCGACGAACAGCGCCCAGAACTGGATCTTGCCGAGCCGTTCGTCGAGCATCTTCCCGGTGAACTTCGGCCACCAGAAGTAGAAGCCCGCGAAGATCGCGAAGACGACGGTGCCGAAGACGACGTAATGGAAGTGCGCGACCACGAAGTACGTGTCCGTCACATGGAAGTCCAGCGGCGGCGACGCCAGGATCACCCCGGTCAGCCCGCCGAAGAGGAACGTCACCAGGAAGCCCGTCGCCCACAGCATGGGCGTCTCGAAGGACAGCGAGCCCTTGAGCATGGTGCCGGTCCAGTTGAAGAACTTCACGCCCGTCGGCACCGCGATCAGGAAGCTCATGAAGGAGAAGAACGGCAGCAGGACCGCGCCCGTGGCGAACATGTGGTGCGCCCACACCACCACCGACAGGCCGGTGATCGCCATCGTCGCGCCGACCAGCGTGAGGTAGCCGAACATCGGCTTGCGGCTGAAGACCGGGATGATCTCCGTGATGATGCCGAAGAACGGCAGCGCGATGATGTACACCTCGGGATGGCCGAAGAACCAGAACAGGTGCTGCCACAGGATCGCCCCGCCGTTGGTCGCGTCGAAGACCTGCGACCCGAACCGCCGGTCCGCCTCCAGCACCAGCAGCGCCGCCGCGAGCACCGGGAACGCCATCAGGATCAGGATCGACGTGAACAGCGTGTTCCAGACGAAGATCGGCATCCGGAACATCGTCATGCCGGGGCGCGCATCCCGATGATGGTGGTGATGAAGTTGACCGCGCCGAGGATCGTGCCGAAGCCGGACAGCGCGAGACCCATGATCCACAGGTCGGCCCCGATCCCCGGCGTGCGCTCCGCGCTGTTGAGCGGGGCGTAGGCGAACCAGCCGAAGTCCGCCGGGCCCGAGGGCACCAGCAGCGAGCCGAGCACGATCAGCCCGCCGAACAGGAACAGCCAGTACGAGAGCATGTTCAGCCGCGGGAAGGCGACGTCGGGCGCGCCGATCTGCAACGGCATCAGCTCGTTGGCGAAGCCCGCGAAGGTCGGCGTCGCGAACAGCAGCAGCATGATCGTGCCGTGCAGTGTGAAGGCCTGGTTGAACTGCTCGTTGGTGATGATCTGCAGTCCGGGGCGGGCCAGCTCGGCGCGCATCACAAGCGCCATCACGCCGGCGATCAGGAAGAACACGAAGGACGTGATCAGGTAGAGGTGGCCGATCTTCTTGTGGTCCGTCGTCGTCAGCCAGTCGACCACCACCCGCCCGTGCTTCTTCCGCGGCACGGGCCGCGCCGTCGCCTCTACGGTCTGCGTCCCCATCGCTCGCTCGCCCCTTCGCTCATCGCGTACCGGGCCCGCCGAAGCCCGCGCCACATGTACCCGCGAGCTCACGCCATGATGCTCGCGTCACCGCGCGCCCGGACAGGGGGCGTACCGGCCTCGCTGTGCCCGAGCCATGCATTTCCTGTGCGGCGCCGGCTCCGTCGGGCCGGCGGCGGACAGGAATGGAACGGGGCTCCGGGGGCACTTCTCCCGGCACTTTCCGCCGGGCTTTTCCATGAGCTCACGGAACACGCGGGAATTGCGATCGAATGCCTGCGGAAGGCCTACGGAACCGCTCGTCCGGGTGACCGGCATCGTCCGAAACACCTGTCGTGATCTTGTGACAGAAGCGTGACCGGGCGCGGACAGTGACCACGGGGACGGGCCCGGACTTCCGCGCGCGCCGGGCAGGACATAGCGTGGCGGCATGGCACCGACACCTCCCGCGGAACCCGACGACAGCCCGGACGCCTATGTCGGCCTGGAGGCCGGCCGGGCCGAGCGCCTCGCGCGCGAGCGCGGCTGGCCCACGGTGCGTGCCCTGCCGCCGGGGGCGATCATCACGATGGAGTACCGGGTCGGACGGCTGAACTTCGAGGTCAAGGGCGGCCTCGTGGCCCGGGCCTGGAAGGGCTGAAACCCGCACGAAGGCCCCGGTTCCGACCGCTTGGGTTCTAGGAGTCGTAGCAACACCCCAGTTCAAGGGGTGCGATGGACTTCAATATCCGGGAGAACCGGGGCCAGGCTCAGGGCCGCAGGACCCTGGTCCGTGAGCGGGAGGAATACTTCCGGCTCATGGATCAGGGCCTGAGCAGTGCCGAAGCCTGCAAACGTGTCGGGATCAATTACCGGACGGGCAAGCGGTGGCGCAACGGCCGGGCCGCCTCGGGCAAGGACAAGGCGGCACCGCCGGTCCGTGTCGTGAGGGCGCCTGAGGGCCCGTCGAGGTATCTGCGGGAAGCTGACCGCATCCACATCGCAGACCGGCTGCGGGAGAAGGCCTCCGTCCGGCAGATAGCGGCCGAGCTGGGCCGCAGCCCCTCCACGATCAGCCGGGAGATACGCCGCAATGGCATGGCTTTGCGCGGGGACGCCTCCCGCTGGGCCTACCGGCCCTACGCGGCCCACGCCCGCGCCGAAGCGCGCCGGCCCCGCCCCAAGCCCGGGAAGATCGGCCAGAACCCGCAGCTCCGGGACTTCATCCAGCGCCACCTCGACCTACGGTGGAGTCCCGAGCAGATCTGCCAGGCTCTGCGGACCCAGTTCCCCGACCGGCCGGAGATGCACGTGGCCCACGAGACCGTCTACCAGGCCCTCTACGTCCAGGGCCGGGGCGAACTGCGCCGTGAACTCGCCCGCGCCCTGCGCACCGGCCGCGTCCGCCGCAAGCCCCGCCGACAGGCCCAGCAGCGCACCCCGCGCTTCGCCACCCCCATGGTGATGATCAGCGAACGCCCCGCCGAGGCCGAAGACCGGGCCGTGCCCGGCCACTGGGAGGGCGACCTGATCATCGGCAAGGACGGCAGCTCCGCGATCGGAACCCTCGTCGAACGCGCCACCCGCTACGTGATGCTGCTGCACCTGCCCGACGGCCGCACCGCCGAACACGTCCGCGACGCCCTGGTCGCCACCGTCCAGACGTTGCCCTCCCACCTGGCGCGCTCGCTGACCTGGGACCAAGGCTCCGAGATGGCCGCCCACGGCTCCTTCACCCTCGCCACCAGCATCCCGGTCCACTTCTGCGACCCGGCCAGCCCCTGGCAGCGCGGATCGAACGAGAACACCAACGGCCTGCTGCGGCAGTACTTCCCCAAGGCCACCGACCTGTCAGTCCACACCCGCGATCACCTGGCAGCCGTCGCCGCCGAACTCAACGGCCGCCCACGCAAAACGCTCGGCTGGGAAACCCCAGCCGAGCGCCTCGCTAAGCTCCTGGCCACAGCCAGTTGATCACTTGTGTTGCAACGACCCCTGGAATCCGCCCCGGAACCGGGGCCTTCGTGATGCCGGACGAGATGCGCACCGGGCCGTGGTCAGCCGCCCGTCAGGGGCCGGGTCGAGGAGGCCGGGCCGCGCGGATGCCGCTCCGGCTGGGGCGGGCGGCGGCTGCCGGCCGGGGTGATCGGTGTGCGCTCCGAACGGGTCGTGTGCGGGCCCGGGGCCAGGTAGGCCGGGGCCCGGGGCGAGCGGGCCGCGACGTCGTCCCGGTCGGTGGACAGTGGCGTGACCACCACGGGCGGCGCGCCGACCGGGGCGGCGGCCGGCGCCGTACGGTCCCGACGGGCCCGCCAGCGCTCGCGCAGGTCGAAGATCACGGCCTCGGAACGGGCGATCAACGGCTCGAACCACGGCAGGGCGAGCAGGATGAGCAGTCCCGCGGCCCAGCCCAGCAGGACATCGCTCAGCCAGTGTGTACCGAGGTAGACGGTGGCCATCCCGACACCGAGCGAGGTCACGGCGGAGACGGCGGACAGCCAGCGGCGCGCTCTCGGGGTGGAGGCCATGTAGGCCAGGATTCCCCAGGTCACCACGGCGTTGGCGGTGTGACCGCTCGGAAATATATCGCCGCCGCGCCACATCTCGTTCGAGCCGATCACGGTCGCGTAGTGCGGGCCCAGACGGCCCATGCCGTACTTGGCGGCGCCGACCGTGACGTTCAGCAGCAGCAGCGAGACGCCGAGGGCGAGCAGCGGACGCAGGGTGTGCTGCCGCCAGGAACGCCAGCCCAGCCAGGCCGCGACCATCACGGCGGTCGGTCCGCGCTGGCCGAGGACCACGTAGTAGTCGACGAACCAGTGGATCCCCGACCACTGCTGGTACGGCCGGAAGAACATGACCTGCCAGTCGAGCCGGACCAGCCAGGACGTGATCACCACGGCCCACACGATCGCGCCGTAGAAGGCCAGGGTTCCCGCGAAGAGCACGATGCGGTGCCTGCTCATCTTCGGCACATCGATGTGGGCCGGTCGTTCCGGCTCACGATCCAGCCGGGCGAACACCCGGTCCAGATAGGTGAGCTTCGGTTCGGTACGCACCCAATCGACGTTACAGCGAGTGAGCTCTGAACCCCGTCGAATCAACGGCTTTGTGATGACGATGTGATGTGGGATTCCTCTCAGCAGGAGGTTTATTTCCAGCGAATCTGTAATCGTCGGGCGCTGCGGCCTTCAATTCCTTTGATCATTCCGGCGGCGGGTTTTAGCGCGCTTTTGAATTCGTTCACCGGGGCATGGCGCGGAATTCCCCCGGCGCTCACAGCGGGTCAGGGCGGACCCGAGCCGTTCAGCCAGAACGCCCCGTACACCGCCGAGGCGACGGCCACGGACCCGAGCACCGCCGCTGACCTGCGCGGACGCAGCCGGGCCAGCGCCAGGGCGAGGGGCAGCAGCAGCGGGAAGGCGGGCAGCAGCAGGCGCGGTTTCGAGCCGAAGTAGCTCGACGCGCACAGCGCGAGCGCGGTCACGACGCCGGTGTAGACCAGCAGCGGGAGCGGCTGGCGCTGACGTACTCCGACCACATACAGCCAGATGACTGACGCGACCCCGGCGATCAGCCCGACGCCGGCCAGGGCCGAGGGGAACGACGCGAACTTTTCGCCGATGAACCGGGCGAAGGCACAGCCCCCGTCGAATCCGTTGCGCCAGCCGGCCTGTACGTCGAGATAGCCGAGCGGGCCCTTGCCCGTGCGGTGACCGACCCACAGCACGTATCCGGCGGTGCCGAGGGGGGCGAGCAGCATGCCGAGGACGCGGTGGGCACCAGGGCCGGGGCTGTCCGCGGCGCCCGCGCGCCGGTCCCGTACGAAGGAGGCGATACCCGCCGCCCACACCGCGGCCACCACCGCCGTCCCCACCGGGCGGGTCAGCCCCGCCAGCAGGGCCAGGGTGCCCGCCGTCACCCAGCGGCCGGTCAGCACCGCGTAGAGCGACCACGCGGCGAGCGCGGTGAACAGGGACTCGCTGTACGCCATCGACTGCACGATCCCGACCGGGAGCACGGCCCACAGCAGCACCGCGCACACCCCGGCCCGGCGGCCGTACACATGGTCCGCGACCGCGAAGATCCCCCATGCCGCGGCGATCGAGGCGATCAGGCTGACGAGGAATCCGCCGTCCGCGTACGACAGCGGGGACACCGCCGCCACCAGCCGCTCCAGCCACGGCAGCAGCGGGAAGAACGCGAGGTTCGAGTGCACGTCCCCGTTCGCCAGACGTACCTCGTAGCCGTAGCCGAGTTCGGCGACCCTGGTGTACCAGAGTGCGTCCCAGCGAGCGGTCAGCAACGTGTACGCGCTCTTGTCGCGCGCCGCGCTCCACAGGGCCAGTGCGATCAGGCCCAGGGCACGGACGGCCGCGTAGCCGAGGAGCGCCGGGGCGGCCCGGCGCAGCGCCCCGGCGCGGGCCGGGGCCGCGCGCGTCTCAAGAACAGTCACGGCCCGATTATCGACCGAGGCCGGAACTGCCCGGCCGCCCGGGGGCGTGGTCGACCGAGGAGGAAGTGGCGTACGCCACATCCTTCCGCCGGACGGGTGAGAGGTCCGCCACTAGGCTCCGTCACGGACTCGCGTACTCTGACGTGTCACTCGCTTTTCGTTTGCGCGGGCCGGAGACCACCGCTCCTCTCCGGCCGAGTCGCGGGGGCGTCCCCCACCCCGTGAGCCCGCCGATCGCGAGGGAACATCTGGGAGGTACGTACATGTCCGGGACGACCACGGCCGCCGCTGCGCTGCGCCGTCGGGCGGCCGGGGCCGGTGCCAACCGCTGGGTGGTCCTCGTCGTCCTCTGCGTCAGCCTGCTGCTGGTCGCCGTCGACGCCACCGTGCTGCACGTGGCGGTCCCCGCCGTCACCGAGGACCTGAGGCCCGGCGGGATGGAGCTGCTCTGGATCGTCGACGTCTACCCGCTGGTCTGCGCCTCGCTGCTGATCCTGTTCGGCACGCTGGGCGACCGGGTGGGCCGGAGACGCGTGCTCCTTCTCGGTTACGCGCTGTTCGGACTCGCCTCCGGGCTGGCAGCCCTGGCGGACAACGCCCAGGTGCTCATCGTGGCGCGGGCGCTGCTCGGGGTGGGCGGCGCGATGATCATGCCCGCGACCCTGTCCATCCTGCGGCAGGTCTTCCCGGACCGGCGTGAGCGGGCGCTCGCGATCGGCATCTGGAGCGCCGTGGCCGCGGTGGGCGCGGCGGTCGGGCCGCTGCTCGGCGGCTTCCTCCTGGAGCACTTCTGGTGGGGGTCGGTGTTCCTCGTCAACATTCCGTTGATGCTGGTCAGTCTCCCGGTGGGCCGGTTGCTGCTGCCCGAGTCGAAGGGGGACGGCACCGGCCCCTGGGACGTCGTCGGTGCGCTGATGGCGGCGGCCGGGCTGTTCGGCGTGGTGCTGGGCGTCAAGCGACTCGGGGCGGGGAGCCGGTGTGGAGCATGTTCACCGTGCTGCCGCTGGTGGCGGGCGCGGCGCTGCTGGTCGGTTTCGTCCGACGGCAGCGGCGGCGGGCGCACCCGCTGGTGGACCTGAAGATGTTCGCGCGGCCGGCGTTCAGTACGTCCGTCGGGTGCATCGTGCTGGCGATGCTCGCGCTGGTCGGTCTGGAACTGATCGCGGCGCAGTACCTGCAGCTGGTGCTCGGGCTGTCTCCGCTGGAGACGGGGTTGCGGCTGTTGCCGCTGACGTTCGCCGCGATGGCGGCCGGGCTGGCGGGGGCGCGGATGCTGCGGCGGTTCGGGCCGCGGCGGATGGTGTGCTTCGGTTTCTGTCTGACGGCGTTCGCGGTGGTGCTGCTGACGGCGATGGGCCGGACGGACGACTGCGCGCTGATGCTCGCCGCGTTCGTGCTGCTGGGCTTCGGTCTGGAGACGACGCTGTTCGGGGCGTACGAGTCGATGCTGAGTGAGGCGCCGCCGGACCAGGCCGGTGGGGCGGCGGCGATCGGGGAGACGTCGTACCAGCTCGGGGCGGGGATCGGGATCGCCCTGCTCGGCAGCGTGATGAACGCGGCGTACGCGCCGGGGCTGTCGGGCGTGCGGGGCGTTCCGGAGCCGGCTTCCACCGCGGCGGGGCATTCGCTGGGGGAGGCGTACGAGGTTGCCGCGCAGCTGGGCGGGACGGCTGGGGTCGCTCTGCGGCATGCGGCGCGGGACGCGTTTGTGCACGGGCTGCATGTGACGTTGCTGGTGAGTGCGGGGTTGCTGCTGCTGGGGCGGTGATGGCGTTGCGGTTGCCGCGGGTGATGCAGTGCGAGGCGGGGCCGGTGGAGGTGCCCGCGCAGAGGGACGCCGCGGAGTCACGCGTCTCGGTGTGAGTCGCCCACCCACGCACCGCCGGATGAGCAACGGCATGACGCTCGCAGCCGTCGATCTTGTCCCGTCAGTTGGCAGCTACGGGTGGTGCGTGGGTGGGCCGAGGCCGTAGCGTCTGACTAGCGCTGCTAGTTAAAGAAAATCGGAGGGTGTCAAGATGTCCGGTGCGTCCAAGCTGCCCCCCTTCGACCCCGCCGACCCCCTCGGCCTCGACGATCTGCTGGAGCCGGAGGACCTCGGGATCAGGGACACCGTGCGGGCCTGGGCCGCGGACCGGGTGCTGCCGTATGTGGCCGACTGGTACGAGAAGGGGGAACTGCCGGGGATCCGGGAGCTCGCCCGGGAGCTCGGTGGGATCGGTGCCCTCGGGATGTCCCTCGACGGGTACGGGTGCGCCGGCGCGTCCGCCGTGCAGTACGGGCTGGCGTGCCTTGAGCTGGAGGCCGCCGACTCCGGGATCCGGTCCCTCGTCTCCGTGCAGGGCTCCCTCGCCATGTACGCGATCCACCGCTTCGGCAGCGAGGAGCAGAAGCGGGAGTGGCTGCCCCGCATGGCCGCCGGCGAGGTCATCGGGTGCTTCGGGCTCACCGAGCCCGATCACGGGTCCGACCCCGCCTCCATGCGGACGTACGCCAAGCGCGACGGCACCGACTGGGTGCTCAACGGCCGCAAGATGTGGATCACCAACGGCTCGGTCGCCGGCGTCGCCGTCGTGTGGGCGCAGACCGAGGACGGGATCCGTGGGTTCGTCGTGCCCACCGGCAGCGCCGGGTTCTCCGCGCCCGAGATCAAGCACAAGTGGTCGCTCAGGGCCTCCGTCACCAGTGAACTCGTCCTCGACGACGTGCGGCTGCCCGCCGACGCCGTGCTGCCCGAGGTCACCGGTCTGCGCGGGCCGCTCAGCTGCCTGTCGCACGCCCGGTACGGAATCGTCTGGGGCGCCATGGGCGCCGCCCGCAGCAGTTTCGAGGCCGCGGTCGACTACGCGAAGTCGCGGGAGCAGTTCGGGCGGCCCATCGGCGGCTTCCAGCTCACCCAGGCCAAACTCGCCGACATGGCGGTCGAACTGCACAAGGGGATCCTGCTCGCCCATCATCTGGGGCGGCGGATGGACGCCGGCCGCCTGCGTCCCGAGCAGGTCAGCTTCGGCAAGCTCAACAACGTGCGGGAGGCGATCGAGATCTGCCGCACGGCCCGCACGATCCTCGGGGCCAACGGGATCTCCCTCGAATACCCCGTGATGCGGCACGCGACCAACCTCGAGTCGGTGCTCACCTACGAGGGCACCGTCGAGATGCACCAGCTCGTGCTGGGCAAGGCGCTCACCGGGCTCGACGCCTTCCGGTGACCCGTGCGGGGCAGGGCCGGTGAGCGGCCCTGCCTCAGCTCTGGTTGAAGAAGCCGTCCGTGCGGTGCCCGGCCGGGTCGCCGTTCACGATCTCCGTGTTGGCGGGGGTCAGCAGGAACACCCGGGTCGACACCCGCTCGATCGAACCGCGCAGGCCGAAGATCAGCCCGGCCGCGAAGTCGACCACACGCTTGGCGTCGGCGGCGTCCATGGCCGTGAGGTTCATGATGACCGGCACGCCCTCACGGAACAGTTCGCCGATGGCGCGCGCGTCCCGGAAGCTGTCCGGGGTCACCGTGCCGATGCGGCGACCCTTCTCCTCGGCGACGTCCGAGGCCACCTTGACCCGCGGATCGGTGACCCAGGCGTCCCCGGGCTCGGTCCCGTCGGAGTAGTCGTCGTCGTAGTAACGCTCGTCTTCGTTGTCGTCGACGAGGCCAAGCCAGGCACTTGCCTTGCGTACCGATCCCATGGACGCCTCCTCTCACAGCGGTCTTTCTGCTTTCCGCATCCCTATGGTCGTCCATGATGCGGATGGCGCGCCAAGTGGATAGACGCCGCACGGGGGGTTTGTGACGGTACTGGTGCACAGCGAATCCGTCGAGAGTCCGTGTGTCCCAAGGGTCCTTTCCCAAACGGCTGCTGACTGTGAGTGAAATACGATTCTTCCCGGCGTACGGGTGACGGCCAGGGCGTACGGGTGAATGCGCGGGTCGATACGATGCCGCAGCTCAGCGTCGTAACGAAGCTCGGGGGAGCGCCGTGTTCGGAATCGTCAGGCCCTGTAGGCACCGTCTCGGGGAGAAGCTCAGCAGCCAGTGGATGGCGCATTTGTGCGGGCTGTGCCTCGCACTGCGTGGTGACCACGGACAGTTCGCTCGAATAGTGACGAACTATGACGGACTTCTCATATCAGTTTTGACGGAGGCTCAGACAGAGCCCGGCGAGGCCGCGCGGCGTACGGCCGGGCCGTGCCCGTTGCGCGGCATGCGTACCGCCTCCGTCGCGCACGGCGAGGGGGCCCGGCTGGCCGCGGCCGTGTCCCTGGTGCTGGCCTCGGCGAAGGTGCGGGACCACGTCCTCGACGGGGACGGGCTGTTGGCCCGCAGGCCGGTGGCACGTACCGCCCGCCGGGTCGCCGCGGGCTGGGACGCGGCCGGCGCGCGTACCGGTACCGCCGTGGGGTTCGACACCGCGCTCCTGGTCGACGCCGTGGACCGGCAGGCCGGCATCGAGGCGCTCGCCGGGCCCGGGACGTCGCTCCTGACGGTCACCGAACCGACCGAGACCGCCACCGCCGCGGCCTTCGCGCACACCGCGATCCTCGCCGGCCGGCCGCACAACGCCGAGCCGCTCGCCGAGGCCGGACGGCTCTTCGGACGTCTCGCCCACCTGCTGGACGCCGTGGAGGACCGGCACGCTGACGCCGCGTCAGGCGCCTGGAACCCGATCGCCGCGACCGGCACCTCCCTCCTGGAGGCCCGGCGGCTCGCCGACGACGCCGTGCACGGTGTCCGGCTGGCGCTGCGGGAAGCGGAGTTCACCGACGGGCGGCTGGTGCACCGGCTCCTCGTGCACGAGCTGCGCACCTCCGTCGACCGCGCCTTCGGCACGACAGTCTGCGCTCACACCGCCGGTCCCGAGGCGGCCGGCCCCTACGCGCCGCCCGGCACCGGTGCCCCGGGCGGCCCCGGCGCCCCGCTCCCGCCGGAGCCGCCGCGCGGCAACCGGCGCGGCCTGCTCGCCGGGTGCGCGGTGTGGCTCGGGCTCGCCTGCACGTGTCAGATGTGCTGCGGCACCTATCACGACCCGTGGTCGGGCGAACGCAAGGAAGGGCAGTGCGGCAACTGCGACTGCAGCGGATGCGGAGACTGTTGCAGCTGCTGCGACTGCTGCAGCAACTGCTGTGACAACTGCGGGTGTGACGGCTGCGACTGCGGCTGCAGTTGTTGACGGCCGAAAGGCACTCTTGCGCCTACCGGCCGTTCGGCCGAATACTCCCTCCAGCGCTTGTCAGGGGCACGGCGTGTTCGGAATCCGGACCGCCGGTCCCAGGCTGCGCCTCACGGGCCCGAAACCCCACGAGGGCCCCGACTTCCTTTGTGGAGGAACGAAAAGTGAGGATCAAGCGCACCACCCCTCGCAGCGGTTTTTCGAGACGGACCCGGCTGATCGCCGTCTCCACCGGCCTCGTCGCCGCTGCCGCGATCGCGATCCCCAGCGCGAACGCGTCCGACACCCCCAGCACCTTCAGCGCCGCCGAGCTCAAGAGCGCCAGCGGCTCGCTGCTGAAGGCCGACGTCCCGGGCACCGCCTGGGCCGTCGACAGCAAGACCAACCGCGTGCTCCTGACCGTCGACAGCACGGTCACCCAGGCCGAGATAGCGAAGATCAAGCAGCAGGCCGGCGCCAACGCCGACGCGCTCACGATCAAGCGCACCCCCGGCAAGTTCAACAAGCTGATCCAGGGCGGCGACGCCATCTATGCGAGTAGCTGGCGCTGCTCCCTCGGCTTCAACGTCCGTGCCAGCAACGGCACCGAGTACTTCCTGACCGCCGGCCACTGCACCGACGGCGCGGGCACCTGGTACTCCAACTCCGGCCGCACCACGGTCATCGGCTCGACCGCCGGCTCCAGCTTCCCGGGCAACGACTACGGCCTCGTGCGCTACAGCGGCTCCGTCAGCCGGCCCGGCACCGCGAACGGCGTGGACATCACCCGCGCGGCCACCCCGAGCGTGGGCACCACCGTCATCCGTGACGGCTCCACGACCGGTACGCGCAGCGGCCGTGTCACCGCCCTCAACGCCACCGTCAACTACGGCGGCGGTGACATCGTCTCCGGCCTGATCCAGACCACCGTCTGTGCCGAGCCCGGTGACTCCGGCGGTTCGCTCTACGGCAGCAACGGTGTCGCGTACGGTCTGACCTCCGGCGGCAGCGGCAACTGCTCCTCCGGTGGTACGACGTTCTTCCAGCCCGTCACGGAGGCCCTGAGCGCCTACGGCGTCAGCGTGTACTAGGCCCTGCCGGGCAGTGTTTCGCAGCGTTTTGTGCCCCCGCACGTACTGCGTGCGGGGGCTTTCCTGTTTGGTGGGGCTTGCTGTGGTTGGTAAGGGTTTTGTGGAGACGGTGAGATGGTTCATCAATGTCCTTTTTTGGGGCGCCGGTTGAGGTCGGCCGGAGAGGCGGTTTTCGGCCATGGGTGGATCTCACAGAGTGCGCACACATTACTCACGCGTAATGTTTGCAGTGTGAACGCGCGGGAGTTGGGGTCCGATTTGACCGTGGTCGGTCAATATGAGGGGCGTACGGCCCGTCATCTACGCGCGTCCTGAACTCGACCTTGTGTGCTCCCCGTTGTCCTCGGAATAGTGGGCGCTCGTCAACGAAGCCTTCCGGTCCGCGAGGTCCCCACAACCTCCCGGACCGTCCCCCCACAGGAGGACAGAAGTTGAAGCACCGACGCATACCCAAGCGACGTGCAGCCGTGGCAGGTGGCGGTATAGCCGCACTGGTCGCCGCGGGAGTCACCTTGCAGTCTGCGAACGCGAGTGAGACGCCTGAGGTCTCCGCGCCCAAGGCCCTGTCGGTCGCGGCGGCCGGAAAGCTCGCCTCGACGCTGGCCCAGGACCTGGGCGGCGACGCGGCCGGGACGTACTACGACACCAAGAGCAAGAGCCTCGTGGTGAACGTGCTCGACGAGGCCGCCGCCGATGCCGTCGAGAAGGCCGGCGCCAAGGCGAGAGTCGTGGCGAACTCTCTCGCCGAGCTGAAGAGCGCCCGCAGCACGCTGAAGGCGGACGCGACGATTCCGGGCACCTCCTGGGTGACCGACCCGACGACGAACAAGGTCGTCGTGACCGCTGACCGTACGGTCTCCAAGGCCGAGTGGGCGACGCTGACGAAGGTCGTCGACGGGCTCGGCGCGAAGGCCGAACTCAAGCGGACCAAGGGGGAGTACAAGCCCTTCATCGCCGGTGGTGACGCCATCACCGGTGGCAGTGGCCGCTGCTCGCTGGGCTTCAACGTGGTCAAGGGCGGCGAGCCGTTCTTCCTGACCGCCGGGCACTGCACCGAGGGCATCTCCACCTGGTCGGACTCCAGCGGCAAGGAGATCGGCACCAACGCGGACTCCAGCTTCCCGGACAACGACTACGGGCTGGTCAAGTACACCGCGGAGGTGGACCACCCGAGTGAGGTGAACCTGTACAACGGGTCGACCCAGAAGATCTCGGGTGCCGCGGACGCGACCGTCGGTATGGCGGTCACGCGGAGCGGGTCGACGACGCAGGTGCACGAGGGAAGGTCACGGGGCTGGACGCCACCGTGAACTACGGCAACGGTGACATCGTGAACGGGCTGATCCAGACCGACGTGTGCGCCGAGCCGGGAGACAGCGGCGGGTCGCTGTTCTCGGGTGACAAGGCGGTCGGGCTCACGTCCGGTGGCAGCGGTGACTGCACCTCCGGTGGGGAGACGTTCTTCCAGCCGGTGACGGAGGCGCTGTCGGCGACCGGGACCGAGATCGGCTGAGGCGGGCTTTCGGTGGCCCCGTCCCTCTGTGTGAGGGGCGGGGCTTTCGCGTGCCGTAGCGCCTGCGCCGCGGGTGACGGGCATGCCTTCACGGCCGGGGCAGACCCGGTGTTTGCGCAGGTGGGGCAGGGTCCGACGGATGTCGCACACATATTCGAAAATTGGTCTATGGTGGGGGTGAGGTAGCTGGGAACAGACGTTCGATAGCCAGGTCGCTCACGAGTGCGGGAGGTGCGTGTGCCGGGGTTCACGCATCTGCACACCGTCTCCGGATTCTCCTTGCGCTATGGGGCCTCGCATCCGGAGCGGCTGGCCGAACGCGCCTCCGAGCGGGGCATGGACGCCCTGGCTCTCACTGATCGCGACACGCTGGCCGGCGCTGTCCGGTTCGCCAAGGCCTGTGCGAAAGCGGGGGTTCGTCCGCTGTTCGGGGCGGATCTGGCGGTGACGGGAGTGGAACCTCCCGAGCCCGGGGCGCGGGGGCGTCGTCGGACCCCGGTGCGGGGTGGTGCCTTTGTCGATGAATCGGCCCCCGCGTGACCTTTCTCGCCCGGGACGGCGACCGGGGGTGGGGTGGACTGTGCCGGCTCGTCTCTGCCGCGCATGAAGGGGAGGGGACGCCTCTGCTGCCCTGGGAGCGCCATCACGCCGAGGGGCTGGTCGTGCTGCTCGGGCCTGATTCGGAGGTCGGGCGTGCCCTTGCCGCCGGGCGTCCCGACCGGGCCGCGAGGCTGCTCGTGCCCTGGCGCGAGGTCTACGGTGACGCCCTGCGGCTGGAGGCCGTCTGGCATGGCCGGAAAGGTACGGGTCCCGGCTCCCTGCGGCTGGCCGCCCGTACCGTCGGGTTCGCCGCCGAGCAGCGGATCCGGCCGGTGCTCAGCAACGCCGTACGGTACGCCGACCCGGGGCTGGGGCCGGTCGCCGACGTCCTGGACGCCGCCCGTCGGCTGGTCCCCATCGACCCGGCCAAGGAGCTGGACTCCGGTGAGGCCTGGCTCAAGGACGCGGGGGCCATGTTCGGGGTGGCGGAGCGGATCGTGGAGGCCGCGGGGTTCCGGCGGGACACCGCTCACCGGCTGGTGGAGCAGACCGAGGCCACGGCCGCCGAGTGTCTGGTCGATCCCGAGGACGACCTGGGCATCGGGACCGTCCACTTCCCCGAACCGCACCTGGTCGGTGCCGGGGGCCGCACCGCCCAGCGGACGCTGGCCTCACGGGCGGTGGCCGGGATGGTGCTGCGCGGGTACGACCGGCGGCGGGAGTACTGGGAGCGGATGCACCATGAGCTGGACATCATCGCCCATCACGGCTTCGCCTCCTACTTCCTGACCGTGGCCCGAGTGGTCGACGACGTGCGGGAGATGGGCATCCGGGTCGCGGCCAGGGGGTCCGGGGCGGGCTCGCTCGTCAACCACCTGCTCGGGATCGCGCACGCCGACCCGATCGAGCACCGGCTGCTGATGGAGCGGTTCCTGTCGAAGGAGCGGGTCGTGCTGCCCGACATCGACATCGACGTGGAGTCCGCGCGCCGGCTGGAGGTCTACCGCGCGATCATCGACCGGTTCGGCACCGAGCGGGTCGCGACGGTGGCCATGCCGGAGACGTACCGCGTGCGGCACGCGATCCGTGATGTGGGGGCCGCCCTGTCGATGGACCCGGCCGAGATCGACCGGGTGGCCAAGTCCTTCCCCCACATCCGGGCGCGGGACGCCCGTGCCGCTCTGGAGGAGCTGCCCGAGCTGCGCGCGCTGGCGGGGGAGAAGGAGAGGTACGGGAAGCTGTGGGAGCTGGTCGAGGCCCTGGACGCCCTGCCGCGCGGGGTCGCCATGCACCCGTGCGGGGTGCTGCTGTCCGACGCCTCCCTGCTGGCGCGTACGCCGGTCATGCCGACCAGCGGCGAGGGCTTCCCCATGTCGCAGTTCGACAAGGACGACGTCGAGGACCTCGGGCTGCTCAAGCTGGACGTGCTGGGTGTGCGGATGCAGTCGGCGATGGCGCACGCCGTGGCGGAAGTGGAGCGGGTGTCGGGGGACAGGGTCGACCTGGACGGGCTGCCGCCGGGGGATCCGGAGACGTATCGGCTGATCCGGTCGACCGAGACGCTCGGCTGCTTCCAGATCGAGTCGCCGGGGCAGCGCGACCTGGTCGGGCGGCTCCAGCCGGCCGGCTTCCACGATCTCGTCGTCGACATCTCGCTGTTCCGGCCCGGTCCGGTCGCCGCCGACATGGTGCGGCCGTTCATCGAGGCGCGGCACGGGCGGGCGCCGATCCGCTACCCGCACCCGGATCTGGAGGAGCCGCTGCGGGACACCTACGGGGTCGTCGTCTTCCACGAGCAGATCATCGACATCGTCGACATCATGACCGGCTGCGGGCGCGGCGAGGCGGACCGGGTGCGGCGCGGGCTGTCGGATCCGGAGTCGCAGGAGCGGATCAAGGTGTGGTTCGCGCAGCACGCGGCGGCGAACGGATATGACGCGGAAACGATTCAGCGGACCTGGGAGATCGTCGAGGCCTTCGGGTCCTACGGCTTCTGCAAGGCGCACGCGGTCGCCTTCGCCGTGCCGACGTACCAGTCGGCTTGGCTGAAAGCGCATCACCCCGCTGCTTTTTACGCCGGGCTGCTCACGCACGACCCCGGGATGTACCCGAAGCGGCTGCTGCTGGCGGACGCGCGGCGGCGCGGGGTGCCGGTGCTGCCGTTGGACGTGAACAAGTCGGGGGTCGCACACCGTATCGAACTGGTGTCCGGTAATTGGGGGCTGCGGCTGGCTCTCTCCGATGTGCACGGCATCAGTGAGGCCGAGGCGGCGCGGATCGCCGAAGGGCAGCCGTACGCCTCGCTGGTCGACTTCTGGGAGCGGGGCCGGCCCAGCCGTCCGCTGGCCGGGCGGCTCGCGCAGGTGGGGGCGCTGGACGCGTTCGGCGCCAACCGCCGAGATCTGCAACTGCATCTGACCGAGCTGCACCGGGGCGCGCGGGTGCGGGCGGTGGGCAGTTGCCCTTGGCCGGGGGCGGAAGACCGCGCCGGCCGGGCTGCCCGACCTCACCTCGTCGGAGCGGCTCAGTGCCGAGCTGGGCGTGCTGTCCATGGACGCCTCGCGCAATCTGATGGACGATCACCGGGCGTTCCTCGACGAGCTGGGCGTGGTGTCCGCGCGGCGGCTGCGCGAGGCCCGGCACGGGGAGACGGTGCTGGTCGCGGGCGCCAAGGCGGCCACCCAGACCCCGCCGATCCGGTCCGGCAAGCGGGTCATCTTCTCCACCCTGGACGACGGCACGGGCCTGGTCGACCTCGCCTTCTTCGACGACTCGCACGACGCCTGCGCCCACACCGTCTTCCACTCCTGGCTGCTGCTGGTGCGCGGGGTGGTGCAGCGCCGCGGCCCGCGCAGCCTCAGCGTGGTGGGTGCCGCCGCCTGGAACCTCGCGGAACTGCTGGAGGTGCGGCAGGAGGAGGGCCTGGAGGGTGTCGCGGCCCGGCTGGCCGACGGCGGCGGCTCCGGCGCGGACGGCTCCGGCGCGGACGGTTCCGGCGAGGACGGCTCCGGCGAGGACGGTGAGGGTGCGGCGCGTCGGCGGCCGGCCGGCTCGGACGGGGCGCCCGCGCCGGCGGGCTCCGCGGCTCAGGACCCGATGGAGCAGCGGAAGATCCGCATGTCCACGGGGTACGAGATGCACCCCTGGGCCGATCTGCGTCCCGCGGGCGAAGGGCCCGCGGTGGGAAGGAAGTTGTGGCACCAGAGTCCGGGGAGTGCGGGATGACCATCCTCTGTGTACGTTTCCAGCTGCCTCAGGCGCGCGAGGCCGACCTGCCCCGTCTGCTCGGGATGCTCGAGGAGTTCACGCCCGTCGTCCAGGCCCTGCCACCGGACGGGGCGCTGGCCGATCTGCGGGGCGCCGAGCGGTACTTCGGACGGGACGCCGTCGAGCTGGCCTCGGTGATCCGGGTGCGCTCGCTCGCGCTGTACGGCGTCGACTGCGTGATCGGGGCCGGACCCGGGCCGATGCTGGCCCGCGTGGCGCTGGGCGACGCCGTGCCCGGGGTGACGTGTACGGTGCCCGAGGAACAGGACGCCATCGCGGAGTTCCTCGCCGACAGGCCCGTCGCCGCACTGCCCGGCGTGGGTGCCGCGACCGCCCGTACGCTGGGCGACTACGGCCTCGACACCCTCGGCCGGGTCGCCGCCGCGCCGCTGTCCACGCTCCAGCGGCTGATCGGCGCGAAGGCCGGCCGCGAGCTGCGCGAGAAGGCGAGCGGCATCGACCGCGGCCGGGTCGTACCGAACGCCGTCTCCCGCTCGCTCGCGACGGAACGCCCCTTCGGCCGCGACGAGCTGGACCCGGCCCGGCACCGCCGGGCGCTGCTGTCGGCCGCCGAGGAGATCGGCGCCCGGCTGCGCGCCCTGGAGAAGGTGTGCCGCACGCTCACCCTCACCGTGCGCTACGCCGACCGCTCGGCCACGACCCGCAGCCGCACCCTGACCGAACCGACCGCGCACTCCCCGGCGCTGACCCGGACCGCGTACGCCATGTACGAGGCGCTCGGCCTGCAGCGCGCCCGGGTCCGTGCGATCGCCCTGCGCGCCGAGGGGCTCGACCCCGCCGACCAGGCCTCCCACCAGCTGACCTTCGACCCCGTGGACGAGAAGGTCCGCCGCATCGAGGAGGTCGCGGACCGCGCGCGAGCGAAGTTCGGGCCGCGGGCGGTGATGCCCGGGGGGCTAGCGGGGCGGGCGGCGTAGACCCTCCCGCGTGACGTCAGTTGGCCCACGGCGGCGCGATGCGGGTGCCGTCGGCCAGCCGCGCCTCCAGGCCGACGGAGGTGGTGACCCAGGAGTACGCGGTCCGGTCGGTCGGGTTCTCGACGGTCAAGGTGGCACCGGCGTTGACGATCACGGTGTCACCGGCCGTGATCCGGTCGGTGCGGCCGTCGAGGGTGATCAGCAGTTCGCCGTCGAGCAGATGGAAGATCTCCTCCCGGCTGACGGTGTGCGCCGGCGCCTTGAGACCGGCCGGGATCTCACCGCGCCAGGCGCAGAGCTCCTTGCTGCCGCTTCGTGGTGTGGCGTAGGAGACGAAGCGGGCGCCGTGGATCTCGTGAGAGACGGCTTCGGACGCGCGGACTACGGGCACGGCGGCCTCCAGAATAGTCAAGTAGGTTGACTATATGGTCAAGCTGCTTGACCATCGCGTCAAGAGTGTTTCAATGCATGCGTGCAGCACTCCGAGGCCATGGCCCTGTCCGCCGCTCTGCTCGCCGCCGCCGGTGGGCTCACGCAGCGCATTCACGAGGGCGTGGTCGCCCGTGGCTTCGAGGGGGTCAGGCCCGCGCACGGCTTCGCCTTCGCCCGGCTCGCCCGGGACGGTGCGACGGTCACCGATCTCGCCGTCCACCTCGGGGTGACCAAGCAGGCGGCCAGTCAGCTCGTCGATGAGATGGTCCGCAAGGGGTATGCCGAGCGGCGACCGCATCCCGGGGACGCGCGGGCGCGGCTGGTCGTGCTGACCGAGCGCGGGTGGGCCTGTACGCGGGCGGCCGAGGAGGCCGCCGCCGAGGTCGTGCGGGAGTGGGGTGCGGTGCTGGGGGAGGGGGAAGTGGGCGTGCTGCGGGAACGGTTGCTGCGGATCGCGCCTCAGGGGCCTGTGCGGCCCTCCTGGTGAGGGGCCGTCGGGTGGATCGGCCGTCGGTGGTTGTGGCCGGAAGTTTTTACTGACGCGTAACTTCCCACTTTGGCTACTCGACCGTAACTTGACGAGTGAACAGCATCCTCGTGATCCGGATCACAGGGCGTCGTGCCGTCGCACCTCCCTTGACCCGCAAGGAGATCACCCGATGCTGCCCTGGAAACGCGTGTTCAGACCCCTGGCCGCACTCCTGCTGACCGCCGCGGTCGCCACCGTCCCCGCCACCACCGCGCGGGCCGCGGCCTCCGCCCCCGGCTCCGGCTGGAACGACTACTCCTGCAAGCCCTCCGCCGCCCATCCCCGCCCCGTCGTCCTGGTCCACGGCACCCTCGGGAATTCCGTCGACAACTGGCTGGGCCTCGCCCCCTACCTGAAGGTCCGCGGCTACTGCGTCTTCTCCCTCGACTACGGCCGGCTCGATGGCGTCCCCTTCTTCCACGGCCTCGGGCCGGTCGAGAAGTCCGCCGGACAGCTGGCTGACTTCGTCGACAGGGTGCTCGCCGCCACCGGCGCCGCCGAGACCGACATCGTCGGACACTCGCAGGGCGGCATGATGCCCCGCTACTACCTGCGGTTCCTCGGCGGAGCCGCCAAGGTGAACGCGCTGGTCGGCATCGCGCCCAGCAACCACGGCACCGACCTGAACGGCTTCACCCGCCTGCTGCCGTACTTCCCGGGCGCCGCCGACCTGTTGACGAAGGCCACGCCCGCCCTCGCCGACCAGGTCGCCGGCTCCGACTTCCTTCAGCGGTTGAACGCGGGCGGCGACACCGTGCCCGGCGTGCGCTACACCGTCATCGCCACCAAGTACGACGAGGTGGTCACGCCCTGGCGCAGCCAGTACCTGAGCGGGCCGGACGTGCGCAACGTCCTGCTCCAGGACCTGTGTTCCGTCGATCTGTCCGAGCACGTGGCGATCGGGCTGATGGACCGGATCGCCTTCCACGAGGTGGCCAACGCGCTGGACCCGGGGCGGGCCACGCCCACCACCTGCGCGTCGGCGTTCGACTGACACGTGTCCGTCAGGCGTGCGTCCTGCTGACACGTGTAGACGAAACGTTTCGGGGCCTGTCCGGCCTGAGCCGCCGGACAGGCCCCGAGTCCTGGGTCAGCGGCCTTGCCGGCCGCCGCTCACCGTCCGGCGCCGGGCCGACAGGAACAGGGCCGACGAGCCGAGCGCCAGCGCTGCCGCGCCGCCGATCGCGACGTACGTGGTGCTGCTGTCGCCGCCCGTCTCGGCGAGGTTGGCGGTGGCACCGGCAGCCTTCGGCTCGTTGGGGGCGGCCACCGGCTCCGCCGACGTCCTGGCGTCGTGGTCACCGTGTCCGTGGTTCTCGATCGTCGACTTGTCGGTGCCGTCCTCGATCTGCTTCCGGGTGGGAGCGGACGCGGTCGGGGCCGGGGCCGTGCCGCCTCCGGCCGAGGCGCCGCCGCCGAAGGTGACGTCCGAGCAGGAGTAGAACGCCTCCGGGCTGTCCGACCGCTGCCAGACCGCGTACAGCAGATGCTTGCCGGAGCGCTCGGGCAGACTGCCGGAGAAGGTGTAGAAACCGCCCGTGGCGGCCGGGTCGGTGGCCGTCGCCACGGGGTTCTCGAGATCCAGGTCGCCCCAGGCGAGCGGCTTGGCAGGGTTGTGTCCGGGCTTGGTGATGTACACCTTGAACGTGCCCTTGTGAGGGGCCGTGACACGGTACTTGAAGGTGTGCGAGCCGCTGCGCACGGACGTCGCGGGCCAGTCGTCGCGGGCCAGGTCGAGCCCTTTGAACTCCGCGTTGTTCGCGCTGCACAGCTTGCCGTCCGGGATGAGTTGCCGGTGCCGGCCGCCGGCGTCCCCGATGCGGATGCCGTTCCAGTCGTAGAGGGCCTGCGTGCCGCCCGCCGCGACCGCGGCCTTGCACGCGGCCGACTTCGGGCTCTCGGGGCCCTCGGCGTAGCACTGCGAGACCCGGCTGACCGGGTCGCCCATCGAACCGTGCGCGGCCGCCGGCGCGGCGGTCAGCGCGGTCAGGGCGAGCGGGAGGGTGCCGAGGGCGGCGACGGCGACGGCCTGACGGCGTGCGGGCATGCGGGAACTCCTCGAGACGGTACGGGGTACAGGGCCGGGCCCGAGTGGGCCGGATCCCGTGGGGTGATCCGAAGCTAGCCCCGAGGAACCGTGAAATCGCCTGCTGAGGGCGGGGAAGGGGATCCTTATGGCCCCGTTAAGGGAGTGCTCAGACTGGCATCAGGTAGGTACCGTCGCGGCATGGCAGACGAGGAGATCCGGCCGGCCCGCCCCGCCGACGTAGCGGACGTCGAGGACGTGATCGACGCGGCCTTCCGCCCCTACGTCGAGCGCATCGGCCGGGTGCCGCAGCCCATGGAGGAGGACCACGCGGCGAACGTGGCGGCGGGAAAGGTGTTCGTGACGGGCGAGCCCGTGGTCGGCCTCGTCGTGGTCGAGGCGTTCGAGGACCATCTCTTCCTCGACATCATCGCCGTCCACCCCACCGCGCACGGCAGGGGAGTGGGGCGACGGCTGCTGCGGTTCGTGGACGCGCACGCGCGTGCGCTCGGTCTGCCCGAGATCAGGCTCTACACGAACGCGATGATGTGGGAGAACCAGCGGATCTATCCGAAGTACGGCTACGAGCTGGTGGAGCGCCGCGCGGACGGGCCCCGCGACCGCCTCCACTATCGCAAGCGGCTGCTCTGACGCGTCTCATGACCGGCGCCGGACCTCAGCTGTCCGGCCACCAGGTGCGTGCGATGTCCTTGCGCACCTCGGGGCGCCCGGCGGGGCGCTCGTCGGCCTCGTCGCGGACCCGGCGGACGTCCGACTTCTTCAGGGGCTTCTGCACGGTCACACGGCGCATGGCTGCCTCCTTAAGGGTCTACCGGGTTCCGCGTTCTCACGGAGGTAGACCTTTCGGGGAGAGTTCCTCATCGCTCCTGGTCTGTCAGTGGCGGCTGTCACGATTCGACTGTCAGTGGCGGGTGTCACTCTTGGGTCCATGACAGACGACAGTGACGGCGTGACCTCGGCGAACACCGGCGGCGACATGGACTGGGACGCGCTGGCCGCGACCTTCGACGAGGAACCGGACCACGGCCTGCGCGACCCCGGGGTGCGCCGCGCCTGGGCAGGGCGGCTGCGCGGCTGGCTGCCCGGACGTGCGGGCGACGTCCTCGATCTGGGCTGCGGCACCGGCAGCCTGTCGCTCCTCGCCTCCGAGCAGGGGCACCGGGTGACGGGCGTGGACCTCTCCCCGGCGATGGCGGCGCTCGCCCGGCAGAAACTGGCCGGGCGTGACGCCGTGTTCCTCGTCGGTGACGCGGCGAGACCGCCGGTCGGCGAGCGGCGCTTCGACGCCGTGCTCGTACGCCACGTCCTGTGGGCCCTGCCCGAACCCGCCCGCGCCCTGCGGCACTGGGCCGGGCTGCTGCGGCCGGGTGGGCGTCTGGTGCTGGTCGAGGGCGTGTGGGGGACGGCCCAGCCGGTGGGCATACCGGCGGAACGGCTCACCGGCCTCCTCGCCCCCATCGCCGGGCAGGTGCGCGTGGAGCGGCTGTCGGACGATCCGCTGCTGTGGGGCGGGGAGGTGACGGACGAGCGGTACGCGGTGGTCGCGGTGAGCGGGGCCTCACCCCAGCAGGGCGGTGAAGTCGCCGCCGCGGGCCAGTGACTCCAGCTCGTCGAGCGCGGACAGCGCGGCTGTCGCTGCCGCGGGGTCCGTTGTGCCGAGCCCGCTCTCGGCGAACTCGTCCTCGTCCAGGCGGCGTACGTCCGTGCCGTCCGCGGAGCGCCACAGGTCCAGGTCGAGGTCCTCGACCACCAGCTCCCGGCCGGAGCTGACGGCCGGGCGGGTGATGTCGCAGTACCACCCCTTCAGTGTGCCCGTGGCGGAGCGGACCTCCTTGATCGCATACCAGCGGTCGCGCCAGTAGTACTCCGTGAAGACGTCCCCGGGCTCGAAGCGGACGAAGCCGAAGTCGCGGACGCCGGAGCCGGCCCAGGGGGCGCGGACGGCGAGCCGGGTGCCGTCGTCCGCCAGGAGCTCGCCGGTGTAGCGGATCTTCGTGCGGCCCGCCTTGACGAGCACGATTTCCACCTGTGCGGGCAGGTCAGCCGAGTTCGCGGACATAGCGCACCTCCTTCGCGCAGATCTCGTAGCCGAACCACGTGTTGATGGCGATCATCGGTTCGTTGCCGGTGTCGTTGCCGGTGAAGGCCTCCGTGTACCCCGCTGCGCGGGCGCGGTGCAGGGAGTCGTTCTTGGCGAGCTTCGCCAGGCCCCGGCCGCGGAACTCCCGGGCGGTGCCGGTCATCGCGGTGGCGTAGCGGGAGTCGCCGTCGGTGTACGCCATGCTGAAGGCGGCGGGGCGTCCGTCGACGAGGGCGACCGTGGTCAGGTCACGGTTCAGGAGCGGGTGCTTCCAGGTCTCTTCCAGCCACGCCTCGTAGTCCGTGAACTCGACCTCGATGTCGCTCGGTTCGTCCGACGACGTCACCGCGTCCAGTTCGAACACCGGACGTGGATCGTCCGTGAAGTCGGCGGCCGTGCGCAGCTCGACGCCGGCCGGCGGCTCCTGGCGGGGCGGCAGCTCGCCACCCGCCAGGTCCAGGCGCAGGAAGTAGGCGGAACGGCTGGCCCGGAAGCCGTGCCGCTCGGCGAAGGCGCGGTTGTCCGGCTCGTCCAGCACCCAGGCGAACAGCTTCCGCACACCCAGCCCGCGAGGCGCTCCTCGGCGGTGCGCAGCAGCAGCGAACCGGCGCCGCGGTTCCGGCGGTCCGGCCGTACGTAGATGTTCGCGGAGCCCTGGCCGGGTTCCGGGCTGTCGTGGGCGACGCCGACCTGGGCCGTGCCGATGATCTCGCCGTCCTCCTCGGCCACCAGCTGGCCGAAGTGGGCGTCCGGGTGGGCGTGGGTCAGGGTGTGCACCACGGACTCGGGGTGGACAGCATGTAGGGGAGCGCGAGGCGGCGGGTGTCGGAGAACCCCTCGGCGTCCGCCCGGACGTCGGGTCGCAGGTCGCGCACGATCACAGTCATGGAGGCGCACGTTACGTGTGGACGCACTCGGGTGCCTCTCATTTTCCGTCGGGTACGGGACAATCGGCCTGTGACCTTGAAGATCGACATCGATGACAGTGCCCCGCCCTACGAGCAGGTGCGGGCGCGGATCTCCGAGCAGGCGCGGTCGGGGGAGCTGCCGGTGGGGTACCGGCTGCCGACCGTGCGGGGGCTGGCCGAGTCGCTGGGCCTCGCCGCGAACACCGTCGCCAAGGCGTACCGGGCGCTGGAGACGGACGGGGTGATCGAGACCCGGGGCCGTCACGGCACGTTCGTGGCCGCCGCCGGCTCGGCAGCGGATCGCGAGCTGGCCTCGGCCGCGCAGGCCTATGTGGAACGGGCCAGGAGGCTCGGGCTGGGCGAGGACGTCGCGCTGGCAGCGGTACGGGATGCCCTGCGGGCGGCTTACGGGGAGTAGGAGGACAAGGTCCTTGCGGGCGGCTGCCGGGAGCAGGGTGTGGGGCGCGGCGGGCACGAGTGGGCGCAGAACAGGCAGCGGCCGTCACGTGCGGACCAGGTGCTCCGGCGTCCGTGTGATGTCCAGGCCCGCTGACCTCCCCACCCTCGCGAAGGCCATCGCGTCCTCCACCGCCGCGCCGCCCGGGTCGTTGTTGAAGTACGCGTGGACGTCCTCGCCGTCGGGCCACGTCGTGGCGATGCGGTCGAGCCAGGTGGCCAGCGAGCGGCGGCCGTAGCGGGGCCAGGGGTGGGCGCGGCCCTGGTGGAAGCGGACGTAGCCCCAGTCGGCGGTGCGCCACAGCGGTGTCGCCGGGCGGGCCAGGATGTCGGCCCAGCACAGGGCGGCGCGCCGGGACTCCAGGACCGCGCGGACCTCCGGCGTCCACCAGGAGTCGTGGCGGGGCTCGACCGCGACCCGGGTCGAGGCGGGGAAGCAGGCCAGGCACGCGTCCAACAGGCCCGGGTCGGCGCGCAGGGTGGGCGGGAGCTGGAGGAGGACCGGGCCGAGGCGGTCGCCGAGTCCCGCCGCGTGGCTCATCAGGCGGTGCACCGGCTCCTCGGGCTCCTTGAGCCGCTTGATGTGCGTCAGATAGCGGCTCGCCTTGACCGCGACCACGAAGTCCGAGGGCACCCGCCCCCGCCAGTCCTCGAAGGTCTCCCGCGCCGGCAGCCGGTAGAAGGCGTTGTTGATCTCGACGGTGGCGAAGTGCCCCGTGTACTCCTCCAGCCAGAGCCGCATCGGCAGCCCGGACGGGTACAGGACGTCCCGCCAGTCCTTGTACTGCCACCCGGACGTGCCGACGAACAGGGTCATATCCCCATCAAACCCCGCTACGCGTCGGCGCGCGTGTGGAAGCGGTAGAACAGCAGCAGGAAGACGGCTGCCGTGACCGGCAGCGTCGTGAGGACCACCGGACGGATGTCGTCGCCGGTCTGGCTGTAGAGGAAGCCCAGTGCGGCACCGGCGAAGGCGGCCCGGAGCAGGGCGTGCAGGGCATGCAGGTCCCGCCGGAGCCGCCGGGTCACCTGGACCACGGCCATGCAGACGGCCATGAAGACGAGCGCGCTCCACACGCCCCACGCCAGATCCGCCCCGGTGATCGGACCACCGTGACGCCGGTTCACCGCCACCCAGTTGCCGTAGACGAGACCGAGGACGACGGGCAGGACCCACCGCGCGACGCGGTGGGTGGGTTCGCTGAACACGGTGGGTGCCGTGTGTGCCATCAGAGCCCTCCTGGCAGTCCCGGCGAAGCGCGGTGTCGCCGCTCCGCACACCTTGGCACGCCTGGGTAACAGGGAGGTGAGAGGCGGTTGTGTGCGAACCGGGCTACAGGTACAGCCCCGCGTCGACGCCCCCGCGCGGCTCCGGCAGGGCCGTCGGGGACGTGCCCCGGCGCAGCGCGTACAGCTCCGCCAGTGTCGCGCCCTCGCGGCCGATGCCGTCCTCCCGGCCGAGCCAGCTCACCGCCTCCGGGCGGGTCAGCGGACCCACCTCGATCCGGGCGAGGCAGCGGCCGGGCCGGACCACGGCCGGGTGCAGGCGCTCCAGGTCCTCGTTGGTGGTGACGCCGACCAGGACGTTGCGGCCCTGGCCGAGCAGCCCGTCCGTCAGGTTCAGCAGCCGCGACAGGGCCTGGCCCGCCGTGTGCTTGGCCTCGCCGCGGATCAGCTCGTCACAGTCCTCCAGGAGCAGCAGCCGCCAGCGGCCCTTGCCCGCCGCGTCCTCCTCACCGATCGCGATGTCCATCAGATAGCCGACGTCGCTGAACAGCCGCTCGGGGTCGAGGACGCAGTCCACCTGGCACCAGTCCCGCCAGGAACGGGCCAGGGTGCGCAGCGCCGACGTCTTGCCGGTGCCCGGCGGACCGTGCAGCAGCAGGAGACGGCCCGAGATGTCCTCGGGGGTCGTCTTCATCAGACGGTCCATCGCGTCCGCCACCGGCGTGGTGTAGTTGGGCCGCACCTCGTCCCAGGTGCCCGCCGCGATCTGGCGGGTGGTGCGGTGCGGGCCCCGGCGCGGGGAGACGTACCAGAAGCCCATCGTGACGTTCTCCGGCTGCGGTTCGGGTTCGTCCGCCGCGCCGTCCGTGGCCTGGTCGAGGACCTTCTTCGCCAGCTCCGCGCTGGTCGCCGTCACCGTGACGTCGGCGCCCCGGTTCCAGCGGGAGATCAGCAGCGTCCAGCCGTCGCCCTCCGCCAGCGTCGCGCTGCGGTCGTCGTCCCGGGCGACGCGCAGCACCCGGGCACCGGAGGGCATCAGCGTCGCCCCGGACCGTACGCGGTCGATGTTGGCCGCGTGGGAGTACGGCTGCTCGCCCGTCGCGAAGCGGCCGAGGAACAGCGCGTCGACGACGTCGGACGGGGAGTCGGAGTCGTCGACGTTGAGCCGGATCGGCAGCGCCTCGTGCGGGTTCCCAGACATAGCCGCCATGATCCGGCACGGGGGCGCCGTGTGCACCCGGTTTCCCGGTGCACACGGCGTGTTCCCCGAGTGGGTCAGACCTCGAAGCGGGACACCAGCCGGCGTGCCTGCCGTGTCCTGCGGACCAGGGCGTATCCCTTGGTCAGGGCACGGTCCCTGGCGAACGTACGGGCGATCGCGTGGCCTTGGACCACCCGTTCGAACTCGGCGATGCCCGTGCTGCGCCGGACCGTCACGCGCCGCAGGGCGTACGGCCCCTGCGCGCGGCGCGCTAGCGCGTTGCCGACGGCGAGCGCCTGGGCGTACCCCGTCTCGCGCACCGCCTGCCGGACCCGGCGGCTGGAGTAGCCGTAGGGGTAGGCGAACGAGGCCGGGGCGGCGCCCAGTTGGTCCGCGACGATCTCCTTGCAGTGGATCAGCTCGAACCGCAGGGTGGCGTCGGAGACCTGGTCGAGCTGTGGGTGGCTGTGGCTGTGCCCACCGATCTCCACGCCCGCCGCCGCGAGCTCGCGGACCTGGTCCCAGTCCAGCATGGTGTCCAGGCCGCCCCCGGTGTCGTACGGCCCCTGGAGCCACCCGGTCGAGACGAACAGGGTGGCCGGGAAGCCGTGCTTGGCGAGGGCGGGCAGGGCGTGCCGGTGCACGCCCTCGTAGCCGTCGTCGAAGGTGATGAGGACCGGCCGCTCGGGCAGCGGGCGGCCGGAACGCCAGCGTGCCGCGAGGTCGGCCGTGGTGAGAGGGGTGAGGCCCCGGTCGGCGAGCACCGCCATCTGCTCGGCGAACGCCTCCGGGGTCACGGACAGGGCGCGGGTCGCGTCGTTCGGGTCGGTCGCGACCGCGTGGTACATGAGGATCGGTACGGGGACGTCACTCACGGGCGGCCTCCCGCATCGCGGGCACCTGGAACGTGGTTCCGCCCCGGTGCGCCCGGACGCTGCCGACGACGTATCCGCCCGCCGCCGTCAGCACGCCCGCGACGATCGCCCCGGCCCGCCCCGCCCCGCCCGGCCGGGCCAGCAGGGCGTCCCGCAGCCCCCGGGCCACCCCTGCCGGCAGGACGCGGGTGGTGTACCGGCGTTCGGACTCCAGTCCCTTGTCGGCGCCGACGCTCCGCGCCACCAGGGCCTTGGACAGGCCCTCGGCGTAGGTGCGTGTGCGGAAGTAGCGGAAGTGCTCGCGGGCCTCGGGCACCCGGTGGTGGATGACCGCCCGGTCGTCGATCAGCAGGACCGCGTCCGGCCGGGCGCGGCTGAGTCGGATGCACAGCTCCGTCTCCTCGCAGCCCAGCGGGCGTTTGTCGCCGTCCCTGCCGATGCCGGTGGCGAAGCCGCCCGCCGCGTCGAAGGCGCTGCGGCGGAACGAGGCGTTGCCGCCGAGCACGTTGCGCACCCGGACCCGGCCGCGCGGCAGGCCCCGGTAGGTGCAGCCCACCACCCAGTCGAACTCCTCCGGGAACCAGCCGGGCCGCCGCCCGGACGCCCAGACCGGCTCCGTACGCCCGCCGACCGCCATGACGCGCGGGTCGGCGTACGCCTCGGCGAAGTGCCGCAGCCAGTCGCGCTCGGCGACGGCGTCGTCGTCGAGGAAGGCGACGACCTCGCCGCGCGCGGCCGCGATGCCGGTGTTGCGGCCGGCGGACAGGCCGCGGGGGCCCGCGTTGGCGAGCACCCGCACCACCGTGCCGTCGGAGGGCTCCTTGTACTCCTTGGCCAGCCGCTCCCGGAGCGCCTCGTTGTGGTCGACGACCAGCAGCGTCTCCAGGGCCGGCCGCGACTGCGCCCGCACCGAGGAGACCGCGGCGAGGATGTCCTCCCAGCGGTCCTCGGTGTACGCGCAGATCACGACGGAGATGCCGGGACCGCTCAAGACACCTCTCCCCGCATCGCGGCCCCCATCGACGACTGGGGCGAACGGCGGCGCAGCGCCCGGCGGTTGGAGCGCTCCTGGAGGATCACCCGCAGCACGCGCAGCCCGTCCCGCACGGCCCGCAGGTTGCTGGTGCCGTGGATGCGCAGGTACTCGTGGCTCGGGATCTCCTGCACCTTGAGCCCGGCCTTGACGACCCGGATGTTCATCAGCGTCTCGACCTCGAAGCCGGTGCAGTCGAGGTCGATCTTGTCGAGGCAGTGCCGCCAGAACGCGTTGTACCCGTAGCACAGGTCGGTGTAGCGGGCGCCGAACTTGCGGTTGACGGCCGTGCACAGCGCCCAGTTGCCGAGCTTGCGGATGAAGGTCATGTCGTCGGTGCCGCCGCCGTTGGCGAAGCGGGAGCCCTTGGCGAAGTCCGCGCCGGAGACGAGGGCGGAGACGTACGACACGATCTCGTTGCCGTCGGCCGAGCCGTCCGCGTCGACCATCACGATGATGTCGCCGGTGCAGGCCTGGAACCCGGTGATCAGGGCGTCGCCCTTGCCCTTGCCGCGCTGCTCGACGACCTTGACGTCGGGCCACAGCTCACGGGCCACCTCGACGGTGTTGTCGGTGGAGTTGCCGTCGACCAGGACCACTTCGTGGATCCAGTCCGGCAGGGTCTTGAAGACGTACGGCAGGTTCTCCGCCTCGTTCATGGCCGGGATCACCACGCTCACCGGCGGCGCTATGGCCAGGTGAGAGGAGATGGGCCGGTACTTGGCGGCGGCGGTCGGCGGATGCTGATCCGCCGCGGCCGGCTGCAGAACAGAGCTCATGAGTCGGTCCCTCTCGTCCGGTGGACCGCCCCCCCTGGGCAGTCCGGATCCAGTCCGGTTCGAAAGGGGGGTTCTCACCCGTGGCACGCCGAGATGGAGCTTCGGGCACGCCGGGTGAGCTGGCAAAGCTGGCCGGCCGCGAGAACGGCAGTCGACCGCGCGGCACGGCCCGGTCACTGTTGCGGTCACCGAGCACGGCACCCCCCTACCGCGCCCCGCGCCGGCCGTCGCGGTCCTTGAGCCCTCCCCTAGAGCCGCGTACTGACGGACCGATGCGGGTGAGATGTATGACGGTATTGACGATTGAACCCGTATGGCAAGACCTGGAACGGCCCCTCACGTTTTTGTTGGTTTGGTCGTTGCGGCATGAGTTTTGTGGGGCGCAAGTTGAAAGGTTTCGGTCGCACACGGACAAGTTCCCCGGAGGCTCGACCGGCCTCCGGGGAACTGTTGTTCAGGTGTGTGCGACTGCGCCGGTCACTGGACCAGCTGGAGCAGACGGTTCGGCGAACCCGAACCCGCGCTCGTGACCTTGCCGGTGACCGCGCCGTTCACCAGGGCCGAGGCGACCTGGGCCGGAGTGGACGAGGTGTGGCCCGCCAGGTAGACCGCCGCCGCGCCCGCGACGTGCGGGGTCGCCATCGAGGTGCCGGAGATGGTGTTCGTCGCGGTGTCGCTGGTGTGCCAGCCGGCCGTGATGGAGGAGCCGGGCGCGAAGATGTCCAGGGCCGAGCCGTAGTTGGAGTAGCTCGCCTTGGCGTCGGTGCTGGTGGTGGCGCCGACCGTGATCGCCTCGGCGACCCGGGCCGGGGAGGACGAGGAGGCGGTGGTGCTGCTGTTGCCCGCGGCGACGGCGTACGTGACGCCGCTGGCTATGGAATTGCGGACCGCCGTGTCCAGGGAGGCCGAGGCGCCGCCGCCGAGCGACATGTTGGCGACCGAGGGGCCGGAGTGGTTCTTGGTCACCCAGTCGATGCCCGCGATCACACCGGCCGTGGTGCCGGAGCCGCTGTTGTTCAGTACCCGCACGCCCACGATCTTCGCCTTCTTGGCGACGCCGTAGGTCGAGCCCGCGATCGTGGTGGCCACGTGGGTGCCGTGGCCGTTGCCGTCGGAGGCGTTGGTGTCGCCCGTCGACGGCGTCGTAGCCGTGCGCGGCACGACCGCTGAGCTGCTGGTGGGTGATGCGCACACCGGTGTCGACGACGTAGACCGTCACACCGCTGCCCGCGCTGTCCGGGTAGGTGTAGGTGCCGGAGAGCGGGCGCGAGGTCTGGTCGATGCGGTCCAGGCCCCAGGGGGCGTTGGTCTGGGTGGCGGCCAGCTGGACGCGCTGGTTCTGCTCGACGGAGGCCACCGCCGGGTCGGCGGCGAGTCGCCTGGCCTCGGTGGCGGAGAGGGCGGCGGAGTAGCCGTTCAGCGCCTTGCCGAACGTCTTCTCGACCGTGCCGCCGTACTCCTTCACGAGGCCCTTGCCCGCGGCCGAGGACGCCTTCAGGCCCGCGCTCTTCTTGAGCGTGACGATGTAGCTGTCCTTGATCGCGGTCGGGGAGTCCGCGGCGAGCACCCGGCCCTCGGCGGGAGCGGCCTGAGCGGGGAGGGCGGTGAGCCCGCCCACGAGGGCGGCGGTCGCCAGTGAGGTGATCGCGGCGAGCCCGAGTCTCTTGCTACGCAGTTGTGCCATTACGAGGGAGTCCTCCTCTAGGCGGCGCGCGCCTGGGTGGGGCGCGCGTCATGTGGGGGATGTGCGCGTGCTCGCGCACACGGCCGGGAGCGTCGCGTTCCGCCCTCGGCCGGAGTAAAGCGTCGACCATCTACCGGCGTAGAACAAGAGAGTTGAGCACTAGTCAACAAATCTGTCATGGGCACGTAACAAGCGGCGTCGAGCGCGTAACACGACGTGCGGGAAACGCGCCACGAGTACCCCGGAAAGACCGAAAAGACTTGGCATGGACACTTCCTGTCAACACGCGTAGCTGCTACGACGGTTAAGGCAGAGATCCTGCTAAAGGGAGGTTCCATGAGACGTTCCCGACTTGTCGTCTTCGTGAGCTCGCTCCTCCTCGCCGCCGGCACGGCACTCACCGGTGCCGCCACGGCGCAGGCGTCCTCACTCGCCCCAACTGGCGGGTATGTAGCGCTCGGTGACTCCTACTCATCCGGAGTGGGCGCAGGCAGCTACATCAGTTCCAGCGGCGACTGCAAGCGCAGCACGAAGGCCTACCCCTACCTCTGGGCCGCCGCCCACTCACCCTCGACATTCGACTTCACGGCCTGCTCGGGCGCCCGAACGGGTGATGTTCTGTCCGGTCAGCTCGGCCCGCTCAACAGTGCCACCGCCCTCGTCTCCGTCAGCGTCGGCGGCAACGACGCGGGATTCGCCGACGTCATGACGACCTGTGTGACCCAGTCGGACAGCGCCTGTGTCTCCCGCATCAACACCGCCCGGGCGTACGTCGACTCCACACTGCCCGGCAAGCTCGACGGCGTGTACTCGGCGATCCGCTCCAAGGCACCCGCCGCCCGCGTCGTCGTCCTCGGCTACCCCCGCTTCTACAAGCTCGGCACCAGCTGCCTCGGCCTGTCCGAGACCAAGCGAAAGGCCATCAACGACGCCTCCGACCACCTCAACACCGCCATCGCCAAGCGCGCCGCGAACCACGGCTTCACCTACGGCGACGTACGTGGCACCTTCACCGGCCACGAGCTCTGCTCCGGCGACTCCTGGCTGCACAGCGTCAACTGGCTGAACATCGGCGAGTCGTACCACCCGAAGGCACCCGGCCAGTCGGGCGGCTATCTGCCCGTGCTCAACGCCAACGACTGACCGCTCAGCCGGAGTCCGTGTCCGACTCCGTGTTCGACTCCGTGTCCGAACTCGTGTCCGAAGGAGAAGGGGAGGCCCCGCCCGTCGGGGTCTCCGTCTCACACGTCAGAGAGAACGGCACCGCATCGGACGTCGTACGCACCGGCTCCCGCACCTCGACGCTGATCTCGTTCTCGATCGTCCCCGACTCCTCGTCGGTCGTCACGGTCACCGCGTCCTGCTTCGTCCGGCCGCCGCCCTCCGGGAACGACAGCGACTTCCAGCCCCCGTCGAGCACTGAGCCGTCCTGCGTCACCCAGCGGTAGCGCACCTCGGCGGGCAGGCTCCCCACGGTGAACGTCGCCGTGAACCTCGGTGCCTCCTCGCCCGCCGGCGGACACGGGCCCGAGTAGTCCGTGCGCGTGCCGTCCAGGCCGACCCGCACCGACTGCGGCGGCGGGCTGCTCTCCTCGCTCTCGCTCTCGCTGGGCGTCGGAGAAGGACTGGACTTGCCACTCCCGGTGTTCTGCGGAGGGCTCTTGGTCTCGGTGGGCGTGCCCGCCCCGGCCCTCCGGTCACCGGAGCCGTCGTCGCGGTTCAGCAGCGCGTACGTCAGCCCGCCCACCGCGAGCGCCAGCGCGACCACGCCCGCGACCAGCACCCGGCCGGCCCGGCGGTCCCGGTCCCGGTGGGTGGTGGCGGTCGTCGCCCCGCCCGAGCCGGAAGCCGCCGGCTGCCCCGGGAAGGGCATCGGGGGCGTGCGGGAGGGCTCTGGGTGGCCGACGACGGTCGGCGGATACGGGGCCGCCGGTACGGTGTCCGAGCGCGGCGAGCCGCCCGCGCCGATGACCCGCAGGTCCTGCTCGGCCCGGCCGGCCGGCAGCCGCTCCGCCGGATCCTTGCGCAGCAGCCCCTCGATGACCGGGGCGAGCGGACCGGCCCGGCGCGGCGGTGGCAGCTCCTCGTCGACGATCGCGCGCAGCGTGCTCAACGGGGTGTCGTGCCGGAAGGGGGAGTAGCCCTCCACCGCCGCGTACAGCAGCACGCCGAGGGACCACAGGTCGGACTCCGGGCCGGGCGTGCGGCCGAGCGCCCGCTCCGGGGCGAGGAACTCGGGCGATCCGATGACCTCCCCGGTCATGGTCAGCGCGGAGCTGCCCTCGACCATGGCGATGCCGAAGTCGGTGAGCACGATCCGGCCGTCGTTCGCGATCAGCACGTTGGCCGGCTTCACGTCCCGGTGCAGCACCCCGGCCTCGTGCGCGGCCCGCAGCGCGGCCAGCACCTCGGCGCCGATGTGCGCGGCACGCTGCGGCGACATCGGGCCCTCGGCGTCCAGGACCTCCGCCAGGGAGAGCCCGCGGACCAGCTCCATGACGATCCAGGGCCGGCCGCCGTCCGTCGCCACGTCGTACACCGTGACCACGTTCCGGTTGGCGACCCGGGCCGCCGCCCACGCCTCCCGCTCCAGCCGGGCGTACATCCGCTGCACGTCGTCGGCCCCCAGCCCCGCCGGGGCGCGCACCTCCTTGACGGCGACCTCACGGTGCAGCACCTCGTCGCGGGCGCGCCACACCGTCCCCATGCCGCCCTCACCGAGCGGCGCCAGGAGCCGGTAGCGGCCCGCGATCACACGCTCATGGCCCGGTTCTTCGGACACGGCGCCCCCATTCGCAGCCGGGCGAAATCTCCATGAGGTCTGTTTTCCCCACGACGTCGGATTTCCTCACGAACGTAACTCAGCCCAGTGCGGATGCCGCCCCCTTGAACACGAGTCCGGCGCCGAGGACCACGACGGCGAAGGCCGAGCCGAGGGGTGCGGTGCGGCGCACCAGCGCCGCCATCGGGCCCGCCGTCCAGCGGGGGCGCCGGTCCAGGAGCCGGGTCATCCCGCTGCCCGCCTTGACGACGGCGTACCCGGCGGCCGTGAGGGTGAGCGCCAGCCCGACGCCGTACGCGACGACGAGCAGCAGACCGAACCAGGCCTGCCCGAGGGCCGCGGCGCCGACGAGCACGACGACGGCGGACGGGCTGGGCACGAGGCCGCCCGCGAAGCCCATGAGGATCGTGCCGCGCAGGGTGGGGGCGACGGGGTGGGTGTGGGTGAAGCCGCCGTGGGTGTGCTCGATCGCGTGGGGGTGGGAGTGCGGGTGAGCGTGGTCTTGGGGGTGGGTGTGCGTGTGGGTGTGGTCGTGACCGTGCTTGTGGTCGTGGTCGTGGTCGTGGTGGTGATGGTGATGGTGGTCCGGCGCGTGACTGTGGCTGTGGCTCTCGTCCTCGTGGGTGTGCGAAGGGCCGCCGGCACGGCCGTGTCCATGGGTGTGCGCGCGGTTGCGCAGGGCGCGGCGGAGCAGGCTCGCGCCCGCCAGGGTCACCAGAATTCCGCTGGCGACGCCGAGCCAGGCGATCACCGAAGGGGCGGCCGCCGAACCGGCCGTGACCAGGAGGCCCAGGGCGACCACGCCCAGGGTGTGGGTGACCGTCACCGAGGCGGCCATCGGCAGGACGTCCTTCATCCGGGCCTGGCCGCCCCGGGCCGCCGCCGTCGCGGCCATGATGGTCTTGCCGTGGCCCGGGGCGAGCGCGTGCATCGCGCCGAGGGCGACGGCGATGAGAAGGGCCAGCGCGGCGAAGCCCGCGGTCAGGTCGTGCCGGGCGACCAGGTCGTCCAGGGCACGCGTCCAGCGGTCGGCGCCGCGGGGGAGCACCGAGGCGGCGGGGGCGTCCGACTCCTCCTCGGCCAGGGCCGGACCGCCGGGCCGTACGCGCAGGGCGGCGGACGCGGTGTCCGCCGGGGAGGACAGCAACTCCTCGGGGTAGGAGGTCAGTTCGGCCGAGATCGACTTCTCCGGAACGTCCGACCCGGTGAGCGTCATACGGTCGCCGCGTGCCGTGATCTCCCGCCAGCCCGGGCCGGAAGCGGCGCCCGCGCCCCGGAAGCCGAGGGAGACGGCCTCCTTGTCCGACGGCAGGGAGCGGTCAGCTCGCACTCCACGCGGAGGGTCTCGAGACCGGCCTGCCCGGGCCGCACGCGCGCGTGGCTGCGCTCGGCGGTGAGGGCTGCGGTACGGCCGTCGACGGTGACCCGGCTGTCCGCGGCGGCCTCAGCGCACCGCTCACGGGCCCACATGGCGATGCCCAGCCGCTCGACGTCAGGTTTCGCCTGGGTCGCCGGGATCTCGGCGAGGTCCTCCACGTGGTGGACCCGGAGTTCACCGGGGGCGGCGACCAGGCCGTCGTAGCGGTTGACGGTGAAGTTGCCCAGCGGGTGGGCGCTCGCCGTGGCTGCGGGCAACAGGGTGAGCGCGCAGGCGGCCGTGAGGACGGCGGCGCCGGACGCGAACAGTCGGCGCAAGGTCACCGGGTGCCCTCCAGGTCCTTGAGCGCGGTATCGGCCTCGCGGGCGCCGACGGGCGAGAAGCCGGGGTTCAGTTCGAGCGCGGCCTTCAGATGGGTGCGGGCGTCGCGTTCGTCGCCGGTGGCGCGTTCGATGATCCCGCGGTGGTAGAGGAAGACGGCGTTGCGGTAGCCGGTGGCGGTGGCCCGGCGGGCGTACGGCAGGGCCTCCTCGTCACGGCCGTTGACGTGCAGGGCCCAGGCGAGGGCGTCGGCGGTGTGCACGCTGTGCCGGCGGTTCCATTCCGCGCGGGCGGCGCGCAGGGCCTCCTTCTTGTCGCCGTGGTCGGCGGCGGCCATGGCCGTGTCGAGGTCGGCGTTGACACCGCCGGCACGGGCGAGGGCCGTCCAGGCGTCGACGAGGGCGTACTGGTCGCCGGCCTTCGCCCGGTCGCCGGCGGCGCCGCGGTCCTCGTACAGCTCGCCGAGCGCGACGAGCGGGCCGGGCAGCGGGAAGCGGGTGACGACCTGCTCCAGTCCCTCGACGGCGGCCGCCCGGTCGCCGCTCGCTGCCTGGGCGCGGGCACGGCCCTCCAGGGCGGGGAGGTACTCCTCGTCGGCGGCGAGAGCGCGGGCGTAGTGGCCGAGAGCGGTCTTGTACTCGCCCTGGTTCCAGGCGAGTTGGCCGAGGGCGGTGGCGACGTACGCGACGTCGGCGGGGGAGTCGGCGCTGCTCAGGGCGCGTTCGAGCACGTCCCGCGCGGTACGGACGTCGCCGCGCAGCTCGTGCACGTACGCGTACCGCGTGAACACGGGGACGCCGGGCCGCCTGTCGTCGGCGATCTTGGCGGCCTCGGCGGCGTCGTCGTACCGCCCGAGTTCGACGAGGGCGTCGATACGGCTGCACAGAGCGCGCTCGTTGTAGGGGTTCTGTCGCAGAGCCTGGTCGGCGTGTGCCAGCGCGCCGGGGAAGTCGTGCCGCGCGGCGGCGAGGGCGGCCTGGCCGGCCAGGGCCTGGTCATGGCCCGGCTCCAGCTCCAGGGACCGCTTCAGCGCGCGCTCGGCCTGGGGGTAGCGCGAGGGGTCCCCCTTCGTACGGGCCTGTTCGACGTAGGCGACCCCGAGCGTCGCCCAGCTGCCGAAGTCCCTCGGCTGGGCACGGAGATGCTTCTGCAGGGACGCGATCCCCGAGTCGAGATCCCCGCGGGCCAGCACACCCGGCGTCAACGCGCCGGCCGCGGACACGGACTCGACACCGCTGCCCGCCCGACCGTCCCGCACACCCCCGAACGCGATGGCCCCACCGGTCAGCGCGATCGCCAACAGCGCGGCACACCCGGCCAGTTGGGCCGCACGCCACCGCCGCGCCCCATCAGCGGCCCGCCGCACCGCGGCCACGCGCTGGTCGACGCGGTCGGCCTTCTCGCCGACCTCGGTCTGGGGCTGGGTCTCGGTCTCGGTCTCGGTCTGGGGTTCGGTCTTCGTCTCGACAGCCGACCCCGACGAGCCGTTCTCCTCGACGGCCGAGTCCCCGCCCCGCCCCACGGACCGATCTGCGTCGGTCTCCCGGTCCGGGCGCGGTCGGTCGTCGTCGCGCCTCTCCGGTGCGCTGTCCGTCGTACGCGGAGGCATGGGTCTCCTCAGTCGGCTGTGCGGGTGCTGAAATGCGGGAGTCGGAGGCGCGGCCCGTGCCGTGGGGGATGTGGGGAACGGGCCGCGCCGGCAGGTGGGAGCGGAGCGGGTCAGTACGCCCGGTTCCGCATGCGGCGCCACCACATGAGGGCCGCGCCGATCAGGACGATGCCGCCCGCCCCGGCCCCGGCGGACGCGGCGATCAGGCGCATGTCGTCCGAGCCGGCCTCCGTGCCCGCCGGCTGGAGCGCGTCGCCCAGCTGGCTGCGGACGTCGTTGCCGCCGTCCACGCCCTTGGCGAGCGGGCCGCGCGAACCCTCGGTCGGGTTGGCCAGGTACGGGAAGGACTTGCCGAACTTCTTGTCGTTCTCGTTGACCGCGTCACCGAGGTCGTTCTTGGCGCCGAGCAGCTCACCCTCGACGACCTGCAGCGACGCGTCGATCACGTCGTCGGTCAGCCGCCGCCCGTTCGGGAAGCCCGCGTTGTCACCGTCCAGGACACCCAGCCGCTTCGGCTTCGCGGCCGGCTTGATGGACGTGTTGAGGCGCAGCTGCTCCGACGGCGTCACGTGCGGCGGCTGGTTGAGGTCCTTGACGCCCTTGAGGAAGACGTCGACCAGGTCGTTGCGCGGCTCGTCCGGGGCCGGGATCTTGTAGATCGCCTCGATGAGCTTGGGCAGCTCCGGGTTGGTGACGTTCTCCAGGAACTGGGCGTCGTCGCGGGGCGCGGACGCGTTGAACTTGTCCTTGTCCTTCAGCGGGTTGACGACCTCGTTGACCAGCGGGTTGCCGAGGCGCGAGACCTGGGAGAAGTAGCCCTGGGCGTTCTTGCGCTGCGTCGTCGACCAGATGCCGACGACCGGCTGCTCGTGCGACTCGGCGATGAAGCTGTTGGGGACCTGCAGGGCGATCGAGTTGACGTTGTAGCCCTTGAGCGTGTCGTTGCCGACCTCGGAGAGGTTCCCGCCGTACAGCAGGTCGAAGACGCGCAGGTCCAGGAAGAACGGGTCGTCGGCCTGTCCGGCGAACGTCTGGGCGCCCCCGGCGAGCTTGTGGACCGCCTGCTTGCGCAGGGTGTTGTAGTCCGGCATCGACGCCTTGCCGACGTTCGACGGCGCCACCGGCACGTCGTCGGCGACCTTGGTCTTCGACACGGCCTTGAGGTTCTTCAGCTTGATCAGTTCGAGGTCGTACGTCTGCGTGATGTTGAGGTCGGGGTCGTCGAGGCTCTCGACCGGACCCGTGTTGTAGAGGAACGTCTTGTCGTTCTTCGTGTGGGTCTTGAACGTGTACCGGAACAGCAGGTCTTCCTGCGCGTCACCGTTGCTGTCGATGCGCAGGTCGTACTGCGCGTCCTCGGCGAACGTGAAGAAGTTGGGCCCGCCGGCCGGTTCCTCCATCGGGATCCAGTTCGCGATGATGGTCGTCGTGTCCGGCTTGTCCGGGCTGACGAACGCGTACACGTCCGTGTTGTCGTACTGCGGGGTCCCCGAGATCAGCGGGGCCTCCCGGTGGCTGGAGGCGGAGGCCTCCCCAGGTGCCAGCGCGGTCACACCGGCGGCTGCGAGCCCGCCGGCGGCCAGCGCACCACAGAGCGCGGTCGCGATGCTCCTGCGTCCCGCACCGGTCCTTGAGATAGGTGTCATGCCGTCCGTCCTCTGTGCCAACTTGCCTGACACACGCCATTCGGAGCGGTCGGCAGAGTGGATTGGTCGAATCTCAAACGTTCTTACGGCGCGTCTGAGAAGTTGTTTCATCGCCGGGGGACCCGCGTTTTCGGCGCGCTGATCCGTAACCCCATCCGGAGGTGGCTGCGTTGCGAATGCCTCGTATGAGGGGACAGGCCCCGTGCGGCCTGGGAGAGGGGGACCGAGTGGAGGCGGACGAGCTGCTGCTGCTGGTGGCGGGCGGGAACCAGAAGGCCTTCGAGGAGTTGTACGGGCTGGTGTCCGGCCCGGTGTTCGGACTCGTACGGCGTGTGGTGCGCGACCCCGCCCAGTCGGAGGAGGTGGCTCAGGAGGTGCTGCTGGAACTGTGGCGCACGGCCGCGAAGTTCGATCCGGGCCGGGGCAGCGCGATGTCGTGGATCCTCACCCTCGCCCACCGCCGCGCCGTCGACCGGGTGCGCAGCGCCCGCGCGGCCGGCGAGCGCGAGCAGCGCGAGGCGCTCCGCGCGAACCAGCCGGCCTTCGACCAGGTCACCGAGGAGGTCGAGGCCGGCCTGGAGCGCGAGTGGGTGCGCCGCTGCCTGGACCGGCTCACGGTCCTCCAGCGCCAGTCGGTCACACTCGCCTACTACGAGGGCTACACGTACCGTGAGGTGGCCGAGCAGCTCTCCCTGCCGCTGGGCACCGTCAAGACGCGGATGCGTGACGGGCTGACCCGCATGCGCGAGTGCCTGGGAGGTGTCGCATGAGCCTCTTCCGCCGCGAGGACCTGCACTCGCTCGCCGCCCCCTACGCGCTCGACGCCCTGGAACCCCCGGAGCGGGTCCGCTTCGAGAAGCACCTGAAGGACTGCGACCGCTGCGCCGCCGAGGTGCGCGCCCTGACCGAGGACGCCGTCCGGCTCGCCTGGTCCACCACCGCCCCGGCCCCGGCCGCCATGCGCGACCGGGTCATGGCCGCCGTACGGACGACCCCGCAGGACCCCGCGCGGCAGGAGTCCGTACGCGAGCCGGCGCGCGCGCGTGCGACGCAGCTGCCGCCGCATGTGTGGGGCGCCCAGCCGCCGCCGCGGCAGCGGACGCGGCGGCGGATCCCGCTGTTCGTGCCCTTCGCCACGGCCACCGCCGCCGCGGCCCTCGTCGTCGCCTCGCTGTTCGCCGTGCAGGCGAACCGGACCCAGGACGAACTGACCGCTGAGCGGGACCGGTCACGTGAGATCGCCCACGTTCTGTCGGCTCCGGACGCCCGTGCGAGCAGCGGCCGGGACGGACAGGGCCGCAGGATCGGAGTGATCGCTTCCGCTTCGGAACGGAGCGCGATCGTCACCCTCGGCGGATACGGTGCCCCTCCGGGCGGCCGAGTGCATCAGCTGTGGCTCATGCGCCCGGGCGCGCAACCGCGCTCCCTGGGGCTCTTCGAGGGCGACACGCCCTTGGTCGCGACCGGTCTCGGCACCTCCGCGACGTCACTGGCGGTAACCGTGGAGCCCGCCGGAGGGTCGCCGCAGCCCACCACCCAGCCCATCGTCCAACTCGCCCTGAAATCTGTTGGATTCGGAGAGTGACCGGAGAGACATCGTCAACCCCCTTATGGGGAAGGTGAATCCTGTGACCGCGATACACGAGTGCCCGGACGGGGCGATAGGGTTAACCTGCCCGGGCCGGGTGGACTCGTACGGGTGGGGAGTGACATGGAACAGATAACAGTGCGCAGCAGGGCCAGGGTCCCTGCGATCACCTGCGGGAGCAGCGCGACCAGTTCGCGCCTCGACCGCCACCTCTCGGTGCTGGCGGGACCTGCCGTCCCGCAGCGGGAGACGGTCGAGGCGACGTCGCTGATGCGTGAACTGACCGCGCGCCAGCCGCACGACCGCAGTGGCAGGGGCGCGCGTGTGCGCCGCGTCTCGCTCTTCGCGCCGCTGCGTCGGCTGCGTCGTTCGTTGTTCGGCGGCAGGTAGGGATCCGCGCTCGGGCGGTCACACCGTCCTGGTGCAGCGCTGCGCACTCGTCGTCCGTCATCCCCACGGCACGCAGCGTCGCCAGGTCTGTTCCCGAGCGCGGCACGCCCCCGGCCCCCCGGTCACCGCTCCCCGCGCGCGTACTGCCGCACCGCCAGCGGCACGAAGATCCCCAGCAGCACGGCGCACCACATGAACGACCCCGCCACGGGGTGGGCCACCGGCCAGGCCGCCTCGTCGGGCACCGGGGCGTTGCCGAAGAGATCTCGCAGGGCCGTCGCCACCGCGCTGATCGGTCCCACTCGGCGACCGTCCGCAGCCACCCCGGCAGCCCGCTCGTCGGGATGTACGCGCTGGACAGCAGCGGCAGCGGGAAGGTCGCCCCGCCCAGCTGGCCGGCCGCCTCCTCGTTCCGGGTGAGCAGGCCGAGGTGGATCCCGACCCGTGTGCAGGCGAAGCGGAACAGCATCAACAGCCCGACCGCGCCCGCCGCTTCGAGCGGGCCGCCCTCGACGCGCCAGCCCACCGCGAGTCCCCCCAGCAGGAACCGCACTGTCCCGGCGGCTGTGACCACCACGTCCGCCGCGGCCTGCCCCAGCGGTACGGCCGCCCGGCTCATCGGATCGCGATGCTCAACGGTGTCGTGACGGTGTACACCTCGAGTGAGCCGGCCACCGCCGAGCGCACGCGGTCGCTGCCGTGGTCGGAGGAGCAGGAAAACGCCGTCCGGATCGCCCATCTGGGAAGTCAGGTCGCGAGCGGGGCGTACCCGCGGATGGCGGCGGCGTTCGCGGAGGATCCGGGGCCGATCGACGCGGAGGCCATCTTCGAGATGGCCCTGGACAGGGTGCTCGACGCCTTCGAGCCCCAGGCCTAGAGCAGCGCGAGCTGCCCCTCAGGTCCCTCCTCCGGGCCGTCCAGCACGGAAGCGGGTCGGCGGACCGCTGCCGGAACAGGCAGGACACCCGCCTCGTGCAGCTCGGTCGCGGTGATCGGGTCGGAGACCATCAGCTCGTCCAGGGGCCGGAGTTCGCCCAGCAGCGCCAGGACCGTGATGAGTTCCAGCAGTTCCGACGTCCAGGCCTGGGGCCAGACGGTCGGGCGGATCGCCGCCAGCGTGCTCCGCTCTGGCTCGGTGACGCGGGCGGTGAACCACTGTTCCAGCACGCGCACTCCGCCCACCTCGAAGTCCCAGGCCTCCGGCGGCACCGGGGAGATGCGGCCCTCGTCCAGCAGCAGGGCCTCCTCGTCCCGGTCGTACCGCAGGGTCACGGGCCGGGAGGGCAGCGGTGCACGGACGTAGGGGCGGCGTCCGCCGGGGAGTTTGGGACGCTCGCCGTCGCGGCGCATCAGCCACAGCAGCCGGTGGCCGTGCTCCAGGCCCCGCTCCCACTCGTCGGTGTCCCCGGTGAGCGGGACGGTGAGGTCCGGGCGGGCCGTGGCCCTGATCCAGGCCAGGACGTCGAGCGGTGCCGGGGTGTGGCCCAGGCGGGTGCCCAGGTGCTCCAGCAGGCCGGGCGCCAGGTTCGGTTCCCGCCCGCCCGGGCGCCGGAACAGCGGGCGGACGCGGCCGGGGCGCAGCAGCGGGAACAGCGAGGTGGCCAGGAGGGTCTCCGGCCCTTCCACCAGGAAGACCTGCCGTTCGTCCGCCACCCGCCACAGCTCCGGGCGGGCCGCGTCGATCAGCCGCTGGTCGGGGATGAGCCACTGCTCGTCGAAGGGCGCGTACAGCACCCGTACCGGCTCCGGGCAGGGCCCCGAGGCGCGGACCAGCTTCTCCGTGCCACCGCCCGCGTGGCCGGGCAGCTGACCGACCGCGGTGTGCGGCGTGCGGGAGCGGCTCGGCTCGAACAGGGCCTCGCGGTCGGGTCCCTCGGCCTTCACCAGGGCGTCCCAGCGGGCCTTCAGGGACGCCGCGTCGGGGCCCGCCGGCCACCCCCGGCCGAGCCGCGGCGGTGCGACGGACCACGGCATGAGGTCCGCCAGCAGCGGAGCGTCGTCGTGCGTCACGCTGGGCATCGTACGACGCGCCCAAGGGGCGCGGGGAACTGTGCGACCGGCCGTGCGACCGGCCCCCACCGGCCCGGCAGGTCCACCCCTACGCATCCAGCGTCACGGTGAAGGAGAACCGATCGCCCCGATAGTGGATGACGGCCGCGTCGAGGACCCGCCCCTCCGCGTCGTACGTCACGCCCGTGTAGTGCAGGATCGGGCTCAACAAGGGGATGTGGAGCAGCGTCGCCGTCTCCGGGTCGGCCAGCCGGGCCTCCACCGTGTCCGTGATACGGCTGATGTCCGCCCCGACCACGTCCCGCAGCACCTTGGTCATGGGCCACCGGACGAGGTCGTCCAGGTCGATGCGCGCTGCCAGTTCGGGACGGACGTAGTTCCGGGCGTGATTCGTCGGCTCGCCCGTCTTCTCGTCACTGCGCAACCGGTGGTACGTCGCGACCTCCGCCACGTCCGGGAAGAACTCGGCGAGTTCGCCCGGCACGGGGACCGTTGCGTGGTTCAGCAGTTCGGTCGTCATGCCGGACTGCTGGGCCACGATCGCGTCCACCGAGCCGAGCAGGCGCACCGGGGAACCCCGGCGCGCGTGCGGCTCGATGAAGGTGCCCCGGCGCCGGTGGCGCGTGATCAGCCCCTCGTCCTCCAGCTCCTTCAGCGCCTGCCGCATGGTCAGCACACTCACGCCGTAGTGCCCGGCCAGCTGCTCCTCGGTGGGCAGGCGCAGCGGGTCCTGGGGCGAGCGGCCGAGGATCGAGGCGCGCAGCGACTGCGACACCTGGTACCAGAGCGGCAGCTTGCGGTTCAGGACGATCGAGTCCGGGGCGAAGGAGGTCACGGGCCATCCGTACCGGTAGGAAATGATCAGTGCAAGGGGTTGAAGTGCCGCTCCAGGCCCTGCCAGACGTCGTCGTAGCGCTGCTGCAGGTGTTCCGCCCGGGCTGCGTGCGGTGTCAGGGTCAGGGGCCAGCGGGTCTCGAACATGAACGCCAGGCCGTCGTCGATCTTCTGCGGCTTCAGTTCGGCGGAGCTCGCGCGGTCGAAGGTCTCCCGGTCCGGGCCGTGCGCCGACATCATGTTGTGCAGTGAGCCGCCGCCCGGGACGAAGCCTTCCGCTTTGGCGTCGTACGCGCCCTCGATCAGGCCCATGTACTCGCTCATCACGTTCCGGTGGAAGTACGGCGGCCGGAAGGTGTCCTCGCCCACCAGCCAGCGCGGCGCGAACACCACGAAGTCCACACCGGCCAGACCCGGGGTGTCCGACGGGGACGTCAGCACCGTGAAGATCGACGGGTCCGGGTGGTCGTACGTGATGGTGCCGAGCACATTGAAACGGCGCAGGTCGTAGATGTAGGGCACATGGTTGCCGTGCCAGGCGACCACATCGAGCGGGGAGTGGTCGTAGGTGGCCGTCCACAGGTTGCCGCAGAACTTGTTCACCACCTCCACCGGGCCCTCGACGTCCTCGTACGCGGCGACCGGGGCGCGGAAGTCCCGGGCGTTGGCGAGCCCGTTCGCACCGATCGGGCCCAGGTCGGGGAGTCGGAAGGGTGCGCCGTAGTTCTCGCACACATAGCCGCGGGCCGACTCGTCGAGAAGCTCCACACGGAAGCGGACCCCACGCGGGACGAGCGCGACATGGCCCGGCTCCACATGGAGCAGACCGAACTCCGTGCGCAGCAGCAGCCCGCCGCGCTCCGGGACGATCAGCAGCTCGCCGTCGGCGTCGCTGAAGACCCGGTCCATCGAGGTGTTGGCGGTGTAGAGGTGCACCGCGACGCCGGTGCGCTGGGTCGCGTCGCCGTTGCCGCCCAGGGTCCACAGGCCGGCCAGGAAGTCGGTGCCGGGGGGCGGGTCGGGAAGGGGTTCCAGCGCAGACGGTTGGGGTCGGGCACGGCCTGGGTGAAGGGAGCGGTGCCGATCGTGCCGTTGGAGGTCCGGGTGAACGCCGGGTGCGCGGCCGAGGGGCGGATGCGGTACAGCCACGAGCGGCGGTTGTGGGCCCGTGGTTCGGTGAACGCCGTACCGCTCAGCTGTTCCGCGTACAGCCCGAGCGGGGCCCGCTGGGGCGAGTTGCGGCCCTCGGGCAGGGCGCCCGGGACGGCCTCGGAGCTGTGCTCGTTGCCGAAGCCGGAGAGATAGGTCAGCCCTTCGGCGGTCTTCCGCGCTCCCTCACGCTCGAACCCGCTCGCGCGGAGGTTCCCCCATCGCCCATGATCGCTGCTCCCTTGTGGTCCGATTCCTATGCAACACCGTAGGATTGCGATTTCCCCGACGCAAGAGGGACGCGCGCCACCCTGGCGTCCTCCTCTTGACGGAGGACAGGGAACCCGCCTCCAGGACGATCCGCCGGACCGGACGTGCGTTCTACGCTCCCTGACATGTCATGGACGCGAGGATCTCGTGCCGCGCTCGCGGTCTGTGTCCTCCTCCTGGCCGGAGCCGCGGGCTGCGGCGCCGGTGACCCCGGGGGAACGGGGTGTCGCCCACGCCGGTGGGCAGGCTTCTGGAGGACCGGGACAAGGAGGGGCGGCCCTACCGCGAGGTGGAGCAGAAGAGTGCGCCCGACGTCGGCATCGAGGTGCAGCCCGACGCGGGCGGCGGCTGGGACGTACGGCTGACCGTGCGGAAGTTCCGCTTCTCCCGGCCGGGGCGGCGGCGCGAGCGGTGTCCGGGCGCGGTCTCGCGCACCTCTACGTCGACGGTCGCCTCATCGCCCGGCTCCGCACCCCCGAATACCGTCTCACCGACCGTCTGGTGCCGCGCGGCACGCACCACGTCACGGCCCGTCTCTACGCCGACGACGGCACGGTGTGGGCGGTGGACGGCAGTCCCGTGGAGAGTACGGCCGACATCACCGCGTCGCGGCCCGGCCCGGACGCGGACACGGGTGCGGAACCGGCGCCGAGCGCCGGCGTCGGCCGCGACGCGCCGCCGCGGGCGACGGACGTCCGGCGGCGGGCCGGGGGGCGAGCTTCACCGGACCGCGTCGGAAAGGCATCATGAACCGCGTGCCCCACGCGACATCGCTCCGTCGTGCGCCCGTGCAGCGGCGCAGTGCCGAACGCCTGACCAGGATCCTCGACGCCTGCGCCGACCTCCTCGACGAGGTCGGCTACGACGACCTGAGCACCCGTGCCGTCGCCCAGCGTGCCTCGGTCCCCATCGGCTCGGTCTACCGCTTCTTCGGCAACAAGCGCCAGATGGTCGACGCACTGGCCCAGCGCAACCTCGAGCAGTACTCCGCACGCGTCACCCAGCGCCTGGCGGAGGCCGGTGAGGGGGGCTGGCGCGTGGCCATGGACGCCGTGCTCGAGGAGTACCTGGAAATGAAGCGCTCCGCGCCCGGCTTCTCCCTCGTCGACTTCGGCAACCAGATCCCGGTCGGGTCCCGCACCGAACCCAATCACCACGTCGCCGACCGCCTCTCCGACCTCCTCTCCGGCTATCTCGGCCGCGAGCCCGACGAGGAGCTGCGCCGGGTCTTCCTCATCGCCGTGGAGACCGCCGACACCCTGGTTCACCTGGCGTTCCGGGTCGCACCGGAAGGGGACCCGAAGATCATCGAGGAGATGCGGGAGATGCTGCGGGCCTATCTGGCCCGGGTGCTCGACTGACGGCTCCGGCCCGGTCTCCGGCCGGCCTCCCGCCCCGGCAGGGGCTCCCGGGGGCTCCCCTCCATGCATACCGGTCGGTATGCTCGGCGCGTCCGCGCGTCACCGCTGCCGCCGCCCGGGAGGACCCGTGTCCCGCACCGCCCTGCGTATCTGTCCGTTGTGCGAGGCCACCTGCGGCCTGACCCTCACCATCGAGGGGGCGCGCGTCACCGGCGCCCGGGGTGACCGCGACGACGTGTTCAGCAAGGGGTTCATCTGTCCCAAGGGCGCCTCCTTCGGGCGGTCGACTCCGACCCCGACCGGCTGCGCACCCCGCTCGTGCGCAGGGACGGCGAGCTGCGCGAGGCCACCTGGGAGGAGGCCTTCGACGCGGTCGCCGCCGGCATCCGGGCCGTCGTCGAGCGGTACGGCCCGCACTCCGTCGGCGTCGTCCTCGGCAACCCCAACGTGCACACCATGGCCGGCGCCCTCTACCCGCCGGTGCTGCTCGCCGGGCTCGGCACGCGCAGCGTCTTCACCGCCTCCACCGTCGACCAGATGCCCAAGCACGTCTCCAGCGGGCTGCTCTACGGCGACGCGAACGCCATCCCCGTGCCCGACCTCGACCACACCGACCACACCGACCACCTGATCCTCATCGGCGCCAACCCGCTGGAGTCCAACGGCAGCCTGTGCACCGCCCCCGACTTCCCGGGCAAGCTGAAGGCCCTCAAGGCCCGGGGCGGCACGCTCGTCGTGATCGACCCGCGGCGCACCCGCACCGCGAAGCTCGCCGACCGGCACCTCGCCGTGCGGCCCGGCACCGACGCGCTGCTGCTGGCGGCGATGACACGGACCCTCTTCGACGAAGGCCTCGTCGAGGCGACCCCGTACGCGCAGGGCGTCGGGGAACTGTCCGACGCCCTGCGGGAGTTCACCCCCGAAGCCGTCGCCGAGGCCTGTGACGTCGAGGCCGGCGTCATCCGCACCCTCGCCCGTGACCTGGCCGCCGCCCCCACCGCCGCCGTCTACGGCCGCATCGGCAGCTGCACCGTCCCGCACGGCACCCTGGCCAGCTGGCTCGTCGACGTCCTGAACATCCTCACCGGCAACCTCGACCGGCCCGGCGGCGCGCTCTTCCCGCAGGCCGCCACCGACAAGACGCCACGCCCGGCCGGACCTGGCCGGGGCTTCGCCCTCGGGCGCTGGCTCTCCCGGGTGAGCCGGCATCCGGAGGCCAAGGGTGAGCTGCCCCTCTCCGCCCTCGCCGAGGAGATCGACACCGCGACCGAGGAAGGCGAGCCGGTGCGCGCGCTCCTGGCCGTCGCCGCCAACCCCGTGCTGTCCGCGCCCGACGGAGACCGGCTCGACAAGGCGCTCGACTCGCTCGACTTCATGGTCAGCGTCGACCCGTACCTCAACGAGACCTCCCGCCACGCCCACGTGGTCCTGCCCCGCCCCCGCCGTCGCAGAGCCCGCACCACGACTTCGCCTTCAACACCCTCGCCGTGCGCAACCAGGTCCGCTACACCCGCCCCGCCGTCCCGCTTCAGCCCGGCCGGATGGCGGAGACCGAGATCCTGGCCCGGCTGGTCCTCGCCGCGACAGGCATGCACGGGGCGGACCCCGCCGCCGTCGACCAGATGGTCATCGACCAGACCCTCGGCAAGGCGGTCAAGGAGCCCCACTCGCCCGTGCACGGCCGCGACCCGCGCGAGCTCGCCGCACAGCTCACCGGCGACAACGGCCCCGAGCGACGGCTCGACATGATGCTCCGCCTCGGCCCCTACGGCGACGGCTTCGGCGTACGACCGGACGGGCTGAGCCTGGAGAAACTGCTCGCGCACCCGCACGGCATCGACCTCGGACCCTTGCGCTCCCGCCTGCCCCAGCCGCTGAAGACCAGGAGCGGCAAGGTGGAACTGCTGCCGGGGCCGATCGCGGACGACCTGCCCCGCCTGCGCGCGGCCCTGGCCGAACGCCCCGCGGGGCTCGTCCTGGTCGGCCGCCGCCATCTGCGCTCCAACAACAGCTGGATGCACAACGTGCCCGCCCTCACCGGCGGCTCCAACCGCTGCACCCTGCACATCCACCCCGAGGACGCCGAGCGGCTGGGCGTCAGGGACGGGGAGCCGGTCCGGGTGAAGGGCGCCGGGGGAGAGGTGACCGCACCGGCGGAGGTCACCGACACGGTCCGGCGCGGTGTGGTGAGCCTGCCGCACGGCTGGGGACACGACCGCCCCGGCACCCGCCTCAGCCACGCCGCCACCGACCCCGGCGTCAACGTCAACCAGCTCCTCGACGGCCGGCTGCTCGACCCGCTGTCGGGCAACGCGGTCCTCAACGGAGTGCCCGTCGAATGCGCCCCGGCGGCCGAAAAACTCATGCCTCTGACCTGAGCAAAGCTGTGACCAGCAGTTTTGCGCTTATTGCTCGCACGTCAACGTCTTGTTAACGCTGCTTGACGGGACCTAACGTCTCGGACACCGCCGGCCCTGGTGGGATGTTCAAGGGCGAACGTTAGGTATCCACTCATGCTGACCATCCTCGGCTTCACCATGATCGCGACCTTCCTGGTCCTGATCATGATGAAGAAGATGTCGCCGATCGCGGCGCTCGTGCTGATTCCCGCGCTGTTCTGCGTGTTCGTCGGCAAGGGCGCCAAGCTCGGCGACTACGTCCTCGACGGCGTGACCGACCTCGCCCCCACCGCGGCGATGCTCATGTTCGCGATCGTCTACTTCGGTGTGATGATCGACGTCGGTCTCTTCGACCCGATCGTCCGCGGCATCCTCAAATTCTGCAAAGCCGACCCGATGCGGATCGTCGTCGGCACCGCAGTGCTCGCCGCGATCGTGTCGCTGGACGGCGACGGCTCGACCACCTTCATGATCACCGTCTCGGCGATGTACCCGCTGTACAAGCGCCTGAAGATGAGCCTGGTCGTGATGACCGGTGTCGCCGCCATGGCCAACGGCGTGATGAACACCCTCCCCTGGGGCGGCCCCACCGCCCGCGCCGCGACCGCGCTCAAGCTCGACGCCAGCGAGATCTTCGTCCCGATGATCCCGGCGCTCCTGGTGGGCCTGGCCTTCGTGTTCGTCCTCTCCTACGTCCTCGGTGTGCGTGAGCGCCGGCGGCTGGGCGTGCTGACGCTGGACGAGGTGCTGGAGGAGGAGAAGGAGACCGAGACGGTTCTCGTCGGGGCCGGCGGCGGCTCCGGCGATGGCAAGGTCGACATGCGCAAGGGTGCCGCCGGTGGCGCGGGCTCCGGAACGGACGCCCCGAGGACGACACCCGGGACGAGGGCGGCTTCCAGGGTCTCGACCCGAACCGGCCCACCCTGCGCCCCAAGCTCTACTGGTTCAACGCGCTGCTCACGGTCGGCCTGCTCACCGCCATGATCATGGAGTGGCTGCCGATCCCGGTGCTGTTCCTGCTCGGTGCCGCGCTCGCCCTCACCGTGAACTTCCCGCACATCCCCGACCAGAAGGCCCGCCTGGCCGCCCACGCCGACAACGTCCTGAACGTCTCCGGCATGGTCTTCGCCGCCGCCGTCTTCACCGGCGTCCTCCAGGGCACCGGCATGGTCGACCAGATGGCCAAGTGGATGGTGGACGTCATCCCCGCGGGCATGGGGCCGCACATGGCCATCGTCACCGGTGTGCTGAGCCTGCCGCTGACGTACTTCATGTCGAACGACGGCTTCTACTTCGGTGTCCTCCCCGTCCTCGCCGAGGCGGGCGCCGCGCACGGTGTCTCCCCGGTGGAGATGGCCCGCGCCTCGCTGGTCGGCCAGCCGCTGCACATGTCCAGCCCGCTCGTCCCGGCCGTCTACGTCCTGGTCGGCATGGCGAAGGTGGAGTTCGGCGACCACACCAAGTTCGTGGTGAAGTGGGCCGCCCTCACATGCCTCGTCATCCTCGGGGCAGGCATCCTGTTCGGAATCATCTGACGTTGTTCGATCCCTGCTGGAGGACATCGTGAGGCCCGGTGGGAACCGCGGCTGGCTGCTCCGCCTCGTCATCGCCTTCAGCTTCGCGCAGGGGGCGGTGTCGATGGCCCGGCCCGCCGTCTCCTACCGGGCCCTCGCGCTGGGCGCCGACGAGCGAGCGGTCGGTGTGATCGCCGGTGTGTACGCGCTGCTGCCCCTGTTCGCCGCCGTCCCCCTGGGCCGCCGTACCGACCACGGCCGCTGTGCGCCCCTGCTGCCGGTCGGCGTGGTCCTCATATCCGGCGGCTGCGCGCTCAGCGGCGTCGCGGACTCCCTGTGGGCGATGGCCCTGTGGAGCGGGGTGATGGGCCTCGGCCACCTCTGCTTCGTCATCGGCTCCCAGTCCCTCGTGGCCCGCCAGTCCGCGCCGCACGAACAGGACCGCAACTTCGGCCACTTCACCATCGGGGCCGCGCTCGGTCAGCTGGTCGGCCCGTCGCCGCGGGCGCGCTGATCGGCGGCGAGGACATGACGGGCACGAGCGCGCTCGCCCTGGTCGTGGCGGGCGCGGTCGGGGCGGTCGCGCTGACCTCGCTGTGGCGCATAGAGCACCGCCGTACGGAAGCCAGGGCCGGCGCGGGAAGGGCGACCGCGTTCCGGTCCGGGGCATCCTGCGCACCCGGGGCGTACCGGCCGGCATCCTCATCAGCCTCGCCGTGCTGTCGGCGACCGACATCCTCACCGCCTACCTTCCGGTGGTCGGCGAGCACCGGGGCATCGCGCCCTCGGTGATCGGCGTGCTGCTCAGTCTGCGCGCGGCGGCCACCATCGCCTGCCGCCTGGTCCTGACGCCCCTGCTGCGGCTGCTCGGCCGGACCGTGCTGCTCACGGTGACCTGTCTGCTGGCCGCCCTGCTGTGCGCGGGCATCGCCCTTCCGGTGCCGGTGTGGGCGCTCGCCGTGCTGCTGGTGCTGCTCGGCTTCTGCCTCGGCGTCGGGCAGCCGCTGTCCATGACGACGGTCGTCCAGGCCGCTCCCGACGACGCCCGTTCCACGGCCCTGGCCCTGCGTCTGACCGGCAACCGGCTCGGCCAGGTCGCCGCGCCCGCCGCGGCCGGGCTGATCGCGGGGGTCGCGGGGTGGCGGCGCCGTTCGTGATGCTGGGGGTGCTGTTGCTGCTGTCCTCGGGGGTCGCGGTGCGGTCGCCGGGAAAGCCGGGTGAGGCGGACGGGGCGCGCGCCGAACGCCGCCGTTGCAGGATGCCGTTGGGCCGGAAGAGCGACATCTGACGCGTCGTGGGCGGTGCTCCGGCGTTTCCGGGTGACATGTGACAGATAGTCAGGTGACGAGATGTTTGTATGACAATCATCTGACTTGGAGGACATGTCCATGCCCCTCGTACCCCTCGCGCGCCGTGCCGGCAGCCGCACCGCCGTCCTCGCTGCCCTCACCCTCGCCGGGACCACCCTGAGCGGGATGCCCGCTGTCGCCGCTCCGGGGGACAACGGGGACGTCAAGATCCACGCCGCCGAGACGGCCGCGACCGATCGCCGCAACGATCCGAAGGTCTGTGACTTCTACCTCGCCGCGTTCGACTTCGAGCCGGGTGAGACGGTCAACTGGACCATCCAGACCCTGCCCGAGGTGCCGGCCGAGAGCGGCTCCGTCACCCTCGACGCGAGCGGTGCGGGCCGCAGTCCGCTCATCGACCTGCCCAACGGGCAGTACAAGCTGACGTGGCTCACCGACCGGGCCCACGGCGCGGGCAAGTTCAAGGTGTTCCAGGTCGACTGCCCGGCGTCCAAGGCCACGCCCACCGCCATCACCCGAGCGGCGGCCCGCCCGCGGGCGGTGGCGGCATCGCCCGTGCCGAGGCCTTCACGCCGGTCGCCGGTGCCGCCGCCGTCGGGCTTGCCGCCGTCGCCGGGACGGTCTGGTTCCGGCTCCGCCGCCGCCCGATGGCGCGGCGTAGGCCGCGTTCCGCGAATCGCGCCGCTCCGGTGGGGTGGCGTGGGTCCGGGGAGGGCGTCGGTGCGGGGCCGGTGGGGTGGGACGGTGGAGAGGCTGGTCCTGACGCCGGCTCGGCGGCCCGGCGTGGGGCTGGTGGTGGGTCGGGTGCCGGCTCGGTGGCTCGGCGTGGGGCTGGTCGTGGGTCCGGGGCCGGCTCGGTGGCTCGGCGGGGGGCTGGTGGTGGGTCCGGGGCCGGCTCGGTGGTTCCGCGTGGGGCTGGTCGTGGGTCCGAGGCCGGGGCGGTGGTTCCGCGGAGGGCTGGTCGTGGGTCTGGGGTCGGCTCGGTGGTTCCGCGTGGGGCTGGTTCTGCCGCCGTGTCGGTGGCCCGGCGCGGCGGTGGGGCAGGTTCCGCCGCGGTTCCGGTGCGGCGCGGCGACACGGTGGCTACCGCCCCTGCTCCGGGGACTCGGGGACTCGGCGGACTCGGCGTGACGGTGGGCCTCGGGTCGGTGCTCTTGGGGTGGGGCGGGGGTCGGCTTATGAGAGTGGAGTCGGCCCGGCGGTTCGGCGTGGTGGTGGGGCTGGGTCCGGTGCTGTTGTCGGGTGCGGCGGGGGTCGGGTTACGGGGATTCCGTCGGCCCGGGGTTCGGCGCGCGGGCGGATCCGGGGGCGCTCCTGACCCGGTGGTTCGGCGTGATGCCGGATCCGGGGGCGCCGCTGTTCCGGGGGTGCGGCGCAGGGCGGGGGGCGGATACGTCGGTGCTCCGGGGGTGCGGCGCCGGCGGGCCCGCAGGCCCTGGTATCGGACGCGCGCCTACCGCCTGGCGCGGACGATCGTGATGGCCCTGGCGTTGCTGGTGGGCGGTATCTGCTGGGACCGGGGCGAAGAAGCCGGCAGGGCGGCCACGGCCCTCCCGCCGAGTTCCGCCGGAGTCGCCGCTGCCGTGCCGGACGATTCCGGCGACGAGCCCGTCGCCGTGCAGGGTGGCTCGGCCGACGCCTCCGCCCGGCCCCGCCCCTCCCGGGAACCCGCCCCCCAGCCCGGCACGTCCCGGGCACCGGCGTCCCGCACGGCCGCGACCCCCGACCCTCGTGCGTCCCAGACCCCTGGCTCCCGGGCCGACGGCTCCCACACCGCGCCCTCGGGGTCCCACACCCCGGCACCCAGGTCTCCGGAGCCCCCGCTCCCAGTCCCTCCACCGCCGCCCCCGGGGCACGGCCCCAGCGGCCGACCGCCGGCCCTGGTCCGAACCGCCCCACACCTCCACCCCACCGCACGATCACCCCGTCCCGCGGCCGCCCGCCCCCGGCATCCCCCGCCCGCTGCCCCCTCCCGAGCCACCCGCCTGCTCATCCCCCACCTCCGCCTCGACGCCCCGGTCATGAACCTGGGCCTCGACCGTGAGCACCGCCTCACCGCACCCCGGAGGACGACCCCGAGCTGGTCGGCTGGTACGAGCACGGCGCCTCGCCCGGCGGGCCGGGCACCGCCGTCGCCGTCGGGCATCTCGACACGGACAGCGGTCCCGCCGTCTTCGCGGGCTGACCGAGCTGAAACGTGGTCGCATCGTCCAGGTCCGCCGCGCCGACGGGCGGGTCGCCGTCTACACCGTCGACGCGATCAAGTCGTACGACAAGGCGCGCTTCCCAGCCAGGAGGTGTACGGCGCCCGAAGCCGCCCCGAGTTGCGCCTCATCACCTGCGGCGGCAACTACGACCGCAGGAAGGGCTACTCCGGGAACGTCGTCGTCTTCGCCCACCTCACCGGCACCCGCTGACCCCGGCCGAACCAGGCCGTCCGCCTTCTCACCAGATGGACCGAAGCCCCCGATCTCGCCCGGTGTCTTCCCCCGGCCGCACACATTCCGTTAACTTCCGTGACCCACAGCCCCGTGCGACCCGTACGGGGCTTCCGGCCCGCGGAGCACCAGCGCCCTGAAGACCCCTCGGGGGCACCTCATGACACGCGCCATCTCCCTGCACGACGTGAGCAAGTCCTACACCCGCGGCATCCGCGTGGTGGACCGGCTGTCGCTGGACATCAGGCCGGGCGAGTTCCTCGTGCTGCTCGGCCCGTCCGGCTGCGGCAAGTCCACCGTGCTCAGGATGATCGCCGGCCTGGAGGAGATCGACGACGGCCATCTGCTGCTCGACGGCGAGTACGCCAACGACCTGCCGCCCTCCGGTCGGGACATGGCGATGGTCTTCCAGAACTTCGCCCTCTACCCGAACATGACCAGCCGCGCCAACATCGGCTTCCCGCTGCGGATCGAGGACCCGGGCGCCGACCCCGCCCGCGCGTGGACGCCACCGCCCGCATGCTGGGCATCGAGGACCTCCTGGACCGCCTGCCCGGCCAGCTCTCCGGCGGCGAACGCCAGCGCGTCGCGATGGGCCGGGCCATCGCCCGCCACCCCTCGGCCTTCCTCATGGACGAGCCGCTGTCCAACCTCGACGCCAAGCTCCGCAACCACCTGCGGGCGGAGATATCCCAGCTCACCAGGGAGCTGGGCGTCACCACCGTCTACGTCACCCACGACCAGGCCGAGGCCATGTCGCTCGGCGACCGGGTCGCCGTGCTGCGCGGCGGCGTGCTCCAGCAGGTCGACAACCCCCGGGCGGTGTACGCGCTGCCCAGCAACGTCTTCGTCGCGGCCTTCATCGGCACCCCGCGCATCAACCTGCTGCGCGGCCTGGTGCGCGCCCCGCTGGACGGGGCCATGACCATCAGCCTGGGCAAGCAGTTCCTGCGCCTGCCCGAGCCGCTCTCCCTGGACCACCAGCTGCTGCGGGTCCAGCAGGGCCGCGAGGTCATCGTGGGCCTGCGTTCGGAGGCCGTCCGGATCGCCAAGCACTCCGCCGCCCGGCCCGGCGAGGTGCCGATCACCGGCCTGGTCGAGCACGTGGAGTTCCAGGGCCACGAGATCCTCGTCCACTTCAACACCGGCTCCAGCCCCGCCGTCATCCCGGAACTGGAGGCTCCGCGCCCCCGCCCCACTCGCCCGGCCCGGCGCCGCCGCCGGGAGGGCTCGGTTCTCGGCCGGCTTCGGGAACTGTCCACCGCGGGCCGGGCCGGCCCCGTCGTGGCCCTGGAGCGTCCCGAGGAGGCGCGCCGAGGCCTCGCCACCGCGGAAGCCCGCCTGCCCGGCGACCTCATCGTGCGCACCACCCCGGACCTGGCCCTCCGTCACGGCATGCAGGTGCCGCTCCTGGTCGACCTCGCCCATCTCTTCGTCTTCGACCAGCACGGCGACCGCATCTGCCCGCACCCGGATCGCCTGCCCGACCTGGCGGAGTGAGGAGCGGCACATCCGGACGCGGCCCTCCCCGTGCTCTGATGACCGGTGGTGTCTGGCGCCAGAAAACTATCGTCGCTAGTTTATGTGCCGGACGACGACGCCCCGCCCCGGAGGAAGCGCGATGAAGGCACACGACGGCATGTACATCGGGGCGCCTGGCGCCCCGCCGCCGGCCAGGACGTGATCGAGGTGGTGAACCCGGTCGACGAGCAGGTCATCGGCACGGTCCCGGCAGGTACCGCCGAGGACGTCGACACCGCCGTACGGGCCGCCCGCGCCGCCCTCCCGGCCTGGGCCGCGACCCCGCCGGCCGAGCGGGCCGCGCGCCTCGCCGCGCTGCGGGACGTGCTCGTGGCCCGCGCGGACGAGATCGCCGAGACCGTCACTGCCGAACTCGGCGCACCCCTGAAGTTCTCGCAGGCCGTCCACGCGGCCGTGCCGATCGCGGTCGCGGGCTCCTACGCCGAACTGGCGGCGACGTACGCCTTCGAGGAGCGGACCGGCAATTCGGTCGTGCACCACGAGCCGGTCGGTGTCGTGGCGGCGATCACCCCCTGGAACTACCCGCTGCACCAGATCGTCGCCAAGGTCGCCCCGGCCCTCGCGGCCGGCTGCACGGTCGTGGTGAAGCCCGCCGAGGACACCCCGCTGGTCGCGCGCCTGTTCGCGGACGCCGTGCACGAGGCGGGCATCCCCGCGGGCGTCTTCAACCTGGTCACCGGCCTCGGCCCGGTCGCGGGGCAGGCCCTCGCCGAACACCCCGGCGTCGACCTGGTCTCCTTCACCGGCTCCACCGCCGTCGGCCGGCACATCGCCGCGATCGCCGCCGGGGCCGTGAAGAAGGTCGCCCTCGAACTCGGCGGCAAGTCCGCCAACGTCATCCTCCCGACCGCCGACCTGGCCAAGGCCGTCAACGTCGGGGTCGCCAACGTGATGTCCAACTCCGGCCAGACGTGCAGCGCCTGGACGCGCATGCTCGTCCACCGCGACCAGTACGACGAGGCGGTCGAGCTCGCCGCGACGGCCGCCGCCAAGTACGGCGACCGCATCGGCCCGGTCGTCAACGCCAAGCAGCAGGCACGGGTGCGCGGCTACATCGAGAAGGGCGTCGCGGAAGGCGCCCGTCTGGTGGCCGGCGGCCCTGAAGCCCCGCGCGGGACCGGCTACTTCGTCAGCCCGACCGTCTTCGCCGACGTCACCCCGGACATGACCGTCGCGCAGGAGGAGATCTTCGGCCCGGTGCTTTCGATCCTCCGCTACGAGGACGAGGAGGACGCCCTGCGGATCGCCAACGGCACGGTCTACGGCCTGGCCGGCGCCGTCTGGGCCGGTGACGAGGCCGAGGCCGTGGCCTTCGCGCGCCGGATGGAGACCGGCCAGGTCGACATCAACGGCGGCCGTTTCAACCCCCTCGCGCCCTTCGGCGGCTACAAGCAGTCGGGCGTGGGCCGCGAGCTCGGCGTGCACGGCCTGGCCGAGTATCTCCAGACCAAGTCCCTCCAGTTCTAGACCCAGGGGAGTCCCTTCCGTCATGGCTGTCCGCGCCGCCGTCCTGCCCACCGTCGGCTCCCCGCTGGAGATCACCGGCATCGACCTGCCCGACCCCGGACCCGGCCAGGTCCGCGTCCGGCTCGCCGCCGCCGGGGTCTGCCACTCCGACCTGTCCCTGTCCAACGGCACCATGCGCGTGCCCGTCCCCGCCGTCCTCGGCCACGAGGGCGCCGGCACGGTCGTCAGCGTCGGCGAGGGCGTCACCCACGTCGGGCCCGGTGACGGCGTGGTCCTCAACTGGGCCCCTCCTGCGGCGCCTGCCACGCCTGCTCGCTCGGCGAGGTCTGGCTGTGCGCCGACGCCCTGAGCGGCGCCGCCGACGTCTACGCCCGCACCGCCGAGGGCACGGACCTCCACCCCGGCCTGAACGTCGCCGCGTTCGCCGAGGAGACCGTGGTGTCCGCGGCCTGCACCCTGCCCGTCCCGGACGGTGTCCCGCTCACCGAAGCGGCTCTGCTCGGCTGCGCCGTCCTCACCGGCTACGGCGCCGTCCACCACTCGGCACAGGTCAGGCCGGGCGAGACGGTGGCGGTGTTCGGCGCCGGCGGAGTGGGCCTCGCGGCCCTCCAAGCCGCCCGGATCGCGGGCGCCTCGAAGATCATCGCGGTGGATGTGACCCCCGAGAAGGAGGAGCTGGCCCGCTCGGCCGGAGCCACCGACTACGTCATCGCCTCCGAGAACACGGCCCGGGAGATCCGCGCGCTCACCGGCAGACAGGGCGTGGACGTCGCCGTCGAGTGCGCCGGCCGCGCCGTCACCATCCGCACGGCCTGGGACTCCACCCGCCGCGGCGGCCGCACCACGGTCGTCGGCATCGGCGGCAAGGACCAGCAGGTCACCTTCAACGCCCTGGAGATCTTCCACTGGGGCCGCACCCTCTCCGGCTGCGTCTACGGCAACTCCGACCCCGCGCGGGACCTGCCGGTGCTGGCCGAGCATGTCCGGGCGGGCCGCCTCGACCTGAGCGCGCTGGTGACGGAACGCATCTCCCTCGACGGCATCCCGGCGGCTTTCGAGAACATGCTGGCGGGCAAGGGCGGCCGGGCACTGGTCGTCTTCTAGTCCGGTTCTCCCGTACCCCGGTCTCCGCGCGAGGCCGGGGCCTCAGCCGTGCCCGTCCGCACAGTCGGTGTCCCGTACAGGCAAAAGTGCTGGTGCGCGACCCGTTGACGTCCATACCGTCCGGTCAGTACGTTCCCCGGAACTCGAGCCACCCCCCGTTCCGTCCCCGCACCCACCGGAGCGTGCACCGCATGGACACGGCACCTTCCGCTCAGCCCGTCACCACCACGCCCGCCGCGGGCAACCGCCGCCGCGTCGCCACAGCGGCAGCACTCGCCTCGGCCGTCGAGTGGTACGACTACTTCGTCTTCGGCATAGCCGCCGCGCTCGTCCTCGGCGACCTGTACTTCCCCGCCGGCAGCCCCACCGCAGGTGTGCTCGCCTCGTTCGCCACCTTCGCCGTCGGCTTCCTCGCCCGCCCCCTCGGGGCATCGTCGCCGGCCACCTCGGCGACAAGCGCGGCCGCAAGCCGATGCTGGTCCTCGCGCTCACCCTCATGGGCGTGGCCACCACCGGCATCGGTCTGCTGCCCACCTACGACACGATCGGCGTCGCCGCCCCGATCCTGCTCGTCCTGCTCCGCGTCGCCCAGGGCGTCGCCGTCGGCGCCCAGTGGGGCGGCGCGATGCTCCTGGCCACCGAGTACGCCCCGGAGGGCAAGCGCGGCGTCTACGGCAGTGTCGTCCAGCTCGGCGTCCCCATCGGCGTGGTCACCGCCAACACCGTCTTCCTGCTGGCCGGCGCGCTCACCACCGACTCGGCGTTCGCGGCCTGGGGCTGGCGCGTGCCGTTCCTGGTCGGGCTGCTGGTGCTCGGCCTCGCCTGGTACATCCACACCCGCGTCGAGGAGACCCCGGCGTTCCGGGAGGCCGAACGCGCGCTCGCGGAGAAGGAGAAGACCGAGCAGAGCTCGCCGCTGCGCACGATCCTGCGCGGCCACCTCGGCACGGTGCTCCTCGCGGGCGGCTCCTTCGCCGTGAACACCGCGACCTTCTACATCCTCATCACCGGCGTGCTCGACTACACGACCCGGGAACTGGACATGAAGAAGGGCCCGGTGCTCATGGTCTCGCTCTGCGTCAGCCTCACCCAGCTGGTGCTGATCCCGGCCGCCGCCGCGCTCTCCGACCGCATCGGCCGCATCCGGATCTACGCCCTCGGCGCGGCCGGCATCGCCCTGTGGGCCGTACCGCTCTTCCTGCTGATCGACACCGGCTCGCTGCTGTGGCTCGCGGTCGGCACGTTCGTCGCCAGCTGCTTCCTGAGCATCATGTACGGCCCCCAGGCCGCCCTGTTCGCCGAGCTGTTCACGCCCGAGATGCGCTACACCGGCGCCTCCCTCGGCTACCAGATCGCGGCCGTCGCGGGCGGCGGGCTCGCCCCCTTCGTCATGGTGCTGCTGCTGGAGGCGACCGGCACCTCGATGGCCGTGTCCGGCTACATCATCGCGCTCTCGGTGATCGCCCTGATCTCCATCAAGGTCCTTGCCGGACGGGCGCGTCCGGCGGAGCCGGAGGCCGCGCCCGAGGCCAGGGCGGAGGCGGAGGCGGAGTCAGCGAGCTGAGTCGGAGGTCTGCCCCGGCCGGGGCTCCGGAACCGCTCCCGGAACCCCGGCCCGGGCCGCCGCCCGCGAACGCGACCGGGACACCGCCACACCCGCCAGGCACAGCCCACCGCCGAGCAGGGTGAGCAGCCCCGGCACCTCACCGAGGAACAGCCAGGACATCAGGACGACCAGCGCGGGCGCCGCGTACGTCGTCGCGCCCATCCGGCTCGCGGTCGTCCGGGACAGGGCGTAGGCCCATGTCGTGAAGGCGAGGGCGGTCGGGAAGACGCCCAGGTACACCATGTTGAGCGTGGCGGAGGCCGGCGCGTCGGCCGCCTCCAGCACGAGCTGCCCGGCGAACGGCAGACAGAGCACCGCGCCCACCAGGCAGCCGAACGTCGTCACCTGCAGGGGGCTCGCCGTGCCCAGCGCCGGCTTCTGCGCCACCACACCACCGGCGTACGCGACCGCCGCGAGCAGGCAGAGCACCACTCCGAGCACCGAGGACCCGCCCTCGCCGGACATCGAAAGACCCACGGTCACCGCCCCGGCGAACGACACCGCCATCCCCGCCAGCAGCCGCGGCGGCATCGGGTCACCGAGCAGCCGGGAGCCGAGCAGCGCGATCAGGATCGGCCCGGTGTTCACGACCAGGGCGGCCGTACCCGCGTCGACCTGCTGCTCGCCCCAGTTGAGGGCGACCATGTAGAAGCCGAACCACAACACCCCCGATATCGCGATCCCGCGCCAGGCCGAACGCGGCGGCCACGACTCCCGCCGCAGGAGGCAGATCACCCCCAGCGTCAGCGCCCCGGCCAGCAGCCGCCCGAGCGCCAGCGCGCCCGGCGAGTACGCGTCCCCGCGCTGCGGATCGAGACGAAGGCGGACGCCCACAGCACGACGGTGACCGCCGCCGCACCGGCGGCCAGCAGCTCTGCCCGGCGGGCGGGACGGGACGGGGAGTCGTTCATCATGCTCCAGAGGCTAGGAGAGGGCGGGGGCTGACGCTCGCGGATTTCGGACGGGACGCTGTCGCCCCGGGACGGGCTCAGCGCAGTGCCGTCGGCTCCACGCCCAGCAGGTCGAAGAGGGCCCGCTCGCCGGCCGTTGTCACCTTCACGGCCCGCTCGGAGCCGATGCGCACGCACCATCCTGTGTCCAGGGCGTGCCGGCACAGGGTCGCGCCCGCGACGCCCGCGAGATGGGGGCGGCGTTCGGTCCAGTCCAGACAGGCCCGGGCCAGCGGGCGACGGCCCTTCCGTTCGAGGGTGATGCCGGCCGACTCGAACCAGGCCAGCCCGGCGTCGGTGAGCGCGAACCCGGTCTCCTGCAGCAGCAGTCCGCGCGCCGTCAACGCGTCGGTGACCGCGATGCCGAGCCGCCCGGCGAGGTGGTCGTAGCAGGTGCGGCCCCGGGCCATCGCCGAACCGGCGCTCGACTCGCGCAGGCTCCGCGGTCGTCCGGTCGCGCCCGGAGCGACCTGCGCCGCCAGATCCTCCACCAGCTGTGCGACCCGTGCGTCGGCCAGCCGGACGTACCGGTGCCGGCCCTGCCGCTCCTCGGCGAGCAGTCCGCCCGCGACCAGCCTGCCGAGGTGCTCGCTCAGCGTCGACGCCGCGACACCCGCGTGCCGCGCCAGCTCGCTCGCGGTCCACGCGCGCCCGTCGAGCAGCGCCAGGAGGCAGGCGGCCCGGGTCTCGTCCGCGAACAGCGCCGCGAGCCGTGCCAGGCCGGTTGCCTTCGGGTCCCTCGTCATGCCCCAGCATGGGACACGGACCCTTCGGCCGTCGCCGAAGTGTCCCGCCGCGGCGCCCTACGCGGTCCGCCGCACCTGCTCGTACTGCCGCGCCAGTCCGTCCAACAGGGCCGTCAGCCCCGTCTCGAAGGCCCGTTCGTCGATCTTCTCCTGCTGCTCGGCGAGGAGATGGGCCTGCTGGAGATGGGGGTAGTCCGCGGGATCGTAGGCGCTCGCGTCGTTCACGAAGCCCCGGCGAAGGAGCCGAGCGCGGAGCCCATGACGAAGTACCGCATCAGCGCGCCGATGGAGGTGGCCTGGGCCGGCGGCCAGCCCGCCTCGACCATCGCGCCGTACACGGCGTCCGCGAGCCGCAGCCCCGCCGGGCGGCGGCCGGGGCCGCGGGCCAGGACGGGGACGATGTTCGGGTGGTCCCGCAGCGCGGCCCGGTAGGAGACGGCCCAGTCGTGCAGCGCGGTCCGCCAGTCCCGGCCGTCCTGGAACATCGTGAGGTCCACCTGGCCGCTCACCGAGTCGGCGACCGCCTCCAGGATCTCGTCCTTGGTGCGGAAGTGGTTGTAGAGCGAGGGCCCGCTGACTCCCAGCTCGGCGGCGAGCCGGCGCGTGGAGACGGCCGCGAGGCCCTCCGCGTCCACGAGCGCACGGGCCGTCCCGACGATCCGGTCGGTGCTGAGCAAGGGCTTGCGCGGTCGGGCCATGGCGCACATAGTAGGGCTGCCGATTGAAACTAGCAGTGCTAATTTAAATGTACGGTTTTCAAGTGGGGTGCCTGTGGTGAACCTGGAGCTCAGCGAGGAGCAGACCGCCGTACGCCGGCTCGCCCGGGACTTCGTGGCGCGCGAGATCGCCCCGAACTCCGTCGCCTGGGACCGGGCCGAGGAGGTCGACCGGTCGATCGTGAAGAAGCTCGGCGAGATCGGCTTCCTGGGCCTGACCGTCGACGAGGAGTACGGCGGCTCGGGCGGTGACCATCTCGCGTACTGCCTGGTCACCGAGGAGCTGGGCCGGGGTGACTCGTCGGTGCGCGGGATCGTCTCCGTCTCGCTGGGGCTCGTCGCCAAGACCGTCGCCGCGTGGGGGAGCGAGGAGCAGAAGCGACAGTGGCTGCCAGGGCTGACCTCCGGTGAGCTCGTCGGCTGCTTCGGCCTGACCGAGCCGGGCACGGGCTCGGACGCGGGCAGCCTCGCGACGCGCGCGGTGCGGGACGGCGACGACTACGTCGTCAACGGCACCAAGATGTTCATCACCAACGGCACCTGGGCCGATGTCGTCCTGCTCTTCGCCCGCTCCACGGACGCCCCCGGTCACAAGGGCGTCTCCGCCTTCCTCGTCCCCACCGATACGCCCGGCCTGACGCGCCGCACGATCCACGGGAAGCTGGGGCTGCGCGGTCAGACCACGGCCGAGCTCGTGCTGGAGGACGTGAGAGTGCCCGCCTCGGCGCTGCTGGGGGAGGAGGGCAAGGGCTTCTCGATCGCCATGTCCGCCCTGGCCAAGGGCCGGATGTCGGTCGCCGCGGGGTGTGTCGGCATAGCCCAGGCGGCCCTGGACGCGGCCGTGCGCTACGCGGGCGAGCGTGAGCAGTTCGGGAAGACCATCGCCCACCACCAGCTGGTCCAGGAGCTGATCAGCGACATCGCCGTGGACGTCGACGCCGCCCGGCTGCTGACCTGGCGGGTCGCCGACCTGATCGACCGGGGGCAGCCGTTCGCCGTCGAGTCGTCGAAGGCCAAGCTGTTCGCCTCGGAGGCGGCCGTCCGCGCCGCGAACAACGCGCTTCAGGTCTTCGGCGGCTACGGGTACATCGACGAGTACCCGGCGGGCAAGCTGCTGCGGGACGCCCGGGTGATGACCCTCTATGAGGGCACCAGTCAGATCCAGAAGCTGGTCATCGGGCGTGCGCTCACAGGGGTTTCGGCGTTCTGAGTACCTTTGAGTCTGAGGCTGAGTACGACGGCGGATGTGGCGCGGGCCACTTCCGCCGAAGCTTGCCCCCATGAGTGACACACCGGGCAAGCAGCAGAACACGGCCGCCTTCTACGGCCAGGCCGTCGCGTCCTTCGCCGTCGCCATGGCGGCCACCGCCATCGGCATCTACCAGCTGAGCGCCGATGCCTGGGTGCGGGGCTTCCTCGCCATCGCCGTGCTGTACCTCGTCACCTCGTCCTTCACCCTGGCCAAGGTGATCCGGGACCGGCAGGAGGGGGCCGCGGCGACGCCCTCGTACGCTCCCTTCGAGAAGCGCTGAGCGGCCATTCGAGAAGCGCTGAGCGGCCTTTCGGCAAGCGCTGAGCGGCCTTACTAAGCGAGCGCTCACCTTCGGCGGTATGGTGGTGCCCTGCCAGTGGAGAGGGGCGAGTGATGGGTACGGCGGAGGAGACGGCCGGCGGCGAGGCGCAGGCGTGGGGCGAGGTCACGCCCGACGCGGCGCGGCGGCTGCTGATCGCCGCGGTGGAGGCCTTCGCCGAGCGCGGCTACCACGCCACGACGACCCGGGACATCGCGGGTCGCGCCGGGATGAGTCCGGCCGCGCTCTACATCCACTACAAGACCAAGGAAGAGCTGCTGCACCGCATCAGCAGGATCGGGCACGAGAAGGCCCTCGAGATCCTGCGGACGGCGTCCCGGCGCGAGGGCACCGCCCGCGAGCGCCTGGCCGACGCGGTCAGTTCCTTCGTCCGCTGGCACGCCGGCGGACGCACCACCGCCCGGGTCGTCCAGTACGAGCTGGACTCACTCGGTCCGGACGCCCGGGCCGAGATCCTCGCGCTGCGCCGGCAGTGCGACGACGAGGTGCGGGGGATCATCGAGGACGGTGTGGCGGCCGGCGAGTTCGACGTGCTGGACGTGAAGGGGACGACCCTGGCCGTCCTCTCGCTCTGCATCGACGTGGCCCGCTGGTTCAACGTCGACGGGCCGTGGACGCCCGACGAGGTCGGCGCGCTGTACGCCGACCTCGTGCTGCGGATGGTGGGGGAGAAGTAGCCCGCCGGGGTCAGAGGTAGTTCAGAGGTAGTAGCGGGCGACGGACTCGGCGACGCAGACGGGCTTGTCGCCGCCCTCGCGTTCCACCGTGAAGGCCGTGGTGACCTGGACGCCGCCGGTCACGTCCGCCACGTCGGTGATGGTGGCGGTGGCGCGCAGCCGGGACCCGACGGGGACGGGCGCGGGGAAGCGCACCTTGTTGGTGCCGTAGTTGACGCCCATCTTCACGCCTTCGACGGCGATCAGCTGCGGTCCGAAGAGGGGCAGCAGCGACAGGGTCAGATAGCCGTGCGCGATGGTGGTGCCGAAGGGGCCCGCGGCGGCCTTCTCCGCGTCGACGTGGATCCACTGGTGGTCGCCGGTGGCCTCGGCGAAGAGGTCGATCCGCTTCTGGTCGACGTCGAGCCAGTCGGTGTATCCCAGTTGCTCGCCCACCGCCGACTTCAGTTCGTCGACGGATGTGAAGATCCTCGGCTCTGCCATGGCCCGGCCTCTCGCGTCAGAAGGTCTGTGTGATCTGTGTGCTCTCACATCTCTAAGCAACTGCTTAGCATGGTCGGCCGCGGGGTCGTGTCAACGGGCGACGGTAGGGTTCGAGGAGTGCCCCAGATTCCAGAGAAGATCCATGAGCTCACGGTCGGCCAGCTGGCGGCGCGCAGCGGAGCCGCCGTCTCGGCGCTGCACTTCTATGAGTCGAAGGGGCTGATCAGCAGCCGCCGCACCTCGGGCAACCAGCGCAGGTACTCGCGTGACACGCTGCGCCGGGTCGCCTTCATCAGGGCCGCGCAACGGGTCGGCATCCCGCTGGCGACGATCCGGGAGGCGCTGGCGGAACTTCCCGAGGAGCGGACGCCGACACGGGAGGACTGGGCGCACCTCTCCGAGGCGTGGCGGTCGGAGCTGGACGAACGCATCAAACAGCTGAACCGCCTCCGCGACCACCTCACCGACTGCATCGGCTGCGGCTGCCTCTCCCTCGACGCCTGCGTCCTCTCCAACCCGGACGACGCCTTCGGCGAACGCCGCACGGGGTCCCGACTGATGGTCGAGCGCCGAGCGCTCGGGTAGCGCCGGGTGCGGGTGCCTGCGGCGGCCGCGCCGCGTGCGCCTACGCCGTGGGGGTGGGTCGGGGCCGCGCCGGGGGGTGTCCGTCCTCGGAACGGCGCGATGGGGTCGGATACCGACTAATCGTCCGTTGACGCGCCAACCGCTGCGGGCGGACACCCCCCGACACGTCCCCTTCCGTGCGACGGCGGGTGCGGACGCGCCGTGGCGGGCGGAATCTGCCTTAGCTGCGGGCAGTCGTGCCGCTGGGCGGCACGGGTGGGCGCGGCGGCACCCCGCTCCGCCGGGCTGCGGACCCACCCGGCCCGGGCACCAACGCCCGGCACCTCACAACGCGGCGTGCGCGTACTCAGCCAACCCCGCCGCAATCAGCTCCGCATTGGAAGCAGCCCGCCGCCCGTCCGGCAGCACCAGGACATCCTCCAGCCCGACCCGCGTGGCCAAGCCCAACCGCCCCGCAAGCCGCAGCACCGGCCACGCACCCCCGCCCTCCCCGTGCAACAGCACAGGACGCCCATGCGCGGGGCCCAGTTCAAGAAGCAGCGCCTCACCGGTCGCCTCGGCGCTGCGCGGATACGCGTCCGTCACCTCCGCCAGCACCCGCAGAACCCTCGGCCCCAACGGCGACGCGGCAAACCGCTCCGCCCCGTCCGTGCCCGACCAGATGCCCGCCTCCACGCCCACCCGAGATCGAGGAGCGCCGCAGCCGCCTCCTCGGCCCCCGGCTCATGCCAGTTGACCGAGGCGTGGTCGGGCAGGAGGGTCCAGTCGCAGATCCGCTCCAGCCTGGCGGCAGGGTCCGGCTCGGCCCACGCCCCCGTGGTCACACCCACCGGCACCGACACTCGCGCGCGAATCGCCGACAGTGTCACCGCAAGCACCCGCGGCGACAACGTGTCCCGCCCGCAAGGCGTCTTGGGATGGACATGGATGTCCGTGGCCCCGGCGGCGACCGCCTCCGCCGCCGAGTCGGCCATCGACTCGGGCGTCAAAGGCACCACCGCACCGTCCGCGGCGCCCCGCCCCCGTTCAGACAGACCTGCACCATGCCCCGATGGTGCCGGTCACGACATCGGGGGTGCGGCATCCCCGGCGCACCCCCCGCGCACCCGCGTTCGTCAAGCCGACACCAACAGCCTCGCCCGCCTGGCATCCGCCAGAGCCCCGGGCGTGAGCACCGGACGCGGTACCAGGATCCCGCAGTCCGAGCAGACCGGACCCGCCGAAGGCTCGTGGTCCAGGCCGTACTTCCAGGCGAGTCGTTCCCCGCCGCACACCGGACACGCCGAGCCCGGTTCGCGCTCCAGCGCGGCGATCAGCCGCCGCAGCACCTCGGCCAGCGGTTCACGGGGGTGGACCGCCGGATCGTCGCACCACGCCACGCCGAAACCTCCCCAGGTCAGCCGGTGCCAGTCGTCCACGCTGCCCGGCCTGCGCAGTCCGTCGTGCTTCTCCTTCTTGCGGCGCTCGGCGAACTCGACCTCGTAGGCCAGCCAGACCGCCCGCGCCTCCTCCAGTTCGTCCAGTGCGGCCACGAGCCGCACTGGATCGGGGGACCGGTCCTCGGGACCGAACCCTGCCCGGGAGCACAAATGGTCCCAGGTCGCCCTGTGCCCGTAAGGGGCGAACCTCTCAAGGCACTTGCGCAGCGAATAGCGCCGCAGCGCCAGATCGCACCGCGGATCTCGGACCTGTCTCGCCAGACTCCGGAAACCGGCCATCGTCCTGCACCTCCGTCACACCTGCACCTGTAATCCGGTCACTTCGGCGTCGTCGTACGGACGTCGCCGAATAGACGTATCGACAAGCGAATCGGCTCCATCCGATTTCAAATGGCCTCCATAAGCCGTCCGACGAGGCTCGCGAGTCGACTGCCGTGGTCCGTGTGCCTGTTGTGCTGACTCCAAAAGTTGACGATTGCTCATCTTCAAACTCGGGGATACCGGCGGTAACATCCCGGCCACCCCCGTCGCGAGGAGCCCCCACATGCCACGGCGTATCCCACGCACCGTTCTCGACAGAATGAGAACTCCCGGCGGAATCCCCGGGTTCCTGAAGACCGCTTCGGTATGCGCGCTGATCGCCGGTCTCTTGGCGCCGCTGTCGCCGGCGGCTGCCTCCGAGACGGCCGACACGCGGGCCGCGGCGGTGGCGAACGACTACTGCGGCAACCAGTGTTCGGACATCCTCCCGCCCGGCCAGAACGGCAACGCCACCCTCGCCCAGATCCTCCTCAACCAGGCCTTCGGCACCCAGCCCGAGCACGCCGAGGACCAGCTCGGGCCCTACGCCGACCTCGCCAAGGGCTACCCCGGTCTCACCAACGACAAGATCAACACCTTCTTCAACGACGCGTCGTTCGGGGTGCCCGCCGACCAGGTGGCCTCCAGTCTCAAGCCCGCCGGGCGCAGCGACGTGACCATCGTCCGGGACAAGAAGACCGGTGTGCCGCACATCACCGGTACCACCAGGTACGGCACGGAGTTCGGTGCCGGTTATGCGGCGGCCCAGGACCGGCTGTGGCTCATGGACGTCTTCCGGCACGTGGGGCGAGGGCAGCTGACGTCGTTCGCCGGCGGCGCGCCCTCCAACCAGGGCCTGGAGCAGCAGTTCTGGCGGCACGCCCCCTACACCGAGGCCGATCTGCAGGCGCAGATCGACAACGCCGTCGCCACCAACGGCGAGCGCGGCAAGCAGGCCCTCGCCGACGCCAAGGCCTACCTGGACGGCATCAACGCCTACATCGACGCCTCCGACAGCGGCCGCTACTTCCCCGGCGAGTACGTCCTCACCGGGCACAAGGACTCCGTCACCAACGCCGGGACGATCGAGCACTTCAAGATCACCGACATGGTCGCGCTGGGCTCCGTCATCGGCGCCCTCTTCGGCTCGGGCGGTGGCGGCGAGGTCAACAACGCCCTCTCACTGCTCGCCGCGCAGGAGAAGTACGGCGTGACGGAGGGCACCAAGGTCTGGGAGTCGTTCCGGATGCGCAACGACCCGGAGGCCGTCCTCACCGTCCATGACGGCAGCTTCCCGTACGCGACCAAGCCGGACGACCCGCAGGGCACCGCCCTGCCCGACGCCGGGTCGGTGAAGCCCGAGCCGCTCGTGTACGACCGCACCGGCAGCGCCGCCACGTCCAGCGCCACCGGCGCGTCCGGTGAAGCGGCCAGGACGGCCTCGTCGTCCGCGAAGCGCGGCATGTCCAACGCCCTCGTGGTCAGCGGCGAGCACACCGAAAGCGGCCACCCCGTCGCCGTGTTCGGCCCGCAGACCGGCTACTTCGCCCCCCAGCTCCTGCTGCTCCAGGAACTGCAGGGCCCGGGCATCAGCGCCCGCGGCGCCTCCTTCGCGGGCCTGAGCATGTACGTCGAACTCGGCCGCGGCCAGGACTACGCGTGGAGCGCCACGACCTCCGGCCAGGACATCATCGACACCTACGCCGTCGAGCTCTGCCAGGACGACTACCACTACCTCTACCGCGGCACCTGCACACCGATGGAGAAGGTCGAGCAGAAGAACGCCTGGAAGCCGACGGTCGCCGACGGCACCGCGGCCGGCTCGTACACGATGCGCGTCTGGCGCACGAAGTACGGACCCGTCGAGTACCGCGCGACGGTCGGCGGCAAGAAGGTCGCCTACACCACCCTGCGCTCCTCCTTCCTGCACGAGGCCGACTCCATCATCGGCTTCCAGATGCTGAACGACCCCGACTACGTCAAGGGGCCGGAGACCTTCCAGAAGGCGGTGCAGCACATCAACTACACCTTCAACTGGTTCTACGCCGACTCCGAGCACACCGCGTACTACAACAGCGGCGACAACCCGGTGCGCGCGAACGGTGTCGACGCCGAGTTCCCGGTGTGGGCGCGGCCCGCGTACGAGTGGCGGGGCTGGGACCCGGCGACCAACACGGCTGACTACACGCCACCCTCGGCCCATCCCCACTCCATCGACCAGGACTACTACGTCTCCTGGAACAACAAGCAGGCCAAGGACTACACGACCGCGCCCTGGGGCAACGGCTCCGTGCACCGCGGCAACCTCCTCGAGGACCGGGTGAAGAAGCTGGTCCAGCAGGGCGGGGTGACCCGGGCGTCGCTGACGAAGGCCATGGCGGACGCGGGCCTCGCCGACCTTCGGGCCGAGGACGTCCTGCCCAAGCTGCTGAAGGTGATCAACAGTGCTCCGGTCACCGACTCCACCGCCGCGGCGGCCGTGAGCAAGCTCCAGGCCTGGGTGGCGGCCGGCGGCAAGCGCACCGAGACCTCGGCCGGCTCCAAGAAGTACGCCGACGCCGACGCGATCCGCATCCTGGACGCCTGGTGGCCGCTGCTGGTCAAGGCCGAGTTCGAACCGGGCCTCGGCAGCGAGCTGTTCGAGGCCATGACCGCCAACCTGCCCGTCGACGAGTCCCCGTCCGCCGCGCACGGCCCAACCGGGTCGCACGCCGGAAGCTCCTTCCAGTACGGCTGGTGGAGCTATGTCGACAAGGACGTCCGGGCCGTGCTCGGCGAGCAGGTGCAGGGCCCGCTGGCCCGGAAGTACTGCGGCGACGGCAGCCTGGGCGCCTGCCGTGACACCCTCATCAGCACCCTGAAGGAGGCGGCCGGCAAGACCGCGGCCCAGGTCTACCCCGGCGACGAGGTGTGTTCGGCGGGCGACCAGTGGTGCGCCGACTCGATCAACCACCGTACCCTCGGCGGCATCAAGCACGGCAAGATCAGCTGGCAGAACCGGCCGACCTACCAGCAGGTCGTGGAGTTCACCTCGCACCGGTGACGCACGCCGGGTGACATGCGGTCCGGCGGCGGGTCAGCGGATGCGGCCCGCCGCCAGGACCAGCCGGGCCAGTTCCTCGTGCAGGATGTCGCTGTGCGCGCCGGCCGGCGGCCCGCCGCGTCTGACCACCGCCGCCGCGTCGACGTTCACGCACCCCGAGACGGGCAGCTTCGCCCGCAGGGCTTCGGCGAGGGTGTACGCGCGCGTGCCCGGTACGGCCCGGATCCCCCCGTGCCCCATCGCACCCCACTCCGCGCCCAGGGCCCGCCCGATGTCCAGGCCGGCGACCGACCGGCTGTCGCCCGCCATGCGTGAGGCCAGTGGATACATCGTGCCGAGGGCCGAGTCGTGCCGGGAGTGGCAGCACACCACGGGACCGTCGACACGGTTCTGCTGTCCCTGGAGCACCCCTCCCGCGCGGGTGTCATGCGGCAGCCGGGCCGCGAACGCGTAGTGCGAGAACGCCCCTTGGAGCAGCGTCACCGACTTCACCGTGCGCACGCCCTCGGGCAGGCCCCGCAGCGCGAACGACACCAGCCGCGCGCCGAAGCTGTGCCCGACGAGGTGCACCCGGACGCCCGGCGCCGCCTTCGCGAGCTGCCCGACGACCCGGCCGAGACCCCGTTCCCCGACGGTCCCCGCGCGCCGCTTCATCGCGTAGTACGTCGCCTGCCGCAGCAGTTCGTGCGCACCGTCCCAGGGGTTCGGGAGCCTGAACCCCTGCCGGGCGCCGGACGCCTCGAGGCCCGCCAGTGCCCGCGCGAACTCCTCGCAGACCGCCGCCGACGATCCGGCGAACATCCCCAGCGCGCTCTGCGGCACGCCCTCCGCCTCCGTGTCCGCGGCGAACAGCGCCTGCGGCCCGGGCGCCACCACCTCCACCAGCAGCCGCACCAGCCGCCCGAACTCCTCCAGCTCGGCCTCCTCCGGCGGCTGCTGCTCCAGCAGCCGCGCGATCTGGTCGACCAGGACGGCCCGGCCCGGGAAGGTCTCCAGCAGCGCGTGCCGCGTGTCCTTGTCGAGCGCCGGGCGCGGGGTGCCTCGGCCGCCACGGCCCGGGGGAAGTCGGGGATGGGTTCGTCGGAGAACCGCATCGCCGGCCACAGCACCCCGGCGTACCCGATCCGGGCCGTCGGAGCCAGCCGTGGGACGGGCGCGAAGAACCGGTCGTAGAGGCGGGTCGCGCCCGAGCGGTCGGTGTTCCAGCCGTGCGCGAAGACGATCAGGTCGCGCACCTTCCGTTCGGTCACCCCGGCGAGCAGCCGGTCGCGCCGGCGGCCCGCCGGGTCCCCGTCCGCGTCGAAGGTCAGCTCCCAGTAGGGAGTCACACTCATCGCCGGATCCGCCATGACAGGCCCTCTCGTCCCCCGGGTGGCGCCGCACTGTGGGCGCATCGTCCTGCCAACGGGCTCGATTGGCCATACGTCACGGGCGCATCGGGCGCGCTGCGGCCGTGCTCAGCGGTAGAGGAGGTACTTCCGCCGCAGTCTGCGGAACGCCGCCAGGTCGTCCTGCCAGCCGGCCACGACCTCGTCGGTGTCCGCGCCCGCGTCGATCATCGTGCGCACGCGCGTGGAGCCCGTGAGTTTGTCGATCCAGTTGTCCGGGCGCCAGGCGAAACCGCTCCACACCCGCTTGGCGGTCACCAGCAGGGCGATCCCCGTGCGGACGGGGTCGAACGCCTCCCGGTCGTGCACATGGAGCTGCACCCCGCCGATCGTCCTGCCCTGGAACTTCGAGAAGGTGGGCGCGAAGTACGCCTCCCTGAAGCGCACACCGGGCAGGGCCGGTTCGTTCGCCGCGGCCGCCCAGCGCCGGTCGACGCCCTCCGCGCCGAGCAGTTCGAACGGCCGGGTCGTGCCGCGTCCCTCCGACAGGTTCGTGCCCTCGAACAGGCACGTTCCCGAGTACACCAGGGCCGTTTCCGGCGTCGGCATGTTGGGGCTCGGCGGCACCCAGGGCAGCCCGGAGGCGTCGTAGAACTCCGAGCGCCGCCAGCCCGACATCGTCACCGTCTCCAGCGGTACGGGATCGGTCAGGAACTCGCCGTTGAACAGCCGCGCCAGCTCCGCGACGGTCATCCCGTGGGCCTGGGAGATGGGCTGCCGGCCCACGAATGTGGCGAACTCCTTGTGCAGGACCGGCCCGAGGGCCGCACGGCCGGTCACCGGGTTGGGCCGGTCCAGGACGACGAACCGCTTGCCGGCGAGCCGGGCCGCCTCCATGCAGTCGTACAGCGTCCAGATGTACGTGTAGAAGCGCGCGCCGACGTCCTGGATGTCGAAGACGACCGTGTCCACGCCGGACGCGGTGAAGATGTCGGCGAGCGCCCGGCCGCTCTTGAGGTACGTGTCGTAGACGGGCAGACCGGTCGCCGGGTCGTCGTGGCGGCCCTCGGAGCCGCCGGCCTGGGCGGTGCCTCGGAAGCCGTGCTCGGGGCCGAAGACGGCGGTGAGGTTCACGCGGTCGTCGGCGTGCATGACGTCGACGATGTGGCGGGCGTCCCGGGTGATGCCGGTGGGGTTGGTGACGATGCCGACCTTTTCTTTTTCGAGCAGGGCGTAGCCGTCGTGGGCGAGTCGTTCGAAGCCGGTGCGGAGTCGTCGGTGGGGCCGGGCTGCGGCGGTGGGTGCGGCTGAAACGGCTGCCGTGGTGGCGGCGGTGAGTACGGTTCGTCTGGAAGGGCGCATGGGGTGGGTGGCCTCCGTGATCCGTTATGTGCCGGTTTCGGTGTGGCTGATGGCGCAGTTCCCCGCGCCCCTTAAGGTGCTGCGCCGCCCCCTTCCTTGAAACATACCGACCGGTTAGTCTGGCGGCGTTGCAGAGGCGCGTCTAAGGAGACCGATGGTGGGAGCCTTTCAGGGGTCCGGGGTCGTTGTCACGGGGGCCGGTGGCGGTATCGGGGCCGCGCTCGCCCGGCGCTTCGCCGCCGAGGGCGCCCGGGTCGTCGTCAATGACCTGGACGCCGAGCGGGCCAAGTACGTCGCGGAGGAGATCGGGGGGATCGCCGTGCCCGGCGACGCCTCAGCGATCGTCGACGAAGCCAGGGACGCGCTCGGCGGTGCCGTCGACGTCTACTGCGCCAACGCCGGCGTCGCCTTCGGTGGCGGCGACGCGGACGCGCCGCTGGACGAGAAGGGGTGGGCGGCCTCCTGGGAGGTCAACGTCATGGCGCATGTCCGCGCCGCCCACGCACTGCTGCCCGCCTGGCTGGAGCGCGGCAGCGGCCGGTTCGTCTCCACCGTCTCCGCCGCCGGGCTGCTGACCATGATCGGTGCCGCGCCCTACGCCGTCACCAAGCACGGTGCCCTCGCCTTCGCCGAGTGGCTGTCGCTGACGTACCGGCACCGCGGTGTGAAGGTCCACGCCATCTGCCCGCAGGGCGTCCGCACCGACATGCTCGCCGCCACCGGCAGCGCGGGCGACCTGGTGCTCCAGCCGACCGCGATCGAGCCGGAGGCCGTGGCGGACGCCCTGGTGAAGGGCATCGAGGAGGACCGTTTCCTGATCCTGCCGCACCCGGAGGTCGCCGCGTACTACCAGGCCCGGGCCGGTGACCCGACCGGTGGCTGACCGGCATGAACCGTGTCCAGCAGCAGTGGGAGGAGACCCGGTGACCGAGTCCCGCTACGCGGCCAAGCCCTGGCTGGGCCTGCTGAACGACGCCCAGAAGGGCGCGATAAGCCCCGCCGGCTCCCTCGTGCACGCCTTGCGCCGGGTCACGGCCGAGGCGCCCGACAGCGACTTCCTGGCCTACTTCGACGGCCGGCTCACCTACCGGGACGTGGACGAGCTCAGCGACTCCGTCGCCGGGCACCTCGCGGCGCGCGGTCTGGAGCGCGGCGACCGGGTCGCGGTCCTGCTCCAGAACTCCCCGCACTTCGTGCTCGCCGTGCTGGGCGCGTGGAAGGCCGGCGCGGTGGTCGTGCCCGTCAACCCGATGTACAAGTCGGGCGAGGTGGCCCACGTCCTGCGGGACGGCGAGGTGGCCGCGCTGATCTGCTCGGACCGGGCGTGGGAGTCGTATCTGCGCGAGACGGCGGCGGACTCGCCCGTACGGATCGTGCTCACCGGATGCGAGCTGGACTTCCAGACGCGTGACGACGCGCGCGTGCTGACCTTCGAGCGGCTGCCGCATGCCTCGGACGCCGAGGACCTGGTGACGGTGGCGCGGGCCGGCAACACGGCACCGGCCGATCGAGAACCCGGCCCCTCCGACATCGCGCTGATCAGCTACACATCGGGCACCAGCGGCACGCCCAAGGGCGCCACCAACACCCACGGCAACATCATGTACAACGCCGAGCGGCAGCGGACGGGACTCGGGCTGCCCGAGCGGCCGGTGTACTTCGCGCTGGCGCCGCTGTTCCACATCACCGGCATGGTCTGCCAGTTCGGGGCCTGTCTGAACAGCGGGGGCACGCTCGTGCTGGCCTACCGCTTCGAGGCGGGCGTGGTGCTCGACGCGTTCGCCGAGCACCGGCCGCACTACACGGTCGGCCCGTCCACGGCCTTCATGGCCCTGGCCGCCCACCCCTCCGTGACCCGCGAGCACTTCTCCTCCTTCCGGGTGATCTCCTCCGGCGGCGCCCGCTGCCGCCGGCGCTGGTGGAGAAGTTCCGGGCGGGCTTCGGGCCGTACATCCGCAACGGCTACGGGCTGACCGAGTGCACCGCGCCCTGCGCCTCTGTGCCGCCCGGTCTTCAGGCGCCCGTCGACCCGGTGTCCGGGACCCTCGCCGTGGGCCTGCCCGGCCCCGACACGGTCGTACGGATCGTCGACGACAACGGCGAGGAGGTGCCGTTCGGCGAGCAGGGCGAGATCGTCGTACGGGGCCCGCAGGTCGTGCCCGGCTACTGGCGCCGCCCCGACGCCACCGCCGAGACCTTCCCCGACGCCGAACTGCGCACCGGCGACATCGGCTTCATGGACGAGCAGGGCTGGCTGTACGTCGTCGACCGCAAGAAGGACATGATCAACGCGTCCGGCTTCAAGGTGTGGCCGCGTGAGGTCGAGGACGTGCTCTACACGCACCCGGCGGTGCGCGAGGCCGCCGTCGTCGGCGTGCCCGACGGGTATCGCGGGGAGACCGTCAAGGCCTACATCAGCCTGCGTCCGGACACCGAGACGGACCCGGATGCGCTCGCCGCCTACTGCAAGGAGAGACTGGCCGCCTACAAATACCCGCGTCAGGTGGAGATCCTGCCCGACTTGCCGAAGACGGCCAGTGGGAAGATCCTCCGTCGGAACTGCGTTCCCGGACGCAAGACAACTGACAGCAGAACGGAAAGGCAGGTGGCGGCAGTGCCCAGGACCACGGACTCGGACGGCACTCCCGTGCCTCAGCGGCTCCTGGCCGCCGCCACCCGGCTCTTCGCCGAGCAGGGATACGACCGCACCTCGGTGCAGGAGATCGTCGAGGCGGCCGGAGTCACCAAAGGCGCGCTCTACCACTACTTCGGCTCCAAGGACGACCTCCTGCACGAGGTGTACGCGCGGGTGCTGCGCATCCAGCAGGAGCGGCTCGACGCCGTCGCGGACGCCGACGAGCCGGTCGAGAAGCGCCTGCGGGCCGCTGCCGCGGACGTCGTGGTGACGACCATCGACAACCTCGACGACGCGATGATCTTCTGGCGGTCCATGCACCACCTGAGCCCCGAGAAGAACAAGCAGGTGCGCGCCGAGCGCCGTCGCTACCACGAGCGCTTCCGTGCGCTGGTCGAGGAGGGCCAGGAGTCGGGCGTCTTCTCCAAGGCGACCCCGGCGGACCTGGTCGTGGACTACCACTTCGGCTCGGTCCACCACCTGTCGACGTGGTACCGCCCGGAGGGCCCCCTCAGCCCCCAGCAGGTCGCCGACCACCTGGCCGACCTGCTGATGCGAGCCCTGCGCCCGTAAGGCCCCCAGGGGCTCCGCCCCCTGGACCCCCGGCCTATGCCCACCCACCACCCGAATCGGTCGGCCAGGAAGCCGGGGTCGAAGGGCGGAGCCCCTGGAGGATGGGACGGGTAGGGGCGGCGGGGGCGAGAAACCCCCACCGCCCACCGGCATCACACGTACCGCTTCAACTCCCGCCGAGCCAGCGACCGCTGATGCACCTCATCAGGCCCGTCCGCGATCATCAGCGTCCGCGCCCCGGCGTACAGCTCCGCCAGCGGGAAGTCCTGGCTCACCCCGCCCGCCCCGTGCAGCTGGATCGCCCGGTCGAGGATGTCCACCACCGCCCGGGGCGTCGCGATCTTGATGGACTGGATCTCGGTGTGCGCCCCCTTGTTCCCCACCGTGTCCATCAGCCAGGCCGTCTTCAGCACCAGCAGCCGCAACTGCTCGACCGTCACCCGCGCGTCCGCGATCCAGTTCTGCACCACGCCCTGCTGAGCCAGCGCCTTCCCGAACGCCGTACGCGACACGGCCCGCCGGCACATCAGCTCGATCGCCCGTTCCGCCATGCCGATCAGCCGCATGCAGTGGTGGATGCGCCCGGACCGAGCCGCGCCTGCGCGATCGCGAAACCGCCGCCCTCCTCACCGACCAGGTTCGACACCGGCACGCGCGCGTGGTCGAAGATCACCTCGGCGTGGCCGCCGTGGTAGTGGTCCTCGTAGCCGAAGACCTGCATCGCGCGCTTGATGGTGACACCGGGCGTGTCACGCGGCACCAGCACCATGGACTGCTGACGGCGGATGTCCTCCCCGTCCGGGTCGGTCTTGCCCATGACGATCATGATGTTGCAGTCCGGGTGCATCGCCCCGGAGATGTACCACTTGCGGCCCGTGATGACGTACTCGTCGCCGTCCCGCTCGATGCGGGTCGTGATGTTCGTGGCGTCCGAGGAGGCCACCTCCGGCTCGGTCATCGCGAACGCCGAGCGGATCTCACCGGCCAGCAGCGGCTCCAGCCACTGCTTCCGCTGCCGCTCGTCACCGAACTGCGTCAGCACCTCCATGTTGCCGGTGTCCGGTGCGGCGCAGTTCGTGACCGTCGGCGCGAGCTGCGGCGAGCGGCCCATGATCTCGGCGAGCGGCGCGTACTGGAGGTTGGTGAGCCCGGCCCCGTACTCGGAGTCCGGCAGGAAGAGGTTCCACAGACCCTGCCTGCGTGCCTCGGCCTTCAGCTCCTCCACCACGGGCACGGTCTCCCACGGCGAGGCGAGCCGCTCGCGCTGCTCGTGCGCGACGGCCTCGGCGGATAGACGTACTCGTCCATGAAGGCGAGGAGTTTGGCGCGCAGCTCTTCGGTGCGGGCGTCGAAAGCGAAGTCCATACGGATCAGCCCTCCTGGAGGCCTTCGTGGAGTGTGGTCAGTCCGTGCCGGACGAAGACGGGGACGAGGTCGCCGATGCGGTCGAAGCCGCGCCCGACCGTCTGGCCCAGCGTGTAGCGGTAGTGGATGCCCTCGAGGATCACGGCGAGCTTGAACCAGGCGAACGCCGTGTACCAGGAGACCGCGGAGACGTCCCGCCCCGAGCGCGCGGCGTACCGCTCGATGAGTTCCGACGGCGCCGGATGCCCGGGGCCTCGGCGGTCGTGGAGACGGGGGAGTCGGACATGCCGAGCGGCATGCTGTACATCACCAGCAGACCGAGGTCGGTGAGCGGGTCGCCGAGCGTCGACATCTCCCAGTCCAGGATCGCCTTGATCTCGTCGTCGTCACCGATGAGGACGTTGTCGAGCCGGTAGTCGCCGTGCACGACGGCCGGCGCGGGGAGCGGGGCAGGTCCCGGCCGAGCGCGGCGTGCAGTTCGTCGATGCCGTCCAGGTCGCGGTTGCGGGAGGCGTCCAGCTGCTTGCCCCAGCGCCGCAGCTGCCGGTCGAGGAAGCCTTCGGGCCGGCCGAAGTCCGCGAGGCCCACCTCGCCCGGGTCGACCGCGTGCAGCTCCACCAGCGTGTCCACCAGGTTCAGCACCGCGTCCCTGGTCCGCTCCGGCCGAGCGGGGCGAGCTGGTCGGCGGTCCGGTAGGGCGTGCCCTCGACGAACTCCATGACGTAGAACGGCGACCCGAGCACGTCCTCGTCCTCGCACAGCAGTACCGGCTCGGGAACGGGCACGGCCGTCGGGTGCAGCGCGCTGATCACCCGGTGCTCGCGCTTCATGTCGTGTGCGGTGGCCAGGACATGACCGAGCGGGGGCCGCCGTACGCCCCACTGCCGGGTGCCGTCGGAGACCGCGTAGGTGAGGTTCGACCGTCCGCCCTCGATCAGCCGGCCGGACAGCGGGCCGTTCACCAGGCCGGGCCGCTCACGTTCGAGCAGGCCGCGCAGCCGGTCGAGATCGAGTCCGGGCGGATGGTCGGGGCTCATGCGTCGCTCCTACAGGCAGGTGAACAGTTCCCGACTCATGATGCCGACCGGTCGGTATGTCGTCCAGAGTGGGGCCTAAACGTGATCGGAGCCACGATAGGCCGACGGCGCCGGAGGCGAGGCGCCGGGGAGCATCCGGCTTGCGCGGCGCGCGGGGAGCCCGGAAGGTCGAACTCATGAAGGCCATCAGCTACTCACGGTACGGCGGACCCGAGGTGCTGGCGTTCGGGGAGGTCCGCGATCCGAAGGTCGGCCCCGACGCGGTGCTGGTGAAGGTGCGGGCCGCGGCCGTGAACCCCGTCGACTGGAAGGCCCGCGAGGGTCACCTCGAGGGCGTCTTCGAAGCCGCCTTCCCCGTGGTGCCCGGCTGGGACGTCTCGGGCGTCGTCGTACGGCCCGGCGTGGCGGTCTCGGAGTTCGACGTCGGGGACGAGGTCATCGGGTACGTGCGTGAGGACTTCCTCTCCCGCGGCACCTTCGCCGAGTACGTGGCCGCGCCCCTGCGCACTCTCGCGCGCAAACCGCGCAACCTCTCCTTCGAGGAGGCGGCGGGTCTGCCGCTGGTCGGCCTCACCGCCTACCAGGTGCTGATCAAGGTGCTGGAGGTGCGACAGGGCGAGACCGTCCTGGTGCACGCCGCGGCCGGTGGTGTCGGCTCGCTGGCCGTGCAACTCGGTGTCCATCTCGGCGCGCGGGTGATCGGCACGGCGAGTGAGGCCAACCACGACTTCGTGCGGGGCCTCGGCGGGGAGCCGGTGACCTACGGCGAGGGCCTGGGCGAGCGGGTGCGGGGGCTGGCGCCCGAAGGGGTGAACGCGGTGTTCGACACGATCGGCGGGGACGCGCTGAAGGTCTCGGCGAACCTGCTGGCCCCCGAGGGCCGCGTGGCGTCGATCGCCGACGGCGACGTCGTTAACTATGGCGGCCGCTACTACTTCGTCCGCCCCGACCCGAGGATCTCCAGCGGCTGTCCGAACTGGCCGAGCAGGGCGTCGTGAGCGTGCACGTCTCCGAGACGTTTCCCCTGGAGCGGGCGGTGGACGCACACCGGCTGAACCAGGAGGGCCGGACCCGCGGCAAGATCGTCGTGACGGTGGACTGGGAGACGGAGGGCGCGTAGCGCCGCCGGCGGGGGAGCGTGGTCCTGGTCCTGGGCCGACGGCGTGGCCGCTGGCGGGGGAGCGTGGTCCTGGTCCTGGGCTGACGGCGTGGCCGCTGGCGGGGAGCGTGGTCCTGGTCCTGGGCCGACGGCGTGGCCGCTGGCGGGGGAGCGTGGTCCTGGTCCTGGGCCGACGGCCTGGCCGCCGGCTCCGGGACGCGTGGCCTGCTTCGGGCTGTCGGCCAGGAACCGTGCGCCGCCGGCGCAGGAACCGTGAGCCGGGGGCCCAGGAACCGTGAGCCGGCGGCCCAGGAACCGTGCGCCGCCGGCGCAGGAACCGTGAGCCGGGGCCCAGGAACCGTGCGTCGCCGGCGCAGGCACGGTGAGTCGCCTGCCCGGTAGCCGCCGCGCCTGCCTAGAGGACCAGCGTGGCCCCGCACACCGCCATCGCCACCGTGCACAGGACCGTGGCCGTGGCGTGCCGGGGCGAGAACGCCACCGGGCTGGGGAGGCCGCGAGGGCGCGGATACGCCGGTGGGCCACGCTCAGGAAGCCCAGCCACAGCGCGCCGCACAGGGCGCACGCCACGATGCCGGGCGCCGACGCCCCGCCGTGCAGCGCGGCCCTCACGGCGAGCACGGCGGTCACCGTGCTCGAGAGTGTCGTCCGCCGCCACGCGAGGCGGGTTCGCTCGGGCTGGAGCCCGGGGTCGCGGTCGGGGTCCCGAGGCATGCTCTCACGCGCGCTCACCCTCCCACCCCACCAGCACCACGACGACCATGGCGAGCGCCACGATCGCGACGACGAGGCTGAGCACCGCTGGGAACCGGGACACCGGCAGGTCCCCGCCCCGGCGCATGGCGCGCTCGCAGCGCACCCAGTGGTTGACCGCGCGCAGTGAGCACAGCACGCCCGCGGCCAGCAGCGCGAGCGCCAGCCCCACCCGCCAGCCCCAGCGCAGGTCCGGCAGGAACTGGTCCACGGCGAAACCACCGCCGATCAGCGCGAGCGCGGTGCGCAGCCAGGCGAGGAAGGTGCGTTCGTTCGCTAGCGAGAACCGGTAGTCGGGCGTCTCGCCGTCCCGCCGGATCTCCGCGGGCGCGAACCACAACCGGACGTTCCGTACGAACTCGATCACATGCGCGACCCTACCGGCACGCTGTCCGCGCCGAGCGCCCGCTGCGGCGGATCCTTCGCGGCCCCGGCGGGAGCCCGCTCAGCCCGTCGACCGGAACGCCCTGAGCCGCTCGTACGCCGCCAGCCCGTCCGGCACCCACTCCCAGTCCCGCAGACGCCGCAGCACCTCGTCCTCGGGCAGGAAGTCGTGCCAGGCGACCTCCTCGGTCTGCGGCCGGACAGGGAGCTCGCAGCGGACCTCGTACACCGCCGACCACCAGGTCTGGCCGGCGCCGTTGTCGTAGAGGAACTTGAAGAGGTACCGCGGCCGCGGCAGGCCGGTCACGCCCAGTTCCTCCTCGGCCTCGCGCAGGGCCGCCGTCTCGTAGGCCTCGCCCGCGCCGACCACTCCGCCGACGAACATGTCGTACAGGGAGGGAAAGACCAGCTTGGTCGGCGTTCGCCGGTGCACGAAGATCCGGCCCTCGGCGTCCCGGGCCTGGATGAACACGCAGCGGTGCCGCAGACCCCGGGCGTAGGCCTCGCCTCGGGGCGACTGCCCGACGACCCGGTCGTGCTCGTCGACGATGTCGAGGATCTCGTCAGCGCTCATGCCTTCATCCAAGCAGGGCAGGCCTGCCGGCGGAGAGCGGCCTCACTGCGGCTGAAGCTGGGCCACGGGGACCGGCACCTTCCCCGTCGGCATCGCCGGATGCAGCCCCAGCAGCACGATCCCGGCGACCACGGCCAGCAGGCCGCCCGCCTCCCAGGACAGGGCCACCGCGTCGGTCCGCAGCCGGTCGCCCAGGAAGCCGACACCGCAGATGATCCCGGCGAGCGGCTGGGCCGCGGTCAGGGCGGGCAGCGACTTGCGCAGGGACGCGGTCTCGAACGCGCTCTGTACGAGCAGCAGGCCCGTCACGCCCAGCGCCAGGACCGCGTAGGGTTGCCAGCCGGTCAGCAGCTCGGCGAAGCCGCCCTCGGAGAACATCTGGCCGCTCACCCGGGTCAGCGCGTCCTGCACGCCGTACAGCAGCCCGGCGGCCAGCGCCAGCAGCACCGGTCCGGAGCTCAGCCGGGAGCGCTTCGCGTGCGCCGTGAGGAGCAGGGCGAGCCCGATCATGGCCCCGATGATCAACCACTGCCGCATGGGATCGGCCGTCGCGGTGCCGCCCTGCGGCTCGCCCGCCACGATGAACGCGCTCACCCCGCCCGCCAGCAGCAGCAGGCCCGCCCAGCCCTGACGGCCCAGAGGCTGCCGGGTCTGCCGGCGGGACAGCGCGAGCGCGAAGAGCAGGTTCGTCGCCAGGAGTGGCTCCACCAGCGACAGCTCACCCTGTCCCAGCGCGGCGGCGCCGAGCGCCATGCCGACCACCATCAGCGCGATACCGCCGAGCCATCGCGGCACCTTCACCAGATCGATCAGCAGCCGGAAGGACAGGAAGTCGTTGAGCGGGGCGCGCTGGGCCGCGTTCTGCTGCAGGACGAAGCCGAAGCCCAGACAGCAGGCAGCACTCACAGCGAGCACCAGGACAAGAACCGACACGCGGTGTACCTCGATGATCAGGTCGGGTCACGGTTGCGTAGGGGCCGACTGTACCGGCCGGCTCCGCCCGGCGCGCCCGTACGTCAGTCCATCGTGCGGGGCGGTTGCCGACCTGCACTATGACGTACGCCACAAAGGGCGAAACGGAAAAATCGGATGGCCGCCACACCCGCCTCCTGACCCCCATTGATCACAAAATCCTCACAAGTGGCGGCAGTTGACGCGTGTAACACCATTGCGGCCCTTGACGTCAACCGTTGGCTGAGGGTTGGCTGTCCGTGATCAGTTCATGGCATTGCGCACATCCGCGCTCCATCGCCCGCCGTGAGCCGAAACACAAAGAAGAGCGCGTGAGGAAGTTCGCGGTGTCCCCACCCCCGCCTCCCCTCGGCCGTGGCCGCAGACGTGCGTCTCAGGCCTTCGACGAGGCCCTCGACGACGCCGACCTCGTCGCCGCGCGCGCCGCACTGGCGCAGGGCCGCTGGCAGAACGCCCGTTCGCTGCTGGTGCACACCGGAGACGACTGGGACCGGCGCGGCCATCGCGTCACGGTCCTCGCGCGCGAGTCCTACTGTGCCGCCTGGGCCCGCGAGTGGCTGCTGGCCGAACCCGAGTCCGCCGACGCCGCCGTCCTGCTCGCCCTCGCCGAGGTCCGGCGCGTGCTGCACGGCAAGGGCAAGCCGGACCGCGCCCGCGAGGCCTGTCTGACCGCCGCCGCCCGCGTCCCCGCCGACCCGACCCCCTGGCTCGGCATGCTCATGCTGGAGTGCGCGGTCGGCACCGACCAGGACGTGGTCCGCGGTTTCGAGCAGGTCCGCGGCCGGTACGCCGATCACCACCACGCCCATCACCTGATGGTCGCCCGGCTCGCCGGACGCCGCACCGAGGCCGGCCCGGACCCGCTGCACGAGGTCTACGACTTCGCCAACTGGGCCGCCGAACAGGCTCCTGCCGACTCCCCGCTCGCGATCCTGCCGGTCATCGCGCACGCCGAGCGCTACCGCGTGCTGGCCGCCGCCGGGCACGAACCCGGCGATCCGTCCGCCTCCGGCCACTGGACCGGCCGCCGCGCCCGCCAGGTGATGAAGGCCGCCTTCGACTGGTGGCTGGAGTGGGAGCACGAAGGCCATCCGCGCCGGCTGATCGACCTGAACTTCCTCGCCCACGCCAAGTTCTGCGAGGGGCGGGGCGCCGAGGCCGCCGCCCTGTTCCACCGGATCGGCCGGCACGCCACCCAGGCGCCCTGGTCGTACCCGGACCGAGACCCGCACACCGCCTTCGCCGCCGCCCGCGCCGGCGCGCTGGGCACGGCATGACACCCCCGTATCCCAGAAGTGAGGACGCTCTCCGATGACCACGGACAGTTCGAGCACGAGTACGTCCGCCGCCGGCGGCGGCATCAGTACGTTCAAGGGGCAGGAGCGAGCCCTGCGCGCCGACCGCCTCGGCACCGGGGGCCTGCTGCTCTCCGTCCTCGCCGCCACCGCCCCGCTCATGGTGGTCGCTGGTGTCATGCCCACCACATTCGCGGTGATGGGCATCGTCGGCCAGCCGCTGCTCTTCGTCGTCCTCGGCGTCGTCCTGGTCCTGTTCAGCGTCGGCTACGCCGAGATGAGCCGCCACGTCCACAACGCCGGCGCCTTCTACGCGTACATCTCCCGCGGCCTCGGCGGCACCGCCGGCGCGGGCGCCGCCCTGGTTGCCCTCGTCGCCTACAACGCGCTCCAGGTCGGCATCTACGGCATCTTCGGCTTCGAGGTCTCCGGGCTCTTCGCCACCTACGCCGACGTCGAGGTCGCCTGGTGGATACCGGCGCTGGTGGCCGCCCTCGTCGTCGGTCTGCTCGGCTGGCTGAAGATCGACGTCAACGCGCGCGTACTCGGCGTACTGCTGGTCATCGAGGTACTCCTCGTCGTCATCTTCGATGTCGCCGCCATCGCCGACCCGGGCAAGGAGGGCCTGTCGCTGCACGCCTTCAACCCGGACACCCTCACGGGCGCGGGCGTCGGCACCGCCCTCTGCTTCTGCATCGCCGCGTTCCTCGGCTTCGAGCAGGCCCCCGTCTACGCCGAGGAGACCAGCCGCCCGCATGTCCTCGTGCCCCGCGTGATGTTCCTCGCCGTCGGCGGGGTCGCCGTCTTCTTCGCGCTGAGCAGCTGGGCCCTCACCGTCGCCACCGGCCCCTCCGCGATCGTCGGCACAGCGCAGAAGCAGAGCGCCGGACTGCTGTTCTTCCTCACCGAGTCCCGCCTCGGCGGCACCTTCACGGACGTCCTGCACGTCCTGTTCGTCACCGGCATGTTCGCCGCCCTGCTCAGCTTCCACAACGTCGTCGCCCGGTACGCCTTCGCCATGGGCCGCGAGGGCCTGCTGCCCGCCGCCTTCGGCCGCACCAGCGGCAGCAGCGGCGCCCCCGGCACCGGATCGCTGCTCCAGACCGTCGTGGCCGTCGTGGTCGTGATCGCCTTCGCGATCGCCGACGACAAGCCGGTCGGCGACCCCACCGCTCCCGTCCTGCACCTGTTCACATGGTTCGGCAACATCGGCGCCCTCGGCGTGATCGTCCTGATGGCCGCGGCCTCCCTCTCGGTCGTCGTCTTCTTCGTCCGCCGCGGCGCCGCCGGCGCCCAGGCCTGGCGTCTGGTCACCTCCGCCCTGGCGTGCGTCGCCCTCCTCGTCATCGCCGGCTACACGGTGAAGGACTTCGAGGTGCTGGTCGGCGCCGGCCCCGGCTCCTCGCTGAGCTGGGTGCTGCCCGGCACCATCGGCCTCGCCCTGGTCGCCGGCCTGGTCCTCGGCCTGGTGCTGCGCGCCCGCGCCCCCGAGAAGCACGCCCGGATCGGGCTCGGCAACGAGGCGTTCCAGCTGGACAAGGCGGCGTCGTCCTGACCCCGTCCGCGTAAGAAGTGGTTACGGAACTCTGACGAGCACCCGCGAGCCCTGTCCTGACGGGGCCGCGGGTGTTCGAATGAGTACGTGAACGAGCACCTGAACAGGGGTGTGAACGAGGACGTACACGACGGCGTGAACGACGGACACCCCGAGCAGCGGGGCACCCCGGTCGGCCGCCGCGTCTTCCTCGGCACCCTCGGCCTGGGCGCCCTCGGCGTGGTCGCCGCGCCCGATCTGCAACGCGGTCTTGAGGCCTTCCTCGGCGGCGCCGCCGACAATGACCCCACCGGCCTGACCGGACTTCTCCCGAACGGCGGCGGCTTCCGCTACTACTCGGTCGCCTCGTCCGTCCCGCGCAAGAACGCGAACACCTACCGCCTCGAGATCGACGGCCTCGTCGACCACCCCACGACCTACACCCTGGCCGATCTCAAGGCCCTCCCGCAGACCCGCCTGGTCCGCGACGTCCAGTGCGTCACCGGCTGGCGCGTCCCCGACACCCCCTTCGAGGGCGTACGCCTGTCCCGACTGCTCGACGCTGCCGGAGTACGCCCCACGGCCAGGGCCGTCCGCTTCACCTGCTTCGACGGCACGTACACCGAGAGCCTCACCCTCGACCAGGCCCGCCGCGCGGACGTCCTGGTCGCCCTGCGCATGCAGGACAAGGACCTCGGCCACTCCCACGGCGGCCCGGTCCGTCTCTACGTGGCGCCCATGTACTTCTACAAGTCCGCCAAGTGGCTCTCCGGCATCACTGTCACCGACGAGGTCCGGCCGGGCTACTGGGAGGAGCGCGGCTACGACGTCGACGCCTGGGTGGGCCGTTCGAACGGACGCGACGATGAGCCTACGAGCTGACACCCCGCCCACCACGGCCGACATCCGGCGCTTCACCGGGACCCAGCGCTGGGTCCACCGCACCACGGCCGCCCTGATGGGCGTCTGCGTCGTGACCGCGGCCTGTCTCTACATCCCCCAGCTCGCCGAACTCGTCGGCCGCCGCGCCCTGGTCGTCACCCTGCACCAATGGGCCGGCCTCGCCCTGCCCGTCCCCGTCCTGGCCGGCCTCGCCTCCCGCGCTTTCCGCGCCGACCTCGGCCGCCTCAACCGCTTCGGCCCGCACGACCGCACGTGGCTGCGCGCCGCCCTGCACCGCGACAAACGGCACATATCCCGCCCGGCAGCCAAGTTCAACGCCGGCCAGAAGCTCTACGCGGCCTGGATCGCCGGCGCCACCCTCGTCATGCTCGCCACCGGCCTCATGATGTGGTTCACCCACCTCACCCCGCTGGTCTGGCGCACCAGCGCGACGTTCGTCCACGACTGGCTGGCCCTCACCATCGGCATCGTCCTGGCCGGTCACATCGGCATGGCCCTGGCGGACCCGGAGGCCCGCCGGGGCATGCGCACCGGGTCGGTGAGCCGGGAGTGGGCGGAGCGGGAGCACACGCTGTGGCGGCCGTGAGTCATCCGGGCACGGTCGCCGGGACATGGCGCCTGCGCCGAGCGTAGGCGACCGTGACGGCCCCGAGCAGTGGTCCCCACAGCAACAGAGGGGCGTAGCAGACGTAGAACACGACGGTCTCCCAGCCGCCCGCCGCTGTCGGGTTGTCGGACGGGAGCGGTTCTCCCCTGAGGGTCACCCCGGCCGCGTCAGCGACGCAGGCGGCGGTGCAGAGGGCCGTCAGCACCACCGCGCCGAGGGCGGCCGGCACGACCGCGACCGCGGTCGGCACCCTGCGCCCGCGCAGCAGCGGGACCCAGCGCGGGAACACCTCGCCCCACGCGGCGATCAGCCCGACCGCGGTGAACGCCAGCACCTCGGACAGTACCGAGAGCAGGATCGCGTAGACCTCGGCCGGCAGCCACGACGGCAGGTCCCCGGTCTTTCCCGCGGTGTCCTCGTCGAAGAAGCCCACCAGCACCCGCCACAGGCTCGACGGCAACACGGTGAGCGGTATGGCGTAGGCGGCGGTCCGCACCCACCGCGGGACCCCCGCCACCGGCGCGTGAGCGGCGGCCCAGACGGTGCGTAACCGGCCCGGAGGGCGTGCGGCCCCGGACGGTGTGACGGGTGAGCCAGTCCTGGTCACGAGCGGTCCTCCCTTGCGGCGGCAACGCCTGCTCGGCGATGTTTCCAAGGTCGCAGTCGTTCGACATGCGTGGATCACCACAGGGAAGGAACCGGCTCCGCCGCCGGGGGGACCGGGGCTGGGTACCGGGGATGACGTGCGCGACGACAGCCCCTACGGCGCCGAGGTGAAATCCAACAGCACCTTGCAGGACCGGCTCCGGTCAGCGGCCAGCCCGAACGCGGACTCGGCGTCCCCCACGGGAACCACCGCACTGACCAGTCCGTCGAACGCCGGCTCCACCGCAAGCAGGGCCAGCGCCTCGTCGAACTCGGTATCGAACCGGAACGCCCCCCGCAGCTCGATCTCCCGGCTCACGACGAGGTTCCCCGCGAACGGACTCTGCCCCGGCGGCAACATCCCCAACTGCACCACGACCCCACCGCGCCGCACCCGCCGTAGACACGTATCGAGCCCCGCGGCCACTCCGGACGCCTCGATCGCCACCTCCACTTCACCGGGCCACCCGGCGTCGTCGGGATCGTCGGCCCGCACCACCGTGCCGGCACCAGCGATCCGCGCGTACTCCAGCGCCTCCGGCAGCAAATCCGTCACGGTCACGTGCGCGGCGCCCGCCGCCTTCGCCGCCGCGACCACCAGACACCCGATGGGTCCGGCACCGGTCACCAGGACATGGCGGCCCGCCACCTCACCGGCCCGCCGCACCGCGTGCAGGGCGACCGACAGGGGCTCGGCGAGGGCGGCCCGGCGCAGCTCCAGACCGTCCGGCAGCGCCCGCACCTGCTCGCAGGGCACGACCACCCGGGCGGCGAAACCGCCCTGCACATGCGGGTGACGTGCCGCACTGCCCAGATAGCGGGTGTCGCGGCACACGTTCCGCCGCCCGTTCGAGCACTCCGGGCACACCCCGCACGGGGTCGCCGGATGCACGGCGACGGCCGTACCCGTAGCCGGCCCGGAAGCGCCGGGGCCGTACTCCACAACGGTCCCGACGACCTCGTGCCCGAGCACCATCGGCTCCCGGAGCCGGAAGTCACCGACCCCGCCGTGCCGCCAGTAGTGCAGATCGGACCCGCACACCCCGCCGTACCGGACGGCGACCAGCGCCTGTCCCGGCCCGGGCTCCGGCACCGGCAACTCCGCGACCCGCAGGTCGCCCTGACCGTGGATCACACAACCCAGCATCACAGCCTCCCGGCCGGTCACAGCACGCTCGTCATGCCGCCGTCGACGTACAGCACCTGCCCGCTGACGAAGTCCGCGGCGGGGGAGGCGAGGAACAGCACCCCGCCCACCAGGTCCTGGGTACGCCCCCAGCGCCCGGCCGGGGTGCGCCGCCGCACCCAGTCGCTGAACTCCTCGTCCTCGACGAGCGGGCGGGTCAGCTCGGTCTCGATGTAGCCCGGGCCGAGGCCGTTGACCTGCACACCGCTCGGACCCCAGTCCGCGCACATGCCCTTGGTGAGCATCTTCAGCGCGCCCTTGGTGGCCGCGTACGGCGCGATCCCGGGACGTACCACCTCGCTCTGCAGCGAGCAGATGTTGATGATCTTTCCGTGGCCGCGTTCCGTCATCCGGCGCGCCGCCTCACGGCCGACCAGGAAGGCGCTGGTCAGATTGGTGTCCAGGATCCGGTGCCAGTCGGAGTCGGTGAACTCCAGCAGCGGGGCCCGCAGTTGCATGCCCGCGTTGTTGACGAGGATGTCGAGCGGGCCCACCCGCTCCTCGACGTCCGCGATCCCGTCCGCCACGGACGGCCCGTCGGTCACGTCGAACGCCGCCGTGTGCACCTTGCCGCCGGGCAGTCCGGAGGAGGCCTCGGCGAGCCGGTCCTTGTCGCGTCCGTTCAGGACGACCGTGCAGCCGGCCTCCGCCAGGCCACGGGCCAGGGCCAGTCCGATGCCGCGGCTGGAACCGGTCACCAGGGCCGTGCGGCCGCTGATGTCGAAGAGAGGGTGAGCCGTCATCGCAGTACCACTCCTAGATCACCAGGGACAACAGCAGGACGATGCCGCCGGCGACCACCGAGATGATCGTCTCCATGACGGACCAGGTCTTGATGTTCTGACCGACGCTCAGCCCGAAGTACTCCTTCACCATCCAGAACCCGGCGTCGTTGACATGGCTGAAGAAGAGCGAGCCGGCGCCGATGGCCAGGACGAGGAGGGCGGCGTGCGTGGTCGACATGTCGGCCGCGAGCGGGGCGACCAGACCGGCCGCCGAGACCGTCGCCACCGTCGCCGAACCGGTCGCGAGCCGGATCGCCACCGCGATCAGCCAGGCCAGCAGCAGCGCGGGGATCGACCAGTCCTTGGAGATGTCCAGGACCATCTGGCCCACGCCGGTGTCGATCAGCGTCTGCTTGAAGCCGCCGCCCGCGCCGACGATCAGCAGGATGCCCGCGATCGGCGCGAGGCTCTTCTCGACCAGCGGCGAGATCCGCTCCTTGGAGAACCCGGCGGGCCGCAGCAGCGTGAAGATGCCGACCAGCACCGAGGCGAGCAGCGCGATCATCGGGGCGCCGATCACGTCGAAGACGCGCTGGACCGGGTTCTCCGGGTCGTCGATGACGACGTCGACGAGCGCCTTGGCCAGCATGAGGATCACCGGCAGCAGCACCGTGAACAGCGTGGCGCCGAAGCCGGGGCGCTTCTCCAGGTCCTCCGAGGCACGCTGCGGAATCATCCGCTCGGGGCGGGGACGTCCACCCAGCGGGCCGCGTACTTCGCGAACAGCGGACCGGAGATGATCACCGTGGGTATCGCGACGAGGACGCCGAGGGCCAGCGTCACGCCGAGGTCGGCCCCGACCGCGTCGATCGCGACCAGCGGACCGGGGTGCGGCGGCACCAGGCCGTGCATCACGGACAGGCCCGCGAGTGCCGGGATGCCGATCCGCATCAGCGAGTAGTTGCCGCGCTTGGCGACCATCAGCACCACCGGGATCAGCAGCACGATGCCGACCTCGAAGAACAGCGGCAGACCGATCACGGAGGCGATCAGCACCATCGCCCACGGCATCGACCGTCCGCCGGCCTTCGCGAGGATGGTGTCGACGATCTGGTCGGCGCCGCCGGAGTCGGCGAGCATCTTGCCGAGGATCGCACCGAGGGCGATCAGCACGCCCACGCCGGCGACCGTGGTGCCGAGGCCGGTGCTGAAGCTGGTGAGCACCTTGTCCAGCGGCGCCCCGGCGATCGCGCCGAGCGCCAGCGAGCCGATGGTCAGTGCCAGGAAGGCGTGCAGCTTGAACTTGGTGATGAGCAGGACGATGACGGCGATGCCCGCCAGGACGGCGATGCCCAGCTGAGCGTGGCCGGCCGAGGTGATCGGCTCGGGTGCGTCCGCTGCCAGCATCTCGACGCTGAGTCTGGTCACGGGGGATGTCCCTTGCGTTGAGGGGAGTCGGGGAGTGGGGAGAGGGGAAGGGGCTACTGGATCGGCTCGGGGAGCCCGCTGAGGGCGTGCACCGCCCGCTCGGTGATCTCCGCCGGGCTGCCCGCGACGTCCACGGCGACCCCCGCCTCGTCCGCCTGGAGCGGCTGGAGCGTGGCGAACTGGGAGTCGAGCAGCGCCGTGGGCATGAAGTGCCCCTGCCGGTGCGACATCCGGTCCTCGATCAGCGCGCGGTCGCCCGTGAGGTGCAGGAAGACCACGCCGGGCGCGGCGGACCGCAGCCGGTCACGGTACGACCGCTTCAGTGCCGAGCAGCTGACCACACCGCCGAGCCCGGCCCGCCCCTGCGCCCAGCCGCCGATGGCGTCCAGCCAGGGCCGGCGGTCCTCGTCGGTGAGCGGCGTACCGGCCGACATCTTGGCGATGTTGGCCGGCGGGTGGAAGTCGTCGGCCTCGGCGTACGGAACGCCGAGCCGGGCGGCGAGCAGGGGACCGATGGTGGTCTTGCCGGTGCCCGCGACGCCCATGACCACGACGACATGGGGGGTGTTCATCGCTGCCTCACTGTCTGCTGTCTTCGTCGACACGTGATGTCGACGCAACTGAAACCCATTAGGTACGACGAATTCAAGAGGCCGTGACGAATAAGTCTGACTTTTTGTCTCCGTGATCTACCACGTACGCTGAGTGCATGAGCACACCGGGCCGGGGGCTGCACGGCCATGTACTGGACACCCTCGGCCCCGAGATCACGGCCGGCGAGTATCCGCCGGGCAGCGTCCTGCGCACGGACGAACTCGCCCAGCGTTTCGACGTCTCACGCTCCGTGATGCGCGAGGCGGTCCGCGTCCTGGAGTCCATGCACCTGGTCGAGTCCCGCCGCCGCGTCGGGGTGACGGTCCGTCCGAAGTCGCAGTGGAACGTCTACGACCCGCAGGTCATCCGCTGGCGCCTGGCCGGCAAGGACCGCCCTCAGCAGCTGCGTTCCCTCACTCTGCTGCGCTCGGCGATCGAACCGGTCGCGGCCGGTCTCGCCGCCCGGCACGCCACCTCGCAGCAGTGCGCCGAACTCACCGAGTGCGCCCTCGGCATGGTCGCCAACTCACGCGGTCACAGGCTGGAGGAGTACCTGGTCCACGACATGGCCTTCCACCGCGTCATCCTGGACGCCTCCGGCAACGAGATGTTCGCCCGCCTCGGTGACGTCGTCGCCGAGGTCCTGGCCGGCCGCACCCACCACGACGTGATGTTCGAGGACCCCGACCCGGCCGCCGTCACCCTGCACGTCCAGGTCGCCGAGGCGGTCCGCGCGGGCGACGCGGCCCGGGCGGAGGAACTGACCCGCGAGATCACCGTCGGCGCCCTGCAGGAACTCGACATCCTGGCGCCGTGACGCCCGCTACGGCAGAAACTCGCCGTCGACGTACACCCAGGCCCCGTCCACCCGCTCGAACCGGCTCCGCTCGTGCAGCGAGCCACCCCGGTACGACGCCCGGAACGTCACGGTCCCGGTGGTGTGGAACGCGGTCCCGGCACTCGTGTCCAGGATCTCCAGCCCGGTCCACCGCATCCCCGGATCGAGGTCCAGCCGCCCGGGCCGCGTCCGTGGATGCCACGTCCGCAGCAGGTACCCGGCGTCCCCCTTCACGAACGCGCTGTACCGCGACCGCATCAGCGCCTCGGCGGTCGGCGCGGCGGCGGCCCCGGAGCGGTAGCGCCCGCAGCACGACTCGTAGGCCTCGGGCAGCCCGCACGGGCAGGTGTCCACTGAACGACGCTGGGAAGACATGGCGACATTGTCGCGCTCAGCCGTCGAACCGCAGAACGGGACGCCGCTGGCTGCCGGTCACGCGCGCCGTTGCGACGGTTCAGCCCCGCGCGCGCCACATATGCCGGATGCCGGTCGATGTGACCATCGACCGGCATCCGGTGAAGTGTCCGAGGGGGACTTGAACCCCCACGCCCGATAAAGGGCACTAGCACCTCAAGCTAGCGCGTCTGCCATTCCGCCACCCGGACAAGGTGTCCGTCGCGCGGGTGCTCCCCGCGGCGACGACGTAAACATTACCAGGCTTCCAGGGGTGGCCGATCACCCCCATGCGTGCCGCGGCCGGGCGTGAACGACGTGTGACGGGCCGGGAGCGCTCTTGGGGTGCGCGCTGTGGAGCGAGAGGATGTGGGGGACCCACCAGCAGTGACACCGGGAGGAAGCACGTGAGCGAGACGGACACGGCCAGGAGCGTCACCGGCGAGGACGAGGTCGTGGACCTCTGCCGCGAGCTGATCCAGATCGACACCAGCAACTACGGCGACCACTCGGGTCCGGGCGAGCGCAAGGCGGCGGAGTACGTCGCCGAGAAGCTCGCCGAGGTCGGGCTCGAGCCGCAGATCTTCGAGTCCCACCCGGGCCGTGCCTCCACGGTGGCCCGGATCCAGGGCGAGGACCCCTCCCGGCCCGCGCTCCTCATCCACGGCCACACCGACGTCGTCCCGGCCAACGCGGACGACTGGACCCACCACCCGTTCTCCGGCGAGATCGCCGACGGCTGCGTGTGGGGTCGCGGGGCCGTCGACATGAAGGACATGGACGCGATGACCCTCGCGGTCGTACGGGACCGGCTGCGCAGCGGGCGCAAGCCCCCGCGCGACATCGTCCTGGCGTTCCTCGCGGACGAGGAGGCCGGCGGCAAGTTCGGGGCCCGCTACCTCGTCGACAACCACCGGGACCTCTTCGAGGGCGTCACGGAGGCGATCAGTGAGGTGGGCGGATTCTCCTTCACCGTGAGCGAGCAGCGGCGGCTGTACCTGATCCAGACGGCCGAGAAGGGCATGCACTGGATGAAGCTCACCGTGGCCGGTACCGCCGGTCACGGATCGATGATCCACCGGGACAACGCCATCACCGAGCTGTCGGAGGCCGTCGCGCGGCTGGGGCGGCACAAGTTCCCCGTGCGGGTCACCAAGACCACCCGCGCCTTCCTCGACGAGCTCGGTGACGCGTTCGGCACCGAGCTGGACCCGGAGGACATGGAGTCGACCCTCGCCAAGCTCGGTGGCATCGCCAAGCTCATCGGTGCGACCCTGAGCAACACGGCCAACCCCACGCAGCTCGGTGCCGGATACAAGGTCAACGTCATCCCGGGCGAGGCGACCGCCCACGTCGACGGCCGGTTCCTGCCCGGGTTCGAGGAGGAGTTCCTCGCCGACCTCGACCGCATCCTCGGCCCGAAGGTGCGGCGTGAGGACGTCCACGCCGACAAGGCTGTCGAGACCACCTTCGACGGCAAGCTCGTGGCGGCGATGCAGTCCTCGCTGCTGGCCGAGGACCCGACCGCCAAGGCGATCCCCTACATGCTCTCCGGCGGGACGGACGCGAAGTCCTTCGACGACCTGGGCATCCGGGGCTTCGGCTTCGCGCCGCTGAAGCTGCCCCCGGAGCTGGACTTCGCCGGCATGTTCCACGGCGTGGACGAGCGGGTGCCGGTGGACGGCCTGAAGTTCGGCGTGCGGGTGCTCGACCGGTTCATCGACGCGTCCTGAACCGGCTGAACCGGGTGAATCGGCACAAAGGAATCGCCGTTATTCGGTCGGGCGTACGAGATCGACTGGGAAGGGTGAATGCGACCATAAGCTCGTAGCCTCATTACTCCCTCCTCGTTACATGTAATGCGATCGCAAGATGGGTCGCTTTGCCAACTAGGAGGAATAATGATCAAGAAGGTCGTCGCTGCCGCGGCTGCCACCGGTGGGCTGGTTCTCGCGGGCGCGGGCCTGGCCGTCGCCGACTCGGGTGCCCAGGGTGCCGCCGTGCACTCCCCGGGCGTCCTGTCCGGCAACGTTGTTCAGGTGCCCGTTCACATCCCGGTGAACGCCTGCGGCAACACGGTCTCCGTGATCGGGCTGCTGAACCCCGCCTTCGGCAACACCTGCATCAACAAGTGATGCTTTCCCCTCGCTGAGGGGATTCCAAAGCCATCGGTCCCGGAGCGCATGCCATGCGCTCCGGGACCGAACGCTTCTTTCGGGGAATTCGAGAAGAATTCGAGACAGGGTCGAAGGCAGGTATTCAGTAATGCGACAGGTCACCCGCAAGGGTCTGATGACCGTGGCGGCCGCGACCGGCGTGATCGCCGCCGCGGGCGGATCGGCTCACGCCGACTCGGGCGCCCAGGGATCCAGTTCGGGCTCGCCCGGCGTGCTGTCCGGAAACACGGTGCAGGCACCGGTGCACGCGCCGGTCAACGTGTGCGGCAACACGGTCAATGTGATCGGGCTCCTCAACCCGTCGGTGGGCAACTCGTGCGCCAACAAGGGTGGCGGCTCGTCGTCGGGGGGACAGGGCGCGCACGGTGGTCACGGCGGCTCGCACGCCGGCGGCCACGCCACCGACTCGCCCGGCGTCGGCTCGGGCAACCACGTCCAGGCGCCGATCCACGTGCCGGTGAACGTCTGCGGCAACAGTGTCGACATCATCGGCGTCGGCAACCCCACCACGGGCAACGACTGCGGGAACGGCGGCTCCGGCGGACACCACACCAACCCGCCCGGCGGCGGCCACGAGAACCCCGGCCAGCCGGGCGACCCCGGTAACCCCGGTGACCCCGGCAACCCTGGTGACCCCGGCGATCCCGGAAACCCGGGCAATCCGGGTGACCCCGGCCATCCCGGTAACCCGGGCGACCCCGGCAACCCTGAAGAGCCCGGTCACCCCGGCACCCCGGGCACACCGCCCACCACCGGCGACGAGACGCCGGGCGACTCCTCGCGCGGCAACCAGCCGGACGGCCAGTTCGTCACCCAGCCCAAGGGCGACTCCCAGCTCGCGAGCACCGGCAGCGACCTGCCGCTCGGGCTCGCCCTGCCGGCCGGCGCCGGCGCGCTGCTGGCGGGTGCGATCCTCTACCGCAAGGCGCGTGCCTCGGCCTGACCCCGGTGAACGGAGCGGGCCCCGCCGTGGCGGGGCCCGCTCCGTCTGTGCCTTCTCCCAGTGCCCCGTCTCAGCTCACCACGTGGCCCGCACCTGGCGGATGATCCGCCGGCGCAACCGCACCTTGCGGCTGCCGTCGCGGAGCAGGCTCAGACGGTACAACTCCCAGTGTCCGTACTCGGCATGGTCCGTCAGCAGACGTGCCGTCTCCTTGCGGGAGACCCCGCGAGGTACGTACACGTCGACAAATTCGTATTCCGGCATCGCATCTATTGTGCGGGCTGGGGCCTGGTACGGATAGCGTCTGCACTATGTCTGATGCTGCGCAGTCCACCGCTGCCGAGGTACGCGCCGCCGCCGAGGCGGTCAAGACCGCGCTCGACCGCCACCTGGCCGCGGTCGAACGCAGGTCGGGGGAGGACGACCCGGCCGTCTACGAGGCGTTCAACCAGTTGGCCGCGGCCGCAGAGGTGTACGACGAACTGCTCTACGACCGCTACGACGAGGTCACACCCTTCGAGATCCCCGGCGCGGAGGACTCGCTGCCCCCGTACAACGGGCCCGAGGAACCGAACGCGCTGAGCGTACTGATCCGCCGCGACTACGCGGTCGCGGAGCCACAGCGGCTGCTGGCGCAGGCGGAGCGGATCGAGGCCGCGGAGGGCGAGGACGGCCCGGCCGCCTCCGGGACGGTCCACGGCGCGCTCGGCCTCCTCTTCGGCGAGTTCGAACCCGACGAGATCGCCTCCCGGCACAAGGAGTTCGGGCTGGAGGAGGGCGACTCCACGCTCTGGGTGACGGCTGCGGACGAACCCGCCGAGCCGGGCGAGTGGCTGGAGGCGCCGTTCGAGCAGGTCGATCCGCAGCAGGTGGTCTGCCGCTTCGACGTCAGCGCCGTCTTCGACGACGAGATCGACGACGTCGACGTCGACGAAGACGACGGGGACGACGAGGAGACCGAGGACACGGACGACTTCGACTCCCATCTCGACGAGGACGAGGATCTGGAGCCACTGGACGCGGACCGCCGCTGAGCGCGCGCGTCAGCCACCACGCCGGGGGTGGTCACGGGGGCTGCCCGTGACCACCCCCGACGTCATCTGCCGGCGACCTGCGGAGCGAGCAGCGCGGGAAGCCTGGTCGTCCGCGGCTTGGCCGGCACCTCGGCCACGGCCTTCGGCAGCGCCTGCTCCACGCCGTGCACCACGGACAGATGACGGTCGGCCCGCCCGAACGCCGTGTACACCCACGGCCGGGTGAGCGCCTGCGCGGCATCGCCGGGCAGCACCACGACCACCGCGGGCCACCGGCTCCCCACCGCCTGGTGCGCGGTCAGCGCCCACCCGTGCCGCACGGTCTGCTCCACCCGCTCCTTCGGTACGACGACGGCCTCGCCCTCGCACGACAGATGCAGACCCTCCGCATCCGCCTTCACCACACGGCCCGGCAGCACCCGCCCGGGAACGGGGGAGTGGACGACCCGGTCACCGGGGTCGAAGCCGCCGAAGCGGCCCGGGCCCGGATTGAGCCGTTCCTTCAACACCGTGTTGAGCGCGCGGGTGCCGACGGCGCCGCCGTGCCCCGGTGTGATCACCTGCGTCTGATCGGCCGGAACACCGATCGCCCGCGGCACCGAGTCCACGACGAGCTGCACCGTCCGGTGCACGGCCTCGCCGGCGTCCCGCACCGGCACGATCACGACCTCCTTGCCGGGGGCCTCCACCTGGTTCAGCTCGCCGATGCCGATGCCGGAGACCAGCTCGCCCAGCGGCCCCGGGTCCGGCCGCCGCGAGGCGACCTGCGGGCAGATCCGTGCCGCGAGCAGATCCGCGAACACCCGCCCCGGACCCACGGACCACAGCGCCCCCGGATCCCCGGCCAGCACCAGCCTCGCCCCGTCCGGCAGCGACTCCGTCAGCAGAGCCGCGGTCTCGACGTCCAACTGCGGTGCGTCGAGCACGACGAGCAGATCGAGATCCAGCGCTCCGTCGGCATCCCGCCCGGGACCTTCGAGGCCGGAGAGCAGCCCGGCGACGGTGGCGACGGGGGAGTCGGCGGTCGGGGACGGGGCGTCGGCGGCCAGGGCCGCGAAGCGGTTGCGGCCGATCGGGCCGTGGGTGGCCGCCCAGGCGCGCAGCCCGAGGGAGCGCGCGGCGCGCAGCAGCGCCGCCGGCTCGGCCAGGGACGCCTCGCCACCGGTGTGCAGCACCAGGCCATGGGTGGCGACCGTGCGGAGCAGCTCACCCGCCGACCCCTGGGCCGAGGCGGCGGCCCGCTCCCACTCCTCGGCCGAACCGTCCTGCTTGGGGGCCGAGTTGACCAGCCGGGCCAGACCGTCGGCGAGGCTCTCCTCGGCGAGCGCGTACCGCTCCAGCCCGACCAGGACACGGACCGGGCGCTCCTCGTCCTCCGCGCCTTCCTCCCCGGCCTCGGCCGGCGCCGCACCGGTCTCCTCCAGGGCGTCCTGGAAGACCAGCGCCTCGCCCTCCGCGATCGTGTCCTGCACGGCACGGTCGGGGTCCGGCACGTCCCGCTGGGCCAGGGCCGTCAACAGCACCGGCATCTCGAGGGCGGTGTGCCCGGCCAGCGCGGCCTGCTCCAGGAGCCAGACGGTGACGGCCCGGCCCCGCCGCTCGTCGTCCGGGCGGCACTCGGCGCCGAGCAGGGCCCGCGCGAACCCGTCGGCCTGCTCGGGCCGCACGCCGGCGATCCGCAGCAACTGCCAGGGGTCCGCACGCAGCTGTTCCTCCGCACCCTCGCCGAGGGCCGCGGCCACCTGTGGCGCGAGCGCCTCCGGGGCGCCGCCCTCGCCGAGCACCTCCCGCACGGCCCGCACGGCCTCCGGCGCGGGCGCCGTCGACGCGGCGACGGCCTCGGCCGCCACCGGCTGCGGCCGTCGCGCCGGCTCCGGCGCGGAGCGCCGAGGAGCGGGCTCGGGCTCCGCGAACACCGTGGCCGCCGGCTTCTCGCCGCTCTCCACGGCCCGTACCGCCGCGAGCAGGTCTGCGGCCTTGCCGCTCAGCTTGCCGCCGGCCGCGATCGGCGCGCTCCGCTCGGCCTTCCGCTGTTCGATGCGCTCCCGCTCGGCCCGCTGGGCGCGCAGCTCGGCCTCGGCCTCGGACACCTGACCGGCATCGGCCGCCTCCCCCTCGGTGCCCTCGGTCTGCGCACCACCGGTCGGCGTCCCCGGCTCGGCGTCCCCCGTGGTCTCCGGCTCCGTGCTCACAGCGTGCTCCAGTCGTGATCGGGATAGCGGTGCACAGGCGCCGACACGTCGTCGAGCGCCCGGCAGATCTCGTCAGGAAGACTAAGGGTCTCCACTGACAATGCCGCCGTGAGCTGCTGCGCGTTGCGCGCGCCGACGATGGGCGCGGCCACACCCGGCCGGTCGCGGACCCAGGCCAGGGCCACCTGGAGCGGTGTCACCGCGAGACCGTCGGCCGCGGTGGTCACGGCGTCCACGATGCGGCTCGCCGTGTCGTCGAGGTACGGCGCGACGAACGGCGCGAGGTGCTCGGAGGCACCGCGCGAGTCCGGAGGCGTCGAGTCGCCCCGGTACTTGCCCGTCAGCACGCCGCGCCCGAGCGGCGAGGACGGCAGCAGCCCGATGCCGAGGTCCAGCGCGGCCGGCAGCACCTCCCGCTCGACGCCGCGCTGGAGCAGCGAGTACTCCAGCTGCGTCCCGGCCAGCCGGGTCCGGGTGCCGGGGGCCGCCAGCTGCCAGGTCGCGGCCTTGGCCAGTTGCCAGCCGCAGAAGTTGGAGACGGCGGCGTAGCGGGCGCGGCCGCTGGCGACCGCGAGGTCGAGGGCCTGGAGGGTCTCCTCCAGCGGGGTGTCCGGGTCGAAGGCGTGGACGTGCCAGAGGTCGACGTAGTCGGTGCCGAGCCGGGAGAGCGAGGCGTCCAGGGCGGAGAGCAGATGTCCGCGGGAGGCGTCGAAGCGGCGGTCCGGGTCCGGCACGCTGCCGGCCTTGGTCGAGATGACCAGGTCCCGGCGGGGCACCAGGCCGTCGACGAGCTTGCCGATCAGGTACTCGGCCTCTCCGTCGCCGTACACGTCCGCGGTGTCGACGAGGGTCCCGCCCGCTTCCCAGAACGTCTTCATCAGGTCCGCGGCGTCGTGCTCGTCGGTGTCCCGTCCCCAGGTCAGGGTGCCGAGCCCGATCCGGGACACACGCAGGCCGGTGCGGCCGAGATGCCTCTGCTCCATGAACGCCGAGATTACTGGCCAGAGCCTTTCGTGTGGGGGGCTGTGGACGATGGTTTTCCAGGCGCTCGGCGTGGGTGCCTGGGCCGGGCCCTCGCCTCAGCGGCACGACTGCCCGCAGCTGGGCGACAGCACCCCGCCGACCCGCCTCGTGCCGCAGGCGCCACCCCGCGCTATGGTCTGGGCACAAGGCACGTTACTGATGGGTAAGGGGATGCGGCATGCAGCTCGGTATCAACCTCGGCTACTGGGGTGCCGGAATGGACGCGGACAATCTGGCCGTCGCCCAGGAGGCCGACCGGCTCGGATATGCCGTCTGCTGGGCCGCCGAGGCCTACGGCTCCGACGCCGCCACCGTGCTGACCTGGGTCGCCGCCCAGACGGAACGGATCGACGTCGGCTCCGCCATCTTCCAGATCCCGGCCCGCCAGCCCGCCATGACCGCGATGACCGCGGCGACGCTCGACTCCCTCTCCGGCGGCCGCTTCCGGCTCGGCCTCGGCGTCTCCGGCCCGCAGGTCTCCGAGGGCTGGTACGGCGTCAAGTTCGACAAGCCCCTCGCCCGCACCCGCGAGTACGTCGAGATCGTCCGCAGGGCCATGACCCGCGAGCGACTCAGCTACGAGGGCGAGCACTGGACCCTCCCCCTCCCCGGCGGCCCGGGCAAGCCCATCAAGCTGACCGTGCACCCGCAGCGCGAGCACATCCCGCTGTACATCGCCGCGATCGGCCCGAAGAACCTCGAGCAGACCGGGGAGATCGCCGACGGCGCGCTCCTCATCTTCCCCTCCGCCGACCACCTCGAGGACACCGCGATCAAGTATCTGCGCGCCGGGCGCGAGAAGGCGGGCAAGACCCTCGACGGGTTCGACGTCTGCCCGACCCTGCCTCTCGCCGTCGGCGACGACAAGGACGTGGCGTCGCTCGCCGACACCTTCCGTCCCTACACCGCGCTGTACGTCGGCGGCATGGGCAGCGCCAAGCAGAACTTCTACAACCAGCTCGCGCAGCGCATGGGGTACGAGAAGGAGGCCGCCGAGATCCAGCGGAAGTACCTGTCCGGGGACAAGCAGGGCGCCGCCGCCGCGGTCCCGCAGGACCTCATCGACAGCACGACTCTGCTGGGCTCCGTCGACCGGATCGCCGACCGGATGAAGGCCTACGCCGCCGCCGGGGTCACCACCCTCAGCCTGGCTCCGGCCGGATTCACCCTGGACGAGCGGCTCGCGTCCCTGCGGGCCGGCGTCGAGGCCCTGGAACGCGCCGGGCTCGCGTAGGTTCCCGCGGCCGTGGTGGGGGCTCGGGGTCTTCCCCGCCACGGCCGTCACGCGGAACAACGCGACGGGCCTGAGGCGGTTACGCCGTACCGACCTCCGTGCGCCCGGCACAGTCGCCTCCACGTCCTCCATTCGGCGGAGTTGTCCGGCACACCTGTTGCAGCACCGACCGCCCCGCACTTGACTCGTTCTTTGCGGAAACCTGCGGAATCCTGCAGTACGCGCACGTGCGCGGGAGAGGTGCTCACGATGCTTTCGGCCAAGAGTCTGTTCCAGGAGATCCTCGCCAACGACGAGTCCTTCGCCCTGTTCTGCTCCATCGCCGCGAGCGGCGAGTCCCAGGGCGGCTGGGAGAACGCCCGGATCGCCGCGCTCGTCCCGAGAGCGAACGCGAACTCGCCCCCAAGATCACCCGGCACGGCGCCGACGAGGACAAGCACGGCCGGATCTTCAACGCCCTGATGAAGAAGCGAGGCCTGGAGCCGGTCCCCGTGCCGCCGGAGACCGACTACACCATGCTGTTGGAGAGGCACGGCATCGGCCTCGCGCACGAGCAGCTGAAGCGCGACGAGCGGCTCACGGTCCAGGACATCGTCACGTACCTCTCGCACAGCAGGGTCACCGAACAGCGCGCCTCGGAGCAGATGGAACTGCTCCGCAAGCACTTCGCGGACCACCCCGACATCGGCCGCGCGGTCAAGCAGATCTCCAACGACGAGGACAACCACCTCGCTTACTGCCACGAGGAACTGCTGCGCTTCGCGTACGCGGGCCACGGCCGGGCCATCCAGCGGACCCTGCGCGAGTGCGCGCTGGCCGAGATCCGGATCTACCGGGACGTCAGCCTCGCGGTGATGGCGCACATGGGCCGCATCCTCGGCTGGTCCAGGACCAGGTCGGCGGTGCTCGCGGCGGGCATCCACGCGATGTACGCCTACGAACGGCTGGGCGGCTGGCGCCGGATGGTGTCGCTTCGGACGCCCGAGCGCCGCAACGCCCTCGGCGGCCCGGCCTCCCCGGAACCCGAGTTCGCCTAGGCGTCCCGCGCTACAACCACCCCCGGCGCTTGAACAGCCGGAACACCAGAACCTCCAGTACGGCCATCAACGCGATCAGCGCCGGATAGGACCACACCCAGCCCAGCTCGGGCATGTGCTCGAAGTTCATGCCGTAGATCCCGCGAGCATCGTGGGGATCGCGGCCATGGCCGCCCACGCGGAGATCTTCCGCATGTCGTCGTTCTGCCGGACGCTCATCTGCGCCAGATGCGCCGAGAGGATGTCGGACACCAGCCGGTCCAGGTTCTCCACGGACTCGTTCACGCGGGTGAGGTGGTCGCTGACATCCCGGAAGAAGGGCCGGGCCCGGTCGTCCACGAACGGCACCGTCACGCCGTACGGTGCCGTGCCCGCCAGCCGGCTCATCGGCAGGGCCAACGGCCCGGTCGCCCGGCGGAACTCCAGGACCTGCCGTTTGAACGTGTAGATCCGGGACGCGGTGTTCCGTGATCCGCCGCTGTCCGGTGAGAAGACCTCCGCCTCCAGTTCCTCCAGGTCGGTCTGCAACTCGGTCGCCACGTCCAGGTAGTGGTCGACGGCGGCGTCGGCGACCGCGTACAGCACGGCGGTGGGCCCTTTGCCGAGCAGTTCCGGCTCCTGCTCGAGCCGGTGCCGTACGGCCTTGAGCGGGGCGCCCTCGCCGTGCCGGACGGTCACCACGAACGAGTCGCCCAGGAAGATCATGAGCTCGCCGGAGGAGACGGTGTCGCTGTGCGGCTCGTACGCCACCGGCTTGAGCACCACGAAGAGCGAGTCGTCGTACACCTCCAGCTTGGGTCGCTGGTGGGCCTTGAGGGCGTCCTCCACGGCCAGCGGATGCAGCCCGAACTCCTGGGTGACATGGTCGAATTCGCGTTCCGTCGGCTCATGCAGCCCGATCCACACGAAACCGCCCGCCGCCCGGGCCTCCCCCAGGGCGTCGGAGAAGTCCTCAGGCCCTTCCGACCGGTGTCCGTCGCGGTAGATGGCACAGTCGACGATCACGAAGCGAGTCTCCCGTCACTCGAACGACACCGCACGCGCGCGTGCGCCTACGCTGGACCGCATGCCCACGTTGATCCTGGTCCGGCACGGACGTTCCACCGCCAACACCGAGGGACTGCTCGCCGGCTGGACGCCCGGTGTCGCCCTCGACGGACGCGGCGCCGAGCAGGCCGCCGCGCTGCCCGGGCGCCTGGCCGAACTGCCCCTCGCCGAGATCGTCACCAGCCCGCTCCAGCGCTGTCAGGAGACGATCCGGCCGCTTCTGGACGCCCGGCCGGAACTCACCCCCCGCATCGAAGAGCGCATCGGCGAGTGCGACTACGGCGACTGGTCCGGGCGCAAGCTCGACGAGCTCAAGGACGAGCCGCTGATGGAGGTCGTGCAGGCGCATCCGTCCGCGGCGGCGTTCCCCGGCGGGGAGTCCATGCGGGCCATGCAGACGCGCGCCGCCGAGGCCGTGCGCGAGTGGAACGCGCGCGTGGAGCGCGACCACGGCGCCGACGCCGTCTACCTCATGTGCTCGCACGGCGACATCATCAAGTCTCTTGTCGCGGAGGCACTCGGACTTCATCTGGACCTCTTCCAGCGGATTTCTGTTGAACCGTGTTCCATCACCGCGATCCGCTACACACGACTGCGACCGTTTCTCGTCCGCCTCGGCGACACCGGGAACTTCACGTCGCTCGTGCCGCGCGAGGAACCGCCGGGCGACGAGGCCCAAGTCGGGGGTGGTGCGGGCGCACCGTGATCGTCGGCCGCAGTAGGGTGAAGCGGTCGCAGCAGTGCCGTGGTCACACGGTTCCCACGATTCCAATGGAGACAGGACGTGTCCCGTCAGGTGTTCCTCTACGACCATCCGGAGCGTTTCGTGGCCGGTACGGTCGGACTGCCCGGGCGTCGTTCGTTCTTCCTCCAGGCCTCAGCCGGCACCCGGGTGACCAGCGTGGCCCTGGAGAAGACCCAGGTCGCAGCGCTCGCCGAACGCATGGACGAACTGCTCGACGAGGTCGTACGCCGTAGCGGAGGCAGCGCATCCGTCCCCGCCGTCGCACCGTCGGAGATCACCGACACCGCCCCGCTGGACACCCCCATCGAGGAGGAGTTCCGGGTCGGCACCATGGCTCTCGCCTGGGACGGCGACGAGGAGCTCATGATCGTCGAGGCGCAGGCGCTCGTCGAGCTCGACGCCGAGTCCGAGGAGGACCTCGCCGAGGCCGAGGAACGGCTGCTCCAGGACGAGGAGAACGGTCCCCCGATGCTGCGGGTCCGGCTCACCGGCGCGCAGGCCAGGGCCTTCGCCAAGCGCGCCCTCGACGTCGTCAACGCCGGGCGGCCGCCGTGCCCGCTGTGCAGCCTCCCGCTCGACCCGGAAGGACACGTATGTCCGCGCCAGAACGGATACCGCCGCGGAGCGTGACACCTCCCTCGGACACCGCGGAGCTGCTCGCCCGGGGCGAACTCACCGTGCGCGGCCGCATCCGTGAGGCGTCCAACGCGGCCCTCTACTGCACGGTGTCGTACGACGGCCGGGACGCGGCCTGCGTCTACAAGCCGATCGCCGGGGAGCGGCCCCTGTGGGACTTCCCCGACGGGACGCTCGCCCAGCGCGAGGTCGCCGCGTACGAGGTCTCCGAGGCCACCGGCTGGGGGCTCGTACCGCCCACCGTGCTCCGTGACGGGCCGTACGGCGAGGGCATGTGCCAGCTGTGGGTCGAGGTGGCGCCCGAGGCGGACCTGCTCGCCCTGGTCGACGGCGAGGAGCCGGAGCCGGGCTGGAAGGCGATCGGTTTCGCCGAGGTCGGCGACGGACGCACCGCGCTGCTCGTGCACGCCGACGACGAGCGGCTGCGGCGGCTCGCGGTGCTCGACGCCGTACTCAACAACGCCGACCGCAAGGGCGGGCACCTGCTGCCCACCGGCGAGGGGCGGCTGTACGGGATCGACCACGGGGTCACGTTCAACGTCGAGAACAAGTTGCGGACGCTGCTGTGGGGGTGGGCGGGGGAGCCCCTCACCCAGGAGGCGGTCGACGCCCTCGAAGGCCTCAGGAGGGACCTGGCCGAGGGCGGGGCCCTCGCCGCGCGGCTCGAACCGCTGATCACCGCCGCCGAGATCGACGCCACGCGCGCCCGGGTCGGCGCGCTGCTCGCCTCGGGGAAGCATCCGGAGCCGAGCGGGGAATGGCCGGCGATTCCCTGGCCACCCGTGTAGCAGCACAGCCGCCGCTTCATCGCAAGAGCGCCTTCTCGGCCGTCCGGCCCGCTCCCATTCGTATATGGAACTTCAGTCCGGTTAGGCTCAAGGCATGCATGCCTGGCCCGCTTCCGAGGTCCCCGCCCTGCCTGGTCAGGGCCGCGACCTGAGGATCCACGACACCGCGACCGGCGGCCTCGTCACCCTCGACCCCGGTCCCGTCGCCCGTATCTACGTCTGCGGCATCACCCCGTACGACGCCACCCACATGGGACACGCGGCGACCTACAACGCGTTCGACCTCGTGCAGCGCGTGTGGCTCGACACCAAGCGGCAGGTTCACTACGTCCAGAACGTCACCGACGTCGACGATCCGCTCCTGGAGCGGGCCCAGCGCGACGGTCTCGACTGGGCCGCGCTCGCCGAGCAGGAGACGGCCCTCTTCCGTGAGGACATGACGGCGCTCAGGATGCTGCCGCCGCGGCAGTACATAGGCGCCGTCGAGGCCATACCCGGGATCGTCCCGCTCGTCGAGCGGCTCCGGGACATCGGCGCGGCGTACGAACTCGAAGGCGACGTCTACTTCTCCGTGGAGTCCGACCCGCACTTCGGCAAGGTCTCGAACCTCGACGCCGCCGCGATGCGGCTGCTGTCCGCCGAGCGCGGCGGCGACCCGGACCGGCCGGGCAAGAAGAACCCGCTCGACCCGATGCTGTGGATGGCGGCCCGCGAGGGCGAGCCCAGCTGGGACGGCGGTTCGCTCGGGCGCGGACGGCCCGGCTGGCACATCGAGTGCGTGGCCATCGCCCTCGACCACCTCGGCATGGGCTTCGACATCCAGGGCGGCGGCTCCGACCTCGCCTTCCCGCACCACGAGATGGGCGCCTCGCACGCCCAGGCCCTCACCGGCGAGTTCCCCATGGCCAAGGCGTACGTACACGCCGGCATGGTCGCCCTCGACGGCGAGAAGATGTCCAAGTCCAAGGGCAACCTGGTCTTCGTCTCCAAGCTCCGGCGCGACGGCGTCGACCCGGTCGCCATCCGGCTCGCGCTGCTCGCCCACCACTACCGCGCCGACTGGGAGTGGACCGACCAGGTCCTCCCGGACGCCGTCGCGCGGCTCGGCCGCTGGCGGGCCGCCGTGTCCCGCCCCGACGGGCCACCGGCGGAGGCGCTCGTGGAGGAGATCCGCGAGGCCCTCGCGAACGACCTGGACGCCCCGGCCGCGCTCGCCGCGGTCGACCGCTGGGCCGCACTCCAGGAGGAGACCGGCGGCACGGACACGGGCGCGCCCGGGGTGGTCTCCCGCGCGGTGGACGCGCTGCTCGGCGTGGCGCTGTAGTCGAGAACGGATGGGAGGGGCGTCTCCCGGTGGGGACGCCCCTCTGGCGTGTGGGTGGTGCGGCGGTTGCGCGTGGCCGCGCGGGCTCCGGCCGCATCCGCGTCGCCCCGCGCCTGCTCGCCGACGGGCATGTGCGCCGCAGCGGCCGACGGGGCCGGCGGGCTGGTCTCCCGGCCCGGCCCACGTCCGCTGGTGGCCGTACGCCGTGACGGCCTGGGCGCCCCTCGACGGACGAGGGCGCGCCTCCGGCCTGCGACTCAGTCCCGACTGAGTCCCGCCACTCGGTCCAGCGACTCAGTCTCGCGACTCAGTCCTCCGACGACTCCTCGTCGTCCGTGCCGCTCGGCTTCGGCGGCTTGGGCGGTCGCGTACGGCCGCTGGGGTTGTCCCGCAGGTACGACGTGCTGTCGCTGCCGTCCGCCGTGGCGTGCCCGCCGGTCGCGGGCGGCCCGCCGCCGTCCCGGCGCCGCAGGTAGCGCTCGAACTCGCGGGCGATCGCCTCGCCCGACGCCTCCGGCAGCTCGGCGGTGTCCCGGGCCTCCTCCAGCGACTGGACGTACTCGGCGACCTCGCTGTCCTCGGCGGCCAGCTGGTCCACGCCGACCTGCCAGGCCCGCGCGTCCTCGGGCAGTTCGCCCAGCGGGATGCGCACGTCGATCAGGTCCTCCAGCCGGTTCAGGAGGGCCAGCGTGGCCTTCGGGTTCGGCGGCTGGGACACGTAGTGCGGCACCGCCGCCCACAGCGAGACGGCCGGCACGCCCGCGTGCGTGCACGCCTCCTGGAGGACGCCGACGATGCCCGTGGGGCCCTCGTACTTGGTCTCCTCCAGGTCCATGCGGCGGGCCAGGTCCGGGTCGGACGTCGTCCCGCTGATCGGAACCGGACGGGTGTGCGGGGTGTCGCCGAGCAGGGCGCCCAGGACGACCACCAGCTCCACGCCCAGCTCGTGGGCGAAGCCCAGCAGTTCGTTGCAGAACGAACGCCATCGCATGGACGGTTCGATACCCCGGACGAGGACCAGATCGCGTGGCTTCTCGCCCCGACCCGGACCACCGACAACCTTGTCGTCGGCCACGTGATCTTGCGGACGCCCGCTTCCATGAACACCGTGGGGCGGTTCACCTGGAAGTCGTAGTAGTCCTCGGCGTCCAGCGCCGCGAACACCTCGCCCTTCCACTCCCTGTCCAGATGCGCGACCGCGGTGGAGGCGGCGTCGCCGGCATCGTTCCAGCCCTCGAACGCGGCCACCATGACCGGGTCGATCAGCTCGGGAACCCCCTCGAGCTCGATCACCCAGCGCCTCCTTCCGACGTACCCTCGCGTACCCCCCAACCTTACGGCGTGCCAAGGGGGCGCCCGCAGCCCCCTCGCAGGGGAGTGACCCCATCACTGCCCCGCGAACCACCCCTGAACACCCCGGATTCATCCGAGCAGTGAGTAAGGCACTGGTCACAGCGTGGAGCGCAGCCACTGCTCGACGCTCGCGATGTGCACCGTCGACCACGAGCGCGCCGCCTCGGCGTCCCGGTCGCGCAGGGCGCCGAGGATCGCCCGGTGCTCGCGCAGCGTGCGCGCGACGGCGTCCTCCTGGGTGAGGCCGCGCCAGATCCGGGCCCGGGTGGTGGGGCCGGACAGACCGTCGAGCAGCGAGCACAGCACGGAGTTGCCCGAGCTCTGCACGATGCCCCGGTGGAACTCCAGGTCGCAGGCGACCAGGTCCTCGACCGACGGGGCGTCGCCGAGCTTGTCCAGCTGGGCCGTGAGCGCGTCCAGTTGCTGTTCGCTGATCCGCAGCGCCGCCATGGCCGTCGCGGCCGGCTCCAGGATGCGGCGTACCGCCAGGAACTCCAGGACCGTGTCGTCGCGGTGGAAGTCCACGACGAAGCTCAGCGCCTCCAGCAGCAGTTGCGGGTCGAGGCTGGTGACGTACGTCCCGTCGCCCTGCCGGACGTCCAGGATCCGGATGAGGGACAGCGCGCGTACGGCCTCCCGCAGGGAGTTGCGGGACAGGCCGAGGTCGGCGGCCAGTTCGCTCTCCTTGGGCAGCCGGTCGCCCGGCCGCAGGGCGCCGGAGACGATCATGCCCTTGATCTTCTCGATCGCCTCGTCGGTGACTGCCATGGCGGCCTCCCTGTCGCTCAAGACCTCCGACGTATCAGGTCATTATGCGGGGTCGGGTACGCGGAAGGGGCGGCTCCGTCGGCGTGGAGCCGCCCCTGTGGCCGCGATGGCGCGTACCGCCCTACTTCTTGTCGAGCAGGTCCTGGACCTTGGCGCGGACATCGTCCGTCGCGAGGCCCCGGATCGTCAGCGTCGTACGGCGGCGCAGCACGTCGTCCTGCGTCTCGGCCCACTCGTGGTCCCGGGCCCAGACGACCTGCGCCCAGATCTCCGGGGCGTCCGGGTGGACGCGCTCGGCGAGCTCCGGGCTCTCGTTGGCCAGCCTGGCGATGTCGAAGGCCAGCGAGCCGTAGTGCGTGGCCAGGTGCCTGGCCGTGTCGGCCGCCATACGCGGGCCGGGCGCCGGGCGGTCGGTCAGCAGCCGGTGGGCGACCGCGCGCGGGTTGGCGATGCCGGGCAGCGGCAGCTTCTTCGGCAGCGAGCTGATCGGCTCGAAGTCGTCGCCCAGCGGATGGCCCGGCAGCGCCTCCAGCTTCTGCATGACCGTGCGGCCGATGTGGCGGAAGGTGGTCCACTTGCCGCCCGCGACGGACAGCATGCCGCCCTTGCCCTCGGTCACGACCGTCTCGCGCTTGGCCTTGGCGGTGTCGCCGGGGCCGCCCGGCAGTACCCGCAGGCCCGCGAAGGAGTAGGTGATCAGGTCGCGGCTGAGCTGCTGGTCGCGGACCGAGAAGGCGGCCTCGTCGAGGATCTGGGATATGTCCTGCTCGGTGACCGCGACGTCCGCCGGGTCGCCTTCGAACTCCTCGTCGGTGGTGCCGAGCAGCAGCATGTCCTCCCAGGGAGGGCGAACGTGATGCGGTACTTGTCGATGGGCGTGGCGAGCGCCGCCTTCCAGGGGGAGGTGCGCTTCAGGACCAGGTGCGCGCCCTTGGACAGGCGGATGGACGGCGCAGCCTTCGGGTCCTCCATGCGGCGCAGGTGGTCGACCCAGGGGCCGGTCGCGTTGAGCACCAGCCGGGCGTTCACGCCGAACTCGTCGCCGGAGAGGCGGTCCTTCAGTTCGGCGCCCGTGACCCGGCCCTGGGTGAAGCGCAGGCCGGTCACCTCGGTGTGGTTGAGGACCACCGCGCCCGCCTCGGCGGCCGCGCGGACCGTCATCAGCGCCATGCGCGCGTCGTTCATCTGGTCGTCGCCGTACACGGCCACGGCCTTGAGGTTCTCGGTGCGCAGCTCTGGTACGTCCTGCGCGGCCTTGGCCGGCGAGAGCAGGTGCCCGACGCCGTCACCGAAGGCGGAGAGCGCGGAGTAGGCGAAGACGCCCGCCCCGAGCTTCGCCGCGCCGTGCGGCCCGCCCTTGTAGACGGGGAGGTAGAAGGTGAGCGGGTTCGCCAGGTGGGGGGCCACCTGGCGGGAGACCGCACGGCGCTCGAAGTGGTTCTCCGCCACCAGCTTCACCGCGCCGGTCTGCAGGTAGCGCAGGCCGCCGTGGAGCAGCTTGGAGGAGGCGGAGGAGGTGGCACCGGCGAAGTCACCGGCGTCGACCAGAGCCACCCTGAGGCCGGACTGCGCGGCGTGCCAGGCGGTGGAGATGCCCAGGATGCCGCCGCCGATCACGAGAAGGTCGTACGACGCCTTGGCGAGCTGCTCCCTGGTCTCGGCTCGGCTCGGGTTCGAGCCGGAGGCCGGGTGCGTCCCCAGGGCAGGCACGGACTGCAGGGTGGACTGACTGGTCATGCTGTTTCTTACTCCTCGTCCTCGAGCCAGCCCATGGTCCGCTCGACGGCCTTGAGCCAGTTCTTGTACTCACGGGCGCGGGTGTCCGCGTCCATGCGGGGGTCCACTCGGCGGCCCGGCGCCAGTTGGCACGCAGGTCGTCGGTGCTGTTCCAGAAGCCGACGGCGAGGCCGGCGGCGTAGGCGGCGCCGAGGCAGGTGGTCTCGGCGACCATCGGGCGCACCACGGGGGCGTCGACGAAGTCGGCGAGGGTCTGCATCAGGAGGTTGTTGGAGGTCATGCCGCCGTCGACCTTCAGGGCGGCCAGCTCGACGCCGGAGTCCTTCGTCATGGCGTCGGCGATCTCCCGGGTCTGCCAGGCGGTCGCCTCCAGGACGGCACGGGCCAGGTGCGCCTTGGTGACGTACCGGGTCAGACCGGCGATCACACCGCGGGCGTCGGAGCGCCAGTACGGGGCGAACAGGCCGGAGAAGGCCGGCACGAAGTAGGCACCGCCGTTGTCCTCCACCGACAGCGCGAGCGTCTCGATCTCGGCGGCGGTGGAGATCAGGCCCATCTGGTCGCGCATCCACTGCACCAGCGAGCCGGTGACGGCGATCGAGCCCTCCAGGGCGTAGACCGTGTCCTGGTCGCCGATCTTGTAGCCGACGGTGGTCAGCAGGCCGCTGTAGGAGTTGATGATCTTGTCGCCGGTGTTCATCACCATGAAGGTGCCGGTGCCGTAGGTCGACTTGGTCTCGCCCTCGGAGAAGCAGGTCTGGCCGAACAGGGCCGCCTGCTGGTCGCCGAGCGCCGAGGCGACCGGGATGCCGCCGAGCAGGTCGCCCAGCTTGCCGCCCTTGATCTCGCCGTAGACCTCGGCGGAGGAGCGGATCTCGGGCAGGACCTGCTGCGGGACGCCGATCGACTCGCAGATCTTCTCGTCCCACTCCATGGTGTGCAGGTTCATGAGCATGGTGCGGGAGGCGTTGGTGACGTCGGTGACGTGCTTGCCGCCGTCGACACCACCGGTCAGGTTCCAGATGACCCAGGTGTCCATGGTGCCGAAGAGGATGTCGCCCGCCTCGGCGCGCTCCTTCAGGCCGTCGACGTTGTCGAGCAGCCAGCGGGCCTTGGGGCCGGCGAAGTAGGAGGCGAGGGGGAGACCCGTCTCACGGCGGAAGCGGTCCTGGCCGACGTTGCGGCCGAGCTCGCGGCAGAGGGCGTCGGTGCGGGTGTCCTGCCAGACGATGGCGTTGTGGACGGGCTCACCGGTGTTCTTGTCCCACAGCACGGTCGTCTCGCGCTGGTTGGTGATGCCGATGGCCTTGATGTCGTCACGGGTGATGCCGGCCTTCTCGATGGCTCCGGCGACGACCTCCTGGACGTTGGTCCAGATCTCGGTGGCGTTGTGCTCGACCCAGCCCGGCTTCGGGAAGATCTGCTCGTGCTCCTTCTGGTCGACGGAGACGATCCGGCCGTCCCGGTCGAAGACGATGCAGCGGCTGGAGGTGGTGCCCTGGTCGATGGCGGCGATGAAGGGGCCGGCGGTGTGCGCGTCGGTCACTGTGTGCTCCTGGAAATTCCGTGTTTATGGGGCTTTACGTACGGCGCGTGCTGAGAGTTTCGCGACGGGCGCGGGAATTGCTCCTAGGCGAACGCGACGTTGTAGATGCCCGCCGCGATGGCGCCGCCGAGCAGCGGACCCACCACGGGGACCCAGGCGTAGCCCCAGTCGGAGCCGCCCTTGTTCGGCAGGGGCAGCAGGGCGTGCACGATACGCGGACCGAGGTCACGGGCCGGGTTGATCGCGTAGCCCGTCGGGCCGCCGAGGGACAGGCCGATGGACACCACCACGAGCGCGGTGATCAGCGCGCCCAGGGTGCCGAGGCCGTTGCCCTTGTCGTTCAGGCCCTGGGTGAGCACGGCGAGGACCAGCACGACGGTGCCGATGATCTCCGTGGCGACGTTCTGCCAGGCGACCCGGACCTCGGGGCCGGTGGAGAAGACGCCGAGCACGGGGCCGGCGCCCTTCTCCTGGGCCTCGACGGCCTTGGCCGCGGTGTCCTGCGCACCCGGGCCGCCGACGATCTCGCGGTCGGTGAGGTGGGCGTGGAACTGACCGTAGTAAGCGATCCAGACCAGGGCGGCACCGATCATGGCGCCCAGGACCTGTCCGGCCCAGTAGACCGGGACGTTCTTCCAGTCGCCGTCCTTGATGGCGATGGCCAGTGTCACGGCCGGGTTCAGATGGGCGCCGGAGAGCGGCGCCGTCGTGTAGACGGCCGTGAGCACCGCGAAGCCCCACCCGAAGGTGATGGCGAGCCAGCCGGCGTTGCGTGCCTTGGAGGCCTTCAGCGTGACGGCGGCGCAGACGCCGCCGCCGAGGAGGATGAGTATGGCGGTACCGATGGTCTCGCCGATGAAGATGTCGGAGCTGGACACCCGCGACTCCTTTGTCCTACGTCCAGGGAAGTTCGATACCGGCCTGGCGTTGTCACACTCTAGCGCGTATTGCCGGTAGCTGTTCGACAATGTCGACCGATGGACGGGAGTCTTGCTTCGGCGTTACGAGCACGTCAAGGGCTGTGGACTCGAAAATCTGATCGTTACTGATCGCCGCGGACACAAGGATCTTTGCCGCAGGTGAACCCGCACATGCCGAGGACCGGGACGCCGTACGACGTCCCGGTCCCCGGCATGTGCCGACGTGTGCCGTCAGAACCGCCCGGCGCCCAGGTCCCGCGACACCGCGCGGGCGCAGTCGCGCACGGCCGCGATCAGCTCCGGCCGTAGTTCCCCGTCCCGGCACAGCCGCTCCACGGCGCCGGTGATGCCGACCGAGCCGACCGGCATCCGCCGTCGGTCGTGGATGGGAGCGGCGAGGGAGGCGACGCCCTCCCAGGTCTCCTCGACGTCCGCCGCGTATCCGCGGGCGCGCGTGAGGTCGAGGATGTGCTCGAAGCCGTCCGGCTCGCACACGGTCCGGTCGGTGAACGCCTTGCGGTCGGACTCCAGGGCCTCGCTGTGCGCGACGGGGTCGTAGGCGGACAGCACCTTGCCCAGCGCCGTGGAGTGCAGCGGCTGCATGGCCCCGATCTCCAGCACCTGCCGGCTGTCGTCGGGCCGGAAGACGTGGTGCACGATCAGTACGCCCTGCTGGTGCAGGACGCCCAGGTAGACGCTCTCGCCGCTGGAGCGGGCCAGGTCGTCGGTCCACACCAGGGCGCGCGCCCGCAGCTCGTGCACATCGAGGTAGGTGGTGCCGAGGCGCAGCAGCTCGGCGCCCAACTGGTAGCGCCCGGAGGCGTCGTCCTGCTCCACGAAGCCCTCCTGCTGGAGGGTGCGCAGTATGCCGTGGGCGGTGCCCTTGGCCAGGCCCAGCGAAGAGGCGATGTCCGACAGACCGAGCCGCCGCTCGCCGCCCGCGAGCAGCCGCAGCATCGCGGCCGCCCGTTCGAGCGACTGGATGTTCCGTGCCATCGCCGTACTGCCTCCGTCCCCTTCGACCGCCGACGAGCGGCAGCCGCAGCCCTTGTTCGGCAATGTCGAACACTACCGGTCGATGCCGACCTCTCGCTAATGGCGGGTCACCATTTGTTGCGGCAAAGGGGCGACATGTGGCGCGTCAGCGTCCTCGCAGCTGCCTCATACGTCGCACACCGGCCGTCGCGCCGCCATCCGCGTCCGCGTCGTGGACGGCCTGCCCATCCCGGGCGACTCCCGGTTAGGCTGGCGCCGTGCGCCCTTCCCCGGGGATGCCCTCGGGGTGTCCGGGAAGCCGCATAGCCGACAGCCGTCGCATTTGAGGGAGCCCTTACATGGCCTCGTTGCCGCCGACCCCTTCCGCAGACAGCCGGACCCGTGTGTCCGCCCTCCGAGAGGCCCTGGCCAGCCGTGTGGTCGTGGCCGACGGGGCCATGGGCACCATGCTCCAGGCGCAGGACCCGACACTGGAGGACTTCCAGAATCTCGAGGGCTGCAACGAGATCCTGAACGTGACCCGGCCGGACATCGTCCGATCCGTCCATGACGCGTACTTCGCGGTGGGCGTCGACTGCGTCGAGACCAACACCTTCGGCGCCAACCACACCGCCGCCGCGGAGTACGAGATCTCCGACCGCGTGCACGAGCTGTCCGAGGCGGGCGCGCGGATCGCCCGTGAGGTGGCCGACGAGTACGCCGCGAAGGACGGCCGATCGCGCTGGGTCCTCGGCTCGGTCGGCCCGGGCACCAAGCTGCCCACGCTCGGCCACGTCACGTACACCGCCATCCGCGACGGCTACCAGGCCAACGCCGAGGGCCTGCTCGCGGGCGGCGCGGACGCGCTGCTGGTGGAGACCACCCAGGACCTGCTCCAGACGAAGGCGTCCGTCCTGGGCGCCCGCCGGGCCATGGAGGCCACCGGCGTCGAGGTGCCGCTGCTCTGCTCGATGGCCTTCGAGACCACCGGCACCATGCTGCTCGGCTCCGAGATCGGCGCGGCGCTGACCGCTCTGGAGCCCCTCGGCATCGACATGATCGGCCTGAACTGCTCCACCGGTCCGGCCGAGATGAGCGAGCACCTGCGCTATCTGACGCGCCACTCGCGCATCCCCCTGCTGTGCATGCCGAACGCCGGTCTGCCGATCCTCACCAAGGACGGCGCCCACTTCCCGCTGGACCCGGAAGGCCTGGCCGACGCCCAGCAGAACTTCGTCCAGGACTACGGCCTGTCCCTGGTCGGCGGCTGCTGCGGCACCACCCCGAGCACCTGCGCCAGCTGGTGGAGCGCGTCCGCGACGTCAGCCCGGCCGAGCGCAGCCCGCAGCCCGAGCCGGGCGCCGCCTCGCTCTACCAGAGCGTGCCGTTCCGGCAGGACACCTCCTACCTGGCCATCGGCGAGCGCACCAACGCCAACGGCTCGAAGAAGTTCCGCGAGGCCATGCTGGAGGGCCGCTGGGACGACTGCGTGGAGATGGCCCGCGAGCAGATCCGCGAGGGCGCGCACATGCTCGACCTGTGCGTGGACTACGTCGGCCGTGACGGCGTCGCCGACATGGAGGAGCTGGCCGGCCGCTTCGCCACCGCCTCCACGCTGCCGATCGTGCTGGACTCCACCGAGGTCGACGTCATCCAGGCCGGTCTGGAGAAGCTCGGCGGCCGCGCGGTGATCAACTCGGTGAACTACGAGGACGGCGACGGCCCCGAGTCCCGCTTCGCCCGCGTCACGCAGCTGGCCAGGGAGCACGGCGCCGCCCTCATCGCGCTCACCATCGACGAGGAGGGCCAGGCCCGCACCGCCGAGAAGAAGGTCGAGATCGCCGAACGGCTCATCGACGACCTGACCGGCAACTGGGGCATCCACGAGGAGGACATCCTCGTCGACTGCCTGACCTTCACCATCTGCACCGGCCAGGAGGAGTCCCGCAAGGACGGCATCGCCACCATCGAGGGCATCCGCGAGCTGAAGCGGCGCCACCCGAAGGTGCAGACCACGCTCGGCCTGTCCAACATCTCCTTCGGCCTCAACCCGGCCGCCCGCATCCTGCTGAACTCCGTCTTCCTCGACGAGTGCGTCAAGGCGGGCCTGGACTCGGCGATCGTGCACGCGTCGAAGATCCTCCCGATCGCCCGTTTCAGCGAGGAGGAGGTCCAGACGGCCCTGGATCTCATCTACGACCGCCGTGCCGAGGGCTACGACCCGCTGCAGAAGCTCATGCAGCTGTTCGAAGGGGCCACCGCCAAGTCCCTCAAGGCCGGCAAGGCCGAGGAGCTGGCCGCCCTGCCGCTGGACGAGCGCCTGAAGCGCCGCATCATCGACGGCGAGCGCAACGGACTCGAGGCGGACCTGGACGAGGCCCTCCAGGAGCGGCCCGCTCTGGACATCGTCAACGAGACCCTGCTGGACGGCATGAAGGTCGTCGGTGAGCTGTTCGGCTCCGGCCAGATGCAGCTGCCGTTCGTCCTGCAGTCCGCCGAGGTGATGAAGACGGCGGTCGCCCACCTCGAACCGCACATGGAGAAGACCGACGAGGCCGGCAAGGGCACCATCGTGCTCGCGACCGTGCGCGGCGACGTGCACGACATCGGCAAGAACCTCGTCGACATCATCCTGTCCAACAACGGCTACAACGTCGTCAACCTGGGCATCAAGCAGCCGGTCTCCGCGATCCTGGACGCCGCCGAGGAGCACAGGGCCGACGTCATCGGCATGTCCGGTCTCCTGGTCAAGTCCACCGTGATCATGAAGGAGAACCTGGAGGAGCTGAACCAGCGCGGCCTGGCGGCGAACTTCCCGGTCATCCTCGGCGGCGCCGCCCTCACCCGGGCCTACGTCGAGCAGGACCTGCACGAGATCTACGAGGGCGAGGTCCGCTACGCCCGCGACGCCTTCGAGGGCCTGCGCCTGATGGACGCCCTGATCGGCGTCAAGCGCGGCGTCCCCGGGGCGAAGCTGCCCGAGCTGAAGCAGCGCCGTGTCCGGGCCACCGCCCCGGCCGCCGTGGAGGAGCGCCCCGAGGAGGGGCACGTCCGCTCCGACGTCGCCACCGACAACCCGCTCCCCGAGCCGCCCTTCCAGGGCACCCGCGTGATCAAGGGCATCCAGCTCAAGGAGTACGCGAGCTGGCTCGACGAGGGCGCCCTGTTCAAGGGCCAGTGGGGTCTGAAGCAGGCCCGCACCGGCGAGGGCCCGTCGTACGAGGAGCTCGTCGAGACCGAGGGCCGGCCCCGGCTGCGCGGACTGCTGGACAAGCTCCAGACGGAGAACCTGCTGGAGGCGGCCGTGGTCTACGGCTACTTCCCGTGCGTCTCCAAGGACGACGACCTGATCATCCTGGACGAGCAGGGCAACGAGCGCACCCGCTTCACCTTCCCGCGCCAGCGCCGGGGCCGCCGCCTGTGCCTGGCCGACTTCTTCCGCCCGGAGGAGTCCGGCGAGACGGACGTCGTGGGCCTCCAGGTCGTCACCGTCGGCTCGCGCATCGGCGAGGAGACCGCCCGTCTCTTCGAGGCCAACGCCTACCGGGACTACCTCGAACTGCACGGGCTGTCCGTGCAGTTGGCCGAGGCGCTCGCCGAGTACTGGCACGCGCGCGTGCGGTCGGAACTCGGCTTCGCGGGCGAGGACCCGGACGAGATGCAGGGCATGTTCGAGCTGAAGTACCGGGGTGCCCGCTTCTCCCTCGGCTACGGCGCCTGCCCCAACCTGGAGGACCGCGCGAAGATCGCCGACCTGCTCCAGCCGGAGCGCATCGGCGTCCACCTGTCCGAGGAGTTCCAGCTGCACCCCGAGCAGTCCACGGACGCCATCGTGATCCACCACCCGGAGGCGAAGTACTTCAACGCCCGCTGAGCGGCCCTTCCGGTGCACGTCACGGCGACCCCCGGCGTATCCACGGTGTGCCCCGCGGCACAGCCGCTAAACGAGGCACTTCGCTCGCACACGTCGTAGACTGGTCGGTCCACTGCAGGCCGGTTCCCCATGTGGGAACCGGCCTGATCGTCCCTCAAGGAGGTAGGTGGATGACCAGTACGGTCCCCGCGCTCGGTACTCGTACGGCCGAAGGGTCGGCCCTGCAGGCCGTGCTCCTCGACATGGACGGCACCCTGGTGGACACGGAGGGCTTCTGGTGGGACGTCGAGGTCGAGGTCTTCGCCTCCCTCGGCCACACGCTCGACGAGTCCTGGCGCCATGTCGTGGTCGGCGGCCCCATGACCCGCAGCGCGGGGTTCCTGATCGAGGCCACCGGCGCCGACATTCCCCTCGACCAGCTCACCGTGCTCCTGAACGACGGCTTCGAGGACCGCATCGACCGCGCGCTGCCACTGATGCCGGGCGCCGGCCGCCTGCTGGCCGAGCTGTACGAGTACGAGATCCCCACCGCCCTGGTCTCCGCCTCGCACCGGCGCATCATCGACAAGGTGCTGGCCTCGCTGGGCGCGCACCACTTCGCCCTGACCGTGGCCGGTGACGAGGTGCCACGCACCAAGCCCCACCCCGACCCGTACCTGGCCGCCGCCGCGGGACTGGGCGCGGAGCCGGCCCGGTGCGCCGTCATCGAGGACACCGCGACCGGCGTCGCCGCGGCCGAGGCCGCGGGCTGCCGGGTGGTGGCCGTGCCCTCGGTGGCGCCCATCACGCCGGCCCTCCGCCGTACGGTCGTCAACTCCCTCGAAGAGGTCGACCTGACATTTCTGCACGGTCTGATGACGGAAATGCGCTAGGCGTTCACCCAGCGTGCAGTGACGTTAGGACGGTAATTCCGAAGCGAATTCGAACCCGTCCGGTGACTGAATTCCCGCACTCCGTAACCCGTTTAGCGGTGTGACGTTCCCCACGTAGGCCGGGGTCGACAACGGGGTCGGCGTGTGCTGTGCGCCCCCTCCAGGGGGCCGTCGGCGTGCCCTTGTGTCCCGATTGGTGGATCGCTGCACCAAAGCTTCCGCCATCGGGTTTTCGGTGTGTCCACGCCCGGTTCCGCAGCGTGATGGGTGCTCAACTCCGGTGGCTGCGAACCCTCCTGCAAGCGCGGACTAATCTCGTGGCGAGAACATCGCCCCACCCCCGTGATCGGCTGCGCCACCCCTGCATGCCGGGTACACGGAGTCGACAGCTCTGGAGAAACTCGAGCATGAACCGCAAGACTTTGGTGCTGCCGGCCGTCATCGGCCTGCTCGCGCCGGTACTCGCCGCCTGCGGCGGGTCCGACAGCGGGAGCGACAACGGCGACGCGATCGTCGTCGGCACCACGGACCGGTTCACCGCCTCGAAGGACGCCCCCGCGCCCCTCGACCCGGCGTACGCCTACGACGTCGGCACCTGGAACATCCTGCGCCAGACCGTGCAGACCCTGATGATCCAGCCGCGCGGCGAGGGCGAGCCGGTACCCGAGGCCGCCGAGCGCTGCGGATTCACCGACACCGGCAACGAGCGCTACGCCTGCACCCTGCGCGACGGTCTGAAGTTCGCGAACGGCGACCCCGTCACCGCGGCCGACGTCAAGTACTCCATCGACCGCGCCCTCTCGCTCAAGGCGACAGCGGCGTGTTCGCGCTGCTGTCCACCATCGACACCGTCGAGACGCAGGGCGACCGCGACGTCATCTTCCACCTCAAGACCGCCGACGCCACCTTCCCGTACAAGCTGTCGACGCCCGTCGCCGGCATCGTCGACCCCGACGAGTACCCGAAGGACAAGCTGCGCGACGGCTTCGACCTCCAGGGCTCGGGCCCGTACACCTTCAAGGGCGAAGTCGACAACGACCAGCTGGTCAGGGCCGAGTTCACCCGGAACCCCGACTACAAGGGGAGCCTGAAGGTGAACAACGGCAAGGTCGACATGGTCTCCTTCAAGGACGCCGACGCCATGGGTGCGGCGCTGGACAAGGGCGACATCGACCTGATGACCCGCGCCATGTCCCGAAGCAGATCCGCGAGCTGTCGGGCGACGCGGACACCGACGTCGACCTCGTCGAGATGTCCGGCCTGGAGATCCGCTACCTGGGCTTCAACACCGACGCCCCGACCGTGAAGTCCAAGGCCGTGCGCCAGGCGATGGCCCAGGTCGTCAACCGCAGCGAGCTGGTCTCCAAGGTCTACGGCTCCCAGGCCGAGCCCCTGTACTCGCTGGTCCCGGCCAGCGTCACCGGCCACTCCAACTCGTTCTTCAACAAGTACGGCGACCCGAGCGTCACCAAGGCCCGTGCCCTGCTGAACCAGGCGAACATCACCACCCCGGTGAAGCTGACCCTGCACTACACGACCGACCACTACGGCCCCGCCACCAAGGAGGAGTTCGAGGTCCTGCGCGACCAGCTGAACTCCAGCGGCCTGTTCGACGTCGACATCAAGGGCACGCCGTGGGACACCTTCCGCCCGGCCGAGAAGAAGGGTGAGTACGACGTCTACGGCATGGGCTGGTTCCCCGACTTCCCGGACGCCGACAACTTCCTGGCGCCGTTCCTCGACAAGGACAACACTCTTGGCTCGCCGTACGACAACAGCCGGATCCGGAGCACCCTGATCCCGGAGTCCCGCCGTGAGGCGGACCGGCTGTCCGCCGCCGGCAGCCTGACGGACATTCAGGACATCGTCGCGGCGGATGTGCCGGTGCTGCCGCTGTGGCAGGGCAAGCAGTACGTCGCCGCGCGCGGCGACATCACGGGTACCGCCTACGCGCTCAACTCCGCCTCGACTCTCCAGCTGTGGGAGCTCGGCCGGGGCGTGAGTGGCTGACGGACCCACAGGAACCCCGGGGCCCCCGACCGCGGCCCCGGGGGACCGTGCCCCGGAGCCAGGGACATGCTCCGGGTGTTCTCGAGAACCGACGACAAGGCACACACGTGAACATACGCAACCAGTGGCCGGTCCTGCCCATCGTGGCGGGGCTCGCCTCCGGCCTGCTGACCGGCTGCGGCTCGGAGACCGGTGACTCCTCGGGGGACGGCTCCAACGTGGTGGTGGGGATGTCCGACGACGTCCTGGCCACGGACCCGGCCTCCGGCTACGACCCCGGCTCCTGGCTGTTGTTCAACAACGTCTTCCAGTCGCTGCTCAGCTTCCCCAAGGGCGCCACGGAGCCCCAGCCGGAGGCCGCCGAGAGCTGCGCCTTCACGGACACGCAGACCTCGGTCTACCGGTGCACGCTGAAGGACGGCCTCAAGTTCAGCAACGGTGACGCCCTCACCTCCGAGGACGTCAAGTTCTCCTTCGACCGGATGCTGAAGATCAACGACCCCGACGGGCCCGCGATCATGTTCCCCACGCTGGACGAGGTCGAGGCCCCGGACGAGAAGACGGTCGTCTTCCACCTCAACACGTCCGACGCCACCTTCCCGAGCAAGATCGCCTCCGGCGCCGGCTCCATCGTCGACCACAACGAGTACGACGCGGGCAAGCTGCGCAAGGACGGCCAGGCCGTCGGATCCGGCCCCTACAAGCTCGACTCGTTCGACGACGGCCAGGCCGTCTTCTCCGTCAACGAGAACTACAAGGGCACCGCCAAGGTGAACAACACCGGCGTGACGCTCAAGTTCTTCGACGGCGACCAGACCGCCCTGAAGCAGGCCATCCAGAACGGGGACGTCGACATCGCCTACCGCGGTCTCACCGCCGGCGACATCGCGGACATGGAGAAGGCCGACGACGGCACCGGCACCGAGGTAGTCGAGGGCAGCAGCGCCGAGGTCCAGCACCTGGTGTTCAACATGGACGACCCGGTCGCCGGAAAGCTCGGCGTGCGCAAGGCCATCGCCCACCTGCTCGACCGCGAGGCCCTCATCAGGGACGTCTACCAGGGCACCGCGACCCCGCTGTACTCGATCATCCCGGCCGGTATCGCGGGTCACAACACGGCCTTCTTCGACACCTACGGCGCCCGCCCGTCCAAGTCCAAGGCGGAGGCCGCGCTGCGCGCCGACGGCATCAACGGCAAGGTGAAGCTGACCCTCTGGTCGACCCCGTCCCGCTACGGCCCGGCCACGGACCAGGAGTTGAACGCCATCGCCGCCCAGCTCAACGCCAGCGGCCTGTTCGACGCCGACGTCAAGTCCGTCCCCTTCGGCCAGTACGAGAAGGACATCGCCGCCGGCAAGTACGGCGTCTACGTGAAGGGCTGGGTGCCCGACTACCCGGACGCCGACAACTTCACGGCTCCCTTCTTCGGCAAGGGCAACGTGCTGAGCAACAACTACGACAACGGCACCATCACGGGCACGCTCATCCCGCGCACCGCCGCCCTGACCAACCGCGCCTCCACCGACAAGGAGTTCGGCGAGCTCCAGGACATCGTCGCCGACGAGCTGCCCGTCCTGCCGGTGTGGCAGGCCAAGCAGTACGCGGTGGTCCGCGACGGCGTCTACGGCCTGGAGTACTGCCTCGACGCGTCGACCGTGTTCCGCTTCTGGGAGCTGAGCAAGGACGCCTGACGCCAACGTGTGACGAGGCCGCCCTCCGCTCGGCAGGGGGCGGCCTCGTCGTACGGGGGCACGTGCGCCGCCTACTGCGCTCCGGGGCGCACCAGACCGCTCTCGTACGCGTACACCGCCGCCTGCACCCGGTCACGCAGGCCCAGCTTGGTGAGCACATGCCCGACGTGCGTCTTGACGGTGGTCTCGCTGACGAACAGGTCGGCTGCGATCTCGGCGTTGGACAGCCCCCGCGCCACCAGCTTCAGCACCTCGACCTCGCGGTCGGTGAGCGTGTGCAGCGTGTCCGGGACCGGCTCGTCACCGGACGGCAGATGCGTGGCGTACTTGTCGAGCAGCCGGCGCGTGATGCTCGGCGCGAGCATCGCCTCGCCCGCGGCCACGACCCGGATCGCCTGCACCAGCTCGTTGGCCGGGGCGTCCTTCAGCAGGAAGCCGCTGGCGCCGGCGCGCAGGGCCTCCACCACGTACTCGTCGAGGTCGAAGGTGGTCAGCACCAGGACCTTCGCCGGGCCGTCCCGCCCGGGGCCGGTGATCTGCCGGGTCGCCTCCACACCGTCCATCCGCGGCATGCGGATGTCCATCAGGACCACGTCGGGCTGCAGGGCCCGCACCTGGTCGAGCGCCTGGAGGCCGTCTCCGGCCTCGCCGACGACCGCGATGTCCTGCTCGGCCTCCAGGATCATCCGGAAGCCCGTACGGAGCAGGGGCTGGTCGTCGACCAGTAGGACGCGGATGGCCACGTAAGTCTCCTTCGCTAGTCCGGCCCCATTCTGCCCTGCGGGGGGCCGCCGGACTCAGCCGCCCTCACCGGCGTGCTCCGCCGCTCGCCCCGGCGGCGGCTGTTCCTCGCGGGGTGCCACCGGCAACGGATACGGCGGGGGAGTGCCGCCGAACTCCGGGCAGTGGGCCTGGTGGTCGCACCAGCCGCACAGCTTCGTGGGGCGGGGCCGCCAGATCCCCGACTCGGTCGCCCGCCGGATCGCCTCCCACAGCGCCAGCAGCTTGCGCTCGACCCGCTCCAGGTCGGCGAGGACGGGGTCGTACGTCAGCACCTCACCGCTGCCGAGATAGACCAGCTGGAGCCGCCGCGGCACGACGTGCTTCAGCCGCCACACGACGAGGGCGTAGAACTTCATCTGGAACAGGGCACCCTCGGAGTACTCGGGCCTGGGTGCCTTCCCGGTCTTGTAGTCGACGATCCGGACCTCACCCGTGGGCGCCACGTCGACCCGGTCGATGATCCCGCGCAGCCGCAGGCCGGACTCCAGCTCCGCCTCGACGAACAGCTCCCGCTCGGCCGGCTCCAGCCGGCTGGGGTCCTCCAGGGTGAACCAGCGCTCGACGAGTTGCTCCGCCTCGCCCAGCCAGCGCGCCAGCCGCTCGCCCTCGGGGCCGTCGGCGAACAGCTCCACGACCTCCGGCCGCGTCTCGCGCAGCCGGTCCCACTGGCCCGGGATCAGCGACTTCGCCCGGGGCGCCGTGCGCTCCGCCGCCGGGGCGTCGAAGAGGCGCTCCAGGACCGCGTGCACCAGCGTGCCCCTCGTCGCCGCTTCGCTCGGCTTCTCCGGGAGCCGGTCGATGACCCGGAAGCGGTAGAGCAGCGGGCACTGCATGAAGTCACTGGCACGTGAGGGGGACAGCGAGGCGGGCGGTATGGCGGTGGACTCGCTCTCGGTGGCCGTCTCCATGGCCGTCTTCACGGCCGCGTCCACTGCCGCGTCCACGGTCGCCTCCGCGGGCCCGGCCGGGACCGGCGGATCCGCCGCCGCGGCCGGGTTGCTGTCGGGCTGCGCCGCGCCCTCGGTGCTCGTCTCCATGCTCCAGACCATACGGGCCGCCACTGACAGTGACCCAGCCGCGGTCGCGCCCCGGGGGGGCGGGGGACGGGAGGGAGTCAACCACAGGGGTGCCGGGGCGGAACGCACCTCGACGGACGCATACCATCGACTCGAGAACCTCCCGTCCGGCAGGAGCGGGAGACGCTGCGAACGAGGGGACACCGGTGGACGAGAGCGGCGGGCGCGGGCAGCCGCGGTCCGGCAACGACGAGTCGGCCGAGCGCCACGCAGGGCCTCCGGCCCGGGCCACCGACCCGACTCCCGCCGACGAACAGCCCACGGACGAGCGGCGGTTCCCCTCGGACCAGCACGACGACACCCCCGGGACGACCCCTCCGGCACCACCGCCGCCCGGGACCGCCGAGAACACCAGCGGCGTGGGCAGCCCCGGCGGACCCGCCACTGCCGCCACCTCGGCGCCCGACGGCCCCGGCAGGGCTGACACCCCGGCGGCCGACAGTCCCGGCAGGGCCGACAGTCCCGGCAGGGCCGACAGTCCCGGCAGGGCCGACAGTCCGGTGGCCGACGGCCCCGGCAGGGCCGGCACCCCGGCGGCCGACAGGGCCGGCACCCCGGCGGCCGAGCGGGCCGACGCGGCGCCCGACGGGCGGCCCGCCGCCGGACCCGACCGCCCCGGCAGGCCGGAGCGGCCAGTGCCCCAGCCCGAGCACCCCGAGCCGACTCCCGGCCCGGACCCCGACACCGCGCGCCCCGCTGCTCCGACTCCGACCGCGAACCCCGAGTCAGCACCCGACCGGGCCTCCACCCCGACCGCACCCGACGCGAACCATCGGCCCCCGGCCCCCACGCCTGCTGCAAGCGATCGGGCCCCGGCTTCCTCGTCCGCCGAGCCCGATGTGAAGGGTCGGCCATCGGCCTCCACGCCCGCCGAGCCCGCCGCGAGCGATCGGCCCGAGGCCCCCACGCCCGCCGAGACCCACGCGGACCATCCGCACGCGGCCCCGCCTCCGCGCCCGATGCGAAGGACCGGCACGCGGCCCCCGCCCCCGGCGACCGCACCCTCGCTCACTCCGTCGACGGCAAGGGCCCCGCCCCTCAGCGCCCGGAGCCGCGAGGAGGGCTGCTGATGGGGCGGCCGTTCGGTGTGCCCGTGTACGTCGCGCCCAGCTGGTTCCTCGTCGCCGCGCTGATCACCTGGGTGTTCGGCGGGCAGCTGGAGCGCGTGCTGCCCGAGCTCGGTGGCGCCCGCTACCTGGTCTCCCTGTTCTTCGCGATCGCCTTCTACGCCTCCGTCCTCGTCCACGAACTGGCCCACACGGTCGCCGCCCTCCGCTTCAAGCTCCCGGTCCGCCGCATCCAGCTCCAGTTCTTCGGCGGCGTCTCCGAGATCGAGAAGGAGGCCGAGACCCCCGGCCGGGAGTTCGTGCTCGCCTTCGTCGGCCCGCTGCTCTCCCTCGTCCTGGCCGGTGTCTTCTACGCCGCCATGCAGACCGTGGAACCCGGCACCGTCCCGGGCGTCCTGCTCGCCGGCCTGATGATCTCCAACCTCATCGTGGCCGCCTTCAACCTGCTGCCCGGCCTGCCCCTCGACGGCGGCCGCATGCTCCGTGCCGTCGTCTGGAAGATCACCGGCAAGCCGATGAGCGGCACCATCGCCGCCGCCTGGGTCGGCCGCGCCCTCGCCGTCTCCGTGCTGATCGGCCTGCCCCTGCTCACCCAGTCCGGCGCCCTCGGCACCGACGCCGTGGACAACGTCGGCATGGACACCGTCCTCGACGCCCTGCTCGCCGCCATCCTCGCCGCGATCATCTGGACCGGCGCCGGCAACAGCCTGCGCATGGCCCGCCTGCGCGAGCACCTTCCCGAACTGCGCGCTCGTGCGCTCACCCGCCGCGCGGTCCCCGTCGAGACCGACACCCCCCTCTCGGAGGCCCTGCGCCGCGCCAACGCCGCCGGCGCCCGCGCCCTGGTCGTCGTCGACGCCAACGGCAACCCCGTCTCCCTCGTCCGCGAGGCCGCCATCGTCGGCGTACCCGAACACCGCCGCCCCTGGGTCGCCGTCAGCGGCCTCGCCCAGGAACTGACCGACGGCATGCGCGTCTCCGCGGAGCTGTCGGGCGAGGAACTCCTCGACGCCCTCCGGGCGACCCCCGCCACCGAGTACCTGGTGGTCGAGGAGACGGGCGAGATCTACGGCGTACTCTCCGCGGCCGACGTGGAGCGAGCCTTCGTGAAGGCGATGGCGAGGCCCAGCTGAAGTGGTCGGAGCCCCCTCCGGGGACCGGTAGGCTGGTCACATGTCCGAACCGACCGGTGCCGCCCGCAGGCGCGGGCCCTTCAAGGTCGGGGACCAGGTACAGCTGACCGACCCCAAGGGCCGCCACTACACGTTCACGCTCGAGGCCGGGAAGAACTTCCACACCCACAAGGGTTCCTTCCCGCACGACGAACTGATCGGTGCTCCCGAGGGCAGCGTTGTCCGCACCACCGGAAACGTCGCCTACCTCGCGCTGCGCCCCCTGCTCCCCGACTACGTCCTGTCCATGCCCGCGGGGCAGCCGTCGTCTACCCCAAGGACGCGGGGCAGATCCTCGCCTTCGCCGACATCTTCCCCGGCGCCCGCGTCGTGGAGGCCGGCGTCGGCTCCGGCTCGCTCAGCAGCTTCCTGCTGCGGGCCATCGGCGACCAGGGCATGCTGCACAGCTACGAGCGCCGCGCGGACTTCGCCGAGATCGCCCAGGCGAACGTGGAGCGCTATTTCGGCGGCCCGCACCCCGCCTGGCAGCTCACCGTCGGCGACCTCCAGGACAATCTGTCCGACGCCGACGTGGACCGCGTCATCCTCGACATGCTCGCCCCCTGGGAGTGCCTGGAGGCCGTCTCCAAGGCGCTGGTCCCCGGCGGCATCCTGTGTTGCTACGTGGCGACCACCACACAGCTCGCCCGGACCGTCGAGTCCATCCGCGAGATCGGCTGCTTCAACGAGCCGACCTCCTGGGAGACGATGATCCGCAACTGGCACATCGAGGGCCTGGCCGTCCGCCCGGACCACCGGATGATCGGCCACACCGGCTTCCTGCTCACCGCCCGCCGCCTCGCCGACGGCGTCGAGCCGCCCATGCGACGCCGCCGCCCCGCCAAGGGCGCCTACGGCGAGGACTACGCCGGCCCCAACGCCGACGGCGGCACCGGCCGCTGAGACGGCCCGTCACCGAGCACAACGCACAGGCGCCGTGGCGGAGTTCCCGGACCCACTCAGGAACTCCGCCGCGGCGCCTTTCCGTTACCGCCCCGGGTGAACCACCGCGCAGCGCCGTTGACCTGCCACGAACCCGCGGCGGCCGCCCTCCCCGGCGCGACGACAGACAGGAGTGGCCGGGGCCGGCACGGGCCTGCTGACACAGCGGCAGGAACCGTAACCCTTCTGACTTCCCCGGCGCAGGAGGCACACACCCCGCCGTTCCCTCCCCGTGTGACGTGTGGCACCATCTTGGCCACCCCACCACCGGCACAGCCCTCAGGAGACACTCCTAGTGCAGCCTTCCGCCGTCCCGGAGCTCGCCCACACCCACACCCGCCCCATCCACTGGCTCGCGACCGCCACCGCGGTCGCCGGCGTGGTGGCCCTCTCCTCCTTCCTGCAGCCCGGCGCGGCCACGGCGGCCCAGGCGGCCGGCCCCGAGACCAGAAGTGCTCCGGCGCAGCTCGCCGCACCCGACCCGGCCGGGGTGACGTTCCCGATCGAGTGCGGGCCGGTGCGGGCCGTGGTGAAGAAGAAGGCATCCGGCGACCTCGACGGCGACGGCAAGCCCGAGACGGTGGCCGTGGTCCACTGCGACTCCCCGATGGGCACCCCGCCGGACGGCGTGTACGTCCTCACCCGGGACGGCGACGGCGGCAAGCCGCGCGTGGTGGCCACCCTCCTCGACCCCGAGCAGGGCACCAACGTCAGCGACTTCGCCGTACGGGACGGCGCCGTCACGGCCACGCTCCTCGGCTACTCGTCGGCCGACGTGCCGCGTTGCTGCCCCGACGTGAAGAGCGACGTGAAATGGCGTTGGCAGAACGGCGCGTTCATCCGCTCCACGCCGTCCGGCGCCCGCAGCGTGTGAGACCCGTGCGGCACCGGTGTGTGAGATATCAGACAGTAGTGACGGAGTGTGGAGAACTGGTCACTCCGCGTCCGGTCCGCAGACCTCGGCCCTGTCCGAAACGCGACGCACGTGGATGCACTCGCCCGGACACTCCTTCGCGGAGTCGATCACGTCCGTGAGTACCGGCAGCGGTACGGGCGTTGTCGCACCCTTGTCCTGGAGCAACTCGTCGTCGGCGCTCTTCACATAGGCCAGACCGTCGATGTCCAGCTCGAACACCTCGGGCGCGTACTGGGCGCAGATGCCGTCGCCGGTACACAGGTCCTGGTCGATCCAGACCTCCAGCGCCTCGCCCTCGACCCCGGCCTCCTGCTGCACGCTCATGTCTCCTGCCGTTTCATACGTCGAGCCGGGTCGGGAATCCGGCCAGCTCTGACGGGTGTTGAACGCTTCGACCCTACCTCCGGCTGGGTTCCAATCATGTTCGCTGGGTATTCCCCTGGCGTGAGGGAGAGCGCAAGGGTGAAGATCGGACACACCCCGACCGTCTTTGTGATCTAGGGGTTTCAATCGACACCCGCCCAGGTAGGGTCTGGAAGCGTCCAGCTCCCCTTGGAGGAGGTGAGGACCGTGGCAGCCCACGACGACGACATGAACCGCGGCATCCGCCCGGGACGCGGGTCCGACGACCCGGCCGGGCAGATCGCCTACCTTGAGCAGGAGATCGCCGTCCTGCGACGCAAGCTCGCCGACTCTCCGCGTCACACGAGGATTCTCGAAGAGCGGATCGTCGAGCTGCAGACCAATCTGGCCGGCGTGTCCGCACAGAACGAGCGACTCGCCAACACGCTCCGTGAGGCCCGGGACCAGATCGTGGCTCTCAAGGAGGAGGTCGACCGGCTCGCGCAGCCGCCGGCCGGCTTCGGGTCTTCCTGCAGGCGAACGAGGACGGCACCGCCGACATCTTCACCGGCGGCCGCAAGCTCAGGGTGAACGTCAGCCCCAGCGTCGAGCTCGAGGAGCTCCGGCGCGGCCAGGAAGTGATGCTCAACGAAGCTCTCAACGTGGTCGAGGCCATGGAGTACGAGAGCGTCGGCGACATCGTGACTCTGAAGGAGATCCTCGAGGACGGCGAGCGGGCCCTGGTGCTCGGGCACACCGACGAGGAGCGGGTGGTGCGGCTCGCCGAGCCGCTGCTGGACGTCACCATCCGCCCCGGCGACGCCCTGCTCCTGGAGCCCCGCTCCGGATACGTCTACGAGGTCGTCCCGAAGAGCGAGGTCGAGGAGCTCGTCCTCGAAGAGGTCCCCGACATCGGCTACGAGCAGATCGGTGGACTCGGCGGCCAGATCGAGGCCATCCGGGACGCCGTCGAGCTCCCGTACCTCTACCCGGACCTGTTCAAGGAGCACGAACTGCGGCCGCCGAAGGGCGTCCTGCTGTACGGGCCTCCTGGATGCGGTAAGACCCTGATCGCCAAGGCCGTGGCCAATTCGCTGGCCAAGAAGGTCGCCGAGGTGACCGGCCAGGCCGCCGGCAAGAGCTTCTTCCTCAACATCAAGGGCCCCGAGCTGCTGAACAAGTACGTCGGCGAGACGGAGCGGCAGATCCGCCTCGTCTTCCAGCGGGCCCGTGAGAAGGCCAGCGAGGGCACCCCCGTCATCGTCTTCTTCGACGAGATGGAGTCCCTCTTCCGTACCCGTGGCTCCGGTGTCAGCTCGGACGTGGAGAACACCATCGTCCCGCAGCTGCTCGCCGAGATCGACGGTGTGGAGGGCCTGCAGAACGTGGTCGTGATCGGCGCCTCCAACCGTGAGGACATGATCGACCCCGCCATCCTGCGGCCCGGCCGGCTGGACGTGAAGATCAAGATCGAGCGTCCGGACGCCGAGGCGGCCAAGGACATCTTCGGCAAGTACCTCACCGAGCGCCTCCCGCTGCACGGCGACGACCTCACCGAGCACGGCGGCTCCAAGGCCTCCACGGTCCAGAGCATGATCCAGACGGCCGTCGAACAGATGTACGCCGAGTCCGAGGAGAACCGCTTCCTGGAGGTCACCTACGCCAACGGCGACAAGGAAGTCCTCTACTTCAAGGACTTCAATTCCGGCGCCATGATCGAGAACATCGTGGGCCGCGCCAAGAAGATGGCGATCAAGGACTTCCTCGAGAAGAACCAGAAGGGCCTCCGCGTCTCCCACCTCCTCCAGGCCTGCGTGGACGAGTTCAAGGAGAACGAGGACCTGCCGAACACCACCAACCCGGACGACTGGGCCCGGATCTCCGGAAAGAAGGGCGAGCGGATCGTGTACATCCGTACGCTCATCACCGGAAAGCAGGGCGCGGACACCGGACGCTCCATCGACACGGTGGCGAACACCGGTCAGTACCTGTAAAAGGCAGGGCGGCTGCGGGTGCCCTCGGCGGGTACCCGCAGCCGACTGTTTTTCGGGCCACGGCTGGAGCAACGCAATGACGCAAATGATCTCCCCACCAGCGCAAAGGCGTTCTAGGCTCTTCCGTACCGCCGAGTCGCGCAGTGCGGGGACGGGCACCGCACACGCAACCGAGCGCCAGCGGTATCTGAGCGGCGCCCACGACCGAGGGAGCCGCCGGGCAAGGAGGGCCGCATGACCGTACGGCGAGTAATGGGCATCGAGACGGAGTACGGGATCTCCGTCCCCGGCCACCCCAACGCCAATGCCATGCTCACCTCGTCCCAGATCGTGAACGCCTACGCGGCGGCGATGCACCGGGCCCGCCGGGCCCGCTGGGATTTCGAGGAGGAGAACCCGCTGCGGGACGCCCGAGGCTTCGACCTCGCCCGCGAGGCCGCTGACGCCAGCCAGCTCACCGATGAGGACATCGGCCTGGCCAACGTGATCCTCACCAACGGTGCACGGCTCTACGTCGACCACGCACACCCGAGTACAGCGCCCCCGAGGTCACCAACCCCCGGGACGCCGTCCTCTGGGACAAGGCCGGCGAGCGGATCATGGCGGAGGCCGCGGAACGGGCCGCGCAGCTCCCCGGTGCCCAGCCGATCCACCTGTACAAGAACAACACCGACAACAAGGGCGCGTCCTACGGCACGCACGAGAACTACCTGATGAAGCGGGAGACCCCCTTCTCGGACATCGTGCGCCACCTGACGCCGTTCTTCGTGTCCCGTCAGGTCTTCGCCGGAGCGGGCCGCGTCGGTATCGGTCAGGACGGGCACGAGCACGGCTTCCAGCTCAGCCAGCGAGCCGACTACTTCGAGGTGGAGGTCGGCCTCGAGACCACGCTCAAGCGCCCGATCATCAACACCCGCGACGAGCCGCACGCGGACGCCGAGAAGTACCGTCGTCTGCACGTGATCATCGGCGACGCGAACCTGTCGGAGATCTCGACGTATCTGAAGCTGGGTACGACGGCTCTCGTCCTGTCGATGATCGAGGACGGCTTCATCGCCGTGGACCTCGCCGTCGACCAGCCCGTTCGCACGCTGCACCAGGTCTCGCACGACCCCTCGCTGAAGCGTCTCGTCACGCTCCGCAGCGGCCGGACGCTCACCGCGGTCCAGCTGCAGATGGAGTACTACGAGCTCGCGCGCAAGTACGTCGAGGAGCGGTTCGGCGCGGACGCCGACGACCAGACCAAGGACGTCCTGTCCCGCTGGGAGGACACCCTCACCCGTCTGGAGCACGACCCGATGAGCCTGGCCGGCGAGCTGGACTGGGTCGCCAAGCGGGAGCTCATGGAGGGCTACCGGCGCCGGGACAACCTGGACTGGGACGCGGCGCGACTGCACCTCGTCGACCTCCAGTACGCCGACGTACGGCCCGAGAAGGGCCTGTACAACCGCCTGGTGGCCCGCGGGCGCATGAAGCGGCTGCTGGGCGAGGCGGACATCGAGCGGGCCCGTACGGCGCCTCCTGAGGACACGCGCGCCTACTTCCGCGGCCGCTGCCTGGAGCAGTACGCGGACGACGTCGCGGCGGCCTCCTGGGACTCGGTGATCTTCGACCTGCCGGGCCGGGACTCCCTGCAGCGCGTTCCAACCCTGGAACCGCTTCGCGGAACGCGTAATCACGTCAAGGAGCTCCTGGACCGCTGCCGCACCGCGGAAGACCTGGTCAGGGTCCTGTCCGGCGGGTGAGCGCGGATCGCGGGTACCCGGAGAAGCAGGCCGGGCAGGGTGGAAAATCCCTGGTCCGGGAATCATCGAGGTGGTCCCCGTACGTTGGAGCAACTGCGGGGCCATTGTCAGACCCGGCGAGTAGGGTCTGATCTTGACCGAACAACTGTGTCGGGCGAACCGAGCGGGGTGAGGGATATGGCGACCAAGGACACCGGCGGCGGACAGCAGAAGGCCACCCGGTCCACCGAGGAGGTCGAGGAGCAGGCCGCGGAGGCGCAGGCTTCGGAGGACGTCAAGGAGCGTCACGAGAAGCTGAGCGACGACGTGGACTCGGTTCTGGACGAGATCGACGACGTACTCGAGGAGAATGCCGAGGATTTCGTGCGAAGCTTCGTGCAAAAAGGCGGGCAGTAAAGGCGGGGGTGGGTTCCAGCCTTTGATCTGAAGGTGGCGGGGGATGGAAGCGGCCAACGAGCCGAAGGCGAAGCAATGCAGGAAGTGCGAGCGGGATTTGCCTCTTGCTGCATTCGCGCGCGACAAGAATCGGCGGGACGGCCTCCAGGTGCACTGCCGGGAGTGCGTGGCGGAGTACAGCGCCGCGCACTACCGGCGTCGCCGGGAGGCCATGGGGAAACCGGTCCGGGAGCAGCTGAACGTCCCGACTGGATACAAGTTCTGCCGGACGTGTGGCGAGATCAAGCCCCACCGCGATTGGCACCGCAACGCGACCGCTTCCGACGGGTTGTCCACCCGTTGCAGAGCATGCCGAGCGGTGCAGGGTCGGCAGGGGCATCTGAAGCGGAAGTACGGCATCACGGAAGCCGAACGCGACGGTCTGATCGCCTCCCAGGGAGGCGTGTGCTGTATCTGTCTGTCGGCCGTGCCCGAGCATGTGGATCATTGCCACAAGACGGGTAGGGTCCGTGGCGTACTGTGCTTCAGCTGCAACGCCGCACTGGGGCAGTTCAAGGATCGGCCCGATGCCATAAGGCGGGCTGCCGCTTATGTGGAAGGAATCGCGTGGAAGCCAACACTCGTAGCACCGGGCGTCTACCAGCTGCCTTCCTGACGCCAGGGTCTTCCTCCTTCATGGACTTCCTCTCCGATCACCAGCCCGAACTGCTGCCGGGCAACAAGAAGTTGCCGCCGGTGCAGGGCGCGATCGAGGCTCCGCACGGCACGACGATCGTCGCCGTGACGTTCCCCGGCGGTGTCGTCCTCGCCGGTGACCGGCGGGCCACCATGGGCAACGTCATCGCGCAGCGGGACATCGAGAAGGTCTTCCGGCCGACGAGTACTCGGCGGTGGGCATCGCCGGTACGGCGGGTCTGGCCGTGGAGATGGTGAAGCTGTTCCAGCTGGAGCTGGAGCACTTCGAGAAGGTCGAGGGCGCGCAGCTGTCGCTGGAGGGCAAGGCGAACCGGCTGTCGACCATGATCCGCTCGAACCTGGGGATGGCCATGCAGGGACTGGCCGTGGTCCCGCTGTTCGCCGGGTACGACGTGGACCGGGAGAAAGGGCGGATCTTTTCCTACGACGTCACGGGCGGGCGTTCCGAGGAGCAGGGCTACGCGGCCACGGGTTCCGGTTCGATCTTCGCGCGCGGCGCCATGAAGAAGCTCTTCCGGGACGACCTCAGCGAGGCCGAGGCCACGACGCTCGTGGTCCAGGCGCTCTACGACGCGGCAGACGACGACTCGGCGACCGGCGGTCCCGATGTCGCCCGCCGGATCTATCCCATCGTCACCGTGATCACCGAGGACGGCTTCCGCCGGCTCTCCGAGACCGAGGCGTCCGAGATCGCGCGCTCGGTCCTGGAGCGGCGACTGGAGCAGCCGGACGGTCCGCGGGCCGCGCTGCTGTAGGCGGCGGGCTGTCTTGAATCAGGTGGTCCAGTGAATCGACGGAATTCTGAAGAGAGGGACGGATAACCGGTGTCGACGCCGTTCTATGTCTCACCCCAGCAGCAGATGGCCGACCGGGCGGAGTACGCCCGCAAGGGCATCGCCCGTGGTCGCAGCCTGGTCGTGCTGCAGTACGCCGACGGCATCGTGTTCGTCGGGGAGAACCCGTCCCGTGCGCTGCACAAGTTCAGCGAGATCTATGACCGGATCGCCTTCGCGGCCGCCGGTAAGTACAACGAGTACGAGAACCTGCGGATCGGCGGTGTGCGCTACGCCGACCTGCGGGTTACACCTACGACCGGGGCGATGTGACGGCCCGGGGCCTGGCGAACGTGTACGCGCAGACGCTGGGCACGATCTTCTCGAGTGTCGGGGAGAAGCCGTACGAGGTGGAGCTGGTCGTGGCCGAGGTCGGGGAGACCACGGAGCAGGACCAGATCTACCGGCTGCCGCATGACGGTTCCATCGTGGACGAGCACGGCTCGGTCGCGGTGGGGGCAACGCGGAGCAGATCAGCAGCTACCTGGATCAGCGCCACCGGGACGACATGACGCTGGCCGAGGCGCTGAAGCTGGCGGTGCAGTCCCTGTCCCGCGACACGAACGGCAGCGAGCGGGAGATTCCCGCTGAGCGGCTGGAGGTGGCGGTGCTGGACCGTACGCGCCCGCAGAAGCGCAAGTTCAAGCGGATCAGTGGGCGTCAGCTGTCGAGGCTGCTGGAGGCGGACGGCGCGGGGTCGGGGTCGGCGTCGGAGGCGGACGAGTCCGAGGCCGAGGCCGGAGACGACGAGTAGTCGCCTGCTTGTCGCGCGCCCCGATCGTTCTTACGGCCGGGGCGCGCGGTCGTGTGCCTGCGGCGGCCTGTGCGGGTGTGGTGGGGTGCGTGTAGCGCGTGATGCCGTGGGTGGTGGGTCGGGGCCGCGCCGGGGGGTGTCCGTCCTCGGAACGGCGCGATGGGGTCGGATACCGACTCGCTGTCCGTTGACGCGCCAACCGCTGCGGGCGGACACCCCCCGACACGGCCCCTTCCGTGCGCCGGCGAGTGCGGACCCGCTTAGCTGCGGGCAGTCGTGCCGCTTGGGGCGGCACGGGTGGGCGCAGCGGCACCCCGCACCGCCGGGCTGCGCAACGCCCCGGCACCAGCATCGACGCCGCGTACCTACGGCCGCGCGGCGGCGCCGTAGAGCCCCGTACCACCAGCTGTACGGGAATGTCCCCACCCTCGGGCTCCCGGCCCTCCAGAACGGCCAGCAGCGCCCGCATACCCCGTTCCCCGAACAGCTCCGCGTCCAGCCGAACCGTCGTCAGCTCCGGGTCGATCGCCGTGGCCAACGCCAGATCGTCCAGGCCGGTGACCGACACGTCGTCCGGGACACGCAGCCCCAGACGGCGAGCCGCCTTGTACGCACCGGCGGCCAGCTTGTCGTCGTCGCAGACGAGGGCGGTGGGGCGGGGCCCGGGCTCTGAGAGCGCGGCCTCGGTCGAGGCGACCGCACCCTCGATGGAGATCGGTGCGCGAGCTGTACGGATCGACGTACCCGGCACCTTGTCCAAGCGCGCCGCCAGTTCCCGGGCCCGTACCTCGAAGGTCCAGGACGGCACGTCCGCCGCCAGGTGGAGGAAGCGGCGGTGCCCCAGGGACAGCAGATGCTCCGCGACCTGGCGCACCCCGTCGGCGATGTCCAGGTTCACCGTCGCCGCCCCCAGGCTCCCCTCCGGATCGCTGTCCAGCATGACCAGCGGCAACTGGTCCCCCGGATCGCGGTCAGCGCGTCCGCCGCCATGGACGAGGCGATCACGCCGTCCAGCGCGGCCTGGGCGGAGGCGAAGGGGTCGCGCGCGGGGCCGATGCCCTCGGGAGAGGGGTAGAGGACCACGCCGAAGCCGTGCTCGGCGGCGACGCGGGCGGCGCCCGTGTAGACGCCGGCGAAGAACTCCGTGGTGAGGGCGGGGACGACCAGGAGGACCGTGCGGGTGCGGCCCAGGCGCAGGTTGCGGGCGGCCAGGTTCGGGCGGTAGCCCAGGTCGCGGGCGGCCTCGCGGACGCGCTCAGCGGTTGCCTCCGAGACGCGTCCGCGCCACTTGTCCCCGAGGACCAGGGAGACCGCGGCCTGGGAGACGCCGGCGGCCTGGGCGACGTCCCGGCTCGTCGGTCGGGTGCTGCCTCGTGCCACCGTCGGCCTGCTCCTTCGTCTGGACTCCCGAACAGCCGACATGGTACGTATGTGAGCCGACGTTATACGTAAAACCTAGGGCGGGGACATGGCTACGGGATACCTGGAGATCCTTCGGGCGCGACACGCCGCCCGGCTGCTCGTCGGCACGCTCGTGGGCCGGCTGCCCAACGCCACGGCGGCCATCGCGATCGTGCTGTTCGTCCGGGCGGAGGGCGGTACGTACAGCCTGGCGGGGGCGCTGGTGGCCGTCTACGGCGTCGCCAACGCCGTGGGACAGCCGGTGCTGGGCAGGCTCGTCGACCTGCGCGGGCAGCCGCTCGTGCAGCTGCCGGCGGCTGTCCTCAGCGGCCTCGCGACGGCCGTCTTCGCCTTCGCCGGAATCGGGTCGCTGCCGCTCGCGTACGCCGCCGTCGCGGCTGCCGGGCTCTTCACACCGCCCCTGGAGGGCGGGCTGCGCGCCCTGTGGTCCTCCGTCCTGCGCAGGGAGGACCAGGTGCACACGGCGTACGCCATGGACGCCGTGGCCCAGGAAGTGATGTTCACCGTCGGGCCGCTGCTGGTGACGTTGTGCGTGTCCCTGTGGTCGGCCCAGGCCGCGCTGCTCGTGCTGAACGTGATCGGGGTGCTGGGGGCGCTGTCCGTGGTGGTGTCGCCGCCCTCGCGCGCGTGGCGGTCGGCGCCCCGTGAGGCGCACTGGCTGGGTGCCCTGCGCTCGGCGGGGCTGCTGGCGCTGCTGGCGGCGTTCCTCTTCGTCGGGATGGCACTCGGGTCCATCACGGTCGCCTCGGTGCCCTACGCGGACGAGCACGGCGGTGACGTGGTGTACGGCTGGCTGATGGCCGCCCTGGGGTTCGGGGCACTGGTCGGCGGCACCGTCTACGGGGCACGGCAGTGGGCCGGTGAGCCGGCGCGGCGACTCCAGGTGCTGGTGGCCCTTCTGGTGGTGTGTTACCTGCCTCTGCTGCTCATGCCGGACGCGGTGCCCATGGTGGCGCTGACCGCGCTCGCCGGGGTCTTCCTCGCGCCCGCCATCGCCTGTGCGTTCGTCCTGGTCGACCGGCACGCGCCGCGCGGCACGGTCACCGAGGCGTTCTCCTGGTTCGTCACGACGTTCACCGTGGGCCACTCGGTGGGAACGGGCGTCGCGGGGCCCGTCGTCGAGGCGGGCGGGGCGCTGTGGGGCTTCGCCGTGCCGGGGGTCGCGGGTGGCGTGTCCTTGCTGGTTTTGACCGCCACAGGACGGGTACTCGCAGCTCCCGGCCAGGGAGCGGTCGTTGCGGCCGGTTCGGAAAATGATCCGAACCGTGCCCTCGAACCCCGTTTCAGTTCAGGGGATCGGGCGTAATGTTCCCTCATGGACCGCCGCATTTTCGGGCTGGAGAACGAGTACGGCGTCACGTGTACGTTCAGGGGACAGCGCCGCCTGTCTCCTGACGAGGTGGCGCGGTACCTCTTCCGCCGTGTCGTGTCATGGGGCCGCAGCAGCAATGTCTTTCTGCGAAACGGCGCCCGCCTCTATCTCGACGTGGGATCGCATCCGGAATACGCCACACCGGAATGTGACAACGTGATCGAACTGGTCACCCACGACAAAGCGGGCGAGCGCATTCTCGAAGGACTCCTGGTGGACGCCGAACGACGCCTGCACGAGGAGGGAATCGCGGGCGACGTCTACCTCTTCAAGAACAACACCGATTCGGCGGGCAACTCCTACGGCTGCCACGAGAACTATCTGGTCGCCCGGCACGGGGAGTTCTCCCGGCTCGCGGACATTCTCATTCCGTTCCTGGTGACGAGGCAGCTGCTGTGCGGTGCCGGCAAGGTGCTGCAGACGCCGCGCGGGCCGTGTACTGCGTCAGCCAGCGGGCCGAGCACATCTGGGAGGGCGTCTCCTCGGCGACGACCCGCTCCCGCCCGATCATCAACACGCGCGACGAGCCGCACGCCGACGCCGAGCGCTACCGCCGGCTGCACGTCATCGTGGGCGACTCCAACATGTCCGAGACGACCATGCTGCTCAAGGTCGGCGCCACCGACCTGGTGCTGCGCATGATCGAGGCGGGCACGGTGATGCGGGACCTGACCCTGGAGAACCCCATCCGGGCCATCCGCGAGGTCAGCCACGACATCACGGGCCGCCGGAAGGTCCGCCTGGCCAGCGGCCGGGAGGCCTCGGCGCTGGAGGTGCAGCGCGAGTACTACGAGAAGGCCCTGGACTTCTGCGACCGCCGCGGCATCCGCACCGGCACCGTGGAGCGCGTGCTGGAGCTGTGGGGCCGGACGCTGGAGGCGATCGAGACCGAGGACCTCGACCGCATCGGCACCGAGATCGACTGGGTCATGAAGTACAAGCTCATCGAGCGGTACCGCAGCAAGAACAACATGACCATGTCGCACCCGCGGGTCGCCCAGATAGACCTCGCCTACCACGACATCCACCGGCGTCGTGGCCTGTACTACCTGCTCGAGAAGAAGGGGCAGGCGGCTCGCGTCTGCAACGACCTGAAGATCTTCGAGGGCAAGTCCGTTCCGCCGCAGACCACTCGGGCCCGGCTGCGCGGCGACTTCATCCGGCGCGCCCAGGAACAGCGTCGTGACTTCACGGTCGACTGGGTCCATCTCAAGCTGAACGACCAGGCCCAGCGCACCGTCTTGTGCAAGGACCCGTTCCGTTCCGTGGACGACCGGGTGGAGAAGCTGATCGCCGGAATGTGAGGAAATGCGCCGGCGGGGAAATCGCCGGAACGCCACACGGGCGCCGTACGTTACAAGTACGGCGCCCTGCTCACGCCGTAGAGTTGCGCGCACGCCATCAACGAGATCGATTGATTACGAGGCCCCCACAGTGCGCCGACGCTCACTTCTCATCGCCGTTCCCGCAGGACTGGCCACGCTCACCGCATGCGGTGACGACAAGTCCGACTCGAGCAAGGCCAGCGACAGCCCGTCGCCCTCGGCGTCCGCTCCGTCCTCGGCCCCGCCGCCGAAGATCGTGGACGGTCCGCTGCCGGCGGTCACCGCGGGCAACAAGTTCGACGAGAAGCCGACGGTCGCGAAGGGCAGCGGCGAGCCCTCGAAGCAGCTCGCGGTGAAGACGCTGATCGCGGGCAGCGGCAAGGCCGTCGCGGAGAACGACTTCGTCGTAGCGAACTACCTGGGCCAGGTCTGGAACACCGCCAAGGTCTTCGACAACTCCTACGACCGCAAGACCCGGCTGGCCATCCAGCTCAGCCAGGGCCGGATCATCGACGGCTGGCGGTACGCGCTGGCCGGCAAGAAGGCCGGCAGCCGCATCGAGATGGCCGTCCCGCCCACCTGGGGATACGGCTCGCAGGGCAACCCGCAGGCGGGCATCAAGGGCACCGACACCCTGGTCTTCGTCGTCGACGTGCAGGACACGTTCAACGCCACCAGCTCCGCCGAGGGCGAGAAGGTCCCCCAGGAAGACGCGGACCTGCCGAAGGTCGGCACCAACACCGACGGCAAGGCGCCCTCCATCGAGGTGCCCAAGGCGGCCGCCCCGAAGAAGCTCGTCGCGGAGTACGTCCTGGAGGGCGACGGCGAGAAGGTCGCCGCCGAGGACAGCGTCCTGGTGCAGTACAAGGGCGTGCTGTGGGACGGCGGCAAGGAGTTCGACTCCTCGTACGCCAACAAGCAGCTGGTGTCGTTCTCGCTCCAGCAGGTCGTCAAGGGCTGGGCGCAGGGCCTGACCGGCAAGAAGGTCGGCAGCCGCGTCCTCATCGTCATCCCGCCCGAGCTGGGCTACGGGGACAACCCGCCGCAGGGCAGCGGCATCAAGAAGGACTCCACGTTGGTCTTTTCGGTGGACATCCTCGCGAAGCTGTGACGCGCGCGGGATGTAAGACTGTGCGTGTTCGCCTTTTCGCAGACAAGCAGGAGCTAGAGACGTGAGCATCGACAAGCCCGAGATCGACTTCCCGGGCGGCGAACCCCCGGCGGACCTCGAGATCAAGGACATCTGGGAAGGCGACGGCCCGGTCGCGCAGGCGGGCCAGACCGTCACCGTGCACTACGTGGGTGTCTCCTTCAGCACGGGCGAGGAGTTCGACGCCAGCTGGAACCGCGGCACCCCCTTCCGCTTCCCGCTGGGCGGCGGCCGGGTCATCAAGGGCTGGGACCAGGGCGTGCAGGGCATGAAGGTCGGCGGCCGCCGCCAGCTGACCATCCCCGCCCACCTCGCCTACGGCAACCAGAGCCCGTCCCCTCTGATCAAGCCGGGCGAGACGCTGATCTTCGTGGTCGACCTGCTCGGGGTCTGAGCAAGGTTCGGACAGACTCGATCACGTGGGGTCCATGCCTGTTCGGGCATGGGCCCTCGGCTTTGCCGTGCCACCGCGGGGCGGTACGGTCATCGTCGTCAAGCACCATAGGGAGGCGAAGGGCGTCGATGGCCATTGCCAAGGCCGAGCGGCTGATGAACCTGGCGCTGTGTCTGCTCGGGACGCGACGTCCGCTCAGCAAGCGCGAGCTGCGCGACTCCATCGAGGCCTACGTCGAGGCCTTCGGGCCGGGCAACGGCGCGGCCGGCAACGACGACTCCTTCAACCGCATGTTCGAGCGCGACAAGGACGACCTGCGCGAACTCGGACTGGTCATCGAGACGGTCGAGAGCCTCGAGGGCGAGATCGGCTACCTGGCGCGCCGCGACAGCAACCGTCTGCCGCCCATCACCCTGGACGCCGAGGAGGCCGCGGCGCTCGGTCTCGCCGCGAAGGTGTGGCAGCAGGCCCGGCTCGCCGGTGCGGCCAGCGGCGCCCTGCAGAAGCTGCGCGCGGCCGGGCTCCCCGAGGACGTCGACCCGTACGGGCCGCACGGCGCGCTGGAGCCGCGCATCCCCGTGCACGAGGCGGCGTTCGAGCCGCTGATGCTGGCCTGCCGGGATCGCAGACCGGTCGTCTTCGACTACCGCAAGGCCACCGCCGCCCACCCGGAGCAGCGGCATGTGGAGCCGTGGGCGCTGGAGTGCTGGCGGGGCCACTGGTACCTGGCGGGCTGGGACCGCGACCGGGGCGCCGAGCGGGTCTTCCGGCTGTCCAGGATCACCGGCAAGGTCCGCTCCCGCGGTGGCCGGTACACCGCCGACGTGCCGGACGTCGTCACCGTCCGGGAGACCGTCGCGAGCTGGGCCGGGGAGATCGCCGACCGCTCGGCCCGGATCCGGCTGCGTTCGGACGCGGGCTACCCCCTTCGGGCGAAGGCCACCTCCGTACGGGAACTGGGTGACGGCTGGGACGAGTTGGAGATTCCGTACGGCCACGGGCTGGACGCCTGGCTGGTGGAGTTCGGGCCGGACGTGGTCGTCCTGGAGCCCGCCGAGCTGCGGGCCGACGTGGTGGACCGGCTGCGGGCCGTGGCCAAGGGCTGAGGGGAGCGGGAAAAGACAGTGGCAGGCAAACCGGTCAGGCCCGTGAACGCCATCGACCAGACCCGGCGGATGCTCTCCCTGGTGACGTACTTGAGGGAGCGCCCCGGGGCCCGGGTCGAGGACGTCGCGCGCGCCTTCGGCATCACCGAGGACGAGCTGGTCTCCGACCTGGACGTGCTGCCCATGTGCGGCACCAGCTTCCGCGGCGGCGACCTGCTCGACATCGACACCGACGGTGAGCGCATCTGGTGGCACAACCCGGCCGCCCTCGCGGCGGAGGCGGCCGAGCCGCTCAGACTCGCCGCCGACGAGGCCACCGCCCTGCTCGTCGCCGCCCGGGCCGTGGCCACGCTGCCGGGACTGCGGGAGAGCGACCGGCAGGCGCTGTTGCGGGCGACGGCCAAGGTGGAGACGGCGGCCGGCGAGGTGGCGGGCGCCAGCTCGCGCCTGTCGGTGACCTTCGAGTCGGAGGGCGGTGTCTTCGCGGACGTCGACCGGGCGATCGCCGAGCGCCGCCGGCTGTGGATCCGCTACTACTCACCCGCGCGCGACGAGGTCACCGAGCGGGAGATCGACCCGATCCGCCTGGTCAGCGTGGGGCACACCTACGTCGAGGCCTGGTGCCGCCGCTCCGAGGCGCGCCGCACCTTCCGGCTCGACCGGGTCGCCGAGATCCGGATCCTGGACGAGCCGTCGGCGCCACCGGAGATCGAGCTGCGGGACCTGTCCGAGGGGCTGGTGCAGCCCGCGGCGGAGGACCCGGAGGTCGTCGTCGAGGTCGGCCCGGGCGGGCGCTGGGTCGCCGAGTACTACCCGCACGACCGTGCGGATGAGCTTCCCGACGGCGGGCTCCGTATCACTCTGCGGACCCCCGACCCGGCGTCCCTGCGGCGCCTGGCGCTGCGGCTCGGGCGCGACGGCCGCATCGTGTCGCCGCCCGAGCTCGCCGACAGCGCCCGGCAGGCGGCCCGCGAGGCGCTCGCGGCGTACGACGGGATCGAGCCGGTCGGGACGGCCGACGCGGTGGAGGCGGCCGAGGCGCGCGGGCCGCACGCGCCGCGCTCGGCGCACGCCACCCCGGCCGGTCCGGACGGCGGGCGTGCGTAGCCGTCACGGCGTGCGGTGCGGCGGGGCGGGTGCGCTCGGGCTCGCCCGTCTGTCCCGAAGGCGGACGGCCGCGGCCCGGCCGACCGGGGCCGGTGCCGCCCTCGGGCCTCCCGGGCCGGCTCGCCCAGGGCGGGCGTGGCGGGCCGTGCGCCCGGCTGTACTCAGGTCGGGCCGTGGCGTCCCGGAGGCGAACCACCCGAGGAAGAGGAGCGAGGGCTGTGAGCGAGTCGGCGACGTCCGGTGCGCGGGGCATGACGGTGGAGTCCGCGTTCGCCGGGATGAGAAGCGTCTCCCCGGTGGTGTTCAGAGCGGGCTGCCCGGACTGCCGCGAGCGCTTCGAGCTCACCGCGAGCGCCCTGCGCCTCGCCATCGGCGCCACGAGCCGCACCACCTTCTACTCGTTCACCTGCCCCGAGTGCGGCTCGTCCGTCCGCAAGCCCGCGGGGAGCGGATCGTGGAGCTGCTCACCGGCGGCGGTGTGCGAACCCTGCGGCTGCATTCGACCCTCTAGAGGGGCAGGCCGTCCGACCGTCCGGGACGGTCTAGGCTCGACGTCATGTTCTGGCCGATGTTCGCGATTGCTCTGGGGTTCGTGGGTCTCGCCGTGCTGGGGGTGCTCGCCGTGCGGGTGTTCGTCGAGGCACAGCGTCTGGGCAGGCAGGTCACGGACTCGGCGCGGCGTATCAACCGGGCCGCCGAGGACCTGGAGCGGGCGGCGGAGAGCGCCGCCCGGTCCGTGGACGCCCTGTGAGCCGACCCGAGGGCGGCTGTGAGTTGTGCTTTGGGTCAGTTCGCCCTGTCACCTCGGCCGTTCGGACAGGTACTCTGCTGGTCGCGGCCCGGTTAACGAGGCACTGGCCGCGGACGGGAGTACGCACAGGGGATGCAGAGGGATTGCCTCACGTTTACCCCTGAGCGTTACGATCGCTGTCAACACGATCGTTCGGACACATGTCCGACCGGTCGGACAGCACCCCACCCCAGCCGCCTCGGTGAGAAGGTAAAGACTTATGTTCGGAAGGCTCGGAGCCCCCGAGATCATTCTCATCCTCGTCGTCATCATCCTGCTGTTCGGCGCGAAGAAGCTTCCGGACATGGCGCGGTCGCTCGGCAAGTCCGCGCGCATCCTCAAGAGCGAGGCCAAGGCGATGAAGGACGACAGCAAGTCGTCCGCGACCCCGGCCGGTCCGCCCAACAATGACGAGCAGCCCGCGCAGCGCACCATCCAGGCCGCGCCCGGTGACGTGACCAGCTCGCGCCCGGTCAACGAGCCCACGGACACGACCAAGCGCTGACGCAGGGCCGGTGACCTCCGGCCCGCCGCACGAGATGGGAACGTGGGTTGCTTAAGTCTGCCCGCAAGCAGGAGAAGGATCCGGAGGGGCGGATGCCCCTCGCGGAGCACCTTCGCGAGCTCCGCAACCGGCTCGCCAAGGCGATGCTGGCGATCGTCGTCGTCACGGTCTTCGCCGCCTTCTTCTACAACGACATCATCAACTTGATCACCAAGCCGATCCTCGACTCGGTCGGCTGTGACAAGACCTTCGCGGAACTGGCCAAGTCGCAGCCGGGCTCGAAGCCGTGTGCGCAGATCACCATCAACGGCCTGCTGACCCCCTTCACGCTGGCGCTGAAGGTGTCGCTGATGGCCGGTGTCGTCCTGGCCTCGCCGGTCTGGCTCTACCAGCTGTGGGCCTTCGTCGCGCCCGGACTGCACCGGCACGAGAAGAAGTACGCCTACGCCTTCGTCGGCACGGGCGCCCCGCTGTTCATCGTCGGCGCCTATTTCGCGTACACGGTCCTCCCGACCACGGCGAAGGTGCTCCTCGAGTTCACCCCGGGCGGCACGTCCAACCTCCTCCCGCTGGACGACCTGCTCGACCTGGTCATGCGGATGGTGCTCGTCTTCGGCCTCTCGTTCGAGCTGCCGTTGCTGCTGGTCATGCTGAATCTCACCGGGGCGATCAGCGGCAAGCGCATGCTCGGCTGGTGGCGCGGCATGATCATGGGCATCACGGTGTTCGCGGCCATCGCCACGCCCAGCACAGACCCGCTGACCATGCTGGCGCTCGCCGGGCCGATCTGGATCCTCTACTTCGGCGCCACCGCTGTCTCCCTGCTCAACGACCGCCGCCGCAGCCGCCGCGAGGCCCTTGGCCCCGCCGACGACGAGGCCTCCGAGCTTGATCTCACCCCGGAAGACATCGGCGAGATCGAGCCTGTGACCACCAGCCGGGCCGCCTTGCCCGAGCAGGCGAGCGGAGACCGCTCGGACCGGGTCAACGGTTATGACGACGTGACCTGAAGATCGGCAGGCAGCTCGTAGGGTCGGTCGCGTGACGAGCGAGATCACCCTCTTCGTCAACCCCACCGCGGGCCGCGGCCGGGGCGCCCGCGCGGCGCAGCCGGCCGTGTCCGCTCTGCGGGCGGCGGGTTTCTCGGTGCGCACGGTGCTCGGGGTGGACGCCGCCGACGCCCTCACCCGCGCGCGTGCCGCCGTCGCGGGCGGTACCGGAGCGTTGATAGCCGTCGGTGGTGACGGCATGGCGGGCCTCGCCCTGCGGGCCGTCGCGGGTACCCGCACACCGCTCGGCCTGGTCGCCGCCGGCACCGGCAACGACTTCGCCCGCGCCCTCGGTCTGCCCGTGCGCGAGCCGGCCGCCGCGGGCCGCATGATCGCCGACGCCCTCACATGCGGCCGGGTCCGCGACATCGACCTCGGTCAGGTGGGCGACCGCTGGTTCGGGACGGTCCTCGCCTCCGGCTTCGACTCCCGTGTCAACGACCGGGGAACCGCATGCGGTGGCCCACCGGGCGCCTCAAGTACGACCTGGCGATGATCGCCGAACTCGCCGGGTTCCGGCCCGTCCCGTACCGGATCCGGCTCGACGACGGTGAGGTCCGGGAGGTCGAGGCGACCCTCGTGGCGGTCGGCAACGGCTCGTCGTACGGCGGTGGCATGCGGATCTGCCCCGGCGCCGACCTGACCGACGGGCTGTTCGACATCACGGTGGTCGGGGACTGCGGTCGTACGACGCTTCTGCGGGTGTTTCCGAGGGTGTACCGGGGGACGCACGTCGACCATCCGAAGGTGACGGTGCTGCGGGCGGCCCGGGTCGAGATCGCCGCCGAGAAAGTCACCGGCTACGCCGACGGGGAGCCGCTCGGTCCGCTGCCGCTGACCGCGCGCTGCGTGCGCGGGGGCGTGCGGGTCGTCGGTCCCTGAGGCTCGCCGCCCCCTGCGGCTCGCCGCCCCTGAGCTGCGCCGATCCCTGGTTTCACAGGAACGGATCCGGATAATGATCGTCCTGTTGTCAGTGGGGCCCGGTACGCTCGAAAGCACGATGACAGAGGACCTCTCACCGGCCGAGCGGTACGCGGCAGCCCGTAAGCGCGCTGCCGAGCAGGCCACCGCGCTCGCCTCCTTCCGCGAGATGTACGACTTCGGCCTCGACCCCTTCCAGATAGAGGCCTGCCAGGCGCTCGAGGCGGGGAAGGGCGTGCTGGTCGCCGCTCCCACCGGCTCCGGCAAGACGATCGTCGGCGAGTTCGCCGTCCACCTCGCCCTCCAACAGGGCAAGAAGTGCTTCTACACGACGCCCATCAAGGCGCTGTCGAACCAGAAGTACGCCGACCTGTGCCGCCGATACGGCACGGAGAAGGTGGGCCTGCTCACCGGCGACAACAGCGTCAACTCCGACGCCCCGGTGGTCGTGATGACCACCGAGGTGCTGCGGAACATGCTGTACGCCGGTTCCCAGACGCTCCTGGGCCTCGGCTACGTGGTCATGGACGAGGTGCACTACCTCTCCGACCGGTTCCGGGGAGCCGTCTGGGAAGAGGTGATCATCCACCTTCCCGAATCGGTCACCCTGGTCTCCCTCTCGGCGACCGTGTCGAACGCCGAGGAGTTCGGCGACTGGCTCGACACCGTCCGCGGCGACACCGAGGTGATCGTCTCCGAGCACCGGCCCGTGCCGCTGTTCCAGCACGTGCTGGCCGGGCGGCGGATGTACGACCTGTTCGAGGAGGGCGAGGGCCACAAGAAGGCCGTCAACCCCGACCTCACGCGCATGGCGCGCATGGAGGCGAGCCGACCGTCGTACCAGGACCGCCGGCGCGGCCGGCTGCGCGAGGCCGACCGCGAGCGGGAGCGCAGACAGCGCTCCCGCGTATGGACGCCGAGCCGGCCCGAGGTCATCGAGCGGCTCGACGCCGAGGGGCTGCTGCCCGCCATCACCTTCATCTTCAGCCGCGCCGCCTGCGAGGCCGCGGTCCAGCAGTGCCTGTACGCGGGGCTCCGGCTGAACGACGAGGAGGCACGCGAACAGGTCCGCTCGCTGGTCGAGGAGCGCACGGCGTCCATCCCGGCCGAGGACCTGCACGTCCTCGGCTACTACGAGTGGCTGGAGGGCCTGGAGCGCGGCATCGCCGCCCACCACGCGGGCATGCTGCCGACCTTCAAGGAGGTCGTCGAGGAGCTGTTCGTACGCGGCCTGGTCAAGGCCGTGTTCGCGACCGAGACCCTCGCCCTCGGCATCAACATGCCCGCCCGCTCGGTGGTGCTGGAGAAGCTGGTCAAGTGGAACGGCGAGCAGCACGCGGACATCACGCCGGGCGAGTTCACGCAGCTGACGGGGCGTGCGGGGCGGCGCGGCATCGATGTCGAGGGCCACGCCGTGGTGTTGTGGCAGCGCGGCATGAACCCCGAGCACCTGGCCGGACTCGCGGGCACGCGCACGTACCCGCTGCGGTCCAGCTTCAAGCCGTCGTACAACATGGCGGTCAACCTCGTCGAGCAGTTCGGCCGGCACCGCTCGCGCGAGCTGCTGGAGACGTCCTTCGCGCAGTTCCAGGCTGACAAGTCGGTCGTCGGGATCTCGCGTCAGGTGCAGCGCAACGAGGAGGGCCTGGAGGGTTACAAGGCCTCCATGACCTGCCACCTCGGCGACTTCGAGGAGTACGCGCGGCTGCGCCGCGAACTGAAGGACCGGGAGAACGAGCTGGCCCGGCAGGGCGCGGCCCAGCGGCGCGCGGAGGCCGCCGTCGCGCTGGAGAAGCTGAAGCCCGGTGACGTCATCCACGTGCCCACCGGCAAGTACGCGGGCCTGGCGCTGGTGCTCGACCCGGGCCTGCCCGCGGGCCGTTCGAACGGCCACCGCGGCTTCGAGCACCACGACGGGCCGCGCCCGCTGGTGCTGACCGCCGAGCGGCAGGTGAAGCGGCTGGCGTCCATCGACTTCCCGGTGCCGGTCGAGCCGCTGGAGCGGATGCGGATCCCGAAGTCCTTCAACCCGCGGTCCCCGCAGTCCCGTCGGGACCTCGCGTCCGCGCTGCGCACCAAGGCCGGGCACATTCCGGCCGACCGCCACCGCAAGCGGCGCTCCCAGGCGGCGGACGACCGCGAGATCGCCCGGCTGCGGACCGCGCTGCGCGCGCACCCGTGTCACGGGTGCGACGACCGTGAGGACCACGCCCGTTGGGCCGAGCGCTATCACCGGCTGCTGCGGGACACCTCGCAGCTGGAGCGGCGCATCGAGGGCCGGACGAACACCATCGCCCGGACGTTCGACCGCATCGTCGCGCTGCTGACCGAGATGGACTATCTGCGCGGCGACGAGGTCACCGAGCACGGCAAACGGCTCGCGCGGCTCTACGGCGAGCTGGACCTGCTCGCCAGCGAGTGTCTGCGCGAGGGTGTCTGGGAGGGGCTCGGCCCCGCCGAACTCGCCGCGTGTGTCTCGGCGTTGGTGTTCGAGTCGCGTGTCGCGGACGACGCGATGGCGCCGAAGCTGCCGTCCGGGAAGGCGAAGGCCGCACTGGGCGAGATGGTGCGCATCTGGGGGCGGCTGGACGCGCTGGAGGAGGAGTTCCGGATCACCCAGACCGAGGGTGTCGGGCAGCGTGAGCCGGATCTGGGATTCGCCTGGGCCGCGTACATGTGGGCCTCCGGGAAGGGTCTCGACGAGGTGCTGCGCGAGGCGGAGATGCCGGCGGGTGACTTCGTGCGGTGGTGCAAGCAGGTCATCGACGTGCTCGGGCAGATCGCCGCGGCTGCGCCGCAGGGGTCGAGCGTGGTGAAGAACGCGCGCAAGGGCGTCGACCTGTTGCTGCGGGGAGTTGTCGCCTACTCGTCGGTGGGGTGAGCCAGCTGCGCGGGTGCCCGTTGTCGTGGTTGCTCGCGCGGTTCCCCGAGCCCCTTAGGGCGTTGATCTGAGGGTCCCTCACTCCTGGAGGTGAGGGACTTTCGTATACCCGTTCGCCATCACTCATAGTATTCGAACGATGTCGCAGCGTGTAAACGACCGAGCGTACTATCCCTTCGCGTCCGGTTTCCGGCAGTTGCTGAATATGACACGGCGATGATCCGGTCGGACTAAGCTCGCCCGCAGCGCACCGGCTTGAGATGAATTCGTGCGCTTGTTCCCCCATGTGCGGAAGAGTCCGACAGTTTCATGGCATACCCACCTGCAACTCCCCCGAACCCCAGCCGACTCCTTTCAGAAGGCCCTCATGGTGAGTGTTCAATCCCCTCCCGGTCGCGGTGAACTCCCCTACACGCGCGTGCTGCTGCTGCCGGCCATAGCGATGGCCGCGGCGACCGGAGCCGCTGTCGCCCTGGTGACGGCGCCGGCCCGGCTCGCCGTCGGCTGGTGCGGAGGCATCGCCACCGTCCTGGTGATCGCGACGGCGGCCGAGGCGGTGCGCCGCGGCCGTGCCCTGCGCAGGCAACGGGGCGAGCACGCCCGACACAGCGCGTATCTGGAGCAGCGGATCGCCGCCCACGAGACCGAGTTGGACCGCTTCTCGAGGCAGATCATCCCCGCGGCGCTCGATCTGCTGCGCACCGGAGAGTCCCCCAGGGAGGCGATTCGCAAGCTCGGCCTGGCCAACCCCGCGTACCGGGACCTCCCCGAGCCGCAGTACGAGACGCTGCTGGCACTGCTCAAGATCGTCGACTACGAAGTGACCATGCGCGACGCCGCCGCGCGCTCCTTCGTCAGTGTCGCCCGCCGCGTCCAGGCGATCATCCACCAGCAGGCCCAGGAACTCCGGGAGATGGAAGAGGACCACGGCCGCAACCCCGAGGTCTTCGACGATCTGCTGCGCATCGACCACGGCAACGCCCTGATCGGCCGCCTCGCCGACTCCGTCTCCGTCCTCGGCGGCGGCCGCCCCGGACGGCAGTGGCCCGAGCCTGTGTCGCTGTACAGCACGCTGCGCGGTGCCATGTCCCGCATCCTGGAGTACCGGCGCATCCAGCTGTCCTCCATCGCCAAGGTCAGCGTGAAGGGCATCTACGTCGAGCCGGTCATCCACGCCGCCGCCGAACTCCTCGACAACGCCACGCGCTACTCGCCGCCGCAGACCAAGGTGCACGTCACCGCCACCGAGGTGCAGACCGGCGTCTGCATCGAGATCGAGGACGGCGGCGTCAACCTCAACGAGGAGGCCCGCGCCCGGATCGAGGGCATGCTGGAGGCCGCCAAGGCCGGCGTCGACCTCCAGGACATCGGTGAACACCCGCGCCTGGGCCTGGCCGTCGTGGGCCGCCTCTGCTCGGCGTACAACATGCAGGTCTCGCTGCGCGCCTCCGCGTACGGCGGGGTCCGCGCCATCCTCATCGTGCCGAGCGAGATGATCACCCACGAGCCCGGTGTCGGACTGGCCCACGGCATCGGCGCCACCGGCATCCCCATGACGGTCGGCATCCCCGAGGGCCCGAAGCGCGCGCCCAAGCGGCGCCGCCCCACCAGCCCCAAGATCCCCGCCACCGTCTCCCTGGAGGACGACGACGTCCCCGAGGTCACCGAGTGGACGGCGAACGGCCTGCCGCAGCGCCGCAGCCGGGTGAAGATGCCGCTCGCCGAGCGACTCGCCCAGCAGGCCGCCAACGAGAAGGCCGACCGGGAGGCCGAGGAGCGGGGCGAGTACAACCCCTGGGCGACACCGGAGCCCGAGCCCAAGTCCTGGCACGACATGTCGGCCCCCGACGCCCCCGGTAGGGGACTCGAGGCCTTCTGGGAGGGGCTCAAGCAGGGCATCGAACCCGGCACCCACCCGACCGACTTCATCCGGAACCCGACCAAGTACCTGCACCTGATCAACGACCCGGCCCCCACCGAGGCCGATGACGAGGGGGACCTCAAGTGATCCAGCAGCGAGGCAACTTCGACTGGATGCTCAAGCAGCTCGCCGACGGCGTGCCGGGCATCGAGATGATCGTGGTGCTCTCGGCCGACGGTCTGCGCATCGCCCGCTACGGAGGTGAGCCCGACGCGGCCGACCGTGTCGCCGCGGCCTGCGCCGGCCTGCAGTCCCTCGCGAGCAGCATCTGCCAGGAACTCAGCGTCGGCGACGGCGAGATGAAGCTGATCATGATCGAGATCGACCGCGGCTACTTCTACCTGATGAACGCCGGCCCCAACGCCTTCCTCGCGGTGCTCTCCGACGTGCGGTGCGAACCCGGCCGGATGAGCGCGATGATGCGCGATCTGGTCGTCCGGATCGGCGGCCATCTCACCAGCCCGCCCCGGCGGAACGGGCAGATCGTATGACGCCTCCGCAACGCCAGAGGCGCAGCCCCGCACCGGAACCGCCCCCGCAGCCCGCCCAGGAGGGCGAGGGCAAGGTCAAGAACCCCGAGCGGATGTACGTGGTGGCCGGCCCGGACGGTGAGCGGGCCGAGCTCGACCTGGTGACGTTAATCGTGGCGCGTGCCGCGGACCCGCCGCCCTCCGCCTCCCCGAGCAGGCGGCGCTGCTCCGGCTCTGCGCCGCTCCCCTGTCCGTGGCCGAGCTGTCGGCCTACCTCCACCTGCCGTTCAGCGCGATGGGCGTGCTGCTCACCGAGATGCTGACGGCGGAACTGGTGCAGGCGCGCGCCCCGATCGTCCGCAAGGCGCGCACCGACCGTTCCCTCCTCGAAGCGGTGATGAATGGACTTCAAAGGCTCTGACACCATCCCGGGCCCCCGGGCCGAGGACCAACTGCCCCATACGGCACAGTCCGCGGCCAAGATCGTGATCGTGGGTGGCTTCGGCGTCGGCAAGACGACCATGGTCGGCTCGGTCAGCGAGATCACACCGCTGACCACCGAGGAGACCATGACCCAGGCCGGCATCGGTGTCGACGACAACTTCGGCTCCGCGTCCAAGACGGCCACCACCGTGGCGATGGACTTCGGCCGGATCAGCATCACCGAGCAGCTGGTGCTGTACCTCTTCGGCACGCCCGGCCAGCAGCGCTTCTGGTTCCTGTGGAACGGCCTGTTCGAAGGCGCGCTCGGCGCGGTGGTGCTGGTCGACACCCGCCGGCTGGAGGTCAGCTTCGACGTCATGGGGCGCCTGGAGGAGCGCGGCGTGCCGTTCGTGGTCGCCGTCAACGCCTTCCCCGACGCGCCCCGTTACGCCATCGAGGAGCTGCGCACGGCCCTCGACCTCACCCCCGACATCCCGATCATGGAGTGCGACGCACGGCGCCGGGCCTCCAGCCGTGACGTGCTGATGACCCTGATGCGCTTCCTGCACTCGCTCGCGATGACGGGCTCGCGCACCTGATCCCGGGTCCGCGCGCACCGCCTTCCCCCATACACCTGGATCTACCTCAGTTTTCGGAGCGACCACTGTGACGCCTGAATCCCACGCCCCGACCGGTACGGACACCTCCCGGCCCGGTCCGCCCCCGGCTGCCCCGCGCACGGCCTCGGGCCCGGAGGGCTGCACCGGCTGCACGAGTCGGAGGACCTGGGAGCGCTGTACGAGAAGCTGCGGGAGGAGCACGGACCCGTGGCGCCCGTGCTGCTCCACGACGACGTGCCGATGTGGATCGTCCTCGGCCACGCCGAGAACCTGCACATGGTGCGCTCGCCCTCGCAGTTCTGCCGGGACAGCCGTATCTGGACCCCCCTCAGGGACGGCCTGGTCAAGCCCGACCACCCGCTGATGCCGCACATCGCCTGGCAGCCCATCGCCTCGCACGCCGAGGGCGACGAGCACAAGCGGCTGCGCGGCGCCGTCATGGGCGCCATCTCGACCATCGACTTCCGCAGCCTGCGCCGCTACATCAACCGCAGCACGCAGGCCATCGTCAACCGCTTCTGCGAGGAGGGCGAGGCCGACCTCGTCGGCCAGTTCACCGAGCATCTGCCGATGGCCGTGATGTGCGAGATCCTCGGCATGGCCGACGAGTACAACGACCGTCTCGTCGAGGCCGCCCGCGACGCGCTCAAGGGCACCGAGACCGCCATCGCCAGCCACTCCTACGTCATGGACGTGCTGAGCCGGCTCACGGCCCGGCGCCGCGCCCGGCCCGAGGAGGACCTCGCCAGTTACCTGATCACCCACCCGGCCCGGCTGACCGACGACGAAGTCAGGGAACACCTGCGCCTGGTGCTCTTCGCCGCCTACGAGGCCACCACCAACCTGCTGTCCAACGTGCTGCTCACGGTGCTGATCGACCCGCGCTTCCGGGCCCAGCTCAACGGCGGGCAGATGACGGTGCCGGAGGCGGTGGAGCAGTCGCTGTGGAACGAGCCGCCGTTCAGCACGGTCTTCGCCTACTTCGCCAAGCAGGAGACCGAGCTCGGCGGGCAGCGCATCCGCCGGGGAGACGGACTGCTCTTCGCCCCGCTCCCGGCCAACGTCGATCCACGGGTGCGGCCCGACCTGAAGGCCAGCATGCAGGGCAACCGCTCCCACCTCGCGTTCGGCGGCGGCCCGCACGAGTGCCCCGGCCAGGACATCGGCCGCTCCATCGCCGATGTCGGCGTCGACGCGCTGCTGATGAGGCTGCCGGACGTCGAACTCGACTGCGACGAGGACGAGCTGCGCTGGACGGCGTCCATCGCCTCCCGGCACCTCGTGTCCATGCCGGTGCAGTTCGCGCCCAAGCCGCCGCAGGACGTGTCGGAGACACCGAACCACAACGCCGTCCCCAAGCAGCGCGACTGGCAGATCGGCACCGGGCCGGCGCAGTCCCAGCCCGCGCCGACTGCCGCACAGCCTCAGCCTCAGCCGCAGCCGGCCCCTGCGCACCCACAGCCGCAGCCGGCTCCCGCGTCCCCGCAGGCGCAGCCTGCGGCGGAGGAACCCGTCCGCGCCAGGGGCGCCTGGCAGCGCTTCCTGCGCTGGTGGCGCGGTTACTGACGGTCCGTCGGGCCGCCGTACGTCCCGGCGGCCCACCGGTCGTACGCCGCCCAGGCGGCGAGCTCCCGGCCGCTGCGGAACCGGCGCTCCTCGCCCGTGACCGGATCGGTGAACTCCAGGGCCCGGGCCAGGAGCTGCAGCGGGCGCCGGAAGTCACCGGCCGGTACGGGGCCGGTGACCTCCGGGTAGAGCGGGTCGCCGAGGATCGGCACACCCAGCGCGGTCATGTGCACGCGAAGCTGGTGGGTCTGCCCCGTGCCGGGCGCCAGCCGGTACCGGGCGAGACCGCCGGCTCCGTGCGGGCGGTGCTCGACGAGCTCGACACGGCTGACGGCGTTGGGCTCGCCGGCCACTTCCCGGGCCGTGAGCACCCCGCGTTCCTTCACGATCCGGCTGCGGACGGTCCGGGGCAGCGCGAGTCCGGGATCGTACGGGGCGACGGCCTCGTACTCCTTTTGCACCCGCCGGTCGCGGAACAGCGTCTGGTACGCGCCGCGTTCCTCGGGGCGCACGGTGAACAGCACGAGTCCGGCGGTGAGCCGGTCCAGGCGGTGTGCCGCGGTGAGCGTCGGGATGTCCAGCTCCCGGCGGAGCCGGGCCAGCGCGGTCTCGGTGACATGGCTGCCGCGCGGGGTGGTGGCGAGGAAGTGGGGTTTGTCGACGACGACGATGTGCTCGTCCCGGTGCAGGACCTCCAGCCGGAAGGGCACCGGCACCTCGTCGGGCAGGTCCCGGTGGAACCACACGAACATCCCCGGCACGTAGGGCGCGTCCGCCGCCACGGCCCGGCCGTCCGCGCCGACGATCAGCCCCGCCCGGAACATCCCGTCGACGACCCCGTCGCCCGCCCCGGTGAGCCGTGCCACCAGATGCTCACGCACGGTGGCCCACGCGCCCCGGCGGGCAACCGCACCCGCACCGGATCCACCCCGTGGCGCTGCGGCAGGGGAGAGGGCGGGATCGCGGTCTTGCGTCGTCTCATCGCGGCCCAGCGTACGAGGCCGTCACCGGCCGCCGGAAAACCACTGGGACCTCCCACCTGCGCCTTGCCAGGATGCGGGCATGCCTTTTCTGATCGACCCGGTCCTGACCGCCGGTACCCTCGCCGGCCGCCCGCAGCCCACCGTGCCCACGGGCGACGGACTCCTTCTGCGCCCCTGGCGGGCCGGGGACGCGCCCGCGGTGTACGAGGTCTTCCAGGACCCCGTGATGCACCGGTGGCACGCCCGGACCGCCGATTCCGAGGCGGAGGTCTCCGGCTGGATCGGTGACTGGCACCGGGCGTGGAGGAGGAGCGGGAGGCGCAGTGGGCCGTCGTCGACGCGGACTCCGACTCGCTGCTGGGGCGGGTGGCGCTGCGCGAGATACGGCTCGACGACGGTATGGCGGAGGTGGCGTACTGGACCGCCCCGGCGGCGCGGGGCCGGGGCGTCGCCGTCCGGGCCACGGACGCGCTCGCCCGCTGGGCCCTCGACGAGACCGGCTTCCACCGGCTGGAGCTCCTGCACGCCGTAGGCAACGAGGCGTCCTGCCGTGTCGCGACCAGGACCGGCTTCACCGTCGAGGGCACCAAGCGCAGCGCCGTGCTGCACCCCGACGGCTGGCACGACATGCATCTGCACGCACGCGTGAGGGGTGACTGAGGGGCGCCCCGGTGGTCCGGACGTCCTCAGGCGGCCGGGCTGCTCTCCTGCTCCGCCTCGACGCGGGCGTTCCACTCCCGCTTCGAGGCCTGCCAGCCGTCCTCGTTGTGGCCGCGCCGCCAGTAGCCGGAGATGGACAGGTCCTCGCGCGGGATGTGGCGTTCGACCCGAAGCAGACCGCGCAGCTCCTTCACGAAGTGCGCCTCGCCGTGGACGAAGGCGTGCACCCGGCCCTCGGGGAACTCCAGGGAGCGCACGGCCTCGACCAGCGCCTCGCCGAGGGGCCGGTCACCGCGGTGCAGCCAGACGACGTCCACGTCGGAGTCGATCTTCTGCTCCTCCTCGGGACCGGAGATCTCCACGAAGGCGTACGCCCTGGCCCCGCGTGGCAACGCCTCCAGGGCGCAGGCGATCGCGGGCAGCGCGCTCTCGTCACCGACGAGCAGATGCCAGTCGGCGTCCGGGTCGGGCGCGTACGCCCCGCCGGGCCCCATGAACAGCACCGTCTCGCCCGGCTGGACGCGCGCCGCCCACGGGCCGGCCAGGCCCTCGTCGCCGTGGACGACGAAGTCGAGTGTCAGCTCGCGGTGTTCGGGGTCCCACTGGCGCACCGTGTACGTCCGGGTCACCGGCCACTGTTCGCGAGGCAGCTCGTCCCGGACACGCTGCATGTCGAAGGGGTCCGGATAGGTCACGCCCTCGGGCGGGAACAGCAGCTTCACGTAGTGGTCGGTGCAGGTGTCCGCCGCGAAGCCGGCGAGGCCCTCGCCACCGAGCACCACGCGCTGCATGTGCGGGGTCAGCCGCTCGGTGCGGACGACCTGAGCGGAGTAAGGCCTGCGCGGCTGGCGTCCCGGTCGCTCTGCCATGAGGACCTCCCTGTCTCACATAGTTAGGGTTACCTAAGTTAGCACCTTGCCCCCACTTCACACCTCTCGTGCGAGAAGGTTCACGTCGTTCTCTTACGAGGTACTCATGTCGAGAGCGTCGTCAGCAGGCGCTGCAGTGACCCGCCCAGACCCCAGCGGGCCGCCAGCGCCTCCAGGGCCGCCGCGTCGCGCGGACCCCGCGGCAGTGCCGTCACGACGTCCGGCAGGGGTACGTCGTCGGCGACCCGGACCACCTTCGGCGCGACCGCGAGGTACGGACGCGACTCGTCCAGCCGTCTGCGCTGCGTCGGCGTCAGCTTCGACCGCCGGTCCTCGACCGCCGCCATGATCCCGGCCAGGTCGCCGAACTCGGCCAGCAGCTTCGCGGCCGTCTTCTCACCGATGCCCGGCACGCCCGGCAGACCGTCGCTGGGGTCGCCGCGCAGCAGGGCCAGATCCGCGTACCCGCTGCCGTCGACCCCATACTTCTCCCGCAGCACGGCCTCATCGGTGAGCTGCAGGGTGCCCACGCCCTTCAGCGGGTACAGCACGCGCACCCCGCGCGCGTCGTCCACCAGCTGGTACAGATCGCGGTCGCCCGTGACGATGTCGACCGGGCCCTCGGCCCGCGCGGTGAACGTGCCGATCACGTCGTCCGCCTCGTACCCCGACACGCCCACGCGCGCGATGCCCACCGCGTCCAGCACCTGCTCGATGACCGGTACCTGCGGTGACAGCGTGTCGGGCACCTCCTCCTCGTCCGGACCGGCCGCGTGCTCCTCGGCGACGCGGTGGGCCTTGTAGGAGGGGATCAGTTCGACCCGCCAGTGGGGCCGCCAGTCGGCGTCCATGCAGGCCACGAGGTGGTCCGGCCGGTGGTCCCGGACCAGACGCTCGATGAAGTCGAGCAGCCCGCGCACGGCGTTCACCGGCGTGCCGTCCGGTGCCTTCACCGAGTCCGGGACGCCGAAGTAGGCGCGGAAGTACAGGGAGGCGGTGTCGAGGAGCATCAGTCGTCCGGTCACGCCACGCATCATGCCGTACGCCACCGACAGCGACCCGCCTCGAATGTGACGCGCCCCACTTGTGCGTTTGAGATCAGGGATCGGGGGAGGCGCCGCCCCGGAGCGAGGCTGGTTGCGCATTTCAACTGTTTGCGCGCCCTGTCCTCGCTCTGTTCTGTTGCCGTCGAAATTGAGGTGCACGTGTCAGCAACACTCGAGGCAGAGAGCCTCTACAAAGTGTTCGGCAGAAGACCGCATCGGGCGGTCGAGCGGCTCCGCGACGGAGCCGACCGGGAGGAACTGCGCGCCGAGGGCACGACCGCCGCCGTGATCGACGCGTCCTTCACCGTGGAGCCCGGCCAGATCTTCGTCGTCATGGGCCTGTCCGGCTCCGGCAAGTCCACCCTGCTGCGCATGCTGAACGGCCTGCTCGAGCCGACCGCCGGACATGTGCGCTTCGACGGCCAGGACCTGACCACGCTCGGCGACCGCGAGCTCCGCCAGGTCCGCTCCAGGAAGATCAGCATGGTGTTCCAGCACTTCGCGCTCTTCCCGCACCGCAGCGTGCGCGAGAACGCCGCCTACGGTCTGGAAGTGCAGGGCGTGCCCCGCGCCGAGCGCGCACGCCGCGCCGACGAGGCGCTCGCCCTGTGCGGCCTGGCCGGCTGGGAGAAGTCCTGGCCCGACGAGCTGTCCGGCGGCATGCAGCAGCGCGTCGGTCTCGCCCGCGCGCTCGCCACGGACGCCGACCTGCTGCTGATGGACGAGTCCTTCAGCGCCCTGGACCCGCTGATCCGCCGCGACATGCAGGACCAGCTGCTGGAGCTCCAGCAGAAGCTCAAGAAGACGATCGTCTTCATCACCCACGACCTCAACGAGGCCATGCGCCTGGGCGACCGCATCGCCGTCATGCGTGACGGCCGCATCGTCCAGATCGGCACCGCGCAGGACATCCTGCTGCGGCCGGAGAACGACTACGTCGCCTCCTTCACCCAGGACGTCGACCGCTCCCGCGTCCTGACCGCCGGCGAGCTCATGGACACCTCGGCCACCGCCGACGACCCCGGCTGCCACTGCGAGACCGCCACGCCCGACACCCCCTTCACCGAGCTCTGCGCGATCAGCGCCCGGCTCTCCCACCCGGTCTCGGTCGTGGACAAGGACAACAAGCAGCTCGGCGTCGTGCCCCGGCAGCGCCTGATCGGCTTCCTCGGTGACGCGCAGGACGCCGATCCGCAGCCCTGCGACTCCCCGCGGGACAAGGGCGGAGAGAAGGTGACCGCCCGTGCCTAGGATTCAGCTCGGCACCTGGGTCAACGACGCGGTCGACTGGCTCACCACCCACATGGCGTGGCTCTTCGACCTCTGCAAGACCGTCTTCCTCGGCCTCTACGACGGCATCAACGCCGTCCTCCAGGCCCCCGAACCGCTGCTCCTCGCGGGCATCTTCGCCGTCATCGCGTTCTGGCTGCGCGGCACCCTCGCCGGTGTCCTCACGTTCGCCGGATTCGCGTTCATCGACTCCCTCGAACTGTGGGAGAACGCGATGATCACCCTGGCGCTCGTCCTCGTGGCGACCGTCATCGCACTGGTGATCTCCATACCCGTGGGCATCTGGGCGGCCCGCTCGGACCGTGTCAGCGGACTGGTCCGGCCCGTCCTGGACTTCATGCAGACGCTGCCCGCGATGATCTACCTCATCCCGGCGATCCTGTTCTTCGGCACCGGCGCCCCCGCGGGCATCGTCGCCACCCTGATCTTCGCGCTCGCCCCGGGCGTGCGCATGACCGAGCTGGGCATCCGGCAGGTCGACAAGGAACTGGTCGAGGCGGCCGAGGCGTTCGGCACCACGCCCCGCAACACCCTGCTGCGCGTCCAGCTCCCGCTCGCCCTGCCCACCGTCATGGCCGGTGTCAACCAGGTCATCATGCTCGGCCTGTCCATGGCCGCGATCGCCGGCATGGTCGGCACCGGCGGCCTCGGCGGCGACGTCAACGAGGCCATCGGCCAGCTCAACGTGGGCCTCGGCTCCGAGGCCGGCGTGGCGATCGTGATCCTCGCGATCTACCTCGACCGGATGACCAGCGCCCTCGGCACCCAGGTCTCCCCGCTCGGCCGCCGCGCCGCCGCCAAGCTGCGCGCCGCCCAGGGCCTGAAGATCTGGTCCTACCGGCCCCGCCCGGCCGTCGCCGTGATCGGCGTGGTCGTCCTCGCGCTCGCCGCGGGCGGCATGGGTGTTCTCGGCGGCAACTCCGGCACCGAGGCCGTGGCGAACGGCAAGAACGTCGGCCAGGGCAAGAAGATCAGCATCGGCTACATCCCCTGGGACGAGGGCGTCGCCTCCACCTTCCTGTGGAAGGAGGTCCTGGAACAGCGCGGCTACGAGGTCGAGGCCAAGCAGTTCGACGCCGGCCCGCTGTACACGTCCCTCGCCCAGGGCGACGTCGACTTCCAGACGGACGCCTGGCTGCCCACGACCCACGCCCAGTACTGGAAGAAGTACGGCAAGCAGCTCGACGACCTGGGCGCCTGGTACGACAAGACGTCCCTGGAGCTCTCCGTGCCCTCCTACATGAAGGGCATCGACTCCCTGGAGGATCTCAAGGGCAAGGCCTCCGAGTTCGGCGGCAAGATCACCGGCATCGAGTCCAGCGCCGGCGAGATGGCCCTGCTCAAGAGCAAGGTCCTCAAAGAGTACGGCCTGGACAAGGAGTACAAGGTCGTCGACAGCTCCACGCCCGCGATGCTGGCCGAGCTGAAGCGCGCCTACGCCCAGAAGAAGCCGATCGTCGTCACGCTCTGGTCGCCGCACTGGGCGTACAACGACTACGACCTGAAGAAGCTCAAGGACCCCAAGGGCGCCTGGGGCGAGGGCGACGGTGTGCACACCCTGTCCCGCAAGGGCTTCGCGAACGACGACCCGACGGTCGCCGAGTGGCTGAAGAACTTCAAGATGAGCGAGAAGGAGCTCACCAGCCTCGAGGCCGAGATCAACAAGGCGGGCAAGGGCAACCAGCAGGAGGCCGTGCGCGCCTGGCTCAAGCAGAACCCCGGCTTCGCCGACAAGATGGCCCCGGTGAAGAACGCCGGGGGCAGCACGCCCGCCGAGGCCGAGCGGCCCCTGGACGTGGCGTGGTTCCCCTGGGACGAGGACATCGCCGTCACCTACCTGTGGAAGAACGTCCTGGAGCGGCGCGGCTACAAGCTGAACCTGAAGCAGATGGACGTCGGCCCGGTGTACACGGGTCTGGCCTCCGGTGATCTCGACCTCAACTTCGACGCCTGGCTGCCCTACGCCCAGAAGAACTACTGGGACAAGAACAAGGACCGGCTCAGGGACCTCGGCACCTGGTACGAACCGACCTCCCTGGAGATCGCCGTACCGTCCTACGTGAAGGGCGTCGACTCCCTGGAGGACCTCAAGGGCAAGGCCGGCACCTTCGACGGGAAGATCATCGGCATCGAACCGGGCACCGGCGAGATGGACCTGGCGAAGAACAAGGTCCTGCCCGCCTACGGTCTCGACAAGGAGTACGAGGTCGTCGACGGCTCCACGCCCGCGATGCTGGCCGAGCTGAAGCGCGCCTACGCCAAGAAGGAGCCGATCGCCGTCACCCTCTGGTCGCCGCACTGGGCGTACAGCGACTACGAGCTGACCAAGCTGAAGGACCCCAAGAAGGCCTTCGGCGAGGGCAACACGATCCGCACCATCTCCAACGAGAAGTTCCCGGAGCAGTACCCGCAGCTCACCAAGTGGATCAAGAACTTCAAGATGACCGAGGACGAGCTCGGCACTCTGGAGAGCGAGATCAAGAACCGCGGCCAGGGCCACGAGGAAGAGGCCGTCGCCGCGTGGCTGAAGCAGCACCCCGACATGGTGGAGCGCATGACGCCGCAGTAACTCCGCAGTAGGGTTCCGGGGTGGGACGCGCGATACGCCGCGTGCCACCCCGGACCCGTTCCCACGAGCGGGATCCGGACAACCACAGAGCGCTACGCCACCCCCGAACCCCCTCTCTCTCGCTGTTCCTCCCGTAGGAGGAATCCGCAGCCCGCCCGAGGGCCGCGGAACCCCTGGCGTGAACTGTGAGGTCGTGCACCGCCCGGTATGACATCGATGTGACGGGCGCATGAATCGGTTTGCCGAACATGCGTAGGGTGCAGACAACTCAACATGGACAGTGCGCCGGGACACCGACGCACAGGGAGCGGATCGACGGGCGAAGGAGGGAGCCGGAGCGATGGGCGACCACAAAGAACAGCCCCTTCGGGTGGGCGCGGCCGTGCGTCGGCGGCGCCGCGCGCTGGAGCTCACCCTCGCCGTCGTGGCCGAGCGCAGCGGCCTGTCGGTCCCGTTCCTGAGTCAGGTGGAGAACGACCGGGCGCGGCCCAGCACCAGCTCCCTGGAGAAGGTCGCCGACGCCCTGCGCACCACCGCCGTGGAGCTTCTCGCCGCGGCCGACCCGGCGTGCAGCGTGGACGTCGTCCGCGCCGACGACACCGAGCCGCTGCCGCTGCCGCAACCCCGGACCCGGTCCCTGGTCCGCGGCCACCACCAGATGCACGCCACCGAGTTCACCGGCGACCACGACGCGGGCCGTGAATTCCGGTACCGCAACGACCAGTTGATGTACGTCGCCGACGGCGCGGTGGAGATCGAGGCCGAGGGCCGCGCCTACCGTCTCGGCCGCGGCGACACGCTCTACCTCACCGGCGGCGTACGGCACCGCTGGCGGGCGACGGAGTCGGACACCCGCCTGATCGTCGTCGCCGTGGCGGAACACATCGAGGCGGTCCGGGACCGGCCACGCAGGTGAGGGTCGTCTCGCTGGTGCCGTCGCTGACCGAGGCCGTGGCCCGGTCCGCGCCCGGCGCCCTGGTCGGCGCCACCGACTGGTGCACGCATCCGCCCGGCCTCGACGTCGTCCGCGTCGGCGGCACCAAGAACCCGAAGACCGACCGGATCGTCTCCCTCGCCCCCGACCTGGTGATCGCCAACGAGGAGGAGAACCGCGAGCCCGACCTCGCGGCCCTCCGTGCGGCCGGCGTCACGGTCCTGGTGACGGAGATCCGTGACGTGCCGCAGGCCTTCCGGGAACTGGCACGGGTCCTGGACGCATGCGGAGTGACGTCCCGTCCGCGCTGGCTGGACGAGGCGGAGGACACCTTCTCGTCCCTGCCCCGGCCGGCGAACCGGAGGACGGCGGTCGTGCCGGTCTGGCGCCGGCCGTGGATGGTCCTGGGCCGCGACACCTTCGCGGGCGACGTCCTCGCCCGCCTCGGCGTCGACCACCTCCACGCGACGCACCCCGACCGCTACCCCCGTATCCCGCTCGGCGACCTCCGCGCCTGCGGGCCGGACATGGTGATCCTCCCGACGAGCCCTACCGCTTCACGGCGGACGACGGCCCGAGGCCTTCCCGGGCCTGCCCTGCGCGCTGGTCAGCGGACGGCACCTGACGTGGTACGGGCCGTCGCTGGCCGAGGCGCCACGGGTACTGGGCCGCGCCCTGCGAGCAGCTCGCCCCTGAGCAGCCCGCGTACGGTGCCCACGGCGGCGGTGCCCCACGCGACGAGCAGCACGGCGTACAGCACCACGGCAGGCCCCGTGTAGGCCACGAGCCCGGTGTGCCGGCCCAGCGCCTCGGCGCCCGTGACACAGGTGCCGACCGGGAAGGTGAACGACCACCAGGTCATCGAGAACCGCATCCCGTGCCGCCGGGCACGCAGCACATGGGCGGCGGTCAGGCAGAACCACAGCAGCGCGAACCCCATCACGGGCACGCCGTACAGCACGGCGAGGGCTCCGAAACCCTCGCTGTACGGCTCCGGTACGACCCCGGGAGCGACGTCCGCGAACGCGCCGACGGCTGTCGTGGACTGGCCGAGCGGCCCCAGAACCAGGAACAGCGTGGGTGTCAGGGCGAGCGGCAGCGGCCCGCCGGTGAGCAGCCGGGCGAAGACCAGCGGCAGCATGACCAGGGTCGCGAGCAGGCTGAGCCCGAACAGCGCGAAGCAGAGGAGAAGCAGCGTCTGCCGGGCCTGGCCGGGAGGCAGATGCTGCACCAGCGGCGGCCCGACGGCAGCCGACACCATGGGCGCGACCAGCGGCAGCAGCCAGACGGGCGTGGCCTGTCCCGGCTCCACCCGGTGTCGTACGGCCATCAGGTACGGCACGGCGACGGCGGCGGCCAGCCCGACAACCGTGCCGACGGTGAACAGCACGGCGTCGAGCGCGACAGCGGCCCCCGTGCCGATCACGTCACGGCCGGCGGTGAGGGCACCGCCGCCCACGGCCAGCAGGGCCATCGCGAGGCAGCCGTAGAACGGGGCTGTCGCCGGGTCGAGGAGGTGCGCGCGGGCCTGGTCCCGGTGCTGGGCCCAGTGCACGGCCCGGGCGCCGAGCAGGATGAGGAGCAACAGGAGGGACAGAGCCCAGACACCGGCGAGCGCGCCGCGCAGCCCGGGGACGTGCGCCGGGAGGGCGGCTCCGGCGGTGGCCACGACCGCGGTGCCCATGACGGTGGCGTACCAGTTGGGTCCGAGGTGACGGACGGACAGCGGGTGCGCGAGGGCGGGGCTGCGGTGACCATGACTCAACGGTCGGGCCCGGAGGGCCGGGCCACCAGGGAGTCCGCCTCTATGGCGACATAAGCTGGGTTTATGAGTAATGCGGAGGAGCAGACCGGTCCGCCGACCGCCGGAACCCTGGCCCACCGGGTGCCCGATCTGGGCGCCCTGGAACTGCTGCTGGCCGTGGCGCGGCTCGGCAGCCTGGGCGGGGCCGCGCGGGAACTCGGCATCACCCAGCCGGCCGCCAGCAGCCGGATCCGGTCGATGGAGCGGCAGCTCGGCGTGGCACTGGTCGACCGCTCGCCGCGGGGCTCCAAGCTCACGGACGCCGGTGCGCTGGTGACGGACTGGGCGCGGCGGATCGTCGAGGCGGCGGAGGCGTTCGACGTGGGTGCGCAGGCGCTGCGCGATCGCCGAGACTCCCGGTTGCGGGTGGCGGCGAGCATGACGATCGCCGAGTACCTGCTGCCGGGCTGGCTCCTCGCGCTGCGTGCGCAGCGGCCCGACACGGCGGTCTCCCTGCATGCCGGGAACTCCACGGTGGTCGCGGAGCGGCTGCTGTCGGACGAGGCGGATCTGGGGTTCGTGGAGGGGCTGACCGTCCCGACCGGGCTGGACTCCGTGGTCATCGCCCATGACCGGTTGATAGTGGTGACCGCGCCCGGGCACGCGTGGTCCCGCCGTCGGCGCCCGCTGGAGGCGTCGGAGCTGGCCAAGACGCCACTGCTCCTGCGCGAGAAGGGTTCGGGCACGCGGCAGGTCCTGGACGCGGCGCTGGGTGGACTCGCCCGGCCGCTGATCGAGCTGTCGTCCACGACGGCGGTGAAGGCGGCGGCGGTGAGCGGGGCGGGGCCGGCGGTGCTCAGTGAACTGGCGGTGGGGGAGGAGCTGGCGATGCGGCGGTTGGTGAGCGTGCCGGTGGAGGGGGTCGCCCTGGCACGGGACCTGAGGGCGGTATGGCCTACGGGGCATCGGCCTACTGGTCCGGCCCGGGACTTGTTGTCGCTGACGCGGGGGTAGTCCTTCGCCCCCGCGGGGTTCAGCCCACAGCGCTCGCCGCCTCCACCAACGCCCGCATCACCCGCACGTCCTCACCCATCTCCGGATGCCACTGCACCCCCAGCACCCATCCCGCACCGGTCGGCAACTCCACCGCCTCCACCGTGCCGTCAGCGGCGTACGCCGACGGGATCAGGCCCGCGCCCAGGCGGTCCACGGCCTGGTGGTGGTACGTAGGTACGGACGTCTCCTCCGGGACGACACCGGCGTACAGACTCCCCGGCACCGGCTTCACCGCATGGCTGCCGAAGACGCCCACGACCTCCGCGTGCCCGTCGAGGTGCTGCACCAGCGTCCCCCGAGGGCGACGTTCAGCAGTTGCATGCCCCGGCAGATGCCGAGCAGCGGGACGCGCGCCGCCAGGGCAGCGTCGATCAGGGCCAGCTCCCAGGCGTCCCGCTCCCTCGCCGGCGGCCCGGTACGTGGGTGCGGCTCGGCGCCGTACCGTACGGGCTCCACGTCCGGGCCGCCCGCGATGACCAGTCCGTCCAGCCGGGCCACGGCCTCGGCCGCGTACCCGGGGTCGTCCGGCGGAAGCATCGCGGCCAGTCCGCCCGCGCGCTGCACGAGGCGGGGATAGCCGACCGGAAGCAGCGCGGCCTCCAGCTCCCACACGCCCCAGCGCGCCCCGGACTCCAGATAGGTGCTGACACCGATCAACGGCCTGGTCACAAGAACTCCCTCGGGGTTCGATGCCTCAGTCCCTCGTCAACTCTGCCTCGGCCGCCGCCAGCGCCGCGAACTCCTCCTCCGGCGCCTGCGCCACCAGCCGCTTCCGGCTGTACAGACCGAAGTACGCGACGGCCACGGCGTACACGACCAGCGCGATGAACGCCGCCGTCACGTCCACCAGGAACGTCGCCACCAGCGCCGCGCAGGCCAGCACCAGGGCGACCGAGGAGGTCAGCACCCCGCCCGGCGTACGGTACGGCCGGGGCAGCTCCGGCTCACGGCGGCGCAGCACGATGTGCGACAGGGACATCAGCGCGTAGGAGATGGTCGCGCCGAAGACCGCGATGTTGAGCATCCGCGCGCCGTCGCCCGACACCGCCGCCAGCAGGAAGCCGATCGTGCCGGGCACCAGCAGGCCCAGGTACGGCGCCTTGCGGCGGCTGGTGAGGGAGAGGAAGCGGGGCAGGTATCCGGCGCGGGAGAGGGCGAACAGCTGGCGCGAACCCGCGTAGATCAGGGAGAAGAACGAGGCCACCAGGCCCGCCAGCCCGGCGTAGTTGACGATGCGGCTGAGTGTCGTCGCCTCACCGTTCGGCTGGAGCGCCTCGACCAGCGGGTTGCCCGCCTCCTGGACCGCGGCCGAGCCGCGCGCCCCCGCCGCGGCGAAGAACGTGACCACCGCCAGCACCACCAGGATGCCCATCGACCAGCGGATCGCCTTCGGCAGCGTACGGGCGGGCTCCTTGGTCTCCTCGGCGGCCAGCGGCACCCCCTCGACACCCAGGAAGAACCACATGCCGAAGGGGAACGCCGCCCAGATGCCGAGCAGGCCGAACGGGAGCCAGGAGCTCGACCCCGCGGCGGAGCCGTCGACCGGGATGTCGTCCAGCGACCCGAACGAGAAGTCGGGCAGGGCCGCCAACGCGAACACGATCAGGGCCGCCACCGCGATGCCGGTGACGACGAAGCTGAAGCGGAGTGCCTCGCCCACGCCCCACAGATGGATGCCGAGGAAGATCGCGAAGCAGACCAGATACATCGGCCACCCGGACTCCAGGCCGAACAGGCCCAGCGACTCGACGTAGTCGCCGATGAAGATGACGATCGCCGCGGGCGCGAGGACGTACTCGATGAGGATCGCCGTACCCGTCAGGAAGCCGCCCCAGGGGCCGAGCGCCCGGCGTGCGAAGCCGTAACCGCCGCCCGCCGTCGGCAGGATCGAGGACAGCTCGGCGAGGGCGAAGACCATACAGGCGTACATCGCGCCCATGAGCACCATCGCGATCGCGAGGCCACCGAAGCCGCCCTCGGCGAGGCCGAAGTTCCAGCCCGAGTAGTCACCGGAGACGACGTAGGCGACACCGAGTCCGGTCAGCAGCACCCAGCCGGCGCTGCCGCGGCGGAGAGCTCTGCGCTCCAGGTAGTCGTCCGCCTCCTGGGCGGTGGGTGGGCTGGTGGATTCCTGGGACACGGGCAGACTCCCCACGGGCGGCGGCGGTCACGGCGTCGAGCGGCTACGACTCAATGGAATGGAGCCATACCTTTGCGGTGCGGGCCAGGAGAAGGCAATACCCGTGCGTTAATCACCCGTAAATCCTCACTCCCGAGCCCGGGACGCGGCTCAGCCGAGGAACCCGCGGAGCAGCGCCGCCGTCCCCCCGCAGTGCTCCCGCATCATCTCCCGCGCCCCGTCCGCGTCCCGGTCCAGCACCGCCTCCACCAGCGCGGTGTGCTGCCGCTGCGAGTGCTCCAGATTGCGTACCAGGAGCGGGATGCAGTCGAGCAGGTCGTTGACCGTGGCCCGCACCGCCGCGTACTGCGCGGTCAGCGTCGGCGAGCCGCACAGCTCCGCCAGCGTGAGGTGGAGCAGCGTGTCCCGGCGCCGGTAGTCGTTCAGCGGCGCGTCGTGCGTGCGCGCCAGCGCCTCCCGCAGCCGCTGCTCCTGCTCGTCCGTCAGGCCGTGCGTCGCGCACAGCCCCGCCGCGCCCACCTCCAGCACTTCCCGGAACCGCAGCACGTCCTCTATGTCGACCTCGGCGATCCGGCGCCGCAGTTCGTCCTCGCCGCCGGCGTCCGTGCGCGGCAGCACGAACGTGCCGCCGTAGCGGCCACGCCGCGACTCGACCAGCCCTGGTCCTGGAGCACCTTCAGCACCTCCCGCAGGGTCACCCGGCTGATCCCCAGCCGCTCCGCCAGCTCCCGCTCGGCCGGCAGTCGCTCGCCCCCCGGCACCAGACCCAGCCGCACGACCTGGAGGATCTGCTCCAGCGCCTCCTCGAAGCCGTTGCCCGCGCGCACCGGCCGCAGCACCGGTGTCAGCCCGTCCCGCACCTCGCTGTCCGCTTCCTCCGACATGTGGCCGTGCCCCCTTCCCAAGCAATGGTTCTCCGCAATACCTTATGGCTCCCGGCGGATCCAAGGCAGCGGATCCAAGGAGCCTAGGAGGCCGTCCCGTGGCAGACCGCACACCCCGCTGAGCGTCGAGGAGCTGCACGCCCTCGTCGCGGGCGGTGAGATCGACACTGTCGTCCTGGCCTTCCCCGACATGCAAGGGCGTCTTCAGGGCAAGCGGTTCGCCGCGCGCTTCTTCCTCGACGAGGTCCTCCAGCACGGCACCGAGGGCTGCAATTACCTGCTCGCCGTCGACACCGAGATGAACACCGTCGACGGCTACGCGATGTCCTCCTGGGACCGCGGCTACGGCGACTTCGCCATGCACCCGGACCTGGCCACCCTGCGCCGCGTCCCCTGGAACGAGGGCACGGCCATGCTCCACGCCGACCTCGCCTGGAACGACGGCTCCCCGGTCGTGGCGGCCCCCGCCAGATACTGCGCCGCCAGCTGGAGCGCCTCGCCGAGCTCGGCTACACCGCCCAGGTCGGCACCGAGCTGGAGTTCATCGTTTTCAAGGACAGCTATGAACAGGCCTGGGACGCGAACTACAGAGGTCTGACACCGGCCAACCAGTACAACATCGACTACTCGGTCCTCGGCACCGGCCGCATCGAGCCCCTGCTGCGCCGCATCCGCAACGAGATGGCGGGCGCCGGCCTCACCGTCGAGTCCGCCAAGGGCGAGTGCAACCCCGGCCAGCACGAGATCGCCTTCCGCTACGACGAGGCCCTGGTCACCTGTGACCAGCACGCCGTCTACAAGACCGGCGCCAAGGAGATCGCCGCGCAGGAGGGCATGTCGATCACCTTCATGGCCAAGTACAACGAGCGCGAGGGCAACTCCTGCCACATCCACCTCTCGCTCACCGACGCGGGCGGCAACAACGCCATGGCCGGTTCCTCCGACGACCCCGGCGGCATGTCGGAGGTCATGCGCCACTTCCTCGCCGGCCAGCTCGCCGCCCTGCGCGACTTCTCGCTCCTCTACGCCCCCAACATCAACTCCTACAAGCGGTTCCAGCCCGGCTCCTTCGCCCCGACCGCCGTCGCCTGGGGCCAGGACAACCGCACCTGCGCGCTGCGCGTGGTCGGCCACGGCCGCTCCCTGCGCTTCGAGAACCGGCTGCCCGGCGGGGACGTCAACCCCTACCTCGCCGTCGCCGGACTGGTCGCGGCCGGACTGCACGGCATCGAGCAGAAGCTGGAACTGCCCGACCCCTGCCCCGGCAACGCCTACACCGCCGACTTCGCCCACGTCCCCACCACTCTGCGCGAGGCCGCCGAGCTCTGGGAGAACAGCCCCATCGCCAAGGCCGCCTTCGGGGACGAGGTCGTCGCGCACTACCGCAACATGGCGCGCGTCGAACTGGACGCCTTCGACGCCGCGGTGACCGACTGGGAGCTGCGCCGCTCCTTCGAACGTTTGTGAGGCCCCACTTGTCTTCCGAGCACCTTCTGGAAGTACTGAACCCCGCGACCGAGGAGGTCGTCGCCGCCATCGCCGGGGCGACCCCGGCGGACGTCGACGCGGCCGTCACCCACGCCGCCAGGGCACAGCGGATCTGGGCCGCCCTCACCCCGGCGACCGCGCCCGGCTGCTGCGCCGCTTCGCGGCCACCGTCGACGAGCACCTGGAGGAACTGGCCCGCCTGGAGGTCCGGGAGGCCGGCCACACCATCGGCAACGCCCGCTGGGAGGCGGGCAACGTCCGCGACCTGCTGGACTACGCGGCCGGGGGAGTGGAGCGGCTCACCGGCCGGCAGATCCCGGTGCCCGGCGGCCTCGACGTCACGATCCTCGAACCGCTCGGTGTGGTCGGCGTGATCGCGCCGTGGAACTTCCCCATGCCGATCGCCGCCTGGGGCACGGCCCCCGCCCTCGCGGCCGGGAACGCGGTCCTCCTCAAGCCCGCCGAGACCACCCCCCTCACCGCGCTGCGCCTGGCCGAACTCGCCCTGGAGGCCGGGCTCCCGGAGCACCTCGTCCAGGTCCTGCCGGGACACGGCGGCGTGACGGGCGACGCGCTCGTACGCCACCCCGGTGTCGCCAAGATCGTCTTCACCGGCTCCACCCGGACCGGGAAGCGCGTCGCGGCGCTCGGCGCCGAGCAGGTCAAGCCGGTCACCCTCGAACTCGGCGGCAAGAGCCCCAACATCGTCTTCGCCGACGCCGACCTGAAGACCGCCGTCGACCCCTTCTCCTTCCTCGACAACGCCGGCCAGGACTGCTGCGCACGCACCCGCATCCTGGTCCAGGAGACGGTGTACGACGAGGTCCGCGAACTGCTCGCCAAGGCGCTGGCCGACGTGGTGGTGGGCGACCCGGCCGACGAGAAGACGCAGATGGGCCCGCTCATCTCCCGGCAGCAACTCGACCGCGTCCGCAGCTTCGTACCCGAGGACGCCCCCGCCCTGCGCGGCAGCGCACCCGAGGGGCCCGGCTTCTGGTTCCCGCCGACCGTCCTCACCGGGGAGGCACCCGACTCGGTGTGCGCTCGCGAGGAGATCTTCGGCCCCGTCGCCGTGCTGCAGCCCTTCACCGACGAGGCCGACGCGATCCGCCTGGCCAACGACACCCCGTACGGCCTCTCCGGCTCCATCTGGACCCGGGACGTCGGCCGGGCCCTGCGCGTCTCCCAGGCCGTCCGCGCCGGCAACCTGTCCGTCAACTCCCACGCCAGCGTCCGCTACTGGACCCCGTTCGGCGGCTACAAGCAGTCGGGCGTCGGCCGCGAGCTCGGTCCCGAGGCCCTGGCCGCCTTCACCGAAACCAAGAACGTCTTCATCAGCACGGAGGGCCCCGCACAGTGACTGCTCAGGACACCATCTGCCGCCGGCTGGTCGGCCGTACCGCCGTCGTCACCGGAGCCGGCAGCGGCATCGGCCTCGCCGCCGCCCGCCGCCTCGCCTCCGAGGGCGCCCACGTCGTCTGCGGCGACGTCGACGAAGTCCGCGGCAAGGCCGCCGCCGAGGAGACCGGCGGCATCTTCGTGAAGGTCGACGTCACCGACCCCGAGGAGGTCGAGGCCCTCTTCAAGACCGCCCACGACACCTACGGCAGCGTCGACATCGCCTTCAACAACGCCGGCATCTCCCCGCCCGACGACGACTCCATCCTGGAGACCGGCCTGGAGGCCTGGAAGCGCGTCCAGGAGGTCAACCTCACCTCCGTCTACCTGTGCTGCAAGGCCGCCATCCCCTACATGCGGCAGCAGGGCAGGGGCTCCATCATCAACACCGCGTCGTTCGTGGCGAGGATGGGCGCGGCCACGTCCCAGATCTCGTACACGGCCTCCAAGGGCGGCGTCCTGGCCATGTCCCGCGAACTGGGCGTGCAGTTCGCCCGCGACGGCATCCGGGTCAACGCCCTGTGCCCCGGCCCGGTCAACACCCCCCTCCTCCAGGAGCTGTTCGCCAAGGACCCGGAGCGCGCCGCGCGCCGCCTGGTGCACATCCCGGTCGGCCGGTTCGCCGAGGCGGAGGAGATCGCCGCCGCCGTGGCCTTCCTCGCCAGCGACGACTCCTCCTTCGTGAACGCCACCGACTTCCTGGTCGACGGCGGGATCGCGGGGGCGTACGTCACACCCCTGTAAGGCGTGTCCTGGCGGCCGGGATCTCGCCCTACAGTGCCGGGATGAGCATGACGCCACCGCCCGGCTGGTATCCCGATCCGCACGGCCCGCACCTGGAACGCTGGTGGGACGGCACGGCCTGGACCGAGCACCGCCGCACGCCCGGGGCGCCCGCCGCCCCGGTGGCCCCGTCCCGGGCGGCGGGAACGGGCGGGCGAAGGCCGTCGCCCTGACCGCCGCCGGGGCCGCCCTCGTCGCGGCGGTCGTCACCGGAGCCGTCGTCCTCACGGGCGAGGACGGCGGCGCCCCCGAGACGAGAACGGCCCCGACACTCACGGCCTCGGCCACGGTCGAGCAGCCCGGTGATCCGTCCCCTTCCACCGCCGAGCCGTCCGCCTCCGCCTCCGAGCCCTCCGCAGACGGTCCGGCCGTCGTCGAGGACCAGCTCAACGGCGTCACCTTCCCGCTGCTCGACGGCTGGGTCCGGCCGCAGTACGTCGCCCAGGACGACGTCGTCATGACGACCGACGGCACCTACGACTGCCCCGGCGGCGTCGGCATCTGCCGCCACGGCATGGTCTTCTCCCGCACGGTGACCGAGAACGACGAGAAGTCTCCCGAGGCCCTCGCCAAGGCCGACATCAAGGACGCCGCCGACGAGGCCTACGACCGCGACGGACTCGGCCGCGAACTCCACGGCGGCATCGAGTCGCACCAGCTCGTCAAGTCCGGCCCGGTCGCCGTGGCGGGCCGCGCGGGGTACTTCGTGCGCTGGCGCGTCGAGACCGCGAAGGGGCCGGGCGGCTACGTCCAGTCGCTGGTCTTCCCGTCCAGCGTCGGCACCGAGTCCCCGGTCCTCGTCCGCTACGTCTTCGACGCCGGCGAGGACGGGCCGCCGCTCGCCGACATGGACCGCATCACCAAGGGCATCAGGCCGTTCGGCGACGCGGACACCGGCGGCGGCGTGGGCAGCAGCATCGGCCCGTCGGACTGATCGCTTCCGGCCGGTGGCCTACAGGAAGGTGTGGCCCTCGCCGCGGTAGGTCGGCACGGTCGCCGTCACCGCGTCGCCCTCGACCAGGTGCAGCCGGTCGAACCGCTCGCACAGCTCACCGGCCTTGGCGTGCCGGAACCAGACCTTGTCCCCGATCAGCAGATCGTCGGCGGGCGAGCCGAGCAGCGGCGTCTGCACCTCGCCGGCCCCCTCCTGAGGGTCGTAGCGCAGCCCCTCGGGCAGATACGGCACGGGCGACCGGTCGGCCCCGGCAGCCCCGGAAGCGGGATACCCACCACCGAGCACGGTCACCACCCCCACCCCCGGCCGCCGTACGACGGGCTGGGCGAAGAGAGCCGCCGGACGGCCGCTGAACGAGGTGTAGTTGTCGAACAGCCGCGGCACGTACAGCCCCGACCCGGCGGCGATCTCGGTCACCGCGTCCTCGGCCGCCGTGTGCTGCACCGAGCCGGTGCCGCCACCGTTGACGAACTCCAGCCCCGGCACGACGGCCCGCACGGCACGCACCACCTCCGCACGCCGGGCGGCGAGTTCACGCTTGGCCGCGGTCTGCATCAGCCGGACGGCACGCGACCGCAGCGGCCGACCCGCCACCGCGTCCCCGACACCGGCGACATGCCCCTCGTACGCCATGATCCCCACGACCTCGAAACCCGGCCGCCGGGCCACCGCCCGGGCCACGTCGGCGACCTGGGCGGGGGAGTGCAACGGCGAACGCCGGGCCCCGACCCGCACCCGGCCGCCGAGCAGCTTCAGGGACGTGTCCAACTCCAGGCACACGCGGACGACTTCACGACCGCCGCCCCGGGACGCGTCGATGAGATCGAGCTGGGCGACATCGTCGACCATCACCGTGACGGCGGCGGCGAGCTTGGGATCACCGGCCAGTTCCGCGAACGCGGCGCGGTCGGCGGACGGGTAGGCGAGCAACACGTCGTCGAACCCCGACCGGGCCAGCCACAGCGACTCGGCGAGGGTGAACGACATGATCCCGGCGAACCCGTCCCGGGCCAGGACGCGTTCCAGCAGCGCCCGGCACCGCACGGACTTGCTGGCGACCCGGACGGGCTTCCCCCCGGCGCGGCGGACCAGATCGGCGGCGTTGGCGTCGAAGGCGTCCAGGTCCACGATCGCGAGAGGAGCGTCGAGATGGGCGGTGGCCCGGTCGTAACGGGCCCGGTCGGCGGCGCGCGCAGTCATGGACGCAGCCTGCCAGACAGGATTACCGCAGGGTAGGGGGACGTTCCGGGCAGATGCCCCGGCCTCGTGGACTGGTTCCCGTTCGCGCAGGAACACGCCGTAGAGTGACGCGCACGTACGGCGGAACGACGCCGACCGGAGATCCGTGCCGGGATGACGATTCGTCCGTACGGGTATGTGTGCCCGGGACGGCTCAGTACCGGGCACCGGGCAGGACGACACCGGCCGCCCACGCAGCACGCGGTGGCCCGGGCACGAGGAAACGGGGGGTGCATGAGCACGGAAGCGCAACGTGCCTCTTTCCCCCTCGCCCCAGCGCCCCACCGCGCCCTCCGCACCCCCCGGCCCCACCGGAGGCTCCGGCGACGGACGAGGCGGACACGCCGGCGAGGTCGTCCGCCCCGGCAGCGGACATCAAGGAGCCTGTCACGGACGGCCGCGGGCGTTTCGACGCGGGTGGCTCGTCGACATCGGAAGGCACCGGCTCCAGGACGGCTGCCGGCACGGACGGTGCGGTGTCCTCCGGTTCGGGCGGCGGCTCGAACGATCGCCGCCGGTTCCCCAGCTTCGGTGCGACCGCGCCCCGGCGCACGGAGCCCACGCCACCGCCTCCGCCCCGCGCCTCCGCGCGATTCCCGGACGCACCGCCCAGCGTGAGCCGAGAGACCCGACCCGAGGCGAACCGGCCCCTCGCGCCGTCCGACGCCCCTCCCCGTCCGCGTCACCTTCCCACGCCGGGCCGTTCCGGAGACACCTCGGCCTCGCCCGGATGGTCCCGAGGTCCCGGGGGCGCGGATGCTCCGGCCTCGTCGGAGCCGGCCGCTCGGCCGTTCCGGCTGTCCACTCCTGACCGTTCGGATGCCTCCGCCGGGGCTCGTCGGAGCCGTCCGGTCGGCCGTTCCGCCTCGCCCCGCCCCGCCCTGCCGGTGCCCCGGGCGAGAACTCCTCCGAGACAACCGCTCGCCTGCGACCGCTCCCGCGGACCCGTCGCCGGCCGAGTCCGGGACGTCGGCACGCCGTCCCGCTTCCGAGCGGCCTGACGCAGCCCCGCAGCGCCTCACGCGCGACCCTCGGGCTGGTGCTGGTGCTGGTGCTGGTGCTGGTGCTGGTGCTGGTGTCGGTGCCGGCACCGGTAGGGGCGCTGCTGTCGGTACCGGTACCGGCACCGATACCCCTTCCACCGCCGGGCGCGGAACGCGCATGCCGCTCCCGGACCCCGCACCACCGGTCTCTCCCGACCCCGCCTTCTCCTGGAGCGCCCCCCTCGCCCCCGGCGGTGCCCCCGGCGCCACGCGTCCCCTCGTGTCCTTCGGTGAGCCCGAGGGATACGACGGCGACGGACAGCCCCGGCCGCTCGGGCGGCGCGGTGCGTCGCAGGCCGCCGCGGCCGCCGTCTGCCTGGTGCTCGGGCTGGGGCTCATCTCGGGCGCGGTCACCGGGAGCTGGCTCGTCGGGGGCTCCGGGGAGGAGGGCTCGCGCAGCACCTTCGCCGCGGCCGGGAGCCTGTGGCACAGCGTCCCGGTCGACCAGCTGTTCCCGCCCACGGTGGAGGGCCAGGGCGCCGGGCCCGGCGGAGCCGACCGCACCTGGACGCGTATAGCCGTCGCCCCGGACAGCGGCTGCGGGACGCCTTCGACCCCCTGCTCCGCAAGGCCCTGGCCCCCGTGGGCTGCGAGCGGCTCCTGCGCGCCACCTACACCGACGCCACCCAGAGCTACGTCACCACCGTCGGCCTGCTCTTCACCACGGCCGACGCCCCGGGCATGACCTCCCTCGCGAACCGTTTCCGCAAGGAGCGCCTGGACCGCCGCAGCGACCTGATGCCCCTGCCGTACGCCGCGAAGGACACGCCCGCCGCCCACTTCGGAGCGCAGCAGCGCGCCTCCTGGACGGTCTCCGTGCTGACCGAGGCGCCGGTCGTCGTCTACGCCGTCTCCGGCTGGGCCGACGGCCGTACCGTCGACGACCCGCAGCCCGCCGAGGACGCGATGCAGTCCGGCGCCACCACCGCCCCCGCCCAGGCCGGCCTCGGCAACGAGGCGCAGGGCCTCGCCGACCGCGTCGAACGCGGTCTGCGCAAGAACGTCCGCTCGGCCTCGGAGCAGCCGTCGTGAAAGCCACCAGGAAGGCCACCGGTCAGCCGGCCGGAAAGGCCGTCAGGGCCGGCCGGTCCGCGGCGCTGAGCGTCCTGCTCGCCGCAGGCCTCGTCCTCCTGCCCTCCACCACCGCCCACGCCGACGGCATCCGCGCCCAGCAGTGGGCCCTGGAGGCCATGCACACACAGGAGGCCTGGCAGACCACGAAGGGCGAGGGCGTGACCGTCGCCGTCCTGGACACCGGCGTCGAGGCCGACCACCCCGACCTGATCGGCAACGTCCTCACCGGCAAGGACCTGGTCGGCTTCGGAGCCGAACCCGGCGACCGCGCCTGGGCCCGGCACGGCACCGCCATGGCCGGGATCATCGCCGGTCACGGACACGGCCCCGGCAACGCCGACGGCGTCCTCGGCATCGCCCCCGAGGCGAAGATCCTCCCCGTCCGCGTGATCCTGGAGGACGGCGATCCCTCCCGCGCCAAGGCCCGCAGCACCCGCGGCAACGCCCTCGCCGACGGAATCCGCTGGGCCGCCGACCACGGGGCCGACGTCATCAACCTCTCCCTCGGCGACGACTCCGCCTCCGCGCACCCCGAACCCACCGAGGACCAGGCCATCCAGTACGCCCTGAAGAAGGGCGTGATCGTCGTCGCCTCCGCAGGCAACGGCGGCGAGAAGGGCGACCACATCTCCTACCCGGCCGCCTACCCGGGCGTCATCGCCGCCACCGCCGTCGACCGCTCCGGAACCCGCGCCTCCTTCTCCACCCGCCGCTGGTACGCCACCGTCAGCGCCCCCGGCGTCGACGTCGTCATCGCCGACCCCGACGAGAAGTACTACGAGGGCTGGGGCACCAGCGCCGCCGCCGCCTTCGTCTCCGGCGCCGCCGCCCTCGTCAAGGCCGCCCACCCCGATCTGACCCCGGCCCAGGTCAAGACGCTGCTGGAGGACACCGCCCGCAACGCCCCCGCCGGGGGCCGCGACGACTCCCGCGGCTTCGGCTTCGTCGACCCGGCCGCCGCCATCGAGGCCGCCGACCGGATCGAGCCGGAGGGCCTGCACTCGGCGGCGTACGGCGAGAAGTACTTCGGCAGCGGCCCGGACGCCACCGCCTCCGGCGACGACACCGCCGACTGGGCCGCCCCCCTCGCGGGCAGCGCCGGCGGTGTCCTGCTGGTCGCGGCCGTGGTCCTGTGGCGCGGCCGCCGCACTACCCGCGACGACATCTAGCCGCCGCAACCGCCGTAACCGCCTGAACCGCCGAGCACCGGAACCGCTGCCGATGCGGCGGCACCCGGCCGATAGGGTCGACGACCGTGGCGAACAAGAACATCCCCGACTCCGGCTTCCCCGACGACGACGGCTCCGCCGACCCCCGGCTGAGCGCGGCACTCGCCGCCTGGTCCGAGGACCGCGGCGCCGTGGGACCGGTCCTGGACGCCCTCAAGGGCGCCCGGCTGCTCGTCCCCGTCGTGGCCGTGCTCGGCGAGGTCGAGGAGGACGAGCGGGGACTGCGCCGCGAGAAGACCAGCGACATGGCCGTACCGACCCTGAAGGCCGGCGACCGCACCGCCCTGCCCGCCTTCACCTCCACGGACTCCCTCGCCCGCTGGGACCCGGCGGCCCGCCCCGTCGCCGTACCGCTGCACCAGGCCCTGCGGGCCGCGGCGCACGAGAAGGCGGACACGGTCGTGCTCGACCTGGCCGGGCCCGTGCCCTTCGAACTGTCCGGACCCGCCCTGCTCGCCCTCGCGGAGGGCCGAACGAGCACCGACCCGCTCGCCGACCCGGCCGTCGTCGCGGCCGTGCGCGCGGCCGTGGCCGCCGAGCCCGCCGTCCGGCGCGCCCACCTCGGGCCGGGCCGGGCCGACGGCACCCTCGCCCTGGTCCTCGACCCGTCCGCGGTCCCGGCGGAAGCCGCCCGGGCCGTCGCCGAGCGCCTTGCCGCCGACGAGACACTGAGGGCCCGCCTGGTGCGCGGCCTCGACCTGGCACTGCTGCCGGCCGGGGCGACGCCGCCGGGCGAGCCCTTGACGAACGCTGACGGGGGAACCAGCCCCGGCGGGTATCAGCCGTAGACCGGGCCGGTGTACTTCTCGCCCGGCCCCTTGCCCGGCTCGTCCGCCACGAGCGAGGCCTCGCGGAACGCCAGCTGCAGCGACTTCAGGCCGTCGCGCAGGGGTGCCGCGTGGAACGAACTGATCTCGGTCGCGGACGCGTCCAGCAGACCGGCGAGCGCGTGCACCAGCTTGCGGGCCTCGTCCAGGTCCTTGTGCTTGTCGCCCTCCTCGGTCAGACCGAGCTTCACGGCGGCGGCGCTCATCAGGTTGACGGCGACCGTCACGATCACCTCGACCGCCGGGACCTCGGCGATGTCGCGGGCCATGGCGTCGAAGTCGGGGGACTCAGGAGGGGTCTCACTCATGCCCCACACGATAGGCGCAGGGCGGATCCGTGCCGCACCAGGCCCCGACGCGCCCCAATTAGCCCTTCCTGGCCATTGCTGGTAACCTCGTGTAACGACCGGTCGGACACGTATGCCTCACAGCCCGCGAGCCCGACCCACAAGTGGAGGCTTTCGAACTCCCACCTGACCGCCCCCAGGGCGTCGGGTCACCGGTCAGACGGTCCCGTCCCAGCGGCGGCGATCCGTCCGAAAGCGCGCCCCGCGGCTCCCCGCGGCGGTGCTCCGGTAGTTCGAGGAGCCCCGCCTGGGAATCGTCCGGGGCATTTTTTGTGCTTCGGCGCGGTTAGGTCTATCGAATACAGACGTTACGCGGCCGTCCGCCAGACCGTCGCGTGGTGCTACCGAGGAGGATCCATCAGCGCCGAGCCCCGCATCAACGACCGGATTCGCGTTCCCGAGGTGCGACTTGTCGGTCCCAGTGGCGAGCAGGTGGGCATCGTCCCGCTGGCCAAGGCACTGGAGCTTGCGCAGGAGTACGACCTGGACCTGGTCGAGGTCGCGGCGAACGCCCGTCCGCCCGTGTGCAAGCTCATGGACTACGGGAAGTTCAAGTACGAGTCGGCCATGAAGGCCCGTGAGGCGCGCAAGAACCAGGCGCACACGGTCATCAAGGAGATGAAGCTCCGGCCGAAGATCGACCCGCACGACTATGACACCAAGAAGGGTCACGTCGTCCGGTTCCTCAAGCAGGGCGACAAGGTCAAGATCACGATCATGTTCCGTGGTCGCGAGCAGTCCCGGCCCGAGCTGGGCTACCGACTGCTGCAGCGTCTCGCGGAGGACGTCCAAGACCTCGGTTTCGTGGAGTCGAACCCGAAGCAGGACGGCCGCAACATGATCATGGTCCTCGGTCCGCACAAGAAGAAGACCGAGGCGATGGCCGAGGCTCGCCAGGCGCAGGAAGCCCGCAAGGCGGAGGCGAAGGCCAACCCCGGCCGCTCGCAGAACGCCGCGGACGCCGAGGCGCCGGCCGAGGAGCACGCCGAGGCGTGACCCCCGGGACGGGAGTCCCAGGAAGCAACCGAAACAAGACGACGCTCCACCGTGCCCGGTTTTCGTGACCGGGCACCGGAGCGCCACCGACGAGGAGAGAACGGCGCTATGCCGAAGAACAAGTCGCACAGCGGTTCCAGGAAGCGCTTCAAGGTCACCGGCTCGGGCAAGGTGCTCCGTGAGCGCGCCGGCATTCGCCACTACAACGAGCACAAGTCGTCCCGTGTGACGCGTCGCCTCACCGGCAACGCCGAGATGGCCCCGGGCGACGCCAAGAAGATCAAGAAGCTTCTCGGCAAGTGACGCCCCGGCGCGTGAGCGCCGAAACGTCAGGACCGGGACCCAATCGATTTCGGGCCGTGTGAGGACTACCACGGCCCCGCTACAAGGAGTCAAGAAGTGGCACGCGTCAAGCGGGCAGTCAACGCCCACAAGAAGCGCCGGGCGATCCTCGAGCAGGCCTCCGGCTACCGCGGTCAGCGTTCGCGCCTGTACCGCAAGGCCAAGGAGCAGGTCACCCACTCGCTGGTCTACAACTACAACGACCGCAAGAAGCGCAAGGGTGACTTCCGCCAGCTGTGGATCCAGCGCATCAACGCCGCTGCCCGCGCCAACGGCATGACCTACAACCGCTTCATCCAGGGTCTGAAGGCCGCGAACATCGAGGTCGACCGCAAGATCCTGGCCGAGCTGGCCGTCAACGACGCCGGTGCCTTCGCCGCGCTCGTCGAGGTCGCCCAGAAGGCGCTGCCGAGCGACGTGAACGCGCCCAAGGCTGCGTGACGCCGCACCGGCTCTGAGCCGACGTGACGGAAGGACCCGCAGGCGGAGAACGCCTGCGGGTCCTGCTGTGTCCAAGTTAGTGACAAGGTGAACGGCATGCCCACCCCCGAGCTCATCTCCCCCGCTCCTCCCGTGTCCTGGCCGCCCGGCGGCTGGCCAAGCGGAACTTCCGGGGAAGGAGCGGCTGTTCCTCGCGGAGGGGCCGCAAGCCGTGCGGGAGGCGGCCGGGCATCGGGCCGGGGGCGCGGCCACACTCGTGGAGCTGTTCGCCACGCTGGAAGCCGCCGAGCGGTACGCCGACATCGTCGGGGCCGCCCGGGACGCCGGCGCCCGCGTGCACCTCGCCTCCGAGCAGGTCATCGCCGACATCTCCACCACCGTCACCCCGCAGGGACTCGTCGGGGTCTGCCGGTTCCTCGACACGCCCTTCGACGAGGTCCTCGCGGCCCGCCCCCGGCTCGTCGCGCTCCTCGCCAACGTCCGCGACCCCGGCAACGCCGGGACCGTGCTGCGCTGCGCCGACGCCGCCGGAGCCGAGGCCGTCGTGCTGACCGACGCCTCCGTCGACGTGTACAACCCCAAGGCCGTCCGCGCCTCCGTCGGCTCCCTGTTCCACCTGCCCGTCGCCGTCGGCGTCCCCGTGGAGCAGGCGGTGGCGGGCCTGCGGGACGCCGGTGTCCGGGTCGTCGCCGCAGACGGGGCCGGGGACCGCGACCTCGACGACGAGCTCGACAAGGGCACCATGGGCGGGCCGACCGCCTGGGTCTTCGGCAACGAGGCCTGGGGCCTCCCGGAGGAGACCCGCGCCCTCACCGACGCCGTCGTGCGCGTCCCGATCCACGGGAAGGCCGAGAGTCTGAACCTCGCCACCGCCGCCGCCGTATGTCTCTATGCGTCGGCGCGTGCACAGCGAGCCGCCGGAGGGTGCCGCTCCGTCACCGGGAACTAGTAGGGTGACCAGCTCAGGGACCCCTCTGTGGAGCCTTGGAGGTGGGGTACGGGGATGAGCGTCGGCACGAGCAGCGCACCGGGAGCCCAGGACGCCGGGAGCCCGCCCGCCGCGTCCCGGCCGCCCGGTGATCTCGCCGGCCTCGGCATCGACCCCGACCAGCTGCCCGACGGACTCGTCGTCGCGGACGAGCAGGGCCGCGTCATCTGCTTCAACACCGCCGCCGAGCGCATCACCGCCGTCCGTGCCCGGGACGCCCTCGGGCAGCGCCTGGAGAAGGCCCTGCCGTTAGAGGACCTGGAGGGCCGGCGCTGGTGGCAGCTGACCGACCCCTACGGCGGCCTCGCCATCCGCGTCGGACAGCCCGAGCGCAACCTCCTCCTGCCCGGCGGCCGCGAGGTACTGGTCTCCGCACGCTACGTCCGCACCCGGCCCACCGGGCCCGTCCGCCGCCTGGTCGTCACCCTGCGCGACACCGAGGCCCGCCGCCGCACCGAGCGCAGCCACGCCGAGCTGATCGCCACCGTCGCCCACGAACTGCGCTCCCCGCTCACCTCCGTCAAGGGCTTCACCGCCACGCTGCTCGCCAAGTGGGAACGCTTCACCGACGACCAGAAGCGGCTGATGCTGGAGACCGTCGACGCCGACGCCGACCGCGTCACCCGGCTCATCGCCGAGCTGCTGGACATCTCGCGGATCGACTCCGGCCGGCTGGAGGTGCGCCGCCAGCCCGTCGACATCGGCGCCGCCGTCGGACGCCACATCCAGGCCTACGTCGCCGCCGGGCAGCCCGCCGACCGGTTCCTGCTGCGGGTCCAGCAGCCTCTGCCGGACCTGTGGGCCGACCCCGACAAGATCGACCAGGTGCTCAGCAACCTCCTGGAAAATGCCGTGCGGCACGGCGAGGGAACTGTCACGATCGACGTCACGGCCACGGCGTCCCCCGCGAGGGCGAGGACACCGGTACGTCGGTCACGGTGAGCGACGAGGGGCCCGGCATCCCGGAGGAATCCATGAACCGCGTCTTCACCCGCTTCTGGCGGGGCAGCAAGCGCGGTGGCACGGGCCTGGGGCTCTACATCGTCAAGGGCATCGTCGAGGCCCACGGCGGCACCATCACGGTCGGCCGCGCCCCCGGCGCCGGCGCCGAGTTCCGATTTACGTTGCCGTGAGCGCTCCGGCTTATCTCGCCTGAGCAGCCCGCGGGCGCATTCGTACACCTCCGCCCCGTTAGACTCGGCCTTTGGCACCTCTGTGTCCTTCACACGGCCCTCCCGAGAGTCGCGGAGTCGGTGAGACGGGGACCATCAGCCAGCCAATCGGAAGCACGGGAAGAGATGTCGGCACCCAATAAGTCGTACGACCCTGTCGAGGTCGAGGCACTGAAACCGGAAGAGATCGAGCGCATGCGGGACGAGGCGCTCGCCGCCTTCGCCGCCGCGGACTCCCTCGACGCGCTCCACGAGGCCAAGGTCGCCCACACCGGCCCCGCCTCCCCGCTGGCCCTCGCCAACCGCGAGATCGGCGCCCTGCCCCGCACGCCAAGGCGGACGCCGGCAAGCGCGTCGGCCAGGCCCGCGGCGCCGTGAACAAGGGCCTCGCCGCCCGTCAGACGGAGCTGGAGGCCGAGCGGGACGCCCGCGTGCTGGTCGAGGAGGCGGTGGACGTCACGCTGCCCCACGACCGCGTACCGTCCGGCGCCCGGCACCCGCTCACCACCATGATGGAGCGCGTCGCGGACGTCTTCGTCGCCATGGGCTACGAGATCGCCGAGGGCCCCGAGGTCGAGGCGGAGTGGTTCAACTTCGACGCCCTGAACTTCCTGCCCGACCACCCGGCCCGGCAGATGCAGGACACCTTCTTCGTGCAGGGCCCGAAGGGCACCGAGGAGTCCGGCTCCGGCGTCGTCCTGCGCACCCACACCTCCCCGGTGCAGGCCCGCGCGCTGCTCGACCGTGAGCTGCCCGTCTACATCGTCTGCCCCGGCCGGGTGTTCCGCACCGACGAGCTGGACGCCACGCACACGCCCGTCTTCCACCAGATCGAGCTGCTCGCGGTGGACGAGGGCCTGACGATGGCCGACCTCAAGGGCACCCTCGACCACATGGTCCAGGCCCTCTTCGGCGAGGACATGAAGACCCGGCTGCGGCCCAACTACTTCCCCTTCACCGAGCCGAGCGCCGAGATGGACATGCTCTGCTACGTGTGCAAGGGCGAGTCCGTCGGCAACCCCGACCGCCCCTGCCGCACCTGCTCGTCCGAGGGCTGGATCGAGCTCGGCGGCTGCGGCATGGTCAACCCGCGGGTGCTCACCGCCTGCGGCGTCGACCCCGGGAAGTACAGCGGATTCGCCTTCGGGTTCGGCATCGAGCGGATGCTGATGTTCCGCCACAACGTCGAGGACATGCGAGACATGGTCGAGGGTGACGTCCGGTTCACCCGGCCGTTCGGGATGGAGATCTGATGCGGGTCCCGCTTTCTTGGCTGCGGGAGTACGTCGACCTGCCGGCGACGGAAACCGGCCGTGACGTCCAGGAGAAGCTGGTCTCGGCCGGGCTGGAGGTCGAGACCGTCGAGCACCTCGGCGCCGACCTCAAGGGCCCCCTGGTCGTGGGCCGGGTGGCGACGATCGAGGAGCTGACGGAGTTCAAGAAGCCGATCCGCTTCTGCACCGTCGACGTAGGCCAGGCCAACGGCACGGGCGAGCCCCAGGAGATCGTCTGCGGCGCCCGCAACTTCGCCGTCGGCGACAAGGTCGTCGTCGCCCTGCCCGGCGCCGTCCTGCCCGGTGACTTCCAGATCGCCGAGCGCAAGACCTACGGCCGGATGTCCCGCGGCATGATCTGCTCCAGCGACGAGCTGAACATGGGCGACGACGGCACCAAGGGCATCATCGTGCTGCCCCGGAGACCGAGGTCGGCAAGGACGCCGTCGAGCTGCTGGAGCTGATCGACGAGGTCCTCGACATCGCCGTCACGCCCGACCGCGGCTACTGCCTGTCGATGCGCGGCGTCGCCCGCGAGGCGGCCATCGCCTACGGCCTGCCGCTGCGCGACCCGGCCCTGATCGACGTGCCCGCCCGAACGCCTACGGCTACTCGGTGCGGATCTCGGACCCCACAGGCTGCGACCGCTTCACCGCCCGCACGGTGACCGGTCTGAGCGCCGAGGCCCGCTCCCCGATCTGGCTGCGGCGCCGGCTGCAGAAGGTCGGCATGCGCCCGATCTCGCTCGCCGTCGACGTCACCAACTACGTGATGATGGAGCTCGGCCAGCCGCTGCACGCCTACGACCGCGGCCTGGTCCAGGGCACGATCGGCGTGCGCCGGGCCGAGGCGGGCGAGAAGCTCACCACCCTCGACGGCGTCGAGCGCACGCTGGACGCCGAGGACCTGGTGATCACCGACGACCGCGGCCCCATCGGGCTCGCCGGCGTCATGGGCGGCGCCAACACCGAGATCGCCGACCACGACGACGTCGAGAACGCCACGGCGGACGTCGTCATCGAGGCGGCGCACTTCGACGCGACGTCGATCGCCCGCACGGCCCGCCGGCACAAGCTGTCCTCCGAGGCGTCCCGCCGCTTCGAGCGCGGCGTCGACCCCGAGGCCGCCGCTGCCGCAGCGCAGCGCACGGTCGACCTGCTGGTCCTCCTCGCGGGCGGCACCGCCGAGGCCGGCGTCACCGAGGTCATCGCGCCGACCGCGCCGCGCACCATCACCATCCCGGCCGACCATCCGGACAAGGTCGCGGGCGTGGCCTACGGCCGCGAGACCGTCGTGCGGCGGCTCCAGGAGATCGGCTGCGACGTGTACGGGCAGGACGAGCTGATCGTCACCGTGCCGTCCTGGCGACCCGACCTCACCGACCCGAACGACCTGGCCGAAGAGGTCATCCGCCTGGAGGGCTACGAGAACCTGCCCTCCACGCTGCCCAAGCCGCCGGCCGGCCTCGGCCTGACGGACCGGCAGCGGCTGCACCGCCGTGTCGGCCGAGCCCTGGCCGGTGCCGGCTACGTCGAGGCGCTGAACTACCCGTTCATCGGGGAACAGGTCTTCGACCAGCTCGGCCTGGAGGCGGACGACCCGGCCCGCCGCGTCGTCAAGCTCAGCAACCCGCTGAGCGACGAGGAGCCCGCGCTGCGCACCTCGCTGCTGCCGGGTCTGCTGGGCGCCCTGCGGCGCAACGACGGCCGCGGCTCGCACGACCTCGCGCTGTTCGAGACCGGTCTGGTGTTCCGTCCGCGCGAGGAGCAGCGGATCGCCGCGGTGCTGCCCGTCGAGGGCCGCCCGACCGACGAGGAGCTCGCCGAGCTGAACGCGGCGCTGCCCGAGCAGCCGCGGTACGCCGCGGTCGTGCTCGCCGGTGCCCGTGAGCAGGCCGGCTGGTGGGGCAAGGGCCGTCCGGCCGACTGGGCCGACGCGGTGGAGGCGGCGCGGGTGGTGGCCCGTGAGGCCGGTGCCGAACTCGTCATCCGTAACGGGCAGTACGGGCCGTGGCACCCGGGGCGGTGCGCCGAGCTGGCGGTCGCCGTGGACGGTGCCGAGCGGATCGTGGGACATGCGGGCGAACTGCATCCGCGGGTCGTGAAGGCGCTGGGTCTGCCCGCGCGTACCTGCGCGATGGAGATCGACCTGGATGCGGTGGAGTCGGCCGGTGACGCGACCGTGCGGGCGCCGCGGATCTCCACGTTCCCGGTCGCCACGCAGGACGTCGCCCTGGTCGTCGACGCGGTCGTTCCGGCGGCGGAGGTCGAGGAGGCCTTGCGTGACGGGGCCGGGGAACTGCTGGAGTCGATCCGGCTGTTCGATGTGTACGAGAACGCCGAGCAGTTGGGGGAGGGGCGGAAGTCGCTCGCGTACGCGTTGCGGTTCCGGGCCGCCGACCGGACGCTGACCGTGGACGAGGCGTCCGCGGCTCGGGACGCGGCGGTCGCGCTCGCCGGTGAGCGCGTGGGGGCCGTGTTGCGGAGTTAGCACCGCGGGGGACTGTGCCGTTCGCCGGCCGCGGGTTCGTTGTGGCTTGCCGCGCAGTTCCCCGCGCCCCTGAAGAGGGGGCGGAACCGGACCGGCCTTCTTGGGCCGGTCCGTTTGTGTGTTGCCCTGCACCGCGGACACTCTGACGGGCGTCGCACGGTGCGTGCACGTCCCTCAGGGGCGCGGGGAACTGCGCGACCAGCCACGGGACACTAGCGGCCGGCAACGCACCGATGACGCAACGGAGATGGGCCCCGGCCAGGCCGGCGGAGCCGTCCGCCCCGCCACGGAGTGTCGGGCAGGCAGCTGGGCGGACGGCGGGTGCGGGCCGCCGCACTGTACGAGGGGGAGCCGGCGGCCCGGCCGGCCTCTTGCGAGGCATTTCAGTCAACCGGCCGGCGACTCTGAGCGACAGTGCGCACACAGTGCGGATTCGAGTACTCCGTTCACACCCCGTGTGAAGCCGGAACCACTACTCTGTCCGCACCGAGCCACCGGGGGGCCCACATGCAGCCCAACACTCTGCTCGACGCGATCCTGGACGAGGCCGGGATCTCGCACGCGGGGCTGGCCGCACACGTCAACCAGGCGGGACGGGCGCGTGGCCTGTCCCTGAGGTACGAACACACCGCCGTAGCCCGGTGGTTGAAGGGGCAGCGCCCCCGTGGCCAGGTGCCCGACCTGATCTGCGAGGTGCTCGCGGCCCGGCTGCAACGGCAGGTCACCCTCGACGACATCGGCCTCGGCGTGCCCGGAGAACCGTCCGCCCCGCACACCGGCTCGCTGTCCGGGTTCGTCGAGCGGGCCACCGCCCTGTGGCGCTCCGACCAGCAGCAGCGCCCGCACATCCTGGGCGCCCCCGCGCTCACCGGCACGCCCGCCGTGATGCCCGTGTGGGAGTGGGAGAACCCGCCCGAGGACGTGGACGTCTCCCGTGGTGGCAGACACCGGGTCACCCCGGGCGACCTGGAGATGCTGCGGGCCGCCCGTACGCACTACGAGCAGATGTACCGCAAGGCCGGGGGCATCGCGACGAGGGCCCGGATCGTCGGGTTCCTCAACGCCGAGGCCGCTCCGCTGCTGCGCGGCAGCTACACCGACGAGACGGGCCGTCAGCTGCACCGCGCCACCGGCGGATTGGTGGCCGTCGCCGGCATCTGCGCCTACGACTCCGACGCGCACGGCCTCGCCCAGCGCTACTTCCACCAGGCCCTGCGGCTCGCGAAGGCCAGCGGGGACCGGGGGCTGGGCGCGTATGTGATCGCGCTGCTCGTCAACCAGTCGCTGTTCATGCGGGAGTACCGGCAGGCCGTGGCCTTCGCGGAGGCCGCGCTGCGGGCCGCCGGCAAGCACATCACCCCGGCGCTCGCCTCCGACCTGTACGCGATGCAGGCCAAGGCGTACGCACATCTCGGGGACGGCACCAGCGCCCTGTCCTGCATCCGGCGGGCGGAGCAGGCCGCCGAGCGCATCCGGCGTGGTTACGAGCCCGACGAGACCGGTTATGTCCAGCCGGGGCTCGTCAACGTCCAGGTGGCGGAGGCGCTGCTCAGCCTCGGGGAGATCGCGGCCGCCGGGGAGCATGCCGCGGCCGCCGTCGACAACCCGGCGCACGACCGCGGCCGGGTGCACCGGCTGGCCATGCTCAGCACCATCGAACTGCGCCAGGGCAACGCCGACAAGGCGGTCGCCATCGCCGTGCAGATGGCGGAGCAGGCCCGCGGCATGGAGTCGCAGCGGCTGCGCGACCGGTTGCGCGCGGTGCGCGAGCACCTGGTGCGCAGCGGGTGCGCGGGTACGGCCGACGCCGCCGAACTCATCGACGGGGCACTGCGCGTACCGTTGTAGGTCCCGGGCAGCGGCGCCCGCCTGATCCCGAGCCGCTTCCTGTGCGCCTGCTGTCACCACGTCCCTGCTGCGATATTGCCACTTACTCGACGGAAGGTGGCAGAACCGTGCAGTGGACGAAATACAACGAACAAAGTGTGTACTCAAACCGCTGGTTCAGCGTCAATCTCGCGGATGTCGAACTGCCGGACGGCCGGCACCTCGACCACTTCCTCATACGGCTGCGGCCCGTTGCCGTGGCCACGGTGGTGAACGAGGCCAACGAGGTGCTGCTGCTCTGGCGGCACCGCTTCATCACGGACAGCTGGGGGTGGGAACTCGCGGCGGGCGTCGTCGAGGACGGTGAGGACATCGCCCGCGCGGCCGCCAGGGAACTGGAGGAGGAGACCGGCTGGCGGCCGGGACCCCTGCACCACCTCATGAGCGTGGAGCCGTCCAACGGGCTCACCGACGCCCGGCACCACGTCTACTGGGCCGACGAGGGCGAGTACGTCGGGCATCCCGTGGACGACTTCGAGTCGGACCGCAGGGAATGGGTCCCCCTCAAGCTCGTCCCGGACATGGTGGCCCGCGGTGAGGTCCCGGCCGCCAACATGGCGGCCGCGTTACTGCTGCTGCACCATCTCAGGCTCGGCTAGTGTCCGATCGCCTGCCAGATCGCCACGACGAGAGCACCCACGGCGGTGAGGGCGGCGACCGCGGGCAGCGGCCAGCGCGCGTGTTCCAGCGTGTGGATCCGGGTGTTCAGCTCGTCGAGTTCCTTGGCGGTCTCCTCGCTGCGGTGCTTGAGCAGAGCCAGCCCGCCCTCCACGCGGGCGTAGGCGACGTCGAGGCGACGTCGTAACTCTGCGAGTTCTCCGGATACGACGGGATGCTCGGGATCGGCGGTCACGAGGCCGCTCCTTTCCGTAGTCAGTTGTCATCCCTTGCATGCGCAGGGAAAGTGAACTCGCCTGGTGGACGCATGGGGAGAGTGTGTGAGTGGCATATGCGAGCCCGGAGCGCACACGGTGTGTGAATGACGCGGGCCCGGCACCTTCCCGGTGCCGGGCCCGCGTACGTGGCCTGAATCTGACCGTCTGTAATCAGCCGTAGGTGTAGAAGCCCGAGCCGGTCTTACGGCCCAGCCGGCCCGCGTCGACCATGCGCTGGAGGAGCGGGGGAGCGGCGTAGAGGGGCTCCTTGTACTCCTCGTACATCGACTGGGCCACCGAGGCGACCGTGTCCAGGCCGATGAGGTCGGAGAGCTTCAGGGGGCCCATCGGGTGGGCGCAGCCCATCTCCATGCCGTTGTCGATGTCCTCGCGGCTGGCGATGCCGGTCTCGAACATGCGGATCGCGGAGAGCAGGTAGGGGATCAGCAGCGCGTTCACCACGAAGCCGGAGCGGTCCTGGGCGCGGATCGCGTGCTTGCCCAGCACCTTCTCGGTGAACAGCTGGGCCCGGCTGAGCGTGCCCTCGGACGTGGTGAGCGCCGGGATCAGCTCGACGAGGTTCTGCACCGGCGCCGGGTTGAAGAAGTGGATGCCGATGACCTGGTCCGGCCGCGAGGTGGCCACCGCCAGCTTCACCAGCGGGATGGAGGAGGTGTTGGAGGCCAGGATGGCGTCGGGCCGGGTCACGACCTGGTCGAGCACCTGGAAGATCTCCGTCTTGACCTGCTCGTTCTCGACGACGGCCTCGATCACGAGGTCACGGTCGGCGAACTCGCCGAGGTCCGTGGTGAAGCTCAGACGGGCCTGGGTGGCCTCCTGCTCCTCCTCGGTGATCTTTCCGCGCTCGGCTGCCTTGGCCAGGGAGCTGAACAGCCGGGTCCGGCCGATCTCCAGGGCCTCGCCGGTGGTCTCGGCGACCATGACGTCCAGGCCGGCCCGGGCGCACACCTCGGCGATCCCCGCGCCCATCTGACCGCAGCCCACGACTCCGACGCGTGCAATGTCTCCCGCTGGGATGTCCGTCACATCGTCCCTTTCGCTGCTGATCCACTTCTGGGCAGGGCTCCGGGTTCCGGTGCCTGCTCCGTTCGTGCACGTTACTCCCAAGTATCGATGATCGATCGCGGGGGCGGGCCGGCTTCGGGCATGCTGTGCCCGGAGCGATCCGCGACCGGGCGGATCCGCGGCTTTTTGGGGCATGCGGATGGGACGAGTGTCACGCAGGGCGTTCGCGGTGGCGGCGCTGTCGGCTTTCACGATGATGCCTCAGGCGTCGGCAGCGCCCGGACGGGAGGGCAGGGCGCCGGCCTCCGGGATGCGGGGTGTGTGGCTGGCGACCGTGGCCAACCGCGACTGGCCGTCGAAGCCGGGGCTGACCGCCACGCAGCAGCGCGCCGAGCTGATCAGCCACCTCGACAGGGCGGTCCGCAACCGGCTCAACACCGTGATCTTCCAGGTCCGGCCGACAGCGGACGCCCTGTGGCCCTCACCGTACGAGCCGTGGTCGCAGTACCTCACCGGCACCCAGGGCAAGGACCCCGGCTGGGACCCGCTCGGCACCGCCGTGAGGGAGGCCCACGCCCGCGGCCTGGAGCTGCACGCCTGGTTCAACCCCTACCGGGTCGCCACCCACGCCGATCCGACCCGGCTCGCCGCCGGCCACCCCGCCCGCAGGAACCCGCACTGGGTGGTCACGTACGGCGGGAAGCTCTACTACAACCCGGGGCTGCCCGAAGTCCGGGCCTTCGTGCAGAACGCGATGCTCGACGCGGTGGCCAAGTACCCCGTCGACGGCGTCCACTTCGACGACTACTTCTACCCGTACCCGGTGGCGGGCCAGACCTTCGACGACGACACGGCCTACGAGGAGCACGGCGTCGGTTTCCCGAACCGGGCCGCATGGCGGCGGGACAACATCGACATGCTGGTACGGGAGACGGCGGACCGCATCAAGCGGGTCCGGCCCGGCGCACGCTTCGGCATCAGCCCCTTCGGCGTGTGGCGCAACGCCGCGACGGACCCGCTCGGCTCTCAGACCCGGGCGGGCGTGCAGACGTACGACGACCTGTACGCGGACACGCGCACATGGGTGCGGGAGAGCTGGATCGACTACATCGTCCCGCAGCTGTACTGGAACATCGGCTTCGCCGCCGCCGACTACGCCGGACTCGTGTCGTGGTGGGCGGACGTCGCACGCGGCAGCGCGACGCGGCTCTACGTGGGAGAGGCGCTCTACAAGGCCGGTGACCCGGCGCAGCCCGCGGCCTGGCAGGACCCGGCGGAACTGTCCCGGCACCTGACGCTGGCCGGGGAGCACGCGCAGGTGCGCGGGCACGTCTTCTTCGCCGCCAAGGACATGGCGACCGATCGGATCGGGGCGATGGCGCGGGTGGTCGCCGACCACTACGGGCAGCCGGCGCCGACCCCGCGCTGAGTCACGGCCCGGTGGTGGTCTCCCGGTGCCGGATCTCGGTGTCGGGTCCCGGTGAGCAGACGCCCTCGTGCCCGTCCTCGAACCGGACGCGGTACGGGGGGTTGCCCTCCTGGCCCAGCACTTCGACGATCTCGCCGACCTTGTCGTGCTGACCGACCACCCTGCCGTGCTGGACAAGCTGGTCGCCCACGGTTGCGCGCATCTGGGGCCTCCTCACGGGGTGCTTCAGCAGCGGTCCGTGGCCACGAGTCTACGGCGGGGGGCGCGGGTTGGCAGGGGGCTGTGCGCCGCCTGGCTCAGCCGCGCGCCCGCTGGGTGACGGCGATGCAGACCAGCACCGCCGCGGCCGTCAGCGGGGCGGCCACCGTCAGGTGCTCGCCCAGCAGCAGCACCGACCACACCAGTGTGAGCAGGGGCTGGGCCAGCTGCAACTGGCTGGCCTTCGGGATGCCGATCGCCGCCATGCCCCGGTACCAGACGACCAGGCCGAGGAACTGCGAGCCCACCGCGACCCACAGCAGCCCGGCCACGCTGTGCGCGGTGAGCAGCACGGGCTCCTGATCCAGCGCCAGGGCGGCGACGGGCACCGTGAGCGGCAGGCACAGCACCAGCGCCCAGCCGATGACCTGCCAGCCCGGCATGACCCGGGCCAGCCTGCCGCCCTCGGTGTAGCCGGCCGCGCACACCAGCAGCGCCGCGAAGAGGTACAGGTCGGCCGTGGTCAGAGCGCCGCCGCTCTGCTGCACGGTGAAGGCCACTACGGCTGCCGCGCCCGCGAGGGCCGCGATCCAGAAGGTGCGCGAGGGCCGGCTGCCGACACGCAGGGCGGAGAAGAGGGCGGTGGTGAGGGGGAGCAGTCCGACCACGACGGCGGCGTGCGCGGTGGTCGAGGTCTGCAGCGCGAGCGTGGTGAGCAGCGGGAAGCCGAGCACGACACCGGCCGCGACGACGGCGAGGCCCGGCCAGTGGCGGCGGGCGGGCAGCGGCACCCGCAGCGCCAGCAGGGCGGCACCGGCGATCACCGCGGCGAGCACACTCCGCACTGCGACGAGCGACCAGGGCCCGAAGCCCTCCAGTCCCCAAGCGGTGGCGGGGAAGGTGAGGGAGAAGGCGACGACACCGAGGGCGGCTTGCAGGGCGCCGAGACCGGGGCGCTCTCGCTCGATGGTGACTGCTATCCGGGGTGCGGCAGTAGCGCTACTCTCTACTCTCATGCAAGAGCGTAACAGCGTGGGTGAGCTGGTGGAACAACTGCGCCGGGAGCTGGACCGCTACTCTCCTGGTGGAAAGCTGCCGTCGAGTCGGGCCCTCGTGGAGCGGTTCCGGGTGAGTCCCGTGACGGTGTCGCGGGCCCTGGCCCAGCTCGCTGCCGAGGGGCTCGTGATCACCCGGCCCGGCGCGGGCGCCTTCCGCGCACAGGCCCGGACGGCACCGGCCCCGGCCGGGGACACCTCCTGGCAGGAGGTCGCGCTCAGCGCGGACGGTGCCGCCGACCTCGTGCCACGCTCGGTGGACGCCTCCGGGGTCCTGGTCTCGCTGGCCGCCCCGCCGCCCGGCGTGATCGAGTTCAACGGCGGCTATCTGCACCCGTCGTTGCAGCCGGAGCGGGCGATGGCCGCCGCCCTGTCCCGCGCGGGACGCCGTCCCGGGGCCTGGGGGCGCCCGCCCATGGAGGGGCTGCCGGAGCTGCGCGAGTGGTTCGCGCGCGGCATCGGCGGGTCCTTCACGGCCGCCGAGGTCCTGGTCACCGCCGGCGGGCAGTCCGCCCTCACCACCGCCCTGCGGGCCCTCGCCCCGCCCGGCGCCCCCGTGCTGGTCGAGTCGCCGACCTATCCCGGCATGCTCGCCATCGCCCGGGCCGCGGGCCTGCGGCCGGTGCCGGTCCCGGTGGACTCGGACGGTGTGAAACCGGCGCTGCTCGCCGACGCCTTCCGGGCCAGCGGAGCCCCGGCCTTCGTCTGCCAGCCGCTCTTCCAGAACCCCACCGGTGCCGTGCTCGCGCCCGAGCGGCGCCGCGAGGTGCTGCGCATCGCGCGGGAGGCGGGGGCGTTCGTCGTCGAGGACGACTTCGTGCGGCGGCTCGTGCACGAGGACGCGGGGCCGCTGCCACGCCCACTGGCAGCCGAGGACGCCGACGGCGTGGTCGTCCACGTCTGCTCGCTGACCAAGGCGACCTCGCCGAGCTTCCGGGTGAGCGCCCTGGCCGCACGCGGGCCGGTCCTGGAGCGGCTGCGCGCGATCCAGGTCGTCGACACCTTCTTCGTGCCGCGGCCCCTTCAGGAGGCAGCGCTCGAACTCGTCGGCTCGCCCGCCTGGCCGCGCCATCTGCGGGCCGTCGCCACCGAGTTGAAGGCGCGCCGCGACGCGATGACGGGCGCGCTCGCGACGCGCCTTCCGGAACTCGCCCTGCCGCACGTCCCGTCCGGCGGCTACCACCTGTGGCCGCGCCTGCCCGACGGAACCGACGAGCCCGCCCTGACGGCGGCGGCTCTGCGCGCGGGCGTCGCGATCACCCCGGCCGCCCCTACTTCAGCGCCGAGCCGCCGGCGGCGCACATCCGGCTGAGCTTCGCGGCGGTCGCGGGGACCGGGGAGATCGCGGAGGGGGTGCGGCGGCTGCGTACGGCCTGCGACGAGGTGCTGGGATAAGCGTTCGACGGCCTTGCCCGGGATTTGCGAGCATCGCGCCATGACCGACACCCCGCCCCTGCGCAGGACGGGGCGATCGAGGGCTCGCTCAACTTCGGCGTGTACGAGAAGGTGTCGGGGGAGCAGGTCGCGTACGCCCGGGTCATCACCGACCGGGCGACGTTCGGCTGGCTGTGCGACGTGTACGTCGACCCCGCGGTGCGCGGCAAGCGTGCCGGTACGGCACTCGTGGCGGCCGTACGGGACGAGCTGGGATCCTACGGCGTGCGCCGGATCCTGCAGCACTGGATGGCCCTCGTCTTCGGCCGGTGAGGGCCGGCGCACCCTGGGTAACTCCCAGGTAACATCTCTTGACCTGCGCACTTGCGGGACGCACGATCCCCGCATGCCACTGAGGGTCACGTTCGTCGCCGCGGCTCGCAGCTCCCCGCTGCTCGCCGAGCGTTTCGAGGACGACCGGCCGCTGGACCAGGCCGGCTGGGGCGAGGTGGAGCGCGCCGCCCACGGACTGCTGCCGCTCGCCGCCGCCGAGCTGCGGTACTGCTCGCCGACTCCGCGCAGTCGTGCGACGGGGGAGGGGCTCGGTTACGCGCCGCTCGTGCAACTCGGATTGCGGGACTGCGACATGGGCCGGTGGCGCGGTCTGACCCTGGGCGAGGCGATGGCCCGGGAGCCGGAGGCCGTGGACGCCTGGCTCGCCGACCCGCGCGCCACACCGCACGGCGGTGAGTCACTGGTGGACTTCATCACCCGTGTCGGCGGCTGGCTCGACACCCGGCCCGTCGAGGACGGCTGCCGGGTCGTGGCGGTGGCCGAGCCGTCCGTGATCCGGGCGGCCCTGGTCTACGCCCTGAAGGCGCCGCCCTCGACGTACTGGAACCTCGACGTCCGCCCGCTGTCGACGACCGCCGTGACGGGCCGGGCGGGGCGCTGGAACCTGCGCTTCGACGGGGCGTCCGCTCAGCCTTCGCGCGCGTAGTCGGTGCGCAGTACGAGATCCTTCGCGGGGCCGCGGACCCGCCACACCGTCCGCCAGTGGTCGGCGTCCCGAACGGTGAACTCGCCGCGGTAGAGATCCGCCGCGCAGGGATGGCCGGCGACATGCCACCCGGAGGCCAGATCCAGGTCGTGGAACGGCCGCCCGTCCGCGAACCGCACGTCGGCCGTGCCGCCCGGACCCGGCAGGAACCGCAGAGTCCGCTCGGCGGGCCGGGCGACGCCCTGCCAGACGAAGGTGCCGGACTCGTGGTGCAGCAGCCCGCCCGACCGCAGCCCGCTGAACTCGGTGGTTCCGAGGAACTCCCCTTCCGCGCCGCTCGCGAGATCCCGCACCGACCGCGTCACGCGCCAGCGCCCGGCCAGAAACGCCAGTACGTCCGGCACTGGCCAGAACTCGCCCATCGCGTACCGCTCTCCGTCCCAGTCGTTGCTGCACGACCCATTGACGCGCTTGATCCCCTCCCTATCTTGCCGTTCGAAGTGCTGATCAATGTCTGATATTTCGAACACTCCTCTACCAGAGAGCCGCGGAGTATCCATGCCACGCACCGCCCGCACCCGATGGAGAGTCGGTCTCACGACCACCGCCCTCCTGACGGCAGCAGCCCTCGTACCGCCCCCGCGCACGCCGAGGACGTCACCGACTACACGATCACCGTCGACCCGTCCGCCAAGGGCGCGGCCATCGACGACACGATGTACGGCGTCTTCTTCGAGGACATCAACCGGGCCGCCGACGGCGGTCTGTACGCCGAGCTCGTGCAGAACCGCTCCTTCGAGTACTCCACCGCCGACAACGGCTCCTACACACCCCTGACCTCCTGGACGGCCGGCGGTACGGCCGAGGTCGTGAACGACTCGGGCCGGCTCAACGAGCGCAACCGCAACTACCTCTCCCTGGGCGCCGGTTCCTCCGTCACGAACGCCGGCTACAACACCGGCATCCGGGTCGAGCAGGGCAAGAGGTACGACTTCTCCGTGTGGGCCCGCGCCGAGAGCGGCAGCACGCTCACCGTCTCCCTCAAGGACGCCGCGGGCAGCCTGGCGACCGCCCGCCAGGTCGCCGTGAAGGGCGGCTGGGCCAAGTACAAGGCCACCTTCACCGCGACCCGCACCAGCAACCGCGGCCGCCTCGCCGTGGCCTCCACGAACGCCGCCGCGCTCGACGAGATATCGCTCTTCCCGCGCGACACCTACAAGAACCAGCCGAACGGCCTGCGCAAGGACCTCGCCGAGAAGATCGCCGCCCTGAAGCCGGGCTTCGTGCGCTTCCCCGGCGGCTGCCTGGTCAACACCGGCTCCATGGAGGACTACAGCGAGGCCTCGAACTGGCAGCGCAAGCGCAGCTACCAGTGGAAGGACACCATCGGCCCCGTCGAGGAGCGCGCCACCAACGCCAACTTCTGGGGCTACAACCAGAGCTACGGCCTCGGCTACTACGAGTACTTCCGCTTCTCCGAGGACATCGGCGCCATGCCGCTGCCCGTCGTCCCCGCCCTGGTGACCGGCTGCGGCCAGAACAAGGCCACCGACGACGACGCCCTGCTCAAGCGGCACATCCAGGACACCCTCGACCTCATCGAGTTCGCCAACGGCCCCGCGACCTCCAAGTGGGGCAAGGTCCGCGCGAAGATGGGCCACCCCAAGCCCTTCCACCTGACCCACATCGGCGTCGGCAACGAGGAGAACCTCCCCAAGGAGTTCTTCGCCCGCTTCCAGCAGTTCCGGGCCGCCATCGAGGCCAAGTACCCGGACATCACCGTCATCTCCAACTCCGGCCCTGACGACGCCGGCACGACCTTCGACACCGCCTGGCAGCTCAACCGCGAGGGCAACGTCGACATGGTCGACGAGCACTACTACAACAGCCCGAACTGGTTCCTGCAGAACAACGACCGCTACGACTCCTACGACAGGAACGGTCCGAAGGTCTTCCTCGGCGAGTACGCCTCCCAGGGCAACGCCTGGAAGAACGGCCTCTCCGAAGCCGCCTTCATGACCGGCCTGGAGCGCAACGCGGACATCGTCAAGCTGGCCTCCTACGCCCCGCTGCTCGCCAACGAGGACTACGTCCAGTGGCGGCCGGACATGATCTGGTTCAACAACCGGGCCTCCTGGAACTCGGCCAACTACGAGGTCCAGAAGCTGTTCATGAACAACGTCGGCGACCGCGTCGTCCCCTCGAAGGCCACGACCACGCCGAACGTCAGCGGCCCCATCACCGGTGCCGTCGGCCTGTCGACGTGGGCGACCAGCGCCGCGTACGACGACGTCAAGGTCACCTCGGCGGACGGCTCGACCCTGCTGACCGACGACTTCTCCGGTGACGCCTCGAAGTGGACCACCAGCGGCCGGGGCAGCTGGAGCATCCAGGACGGGCAGTACGTCCAGACCGACACCGCCGCCGAGAACACCATGGTGACGGCGGGCGACCCGGCCTGGAAGGACTACGACCTGCATGTGAAGGCCACCAAGAAGTCCGGCAAGGAGGGCTTCCTCGTCGCCTTCGGCGTCAAGGACACCGGCAACTACTACTGGTGGAACCTGGGCGGCTGGAACAACACCCAGTCCGCGATCGAGCAGGCCGTGGACGGCGGCAAGGGCACCCTGATGACGAAGGCCGGGTCGATCGAGACGGGCCGCGCCTACGACATCGACATCAAGGTGCGCGGCCGTCAGGTCACCCTCTTCCTGGACGGCAAGGAGTGGGGCAGCTTCAAGGACGACAAGCCGGCCGAGCCGTTCCGCCAGGTCGTCACCAAGGACGCCAAGACCGGTGACCTGATCGTCAAGGTCGTCAACGCCCAGTCCGCCGAGGCCCGTACCGCCGTCGACCTGGGCGGCGCGAAGGTCGCCTCCACCGCCCGCGTCACCACGCTGGCCGCTGACGAGGACGCGGTGAACACCGAGACGGACAGGCCGGTGACGCCGGTGACGTCCACCTTCCGGGGTGTGGCGAAGAAGTTCACCTACACCTTCCCGGCGAACTCCGTCACGTTCCTGAGGATCAAGCAGAGGTAGTACCCACCTCTGAGCACCACCCCTGAGTGGGCCGCTGTCCGGTGGGCAGCGGCCCACGCGCGTGCGTACGCGGGGCGGCCCTCTTTCGTGTCAGGGGTGGGCGCCTGTGCCGAGGACGTTGTGGTAGGCCCGTTCGTCGTCGTCTTCGAAGACGGTGAAGATCACACGGTCGAACCGGCCGGGATGTGCTGCGATCCAGTCGGCGACGGTGTGCAGCGCGATGGGTGCGGCTTCTTCCTTGGGATAGCCGAAGACGCCGGTGCTGACGGCGCAGAAGCCGAGGGTGCGGATGGTCTTCACCTCGGCGGCGAGGTCCAGGCATGCCTGGTAGGAGGAGGCGAGCGCCTGTGCGTCCTGCCGGTGCGGACGGCCCTGGAGGATCGGGCCGACGGTGTGCAGGACGTATCGGGCCGGCAGGTGGTAGCCCCGGGTGATCTTGGCTGTGCCGGTGGGTTCGGGGGTTCCTTGCGCCGTGACGATCGTGTGGCAGTCGTCGCGCAGGCGCGGCCCGGCGGCGTTGTGGAGGGCGTTGTCGATACAGGGGTGCCGGGGGCGGAAGCAGCCGAGCAGTTGGCTGTTGGCGGCGTTGACCACGGCGTCGGCGGCCAGCGTCGTGATGTCTCCCCGCCACAGCACGGCCTCGGCCGCGGCCCGGAAGGTCGTGCCGGGGAATTCCTCGTGGATCGTGGGCAGTTCGAGTGCCGAGACGGTGGGCCGTAGCTGCCGCTCCGCGCCGAGGAGCGCGTCCAGCTCCCGGTCCGCTCCCTCCGGCAGCGGGCCGGGATCACGGACAGTCAGCAGGGCGCGCAGCACTTGACGGGCCGTGGCGGCGTCGACGCCGGCGCGGGTGTCGGCATCGGCGAGGCGGTTCAGCGAGTCGGGCCGCAGTCCGAGCCGGGATACGGACGGATCGGCGCCGAGCAGGCGCAGGGCCGAGCGCACATGGGCGTCCAGCCGAGCGGCCGGGGCGGGGGCCACGGTCGGGCGGAAGGGCTCGTCGAGGGCGACGGCCGATCGGTAGGCGGCCAGGGGCAGCGCGGAGAACTGGGTCTTCGTCCCGGCGACGGCGTCGGACTCGGCGCGGATCGGCATCATCGAGGGCTCCGGGGGAGGCGGGTGAACGAGGTGTGCCGATGGCCCGGGCCCCGCACGTCGGCGCGTGCCGGGCCCGGGCCATCGGCCGGTGGATCAGGCGTGGATCAGATCTCGACGCCGTTGTCGTTGGTCGAGCGTGGCGTGCGGCCGGTCAGAACAGGCCGTTGCCGTGCGGCAGTTCGGCCGGGGCGGGGGCGATGACGTCCCAGTGCTCGACGATCTCGCCGTCCGCGACACGGAAGAGGTCGTAGTAGGCGACGGGCACGCCGAACTCGCCTTCGGACTGGGTCAGGACGAACTCGCCCTCGGCGATGACCTTGTGGACCTTCTTGTAGACGAGGTTCTTGCCCTGCTCGGCCCACTTGGCGGCGGCCGCTCCGAAGCCGTCGAGGCCGTCGGCGGCGTCGGTGTTGTGCTGGTGGTAGGTCTCGGTGGAGATGTAGTCGGTGAGGACCGAGTAGTCGGCGCCGACGAGGACCTTCTCGGCGAACTCGCTCACCAGGGCACGGTTGGCGTCGGTCTTGTCGATCTCGGTGATCTCTGCGGGGCCGTCGGTCTGGGAGCGGCCGGAGAGGGTGTCCTTGACCAGTGGGGTCAGGGCGTCCCAGTGCTCGGCCAGCTTGCCGTCGGCGTCGACCCGAAAGATGTCGAACCCGACGAGCGGGTCCGGACCGAAGCCGTGGTAGGTGCCGTGCAGGACGACGAGGTCACCATCGGCGACGACTCGGGCGCCCTCGTAGCGGAAGTCGTCACCCAGGCCGGCGACGAGCCCGCGCAGGGCCTCGGGGCCGTCGGCGGCGAGCGCGCTGTGCTGCTTGTAGTCCGCGGCCACCCAGCGGTCCACGGCGGAGGGGTCCTTGTCGCCGAACAGCTCGGAGGCGGCCTGAAGGACGGTGTTCTTCGCGTTGCTCATGACTGTCTTCCTTGCTCGGGGGACCTGTCCGGGACGGGCCGGTGGTCCAGCGGGGGATGTGTTCAAACTATGCCGTCGAGCCCCGATGGATCGGCAGAAACAGCGACGCGTGATGGTCAAAAAGCGACAGTCGGTCAGCCCCTTGTGGCGCGGACGACGTCGGCGAGGGGCGTGGCGGGGTGGCCGGTGAGGCGGGGGACGGCGTCGCTGACACCGTCGAGTTCGCCGGAGGCGATGGCCGTGTAGGTGGATACCCAGGCGTCCAGTTGCCAGGGCGGAGCTCCGTAGGAGGCGCGGGAGGCGTAGGCCTCCTCGACCGTCTCCTGCTGGTAGGTGACGGCGCGTCCGAGCTGCGCGGACAGGATGGCGGCCGCTTCGTCCAGCGTGAGCGACTCGGGCCCGGTCAGGTCGTACGCCACGCCTGCGTGGTCATCCGGCCGGTACAGCACCGCGGCGGCGGCGTCGGCGATGTCGTCCTGGCCGACGAACGCGGCACGTCCGCGTCCGGCCGGGCCGCGGATGACGCCGTCCTCGCCGACGAGGTCGGGGACGAACTCCGCGTAGAAGTTGTCCCGGAGGAAGGTGTAGGCCAGGCCGCTCGCGCGGATGTGCTGCTCGGTGTGGAAGTGATCGCGCGCCAGGGTGAAGGTGGCGTCGGGTGCCGCGCCGTAGAAGGAGACGTACACCAGATGCCGGACGCCGGCCTGCGCGGCGGCGTCCACGAATGCCTTGTGGTGGGCGAGCCGGTCGGCGCTCTCGGAGGCGGAGACCATGAAGACGGTGCGGGTGCCGGCGAGGGCCTCCCGCACGGCGTCCTGGTCGGCGTAGTCGCCACGCACCGCCACCGCGCCGGCGAACCGTGGAGCGCGTGCCGGGTCGCGGGCCAGGAGTTTCTGCGGAACGCCCCGCTCGGCCAGTCGCCGTGCGACGCGCCCACCGAGCCGCCCGGTGGAGCCGGTGACGACGGTCGTGGGGACGGATGCCTCGGGTACGTGGGACATGTCGTGACTTCTCTTCCTGTGGTGGCGGAGGCGCGCTGCCGCCGGATGTCAGGGATCGAGCCCTCGAGGAGCCGGTCCGCTCCGAAGGGAACGGACAGCGCTCGCTCGCCGAGGTCCGAGGGATGTCGGGATGGGCGGGATTGATCCGGACGAGGCGGGCCCGAGGGGTCTGGCGCACCAGGTGCTCCATGGGCCGGCGGATCACGCCGGGAGTATTGAATCCGGCACCGATCTCCAGCACGAGCAAGGCGCTGTCCCTGGGCGCGTCGTCGAGCCATCGGGCCAGCCGCCGCCCGGCGGGCAGGTAGGCGTCGTCGATGAACTCGGGCCGACACGGACGTTGGGGAAGACGTCGGCGCCGCAGCGGGGCAGCACGGCAGGGCCCGAGGGTCGGTCACCCGGCCGGTGTCGCGGTCGTACGCGGCGAGGATCGTGTCGAGGAACGGTCTGCTGGGCCAGGTGTCCCGCGAGCAGGGGACCGTGCACTGGAGACGGCCGTAGTCGCCCTGCGGGGTGAAGACCGAGTCCGCCTCGAAGCCGTTGCGGGCGAAGAGGGCGTCGACGTTGGACGTCATCACCCAGTGGTCGCGGTCGCCGACCAGCTCCCTCAGCTTGCGGTAGAGAGGATTGGGTTCGGGGCCGTAGCGGATGTCGTCGATGTGGACGGCCCAGTAGCCCCACATCATGTCCCGCGGCAGGGGCACGCCGAGCAGGTAGCGCGAACGCAGCCCGAGCCGGTACAGCGCCGGGAACAGTTCGCTGAAGCGTTCGGTGTCGCCGTAGTCGTAGCCGGCGGCCGCGCTCAGACCCGCGCCGGCCGCGATCAGGACCCGGTCGGCCTCATCCACCCAGGCACGGATCGTCTCGCGTGGCGGTGCGGTCGAGACGGGAGTGTTGTTCATGGTGCTCACAACGCGCAGGTTCCTTCCAGTGCCGCGCACATCCGGTGCGTGTACTCGTCGAAGGCCGTGGTCAGTTCCGCGACGCGGACGCTCTCGCGCACCAGGTGGCCATGTGTCGTCCTTTCCGGTTTCTGCCAGGAGACGTTCCGTTTCCGCAGCGGCACGACCAACGTACGAAGAGGGCGCACGGAAAACCGGATAAAGTCCGACTGATGATGGCCAAAAACCGACACGACTCGGCGCGCGAGATCCCCGAAGTCGCGTTCGCCGCGCCTGCGGGCACTCCCGCCGGTGTGGAGGTCATGTCGCTGGCGGAACTTCGGCGGCGCGTCTCAGAGCAGACCCTTGCCCGGCCCCAGCGCCCCGACTTCCATCATCTGCTCACGCTCACCGCGGGCGACCTCCGGCATGTCGTCGACTTCAACGGCTACGCCCTGCGGCCGGGCTCCTGGCTGTGGGTGCGCCCCGGGCAGGTGCACCAGTGGGGCGACCTCACCAAGGCCGAGGGCACGCTGATCCTCTTCCAGCAGGACGTGCTGGATCCGGCCACGGCTACGGCCGCCCGGGTCGACGACCCCACGCACCGGTCGTCATCACCCCCGTCGCCGCCGACGCCGAGGCCGTGACCATGGCCGCGGAACACTTGAGCCGCGAGTTCCAGGCGCTCGGTCAACTGCCTCTCGAGATGCACAAGGCGGCCCTGCGTCACCTCCTGGCCGTCCTCCTGCTGCGCCTGGCCCATCTCACCGTCCCGGTCGGCAGTGCCGCTCCGGAGCCGGATGAGACCTACCTGCGCTTCCGGGACGCCGTCGAACGGCACTTCACCGCCACCCGACGGGTGGAGGACTACGCCCGCATGCTCGGCTACTCGGGGCGCACCCTCGCCCGGGCGACCCTGGCGGGCGCCGGGCTCAGCGCGAAGGAGTTCATCGACAGCCGGGTCGTGCTGGAGGCGAAGCGTCTGCTGGCGCACGGCGACGAGACCGCCGCCCAGATCTCGGACCGCCTCGGCTTCGTCACGCCCTCCCAGTTCAGCAAGTACTTCATGCAACGCACGGGCCGTTCCCCGATCGACTTCCGCAACGGGGTCCGGGGACGCGCCGGGGCCCCGGGCCGTCGGCGGCCCTCGGCCAGGGGTAAGAGCATCGCGCGGAGAGTCATCGCCGTGCGCGCTCATCATGCTGTAGCCGTCGAATCAGCCCGCTGGGCCTCCGTGCTTCCACGCCCGTGACAGTGGTGAAATCGTCAATTCCCGCAGGAGCGCCCGGCGCCCTTGGACCTAGCGCTTGTCGAGGACGGATGCGTCCCATGCTGATGTCATGCATGGGTGATGTCTGATCGCCGATGCCGAAGGCGATACCGAACACCAGCTTGAGCTCCTCGGGACGCCGAGGGACCTGCGGACCGTGCCGGCGTAGACGCCGAGGACGGCCTGTGGGATACCGCGGTATCCGCGTGCGGTCAGCGAGAGCAGGAAGTTCTGGGCGTACATGCCGAACCTCACGTTTATGAGACTCAACAAGGCCGGTCGACTATGAGTCGACCGGCCTTGTTCTGGCTTCTTCTCGGTGAATTCACGCTGTCGAGGTCAGGCGGAAGGCGTGGGAACCTTAAGCCTGTCCCAGGTGAGCTTCCCCGGGAAACCGTCCGCATCGGGGCCACTGAACCCATTCTTTTCCTGCCACTTTTTGTACGAGGCCTTGTCCGCCGACGACCACTTCATGTCCGGCTCCGGCGGATGATACGTGCCACAGTCTTCCTGTTGCAGGCGACGAGCCATCGCGAGGACGACCTTGTTGTTCGGGTTATGGTGGAACCATCGCTTTCCGGGGAACGGCACGAAGCCGTTTCCCGAATGGGAGATGACCAGGCGCTGCCCGACGCGGATCACGTCGGGGTCCGGAATGTCGTTCAGCTGCTGGAGCTTCGCGACCGTGGTCCCGAAAAACTCGGCTATCTCGGAGAGAGTGTCGCCTTCTACGACGTAGTAGATGGCATCTCGTGTCTGTGTTGTGGTCATGGCTTTAATGCTAATCCTGTTCGCAGCGGCTTGCATCTCAACGCTTAGCGGTGCAGGCTTTCCCTCCTATTGACGTTGCGCCGGATGACTTTATTTTTGAAATAAAACTCCTCGCTTTACTGAACTGACAGGCCGAGACGAAGTGATACGGCCATGAAGAAGGGCCGCACCCGGTGTGGGAAGGGCAAGGTCGACTTGTACGCGGCGATCGGCACCCGACGAGGAGGTCCATCGGCAGTTGGAGGCGGCGCGTCGGGCGATGGGCGCGGACCTTCTGCGGGGTCCGGTGACGCTCGCTCGTGGCCTCGAACGGAACTTCAGGATGCGCCCGCATCTGCGGATCACCGGCGAGGCCCTGGCCGAGGTTGGCGGCGGTGAGCATGACCGGCTGCTGATCCTCACCCCGCCGCAGGTCGGTAAGCCCACGACGGTGGGGGAGTGCGACGTACCGACCACTGGATTGCATAAACGTGCGGCGAAACGTATAGTCATGCCCTCTAAGGAGGAGGTTCCATGGCGGTACGTGCGGCAGTGGCCGGAGCGAGTGGATACGCGGGCGGGGAACTGCTGCGTCTGCTCCTGGCGCACCCCGAGATCGAGATCGGCGCCCTGACCGGCAACTCCAACGCGGGACAGAGGCTCGGCGCGCTGCAGCCGCATCTGCTGCCGCTGGCCGGCCGAGTGCTCCAGGAGACGACCCCGAGGTCCTCGCCGGGCACGACGTCGTGTTCCTCGCCCTGCCGCACGGGCAGTCCGCCGCCGTCGCCGAGCAGCTCGGACCGGACGTGCTGGTGATCGACATGGGGGCCGACTTCCGGCTCACGGACGCCGCCGCCTGGGAAAAGTTCTACGGCTCCCCGCACGCCGGAACCTGGCCCTACGGCCTTCCCGAACTGCCGGGTGCCCGCGCCGCGCTGGAGGGGTCCAAGCGCGTCGCGGTGCCCGGTTGCTACCCCACGGCCGTGTCGCTGGCGCTCTTCCCGGCCTACACCGCCGGACTCGCCCGGCCGAGGCCGTGATCGTCGCCGCCTCCGGCACCTCCGGCGCGGGCAAGGCACCCAAGCCGCACCTGCTGGGCAGCGAGGTCATGGGCTCGATGTCCCCGTACGGCGTCGGCGGCGGGCATCGGCACACCCCGAGATCATGCAGAACCTCGGCGCGGCCGCCGGCGAGCCGGTCACCGTCTCCTTTACCCCGACCCTCGCGCCGATGCCCCGCGGCATCCTCGCCACCTGCACCGCCGCCGCCCAGGACGGCGTCACGGGCGAGTCCCTGCGCGCCGCCTACGAGAAGGCCTACGCCGACGAGCCCTTCGTGCACCTGCTGCCCGAGGGACAGTGGCCCGCCACGGCGTCCGTCTACGGTTCGAACGCCGTTCAGGTGCAGGTCGCGTACGACGAGGCCGCCCGTCGGATCATCGCGATCAGCGCCATCGACAACCTCACCAAGGGCACCGCGGGCGGTGCCGTGCAGAGCATGAACATCGCCCTGGGGCTCGACGAGTCCACCGGACTGACGACGATCGGAGTTGCGCCGTGAGTGTGACGGCAGCGAAGGGATTCACGGCGGCGGGCATCGCCGCCGGGATCAAGGAGAACGGCAACCCCGACCTGGCCCTCGTGGTCAACACCGGCCCCCGCCGCGCCGCCGCCGGCGTCTTCACCTCCAACCGGGTGAAGGCCGCTCCGGTGCTGTGGTCCGAGCAGGTGCTGAAGAGTGGCCAGGTGTCCGCCGTAGTCCTCAACTCCGGCGGTGCCAACGCCTGCACGGGCCCCAAGGGCTTCCAGGACGCACATGCGACGGCGGAGAAGGTCGCCGAGGTCCTCGGGCGGGGTGCCATCGAGGTCGCCGTCTGCTCGACCGGCCTGATCGGCGTCCTCCTCCCGATGGACAAGCTGCTCCCCGGCGTCGAGAAGGCCGCCGAGTCCCTGGGCGAGCACGGCGGTGAGAAGGCCGCCATCGCCATCAAGACCACCGACACCGTCCACAAGACGTCCGTCGTGACCAAGGACGGCTGGACCGTCGGCGGCATGGCCAAGGGCGCGGGCATGCTCGCCCCCGGCCTCGCCACCATGCTCGTCGTCCTCACCACCGACGCCGACCTGGACAGCGACGCCCTGGACAAGGCGCTGCGGGCGGCCACCCGGACGACCTTCGACCGGGTCGACTCCGACGGCTGCATGTCCACCAACGACACCGTGCTGCTGCTCGCCTCCGGCTCCGCCGGCGTCACCCCGGAGTACGAGGAGTTCGCCGAGGCCGTACGGCAGGTCTGCGACGACCTCGGCCAGCAGCTCATCCGGGACGCCGAGGGCGCCAGCAAGGACATCAAGGTCGAGGTGATCAACGCCGCGACCGAGGACGACGCCGTCGAGGTGGGCCGCTCCATCGCCCGCAACAACCTCCTCAAGTGCGCGATCCACGGCGAGGACCCCAACTGGGGCCGGGTGCTCTCCGCCATCGGCACCACCTCCGCCGCCTTCGAGCCCGACCGGCTGAACGTCGCCATCAACGGCGTCTGGGTCTGCAAGAACGGCGGAGTCGGCGAGGACCGCGACAAGGTCGACATGCGCTTCCGCGAGGTGCACATCGTCGCCGACCTCGCCGCCGGCGCCGAGACCGCCACCATCTGGACCAACGACCTCACCGCCGACTACGTCCACGAGAACAGCGCGTACTCCTCATGAGCAGTCCGACGCGGAAACACACCGCCCTCCCCAAGGCCCAGATCCTCATCGAGGCGCTGCCCTGGCTGGTCCGGCACAACGGCAAGACCGTCGTGATCAAGTTCGGCGGCAACGCCATGGTCGACGAGGACCTCAAGGCCGCCTTCGCCCAGGACGTGGTGTTCCTGCACCACGCCGGGCTGAAGCCCGTCGTCGTGCACGGCGGCGGTCCGCAGATCAGCGCCGCCCTCGACCAGCACGGCATCGTCAGCGAGTTCAAGGCGGGCCTGAGGGTCACCACCGAGGACGCCATGGACGTCGTACGGATGGTGCTGGCCGGCCAGGTGCAGCGCGAACTGGTCGGGCTGCTCAACCAGCACGGGCCGCTCGCCGTCGGCCTGACGGGCGAGGACGCGCACACCATCACCGCCACCAAGCACCAGCCCGAGATCGACGGCGAACTCGTCGACATCGGGCGGGTGGGCGAGATCACCGCGATCGACACGGGCGCGATCGAGGCCCTGCTCGCCGACGGCCGCATCCCGGTCGTCTCCTCCATCGCCCGCTCCCAGGACGACGGACATGTCTACAACGTCAATGCTGATACGGCGGCTGCGGCACTCGCTGCTGCACTGGACGCCGAGACCCTCATGGTCCTCACGGACGTCGAGGGACTCTACGAGGACTGGCCGAACAGCGACGAGGTGATCAGCCGCCTCACCGCCTCCGAGCTGGAGCGACTGCTGCCGGACCTGTCCTCCGGCATGGTGCCGAAGATGGAGGGCTGTCTGCATGCCGTACGGGGCGGCGTCACCACCGCCCGCGTCATCGACGGCCGGGTTCAGCACTCGATCCTTCTGGAGATCTTCACCGACGAGGGGATCGGCACGATGGTCGTGGCCGACGAGAAGCCCGGGGGAACGGGCGAACAGGGGGAGTCGTGAACAACGTCGTGAACAACGTCGCGGGCAATCAGGAACTGACCGCGCGGTGGCAGGGCGCGCTCATGAACAACTACGGCACCCCGAGGCTCCCGCTCGTCCGCGGTGAGGGAACCAAGCTGTGGGACGCCGACGGCAACCAGTACCTGGACTTCGTCGGCGGCATCGCGGTCAACGCGCTCGGCCACGCCCACCCGTCGATCGTCGAGGCCGTGAGCCGGCAGATCGCCTCCCTCGGCCACGTCTCCAACCTGTTCGTCGCCGAGCCGCCGGTCGCGCTCGCCGAGCGGCTGCTCCAGCTCTTCGGCCGCGACGGCAAGGTCTACTTCTGCAACTCCGGCGCCGAGGCCAACGAGGGCGCCTTCAAGATCGGCCGGCTCACCGGCCGGACCCACATGGTCGCCACCCAGGGCGGCTTCCACGGCCGCACCATGGGCGCCCTCGCGCTCACCGGCCAGCCCGGCAAGCAGGAGCCCTTCCTGCCGCTGCCCGGCGACGTGACGCACGTGCCGTACGGCGACGCGCAGGCGCTGGCCGCCGCGGTGACGCAGGAGACGGCCCTCGTCGTCATCGAGCCGGTCCAGGGCGAGAACGGGGTCGTGGTCCCGCCTGCCGGGTACCTCAAGGCCGCTCGTGCGATCACCGCCGCGACCGGGGCGCTGCTCGTCCTCGACGAGGTGCAGACCGGCGTCGGCCGGACCGGGCAGTGGTTCGAGTACCAGGCCCACGAGGGCGTGCTGCCCGATGTCGTCACCCTCGCCAAGGGTCTCGGCGGCGGCCTGCCGCTCGGTGCGACCGTCGCCTTCGGGCGGGCCGCCGAGCTGCTCCAGCCCGGACACCACGGCACGACCTTCGGCGGCAACCCCGTCGCCTGCGCCGCCGGACTCGCCGTCCTCGACACCATCGAGAACGAGGGGTTGCTGGAGAACGTCAAGCGGCAGAGCGAGAAGTTGCGGGACGGAATCGAGGGCCTCGGCCACCAGTTGATCGATTTCGTCCGGGGCGCGGGTCTCCTCCTGGGTATCGTGCTCACCGAGCCGCTCGCGCCCCAGGTGCAGCAGGCGGCTCAGGACGCCGGTCTCCTGGTGAACGCGCCCGCCCCGATGTCGTACGGCTCATGCCGCCGCTGAACATCGGCGACGCCGAGGTGGACGCCTTCCTCCGGGCGCTGCCGGCGTCCTCGACGCAAGCGCAGCCGACGGGGATGGACGATCCGGGGAATGAGACGACGATGAGCCAGGCGCAGGACCACGAGCAGCCGGGGGCGAACGGGCCCGCCGTGCCGCAGACCCGCACCGCACGCCACCGCCGGATCGTGGACATCCTCAACCGGCAGCCGGTGCGGTCGCAGAGCCAGCTGGCGAAGCTGCTCGCCGACGACGGGCTGAGCGTCACGCAGGCGACGCTCTCCCGGGACCTGGACGAGCTGAACGCGGTGAAGATCCGCAACGCCGACGGTGACCTGATCTACGCGGTGCCGAGCGAGGGCGGTTTCCGTACGCCGCGGGCGCCGCTCGGCGGGTCGGCGAAGGAGGAGCGGATGCGGCGGCTCTCGCAGGAGCTGCTGATCTCCGCGGAGGCTTCGGCGAATCTCGTGGTCCTGCGCACCCCTCCGGGGCGGCGCAGTTCTTGGCCTCGGCGATCGATCAGGCCGAGCTGCACGACATCCTGGGGACGATCGCCGGTGACGACACGTTGCTGTTGATCAGCCGGGAGCCTGACGGGGGCAGGCGCTGGCCGATCACTTGCTGAGGCTGGCGCAGAACGGGCACTGAGCGCCGTGGTCGTGTGCGGGTGGGCTGTGGCTGGTCGCGCAGTTCCCCGCGCCCCAAGAAGGCCGGTTCCGCCCAGCTGCGGGCAGTCGTGCCGCTGGGGCGATGGGGGAGGGTGGGCGCAGCGGCACCCCGCCGACGCGGGTGAGCGATCCCACCCGCCCTAGCCCAGCCTCGCCGCCAACCCCCCGGTACAGCGCACCTCATCACCAGCCGTAATGAGTAACGCTTCAACCCCAGGCAGCGACTCCAACCACGCCAACCCCTCCCGCGACCCCATCGCGAACGCCGCCGTCGCCCAGCAGTCCGCCCACGTCAGCCGCGGCCCACCACGGTCACAGCGACCAGGTCGGTCACAGCCGAACGCCCCGTCCGCGGGTCGAGGATGTGCGCACCCCGTTCCGCCGTACCGGACGTGGCCACCGCCAACTCGTCCTCCCCGGCTGCCGAGATGACCGCCGCGAGACCCCCGGACGCAGTGGGTCCGACACCCCGACCCGCCACGGCCGCTGCGCCTCCGGCGCCCCGAGCATCTGCACGTCCCCGCCGCCGTTGACGCTCACCCCGCTCACCCGGGCGTCGCCGCCAGCCGCCGCGCCGCCCGCTCGACCGCCCAGCCCTTCACGATGCCGGTCGGGTCGAGGCGGCCCTGGTAGGACGTGCTGAACCAGCCGCCGCTCAGCCGCTCCGCCTCGGCGGCCAGCTCCAGTACCTCCGCGACCTCGGCGTCGCATTCCTCGACGGTCAGTTCACCGCGCTGCAGCCGGGAGATCTGGCTGTCCTCGCGGTAGGTGCTGAACACCTCGTCGACCCGGTGCAGCCCGGCGACGGCCTCGTCCACCGCCGCGCGTACGACGGCGGGTTCCCCGCCGCGGACGTCGAGGGAGAAGACGGTCCCCATCGTCTCCTCCGCATGACGCACCGCGGCGGGAGCCTGTGCGGAGTCGGCCACGGTGTCAGCCACCGGCCTGGTCCAGTGCGGACTGGAGGGACTGCTTGTAGCCGGCGCTGGTGTAGGTGGCTCCGGAGACGGCGTCGATCTGGGCGTTGCCGGCCGCGACCGCCGCCTGGTTGAGGCGGGGCACCGAGTTGGAGGTGATCTGGTCGCTGCGTCCGCCCTTGGGGGCCTGGACGGCTTCGGCCTTGGTGATCTTTCCGCCGGCGACGGTGATCCGGACCTGCACCGGCCCGTACTGCGTCTGCGCGGCACTGCCCGTGACCGTCTTGGCCTGGGTGCTGCCCGAGCCCGCGGCCTGTGAGGAGCCGCCCCCTGCCGGGGCCTTGTCGAGGGCGGACTGGAGGGATTGCTTGTAGCCGGCGCTGGTGTAGGTGGCTCCGGAGACGGCGTCGATCTGGGCGTTGCCGGCCGCGACCGCCGCCTGGTTGAGGCGGGGCACCGAGTTGGAGGTGATCTGGTCGCTGCGTCCGCCCTTGGGGGCCTGGAGGGCTTCGGCCTTGGTGATCTTTCCGCCGGCGACGGTGATACGGACCTGCACCGGCCCGTACTGCGTCTGCGCCACATCGCCCGTCACGGTCTGGGCGTTGCCCGAGCCCTGCGACGCGCCTGCCGAGGCCTTGGCCTTGTCCAGGGCGGACTGCAGGGACTTCTTGTAGCCCGCGCTGGTGTACGTCGCCCCGGAGACGGCGTCGATCTCCGCGCTCTGCGCGGCGACCGCCGCCTGGTTGAGGCGGGGCACCGAGTTGGAGGTGATCTGGTCGCTGCGTCCGCCCTTGGGCGCCTGCACCGCCTCGGCCTGGGTGATCTTGCCGTTGCTCATGGTCAGGCGGACCTGCACCGCGCCGTACTGCGTCTGCGCCGCGTCACCGGTGACCGCGCCGTTCACGCCGCCCTGCGGGGCCTGCCCCGCCGCCGCGGGCGGGAGCTGACCGCCCGCGGCCTGGGCGCCGCCCGGGTCGGAGGCCGGCTTCATGGACAGCAGCAGCACGATGCCGGAGACGGTGGCTGCGCCGGCGAGCACGGCACGCCGGACGGGGTGACTCTTCTTCATGTTCCTCAAGCTCCTGAAGGGCCGTTGATGTCCCGTCGCTCACATCTCGAACGACTCGTGATGGATACGGCGGGCGGGGACTCCCGCGCCGCGCAGTGCCTCGTACACCGACTGCGCGAAGCCGGGCGGCCCGCACATGAAGACGTCGTGGTTGCCGATGTCCGGGATCTTCCGCTGGAGGGACTCCGCGGAGATGTCGGGGCGCTCCCCGTCCGGACTGTTGACGGCGTACATCAGCCGGGCGCCGCGCTCGTCGGCGATCTTGGCCAGTTCGCCCCACAGCGCCAGGTCCTGGGTGCTGTTGGCCCGATAGAGCAGGGTGATGTCGCCGGACGCGCCCGGCAGCGTCTCGAACAGCGCCCGCATCGGCGTGATGCCGACACCACCCGCGACCAGCAGGACCTTGCCGCGGCTGCGGCGCTGCGCGGTCATCGCGCCGTACGGGCCCTCGGCCCACACCTTGGTGCCGGGCTGGAGCTCACGCAGCCGGGAGGTGTGGTCACCGATCGCCTTGACCGTGATCCGCAGCATGTCCGGGCGGGGCGCCGCCGACAGCGAGTAAGGGTGAGAACTGAAGCGCATGCCCGGCGCCTTGAACCGCCAGCGGAAGAAGTGCCCGGGCTCCGCACCCATCCGGTGCAGCTTGCGCCCGCTGATCAGCACGGACACGATGCCCGGGGTTTCCTCGATGACCGCCGCGACGCGCATGCGGTGTCGCAGGTTCAGCCGGACCGGGGTGAAGATCCGGTACCAGACCACCAGCGCGGTCACCACGCCGTACAGCGCGTACCAGAAGGTCTTCGCGGCGGGCTCGACGGCGAATTCGTTGCCGGTCGTGATCTGGTGCCAGAACGTCATGTACACCGACGCGTACGTGAGCAGGTGCACGTGGTACCAGGTGTCGTAGCCGATCAGGCGACGGACACCGCCGATCGAGAGGATCCCGATGACGAACAGCAGGCCCGTGCCGATGGCGGCCTTGCCCATGTCCGGCAGCTGGTTGATGGAGTCCATCGTCTGCTGGACGATGTCGCCGAGCCCCTTGCCCGCCTGGAGGGCGTAGCCCCACATGGTGAGGAAGACATGGGCGAGGACCAGGCAGAGCGTGTAGCGGCCGGTCATGGCGTGCCAGCGCGCGACCCGGTCGGTGCCCACCCGCCGCTCCAGCGCCGGCACCCGGGCCATCTGGAGGACCACGAGCGCCATGAGGTAGCCGGCGAGCAGACCGGTGATCCGGCCCGCGGCCAGGATCTTGCTCGTGGTGTCCGCGAGGGACGGTGTGTTGTCCCACCACAGCCACAGCACGGCCGCCGCACCCGCCCACAGGGCGATCAGCAGCGGGACGGCCGGGGAGCGGCGCGGGCGGATGCGGCGCATCGTCTGGCGGCGGGCGGCACGTCCGCCTGCGAGCGTGGTGGTCACGGTTCCTCCGTGGGGACTTGACCCTTGGCCCACAGATACGTGCCGGGACACGGGAGTGTTCAGCCACCTGGCGTGTCTTGTGCGGCCAGGAGTGACCGGTGGTAACACATCCCGGTGCCCGGGCGGCCTCCCGGCCCCTAGTACCGGGTGACGGCCGTGGGCCCGCTCGCCGTCCCCACCGCGATGTGGGGGCGCTTCGCGGGGTCGGCCCAGGTCAGGATCCGCCGCATGGCGTCCTTCGGCACGGACACGCAACCGGCCGTCGCCCCGCGCCCGTGGACGTGCAGGAAGATGCCGGCCCCGCGCCCCCGTACGGGACGCCGGTAGTTGAAGCCGATGACGAGCGCGTGCGCGTACTGCTCCCGATAGGTGATCAGGTGCTCGGACTCGGATGCCCGGCAGTCGGCGGCCCGGGGCTCGGTCCAGCGGTTGTAGGAGCGGGATTCGTTGTCCTGGCACCACCAGGAGTCCCGGTGCACCCGGCGGTACGAGTACGAGGTCCCGCGCGGCGCCGCCTTGATGCCGAAGGCGTACGGCAGGCCGTACAGGCCCGTGGGTGTGGTGTTCGTGCCCTGCTTGCGGGAGACGCCCTCGGCCAGTCCCTTCGCCCCGAAGCGGGCGCGCGCGGAGCCCACCTTCACCCACCGCCCGCCCCGGCGGTCCCACCAGGTGACCGTGCCCGTCGTCGAGGCGGATTTCGGCGCCACGGCGGTGATCAGCTGGGTGCCGCCGCCGGTGTCCGCCATCCGGGCCGGCAGCGGCGACGAGGGGGTGGGCGGCCCGGCGCCGAGCACGACGAGGGAGGAGACGGCGAGGACGACGGCACCGGGGCGCATGCCTCAGACCGTAGAGGGCGGCAGGGGCAACGGCAGCCCGGGCAGTCCGTCCAGGCTGGTCGCGATGTGCTCCTTCTTGGTGAAGTAGGCGCTGAGCGAGGCGTCGTCCTCGCGGGCGAAACGCTTGCCGTGCAGATCGCGCTCCGCCTCGTACGCCATGAAGGGCACCGCGTAGCCGCAGGTGTCACGGACGAGTTCCGCGGTGACGACGATGATCGCGCGCAGGCCGTGCTGCGCCGGGTCGATGTCCGGGAAGTGCGCGAGCAGTTCCCCGAACCGGGGGTCGTCCCGGAAGACCGGCTCGCCCTTGCCGTGCACGCGCACGATGTTCGGCGGCCCCTGGAAGGCGCACCACATCAGGGTGATCCGACCGTTCTCCCGTAGGTGGGCGATGGTCTCGGCGTTGGAGCCGGCGAAGTCGAGGTAGGCCACGGTGTGCTCGTCGAGCACCGCGAAGGAGCCCTTGAGGCCCTTGGGGGAGAGGTTGACCGTGCCGTCGGCGGACAGGGGAGCGGTGGCGGTGAAGAAGACCGGCTGCGCCTCGATGAACGAGCGCAGCCGGCCTTCTATGCCCTCATGAATCTTTCCCATGCCTAAGGATTATGGGTGCAGATCATTCGCCCGTCTAAGGAATTGCGGGATCCGGTCACCTCTGCCGGATCCCGCCCCCGGCGCCTGCCCGTGGCCGCCCCGGCCGGCGCTCACACGGGGCGGCCACAGCGCCTGTCACCTCACTTGGTGAGCGTGCAGGCGGCCAGGGAGTCGAGACCCGCCGGACGCTCGGCCGTGCGGCCGATGGCAGTGGCGATGCGGTTGATCGCGGCGACGCGCTTGTCCTCGAGCGGGCCGAGGATGGCGTTCTGGACGAAGTTGGGTCCGCCCTGGCCGACGGTGTCGACGAGGCGCTTGTTGGCCTCCTCGATCTGAGTGTCCAGATCGCCCAGGTTGCGGTCGACCTCCGCCTGCGCCGAGGCGGGGATCTCCGGCAGCTGGCCGGTGACGTCCGGGCAGCTGATCGTGCCGGCCCCGGCGTTCCCCGCCTCGCCCGCACCCGCACCCGCACCCGCGCCCGCGTCCTCCCCGGCCCCGGCTTCCGCGCCCGCTCCGGCTTCGGCGCCGTCTCCCGCCTCGGCACCCGCTCCCGCCTCGGCGCCGGCGTCCCCACCGGCGCCCGCCTCGCCACCCGCGGCCTCGCCCGCTCCGGCCCCACCGTCGGCGTTGAGCTGGCAGGCGGCGAAGGCCTCGAGGCCCTCCGGCTTCTCGGCGGCCCGCCCGATGGCGGTCTCGATGCGGTTCAGGGCGGCGACGCGCTTGTCCTCGAGCGGGCCGAGGATGGCGTTCTGGACGAAGTTGGGTCCGCCCTGGCCGACGGTGTCGACGAGGCGCTTGTTGGCCTCCTCGATCTGGGTGTTCAGATCGTTCAGGTTGCGGTCGACCTCCGCCTGCGCCGAGGCGGGGATCTCCGGCAGCTGGCCGGTGACGTCCGGGCACGAGATGGTGCCGGGACCGGCCAGCGTCCGCGCGTTCGTGCCGCCGCTCTCGGGCGTCTCCCCGGCGAGCGCGAAGCCGGCGATCACCGTGCCGGACAGTGCCACCGCGGCGGCGCCGCCGATGAACGTGACGCGACGCTTGTTGTACTTCGGAAGAGCCCTGGACATGCGGATGCCTCACTCGGGGTCGGGGGGTGTCGTGGTGGTGCAACGCGGCGCCTGCGTTCGGCGAGAGGTACGGGTAAGCGGTTTCCCGCGTTCAAAGGATCTTCAAATTCCTCTCGGCATGGCCGGAATCAGTCCCCCACCCCACGGCAGATTGACGAATCATGCGGACCTCTGCATACTCATGCATGTCAGTCATCGCAGTATGAGGGGAAGAACCCGTGACCGAGCGCGTCGTACTCGCCTACTCGGGCGGTCTTGACACCTCCGTCGCCATCGGCTGGATCGCCGAGGAGACGGGCGCCGAGGTCATCGCGGTAGCGGTGGACGTCGGCCAGGGCGGCGAGGACCTGGACGTCATCCGCAAGCGAGCTCTCGCGTGCGGCGCGGTCGAGGCCGAAGTCGCCGACGCCAGGGACGAGTTCGCCGAGGAGTACTGCCTTCCGGCGATCAAGGCCAACGCCCTCTACATGGACCGCTACCCGCTCGTCTCCGCCCTCTCCCGGCCGACGATCGTCAAGCACCTGGTCGCCGCGGCCCGGAAGCACGGCGCCGGCACGGTCGCCCACGGCTGCACCGGCAAGGGCAACGACCAGGTCCGCTTCGAGGCCGGCATCGTCGCCCTCGCGCCCGCCCTGACGTGCATCGCCCCGGTCCGCGACTACGCCATGACCCGCGACAAGGCCATCGCCTTCTGCGAGGAGAAGGGCCTGCCGATCGCGACCACCAAGAAGTCGCCGTACTCCATCGACCAGAACGTCTTCGGCCGCGCCGTCGAGACCGGGTTCCTGGAGGACATCTGGAACGCGCCGGTCGAGGACGTCTACGAGTACACCGAGAACCCGGCCCTCGCGCGCGAGCCCGACGAGGTGGTCATCACCTTCGAGCAGGGCGTCCCGGTCGCCGTCGACGGCGAGCCCGTCACCGTCCTCCAGGCCATCCAGCAGCTCAACGAGCGCGCCGGCGCCCAGGGTGTCGGCCGGATCGACATGGTCGAGGACCGGCTCGTCGGCATCAAGTCGCGCGAGGTGTACGAGGCTCCGGGCGCGATCGCCCTGATCACCGCCCATCAGGAGCTGGAGAACGTCACCGTCGAGCGCGAACTCGCCCGCTACAAGCGGCAGGTCGAGCAGCGCTGGGGCGAGCTCGTCTACGACGGCCAGTGGTTCTCCCCGCTCAAGCGTGCCCTGGACGGTTTCGTCAACGAGGCGAACCAGCACGTCACCGGCGACATCCGGATGACCCTGCACGGCGGCCGCGCGGTGGTCACCGGCCGGCGCTCGGCGCAGTCGCTGTACGACTTCAACCTCGCGACCTATGACACGGGCGACACGTTCGACCAGTCCGCGGCCAAGGGCTTCATCGACATCTACAGCCTGTCGTCGAAGATCGCGGCCCGGCGGGACCTCGCGTAAGCAGTAGCGTGATGACCGCCTCCTCACCCACATGTGGGGAGGCGGTGGCACATCCACATCCATTGAGGAGCACAGCAGGTGAGCAGCAACAGCGGTGACGTCCGGCTCTGGGGCGGCCGGTTCGCCGACGGTCCCGCCGAGGCCCTGGCGAAGCTGTCCGCGTCCGTCCACTTCGACTGGCGGCTCGCGCCGTACGACATCGCCGGCTCGCGTGCGCACGCGCGGGTGCTGCACAAGGCGGGCCTGCTGACGGAGGACGAGCTGACCCGGATGATCGCCGGGCTGGACCGGCTGGAGGCGGACGTCGCCGACGGCTCGTTCGTCGGCACCATCGCCGACGAGGACGTCCACACCGCCCTGGAGCGCGGCCTCCTGGAGCGGCTCGGCCCCGACCTCGGCGGCAAGCTGCGCGCCGGCCGCTCCCGCAACGACCAGGTCGCGACGCTGTTCCGGATGTACCTCCGCGACCACGCCCGGATCATCGGCGGCCTGATCGCCGAGCTCCAGGACGCGCTGATCGGCCTCGCCGAGGCCCACCCCGACGTGGCGATGCCCGGCCGCACGCACCTCCAGCACGCCCAGCCGGTGCTCTTCGCCCACCACGTGCTGGCCCACGTCCAGTCCCTGTCCCGGGACGCCGAACGCCTCCGTCAGTGGGACGCCCGCACGGCGGTCTCCCCGTACGGCTCGGGTGCCCTGGCGGGCTCCTCTCTCGGCCTGGACCCGGAGGCGGTGGCGAAGGACCTCGGCTTCGAGCACGGCTCCGCCGGCAACTCCATCGACGGCACGGCCTCCCGCGACTTCGTCGCCGAGTTCGCCTTCATCACGGCGATGATCGGGGTCAACCTCTCCCGCATCGCCGAGGAGGTCATCGTCTGGAACACGAAGGAGTTCTCCTTCGTGACCCTGCACGACGCGTTCTCGACGGGCTCGTCGATCATGCCGCAGAAGAAGAACCCGGACATCGCGGAGCTGGCCCGCGGCAAGTCCGGCCGCCTGATCGGCAACCTCACGGGCCTGCTCGCCACCCTGAAGGCGCTGCCGCTCGCCTACAACCGCGACCTCCAGGAGGACAAGGAGCCGGTCTTCGACTCGATCGACCAGCTGGAGATCCTGCTTCCGGCCTTCACCGGCATGATGGCCACGCTCACCGTCCACCGCGAGCGCATGGCGGAACTGGCCCCCGCCGGCTTCTCCCTCGCCACGGACATCGCCGAGTGGCTGGTCAAGCAGGGCGTCCCGTTCCGAGTCGCCCACGAGGTCGCCGGCGAGTGCGTGAAGGTCGCCGAAGCCGAGGGCAAGGAACTGGACGACCTGACGGACGAGCAGTTCGCGAAGATCTCCTCCCACCTCACGCCGGAGGTGCGCTCGGTCCTCAACGTCCCCGGCGCCCTGGCCTCCCGCAACGGCCGCGGCGGCACGGCCCCGAGCGCGGTCGCGGTCCAGCTCGCCGAGGTGAAGCAGGACGTGGCGGCCCAGCACGAGTGGGCGGTGGCCAAGAAGCAGGGTTGAGACGGAACGCCCCGTCAGGGGCGCGGGGAACTGCGCGAGCAAGCGACGACGGCCCGCACCCGCCGAAACACAGCGAGAGCCGAGCTCCGAGGCGAAGGTCATCGCAGGTTACGTTGTTCGGAAGCCACCGTGAGCCGACCGAACGGAGCCGACGATGCCCTTCGCCCGCCTGGCCACAGCGACAACCCCCACCTGCCACATCGGCCTCGGCCTCGCCGCCGTCGGACGCCCCGGCTACATCAACCTCGGTCGGGAAGAAGACCTGGGGGACGACCGCAGCGTCGAGACGCTGCGCACCCGCACCCACGAACTCCTCGACGCCGCCTACGCCCAGGGCGTCCGCTACTTCGACGCCGCCCGCTCCTACGGCCGCTCCGAGGAGTTCCTCGCCGACTGGCTGAAGGACAGGCCCGGCCTCGACGACATCGTCATCGGCAGCAAGTGGGGCTACACCTACACCGCCGACTGGTCCACCGACGCCGAGACGCACGAGGTCAAGGACCACACCCTGCCCACCTACGAGCGGCAGCGCGCGGAGAGCCACGCCCTGCTCGGCGACCGGCTCGACCTCTACCAGATCCACTCGGTGACCCCGGACAGTCCGGCCCTCACCGACAAGGAGCTCCACGCGAAGCTCGCGGAGGCCGCCGCCCAGGGCCTCACCGTCGGCTTCTCCACCAGCGGCCCCGCCCAGGCGGACGCGATCCGCGCCGCCCTGGCCGTGACGGTCGACGGCGAACCCCTCTTCCGTACCGTGCAGTCCACGTACAACGCGCTGGAGACCTCCGCCGCTCCCGCCCTCACCGAGGCCTGCGACGCCGGTCTCACCGTGATCGTCAAGGAGGGCATGGCCAACGGCCGACTGGCCGGCCCGCATGCGCCGGACGTCATGAAGGAGGTCGCCGAACAGACCGGACTGGGCTGCGACGCCGTGGCCCTGGCCGTGATCCTGCGCCAGCCCTGGGCCGGTGTGGTCCTCTCCGGCGCCGCCACCACCAACCAGCTCGCCTCGAACCTGCACGCCGCGGTCGTCGACCTCGACGACGACCAGCTGACCCGCCTCGCCACGCTGGTCGAGGAACCGCACGCATACTGGGAGCGGCGCGGGCAGTTGCCCTGGCACTGATCACCCCTTTCTCCCGTGGTTCGACCGACCGTGAGTCACGCATGACCCGTGTGAGACATCAATGTCTCATATGGTCTATGCTTGTCTCATGGCTGTCGACCCTGATCACGTGCTGCGCTCCGCCGCGGCCCTGCTGACCCGCAAGTCCACCGCGACGATGGATGAGGTCGCCAAGGCCGCCGGGATCAGCCGCGCCACGCTGCACCGCCTTTTCGCCGGACGTGACGCCCTCGTCCGCGCGCTGGAGTCGCTCGGCATCGCGGAGTGCGAGGCCGCGCTGGACGCCGCCCGGCTCGACGAAGGCACGGCGAGCGAGGCCGTCCGCCGGCTGGTCAGGGCCATCGAGCCCGCCGCCGGGCTGCTCGCCTTCCTCTACACCGAGAACCAGCTGTTCGAGGGCGAGGAGCAGAACCCGGGCTGGACCCGGATCGACGACCGGATCTCCGCCCTGTTCCGGCGCGGCCAGCTCAGCGGCGAATTCCGCATCGACCTCACGCCGGCCTGGCTCACCGAGGCGCTCTACGGCCTGCTGGCCTCCGGCGCCTGGATGGTGCACAGCGGCAAGGGCGCACCCAAGGACTTCCAGCACATGATCGTCGAGCTGCTGCTCGGCGGCGCACTACGGAGAGAGGAATCATGACCAGCACCCTGCAGACGGCGACGACGACCGAGGCGGTGAAGCGCCCGGGCCGCTGGCTCGCCCTCGGCGTTCTCGTGCTCGCCGTGCTGCTGGTGGCCGTCGACGCGACCGTCCTCGGTCTCGCGACCCCCTACATCAGTGAGGACCTGAAGCCCTCGGGGACCCAGCTGCTGTGGATCGGCGACGTCTACTCGTTCGTCATCGCCGGTCTGCTCGTCTCCATGGGCAGCCTCGGCGACCGTATCGGCCGCAAGCGGATCCTGCTGGTCGGTGCCACGGCGTTCGGCGCGATATCCGTGTTCAACGCCTACGCCACCACGCCCGAGATGATGATCGTCGCGCGGGCGCTGCTCGGCGTCGCCGGCGCGACCCTGATGCCGGCCACCCTCGCCCTGATCCGCAACCTCTTCCACGACGCGCGGGAACGCAGCCTGGCCGTCGGCATCTGGGGAGCCACCGCCTCCGCGGGTACGGCCGTCGGCCCCATCGTCGGCGGGTTCCTGCTGGAGCACTTCTGGTGGGGCTCGGTCTTCCTGATCAACCTGCCCGTGATGGCCGTGCTGGTCCTCGTCGGCATCAAGCTGCTGCCCGAGTCGCGCACCGCGAACCCGGGCCCCTGGGACCTGGTCAGCGTGCTGCTGTCGCTGGTCGGCATGGTCGGTGTCGTGTACGCGATCAAGGAGACCGCCACGCACGGTTTCGCCTCGACCACGTCGGCCGCCGGCCTGCTGGGCGTCGCCGCGCTGTACGGGTTCGTCCGCCGTCAGCTCCGGCTCCCGGCCCCGCTGCTGGACATGCGGCTGTTCCGCAACCGTGGCTTCAGCGGGGCGGTGCTGGCCGACCTGCTCACCATCCTCGGCCTGTCCGGGCTGGTGTTCTTCCTCTCCCAGTACCTGCAACTCGTGCAGGGCAGGCGCCCGTTCGAGGCGGGTCTGGCCGAACTGCCCGCCGCGATCGGGGCGGTGGTGGCCGGTCTCGTCGCGGGCGTGCCGCCCGCCGCTTCTCGGTGCGGGCCGTGGTCTCCGGCGGTCTCGCGGCGATCGGCCTCGCGCTGGCCGCGCTCACGGTGATCGGCCAGTCCACCGGATACCCGCTGCTCGGGGCCGCGCTCCTGGTGGTCGGCGTCGGCGCCGGCTTCTCGTTCACCGTCACCGCCGACGTGATCCTCTCCAGCGTGCCCAAGGAGCAGGCGGGCTCCGCCTCCGCGGTGTCCGAGACGGCCTACGAGCTCGGCGCCGCCCTCGGCATCGCCGTGCTCGGCTCGATCGTGACCGGCGTCTACCGCGACTTCAACGGGCCGGCGGGCACACCGGCCGCGGCGCACGAGTCACTGGGCGGCGCGGTCGAGGCGGCCGCGGGCATGCCCGCGCACAGCGCCGCGGTGATGCTGGACGCGGCCCGCACGTCCTTCGTCGACGGGCTGGCGCTCGCGGCGGGCGTCGGCGCGGCGGTCCTGCTGGCCGCGGCGGTGGCGGCGTGGTTCCTGCTGCGGGGGCAGCGGCTGGAGAGCGGGCGGACCACTGAGCGACAAGCACCCACGACTCCACCCCGGAGAGTTACGCGGCTTCCTTCGCCTTGCTCGCGTACATGTCCACGTACTCCTGCCCGGACAGCCGCATGACCTCACTCATCACCGAGTCGGTCACGGCCCGCAGCACATAGCGGTCCCGGTCCATCCCCTCGTACCGGGAGAACTCCATCGCCTCACCGAACCGCACGGTGACCTTGCCCGGTCGGGCAGGCCCGCCCCACCGGGCTGGATCCGGTCCGTACCGATCATCGCGAACGGCACCACCGGCGCTCCCGTCATCAGCGTGAGCCGCGCGATGCCGGTACGCCCCCGGTACAGACGCCCGTCGGGCGACCGCGTGCCCTCGGGGTAGATACCGAAGACCCGGCCCTCGTCCAGCACCCGTCGCCCGGTCATCAGCGCGGCCACGCCGCCCCGGCCGCCGTCGCGGTCGACGGGGATCATGCCGACGCCGGTGAAGAACCAGGCCATCAGCCGGCCCTTGAGGCCCTTCCCGGTCACGTACTCGTCCTTGCCGATGAAGAAGACCTGCCGGTCGCAGACCAGCGGCAGGATCATCGAGTCGATGAACGTCAGGTGGTTGCCGGCCAGGATGACCGGACCGTCCCCGGGAATGTGCTCCGCACCTTCCACCTGTGGGCGGAACATCAGGCGCATGGTCGGGCCGAGCACTGCCTTGATGAGCGCGAAGCGGGACAACGGACCCTCCGGTGTCAAGGGAATCTGTATGAGTCTGTGCAGGTGAGGACGATACTCGTGGCCCCCGGGGTCGCGCACATCGGGCACGGCGACTTAACCGAGGCCTTACGCACTGTTGACGCGTGTTTACCTGTGGTGACGCACCTCCGGCCGTGTGTAACCCGGTCGCCACAATGTGACGGACATCGCCTCGGCGCGCCGGTGCGGGCCTCGCACGCGTTCCCAGAACCGCCGTCCCGAATCGACGGGAACGCGCCGAACTCGACAAGCCGTCAGTTCGTCGTCCACACCAGCCACGGTGACATCCGTCGTCACCCGGGTGTTCCGCGCGGCGTCTCCCACTCGTCATGTACGCGCCCGTACGATCGGCGCGCACTGACGAGCCGACGGCAGGGAGGGCGCTGATGGGAACGCAGAGGTCGAACGAGGGAAAGAGCGGGACCGGGCGGCGGGCCCTGCTCGGCGCCGCGGTGCTCGGCGCCGGTGGAGCGGTCCTCGGCGTGACCGGTACGGCGAGAGCCGAAAGCGCCCGGCACGGCGGCGGACAGGGTGGGCTGAAGAGCCTGCCCAAGCCGACCATCGTCGGCCACCGCGGGGCCAGCGGCTACCGCCCGGAGCACACCATGGGCGCGTACCAGCTCGCTCTCGACATGGGCGCTGACATCGTCGAGGCCGGTGACCTGGTGCCGACGAAGGACGGACACCTCGTCTGCCGTCACGAGCCGGAGATCGGCGGCACCACGGACGTCGCCGACCACCCCGAGTTCGCCGACCGCAAGAAGACCAAGCTCCTCGACGGTGTCTCCACCACCGGCTGGTTCACCGAGGACTTCACCCTCGCCGAACTCAAGACCCTGCGGGCGATCGAGCGCATCCCGGCCAACCGTCCGCACAACACCCTGTACGACGGCCGCTGGGAGATCCCCACCTTCGAAGAGGTCCTGCAGTGGCAGGACGAGCAGTCCCGCGAGCGAGGCAAGCAGGTGTGGGTCTACCCCGAGCTCAAGCACCCCACCTACTTCCGCAAGCAGGGCCTGCCGCTGGAGGAGCGGATCGCCAAGCTGCTGCGCAAGTACCGCAGGGACCGGCGGACCTCCCCGGTCGTCATCCAGTCCTTCGAGCCGACCAGCATCGAACGCCTCAACAAGCTCGTCGACAACCCTCTGGTCGTCCTGCTGTCCTCGGCGAACACCCGCCCCTGGGACTTCGTCGAGTCGGGCGACCCGCGCACCGTCGCCGACCTGGTCAAGCCGGCTGGCCTGCGGGAGATCGCCTCCTACGCGCAGGGCATCGGCCCGACCCTGGACCTGGTGATCCCGCGCGACGCCAAGGGCAACCTCACCGAGCCGACGACGCTCGTCTCGGACGCGCACAAGGTGGGCCTGATCCTGCACCCGTGGACCATGCGCAACGAGAACCCCTTCCTCCCCGCGAACTTCCGCAAGGGAACGGACGCGGACGCCTACGGTGACGTCTTCGGGGCGTACCAGGCATACTTCGCGACCGGCATCGACGGCGTCTTCACCGACCAGCCCGACACGGGCGTGCTGGCCCGCGAGGGCTTCGTCAACAACTGAACTCACACCCCTCGGTGGAGTGAGCTTCGGCCGCCCGGGCAACCTGTCGCCCGGGTGGCCGCGTCGCTCCGCATATGACGCACGACCTGGTCACCGCCCTGCGCCCGCTGCTCACCGCTGAGGCCTCCGCGGAGGCATATGCCGCCGGAGTCGAACCAGGTGACCTGGAACAGGCGGTCTGGCTCCGCCTGCTGGAGCGCCTCGACGCCGAGGACCCGCCGCTCGACCCGCGGAATGGCTCCGCCGGGCCGTCCGTTCGGAGGCTCGCCGTACCCGCCGTACCAACCGCCTCGAACGGCCGTACGCCGTGGAACCGGTGGACGACGGTGACCGCGACCCCGAGCAGCTCGCCCTCGCCGCGGCCCGCGGCCGTGCCCTGCGCGAGGCCGTGCGCCGCCTCCCGGGTCGCTGCCCCCGGCTCATGGAGGCCCTGCTCTCGCCGAGGACCTGACATACCGGGAAATCGCAGGGGAGTTGGGTATCTCACAGGGGAGTCTTGGCCCGGAACGTTCCAGATGCCTGGGATGTCTGCGCAGATTGCTCACGCCGGAGGTTGCGGCCCGCTGAGGACGGGGATAGGAGTGAGGAACGACAGGTGATCAGATGAGCGGGAGGCGTGCGCACATGGGCATGAGCGTGACCATCTCTGCGGCGACCGAGCAGGACGCGGAGCAGATCTTCAGGCTGCAGTACCTGTGCTTCCAGACGGAGGCGGCGCTGTACGGGAACTACCGCATCGACCCGCTCGTCCAAACACTCGACTCGGTCCGCGAGGAGGTCGCCCGGGACTGCGTCTTCGTGGCCCGGCTCGGCGACGAGGTCGTGGGCTCGGTCCGCGGCTCGGTCACCGAGGGCGGGGCGGCCGCCATCGGCAAGCTCTGCGTCCACCCCCGCCTCCAGGGCCACGGCATCGGCGCCCGCCTCCTCCACGCGGCCGAGTCGGCCCTCGCCGACCAGCACGGCGCCACCCGCTTCCGCCTCCACACGGGCCACCGCAGCGAAGGCAACCTCCGCCTCTACCGCAAGGTCGGCTACGAAACGGTGGGCACGTCCCAGGGCGCGGACGGCGTACCGATGATCGTCCTGGAGAAGCCGGCGGGTACCTACGCGGCGACGGCGTGATGGTCAGGGGCGCGGGGAACTGCGCGAACAACCACGACGCACCCGCAGTCGCCGGCGCCCCTCAGCCCGCATCCCCTCCCGCGAACGCGACTTCCGCAGCCAGTAAATCGCCGACACCGGCAACAGAATCGGGATGAACACATACCCCATCCCGAAGTCCGACCACACGGTCGCATCAGGAAACGCCGACGGCTCGATCAACGTCCAGGTCCCGACCGTCAGCACACCCACCAACTCGGCGACACAACACACCAGCGCCGCCCGCCGAGCAGTCTCCCCACCCCGCACCAGCGAGTACGTGATGAACCCGTACACGACACCGGCCACGGCCGACAGCGAATAGGCGAGCGGCGCCCGGTCGAACTCCGTCGCGATCTGATACGCCGACCGCGACACCGCCCCGACGACCATCACGCCGTACAGCCACACCAGCAGCGTCCCCGGCCCGCTGGTCAGCCGCCGCCGGCTCACGTCAGCCTCCCCAGATGTCATAGAGCCGCACCTCCAGCACCGCCAGCACCACGCCACCCGCGGCGACCGTCACAGAGCCCCACCGCGTGCGCTCGGCCAACGACATGAACCCCGCCGCCGGGACACACGCGAACGCCCCCAGCAGATAAGCCACGAAGATCGTCGTGCCCTGCTCCGGCTTCTCGCCCTGCGCCAGCAGCACGATCCCGACCACCAGCTGGATCACCGACAGCAGCGTGACCACGGCCATCCCGATGAAGTGCCAGTCCTTCGTCGGCTGGTCCCGGTAGGCCGCCCAGCCGCACCAGGCGGCGAGCAGCAGCGCGGCGACGCCGGTCACCAGCGTCAGGGCATCAAGCATGCTGCGACCTTATTACGGCCGAAAAGGCCCGGTGCTTCCGGCCCTGGCCTGCACCGTAGGGTCGAGGGCATGAAGATCCACGCGCACGCCCTGCTGTTCGACAACGACGGAACCCTGGTCTCCTCCCTCGCCTCGGTGGACCGCTGCTGGGCGCGGTGGGCCACGGAGTACGGGATCACGGCCGAGGAGTTCGCCCGGGTCGAGCTGCACGGCCGGCCGGCCGTCGAGATAGCCGCCGACCTGCTGCCCGCCGGCGTGGTGCCGGAGGCGGTCGCGCGGATCGAGGACCTCGAGGTGGAGGACGTACCCAACGGCGGGGTGCGTCTGCTGCCGGGGACCCGCACCTTCCTCGACGCCCTGCCCTCCGAGCGCTGGGCCGTCGTCACCTCCGCCACCCGGCGGCTGGCCGAGGCCCGGCTCGACGCCGTCGGCATCCTGCCCAAGACGCTCGTCTGCGCGGACGACGTCACCCGGGGCAAGCCGGACCCCGAGCCCTACCTGCTCGCCGCCCGCACCCTCGGCGTCGACCCCGCCCACTGCGTCGTCTTCGAGGACGCCCCGGCGGGCCTCGCGGCCGGGCGTGCCGCCGGTATGACCACCGTGGCATTGACCACAACGCACCGAGCCCACGAGCTCCACGCCGATCTGGTGGTCGAGGACCTGTCGGCCCTGTCCGCACTGGTCACCGAGCGGGGAGTGGAGATCTCCCGCCGCGGCTGACGAGCCCCGGCGCCCTGTCCACCGCTGTCCAGCATCCGGACAGCGTCGGCTTGTCAGGACCGTACGCGTGTTTTACTTGCGGCATGACCACGACGAGCGACCGCATCCCCGCGACCGAGGCGACCATGACGCCCGGTGCTCGTTGTACGTGTCGAATGTGCGCCTTCTAGAGGGCCCCCGCACCACCCCCTGAGCTCGCGCCCCGAAGCGAGACCCGCGGCATGTCCGCACGCCCCGAGCGGTGCGTGACGCCGAGCCGCCCGCGCACAAGTTCTCTCCGGTTCCCCGCCCCCGCGAGAACCGTGTCGCGTCCCTGAACGAATGCACCTGTGCCCGGGCACACCCACGCCCGCGCACTCGACAGTGACGGAAACCCACGTGATCACCACAACGGACCTGACCAAGGTCTACCGTTCGCGCGGCCGCGAGGTCACCGCCCTGGACGGCGTCGACCTGCACGTCCGCGAAGGCGAGGTGTACGGCGTCATCGGCCAGTCCGGCGCCGGCAAGTCCTCGCTCATCCGCTGCGTCAACCTGCTGGAGCGCCCCACCTCCGGCACCGTGAGCGTCGCCGGACAGGACCTCACCGCCCTGGCGGGCAGTGGCCCGCGCGCCGGGAAGGAACTGCGGCAGGCGCGCAGCCGGATCGGCATGGTCTTCCAGCACTTCAACCTGCTGTCCTCGCGGACCGTCCAGGACAACGTCGAACTGCCGCTGGAGATCCTCGGCAAGTCCGGCAAGGAACGCTCCCGCAAGGCCCTGGAGCTGCTCGACCTGGTCGGCCTCGCCGACAAGGCGGGCGCCTACCCCGCCCAGCTCTCCGGCGGCCAGAAGCAGCGCGTCGGCATCGCCCGCGCCCTGGCCGGCGACCCCAAGGTGCTGCTCTCCGACGAGGCCACCAGCGCCCTCGACCCGGAGACCACCCGCTCGATCCTGGCGCTGCTGCGCGACCTGAACCGGCAGCTCGGCCTGACTGTCCTGCTCATCACCCACGAGATGGACGTCGTGAAGTCGGTCTGCGACTCGGCCGCGCTCATGGAGAACGGGCGCATCGTCGAGTCGGGCACCGTCAGCGAGCTCCTGGCCACCCCCGGCTCCGAACTGGCCGCCGCCCTGTTCCCGCTCGACGGCGAGGCCTCCGGCGAGGACCGCACCGTCGTCGACGTCACCTTCCAGGGCGAGAGTGCGACCCAGCCCGTCATCTCCCAGCTCGCCCGCACCTACAACATCGACATATCGATCCTCGGCGCCGCCATCGACACCGTCGGCGGCCTCCAGGTCGGCCGGATGCGCATCGAACTGCCCGGCCGCTACGAGGACAACGTCGTGCCGATCGGCTTCCTGCGCGAACAGGGCCTCCAGATCGACGTCCCGGGCCACGAGTCCGTACTGGTGAAGGAAGGTGCCAAGTGACCTGGTCCGAGATGCGGCCCCTGCTGGAACAGGCGTGTTGGGACACGCTCTACATGGTCGGCTGGTCCACGCTCATCGCCGTCCTCGGCGGACTTCCGCTCGGCATCCTGCTGGTCCTCACCGACCGCGGCGGTCTCCTGCAGAACGTCGTCGCCAACAAGGTCATCGGGCAGGTCGTGAACATCGCCCGCTCCCTGCCGTTCATCATCCTGATGGTCGCGCTGATGACCTTCACCCGCTGGATCACGGGCACGACCATCGGCCGCGAGGCCGCCATCGTGCCGCTCGCCGTCGGAGCCATCCCCTTCTTCGCGCGCCTGGTCGAGACGGCCGTACGCGAAGTGGACCACGGGCTCGTCGAGGCCGTGCAGTCCATGGGCGGCAACACCTGGACCATCGTCCGCAAGGTTCTCGTGCCCGAGTCCCTGCCGTCGCTGATCTCCAGCACCACCACCACGATCGTCGCACTCATCGGCTACTCGGCCATGGCGGGCACGGTCGGCGCCGGCGGGCTCGGAGACATCGCCATCCGCTACGGCTACCAGCGCTTCGAGACCCAGCTGATGTGGATCACCGTCGCGATCCTCGCCGTCGTCATCTCCCTCATCCAGTTCGCCGGCGACTACGCGGCCCGCTCCCTGCACCGCCGCGGCGCCCACTCGGGCCCCGCCCCGAAACTGCGGCTGCTCAAGGCCGCTTCCTGAACTCCCCGTTCACCCACGACGGGGTCGCACCACTCGCAAGGCCCATAAGGAAAGGCACTTTTCGTGCGTAACACCGCCAAGATCACCACCGCCGTCCTCGCCGCCGGAGCCCTCACCCTCGGGCTCGGCGCCTGCGGCGCGGGCAACTCCGGTTCCGACGGACCCCTGATCGTCGCCGCGAGCCCCGTCCCGCACGCCGAGATCCTCACCTACGTCAAGGACAACCTGGCGAAGAAGGAGGGCCTCGACCTGGAGGTCAAGGAGTTCACCGACTACACGTCGCAGAACCCCGCGACGCAGGACGGCTCCGTGGGCGCCAACTACTTCCAGAACAAGCCGTACCTCGACGACTACAACAAGAAGAACGGCACCGACATCGTGCCCGTCGTCACGGTCCACCTGGAACCGCTCGGCCTCTACTCCCACAAGGTCAAGAAGGCCGACGACCTGAAGAGCGGTGCGACCGTCGCCGTCCCCAACGACACCGTCAACGAGGCCCGCGCCCTGAAGCTCCTGGCCGCCAACGGGCTGATCACCCTCAAGGCGGGCGTCGGCAACGAGGCGACCCCGTCCGACATCACCGAGAACCCTAAGAAGCTCGAGTTCAAGGAGCTGGAGGCGGCCCAGACCCCGCGCTCCCTCGACGACGTGGACGCCGCCGTCGTCAACGGCAACTACGCCATCGAGTCCGACCTCAAGCCGTCGAAGGACGCCCTCGTCCTGGAGTCCCCGAAGAACAACCCCTACGGCAACTTCCTCGCCGTGAAGAAGGGCAACGAGGACGACCCGCGCGTGAAGAAGCTCGCGAAGCTCCTCACCTCGCCCGAGGTGAAGAAGTTCATCCAGGACAAGTACGCCGGCTCCGTGCTCGCCTCCTTCTGAGCCCACGCCCGGCACCCGCCGCGCACGGGGTCCTCCCTTACCGGACAGCTCACCGGACGGGGGAGGACCCCGTGGTGCGAATCAGTGCGTTCATGCTGCATGCTGGGCAGTTCAGCAGGCCCTGAAGGTTCACCGAAGGTTACGGAGCGGCGCATGACGAGCACCTTCCCCAACGTCTCCATCAGCACGGAGCGGTTGGTACTGCGCCCTCTTGAGGAGCCGGACATCCAGGCGTTCGCCGACATGATGAACGACGAACTCGTCACCGCCTGGACCTCCGTCCCGCAGCCCTACACCGAGGCGCACGCCCGCGCCTGGATCACCCAACAGGCCCCCGCCGAACGGGCCGAGGGACGCGGCATCGTGTTCGCCGTCACCGAGTTCCTCACCCAGCGCCTCGTCGGCGTCGTCCACCTCCAGAACACCGACTGGCGGATCCGCTCCAGCGAGATCTCCTACGTCATCGCCCCCTGGGCCCGAGGTGAGGGCTACGCCTCCGAGGCGGCGCTCGTCACGGCGCGGTGGCTCTTCAACGACCAGAAGTTCGAGCGCCTGGAACTGCGCACCGCCGCCGACAACACCGCCTCCCAGCAGGTGGCGCAGAAGATCGGCTGCATCAGCGAGGGAGTGCTGCGCGGCGCCTGGATAGCGCGGACCCGGACGGACAACGACGAGTGGACCGACGTACGCACCGACCTCATCGTCTGGAGCCTGCTCCCCGAGGACCTCGACGGCGTCGGCGAGCAGCTGCCCGGCGGCTTCACCTCCTACGGCGACTGGAACTGACCGGACGGGCACCGCGCGACGGCACCGCCGCCCCCTCCGCCGCCTTCACCGGGTACTCTCACGGAGCCCGCCTGCGGGCCGCTCACCCGACGACACGCAGACGACCTGCGAGAACCCCTGGAGACTGACGACGATGGCCGACCGGGTCACGGTGATCGGCTGGGACGGTTCGCCGCTGACCGCCGCGGCGCGCGCCGCCCTGGGCGCCGCCACGCTCGTTGCGGGTGCCGCCCACCACCTGGCGCTCCCGGAGGTCCCCGCCGGCGCCGAGCGCATCCGCCTCGGCAGCGTCGCCCTCGCCGCCCGCCGCATCGCCGCCCACCGCGGCACGGCCGTCGTGCTCGCCGACGGCGACCCAGGCTTCTTCGGCGTCGTCCGCACCCTGCGCGCTCCCGAGTTCGGCCTCGAGGTCGAAGTCGTCCCCGCCGTCTCCTCGGTCGCCGCAGCCTTCGCCCGCGCCGGCATGCCCTGGGACGACGCCCAGGTGGTCGTCGCACACCGTCGCACCCTGCGCCGCGCGGTCAACGTGTGCCGAGCCCACACCAAGGTGGCCGTACTCACCTCACCCGGCGCCGGCCCCGCCGAACTCGGCCTGCTCCTCGAAGGAGTCCACCGCTCCTTCGTCATCTGCGAGGAACTCGGCACCGAACGCGAGCGGGTCACCGTCGTCACCTCCGACAAGGCCGCCGACCACACCTGGCGCGACCCCAATGTCGTCATCGTCCTCGGCGGCCCGGCCCGCCCCGGTACCGCGGGGGAGACCGGCGGCTGGATCGCCGGCCGCGATCCGTCCGCCGGGCCACGCGGCTGGACCCTGCCCGCCGAGGCGTACGGCGGCGACCTCGGCGAGGGCGAGAACCAGCTGCTGCGCGACTCCCAACTCGCCCGTCTAGGACCGCGCGTCGGCGACCTCGTGTGGGACATCGGCTGCGGCAGCGGTGCCTTCGCCATCGAGGCCGCACGCGCCGGCGCCGCCGTCATCGCCGTCGACAGCGACCGGACGGCCTGCGCCCGCACCGACGCGACCGCCCGCCGCCTCGGCGTCCAGCTCCAGATCGTGCACGGCACCGCCCCGCACATCCTGGAGAACCTCCCCGAACCCGACGTCGTCCGCGTCGGCGGCGGGGGAGCGGCCGTGGTCTCGGCCGTCGCCGACCGCCGCCCGCAGCGCATCGTCACCCACGCCGCCACCCGCGACGCCGCCGAACTCATCGGCCGGGACCTGACCGAGCACGGGTACGGCGTCGAGTGCGCCCTGCTCCAGTCCGTCGAACTCGACACCCGGGCCTGGACGGAGAAGGAACGGAGCGTCGCGTTCCTGCTCAGCGGCGTGCTGCCCCGGCGCAGCGCCTGACCCCGCCGCCGTCCCCGTGATCGGGTTGTCGTACTGCGCGCGGTAGGGTGGCCGATCGCTGCACCGCACCAGGACGCCCGGCAGTTCGTCGGTCAATGTCCGGAAAACCCGCCCGATTTGGGGCGGGTGTGGTACGGCACAACCGGAGGACGCGCAACGTGGCGCAGTCCACAGCGGAACCGTCGCGGATCAAGGTGCCGTGGCGGTGGTTCGGCCGCAACAATGCCAGTGAGTGGCTTTGTCGCCTTTTCCGGGCGGGCCGTTCGTGCCGCTGGGGACGCACGCTCGTTCTTCACTGTGGGGCGGTCGGTGCGCCGTTCCGGGTGAGCTGGTCGTAGGAGCACTAACCGATGGGCGAGGGGTACGCATGACCGACACCGGCCAGGTCCCGGGCGAGGGACTGCCGGAGAGCGCAGGCATGGTGGAGCAGCCGGGCGCCCCCGCGCCCGGTGCGTACGCCTACCTCTCCGAGAACACCGCCGAGGACGAAGACCTGCTGTTGCCCGGCTCCCACGGCGCCTGGGGCAACGAGGTCGCCCCGCCCGCGCCGGAGCCGGTCGTCGAGGCCGTGCACCAGCCGGGCCCGCACGAGATCTCCGGCCGCGACAGCGGCTCGGTCGACCTCGGCGGCGTCCGCCTGCCCGACCCCCCGCCGATCCCGCCCATCACTCCGCGCAGGCCCCTGCACCTCGGCCCGCCCCTGCCCGACAGCTCCGCCAGCCCGGTCCGTTCGCTCGCCGACCGCGGCCCCGCGGACGCGCCGGTACGTCAGCCCGCCCCCGGGTCGGCCGGCCCCGAGTACCTGGACGCCCCGCGCGCCCCCGAGCCGCTCTCGCCCCCGGCGGCTCCCTGGGGCGCACAGCCCACGCCCCAGGCCCCGGTGAGCGCCGGGGCGGCACCTGCGGAAACGGTTGTTCCGGCCCAGCAGCCGGCGGGCACGGCCCAGGCCGTCGCCACGCACGCGGCGACGGAGACGAGCGAGCCGACGCCGACGCACCCGGCCGACGCCGAACAATTGCCCGCGACCGCGACCGCGCCGAACCCGGAGCCTGCGGCCGAGCCCGGCCCGGACGCGGGCCAGGCGGCGCCTGTGCAGGGTGCGGAGGTTGCCGGTGAGCCGGGTGAGCTCCGGGCGGGTGTCGGTCCGGATGCCGACCAGGCCGTTCCCGCGCCCGGCACGGCTGATGTCGCCGGAACGGGTGTCGTTCCGGAGGCGGATGCATCGGTGACCGGCGAGCCCGGGGACGTGCCCGCGCAGGCCGAGACGCCGGAGCCGGTCATGGACGGTGCTGTTCCGGACGGTGAGCAGGGCGGTGCCGCTGCTGTTCCCGAGACCTCCGGGTCGGCCGTGGTCGGCGACTCGGCCGACGGCGGCGAACCAAGCCCGGCGGCTGCTCAGCAGAACATGGCACCCGCTCCGGCCCCGGAGGCCACACCGGCCCCCGAGGCCGCTGCTCCTGCTCCCGAGGCCGCTCCTGTCCCCGAGGCCGCACCGGCCCCCGGAGCACATGCCTTCCCGGCGGCGCCCGTCACGCCCGAGCACGCCGTCACGGCTCCGCCCGAGGCCAGTGCCGGAGAGGCGGTTACCGATCCCGGATCCGCCGCGCCCGCGCCGGACGCCGTGGGCCTCGACACCGCCGTACAGCCCGACGCGGCGGGCGCCGGAACTGCTGCGCAGGCCCAGGCAACAGAGGCCGGCCCGGAGACCACTGCCCCGGCGTGACCGCGACTGCCTCAGAGGCCATCGGCCCCGAAGCCGTAGCTTCCGAGGCCGTCGCTGCCGAGGTTGCCGCCCCTGAGGCCGTCGGCCCCGAAGCCGTAGCTTCCGAGGCCGTCGCTGCCGAGGTTGCCGCCCCTGAGGCCGTCGGCCCTGAGGCCGTCGGCCCTGAGGCCGTCGCTCCCGAGGCCGACGCCCCGACGCCGGATGCCATCGGCGTCGAGCCCGCCGCACTTCACGCTGAGCCGAGCGCCCCACAGGCAGGCTCCCCGGCCCCTGAGGCAACTGATGCCCAGACAGCCGCGCCGGCCCCGAGGTGACGGCTCCTCAGCCCGAAGCCCCCGCCGCCCCCGAAGCCCCCGTCTCCGCCGCCCCGGCCGCGGAGACGATGGGCCCGGCCGCGCCCGCCGACGCACCCGCCCCCGAGGTGCCCGCCGACGCCCCCAACCCCGAGGCACCCGCCGACGTTCCGGCTCAGCCCGTTGCCGCGACCGCCCCCGCACAGCCCACCGAGACGGCCGCCCCGACCCGGCAGCCGTGACAGCCGTGACCGCTGAGGCAGCCGAGGCAGCCGTGGAGGCGGCACCGCCCGCACCCGAACCGGCCGCCCCCACGTCGCCCCCTGCCGAGGAGGACGCCACCGCGCCGATCGCCGACGAGCAGAGCGCACAGCCCGTCCCGCAGGGCCCGCAGCAGACCCAACCCACCGTCGCTCAGCCGGCACACCCAGAGGCGGAAACCGTGGTCATCGTCCCCGCCCCCCGCGAGGGCGACGCCGAACTCGTACAGAACGCCGACGACCTGGACACCCGGGCCGCCGAACAGGAAGACCTGGCGGACCAGGAACGCCACGAGGCAGAGAGCGCGGCCGCGGTGCCGGAAGCACGACAGTCCACCGGCCCCGCCGCACCCGGCTACGACCCCGCCGAGCGCGAGGCCGTGCTCAAGGTCATGCGCGAACGCCGCGACATCCGCAACGGCTTCCGCAGCGACCCCATCCCGCACGAGGTACTGCTCCGCGTCCTGGAGGCCGCCCACCACGCGCCCTCCGTGGGCCACTCGCAGCCCTGGGACTTCGTCGTCATCCGCTCCGCCGACACCCGGCGCGCGATGCACGAACTGGCCATGCGCCAGCGCGACGCGTACGCGAAGTCCCTCCCCAAGGGCCGGGCGAAGCAGTTCAAGGAACTGAAGATCGAGGCCATCCTCGACACCCCGGTGAACATCGTCGTCACCGCCGACCCGACCCGCGGCGGCCGCCACACCCTCGGCCGCCACACCCAGCCCCAGATGGCGCCGTACTCGGCCGCCCTGGCCGTGGAGAACCTGTGGCTGGCCGCCCGCGCCGAAGGCCTCGGCGTCGGCTGGGTCAGCTTCTTCGACGAGCGCGAAATGGTCCGTGCCCTGGGCCTGCCCGAGCACCTCGAAGTCATCGCCTACCTGTGCGTCGGATACGTCGACGAGTTCCCGGACGAGCCCGAGCTGCTGCAGGCGGGCTGGTCCAAGCGCCGCCCGCTGTCCTGGGTCGTGCACGAGGAGACGTACGGCCGCCGCGCCCTGCCCGGAGAGGAACCGCACGACCTGCTCGCCGAGACCGTGTCGCAGATCCGCCCGCTCGACGCCAAGGCGCTGGGCGAGGCGTGGGAGCGCCAGAAGCGTATGACCAAGCCGGCCGGAGCGCTGGGCATGCTGGAGATCATCTCCGCCCAGCTGTCGGGCCTGTCCCGCCAGTGCCCGCCGCCCATCCCGGAGCCCGCCGCCGTCGCGATCTTCGCCGGCGACCACGGCGTGCACGCGCAGGGCGTCACCCCCTGGCCGCAGGAGGTCACGGCCCAGATGGTGGCCAACTTCCTCGGCGGCGGAGCCGTCTGCAACGCCTTCGCCACCCAGGTGGGCGCCGAGGTCTGCATCATCGACGTGGGCGTGGCCGCCGACCTCCCGGCCACCCCGGGTCTGCTGCCCCGCAAGGTCCGGGCCGGTACGTCCGACATGACCACCGGCCCCGCGATGACCCGCGAGGAGGCCAAGCAGGCCATAGAGGTGGGCATCGAGACCGCTCGCGACCTGGTCGCCGCCGGCAACAAGGCGCTGCTCACCGGTGAGATGGGCATCGGGAACACGACCGCGTCGGCCGCCCTGATCTCCGTCTTCACGGGTGCGGACCCGGCCGAGGTCACGGGCCGGGGGACCGGCATCAACGACGAGACCCTCGCCCGCAAGACCGAGGTCGTCCGCCGTGCCCTGGAACTCCACCAGCCGGACCCGGCCGACCCGATCGGCGTGCTCGCCGCGATCGGCGGCTTCGAACACGCCGCCACCGTCGGGCTCCTGCTCGGCGGCGCGTCCCTGCGGACGCCGGTCATCCTGGACGGCGTCAGCGCCGGCGCCGCCGCCCTGGTCGCCCGCGCCATCGCCCCGGAGGTCCTGGCCGCGTGCATCGCGGGTCACCGCAGCGCCGAACCGGGCCACGTGGCCGCCCTCAACAAGCTCGGCCTGCGCCCCTTGGTCGACCTCGACCTCCGCCTGGGCGAGGGCACAGGTGCCCTCCTGGCCCTCCCCTGGTCCAGAGCACGGCCCGGGCGATGCACGAGGTGGCGACGTTCGATTCGGCGGGAGTGACTGAGAAGTAAGGCTCCTGTGGTCCGCGTGGGTCCGTGGGCACGGACCCACGCACCCTCACCCGCGCCCGGCGACGACGCCCAGCCACCGGACACCCGTGCCGCCCCGAAACCCCGCGCCGTAAAATCCGCACGTCAGGGCTACCGAACCACCGCCGCAACAGGAGCCGCACCCTCATGGCCGAACACCCCGCCTACCCCGTAGGCCTCCGCCTCACCGGCCGCCGCGTGGTCGTCCTCGGCGGCGGCCAGGTCGCGCAGCGCCGCCTCCCGGCCCTCATCGCGGCGGGCGCGGACATCTTCCTCGTATCGCCCGAGGTCACCCCCTCCGTACAGGCGATGGCGGACGCCGGCGAGATCACCTGGCGCCCGCGCGCCTACGAGGAAGGCGACCTCGCCGACGCCTGGTACGCCCTCATCGCCACCGGCGACACGGAAGCGAACACCCGGGCCTCCGCCGAAGCGGAGCGCCACCGCGTCTGGTGCGTCCGCTCGGACGACGCCGACGAGGCGACGGCCTGGACCCCGGCCACCGGCCACAGCGAGGGCGTCACCGTCGCCGTGCTGACCACGGACGCCCGCGGCCGCGACCCCCGCCACACCGCCGCCATCCGCGACGCCGTCGTCGAGGGCCTGCGCGACGGCACGCTCGTCGCCCCGCACCACCGCACCCGTACGCCCGGTGTCGCCCTGGTCGGCGGCGGCCCCGGCGACCCGGACCTGATCACCGTGCGCGGACGCCGCCTGCTCGCCGAGGCGGACGTCGTCATCGCGGACCGCCTCGGCCCGCGCGACCTCCTCGCCGAACTCCCGCCCCATGTCGAGGTGATCGACGCGGCGAAGATCCCCTACGGTCGCTTCATGGCCCAGGAGGCCATCAACAACGCGCTGATCGAGCACGCGAAGCAGGGCAAGTCGGTGGTCCGCCTGAAGGGTGGCGACCCATATGTCTTCGGCCGCGGCATGGAGGAACTCCAGGCCCTTGCCGAGGTCGGCATCCCCTGCACGGTCGTCCCCGGGATCTCCAGCTCGATCTCGGTCCCGAGCGCGGCCGGTATCCCGGTCACCCACCGCGGCGTCGCCCACGAGTTCACCGTGGTCAGCGGCCATGTCGCGCCGGATGACGAGCGCTCCCTGGTCGACTGGCCGTCCCTGGCCAGGCTGACCGGCACACTGGTGGTCCTCATGGGCGTCGACAAGATCGGAAAGATCGCTGAGACGCTCGTCGCGCACGGAAAGCCGGCCGACACCCCCGTCGCCCTCGTTCAGGAGGGCACGACGGCGGCTCAGCGCCGAGTCGACGCGACGCTCGCGACGGTCGCGGAGACGGTCCGAACCGAGGACGTGAAGCCCCCGCGGTCATCGTCATCGGCGAGGTCGTGAGGGTCGGTCCCACGGTCGCGGCGACAAGCGAGTAACCCGGGTAACCCAACCCGTCCCAAGCCGTTGGCACCGTACCCAGGACAAGGCAGTATCACCCTGTGGCCGATCTCATCACCGTCGAGGATCCCGACGACCCGCGCCTGCACGACTACACCGGCCTGACCGACGTGGAGCTGCGCCGCAAGCGCGAACCCGCCGAGGGCCTGTTCATCGCCGAGGGCGAGAAGGTCATCAGAAGGGCCAAGGAAGCCGGCTACGAGATGCGGTCCATGCTGCTCTCGGCCAAGTGGGTCGACGTCATGCGCGACGTCATCGACGAGCTCCCCGCCCCGGTCTACGCCGTCAGCCCGGAGCTCGCCGAGCGGGTCACCGGCTACCACGTGCACCGCGGCGCGCTCGCCTCCATGCAGCGCAAGCCCCTGCCCACGGCGGCCGACCTCCTCCGGACCGCCCGCCGGGTCGTGATCATGGAGTCGGTCAACGACCACACCAACATCGGCGCGATCTTCCGCTCGGCCGCCGCCCTCGGCATGGACGCGGTCCTGCTCTCCCCGGACTGCGCCGACCCCCTGTACCGCCGCAGCGTGAAGGTCTCCATGGGCGCGGTCTTCTCCGTGCCGTACGCCCGGCTGGACACCTGGCCCAAGGGCCTGGAGTCGGTCCGCGAGGCGGGCTTCACGCTCCTCGCCCTCACCCCCGACGAGAAGGCCCGCCCTCTCGACGAGGCCGCCCCGCACACCATGGACCGCGTGGCCCTCATGCTCGGCGCCGAGGGCGACGGCCTGTCCACCCAGGCCCTGGTAGCCGCCGACGAGTGGGTCCGCATCCCCATGTCCCACGGCGTCGACTCCCTCAACGTGGGCGCGGCGGCCGCGGTGGCCTTCTACGCCGTGGCCACCGGCCGCCCTCACCCCTAGGGGGCTGCTGATGGAGCAGCGCGAGGCGATCGTCGCCGTGCTCCTGCGCGGTGAGCGAGTCCTCGCCGTCCGGCGCGGCCCGGCCGTCGCCCGCCCCGGCTACTGGCAACCGCTCAGCGGCAAGATCGAGCCGGGGGAGACCCAGGAGCAGGCGGTCGTCCGTGAGGTCCGCGAGGAGGTCGGCCTCACCGTCGTGCCGCTGGCGAAGGTCTGGGAGTCGGAGACCGACGATCGCCGGTTCCGCCTCCACTGGTGGACCGCCCGTGCGGACACCGGGGAGGTGGTCCCCGACCCGGACGAGGTGGCCGAGACCCGCTGGGTCACGCCGGAGGAGTTCCTCGTCCTGGACCCGGTGTTCGACGGCGACCGCGAGTTCTTCGAGCGGATCCTGCCGGCGTCGTGAGGCCCCGGCTCAGCTCCGACCCGGGTCGCCCGGCAGGGAAGCCGCGTCGTCCAGTTGCTGCGAGCGGTGGACCTGCCGCTCCCGTACGCCGTCTCCGTCGCCGCCGAGCCCCCGCGCCGGGCCCTGGCAGCCCTGGACCAGGGCGATGCCCACTGCCACCAGCAGCGTGACCACGACGAACACGAACAGCCGCTGCCGCAGCAGCCGCGGATTGGCCGGCCGCAGCCGCGTCCCCGTGTTCCTGGCCGCCGGGCGCCCGGTACCGCTGTGCGGGGCGGGGCGGTTGCCGCTGCCCGAACGTGTCCCGTTGCGCGCGGTGGGCGTCGGCCGCGATCCGGATCGGGGTGACGGGGCGCCGCCGCGAGCGGCGCCGCCACCCGCCGGAGCACCACCGCGGGTTCCGCGCCCCTGGGGCTTGCCACTGGCTTGCGTACCGTTCCCGCGCCGGGGAACGCCGTCGCCCACGGGGGAGGAGCCCCGGGGCGGGGAGTACCACGGCCCCGCTGCGCGCCGGCCGCCCCCGCGCTCTGCTGTCCCTGCGGACGCCGGGTGCGCTCGGGGTAGGTCTCGGCATGCCGCTCGGTCTCGGCGCCGCGCGGCGCGGGCGGCCGGACACCGGCGAGGTCCTGCGCCTCACGGGCGGCGATCTCCTTGAGCCGCAGTGACAGTTGGAGCGTGCTGGGCCGCTCCTCGGGGTCCTTGGCGAGGCAGGCCCGGACGAGCGGGGCCAGCGCGTCGGGTACGCCGTTCAGCTGCGGTTCCTCGTGCACGACGCGGTACAGCATCACCTCGGAACTGCCGTGCCCGAACGGCGAGTCGCCCATCGAGCAATAGGCGAGCGTCGCACCGAGCGAGAACACGTCCGTGGCCGGGGTGACGGCCGCCCCGCGCACCTGCTCCGGTGCGAGGAAACCGGGCGAGCCGACCGCCGTACCGACGTGGGTGAGCGTCGACGCGCCGGTGGCCCAGGCGATGCCGAAGTCGATGATCCGCGGCCCCTTCGGGGACAGCAGGATGTTGGACGGCTTCAGGTCCCGGTGCACGACCCCGGCCTCGTGCACGGCGACCAGGCCCTCCGACAGGGCGGCACCGACGGCCGCCACGTCGGCCGCGCCGAGGGGGCCCTCGGCGGCGACCTTGTCGTGCAGGGAGGGGCCGGGTACGTACTGCGTGGCGAACCAGGGCCGGTCCGCGTCGAGGTCGGCGGCCACGAGGCGGGCCGTGCATCCGCCGCGGATCCGTCGCGCCGCCGAGACCTCACGGGCGAACCGCGAGCGGAACTCCTGATCCTCCGCGAGGTCGGGCCGGATGACCTTGAGCGCGACCCGCTGCCCCTTCTTGTCGGAGCCCAGGTAGACCACGCCCATCCCGCCCGCGCCGAGCCGTCTGTGAAGCCTGAACGAGCCGACGACGCGCGGGTCCTCGCGCCTCAGGCGCATCATCGCCATGTTCATCCCCGCTGCCCGGTCCTGTGACGAGCCACAGCTTACGTTTCCACAGCCGCCCGCGCGCAGAGGCCGCGCCCTCTCGGGGCGATGGATTGTCAGTGCTGGGTGGGAGACTTGAAGGGTGGTCAGGGGGCGTGCGAACAGGCCGTGTTCACGCGGGGGTGCACCCCAACCTCCTGCCGCGGAAGGGGGATTGGACCCGTGAAGGGTGATCGTGTGGAGATAGTCGTGGACGCGGGCGACACGACGCGCACGTACGAGGTGGTGGCGAGCAGGGCGGGCCGCAGGGTGGAGACGGCGGTACGTCGAGGTGTCGTGGAAGTGAGCGAAGTCACGCGGAGCGGAACTGTGGTGCGTACGGCCCGCTTCATGGCGAATCGGGTGCTGGCCCTGGTGGAACAGCCGATCCCAAGGGAGGAGAACTCCGACAAAGCGGGGTGAGCCGGCAGTCCCCTCGGGGAAGACCCTGAGACCGGAGTCTTCGTCTCCACCCAGGGGAGTACATCGCGGGTGACGGCTCATCCTCCGGGAGGCCCGGCAATCGGTACGAGGGCATGACGCCCGAGGAGGGCCGGACGCCTAGATTTGAGGTCAAGCGGCGGGTGGCAGCACTCGTCCCCCGAGGTCAGACACCCGCCGCTGCCCATGACAACTGAGAACGGTCAGGAGAGGGACCATGGCCCACACGGCGCCGCGGACGGTGATCCGCGAGGAGGGACGCAAGGCGTACGCCGCCGCGTTCCACCCCCGCCGCCAGGGCCGTCGCCACCCCGTGGTGGCGACGCTGATGGCCCTTCCCCTGGCGGTCCTGCTCCTCCTCGTCTTCGACGGGTGGGAGACAGTGGCCACACAGGCGTCGTCCGTGGGAGAGATGCTGGGGCGCTGAGCGGCGACCCCAGGCCCGGAAGAGCGGTCCGGGCGGGGACATCCACCCATGAAACCCCGTGGGGACGGGGGTGCGGCGGACGGCACAAATGCCGGCGCAGCTGGGGAGCTGCGCCGGCATTGCTTTTGCCTCAGGCGGTCGGGGTCGTGCCGGGGGTGCGCTCCCGCTCAGCTGACGCAGGCCGCCGCTGCGCCGGGCTGCGCAACGCCTCTGCTCAAGACCTACGCCGGGCACCTGACACCCGCCCGGCTACCCTCACCCCCGTGACCCCCGCCCGGCTCCTGCAAGACCTCACCACCCAGGCCCGAGCCACCGCCCACGCCCGCTCATCAGCATGCCCCTGCGGAGCGGAAACCCTGGCGGACCGCCCGGACGGAACCGTCGTCCGCCACGGGGACACCGTCGCGAAGGCCCACCCCGCGGACACCGACCCCGCCGAACTGGCCAGCCGCCTCGCCGTCGCCACCCGCCACCCCGACATCCTGCTGCCCCCGCTTGTCCCGACCCCTGCCGACCTGCACGGCCGGCTCGTCACCTTCTGGCCGTACGGATCCCCCGTGGACCCGGACACCCCCGACGCCGTCCCCTGGGAAGCCGCCGCCACACTCCTCGCCCGGCTGCACCGCACCCCGGCCCCGCACACCCTGCCCACCATGCGAGGCCCCGCCAAGGCGGCCCGAGCCATCGCCCGGCTCGCAGAGGCCGGTCGGCATCCCGCTGCCGCCTCCGTCCACCGGGCCTGGGACACCCTCCCCGGCTGGGCTCGCGCCGAGGCCCCGATGCCGGACACCACCACGCTGTGCCATGGCGACCTCCACCTCGGCCAGCTCATACGCCACCCCGCCCCCGAAGGCCCCTGGCTGCTGATCGACGTGGACGACCTCGGCGTCGGCGTCCCGGCCTGGGATCTCGCCCGCCCCGCCGCCTGGTACGCCTGCGGACTGCTCCCGTCGGACGCCTGGGTCCGTTTCCTCGCCGCCTACCGGGAGGCCGGGGGCCCGGCCGTGCCCGCAGACGGCGACCCCTGGCCCGCTCTGGACGTCCCCGCCCGGGCCCTCACCGTGCAGACCGCGGCCCGGGCCGTCGCCAAGGCGGTCGTGGCCGGACGGCCCCTGGACGAGGTGGAGCAGTCGGTCGTGGACGCCTGTGACCGAATGGCTGCCGTCCCGCCTGAGTTGACGCAGGAGCACCCGAAGTAGGGTGCAACCGACCACGGCGGGACAGAGTCTGTCCTGGCGACACACGAAGCAGGACCGACCGGCGAGGAGTTGAACGACCATGCAGTGTCCGAAGTGCCGTGCGCCGATGCACACGTACAACCGCAATGGTGTCCAGATCGAGCAGTGCAGCGGCTGCCGCGGGATCTTTCTCGACTACGGAGAGCTGGAGTCGCTGACCCGTCTGGAGGTCCAGTGGTCCCAGGCCGCCCCGCCGCCACCGCCGGCCCCGCAGGCCTACCCCGCTCCTCCCGCCCCCGCCTGGGGCGCCCCGCACGGTGGCCATGGTCACCACGGCCACCACGGTCACCACCGCCACAAGAGCTTCGGGCACATGCTGTTCTCGTCGTGACGCGCTGAGGGGCGACGCGATGAGCACCAGGCGGGGCACACGACGAAGCCCCCGGCCGATTCGTCGGCCGGGGGCTCCGGTGCGGTGTGGACGATACTGGGATTGAACCAGTGACCTCTTCCGTGTCAGGGAAGCGCTCTCCCGCTGAGCTAATCGTCCTCCGGACCATGACCACTCAGTGCAGCGGATCATGGGCACTGCGTGCGCGATACTGGGATTGAACCAGTGACCTCTTCCGTGTCAGGGAAGCGCTCTCCCGCTGAGCTAATCGCGCGGGTTCGGATCGTCGAGCAGATCCAGTGGACGATACTGGGATTGAACCAGTGACCTCTTCCGTGTCAGGGAAGCGCTCTCCCGCTGAGCTAATCGTCCTTGGAGGTGGAGACGGGATTTGAACCCGTGTAGACGGCTTTGCAGGCCGTTGCCTCGCCTCTCGGCCACTCCACCAGGAGTGTAGGGGACCGGGAAGCCCCCTCTTCCTTCGAGCGGACGACGAGGCTCGAACTCGCGACCTCAACCTTGGCAAGGTTGCGCTCTACCAACTGAGCTACGTCCGCTTGTCGTTTCGGTCCGCTCTCGCGGCCCGGCGACGAGTTGAACTCTAGCGGATTCCCGGGCCAGCACAAAAACCCGTTTGTGCAGCGTGCTGCGCTTCCCCTGCTCAGGGACGTCGCAGTGGCCCCTGAGGGGACATGCCCCGGTCACCCGCAGGACACCGCCATAGACTCGACTGCGTGCTCGACCACCCTCCTCTCGCCCGCTTCGGTGACCGCGTCGCCACCGGGCTCCTCGACGTCACCGACGACCCCGAGGCCCTGGAATCCAGCGGTTTCTGGGCTGTCTGCGCCGACTTCGAGGGCCGTCTGACCTGCGCCCGCTTCCGGGAGGTGCACCAGACGCCCGTGCCCGCTCCGGTGCCCGGCGCATGGCGTGGACCCGCCGCCGGTGACTGGACGTCCTCGCTCGACCGCGCCGCGTACACCAGGGCGGTACGGCGGATCCGCGAGCACATCGCGGCCGGCGAGGTCTACCAGGCCAACCTGTGCCGGGTCCTGTCCGCGCCCGTCGCGCCCGGCGCCGACGTGGACGCCCTCACCGCACTGCTGGCCCGAGGCAACCCGGCACCCTTTGCAGGAACGATCCGCCTGCCCGGTCACGGCGTGGAGATCGCCACCGCGTCCCCCGAGCTGTTCCTGCGGCGCGAGGGGCGGGTCGTCGAGTCCGGGCCGATCAAGGGGACCGGCCGTACCGAGGCGGACCTGCTGGAGAAGGACCACGCCGAGAACGTGATGATCGTGGACCTGGTCCGCAACGACATCGGGCGGGTCTGCGCCACCGGCAGTGTGACGGTGCCCGACCTGTGCGCCGTCGAGAAGCACCCGGGGCTGGTCCATCTCGTCTCGACGGTCCGAGGCGAGCTGCGGGCCGGTGCCGGCTGGGCCGAGCTGCTCGCCGCCGCCTTCCCGCCCGGCTCGGTCACGGGCGCGCCCAAGTCGAGCGCCCTGCGGATCATCGACGCCCTGGAGACGGCGCCCAGAGGGCCGTACTGCGGGGGCATCGGCTGGGTCGACGCGGATCGGCGGGCCGGTGAGCTGGCCGTCGGCATCCGTACCTTCTGGATCGACCGGGCCGACGGCCTGCTGCGCTTCGGCACCGGCGCCGGCATCACCTGGGGCTCGGATCCCGAGAGGGAGTGGCGGGAGACCGAGCTGAAGGCGGCCCGGCTGCTCGCGATAGCGTCGGGAGCGTACGAGGTGAGTGGAGAGGACCTGACGTGAAGATCTGGCTCGACGGCGGACTGCAGGACATCGAGTCCGCCCGTGTCTCCGTCTTCGACCACGGCCTGACCGTGGGCGACGGCATCTTCGAGACGGTGAAGGCCGTGGACGGCCGGGCCTTCGCCCTCACCCGGCACCTCGACCGGCTGACCCGGTCGGCACGCGGCCTCGGACTGCCGGACCCGGACCACGACGAGGTGCGTCGCGCCTGCGCCGCCGTCCTCGAGGCCAACCCCGTGCCGCTCGGCCGCCTCCGCATCACCTACACCGGCGGCCACGGCCCGCTCGGTTCCGACCGCGGCGAACACGGCCCCACGCTCGTCGTCGCCCTCGGCGGGACCACCCGCCGCCCCGACTCCACCGCCGTGATCACGGTCCCCTGGACCCGCAACGAGCGCGGCGCGCTCACCGGCCTGAAGACCACCTCGTACGCCGAGAACGTCGTCGCCCTCGCCCGGGCCCGCGAACAGGGCGCCTCCGAGGCCCTGTTCGCCAACACCGTGGGACAGCTCTGCGAGGGCACCGGGTCCAACGTCTTCGTCGTCCTCGACGGTGAGATCCACACGCCGCCGCTCGCCTCGGGCTGCCTCGCCGGCATCACGCGGGCGCTGGCGATCGACTGGACCGGCGCCACGGAGACCGACCTGCCGCTGGACGTCCTGGAGCGGGCCGACGAGGTCTTCCTGACGTCCACGCTGCGGGACGTGCAGGCCGTGCACCGGGTCGACGACCGTGAGCTGCCGGGCGCGCCGGGCCCGGTGACCGCCAAGGCCATGCGGAACTTCGAGGAGCGGTCCGGGAACGACCTCGACCCCTGACCGGCCTCGGACCGGCAGGCCTCGGATATTCGGCTGAACAGGGCCGTGGTTGCGGGTAGAACACCCCTGATGACCACGACCCTGCGGCCGACCGAGCCGCTTCAGCAGAACGCCGACGGGACGCGCTCACGCCGCTACCAGGTGTGCGTGAACAGCCGTCCCGTAGGGGCGATACACCTCGGCACGCACCCCGTGTTCGGCGACGCCGTGGCCCGGATCATGAACCTGCGCATCGAGGAACCGGACCGCCGGCGTGGCCGGGGCACGGTGGCCGCGCTCGCCGCGGAGGAGGTGGCGCGCGGCTGGGGGTGCCGTCGTATCGAGGTGGCGGTGCCCGCCGACGCCGAGCCGGCGTTCCGGCTGGCCACGGCGCTCGGCTACGTCGTGCGCAACCGCGGCATGGTGAAAGCGCTCGGTGACACCCCGCCGGCCCTGCCGGAGGGCAGCCGCGCCCGGCCCATGACGGAGGCGGAGTTCGGCCCCTGGCTGGAGAAGGGCGAGGAGGACTACGCGCAGAGCTGGATCGAGCGGGGTGTCCCGGAGGCCGAGGCCCGGGCCAAGTCCGAGCGTGACCATGCCACCCTGCTGCCCGAGGGCCTCGCCACCCCCGGCATGCTCATCAGCGTCGTGGAACACGAGGGGACACCGGTGGGAGCCCTGTGGCTCGCGCTGCGCCGGGACAACGCCTTCGTCTTCGATGTCGAGACCCACGCCGCCCACCGGGGCAAGGGACACGGCCGTACCCTCATGCTGCTGGCGGAGGCCCAGACGATCGTCGAGGGCAGGCGGACCATCGGCCTCAACGTCTTCGCGGGCAACGACCCGGCGGAGCGGCTGTACGCGTCACTCGGCTACGAGACCGAGCGGTACGCCATGTACAAGCCGCTGTTGTAGGGGCCAGGGGCCAGGGGCCGGTGCCTCAGCCCTGCTGCTCCTTCTCCTGCCCCGCCAGCAGCCGGTCCGCGATCTCCTCGATCCGCTCGCGCAGCCCCTCCTGGCTCTTGCCCCCGTCGAGCCGCTCACCGCCGATGACGTACGTCGGGGTGCCGGTCACGCCGATCGCCTTGCCCTCGGCCTGGTCGGCGTCCACGAACAGGATGTGCCGGCCGTCGATCAGCGCGGTGTCGAACTCCTCGGCGTCCAGATCGAGTTCGCGGGCCAGCTCGACCAGGAAGGGTTCTCCCTCACGGCCCAGCTCCTCGACCCGCCCGAGCAGGGCCTCGACGTACGGCCATCCCCGGCCCTGTGCCCACGCCTCCTCCGCGGCCTGTGCGGCGGCGAAGGCGTGCTTGTTCTTCTCCAGGGGGAAGTGCCGCAGCCGCAGCTCCAGACGGTCGCCGTAGCGGGCGCGCAGGGCGCCGAGGTCGGCGAGCGCGGTGCGGCAGTCCGGGCACTGGAGGTCGCACCAGATCTCGAGAACAGGGGCGGCGGGACCGGCGGGAGAGGTGTCGCTCATACCGACAGTCTTCCAGCCCTCACGGCTCCGGCCCCAATCGGACCGTGGGGCCGGAGCCGCCCGGCCCTGGAGGGTGCGGCCCGCACCGGCACCTGGGGAGGAGACGACCCGGAGATGTCCCTGATGTCCGGCCGGGGCATGGCCCGCCGGGCCGCGGCGGGTGCAGGATGGAAGGGACGAAGCCCCTGCTCGACCGCGCCATGCTGGAGGACCGGATGATTGCCGAGACAGTCTGCTCCGCCGTGTCCGCGGCAGGCCTGGGCATTGCGGTCGTCACGGCGTACCGCAAGCGCTTCCTCGCGGCGACCCGTATCGCCGCCTACTCCCTCGTGCCGATCGGCCTGGTGATGACCGGAGTCGTCGAGTGGCTGGCCGACACCGCATTCAGCCCGACGGCCTGGGTGGGCTTCGGGGTGCTCGGCGTCGCATGGGCGCTGTTCGCGACCACTCGCGTCGTGGAGCGCCGCCGCGGTGGTACCCGCAAGGAGCGCAGGGAGGCCCGCGCGGCGGCCCGACCCGACGCGGCGGCCCCGGCGGCCTCGGCGCCCTCACTGGGCCAGGGCTCCCGCCCGGCGACCCGACCCACGACGGCCCCCGGGGAGACGACGACTTCAGCGACATCGAGGCCATCCTCAAGAAGCACGGCATCTGACGGTACGCGCGGGCTGAATCGTCACAGGGGGTCCGAGGGCGCGCGGAAGTGATCACAACCTGAACCGGACCTCGCGGAATCGGCGCACTCCCGCTCCGAACAGGGGCGCTGATCGCGTCCGGTCGGCCGACTGCGTCATCATCGCCGCGAGATGCTGGACACGACACAGAGCGACCCCGCGCCGCCGCAGGACGAGCCACGCGGCTGCCTCTTCGCCCTTTCCCAGCCACCGCTGATGATCTTCCTTGCGGTGATCGGGAGTCTGCTGCTCATGGCCTCGTTGCACGACCTGCTGCTGCTGTGAGCCGTACCCGCGGTGCCCGGCGCCACCCGCCGGGACCGCGTCGGCATCGATGACCTCGCGCAGATCGGTCCGTCAGCTCGCGGCTTCCTTGCGGCGTGCCCGGTAGGCGGCCACGTGCAGGCGGTTTCCGCAGGTGCGGCTGTCGCAGTAGCGGCGCGAGCGGTTGCGGGACAGGTCGACGAAGGCCCGTCGGCAGTCGGGCGCCTCGCACCGCCGCAGCCGCTCCTGCTCCCCGGCGACCACGAAGAAGGCCAGCGCCATCCCGCAGTCGGCGGCCAGGTGGTCGGCGACGGAGGCGCCGGGCGCGAAGTAGTGCACATGCCAGTCGTAGCCGTCGTGGTCCGTGAGCCGGGGGGTGGTGCCGGCGGCCGCGACCAGTTCGTTGATCATGCTCGCGGCGGTCCGGGCGTCGGGGGCGGCGAAGACGGAGGTGAACCGCCCGCGGATCTTCCGCACCGCCGAGAGATCGAACTCCGAGAGCACTCCGACATCGCTGATTTCGTGGTTTCGTACGAAATCCGCGAGTGTCGCCACGTCCGGCAGCCCGTCCGGTGCCGTGTCGTCCTCCGGTGCGGTGTTCACCAGATCGACCACGGTGTCGAGGGCGCACCGGGTGTCGTGGGTGATCAGCACGATTCGCTCCCTGGCCTGGGGGTCGGGCAGGCGCCCGCCGATGCTGGCCGATGGTAACGGCTCCACCACCGCCGGACCGCCCTCATGCCCGCACATGGCTTCGAATACAACGCAGCCCGGCTCACCATGGTTCCCCGCCCGGGCCGACGACGTGCAGGCCGTGGCACACGCGAACCGGCGCCGCCCCGCGAGACGCGCGGTGCCGACGCCGGTGTATCCCGTATGCGGTTGTCCGGGCCCGAGCCGTCTCCCCGAGTCGACGGCGCCGGGCGGCTTTGTGAGGGCCTCGCCCTAGCTTTCCGCCAGGATGTGCGAGAGCTCCTGATCGAGATCGAAATGCCGGTGCTCCGTGCCGGGCGGCACGGCGGCGTCGGTGCGCTTCAGGAAGGACTCCAGGGCCCTTGCCGGGGCCTCGAGCAGGGCCTCGCCCTCCGGTGAGCTCAGGGCGATGCACACGACGCCCTGACCGTGGCTGCGCGACGGCCAGACGCGGACGTCTCCGGTGCCCGTAGGGCGGTGAAGTCCCTCGGCGAGGAGGTCGCGGGCGAACACCCACTCGACGGTCTCCTCGGCTCCGGTGTGGAAGGTGGCGTGCACGGCGTAGGGGTCGGCCGTGTCGTACCGCAGGCCTGCGGGGACAGGCAGGGAGGACTCGCTCGACACAACGAGGCGCAGGTGCAGCTCGCAGCTGACCGTGGTGTTCATAAGCGCCAGGGCCTTTCGCTCAGTGTGCGCTCGGGGATTCGCACGTCGGCGAAATCGACATGCCACCTACGGTGCCGTTGTAAACCCCTCTGAGTGTTTTGCGTGCCTTTACGTAACTCTTCCGGCCGAGAGATCGTTCGCGTCATGCGTCCATTCCGGTGACTGGTTTCGCTCGGGTAGTGTTTGCCCGTATGAATACGGGGAGTAACGAGCCGGGCGAGGTGGCCGTGGCGTCGGACGAGACGGGGACGGACGAGGTGCACAGCGAGCAGGAGCGGGGGCTCGGCTCGCGTGCTCCGGAATTCATCAAGGCGCGCCGTGTGCTGCACGTGAGCTGGCAGGTCGGCGTCTTCATCATCGGGCTCGCGGTCGTTGTGGCGGGCATCATCATGCTGCCCCTGCCCGGACCGGGCTGGGTCGTGATCTTCGGTGGCATGGCGATCTGGGCCACCGAGTTCGTCTGGGCCCAGCTGGTGCTCCGCTGGACCAAGCGGAAGGTGACGGAAGCGGCACAGCGTGCCCTCGACCCCAAGGTGCGGCGCCGGAACATCATCCTGACGTCGATCGGGCTGGTGATCGTGGCCGTACTGGCCGGTATCTACCTGTGGAAGTTCGGCATAGTCATGCCGTGGAAGATCAAGAACCAGTGATCCGTGGCGGGGGTGCCGATGCCGGCCGTCCGGTCACTGGCACCCGCTGACATGGGGTAATCTTCTTCCTGCGCCCGGGCGATTAGCTCAGTGGGAGAGCGCTTCGTTCACACCGAAGAGGTCACTGGTTCGAACCCAGTATCGCCCACCCGGATCGGCAGCCCACCTGCACACACTGTGCAGGTGGGCCGCCGTCGTTGTCTGCCAGACGGGGCTCTGCGGGTGCCCGTCGGCGGGGTCTCGATCTCGATGCCGGCCGACAGCGCCTGCCGGAAACCGGACACCGTCCGGCCCGCCCCGCGTCCTCGCCCCGCCGTCGCCTTTCGGTCGCGACCGAAATCGTCGCGACGCGTCGGGCCCCGTTCGACCCTCCGGTCGCACCCGTCTCACCAGTGACGTCACCACGCCGTGCCCCCGCCGGGCGGGCGCTGCTCCGCCCCGCCCTTCGGGCCCTCGGTAAGAAATTCTTGCCCGAAACATTGACGCACTCTCAGCCCCTCCGTAACTTGTGCCAGCAAGCGCTTACTTGAAACGATTCATGCAAGCGGGACGACGTGCGGGGAGGTCCAACCGTGGTGAACGGCAGGAATGTTGAGAGACGTACGATCCTGAAGGCGGCCGGTGCCACGGCGGCCACGCTGGGGCTGGCGGCGACCACCGGCTGCGGTGGCGACGGAGGGGCTTCCGCGGACGGGACGGTGACGATCCGTTACGCGTGGTGGGGTGCCGAGGACCGCGCCCAGCGCATCAACAAGACCATCGCGCTCTTCGAGAAGAAGTACCCGAAGATCAAGGTGAAAACGGACTTCCAGCCCTATCTCGACTTCTGGAAGAAGTTCAACACCCAGGCTTCCGGCGGAAATCCGCCGGACGTCTTCCAGAATGCCATCGGGTTCCTGCGCAAATACGACGCGAAGAACGTGCTGCTCGATCTCAGCGAGCAGGCCAAGGCCGGCAACCTCCGGATGGAGGGATTCCGCGCCGGACTCGAGAAGTTCGGCGAGATCGACGGCAAGCTCCTCGGAGTTCCGGTCGGATCGAACTCCATGGCCCTGGTCATCGACAAGCCCGTCTACACGCGGGCCGGTGTGAAGCCGGAGATGGGCTGGACCTGGGACGACTTCGACGCGGCGATGAAGAAGATCCGCGACAGGACGGGCCGCGCCGGCGACAGCGGCATGTACGGCGTCATGTACCTCTACGACCTGTACCTGCGTCAGAACGGCAAGGCGTTCTTCACGGAGGACGGACTCGGCTTCGACGAGGCCGATCTGACGGACTGGTGGACGAAGGCCGAGAAGGGCGTCAAGGACGGCATCTACACCGACGCCAAGAAGGTCGCCCAGATCAAGCCCAAGTCGGCGGTCGCCGCCGAGCTCGCCGGTGGCGAGTTCACCTGGGACAACTTCACCGTCCGGTACACCGCGGAGGGCAAGAGCGAGTACGGCCTGGCTCCCATCCCGACCACGGACGGCAAGAAGACCGGTCAGTACCTCGGTTCGCTCATGCTGAGCGCCTCCAAGCGCACCCAGCACCCCAAGGAAGTCGCCCAGTTCATCGACTTCATGGTCCACGACCCCGAGGTCGCCAAGATCATGGGCTACGACCGCGGCGTGCCCGCGACGCAGGCCCAGTACGACGCGTACAAGCCCACCGACGAGGTCAACAAGGCGATCGCCGCCTACGAGGAGTCCCTCGTCGAAGCCGGGGTCCTGGAGCCCATCACGCCGCACCCGAACGGCGCGGACATCTGCGAGTCCGCGTTCCTGCGCATCGCCGAGGAACTCGCCCTGGGCAAGCGGTCGGTGGGCGAGGCCGTCAAGCAGTTCTTCACCGAGTCGAAGACGGCTCTCGGCACCTGATGGGAACCACCGTGACACACGCCCCTGCGATGGAGGGCCTGTCCGAGGACAAGGGCTCCGAGCCGCGGCACGGTCCGGTGAAGCCCGAGCGCCCCGCCGCCCTCAAGCGGCGGCGCCGGGAGAACCTGGCCGGCTATCTCTTCATGTCCCCGTGGATCGCCGGGTTCCTGCTGCTCACGGCGGGCCCGATGGTCGCCTCGCTCTACTTCGCGTTCACCGACTACAACCTGTTCGACGCGCCCAAGTGGATCGGCCTCGACAACTTCTCCGAGATGTTCGGCGACCCGCGCTGGCGCCACTCGGTGCAGGTGACGCTGTGGTACGTCGTCGTGGGTACGCCGCTGAAGCTGATCGCGGCCCTCGGGGTGGCGCTGCTTCTCGCCCAGAGCCGGCGCGGGCAGGCGTTCTACCGGGCCGCCTTCTACGCGCCGTCGCTGATCGGCGCGAGCGTCTCCGTAGCGATCGTCTGGAAGGCGATCTTCTCGGACGACGCGATCGTCGACCGTACGCAGAAGATCTTCGGGATCGACGTCGGCGGCTGGACCGGCGACCCGGACATGATCATCTACAGCCTGGTGGCGCTCACCGTCTGGCAGTTCGGCGCCCCCATGGTCATCTTCCTGGCCGGCCTCAAGCAGGTCCCGCGCGAGCTCTACGAGGCGGCCGAGGTCGATGGCGCGGGCAAGCTGCGGCGGTTTTGGAACATCACACTGCCGATGATCTCCCCGGTGCTCTTCTTCAACGTCCTGCTGGAGACGATCCACTCCTTCCAGATCTTCAGCTCGGCGTACATCGTCGGCGGTGGCGCCGGAGGCAACGCCTGCGGCCCGGCGGACGGCTCCATGGTTTACACCTGTTACCTCTACGTCCAGGGCTTCGAGAACAGCCGGATGGGCCTGGCCTCCGCCATGGCCTGGATGCTGCTGGTCGCGGTCGCCCTGGTGACGGCGGTGCTGTTCTGGTCCCAGAAGCGCTGGGTGCACTACGAGGAGGGCGCCCGATGAGCGCACCCGCTACCGACATCAAGCCGCCCGCCGGCTCCGGCGCGCTGCGGCACAAGCTGCCCGGTTCGGTCGCCTGGCACATCGGCTCGCTGCTGATCCTCGCGGTGATCCTCTACCCGGTGATCTGGGTCGTCGGCGGATCCTTCAAGAAGAGCGGGGACATCGTCGGCAGCCTGGACCTCTTCCCGGGCGACCCGACCATCGGCAACTACACGAGCCTCGCCGACGGCATCGCCGACATCTCGATCTCCACGTTCTTCTTCAACTCGCTCTTCCTCGCGGTCGGTTCCGTGATCGGCATCCTGGTGTCCTGCTCGCTGACGGCCTACGCCTTCGCGAAGATCCGGTTCACGGGCCGTAACCTGCTCTTCACGCTGATGATCGGCACGCTCCTGCTGCCGTACCACGTGCTGCTGATCCCGCAGTACGTGCTGTTCCGCAACATGGGGATGATCAACACCTACACCCCGCTGCTGCTCGGGAAGTACCTGGCCATCGAGGCGTTCTTCGTCTTCCTGATGGTGCAGTTCATGCGCAACATGCCCAGGGAACTGGACGAGGCGGCTCGCCTCGACGGCTGCGGGCACTTCCGGATCTACTGGTCGATCGTGCTGCCGCTGAGCCGGCCGGCCCTGATCACCAGCGCGATCTTCACCTTCATCAACTCCTGGAACGACTTCATGGGGCCGCTGATCTACCTCAACGAGCCCGACAAGTACACGGTCTCGCTCGGCCTGAAGATGTTCGTCGACCAGGAAGGCCTCGCCAACTACGGCGGCATGATCGCCATGTCGCTCGTCGCGCTGCTGCCGGTCCTCGCCTTCTTCCTGGCCTTCCAGCGGTATCTGATCGACGGCATGGCCACGTCGGGTCTGAAGGGCTGAGGTGAGCATGGCCGGGACGCGGGTGAAGGCACGTGGTGGGTCGGTGCCGGCCGAGCGCTTCGCGGTGTTCGCCGAGTGTCTGCTCACCGGGGTGTGGATCGCGGTGGCCTCGCTGGGCGTCGTGACCTACCCGGCGGCGTTCGCCGCCGGGGCGCGGCACCTGAGGCGGCGTACCGCGCACGAGGGCGGGGGATGGCGGGAGTTCGTCGCCGACTTCCGTACGGCCCTGCGCGGCGGATGGCTCGCCGGGCTCGCCGGATGGGCCGCCGCGGCGGTCGTCTGGGTCGACGTCCAGGCGGCCCGGGCGGGGATTCCCGGTGGGCCGCTCGTGGGGCCGTAGGGCTGGTCGCGCTGCTGGGCCTCGTCGTCGCCGGGCTGCGCGCGGCGGCGGTCTGGGAGCCGGACGCCCGCTGGCGCACGCTGGTCGCGGACGCCTGGCGCCGGACCGTCCTCGACCCGGCCGGGTCCTTCCTCGTCATCGCCGGCCTGGCCGTCGTGGCCCTGTCCGCCTGGTTCGCCGCGCCGCTGGCGGTTCCCGTCCTCGGGGCCGTCGCGGCGGCGGCCGTCGCCGTGGAGGAGCGGTACCGTCACCGCTGACCCGCGGTGCCCTCATACCGGGTCGGCGCCCCGGGCACCCGCGCCTCCCTCTGTCATGCCCCTGACCAGCGCACGGAATCGCTTCCCGCACGGACAAGGAAAGGCAGCATCTCTATGTCTCCCATCCCCCGCAGGTCCCTCCTGAAGGCAGCCGCCGTCACCGGAGCCGCCGCCCAGTTCAGCTGGGCGCTGGGAGCGCAGGACGCGCAGGCCGCCCCCAGACCCGAGACCGCCGAGCCCGACCCGGTGACCCTGGACTGGCTGGAGGACGACGGCCTCGGCGCGGCCCCCGGCTCCACCGTCGGCGTGCCCTGGCCGAAGGGCGCCTACCAGAAGGACCAGACCTTCGCGTTGACGGACGCGGACGGCAAGGCCGTACCCGTGCAGTCGTGGCCGATCGCCTACTGGCCCGACGGCTCCCTCAAGTGGACCGCGCACGCGGTCGGTTCGGGCACCGGCAAGCTCACCCTCAAGGCCGGGACGGCCGCCGCCCCCGAGAAGAAGGTCACCGTCGGCAAGCGCGGCGGCACCATCGACATCTCGACCGGCGTCATCACCGCGAAGATCGGCACGTCCGGCTCCACGATCGTCAAGTCGGTCAGCCGGGGCTCGACCGAGATCGCCAAGAACGGCCGGCTCGTGCTGATCCGCCAGCCCGAGATCGAGGACGAGGACCAGGGCGCGGTCAAGACCGAGCGCTTCGACGGTGCCATCAGCAAGGTCGAGGTCGAGCAGGAGGGCCCGGTCCGCGCGGTCGTCCGGATCGACGGCAAGCACCGCAAGGGCGGCCGCAGCTGGCTGCCGTTCTCCATCCGGCTCTACTTCTACGCGGGCGCCGAGTCGTTCCGCATGGTCCACACCCTCACCTTCGACGGCACGCAGGAGCCCGGAAAGGCGAGCGGCGACTTCATCCGCGGGCTCGGTGTGCGCTTCCAGGTGCCGATGCGCGACGCCGCCTACGACCGGCACATCCGCATCGGCGGCGACGGCACCGGCCTGCTCCGCGAGGCGGTCAAGGGCATCACCGGTCTGCGCCGCGACCCGGGAGCGGCCGTGCGCACGGCCCAGTTCGAGGGCAAGAAGCTGCCCGACCCGTCCACCTGGGACCAGCGCGTCACCACGCGCCTGCAGTACATCCCGAGTGGGGCGACTACACCCTCTCCCAACTGTCCGCCGACGGCTTCACGCTCCGCAAGCGCACCAAGAAGGGACACGGCTGGATCGGCGCCGGCGGCGGACGGCGGGCCAGCGGCTTCGGGTACGTCGGCGGCGCGAGCGGCGGATTCGCCTTCGGCCTGAGGGACTTCTGGGAGAAGTTCCCCGCCCAGCTCGACATCCGCGACGCCCAGACCGACACCGCCGAGGTCACCCTCTGGCTCTGGTCGCCCGAGGCGCAGCCCATGGACCTGCGCTTCTACCACGACGGCATGCGCCAGGACACCTATCCCGAGCAGCTCGAAGGCCTCAACATCACCTACGAGGACTACGAGCCCGAGTTCGGCACCCCCTACGGCATCGCCCGCACCAGCGAACTCCTGTTCTGGGCCCACGAGTCCACGCCCGGCGCCGAGCAGATGGCCCGTCAGGTGGAGGCCGTACGCACCCCGCCGCAGCTCGCCGCCCCACCCCAGCAGCTCATCAGGGCGGGCGTCTTCGGCAAGCTCTTCTCCGAGCCCGACCGCTCCACCGCCGCCAAGGCGAAGATCGAGGACCACCTCGACTTCCTCTTCACCTACTACAAGGACCAGGTGGAGCAACGCCGCTGGTACGGCTTCTGGGACTACGGCGACATCATGCACAGCTACGACCCGAGCCGTCACCAGTGGTGCTACGACGTCGGCGGCTACGCCTGGGACAACTCCGAGCTCTCGCCCGACCTGTGGCTCTGGTTCGCGTACATGCGCTCCGGCCGCGCCGACGTCTTCCGCTTCGCCGAGGCCATGACCCGGCACACCGGCGAGGTCGACGTCTACCACCTCGGCAAGTGGGCGGGCCTCGGCACCCGGCACGGCGTCCAGCACTACGCCGACAGCGCCAAGCAGCAGCGCATCGCCAACACCACGTACCGCCGCTACTACTACTTCCTCACGGCGGACGAACGCGTCGGCGACCTCATGCACGCCAACGTCGACTCCGACGAGACGTTCCTCGTCCTCGACCCCATCCGCAAGATCCGCACCGAGCCCTACACGCCCGACCGCAACGCCCTGTCCATCGGCTTCGGCACCGACTGGAGCGGTCTGGTCTCCGCCTGGCTCACCGAGTGGGAGCGGCGCGGCCCCAAGTGGGAGAAGGCCAAGGCACGGGTCTTGTCCACTATGGAGACCATCGCCGCCCAGCCCAACGGTTTCGTCCAGGGCACCGGGCTGTACGACCTGGACACCGGGAAGTTCGCCGTCGCGGACAAGCCCGTGGTCGGGGTCTCGCACCTGTCGGCGATGTTCGGCCTGGTCGAGATGTGCGCGGAACTCATCGACCAGGTCGACATGCCGAAGTTCAAGGAGGCGTGGCTCGACTACTGCCGTTACTACAACGCCACCAAGGCCGAGCAGAAAGCCCGCTACGGCTCCGACTTCGGCAGCCTGCTGCTCTTCCAGGGCCACTCCCGGCAAGACGCCTACGCGGCTGCCCAGACGGGCGATGCGGAGCTGGCCGCCCGGGCGTGGCAGCAGTTCTACAACAGCCGGGACACCTGGGACTACAAGGAGTCCACCGACTGGTCGACGAAGAAGGTCGAGGGCCCGACCGGCCTGGTACCGGGCAGCGAGGCGGCCTGGGTCTCCACCAACGCCACGGCGCTGTACGGCCTGGCGGCCATCCAGAACCTGGCGCTGGTGGGCGACAAGATGCCGTAACCGGCGGCTAGTTCATCCTCCCAGGACCTCCCGCACCCGCCGGACATCCCGGATCCGCTGCTCGTACGTCGCCCCCAGCGCGAGCAGCAGGAGTCCGGCGAGGGCGGGAGGCGCCCAGCGGGGGAGTGCCCCGGTCACCTGCACGACGTAGGGGCGAGTTCGTGCAGCGTGACCAGGGCCAGCACCGAGCCGCCGAGCACCAGTGGGGCCTGGAGGTGGTGCCGGGCCCCCAGCAGGGTCACCAGCAGGGCGGCCGTGCCCAGCAGCAGCGGTCGCGTCCAGTGCGGGTCGCCCCAGGCCGCGACGAGACTCGGTACGAACGTGGCCGCGAGCCCCGGGGCGTACGCCGTCCAGGAGGAGCTCCGCGGGTCGCGCCGCCGGCGCAGGACGCCGACGAGCAGTGCGGGTACGGTCACCGGGAGCGTGTACGCCTCGGTCGCGCCGACCTCCCAGGCGGCCAGGCGCACCCAGGCGGCCAGCACGAACAGGGCCGCGGCCGCGTAGCCTGCGGAGCGACGTCCCGGACGCAGCGCCGTGCCCGCGCTGATCACCCCGCACAGAGCCAGCACCAGGGCGAGCAGCGGAGGGTCCGTGACAGCGAGGCCCACGGCGAGCAGGCCGGTGGCGGCTCCCACGGTCTCGACCGGCACCGTCGTCCGGGACTCACCCGGACGCGCCGCGAGCAGGGCGGCGGCCGTGGGGACGACCAGGACCAGCAGGGCGGTGCGGGCCGGCGGCCAGTCCGCGGCGGCCCCCGTCGCGGCGGCCAGGGCGGCGGCGTACACCAGGGCGGCCGGGGCCGTGACGGCGGCCGGGCGCGCCCGCCACGAGGCCGCCGCGAACATCGCGATCAGCGCCGGCAGCGTGACGAGGGTCGCGGTCTGCGAGGCGAGGGAGGTCAGGGCCAGGCTGACGGAGGTGACCAGGGCGAGGACGAGGGCGGCGGGCTGTACGGCGGCCACCGCGGTCCGGCACAGGTACAGGGCAACCGCTGTCACCACTCCCGCAACCGACATCCCCGCGACGTACGGGATCCCGAGGACCGCCGGAAGGACCAGCACCATGGCCGACACCAGGCCCAGCGCGCCGATCCGCGCCCGCACCCGCCACGTCTCCGCGCGGACCGCCAGTGCGAGAACCACCGCTACGGCCACCAGCACGACGGGGGCTCCCGCCTGATCCGGCGGCCAGGGGACCTCGACGGTCACCGCGGCACGCGCGTCCGCCGGTGCACCGCTCCACGCCCGGCCCAGCCAGCCGGCCGGCCCCAGCACCGCCACGGTGACGACGGGCAGCGCCCACACCAGGGCCAGCGCCTGTACGACACCGGAAGCCCAGGCGAAGCCCGCCCGCACCGAGTCCGGCAACCGCCGGGCGCGCACCGCCGCCAACAGGGCGATGCCGAAGACCAGACAAGCCGGAACCGCCCATGTCTCCGGCAGCCAGGACCGGGCCACCCCGCCGAGCGCACCGACCGCCAGCAACCCCGACGCGATCGTGAGGCCGAGGGCGTGCTTCTCGCCCGGGCTGCCCAGCCAGGCCGCGCCCAGCGCGATCGCCGCCGCGAACAGCAGGAGCGCCCCGGCCCGGGCGGCCTCGCCCGGGCCGTCGGCCGCCAGGGACAGCCAGCCGGCGGCCGGCACGCCCCAGCCGCCCACGCAGTACGCGGCGACCATGGCGGTGATCCGTACGGACCCGGTCGTCCCGCGCAGCGCCACCGCCGCGTCGAGCCCGGCCGTCACCAGCAGCGCCGCCGTGATCAGGTACGGACCCGCGTCGGCGGCCAGGGCCCACAGCAGCAGCGGGAACTGGGCCGCCGCCAGGGCGCAGGGCACGGGCAGCCGCAGCGCGGCCGTGGCGGGCAGCAGACCGTACGCCGACCAGACCGCCGCCAGCGCCGCCGACGCGGCCGCCGCGTACCCCGTGCCGTCCGTCCCGGCGAGGGCGGCCGCGTGCAGCGCGTAGGCGTCCAGGACGGTCAGCGCCAGCCCGAGCCCCGCCACGGACTCGGCCGTCGACCGCAGTCCCCGCTTCAGCAGCACCACCGGCGCGGCGAGCGTGGCCGACGTGATCACACCGAGCACCAGCGCCCGCCCGGTGATCCCCATGTGACCCCAGCTGACCAGCGTGAAGACCGCTGCGGCGAGAGTGAGCAGGACACCGCCTAGCACCAGCAGCACGTTCTGTACGTGGGGCGCGGCGGTCTCCGGGCGCGGCGGGGCCGCCGGCGACGGCTGCTGCCGCGTCCGGTTCAGGGTCGCGACCAGCCAGGCGCGACGGGCCAGCAACTGGGTGCGTCGGGCCTCCAGTTGCCAGAGTTCGGCGTCGAGGAGCCGCAACTCCTCGGCCGGGGCGGAAGGTGCGTCATGCTCCGCAGTGTGGTGCGCGTCACCTCGTACGGCATGAGTGCGGATACTCAGGCGCGTACTCAGACGGCCCCCGCCGTGAGTGGGCAGACTGCCGTCATGGACTGGAACCACTACCGCTTCCGCAGCCTGTGGACCCTGCCCGCGCCGCCCGCGACCGTGTACGAGGTGCTGGAACGCGCCGAGGACTACCCCGGTGGTGGCACCAGGTGAGGGAGGTGACGCGGCTCGACGACAGGACCGGGGTGATCCGGATCCGCTCCGTCCTGCCGTACGACATGACCTTCACGGCGCGCGAGGTGCGGCGCGACCCGCGGGCGGTGTGCTCGAGACCGCCCTGTCCGGCGACATCGAAGGCTGGGCACGCTGGACGGTCACGTCGCACGGGGCGGGCACTCGCGCGCGGTACGAACAGGTCGTCGACGTCCGCAAGCCGCTGCTGCGCCGGCTCGCCGTGCCGTGCCGGCCCGTCTTCAGGGCCAATCACCGGCTGATGATGCGGGCGGGAGCGCAGGGACTGGCCAGGCATCTCCAAGCGGTTTGAAGGAAACGTGCCGGGACCTGTATTGTTCAGTGCGTTCCCGGGCGATTAGCTCAGTGGGAGAGCGCTTCGTTCACACCGAAGAGGTCACTGGTTCGAACCCAGTATCGCCCACCGGAAACAGCCGGTCCGTCTCAGACGGACCGGTTTTTTCATGCCCCGGGCCGGGGCGCTCAGGCCGCCGCCGGCAGGTCCGGACGCAGCGGCCAGGCCGGATCCACCGCCTCCTCCACGCCGCTGCGCGCGAACCACGCCTGCAGCCCCCGAGCCTGCGCCGCGTGCCACACCGCCTGGAGCGTGTGCAACTCACCCGGAGCGAGCCGCTCCAGCCGGGACGCGAAACGGCGGCCCACCGCCCGGGTGACCTCCAGCGCCGCCACGGCGTCGGCCGCCGCGTCGTGCGCGCCCTCCAGGGCGACGCCGTAGTGCGCGCACAGGTCCGTCAGCGTGCGGCGGCCCTTGCGGTACCGGTCCAGGTGCTTGTCCAGGACCCTCGGGTCGAGCACGTACAGGGGCGCCGACTCGAACCAGCGGCCGAGGGCCGAGGCCCGATGGCGGCGCAACTCCCGGTCCAGCAGCGTCAGATCGAACGGCGCGTTCATCACCACCACCGGACGGCCGACGTGGGCCTGCTCGGCCAGCGCCTCCGCTATCTCGTACATCACCGGCGCCGGCCAACGGCCGTTGCGCTGCAGGTGTTCCTCGGTCAGCCCGTGCACCGCCGTCGCCTCCGCGGGCACCGGCACCCCCGGGTTCACCAGCCAGCGGCTGACCCGCGGCCGGATGCCCGGGCGTCCTGGACGACCACGGCGGCCGACACGATCCGGTCGGTCTCGACGTCCACGCCCGTCGTCTCCGTGTCGAAGGCGGCCAGCGGTCCTTCGTACCAGCTCGTCGTCATAGCCACACAACCCCTCGTTCACCTTCGGCAGTTGACGCACCGTCCGCTGCCCGATTCGGTGATACCCGGGCTGTTTGCGCCGTACGCCGGAAGGAGACAACAGGAGTACGGGTTGTTGCAGTTCAGCGGCCCGCAGCGGGGACTCACTTGTTCTGGAAGGCTGTTGGCCATGGCCATAGCGCAGCCCGAACGGGGCGGGCTGCTGCCCGAGCGCACGGCTCCCTCTCGCGGCACTCTCGCCACCACCGCCTGCATGGAGACACTGCAGGTCGGGTATCTGCACGCCGTCGCGGCGGCCGCCGGCTGCTCGCTGTCCCAGCCCTTTCCCGACAACGGCATCGACTGGCACGTCAGCCACAGCGCCCCGGGCACACGGTCGACGACGAGGTCACCATCAAGGTGCAGCTCAAGGCCACCTACCAGGTGCCGCCCGACCCCCGGGCCGCACCTTCTCCTTCACGCTCGACAACGCCCACCTGGCGAAGCTCGCCCGCACCCCGTCTCCGTGCACAAGATCCTCGTGGTGATGCTGGTGCCGCGCTCCCAGGACGACTGGCTGCGCGCCAGCCACGACCGGCTCGACCTCAGGCACTGCTGCTACTGGACCAACCTCGCCGGCCATCCGATCACCGGCCGCCGCCGCACCACCGTGCGCATACCGACCTCACGCATCTTCGACGACCGGGCGCTGTGCGAGATCATGACGCGGGTCGGGACCGGAGGCAGACCGTGACGCACCGCCCGACCGAAGAGCCCCTGAGGCCCGTGCGGCCCCACCCGGTCGACACCACATGGGGCGGCCCCCGCCCGAGCCCGGGGAGGTCGACCCGGCCGTCCTCAGCGCCCTGCTGCGCCGGCACGGCTGGCAGCGGCGCGGCGGCGCCCCGGGGCGCTACGGCCGCTGGACGCCGCCCGGCCCCGGCGGCAGCGGCACCAGCCTGCTGGTCCCGAGAGCCGCGCCTTCCCCGACAGCGACGACCTGCTCGGCGAGGCCCTGCTCGCCCTGTCCCGCAGCGGCTCGGCCTCCGCACGCGAGGTGCTCGTCTCCCTCGCCGTGCCCAGCGACGAGATCCGCTGGTGGCACGACGTCCCCGCCGGGCCCGCCGGCGCGGCGCCCTGGACCGTCGAGGACCGGCTGCGCGGCGCCGCCCGCCGGATGCTCCTCGCCGCCGCCCTCGCCACCCGCGCGCGGGCCGGCTACCACGGCGCCCGCCACCGCCGCTCCGCCGCCGCGGCCCTGGAACACGTCCTCGTCGGCTCCGCCACCGACGGCCGGCTCACGGCCTTCGTGCCCGTCGCCGGTGGCCGCCCGCTCGCCGTACGCCTCCACCAGGCCCTGTACGCCGCCCGCGAGGCCATCGACTACCAGCGCGCCACCGGCGGCATGGACGCCTTCGACGCCGCGGTCGAGGCAGGAGTGAGCCATGAGCTCACCGAGGCGCTCGTGGCCCTGGTCCGGGGCACCGAGGGCGCCCGGATCGCCGTCGAGTGGGCCCCCGCGGCCGGAGTGCCCGAGGGCTGCTCGCCCTCCGCCGAGCCCGTCGAGTTCTCCCCGGCGACCTGCCCGCGCTGCGCGAGGCCGGCGCCCGCTACCTGCGCGAGGAACCCGCCGTGCCGGTGCGGATCACCGGAGCGGTCATACGCATGCGCAGGTCGGGGCCGCGCGGCGACGGCACGGTACGGCTGCGCGTGCTGGCCGGGGCCGATGTGCCGAACGTGAGGGTCACCCTGGACGAGGAGGGGTACCGGATCGCGGGGCACGCCCACCTCGTCGGGCTGCCGGTGCGGGTGCAGGGACGGCTGGAGAGCCGGGGCGGATTCCGGCGCCTGACCGGCGCGCACGGTGTCGTGCCGGTGCAGGTCGACGACGCCGAGCGGGACCGGCTGATGAAGGAGCTGCAGGAGAATCTCGACTTCTTCGAGGAGGCCTGCGGAGGGGACTGCGGGGACTGATTTCGCGGAGGGTGGTCCGGGGTCGGTACGATCCTTACTCGTGCGCGCGCTCCGGTATGGCGCACGCAACCCACCTTCAGTCAGGAGAGACCGGTGTCAGACGTCCGTGTGATCATCCAGCGCGATTCCGAGCGGGAAGAACGCGTGGTGACGACGGGCACTACGGCCGCCGAGCTCTTCGCCGGCGAGCGTTCGGTCATCGCCGCGCGCGTCGGCGGCGAGCTCAAGGACCTGTCGTACGCCCTGGCCGCGGGCGACGAGGTCGAGGGCGTCGAGATCTCCACCGAGGACGGCCTCAACATCCTGCGCCACTCCACCGCGCACGTCATGGCGCAGGCCGTGCAGGAGCTCTTCCCGAGGCCAAGCTCGGCATCGGCCCGCCCGTCAAGGACGGCTTCTACTACGACTTCGACGTGGAGAAGCCGTTCACGCCCGAGGATCTCAAGGCCATCGAGAAGAAGATGCAGGAGATCCAGAAGCGGGGCAGCGCTTCTCCCGCCGCGTGGTGACCGACGAGGCCGCCCGTGAGGAGCTCGCGGACGAGCCGTACAAGCTGGAGCTGATCGGCCTCAAGGGCTCCGCGTCCAGCGACGACGGCGCGGACGTCGAGGTCGGCGCCGGCGAGCTGACGATCTACGACAACGTGGACGCCAAGTCCGGCGAGCTGTGCTGGAAGGACCTCTGCCGCGGTCCCCACCTTCCCACCACCCGGAACATCCCGGCGTTCAAGCTGATGCGCAACGCCGGCGCCTACTGGCGCGGCAGCGAGAAGAACCCCATGCTCCAGCGCATCTACGGCACCGCGTGGCCCACCAAGGACGAGCTGAAGGCACATCTGGAGTTCCTCGCCGAGGCCGAGAAGCGCGACCACCGCAAGCTCGGCAGCGAGCTCGACCTGTTCTCGATCCCCGAGCAGATCGGCTCCGGCCTCGCCGTCTTCCACCCCAAGGGCGGCATCATCCGCCGGGTCATGGAGGACTACTCGCGCAAGCGGCACGAGGAGGCGGGCTACGAGTTCGTCTACACCCCGCACGCGACGAAGGGGAAGCTCTTCGAGACCTCGGGCCACCTGGACTGGTACGCCGACGGCATGTACCCGCCCATGCAGCTCGACGAGGGCGTGGACTACTACCTCAAGCCCATGAACTGCCCGATGCACAACCTGATCTTCGACGCGCGCGGCCGGTCGTACCGTGAACTGCCGCTGCGCCTGTTCGAGTTCGGGACCGTGTACCGGTACGAGAAGTCGGGCGTCGTGCACGGCCTGACCCGGGCCCGCGGCTTCACCCAGGACGACGCGCACATCTACTGCACGCGCGAGCAGATGTCCGAGGAGCTCGACAAGCTGCTCACCTTCGTGCTGGAGCTGCTGCGCGACTACGGCCTCACCGACTTCTACCTGGAGCTGTCCACCAAGGACCCGGAGAAGTTCGTCGGCTCGGACGAGGCCTGGGAGGAGGCGACCGAGACGCTCCGCCAGGTCGCCGAGAAGCAGGGTCTGCCGCTGGTCCCGGACCCGGGCGGCGCCGCCTTCTACGGGCCGAAGATCTCCGTCCAGGCCAAGGACGCCATCGGCCGCACCTGGCAGATGTCGACCATCCAGCTCGACTTCAACCTGCCGGAGCGCTTCGACCTGGAGTACACCGGCGCGGACGGCTCCAAGACCCGCCCGGTCATGATCCACCGCGCGCTGTTCGGCTCCATCGAGCGCTTCTTCGCGGTGCTCCTGGAGCACTACGCCGGTGCCTTCCCGCGTGGCTCGCCCCGGTCCAGGCGGTCGGCATCCCGATCGGCGACGCGCACGTCGAGTACCTGGAGAAGTTCGCGGCGGCGGCCAAACAGAAGGGGCTGCGGGTCGAGGTGGACTCCTCCTCGGACCGGATGCAGAAGAAGATCCGCAACGCCCAGAAGCAGAAGGTGCCCTTCATGGTCATCGCGGGCGACGAGGACATGTCCCACGGGTCCGTGTCCTTCCGCTACCGCGACGGCTCGCAGGAGAACGGCATCCCGTTCGACGAGGCCATCGCGAAGATCCTGAAGGTCGTCGAGGAGCGGGCACAGGTCTGATCACACGGCGCACGGGCCCCGGGAGATCCCCGGGGCCTTTGCCGTCCCCCAGCTCGACGCCATATGCTGCACTGCATGACGAGTGAGCCGGAGCAGCAGCTGGGAGTGGGGACGCAGGACGCGTTCCAGCGTCTGTGGACGCCCCACCGGATGGCCTACATCCAGGGCGAGAACAAGCCGACCGGCCCGGGCTCGGGCGACGGCTGCCCCTTCTGCTCGATCCCGGCCAAGTCCGACGAGGACGGGCTGGTCGTCAAGCGCGGTGAGCAGGTCTACGCGGTGCTCAACCTGTACCCGTACAACGGCGGGCACCTGATGACCGTCCCCTACCGCCACGTCGCCGACTACACCGACCTCACGGCGGGGGAGACCGCCGAGCTCGGCGAACTCACCAAGCAGGCGATGACGGCCCTGCGCACGGCCTCCGGCGCGCACGGCTTCAACATCGGCATGAACCAGGGCTCGGTCGCCGGCGCGGGCATCGCGGCGCACCTGCACCAGCACATCGTCCCGCGGTGGGGTGGGGACACGAACTTCATGCCGGTGGTGGGGCATACGCGGGTGCTGCCGCAGCTCCTGGCCGACACCAGGAAGATGCTGGCGGAGGCCTGGCCGGCCAGCTAGCCCCAGCCTGCGGGCAGTCGTGCCTCCCCAGTGCCTTAAGGGCCTGGGAGGTACCCCCATGGGCGGCACGGGTGGGCGCAGGCGGCACCTCGCAACGCCGAGTCGCGCACCCCCGCCCCAGCCACAACACAGGGCACCTCACAACTAGGCGTCGTACACATCGGCTTTCTTCGGCGAAGCCTCCTGCACCGCCCACTGAGCGCCGCCGACCGCGACCCGAACTTCTCCACGTCCACCCCGTTCTCCCGCAGCACCTTCAGCGCCGCCGCATGCACCACACGCAGCACAGGTGTCGCAGCCCGCAGCGCGTCGTCCGCCATGAACCGGTGCCGCCACGGCTGGTCCGCCCACGCGTGCCGCAGACCGAACGGCTCGGGCAGCGTCAGCTTGCCGCCGAGCCAGTTCAGCAGCGGCGGGTACCAGGTCAGCGGGGCGCGCGCGGCCAGCCGTACCACCTCGTCGGCGTCGATCAGCGGGAGCTTCACGGTGCGGGTCTCCCAGAAACGCAAAGACTTCTGGACCGTCTTCTCCTTGGCCGCGGGCTTGTCGTTGAACAGGGGGTTGACCGGTCCCAGGGCGTGCCCGGTGACCTCGATGCGCAGGGTGTCGTGCAGCACGGTCACGGTGATCAGCATGGTGATCACCAGATGGCCGTCCCAGAGGGTCCACTGCACCCGAGGTAGTGCCGGTCGCCGCTGCCGAACTGCTGCTTGTTGCAGATGTCCTGTATGGCGTGCGTCCGGATCGTGTACGCGTCGACGTCCGTGCCGCTCGGCCGGGACACCTCCGTCGCCTTCTCGCCGATCGGCGTCACGATCCAGTGGGTGATGGACGGCTTGGGGAAGCCGCCGGTGTTGATGGACGTGCGCTCCAGCATGCCCAGGCCGCCCTGGATCGCCACGATGACGTCCCAGCTGCGGAAGGGGTGGAACTCCTTGCCCGGCTCGGCCGAGACCAGCTCCTCGGCCAGTTGCCAGCTGCCCCACCGCGTGCCCATGCCGAGTATGCCCTTGGGGCCGGCGTAGAAGACCGAGTTGGAGCGCTGCTCGGCGCCGAGGCGGGCCAGTTCCTTGCGCACCTGCTCGGCCGCGTCGCCGGGGTTGCCCGGCACCGCCTCGGGGATCTTGGCTCCCACACCGCCGCCGGCCAGCAGACCCGCCCAGCGCTCCCGCAGGTCACGGGCCGTCCGCTCGCAGATCAGCTTGGCCCAGAACCAGCCGACGACCGGCATGACGATCGCCGCGCGCCCGTACCAGGCCCAGAAGCCCGTGAACGGCATGCGGATCAGGAACAGCACGGCGAGCGCGCCCACCGCGACCAGCAGCGTCGTGGCGAGGGCGCCGGCACGCTTGTCCTCGCGCTTGGCCATGGTGGTGCGCAGCGTGAACACCAGGAGCCACACGAGGAAGCCCGGCAGGAAGAGCACCCCGCAGATCACCGTGATCGCCGAGAGCCAGTTGTCGCGGTCGCGGCGGATGCGGTGGGCCGCCAGGCAGTGCTCCACGACGACCTGGGGCTCGATGCCGAAGGACTGGATGACCGGCGCGCGCCCGGCACCCAGCATCCGGTCGATGACCGCGCGGGAGAAGGCCTCCCCGAACAGGGGCGGAAGATCTTCGCCCAGGGACGCGGCGGTGTCACCTTCGACTGGTGCCACTCGTTGTCCGCCTTCAGGATCTTGGTGACCTCGTCGTCCCGGTAGGCCGCGGCGGCCAGTGCGTAGGTCGCCGCCGTCTGGCCAGCCGCACCCGCCAAGGGCACCTGGGCCCCTGGACTGAAGTCGAATCCGTCCGTCACTGCCGCCCCATCGCTGCCGCACCTGCATTGCGGCCTTCCCGACTTCCGCGCTCCGCACACCTGTTGATCAGGTCATCAGCGTATCGGCAGGCACCGACATCCGTCGGCGGGCGGCCCTGCAAGCCGCCCGCCGAGGCGGAGGGAGTACTCATCAGGGCACTTGGAGGCGCCCGGCGCCGACTACGAGGCCTGGCGCGCCTCTTCGCGCACCCGGTCCGCGACCTGCGGCGGCATCGGTTCGTGCCGCGCGTACCGGCGGCTGAAGCGTGCCGTGCCGTGCGACATCGACCGCAGGTCGATCGCGTAGCGGCCGATCTCGATCTCGGGCACCTCGGCCCGGATCAGGGTGCGCCCGCCGGGCGTCTGCTCGGTGCCCAGCACCCGGCCGCGGCGTCCGGACAGGTCGCTCATCACGGCGCCCACGAAGTCGTCGCCGATCAGCACGGACACCTCGGCCACCGGCTCCAGCAGATGGATCCTCGCGTCCGCCGCGGCCTCCCGGAGCGCGAGCGCGCCGGCCGTCTGGAACGCGGCGTCGGAGGAGTCCACCGAGTGCGCCTTGCCGTCGAGCAGCGTCACGCGGACGTCGATGAGCGGATGCCCGGCGGCGACGCCCTTGGCGGCCTGGGCCCGTACGCCCTTCTCCACCGACGGGATGAACTGCCGGGCACCGCGCCGCCGACGACCTTGTCCACGAACTCGATGCCGGAGCCGCCCGGCAGCGGCTCGACCTCGATCTCGCAGATGGCGAACTGGCCGTGTCCTCCGGACTGTTTGACGTGCCGACCGCGCCCGGCGGACTTGTCCGCGAAGGTCTCGCGCAGGGAGACCTTGTGCGGCACGACGTCGACCTGGACGCCGTACCGGCTGCGCAGCCGCTCCAGGGCGACGTCCGCGTGCGCCTCGCCCAGGCACCACAGAACGACCTGGTGGGTGTCCTGGTTCTGTTCGAGCCGCATCGTCGGGTCCTCGGCCACCAGCCGGGCCAGGCCCTGCGACAGCTTGTCCTCGTCGGGTTTGCTGTGCGCCTGGATGGCCAGCGGCAGCAGCGGGTCGGGCATCTGCCACGGCTCCATGAGCAGCGGGTCGTCCTTGGCGGACAGCGTGTCGCCGGTCTCGGCGCGGCCCAGCTTGGCCACGCACGCGAGGTCGCCCGCGATGACGTGCGACACCGGGCGCTGCTGTTTGCCGAACGGCGTGGACAGGGCGCCGATCCGCTCGTCGACGTCGTGGTCCTCGTGCCCGCGGTCGGCCAGCCCGTGCCCGGAGACGTGGACCGTCTGATCGGCTCGCAGGGTGCCCGAGAACAAGCGGATCAGGGACAGCCGGCCGACGTACGGGTCGGAGGACGTCTTCACGACCTCCGCGACCAGGGGCGCGTCCGGGTCGCACGGCTTGAGTTCACGCGGCTTGCCGTCGATGGTGGTCACCCGCACCGTCTCGTGCTCCAGCGGGGTGGGGAAGCCGCGCGTCACGAGCTCCAGCAGCTCCACCGTGCCGAGTCCCTGCCGGGCGCCGTCGGCCGCGGGGGCCGCAGCCAGGACGGGGAAGAAGACACCGCGTGCGACGGCCCGCTCCAGGTCCTCGATCAGCGTCGTGACGTCGACCGGTTCCCGCCGAGGTAGCGGTCCATGAGAGTCTCGTCCTCGCTCTCCGAGATGATCCCTCGATCAGCCGGTTGCGGGCCTCCTCGATCAGCGGCAGCTGGTCCTCGCCCGGCTCGGACTCCTTGCGCTCGCCGGTCGAGTAGTCGAACAGCTTCTGCGACAGCAGCCCGATCAGGCCGGTCACGGGCGCGTGCCCGTCGGGCGCCTGGGGGCCGTGCAACGGCAGGTAGAGCGGCAGGACCGCGTCGGGGTCGTCCGCGCCGAAGGCCTCCGCGCAGATCCGTGTCATCTCCTCGAAGTCGGCGCGCGCCGCCTCCAGGTGCGTGACGACGATGGCCCGGGGCATGCCGACCGCCGCGCACTCCTCCCACACCATGCGGGTCGAGCCGTCCACGCCGTCCGAGGCCGAGACGACGAAGAGGGCCGCGTCCGCGGCTCGCAGACCGGCCCTGAGTTCACCGACGAAGTCGGCGTATCCCGGGGTGTCGAGGAGGTTGACCTTGATGCCGTCCCACTCGACGGGCACCAGGGAGAGCTGTACCGAGCGCTGCTGCCGGTGCTCGATCTCGTCGTAGTCGGAGACGGTGCCGCCGTCCTCCACGCGGCCCGCCCGGTTCACCGCCCCCGCTGTGAGCGCGAGGGCTTCCACCAGGGTGGTCTTGCCCGATCCGGAGTGGCCGACCAGCACCACATTCCGTACGGACTGGGGGTGGTCGGCCGCCTGTGCCCTGCCGGCGGCCCCAGGGTGTGTCTGTGCCTTGTCGCCCATGATCCTGCCTCCCGTGCACGGTGAGGTCACTGTGGGCGCGGACACGCGGGATCCGCGTGCGGTGCGGCTCCGGCGACGCCCGCGGTTATTCGACCTTCCCACTCCCGTCACGGTGCGTCCATACGAACGACGTGATCGCGCCTCCCACCAGCCGCTTGACGGTTCAACCGAAGGGGTCAGGGTGCCCACCCCTCGCCCGCACGCGCGCGTGGCTACGATGGGCCAGCCGGTGGCCAGCAGGGGCCAGACGGCGACACCGACCCTCGGGAAGGCCATGCTGAACAAGTACGCGCGTGCATTCTTCACGCGTGTCCTCACACCGTTCGCCGCGTTTCTGATCCGGCGGGGCGTCAGCCCCGACACCGTCACGCTCATCGGCACCGCCGGTGTGGTCGCGGGCGCGCTGGTCTTCTACCCCATGGGCGAGTTCTTCTGGGGCACGGTCGTGATCACGCTGTTCGTCTTCTCCGACCTCGTCGACGGCAACATGGCCCGCCAGCTCGGCCGCTCCAGCCGCTGGGGCGCCTTCCTGGACTCCACGCTCGACCGGGTCGCCGACGGCGCGATCTTCGGTGGCTTCATCCTCTGGTACGCCGGTGGTGGCGACGACCTCGTCCTGTGCGCCGTCTCGATCTTCTGCCTGGCCAGCGGCCAAGTGGTGTCGTACACCAAGGCCCGCGGCGAGTCGATCGGACTGCCGGTGGCCGTCAACGGGCTGGTCGAGCGGGCCGAGCGGCTGGTGATCTCGCTGGTCGCGGCCGGGCTCGCGGGTCTGCACGCGTTCGGTGTCCCGGGCATCCAGTACCTGCTGCCGGTCGCCCTGTGGATCGTCGCCGTCGGCAGCCTCGTCACGCTGATCCAGCGGGTCGTCACGGTCCGCCGGGAGTCCGCCGAGGCCGAGGCCGAGGAGGCGGCGGCCGCGCAGGACAATGAGGGCAAGCAGCAGAACGCCTCTCACGGGAGCGAGGCGGCCACGTGAGCACCCAGGACCGGCTGACGGACGCGCTGTACGGCCTCGGCTGGGGCACGGTCAAGAAGCTCCCCGAGCCGGTCGCCGCACGGCTCGGACAGACCATCGCCGACCTCGCCTGGAAGCAGCGCGGCAAGGGCGTGCGACGCCTGGAGAGCAACTACGCGCGCGTGGTGCCCGACGCGAGCCCCGAGCGCCTCGCCGAGCTCTCCCGCGCCGGCATGCGGTCCTACCTGCGCTACTGGATGGAGTCCTTCCGGCTCCCCGCGTGGAGCGAGGAGCGCATCAGGGGCGGCTTCGACCCCAAGGACCTGCACCACCTCACCGAGGGCATGGCCGCGGGCAAGGGCGTCATACTCGCCCTCCCGCACCTGGCCAACTGGGACCTGGCCGGCGCCTGGGTCACCACCGAGCTGCGCATTCCGTTCACGACGGTCGCCGAGCGCCTGAAGCCCGAGACGCTGTACGACCGCTTCGTCGCCTACCGCGAGGGCCTGGGCATGGAGGTCCTGCCGCACAGCGGCGGCACCGCCTTCGGCACCCTGGCGAGGCGGCTGCGCGACGGCGGCCTGGTCTGCCTGGTCGCCGACCGTGACCTGTCCGCCTCCGGCGTCGAGGTCGACTTCTTCGGCGACACGGCCCGCATGCCGGCCGGACCCGCCCTGCTCGCCCAGCAGACCGGCGCCCTGCTGCTGCCCGTCACGCTCTGGTACGACGACTCGCCCGTGATGCGGGGCCGCGTCCACCCGCCGGTGGAGGTGCCCGAGTCAGGCACGCGTGCCGAGAAGACGTCTGTCATGACACAGGCGCTGGCCGACGCCTTCGCCACGGGGATCGCCGACCATCCGGAGGACTGGCACATGCTGCAGCGCTTGTGGCTCGCGGACCTCGACCCTGCGAAGGGGACCCCGTGAGGATCGGCATCGTCTGCCCGTACTCCTGGGACGTACCGGGCGGCGTCCAGTTCCACATCCGAGACCTGGCCGAGTACTTCATCCGCCTCGGCCACGAGGTGTCCGTCCTCGCCCCGGCCGACGACGACACCCCGCTGCCGCCATACGTCGTCTCGGCCGGGCGCGCGGTGCCGGTGCCGTACAACGGCTCGGTGGCCCGGCTCAACTTCGGCTTCCTGAGCGCCGCCCGGGTACGCCGCTGGCTGCACGACGGCGCCTTCGACGTGATCCACATCCACGAGCCGACCTCGCCGTCGCTGGGCCTGCTGACCTGCTGGGCGGCCCAGGGCCCGATCGTGGCGACGTTTCACACCTCCAACCCGCGCTCCCGGGCCATGATCGCCGCGTACGCGATCCTCCAGGCCGCCCTGGAGAAGATCAGCGCACGGATCGCGGTGAGCGAGTACGCCCGCCGCACGCTCGTGGAGCACCTCGGCGGGGACGCGGTGGTGATCCCGAACGGCGTCGACGTCGACTTCTTCGCCGAGGCCGAGCCCAAAACCGAGTGGCAGGGCGACACCATCGGCTTCATAGGGCGTATCGACGAGCCCCGCAAGGGCCTGCCGGTGCTGATGAAGGCCCTGCCGAAGATCCTCGCCGCCCGGCCGCAGACCCGGCTGCTGGTCGCCGGGCGCGGCGACGAGAAGGAGGCCGTGGAGACGCTCCCGGCCGAGCTGCGTTCCCGCGTCGAGTTCCTCGGCATGGTCAGCGACGAGGACAAGGCCCGTTTCCTGCGCAGTGTCGACCTGTACGTCGCGCCCAACACCGGCGGCGAGAGCTTCGGCATCATCCTGGTCGAGGCCATGTCCGCCGGTGCCCCCGTCCTCGCCTCCGACCTGGACGCCTTCGCGCAGGTCCTGGACCGGGGCGAGGCCGGCGAACTGTTCCCCAACGAGGACGCCGACGCCCTGGCCGACGCGGCCGTACGGCTCCTGGCGGACCCGGCGCGCCGCGCGGGACTGCGCGCGCGGGGCAGCGCCCACGTCCGGCGCTTCGACTGGTCGACCGTCGGCGCGGACATCCTGTCCGTGTACGAGACGGTGACGGCGGGAGCGGCGGCGGTCGCCGAGGACGAGCGGACGACGGGGCTGTGGGGGAGGCTGGGGCTGGCCCGGGACTGAGGGCGACGGGGGCGGCACGCACCACCGCGGCCTTCCGGCCGACGGGGCGTGCACTCAGCCCGTCCGGCGCTTGAGGACGAGGCCGTCCAGGCCGAAGGCGGAGGGCTGGGGGCGGCAGCCCCGGGAGCGCCCGGAGCGCCGTCACGACCACCCTTGGCATGACACCCGGCTGACCCAGCGGAGCGCCCCGGTAGCCTCTGGCCCGTGACCGCAACCCTCATCTGGATCCTCGTCGCCCTCGTGGTGATCGGCCTGTACCTGAGCTGGACGGCCGGGCGGCTGGACCGGCTGCACGCCCGCATCGACGCCGCGCGCGCCGCTCTCGACGCACAGCTGCTCCGCCGCGCCTCCGTCACCCAGGAACTGGCCACCTCAGGGGTGCTCGACCCGGCCGCCTCGATCGTCCTGTACGAGGCCGCTCACGCCGCCCGGCAGGCGGAGGAGGAGCAGCGTGAGGTCTCCGAGAGCGAACTGAGCCAGGCCCTGCGCGCCGTGTTCGCCGAGTCCGCGCAGGTGGAGGCGGTACGCGAGGTGCCCGGGGGAGAGGAGGCGGCCCGGGAGCTCACCGAGGCCGTCCGCAGGGTCCCGATGGCCCGGCGCTTCCACAACGACGCCGTACGGGCGGCCCGGGCCCTGCGCCGGCACCGCAAGGTGCGCTGGTTCCGCCTGGCCGGCCACGCGCCCTTCCCCATGGCCTTCGAAATGGACGACGAACCTCCGTCGGCCCTGGCGGACCGGGCCGCCTAGACCGACCTGCTGACCCGGCCGTGCACTCCGACCTCACGCTCGGGGGCCTGACACCCTGAAACAGGAGAGGCGAACCGGCATGGGTCTGGGAATGCGGAGACTGAACCGTGCGCAGGATGTCGTCGAGGAGTTCGGTGACGATGTCGAGGATTCGTTCCTCTTGCTGTGCGCGCGAGCGCCGGAGAACAGCCTGCGGCGGGGCGTCTCACCGTACGACCTGACGATGTTCAACACCCCCCAGTTGGAGCGCCTTGTGGTCGAGCTCGAAGAGCTGCGAGAGGAGGAGAAGACTCCTGTGATGAGGCGTGTCATCGAGGAGGCCCACGAGGCGATCCGCCGCTCGGGCTACCTGCTCTTCATCGGTGATTAGCCGCGCGCGTGAGGGGTCCGTCAGCTTGCGGTCGGGCCCCTCCGTCGTCGAGTGCGCCGGGCCGGAAACGGATTCCGGCCGGCCATCGAGCAGGCAGTACGATTCGGGAGGCGAGCATGTGCACATCTTCACGCTGCCGAGCTGTGAGCCATGGCTGACGGATCCATCCGCTGGTACCGGGAATCGGGGGCCACGTCGGTCTTCGCCGAACAGGTGCGGCTCGTCGAGGTACACGGCATCGGGCTCGTGCACCCGGTGAGAGACGCGGCCGTGGTGCTCGACGTCGAGGGGGACCAGGTCCTCATGCGCCCGGAAGAGCTGGGCCACCTCTTGGGCCTGCGCATCTCGTCGATCACGATGCAATGGTGGTTCTCCGCGGATACCGACGTAGTCGACTCCTACTCGTACGACCCACTCGGTTGCGAGATCCAGACGCTCTGGCTGGACGGCCTCACACCGGAGGAGGCCGACACGGTCGAGGCAGCCGTCCTCGCGGCGGCGACGGGACTTCCGACGCCGACCCGCGCCGTGATCGTCGATCGGCGGGGGTGAGTGACCCCGACGACTGGGACTCGGCCGTGCTCTACGGAGGGGAGAGGCTGCCGGACATCCGGGACCGGGTGCTGGTGCGCGAACCACTCAAGGAAAAGCTCCTGAGGTCGTCGCCCGAGCTGACGAGCAGGGAGATCGGGGCAGGCCTGTCCCTGCTCTCTTCGGCCCGCCCGCTCTGACATCCGGCCGATCGATCTCGCGACGCTCGGCAAAAAAATCCACCGGCTTCCCATTGGCCCTTGCTGTGGCCTGGTCCCCTCACGTTTCCTCGGTGCTTGCAGTAACCCTCTTTCACCCAGCGAGGTCACCCGTGTCCATCTCCGAAACCCAGGCTCCCGAGACCGGCACCGCCCGTGTGAAGCGCGGCATGGCCGAGCAGCTCAAGGGCGGCGTCATCATGGACGTCGTCACGCCGGAGCAGGCGAAGATCGCCGAGGACGCGGGCGCCGTCGCCGTGATGGCGCTGGAGCGGGTCCCGGCCGACATCCGCAAGGACGGCGGCGTGGCCCGCATGTCCGACCCGGACATGATCGAAGGCATCATCGACGCGGTCTCCATCCCGGTGATGGCCAAGTCCCGGATCGGCCACTTCGTCGAGGCCCAGGTGCTGCAGTCCCTCGGCGTCGACTACATCGACGAGTCCGAGGTCCTCACCCCGGCCGACGAGGTCAACCACTCCGACAAGTGGGCCTTCACCACGCCGTTCGTCTGCGGTGCCACCAACCTGGGCGAGGCCCTGCGCCGCATCGCCGAGGGCGCCGCGATGATCCGCTCCAAGGGCGAGGCCGGCACCGGCAACGTCGTCGAGGCCGTCCGCCACCTGCGCCAGATCAAGAACGAGATCGCCAAGCTGCGCGGCTTCGACAACCACGAGCTGTACGCCGCCGCCAAGGAGCTGCGCGCCCCGTACGAGCTGGTCAAGGAGGTCGCCGAGCTCGGCAAGCTCCCGGTCGTGCTGTTCTCCGCCGGCGGCGTCGCCACCCCGGCCGACGCGGCCCTGATGCGTCAGCTCGGCGCCGAGGGCGTCTTCGTCGGCTCCGGCATCTTCAAGTCCGGCGACCCGGCCAAGCGCGCCGCCGCCATCGTGAAGGCCACCACCTTCTACGACGACCCGAAGATCATCGCCGACGCGTCCCGCAACCTCGGCGAGGCCATGGTCGGCATCAACTGCGACACCCTCCCCGAGACCGAGCGCTACGCCAACCGCGGCTGGTAAGGCACATCAGAGACATGACCGAAGCACCTGTGATCGGCGTCCTGGCCCTCCAGGGCGACGTCCGGGAGCACCTCGTCGCCCTGGCCGCGGCCGATGCCGTGGCCAGGCCGGTGCGGCGCCCCGAAGAGCTCGCCGAGGTGGACGGCCTGGTCATCCCGGGCGGCGAGTCCACCACCATCTCCAAGCTGGCCGTCCTGTTCGGAGTGATGGAACCCCTCCGCGCACGCGTGCGGGACGGCATGCCCGTCTACGGCACCTGCGCCGGCATGATCATGCTCGCCGACAAGATCCTCGACCCGCGCTCGGGCCAGGAGACCATCGGCGGCATCGACATGATCGTGCGCCGCAACGCCTTCGGCCGCCAGAACGAGTCCTTCGAGGCGGCCGTCGACCTCAAGGGCGTCCAAGGCGACCCCGTCGAAGGCGTCTTCATCCGCGCCCCCTGGGTGGAGTCCGTCGGTGCCGGGGCCGAGGTGCTCGCCGAGCACGACGGCCACATCGTCGCGGTCCGCCAGGGCAACGCCCTGGCCACCTCGTTCCACCCGGAACTGACCGGCGACCACCGCGTGCACGCCCTGTTCGTCGACATGGTGCGCGAGAACCGGGCAGCCGAGTCCTTGTAGGATTCCTGCGTTCGTTGCTGAGATGGGTTACGCGAAGGAGACAGGCAGATGTCCGGCCACTCTAAATGGGCCACGACGAAGCACAAGAAGGCCGTCATCGATGCCAAGCGCGGCAAGCTCTTCGCGAAGCTGATCAAGAACATCGAGGTGGCGGCCCGGATGGGCGGCGCCGACCCCGAGGGCAACCCGACGCTCTACGACGCCATCCAGAAGGCCAAGAAGTCGTCGGTCCCCAACAAGAACATCGACTCTGCGGTCAAGCGCGGCGCGGGCCTGGAGGCCGGCGGCGCCGACTACGAGACGATCATGTACGAGGGCTACGGCCCCAACGGTGTCGCGGTGCTCATCGAGTGCCTCACCGACAACCGCAACCGCGCCGCCTCCGAGGTCCGCGTCGCCATGACCCGCAACGGCGGCTCCATGGCCGACCCGGGCTCGGTGTCGTACCTGTTCAACCGCAAGGGCGTCGTGATCGTCCCCAAGGGCGAGCTCACCGAGGACGACGTGCTGACCGCCGTGCTCGACGCGGGCGCCGAGGAGGTCAACGACCTCGGTGAGAACTTCGAGGTCCTCAGCGAGGCCACCGACCTGGTCGCGGTCCGCACCGCCCTCCAGGACGCCGGCATCGACTACGACTCCGCCGACGCCAACTTCGTCCCGACCATGCAGGTCGAACTGGACGAGGAGGGCGCCAAGAAGATCTTCAAGCTGATCGACGCGCTCGAGGACAGCGACGACGTGCAGAACGTCTTCGCCAACTTCGACGTCAGCGACGAGGTCATGGAGAAGGTCGACGCGTAACGCTGCCGCGAATGCCGCGATCTCGGCGGGCCGGGGGACATGAGTCTTCCGGCCCGCTGTCGTTGTCGGTGGTAGCAGATAGCCTGGCTTGGTCAAGATCACCGTCCACGGACCGCGACCATCAATTGAGGAACCACGACGGTGCTCAGCCAGGTCCGCGACAGCGGCGGCGGTTCAGCCGCACAAAAGGGAGGGCGCGTGCGCGTGCTGGGGGTGGACCCGGGACTGACCCGGTGCGGTGTCGGCGTGGTCGAGGGCGTCGCCGGGCGGCCGCTCACGATGATCGGCGTCGGCGTCGTCCGCACGCCCGCCGACGCGGACCTCGGCCACCGCCTCGTCGCCATCGAGCAGGGCGTCGAACAATGGCTGGACGAGCACCGGCCGGAATGCGTCGCCGTCGAGCGCGTCTTCAGCCAGCACAACGTCCGTACGGTGATGGGCACCGCCCAGGCCAGCGCCGTCGCCATGCTCTGCGCCGCCCGCCGCGGGATCCCCGTGGCACTGCACACACCCAGTGAGGTCAAGGCCGCCGTCACCGGCAGCGGCCGGGCCGACAAGGCCCAGGTCGGCGCCATGGTCACCCGCCTGCTGCGGCTCAGCGCACCGCCCAAGCCCGCCGACGCGGCCGACGCCCTCGCCCTCGCCATCTGCCACATCTGGCGCGCCCCCGCCCAGAACCGACTCCAGCAGGCCGTCGCCCTGCACACATCGAAAGGCCGTACGGCATGATCGCCTTCGTCAGCGGCACGGTCGCCGCGCTCGCCCCCGACGCCGCGGTCGTCGAGGTCGGCGGCGTCGGCATGGCCGTGCAGTGCACGCCGAACACGCTGTCCACACTCCGGATGGGTCAGGCCGCCAAGCTGCACACCTCCCTCGTCGTACGGGAGGACTCGCTGACCCTGTACGGTTTCGCGGACGACGACGAGCGACAGGTCTTCGAACTGCTCCAGACGGCGAGCGGAGTAGGCCCGCGACTCGCCCAGGCCATGCTGGCCGTGCACACCCCGGACGCGCTGCGGCGGGCCGTCGCGACCGGCGACGAGAAGGCGCTCACCGCCGTCCCCGGCATCGGCAAGAAGGGCGCCCAGAAGCTCCTCCTGGAGCTGAAGGACCGCCTCGGCGAGCCGCTCGGCGCGCCCGCCGTCGGCGCACCCGTCAGCACCGGCTGGCGCGACCAGCTGCACGCCGCCCTGATCGGCCTCGGGTACGCGACCCGGGAGGCCGACGAGGCGGTGACCGCCGTGGCCCCGCAGGCCGAGGCCGCCCAGGGCACGCCGCAGGTCGGGCAGCTGCTCAAGGCGGCCCTCCAGACACTGAACCGCGCCCGCTGAACCCCCACCCCCGAGGCACACCACATGAACTGGGACGACACGACCGACACCCCGGCCGCCGAGCGGCTGGTGGACTCCGTCGCCGACCGTGAGGACCAGGCCGTCGAGGCCGCCCTGCGCCCCAAGGACCTGGACGAGTTCATCGGCCAGGAAAAGGTCCGCGAGCAGCTCGACCTCGTCCTGCGCGCCGCACGCGCGCGGGGCGCCACCGCCGACCACGTGCTGCTCTCCGGCGCCCCCGGCCTCGGCAAGACCACCCTGTCGATGATCATCGCGGCCGAGATGGGCGCCCCCATCCGCATCACCTCGGGCCCCGCCATCCAGCACGCCGGCGACCTCGCCGCGATCCTCTCCTCCCTCCAGGAGGGAGAGGTCCTCTTCCTCGACGAGATCCATCGCATGTCCCGGCCCGCCGAGGAGATGCTGTACATGGCGATGGAGGACTTCCGCGTCGACGTCATCGTCGGCAAAGGCCCCGGAGCCACCGCCATCCCGCTGGAGCTGCCCCCGTTCACCCTGGTCGGCGCCACCACGCGCGCGGGTCTGCTGCCGCCCCCGCTGCGCGACCGCTTCGGCTTCACCGCCCACATGGAGTTCTACGAACCGGCCGAACTGGAGCGGGTCATCCACCGCTCGGCGAACCTCCTCGAGGTCGAGATCGACGCGGACGGCGCCGCCGAGATCGCCGGCCGCTCCCGCGGCACACCCCGCATCGCCAACCGCCTGCTCCGCCGCGTCCGGGACTACGCCCAGGTCAAGGCCGACGGGCTGATCACCAGGGACATCGCGGCCGCCGCCCTCGCCGTCTACGAGGTGGACGAGCGCGGCCTCGACCGCCTCGACCGGGCCGTGCTCGAAGCCCTGCTCAAGCTGTTCAGCGGCGGCCCGGTCGGCCTGTCCACGCTCGCCGTCGCGGTGGGGGAGGAACGTGAGACCGTGGAAGAAGTCGCCGAGCCCTTCCTGGTGAGGGAGGGACTGCTCGCCCGCACCCCGCGCGGCCGGGTCGCCACCCCTGCCGCATGGGCGCATCTCGGCCTCACCCCGCCCCGCTCCCAGAGCGCGGGAAACGGACAACAGGACCTGTTCGGGGCCTGACGTCGCCGTCACACCTCCGGGGACGGCGAGGCCAGTGGCCGGAGCAGGAACCCCGGTGCCATGCTGAGCGTTGTTCCATGCGCGCGGACTCGCTTAGACTCCGCCGATGCCGCCTTTGTCGGCGGTGTACAGACCCCCAACCATCTGGCCGCTCACAGCGCGGTCGTGTGAAGGAAGTACCGACCCGTGAGTCTCCTGACCCTCCTCCCGTTCATCGTGCTCATCGGGGCCATGTTCCTGATGACCCGGTCGGCCAAGAAGAAGCAGCAGCAGGCCGTGGAGATGCGGAACCAAATGCAGCCCGGCAGCGGTGTCCGCACCATCGGGGCATGTACGCCACGGTCAAGGAGGTCAACGAGGACACCGTCCTCGTCGACGCCGGCCCCGGCGTCGAGCTCCTTTTCGCCAAGAACGCCATCGGTGCCGTCCTCACCGACGACGAGTACAACCGCATCGTCCACGGCATCGAGCACGACCTGAAGTCCGACGCCGACATCGTCCCGGACGACGCCTCCTCCCTCACCGAGACCGGCGACTCCGCCGCCGACGCCCCGCTGACGACAAGGCCGTCGACCTCGGCAAGAAGGACGCGGGCGACGAGCCCGCCGACGACGCCCCGGCCGGCGAGGCGAAGGCGGACGAAGAGCCGAAGAAGACCGACGGCGACTCCGAGGCGAAGTAGTCGTGTCCCGGGGTGCGCGGGCTCGTCCCGCGCACCCCGGGACACGCCCAGCTCGCACGGAATCCCGACATTAGTCATGGCCGCCCGTCCGCCGATCCGGAGCGAGGCGGCCCGAGAGGGAGTACGAGAAGGTGGCCACACCTAAAAAGGGCCGGAACGCGAGCGCCCAGAGCAAGCCGGGGCGCTCGCTGGCCCTGATCCTGATCGCCATCGCGGCGCTCACCGGCGGAATGTTCGCCTCGGGGCACACCACCCCGCGTCTCGGCATCGACCTGGCCGGCGGTACGAGCATCACGCTCGAGGCGGTTCCCGAGGCCGGCAACGAGGCGGCGATCAACAAGACCAACATGGACACCGCCGTCTCCATCATGGAGCGCCGTGTCAATGGTCTGGGCGTTCAGGAGGCAGAGGTCCAGACGCAGGGCCGCGACAACATCATTGTCAACATCCCCAAGGGGACGAACTCCGAGCAGGCCCGCAAGCAGGTCGGTACCACCGCCAAGCTCTACTTCCGCCCGGTCCTCGCCACCGAGGTCTCCGGCGGCAACGGCACGGCCAGCCCCTCGCCGAGCCCCACCGGCAGCCCCTCGGGCGAGCCGTCGGGCAAGGCCAGTGACAAGCCCGAGGCCACCGACAAGAACTCGGCATCCCCGTCCGCGAGCCCCACCACGCAGGGCCGCGCCGTCACGGACGCGCTGAAGGCCGACGCGACACCGTCCGCGAGCGCCTCGGACAAGGCGAAGGCCAGCCCCTCCCCGTCCGCGACCGGCGGCGCCTCCAGCGACGACCCGAGCAAGCTCCAGGAGCGGTACGCCCAGCTCGACTGCACCGACGAGAAGACCCGCGGCACGGTCGGCGACGGCGTCAAGGCCTCCGAGTCGACCCTCGCCTGCGGCCAGAACTCGCAGGGCCAGTGGCAGAAGTACATCCTCGGCCCCGCCGAGGTCGACGGCACCGACGTCGACAAGGCCCAGGCCATCCTGAACACCCAGAGCGGTGCGGGCTGGACGGTCCAGATGGACTTCACGGGCGGTGGTGCCAAGAAGTTCGCCGCCATCACCGGCAAGCTGGCGCAGAACCAGTCCCCGCAGAACCAGTTCGCGATCGTCCTGGACGGTGACGTGGTCTCCGACCCGTACGTCCGCCAGGCCCTGACCGGCGGCAACGCGGAGATCTCGGGCAACTTCACGCAGCAGTCCGCCCAGGAGCTGGCCAACATGCTGTCGTACGGTGCGCTGCCGCTGAGCTTCCGGGAGGACAGCGTTTCCACCGTCACCGCCGCGCTCGGCAGTGACCAGCTGCGAGCCGGTCTGATCGCCGGCGCGATCGGTCTCGCGCTCGTCGTCATCTACCTGCTGGTCTACTACCGCGGCCTGGCGTTCATCGCGATCCTCTCGCTGCTGGTCTCCGCCGCCCTGACCTACACGATCATGGCGCTGCTCGGCCCGACGATCGGCTTCGCGCTGAACCTGCCGGCCGTGTGCGGAGCCATCGTCGCCATCGGCATCACGGCGGACTCGTTCATCGTGTACTTCGAACGCGTCCGCGACGAGATCCGGGAGGGCCGCTCGCTGCGCCCCGCCGTCGAGCGGGCCTGGCCGCGCGCCCGGCGCACCATCCTGGTCTCCGACTTCGTGTCGTTCCTCGCCGCCGCGGTGCTCTTCATCGTCACGGTCGGCAAGGTCCAGGGCTTCGCGTTCACGCTCGGCCTGACCACCGTGCTCGACGTCGTCGTCGTGTTCCTCTTCACCAAGCCGCTGCTGACGCTGATGGCCCGCCGCCCCTTCTTCGCAGGCGGCCACAAGTGGTCCGGCCTCGACCCGAAGAGCCTGGGTGCCCAGCCGCCGCTGCGCCGCACCCGCCGTCCCTCCGCCCCCGTCGAGACGAAGGAGGCGTGAGATGTCGAAGCTCGGCAACCTCGGCGCCCGGTTGCACCGCGGCGAAATCGGCTACGACTTCGTCAAGAACCGCAAGATCTGGTACGGCCTGTCGATCCTGATCACCATCACGGCCATCGTCGGCCTGACGGTCCGCGGCCTGAACATGGGCATCGAGTTCCAGGGCGGCGCCGTCTTCAACACCCCGAAGAACACCAGCGCCTCGGTGTCCCAGGCGGAGGAGTACGCCGAAGAGGCCTCCGGCCACGACGCGATCGTCCAGAAGCTCGGCGACGGCAGCCTGCGCATCCAGGTCGCCGGCATCGACACCGGTGCGGCCGACAAGATCAAGGACAAGCTCTCCGACGACCTCAAGATCGACTCGGAGCAGATCAACGCCGAACTGGTCGGTCCCAGCTGGGGCGACCAAATCGCCAGCAAGGCCTGGCAGGGCCTCGGCATCTTCCTGATCCTTGTGGTGATCTACCTGGCGATCGCCTTCGAGTGGCGCATGGCACTCGCCGCGTTCGTCGCACTGATCCACGACATCACCATCACGGTGGGCATCTACGCCCTCGTCGGCTTCGAGGTCACGCCGGGCACGGTGATCGGTCTGCTGACCATCCTCGGCTACTCGCTCTACGACACGGTCGTGGTCTTCGACAGCCTCAAGGAACAGACGAAGGACATCACCAAGCAGACCCGCTGGACCTACAGCGACATCGCCAACCGCTCGATCAACAGCACCCTGGTCCGCTCCATCAACACCACGGTGGTCGCGCTGCTGCCGGTGGCGGGCCTGCTGTTCATCGGTGGTGGTGTGCTCGGCGCCGGCATGCTCAACGACATCTCGCTGTCGCTGTTCGTCGGCCTCGCCGCCGGTGCCTACTCCTCGATCTTCATCGCCACGCCGCTCGTCGCCGACCTCAAGGAGCGTGAGCCGCAGATGAAGGCCCTGCGGAAGCGCGTCCTGGCCAAGCGGGCCCAGGCCGCCGCCAAGGGCGAGACCCAGGTCCAGGGCGACGACGAGTCGTACACGAACGAGCCCGAGGACGCCGCACCCGCGGTCGTCGGTCCGCGCAACCAGCCAGCGTCCCGCAGCCGGGGCCGCGGCCGTCCCTCGGGGAAGCGCCGATGACCGACATCAAGGAGCTGCTGCTCAGCCGCATCAGGGATGTGGCCGACTACCCGGAGCCGGGCGTGATGTTCAAGGACATCACCCCGCTCCTGGCGGATCCGGCGGCGTTCACCGCGCTCACCGACGCCCTCGCCGAGATCGCCGAGCGCAGCGGCGCCACCAAAATCGTCGGTCTGGAGGCCCGCGGCTTCATCCTCGGCGCCCCGGTCGCCGTCCGCGCGGGACTCGGCTTCATCCCCGTACGCAAGGCGGGCAAGCTCCCCGGAGCCACCCTCGGCCAGGCCTACGACCTGGAGTATGGTTCGGCGGAGATCGAGGTGCACGCCGAGGACCTGACCGCCGAGGACCGCGTCCTGATCATCGACGACGTCCTCGCCACCGGCGGCACCGCCGAGGCCTCGGTCCAGCTCATCCGCCGGGCCGGCGCAGAGGTCGCGGGTCTCGCCGTCCTCATGGAGCTCGGCTTCCTGAACGGCCGCGACCGCCTGGAACCGGCTCTGAACGGAGCCCCGCTGGAGGCTCTGCTCACGGTCTAGAAGGCCCACGGCAGCCCGGTGGGCACCGGCACGACACCGCTGAGGCGGGCCCGGAGGAATCCGGTGCCCGCCTCATGCGTTTCCGGGGTAGACGGTCCTCACATTGGCCTGAAGGCGATCCTCGGGCCCAGGATCGCTACCATGGGGTCTCCGGAGCCTGACCGGGGGACCCGGATCGCGCACGAGGAGCCCTCTTGCCAGACGAGGCCCAGCACCTGACCGCCGCCAAGCCCGAGTCCGCCTCGGCGGCCGCGGCCAAGCCCGCGCCGAACGCGCCCCACGCGAAGAACGACACCCGCGGGCCGGTCGAGCACGCCCAGTCGGCGCCCGTCGACAAGCCCGCCGAGCAGTCGCGCCCCAAGCCGGCCCCGCCCGCCGTGCGCCAGGCCGCCGGCCAGCCGGCCCGCACCGGCTCCTCCAACCGCGTCCGCGCCCGTCTGGCCCGGCTCGGCGTGCAGCGCGCGAACCCGTACAACCCGGTGCTGGAGCCACTGCTGCGCATAGTCCGCAGCAACGACCCGAAGATCGAGACGGCGACGCTCCGCCAGATCGAGAAGGCCTACCAGGTCGCCGAGCGCTGGCACCGCGGCCAGAAGCGCAAGAGCGGCGACCCGTACATCACGCACCCCCTCGCCGTGACCACCATCCTCGCCGAGCTGGGCATGGATCCGGCCACGCTGATGGCGGGCCTGCTGCACGACACGGTCGAGGACACCGAGTACGGCCTGGACGACCTGCGCCGCGACTTCGGCGACGTCGTCACCCTGCTCGTCGACGGCGTCACCAAGCTCGACAAGGTCAAGTTCGGCGAGGCCGCCCAGGCCGAGACCGTGCGCAAGATGGTCGTCGCCATGGCCAAGGACCCCCGCGTCCTGGTCATCAAGCTCGCCGACCGCCTGCACAACATGCGCACCATGCGCTACCTCAAGCGCGAGAAGCAGGAGAAGAAGGCGCGCGAGACCCTCGAGATCTACGCGCCGCTCGCCCACCGCCTGGGCATGAACACCATCAAGTGGGAGCTGGAGGACCTCGCCTTCGCGATCCTCTACCCCAAGATGTACGACGAGATCGTCCGGCTGGTGGCCGAGCGGGCACCGAAGCGTGACGAGTATCTGGCCATCGTCACCGACGAGGTCCAGCAGGACCTGCGGGCGGCCCGCATCAAGGCGACCGTCACCGGCCGCCCCAAGCACTACTACAGCGTCTACCAGAAGATGATCGTCCGCGGCCGGGACTTCGCGGAGATCTACGACCTGGTGGGCATCCGCGTCCTCGTGGACACCGTCCGCGACTGCTACGCGGCCCTCGGCACGGTGCACGCGCGATGGAACCCGGTCCCCGGCCGGTTCAAGGACTACATCGCGATGCCCAAGTTCAACATGTACCAGTCGCTGCACACGACGGTCATCGGCCCGGCGGCAAACCCGTCGAGCTGCAGATCCGCACCTTCGACATGCACCGCCGCGCCGAGTACGGCATCGCCGCGCACTGGAAGTACAAGCAGGAGGCCGTCGCCGGCGCCTCCAAGGTGCGCAGCGACGCCCCCAAGTCGTCCGGCAAGGGCAAGGACGACCACCTCAACGACATGGCCTGGCTGCGTCAGCTGCTGGACTGGCAGAAGGAGACGGAGGACCCGGGCGAGTTCCTGGAGTCCCTGCGGTTCGACCTCTCCCGCAACGAGGTCTTCGTCTTCACCCCAAGGGCGACGTCATAGCGCTCCCGGCCGGCGCGACCCCTGTCGACTTCGCGTACGCCGTGCACACCGAGGTCGGGCACCGCACGATAGGCGCCCGCGTCAACGGCCGGCTGGTCCCGCTGGAGTCCACCCTCGACAACGGCGACCTGGTCGAGGTCTTCACCTCCAAGGCACCCGGCGCCGGCCCCTCCCGCGACTGGCTCGGCTTCGTCAAGTCACCGCGGGCCCGCAACAAGATCCGGGCCTGGTTCTCCAAGGAACGCCGCGACGAGGCGATCGAGCAGGGCAAGGACGCCATCGTCCGTGCCATGCGCAAGCAGAACCTGCCGATCCAGCGCATCCTCACCGGCGACTCGCTCGTCACGCTCGCGCACGAGATGCGCTACGCCGACATCTCCGCGCTGTACGCGGCGATCGGCGAAGGCCATGTCTCCGCGCAGAACATCGTGCAGAAGCTGGTGCAGGCCCTCGGTGGCGAGGAGGCCGCCACCGAGGAGATCGACGAGTCGGTCCCGCCGGCCCGCGGCCGCAGCCGCAAGCGCCGCTCCAGCGCCGACCCGGGCGTCGTCGTCAAGGGCGTCGAGGACGTGTGGGTCAAGCTGGCCCGCTGCTGCACACCCGTGCCGGGCGACCCCATCATCGGCTTCGTCACCCGCGGCAGTGGCGTATCGGTTCACCGCAGCGACTGCGTGAACGTGGACTCCCTGTCCCGTGAGCCCGAGCGCATCCTCGACGTCGAGTGGGCGCCCACCCAGTCCTCGGTCTTCCTGGTCGCCATCCAGGTCGAGGCCCTGGACCGCTCCCGACTGCTCTCCGACGTCACACGCGTGCTGTCCGACCAGCACGTCAACATCCTCTCCGCGGCCGTCCAGACGTCCCGCGACCGCGTCGCCACCTCCCGCTTCACCTTCGAGATGGGCGACCCCAAGCATCTCGGCCACGTACTGAAGGCGGTCCGGGGCGTGGAGGGCGTCTACGACGTGTACCGCGTGACCTCGGCACGCAACAGGTCGTAGGGCAGCACGCGACGGTCATGAGGCAGTACACGACGAGAGGGGCTCCCGTACGCCGTACGGGAGCCCCTCTCGCGATGAATGCTCAGCCTCCGAACTCCTGCAGACCCTTCAGCGCCTGGTCCAGCAGCGCCTGCCGGCCCTCGAGCTCACGCTCGAGCTTGTCGGCCTTGGCGTTGTTGCCCTGCGCCCGGGCCTGCTCGATCTGGCCCCTCAGCTTGTCCACGGCGGCCTGGAGCTGACCGGTCAGCCCCTCGGCACGCGCGCGGGCCTCCGGGTTCGTCCGGCGCCACTCGGCCTCCTCGGCCTCCTGGATGGCCCGCTCGACGGCGTGCATACGCCCCTCGACCTTCGGCCGGGCGTCGCGCGGCACGTGGCCGATGGCCTCCCAGCGCTCGTTCACGTTGCGGAAGGCGGCCCGGGCCGCCTTCAGGTCCGTGATCGGCAGGAGCTTCTCGGCCTCCTCGGCCAGCTCCTCCTTGAGCTTGAGGTTCTCCGCCTGCTCGGCGTCCCGCTCGGCGAAGACCGAGCTGCGGGCCGCGAAGAAGATGTCCTGGGCACCGCGGAAGCGGTTCCACAGGTCGTCCTCGTGCTCACGCTGCGCACGGCCGGCGGCCTTCCACTCCGCCATCAGCTCGCGGTAGCGCGCGGCCGTCACACCCCAGTCCGTCGAGCCCGACAGCGCCTCGGCCTCGGCGACCAGCCGCTCCTTGGTCTTGCGGGCCTCCTCGCGCTGCGCGTCCAGCTGCGCGAAGTGCTGCTTGCGCCGCTTGGAGAACGCCGACCGGGCGTGCGAGAACCGGTGCCACAGCTCGTCGTCCGACTTGCGGTCCAGCCGCGGCAGGCCCTTCCAGGTGTCCACCAGGGCCCGCAGCCGCTCACCGGCCGCCCGCCACTGGTCGGACCGCGACAGCTCCTCCGCCTCGGCGACCAGCGCCTCCTTGGCCTTGCGCGCCTCGTCGGACTGCTTCGCCCGCTGCGCCTTGCGCTCCTCGCGGCGCGCCTCCACCAGCTCCACGAGCTTGTCCAGCCGGACCCGCAGGGCGTCCAGGTCGCCCACCACGTGGTGCGCGTCGACCTGCTCCCGGATGTGGTCGATCGCGGCCTGGGCGTCCTTCGCCGACAGGTCGGTGGTCTTCACTCGCTTCTCGAGGAGGCCGATCTCGACAACCAGGCCCTCGTACTTGCGCTCGAAATAGGCCAGCGCCTCCTCGGGGAGCCCGCCTGCCAGGAACCGACGACCTGCTCGCCGTCGGCCGTACGCACGTACACGGTCCCCGTCTCGTCGACGCGGCCCCACGGGTCGCTGCTCACAGCGCCTCCTCCACATGATGCCTGCGAGGGCCTTGGCTCCCCGGGCATCGTCCACAGTTTCGTCACGGCCAACATAGGCGACCGGCGGGGGCCTGTCCGCATCCCGCGCGACCGAAATTACGCAGTTGGGGGTCAGGATTGGCTGACCGTGGCCTTGTTGATCACGACCGTCGCGTTGGGCGCCGTGTTGCCCGTCTGAGGGTCGGGAGCCTGCGCCCCGGCCTTGGCGATCTTCTGCAGGACCTTCATGCCCGCCTCGGACACCGTGCCGAACGGTGTGTAGTCGGGCGGCAGCTGACTGTCCTGGTAGACGAGGAAGAACTGACTGCCGCCGCTGTTCCGGCCCTGCTTCGTCTGCGGGTTGTACTGGTTCGCCATCGCGACCGTGCCCGCCGGGTACACCCCGCCCTTGAGGCTCTTGTCCTTGAGGTTCTCGTCCGGGATGGTGTAGCCCGGCCCGCCCATGCCGGTGCCCTGCGGGTCGCCGCACTGCAGGACGTAGATGCCTTGGTTGGTGAGCCGGTGGCACTTGCTGTGGTCGAAGTAGCCCTTCTCGGCGAGGAAGTTGAACGAGTTGACGGTGTGCGGCGCCGCCGACGCCTTCAGCGCGATGTCTATCTCGCCGCAGGTCGTGTCCAGCTTCATCGTGTACTTCGCCGACTCGTCGATGGTCATCGCCGGTTCCTTCTTCCAGGTCTCCGACTTGACCTTGCCCGCGGCGGGCTTCTCGCACGGGTCCGGGGCCTTGCTGGGGGAGGCGCTAGGAGTGACCTCCGCGTTCGCGTTCTCCTTCTTGCCGTCGTCCTCGAACGGCTTGGTCAGGAAGACCGTCACGGAGAGCACCACGACCACGCCGAGGACCGAGGCGATCACGGAGTTGCGGATGCGGGCCTTGCGTCGCGTCTGAGTGCGCCGCTGCTGCTGCCGCAAGTACTTCTCACGGGCGAGCTGACGCCGCCGCTGTTCCTGGCTGACCACCGGGTTCTCTCCTCATGCGTCTGATACGTCGACCGGTACGCGTGGGTCCTGTGCGCCGACCGCCTGCGTGTGCCCCGTACCGTATATGGGTTCGCTGAGGAATCGGCAGCGCCGGTAGGCTCTGTGGACAGCCGCAGCCGCCCGTATCGACACAACGAAGGACGATCGTGCTCATTGCCGGGTTCCCCGCCGGGGCCTGGGGACGAACTGCTACCTCGTCGCCCCCGCCGCCGGTGAGGAGTGCGTGATCATCGACCCCGGCCATCAGGCCGCCGACGGCGTCGAGGAAGCGATCAGGAAGCATCGGCTCAAGCCCGTCGCCGTCGTCCTCACCCACGGCCACATCGACCATGTGGCCTCGGTCGTCCCGGTGTGCGGCGCGCACGACGTGCCGGCCTGGATCCACCCCGACGACCGCTACATGATGAGCGATCCCGAGAAGGGGATCGGCCGTTCCATCGGCATGCCGCTGCTGGGCGAGCTGACCGTGGGGAGCCGGACGACGTCAAGGAGCTGACCGACGGCGCGAAGCTGGAGCTGGCCGGGATCGAGCTGTCCGTCGCGCACGCGCCGGGCCATACCAAGGGGTCGGTGACCTTCGGCATGCCCGAGGCGGCGGACATTCCGCCGATCCTCTTCTCGGGCGACCTGCTGTTCGCCGGCTCCATCGGACGCACCGACCTGCCCGGCGGTGACATGGCCGAGATGCTCGACTCGCTGGCCCGCGTGTGCCTGCCGCTCGACGACTCGACCGTGGTGCTGTCCGGCCACGGCCCCCAGACGACCATCGGCCAGGAGCGCGTCACCAACCCGTATCTGCGGCAGGTGGCGGCCGGCCAGGGAGCTCAGCCCGCTCCCCGACGAGGAATGTGACGAGACCTTCCGTGAGCACCTTCAAGGCCCCCAAGGGCACGTACGACCTGATCCCGCCGGACAGCGCGAAGTACCTAGCCGTCCGCGAGGCCATCGCGGCGCCGCTCCGCAACTCCGGCTACGGCTACATCGAGACGCCGGGCTTCGAGAACGTGGAGCTCTTCGCACGCGGGTCGGTGAGTCCACCGACATCGTCACGAAGGAGATGTACGCCTTCGAGACCAAGGGCGGCGACCGGCTCGCCCTGCGCCCCGAGGGCACGGCCTCGGTGCTGCGCGCCGCCCTGGAGGCCAACCTGCACAAGGCGGGCAACCTCCCGGTCAAGCTCTGGTACTCCGGCTCGTACTACCGCTACGAGCGCCCCCAGAAAGGCCGCTACCGCCACTTCTCGCAGGTCGGCGCCGAGGCGATCGGTGCGGAGGACCCTGCACTCGATGCCGAGCTGATCATCCTGGCCGACCAGGCGTACCGCTCGCTGGGCCTGAGCAACTTCCGGATCCTGCTCAACAGCCTGGGCGATCAGGAGTGCCGCCCGGTGTACCGGACGGCGCTGCAGGAGTTCCTGCGCGGCCTCGACCTGGACGAGGACACCCTGCGCCGCGCGGACATCAACCCGCTGCGCGTCCTGGACGACAAGCGCGAGTCGGTCCAGAAGCAGCTCGGGGACGCGCCGCTGCTGCGCGACTACCTGTGCGACGCGTGCAAGGCGTACCACGAGGAGGTCCGTGAGCTGATCACGGCGGCGGGCGTCTCCTTCGAGGACGACCCGAAGCTGGTCCGCGGCCTGGACTACTACACCCGCACCACCTTCGAGTTCGTCCACGACGGCCTCGGCTCCCAGTCCGCGGTGGGCGGCGGCGGCCGCTACGACGGGCTCTCGGAGATGATCGGCGGCCCCGCGCTGCCGTCCGTCGGCTGGGCCCTCGGCGTCGACCGCACGGTCCTCGCCCTGGAGGCGGAGGGTGTCGAGCTCGAACTGCCCGCCACCACCAGCGTGTTCGCCGTCCCGCTCGGCGAGGAGGCCCGCCGGGTCCTGTTCGCCAAGGTGACGGAGCTGCGCAAGAACGGCGTCGCGGCGGACTTCTCCTACGGCGGCAAGGGCCTCAAGGGCGCGATGAAGAACGCCAACCGCAGCGGCGCCCGCTACACGATCGTCGCCGGCGAACGCGACCTCGCCGAGGGCGTCGTCCAGCTCAAGGACATGGAGTCGGGCGAGCAGACGGCGGTGGGCGTGAACGAGATCGTGGCGGAACTGGAAGCCAGGCTCGGCTGAGACGGAGTGGAAGGCGCCGGCACCCACCGGCGCCTTCCTCACTGCTCCGGCAGCCCGAACCGCATCGCGCTCGTCACCGCCGCAGTCCGGTCGTCCACGCCCAACTTGCCGAAGACGCGGAGCAGATACGTCTTCACCGTCGACTCGCCGATGAACAAGCGGCGCCCGATCTCCGCGTTGGTGCACCCCTCGGCGACCAGCCGCAGCACGGCCGTCTCCCGCTCCGACAGCCGCGGTCGCTCCGGCTTCGTCCGCAGCTGGTCAACCAGCCGTGCCGCCACCGACGGCGCCAGGACCGTCTCGCCGCGGGCCGCCGCCCGTACGGCTTCCGCGAGTTCCGCACGCGGCAGGTCCTTCAGCAGATAGCCCGCCGCCCCGGCCTCCACCGCCCGCAGAATGTCCCGGTCCGTCTCGTAGGTCGTCAGCACGACCACCCGGCACGGCAGCCCGGCCCGCGTCATCCGCACGATGGAGTCCACGCCCCCACCGCCCGGCATCCGCAGATCCATCAGCACGATGTCGGGCCGCAACTCGGCCGCCAGCGCCTCCGCCTGCGGACCACTGGACGCGTCGGCGACGACCTCCAGGTCGGACTCCGCACTGAGCATCGCCCGCAGCCCCTCCCGTACGACGGGATGGTCGTCGGCCAGGACGATCCGGATCACGGCGTCTCCCCCTCACGACCGGCAGCCGTACCGTCACGACCGTGCCGTCGCCCGGTGCGCTGCGCACCTCGGCGGTGCCGCCCACTTCCACGGCCCGGGCCCGCAGGCCCGCCAGACCGTAGCCGCCCCGGACGGCGGCCGGGTCGAAGCCGCAGCCGTCGTCCCGTACGGACACGGTGAGCAGGTCGTCGGTGTAGGTCAGCGACACCCCAACCGTCGCGCAACTCCCGCGTGCTTCCGGGAATTGGCCAGAGCCTCCTGGCAGGCGCGCAGGGCGACCACCTCGGGGCCGGCCGGCAGCACACGGACCGCGCCCGTCACCTTCAGCGTCGCGTCATGGCGCGCGGCGAGCCGACCCAGCGCGCCCGGAAGCGACGCGCCGTCCAGGTCGGCGGGCGCGCCCCCGGCCACGAGAGCCCGGGCCTCGGCGAGGTTCTGCCGGGCGGTCTCGTCCATCAGCCGCAGATGGCGACGGGCCGCGGGCAGATCGTGCTCCAGCTCGGCCTCCACCGCCTGGATCAGCATCACGAGACTCGTGAACCCCTGCGCGAGCGTGTCGTGGATCTCCCGGGCCAGCCGTTCCCGCTCGGCCAGCGCACCGTGGGCCTCGGACAGCCGCCCGATCTCATGACGGCTCGCGTCCAGTTCCGCGATCAACTCCGCCCGCTCCTGGCTCTGCTCGATGATCCGGATGATCCAGCTGCCCACGGCCACCGAGAACACCAGGGTGACCACGGAGAACAGCACGTCGAAGACCACGTCCGGGCATCGGGCCACCACAGCAGCGCCCAGCCCGCCACGGGCACGAGGTTCACCACCGCCGCCGCCACCAGCGCCGACCGCAACCGCAGCGTCATGAAGCACTGCGGGATCAGCGCGAAGGCCAGCACCCGCGTCTCACCGGCGAGCACCGCCGACGGCAGGAACAACGCCAGCGCCGCGGCCAGATAGCCGATCGCCCGCCGCTGGTCGGGCGGGTCGCCCTGGATCAGGCGCCGCCCGGTCACCACGTACAGCGGGACCAGCGGGACGAGCAGCGCCACCGCGACCACGCGGAGCGGCCAGCCGGGCTGTTCCGTGGCGAGCACGTAGGCCACCGTGGCCACCCAGATCAGCGCGAAGTACGTGTCCCAGAGCCGGAACGAGCGCTCCCAGTGGTAGGCGCCGGCGGCATCGCTCACCCCGCGCGCCGGTCCTCGCCGGCGCTGACCGCCCGAGAGCCCCTTGATCCGGCTGTCCGCCTTGGCCTCCAGACCGACCAGGCCGATGACCTCCTCCGGGTTCCGGGGCCGCGGGTAGTAGCCGGCGAAATGCCGCACCGTCTCCCGGACCGTCAACTCCGCGGGCGCCGATTCGTCCTGCCAGACGATTCCGACACGTGACCGCCACGCGCGCGTGCCGGTCGCCGGGTCCGACCCGAGCACGGACACCTCTCCCGCGTCCCGGTCCCGGTTGCCCTGGAGGATCTCCACCGTGGTGCTCTTGCCCGCGCCGTTGGGCCCGAGCAGGCCGAACACCTCGCCCCGCCGGATGCCGAGATCGATGCCGTCGACGGCGGTCACGTCGCCATAGCGCTTGCGCAGCCCCCGTACCTCCACGGCGAGGTCGTACCCCCTGTGCTGTCATACGGCGAGTGTCGGCCGGAACCGAGCCCTCAGGGACGACCGTGCGGACACGCTTATGTCCACTGAACGGTGGACACGGGATCCTGTACGGCACAATGGCCCTGACCGAAGTTGTCCGGGTCTCAAGCGACGGAATCGGCGGGATGAGCAAGACGACAGTGAAGGACGTCTCCACGGAGCCCGAGTCGGAGCGTGCCGACACCGCGCCCCGCAGCGAGGGCGCCGGCCGGGCCCTGGCCCTGCTGCTGGTGATCACCGGTGCGGCCGGACTGCTCGCCGCGTGGGTCATCACGATCGACAAGTTCAAGATCCTCGAGGCCAAGGTCGAGGGCACGACCTTCACGCCGGGCTGCAGTTTCAACCCCGTCGTCTCCTGCGGCAGCGTCATGGAGAGCAAGCAGGCCGCCGTCTTCGGTTTCCCGAACCCGATGCTCGGCCTCGTCTGCTACGCCATCGTCATCGGCGTCGGCATGGCCCTGCTCGCCCGCGCCCGCTTCCCGCGCTGGTACTGGCTCACGTTCAACGCCGGCTGCCTGTTCGGCGTCGGCTTCTGCGCCTGGCTGATGTACCAGTCCCTGTACCGGATCAACGCGCTGTGCCTGTGGTGCTGCCTGGCCTGGGTCGCCACGATCGTGATGTTCTGGTACGTGACGTCGTTCAACATCCGCAAGGGCTTCCTGCCCGCCCCCAGCTGGCTCAAGGGCTTCTTCGGCGAGTTCACCTGGGTCGTGCCCGTGCTGCACATCGGCATCATCGGCATGCTGATCCTGACCCGCTGGTGGGACTTCTGGATGAGCTGAGCCGGGAGCAGGGCCCGGAGGGATTGTCAGTGCCGTGATTTAGGGTTTCTGACGTGGAGCCCGACCTGTTCACCGCCGCAGCAGAAGAACGCCAGGAGAAGGAACCGTCCAGCAGCCCCCTGGCGGTGCGGATGCGCCCGCGCACCCTCGACGAGGTCGTGGGCCAGCAGCACCTGCTGAAGCCCGGCTCACCCCTGCGCAGACTGGTCGGCGAGGGGGCTTCCGGTCCGGCCGGCGCCTCCTCGGTGCTCCTCTGGGGCCCGCCCGGCACCGGCAAGACCACCCTGGCGTACGTCGTCTCCAAGGCCACCGACGCCCGCTTCGTGGAGCTGTCGGCGATCACCGCCGGCGTCAAGGAGGTCCGTGCGGTGATCGACGGCGCCCGCCGCGCCTCCGGCGGGTACGGCAAGGAGACCGTCCTCTTCCTCGACGAGATCCACCGCTTCAGCAAGGCCCAGCAGGACTCCCTGCTCCCGGCCGTCGAGAACCGCTGGGTCACACTGATCGCGGCGACGACGGAGAACCCGTACTTCTCGGTGATCTCGCCGCTGCTGTCCCGTTCCCTGCTGCTCACCCTCGAACCGCTCACGGACGACGACATCCGGGGCCTCATCCACCGCGCCCTCACCGACGACCGCGGCCTCAAGGGCGCCGTCGCCCTCCCCGAGGAGACCGAGAGCCACCTCCTGCGCATCGCCGGCGGCGACGCCCGCCGCGCCCTGACCGCCCTGGAGGCGGCCGCCGGAGCCGCCCTCGACAAGGGCGAGACGGAGATCGGTCTCACGACCCTGGAGGAGACGGTCGACCGGGCCGCCGTGAAGTACGACCGCGACGGCGACCAGCACTACGACGTGGCCAGCGCCCTGATCAAGTCCATCCGCGGCTCCGATGTCGACGCCGCCCTGCACTACCTGGCCCGGATGATCGAGGCCGGCGAGGACCCCCGCTTCATCGCCCGGCGCCTGATGATCTCCGCCAGTGAGGACATCGGGCTGGCGGACCCGACCGCCCTGCAGACGGCGGTCGCCGCCGCTCAGGCCGTCGCCATGATCGGCTTCCCCGAGGCAGCCCTCACCCTCAGCCACGCCACGATCGCCCTCGCCCTCGCGCCCAAATCCAATGCCGCGACCACCGCGATCGGCGCCGCCCTGGAGGACGTGCGCAAGGGGCTCGCCGGCCCGGTCCCCGCGCATCTGCGCGACAGCCACTACAAGGGCGCGACCAAGCTCGGCCACGGCAAGGGGTACGTGTATCCGCACGACCTGCCCGAGGGCATCGCCGCCCAGCAGTACGCCCCGGACGCCCTCAAGGACCGCGAGTACTACGAACCCACCCGGCACGGCGCGGAGGCGCGCTACGCGGACGCCGTCGAGTGGACCAGGAAGAACCTCGGTCGAAAGCGGTCCTGAGCACCCTGTAGACTCGTCCGGAGTGCCGCGTCCCGTGCAGTCAGAACGGGACAGTCGGCCGGAGCCGGATCCTCCGGGACCGGTTCCAGGAGCGTCGCGCACCGTCGAACGGTGTCGCGGGCAGCCCACCACCACTCGTCCTGCGACGGGAACGGCCGGTGGGCCACTCGCGTGCTGCACGTATGTGCCCAGACCAGGGGAGCGGCTGCCCACCGAGGTCCACCAGGACCGAGGCGGGATTCCCCGGCTGCGGATGCGACCTCCCTCAACCCTGACAAGCCGGAAACCAGGAAAGAGAAAAGACAGTGGCGAACCAGTCCCGCCCCAAGGTCAAGAAGTCGCGTGCCCTCGGCATCGCGCTGACCCCGAAGGCCGTCAAGTACTTCGAGGCCCGTCCCTACCCGCCGGGTGAGCACGGCCGCGGCCGCAAGCAGAACTCGGACTACAAGGTCCGTCTGCTCGAGAAGCAGCGCCTGCGCGCGCAGTACGACGTGTCCGAGCGCCAGCTCGTCCGCGCCTACGAGCGTGCTTCCAAGGTCCAGGGCAAGACCGGTGAGGCCCTGATCATCGAGCTGGAGCGCCGTCTCGACGCCCTGGTCCTGCGTTCGGGCATCGCCCGCACCATCTACCAGGCCCGCCAGATGGTCGTCCACGGCCACATCGCCGTCAACGGCAAGAAGGTCGACAAGCCCTCCTTCCGTGTCCGCCCGGACGACGTCGTGCAGGTTCGCGACCGCTCCAAGGAGAAGACGCTCTTCACGATCGCCCGTGAGGGTGGCTTCGCCCCCGAGGGCGAGACCCCGCGCTACCTCCAGGTGAACCTCAAGGCCCTGGCGTTCCGCCTGGACCGCGAGCCCAACCGCAAGGAGATCCCGGTGATCTGCGACGAGCAGCTCGTCGTCGAGTACTACGCCCGCTGATCCTCGGCAGGCACGCGGTACTTCAGCCCGCCGTCTCTCCGCCCGTCCGGGCGGGCGAGGCGGCGGGCTTTCGCGATTGCCCTTGCGCCGGACGGTAATCCGGTACGGAGCGCCACCCCCGGCGCGATAGGCTCGTGGCACGACTTTTTCGATGTTCAGGCACGTTTCAGGGAGCGGGTGCACACAGTGTCCGGTGGAGAGGTGGCCGGAATCCTGGTGGCCGTCTTCTGGGCGATCCTGGTCTCCTTCCTCGCCGTCGCGCTGGCGAGGCTGGCCCAGACGCTCAGGGCGACCACCAAGCTCGTCGAGGACGTGACCGACCAGGCGGTCCCGCTGCTGGCCGACGCTTCCACGGCGGTGCGCTCCGCGCAGACCCAGATCGACCGGGTCGACGCGATCGCCTCCGACGTCCAGGAGGTCACGTCGAACGCCTCCGCGCTGTCGACCACCGTCGCCTCCACCTTCGGTGGCCCCCTGGTCAAGGTCGCCGCCTTCGGTTACGGCGTGCGCCGGGCCATCGGCGGCCGCAAGGAGGACGCGCCCGCCAAGGCGTCCAGGCGTACCGTGATCGTGGGCCGCACGGTCTCTCGGCGCAGCGCCCGAGGGAAGAAGGACTGAGAGTCAGCGATGTTCCGCCGTACCTTCTGGTTCACCACGGGCGTCGCCGCCGGTGTGTGGGCCACCACCAAGGTCAACCGCAAGCTGAAGCAGCTGACCCCGAGAGTCTTGCCAGAACCGCGGGAACAAGGCGCTCGAGGCCGGTCACCGCATCAAGGACCGCGCGGTGGGCTTCGCGCTCGACGTCCGGGACAACATGGCCGTGCGGGAGGCCGAGTTGGGCGACGCGCTCGGGATCAACGAGAACCCCGAACTCCCCACACCCCGGCGGTACACCGCCATCGAGAACCGCAACAACCCGAAGTACGTCGAGGGCTCGACGTACCAGACGTACTCGTACAACCGGAATGAGGACCACTGATGGAGTCGGCTGAGATTCGCCGCCGCTGGTTGAGCTTCTTCGAGGAGCGCGGTCACACCGTCGTCCCTTCGGCGTCGCTCATCGCGGACGACCCGACTCTGCTCCTCGTCCCGGCCGGCATGGTGCCCTTCAAGCCCTACTTCCTGGGTGAGGTCAAGCCGCCCTTCGCCCGCGCCACCAGCGTCCAGAAGTGCGTGCGCACGCCCGACATCGAAGAGGTCGGCAAGACCACGCGGCACGGCACGTTCTTCCAGATGTGCGGCAACTTCTCCTTCGGCGACTACTTCAAGGAAGGCGCCATCAAGCTGGCCTGGGAGCTGCTCACCAGCCCCCAGGACAAGGGCGGTTACGGCCTCGACCCCGAGCGCCTGTGGATCACGGTCTACAAGGACGACGACGAGGCCGAGCGCATCTGGCACGAGGTCGTCGGTGTGCCGCAGGAGCGCATCCAGCGCCTGGGCAAGAAGGACAACTACTGGGACATGGGCGTCCCCGGTCCCTGCGGCCCCTGCTCCGAGATCAACTACGACCGCGGCCCGAGTTCGGCGCCGAGGGCGGCCCCGCCGTCAACGACGAGCGGTACGTGGAGATCTGGAACCTCGTCTTCATGCAGTACGAGCGGGGAGAGGGCCCGGGCAAGGACTACCCGATCCTCGGCGACCTGCCGAGCCAGAACATCGACACCGGCCTCGGCCTCGAGCGGCTCGCCATGATTCTGCAGGGCGTGCAGAACATGTACGAGATCGACACCTCGATGGCCGTCATCAACAAGGCCACCGAGCTGACCGGCGTCCGTTACGGCGACGCCCACGACTCCGACGTCTCCCTGCGCGTGGTCACCGACCACATGCGCACCTCCGTGATGCTCATCGGCGACGGTGTCACCCCGGCAACGAGGGCCGGGGCTACGTGCTGCGCCGCATCATGCGTCGCGCCATCCGCAACATGCGCCTGCTCGGGGCCACCGGCCCGGTGGTCAAGGACCTGGTCGACACCGTGATCGGCATGATGGGCCAGCAGTACCCCGAGCTCATCACCGACCGCGAGCGCATCGAGAAGGTCGCCCTCGCCGAGGAGAACGCCTTCCTCAAGACGCTGAAGGCCGGCACGAACATCCTCGACACGGCCGTCACCGACACCAAGGCCGCCGGCGGCACCGTCCTGCCCGGCGACAAGGCCTTCCTGCTCCACGACACCTGGGGCTTCCCATCGACCTCACCCTGGAGATGGCCGCCGAGCAGGGCCTCTCCGTGGACGAGGACGGCTTCCGCCGCCTGATGAAGGAGCAGCGGGAGCGTGCCAAGGCCGACGCCCAGGCCAAGAAGACCGGGCACGCCGGCGCCGGCGCCTACCGCGAGATCGCCGACCAGGCCGGTGCCACCGACTTCATCGGCTACACCGACACCGAGAGCGAGTCCACGATCGTCGGCATCCTCGTCGACGGCGCCTCCTCCCCGGCCGCCACCGAGGGCGACGAGGTCGAGATCGTCCTCGACCGCACCCCGTTCTACGCCGAGGGCGGCGGCCAGATCGGTGACACCGGCAAGATCAAGGTCGACTCCGGCGCCGTCATCGAGATCCGTGACTGCCAGAAGCCGGTCCCGGGCGTCTACGTGCACAAGGGCGTCGTCCAGGTCGGTGAGGTCACCATCGGTGCCAAGGCCCACGCCGCCATCGACGACCGCCGCCGCAAGGCCATCGCCCGCGCCCACTCGGCCACGCACCTGACCCACCAGGCCCTGCGCGACGCCCTCGGCCCGACGGCCGCCCAGGCCGGTTCCGAGAACCAGCCCGGCCGCTTCCGCTTCGACTTCGGCTCCCCGTCCGCCGTCCCGACGGCCGTGATGACCGACGTCGAGCAGAAGATCAACGAGGTGCTCGCCCGCGACCTCGACGTCCGCGCCGATGTCATGGGCATCGACGAGGCCAAGAAGCAGGGTGCCATCGCCGAGTTCGGCGAGAAGTACGGCGAGCGCGTGCGCGTCGTGACCATCGGCGACTTCTCCAAGGAGCTGTGCGGCGGCACGCACGTGCACAACACCGCCCAGCTGGGCCTGGTGAAGCTGCTCGGCGAGTCCTCCATCGGCTCCGGTGTCCGCCGTATCGAGGCCCTGGTCGGCGTGGACGCCTACAACTTCCTCGCCCGTGAGCACACGGTCGTCGCCCAGCTCCAGGAGCTGATCAAGGGCCGCCCGGAGGAGCTTCCGGAGAAGGTCTCCGCCATGCTCGGCAAGCTGAAGGACGCCGAGAAGGAGATCGAGAAGTTCCGCGCCGAGAAGGTGCTGCAGGCCGCCGCCGGTCTCGCCGAGTCCGCCAAGGACGTCCGTGGCGTTGCTGTCGTGACCGGTCAGGTCCCGGACGGCACCACCGCCGACGACCTGCGCAAGCTCGTCCTCGACGTGCGCGGACGCATCCAGGGCGGACGGGCCGCCGTGGTCGCCCTGTTCACGGTGGCGAACGGCAAGCCGCTGACGGTCATCGCCACCAACGACGCCGCCCGCGAACGCGGTCTCAAGGCCGGCGACCTGGTCCGCACGGCCGCCAAGACCCTCGGCGGCGGCGGTGGCGGCAAGCCGGACGTCGCCCAGGGCGGCGGCCAGAACCCGGCCGCCATCGGCGACGCCGTGGACGCCGTCGAGCGACTCGTCGCCGAGACGGCCAAGTAAGAGACGGTCGAGAACATGCGCAGAGGACGTCGACTCGCGATCGACGTCGGGGACGCCCGTATCGGGGTCGCCTCGTGCGACCCCGACGGCATCCTCGCCACCCCGGTGGAGACGGTCCCGGGGCGTGACATCCCCGCAGCTCAGCGGCGGTTGAAGCAGCTCGTCGAGGAGTACGAGCCGATCGAGGTCGTGGTCGGCCTCCCGCGCTCCCTCAAGGGTGGCGAGGGCCCTGCCGCGGTCAAGGTCCGGGGCTTCACCCAGGAACTGGCCCGCATGATTTCCCCGGTTCCGGTGAGACTCGTGGACGAACGCATGACGACGGTGACGGCCAGTCAGGGACTGCGTGCTTCCGGCGTGAAGTCCAAGAAGGGGCGGTCCGTCATCGACCAGGCAGCAGCCGTGGTCATCCTGCAACAGGCGCTTGAATCCGAACGGGTGTCAGGTAAAGCACCCGGCGAAGGCGTCGAAGTGGTCATCTGATCGCGATACGGTAACGTTCCGCGCGATGCGGCGGCATTCGAACAGCCGCCGCACAGCAAGAGGCGGGACGGGAGCCGAGCCGGAAGCCGCGCGACCGCCGCCTCGCGGCTCTAGGGGATCGATGACTGAGTATGGCCGGGGCGAAGGCTCCGAACCGTGGCATCCGGAGGACCCGTTGTACGGGGACGGCGGATGGGGAGGACAGCAGGCCCACACCGGCCAGCAGTCCCCCTACGGCGGCCAGCCGCAGCACTATCCAGAGCAGCAGCAGTACGGAGACTGGGGCACCGGCGAACAGGCCGGATACGGTCAGGCGCAACAGCAGTACCAGTACGACCAGCAGTACGTGGCGCAGACGCACGGGCATCAGCAGTACCCGGAGCAGGGCCACGGGCAGCAGCAGGCCCAGGGGTACCACCAGCAGCAGTACGACACCGGCGGCTGGGACGCCGGCGCGCACCAGCAGGTCTCCTACCCCGGCGACCCGGGGGACCCGTACGGGCAGCAGAACGGCGCCTACAGCGGGGGCGGGCCCGACTACTACGGCACGCCCGACGCGTATCCGCCCCCGGAGCCGCCGAACCGGCGGAGGGCCGAGCCGGAGCCCGAGACCGACTGGGACCCTGGCCCCGACCAGGGCGAACACGCCTTCTTCGCGGGCGGGGACGACGATGACGACGGGGACGATCAGAGGGACCGTCGCGAACGCGACGACAAGCGAGGACGAGGCGGCAAGCCCAAGAAACGCCGCAGCGGAATGGCCTGCCTGGTCGTCGTACTGGTCTTCGGCGGCGGCCTCGCAGGCGTCGGCTACTTCGGCTACCAGTTCTACCAGGATCGTTTCGGCGACGCCCCGGACTTCGCGGGTGACGGCAACGGTCAGCAGGTGTCCGTCGAGATCCCCGAGGGCGCGGACGGCTACGCGATCGGCCGGGCGCTGAAGTCCGCCGGGGTCGTCAAGAGCGTCGACGCCTTCGTCTCGGCCCAGGCCGGCAACCCCGACGGCCGGAGCATCCAGGCCGGCGTGTACACGCTGCAGAAGCAAATGTCGGCCGGCAGCGCTGTCGAACTGATGCTCAGCCCGGACAGCCGCGACAACCTGATCATCGCCGAGGGCAAGCGCAACGCCGACATCTACCGGCTCATCGACAAGCGGCTGAAGGTCAAGGTGGGCACCACCGCCGCGGTCGCCAAGAACGACTACAAGAAGCTCGGCCTGCCCGCCTGGGCGCAGAACCACGCGAACGTCAAGGACCCGCTGGAAGGCTTCCTCTACCCCTCCAGCTACGGCGTCAGCGAGGGCCAGAAACCTCAGGACGTCCTGAAGCAGATGGTGCAGCGGGCCACCGGGACGTACGAGAAGCTCGGCGTCGAGAAGAAGGCCCGGAGCCTCGGGCTCGAGGACCCCTGGCAGCTGGTCACCGTCGCCAGCCTGGTCCAGGCCGAGGGCACGAGTCACAGCGACTTCCGCAAGATGGCCGAAGTCATCTACAACCGCATGAAGCCCGGGAACCCGCAGACCAACGGCATGCTGGAGTTCGACTCCACATACAACTACATCAAGAACCAGAGCAAGATCGACCTGAGTCTGAGCGAACTGCGGAACTACGACAACCCGTACAACACGTACTTCCACAAGGGCCTGCCGCCCGGTCCGATCGACAACCCGGGCGAGGACGCCATCAAGGGCGCCCTCAACCCGACGGACGACGGCTGGTACTACTTCATCTCGCTCGACGGCAAGACCAGCAAGTTCACGAAGACGAACGCCGAACACCAGAAACTGGTCGACCAGTTCAACGCCTCACGGAACAACTGAGGAAACCTTTGATGGCCGCACCACGCCGGGCCGCCGTACTCGGCTCGCCGATCGCGCACTCCCTCTCGCCGGTCCTGCACCGCGCCGCCTACCAGGAGTTGGGCCTGGCCGGCTGGACGTACGACAGGTTCGAGGTCGATGAGGCCGGGCTGCCCGGGTTCTTCGAGACGCTCGGTGCCGAATGGGCGGGGCTCTCGCTGACCATGCCGCTGAAGCGGGCCGTGATCCCGCTGCTCGACCGGATCAGCGAGACCGCCGCCTCGGTCGACGCGGTCAACACCGTCGTCTGCACCGAGGACGGCCGCAGGACCGGCGACAACACCGACGTCCCCGGCATGGTCGCGGCGTTGCGCGAACACGGCATCGACAAGGTCGACGCCGCCGCCGTTCTCGGCGCGGGCGCCACCGCCTCGTCCGCGCTGGCCGCGCTGGCGCGGATCTGCCCGGGCGAGATCGCCGTGTACGTGCGCAGCGAGGCCCGGGCAGCCGAGATGCGGCAGTGGGCCGAGCGGCTGGGGACCGCCGTACGCATCGCCGACTGGGCGGACGCCGAGCAGGCACTGCGCGCGCCCCTGGTGATCAGCACCACCCCGGCCGGTGTCACCGACGCCCTCGCCCGGTCCGTGCCGGAGCGACCGGCAGCCCTGTTCGACGTGCTCTACGACCCCTGGCCGACCGACCTCGCGGCCCGCTGGTCGGCGCACGGCGGTGCCGTCGTCAGCGGTCTGGACCTGCTGGTGCACCAGGCCGTGCTCCAGGTCGAGCAGATGACGGGACTGGCCCCGGCGCCCCTGGACGCCATGCGAAAAGCAGGCGAACGCGCTCTCGCCGCCCGCTAGGATCCGCTTTCGGTTCCGCAGGGGCGGAACAGGGGAGGGGAACGCACGTCATGTCCACGAGCCTGCCGCAGGCTTCCGTCAAGTCCCAGATATTCGAGTCCCTGCTGGGATTCCTGCCCGACTGGGTGCAGATCACGGTGCTCGCCCTGATCGTGCTCGCCGTCGTGGCGTCCTGGGTCGTGAAGATCAAGCGCAAGGTCGCCCACCGCCGCGCCGTCCGCAACGGACAGCCGGTCCACGCGGCAGCCCAGTACGGGCAGGGACGCGGGGCGGACTACCTGGGGGAGTACGCACCGCCGTCGGCGCAGCCCGCACCGCAGCAGAGCGGGGCCGACTTCCTGGGCGCCTACGCCCCCCGGCAGGGCGGGGACGCCCCGGCCCCGGGCACGTCCGCCTGATGGACCGGCCGCCGGGCGCACGGCCGGGGCATGGGAGGATCGGAGATGGCGTACCGGGGCCGTGCACCCGGTCAGACCGTAGCCGTACGCGATGGCATGCGTACGCTGGGCAGTAAGCAGGCCGCGAACACCGAGGAGCACCGTTGAGCAGGTTGCGCTGGCTGACCGCGGGGAATCCCACGGTCCCGCACTCGTCGCGACGCTGGAGGGCCTTCCCGCCGGCGTGCCGATCACCACGGACATGGTGGCGGACCATCTCGCGAGGCGGCGCCTGGGCTATGGGCGCGGTGCCCGCATGAAGTTCGAGCGGGACGAGGTCACCTTCCTCGGCGGCGTCCGGCACGGGCTCACCCTCGGCTCCCCGATCGCGGTCATGGTGGGCAACACCGAGTGGCCCAAGTGGGAACAGGTCATGGCGGCCGACCCGGTCGACCCGGAGATTCTCGACGGGCTCGCCCGCAACGCCCCGCTGACCCGCCCGCGGCCCGGCCACGCCGACCTCGCCGGCATGCAGAAGTACGGCTTCGACGAGGCCCGGCCCATCCTGGAGCGCGCCTCCGCACGTGAGACCGCAGCCCGGGTCGCCCTCGGCGCGGTGGCCCGGTCGTACCTCAAGGAGACGACCGGCGTCGAGATCGTCAGCCATGTCGTCGAGCTGGCCTCGGCGAAGGCGCCGCACGGCGTGTACCCGACCCCGGCCGACGTCGAGAAGCTGGACGCGGACCCCGTGCGCTGCCTGGACGCCGACGCGTCGAAGGCGATGGTCGCGGAGATCGACCAGGCCCACAAGGACGGCGACACCCTCGGAGGCGTGGTCGAGATCCTGGCGTACGACGTACCGGTGGGTCTGGGTTCGCATGTGCACTGGGACCGCAAGCTGGACGCCCGGCTCGCCGGTGCGCTCATGGGCATCCAGGCGATCAAGGGCGTCGAGATCGGCGACGGCTTCGAGCTGGCGCGGGTGCCCGGCTCCAAGGCGCACGACGAGATCGTGAACACGCCCGAGGGCATCCGCCGCGTCTCCGGCCGCTCCGGCGGCACCGAGGGCGGTCTGACCACCGGTGAGCTGCTGCGGGTCCGCGCCGCGATGAAGCCGATCGCGACCGTGCCGCGCGCCCTGCAGACCGTGGACGTCACCACCGGCGAGGCGGCGCAGGCCCACCACCAGCGCTCCGACGTGTCCGCGGTGCCGGCCGCCGGCATCGTCGCCGAGGCGATGGTCGCCCTGGTCCTCGCCGACGCCGTCGCGGAGAAGTTCGGCGGCGACAGCGTGACCGAGACCCGCCGCAACGTACGGTCCTACCTCGACAACCTGGCCATCCGATGAGCCCGCTCATCGTGCTGGTCGGCCCGATGGGCGTGGGCAAGTCCACCGTCGGGCAGCTGCTGGCCGAGCGGCTCGGGACCGGCTACCGGGACACCGACGACGACATCGTCGCCGCGCAGGGCCGGACGATCGCCGAGATCTTCGTCGAGGAGGGCGAGTCCGCCTTCCGCGCGATCGAGAAGCAGGCCGTGCGCGAGGCACTGGAAGGGCACGACGGCGTGCTGGCCCTGGGCGGCGGAGCGATCCTCGACCCGGACACGCGCGCCCTGCTCGCCGGCCACCGCGTCGTCTACCTGTCGATGGACGTCGAGGAGGCGGTCAAGCGCACCGGCCTCAACACGGCCCGGCCGCTGCTCGCGATCAACCCGCGCAAGCAGTGGCGCGAGCTGATGGAGGCCCGCCGGCACCTCTACGAGGAGGTCGCCACGGCCGTCGTGGCCACGGACGGGCGCACGCCGGAAGAGGTCACCCGAGCCGCCCTGGACGCACTGGAGTTGAAAGAAGCATGACTGAGGCAGTGACGCGGATCCAGGTCGGCGGCACGGCGGGCACCGAGCCCTACGAGGTCCTGGTGGGCCGCCAGCTCCTGGGCGAGCTGGCCGGGTTGATCGGCACCAAGGCCAAGCGGGTCGCGATCGTCCACCCCGAGGCACTGGCCGAGACCGGTGAGGCGCTCCGCGACGACCTGGCCGAGCAGGGCTATGAGGCCGTTGCGATCCAGGTGCCCAACGCGGAGGAGGCCAAGACCGCCGAGGTCGCCGCCTACTGCTGGAAGGCGCTGGGCCAGTCCGGGTTCACACGCACGGACGTCATCGTCGGTGTCGGCGGCGGCGCGACCACCGACCTGGCCGGGTTCGTCGCCGCCACCTGGCTGCGCGGCGTGCGCTGGATCGCCATCCCGACCACCGTCCTCGCCATGGTCGACGCGGCGGTCGGCGGCAAGACCGGCATCAACACCGCCGAGGGCAAGAACCTGGTCGGAGCCTTCCACCCGCCCGCCGGTGTGCTCTGCGACCTGGCCGCGCTGGACTCCCTCCCGGTCAACGACTACATCTCCGGACTCGCGGAGGTCATCAAGGCCGGCTTCATCGCCGACCCGGTGATCCTGGACCTCATCGAGTCCGACCCCGAGGGAGCGCGCACGCCGGCCGGTCCGCACACCGCCGAGCTCATCGAGCGCTCCATCCGGGTCAAGGCCGACGTGGTGTCGTCCGACCTGAAGGAGTCGGGCCTGCGCGAGATCCTCAACTACGGCCACACGCTCGGCCACGCCATCGAGAAGAACGAGCGCTACAAGTGGCGCCACGGCGCGGCGGTCTCGGTGGGCATGCACTTCGCCGCCGAACTCGGCCGCCTGGCGGGCCGGTTGGACGACGCGACAGCCGACCGCCACCGCACGATCCTGGAATCGGTCGGACTGCCCCTGCATTACCGCCATGACCAGTGGCCCAAGCTGCTGGAGACCATGAAGGTCGACAAGAAGTCCCGCGGCGACCTGCTGCGCTTCATCGTCCTCGACGGGCTGGCCAAGCCCACCGTCCTCGAGGGACCCGACCCGGCCGTGCTCCTCGCCGCGTACGGCGAAGTCGGGCAGTAACTCCCCCGGCGCGCCTTCCGCCCGAAATCGCCTTACGGGCCGGGCACTTCGGACCGCCCCCGGCCGTTCACACAACGACGACCGGGGGCGGTACCGTTCGGTAGCAGCGGGTACCGCCCCGCTGTCAGCGCCCATCGCCTGTACGAGACGGAGTGGCACCGGATGCAGCACGCAGTGGGTTCTCCGCTGCCGCCGCCCCACCAGACGGGGCACGGACCGGCCGCCGGCTGGTCGCCGGCCGCACACCACCCGGGTCCGCCCCACCCGGGCGCGCACCAGGGCCCCGCGCCCGTGCCCCCGCCGCCCCCGGCACCGGGGTACCCCGCGCCGCCGCCCGGGCCCACTCCGCCTGCCGCGCCTCCCCAGCACGCCTCTGTTCCTCCCGCGCCGGACACCACCGGCCATGTGCCGCTGCCACCGGGTGGCCCCGTGGGCGTGCCGAGCGTGCCGCCCGCCGCGACAGCACCCGACCCGGGCGGTACGACGCTCGCCGTGCTGCTCATCGGGCCCGCGGGGGCCGGGAAGACCAGCGTCGCGAAGTACTGGGCGGACCATCGCCGGGTCCCCACGGCGCACATCAGCCTCGACGACGTACGCGAGTGGGTCCGCTCCGGTTTCGCCGACCCGCAGTCGGGGTGGAACGACAACTCCGAGGCGCAGTACCGCCTCGCCCGCCGCACCTGCGGCTTCGCCGCGCGCAACTTCCTGGCCAACGGCATCTCGTGCATCCTCGACGACGCGGTCTTTCCCGACCGACCGGTCGTGGGCCTCGGCGGCTGGAAGAGACACGTCGGCCCAGGCCTGCTGCCGGTCGTCCTGCTCCCCGGGCTGGACATCGTCCTGGAACGCAATGCGGAGCGCTCGGGCAATCGGCGGCTGACGGACGAGGAGGTTGCGCGCATCCATGGGCGGATGGCCGGGTGGTACGGGTCCGGTCTGCCGATCATCGACAATTCGCAGCTCGATGTGCCGGAAACGGCGCGGGTGCTGGACGATGTGCTGGCCAGGTCCATTGCGAGTCCGCCGCAGTGGTAGGGGCGTGCGGGCAGTGCAGTGACCGGCGTTTCGCGTGTGCTCTGCGTTGGCGCCGAGGCCGGGGCGTTGCGCAGCCCGGCGGAGCGGGGTGCCGCTGCGCCCACCCTCCCCAAGCTCTCGGCTCCTCCCCAAGTTCTCGGCTTCGCTCGAACAGGGGGGACCCCCATGAGCAGGGGGGACCCCCATCGCCCCAGCGGCACGACTGCCCGCAGCTACGGCAGATGGCGCCAGCCACGGCGCGCCCGCACCCGCCGGCGCACGGAAGGGGCCGTGTCGGGGGGTGTCCGCCCGCAGCGGTTGGCGCGTCAACGGACGGTTAGTCGGTATCCGACCCCATCGCGCCGTTCCGAGGACGGACACCCCCCGGCACGGCCCCGACCCACCACCCCGCGCGTAGGCGAACCGTCCCGCCGCCGGGGGCAACCCCCACTCGGCCCCTCTCGACCGGCGGCATCCCGCCCCCGCTCGTAGGCTCGGGTCATGTCAGAGGTGTACGCGGCCCGCCGGACGCGCCTGAGGGAATACTGCAACGCGGGCGGCAGCGCGGCGGCGCTGGTCTCCCGTCCCGCCAATGTGCGCTATCTCGCGGGCGCCGCCCCGCGCGGCGCCGTCCTGCTGCTGGGCAAGACCGAGGACCTGCTGGTCTGCGGTGGTCCGACGGCCGACCGACCCGGCCAGGAGCGCCCCGACGAGGCCCTGCGCGTACAGGCCCTGCCAGGAGTCGGCGGAGGCGACCCGGCCGTCGCGGCGGCCGACCTCGCCGCCGGCCAGGGCGCCGACTCCCTCGCGGTCGAGGAGCACCACCTCACCGTGGCCCGGCACCGTGCCCTCGGCTCGGTCGCCCCCCGCCTGCGCCTGGCCAACCTCGGCAGCGCGGTGGAGCAGCTCAGGGTCGTCAAGGACGAGGAGGAGATCTCCTGCCTCCGCATCGGCGCCGAGATCGCCGACCAGGCCCTCGGCGAACTGCTGGAGTCCATCCTCGTGGGCAGGACCGAGCGGCATCTCGCCCTGGAGCTGGAAAGACGTCTGGTCGATCACGGAGCCGACGGACCGGCCTTCCCGACCTCCGTCGCCACGGGACCGAACGCCGGACACCCCGGGCACCGGCCGACCGACCGACGCGTGGAGGAGGGCGACTTCCTCTCCGTCTGCCTCGGCGCGACGTACCGCGGCTACCGCTGTGAGATCGGCCGTACGTTCGTCATCGGCACCGCTCCCGCGGACTGGCAGATCGAACTGTACGACCTGGTCTTCGCGGCGCAGCGCGCCGGACGTGAGAGCCTGGTACCCGGCGCCGCCTGCCGGGACGTCGACCGCGCCGCCCGTCAGGTCCTGGACTCCGCCGGGTACACAGAGGGCCTCACCGCCCTGACCGGACACGGGGTCGGGCTCGAAATCGACGAGGACCCTCAGTTGAGTCCCACGGCCATGGGTAAACTGGACGCTTGCGTGCCGGTCACCGTCGAACCGGGGGTCCACCTCCCGGGCCGGGGCGGCGTCCGGATCGATGACACGCTCGTCGTCCGCCCCGAGGCGGACGGCGGACCCGAGCTACTCACCATCACGACCAAGGAGCTGCTCGCCCTGTAGGCAGGTGCGTGCCCCGGGGTCGTACGTCAGTCCAGGAGATTCCGCAACCGTGGCTTCCACGAACGACCTCAAGAACGGCATGGTGCTCAAGCTCGAAGGCGGCCAGCTCTGGTCCGTCGTCGAGTTCCAGCACGTCAAGCCCGGCAAGGGCCCGGCCTTCGTGCGCACCAAGCTCAAGAACGTGCTCTCCGGCAAGGTCGTCGACAAGACCTTCAACGCCGGCGTCAAGGTCGAAACGGCCACCGTCGACAAGCGGGACATGCAGTTCTCCTACATGGACGGCGAGTACTTCGTCTTCATGGACATGGAGACGTACGACCAGCTGCACGTCGACAAGAAGGCCGTCGGCGACGCCGCCAACTTCCTGATCGAGGGCTTCACCGCCACCGTGGCCCAGCACGAGGGCGAGGTGCTCTTCGTCGAGCTGCCCGCCGCCGTCGAGCTGGTCATCCAGGAGACCGAGCCGGGCGTCCAGGGCGACCGCTCCACCGGCGGCACCAAGCCCGCCATCCTGGAGACCGGTCACCAGATCAACGTCCCGCTCTTCATCACCACCGGTGAGAAGATCAAGGTCGACACCCGCACCAGCGACTACCTCGGCCGGGTGAACAGCTAACCGTGGCTGCCCGCAACACGGCCCGCAAGCGCGCCTTCCAGATCCTCTTCGAGGGCGACCAGCGTGGCGCCGAGGCCCTGACGGTCCTCGCGGACTGGGTCCGGCTCTCCCGGGCGGACACCCGGCAGCCGCCGGTGAGCGAGTACACGATGGAGCTGGTCGAGGGCTACGCGAAGCACGCGAAGCGCATCGACGAGCTGATCGCCCAGTACTCGGTCGGGTGGACGCTGGACCGGATGCCGGTCGTCGACCGCAACATCCTGCGGCTCGGCGCCTACGAGCTGATCTGGGTCGACGAGACCCCTGACGCCGTCGTCCTCGACGAGATGGTGCAGCTGGCGAAGGAGTTCTCCACGGACGAGTCGCCCTCGTTCGTGAACGGCCTGCTCGGCCGGCTGAAGGAGCTCAAGCCCTCGCTGCGCCGCGACGAGGTCTGAGAAAGACAGAGAATGCCGGAGGGCCCCCAGCGTGACCGCTGGGGCCCTCCGGCATTCCGGCACGGCCGAGGGCCGTCAGGCCCTGAGAACGCCGCCGGGGTGGCCGGAACCACATGGTTCCGGCCACCCCGGCGGCACGTTTCTGCTCGCCCCGGAAGGGCTCGCGGAGGGCTCAGCTCTCCTCGTGGGTCGCCACCGCACGGCGCGCGTCCGCGTCCAGGACACCCCAGCTGATCAGCTGCTCGGTGAGGACGGACGGCGACTGGTCGTAGATGACGGCGAGTGTGCGCAGGTCGTCCTGGCGGATCGAGAGCACCTTGCCGTTGTAGTCACCGCGCTGCGACTGGATCGTGGCCGCGTAGCGCTGCAGGGGGCCCGCCTTCTCGGCCGGCACCGTGGCCAGCCGCTCCAGGTCCAGGACCAGCTTCGGCGGCGGCTCGGCGGCGCCGCCCGGGGTGGTGCCCGGGAGCAGCTCCTGCACGGGAACGCCGTAGAAATCCGCCAGTTCGGCGAGGCGCTGCACGGTCACGGCGCGGTCGCCGCGCTCGTACGAACCGACCACGACCGCCTTCCAGCGTCCCTGGGACTTCTCCTCGACACCGTGGAGGGAAAGGCCCTGCTGGGTGCGGATCGCCCGGAGCTTGGCCCCGAGCTGTTTGGCGTATTCGCTGGACATATAGCTCCCCGGCACTGTGTCGACGCGGCTCGGCTGTGTTGCCGGACCGCGCGGCTGGTAACTCACTGTGAGGTTACGCAGCGTTACTCTGCCGCGTCAAGCCGAATGGTCCGCACCGACTCTTCCGTGGTATCGGCACTCTGTTGGGCCGAAGGGGTGATCCGAGGGGGCCGTCCGGGCGATCGTGAGGGCCTGCTACCGTGGATGGCGCAATCCCGACGTCCTTTAAGGTCCGTCCCGTGAGGCGGAGAAGGAGGTCCGTTTCGTATGGACAAGCACGGCACGCAGTCAGATGCCCGGCCCGTTCTCGAAGGGCCCGACATCGCGCGGGTGCTGACCCGCATCGCCCACGAGATCGTCGAACGCGCAAAAGGCGCCGACGACGTGGTGCTCCTCGGCATCCCCACCCGGGGCGTCTTCCTCGCCCGGCGGATCGCCGACAAGCTCGAGCAGATCACCGAACGCAAGGTTCCGTGCGGCTCGCTCGACATCACCATGTACCGCGACGACCTGCGCATGCACCCGCCGCGTGCGCTGGCCCGCACGGAGATCCCCGGTGACGGCATCGACGGCAAGCTCGTCGTCCTCGTCGACGACGTGCTCTTCTCCGGCCGCACCATCCGCGCCGCCCTCGACGCCCTGAACGACATCGGGCGCCCCCGCGCGGTGCAGCTCGCGGTCCTCGTCGACCGCGGTCACCGCGAACTGCCGATCCGCGCCGACTACGTCGGCAAGAACCTCCCCACGTCGCTGCGGGAGACGGTCAAGGTCCAGCTCGCCGAGGAGGACGGTCGCGACACCGTGCTGCTCGGCGCCAAGCAGACCGCCCAGTAGCGCCTCAGGCGTACGCCGGCTCAGCGCGCCCTCGCGCGCCCGTCTGCCCGAATTCTCCTGAAACTGCCTTACGGAGCCTGACAGATGCAGCGTCATCTCATCTCGGCCGCCGACCTCACCCGCGACGACGCCGTCCTGATCCTCGACACCGCCGAGGAGATGGCCCGGGTCGCCGACCGGCCGATCAAGAAGCTGCCGACCCTGCGCGGCCGCACGATCGTCAACCTCTTCTTCGAGGACTCCACCCGGACCCGGATCTCCTTCGAGGCCGCCGAGAAGCGGCTGTCCGCGGATGTGATCAACTTCTCCGCCAAGGGCTCCAGCGTGTCCAAGGCGAGTCCCTGAAGGACACCGCCCAGACCCTGGAGGCCATGGGCGTCGACGCCGTCGTCATCCGGCACGGCGCCTCGGGAGCCCCGTACCGGCTGGCGAACTCCGGCTGGATCGACGCGGTCGTCGTCAACGCCGGCGACGGCACCCACCAGCACCCCACCCAGGCCCTGCTGGACGCCTTCACCATGCGCCGCCGCCTGGTCGGCCCGGACGCCGGGCTCGGCCAGGACCTCGCGGGCCGGCGCATCACGATCGTCGGCGACGTCCTGCACAGCCGGGTCGCCCGCTCCAACGTCGACCTGCTGCACACCCTCGGCGCCGAGGTCACCCTCGTCGCCCCGCCCACCCTGCTGCCGGTCGGCATCGAGACCTGGCCCTGCGAGGTGTCGTACGACCTCGACAGCACGCTGCCCAAGTCCGACGCGGTGATGATGCTGCGCGTCCAGCGTGAGCGGATGAACGCCGCCTTCTTCCCGACCGAGCGCGAGTACTCCCGGCGCTACGGCCTCGACGGCGACCGCATGGCGCGGATGCCCGAGCACGCCGTCGTGATGCACCCCGGGCCGATGGTCCGCGGCATGGAGATCACCGCCGAGGTCGCCGACTCCGACCGCTGCACCGTCGTCGAGCAGGTCGCCAACGGAGTGTCCATCCGGATGGCCGTCCTGTACCTCCTGCTGGGCGGCAACGAACCCGCCGTCACCCACACCCGTACCGAGGAGAAGTAAGACCGATGAGCAAGATCCTGATCCGTGGTGCGAAGGTGCTCGGCGGCGAGCCGCAGGACGTCCTGATCGACGGCGGGACCATCGCCGAGGTGGGTAGCGGCCTGTCCGCCGAGGGCGCCGAAGTCGTGGAGGCCGAGGGCAAGGTGCTGCTGCCGGGCCTGGTCGACCTGCACACCCATCTGCGCGAGCCCGGACGCGAGGACTCCGAGACCGTCCTCACCGGCACCCGGGCCGCGGCCTCCGGCGGCTACACCACCGTGTTCGCCATGGCCAACACCTTCCCGGTCGCCGACACCGCCGGCGTCGTCGAGCAGGTCTGGCGGCTCGGCAAGGAACACGGCTACTGCGACGTCCAGCCGATCGGCGCCGTCACCGTCGGCCTGGACGGCAGGAAGCTCGCCGAGCTGGGCGCCATGCACGAGTCGGCCGCCGGCGTCACCGTCTTCTCCGACGACGGCAAGTGCGTCCACGACGCCGTGATCATGCGCCGGGCCCTGGAGTACGTGAAGGCCTTCGGCGGTGTCGTCGCCCAGCACGCGCAGGAACCGCGGCTGACCGAGGGCGCCCAGATGAACGAGGGGATCGTCTCCGCCGAGCTGGGACTCGGGGGCTGGCCCGCGGTGGCCGAAGAATCGATCATCGCCCGGGATGTCCTGCTCGCCGAGCACGTCGGCTCCCGCGTCCACATCTGCCACCTGTCGACCGCCGGCTCCGTCGAGATCGTCCGCTGGGCCAAGTCCCGCGGCATCGCCGTCACCGCCGAGGTCACCCCGCACCACCTGCTCCTCACCGACGAGCTGGTCCGCACGTACAACCCGGTCTACAAGGTCAACCCGCCGCTGCGCACCGAGCGCGACGTGATGGCCCTGCGCGAGGCGCTCGCCGACGGCACGATCGACATCGTCGCCACCGACCACGCCCCGCACCCGCACGAGGACAAGGACTGCGAGTGGGCCGCGGCCGCCATGGGCATGGTCGGCCTGGAGACCGCGTTGTCAGTGGTCCAGGAGACCATGGTCGACACGGGCCTGCTGGACTGGGCCGGCGTTGCCGACCGCATGTCCGTCAAGCCCGCGCAGATCGGACAGGCCTCGGGCCACGGCCGTCCCGTCTCGGCAGGTGAGCCCGCCAACCTCACCCTCGTCGACACGGCATACCGTGGGCTCGTGGAACCCGCGGGCTTCGCCTCGCGCAGCCGCAACACCCCCTACGAGGGGCGTGAGCTGCCGGGCCGTGTGACGCACACGTGGCTGCGGGGCAAGGCCACGCTCGTCGACGGGAAGCTCACGTGACACCTGTACTCCTGCTGGCCGCCGAGAAGGAATCGGCGCAAGTGACCGACTGGGCCGCCCGCATCGGCTGGGTCGTCGGGCTCGCCCTGTTCGTCGCGCTCGTCTACTGGCTGATGCGCGAGGGCTGGAAGTGGCGCGGCACCCTCCAGGGCGACCTGCCCGAGCTGCCCACCACCCCGGACGACCCGGGGCCGGCCCGCCTGACCATGAGCGGCCGCTACCACGGCTCCACCACCGCCGGGCAGTGGCTCGACCGGATCGTCGCGCAGGGCCTGGGCACCCGCAGCCGCGCCGAGCTGACCCTCACGGACGCCGGCCTGGATGTCGTACGTCCCGGGGCGAGCGACTTCTTCGTCCCGGCCGCACAGCTGCGCGAGGCGCGGCTCGACAAGGGCATCGCCGGCAAGGTGCTCACCGAGGGCGGCCTGCTGGTCGTCACCTGGGAGCACGGCGACCGGCTGATCGACTCCGGCTTCCGCTCCGGCCACGCGGCCGAGCACAACGAGTGGGTCGAGACCCTCAACTCCATGATCGAAACGAACACCAGGGAAGGCGCCGAACGATGACCACCTCCACCAGGGGAGCTGCCAAAACTCCCGCCGTACTCGTCCTGGAGGACGGCCGGGTCTTCCGCGGCCGTGCCTACGGGGCCGTGGGGGAGACCTTCGGCGAAGCGGTGTTCTCCACCGGCATGACCGGCTACCAGGAGACCCTGACCGACCCCTCCTACCACCGCCAGGTCGTGGTGATGACCGCCCCGCACGTCGGCAACACCGGCGTCAACGACGAGGACATGGAGTCCAAGCGGATCTGGGTCTCCGGCTACGTCGTGCGCGACCCCGCCCGCGTGCCGTCCAACTGGCGCTCCCGCCGCTCGCTGGACGAGGAGCTCGCGGCCCAGGGCGTCGTCGGCATCTCCGGCATCGACACCCGCGCCCTCACCCGCCACCTGCGCGAGCGCGGCGCCATGCGCGTCGGCATCTTCAGCGGCGACGCCGTCCAGGACGACAGCGCACTCCTCGCGCGCGTGCAGGAAGCCCCCCAGATGAAGGGCGCGAACCTCTCCGCCGAGGTGGCCACCACCGAGCCCTACGTCGTCCCGGCGATCGGCGAGAAGAGGTTCACCGTCGCCGCCGTCGACCTCGGCATCAAGGGCATGACCCCGCACCGCATGGCCGAGCGCGGCATCGAGGTGCACGTCCTCCCGGCCACCGCGAGCGTCGACGACGTCTACGCGGTGAACCCGGACGGCGTGTTCTTCTCCAACGGCCCCGGCGACCCCGCCACCGCCGACCACGCCGTCTCCGTCATGCAGGGCGTCCTGGAGCGCGGCACGCCGCTGTTCGGCATCTGCTTCGGCAACCAGATCCTGGGCCGCGCCCTCGGCTTCGGCACCTACAAGCTGAAGTACGGCCACCGCGGCATCAACCAGCCGGTGCAGGACCGCACGACCGGCAAGGTCGAGGTCACCGCGCACAACCACGGCTTCGCCGTCGACGCCCCGCTCGAGAAGGTCTCCGAGACCCCGTTCGGCCGCGCCGAGGTGTCGCACGTCTGCCTGAACGACAACGTGGTGGAGGGGCTGCAGCTCCTCGACCGCCCCGCCTTCAGCGTCCAGTACCACCCCGAAGCGGCAGCCGGCCCGCACGACGCCGCCTACCTGTTCGACCGCTTCGTATCCCTGATGGAGGGCCAGCGTGCCTAAGCGCACCGATATCCAGTCCGTCCTGGTCATCGGCTCCGGCCCGATCGTCATCGGCCAGGCCGCCGAGTTCGACTACTCCGGCACCCAGGCGTGCCGCGTCCTGAAGGCCGAGGGCCTCAGGGTCATCCTCGTGAACTCCAACCCGGCGACGATCATGACCGACCCGGAGATCGCCGACGCGACCTACGTCGAGCCGATCACCCCCGAGTTCGTCGAGAAGATCATCGCCAAGGAGCGCCCCGACGCGCTGCTGCCCACCCTGGGCGGCCAGACGGCCCTCAACACCGCCATCTCGCTGCACGAGAACGGCGTCCTCGACAAGCACGGCGTCGAGCTGATCGGCGCCAACGTCGAGGCGATCCACAAGGGTGAGGACCGCGACCAGTTCAAGGAGGTCGTGGAGGAGGTCCGCAAGAAGATCGGCCACGGCGAGTCCGCCCGGTCGTACATCTGCCACTCCATGGACGACGTCCTCAAGGGTGTCGAGGAGCTCGGCGGCTACCCGGTCGTCGTCCGCCCGTCCTTCACCATGGGCGGCGCCGGCTCCGGCTTCGCCCACGACGAGGAGGAGCTGCGCCGCATCGCGGGCACGGGCCTCACGCTCTCGCCGACCACCGAGGTGCTCCTGGAGGAGTCCATCCTCGGCTGGAAGGAGTACGAGCTGGAGCTGATGCGCGACAAGCACGACAACGTCGTGGTCGTCTGCTCCATCGAGAACTTCGACCCCATGGGTGTCCACACGGGCGACTCGATCACCGTCGCCCCGGCGATGACCCTCACCGACCGCGAGTACCAGATCCTGCGTGACATCGGCATCGCCGTGATCCGCGAGGTCGGCGTCGACACCGGTGGCTGCAACATCCAGTTCGCCGTGAACCCCGTCGACGGCCGCGTCATCGTCATCGAGATGAACCCGCGCGTCTCCCGCTCCTCGGCACTCGCCTCCAAGGCGACCGGCTTCCCGATCGCCAAGATCGCCGCGAAGCTCGCCGTCGGCTACACGCTGGACGAGATCCCGAACGACATCACCCAGGAGACCCCGGCCTCCTTCGAGCCGACGCTCGACTACGTGGTCGTGAAGGCCCCGCGCTTCGCCTTCGAGAAGTTCCCGAGCGCCGACAGCACGCTGACGACCACCATGAAGTCGGTCGGCGAGGCCATGGCCATCGGCCGCAACTTCACCGAGGCCTTCCAGAAGGCCCTGCGCTCCCTGGAGAAGAAGGGCAGCCAGTTCACCTTCGTCGGCGAGACCGGCGACAAGGACGAGCTGCTGCGCGAGGCGGTCCGCCCCACCGACGGACGCATCAACACGGTCATGCAGGCCATCCGCGCGGGCGCCACGCCCGAGGAGGTCTTCGACTACACGAAGATCGACCCCTGGTTCGTCGACCAGCTCTTCCTGATCAAGGAGATCGCCGACGAGCTCGCCGAGGCCCCAGAGCTCACCGCCGACCTGCTCGCCGAGGCCAAGCGGCACGGCTTCTCCGACACGCAGATCGGCGAGATCCGCGGCCTGCGCGAGGACGTCGTCCGCGAGGTCCGGCACGCGCTCGGCATCCGCCCGGTCTACAAGACGGTCGACACCTGCGCCGCCGAGTTCGCCGCGAAGACGCCGTACTTCTACTCCTCCTACGACGAGGAGACCGAGGTCGCGCCCCGCGAGAAGGCGGCCGTCATCATCCTGGGCTCCGGCCCGAACCGCATCGGCCAGGGCATCGAGTTCGACTACTCCTGCGTCCACGCCTCCTTCGCGCTGAGCGACGCGGGCTACGAGACGGTGATGGTCAACTGCAACCCGGAGACCGTCTCCACGGACTACGACACCTCCGACCGCCTGTACTTCGAGCCGCTGACGCTGGAAGACGTGCTGGAGATCGTCCACGCCGAGCAGCAGGCCGGACCCGTCGCGGGCGTCGTCGTCCAGCTCGGCGGCCAGACCCCGCTGGGCCTGTCGCAGGCGCTGAAGGACAACGGCGTGCCGATCGTCGGCACCTCCCCGGAGGCCATCCACGCCGCAGAGGACCGGGGCGCCTTCGGCCGGGTCCTCAAGGAAGCCGGCCTCCCGGCCCCCAAGCACGGCACCGCCACCACCTTCGCCGAGGCCAAGGCCATCGCCGACGAGATCGGCTACCCGGTGCTCGTCCGGCCCTCCTACGTCCTCGGCGGGCGCGGCATGGAGATCGTCTACGACGAAACGCGCCTGGAGGCGTACATCGCCGAGTCGACCGAGATCAGCCCGTCCCGGCCGGTGCTGGTCGACCGGTTCCTCGACGACGCGATCGAGATCGACGTCGACGCGCTCTACGACGGCGAGGAGCTCTACCTCGGCGGCGTCATGGAGCACATCGAGGAGGCCGGCATCCACTCCGGCGACTCGGCGTGCGCCCTGCCCCGATCACCCTCGGCGGCTTCGACATCAAGCGCCTGCGCGCCTCCACGGAGGGCATCGCGAGGGGTGTCGGGGTGCGCGGCCTGATCAACATCCAGTTCGCGCTCGCCGGTGACATCCTCTACGTCCTGGAGGCCAACCCGCGCGCCTCCCGGACCGTCCCCTTCACCTCGAAGGCGACCGCGGTGCCGCTGGCGAAGGCCGCCGCCCGGATCTCGCTGGGCGCGACCATCGCCGAGCTGCGCGCCGAGGGCCTGCTGCCGGCCGCCGGTGACGGCGGGGAGCTCCCGCTGGACGCGCCGATCTCCGTCAAGGAGGCCGTGATGCCGTGGTCGCGCTTCCGGGACATCCACGGCCGCGGTGTCGACACGGTCCTCGGCCCGGAGATGCGCTCCACCGGCGAGGTCATGGGCATCGACTCCGTCTTCGGCACGGCGTACGCCAAGTCGCAGGCGGGCGCGTACGGCCCGCTGCCCACCAAGGGACGGGCGTTCATCTCGGTCGCCAACCGCGACAAGCGCTCGATGATCTTCCCGGCCCGCGAACTGGTCGCGCACGGCTTCGAGCTGCTCGCCACGTCCGGTACGGCCGAGGTCCTCAAGCGCAACGGCATCAACGCCACGGTCGTGCGCAAGCAGTCCGAGGGCACCGGCCCGAACGGCGAGAAGACCATCGTCCAGCTCATCCACGACGGCGAGGTCGACCTCATCGTCAACACCCCGTACGGCACCGGTGGCCGCCTCGACGGCTACGACATCCGTACGGCCGCCGTGGCGCGGTCCGTGCCCTGCCTGACGACGGTCCAGGCACTCGCGGCGGCGGTCCAGGGCATCGACGCCCTCAACCGCGGTGACGTGAGCGTCCGATCGCTCCAGGAACACGCGGAACACCTGACCGCGGCCCGCGACTAGCAGCCCCGAGGGGGACACCGGAAACGGTGTCCCCCTCTTCGTGAGGACGCCATGTCTTCGTGAGGACATCATGTACAAGATCTTTTTCAGCCTGCTCTTCAAGCGGATGGACCCGGAGCAGGCCCACCACCTCGCCTTCCGCTGGATCCGCCTGGCCGCCCGCGTTCCCGTGCTGCGCACCTTCCTCGCGGCCGCCCTCGCGCCCCGCCACAAGGAGCTGCGGACCGAGGCGCTCGGCCTGCGCATGCACGGCCCCTTCGGGCTCGCGGCCGGCTTCGACAAGAACGCCGTCGGCATCGACGGCATGGCGATGCTCGGCTTCGACCATGTCGAGATCGGCACCGTGACGGGCGAACCGCAGCCCGGCAACCCCAAGCAGCGGCTGTTCCGGCTGGTCAAGGACCGCGCGCTGATCAACCGCATGGGCTTCAACAACGACGGCTCGCTCCGGGTCGCCGCCCGCCTGGCCTCCCGGACACCCGTCTTCAAGACCGTCGTCGGTGTCAACATCGGCAAGACCAAGCTCGTACCCGAGGAGGAGGCCGTCGCGGACTACGTGAAGTCCGCCGAGCGGCTCGCGCCGTACGCCGACTACCTCGTGGTCAACGTCTCCTCCCGAACACGCCCGGGCTGCGCAACCTCCAGGCCACGGAGGCGCTGCGCCCCCTGCTGAGCGCCGTCCGGGAGGCCGCCGACCGCACGGAGTCCGCGCGGCGGGTCCCGCTCCTGGTCAAGATCGCGCCGGACCTCGCCGACGAGGACATCGACGCGGTCGCCGACCTCGCCGTGGAACTCGGCCTGGACGGGATCATCGCCACGAACACCACCATCGCGCGCGAGGGACTCGGCCTGAAGTCCGACTCCTCCCTGGTCGAGGAGACCGGCGGCCTGTCCGGGGCACCCCTGAAGGAACGCTCCCTGGAGGTCCTGCGCCGCCTCTACGCGCGCGTGGGCGACCGGATCACCCTGGTGGGCGTCGGGGGCGTGGAGAACGCCGAGGACGCCTGGCAGCGCATCCTGGCCGGTGCCACGCTGGTCCAGGGCTACAGCGCCTTCATCTACGAGGGGCCCTTCTGGGGCCGCGCGATCCACAAGGGGCTCGCCGCGCGCCTGCGCACCAGCCCGTACGCCACGCTCGCCGACGCGGTGGGCGCCGACGTGAGGAAGACGGCATGAGTGGTCTCGAACCCTTCGGCGCCCGCCTGCGCCGCGCCATGGACGAGCGGGGCCCGCTGTGCGTCGGCATCGACCCGCACGCCTCCCTGCTGGCCGAGTGGGGTCTGAACGACGACGTGGCGGGCCTGGAACGGTTCAGCCGCACGGTCGTCGAGGCGGTGGCGGACCGGGTCGCCGTGCTCAAGCCGCAGAGCGCGTTCTTCGAGCGCTTCGGCTCGCGCGGCGTCGCCGTACTGGAGAAGTCGGTGGCCGAGGCCAGGGCGGCGGGCGCCCTGGTCGTGATGGACGCCAAGCGCGGCGACATCGGCTCGACCATGGCCGCGTACGCCGAGTCCTTCCTGCACAAGGACGCACCGCTGTTCTCCGACGCGCTGACGGTCTCGCCGTACCTCGGCTACGGCTCGCTCAGCCCCGCCGTCGCGCTGGCCCGGGAGAGCGGCGCGGGGCTGTTCGTGCTGGCGCTGACCTCCAACCCGGAGGGCGGCGAGGTCCAGCACGCCGTGCGCTCCGACGGCCGGAACGTCGGAGCGACGATGCTGGCGCACCTGGCCGTGGAGAACGCGGGGGAGGAGCCCCTGGGGTCCTTCGGCGCCGTGGTCGGCGCCACCCTCGGTGATCTGTCGAGGTACGACCTGAACATCAACGGCCCGCTCCTCGCGCCCGGCATCGGCGCCCAGGGGGCCACGCCCGCCGATCTTCCCCGGGTCTTCGGGACGGCCGTGCGCAACGTCGTGCCGAACGTCAGCCGGGGAGTGCTACGCCACGGTCCCGACGCGGTCGCTCTGCGTGACGCCGCGGAGCGGTTCGCGGAGGAGATCCGTCAGGCCGTGACGTCCTCGTGAAGCGGTCCAGACCTTGTCGCGAGACCTCCGATGAGTGGTCCGGGGCCCGCTTGAGTCTGAATACATCCTCAAATCCGGGGCAGTATGTCCTAAATGTCCGTTCAGATGAAGGCTGACCAGGACTTTTCCGCTGTTCTCGCTGACTCTGGCGGACTTGCCCGCTAGTCTCCGACGAGAGTCAACGGGCAAGCGTGTTGCTCGTGGCTCCCCAGGTGTGGGGCGACTAGGTTCCTCACCGGTCCGTATCCGACAGTTCGACATCCGAGGTGACGTAGGCGTGGCTCTTCCGCCCCTTACCCCTGAACAGCGCGCAGCCGCGCTCGAAAAGGCCGCCGCGGCTCGCCGGGAGCGGGCCGAGGTCAAGAATCGACTCAAGCACTCCGGCGCCTCCCTTCACGAGGTCATCAAGCAGGGCCAGGAGAACGACGTCATCGGCAAGATGAAGGTCTCCGCCCTCCTCGAGTCCCTGCCGGGCGTGGGCAAGGTCCGCGCCAAGCAGATCATGGAGCGACTCGGCATCTCCGAGAGCCGCCGCGTGCGTGGCCTCGGGTCCAACCAGATCGCCTCCCTGGAGCGCGAGTTCGGCAGCACCGGCTCCTGAACCGGGCACTCCGGGGAAGCGAGTCCCGGGCACTCCGGGATTGCTGGATAATCGCTGCATGGCTGCAACACCCCGGGGGCGACCCCCGTACCCCCGGACGTACGTCCGCGGCTGACCGTGCTCTCCGGCCCCTCCGGGGTCGGCAAGAGCACGGTCGTCGCTCATATGCGCAAGGAACACCCCGAGGTCTGGCTCTCGGTGTCGGCGACGACCCGAAAGCCGCGCCCGGGCGAGCAGCACGGAGTCCACTACTTCTTCGTCACCGACGACGAGATGGACAAGCTGATCGCCAACGGCGAACTGCTGGAGTGGGCCGAGTTCGCCGGCAACCGCTACGGCACGCCCCGTGCGGCCGTGCAGGAGCGGCTGGAGAAGGGCGAGCCCGTCCTCCTCGAGATCGACCTGCAGGGCGCCCGTCTGGTCCGGGAGTCGATGCCCGAGGCCCAGCTGGTGTTCCTGGCTCCTCCCTCCTGGGAGGAGCTGGTGCGCCGACTCACCGGGCGGGGCACCGAACCGCCCGAGGTGATCGAGCGCCGGCTCGATGCGGCGAAGATCGAGCTGGCCGCCGAACCCGAGTTCGACACGACCCTGGTCAACACCTCCGTCGAGGACGTGGCGCGCGAGCTGCTAGCCTTGATGGACGTCGTGTGACCATCGCCGATCGCTTTCGGATCTCGCTGATCACCCCGACAGAATCTTTCCCATCCATCGGAAGGTAGAGCGTGTCCTCTTCCATCTCCGCGCCCGAGGGCATCATCAACCCGCCGATCGACGAGCTCCTCGAGGCCACCGACTCGAAGTACAGCCTCGTGATCTACGCGGCCAAGCGGGCCCGCCAGATCAACGCGTACTACTCGCAGCTCGGCGAGGGCCTCCTCGAGTACGTCGGTCCTCTCGTCGACACCCACGTCCACGAGAAGCCGCTCTCGATCGCCCTCCGCGAGATCAACGCGGGCCTGCTGACGTCCGAGGCCGTCGAGGGCCCGGCGCAGTAAAAGTAGTATTTGCAGCTTGACGCTGACTTTTCCACAGGCCCGGCAGGCCGACTGCCGGGCCTGTGGTGTGTGATGGGACATGTAGGTCGCCGAGGTCCGGGGAGAGACGGTGGACAAGCCGAAGGTCGTTCTGGGGGTCAGCGGTGGCATCGCCGCGTACAAGGCGTGTGAGCTGCTGCGGCGGCTGACGGAGTCGGGCCACGACGTGCGTGTGGTGCCCACGGCCTCCGCGCTGCACTTCGTCGGCGCCGCCACCTGGTCCGCCCTCTCCGGCAACCCGGTCTCCACCGAGGTGTGGGACGACGTGCACGAGGTCCCGCACGTCCGCATCGGACAGCACGCCGACCTGGTCGTCGTCGCCCCGGCCACCGCCGACATGCTCGCCAAGGCGGCCCACGGCCTCGCCGACGACCTCCTCACCAACACGCTGCTCACCGCCCGCTGCCCGGTCGTCTTCGCACCCGCCATGCACACGGAGATGTGGGAGCACCCCGCCACCCAGGAGAACGTGGCGACGCTGCGCCGCCGCGGCGCCCTCGTCATCGAGCCGGCCGTCGGCCGCCTCACGGGCGTCGACACCGGCAAGGGCCGGCTGCCCGATCCGGCCGAGATCTTCGAGGTCTGCCGCCGGGTGCTGGCCCGGGGCGTGACCGAGCCGGACCTGAAGGGCCGCCATGTCGTGGTCAGCGCCGGAGGCACCAGCGAGCCCCTGGACCCCGTCCGTTTCCTCGGCAACCGCTCCTCCGGCAAGCAGGGCTACGCCCTCGCCCGCACGGCCGCCGCCCGCGGCGCCCGTGTCACGCTGATCGCGGCCAACAGCACCCTGCCGGACCCGGCGGGTGTGGACGTCGTCCCCGTCGGTACCGCCGTACAGCTGCGTGAGGCGGTGCTGAAGGCCACCGCCGAGGCCGACGCGGTGGTGATGGCGGCGGCGGTGGCGGACTTCCGCCCGGCGGCGTACGCGACCGGGAAGATCAAGAAGAAGGACGACCAGGAACCGGAGCCGATCACCCTGGTGCGGAATCCGGACATCCTCGCGGAGATCTCCGCCGGCCGTTCCCGCCCCGGACAGGTGATCGTCGGTTTCGCCGCGGAGACCGACGACGTCCTCGCCAACGGCCGCGCGAAGCTGAAGCGCAAGGGCTGCGATCTGCTGGTGGTGAACGAGGTCGGGGAGCGCAAGACCTTCGGTTCCGAGGAGAACGAGGCCGTCGTGCTCGGCGCGGACGGCAGTGAGACCGCGGTGCCGTACGGACCCAAGGAAGCCCTGGCCGAAACCGTGTGGGACCTGGTGGCCGAGCGCCTGAGCTGATGTTTCAGTCGCCCTGCGCACCCGTGAAACCCGGCCGATCGGGGCGTGGCGCCTCTGGCCAACGCCGCTCGGCATTGGGCAGAATGCCCGTGCCGCAGGTCACAGCCTCCCGAGTGGCGAGACAGGGGGACTGTGGCCGAAGCGTGACCCGTAAACTGTTCCACGGACGGCGCTCGGGTGCAGCCCCCGCCGTCCGCCAATGATCAGCCAGCAGCCGCTGCAACCCCAGGGAGCGTTGTGTCCCGTCGCCTGTTCACCTCGGAGTCCGTGACCGAAGGTCACCCCGACAAGATCGCTGACCAGATCAGCGACACCATTCTCGACGCGTTGCTCCGCGAGGACCCGACCTCCCGGGTCGCCGTCGAGACGCTGATCACGACCGGCCTGGTGCACGTGGCCGGCGAGGTCACGACCAAGACGTACGCGGACATCGCGACGCTGGTCCGGAGCAAGATCCTCGAAATCGGCTACGACTCCTCGAAGAAGGGCTTCGACGGCGCCTCCTGCGGCGTGTCGGTCTCGATCGGCGCGCAGTCCCCGGACATCGCCCAGGGGGTGGACACGGCCTACGAGTCCCGTGTCGAGGGTGACGAGGACGAGCTCGACAAGCAGGGCGCCGGCGACCAGGGCCTGATGTTCGGCTACGCGACGGACGAGACGCCGACGCTGATGCCGCTGCCGATCTTCCTGGCCCACCGCCTGTCGAAGCGCCTGTCCGACGTGCGCAAGAACGGCACCATCCCCTACCTGCGCCCGGACGGCAAGACCCAGGTCACCATCGAGTACGACGGCGACAAGGCGGTCCGCCTGGACACCGTCGTCGTCTCCTCGCAGCACGCGTCCGACATCGACCTGGACTCGCTCCTGGCTCCGGACATCAAGGAGTTCGTGGTCGAGCCGGAGCTGAAGGCGCTCCTGGACGAGGGCATCAAGATCGACACGGAGAACTACCGTCTCCTGGTCAACCCCACCGGCCGCTTCGAGATCGGCGGCCCGATGGGTGACGCGGGCCTCACCGGCCGAAAGATCATCATCGACACCTACGGCGGCATGGCCCGCCACGGCGGTGGTGCCTTCTCCGGCAAGGACCCGTCCAAGGTCGACCGCTCCGCCGCGTACGCGATGCGCTGGGTCGCCAAGAACGTCGTCGCCGCGGGTCTCGCCTCCCGCTGCGAGGTCCAGGTGGCGTACGCGATCGGCAAGGCCGAGCCGGTCGGCCTGTTCGTCGAGACCTTCGGCACCGCCAAGATCGACACGGAGAAGATCGAGAAGGCGATCGACGAGGTCTTCGACCTCCGCCCGGCCGCTATCATCCGCGACCTCGACCTGCTCCGCCCGATCTACTCCCAGACCGCGGCGTACGGCCACTTCGGCCGTGAGCTGCCCGAATTCACCTGGGAGAGCACGGACCGCGTGGACGCGCTGCGCAAGGCGGCGGGGCTGTAAGCAAGCCCCAGGGCATCAGGCCCGGCTCCCTTCGGGGCCGGGCCTTGTCGTGTCCGGGGAGCTCCTCCCGGGCGCCGTCGGTTGTCAGTGGTCTTTGGTAAGAATGCAAGCGTGAGCAGCGAGAACGGACAGGCGGATGGCGGTGCGGAGGGTGCGCCGCCCGAGCAGCTCGCGCTCATTCGGGAGAGTGTGCGGAAGGCGCAGGCACCCCGGGCCAAGCCGCGGACGTGGCGGGGGGCCGCGCTCGCCAAGGAGCTGCCCGTCGCGCGGGTGCTCGTCGACAAGGGCGTGCTCCATCTCGACCGGTACTTCGACTACGCCGTGCCCGAGGAACTGGACGCCGAGGCCCAACCGGGCGTCCGGGTCCGGGTGCGGTTCGGGGCGGGGCGGCACCGGGTGCGGGAAGGGCGGCGCGAGGGCGGCGGGCTGATCGACGGGTTCCTCGTCGAGCGGCTGCCGGAATCCGACTACTCCGGACCGCTGGCCGCCCTCGCCCAGGTCGTGTCGCCCGAGCGGGTGCTGAGCGAGGAGCTGCTGGGGCTGGCCCGGGCGGTCGCCGACCGGTACGCGGGCAGCCTCGCCGACGTTCTGCAGCTCGCCGTACCGCCGCGCAACGCACGCGCCGAGCAGCGCGCCTCCCCGGAGCCCCTGCCGCCGCCCATGGCGCCCGAAGCGGGCTCCTGGCAGCGGTACGAGAGGGGAGCCGCCTTCCTGGAGTCGCTGGCCTCCGGAGGCGCGCCCCGGGCCGTGTGGAACGCGCTGCCGGGCCCGCAGTGGAGCGAGGAGCTGGCCCGGGCCGTCGCGGCGACGCTGGCCTCCGGCCGTGGGGCGCTCGTCGTCCTGCCCGACGGACGCGCGGTCGCCCGGGTCGACGCCGCGCTGACCGCCCTGCTGGGGAGGGGCGGCATGCCGTGCTCACCGCCGACGCCGGTCCCGAGAAGCGGTACGCGCAGTGGCTCGCGGTGCGGCGGGGCTCCGTACGGGCCGTGGTCGGGACCCGGGCCGCGATGTTCGCGCCGGTCCAGGACCTCGGGCTGGTCGCCCTCTGGGACGACGGGGACGACAGCCACAGCGAGCAGCACGCCCCGCAGCCCCATGCCCGGGAGGTGCTCCTGCTGCGGGCCGCCCAGGACAAGTGCGGCTTCCTGCTGGGCAGCTGGGCCTGCACGGTGGAGGCCGCGCAGCTCGTCGAGAGCGGGTGGGCGCGGCCGCTCGTCGCCGGGCGGGAACAGGTGCGGGCCGCCGCTCCGCTCGTGCGAACCGTGGGGGACGTGGATCTCGCGCGGGACGAGGCCGCCCGGGCCGCCCGGCTGCCGACCCTCGCCTGGCAGGCCGTCAGGGACGGCTTGCGGCAGGGTCCGGTGCTCGTGCAGGTGCCCCGGCGGGGATACGTGCCGCGCATGGCGTGTGCGGACTGCCGGGCGCCCGCGCGCTGCCGGCACTGCTCCGGCCCGTTGGAGACGCGGGACGGCGGTGCGCTGTGCTGTGGCTGGTGCGGCCGCGAGGAGAGCGGCTGGCACTGCCCGGAGTGCGGAGGGTTCCGGCTGCGCGCCTCGGTGGTGGGGGCCCGGCGGACCGCCGAGGAACTCGGACGGGCCTTCCCGGCGGTGCCGGTGCGGACCTCGGGGCGCGAACACGTACTGGACACGGTGCCGGGGGCGCCCGCGCTGGTGGTGAGTACGCCGGGGGCCGAGCCCGTCGCCGAGGGCGGGTACGCGGCGGCGTTGCTGCTGGACGGGTGGGCCATGCTCGGGCGGCCCGATCTGCGGGCCGGGGAGGACGCGTTGCGGCGGTGGATCGCGGCCGGGGCACTCGTCCGGCCGCAGTCGGCCGGGGGCACGGTGGTGGTCGTGGCCGAGCCGACGCTGCGGCCCGTGCAGGCGCTCGTCCGGTGGGATCCCGTCGGTCACGCGGTGCGGGAACTGGCTGAGCGCGCCGAGCTGGGATTCCCGCCGGTGTCCCGGATGGCGGCGGTGTCGGGGCCGGCGGAGGCGGTCGCCGACTTTCTCCGGACGGCCGAACTGCCGCCTGAGGCCGAGGTGCTGGGGCCGGTGCCGTTGCCCGTCACGGCCGCAGGGCGACCGCGGCGGGCGGGGCGCCGCCGCCCGGGGAACAGTGGGAGCGGGCGCTGGTGCGGGTGCCGCCGGGGAGGGGGCGGCGCTGGCCGCCTCACTGAAGGCCGCGCAGGCGGCGCGGATGGCCCGGGGGAGTGGGAGCGGTGGCGGGGCCGGAGTCTGGGTGCGGATCGATCCGGCTGACATCGGGTGAGCGGGTGGTGTGGGTTCGGTTCCGTGGCGGCGGGTGACGGGTGACGGGGGTCGTGTGGGGTTTGGCCGTGTGGTGTCGGGCGAGCGGGTGGTGTGGGGTTCGGTCCCTCGGCGTCGGATGAGTGGGGCGCGTGTCGCCGGGTTCGTGGCGTCGGGTGAGCGGGGCGCGTGTGTCGTCCGGTTCCGTGGCGTCGGTGGAGTGGGTCGTGTGGTGTCCGGTTCCCCGTGGCTTCGGGTGAGTTCCGTGGGCCGGTCCGTTGGGTGCGGTGTGGCTTGCCCGTACATGCGGCTGCCCTCCCGGATGTGTCCGGGAGGGCAGGACAGGAGCCGTCAGCCGTTGCGCGGGCCCGGGAAGGCCGTCGGCCTTGCCTCGTCGCGGAGGGCCGGGCTGCCTGCCGTGGGCTGCGTCGGCATGGAACGGGCCGCGGGGACCGTCGGGACGGTGGGGAGTCCGGTGGTCACGTTGACCGTGCGGCTGCCGGACGGCTCCGGTGTGCGCTCCGGCTCGGCCGCGGCGGTCTGGGCCGCGGCCCGGCGTGCGCCGTAACGACGGTGGACCGCCTGTTTGGTGACTCCGAGTGCCGAGCCCACCGCGTCCCACGAGAAGCCGAGCGAGCGGTCGAAGTCCACGGCCGCCGTGACCAGGGTCTCGACACTGTCCCGCAGCTCCTGGGCGAGACGTACCGTCGGGGCGGGGGCGCGTCCGTAGACGACGAAGCCCGTGGAGGGGCCGGAGCGGCGCGGGCGGTAGACGTTTCCCAACTGGGCGGTGAGCGTGCGCAGTGCGTCCACCTGCCGGCGGACCCGCTCGATGTCCCGCACCAGCAAGTGCAGGCTGGCCCGAGCCTGGGCGTCGTGGGTTGCGTGGTCGGCCATGAACAAGCCTCTCGAACCGGCGAATGAAAGGAATGGGCCGCGATCGCGGCCCGGTGTGGTCAACTCTGTCTTGACCAACGCGGATTCGCTCCGCGGGTCACGGTGTGGGGGCGTGGGGGAATATGCGTGCGCCCTTTTGCGCGGGGTGTGCGCCTTGGCCTTCGGCTTCGGCGGGGTCTCCCACCCGCGCACGGCCCGTAGCTGTTGGCCGAGAGGCTGGACCCTCCCGTGGGGGCTGAGCGCCGTCGGCGGCTGTCCGGTAGCGGCTCATAGACTTGGGCGTTGCCCGTCGTTCATCCCCGCCCGAGAGGCCCCAACCACCCCATGAAGCTCGTCTTCGCCGGTACACCCGAGGTCGCCGTTCCCGCTCTGGACGCTCTGCTCGCCTCCGGGCGGCACGAGGTCGCCGCTGTCGTCACGCGGCCCGACGCGCCGGCCGGGCGGGGGCGCAGGCTCGTCGCGTCGCCCGTCGCCGAGCGTGCGGAGGAGGCCGGGATCGAGGTGCTGAAGCCGGCGAAGCCGAAGGACCCCGAGTTCCTGGAGCGGCTGCGGGAGATCGGGCCGGACTGCTGCCCCGTCGTCGCCTACGGAGCGCTGCTGCCCCGGGTCGCCCTCGACGTCCCCGCGTACGGCTGGGTCAACCTGCACTTCTCCCTGCTGCCGGCCTGGCGGGGTGCCGCGCCCGTGCAGCACTCCATCATGGCCGGAGACGAGATCACCGGGGCGTCCACGTTCCTGATCGAGGAGGGACTCGACTCCGGGCCGGTGTACGGGACGGTGACGGAGGAGATCCGGGCCACCGACACCAGCGGGGATCTGCTGACACGGCTGGCCTTCGCCGGGGCCGGGCTGCTCGCGGCGACCATGGACGGGATCGAGGACGGCACGCTGAAGGCCGTACCGCAGCCGGCCGAGGGGATCAGCCTGGCCCCGAAGGTCACCGTCGAGGACGCTCACATCGACTGGAACGCGCCCGCGCTGCGCGTCGACCGGGTCGTGCGGGGGTGCACCCCGGCGCCCGGTGCCTGGACGACGTTCCGCGGTGAGCGGCTCAAGCTGATCCAGGTCGCCACCGTGCCGGACCGGACGGACCTCGCCCCGGGGCACATCGCCGCCGGGAAGAACAACGTCCACGTCGGCACCGGCTCGTACGGCGTCGAGCTGCTGTGGGTGCAGGCCCAGGGCAAGAAGCCGATGCGGGCGGCGGACTGGGCACGCGGGGTGCGGATCACCGAGGGGGAGCGGCTCGGGGGCTGACCCGCCCGTGTCCGGAGGGCGACCGACCCGCGAACTGTTCATGCCTGGCGCGGCGTAGGCTGGACGGCGCACTTCATCTCACACCCGGAGCACCTTTTTCGTGAGCGACCAGTCCCGTCGTCCCCGTTCGTCCGGCAAGCCCTACCGTCGGCCCAAGAAGGACCCCGTCCGCGTCCTCGCGTTCGAGGCGCTGAGGGCCGTGGACGAGCGGGACGCCTACGCCAACCTCGTCCTGCCCCCGCTGTTGCGCAAGGCGCGGGAGAAGGACGACTTCGACGCCCGGGACGCGGCGCTCGCCACCGAGCTGGTGTACGGGACGCTGCGGCGGCAGGGGACGTACGACGCGGTCCTCGCGGGCTGCGTGGACCGGCCGCTCGGGGACGTCGACCCGCCGGTGCTGGACGTGCTGAGTCTCGGCGCGCACCAGTTGCTCGGCACTCGGATCCCGACCCACGCGGCCGTGTCCGCCACCGTCGAGCTCGCGCGGGTCGTGCTCGGCGACGGGCGGGCCAAGTTCGTCAACGCCGTCCTGCGGAAGGTCGCGCAGCACGATCTGGACGGCTGGCTGGAGCGGGTCGCGCCGCCGTACGACGAGGATCCCGAGGATCATCTGGCCGTCGTCCACTCGCATCCGAGGTGGGTCGTGTCCGCCCTGTGGGACTCCCTCGGCGGCGGACGGGACGGCATCGAGGAACTGCTGCGTGCCGACAACGAGCGGCCCGAGGTGACCCTGGTGGCGCGGCCCGGGCGGGCCACCGCCGAGGAACTGCTCGACGAGGACGCCGCCGTGGCCGGGCGCTGGTCGCCGTATGCCGTGCGGCTGACCGAGGGCGGCGAGCCGGGTGCCGTCGCCGCCGTGCGGGACGGGCGCGCGGGCGTGCAGGACGAGGGCAGCCAGCTCGTGGCCATGGCTCTCGCCAACGCCCCCCTGGACGGGCCCGACCGGCGGTGGCTGGACGGCTGCGCGGGGCCCGGCGGCAAGGCCGCGCTGCTCGGTGCCCTCGCGGCCCAGCGGGGTGCGCTGCTCGTCGCCTCCGAGAAGCAGACCCACCGTGCCGGGCTCGTGGCCAGGGCGCTGGAGGGGAATCCCGGGCCGTACCAGGTGATCGCCGCCGACGGGACCCGTCCGGCGTGGCGGCCCGGCAGCTTCGACCGGGTGCTGGTCGACGTGCCGTGCACCGGCCTCGGCGCCCTGCGGCGGCGCCCCGAGGCCCGCTGGCGGCGCCGGCCGGAGGACCTGGAGGGGTTCGCGCCGCTGCAGCGCGGACTGCTGCACACTGCCCTCGAGTCGGTCCGGGTGGGCGGTGTCGTGGGCTACGCGACCTGCTCGCCGCACCTCGCCGAGACCAGGGCCGTGGTCGCCGACGTGCTCAAGCGGTACCCGGACACCGACCTCGTCGACGCCCGGCCGCTGCTGCCCGGCGTACCGGACCTGGGCGAGGGGCCCGACGTACAGCTGTGGCCGCATCTGCACGGGACCGACGCCATGTACCTGGCACTCATTCGCCGGACCGGCTGACCCCGGCTCCGACGCTCTCCCGGGCTGCCGTCCCGCCGTCCTCCTTCGCCAGCCGGTGCGGCCACCACACCTTCGGCCCGACGTCCAGGAACAGGGACGTCACCAGCACCGAGCGCACGATGAACGTGTCGATGAGGACGCCGAGGGCGACGGCGAAGCCGATCTCGGCGAAGGCGACCATGGGGAGCGTGCCGAGGGCGGCGAAGGTGCCGGCCAGGACCAGGCCGGCGGAGGTGATGACCGCGCCGGTGGTGGCCAGCCCGGTGACGACGCCCGCTCTGGTGCCCTGCCGGGCCGCCTCCTCACGGATGCGGGTGGTGAGGAAGATGTTGTAGTCGATGCCCAGGGCGACCAGGAAGACGAAGACGAACAGAGGGAAGTCGGACGCCTCGCCCGCGTAGTCGAAGAGGTGGCGGAAGGCGAGCGCGCTGATGCCCAGAGCCGCCGCGAACGACAGGATCACCGTCCCGATCAGCAACAGCGGGGCGATCAGGGCGCGCAGCAGGACGCACAGGATCATCAGGACGACCACCAGCACCAGTGGGATGATCAGCACGTTGTCGCGGGTGATCGCCTCGTCCATGTCCACGAGGCCCGCCGTACCGCCGCCCACCTCGGCATCGGCGTCCGGTACCGCATGGACGGCGTCCCGTACCCGCTCCACGGTCTGTTTCGCCGCGTCGCTGTCGGCCGGGGCGGTCATCGTGGCCTCGAAGAGGACCCTGCCCTGGAAGGACGGCTTCGTGCCCGGTGGCAGGCCCAGCGACTCCGGGACCACGCCCGGCGTGGCGGCGACCGCGCGACCCACCTGCCGGGCCTGCGCCTGGTCGCTGACGATGACGAGCGGATTGCCGCTCCCGGCCGGGAAGTAGCGAGCGGAAACCTCCTGGCCGACGATCGAGTCCGGTTTCCCGGTGAACGCGTCCGCGTTGCTGATGCCCTCCGCGCGCAGCTGGATCAGGCCCAGCGAGCAGATCGCCAGCGCCACCGCCGTCACACCCCAGGTCAGCCGGGGCCTGCGGGCGATGCGGCGGCCGGTGCGCGCCCAGACGCCGCGTTCGGTCGGGTCGGGCGTGCCGAGGTGCGGGATCACCGGCCAGAAGATCCACCGGCCGAAGATCACCAGCAGGGCGGGGAACAGGCTCATCATCGCCAGCAGGGCCACGGCGACGCCGATCGCGGCCACCGGGCCCAGGCCGCTCGTGGAGTTCATCTCGGCGGCCAGCAGCACCAGCATGCTCAGCACGACCGTCGCGCCGGAGGCGACGACCGCCGGGCCGGCGCGGTGCAGCGCCAGTGCCATCGCCTCGTGCCGGTCCTCGTGCCGGCGCAGCTCCTCCCGGTAGCGGGCGACCAGCAGCAGGGCGTAGTCCGTCCCGGCACCGAAGACGAGCACCGTGAGGATGCCGGCACTCTGGCCGTTCACCGTCAGGCCCGCGTGCTCGGCCAGCAGGTAGATCAGTGCCTGGGAGGTGAACAGCGCGCACACCACCGCGACCAGGGGGACCAGCAGCAGGGTGAGGCTGCGGTAGGTGATGAGCAGCATGACGATGACCACGGCCATCGCCGCGAACAGCAGTGTCGAGTCGATGCCCTCGAAGGCCTCCGCGAAGTCCGCGGACGTGCCGCCGGGGCCGGTGACGTGCACGGCCAGCCCGCCACCGCTCTCGCCGACGTCCTCCCGGATGGAGTCGACGGCGGGTGCGATCCGCTCCCAGCCCTTCTCGTCCATCGTGATCGGCACGTACACCTGGGCCGCCCGCGGATCGGCCTGCCGGTCGAAGACCGGGCCCCGGGTCTCCGCGCCCCTGACGCCGTGGTCACGCAGCTGCTTCAGCTGCCGGACGTCCTCGGCGATCTGCGCCCGGTCCCGCGGCGTCAGCCCGCTGTCGCGCGCGTAGATCACCACTGCGGGGATCTGCTCGGGCCGGAAGTCCTCCGACTCCTGCAGGACCTGCGTCGACTCGGCGGATCCCGGCAGCCAGGAGGCCGCGTCATTGTCCTGCGCGTCGGTCAGCTTCATGGCGAACGGCGCCGCCACGAACAGCACCACCAGCCACAACACCAGCACCAGCCACTTGGCCCGCCGCCCGCAGACGAGAGGCGCAACGCCCTGCTTCATGGCGACCCCCTCCGCGAAAGCGCACGAGGGGCGCGGGGAACCGCGCGACCAGCCACCGACGGCCCGCACTGAACAGACCACCCGACACCGATGCCCACAACCCCGGAGGGCATGGCAGGCTTAGGACATGGCCGTGCAGATCAACCCCAGCATCCTGTCCGCCGACTTCGCCCGCCTCGCCGACGAGGCGAAGGCGGTGGAGGGAGCCGACTGGCTCCACGTCGACGTCATGGACAACCATTTCGTCCCGAACCTCACGCTCGGCGTGCCGGTCGTGGAGTCGCTCGCCCGTGCGACGGACACTCCGCTGGACTGCCATCTGATGATCGAGGCTCCCGATCGGTGGGCGCCCCAGTACGTGGAAGCGGGGGCCGGCTCCGTCACCTTCCATGTCGAGGCCGCCGCCGCCCCGGTGCGGCTCGCCCGGGAGATCCGCGCCAAAGGCGCCCGCGCCTCCATGGCGCTGAAGCCGGCGACTCCCATCGAGCCGTACGAGGACCTGCTCCCGAGCTCGACATGTTGCTGATCATGACGGTCGAACCGGGCTTCGGGGACAGGCCTTCCTCGACATCATGCTTCCGAAGATTCGCCGCACCCGCGAGTTGATCAGCAAGCACGGACTGGAGCTCTGGCTCCAGGTCGACGGCGGAGTCTCCGCTTCCACCATCGAGCGGTGCGCCGACGCCGGAGCGGACGTCTTCGTGGCCGGATCGGCGGTCTACGGGGCAAACGACCCGGCAGAAGCGGTACGTGCACTACGCACCCAAGCTGACGGGGCGACGGCCAAGGCCTCCTGGGCCTGCAACCACTGAGCCACAGCAAAGTGAACGGCTCCCATCAGGGCTGATCAAGCGCGCCGGATCTGCAAGGATGAACGGCGAATCCAGAGTGTGAACAGCAGTGAGGAGATCGCCGTGTCGGGTATGTCGGCGGGCCGGTCAGCCATGCGGATGGGACCCGCTGAGCTGGTGCAGGCGGCGGCCATGGCCCGCCGCTTCTACCTCGAGGGCAAGTCCAAGATCCAGATCGCGGAGGAGTTCGGCGTCAGCCGCTTCAAGGTGGCCCGGGTCCTGGAAACCGCCCTCGAACGGGATCTCGTACGCATCGAGATCCGTGTGCCTGCCGAACTGGACGCCGAGCGCTCCGACGCGCTCCGTGCCCGCTACGGCCTCAGGCACGCAGTCGTGGTCGAGTCCCCGGCCGAAGCCGAGGAGACGCCCGACCCCGAGAACCTGGGAGAGGTGGCCGCCGACCTGCTCGGCGAACTGGTCAATGAAGGTGACGTCCTGGGCCTGGCCTGGGGCCGCTCCACCATCCACATGGCGGCGGCGCTGGACCGGCTGCCGCCGTGCACGGTGGTGCAGCTGACGGGCGTGTACGACGCCGGGACCGCCGAGCGCGGCTCGGTCGAGGCCGTACGGCGTGCCGCCCAGGTGTCCGGCGGCGACGCCCACCCCATCTACGCGCCGATGCTGCTGCCCGACGCGGCGACAGCCTCCGCGCTGCGCAACCAGACGGGGATCGCCCGGGCCTTCGAGCACTTCGACAAGGTCACCGTCGCCTGTGTCTCCATCGGCTCCTGGGAGCCGGGCATCTCCACGGTGCACGACATGCTCACCGAGGAGGAGCGCGCGCACTACGCCTCCCTCGGTGTCGCCGCCGAGATGTCCGCGCACCTCTTCGACGCCGAGGGCCGCCGGGTCGGCCGGGACCTGGGCGAGCGGTGCATCACGGTCAAGGCCGACCAGCTCCGCCGGGTCCCCGAGGTCGTCGCGATCGCCGGCGGACAGCGCAAGGGGCCCGCGATCGACGCGGTGCTGCGCTCCGGGCTGGTCACCAGCCTGGTGACGGACACGTCCGCCGCCGACTACCTGATGACGGCGGGCCCGACACCGAAGTCCGCGTTCAACCGGTCCGATCCGGACGGAGTCTGACAGGTGGTCAGCCAGTCGCACGGGGTGCCGGACGACCCGGCGGGCCGGATCGTGGCCGTCCTGGACCTGGACGGGGTCACGGACAAGGCGGGCCTCATGGACCGCTGCGCCCGTGACCTGGCCCTGCCCGAGTGGTTCGGCCGCAACTGGGACGCTCTCGCCGACTGCCTGTCCGACCCCGCCCTCTGGCCCGAGGGCGCCGAGGACCGTGGGCTGCTGGTCGTCGTCCGGGGCTGGCGGAAGTACGCCGAGACGCGGCCCGAGGAGTGGCAGGTCGCCGAGGAGATCTTCGCCGAGGCGACGGACCGGGGCCCGGGCCTCTTCGTGACGCTCGGGCTTGGAGAATCCTCCGAGGGGCCCCCTGACCAGCCTGGATGATCTGCTGGGGGACGTCCGGACCGTCGGCATGGGAGAATGAAGTACGTGCTCTTTCCCCCTGGCCGGCCGGTCCGGGGGTCACCTCTGATCGACTGGGATGTGCAGCACGTGCGTTTTCTCAATGACATCCAGCCCGGGTACGACCTGACGTACGACGACGTCTTCATGGTGCCGAGCCGCTCCGCGGTGGGCTCACGCCAAGGCGTCGATCTCAGCGCCCCGGACGGCACGGGCACCACCATCCCGCTCGTCGTCGCCAACATGACCGCCATCGCCGGGCGCCGCATGGCCGAGACCGTGGCCCGCCGCGGTGGCCTCGTCGTCATACCGCAGGACATCCCGATCGACGTGGTCACCGACGTCGTCTCCTGGGTGAAGAGCCGCCACCTGGTCCTGGACACCCCGATCATCCTGTCCCCGCACCAGACCGTCGCGGACGCCCTGGCGCTGCTGCCGAAGCGGGCGCACAACGCGGGCGTGGTCGTCGACGAGAACCACAGGCCGATCGGCGTGGTCACGGACTCCGACCTGTCCGGTGTGGACCGCTTCACGCAGCTGACCGAGGTCATGTCGCGGGACCTGCTGCTCATCGACGCGGACATGGACCCGGGTGAGGCCTTCGACACCCTCGACCACGCCAACCGCCGCTACGCCCCCGCGGTGAACAAGGACGGCACGCTCGCCGGCATCCTCACCCGCAAGGGCGCCCTGCGCGCCACGCTCTACACGCCGGCCACCGACGCCAAGGGCCGGCTGCGCATCGCCGCAGCCGTCGGCATCAACGGCGACGTCGCGGGCAAGGCCAAGCAGTTGCTGGACGCGGGCGTCGACACGCTCGTCATCGACACCGCGCACGGCCACCAGGAGTCGATGATCAGCGCCCTGAAGCTGGTGCGCGGCCTCGACCCGCAGGTGCCGATCGCCGCGGGCAACGTCGTGGCCGCCGCGGGTGTGCGCGACCTGATCGAAGCCGGCGCGGACATCGTCAAGGTCGGTGTCGGACCGGGTGCCATGTGCACCACCCGCATGATGACCGGGGTCGGCCGCCCGCAGTTCTCCGCCGTCCTGGAGTGTGCCGCCGAGGCGAAGAAGTACGGCAAGCACGTGTGGGCCGACGGCGGCGTCCGCCACCCCCGCGACGTGGCGATGGCCCTTGCCGCCGGTGCGTCCAACGTGATGATCGGCTCCTGGTTCGCGGGCACCTACGAGTCCCCGGGCGACCTCCAGCACGACGCGCAGGGCGTGCCTACAAGGAGTCCTTCGGCATGGCGTCCGCCCGTGCCGTGCGCAACCGCACCTCGGAGGAGTCGGCGTACGACCGTGCCCGCAAGGCGCTGTTCGAGGAGGGCATCTCCACGTCCCGGATGTTCCTCGACCCGGGCCGCCCCGGCGTCGAGGACCTGATCGACTCGATCATCGCGGGCGTCCGCTCCTCCTGCACCTACGCCGGCGCCGGCTCCCTGGAGGAGTTCGCCGAGAAGGCCGTCGTCGGCATCCAGAGCGCCGCCGGCTACGCCGAGGGCAAGCCGCTCCACGCCAGCTGGAACTGACGCGCCCGACCTCTCGCCGTTCGGCCCCGTTGCCCCGCTCCGCGGAAGTTCGGGGCCGTCGCGTGTGCTCAGGCCCTACCGTCGCAACCACGCAGCCCGCTTCGCGCGGCGTCGAGCGCTGGACGCGCCTGTTCACCGATGGCGTACGGCATGAGCAGGCCGATCCCTGTGTGTTTCTCGTCAAGGCCCTGTGAAGGAGCCAGCGCAACGGTCGACAGGCATTCCGCAACGAACACCCACCGAGCCCGAGGAACGCAATGATCTTGCGGGTATGCGCAAGGTTGCTGCATTTCACCAGCAACGTCGATCCTCGTAGGCTGTCGCCTCGTACGTGGCGTGGCGGGGACACCGCTCGGTGGGTCCCTGCTCAAGGGCGCTGCCGGTCCCTGCCGCCCTGACCGGCAGCGATAAGGAGCCAGCGCGTGCTCGACCAAGGCGCACCCCCGCAGCATCCAGACCAGACCGCCGCATCCGCGTCCCCCGGCGTCGGTGCCCGCCTCATGCGGCGCAAGCCCGTGGAACGCCTGGTCGCGGAGGGTGGCCAGGGTGAGGGCGGGTCCCTGCGGCGCTCCCTCGGACTGTGGCAGCTCACGATGATCAGCATCGGTGCCACCCTCGGCACCGGCATCTTCGTCGTCCTCGGCGAGGCCGTCCCCAAGGCGGGCCCGGCCGTCACGCTCTCCTTCGTCATCGCCGGTCTGACCGCCCTGTTCTCGGCCCTGTCCTACGCCGAGCTGGCCGGCACCATCCCGGTCTCGGGTTCCTCGTACTCGTATGCGTACGCAACGATGGGCGAGCTGATCGCCTGGATCTGCGGCTGGTGCCTGGTCCTGGAGTACGGCGTGTCCGTCGCCGCGGTCGCGGTCGGCTGGGGCGAGTACCTGAACGAACTTCTCGACGGGACCATAGGCGTCACCATCCCGGCGGCCCTCTCCGCTCCGCCCGGCGACGGCGGCGTCTTCAACCTGCCGGCCCTGATCGTCGTCCTCCTCGCCATGGCGTTCCTGCTGGGCGGCGCCCGCGAGTCCGCCCGCGCCAACACGGTCATGGTCATCGTGAAGATCGGTGCGCTGGTGCTGTTCTGCGCCATCGGCGTGCAGGGCTTCCGCTCCGGCAACTACGAGAACTTCATGCCGCTCGGCATGGCCGGCGTCAGCGCCGCCGGTGCGACCCTGTTCTTCTCCTACATCGGCTTCGACGCCGCCTCCACCGCCGGCGAGGAGGCGAAGAACGCCCAGCGTGACCTGCCCCGCGCGATCATGCTGTCGCTGGTCATCGTCACCGCCCTGTACGTGCTCGTCGCGGCCGTCGCGGTCGGCGCCAAGCCCTGGGAGAACTTCACCGACTCCGAGGCGGCCCTCGCCCAGATCATGCGCGAGGTCACCGGGCAGACCTTCTGGGGCACCCTGCTGGCGTTCTGCGCCGTCATCGCCATCGCGAGCGTCGTCCTGACCGTGCTCTACGGCCAGACCCGCATCCTGTTCGCCATGTCCCGCGACGGCCTCGTGCCGAAGGTCTTCGCCAAGGTCCACCCCAAGACCGGCACGCCCCGAGCCAACACCCTGATCGTCTCCCTGTTCTGCGGTGTCCTCGCCGCCGCGATCCCGCTCGGACAGCTCGCCGACGCCACCAGCATCGGCACCCTGTTCGCCTTCGCGCTGGTCAACGTGGCCGTCGTGGTGCTGCGCCGGACCAAGCCGGACCTGCCCCGCACCTTCCGCGTGCCGCTCTCGCCCGTGCTGCCCGCGCTGGGCTTCGGCTTCTGCCTGTGGATGATGGGCAGCCTGTCGGCCATCACCTGGGTGGTCTTCGGTGTCTGGATGGCCGCCGGGCTCGTGTTCTACTTCGGGTACGGCTATCGCCGTTCCCGACTCGCACCATCCGAGAAGTGATCAACCCACTGTGCTGAACGATCTCGACGAACGCATCGTGCACGCCCTCGCCGAGGACGCCCGCCGCTCCTACGCCGACATCGGCGGGCTCGTCGGCCTGTCCGCGCCGGCCGTGAAACGGCGCGTGGACCGGCTGCGCGCCACCGGAGCCATCACCGGCTTCACCGTACGGGTGGACCCGGGTGCCCTCGGCTGGGCGACCGAGGGGTTCGTCGAGATCTACTGCCGCGGCAACACCTCCCGGAGACCATCCAGCGGGGCCTGGAGCGCTACCAGGAGGTCGTGGCCGCCTCCACCGTCACCGGGGACGCGGACGCGATCGCCCAGGTCTTCGCCTCCGACATGCGGCACTTCGAACGGGTCCTGGAGCGGATCGCCGGGGAGCCGTTCGTCGAGCGGACCAAGTCCGTGCTCGTCCTGTCGCCGCTGCTGCGGCGCTTCTCGTCGGGATCGCCCACGTAATCCACGGGACGATCCGCCGGTCAGCGCCTAGCATCGGTGACATGACCTGGCGACATTGATCCACCAGCCGCGCCTCCCGAGGGCCGCCTCGGACGCCGTACCTCCGGCATCCGATCCGTCCCTGCGGGAAGGCCTCATGACACTCTCACCTGCACGCGTGCCCGCCGCCGGCGTCCGGCGGCTGACGACCACGCTGTACGGCTACGCGTTCCTCGACGACTTCGTCCTGCTCTACCCGGTGTACGCGCTGCTGTTCGCCGACACCGGCATGTCGCTCTGGCAGATCTCCTCCCTGTTCGCCCTGTGGTCGATCACCTCAGTCGTGCTGGAGGTGCCCTCCGGCGCCTGGGCCGACGCCATGTCGCGTCGCAGGCTGCTGTGGATCGGCCCGCTCCTCACCGCCGCCGGCTTCGCGCTGTGGGTGGTCCTCCCGTCCTACTGGGCCTTCGCGATCGGCTTCGTCCTGTGGGGCGCGGGCGGGGCGCTCGGCTCCGGCGCGCTGGAGGCGCTGGTCTACGACGAACTGGACCGGCTCGGCGCCGCCGAACGGTACGCGCGGGTCATGGGCCGGGCCCGGGCAGCGCGGCTGCTGGGCACCGTGGCCTCCATCGGCCTCGCGGGGCCCGTCTTCGCCTGGGGCGGCTATGCGGCGGTCGGTGCCGCGAGCGTCCTGGCCTGTGTGCTGACCGCCGTCACCGCGACCCGGTTTCCCGAGCACCGGGCGCGGCCGGAGACCGCCGGCGACAGCTGGGCGACGGCCCTGCGGACCGGACTCGTCCAGGTCCGCAGGGACCGTTCGGTGCGCGGTGCCCTGCTGCTGGTCCCGGCCGTGGCCGCGGTGTGGGGCGCGCTCGACGAGTACACCCCCCTGCTCGTCCGGGACATCGGCGTCGCCGAGGCGACGGTGCCTTATCTGGTCATGCTGATCTGGGCCGGTGTCACCGTCGGCAGCCTCCTGGCCGGTCCTGCCGAACGCCTGGGCACGACCGGGCTCGCCGCGCTGCTCGCGGGCGGCGCCCTCGCCCTTGCCATGGGCGCCGCGGCCCGGTCACTCGCCGGAATCGCTCTCGTGAGCCTCGCCTTCGCGGCGTTCCAGCTGGCGGAGGTGCTGGCCGACGTCCGCCTCCAGCACCGCATCGACGAGTCCCGCCGGGCCACGCTCACCTCCGTGGCGAGCCTGGGGACCGAGTTGGCCACGGTCGCCACGTTCGGCGTGTACGCGCTGCTCGGCACGGACCTGGCACACAGCACGGTCTTCGCGGTGCTCGCCGTTCCCTACCTGGTGACGGCCCTGGCGCTGGCTAGAGCTCGGGCTGCCACGGCACGACCGTGAAGTCGCCCGTCCCCTTCTCGACCTTCTCGTAGGGGGCGGAGCTCACACACTTGGGCGGCTCGTTCCCCTCGCCGGGACGGCCCGTCGAGGCCCAGCTGTAGCCGAGCCGGTCATGGCGGCCCAGGTCGTGGACGGTGACGCCGACCCGCTTGCCCTCGGCGCCCGGCAGGTCGGATTCGGTGACGATGCCGGAGACGACGGCCACCTTGCCGCCGGTGACCAGGCAGTCGACCTTGACCTCGGCCCGGGCACCGGAGTTGTTCAGGTAGTGGCTGAACTCGAAGGTGCCGGTGGCCTTCATCGGATCGGCCTTGTCCTTCGCGGCCAGGTGCGCGTCGAAGGTGAAGGTGATGTCGTCCCCGGCCGAGCGGTACAGCTTGGCGGTGCCGGTGAGGGCCGCGGCCTCCCGCTGCCGGGGCGAGTCCGACGCGGTGGCGGCCGAGGCCACCCCGGCGGTGAGCAGCAGTGCGGAGCCGAGCACGACGATCTTCGTACGGCGCTTCATTGCGGTCCTTTCCGCAGGTCGACTGGACAGCACCTACTCTCCCGGCCCGGTGCGGCCAGGACATCGCGCCCGGGGCGGGACCCGGCCTCCGCCGAGCGGCGGGGAGTGGCGACGGACCCGGGCCTCGAGGAGGAGCCGGGCTACGCCCCACGTCGCGCAACGAATCGCCGCACATGGCCCGGCGCACGCAACGAACCGTTCACCGGCGCGCAACGGCTCCTTCTTGTCCCTCCTGCTCAGCCGCCCGTACCGTCTACGTGGCCCCTCCAACCACCCTTCCGCCCGGTGAGGAACACGCATGCGCACCGCCCTGCTCCAGAGCTCCGGCCGCCCCGGCTCGACCGCCGAGAACCTCAAGGTCCTCGACGAGGCCGCGGGCCGGGCCGCCGCCGCGGGCGCGGGGCTGCTGGTCGCGCCGGAGATGTTCCTGACCGGGTACGCCATCGGTGACGACATCGCCCGGCTCGCCGAGCCGGCCGACGGCGACTGCGCGGACGCGATCGCCGAGACCGCCACGAGCCACGGCCTGGCGATCGCCTACGGCTACCCGAGCGGGACGGCGACGCCGTGTTCAACTCCGCCCAGCTGATCTCCGCCGACGGCACCAGGCTCGCGAACCACCGCAAGACGCACCTCTTCGGCTGCTTCGAGCGCGACCACTTCACGCCGGGGACCAGCCGGTCGTCCAGGCCGAGCTCGACGGTGTCCGGATCGGCATCCTGATCTGCTACGACGTCGAATTCCCGGAGAACGTCCGCGCCCACGCCCTCGCCGGCACCGACCTGCTGCTCGTCCCGACGGCGCAGATGCACCCGTTCCAGTTCGTCGCCGAGTCGATGATCCCGGTGCGGGCCTTCGAGAACCAGATGTACGTCGCGTACGTCAACCGGGTCGGAAGGGAAGGGGAGTTCGAGTTCGTCGGCCTCTCCACGCTCGCCGGACCCGACGGGGTCGCCCGTACCCGCGCCGGGCGGGGCGAGGAACTCGTCCTCGCCGACGTCGACCCGGCCTTCCTCGCCGCCTCGCGGGAGGCCAACCCGTATCTGCGGGACCGGCGCCCCGGCCTGTACGGGTCGCTGGTCTGAAAGCCCTCTGAGCTTCCCTCAGTTCCTTCGTAGTTCCTGCGTTGTTCTTTCGTACAAGGAGTCCGTACCCCATGACGTCCACCGTGCCCAACGCCGTCGAGCACGCAGACGCGCAGCAGCCGCCGATCACCATGTTCGGCCCGGACTTCCCGTACGCCTACGACGACTTCCTCGCCCACCCGGCGGGCCTCGGGCAGGTACCCGCGACCGAACACGGCACGGAGGTCGCGGTCATCGGCGGCGGACTCTCCGGCATCGTCGCCGCGTACGAGCTGATGAAGATGGGCCTCAAGCCGGTCGTGTACGAGGCCGACCGGATCGGCGGCCGGCTGCGGACGGTGGGCTTCGACGGGTGCGACGAGTCCCTCACCGCCGAGATGGGCGCGATGCGCTTCCCGCCGTCCTCGACGGCCCTGCAGCACTACATCGACCTCGTCGGCCTGGAGACGCGGCCGTTCCCCAACCCCCTGGCGGAGGCAACCCCGTCGACCGTCGTCGACCTCAAGGGCGAGTCCCACTACGCCGAGACGATCGACGACCTGCCGCAGGTCTACCGGGACGTCGCCGAGGCCTGGAACCGGTGCCTGGAGGAGGGCGCCGACTTCTCCGACATGAACCGGGCCCTGCGCGAGCGGGACGTCCCGCGCATCCGCGAGATCTGGTCCCGGCTCGTCGAGAAGCTCGACAACCAGACCTTCTACGGCTTCCTGTGCGACTCCGAGGCGTTCAAGTCGTTCCGGCACCGCGAGATCTTCGGCCAGGTCGGCTTCGGCACGGGCGGCTGGGACACCGACTTCCCCAACTCCATCCTGGAGATCCTCCGCGTCGTCTACACCGAGGCCGACGACCACCACCGCGGCATCGTCGGCGGCTCCCAGCAGCTGCCGCTCCGCCTCTGGGAGCGCGAGCCGGAGAAGATCGTCCACTGGGCCTACGGGACCTCGCTGGCGAAGCTGCACGACGGCGGTGAACCCCGCCCCGCCGTGACCCGCCTGCACCGCACCGCGGGCAACCGCATCACGGTGACGGACGCGAAGGGCGACATCCGCACCTACCAGGCGGCCATCTTCACCGCCCAGTCCTGGATGCTGCTGTCGAAGATCGACTGCGACGACTCGCTCTTCCCGATCGACCACTGGACGGCCATCGAGCGCACCCACTACATGGAGTCCTCGAAGCTGTTCGTCCCCGTGGACCGGCCGTTCTGGCTCGACAAGGACGAGGAGACCGGCCGGGACGTCATGTCGATGACGCTCACCGACCGCATGACGCGCGGCACCTACCTCCTCGACGACGGCCCGGACAAGCCCGCCGTCATCTGCCTCTCCTACACCTGGTGCGACGACAGCCTGAAGTGGCTGCCGCTGTCCGCGAACGAGCGGATGGAGGTCATGCTGAAGTCGCTCGGCGAGATCTATCCGAACGTCGACATCCGCAAGCACATCATCGGCAACCCGGTGACGGTCTCCTGGGAGAACGAGCCCTACTTCATGGGCGCGTTCAAGGCCAACCTCCCCGGTCACTACCGTTACCAGCGGCGCCTGTTCACGCACTTCATGCAGGACCGGCTGCCCGCGGACAAGCACGGCATCTTCCTCGCCGGCGACGACATCTCCTGGACGGCCGGCTGGGCCGAGGGCGCCATCCAGACCGCCCTCAACGCGGTCTGGGGCGTCATGCACCACCTCGGCGGCACGACCGACCCGACGAACCCGGGGCCCGGCGACGTGTACGACGAGATCGCGCCGGTGGAACTGCCGGAGGACTAGGACCGGAGCGGTGGTTCGGCCAGGGGCGTGAGCAGCATGCGGCCCGCGAGGCCCACTGCCGTGTCCAGGTGTTCCGTGAACTCCTCGGCGATGTCGGGGAGTTCGCGCAGGGCCCACAGGGCCCGGGCCGCCGTCCAGGCCGCGTCGCGGGCCCGCTCCAGGCTCCAGGAACCCAGCAGATGGGTCAGCGGGTCGACGATCTGGAGGAGGTCGGGGCCCGGCATCAGATCGTCGCGGATGCGCTCCTCCAGCGAGACGAGGAGATCGCCCACGGTGTCGAACTCGTCCTCCAGCTCGGCCGGAGCGCAGTCGAGCGTACGGCAGGTGTCCACGACGGCCAGCGCCAGATCGTGCCCGATGTGCGCGTTGATGCCCGCCAGCGCGAACTGCAACGGGCGTACCCCGGGATGCCGGCGGAACTGGAACAGCGGCCGCCAGCAGGCCGGCGGACGCCGCTCCTCCGCCACCGCCCCGACGGCGTCCAGGTACCGCTGCGCGAACCGTACGTCCAGCGTGATCGCGGCGTGCCGGTCCGCGAACGCCCCGCTGTCGACGTACCGGTCCACCGCCTCCGTCACGGCGAGGTAGACGCGGTTGAAGACGGCCACCCCGTCCCGGGGATGCAGGGTCGCGTCGAGGGCGCGCATACGGGAGATGACTCCGTCGACCGGAGTGTCCACGGCTGGGGGACTTGTTCGCATCGCGGCATGCGGGCAGAGTCCCAGCTCTGGGCCGGCCGGAGTGGCGGCGGGCCCGGCGCTTCCCCGAAACGGGGGAACGCCGCCCGCCGTAGGGGAGGGGAGCAGCAACCGTGTCAGGCTCACGTGCCCGGCGCCTGGCCGCCCGCAGGGTCGCGCGAAGGCGTGCCGCCCGGCGCGGCGCGATGGTCGTGGTGGCTTCCGTCGTGGTCGCGGCCGGGGCGGTCGCCGGGATGCTGTCCGCCTCCGGCGACCGGCGCGGCCCGGACCAGGCCGGCAGGCCCGAGGTGACCGCGTCCCCACGGTTCGCGCCCCTGCCCGCGGTGCCGTCGGCGTCCCCGTCCGTCGTCGAGTCCTCGGCTTCCGCGTCGAGCGGCACGCGCCCCACGCCGTCCCCGTCGAAGACCCGGACCGTGCGGCACAAGCGCGAGGTTCCGGTGCCCGGGCGGCTCTACCGCCACCCCGACTCCCAGGTGCTCGCCTGGGTCCGGGCCAACTCCGGCGACCCCCGTCACGAGGTCATCGCGTCCCGCATCGCCGATCAGCCCGCCGCCGTCTGGTTCGCCGACTACTCCCCGGACACCGTCACCGCCCGGGTCACCGCGGTGACGTCCGGCGGTGCCGAGCAGGGCAGGGTGCCCGTCCTCGTGCCGTACGCGATCCCCGGCCGTGACTGCGGCGGGTACTCCCAGGGCGGGGCGCCCGATCTGGCCGCGTACGACGCCTGGATCGACCGGTTCGCCGCCGGCCTGGGCTCCGGCGAGGTCATCGTCGTCCTCGAACCCGACTCGGTCGCCCAGACCGAGTGCCTCTCCGCCGGTGAGCGCGCGGACCGCTTCGCCTCGCTGGCCCGCGCGGGCGGCGTCATCAAACAGGCGAACCCCAGAGCCCGTGTCTACTACGACGCCGGTCACTCCGGCTGGAACGCGCCCGGCAAGCAGGCGGCGTGGCTGCGCCAGGCCGGCGCCGCATCGCCCGCCTCCTCCGACGGGATCTTCAGCAACGTCTCCAACTTCCACAGCACGGCCGACGAGGTCGCCTACGACCGGCAGGTCCTCGACGCGCTGGGCGGCCCGGCGAGCCTGGGCGCCGTCATCGACACCAGCCGCAACGGCAACGGTGCCCCGGCCGACGGGGAGTGGTGCGACCCGGCGGGCCGCAAGCTCGGCAGGACACCGACCCTCGACACCGGCGAGGCCCGGATCGACGCCTACCTGTGGGTGAAGCTGCCGGGGAGTCCGACGGCTGCAAGGGCAGGCCCGGGACGTTCACGGCGTCGTACGCCTACGACTTGGCGTCGTCGTAGGAGGAGGTGCCCTCGTCCAGCAGCGGCTGCTGCGTCTTCAGGTGGGCCGGGGCGAAGGCCCGCAGCGCGTGGTAGCCGGTGATGACGACCAGCGTGCCGAGGGCGATACCGCTCAGCGAGAACGTGTCCGTGATCTTCATGGAGACGTTGCCGACGCCGATGATGATGCCCGCCGCCGCCGGGACCAGGTTCAGCGGATTGCGCAGGTCCACCTCGGCGTTGATCCAGATCTGGGCGCCGAGCAGGCCGATCATGCCGTACAGGATGACGGTGATGCCGCCGAGCACCCCGCCCGGGATCGCCGCGACGACCGCGCCGAACTTCGGGCAGACGCCGAACAGCAGGGCGAAGCCGGCGGCGGCCCAGTAGGCGGCCGTCGAGTAGACGCGGGTCGCGGCCATCACGCCGATGTTCTCGGAGTACGTGGTGTTGGGCGGGCCGCCGACCGCCGTGGACAGCATCGAGCCGACGCCGTCGGCCGAGATCGCCGTGCCGAGCTTGTCGTCCAGCGAGTCGCCGGTCATCTCGTCGACCGCCTTCACATGCCCGGCGTTCTCCGCGACCAGCGCGATGACGACCGGCAGGGCGACCAGGATCGCCGACCACTCGAACGACGGGCCGTGCAGGGCCGGCAGCCCGATCCAGTCGGCCTTGTCCACGCCGGAGAGGTCGAGCCGCCAGTGGTCGGTGAGCTTGCCACTCGCGTCCACCGAGTGGATCTTGCCGAAGAGCAGGTCGAAGATCCAGGAGACGCCGTACCCGAAGACCAGCCCGAGGAAGATCGCGATCCGGGACCAGAAGCCGCGCAGGCACACCACGGCGAGACCGGTGAACAGCATCACCAGCAGGGCCGTCCACTGGTCCTGCGGCCAGTACGTCGAGGCCGTCACCGGCGCCAGGTTGAAGCCGATCAGCATCACCACCGCACCCGTCACGATCGGCGGCATCGTGGCGTGGATGATCCGCGCCCCGAAGCGCCGCACCCCGAGCCCCACCAGGAACAGCGCGGCGCCGACGACGAAGACCGCGCCGGTGACGGTGGCACTGCTGCCGCCCTGCGCGCGGATGACCGCCGCCACGCCGACGAAGGACAGCGAGCAGCCCAGGTAGCTGGGGACGCGGCCACGCGTGGCGAGCAGGAACACGACGGTCGCGACGCCCGACATCATGATCGCGAGGTTGGGGTCCAGGCCCATCAGGACCGGGGCCACGAAGGACGCACCGAACATGGCCACCACGTGCTGGGCGCCGAGCCCGACCGTGCGGGGCCAGGAGAGCCGCTCGTCGGGGCGGACCACAGCGCCGGGCGCCGGGGTGCGTCCGTCGCCGTGCAGTTTCCAGCGGACGCCGAGATCCATGGTGCGGTATCGCTTTCGTCGTGCGTGCGAGTGTCCGGACCATTGTCGGGGTGCGTCAGGGGCGGCGGTGACCGGGGCTGACCCGCCCGGTCCGCCCGCTCAGGGACGGGGGTCGGGAACCGCCGCCTCCGGCCGGCTGGTCTTCGTCCGCTCGCCGGGGCGCAGCACCCCCGCGAACGCCACCAGACCGCACGACAGCGCCGTCACCAGGCAGAACGACACCATCAGGCTGGTCGCCTGGGCCAGCATGCCGATCGCGCTCGGCGCGATCAGGCCCGAGGTGTACGTGATGGTGGCGACGCCCGCGATGGCCAGGCTCGGGTTGGAGCCGCTGCGCCCCGCCGCCGCGAAGCACAGCGGTACGACGACCGCGATGCCCAGCCCCATCAGCGCGAACCCGGCCATCGCCACCGCCGGCTGCTCCGCGACGACGATCATCAGCCCGCCGAGGACGGCGAGCACCCCGCTCGCGCGGACGGTCCGCACGGCACCGAAGCGGTCCACGATCCGGTCGCCGGCGATCCGGGCGAGCGCCATGGTGAGCGTGAAGCCCGTCGTGCACGCCGCCGCCAGACCGGCCGAGGTCTCCAGCTGCTCACGCAGGTAGACCGCCGACCAGTCCAGGCTCGCGCCCTCGGCGAACACCGCGCAGAACCCGATCGCGCCGATGAGCAGCGCCGACCGGGGCGGCAGCGCGAACCGCGGCGGCGGCTCCTCGTCCTCCGCGGGCTGCAGGTCGAGCACCCACTGGCAGGACAGCACGCCGACGACGGTGAGGACCGCGGCGGCCAGCGCGTGGTGCAGCCGGGCGTCCGAGCCGAGGTGCGCGGCGAGCGTGCCGGCCGCCGAGCCGACCAGGGCGCCCGCGCTCCACATGCCGTGCAGTCCGGACATGATCGACCGGCCGAGGCGGTTCTCCACCTCGACACCCAGCGCGTTCATCGCCACGTCCGCCATGCCCGCCGTCGCGCCGTACGTGAACAGGGCCAGGCAGAGCGTGAGGAGGTTCGGGGCGAGGGAAGGCAGGACCAGCGAGAGCGTCCACAGGGCGATCAGCCCGCGCAGCGCGTTGCGCGCTCCGAAGCGGTGGCTGATGCTGCCGGCCAGCGGCATCGCCACGGACGCGCCGAGTGCGGGGAAGGCCAGCGCGATGCCCAACTGGCCCGCGCTGACGCCCGCGTGGTCCTGGATCCACGGCACGCGGGTGGCGAACGAGCCGGTGACGGCGCCGTGCACGGCGAAAACGGCGGCCACGGCGTACCGCGACCGCTTCACCTTGCGCAGTTCGTCGACCACGTTGCCCATTCTGCGGTCCCCCTCCAGGTCTCTGCCCCGCCGACGCCGGGTGCGGGCGTAAACTATCAGGAACCCTGCCTGATAATAAGAGGGTTTCCCGGCGGGCCACGGCCGACGGACCCGCCGATCTGGAAGGATCCCGGCATGCCCGCATCCCCGAGCACCGCCCGGGCCATCAACGACCGGCTCGCCCTGCGTCTGCTCCAGCAGGAGGGCCCGCTGACGGCAGGGCAGTTGAAGCAGCTGACCGGACTGTCCCGGCCGACCGTCGCCGACCTCGTCGAACGCCTCACCGCCGCCGGTCTGATCGCGGTGGTCGGCGAGTCCGGGGAGCAGCGGCGCGGGCCCAACGCCAAGCTGTACGGCATCGTCGCCGACCGGGCGCACCTCGCCGCGCTGGACGTACGCACCGAGGGCGTCGCCGTGACCGTCGCCGATCTGGTGGGCCGGGTGCTGGCCGAGGCGTCGGTGCCGATCGGCGGCGACATGGGGACGGGTCCCGCCGTGGAGCAGGCGGTCGCGCTGGTCGAGCGTGTGGTGAAGGAGGCCGGCGCCGACCGGCTGCACACCGTCGGGATCGGAGCGCCCGGCCTGATCGACCCGGCCAGCGGCGAACTCCGTGACTCCTCCGGGCTGCCCGAGTGGCACCGCCGGCTCGTCGCCGCGCTCCAGGAGCGGCTGCCCGAGGCCCGGGTCAGCGTCGAGAACGAGACCAACCTGGCGGCGCTGGCCGAGCAGCGCGACGGGGCCGCCCGGGACCGGGACACGTTCGTCCTGCTGTGGCTGGGCCATGGCACGGGTGCGGCGGTGGTCCTCGACGGTGCGCTGCGGCGCGGTGCGTCCGGAGGCACCGGCGAGATCGGCTTCCTGCCGGTCCCGGGCACCACCGTGCTGCCCTCCTCGACGGACTGCGAGGGCGGGTTCCATTCACTGGCCTCGTCGGCCGCGGTGGTGGAGCTGGCAGCGGAGTGCGGAGTTCCGGTGGCGGCGGGGGAGGGACCGTCGGTGGTGGGGGTGGTCCGGGCGGCGGTCGGTGCGGTGCGGTCGGCAGTCGGGCAGGTGGGGGAGACGGCGGTCGGTGGGGTCCCGCCCGTGACCGGAAGCGAGAACTCCAGCCGCGCAAGCCAGGCCGAGGCACCCGGGCTCGGGGCGGGGGTGGGGTGTCTCGGCCTGGGGGCGGAGGGGAGCCGTCCGAGTCCTGGAGTGGTGACGAGGTGGCTGGGGCCCGAGGAGAGGCGGCCCGGCTCGGGGCCAGGGAGGAGCCGGCCCTGTCCCCGGGCGCTGCCGCCGCTGTCCGTTTCCTCGACGCTCTCGCCGACCGGCTGGCCGTCGGTGTCGCGTCGGTCGTCGCGATCCTCGACCCCGGGTGCGTGGTGCTCGGGGCGAGGTCGGGCAGGCGGGCGGCGAGGAGCTCGCCGCCCGTGTGCGGGACCGCGTCGCCCGGATGACCCCCCTGCCCACGGAGGTACGGGCGACCACGCTGGGCGGCGGCGCGGTTCTGCGTGGCGCCCTCCTCACGGCCCGCGACCGCGCCCAGGAGGAACTCTTCACACCCGGGGAGCAGCCCGTCCAGCGCTGGTAGGGCCTGTCGTTCGGATCACGCCCTCGACCGCCCGCTCCCCTCGCGCACCTGCCCTCCCCCGAACCGCCGCCCCAGGTACTCCTCGAACGACCCCGTGCCGATCGCCCGGCCCGGCGTCAGATGCCCCCCGTCCCGGAAACCCCGGTACGCCGCCCCCCACAGCGGCACCTTCACCACGGCCCGGCGGCGGCCGGCCGCCTTCAGGTACGCGCGGGCCAGGGACTCGAGCGTCCGTACTTCCGGCCCGCCCATGTCCGCGACCCGCCCGGCCGGCGCCCCCGCGGCCAGCCCGGCCAGCCGGTCCGCGACCTCGGCCACCTCGACGGGCTGGTCCCGGACGCCCGCCGGCAGGAACAGGACCGGCAACTTCGACAGCGACTGCAACATCATGACCAGCAGGTCGTGGAACTGCGTCGCCCGCAGCACGGTCCAGCCGAGCCCCGACTCCCCGACCAGCCGCTCCACCGCGAGCTTGCTCTGGTAGTAGCGGAACGGCACCCGGTCGACCCCCACGATGGAGATGTAGACGAAGTGCGCCACACCCGCTCCACGCGCCGCCCGGATCAGGTTCGCCGCCGCCTGTTCGTCGCCCTTCGGCGATGTCGCGCAGTGCACGATCGTGTCCACACCGGCGACGGCCGCGTCCAGCCCCTCCCCGCCCTCCCGCAGGTCGACCGCGTACGGACGGCTGTGCCGGCTGAGCACCCGCACCTCGTGCCCGTCCGCGCGCAGCCGCTCGGCGACGAGCCGGCCGAGCGTTCCGGTACCGCCGGTCACCAGAATCGTGGTCATGCTGTTCAGTCCCTTCGGACGCCCGGCGCTCCCGGATGGAGCGCCCACTCGTCAGCTAGGACCGAACACCCCCTCAAGATGTGACAGACGTGCCGGGGCAGTCCTACGGCCGGGTGAGCTGACGCCGTGCGAACTCCAGCTTCTCGGGATTGACCACAGCCCGCACGCCAGCGATCCGTCCGTCGCGCACCTCGATCGCCGCGAGCCCGACGAGCGTGTCGCCCGCCCAGGTGGCCACCCCCGTCGCACCGTTGACCTCGGTGATCGTGAAGTCCAGGCCCACCGAGAACTTCGGGGCCCCGCCTGCCAGGAAGTGGGCGATCCGGTGCCCGCCGTCGATCGGCCACCGGGCGGCCGTGACCTTGCCGCCGCCGTCGCTCCACCACGTGGCATCGGCCGCGAGCAGCTCCTCCAGCCCTGCCAGGTCGCCGTCGCGGGCCGCCGTGAGGAACGACCTGACCAGCTCCTCCTGCTGCTCGGACGCGGCCTCGAAGCGGGCCTGCGGCTCGCCCACCCGCTGTACGGCCCGCCGGTACAGCTGACGGCAGTTCGCCTCGCTCAGGTCGAGGACCCCGGCGATCTCCCGGTGCCCGTACCCGAACGCCTCCCGCAGCACGTACACGGCCCTCTCGGTCGGCGTGAGCCGCTCCAGCAGCACCAGCATCGCCAGCGAGACGGCATCGCGTTGCTCGGCCGACTCCAGGGGGCCGAGCGCGCCGTCGGCGGTGACCACCGGCTCGGGCAGCCATGTCCCGACGTACCTCTCGCGCCGGGCCCGGGCGGACGTCAGCCGGTTGAGGCAGAGGTTGGTGACCACCTTCGCCAGCCACGCCGCCGGGTGCTCGATCCCCGCACGGTCGGTGCCGCTGAAGCGCAGATACGCGTCCTGGACCGCGTCCTCCGCCTCCTCCGCGGAGCCGAGCAGCCGGTAGGCGAGCGAGAACAGCCGGGGCCGGTGGACCTCGAACTCGTCGGCGAGGGTGGTGGTCATGCGACTCACCCTGCCAGAACACCGTTCCGACGGCCCGGGAGGGCCCGACGGCGGGCAAGGGCCGTCGTCACCGCCGCCGGGCCGGTCTGTGCGGGTGTGCGCCGACCCTAGAAAGGACTAGACCACAGCGTCAATAGGTACGTACCGACCGGAGCCGGTAAGTGCGGACGCCCGCACGGCGGTTGGGCCGCCCTGTAGCGCTCGGGAAAGATGGGAACACGTTCTGTGAGGCACCCCACATTCTGGAGGCCGATCAGGCATGGCACACTGGCCATGTATCAACAGCAGCGCACTCCGGGGTCGGTGAAAGTCCGAACCGGCGGTTACAGTCCGCGACCCGGTCGCCTCCAGCGGCCGGTTGACCAGGTGAAATTCCTGGACCGACGGTTAAAGTCCGGATGGGAGGCAGTGCGCGGCGAGCGGGCACAAGTGCGCGCCGCCGAAGAAGTCCGTCCTCGGGGCGGACTCCGTCCGGCGTCGCCCCCGGTGTTCTCGCTCGTTCCTTCTGTCGTCATCGACAGCCCCGGAGTCCGTGCCCGAAGAGGCAGGAGGACCCGGGAAGTGTTCACCGGAATCGTCGAAGAGCTGGGCGAGGTCACCGCCGTCGAGACCCTCGACGACGCCTGTCGCTTCCGCCTGCGCGGCCCCGTGGTCACCCAAGGCGCCAAGCACGGCGACTCCATCGCAGTCAACGGCGTCTGCCTCACGGTCGTCGACCACGAGGGCGACGAGTTCACGGCCGACGTGATGGCCGAGACCCTCGACCGCTCCAGCCTCGGTGTCCTCAAGGCCGGCTCCCGCGTCAACCTCGAACGCCCCATGGCCGTCGGCGAACGCCTCGGCGGGCACATCGTGCAGGGCCATGTCGACGGCACCGGCGAGATCCTGGAGCGCAAGCCGTCCGACAACTGGGAGATCGTGAAGATCTCGCTCCCGGCGGAGCTCACCCGGTACGTGGTCGAGAAGGGTTCCATCACCGTCGACGGCATCAGCCTCACGGTCGTGGACGCCGGAGCCGACTACTTCACCGTCAGCCTCATCCCCACCACCCTCGCCCTGACCACGCTCGGCCACAAACAGCCCGGCGACCCGGTCAACCTCGAGGTGGACGTCATCGCCAAGTACGTCGAGCGGATGCTGGGCGACCGCGCGCGGGAGCGGCCCGGTGAACGCGCTGAACTCCGAGGCGTTCGTCCTCTTCGGCCAGCACATCCTCTGGTCCGACATGGTCGGCAACCTCTTCGGCCTGGCCGCCCTCGCCCTCGGCTGGCGGCGCTCCATCTGGACCTGGCCCGTGCAGTTCCTGGCCGGCCTCATCCTCTTCGGGGCCTTCTTCGGCCATCTGACCGGCAGCGCGGGCAAGCAGGCGGTCGTCATGGTCGTCGCCCTCTACGGCTGGTGGCAGTGGCAGCGCGGCAAGGGGCAGGGAGAGGACGGCCACATCGCCGTACGGTTCGCCACCTGGCGCGAGCGCGCCGCGATGGCCGCGGCGGCCGCCGCCGGCACGGTCGCGGTGGCCCTGCTCTTCACGGCGTACCCGACCCTGTCCTGGGATCCCTGGCCGGACGCCTACATCTTCGTCGGCACGATCGTCGCGATGTACGCCCAGGCCCGCGGCATGGTCGAGTTCTGGTTCGCCTGGCTGCTCGTCGACCTCGTCGGCGTGCCCCTCAACTTCGCCAACGGCTACGCCTTCTCCGGCTTCGTCTACGTCATCTACGGCGCGCTCGTCCTGTGGGGCCTGCGCGACTGGTGGCTGCGCTCGCGCGCGGCAGCACAGCCCACCCTGGAAGGAGCGCCGGCATGAGCACGGCACCGATCCTGTACAGCACCGACGGTGAGTTCGAGGACCTCGCGCTCGACCCCGTCGAGCAGGCCATCGCCGACATCGCGGCCGGCCGCCCGGTCGTGGTCGTCGACGACGAGGACCGGGAGAACGAGGGCGACCTCGTCATCGCCGCCGAGAAGGCGACCCCGAGATCGTCGCCTTCATGATGAGCGAGTGCCGCGGCCTGATCTGCGCCCCCATGGAGGGCGACGAGCTGGACCGGCTGGGGCTCCCGCAGATGGTCGAGGACAACACCGAGTCGATGAAGACCGCGTTCACGGTCTCCGTCGACGCCTCCGCCGCGCACGGCGTGAGCACCGGCATCTCCGCCTCCGACCGCGCCACCACCCTCCAACTGCTCGCCGACGGTGTCTCCGGGCCCGAGGACTTCGTCCGCCCCGGCCACATCTTCCCGCTGCGCGCCCGGCCCGGCGGCGTCCTGACCCGCAACGGCCACACGGAGGCCGCCGTCGACCTCGCCCGCCTCGCGGGCCTGCGCCCGGCCGGCGCGATCGTCGAGATCGCCGGGAGGACGGTCAGATGCTGCGCCTGCCCGAGCTCATCCCGTTCGCCCGCAAGCACGGCCTGACGATCATCTCCATCGAGGACCTGATCGCCTACCGCCGCAGCAGCGAGCCCACCGTCCGCCGTGAGGCCAGGACCCGACTGCCCACCGCCCACGGCACCTTCACGGCCTACGGCTACCGCTCCACCGTCGACGGCGTCGAGCACGTCGCCCTGGTGCACGGCGAGATCGGCGACGGCGACGACGTCCTGGTCCGCATGCACTCCGAATGCCTCACCGGAGACGTCTTCTCCTCCGCCCGCTGCGACTGCGGCCCCCAGCTGGACGCCTCGCTGGCCCGCATCCAGGCCGAAGGCCGCGGAGTGGTGGTCTACCTGCGCGGACACGAGGGCCGCGGCATCGGCCTGATGTCCAAGCTGCGCGCCTACGAACTCCAGGAGCGCGGCCGCGACACCCTCGACGCCAACCTCGAACTCGGCCTGCCCGCCGACGCCCGCGACTACGCGGCCGGCGCCCAGATCCTCGCCGACCTCGGCGTGCGCGGAGTCCGCCTGCTGACCAACAACCCCGACAAGACCGACGCGCTCGTCCGCCACGGCATCGCGGTCAAGGCCCGCGTGCCGATGCCGGTGAGCGCCGGCGAGCACAACCTCCGCTACCTGCGCACCAAGCGGGACCGGATGGGCCACGACCTGCCCTGGCTGGACACGACCACCGTGCCCGCCTGCGGCAACCAGTAAGAAAGCACGAGGGAGAGACGTGAGCGGCAAGGGTGCACCGGAGCTGTCCGTACGCAATGTGGGTGACCTCAGGGTCGCCGTCATCGCGGCACAGTGGCACGAGAAGGTGATGGACGGACTGGTCGACGGCGCCCTGCGCGCCCTGCACGACCTGGGCATCGACGAGCCGACCCTGCTCCGGGTCCCCGGCAGCTGGGAACTCCCGGTCGTCGCCAAGGTCCTCGCGGGCCGCGGCTACGACGCGATCGTCGCCCTCGGCGTCGTCATCCGCGGCGGAACCCCCCACTTCGACTACGTGTGCCAGGGCGTGACCCAGGGCCTCACCCAGGTCTCCGTCGACACCGGCGTGCCCGTCGGTTTCGGTGTGCTCACCTGCGACACCGAGGAGCAGGCCCTGGACCGCGCGGGCATCGAGGGCTCCAACGAGGACAAGGGGCACGAGGCGGTGACGGCGGCGGTGGCGACCGCGGCCACCCTCCGCTCAGTATCCGAACCCTGGCGCTGACGAAAGGCACCTGTGGCATAGGCTGAGCGTCACCATGTCCAAGAAGACGTTCGAGGAGCTCTTCACCGAGCTCCAGCACAAGGCCGCCCACGGCGACCCCGCCACTTCCCGCACCGCAGAACTGGTCGAGAAGGGCGTCCACGCCATCGGCAAGAAGGTCGTCGAGGAGGCCGCCGAGGTCTGGATGGCCGCCGAGTACGAGGGCAAGGACGCGGCCGCCGAGGAGATCTCGCAGCTGCTGTACCACGTCCAGGTGATGATGGTCGCCCGCGGCATCAGCCTCGACGACGTCTACGCCCACCTGTAAGTCGCACCCCCGTTCCCGTAAGACACCACGCAAAGGAAGCCGACCTCATGCTGCGCATCGCCGTCCCCAACAAGGGTTCCCTGTCAGGCCCTGCGGCGGAGATGCTGCATGAGGCCGGCTACCAGCAGCGCAGGGAGTCCAAGGAACTGCGGATCGTCGACCCGACCAACGAGGTCGAGTTCTTCTACCTGCGCCCCCGCGACATCGCGATCTACGTCGCCTCCGGCCAGCTCGACATCGGCCTCACCGGCCGGGACCTGCTCATCGACTCGGGTGCCGACGCCGAGGAGATCCTCCCCCTCGGCTTCGCCCGCTCCACCTTCCGCTACGCGAGCAAGCCCGGCACGATCAGCGGTCTGGCCGACCTCGCGGGCAAGACGGTCGCCACCTCCTACGAGGGCATCGTCGCGGGCCACCTCGCCGACCACGGCATCGACGCCTCCGTCGTCCACCTCGACGGCGCCGTCGAGACCGCCATCCAGCTCGGCGTCGCCCAGGTCATCGCCGACGTCGTCGAGACCGGCACCTCGCTGCGCAACGCGGGCCTGGAGGTCGTCGCCGAGCCGATCATGCAGTCCGAGGCCGTGGTGATCCGCCGCACCGGCGCCGACCCCGACGACCCCAAGGTGCAGCAGTTCCTGCGCCGCCTCCAGGGCGTCCTGGTCGCCCGGACGTACGTGATGATGGACTACGACTGCCGCGTGGAGCAGCTGGAGAAGGCCGTCGCCCTCACCCCCGGGCTGGAGTCGCCGACCGTCTCCCCGCTGCACAACGAGGGCTGGGTCGCCGTCCGTGCCATGGTCCCGGCCAAGGAGGCGCAGCGGATCATGGACGACCTGTACGACATCGGGGCCCGGGCCATCCTGACCACGGCCATCCACGCCTGCCGTCTCTGAGGGGCGACGCACCGATGTCCGATCTGCCCACCCTGCCCGTCACTTTCCGGCCGGGCAGCACCCGCGCGGTGCTGCTCACCGCCGCTGTCGCGATCTTCCTGGTGATCACAGCCGTCGCGATGCTGCTGAAGCAGCTCAGCCCGGGTGAGCGCGTCAGCTTCGTCTTCACGGCACTCCTGCTGGACGCCGTACTGCTCCTGCTGGCCCGCCCCAAGGTCGTCGCCGACGAGGACGGCGTCACTGTCGTCAATCTCACGAACAAGCGCCGGCTGGCATGGGCCGAGATCCTCCAGGTGACCCTGCGGCCCGGAGATCCCTGGGTGTTCCTCAACCTCAGCGACGGCACCAGCCTGCCCGCTCTGGGCATCCAGCCGGGCATCGCCAAGCAGCGCGCGATCGCCGACGCCCGTGCCCTGCGGGCGCTCGCCGAGGCCCGTTCCGTGCCGGACCCCCAGCGGCCTCAGGGCTGACTGGGGGAGATCCTCAGGGTGGTCACCCTGCCGCATCGGGCCATGTCTTGATTAATCTGTTGGCGGAGGCGCGAACGGATGCGCCTCCGCCCCTGTCGCCCTGCCCGGTGTGCCAGGGGCTCCTGCTGATCGAGGAGTGACCCTCTCCGGCGATGGACGGATCGTCCTGTAGTACCTGCGCCGCCCCCTGCCGACATAGCGCGGACCGTGTCCGCGACCGTGCGGAGGCGGCGGCATCATGACCATCCCCCTGCTGCTCCTGGCAGCCGCGTTCCTGCTGATTCTCGCCAACGGATTCTTCGTGGCGGCCGAGTTCGGCCTCGTGACGGTCGAGCGGCCGGAAGCCGAGAAGGCCGCCGCCGAGGGCGACCGGCGCGCCCACCGCGTCGTCGAATCACTCAAGGAACTCTCCTTCCAGCTCTCCGGCACCCAGCTCGGCATCACCATCACCTCCCTCGTCGTCGGCATGCTCGCCGAACCGGCGCTCGCCGAGCTGCTGCACGGCCCGTTCACCTCCATCGGCGTCCCCGAGGGAGCCGTCTCCGGGGTCACGGTCGTCGTCGGCATGCTGCTGGCCTCCGCCGTACAGATGGTGATCGGCGAGCTCCTGCCCAAGAACTGGGCGGTGTCCAGGCCGCTGCAGGTCGCGCGTTTCGTCGCGGGCCCGCAGCATGTCTTCGCCCGGCTGTTCCGCCCGGTCATCGCCGGCCTCAACGCCGTCGCGAACCGGCTCGTGCGCGCCCTGGGCATCGAGCCCGCCGAGGAACTGGCCTCCGCGCGTACCCCCGGCGAACTCGTCTCCCTGGCCCGCCACTCGGCCCGGGCCGGCGCCCTGGAGCAGGACACGGCCGACCTCTTCGTGCGGACCCTGTCGCTGGGCGAACTGACCGCGCAGCACGTGATGACGCCGCGTGTGAAGGTCAGCGCCCTTCAGTCCTCCGCCACCGCCGAGGACGTGGTCAACCTGACCCGCGCCACCGGCCTGTCCCGCTTCCCCGTCTACCGGGAGCGGATCGACGAGGTCGTCGGCATGGTCCACCTCAAGGACGCCCTGGCCGTGCCCGTGCAGGACCGGCTGCGCACCCCCGTGGGCCGCATCGCCCGCCCGGCGCTGCTCGTCCCCGAGACCCTGCCCGTCCGGCCGCTGCTCGCCCGCCTGCGCAGTGAGCAGCCCATCGCGGTCGTCGTCGACGAGTACGGCGGCACGGCCGGTGTCGTCACCCTGGAGGACATCGTCGAGGAGATCGTCGGCGAGGTCCGCGACGAGCACGACGGGCACGACCTGCCCGAGCTGGCCCCCGCCCCGCCGGAGGACGGCAGGCCCGCCTGGGACGTCGACGGCAGCTGCCGTGTCGACATCCTGCAGCGCATAGGCCTGGAGGTGCCCGAGGGCCCGTACGAGACGGTCGCGGGGCTGATCGCCGACCTGCTGGGCCGTATCCCGGCCGTCGGCGACAAGGCGGAGCTGCCCGGCTGGCGGCTGTCGGTGCGCCAGGTCGGCCACTACCGCGCGGAGCGGGTGCGGCTCGTCAGGACGGCCCCGGTCGCCGTGCTGGAGGCCGCCCGATGAGCGTGCTCCAACTGACCTTCGCCGCGCTCCTGGTGCTGGCCAACGGCTTCTTCGTCGGTGCCGAGTTCGCGCTCGTCTCCGTACGCCGCAGCCAGATCGAACCCCTCGGCACGGCCCGGGCCCGGCAGGTCCTCTACGGCCTGGAGCGGCTGCCGCAGATGATGGCGGCGGCCCAGTTCGGCATCACGATCTGCTCCCTCACCCTCGGCGCCGTCGCCGAACCGACCGTGGCCCACCTGCTGGAGCCGGTCTTCGAGTGGATCCACCTGCCGCACGGCATGATCCACCCGTTGACCTACGTCATCGCCCTCGCCGCGGTGGTCTTCTTCCACCTCGTCATCGGCGAGATGCTCCCGAAGAACCTGGCGATGGCGGCCCCCGAGAAGGCCGCGCTGTGGCTCAGCCCCGGTCTTGTCTGGTTCGCCCGTTTCTGCAAGCCGATCACTGCCGCGCTCGGCGCGGTCTCCCAGGGCATCCTGCGGCTCTTCCACGTCGAGCCCAAGGACGAGGTCGAGGCCGTCTTCACCAGTGAGCAGCTCAACCGGCTGGTGGAGGACGCCGGCCAGGCGGGCCTGCTCGACCCCGAGGAGGCCGAACGCCTGGAGGACGCCCTGGAGCTGGGCTCCCGCCCGGTGACGGACGTCCTGCTGAAACACGAGTCACTGGTGACGGTCAGTCCGTCGGTCACCCCCGGCCGCATCGTCGAGCTCACCGCCCGCACCGGATACTCCCGCTTCCCGGTCGCCGCGGACAACGGTGTGTTCATGGGCTACCTGCACGTCAAGGACGTACTCGACCTGGAGCACTCGGACCGGGCCGTGCCGCAGCAGCTGTGGCGGCCCATGACGACGCTCAGGTCCGAGCTGCCGTTGGACGACGCGCTGACGGTGATGCGGCGGGCCGCCACGCATCTGGCCCAGGTGGCCGACGGGTCCGGGAAGGTGCTCGGGCTGGTCGCGCTGGAGGATGTGCTGGAGCTGCTGGTGGGGGAGGTGCGGGATCCCGCGCACCGGGAGGTGCGAGAGGTTCGGCTGACCGAGCCGAGGTCGGGCGAGGAGGTGCTGGCGACGTAGCCAGGGTCGGGTGGGTGCGTCGCCCGGCGCAGCGGGGTGCCGCCGCGCCCACCCGTGCCGCCCTGGGGGCACCTCCCAGGCCCTCAAGGCACTGGGGAGGCACGATTGCCCGCAGCTGGGGAGCTACATGGCCGACGGATCCTGCGGCCCCCGCCCGGACAGCACCTCTCCATACGCCTGCATCAGATCCGGCAGCCGCAACGTCGCCAGGTCGTCCCTGCCCAGCACCCCGGGATACACCGACAACCGCAGATCCCGGTACGCACAGCTCTTCTCGTACAGCGTCCGCAGGAACCGCCCGTTCCCCAGCTCGTCGATCCACCCCTGCTCCACGACGTGTCCGGCGATCGACCGCAACTCGTCGAGGGCCTCCTCGTCCCACAGATCCCCGTTCTCCGCGGCGAGCACCTTGCCGATCTCGGTGAGTTCCGGCGGACGGTACGAGGGAAAGTCCACGCGGGTGGTGAAGCGGGAGGAGAGCCCCGGATTGGCCGCCAGCAGGCGGTCCATGCCCTCCGGGTAGCCGGCCAGGATCACCACGAGATGGTCGCGGTTGTCCTCGGCCCGCTTCAGCAGCACCTGCAGCGCCTCGTCGCCGTACGCGTCGCCCTTGCCGTAGCCCGAGTTGGACAGCGAGTACGCCTCGTCGACGAAGAGCACGCCACCGAGGGCCGAGTCGATCAGTTCGTTCGCCTTCACGGCCGTCTGGCCGAGGTACTCGCCGACGAGGTCGGCCCGCTGGGCCTCCACGAGATGGTCGCCGCCGAGCAGGCCGAGGGCGTAGAACACGCGGCCGAGGATGCGGGCGACGGTGGTCTTGCCGGTGCCGGAGGGGCCGGAGAAGACGAAGTGGCGTTTCGGCGGCTGGACCGGCAGGCCCTGCCCGGCCCGCAGCCGGGCCATGTTCAACTGTGCCGAGAGCGCCTTGACCTGGCGTTTCACCGGCTCCAGTCCCACCATGCGCTCGAGCTCGGCGAGTGCCTCCTCGAGTAACGCGGGGTCGGTGGGCCCGGCGGGCAGGGACGGCGTCGGGCCCGCCTTCTCGCGCACCGCGGGGTCGGCCACCGGCGGCAGGGGAGCGGAGCCGGGCGGTTCGACGTCGGGGAGTCTCAGGTCGCGGCCCTCGGTACCGAAGAGCGGGTCGAATCCGTCCGCGCCGTCCACGGCGTCCTGGCCGGCGCCGGTGAGTGTGATCGCCGCGAGGTCGGTGGCCTCGTCGTACCCGTCGCCCTCGGCGATCGCGGCGAGCCGGGCCGAGGTGTCCATGAAGGCGGGATCGACGCGGTGCACGGACCGGTAGAGGGGGAGGGCGGCGGCGCTGCGGCCGGTGCCCTCGTGCGCCCGGGCCAGCCAGTAGCGCAGCTCCTTGCGCTGGGGCTGCTCGCTGCGGCAGCGCATCAGAGCCGCGGACAGCAGCGGTTCGGCCTGTCCGAACATCTCCAGGCGGACCCGTGCCATGCCGCCGAACAGGCCCGCCTCGATGCCGAGCATCGGGTCGTCGAGGAGGGGGTCGGTGTGGCGGACCAGCTGCTCCCAGTCCTTGACCAGGTAGGCGCGGCAGGCGTGCAGGAAGCGGACCTGGGCGTCGGTGTCCACCGGCGGCAGCCCGGCGAGCGCCCGGTCCAGCTCGGGGACGTGGCGGCCGTCCAGCCAGTGGGAGGCGTGCGCGAGCAGCAGATCGCGGGGGCTCTCCAGCACGGGCTGTACCCACCAGCCCAGCCAGTACCAGGAGTTGAGGGTGCGGCGGTACCGGGAGCGTTGCTCGCCGAAGCGGTCTCGGTGCCGGAACATCCTGAGCAGCGCGGTCGTCGTGTCGACGCGCAGCGCGTGCAGCCCGAGCCAGCCGTCGGCCATTCCGGCGTCCATCCGGACGGCGGCGCGGAACTCCTCCTCCGCCTGCGGATAGGCGCCCATGGTGTAGGCGTCCACGCCTCGCAGCCAGGCGAGGTCGGCCGGGGCCTGAGGGCCCTGCGTGCCGAAGTCCATCACGTCCCCCACAAACCGTGCCCCCGTCGGAATGCCAACGAGCCGCCCCCGGTCGGCTGTCCTGCTCGAACCGCTGTGCCACGGACCGGAGTTGCAAGGTGCGCGAAGCAACCGTCCGTAGGTCGCAACGAGGGCATCGTACCCGCGGGGCCGCCGCCCCGTAGGGTGCCGCACGGCCCGTCCGGCGAGGTGGGAGCGGATGCGGCGCAGCGGCGAACGGTGACCGAGGGTGAGCGCTTCGCGGCGCGCGACGGCCGGAAAACCGGCGGAAGACAGAACGAAGCCCCCGATCACGGGGGAACAACCGGGGGCTTCGCGTCTGTGGGCGGCTCGGATGGCCGCACATTGAGAACGTAAGTCCTGTACGGCCCCCCGGTCAAGCCGAGTTGATGCACTCGGGCAACTTGTTCCGCAAGGCCCTTCACAAGTTCAGCACACTGCGGGCGGTCCGTCACCCTGCGTGAGGGGCTGGTCCGGTCCAACGGTCCCAACGGGCCCCGGGAGCACCTCATATCCCTTTTCGCACTGCCGTACCAGGAGATCGGCGAAGGGCCGCGAAGGATCGTCGGCGAAATGCCGGCGCTCCGCCGGGATCCATCCGTTCCAGAACTCCCGCTGCTCCTCCCCGTCGCGCGACCGTCCCCGGACCCAAGCCTCCTCGCACGGCAGTTCCATCCACAGCAGCAGGGCCAGATGGGGCGCAGCGCCCGGCGTCCCGCGCCGACGCCCTCCACGAGGATCACCGGCGCGGGCGGCAGGGGCGCGGTGGGCCGAAGCGGCGGGCTCGCCAGTCGTAGGGGCGTAGTGCGCGGTCCGGCCGTGGCGCAACGGTTCGATCACCTGGTCGAGCAGGCGTACGGTCCAGTCGAACAGTTCGTCGTGGCTGGCGATGTCGTCGAGACGCAGCACGGGCGCGCCGTCCAGAGCTGTCGCCAACTGCCCGGCGAACGTGGTCTTTCCGGAGCCGGCGTGCCCGTCGACGCCGACGAGACGGACCGGGCCGCAGGACGGCGGAAGTCCGCGGATCCGGGAGGCCAGGTCGCGGACGGCTGGTTCCGGGCTGGAGCGGAAGGGCACATTCATCTCGCGCAGCACTCTAACGACGGTGCCCTTGGTCCGTGCCAGTGGTCGACGCCAATATTGGTGGGCGTGGCGCGGTCGAAGTGCTGGCGGGACCCGGCGGGCTGTGCTCACATGTGGCGCATACACGTGTATGCCCGACCGTGCCACGGACCTGCCCCGCCCCAGCCCGACTCCGACACACGGGGGTCCTCGCCATGCGCAGAGCCGAACAGCCGTCCCGCAGAAACGTCCTGGCCGCCGCGGTCGCCGCCGTCACGGCGAGCGCGGGTCCGGCGGCCGCCGATCCCGAGGCCCCATGACGACCGACACCGCAGACCCCGCCCACACGCTGCCGGGCCGAACCGTGGACAACCGGGCCTGGACCTCGTACGGCGACTGGAGCGGCGGCACCCTCCGGGGCACCCGCGCCGTCGCGGGTGCCCGCCCCGGCGTGGTGATCGCGACGCCCGCCGGGACCACCGACTACACGGATCCGCACACCGGCGCCACCGCCTCCTGGGAGTACGGCACCTGGACGTCCCCCGCCCACCGGCTCGCCGTGCCCGCGACGGAGGCGATCGTCTCCTGGAACGCGCACACCCCGGCCGGCACCTGGATCCAGGCCGAGCTCAAGAGCACCTACACCGACGGCACCAGCAGCCCCTGGTACGTGATGGGCCGCTGGGCGGCGGGCGACCAGGACATCCGGCGCACCTCGGTCGACGACCAGAACGATGGCAAGAGCACCGTCTGGACGGACACACTCGCGATCGACGACCCGTCGACCGGACTGCGCCTGGCCTCCTGCCGACTGCGCCTGACCCTTTACCGCAAGCCCGGCACCAGGGCCACGCCCACCGTGTGGCGGCTCGGCGCGATGGGCTCCGACGTGCCCGACCGCTTCACCGTCCCCGCGTCCGTGCCCCGCCTCGCCAGGGAACTGGCCGTCCCCGGTACTCGCAGGAGATCCACAAGGGCCAATACCCCGAGTACGACAACGGGGAGAGGCCTGGTGCAGTCCGACGTCCTCCCAGATGATCATCGAGTACTGGGGCGGCCGGCTCACCCCCGGGCAACTGGCCTGGGTCGATCCGTCGTACGCCGATCCTCAGGTGTGCCACGCCGCCCGGTTCACCTACGACTACCAGTACGCCGGCTGCGGCAACTGGCCGTTCAACGCCGCCTACGCGGCCACGTACAAGGACCTCCAGGCAGTCGTCACCCGCCTCGGCTCGCTCACCGACCTGGAGACGCTGATCGCGGCGGGCATCCCGGCCATCACCTCCCAGTCCTTCCTCAAGGAGGAGCTGACCGGCGCCGGGTACGGAACCGCCGGGCACCTGATGACCGTCATCGGCTTCACCGCCGACGGCGACGTGATCGCGGGCGACCCCGCCTCGGAGACCAACGAGGACGTGCGGCGGGTCTACCGGCGGCGCGAGTGGGAGAACATCTGGTTGCGGACGAAGCGGTACAACTCCTCCGGCAAGGTCGTCTCCGGCACCGGCGGCGTCTGCTACCTGTACTTCCCGGCGCGTCCGACCGCGGCCCAGCGTGGGGCGCTCTCGGCCGTGGGCGTGCGCGTGTGACCAAGGTCTCGGCGGCAAAAGCCGCCTTGGCTGGCAAGGTGGACAGAACGCCGGGGGAAACCCGTCCGCACCACCGAAGCAGCGAGAACCCATGACCGCGCACTCCGTCACCGCAGCCCGCGCCCGCACCGGCGGCCCGAGGACGACGGCCCGAAGATCGCCGAACACGTGGCGGGCTGGGTCCTCGTCGTGGTCGTCGCGATGCTCGTGACCCAGCTCGGCCTGCTGTGACCCGGCTCTCCGGGGCACTGTGACCTGACCCACGACCCGGCTCTCCGACCTGCCATACTGCGGATGTCCCGCCCCGCCCGTTGAGACCAGGGTCGAAATTGAATATCAGCCCACAACCTGCCGCGCGCCCCAGAGCGCGCGGCACCGAGCGCTCGCTGGCGCGCCGTGCCGAACTCATCGCCATCGGGCGGAGGTTGTTCGCCGACACGTCCTACGACGCCCTGTCGATGGACGACATCGCCCGGCAGGCGCACGTCGCCAAGGGCTGATCTACTACTACTTCCAGTCCAAGCGCGGCTACTACCTGGCCATCATCCAGGACTCGGTCGCCGACCTGGTCACCCTGGCGGCGAGCGGTCTCGAACTGCCCCCGGTCGACCGTGTCCAGCGCACCATCGACAGCTATCTGCGCTACGCCGAGCACAACCAGGCCGCGTACCGCACGATCGTCAGCGGCGGTGTCGGCTTCGACACCGAGGTGCACGCCATCCGTGACGGGGTGCGCGAGGCCATCGTCGCCACCATCGCCGAGGGTGCGTACGGCCGCGTCGAGATCACCCCGCTGGCGCGTATGGGTCTGCTGGCCTGGGTGTGCGGTGTCGAGGGCGCCACCCTCGAATGGATCGACCGCCCCGAGCTGCCCCGCGAGACCATGTGCGAGCTGCTGGTGAAGGGGCTCGGCGGCGCCCTGCGGGCGATCGAGGAACTGGACTCCGCCTACCCGGCCCCGCAGGCCGCCCGGCAGGGCGGGTGAGCAGGGGCGGAGGGCCCGTCACGGACCCTCCGCCCCTGCTCGTCCGGACGCCTACTTGATGGCCTTGATCAGCTCACCGTTCGCCGTGTCGCCGCTCAGCTCCCAGAAGAACGTGCCGGCCAGGCCCTGCTGGTTCTTGTACGCCATCTTGGTCCCGATGGTCGCCGGAGTGTCGTAACTCCACCAGTCGCCGCCGCACTTGGCGTACGCCGTGCCGGCCACCGTGCCCGTCGCCGGGCACTTGGCCTTGAGCACCTTGTAGTCCTCGATGCCCTGCTCGTACGTTCCCGCCGCCGGGCCGGTCGCGGTGCCGCCGGGCGCCGACTGGGTGACGCCGGTCCAGCCGCGGCCGTAGAAGCCGATGCCGAGCAGCAGCTTCGAGGCGGGGATGCCGAGCCCCTTGAGCTTCGCGATGGTCGCCGAGGTGTGGTAGCCCGCCTTCGGGATGCCGGAGTACGAGGTCAGCGGCGAGTGCGGGGCCGTCGGACCGGCGGCGTCCCAGGCGCCGAAGAAGTCGTACGTCATCGGGTTGTACCAGTCGACGTACCGCGCGGCGCCGGCGTAGTCCGCCGCGTCGATCTTGCCGCCCGGGTGGCGTCGGCCGTGATCGCCGCGGTGACGAGGTTCTTCGTGCCGAACTCGGCGCGCAGCGCCTGCATCAGGTTCCTGAAGGCCGCCTTGCCGCTGGTGTCGCAGGTGGCGCCGCAGGCGTTGGGGTACTCCCAGTCGATGTCGATGCCGTCGAAGACATCGGCCCACTTGGAGTTCTCCACCAGGTCGTAGCAGGACTGGGCGAAGGCGGCCGGGTTCCTCGCCGCCTCGCCGAAGCCGCCCGACCAGGTCCAGCCACCGAAGGACCACAGGACCTTGAGGTTCGGGTGTTTCTGCTTCAGCTGGCGCAGCTGGTTGAAGGTGCCGCGCAGCGGCTGGTCCCAGCTGTCGGCCTTGCCGTCGACGGACTCGGCGGCGGTGTAGGCGCGGTCGGTGGCGGCGTAGGCGTCGCCCATGGCGCACTTGCCGCCGGTGACGTTGCCGAAGGCGTAGTTGATGTGGGTGAGCCTGGCCGCGGAGCCCGACGTCTCGATGTTCTTGACGTAGTACTTGCGGTCGTAGGTGCCCCATTCGGTGAAGTACCCGATGACCTTGGAGCCGGGGCTTTGGTGCCCGGGGCGGCCTTCGGAGCTGCGGCGGCCTCCTGAGCCGAGGCCGCCGCGGTGGCGGACGAGGTGCCCGCGCCGGCCAGCAGACCGGCGCCGAGGAGGGTGCAACAGACCGCGGACACGATGGCCCGGAAGCGGGAGCGGTGGGTGGTGTGCATGCGGTGTCTCCTCGAGGGGAGAGGGAACGCGCGCCGATTGGCATGAACGCGGTGAATCGGTGGCGAAACAGTAGGAGGACTAGACCAGTGAGGTCAATGGTTCGGACCAATTTCGTTCGCGCCGGCGCGTTCGGGTATTTCTTGAAGTAAGCGGTCGTTAACTGGTGACGGGATGTCCTGGATCGGGCATACTCACAGCGCAGAGCCGCTGGTCAGCAGCTTCCGAGATCCGGAACTGTCATCGGCCAGGCACCAGAACGACCCGGCGGCGCCGCCCCCACCCACGGGCCCGTCCGCCAGCGCCCGACAGGGAGGAGAGCGTCGCCATGCCCGACCGCGCCCCGCAGCCGGTGGACCGACAATTGCCCACGGACGAGGCCCGGGACCTGATCTCGCTCGTCCGCGACATCGCGCAGCAGGAGATCGCCCCGACAGCGGCCGAGGAGGAGGACGCCGGACGCTTCCCGCGTGAGCTGTTCACCCTGCTCTCGCGCTCCGGCCTGCTCGGCCTGCCGTACGACTCGGAGTACGGCGGCGGCGACCAGCCGTACGAGGTCTACCTCCAGGTGCTCGAAGAGCTCGCCGCGACCCGCCTCACCGTCGGTCTCGGTGTCAGCGTGCACACGCTGGCCTCCTACGCGCTCGCCGCCTACGGCACCAAGGAGCAGCAGGTCGAGCACATGCCGGCGATGCTCGGCGGCGGCATGCTCGGTGCCTACTGCCTCTCCGAGCCGCACTCCGGATCGGACGCGGCCGCCCTGCGCACCAAGGCGGTGCGGGACGGCGACGACTGGGTGATCAGTGGCACCAAGGCCTGGATCACCCACGGCGGCATCGCCGACTTCTACACGGTCATGGCGCGCACCGGCGAGGAGGGGCCGCGCGGTATCACCGCGTTCCTCGTGCCGGGCGACGCACAGGGGGTCAGTGCCGCGGCGCCCGAGAAGAAGATGGGCATGAAGGGCTCGCCCACCGCCCAGGTCCACTTCGACGGCGTACGGGTCTCCGACGACCGGCGCATCGGCGAGGAGGGGCAGGGCTTCGCGATCGCCCTGTCGTCCCTCGACTCGGGGCGGCTCGGCATCGCGGCGTGCGCCGTCGGCGTGGCGCAGGCGGCGCTCGACGAGGCGCTGACCTACGCGGCCGAGCGGCGCCAGTTCGGCAAGCCGATCGCCGACTTCCAGGGCCTGCGCTTCATGCTCGCCGACATGGCCACGCAGATCGAGGCGGGCCGTGCGCTCTACCTCGCGGCGGCGCGGCTGCGGGACGCGGGCCGGCCGTTCGTCCGGCAGGCGGCCATGGCCAAGCTGCACTGCACGGACACGGCGATGCGGGTCACCACCGACGCCGTGCAGATCCTCGGCGGCTACGGCTACACCGCCGACTTCCCGGCCGAGCGCTACATGCGCGAGGCCAAGGTGCTGCAGATCGTCGAGGGCACCAACCAGATCCAGCGGATGGTCATCGCCCGCCATCTCGTGGGTCCAGAGGGACGCTGAACTGGTCGAGGCCCCGCCAGGGCGCCGCGAGCCGCATCCACTCCGGGTCGTGACGGCCCGGCAGGGTGCGGCCGCGCTCGGCCCAGGCCCGCATCAAGTCGCGGTAGATCGGCGGGTCCTGATAGCGCGACGTGGTAGGCCGAACCGATTCTGCGGGCGGCGGGACGTACAGGAGGCGCTGACGCCCGGTCGCTGAGGAGATGGGGGTCATACCAGGGCAACGCGGCAAAGGCCGGACAGGTCACCGGCAGGCGGAATCGGGCGTGCGTTCACGGTGCCCGGTTCTCAGAGCACACTGAATGGTTCCTAGAGCGCACTGCACGGTGCTCGGAGCACACTGAACCGCACCACGGCGGACTGCGAGCCGTGGTGCGGGGCAGCTACTGGGGTGGAGCGAGCGGGCGGAGAAGGCCCGCGCTCAGGCCGCCGCTCGGCCGCGCATGACGGGGACCCTGATGGGACGTGAGCCCGGGCCGCCGACGTGCGAGAAGGGCTGGGTCCGCCAGTCGAGTCCCTGAGGGAGCGTCAACAGCAGGGCGGTGTCCTGCTCCTGCGGGTCGACGGACTCGTCCGCGGGCGGGCGTCCGCGGCCCGGCGGCCGGTTCCGGCGCAGACCGTGAGCCCGAACGGGTTCCACGGCGAGGCACACAGCGCGTGCTCCGGCAGGACCTCCTCGTCCGCCAGGAGGGCGATGGGCTGCGCGCAGTCCGGGCAGACGACCCGGAACATCTCGAAGGTGTCGTAGGCGTCGAGTTCCTCGTCGAAGGTGTCGGGTTCGACGCCCTCCGGCTCGGGCTCGACGACGAGCTGCTGCCGCTTGGGTGCGGTGCGACCAGGGCGCTTAAGACTCTGCATTGGGTTCTCCCCCTCGGGCTGGGCCGTATCAGGCACTGCGGCCTCGACCACAGCAAGCACTTCCCGTCCCCCTGGGCGGTAATCACGAGAACATTACGGAGACTGTTCGAGCCCTGTGGCGTTCGTCACATGCCGCACGCAGGTGCCCACTCCGGCTCCTCAGGTATCCGAGGAGATCAACGGCACTGTAGGTTCTTGCGCCATGGAGGAGCTGGACCGACAGATCGTGCAGCTGCTCGTCAAGGACGGGCGGATGAGCTACACCGACCTGGGCAAGGCGACGGGTCTGTCCACGTCGGCCGTGCACCAGCGGGTGCGGCGGCTGGAGCAGCGGGGCGTCATCCGGGCTATGCCGCGGTCGTCGACCCGGAGGCCGTGGGGTTGCCCATGACGGCCTTCATCTCGGTGAAGCCGTTCGATCCCAGTGCACCGGACGACATCGCGGACCGGCTGGCCGGCGTGCCGAGATCGAGGCCTGTCACAGTGTCGCGGGGACGAGAACTACATCCTCAAGGTGCGGGTGGCCACGCCGCACGAGTTGGAGGAGTTGCTGGCTCGGGTGCGGTCGTTGGCCGGGGTGTCCACGCGGACGACGGTGGTGTTGTCGACGCCTTACGAGGCGCGGCCGCCGCGAATCTGACACGCGGGTGTGTGGTCGCTCGCGCCCACGCGGGGAGCCGCACATCGATGCGGCCCCGCGCCCCGTTCGGGGCGTTGGAACGGCGCCTGTGAGACTGTCCTCATGAGTGAGTCCCGTGTGCCGCCGAAGACCGTCCTGCTCCGTCGCGGAGAGGTCCACAGTCCCGCCGACCCGTTCGCCACGGCGATGGTCGTGGAGCGCGGTCAGGTCGCCTGGGTGGGGTCCGAGGGGCCGCTGACGCCTTTGCCGACGGGGTCGACGAAGTGATCGACCTCGACGGGGCGCTGGTCACGCCGGCGTTCACGGACGCGCATGTGCACACCACCGCCACCGGGCTCGCGCTCACCGGCCTCGATCTGTCGGCCGCCCCCTCCCTCGAGGCCGCCCTGGCCCTGGTGCGGGACTTCGCTGCCTCCCGGCCGGACGACCGCGTGCTGCTCGGGCACGGCTGGGACGCCGCCCGCTGGCCCGGCGGCCGCCCCCGACGCGTGCCGAACTCGACGAGGCCACCGGCCACCGGCCCCTCTACCTCAGCCGGATCGACGTCCACTCGGCGGTCGTCAGCACGGCCCTGCTGGATCTGGTCCCGGGGGTGTCACCCGAGAGGACGAACCGCTCACCGCCGACGCCCACCACGCCGTGCGCGCTGCCGCGTTCGCAGCGGTGACGCCACAGCAGCGCGCCGACGCCCGGCGCGCCGCCCTCGCGCACGCCGTGTCGCTCGGGATCGGCACCCTCCACGAGTGCGCCGGCCCGGAGATCTCCTCCGAGGACGACCTCACCGGGCTGCTGCGCCTCGCCGCCGAGGAGCCCGGTCCGCGTGTCGTCGGCTACTGGGCCGAGCAGGACGTCGACAAGGCCCGGGAGCTGGGCGCGATCGGCGCCGCGGGCGACCTGTTCGTCGACGGTGCCCTCGGCTCGCACACGGCCTGTCTGCACCAGCCGTATGCCGACGCCGGCCACACCGGCAGGGCCTACCTGGACGCCGCCGCGGTCGCCGCACACGTCGTGGCCTGCACCGAAACGGGTCTCCAGGCCGGCTTCCACGCCATCGGCGACGCGGCGGTGGACGCCGTGGCCGAGGGCGTCCGGGCCGCCGCCGAGAAGCTCGGCCTCGCCCGGGTCCGGGCAGCCCGCCACCGCGTCGAGCACGCCGAGATGCTCACGCCCGAGACGATCGCGGCCTTCGCGGAACTCGGCCTCACCGCCTCCGTCCAGCCCGCCTTCGACGCTCTGTGGGGCGGTGAGGACGGTATGTACGCGCAGCGTCTGGGCGCCGGGCGGGCGCGTGCGCTGAACCCGTTCGCGGCCTTGCTGCGTGCGGGCGTTCCGCTCGCCTTCGGCTCCGACAGCCCGGTCACTCCGCTCGACCCGTGGGGCACGGTCCGGGCCGCCGCCTTCCACCGCACGCCGGAGCACCGTGTCTCCGTGCGCGCCGCGTTCACGGCGCACACGCGGGGCGGCTGGCGGGCCGTGGGACGGGACGACGCGGGCGTCCTGGTGCCCGGCGCACCCGCCGACTACGCCGTGTGGCGCACCGGAGAACTCGTGGTCCAGGCCCCGGACGACCGGGTCGCCCGCTGGTCGACGGATCCCCGCTCCGGCACTCCGGGGCTGCCCGACCTGACCCCGGGCCGCGACCTGCCCGTCTGCCTGCGCACGGTGGTGGGAGGACGCACGGTCTTCGTACGGCCGGGCGAGTGATCTACGGGGGTGGCGCGCACGAGATCGTGCGCCGCGCCCCCGGCGCGCCACCTGCGCCTGACCAGGGCTTTGCCGCAACACGCGCAGGTCGAACGGCTGTTGACAGGCAGCCGCAGGAGGCCGGTAGGTTCGGCCGAGTCCACCACCGGACGCCCGACCGGGGACCGTCCGCGCACTCGCCGCAGCGCCGCCGGGTCAGGGACGGTGTGCCGCACCGGGCACCGCCACTGGGAGCCAGGCTCAGGCCGGCGCAGCGCCGAGGGAACGTTCCGGCCGGTCGGGGAGGTGTGACCCCGGGTGGGGCCCGGGCGCTCAGTAGACAACGGCTTTCGGTCGATCCGCAGCCAGCGGGTCCCAGGTCGGCCCGAAGGGCGCCGGGCCCCCATCCGCCGTACGCTCGCACCCGAAGGCGCATCCTTACCCGCTCCTTGCGGGTTCGACACCAGTATTCGAACGTCCGGTCATGTCATCGCAGGCCGGGCCCACTATGGTGGACCCCTGCGTACGGACATGAAGGGACATCAGTGAACGACGGCGACGGAACCCTCGCGGCGGGAGCCCAGGGAGGAAGTTCGGCCCGCTCGGCACGGCCTTGGTGATCATCCCGACCTACAACGAGGCGGAGAACGTCAAGAGCATCGTCGGCCGGGTGCGTGGGGCCGTCCCCGAGGTACACGTGCTCGTGGCCGACGACAACAGCCCGGACGGCACGGGCAAGCTGGCCGACGAGCTGGCCGTCGACGACGACCACGTCCATGTGCTGCACCGCAAGGGCAAGGAGGGCCTGGGCGCCGCCTACCTCGCCGGCTTCCGCTGGGGCCTGGAGCGCGACTACGGCGTGCTGGTCGAGATGGACGCCGACGGCTCCCACCAGCCCGAGGAACTGCCCCGTCTGCTCACCGCCCTCAAGAGCGCGGACCTGGTGCTCGGCTCGCGCTGGGTGCCGGGCGGCCGGGTGGTGAACTGGCCGAAGTCCCGCGAAGTGATCTCCCGGGGCGGCAGCCTCTACTCCCGGCTGGCCCTGGATCTGCCGCTGCGCGACATCACCGGCGGCTACCGGGCCTTCCGCCGCGAGACCCTCGAGGGCCTCGGCCTCGAGGAGGTCGCCTCGCAGGGCTACTGCTTCCAGGTCGACCTCGCCCGCCGCGCGGTCAGGGCCGGCTATCACGTGGTCGAGGTGCCCATCACCTTCGTCGAGCGCGAACACGGTGACTCCAAGATGAGCCGCGACATCCTCGTCGAGGCGCTGTGGCGGGTCACGGCCTGGGGCGTGGGGGAGCGGGTCGGCAAGGTCACGGGGCGCGGCGGCAAGCCGGCGAAGCCGTAGCCGGCCTCCGGGCCGCTTTGTGGCTGGCCGCTCACAGAAACAGCTGATCGAGCGCTTATCCCGCACTGAGCCGGGTCCAGGCACACTGGAGGCATGACGACTGGCGCTCAGACCCCCAGGTACCCCGCCCGGCCCCGGCGCTCCCGGCTGCGCACGTTCCTGCCGCTGGGCATCGCCGCGTGGCTCGTGCTGGAGATCTGGCTGCTCACGATGATCGCGGGGGCGTCCAGCGGCCTCGTGGTGTTCCTCGTTCTGGTGGCGGGATTCGTCCTCGGCGCGGTCGTCATCAAGCGGGCCGGGCGGCGGGCCTTCCGCAATCTCTCCGAGGCGCTGCAACAGCAGCAGAGCGGTGTGATGCCCGAGGCGGCCCGGCCGAACAGCGAGGGCAACGGCCTGATGATGCTGGGCGGCCTGCTGCTGATGATCCCCGGCGTGGTGTCGGACGCGGTGGGTCTGCTCCTGTTGCTGCCCCCGGTCCAGAAGGCCGTGAGCCGCTCCGCGGAGCGCACCTTCGAGCGCAAGCTCCGCGAGGCCGACCCGGGCACCCTGGGCGGCGCGTTCCAGCAGGCCCGTATGCACCGCCCCGACGGCAAGGTCGTGCAGGGCGAGGTCATCAGGGACGAGCCGGGCGACGCCCCGCGGGAACCGCGCCCGCCGCTGACGCACTGAGCGCGCCCCGGGCGCCTACAGGGTCACATACAGAAAACCGCGGGCGCCGTACTTCACGTACGGCGTCCGCGGTCACTGACGCGCTGTGATCTCGGCCAGGCCCCGGTGGGACTTACGCCGACTTGCGGCTGTCCCGGGGATGAACCGCGATGTTCATCGCACCGGAGCGCAGAACCGCCAGGCGCTCCTCGAGGACCTCTTCGAGTTCCTCACGGGTGCGCCGCTCCATCAGCATGTCCCAATGCGTACGCGCGGGCTTGGCCTTCTTCTCCTCCGGGCCATCGCCGTCCACGAGGAGTGCCTGGGCTCCGCAGACCTTGCACTCCCACTCCGGCGGGATCTCCGCCTCCACCGAGAAGGGCATCTCGAAGCGGTGCCCCTTCTCGCATGCGTACTCCACGGCCTGGCGCGGGGCCAGGTCGATGCCGCGGTCCGTCTCGTAGCTGGTCACCACGAGGCGCGTGCCGCGAAGAGCTCGCTCACTCATGAATCGTGCCTCCCGGGCTTGTCGCCCACAGGACAGGTGTCGCTGTCGTCGTCATCCGGTCAACGTCCGGTCGGCGGTAAAGATTCCCGTTCCGAGTCCCGTTCCGGGTCATGCGTCGCCGTCGTAGCCGCCCTTGTTGTACCCACCAGCGCCCGGTTTGTCACATCTGCTAGCAGATGTAACCTAGCGTTTCGGCATCTTTGACGCGCAGTAACGGTCCGCCTGGCAGGCCAAACGCGTACACTACAGCCCTTTCGCTTCGAGTGCTAAATCCTGTCAGGAACCGGATTCCCCGCTTCTTCGATCGCACGCCGCACCGGAACCCGGGCGAGCAGGGCGAACCCGATGACGAAGAACCCCACCAGCGAGATGATCGCGTCCCGGTAGCTCCCGGTCAGCTGGTAGGTGACACCGAACAGCAGCGGCCCCAGCCAGCTCATCCCGCGGTCGCTCATCTCGTACGCCGAGAAGTATTCGGCCTCCTTCCCGGGTGGGACGAGCTGGGAGAACAGGGACCGGGACAGCGCCTGGCTGCCGCCGAGGACCAGGCCGATCCCGGCGGCCAGGACGAAGAACCACACCGGCGCCCCGGCCGGCAGGAAGTACCCGGCCGCCAGTGTGAGCGTCCAGGCGATCAGCGAGCCGAGGATCGTGCGCTTGGCCCCGTAGGTCCGGGCCAGTCGGCCCATCGTCAGGGCGCCCGCCACCGCCAGCAGCTGCACCAGCAGGACGGCGCCGATCAGTGTGGACTGTCCGAGGCCCAGCTCCTCGGAGCCGTAGACCGAGGCCTGGGAGATCACCGTCTGGATGCCGTCGTTGTAGACGAGGTACGCCAGCAGGAAGGCCAGGGTCAGCGGGTGGCGGCGCATGTCGCGGACGGTCGCCGCGAGCTGCCGGAAGCCCGGGAGAGCGGCCTCCCGCGCGGCCGGCCTGCGATCGCGCAGCCGCCGCAGCGGAACGATGGCGAACGCGCCCCACCACAGGCCGGCCGAGGCGAGACAGATGCGGACCGCCGTGCTCTCCGAGACGCCGAAACTGTCGTGCCCCGTGTAGAGCACCAGATTGACGACGAGGACGAGCGAACCGGCCGCGTAGCCGAAGGCCCAGCCGCGGGAGGAGACCGCGTCCCGCTGCTCGGGCGGCGCGATCTGCGGCAGGTAGGAGTTGTAGAGCATCATCGCCACGGACTGTGCCGCGTTCGCGACGACCAGAAGCGCCCCGCCGAGCAGATAGCGGTCGCCGTCCAGGAAGAACATGGCCGTCGTGGCCGTGGCCCCCAGGTAGGCGGCGGCAGCCAGCAGCGGCTTCTTGCGGCCGCTGCGGTCGGCGGCGGCACCCACCAGGGGCATCGCCAGCACCGCCACGATCACCGACAGGGACACCGAGTAGGCGAAGAAGGACCCGGCTCGCACCGGGATGCCGAGAGGGTGGACGTACCCGTCGGCATCGGCCGCCGACTCGGCGACCGACGTCAGATAAGGGCCCAGGAACACGGTGAGCACGCTCGTCGAGTAGACGGAGCAGGCCCAGTCGTAGATGTACCAGCCGCGCTGTTCGCGTCTGAGCTCCCCGGCCCCGTCGGCCGGCGGTGTCCGCACGGTGTCGGTGCCCACCCGTGCCCTCGCTTCCCGTGAACCCGCGGAGGCGCGGGCTCCGGGGTCTCAGACCCAGACGCCGCGGTCCTCCATGACCTTGCGCAACGTGTCGATGTGATCGGTCATGATGCCATCCACGCCCAGGTCCAGGAGCCGGTGCATGCGCTCGGGGTCGTTGACCGTCCACACGTGCACCTGGAGCCCGCGCGCGTGGGCGGTGTGGAGGAAGCGGTGGTCCACGACCTGGATGCCGGACTGGACCTCGGGGACCTGGGCGGCGACCGCCGAGCGGCGCACCGCCGCGGGCAGCCCCCAGGAGTGCAGCCGCAGGTTGAGCACGCCACGGGTGCCGTACGACGTCGCCAGGCGCGGGCCCGCCAGCCGCTGGGCGCGCACCACGCGCGCCTCGGAGAACGAACCGAGACAGATCCGGTCCCAGGAGTCCGTCCGCCCGACCAGGTCCAGGAAGGGCAGCAGGGCGGCCTCCGCCTTGACGTCCACGTTCCAGCGCACCTCGGGAAGGTCTCCAGGAGCTCCTCGAAGAGCGGCACCGGTTCCTCGCCCGCCACGCGCGCCTGCCCCACCTCCTGCCACGGCAGGTCGGCGATCCGGCCCGCCCCGTCCGTCACCCGGTCCAGGGTCGCGTCGTGGAAGGCCACGAGTTCGCCGTCCCTGGTGGCGTGGACGTCGGTCTCGATGTACCGGTAGCCCGCCTCGACGGCGCACCGGAACTGGCGCACGGTGTTCTCCAGACCGTCCGCGGCCCCGCCCCGGTGGGCGAACGCGATCGGGCCGGGGTGGTCGAGGTAGGGGTGGCGTATCCGCGGGGTCACGGACGCAGTATCGCTCCTCGGGGTTGACCTGTGGCAACGACCGTGCTGCCGCCGGATGCCGAGGGGACGGCGAAAACGCGCAGGAACAGCTGGGCGAGCGGGCCGATCGACACCGCGTACAGCAGGGTGCCGACCCCGACGGTGCCGCCCAGGGCGAAGCCGGTCGCCACGACCGTGAGCTCGATCCCCGTGCGCACCAGGCGGATCGAGACCCCGGTCAGCTGGTGCAGTCCCGTCATCAGGCCGTCGCGCGGGCCCGGGCCGAAGCGCGCCGCGATGTACAGGCCGGTCGCCGCGCCGTTCAGGACGATCCCCGCCACCATCAGCGTCCCGCGCACCGCCAGGCCGTGGGCGTCGGGCACCAGGGCCAGCGTCGCGTCCATCGCCGCGCCGATGACCAGCACGTTGGAGATCGTGCCCAGACCCGGCCGCTGACGCAGCGGGATCCACGCGAGCAGCACCACCGCACCCACGATGGTCAGCACCACTCCGATCGACAGTCCCGTCCGCTCGGCGATGCCCTGGTGCAGCACGTTCCACGGCTCCAGGCCGAGCCCCGACCGGACGAGCAGCGCCGAACTCGCGCCGTACAGCGCGAGACCGGCGTAGAGCTGGGTCAGTCGCCGGCCGAGACGGCGGTCCGTGGACATGAGGTGCCCCCCTGTGGTGGTAGTGGACTGATGCATGACACTCTGTGGCTTGGACGGAGACGCCATCCATGGCCAATCCGGGGAAGGTGGACTGATTTCCATGGCGCAGTGGACCTCGGCTGTGGGCGCGGCGCAGCTCGCCCGGCTCCTCAACTCCCAGCAGGACCGACCGGCGGGGCCCGGCAGCCGCCGACCGCCCGCCTACCGCGCGCTCGCGGACGGCATCCGCCTGCTGGTGCTCGAAGGACGCGTCCCGGTGGCCGCCCGGCTGCCCGCCGAGCGCGAACTCGCCCTGTCCCTGTCCGTGAGCCGTACGACGGTCGCCGCCGCGTACGAGGCGCTGCGCAGCGAAGGGTTCCTGGAGTCCAGGCGGGGCGCGGGCAGTTGGACCGCGGTGCCGGCCGGGAACCCGCTGCCCGCGCGCGGCCTCGAACCGCTGCCGCCCGAGGCCCTGGGCTCGATGATCGACCTGGGCTGCGCGGCGCTCCCGGCCCCCGAGCCGTGGCTGACCCGGGCCGTGCAGGGCGCGCTGGAGGAACTGCCGCCGTACGCGCACACGCACGGCGACTATCCCGCCGGGCTGCCCGCGCTGCGGTCGATGATCGCCGAGCGGTACACCGCGCGCGGCATACCGACCATGCCCGAGCAGATCATGGTCACGACCGGGGCGATGGGCGCGATCGACGCGATCTGCCACCTGTTCTCCGGGCGGGGCGAGCGCGTCGCCGTCGAGTCGCCCTCGTACGCCAACATCCTCCAGTTGATGCGCGAGGCCGGGGCCCGGCTCGTGCCCGTCGCGATGGCCGAGGGGCTCGCCGGGTGGGACATGGACCGCTGGCGGCAGGTCCTGCGGGACGCCGCGCCGCGTCTCGCCTATGTCGTCGCCGACTTCCACAACCCGACCGGAGCACTCGCCGACGAGGACCAGCGACGGCGGCTGGTGGACGCGGCGCGGTCCGCGGGGACCGTGCTGATCGCCGACGAGACGATGAGCGAGCTGTGGCTGGACCCGGACGTGGCGATGCCGCGGCCGGTGTGTGCGTTCGACCCGGCCGGGTCGACGGTGATCACGGTGGGGTCGGCGAGCAAGGCCTTCTGGGCCGGGATGCGCATCGGGTGGGTACGGGCCGCGCCGGACGTGGTCCGCAGCCTGGTCGCCGCGCGGGCGTACGCGGATCTCGGTACGCCGGTGCTGGAGCAGCTGGCCGTGAACTGGCTGTTCGGGACGGGCGGTTGGGAGCAGGCCGTGGAGGTGCGGCGGGAGCAGGCCCGGTCGAACCGGGACGAGCTCGTGGCCGCCGTGCGGCGGGAGTTGCCCGGGTGGGAGTTCGAGGTGCCGCAAGGTGGGCTGACGCTGTGGGTGCGGACCGGGGGGCTTTCCGGATCCCGGCTCGCGGAGGCGGGGGAGCGGGTCGGGGTACGGGTGCCGTCCGGGCCGCGGTTCGGCGTGGACGGGGCGTTCGAGGGGTATGTGCGGTTGCCGTTCACGGTGGGGGCGCGGTGGCCGAGGAGGCGGCTGTGCGATTGGCCGCGGCGGCGGGGCTGGTGGAATCCGGTGGGGTCGGCGGTACGGAGACGCCGCGCACGTTCGTTGCCTAGTCGGTGTTCGGTGTTCGGTGTTCGGTGCTCGGTGACCGCGGCCAGGACGTCTACGTCTTGGTGGGTTTCGTCAGGACCGGAACCGGCTCGGGTTCCGCCGGCTCCGGCTCCGATGCCGGCTCCGGTACCGGTTCCGCCAGTTCCGGTTCGCCGTCCGTCGGTTGCGGCACCTTCTCTCCGTCCGCCGGTGTCGTGCGGGGCGGGAGGAGGTCCAGCACCGCCTGGCGGTGGGTGTCGGTCGTGGCGTCGTCATAGGGGTGGGGGGTGGCGGGGACCTGGAGGCGGTGGACCGGGCCCGTGCCCAGGCGGGCATAGCCGCGGCCGGGTGGGACCTCGTCGACGGGGGTGGTGTGCGGGGGCGCGCCCAGGACGGACTCGAGTTGCCCGGCCGCCGCGGGGCCGAGGACGACGCGGGCGCGGGTGTGGTGCCGTACCGGTTCGCCGAGGGTCTCCAGGCTGTCCAGCTGGTCGGCCACCACCACCGTCACGTTCGCCAGGCGGCCGTGCCGCAACGGGACCTGGAGGAGGGGCTGGGGGTCCTTGCGGTCGTCCGCGGCGGCCAGGTGGGTGAAGGCCGTCGGGCGGTCCAGGAGGATCCAGAGCGGGCGCTTGGTGTCGTCCGGCGGCGGGTGCCCCGCCTGGTGGGCGCGGTTGATGGCGATGAGGCGGCGCTCGGTCTCGTGCGCGGCCCACTCCAGGCTCGCCAGTACCCCGGCGAGCCCGCACTCGACGGCCAGGACACCGTCCCGTCCGGTCAGGCAGGCGTACTCGCCGGTGCCGCCGCCGTCGACGATCACCACGTCGCCGTGCTGGAGGGCCTGCAGCGCGATGGACCGCAGCAGGGTGGACGTGCCGCTGCCCGGCCGGCCGAGGGCGAGCAGGTGGGGCTCGGTGGAGCGCAGGCCCGTGCGCCAGATGACCGGGGGCACGTCCCGTCGCTGTTCGCCGCAGGTCAGGGGGAGCGTGCGCTGGACCCGGGTGTGGTCGGTGAAGCCCAGGACGATCTCGCCGGGAGCGGTGACGAAACGCTGGGCGGCGATGTCCACGGCGAGCGGCATGAGCACGCTGACCGTCAACTGGTTGCCTTCCTCGTCCCACATGAAGTGGTATTCGCGGCCCCGGCCCGACTTGGCCGCGAGGAGGTGCTCGATCCGGGCGCGGGCATCGGCCTCGCCGTCGGCGAAGTACGCCGGGTAGCGCACCACGAGGTGCGAGATCCGGCCGCCGGCGTCGAACGCGTAGGTGGGGAAGGCCTTGTCCCAGGCGCCGACGTGCGCGTACAGCGGCTCGGGGTCCTCGGCGCTGGAGAAGTAAGGCAGCAGCGCCTCGTACAGCGACTTCAGGCGCTCGGTCTGCGATTCGTCGGGCCCGTCGGGCGCCGCAGCGGCGCGTTCCCTGCCCTGCCAGGCCGCGGCCGCCATCAGCGTGATCGCGGCGAGCAGTGGTCCGTACGGCACCAGCGCGACGACCAGGAACACGGAGGCCACCAGGAACAGCAGCGCCCCCCGCCTCTCCTTGGGGGTCTCGGCCCATCTGCGCCGCCCGGCCGCTGCCAGCCGGCGCAGACCCCGCGTGATGGTGATCAGCGGATGGAGGACGTCGGTGGCGCTGTCGGCGGCCGTCCGGGCCAGCTCCCGGCTCCGGACGAGCTGTGCGCTGCCGTTGCTCAGAATGCGGGGAGGGGGCGCCGGCCCACTGCTGCCTCCAGTGCGTACGTACGGGCGGGATGCGTACGGGGTGCGCGGCCGTCAGAACTTGATTCCTCCCAGGAGGCTCGCCAGGCTCTCGCCGCCCGCCTTGATGCTCGGGGCGATGGCCGTACTGGCCAGATAGAAGCCGAAGAGCATCGTGACCACGGCGTGGGACGCCTTGAGGCCGTCCTTGCGGAAGAAGATGAAGACGACGATGCCGAGCAGGACCACGCCTGAGATGGAGAGAATCATGTGGGTTCTCCTGGTTCGCGGGGACAGTCACCATGAGTACTTCCAGGCTCACAGGATGTATCCATACGATAAAAGGTGCAACTGGGTATGAATCTCACCATTCCGACCGCTTGGTGATCTGTGGTGATCTTTACCTCGGGCACATCGGGTCATGTGCCGCGCGAGCCAGTACGCTGGCGATTCACTCGTACGGCTGCGCCACTCGCAGGCGTACGCACCTGATGTGACGCGCAGTGGAGAGGCGGTCCGGCCGATGACCGAAGTCCCCGACCCCGAGGTCGTGGAGCTGGCGACCAAGATCTTCGATCTGGCCCGGCGGGGACAGACCGAGGCGCTCGTGGCGTACGTCGACGCCGGCGTCCCGGCCAACCTCACCAACGACCGCGGTGACTCGCTCGTGATGCTCGCCGCCTACCACGGCCACTCCGACGCGGTACGCGCCCTGCTCGCCCGCGGCGCCGAGGCCGACCGGGTGAACGACCGGGGCCAGACACCGCTCGCGGGAGCGGCCTTCAAGGGCGAGACGGAAGTGATCAAAGCCCTCCTGGAGGGCGGCGCGGACCCGTCCGCCGGCACCCCCTCGGCCGTCGACACGGCCCGGATGTTCGGCCGGACGGAACTGCTCGAACTGTTCGGCGAGCACTGAGCCGACCAGTCTGACCTGGAACGACAACGAAAACGGGGGAGGCGGTACAGGGCCGCCGAAATTTCGGTCGCGGCAGACGAGAGGGCCGGGTCATCATGACGACGTGGTTCACGGACGTGATGGCTGGGCAGGTGTTGCCGCACCGCGCGGACCGTGACGCGGTCCGCAAGGGCCACCGACGAGAGGCAGAGGAAGATGGTCTACAGCAAGCAGGAAACGGCGGGCGCCCCGACGTGTTGTCACGCGGCCAGGTAGTACACGTCCCCGGTTGCGTCGACGCTTGATGTGAGGCTGTTTCCCATGTTCGATCCGGTCATAGCGCCCAGCGGTACGCTGCTCGGCCTGCTCCAGCGGGGCCGCGGCGACGGCACGCTGCACGCGCTCACCGCCCCGCGCCCCGAGGCGCTCGCGGCGTTGAACCACTGCGTGCTGCGCGATCCCCGCCACGACTGGCAGGTGGAGAACCGCTCCCTCTACTACGCCCGCCTCTACCTCGACCTGAACGGCGAGCTGGACGCGGTCGAGGCCCATCTCTTCGACGCCGAGGACGTCCTCGACACCGACGAGTCACGCACCGGGCTGGCCCTCGCCGTCCTCGGGCACCTCGCCTCCTACGGCAGGCGGGACGCGCTCGAACTGCTGCGCAGGTACGCCGCCCACGGCTCCAACTGGGCCTGGGCCCTCGACGAACTCGCCCTCCGGGACGACGACGCCGGCCTGCGCGCCCTCGCCGCACCCGTTCTCGCGCGGTTCCCGGCCGATGCGGAGGGCGAGGCCGAGCTGGCCGCCGCCGTCCGGGACGCCTTCGAGCCCCGGCCGTGGCGGCTGTGGGCCGAGGACCCGCGCGAATCCGTCGCCACCCGCGTCCGTGCCGCCCACGAGGCAGGCTCGTTCGACCGCTGGCAACGGCAGATGCGACCGCCCGGGCCCCGCCCCGGGTGGAGTGTGAGCGCCGTCTTCGAATGGGCCCAGCAGGGCCTCGACCGGGGCGCGGCCCGCCATGTCCCGGCCGCCCGCTGTCTCACGGCCGTGGCGGGCCCCGAGGACCGGTCCGAGATCGTCCGGGCGGCGCAGGACGGCACCGACGGAGCCCGGTGCACCGCCCTGCGCTACCTGGCTGACGGCAATGATCCCGACGCCCTCGACCTGATCGAGGGTGCCGTGGCCACCGGCTCGACGGTCGTCGTGGAGGCCGCCGTCGACGCCTTCGAACGAATGCGCAGCCTCGCCGCCGTGGACCGGGCGCGCGGCTGGGCACACCGGCCCGACGAGCTCGGTGCCGCCGCCGGACGCGTCCTCGCCTGCCGGGGCGGGACCCGGGACCGTGACCTGGTCCTCGCGGCCCTGCGCGAGGCGGTGCGCGGCGAAGGCCCCGACGCGCCGACCCTGTGGACCCTGGTCGACGGCACCGGACGGCTCGGCATCGCCTGCGCCGCACCCGTGCTCCGGCACATCTACCGTGAGACCGCCTCATCCCATCTGCGCGGCCGGGCCGCCCGGGCCCTCGCCGCCACCGATCCCTCCTTCGCCACCGGCTTCGCCGTCGAGTGCCTGTGGGACTGCGAGGAGTCCACCCGCGAAGTCGCCGCCCGGCACGCCGAGACCGGTGACGCCCGGGTCGTGGAGCGACTGCGCCGGCTCGCCGCCGACCCGGCCGAGGAGGCCGAGGTCCAGACGGCCGTACGCAGCCGGATCGGTCCCGAGGAGACCGCTGTGTGACCCCCCTCCGCACCAGATCGGCGGGGCGGAATCAGGCCGCCCGGGTGAACGAGGGGTGACTCGCGGGTCAGGAGGGCATGGACACCGCCTGACCTGCGCGGGTGCGCCTCAGAACGCTCATAGGACGTTCCTCGTTCGGAAAGATCCACGTTGACGCGACCACGTCCGGCACGGCGACAACACGGGTATGCGTGTCGTCATCGTGACCGAATCCTTTCCCCCCGACGTGAACGGCGTGGCCCACTGCGCGCTCCAGACCGCCCGGCACCTCGTCGATCGCGGTCACGCCCCCGTCGTCGTCGCCCCGGCCCCCGCCCCGGGTAACAAGCCCGACGCGTCCGCGCCGTGCCCCGTCGTCCACGTCCCCTCCCTCCCGCTCCCCGGCTACCCCCAGGTCCGCGTCGCCCTCCCCAGCCGCCGCCTGGCCGCCACCCTCGTCGAGCACAACGCCGACGTCGTCCACCTCGCCAGCCCCTTCGTCCTCGGCGTGCGCGGCATGGCCGCCGCCGCCCGCCTCGGCATCCCCGCCGTCGCCGTCTACCAGACCGACCTGGCCGGATACGCCCGCACGTACATGGGCGCCGGAGAGGCCGCCGCCTGGCGGCGCATACGCTCCGTCCACGGCGCCGCCGACCTCACCCTCGCCCCGTCCACCGCCGCCCTGCGCGACCTGGAGACGCACGCCGTGCCCCGGGTCGAGCTCTGGCCGCGCGGCGTGGACACCGAACGGTTCCGGCCCGACCGCCGTGACGAGGCCCTGCGGCGGGAGCTCGCCCCGAACGGCGAGCTGATCGTCGGCTACGTCGGCCGGCTCGCCCCGAGAAGCAGGTCGAACTCCTCGCCGGTGCCTGCGGCCTGGAAGGCGTCCGGGTCGTGGTCGTCGGTGACGGCCCCAGCCGGCCCGGTCTGGAGGAGGCGCTGCCCGGCGCGGTCTTCCTGGGCCGGCGCACCGGTGACGACCTCGCCCGGGTCTTCGCCTCGTTCGACGTCTTCGCGCACACGGGCCCCTTCGAGACCTTCTGCCAGACGGTCCAGGAGGCCATGGCCAGCGGCCTGCCCGTCGTGGCGCCCGCCGCGGGCGGACCGCTGGACCTGGTGGCCCACGGACACACCGGGCTCCTGGTCCCGCCGCGCGACGCGAACGCCGTACGGGACGCCGTGCGCGCCCTGGCCGCCGACCCCGCGCTGCGGACCGCCTTCGGTGCCGCCGGGCGGGCCATGGTGGAGGGCCGCACCTGGGCGGCCGTCGGAGACCAGCTGATCGGGCACTACGCCAACGTGCTCGCCGCGCGCAGGACGGTGGTGGCGGCATGAACCCGGACAGCCAGAACAGCCAGTCGCTGCGGATCGTCCGGCTCGCGAACTTCGTCGCGCCCGCGTCCGGCGGCCTGCGCACCGCGCTGCGCGAGCTCGGCAAGGGCTTCCGGGCGGCGGGGCACGAGCCCGTCCTCGTGGTCCCCGGCGAGCGTTTCAGCGACCGTGAGACCGAGCAGGGGCGGGTGATCACCCTCCCCGGGCCGCTGCTGCCCGGCACCGGCGGCTACCGCGTCCTCGCCGACAAGCGGCGGGTGGCCCGGCTCCTGGAGGTACTCGCCCCGGACCGGCTCGAGGTGTCCGACCGTACGACCCTGAGGTGGACCGGCAAATGGGCGCGGCGGGCCCGCGTCCCGGCGGTGATGGTCTCCCACGAGACCGCCGACGGCGTACTGCGCACCTGGGGCCTGCCCGAGGGGGCCGCCCGGCGTGCCGCCGACGCCCTCAACGTCCGTACGGCCCACACGTACTCGCGTGTGGTGTGCACCACCGAGTTCGCCGAGCGGGAGTTCGTGCGGATCGGGGCGCGCAACGTCGTCCGGGCCCCTCTGGGCGTCGACCTGGTGCAGCGGCACCCCGCGCTGCGCGACCCGGAGGTCCGGAAGCGGCACGCGCGCGAGGACGAGACGCTGCTGGTGATGTGCTCGCGGCTGTCGGTGGAGAAGCGGCCCGGCACGGCACTCGACGCCCTGGAGGCGCTGCGGCGGCGCGGGCGCCGGGCGGTGCTGGTGGTGGCCGGGGACGGCCCGCTGCGCGCGCGCCTCGAACAGCGGGCCCGCGAGAGCGCGCTGCCGGTCACCTTCCTGGGCCATGTCTCCGACCGCGCGCTGCTCGGCGCGCTCCAGGCGTCCGCCGACGCCGCCCTGGCACCCGGCCCTGCCGAGACCTTCGGGCTCGCCGCGCTGGAGGCCATGGCGTGCGGCACGCCCGTCGTGGCGAGCGCGTCGTCCGCGCTGCCGGAGGTGATCGGCTCCGCCGGAGCCGTCGCGGCTGACCACGGGGAGGCCTTCGCGGACGCCGTGGACCTGCTGCTGGAAGGCCTGGAGGAGGACCGGCGCGAGGCCGCACGCGCGCGTGCCGAGTGCTTCGGGTGGAACGCCGCGGTCGACGCCTTCCTCGCCGCGCACGACGCGGCCGTCCCGGTGCGTCCGTTCGTGCCCGGGGGCGTGGCATGAGATCCCCGAGGTTCGTCAGACCCTCGCGGTGTGTCAGCCCCCCGAGGTTCGTCGCCCTCGGCGACTCGCTGACCGAGGGCGTGGGCGACCCGGTCGGTGACGGGGTGTGGCGCGGCTGGGCCGCGCTGCTGGCCCACGGGCTCGCGGAGGCACCCGTCACCGGTGAGCCCGCGGCCTTCACCAACCTCGCGGTGAGCGGGGCGCAGACCCGGGACGTGCTGGAGCGGCAGCTGCCCGTCGCGCTGGAGCTGCGGCCCGACCTCGTGTCCGTCGTCATCGGTGTCAACGACACCCTGCGCTGCACCTTCGACATCCAGGCCGTGGCCGCGCGGCTCGACCAGGTGTACGCGGCCCTCACCCGGCAGGGCGCGGTCCTGCTCACCGCGTGCCTGCCCGACCCGGGCACGATGCTCCGGCTGCCGGGCGCGCTGGCCCATCCGCTGGCCCGGCGGCAGCGGGCCGTGAACACGGTGGTCCACGCCCTGTCCGACCGGTACGGTGCCCTGCATCTGCACGCGTGCGAGGGCGACTGGATCACGGACCGTGCCATGTGGAGCGCGGACCGGCTGCATCCCGGGGAGCGCGGGCACCGGCAACTGGCTCTGCGCTTCCACGCGCTGCTCGCCGAGCACGGCCTCGCCACAGGGCCCGCGCCCTCCCCCGAGCCGGAGTTCCCCGTCCCGACGAAGTCGGCGAGCCTGTATTGGCTGGCGACGGCCGGCACCGGCTGGGTGGCACGCCGGTGCACCGATCTGCTGCCGCAGCTGCTGACGCTCGCCGCCGACGAGCTCCGGCATCGCGCCCGGGGACCAGCGCCCGACTCGATCTGCGGGCCTCCGCGGCGGTGTCGGCCGCGCTGGCAGCCCTGTCGGTGGCGGAGCGGCCGGAGGCGGCCTGACGCCTGACCGGCCGGTTCAGCGGCGGCGCACCGCCACGAAGCGGACCGGTGTGCCGGGAACCGCCTGGGCGGCGGCCGCGAGGTCGGCGGCGTGCACCACCGCGATCACGGGGTAGCCCCCGGTGGTCGGGTGGTCGGCCAGGAACACCACCGGCCTGCCGTCGGGCGGGACCTGGACCGCGCCCAGCACCATGCCCTCGCTGGGCAGTTCCCCGGGCCTGGTCCGTTCAAGGGCGGGGCCCTCCGTACGCAGCCCGATGCGGTTGCTCGCGGGGGACACCCGGTAGGCACGTGAGACGAAGGTCCGCACGGCCTCCCGCGTGAACCAGTCGTCCCGCGGACCGAGCGTCACCCGCAGGACCAGCTCGATCGGCGGCGCCGGCTGCGGGGCGACGTCCACGCACGCGTACGCACCTGTCGGCCGGCCCAGGGGCAGCACCGTGCCGTCCGCGAGCGGCGCCGGTCCGAGCCCCGACAGCAGGTCCGTCGAACGGCTGCCGAGCACGGGTTCGACGGCGATGCCCCCGGAGACCCCCACGTAGGTGCGTACACCCGATACCGCGGGACCGACGTCCAGCAGCGCGCCGGCGGGCACCCGCACAGGCGCACCCCACGCGACGGGGCGGGCGTCCACCGTGACCCGGCACGGGGCGCCCGCCACGGCCACGGTGACCGTCGAACGGGGGCGCAGGGCACAGCCGTTCAGGGTCGTCTCCAGCACGGCCGCCCCGGGCGGATTGCCGGCCAGCCGGTTGACGAGGTCCGCGGCGGGCCGGTCCAGCGCCCCGGAGCGGGGCACGCCGAGGTGGGCGTGCCCGGGGCGGCCGCGGTCCTGCACGGTGGTCAGGGCCCCGGCCCGAACGACGGCGAGGGCGTGGTCCGTCATGCGTCCGCCTCGGGGACGAACCGCACGCGCGTGCCCGGTGACAGCAGCGCCGCCGGCACACGCGCGTGGTCCCACAGGACGGCGTCCGTCGTGCCGATCAGCTGCCAGCCGCCCGGGGACGAGCGCGGATACACGCCCGTGTACGGTCCGGCCAGCGCCAGCGAGCCGGCGGGTACGGCCGTACGCGGGGTGGCACGGCGCGGGACGTCGTAGCGCGGCGGCAGGCCGGTGAGATAGCCGAATCCGGGCGCGAAGCCGCAGAAGGCCACCCGGAACTCCGTCTCCGCGTGGATACGGGCGACCTCCCGCTCCGGAACACCCCAGTGCACGGCGACATCGGCCAGGTCCGGGCCGTCGTAGCGCACCGGGATCTCGACCACGTCACGCGCGCGCGGTGGAGCGGGCGGCAGCTCGGCGGCGGTCAGTTCCGCCGCCAGCCGGGCGGGGGAGTCGAGGCCGTCGAGGAGGACCGTACGGGCCGCCGGGACGATCTCGCGGGCCGACAGCGAGCCCTCCGCGCGGCGCCGCAGCAGCTCCGCGTGCAGGGCCTGGGCCTCCTCGCCCGAGGAGACCTCGACGAGCAGGGCGTCCTCGCCGACGGGCAGGACCTTCATGCGAAGGCCTCCACCCGGACCCCCGACGCCTCCAGCCGCTCCCGCACCCGGCGCGCCAGCTCCACCGCGCCGGGCGTGTCGCCGTGCAGGCACAGGGAACGCGCGGCCACCTCGATCCGTGTCCCCGAGTGCGAGACGACCTCGCCGGAGCGGGCCAGACTCAGCGACCGCTCGACAACGGTGTCCGGGTCCGTGACCACGGCGCCCTCCTCAGCGCGCGGCACGAGCGTGCCCGCGTCGGTGTACGCGCGGTCCGCGAACGCCTCTGTGACGACCGGAAGTCCGGCCTTGCCGGCCAGCTCCAGCAGGCGCGAGCCGGGCAGGCCGAGCACGGGCAGCCTGGCGTCCGCGAGGAGCACGCCGTCGACGACCGCGGCGGCCTGCTCCTCGTCGCGCACCACCCGGTTGTAGAGCGCGCCGTGCGGTTTGACGTACGCCACACGGGCGCCCGCCGCGCGCGCGAAGACCTCCAGGGCGCCGATCTGGTAGGCCACTTCGGCCGCCAGCTCGGCGGGCGGCACGTCCATCGCGCGCCGCCCGAAACCGGCCAGGTCCCGGTAGGACACCTGGGCGCCGATCCGCACCCCGCGCTCGGCCGCGAGCTCGCACACCCGGCGCATGGTGACCGCGTCCCCGGCGTGGAAGCCGCACGCCACGTTGGCGCTGGTGACGACGGACAGCAGCCGTTCGTCGTCGGTGAGGTGCCAGCGGCCGAAGCCCTCGCCGAGGTCGGCGTTCAGGTCGATCGAGGTCACGAGTGGTGTCTCCTGTCAGGCCACGCGGTACTGCTCGTCGCGGGCGTCGGTGAGGAACATCTGCCCCGGGGCGTGCGTGAGGGCGAACGGCGGACGCGAGGCCATCACGGCCGCCTGCGGGGTCACTCCGCACGCCCAGAACACCGGGATGTCGTCCGGTTCGGTGTCCACCGGGTCGCCGAAGTCGGGCCGGCCGAGGTCGTCGATGCCGAGCCCCGCGGGATCGCCGCAGTGCACGGGGCTGCCGTGCACCGCGGGCAGCAGACTGCTCTCCCGGATCGCGGCCGCCAGATGGCCGGGCGGCACCGGCCGCATGGACACCACCAGCGGTCCGTGCAGCCGCCCCGCCGGACGGCACTGCCGGCCCGTCACGTACATCGGGACGTTGCGGCCCTGCTCGATGTGGCGGATCGGAACGCCCGCCTCGCCCAACGCCCACTCGAAGGTGAAGCTGCACCCGATCAGGAACGACACCAGGTCGTCCCGCCAGTACGCGCGCACGTCCGTCGGCTCGTCCACCAACTCGCCGTCCCGCCACACCCGGTAGCGCGGCAGGTCGGTACGCAGATCCGCGCCCTCGGCGAGCACGGTGGTCCACGCACCGGCGTCCGTCACGTCGAGGACCGGGCACGGCTTGGGGTTGCGCTGGCAGAAGAGCAGCATGTCGTAGGCCCAGTCGGCCGGCACCGAGATCAGGTTGACCTGGGTGTGGCCCGCCGCGACCCCGGCCGTGGGCCCCGTCAGCCCGTCCCGGAAGCGGGCGCGGGCCGTTTCCGGGCTCCACGCGTGCGCGTGCTCGTCCACGAGGACCACGGGGCGGTCCTCGGTCCCGGTGCGCTTGCTCGTGCGCGCGCTCGTGCTCGTGAGGCTCACGTGAGTTCCTTCCCGCGCGTCTCCGGCAGCCCGAGCAGCGCCAGTGCCGCCAGGCCGTAGCCGATCGCGCCGAAGACCAGCGCGCCGCCCACGCCCCAGCTGTCCGCCAGGAAACCGACCGTCGTCGGGAACACGGCCCCAACGGCGCGCCCGGTGTTGTACGTGAAGCCCTGTCCGGTGCCGCGCACCGCCGTCGGGTACAGCTCGCTCAGATAGGAGCCGAAGCCGCTGAAGATCGCCGACATGCAGAACCCGAGCGGGAAACCGAGCACCAGGAGCAGGGTGTTGGCGCCGCTCGGGATGTTCGCGTACGCCAGGATGCAGATCGCCGACAGCAGGGCGAAGAGCCAGATGTTGCGCCGCCGGCCCAGCTTGTCGGTGAGGTAGCCGCCGGTCAGATAGCCGATGAAGGCGCCGGATATCAGGAAGGTCAGATAGCCGCCGGTGCCCACGACCGACAGCTCGCGCTCGGACTTCAGATACGTCGGCACCCAGGTGGCCAGGGTGTAGTAACCGCCCTGGACGCCGGTCGAGAGGAGAACCGCGAACACGGTCGTCCGCAGCAGGCCGGGCTTGAAGATCGCAGTGAAGGAGCCCTTCTCCGCGCTCCGTTCACGCGCCGCTGCCGCCTCGGGCGCGTCGTGCACACTGCGCCGCAGCCAGATGACGAGCAGCGCGGGCAGCGCCCCGGTCCAGAACATGATGCGCCAGGCCAGGTCGTCGCCGGCCAGCGAGAAGACCATCGTGTAGACGATCACGGCGAGGCCCCAGCCCACCGCCCAGGAGCTCTGGATCGCGCCGAGCGTGCGCCCCCGGTGCTTGGCGCTCGCGTACTCGGCGACGAGGATCGCCCCTACCGCCCACTCGCCGCCGAATCCGAGGCCCTGGAGGGCACGGAAGACCAGCAGCGTCTCGTAGTTGGGCGCGAAGCCGCAGGCAACGGTGAACACCGCGTACGTGATCACCGTGAGCATCAACGCCTTCACGCGACCGATGCGGTCCGCGAGGACGCCCGCGAGAGCGCCGCCGATCGCGGAGACCACCAGGGTGACCGTCGTGAAGAGGCCGGTCTGGCCGCTGTTCAGGCCGAAGTAGGCGGACAGCGCGACCATGCTCAGCGGCAGCGTGAAGTAGTCGTACGAGTCCAGGGCATAGCCGCCGAAGGCGCCGGTGAACGCGCGGCGGCCGCGCGGGCCCAGGGCGCGCAGCCAGCCGAACGCCCCGTCGTCCGAGGTGCGTTCAGCGGTCGCGGGGCGTGTGTCGTCGGGCAGGGCCTGCGGTGGAGGGGTTGTGCTCATGGGCACCTCGCAGAGGGAGGACGAAGGGTGCTTCGGGGGTGAGCCGTGCCGTACGGGAGCGGTCGGCGCCGCGGTGGGGGAAGCGATGCCGTGCGTAGCACCGTAGAGGATTGTTCAACGATCCCTCAATACCCATGTTGGTACTTCCTGTGATCTGCGATTGAATTCCGGCATGGCAGAGCAGCTGAAGGACCTCGCCGACGACCGGGCTCTCCTGGGGCGCACCAGCACCGCCGAACGGGTCTCGGACATCCTCCGGAGCCGGATCGCCGAGGGTTACTTCCCGCCCGGGACCCGGCTGTCGGAGGACAGCATCGGCGGCGCGCTCGGCGTCTCCCGCAACACGCTGCGCGAGGCGTTCCGGCTGCTCACGCACGAACGCCTGCTCGTCCACGAGTTGAACCGGGGGGTCTTCGTCCGGGTCCTGACCGTGGAGGACGTCGAGGACATCTACCGCACCCGGCGGCTGGTCGAGTGCGCCGTGGTCCGGGGCCTGGGGGAGCCGCCGTACGGTCTCGACGGGCTGGCCGCCGTCGTGGCGGAGGGGAGGCGGGCGGCTCGCGAAGGTGACTGGAAGGGAGTGGGTACGGCCAACATCCACTTCCATCGGGAGCTGGTCGCGCTGGCCGCGAGCGAGCGCACCGACGAGCTGATGCGCAGCGTCTTCGCCGAACTGCGCCTCGCGTTCCACGTGGTGGACGAACCGCAGCGACTGCACGAACCCTACATCGCACGAAATGTCGCGATTCTTCAGGCCCTTCAGGGTGGGGACCGCGAGCATGCCGAGAGCCTGCTCGCCGGTTACCTCGACGACTCGCTGGAGCGGGTCGTCGAGGTGTACCGCCGTCGCGTCGGTGAGGACGGCTGAGGAGCCGTACCGCGCCGTTTGGGTCGTTGTCAGACCCAGGACCTAGTCTGTGCACCGTGACTTCGCCTGCATCGACGGACAGCGTTCCGCCCCAGCTCAGCGCGGGGCCGCGTCCCGCGCCGGGGCCGGCCGCCGACGAGGGCTTGGCGCGGCGCCTGCGCGCGCTCGCCTGCACCGCGCCGCTGCACGACCTGGACACCCGCAAGGCCAACCTGGCGGGCGAGTACTCGGTGTACGGCATGGCGGAGGTCGCCCTCGCGGCCATCGACCTGGTCACCCTGAACATGGACTTCGACACCGGCGCGGACCACGACCAGATCGTCGCCCGGCTCATCCCGCGCATCGCCGCCCAGGCGCCGCGGCGGCCCGCCGCCGAGCACGAGCGGGTGGCCCGCTGGGTGCTGGAGAACCTGATCAACGTCGGCAGCGTCGACCGCGGCTTCCGCGCCGTGTACGGCACGTTCGGGGCGGACGGCACCTATGTGCGCCGTGACTACGACTTCAAGCTGATCGAGGAGGTCCCCGGCCCCGGCGGCACGGTCTACCTCCGGACGACCGACGAGGCGGTCAACGTCCTCGTCGGCGCCCTCGACACGGACGTCACCAGCGCGCAGATCGCCGCCGAGGTCAAACTGGAGGTGCTGATCAGCCGCGGCCGGCTCGCCGACGCCCAGCTCGCGGCCGAACAGGCCCGCTACCGGACCGTGCAGTACTCGGAGACCCTGCGCAGGGCCCTGGACGCGACCCGGCGCAACGTACGCGCGGTCGACTGGCTCACCACCGTGCCCGACATGATCGCCGAGGCGCTGGAGCACGTCGCGGACCGCTACCGCCACGAGAACGCGATCCTCACCAACATCCGCAAGGCCCGCGACGAGTCCGAGGACCCGGAGCACAAGCGCCGCGCGGCCGAACTCGTCGACATCGTCAAGGACTGCATCCGCCGGCACACGCAGTTGCAGTCCCGGCTGCTGGAGGCCGGGCCGCTGTTCCGCGCCGAGCAGGACCGGCAGGCCTTCGCCACTCCGACGAGCGCCTCGGGGATCGACCTGTACGGCCATCTCGTCGCCCCGGTCCTGCCGCTGCCGCTCGAGCAGGCCGCCCGTGTCACGGACGCCTTCTTCGGGCGCGGCACCGGACTGCGCACGCCCGTGTCCGTCCGGGTCGGGGATCTCGTCGACATACTGCTCACGCCGCCCGTGGAGCGGGAGCATCTGGGCGCGGAGATGCCCGAGCCGGACCTCATCGCCACGCCCGACGACAGCCGGTTCAGCGAGGAGCAGATGGCGGCCGCGCAGGAGCTGCTCGACCTGCCCGCGGACGCGCCGAGGCGACTGTCCGGGCTGCTGGCCGAGGCCCGTCGGCAGGATCCCGAGCTGCCGTATCTAGTGGCGCTGCTGGCGGTGCACGCGGCCAGTCCGCCGGTCGGCACGGCTTATCGCCAGGGCGAGCAGAAGCTGCTGTTCGCCGTGGACGACGGGACCGAGCTCGATGATCCGGAGTTCGGTGGGGCCGACCTCATCGTCGGCACCGCACTGCTGGACGCGGTGGGGATGGCGGCGGACCGGACGGAAGCAGCATGAGTGAGCACCAGTGGAACAAGGAGCCCCGACCGTGACCGAGCACGTCGAGTGGAGTGAGCCGGAGGCCCCGGCTCCGACGGCCACCGCCGCCGTCACTCCCGCCGACGCCGCCGACGCGGCGCGGCTGGTGTCCTTCGGGCTGCAGCCCAAGTTGCAGCCCGCCCGCGACCAGGAGTACGCGGACCTGCTGCGGCGCTACCGCGAGGACCCGCCGTTCGCGCGGCTCGCCGATGCCGTGGCGACCGGCCTGGGGCTGATCGTGCTGGAGGTGTCCCCGCGCGCGGGCATGGCCGTGACCGCCGCCGAGGACTCGGTGTTCGCCGTCCGCATGGGGGACTACGCGCGTCGTACGTCCGCCGACGGCGGCGACCGGTTCCTGCACGGGCTCGCCCATCTCGCCGTCGCCGCCATGGCGTTCCCGCGCCCCGAGGACCTCGCCGACGACGGCTACATCGGCCGCGTCACGGTCAACGGCGTCGACGCCTTCGTGCGCCAGGCCTGCCGCCGTCTGGAGGAGCGCGCCGCCGAACAGGGCGAGAACACCGACCCCGCGAGCGACGCGCCCGGCCTCGAGGCCGCCTGGCGGATCTGGGTGCGGCGCAGTTCGACCGGCGCCACCAAGGACGCGCGCCGGCTCGCCGGTTCGACCACCGGCATCATCGCCAAGGCCGTCGCCTTCCTCACCGACTCCGGATTCCTCCAGCGCACCGGCGACGACAACGGCGGCACGTACCGCACCACCGCCCGCTACCAGCTCCAGGTACGGGACATGGCCGGCAGCGCCGCCATGGCCGAGCTGCTTGAGCTCGGCGTCGTCCCGGTCACGGACGGGACGCCGACGCTGCTGCCCCCCGAGGAGAGCGACGACCTCGACCTGGTCGCCGACGCCGGGCTGCCGTTCCACTCCTCCTGAACGTCCCTTTTCAAAAGAAGGCTTACGAGAGTCCGCCATGTACGAGCTGTCCCGGGTCCGCCTCTACTCCATCGGGCCCGCCGGTGCGCGCTACGCCGACACCGTGCTTGACCTGCGCGGGGTGGGCGAGCCCGTGCCCGACCCCGCCCCCACGCAGGCGGAGTTCTTCGAGGAGGAGCCCGAAGGCCCGCCGCGCCGGCCCGCACCCGCGGGCGTGCTCTTCCTGGAGAACGGCGGCGGCAAGTCGGTCCTGCTCAAGCTGATCTTCTCCGTGATGCTGCCGGGACACCGCAACACACTCGGCGGCGCCAGCTCCGGCGTGCTGCGCAAGTTCCTGCTCGCCGACGACTGCGGCCATGTCGCGCTGGAGTGGCAGCACGTACAGACCGGCGAGTGCGTCGTCGTCGGCAAGGTCAGCGAGTGGCGCGGGCGGCAGGTCTCCAACGACCCGCGGAAGTTCGCCGAGGCCTGGTACTCCTTCCGGCCCGGGCCCGGACTGAGCCTCGACAACCTCCCCGTGGCCGAGGCCACCACCGTCCGGGCCCCGGTCGAGGGCCAGTCGGGCGCGCGCGGGCGGCGGCGCACCATGAAGGGCTTCCGCGACGCCCTGACGGAGGCGGGCAAGACGTACCCGCACCTGGAGGTGCACTGGGAGGAGATCCACGACCGCTGGATCGAGCACCTCGGCGACCTCGGCCTCGACCCCGAACTCTTCCGCTACCAGCGGGAGATGAACGCCGACGAAGGCGAGGCCGCCGGCCTCTTCGCGGTCAAGAAGGACGCCGACTTCACCGACCTGCTGCTGCGCGCCGTCACCGACACCCGGGACACCGACGGGCTCGCCGACCTGGTCAGCGGTTTCGGCAACAAGCTGGGCCGGCGCGCCGAGCTGATCGCCGAACGCGACTTCACCGCCGGGTCCGTGGACCTGCTCGGGCGGATCGTCGAGGCCGCCGAGGCCCGCACCCGCGCGCGTGACATCCACGCCGGAGCCGAGCGCCGTACCCGGACTCTGGCGCGCCGGCTGTCCGCGCGCGGTGTGCGGGAGCGGGTCCGGGCCGCCGACCTGGCCCAGCGGGTCACCGCCGCCGCGTACGCCGTCACGCACGCCGACGCGGCCCGCGAGCGCAGCGCCCTGATCTCCGCCGAACTCGCCTACCGGCACGCCTCACTGGCCCTCACCGCGGCCGAGAAGTCCGCCGCCGCGCAGAAGCGCGAACTCGCCGACGCGCGCACGCTGTACTCGGCCTGGCAGGCCGCCGAGGCCGTCCTGCGGCACCGCGCCGCCGCCGACCGCGTCGCCCGCGTGTCCGCCGCGATCCAGGAGGCGGAGCGGGACGCGGCCCCGCGCTGGCCGCCCGCTCCAAGGCAGCCGTCGACCTCGTCCGGGCCCTGCACGCGGCCGCGGAGAACGCCGAGCACCACGCCAACGAGGAGGAGGAGCGCTCCGCCGCCCTCCAGGAGGTCAGCGACAGCGCCTACCGCGACTCCACGGCCGCCGCCACGCAGGCACAACGGGCCCGCAGCGAGGTCGGGCACCTCAAGCAGCGCCTCACCGAGGTCGAGCAGGAGACCGCCGAGGCGGTACGGGCCGGCTGGCTCGACGACAGTGCGCCCGACGCCGACCCGGCCCGCGCGGCCCTCGCCGCCAGCGACGCCGAGAAGAGCGCCGTCGAGGCCTGGGACACCGCCCGCGAGGCGTCCCGCCGGGCGACCGAGCACGCGCGCGAGGCGGCTGCCGCCGAGACCCGCGCGGAACTGACCGCGGCCCGCGCGGCCGACGCGGCGACAGCGGCGGAGCGGTCCTACGAGGCCGAGCGCCGCACCGCCGAGACCCTGGCGGGCGAGGAGCGGCTGGCGGAACTGCTCAGCCTGACCCCGAGCACCGCCCCGGCATCCCACAGCCCCGCCACGGCACGGACCACGAGCCGGCCGGCCCCCCGGCCGCCAGCGAGCAGGGGTTCGGCCCCGAGGAGCTCGACCGCTTCGCCGACGACCTGCGCGAACTGCTCGACGAGGCCGTCAGCTCCGCCGAACGGCAGCTGTTCGACCTGCGTACGGCCGCCGCCGACGACTCCCGCATCCTCGGCGCGCTCGGTGACGGTGGGCTGCTGCCGCCCGGCCCGGACGTGCTGGCCACCGTCGAGTTCCTCGGCGAGCACGGCATCCCCGCGCTCCCGGGCTGGCGCTACCTCGCGCAGGCCGTCGACCCGGCCGACCACGCACGCGTGCTGGCCGCCCGTCCCGAACTCGTCGACGGCGTGATCATCACCGACCCGGACTCCCACGCACGCGCCCGCGAGGCCCTCGGCGACGCGGCGCTGCTGCCCCGTTCCGCCGTGGCGGTCGGCACCGCCGCCGCCCTCCTCGCCCCCACCCCGGCCGCTGACACCGACACCGGTGACGTGTTCCTCGTCCCGCCGAACCCGGCCATGCACGACGAGCACGCCGCCGACGAGGAGCGGCAGGCGCTGCGCGCCCGGGCGACCGAGCGGGACGAGGAGATCCGCGCGCTCGCCGCCCGGCTCGGCAGGGACCGGGAACTGGCGGCCCGGCTCGCCTCCTGGCGCACGGGCTGCCCGGCCGGCCGACTGGCCGAGCTGGCCCGGGCCGCCCACGACACCCGCGAGTTCGCCGAGGAGTCGGAAGCCGAGCTGGCCGAGGCGCGCACCGCGCGAGCGGAGGCCGACGAGGTCGCCGCCGAGGCCGCGCGCGTCCGGGACGAGCGGCAGGAGGCCGCCCAGAAGGCCCGGCGCTCCGCCGACGCCCTCGCCGGGCTCGCCTTCCGGCTGCGCGAGCGGGCCGGCTGGCAGGTCAAGCTGCGCGAACTGGCCGACGAGGCGGCCGAGTCCGAGGCGGCCGCCCAGGCGTGCCTGGACCGTGCCCGGGCCGCTGACGAGGACCGGCGTGCCGCCCAGCGCGCCGCCGACGACGCCCGCCGCACCGCCCGCGCGCTGCGCGCCGAGCGCTCCGAGATCGCGGGCGCCCCCGAAGATGTGCCGGAGGACGACGCCCAGACCCCGAAAGCATCACTGCCCGCCCTGCGCGAGGCCTACCGGGCCGCCTCCCAGCTCTACGAGAAGGTCGGCGTCGGCGCGGACCTGCGGGCCGAGCAGGCCCGCGCGGAGAGCGACGAGAGCGCGGCCCGCGCCGAGCTGGACCGGCTGAGCAACAAGGTCCGCACGCGCGCCGAGCAGCTCCTCGAATCCCCGACGGGTCCGACGGCCCCAGCCGCCAGGCCGCCGCCGCCCGTGCCGAGGAGCTGGTGCAGCTCCTGGAGACCCGCATGTCCACGGCGAGCGAGCAGCTCGGGCGGCTCCGCGGCGAAGCCGAACGGCTCGCGCCCGAGGACGGCGAGGCCCACACCGACCTCCCGGAGGACCTCCAGCCGCGCGACGCCGAGCACGCTCAGGCGCTGCTGCGCACCGCCACGGGCGAACTCGCCTCCCACACCGAGGCGCTCAACCAGGCACGGGACGCGCACGCCGAGCTCCTCGCCGCCCACCGCGCCGCCGAGGACGCGGCGAGCGGCTTCGACGAGATCGCCGCGATGCTCCGCGACCTGCTGCGTGAACACGCGCCCGACGAGGAACACGAAGAGCCCGAGCCGTACCCCGGCAGCCCGGAGGAGGCCCGGCAGTCGGCCGCCGAGGCCCGCCGCTCCCTGCGCGGCTGCGCCGCCGACCTGTCCGCCGCCGAGGCCGCCGTCCGCGAGGCCAGTGACATCCTCGTCCGGCACGCCAACTCCACGCGCTACGAGCAGGTCCGCACCCCGGCCCGCCAGCAGATCCGCGAACTGCCCGCCTCGGCCTTGCCCGAGCACGCCCAGAAGTGGGCGGACGCCTTCGCCCCACGCCTGCGCGTCCTGACGGACGAGCTGGAGCAGCTGGAGCGCAACCGCGACTCGATCGTGGACCGCTTGCGAGGCCTGGTCGAGTCGGCCCTGGCCACCCTGCGCTCCGCCCAGCGGCTCTCCCGGCTGCCGGAGGGCCTCGGGGAGTGGTCGGGACAGGAGTTCCTGCGCATCCGCTTCGAGGAGCCCGACCAGGCCACGCTCACCGAGCGGCTCGGTGAGGTCATCGACGAGGCGACCCGCGCCGCCGTCAAGAAGAACTCCGACCTGCGACGGGACGGCATGTCCCTGCTGCTGCGGGGCGTCGCCGCCGCACTGCAGCCCAAGGGCGTCGCCGTCGAGATCCTCAAGCCCGACGCGGTGCTGCGCGCCGAGCGCGTCCCCGTGGGGCAGATGGGCGACGTCTTCTCAGGCGGCCAGCTCCTCACCGCCGCGATCGCCCTGTACTGCACGATGGCCGCACTGCGCTCGAACGACCGGGGCCGCGACAAGCACCGGCACGCCGGCACGCTGTTCCTCGACAACCCCATCGGCCGCGCCAACGCCACCTACCTGCTGGAACTCCAGCGGGCGGTGTCGGACGCCCTGGGCGTCCAGCTCCTCTACACCACCGGCCTGTTCGACACCACCGCGCTGGCCGAGTTCCCCCTCGTCATCCGTATGCGCAACGACGCCGACCTGCGGGCCGGCCTCAAGTACATCAGCGTCGAGGAACACCTCCGCCCGGGGCTGCCCCAGCAGCCCCGGGCGGGAGAGGCGGTGCACAGCGAGATCACAGCGACCAGGATGTTCAAACGCCCGCAGTAGAAGTGCTCATCGCAGGCGGGCGTGGGCCTTTCAGGCGTCCTCCCGTGCGGCGAGGGGCGGTTCGGCCGCGGCATCCGAACGGTGCTCGGCCAGCACACCGGTCCGGTGCCGCTGGACGAACCAGTAGTACGCGAAGCCTCCGCCCGCGATGACGGCGACGAACAACACCGCGCCCCAGCGCAGATACCAGTGGTAGGGAGCGGTGGCGTTGTAGACGGCGGACCGGGGCCAGATGAGGTTGAGCGTCATGGCCCCGCCCCACAGCACGGCCACGATGTTGACCGGCAGCCCCAGCGGCCCAGCGAGAACCGGCCCCGCCCGCGGGCTGCCAGGTGCCGCGCAGCCGGGCCACCAGCATCGGCACCGTGACGCCCAGATAGGCGAGGTAGATCATGATGATGCCGATACTGGTGACGACGGTGAAGATCTGCGGCTGGCGGATGTTGACCACGAGGATCGCCAGCGCGAGGACCCCGATGATCACGGTCGGCAGCACCGGCGTCTGGAACCGCGGATGACACTTGGCCAGCCGTGAGGAGGCGGGCAGGTTGTTGTCGCGGGCCATCGCGAACGCCAGCCGGACCGCCGCCGTGTGGACCGCCAGCGCGCACACCGTCACCGCGATCAGCACGCACCACAGCATCGCCTTGCCCGCCGTCGGGCCCAGCACGTCGAGGACGATGTACTGCAGGCCGTCCGTGGACAGCTTGTCCCCCTTCAGGCTGGAGACGCTCATCAGCGCGAGCAGCAGGATCAGGCCGCCGAGAACGAAGGAGGCGACGATGGCCCGGATGATCGCCCGCGGCGCGTTCCGGGTCGGGTCCAGGGACTCCTCGCCGAGCGAGGCCGCCGTGTCGAAGCCGTACATGACGTACGCGGAGGCCAGCGAGGCCACCAGGAAGGCACCCAGATACCCGTTTCCGTAGCCGGCGCCGGTGCCGTGCGTCTCCATGACCACCTGCGGGCCGCGGGTGATGTGGACCGCGAACAGGGCGATCAGGACGACCGTGGCGATCAGCTCGATGAACACGCCCGCCGTGTTGATCGTGGCCATCAGCTTGACGCCGAAGGCGTTCACCAGGGTCGTGAAAAGGATCAGCACCGCGGCCAGGACGACCGCGTTGGTCGCCACGTCGTAGGTACCGGTGCCGTCCCCACGAACTGGAAGAACGAGGAGATCTGCGGCAACGTCAGCTGGTAGGCGAGCGCCACCGCGGATATGGACACGATCGACGCGATCAGCATCATCCAGCCGGCCAGCCAGCCCAGATGCGGGTTGCCTATCTTCTTCGACCAGTTGTATACGGAGCCCGCGACGGGGTAGCGGGCGGCGAGCTCGGCGAAGCACAGGGCGACCATGAACTGTCCGACGAAGACCATCGGCCACGACCACCAGTAGGCGGGGCCGCCGCTGCCGTAACCGAAGTAGAACAGCTGGAAGGTACCGGTCAGGATCGAGATGTAGCTGATTCCGGCGGCGAAGGTGTGGAAGTTGCCGAGTGTGCGTTTGAGTTCGGGTCTGTAGCCGAACTCGGTGAGTTCTGCGTCGTCCTGGCCGTGCGGGTCTGTGGGCTGCGCGGTTGTACTCATGGGACCAACCCTGTGGGGTGGGGCCCGTGTTGCGCCAGATACACGTCGGCTCCTGTCACCGGCGAACCTGCCGGTGACAGGAGCCCGTTCCCTTACGGGTGGGACAACTGCCCGGCGCCGCCCCGCCCGGGTATCCGCTCCGGCGCCCGTCCGGTGGCGCGCGCCTGCCGCCGGGCCCGGCGCCGCTCACGTCGCAGGGCCCTCGCCGTGCTGCTCGGTATGGACACCACGCCGTGGCGCTGGTTCCAGACCTGGCGCGTCACCCATACGTCGAGCACACTCCAGGTCGCCACGATGGTGCTGACCACGCTGCTGATCACCATGGGGAACGCCGGCCAGGAGCCGGCCATCGTGCACAGGAAGGCCACCATGGCCTGGATCAGCGTCAGCGCGATGATGAGCACCGCCCGCACGGCCGCCGTCCGTACCGGGTCCGGCAACCGGCGCCGCCGCGCAGGCTCCTCGACCCACAGGGGCCGGTCATGCCGCTTCTCGCGCACGTCACGCCTCGCCCCGGGCGCCTCGCGCCGCTCCGCCGTGCCCCTCACTCTGTCACTCCCCACCGCCAGCAGACCGCTCGCTCGCATCCGAAGACCCGTGCTCCCCAGTGGCTGCCCGGCTTGCGCTGTTTTACGCCGCCCAGGTGCGGGATGCGGCTCCTGTGGCCCATTCCGCCCCCATTTCCCGTAGAGAAGGACGAACAACCCGCCATGAAGATTCCCAGAAACCGAAAAATTTCAGCCAACCGCCCAGGCGGCTCACGGGGATTGACCCGTCTCCTGGCCATCGGTTTCGGGAGACAACTCCCGTCATGCCCGGACAACTCCCCATGCCTCGTGGCTGGCGCGGAAGTTCAGGTTCCGGACCGGTCTTCGAGTTCCCTGTTCGTCGGTAGTAGGCTCGCGCCGTTTGTTGACGCACATGTGTACCCCGGTAGCCCGGGGGCCCGAGCTGGGGAGGCCATGCGCTTTCGCGGGAAGTCCATCCGCCGGAAGATCGTGGCGCTGCTTCTCGTGCCGCTGGTGTCCCTGACCGCGATCTGGGCCTTCGCCACGGTGCTCACGGGACGTGAGGCGGGCGATCTGTTCAATGTGTCGTCCGTGGTGGAGAAGATCGGCTACCCCATCGAGGACACGGTCCGCGTCCTCCAGGAGGAACGCCGCCAGACCCTCGTCTACCTCGCCGACCCCGAGCCTCCGACGGGCTCGCCGCGCTCCGGCGCAGCCGGACCGCCACCGACGAGGCCGTCGGCAGCATCCGCGAGAACGCCCGGAACCCCGATGTGCGCGACGCGATGGGGCGGACACCGACGAGCGGCTCACCGCGGTCCTGGACGCCTTCGAAAGCATCGAGCCGTTGCGCCGCAGCGTCGAGGACGGCACCGTCGACCGCGCCCAGGCCCTCAGCCTCTACAACCGGCTGGTCGACCCCTGCTACGTGCTGCTCGCCAACCTGCACGTGGTCGACAACGTGGAACTGGACAAGCAGTACCGCGCGCTGGTCAATCTCGCCCGCGCCCGCGAACTGCTCTCCCGCGAGGACGCCCTCCTCGGCTCCGCCCTGGTCGTCGGCGAGATCTCCCACGCCGAAGAACGCGACATCTCCGACCTCGTGGCCCAGCGCACCCTGATGTACGACGTCAACCTGCCGCTGCTGCCCGTGGCGGAGCGCGACCGCTACGAGAGCTTCTGGAAGAACGCCTCCTCCGCTCCACTGCGCGTGGCCGAGGAAGCGGCCGTCTCCTCCGGGCCCGGCACACCTCGCGGCGTCACGGCGAAGAGCTGGGACAGCGCCGCCGGCAACGTGCTCGACGAACTCGGTACCCTCAACGACCAGGCCAACGACCGCTACCAGGACCGCGTGGAGCCGGTGGCCATGGGCGTCATCGCCAAGGCGGTCATCGCCGGCGCGCTCGGCCTGATCGCGCTCCTGGTCTCCCTCTTCCTGTCCGTGCGCGTCGGCCGCACCCTGATCCGCGATCTGCGGCAGCTGCGCCTGGAGGCCCACGAGGCGTCCGGGGTGCGGCTGCCCAGCGTGATGCGCCGTCTCTCAGCGGGCGAGCAGGTCGACGTCGAGACCGAGGTCCCGCGCCTGGAGTACGACAAGAACGAGATGGGCGAGGTCGGCCAGGCCCTCAACACCCTCCAGCGCGCCGCCGTGGAGGCCGCCGTCAAGCAGGCCGAGCTGCGCGCCGGCGTTTCCGAGGTCTTCGTCAACCTCGCGCGCCGCAGCCAGGTTCTGCTCCACAGGCAGCTCACCCTGCTCGACGCCATGGAGCGCCGGACCGAGGACACCGAGGAACTCGCCGACCTGTTCCGGCTCGACCACCTCACCACCCGCATGCGCCGGCACGCCGAGGGCCTCGTGATCCTCTCCGGCGCCGCGCCCTCCCGTCAGTGGCGCAAGCCCGTCCAGCTCATGGACGTCGTCCGTGCCGCCGTCGCCGAGGTCGAGGACTACGAGCGCATCGAGGTCCGCCGCCTTCCGCGGATCGCCGTCACCGGCCCGGCCGTCGCCGACGTCACGCACCTCGTGGCCGAGCTCCTGGAGAACGCCACGGTCTTCTCGCCGCCGCACACCGCCGTCCAGGTCCTGGGCGAGCGGGTCGCCAACGGCTTCACCCTGGAGATCCACGACCGTGGCCTGGGGATGGCCGCCGAAGCGCTCCTGGACGCCAACCTCCGTCTCGCCGAGACGCCCGAGTTCGAACTGTCCGACACCGACCGGCTCGGCCTGTTCGTGGTCAGCCGTCTCGCCCAGCGACAGAACGTCCGCGTCTCCCTGCAGCCGTCCCCGTACGGCGGAACGACCGCCGTCGTCTTCATCCCGGACACGCTGCTGACCGACGACGTCCCCGACACCAACGGCATCGGGTTCCGGCTCGACCGCCCCCAGCTGGCCCCGGAGAGCGAGCCGCAGGACAGCCGACGCGCCGCGCTGTCCCAGGCGCCCGCACAACGGCCCGGTCTACCGGCCTCCCTCCTGGACGGCCCCGTCGAGCTGGAGGCCCCCGTCGACCTCGACGCCATCGACGACTTCCCCGGCGCCCTCGAGGACGAGAACAGCGAGCACGGCGCCCTGTTCCGCCCCCGCCACTCCCGCACCCGCGCCCAGGACGAGACGGCCGGCCGCCGCGACCCACACCAGCAGAGCGACGCCCGCGGAGCGGACCGGAGCGACGCCGACGACGAGCTCAGCGCACCGGTCCCGCTGCCCCGCCGGCACACCCCCAAGCTGGTCAGCTCCCACGGGCGCCCGGTCATCGAGCAGCGCTCCCGACGAGGGAAGACGGACGAGGAGACCACCCCGGGCAGCGGCCGAGCGGAGCCCGGAAACCCACCGGAGCTGCCGTCGCGTCGCCGGGGCGAGGCGCAGCCCGACGCACCGCCGCCGCTGCCGGCCCGCCGCCGCGGGACGGAGTCCGCTCGCCGTGGCATCGGCGCGGCCGACCGCGGTGACGACCCCACCGGGTCCCCTGCCTCGCCCGGCAGCGCCGCCGGGTCGGAGCCGTCCGGTCTGCCCAGGCGGACCCGCCGCACGGAGATCGCCTCGAGCGGTCCGGACGGCCCCGGCCACCGCCCCGGCTCCGGTCCGGAGACCGCAGGCGGTGCCACGCGCCGCGACACCGGCTTCGGTGTCCCGCCCCGGGGCACCGGTTCGGCCGCCGGCACCACGGACCAGCGGCCCGGCCCCGGCTCCGCACAGCGGGGGACGGCCCCGGCTCCGCACCGCTCGGGCCGCACTCCGGCACTGCCCCGCTGCCCCGGCGCGTCCGGCAGGCCAACCTGGCCCCGCAGCTGAAGCGCGGGCCGGATCCGCGGACGGAGGACACGACAGAGCCCGTCGAACGCGACGCCGAGGAAGTACGCAGCCGTATGGCCTCGCTCCAGCGAGGCTGGCAGCGTGGCCGCGAGGAGAACGCCACGGGCGACTCCGCCCACAGCGGCACAGCACCACAAGGAACGACAAAGGGGGACGGTCGATGACCGCACCGAAGGCGACCGGCCACACCGCGACCATCAAGGGCGAGCTGAACTGGCTCCTCGACGACCTGGTGGACCGCGTCGCGAGCATCCGCAAGGCCCTCGTGCTCTCCGGCGACGGTTTGCCGACGGGCGTGTCCAGGGACCTCACCCGGGAGGACAGCGAGCACCTGGCCGCCGTGGCCTCCGGCTTCCACAGCCTCGCCAAGGGCGTGGGACGCCACTTCGAGGCCGGCAACGTCCGCCAGACGGTCGTCGAGCTCGACGACGCGTTCCTGTTCGTGACGGCCGCCGGCGACGGCAGCTGCCTCGCCGTCCTCTCGGACGCCGACTCGGACGTCGGCCAGGTCGCCTACGAGATGACGCTCCTCGTGAAGCGGGTGGGTGTGCATCTGGGCGCCGCTCCGCGCACCGATCTGCCCGCAGGCGGGTAGTGGGATGACATGAGCGCTGACGGTCAGGGAAGAAGCCACTGGTTCGACGACGAGGCCGGACCGGTCGTCCGTCCGTACGCCATGACGCGCGGCCGCACCAGCAGCCAGGGCCAGCACCGCTTGGACCTGATCGCGGTCGTGGTCACGGAACCGCACGCGGACGATCCGGAAGCGGACCACATGCTCTCCCCGGAGCATGTGGACATCGTCGAACTGTGCCGTGACGTCCCGCAGTCGGTCGCCGAACTCGCAGCGGAACTCGACCTGCCGATCGGGGTGGTACGGGTCCTTGTCGGAGATCTCGTGGACGCGGAATTCGTCCATGTGAACCGGCCCGTACCCCCGGCCGAGCTGCCGGACGAGAGTATTCTGCGCGACGTGATCAACGGCCTCCGGGCGCTGTGAGCAGCGCGGAAGCGGGGTACTGACGTGACTGGCTGGCAGTTCTGGGTCGACCGGGGCGGCACCTTCACCGACATCGTCGCGCGTCGCCCGGACGGCCGGCTGCTCACGCACAAACTCCTGTCGGACAACCCGGCACGCTACGCCGACGCGGCGGTCGAAGGCGTCCGCGCCCTGCTGGCCGACTCCGGCGACCCCGTCGACGCCGTACGCATGGGAACCACGGTCGCCACCAACGCCCTCCTGGAGCGCAAGGGCGAGCGCACCCTGCTGCTCATCACCCGCGGTTTCCGCGACGCCCTGCGCATCGCCTACCAGAACCGCCCGAGCATCTTCGCCCGCCGCGTAGAACTGCCCGAGCTGCTGTACGAGCGGGTCGTCGAGGTCGACGAGCGGATCGCCGCCGACGGCACCGTGCTGCTCGCGCCCGACCTCAAGGCCCTCGCCGGGCCCCTTCAGGAGGCCTACGACGACGGGATCCGCGCCGTGGCCGTCGTCTGCATGCACAGCCACCTCCACCCCGCTCACGAACAGGCCGTCGGGGAACTCGCCGCCCGCGTCGGCTTCCCGCAGATCTCGCTCTCCAGCGAGGCCGGCCCTCTGATGAAACTCGTCCCCCGCGGGGACACCGCCGTCGTCGACGCCTACCTCTCGCCCGTCCTGCGCCGCTACGTCCGGCACGTCGCCGACGCACTCGAAGGCGTACGGCTGATGTTCATGCAGTCCAACGGCGGCCTCACCGAGGCGGGCCAGTTCCGCGGCAAGGACGCCATCCTCTCCGGACCGGCCGGTGGCATCGTCGGCATGGCCCGTATGTCGCAACTCGCCGGCTTCGACCGCGTCATCGGCTTCGACATGGGCGGCACCTCCACCGACGTCTCCCACTTCGCGGGCGAGTACGAACGCGTCTTCACCAGCCGGATCGCCGGCGTCCGGCTGCGCGCCCCCATGCTCGACATCCACACCGTCGCGGCGGGCGGCGGTTCGGTCCTGCACTTCGACGGCTCCCGCTACCGCGTAGGGCCGGACTCGGCGGGCGCGGCCCCGGGCCCGCCTGCTACCGCGGCGGCGGCCCGCTCGCCGTCACCGACGCCAACGTCATGCTCGGCCGCATCCAGCCCGCCCACTTCCCGAAGGTGTTCGGCCCGAGGGGCGACGAGCCCCTCGACGACGCACTCGTCCGGGAGCGCTTCACCGCCCTCGCACGCGAGATCAGCGAGAAGACCGGCGACGACCGCACCCCTGAACAGGTCGCCGAGGGCTACCTCCAGATCGCCGTCGCCAACATCGCCTCCGCCGTCAAGCGGATCTCCGTCCAGAAGGGCCACGACGTCACCCGCTACGCCCTCACCACGTTCGGCGGCGCCGGCGGCCAGCACGCCTGCCTGGTGGCCGACTCCCTCGGCATCCGCACCGTCCTCGTGCCGCCCATGGCCGGCCTCCTGTCCGCTCTCGGCATCGGCCTCGCCGACACCACCGCCATGCGCGAACAGTCCGTCGAGGCGCCCCTGGAACCCGCCGCGATGCCCGGCGTGCTCAAGACCGCCGAAGACCTCGAAGCCGCAGCACGCGCCGAACTCCGTGCCGAGGACGTCCCCGAGGAACAGATCGCGGTCACCCGCCGCGCGGAACTCCGCTACGACGGCACCGACACCACCCTCACCGTCGAACTGACCGAGCCCGGCACGATGCGGCACGCCTTCGAAGAACGTCATCGCGCCACGTACTCCTTCACCCTCGACCGCCCGATCGTCGTCGAAGCCCTCTCCGTCGAAGCCACCGGCATCACCGACCCCCCGATCTCTCCGCCCTCGCCCCTTACGAAGCCACCACCGACGGCGGCCCCGACAGCAGTGCCGCAGCGCCGCGGACCGTCCGCCTCCACACGGGCGGCGCCTGGCGCGACGTACCCCTCCACCGCCGCGAGGACCTTCCCCCGGCGACACCGTCACCGGCCCGGCGATCATCACCGAGGCCGGCGCGACGACCGTCGTCGACGACGGCTGGCGGGCCGCGGCGTCCCACGACGGGCATCTGGTCATGGAACGCGTCGCGATTACGCAGAGTTCCGATCTCGACACGAGAGTCGACCCGGTTCTGCTTGAGGTCTTCAACAACCTCTTCATGTCCATCGCCGAGCAGATGGGCGCTCGCCTCGAATCGACCGCCCAGTCCGTCAACATCAAGGAGCGCCTGGACTTCTCCTGCGCCCTCTTCGACCCTGACGGGAACCTGGTGGCCAACGCCCCCCACATCCCCGTCCACCTGGGCTCGATGGGCACCAGTGTCAAGGAGGTCATCCGGCGCCGAGGCTCCCGCATGCGCCCGGGCGACACCTACGCCGTCAACGACCCGTACCACGGCGGCACCCACCTGCCCGACGTCACCGTGATCACCCCGGTCTTCGACACCACACCGCCGGGCAACACGGAGAGTGACCCGAAGATCCTCTTCTACGTCGCCTCACGCGGCCACCACGCCGAGATCGGCGGCATCGCCCCCGGTTCCATGCCCGCGAACAGCCGCACCATCGAGGAGGAGGGCGTCCTCTTCGACAACTGGCTGCTCGCCGAGAACGGCCGGTTCCGCGAGGAGGAAACGCTCCACCTCCTCACCGAGGCGCCGTACCCCTCCCGCAACCCGAGGACCAACCTCGCCGACCTGCGCGCCCAGATCGCCGCCAACCGCAAGGGCGTCGACGAGGTCGGCCGCATGATCGAGGACTTCGGCCTCGATGTCGTCCAGGCCTACATGAAGCACGTGCAGGACAACGCCGAGGAGGCCGTGCGCCGCGTCATCGACGCCCTCGACGACGGTGACTACGCCTATGAGACGGACTCGGGCGCCGTCATCCGGGTACGCGTGCGCGTGGACCGCGAGAACCGTGCCGCGACCATCGACTTCACCGGCACGTCCGCGCAGCTGACCAGCAACTTCAACGCCCCATCCGCGGTCGTCAACGCGGCCGTGCTGTACGTCTTCCGCACCCTCGTCGCCGACGACATCCCCCTCAACGACGGCTGTCTGCGCCCCTTGAAGATCGTCGTACCGCCCGGCTCCCTGCTCGCCCCGAGCCGCCGGCCGCCGTCGTCGCGGGCAACGTGGAGACCTCCCAGGCCATCACCGGCGCCCTCTACGCTGCGCTCGGCGTCCAGGCCGAGGGCTCCGGAACCATGAACAACGTCACCTTCGGCAACGAACGCCACCAGTACTACGAGACCGTCGCCTCCGGATCCGGCGCGGGCGACGGCTTCCACGGCGCACCGGTGGTCCAGACCCACATGACCAACTCACGCCTCACCGACCCGAGGTCCTGGAGTGGCGACTGCCCGTGCGCCTTGAGGAGTTCGCGGTCCGGCGCGGCAGCGGCGGTGCCGGCCGGTGGCGCGGCGGGGACGGCGCCGTGCGCCGCATCCGGTTCCTGGAGCCCATGACCGTCTCCACGCTGTCCCAGCACCGCCGGGTCCCGCCGTACGGGATGGCGGGCGGCGAGCCGGGCGCGCTCGGGGCCAACCGCGTGGAACACGCCGACGGCACGGTGACCGAACTCGCCGGCAGCGACTCGGCCGACGTCGTCACCGGCGACGTACTCGTCATCGAAACCCCAGGCGGCGGAGGCTACGGTCCACCGTCGTCCGACCCCCATCAAGCAGGAGAAGAGATCGATGATCTTCGGGCGTTCTGAGCGCGGCAAGCCTCCGGTCGAGCCCGTCACGCTCAAGATCCTGGTGGCCGGCGGCTTCGGCGTGGGCAAGACCACGCTCGTCGGCGCGGTCAGTGAGATCAGGCCGCTGCGCACCGAGGAACTGCTCACCGAGGCCGGGCGCCCGGTCGACGACATCAGTGGTGTGGAAGGCAAACACACCACGACCGTGGCCATGGACTTCGGCCGCATCACGCTCCGCGAGGACCTGGTGCTGTACCTCTTCGGCACACCCGGCCAGGAGCGGTTCTGGTTCATGTGGGACGAGCTCTCCGAAGGCGCACTCGGAGCCGTCGTACTGGCCGACACCCGCCGCCTGGAGGACTGCTTCGCCGCCGTCGACTACTTCGAACGGCGCTCGATCCCGTTCCTCGTCGGCGTCAACTGCTTCGAGGGCGCCCCGCGTTACCCCGTCGAGGACGTCCGTCAGGCCCTCGACCTCGACGAGGACGTACCGCTCCTGATGTGCGACGCCCGCGACCGCGAGTCGGTCAAGGAGGCACTCATCGGCGTCGTCCAGCACGCCATGGCGTACGCGGCCGACCGCCGTCAGACCATCACCACCTGACGACGGCCGACTCGCGGGCACGGCCCGTACCCCCGCCGACAGGAGTACGGGCCGCAGTCCGTGGCTAGCTGTCGCCGCTTTCCTCCCAGCCGAAGCTCTTCTCCACGGCCTTGCGCCAGTTGTGGTACTCGCGGTCCCGCACCGACGCGTCCATGGACGGGGTCCACTCGACGTCCTTCTGCCAGTGCGCCTTGAGCTCGTCGAGGTCGTTCCACACTCCGGTGGCCAGACCGGCCGCGTACGCCGCGCCCAGACAGGTCGTCTCGGAGACCTTGGGCCGCACCACCGGCACGTCGAGCACATCCGCCTGGTGCTGCATCAGCAGATTGTTCTTCGTCATGCCGCCGTCGACCTTCAGGGTGGTGATGTGCACCCCGGAGTCCTGGTACATGGCGTCCACCACTTCGCGCGTCTGCCAGCTCGTCGCTTCCAGCACCGCGCGCGCGAGGTGCGCCTTGGTGACGTACCGGGTCAGCCCGGTGACCACGCCGCGTGCGTCGGAGCGCCAGTACGGCGCGAACAGGCCCGAGAACGCCGGCACGATGTACGCGCCGCCGTTGTCCTCCACGCTCGCCGCCAAGGGCTCGATCTCGTCGGCGGTACGGATGATGCCGAGCTGGTCGCGGAACCACTGGACCAGCGCGCCCGTGATGGCTATCGATCCCTCCAGACAGTAGACCGGCGCCTCACTGCCGATCTTGTAGCCCATCGTCGTCAGCAGACCGCTCTTCGACGGCACCGGGCGGTTGCCGGTGTTGAGCAGCAGGAAGCTGCCCGTGCCGTAGGTGTTCTTCGCGGTGCCCACGTCGTAACAGGCCTGGCCGAACACGGCGGCCTGCTGGTCTCCCAGCGCGGAGGCCACGGGCACGCCGGCGAGCTGGCCGACGGCCGTGCCGTACACCTCCGCGGAGGACTTGATCTCGGGCAGCACGGCCTCCGGGATGTTCATCGCCGAGAGGATCGAGGAGTCCCACTGCAGGGTCTCCAGGTTCATCAGCATGGTGCGCCCGGCGTTCGTCACGTCGGTGACGTGCTGTCCGCCGTCCGTGCCGCCGGTGAGGTTCCAGATCAGCCAGGAGTCCATCGTGCCGAAGGCGATCTCACCCCGCTCGGCCCGCGCCCGGAGGTCGGGCACGTTCTCGAACAGCCAGGCCGCCTTGGGCCCGGAGAAGTAGGTCGCCAGCGGCAGACCCGTCTGCTCGCGGAAACGATCCTGCCCGTCCGAGCCGCCCAGCTGGTTGCACAGCGCGGCCGTCCGGGTGTCCTGCCAGACGACGGCGTTGTGCACGGGCTTGCCCGTGGCCCGGTCCCACAGGAGTGTCGTCTCGCGCTGGTTGGTGATCCCCATCGCGCTCAGCTGGTCGGCCCGCAGACCGGCCTTGGCGAGCGCCCCGGCCACCACCGCCTGCACCTTGGACCAGATCTCGGTGGCGTCGTGCTCCACCCAGCCCGGCTTGGGAAAGATCTGGCGGTGCTCGCGCTGGTCGACGGCGACGATCGCGCCGTCCTGGTTGAAGACGATGCAGCGGCTCGAAGTGGTGCCCTGGTCGATCGCGGCGACGTACTTCTCGGCGTTGTCCGTCATGGCTACCCCTTGATCGCTTGGTCAGAAGGCTGCGTTGTAGATGAGCGCCCCGAGAATTCCGCCGACCGCCGGTCCCACCACCGGGACATACGCGTACCCCCAGTCCGACGTCCCCTTGTTCGGGATCGGAAGGAACTGGTGCACGATGCGCGGACCGAGATCACGTGCCGGGTTGATCGCGTAGCCGGTGGGCCCACCGAGCGAGAGGCCGATGCCGACGACCAGCAGGGACACCAGCAGGATCGAGATGCCGGAGCCGTAGATTCCGGCCGCTTCTCCCGGTATCGGGCCGATGCCGACACCCTGGACGACCCTGTCGTCACCCACCAGGGCGAGGATCGGCAGGACCAGTGCGATGGTCGCGAGGATCTCCGTCATCAGGTTGGCGACCGGGTTCCGGATCTCCGGGATGGTGGAGAAGATGCCCAGCGTCGGAACCGGCTCGTCCACGGTGCCGTCCGTGGTGCCCGTCTGCCGTACGTTGGACTGGAACTGGGCGAAGTAGATCAGGTACGCCAGGACGGCGCCGAGCATGGCTCCCACGAGCTGTCCGAGCAGGTAGATCCAGACCTTGTTCCAGACACCCGTGTCGACGGCCAGGCCCAGCGTGACCGCGGGGTTGATGTGGCCGCCCGACAGCGGTGCGGCCGTGTAGGCGCCGGCCAGGACGCCGAATCCCCAGCCGAACGCGATGACGATCCAGCCCGAGGCCCGGGCCTTCGAGAATCTCAGTGTGACGGCGGCGCACACACCGGCGCCGAACAGGACAAGGATCGCCGTGCCGATCATCTCGCCGAAGAAGATGTCTCCGTTACTCATGGCGGCTCCTAGGCCGTGGCCCGGGACGGTCGGCCCGGGTCCTCACGTGCGGGGTGCGTTTCCCATGGCGACTTCAGCCGAAGGCAGGGAGATCCCGCGCCCCGCCCGGCATCCGTGACGAGCGTGCCGTCGCAGCCGAATCGACCGTGGGGGAGGGGGCCTTGGCGCAGGCGCGCCCACGCACCGCGGTGCCGGAATACGCCGAGTATGTACGGCGATGTCGACTGACACCGGAAGTGTTCACCGGCACCCAAAGGGCGTCAAGGTCGCCGACCGCAACGGTTGACGGCCATGTGACGGCGGCCGGGCCCGTGCCGGGCCGGGTGGCCGGTTGCACGGCCCTGGCGGTGCCCGGTCGCATCGTTGTTCAGATCTGGTCGGGGCCACCGCGGGGCCTGGCCGGCCGCGCGAGGCTTCGGTGGTGGTGTCCGGCCTCGCCGGGCTCCGCCTTCGGCGACCGCCCAGCAGCACCTGACTCCTCGCTTGCTAGCACCAGCATCCACCTGACCTGGCGGTTCCTCAACCGCACGGGGTGAGGCCCGGCCCGGCCCCGGTACGCGGCCCTGACGGGCGGGTCTCGGCCGCGTTCGGGCGGGCCCGCTCGGCCCGTGGGCCCTTGCGGAAGACGCTCGCACCCGTGTGCGCTGGACATGCCCTGACAGCGCGGCCGGCGCCTGTGTGCGCTTGGCGTCGCCTCGGCGCCGGCCTCTTCGAGGCGGCGCCCCGCGGCGGTGCGCCCGGCCTTCGACCACTCCGCGGGAGGCCGCCTCAGCCCGCCCCAGGGGGCTCAGGCGCCCTGCACGCCCCCCTCACGCGCTACTCCTCTCCCCAGCCCACACCCCGCCGGCGCGGGCATCGGCTCGGATCCCCGGCGGCTCTCGTGACCAGGCATGCCCGCCCGGCCCAGCACCCAACTCGCTCCACGCAACGCCTTCGCCGCCTTCTTCAGCGGCGCCAGGCAGGCCGCCGCCTGCCGGTGGTCGGTCACACTGCCCGGCACGCACAGCACCGTGGCGAGCGACAGCGTGACCGGCAGGCCACCCGCCGACCAGGGGGCGTCCAGCACGGAGGCGGCCAGCGGATCGAGAGCCTCCGGATCGGTGAGCACCAGGAAGTCGTCGCCGCCGATGTGCCCCACGCGCGTGCGGTCCGTCGCGGCCTGCTGCAGCACCCGCCCCACCGCCCGGATCAGCTCGTCGCCCGCCGCGAACCCGGCCCCGTCGTTGACCTGCTTGAAGTGGTCGACATCCAGCCAGCTCAGTGCGAACGCCCGCCCGGCCGCGATCCGCCGGTCCACCTCGCCGGTGATCGCGTCCGAGCCGGGCAGACGCGTCAGCGGATTGAGCCCCGCCGCCTCCTCCACCCGCGTCTCGGCCAGCGCCCGCACCAGGTCCGCGAGCCGTACGACGCCCACACACCGCCCGTGCGCGTCCACGACGGCCACGTCGTCCGACGTACGGTCCCGTCCGCCGTCCGCCACCACGTCCAGAACCTCCCAGGCGGTGGCGTCGACGCCCACCGTGCGCGGTGGGTCGCCGAGCTTGGCCGCGGGCCGGTCGGCGTACAGGGCATGGCCGTAGCGCCCCGACATCGACAGCAGAAACCGGGAGCGGTGCACCGACCGGACCGGTACCCCCGCCCTGTCGACCAGCAGTACGCCGGACACGTCGGGGGATCCGGTCAGCAGGGCCCGTACCTGTCCCGCGGACGCGGTTGCGGGCAGCAGCGCAGCGGGCCGCACGAACTCCCGCACCGACGGTCCGGACCGGGGCACGGCCATATCACAGGGGGAGCGGGGCGGGACATAGACGTCCGCGGCGGGCAGTCGCGCCGGCGGCGCGAACAGCTCGCCCTGTGCGAGCTGCGCCCCGGCGGCCAGAGCCGCCGCGTACTGCCCTTCGGTCTCCACGCCCTCGACTGCCAGGAGCGCCCCCAGTTCGTCACACAGCGTCCGCATCGACCGCACCACCGCCGGCCGCGCCAGCAGCGACGCGTCCAGCTTCACCAGGTCGGGCGTGAGGTCCGAGAGCAGCCGCAGCGGCACGTCCCCGTCCCCGACGCCGTCCGCGCAGATCCGGAAACCCTGGCCACGCAGCGTGGTCACCGCCTCCAGCAGGGCCTGCTGCGGCACATGCGTGTACGGCGGGCAGACGTCGATCGTCACCTCCCAGGGAAGCCGCCCCGCCTCGCGCACGGCGTCATGCAGCGAAGGGAGCCCACCGAGGTCGGCGAGGGTGCCGGCGAACACATTGACGAACAACGGAAGCAGGGTCTCCTTGCGCACCGCCGCGCGGACCGCCGACACCGCCAGCCGACCGTCGAGCTCCGGATCACGGCGGGCCTCGGCCAGGATGTCGCCGGTCTCCGGGCGGGCGAGTATCTCGAGCCCCGCGACCCCTCCGGTCGTCAGGTTGACCACCGGTTGGAAAGCGAAGCGGAGAGTATCCGTCCAGGAGTGCACGGAAAGCATGATGACCTCACCGGCGCACGCCCAAGCGCAGTTCATACGACGTTCACGCAGGATTCCGGAGCGGTCACACAGCGTATGACGGGCGCCGTCACGGCCACACGGCGGACGGCACGTCGGCTCACCGCACCGCGATCACCGCCGACCCGTGCCCGAACAGCCCCTGGTTCGCACTGATGCCCACGCGCGCGCCCGCGACCTGCCGGTCACCTGCCTCGCCCCGCAGCTGCCAGGCCGGCTCGCACACCTGGGCTATCGCCTGCGCTGGTACCGCCTCGCCGAAGGAGCCAGTCCACCGCTCAGATTCACGGCTATGCGCCCGCCCAGAGCCGGCAGGGAAGTTCCCGATCGCTCACATAGGGTGACAGCGGTCGGTACCGGCTGTCCGTGAACGACCAGACGCGCCCGCGCCGCGACAGGGGGATCTCTTCCAGCTCTCCGCCCGCGCAGGCGGGGTTGCGGCAGTGATGGTCCTCGCGTGGGAAGAAGACCGAGGCGCACACAGCGCAGCGTGCCGAGCAGCCGGAAAGCGTCCCCGTCCCCTTCGAACCACCCCGCCACCACAGGTGCTCATGTACGAGACACAGTTCCTCCCCGCGGACCGGATCTGACGGAACGTCAGAAGTCTGCCACGGCCTCCAGCATCTCGACATCCCTTCCCCGGCAGGACCCTCTCCTGGTAGACGCAAGAGCCATGACACGACTCACCACCGTGGCACGAGGCCTGATCACCGCGGTCGCCGCCCTGCTGGCGGCGACCGCCTCGACCGCCACCGCCCAGGCCAGGACCGAGCCCAAGGCGCCCAAGGACTTCGTGGCCCTGAGAAGCGTGGACCCGACGATCATCCAGGAGATGCGCTACTTCACCTCGCACAACTTCGTCGGCGAGCACATCGACGGCTACGTCCAGCCGATCTGCGTCCTCACCCGCCCCGCCGCCCAAGCCCTCCACAAGGCCCAGCGGAAGCTGCTGCGCCAGGGCTACACGCTCAAGGTGTACGACTGCTACCGGCCGCAGCGCGCGGTGGACCACTTCGTCCGCTGGGCCAAGGACCTCGACGACCAGGCGATGAAGGGCGAGTTCTACCCGAACGTCGACAAGACCCGGCTGTTCGCCGACGGCTACATCGCCGAGAAGTCCGGCCACAGCCGCGGATCCACCCTGGACCTCACCCTCGTGAGACTTCCCGCCAAGCCGACCCGGCCGTACCACCCCGGCGAGCCCCTCGTGCCCTGCTTCGCGCCCAAGGACGAGCGGTTCCCCGACAACTCCGTCGACATGGGGACCGGCTTCGACTGCTTCGACACCCTCTCGCACACCCTCGACCCGCGCATCCAGGGCGAACAGCGCGCCAACCGGCTGCTGCTCAAGAGCACCCTCGAAGGCCTCGGCTTCGTGAACCTGGCGGAGGAGTGGTGGCACTACACCTACAAGCCCGAGCCCTACCCGGACACCTACTTCGACTTCCCCGTGTCCCGGAAGTCGCTCACCAGCCACCACTGAGCTGCCTGCCCGAGACGCCCTTTCAGTGATCGGCTACAGTCCGCCGCGTGTCCGAAACTCAGCACTCCACTGCCAACTCCGCGCCGGACTCCCACTGTTCGAGCTGCGGCGCGCCCTACGGAGAGGGCGTCTCCGGCTGGCCCCGCACCTGCCCGGCGTGCGGCGCCGTGGCCTACCGCAACCCACTCCCGGTCGCGGTGGCCCTCCAGCCCGTGTACGACACCAAGGGCACCGCCCTGGTCGTCATCACCCGAACCGTCGCTCCCGCGCGCGGGGGAACGGCCCTGCCCGGCGGCTACATCGACGACCGGGAGGAGTGGCGGCAGGCCGTCGTACGCGAACTCAAGGAGGAGACCGGCATCGACGCGGCCGCCCGTGACGTGCGCCTCGTCGACGCGATGAGCTCGCCCGACGGACACCTCCTGCTGTTCGGTCTCCTCCCGGAACGTCCGGTCGAAAGCCTGCCGCCCTCCGCCGCCACGGACGAGACGGAGGGCTGGCACCTCCTGCGCAGGGCGGAGGAGCTCGCCTTCCCCCTGCACACCGTGGCCGCACGGGCCTGGTTCGAGGGCCGGTACATCTGAGCTCAGCGCTGCCCGGCCCCCCGCACGCGCACCGGGTGGGTCGGCTCGGCCCCGCCGTCCTCACCCTCCCGCTCGACGACCACCCACGAGCCCGCCCACCGGACGGTGTAGCGCTCGATCTCCGGCTCGTCCCACCCCTCGCCCCCGTCCGGTACGACCAGCCCGCCCCCGGTCCGTCCCGGGGCGGGCGCCCACACCTCCAGTTCGAGCCCGCCGTCCTCCGCACGAACGGGAATCACCGCCCCCGCGCGTGCGAACACCGGGATCCGCGACAGCGGCGCGTCGACGAGCACCTGCGCCGGCCCCTCGTACGCCCGCTCCGTCACCGTGTCGTACCAGCGCCCCCGCGGCAGCTGCACGGCACGCCGGTCGGCGCCCGGGTCCACCACCGGCGCCACCAGCAGGCTGTCACCCAGCAGGAAGGCGTCCTCGCAGTCGCGCAGCGCCCGCTCCTCCGGCGCCGACCACCACAGGGGCCGCACATAGGGCGCTCCGTACGCCGCGCCAGATGCGCCAGCGTCACGAAGTACGGCAGCAACCGCCGGCGTTCGACCAGTGCCACGCGCGCGTGCTCCAACACCTCGGGGCCGAACTCCCACGGCTCCCGGCGCCCCGCCCGCAGACTCGCGTGCGTACGGAACAGCGGCAGATACGCGCCCAGCTGGAACCACCGCAGAAACAGTTCCGGCGACGGATCCCCGTCGAAGCCTCCGACATCCGGCCCCGAGTAGGGCACGCCGCACAGCCCGAGCCCCATCACCAGCGACAAGGACGCCCGCAGTCCCGGCCAGCCGGTCGCCACGTCCCCGACCACGTCCCGCCGTAGCGCTGCATGCCGGCCCACCCGGAGCGGGAGAACAAAAACGGCCGCTCCTGGGGAGCAAGCCTCCGCAACCCTTCGAAGCCCGCACTGGCCATGCACAGCGCGTACACGTTGTGCGCCTCACGATGGTCACCGCCCCGCCCCTCCAAGGAGTGCCGCGCCGAACGCGGCAGCGTCGACTCCCCGAAGGCGGTGAACGACGTCGGCTCGTTCATGTCGTGCCAGAACCCGGAGAACCCCTGCCCGAGCCGCTCCTCATAGAGGCCGCCCCACCAGTCACGCACGCGCGCGTGCGTGAAATCGGGAAACACCGCCTCACCGGGCCACACGACCCCTCGCACGACCTGCCCCGAGGCGTCCCGCACGAACGCGTCCCGGCCGTCCCGCCGTCGTACACGGCATTGCCGGGCAGGGCCTTCACGGCCGGGTCGACGATCGACACCAGCCGAATGCCGTCCCGCCGGAGCTCCTCGGCCAGCACGGGCAGCTTCCCGAAACGGTCCTGATCGACCGTGAACACCTGATGCTCGTCGAAGTGGTCGATGTCCAGGTGCACGGCGTCGAGCGGCAGACCGTGCTCCAGATAACCCGCGACGACCCGCCGCACCTCCTGCTCACTGCCGAACCCCCACCGCGCGTGGTGATGGCCCAGCGCCCACGCGGGCGGCAGCGCGGGCGCCCCGGTGAGCGACGCCCAGGCGAACAACACGCGCGGGGGGTGCCGACCATCACCCAGCAGCGCAGCGGACCGCCGTCCATCCGCAGCTCGCTCGTCCCGGGCCGGTCGTGCCCGGAACCCGCGCCCTCCTCACCCTCCCGCAGCGTCACCGTGCCGTCCCACGAACTGTCGTGGAACGCCAGATGCGTACCTCCGTCGGCCACCACCATCTGCACCGGCATCGTGATGTACAGAGGGTCGTCACCCGGTGCGAAGGCGTAACCGGGGTCGGTGTTCCACAACCGGTACGTCCCGTCCGGCAGCCGAGGCCCCGCGGCACGCCCGCCGAGTCCGAAGAACCGCGCGTCGGCAGCCACCTCCGACCGCTGCATCCACCGCGCCGGGCCGCCACCGACCGGCTCCCACCACCGCGGCGGCAGATCACGACGCAGCGTCACGCCACCAGGAGTACGCACCTCCACCGCGCCATGCCGCGAGACCACGACCGTCACCCGCTCGGCCACCACCCGCCAGCCGCCGTCCTTGTCCGGCTCCAGCACCGCCCGGGGATCCGCCTCCGGACAACGCCCGGCCAGCGCGTACGACGGCTCGGGCTCCGCCCCGTCCCAGCCCCAGAAGACAGCCCCGCTCCCGGCCACCAGGATCCGCAGCTCCGACCGGCTGAACCGGACGACCCCGCCACCCGGACCCGGCTCCACCTCCTGCACCGGCCCGGGCACCCGCGCACGCTCCGCCCCCCGCGCCGGCAGGCCGGTGGCGTCGGCCCGCCGCCTGCGCCACGCTGCTCGTACGGTACGCACACCCTGTGCCGCCCCCACCGAGCCCACCGCTTTCACCGAACGCACCAGGTCACGACCGTTCATGCTGTTCACCCTGCCACTGACCGTCCCGCGCACGGGTGTCGTTCAACTGCCGTTCACCCGTGTCAGGACCACATCTTCACGACACGGACTATGTGGGGCGCACCCTGGTGCCGAAGTCGATCACATGGCATTGTCCGTGCCAGCCGCGCCACGCGCACACCCCAGCACGTGCGCGGAGGACGCACACGACGCGCACAGTCCGGGAGCCGACCATGTCGACCGATAGTCCCCAGCCGCTCTGGCAGCCCGACCCGAGCGCATCGCCCGGGCACGGATCACCAGGTTCCAGACCTGGGCCGCCGAGCACCACGGCGCCCCCGCCGAGGGCGGCTACGCGGCACTCCAGCGCTGGTCGAACGCCGAGCTGGACACCTTCTGGAAAGCCCTCACGGAATGGTTCGACGTCCGCTTCTCGACCCCCTACGCGCGCGTGCTCGGCGACCGAGCGATGCCGGGTGCCCAGTGGTTCCCCGGAGCGACCCTCAACTACGCCGAACACGCCCTGCGCGCAGCCGACACCCGCGCGGACGAACCGGCCCTCCTGCACGTCGACGAGACACACGAGCCACGCCCCGTCACCTGGGCCGAGCTGCGCCGCCAGGTCGGCTCCCTCGCCGCCGAACTGCGCGCCCTCGGCGTACGCCCGGGCGACCGCGTCAGCGGCTACCTCCCCAACATCCCACAGGCTGTGATCGCCCTCCTCGCCACAGCCGCCGTGGGCGGCGTCTGGACCTCCTGCGCACCCGACTTCGGTGCCCGCAGCGTCCTCGACCGCTTCCAGCAGGTCGAACCCGTCGTCCTGTTCACGGTCGACGGCTACCGCTACGGCGGCAAGGAGCACGACCGCCGCGAAATCGTCGCCCAACTGCGCCGCGAACTGCCCACCCTGCGCGCCGTGGTCCACATCCCCCTCCTCGGCACCGATGCCCCGAGGGCGCCCTGGACTGGTCGGCCCTCACCTCCGCCGACACGGCCCCCGTCTTCGAACAGGTCCCTTCGACCACCCCCTCTGGGTGCTCTACTCCTCCGGCACGACCGGCCTGCCCAAGGCCATCGTCCAGTCCCAGGGCGGCATCCTCGTCGAGCACCTCAAGCAAATCGGCCTGCACTGCGACCTGGGCCCCGACGACCGCTTCTTCTGGTACACCTCGACCGGCTGGATGATGTGGAACTTCCTCGTCTCCGGCCTGCTCACCGGCACCACGATCGTCCTCTACGACGGCAGCCCCGGCTACCCGGACACCGGCGCCCAGTGGCGCATCGCCGAACGCACCCGGGCCACCCTCTACGGCACCTCGGCCGCCTACGTCATGGCCTGCCGCAAAGCAGACGTGCACCCCTCCCGCGACTTCGACCTCTCCTCCGTCCAGTGCGTCGCCACCACCGGCTCACCCCTGCCGCCCGACGGCTTCCGCTGGCTCCACGACGAGGTCCGCGACGACCTCTGGATCGCCTCCGTCAGCGGCGGCACGGACGTGTGCTCCTGCTTCGCCGGCGCCGTACCGACCCTGCCGGTCCACGTCGGCGAGCTCCAGGCCCCCTGCCTCGGCACCGACCTGCAGTCCTGGGACCCGAGCGGCAACCCCCTGATCGACGAGGTCGGCGAGCTCGTGGTCACCAACCCCATGCCGTCGATGCCCATCCACTTCTGGAACGACCCCGACGGCAGCCGCTACCACGACAGCTACTTCGACACGTACCCCGGCGTGTGGCGGCACGGCGACTGGATCACCGTCACCTCCCGCGGATCCGTCGTCATCCACGGCCGCTCCGACTCAACCCTCAACCGCCAGGGCGTCCGCATGGGATCCTCCGACATCTACGAAGCCGTGGAGCGCCTCCCCGAAATCAGGGAGTCCCTCGTCATCGGCATCGAACAGCCCGACGGCGGCTACTGGATGCCCCTCTTCGTGCACCTGGCCCCCGGAGCCACTCTCGACGAGGCCCTGCTCAACCGCATCAAGCAGACCATCCGCGAGCAACTGTCACCCCGCCACATCCCCGACGAGATCATCGAAGTACCCGGCGTCCCGCACACCCTCACCGGCAAACGCATCGAGGTCCCGGTCAAACGCCTCCTCCAAGGCACCCCCCTGGAGAAGGCGGTCAACCCGGGCTCCATCGACAACCTCGACCTGCTGACCTTCTACGAGGACCTCGCCCGCAAACGCGCCTGAAACACTCCCCGTCACCTCGGCCCCGTGCGCGGGTCACAGCAGGCCCGCTGCTGTGACCTGCTCCTCCCGCCTACGTTCGAGTGCGCGATCACCCCGCTGTGCCCTCATTGTCAGTGCCTCCGATTACTGTGAGTGAGCATTGATCGACTGCGCACAGGGGGAAACAATGGCGCACACCGACAGCCGGACCATGCGACGCGTCCTGCGCCGCGAGATCGCCGGAACCATCGGCCTGCTGACCGACGAGCACGACTTCCGGGCCATGCGGCGCTACCGCAGCTTCACCTTCGACGACCACGAGGCCTACCTCAAGCATGTGGAAGGCCTCCTCAGGACCCGCGCCCTGCAAGGCAGCCACACCACGATCGCCCTCTTCGACCCCGAGGAGTACGCCGAGTTCTGCACACGAAGGGACCTGGACCCCGACAACCCGTCCAGCCGCACACGCTTCACGGCACACCTCGCGGTCACCGGCCCGACCCTCCCCTACGACGGCCGGCCACTGGCCGACCTCCTCCCGGTCCTCGTGGACGAAGCCGTCCGACAAGCCACCTGGGAGTACGCGACCACACTCCTCGCCCGCCTGGGCCCCTGCACCTCCTGCGGCGAGGACATCGGACGCGCCGCCTTCGACCGTGCCTCGGACCTCCTGGTCCGCATCCTCGACACGGCCCCACCCGGCAACCGGCACCTCGTCTGCAGCGTCACCGGACCGCCCGAGACCCTCATCGCCGCCCTGCACGCCACCGACACCGACGGCGCCCTGCAACTCGACGAGACCGAAGCCCTCGAGTTCACCACGGTCCTGGCCCTCGGCCTGGCCACCGAAAGCCCCGGCGGACTCGTCATCCGCACCAGCGCCCCGGACACGCCGGACCGCATCTACGGCTGGCGCCTGCGCTCCTACGGACTCGAACCTCTCACCGCGGGAGAGGTCTTCGACGCCTACTGCACCGACATCGAATCCGGAGACCTCATCGCACCGGAATCCAATGTCGACTACTGCGAGCCACCGGAGCTCGGGGAGGAAAAACCCGCACACGGGCACGACCACTGAAACGCGGGAGGGGCGTTCCACCGCGGTGGAACGCCCCTCCCGGGCAGCCATCAGCCGGCCACACCCGGCCTACTCGCCCGACAACACCGCCTGCGCCGCGCTCCGCGCGTCCTCGGCACTGTCCGACGCCCGCGCCGCCGCAGCGGCACGCTCGCACTGCGCCAGCGTGTACTTCGCCAGCGTCGCCCGGACATAGGGGATCGACGCCGCACCCATCGAGAGAGAGGTGACGCCCAGACCAGCCAGCACACACGCGAGCAGCGGATCGGACGCGGCCTCACCACAGACACCACAGCTCTTGCCCTCGGCCTTCGCCGCCTCGGCGGACAGCGCCACCAGGTCGAGCAGCGCGGGCTGCCACGGATCCTGCAGCCGGGAGACCGCGCCCACCTGACGGTCGGCGGCGAAGGTGTACTGGGCGAGGTCGTTCGTCCCCAGCGACAGAAACTCGACCTCCTGGAGGATCGAGCGTGCCCGCAGCGCGGCCGACGGTATCTCGACCATGGCGCCGAACTTGGCCCGCAGCCCAGCCTCACGGCACGCGTCCGCGAAGGCCCGGGCGTCCGTACGGTCCGCCACCATCGGGGCCATGACCTCGAGATAGACCGGCAGCCCTTCCGCGGCCTTCGCGAGCGCCGTCAGCTGGGTGCGCAGAACCTCCGGGTGGTCGAGCAGGGTCCGCAGCCCCCGCACGCCGAGCGCCGGGTTCGGCTCGTCGCCCGGCGTGAGGAAGTCGAGCGGCTTGTCAGCGCCCGCGTCCAGCACGCGCACCACGACACGCCCCTCGGGGAACGCCTCGAGCACCTGTCGGTACGCCGCGACCTGCTTCTCCTCGGACGGCGCCTGCTTGCTGTCGTCAAGGAAGAGGAACTCGGTACGGAAGAGACCGACGCCCTCGGCACCGGCCTCGACAGCGGCAGCCACATCCGCGGGCCCACCGATGTTGGCGAGCAACGGCACCTTGTGCCCGTCCGCGGTGGCACCCGGCCCGCTCGCGGCGGCCAGCGCCGCCTTGCGCTCGGCAGCCGCCGCCTCGAGCTCGGCCTTCTTCTCGTCGCTCGGGTCCACGAAGATCTCGCCTGTGCTGCCGTCGACGGCGATCATCGTGCCCTCGGCGAGCTCACCGGCACCCGGCAGCGCCACCACGGCAGGCACACCGAGCGCTCGCGCCAGAATCGCACTGTGGCTCGTCGGACCGCCCTCCTCGGTGACGAAGCCGAGCACCAGAGTCGGATCCAGCAGCGCGGTGTCGGCAGGTGCCAGATCCCGGGCGACAAGGACGTAGGGCTCGTCACTGTCCGGAACTCCCGGCATCGGCACCCCGAGCAGACGGGCGACGATCCGGTTCCGCACGTCGTCGAGGTCGGCAACGCGACCGGCCAGGTACTCACCGGCACCCGCCAGCAGCTCGCGGTACGCGGCGAACGCGTCGTACACCCCGCGCTCGGCCGTGCTGCCGACGGCGATCCGCCGCTCCACATCGGCCATCAGCTCGGGATCCTGGGCCATCATGGCCTGCGCCTCGAGCACCGCCTGCGCTTCGCCACCCGCCAGGTTGCCGCGCGCCATCAGGTCGGCCGCAACAGCCTCCACGGCCTTGCGGGCGCGCCCCTGTTCGCGCTCCGCCTCGTCAGCCGGTATCTGCTTCGCGGGCGGCTCCAGCACCGCCGTTCCCATATGCCGAACCTCGCCGATCGCCACACCGTGGCTCACACCGACGCCTCGCAGCGTTGTCTCCATCTCACCCGTCTCCGATAGTGCGGCGACTCCCGCCGCCGATTGGTTGTCCTACTCGCCGTCACAGGACGGCACTGACGTCACTTCCAGAGGAAGAGACTGTCACCGGCCTTCACATCGCCGTCTTCGCGCAGATCGGAGAGAGCTTCGGCCGTGGCTTCGAGTGCCACGACCGGGCAGATCGCGGACTTGCCGGCGGCCTCGACGGCGGCCGGGTTCCAGCGCACGATGCCCTGACCTCGCCTGACGGTGTCGCCCTTGTTCACGAGCAGCTCGAAACCCTCGCCATTGAGCTGCACGGTGTCGATACCGAGGTGGGTGAGCACGCCGTGCCCGTTCTCGTCGACGACGACGAACGCGTGCGGGTGCAGGGAGACGATGACGCCGTCCACGGGGAGACGGCCTCGGAGGGCTCACGTACGGGGTCGATCGCTGTGCCCGGGCCGACCATGGCCCCGGAGAAGACCGGATCCGGCACGGCTGCCAGTCCGATGGCGCGTCCTGCGAGCGGGGACGTCACGGTGGTCATGGGAAGCCTCCCAGGGGTGGAGATCGATATGGGCCGTCCCTGTCGGTACCGGGCGGCACACTGTTCAGCAGGGTATGTCACGTGAAGTGCCGGTTCCGTGCGGGCACTCCAGGGTGGTCTAGACCATACCGCAAATCGATTTGCACCCACTCTGAGGCTGCGTGTACAGTCGTACTCCTGCTTGGGGCTGAGCGACGCAAGCCTGTGTCCTGGCCCGGCAGCACCCAACTTGTCAGATCCTATCTCGGGGTCATCTTCTGCATGCCTGCAGGACGGTGGTCAGAGAGACGGAAAAACGCTGATAGAGTTGGGAACACCGAAGGGAAGCGCCCGGAGGAAAGCCGCGAGAGAGTCTCTCGGGTGAGTACAAAGGAAGCGTCCGTTCCTTGAGAACTCAACAGCGTGCCAAAAGTCAACGCCAGATATGTTGATACCCCGTCTCCAGCATCTGCTGGGGCGAGGTTCCTTTGAAATACACAGCGAGGACGCTGTGAACGGTCGGATCATTCCTCCGACTGTTCCGCTCCCGTGAAAAGCATTCACGGAGAGTTTGATCCTGGCTCAGGACGAACGCTGGCGGCGTGCTTAACACATGCAAGTCGAACGATGAACCACTTCGGTGGGGATTAGTGGCGAACGGGTGAGTAACACGTGGGCAATCTGCCCTGCACTCTGGGACAAGCCCTGGAAACGGGGTCTAATACCGGATACTGACCATCGCAGGCATCTGTGATGTTCGAAAGCTCCGGCGGTGCAGGATGAGCCCGCGGCCTATCAGCTTGTTGGTGAGGTAATGGCTCACCAAGGCGACGACGGGTAGCCGGCCTGAGAGGGCGACCGGCCACACTGGGACTGAGACACGGCCCAGACTCCTACGGGAGGCAGCAGTGGGGAATATTGCACAATGGGCGCAAGCCTGATGCAGCGACGCCGCGTGAGGGATGACGGCCTTCGGGTTGTAAACCTCTTTCAGCAGGGAAGAAGCGAAAGTGACGGTACCTGCAGAAGAAGCGCCGGCTAACTACGTGCCAGCAGCCGCGGTAATACGTAGGGCGCGAGCGTTGTCCGGAATTATTGGGCGTAAAGAGCTCGTAGGCGGCTTGTCGCGTCGGTTGTGAAAGCCCGGGGCTTAACCCCGGGTCTGCAGTCGATACGGGCAGGCTAGAGTTCGGTAGGGGAGATCGGAATTCCTGGTGTAGCGGTGAAATGCGCAGATATCAGGAGGAACACCGGTGGCGAAGGCGGATCTCTGGGCCGATACTGACGCTGAGGAGCGAAAGCGTGGGGAGCGAACAGGATTAGATACCCTGGTAGTCCACGCCGTAAACGGTGGGCACTAGGTGTGGGCAACATTCCACGTTGTCCGTGCCGCAGCTAACGCATTAAGTGCCCCGCCTGGGGAGTACGGCCGCAAGGCTAAAACTCAAAGGAATTGACGGGGGCCCGCACAAGCGGCGGAGCATGTGGCTTAATTCGACGCAACGCGAAGAACCTTACCAAGGCTTGACATACACCGGAAAACCCTGGAGACAGGGTCCCCCTTGTGGTCGGTGTACAGGTGGTGCATGGCTGTCGTCAGCTCGTGTCGTGAGATGTTGGGTTAAGTCCCGCAACGAGCGCAACCCTTGTCCCGTGTTGCCAGCAGGCCCTTGTGGTGCTGGGGACTCACGGGAGACCGCCGGGGTCAACTCGGAGGAAGGTGGGGACGACGTCAAGTCATCATGCCCCTTATGTCTTGGGCTGCACACGTGCTACAATGGCCGGTACAATGAGCTGCGATACCGCGAGGTGGAGCGAATCTCAAAAAGCCGGTCTCAGTTCGGATTGGGGTCTGCAACTCGACCCCATGAAGTCGGAGTCGCTAGTAATCGCAGATCAGCATTGCTGCGGTGAATACGTTCCCGGGCCTTGTACACACCGCCCGTCACGTCACGAAAGTCGGTAACACCCGAAGCCGGTGGCCCAACCCCTTGTGGGAGGGAGCTGTCGAAGGTGGGACTGGCGATTGGGACGAAGTCGTAACAAGGTAGCCGTACCGGAAGGTGCGGCTGGATCACCTCCTTTCTAAGGAGCACCTGGCCCCTCCGGGGGTCCAGACGCCAGAACGCGAGCGAATGTCTCGCGCTGGTTGCTCATGGGTGGAACGTTGACTACTCGGCACGGTCCAGGATGGATCAGGCGCTAGTACTGCTCTTCGGAGCGTGGAACGCTGATCTGGTCAACTGATCGTGTCGGGCACGCTGTTGGGTGTCTGAGGGAATGGATTTTCCTCAGTCGCCGGCCCCAGTGAACTCCGGGTTGTCCCGGGGGTGATGGGTGGCTGGTCGTTGTTTGAGAACTGCACAGTGGACGCGAGCATCTGTGGCCAAGTTTTTAAGGGCGCACGGTGGATGCCTTGGCACCAGGAACCGATGAAGGACGTGGGAGGCCACGATAGGCCCCGGGGAGTCGTCAACCAGGCTTTGATCCGGGGGTGTCCGAATGGGGAAACCCGGCAGTCGTCATGGGCTGTCACCCGCTGCTGAACACATAGGCAGTGTGGAGGGAACGCGGGGAAGTGAAACATCTCAGTACCCGCAGGAAGAGAAAACAACCGTGATTCCGGGAGTAGTGGCGAGCGAAACCGGATGAGGCTAAACCTTCGGCGTGTGAGACCCGGCAGGGGTTGCGTCGTGGGGGTTGTGGGATCTCTCTTCTGTTGTCTGCCGGCGACAGGACGAGTCAGAAACCGTTGATGTAGGCGAAGGACATGCGAAAGGTCCGGCGTAGAGGGTAAGACCCCCGTAGTCGAAACGTCAGCGGCTCGTTTGAGAGACACCCAAGTAGCACGGGGCCCGAGAAATCCCGTGTGAATCTGGCGGGACCACCCGCTAAGCCTAAATATTCCCTGGTGACCGATAGCGGATAGTACCGTGAGGGAATGGTGAAAAGTACCCCGGGAGGGGAGTGAAATAGTACCTGAAACCGTGTGCCTACAAGCCGTGGGAGCGTCGGAGCAAGGCTTGCCTTGTTCTCGTGACTGCGTGCCTTTTGAAGAATGAGCCTGCGAGTTTGCGGTGTGTTGCGAGGTTAACCCGGGTGGGGTAGCCGTAGCGAAAGCGAGTCCGAATAGGGCGACTTAGTAGCACGCTCAAGACCCGAAGCGGAGTGATCTAGCCATGGGCAGGTTGAAGCGGAGGTAAGACTTCGTGGAGGACCGAACCCACCAGGGTTGAAAACCTGGGGGATGACCTGTGGTTAGGGGTGAAAGGCCAATCAAACTCCGTGATAGCTGGTTCTCCCCGAAATGCATTTAGGTGCAGCGTCGTGTGTTTCTTGCCGGAGGTAGAGCACTGGATAGGCGATGGGCCCTACCGGGTTACTGACCTTAGCCAAACTCCGAATGCCGGTAAGTGAGAGCGCGGCAGTGAGACTGTGGGGGATAAGCTCCATGGTCGAGAGGGAAACAGCCCAGAGCATCGACTAAGGCCCCTAAGCGTACGCTAAGTGGGAAAGGATGTGGAGTCGCAGAGACAACCAGGAGGTTGGCTTAGAAGCAGCCACCCTTGAAAGAGTGCGTAATAGCTCACTGGTCTAGTGATTCCGCGCCGACAATGTAGCGGGGCTCAAGCGTACCGCCGAAGTCGTGTCATTGCAGCATAACGGCCAACGCCGGCTGTGATGGGTAGGGGAGCGTCGTCTGCCGGGTGAAGCAGCACCGGAAGGTAGTTGTGGACGGTTGACGAGTGAGAATGCAGGCATGAGTAGCGATTCACACGTGAGAAACGTGTGCGCCGATTGACTAAGGGTTCCTGGGTCAAGCTGATCTGCCCAGGGTAAGTCGGGACCTAAGGCGAGGCCGACAGGCGTAGTCGATGGATAACCGGTTGATATTCCGGTACCCGCTGTGAAGCGTCAAACATCGAGCATCGTGATGCTAAGGCCGTGAAACCGCCGTGTGCGTCTTCGGACAAGCACGGAGTGGTGGAGCCGCTGAACCAAGCGGTTAGTAGGTGAGTGATGGGGTGACGCAGGAAGGTAGTCCATCCCGGGCGGTGGTTGTCCCGGGGTAAGGGTGTAGGCCGGTGTGTAGGTAAATCCGCACACCTTGTGGCTGAGACCTGATGCCGAGCCGATTGTGGTGAAGTGGATGATCCTATGCTGTCGAGAAAAGCCTCTAGCGAGTTTCATGGCGGCCCGTACCCTAAACCGACTCAGGTGGTCAGGTAGAGAATACCGAGGCGTTCGGGTGAACTATGGTTAAGGAACTCGGCAAAATGCCCCCGTAACTTCGGGAGAAGGGGGGCCATTCCTGGTGATGATCTTTACGGTCTGAGCTGGGGGTGGCCGCAGAGACCAGCGAGAAGCGACTGTTTACTAAAAACACAGGTCCGTGCGAAGCCGTAAGGCGATGTATACGGACTGACGCCTGCCCGGTGCTGGAACGTTAAGGGGACCGGTTAGCTCAGATTCGTCTGGGCGAAGCTGAGAACTTAAGCGCCAGTAAACGGCGGTGGTAACTATAACCATCCTAAGGTAGCGAAATTCCTTGTCGGGTAAGTTCCGACCTGCACGAATGGCGTAACGACTTCTCGACTGTCTCAACCATAGGCCCGGTGAAATTGCACTACGAGTAAAGATGCTCGTTTCGCGCAGCAGGACGGAAAGACCCCGGGACCTTTACTACAGTTTGATATTGGTGTTCGGTTCGGCTTGTGTAGGATAGCTGGGAGACTGTGAAGCGCTGACGCCAGTCAGTGTGGAGTCGTCGTTGAAATACCAGTCTGGTCGTGCTGGATGTCTAACCTGGGTCCGTGATCCGGATCAGGGACAGTGTCTGATGGGTAGTTTAACTGGGGCGGTTGCCTCCTAAAGGGTAACGGAGGCGCCCAAAGGTTCCCTCAGCCTGGTTGGCAATCAGGTGTTGAGTGTAAGTGCACAAGGGAGCTTGACTGTGAGACCGACGGGTCGAGCAGGGACGAAAGTCGGGACTAGTGATCCGGCGGTGGCTTGTGGAAGCGCCGTCGCTCAACGGATAAAAGGTACCCCGGGGATAACAGGCTGATCTTCCCCAAGAGTCCATATCGACGGGATGGTTTGGCACCTCGATGTCGGCTCGTCGCATCCTGGGGCTGGAGTCGGTCCCAAGGGTTGGGCTGTTCGCCCATTAAAGCGGTACGCGAGCTGGGTTTAGAACGTCGTGAGACAGTTCGGTCCCTATCCGCTGTGCGCGTAGGAGTCTTGAGAAGGGCTGTCCCTAGTACGAGAGGACCGGGACGGACGAACCTCTGGTGTGCCAGTTGTTCTGCCAAGGGCATGGCTGGTTGGCTACGTTCGGGAGGGATAACCGCTGAAAGCATCTAAGCGGGAAGCCTGCTTCGAGATGAGGACTCCCACCCACTTGATGGGGTAAGGCTCCCAGTAGACGACTGGGTTGATAGGCCGGATATGGAAGCACGGTAACGTGTGGAGTTGACCGGTACTAATAGGCCGAGGGCTTGTCCTCAGTTGCTCGCGTCCACTGTGTTGGTTCTGAAACCACGAACAGCCCCGCTGGAATATGCGGACGGTTGTCTGTTTCATAGTGTTTCGGTGGTTATAGCGTAGGGGAAACGCCCGGTTACATTCCGAACCCGGAAGCTAAGCCTTACAGCGCCGATGGTACTGCAGGGGGGACCCTGTGGGAGAGTAGGACGCCGCCGAACTCCTTTTAGAGCTCTGGCTCTTGGGTACACAGCCCGAGAGCCAGAGCTTTTTTGCGTTGAGGTAAGGTCAGGGGCATCGTCGGCACGTTTCCCACAGGAGGCCCCCGGGTGGAGGTTCAGGAGACTCGCGTCCAGACGGACCGTGTGCTCACCATCCCGAACATCCTCAGCATGGCGCGGCTCGTCGGCGTGCCGCTCTTCCTGTGGCTGATTCTGCGGCCTGAGTTCGGTGGGCCCAAGAGTGACGGGTGGGCCCTTCTGGTCCTGGCCCTCAGCGGCGTCAGTGATTACCTGGACGGCAAGCTCGCGCGGCGCTGGAACCAGATCAGCAGCCTTGGCCGGCTTCTCGACCCCGCGGCCGACCGGCTCTACATTCTCTCGACTCTGGTCGGCCTCACCTGGCGCGAGATTCTGCCTCTCTGGTTGACCGCTGCACTTCTGGCGCGGGAGCTGGTTCTGCTGGTGATGGTGGGCATCCTCCGCCGGCACGGCTATCCGCCGCCCCAGGTGAACTTCCTGGGCAAGGCCGCCACCTTCAACTTGATGTATGCCTTCCCGCTGCTCCTGCTCAGCGACGGAAGCGGATGGATCTCGTCACTGGCTGCCATTTTCGGATGGGCGTTCGCCGGATGGGGTACAACGCTGTACTGGTGGGCAGGAGTCCTCTACGTGGTACAAGTCCGCCGTCTGGTCCGTGCGGACGCCATGGCCGATTGAACGCTCTTGGATTGGTCCGGCCGTGTCGGCCCCGATGGCCTGTGGTCGAAAAGTGCGGGACAATCCTGGCGGATGAAGTCGGCTAGACCGTCGTCTCTTAGAGGAGGACGCTTCCGACATGAAGGCCGTCGTGATGGCCGGAGGCGAAGGCACGCGCCTTCGCCCCATGACCTCGAGCATGCCCAAGCCGCTCCTGCCCGTGGCCAACCGCCCGATCATGGAGCACGTTCTGCGGCTGCTCAAAAGGCATGGGCTCAACGAAACAGTCGTAACTGTCCAGTTCCTGGCCTCGCTCGTCAAGAACTACTTCGGTGACGGCGAAGAGCTCGGTATGGAGCTGACCTATGCCAATGAGGAGAAGCCACTCGGTACTGCCGGAAGCGTCAAGAACGCCGAAGAGGCGTTGAAGGACGATGCCTTCCTTGTCATCTCCGGTGACGCCCTCACGGATTTCGACCTCACCGAGCTGATCAATTTCCACAAGGAAAAGGGCGCGCTGGTCACGGTCTGTCTGACGCGCGTGCCCAATCCGCTGGAATTCGGCATCACCATTGTCGACGAGGAAGGCAAGGTGGAGCGCTTCCTCGAGAAGCCCACCTGGGGCCAGGTCTTCTCCGACACCGTGAACACCGGTATCTACGTGATGGAGCCCGAGGTCTTCGACTATGTCGAGCCCGATGTGCCCGTCGACTGGTCCGGCGATGTCTTCCCGCAGCTGATGAAGGAAGGCAAGCCCATCTACGGCTATGTGGCCGAGGGGTACTGGGAGGACGTCGGCACCCACGAGAGCTATGTGAAGGCGCAGGCCGACGTCCTGGAGGGCAAGGTCGACGTTGACATCGACGGGTTCGAGATCTCCGCGGGAGTGTGGGTCGCCGAGGGGGCCGAGGTCCATCCCGACGCCGTGCTCCGCGGGCCCGTCTACATCGGGGACTACGCCAAGGTCGAGGCCGGTGCCGAAATCCGTGAGCACACCGTCGTGGGCTCCAACGTGGTCGTCAAGAGTGGCGCTTTCCTCCACAAGGCCGTCGTTCACGACAACGTCTACGTGGGGCCGCACAGCAATCTGCGTGGCTGCGTGGTCGGGAAGAACACCGACATCATGCGTGCGGCGCGGATCGAGGACGGGGCGGTCATCGGTGACGAATGTCTGATCGGCGAGGAATCGATCGTTCAGGGTAATGTGCGGGTTTATCCGTTCAAGACCATCGAGGCCGGTGCCTTCGTCAACACGTCGGTGATCTGGGAATCCAGGGGCCAGGCGCACCTCTTCGGTGCCCGAGGCGTGTCCGGAATCCTGAACGTGGAGATCACGCCCGAGCTGGCCGTACGGCTGGCCGGTGCGTATGCGACGACCCTGAAGAAGGGCTCGACCGTCACCACGGCCCGTGACCACTCGCGTGGTGCTCGCGCCCTGAAGCGGGCGGTGATCTCCGCGTTGCAGGCCAGCGCCATCGATGTGCGGGACCTGGAGAACGTGCCCCTGCCCGTGGCCCGGCAGCAGACCGCGCGGGGCAGCGCCGGCGGGATCATGATCCGGACCACGCCCGGGGTGACGGATTCCGTCGACATCATGTTCTTCGACGGCCAGGGCGCCGACCTCTCGCAGGGCAGTCAGCGGAAGCTGGACCGGGTGTTCGCGCGGCAGGAGTACCGGCGTGCCTTCCCCGGCGAGATCGGTGATCTGCACTTCCCGGCCAGCGTCTTCGACTCGTACACCGGGTCGCTGCTGCGCAACGTCGACACCACCGGAATCGCGGACTCCGGGCTGAAGGTGGTCGTGGACGCGTCCAACGGCAGCGCGGGGCTCGTGCTGCCGAGCCTGCTCGGGAAGCTCGGTGTCGACTCGCTGACGATCAACCCCGGTCTCGACGAGACCAGGCCGACGGAGACGGCCGACATGCGGCGGTCGGGGATGGTGCGTCTCGGGGAGATCGTGGCGTCCTCGGGTGCCGCGTTCGGTGTGCGGTTCGACCCGGTCGGTGAGCGGCTGTCGCTCGTCGACGAGAAGGGGCGCATCATCGAGGACGACCGGGCGCTGCTCGTGATGCTGGACCTGGTCGCCGCCGAGCGGCGCAGTGGCAGGGTCGCGCTGCCGGTGACCACGACCCGGATCGCCGAGCAGGTGGCGGCGTACCACGGGACGCAGGTCGAGTGGACGACCACCTCTCCGGACGACCTCACTCGCGTGGGCGGTGAGGAAGGGACGATCTTCGGTGGCGACGGCAAGGGCGGCTTCATCGTCCCCGAGTTCAGCAGCGTGTACGACGCCACCGCGGCCTTCGTACGGCTCATCGGGTTGGTGGCGCGGACGCAGCTCACGCTCAGCCAGATCGACGCGCGGATCCCGCGGGCGCACGTCCTGAAGCGGGACCTGGCGACCCCGTGGGCCGTCAAGGGGCTTGTGATGCGGCGGGTGGTCGAAGCGGCCGGAGACCGCTTCGTGGACACCACGGACGGTGTGCGCGTGGTGGAGACCGACGGCCGCTGGGTGATGGTGCTGCCGGATCCGGCCGAGGCCGTGACCCACCTGTGGGCCGAGGGCCCGGACGACGCCTCCGCGCAGGCCCTGCTCGACGAGTGGTCGGCGGTCGTGGACAGCGCCGGCCGGTAGAACGACCTGCACGCGTGCGTGCCGGACAAGTGTCCCCAACGGGGCCTGTCCGGCACGCCGGTGGGGTCGTTCGGAGGTAGCGCTCGCGACGTGCGACGATGTGCGGCATGCCGCAGCAACCCCCCATTCGGAGCACACCCACGCGGCCCCGGCGCCCGGACGCGTCCATGTCGTTGCTCACCAACGTCATGGACCACAGCCTCGACGACGGATATGCCGAGGCCGCCGCGCGGAAGAAGGCCGCGGGTGACGGGGGCATGCCGAAGACCTTGAGGGCGAAGCTGGGTCTTGCCTCCGGCCTGGTGCTCGCGGCCCTCGTCGTGACCGTGGGAGCGGCACAGGCGCGGGTCGCCGCTCCGGTCGTCGCCAAGGAGCGGGAAGAGCTGGTCGACCGCATCGACCGGGAGACCGAGGCGGCTGACAAGCTGGAGGACTCCGTCGACCGGCTGCGCGAGGACGTGAGCGCGCGGCAGCGCGAGGCGCTGAAGAGCAGCGGCGGAGGCGCCCAGTCCGACCTCGTGGGCATCCTTTCCGGCGCTTCCGCTGTGCACGGCCCCGGTGTGAAGCTCGTGGTGAACGACGCCAAGGACGCCGGTGCGGGTGGCGATGGCGACCCGCGTGAGAGTGCCGGGTTCTCCGACACCGGCCGGGTGCGTGACCGGGACATGCAGCGCGTGGTCAACGGGCTGTGGGAGTCGGGCGCCGAGGCCGTCTCCATCAACGGGCAGCGACTGACGGCGCTGTCCGCGATCAGGGCCGCGGGTGACGCGATACTGGTCGACAACAAACCGCTGGTGCCGCCGTACACGGTGCTCGCGGTGGGGGACGGGCAGCGGCTGAGCACGCGGTTCCAGAACAGCGCGGACGGGTTGTATCTGGACGCGCTCCAGGAGAGCTACGGCATCAGGACAGCCATCTCGGTGGAGGACGACCTCCGGCTGCCTGCCGCACCGAGTGTGATCGTACGTACAGCACAGCCGAGCACTGAGAAGAGCGAGAAGGGCACATCGTGATCGCCGTACTGGGCCTCGTCGTGGGAGTCGTGGCCGGCCTGTTGGTCCGGCCTGAGGTTCCGGCGGTGGTCGAGCCTTATCTGCCGATCGCCGTGGTGGCGGCGCTCGACGCCGTCTTCGGCGGCCTGCGGGCCATGCTCGACGGCATCTTCGACGACAAGGTCTTCGTGGTGTCGTTCCTGTCCAACGTCGTCGTGGCCGCGTTGATCGTGTTCCTGGGTGACAAGTTGGGCGTGGGTGCCCAGCTGTCCACCGGTGTGGTGGTCGTCCTCGGTATCCGGATCTTCTCCAACGCCGCGGCGATCCGCCGGCACGTGTTCCGGGCGTGAGGCCGATGAGCGAGCACGACGACAAGCGCGTCGACAAGCCCGAGAAGCGCGTCGAGGAGCACGGCGACACGCGCGCGGACCAGCGCGACGGGAGCGGCGAGTCCAGGAACGGGCTGCGCGAGGAACTGCCCGAAGAGGTGACCGCGTCGGTGCCCGCCGCCCGGGCCATCCCGGAACGTGAGCCGGAACCCGAGCCGGACTCGGTGCCGGGGCCCGAACCGGCGCCGGCGGCCCCCGAGTCGCAGTTGACCGGTCGGCAGCGGCTGGTGAAGGGGCTGTGGCCGCCGCGGGTCAGCCGGGCCCAACTCATCGTGGCGGTGCTGCTGTTCGGCCTGGGGTTCGGGCTGGCCGTGCAGGTGGCCTCGAACAGCGACAGTGACAGCGCCCTGCGTGGTGCGCGTCAGGAAGACCTCGTCCGCATCCTCGATGAACTGGACGACCGCACACAGCGTCTTGAGGACGAGAAGCAGGGCCTCGAGAAGCAGCGCGACGAGTTGGAGAACAGCTCCGACCAGGCCGAGGAGGCCCGTAAGCAGACGATCGAGAAGGAGAGGCAACTCGGCATCCTGGCGGGCACGGTGGCCGCGCAGGGACCCGGCATCACGATGACCATCGAGGACACGAAGGGGACGGTCGAGGCGGACATGCTGCTCGACGCGATCCAGGAGCTGCGCGCGGCGGGTGCCGAGGCGATCCAGGTCAATGGTGTACGGGTGGTCGCCGGCACCTACCTGACGGACTCCGGCAAGGGTGTGGCCGTCGACGGGAACAAGATCAACGCTCCGTTTCGTTTCAAGGTCATCGGCAAGCCGCAGGACCTCGAGCCGGCGCTCAACATCCCCGGAGGTGTGGTGCAGACTCTCGAGAAGGAACAGGCCACGGTCACCATCGAGCGGTCGACCAAGATCGTTGTAGACGCCTTGCGGGCAGCGAAGCGGCCTGACTACGCTCGGTCGTCCTCGCAGTGAACCGGGGGTGCATGGGCGGCGTCCGGCGAGGGCATGAGGTTGCGGGGGGTCGGCGCACCGAATGGGTGGTGCGTGGTGGAAACTGTCCGGTGGAGACGGACGTTGTGAAGGTGTCCGGGTCGGCCAGTGTGTTCAGTCAGGGTTCGTCCTGCCCCACGGGCGGGTCTGTTTCGGTCAAGGGGAATCGCCCGTGAAGTTGTTTGCGAAGTTGTTCGGGAAGAGCACGCGAGAGGGCAGCGGCAACGCGACCGCTCGTCATCGCGCACAGCCTGACGAGGAAGGCCAGCGGCCGCTGTTCCGTGACCAGGTCGGTGGTCCGGGCGGCGACGTTTCCGGAGGTCAGGGCGCGCCGTCGGTTGACCCTGCGCAGTCCGGCGGCATAGGTTTCGGGCAACCCTCAAGTGCGAGTGGAGGGTTTTCCGACCCGTATGCGTCCAATGCCCCGGGTGGGCAGCCGCGGCAGGAGGATCCGATGTCGGCCCTGGTGTGTACGAGGTGCGGTAACCGCAACGCGGAGAACAGCCGCTTCTGCTCCAACTGTGGTGCGCCGCTGCGTGCCGGTGCCGCGGCGGAGCGTCCGTCCGAGACGACCTCCACGATCTCCATCTCCGGCATCGAGGCCTACGACGCCGAGTCCACCGGCCAGACGCCGATGCCGACGCTCTCTCCCGAGGCGCAGGCGGCCGTCGACGCGCTGCCGCTGGGTTCCGCGCTCCTGGTCGTGCGCCGCGGGCCGAACTCGGGCAGCCGCTTCCTGCTGGACGGCGATCTGACCACAGCCGGGCGTCACCCGCAGAGCGACATCTTCCTGGACGACGTGACGGTCTCCCGGCGGCACGTGGAGTTCCGCCGCGCTCAGGACGGCTCGTTCACGGTGGCCGACGTGGGCAGCCTGAACGGCACGTACGTGAACCGTGAGCGGATCGACCAGGTCGCCCTGAACAACGGCGACGAGGTGCAGATCGGCAAGTACCGGCTGGTCTTCTACGCCAGCCAGCGGGGTTACTGACCCGGGCCTCGCCCGGGAATCCCGCGAAGGCCCATCCGCCAGGGAAGGTCCATGCTGCGAACACCGAGCGGTGGTGCCGGGCACGGCACCACCGCCACGGACAGTGGGCTGATGAGCATCGGCACGGTGCTGAACGTGCTGCGCGACGAGTTTCCCGAAGTCACCATCTCCAAGATCCGTTTCCTGGAGTCGGAGGGGCTCATCGAGCCGCAGCGAACCCCCTCGGGGTATCGCAAGTTCAGTGCCCACGACGTCGAGCGTCTCTGCCACGTCCTGAGGATGCAGCGGGACCACTATCTGCCCCTGAAGGTGATCCGCGAGCACCTGGAGGCCATGGAGCGCGGTGAGGCGGTCCAGCTGCCGGCCCTGGGCCGCCAGCTGGACGGCAACGCCCTGCCCGAGCCCGCAGAGGCGCCCACGGCTGCCAGGATCGGGCGTGAGGACCTGCTCGCCGCCGCCGGTGTCGACGAGCAGGAGCTCAGCGAGTGGGAGTCGTACGGCCTCGTCACTCCCCTGGAGGACGGGGCGTACGACGCGGAGTCGCTCACGGTGGCCGCGCTCGTCGCCGAGCTGGGGCGGTTCGGGATCGAGCCGCGGCACCTGCGGGTGATGAAGGCCGCCGCCGACCGCGAGGCCGGGCTCGTGGACCAGGTGGTGGCCCCCCTGAAGCGGCACCGGAACCCGCAGACCAGGGCGCATGCTCAGGCCCGGGCCAAGGAGCTGGCGGGGCTCACGGTGAAGCTGCATGCCGCGCTGGTGCAGACGGCGCTCGGATAAGGCTGCCCTGAGGCGGCCGGTCGCGCGAGGCCGGATCAGGCGCCCGATCCCTGCCCGACTACCCAAACGTCCCGAGCACGGCCTAGGGTTGCTGTGTGAACGAGCTCGATGTCGTAGGTGTCCGGGTCGAAATGCCCTCCAACCAACCGATCGTGCTGCTGCGTGAAGTGGGAGGCGACCGTTACCTCCCCATCTGGATCGGACCGGGGGAGGCGACGGCGATCGCCTTCGCCCAGCAGGGCATGGCTCCGGCGCGGCCGCTGACCCACGACCTTTTCAAGGACGTGCTGGAAGCCGTCGGCCAGGAGCTCACGGAAGTGCGCATCACGGACCTGCGTGAGGGCGTCTTCTACGCGGAGCTGGTCTTCGCCAGCGGCGTCGAGGTGAGCGCCCGCCCGTCCGACGCAATAGCGCTCGCCCTGCGCACCGGCACGCCGATCTACGGCAGTGACACGGTGCTCGACGACGCCGGTATCGCGATCCCGGACGAGCAGGAGGACGAGGTGGAGAAGTTCCGCGAGTTCCTCGACCAGATCTCCCCGGAGGACTTCGGCAGCAGCAGCCAGTGAGTTCCGCAGTGAGCATCAGCGGTCAGTGAGGCGAGTGGGCGGCCCGGCGGACGATGTGGTCCGCGGCAGGGCCGCCCGCCGTTTGGGTGGACGGGTGAAATGCCCGCATGTGCCGACGGCGTGTGAGAGCGTCACAGGGCCCGTGCGGAAGGCATTCGGCTAGCCTTTCCCCGCGGTGGGGCACGGGAAACCACTCTTAGGGTGATTATCACTCGGCGTGGCGAGTGTGGCGATCGTTGACGCACCCCCGGTGACTGCCTACCGTCGAGAAGGCAGGTCAAGGACGGAGGTCGGCGTGAGAAGCAGCGGCGACGGTACGGCTGGGGGCGGCCCCGAGCGCAGTCTCAGGGTGAGCGGTCCGTACCCTCCCCCGGCTCTCGGCTCCTCTCGGGCGGGGATGTCCCCAGCCCGGCGGCGTGGCCGAGCACGCTCCGCAGCGACCTACGGCCGTGCCGAGCAGCGGAGGGACGACGTCCATGGCGTCCGAGCAGATCGGCTATCGCGGCCCCACGGCCTGTGCGGCGGCCGGTATCACCTACCGGCAACTGGACTACTGGGCCCGCACCGGCCTCGTCGAGCCGAGCGTGCGCCCCGCCTACGGGTCGGGGACGCAGCGGCTGTACAGCTTCCGGGACGTAGTCGTCCTGAAGATCGTCAAGCGGTTCCTCGACACCGGGGTGTCGCTGCAGAACATCCGCACGGCCGTCCAGCACCTCAGGGAACGCGGTTTCAGCGACCTGGAGCGGATGACGCTGATGAGCGACGGCGCGACGGTCTACGAGTGCACCTCGCCGGACGAGGTCCACGCCCTGCTCCAGGGGGGCCAGGGGTCTTCGGGATCGCCGTGGGCGTGGTGTGGCGTGACGTCGAGAGCGCGCTGTCCCAGCTGCACGGGGAGCGGATCGACACGGGCGAGACCCTGGTCGGGCCCAATCCGGCGGACGAGCTGGCGCGGCGGCGGAACCGGGCCGTCTGAGCCCCTCCCCCACTGCGGCTGGGCAGGAGGGACGTTTCCGCGTCGGGCGGCAAGCGCTTTCGCCCTGAGTGGTCGGGCAGTCGTCCGGGGCGTTGTCAGTGGCGTAGGGCAGCATCGGAGATGTGAGAACCGCGCCCACGATCCTGCATCTCGACATGGATGCCTTCTTCGCCTCGGTGGAGCAGGCGTCCAAGCCGAGTCTGCGCGGAAAGGCCGTCGTGGTGGGCGGGCTCGGGCCGCGGGGCGTGGTGGCCACGGCGTCGTACGAGGCGCGGGTTTTCGGGGTCCATTCCGCGATGCCCATGGGGCAGGCCCGGCGCCTCGCGCCCAACGCCGCTTACCTGGTGCCGCGCTTCGGGTTCTACAAGGCGATCAGCGAGCGGGTGATGGAGCTGCTGCGGGCGCTGTCGCCGCTCGTGGAGCCGCTGAGCCTGGACGAGGCGTTCGTGGACCTGGAGGCCGGGGAGCGGCGTGGGACGAGCAGTCGGCGCGGCTGGCCGGGGCGCGGCTGCGCGCCGACATGCGGGCCGTCACGGGCCTCACCGGATCGGTGGGCCTCGCCGCCTCGAAGATGCTGGCCAAGATCGCCTCGGAGCAGGCCAAGCCCGACGGGCTGGTGGTGATCGAGCCGGGGACCGAGCGGGCGATGCTCGGACCGATGTCGGTGCGGACGCTGCCGGGAGTCGGGCCGGCCACGGGCGACCATCTGCGGCGGGCCGGGATCACCACGGTCGAGGAGATCGCCGAGGCGGGGAGGACGAGCTGGTGCGGCTGTTGGGGAAGGCACACGGACACGGGCTCTACGCGATGGCGCTGGCGCGGGACGACCGGCCCGTGGTGGCGGAGCGGGAGGCGAAGTCGGTGTCGGTCGAGGACACCTATGACGTGGACATCCACGACCGGGTGCGGGTCGGTCTCGAGGTGCAGCGTCTCGCCGACCGGTGCGTGCGGCGACTGCGCGGGGCCGGGCTGTCCGGGCGGACCATCGTGCTGAAGGTACGGCGGTACGACTTCTCGACGCTCACCCGGTCCGAGACGCTGCGCGGGCCGACGGACGACCCCGGGGTGATCCGCGAGGCGGCGGCCAGACTGCTGGACTCGGTCGACACGACGGGCGGTGTGCGGCTGCTCGGAGTCGGGGTCAGCGGGCTCGCCGACTACACGCAGGAGGACCTCTTCGCGCAGGCGGCGGGGGAGCGGGCGAACACGGAGGGGCCCGTCGAGGAGCACGCCGTGATACCGGTCGAGGAGGCGCCGGCGCTCGCCGAGCGGCGCTGGCCCGCCGGGCACGACGTGCGGCACGCCCAGTTCGGGCACGGGTGGGTGCAGGGCAGCGGCCTGGGGCGGGTCACCGTACGGTTCGAGACGCCCGGCTCGGCGCCGGGGCGTGTGCGGACGTTCCGGACCGACGATCCGGAACTGGAGCCGGCCGATCCGTTGCCGTTGGTGTTAACGAGACCGGAGGGGAGCCGAGGCCCGGGCGCACCGGGGACGGAGGGATGCCGCGGGCCGGCAGCGGCTGGAGGCGCCGAACGGGTGTCTCCGGGGCCGGACGGGAGCCACGGGCCGGGGGTGTCGGGGCCGGAGGGGAGCCACGGGCCAGGGGTGTCAGGGCCGGCGGGTGCCGTGGGTCGGAGGGTGACTCCGGGGCCGTGGGGACGGCGTCAGGTGCCTCCGGGGCGGCGGGCACCCAGGGAGTGGGCGACCGTCAGGCCGTCTCGTCCGTGCCCGCCAGCTTGCCGACGTCGTGGTCCGACAGTGGGGAGGAGCGGCGACGTCGAGGCCGTAGTGGTGGTAGAGCTGGAGTTCCTGCTCCGGGGAGAGGTGGCGTCCCACGCCGAAGTCGGGGGCGTCCTTGATCAGGGCGCGGTCGAAGGGGACGTGGAGGGCGCCGTCGATCAGTTCGCTGGGTTCGAGGGGACGAAAGCGTCCCTGCTGAACAGGCCGGTCCGTATCGCCGCCCACTCCGGCTCGCCGGTGGCGTCGTCGAGATAGACCTCGTCGATCGTGCCGATCCTGGTTCCGTTGCGGTCGAACGCCTTGCGGCCGATCAGGTTGCGCGGATCGATATCGGTTCGCACGGGCCCTCCACATGGTCGCAAGTCATCCGTAGACACCACAAAACTTCACATTCGGAAGCCCGGCCACTCGAAGGTTCGTGCGTAGACCCCGCTGGTACGCTGGCAGCGGCTGCTGACCCCGTGCGGGAGAGTCCTCCGGACACCATCGGAGGCGCCGAAGGAGCAAATCCTCCCGGAATCTCTCAGGCCCACGTACCGCACGGACGAGGTCACTCTGGAAAGCAGGGCGGGTGTCGACGGCTTCCGCTCTCACCGACGGTGAAAGCCGGAGGCCTTCGGGCGATCCGGTGAAGCTCTCAGGTCGAGATGACAGAGGGGAGGCCGTTCGGGTACCCGTGCCGTGGTGCCCCTCGAAGGTCGTGTCAGACCAGGAGGCCTCCGCAAATGACCGCCCATCGCATTCCGCTCTCCGAGCTCGAAGAGGCAGTCCCCTTCGAGCAGCGCCACATCGGCCCCGATCACGAGGCCCGCGCCAAGATGCTCGCGCAGGTCGGCTACGGCTCGCTGGACGAGCTCACGGCCGCCGCGGTCCCTGCCGTGATCAAGAGCGCCGAGGCACTCGACCTGCCGGGCGCCCGCAGCGAGGCCGAGGTGATCGCCGAGCTGCGCTCCCTCGCCGACCGCAACCAGGTCCTCGGGTCCATGATCGGACTCGGGTACCACGGAACCTTCACGCCGCCGGTCATCATGCGCAACGTCATGGAGAATCCGGCCTGGTACACGGCCTACACGCCGTACCAGCCGGAGATCTCGCAGGGGCGACTCGAGGCGCTGCTCAACTTCCAGACCATGGTCGCCGATCTCACCGGACTGCCGACCTCCGGCGCCTCCCTGCTCGACGAGGGCACCGCGGCCGCCGAGGCCGTGGCGCTGTCACGGCGTCTGGGCAAGAACAAGAAGGGCCTGTTCCTGGTCGACGCGGACGCGCTGCCGCAGACCATCGCCGTGATCCGGACCCGGGCCGAGCCGACCGGTGTCGAGGTCGTCGTCGCCGACCTCGGTGACGGCATTCCCGCCGAGGTCGCCGGGCGTGAGATCAACGGCGTGCTGATCCAGTACCCGGGCGCCTCCGGAGCCGTGCGGGACATCAAGCCGGTCATCGACCAGGCGCACGAGCTCGGGGCGATCGTCACCGTCGCCGCCGACCTGCTCGCGCTGACCCTGCTGAAGTCGCCCGGTGAGCTGGGCGCGGACATCGCGGTCGGGACGACGCAGCGCTTCGGTGTGCCCATGGGCTTCGGGGGGCCGCACGCCGGTTACATGGCGGTCAGGGAGAAGATGGCGCGCAGCCTGCCCGGGCGGCTCGTCGGGGTGTCCGTGGACGCCGACGGGAACAAGGCCTACCGGCTGGCGCTGCAGACGCGTGAACAGCACATCCGCCGTGAGAAGGCCACCAGCAACATCTGCACCGCGCAGGTGCTGCTCGCCGTCATGGCCGGCATGTACGCGGTCTACCACGGGCCGGAGGGCCTGAAGGGCATCGCGCGGCGCACCCACCGGTACGCCACGGTTCTCGCCGCCGGGCTCGCGAGCGGCGGTGTCGAGGTGGTGCACGGTGCCTACTTCGACACCGTGACGGTACGGGTGGAGGGCCGGGCCGCGGATGTCGTGGCCGCCGCGCAGGAGAACGGGGTCAACCTGCGGCTCGTCGACGCCGACCACGTGTCGATCGCGTGTGACGAGACCACCACGAGGGCCCAGCTGCGTGCCGTGTGGGCCGCTTTCGGTGTCGAGGGTGTCGTCGAGGCGCTGGACGCCGCCGCGGAGGACGGGCTGCCCGATGCTCTGCTGCGGTCCGACGAGTACCTGACGCACCCCGTCTTCCACCAGCACCGCTCCGAGACCGCCATGCTGCGCTACCTGCGCCGGCTGGCCGACCGCGACTACGCGCTCGACCGGGGCATGATCCCGCTGGGCTCCTGCACCATGAAGCTCAACGCGACCACCGAGATGGAGCCGGTCACCTGGCCCGAGTTCGGGCAGCTGCATCCCTTCGCGCCCGCCGAGCAGGCCGCGGGCTACCTCACGCTCATCCATGAGCTCGAGGACCGTCTCGCCGAGGTCACCGGCTACGACAAGGTGTCCCTGCAGCCGAACGCCGGGTCGCAGGGCGAGCTGGCCGGACTGCTCGCCGTCCGCGGGTACCACCGGGCCAACGGGGACGAGCAGCGCACCGTGTGCCTGATCCCGTCGTCCGCGCACGGCACCAACGCCGCGAGCGCGGTGATGGCGGGCATGAAGGTCGTCGTCGTGAAGACCGCCGAGGACGGTGAGATCGACGTCGAGGACCTGCGGGCGAAGATCGAACAGCACCGGGACGAGCTGGCCGTGCTGATGATCACGTACCCGTCCACGCACGGTGTGTTCGAGGAGCACGTCTCCGAGATCTGCGCCCAGGTGCACGAGGCGGGCGGGCAGGTCTACGTCGACGGTGCCAATCTCAACGCGCTCGTGGGGCTCGCCAAGCCGGGGCACTTCGGCGGGGACGTCTCGCACCTGAACCTGCACAAGACCTTCTGCATCCCGCACGGCGGCGGCGGTCCGGGCGTCGGCCCGGTGGCGGTGCGCGAGCACCTCGCGCCGTATCTGCCGAACCACCCGCTGCAGCCCGAGGCGGGCCCGGATACGGGCGTCGGTCCCATCTCCGCTGCGCCTTGGGGCTCGGCGGGCATCCTGCCGATCTCGTGGGCGTACGTCCGGCTCATGGGCGGTGAGGGCTGAGGCGGGCCACGCAGGTGGCGGTGCTCAGCGCCAACTACGTCGCCAAGCGGCTGGAGCCGCACTACCCGGTGCTGTACACCGGCCCCGGCGGGCTCGTCGCGCACGAGTGCATCATCGACCTGCGGCCGCTGACCAAGGCGACCGGAGTGAGCGTCGACGACGTCGCCAAGCGGCTCATCGACTACGGCTTCCACGCGCCGACGATGTCGTTCCCGGTGGCCGGGACGCTGATGATCGAGCCGACCGAGTCGGAGGACCTGGCCGAACTGGACCGGTTCTGCGAGGCGATGATCGCGATCCGCGCGGAGATCGAGAAGGTCGGCTCCGGCGAGTGGCCCGCGGACGACAACCCGCTGCGGGGCGCCCCGCACACCGCCGGCGCGCTCGCCGGGGAGTGGGAGCACGCCTACAGCCGTGAGGAGGCCGTCTTCCCGGCCGGAGTCTCGGCCGCCGACAAGTACTGGCCGCCGGTGCGCCGCATCGACCAGGCCTTCGGCGACCGGAACCTGGTCTGCTCCTGCCCGCCGCTGGACGCGTACGAGGACTGATCGGCCGTCCGGTCCGCAGGAGGGGCTCCGCCATGGGCGGGGCCCCTCCTGTCATTCGGCGGCGAGGGACACCTCGGTCGACTTGATGAGGGCGATGACAGGGGTTCCGGCCGCGAGGGCGAGGTCGTCGGCGGCGTCCCTGGTGATCGCGGCGGTCAGTTCGCCGCCCTCGACGGTGATCCGGACGATGGCCATGGCGTCGCCGCTCGCGACGGCGCTGACGGTGCCGGGGAGCCGGTTGCGGATGGACAGGCCCTCGACGGGGGCGGTGGCCAGCGAGACCTCCGTCGACTTCACCAGGGCACGCACGGCGCTGCCCGGAGCGATACGGAGGTCGTCCGCGGCCTCGCGGGTGATCGCCGCGGTGAGGCTCTGGCCGCCGGAGAGGCGGACCTTGACCGTCGCCATGGCCTCGCCCGGCGTGACGGCGCTGACGGTGCCGGGGAGCTGGTTGCGGATGCTCAGGCTCATGGCTGTACGGTAGCCCGGTGAATGGCTTATGCCGGGTATGCGTGTGTCTGCGTCGCCTTGACCGTCGCCCACACCGGGGCACCGGGGTGCAGATCGAGTTCGGCAGCGGCGACGGTGGTGAGGTCGGCGGTCAGGGGGAGTTCGCCGGTGAGGTCCGCGCGGATCTGGTCGCCGTGCGTCTCCAGGCCGGCGACCTCGCAGCGCCACAGGTTGCGGGCGCTGGAGCCGGTGGGCCGCTCCCGGTACAGCGTGACCGCGCTGGGCGGGAACGCCACGAAGACCGGGCCGTCGAGCTGCTCCGTGGTCGTGATGGCCGGGCCCGCGTCGAGCCGGACCGTGTGGCCCTCGGCCTGTCCCCGGTAGAGGTTGAGGCCGACGAGCCGGGCGATGTAGTCCGTGCGGGGGTGGCGGGCGATGTGGGAGGGCGTGCCTTCCTGGACGACATGACCGTCCTCCACGACGACCAGCCGGTCGGCCAGCACCATCGCGTCCAGCGGGGCGTGCGTGACGAGGACGGCCACGGCCTCGAACTCCGAGAGGTGGCGCCGGAGCTGGGCACGCACCTCCAGGCGGGTACGGGCGTCGAGGGCGGCGAGAGGCTCGTCCAGCAGCAGCAACCGGGGCCGGGTGGCCAGAGCCCGGGCCAGTGCCACGCGCTGGGCCTGGCCGCCGGAGAGGTGGCGGGGCTTTGCCCCGGCGTGCCCGGCGAGGCCCATGCGGTCCAGCCACTCCGCGGCCCGGGCGCGGGCCTCCGCCTTGCCGGCGCCCCGGCAGCGTGGCCCGAAGGCGACATTGTCCAGGGCGGTCAGGTGCGGGAAGAGCAGGTAGTCCTGGAAGACGACCCCGACCGGGCGGGACTCGGGCGGCGTACGGTCCAGGCGCACACCGTCCAGTCCCAGGTGGCCCGACGTGAGCGGGAGAGGCCCGCGAGGGCACGCAGGGCGGTGGTCTTGCCGGCGCCGTTGGGACCGAGCAGGGCGACGACGTCGCCGGGGGCGGCGGTGAGCGTGACGTCGAGGCGGAAGGAGCCGCGGTCGACGACGAGGCGGGCGTCGAGGCCTTGGGGGAGGAGGCCGGGCGCCGTGTCGTCACGGTCGGTCGTCTCGGTCATGAGCATGGGGTCCAGAGGGTCAGGGGCCGGGCGGTCGGGCGGGGCGGTGTTGGCGGGCCGGTGTCGTTGGTCGGGTGGGGTTGGGTCGATGGGGGCGTTCCGTAGCCGGCTTGGGCGGCGTCGGTGGGCCGGTGTCTGTTTGTCGGGTGGGGTGGTGCTGATGGGTGTCGCTCTGTGGTCGGTGCGGCCGGCGTCGGTGGGCCCTGCTGTCCTGTGGTCGATCCAGGCAGTGTCCGTGGACCAGTGTCCAGAGGTCGGTCCGGGCGGTGTCGGTCGGTCGTGGGCCTGTGGTCGGTCCGGGTGGTGTCCGTAGGGCGGTGTGCAGCGGTCCGTCCGTGTGGCGGGGGCGTTGCCCTGCACTGGGGCAGGGCGTCATGACGCCGTCATCCAGCGGTCCCGCAGGGCCGCGAGGACCGCGATGGACACGGCCAACAGCACCAGGCTGAGGGCGATCGCGGCCGCCGGGTCGTTCTGGAGGGCCAGGTAGACCGCCAGGGGCATGGTCTGCGTGCGGCCCGGGAAGTTGCCCGCGAAGGTGATCGTCGCGCCGAACTCGCCCAGCGCCCGGGCCCAGGCCAGCACGGCGCCGGCCGCGATGCCCGGCGCGATCAGCGGCAGGGTGACCCGGCGGAAGGCGGTGAAGCGCGAGGCGCCCAGGGTCGTGGCCGCCTCCTCGTAGCGCGGGTCGGCGGCCCTGAGGGTGCCCTCCACGCTGATGACGAGGAACGGCATCGCCACGAAGGTCTCGGCGAGGACGACACCCGTCGTGGTGAACGGCAGGGTGATTCCGAACCAGGCGTCGAGCCACTGCCCGACGACCCCGTTGCGCCCGAAGGCGAGCAGCAGGGCCACACCGCCCACCACCGGCGGAAGCACCAGCGGCAGTGTCACCAGGGCCCGTACGAAACCCCGCCCGGGGAACCGCGTGCGGGCCAGCAGCCAGGCCAGGGGCACTCCGACGACCAGGCTCAGGCCCGTCGCAGCCGTGGCGCAGACGAGCGACAGCCGGAGCGCCTCCCACACCTCGGGGCTCGTCAGCTGCTCGGGAAGGCTGCGCCAGGGCGCCCGGACGAGCAGGGCGATCAGGGGCAGGAGCAGGAACGCCAGGCCGATCAGGGCGGGTACCAGCAGGGGAACCGGCACCGTGCGGCTGCGCCGGCCGGGGCGGTCGCGGCGGGGACTGCTCTCCACGGCGTCGGTGCCCGTCACGGCTTGAGGAACCCGGCCCCGGACAGCACCTTCTGGCCCTCGGCGGACTTGACCAGCGCGATGAAGGCCTTCGCCGTCTCGGGGTTGGGGGCGTCCTTCAGCAGGGCGATCGGGTAGTCGTTGACGGCCTTGGCCGACTCGGGGAAGTCCACGCCCTCCACCTTGTCACCGGCCGCCCGCACGTCGGTCTTGTAGACCACCGCGGCGTCGGCCTCCTTCAGCTCCACCTTCGTCAGGGCGCTCTTGACGTCCTGCTCGTAGGAGACCGGGGTGAGCTTCAGGCCGCCGGCGTCCAGCGCCTTCTGCGTGGCGGCACCGCACGGCACGGTCTTGTCGCACAGGACGACCTTGAGGCCGGGTCTGGTGAGGTCCTTCAGGGAGGAGACCCCGTCGGGGTTGCCCGGCAGTGTGGCGATCTCCAGCTGGTTGCGGACGAAGGCGGCCGGCGTGCCCGCCGCGTCCTTCCGGTCCGTCACGATCGCCATGGTCTTGGTGCTGGCGGCGGCGAAGACGTCGGCCGGGGCGCCGCTGGTGATGCTGGCGGCGAGGGTGTCGCTGCCGCCGAAGTTGAAGGTGACCTCGGTGCCCGGGTGGTCCTTCTCGAACTCCTTGCCCAGGGCCGTGAAGCTCTCCTGGAGGGAGGCGGCGGCGAAGACGGTGACCGTGCCGGAGAGTTCCGGCGAGGACGCCGAGGAGCCCTTCCCCGAGTCGGAGCCGGAGGATGAGCAGGCACTCAGGGCCAGCAGCGCGGCGGCGGACGCACCGGCGGCCCGGTGGAGCCGGCGTGTCCGGGGCGCGGAACGGGTCATCTCGGGGCCACTCCCTCAGTGGGCTGGAGGAAGGGCCCGCCGGGCCCTTCCGATACGTCGATCATACTGACGCATCTGCGAGGCAGAAGTCTCCTGTCTCTTCGCATGAGCGAGGATAGGAGGAGCCAGAGGGTGGCATGTGCGTTCGTACGACCCGGCTCAGACGCGATCGATGTGGACGTTCGTCGACTTCACACGGGCCGTCGCCTCCATACCGACCTCCAGGCCCAGTTCCTCGACGGCCTCGCGGGTGAGCAGGGAGACCAGGCGGTGCGGGCCGGCCTGGATCTCCACCTGCGCGGCCACGTCGCCGAGCTTGATCGCGGTGACGATGCCGGGAAGGCGTTGCGCGCCGAGGTGTACGGGGTGTCCTCCTCGGCGGGGCCGGACCGCGCGAGTTCGACCGAGAACGCGGCCAGGTCCCGTCCGTCCACGAGCCGTCTGCCGGCCTCGTCGCGATGGGTGGTGAGGCGGCCCGCGTCCGCCCAGCGCCGGGCGGTGTCGGGGCTCACGCCGAGCAGTCGCGCTGCCTGGCCGATCGTGTAGGACTGCATGCCGGTCACGATAGGGGCGATGGACGGGAACGGCGGATGCGGGGTTGGCCGTTGGGTATAACGCGATATAGCGTTAGTCGTCGAGTGGGTGGGCCGGGTGCCGTGCCCGGGGAGATCGGGGTGATGTGATGGCGGGGGAGCTCGCGGGTGCCGGCGGATCGCCCGAGGTGAGGGCATCGCACGCGGACCGGGACCGGATCGTCGACGTGCTGCGCGTCGCCGCGGGTGACGGCATGCTGACCATGGAGGAGCTCGACGAACGGCTGGAGGCCGCGCTGTCCGCCCGTACGCTGGGTGAGCTCGCCGTGCTGACGGCGGATCTGCCCGAGGTGGTGGGCAGGCCCGGTGCCGAGGTTCAGGATGTCGTCCGGATCGAGCAGGAGGGGTCCACGACCCGGCGCGGGAGGGCTGGATCGTGCCGAAGCGTCTTGAGATCCGTTCGGCGTGGGGCGAGGTGACGCTCGACTTCACCGACGCGGTGATCACCCACGACAGCCTCGACATCGACCTCGACATGCGAGCCGGTGCCCTGAAGCTGGTGACCCGGCCGGGCGTCGTCGTCGACACGGACTCGCTGGTCACGCACTACTCCCAGATCAAGGCGCGTCGGAGCGGCGCGACCGATGCCCCTGTCGTGCTGCGCGTACGGGTCACCGGCGAGATCGAGTTCGGGCAGGTCGTGGTGCGTGCGCCCCGGCGGGGTTCGGCCGGAGAGCGGCCAGGGGCTGAGGCCGCTCAGCCGACGTGCACCCGCGGCCGGCGCCGCCGGTCCGGTTCCGCCTCGCGCAGGACCTCCCGGGTGACCGGGGCGACCTCGCCCTGGCCGAACAGGAAGAAGCGCAGCAGGTTGGCGAAGGGGCCGCCTTCCGTCCACTCGAAGTAGATGTGCGGGGTGCAGCCGGTCGTGTCGCGGGCATGGAGGAGGAGCGCGGCCAGCGCGTTGGGGATGGAGGAGGACTCCAGGGTCAGAGCGCGGTAGCGGTCGTGGAGCACCTCGCCGCGTACGGTCAGGCCCGACTCGAACTCGGACGGGTCGGTGACCGTCACCTCGACGAAGACGAAGTCCTCCTGCCCGGGCACGTCGTTGTCGTGCCGGATCTGCTCGATCTTGTCCCGGTACTCCGCGATGTCGCGCCGGTCGGGCTCGTTGGCGATGAACCGCATCCGGCGGCTGGCCATGTCCCGGACGAAGCGTTCGGCCATGGGGTCCAGCGTCACACTGGTCACGCGGAGCTCGAAGGCACGGGCCAGCCGCGACAGCAGGGACACCAGGATGATGCCGGCGATGAAGCAGGCGCCGATCTTCACGCCGTCCGGACGCTCGATGACGTTGGCGACGGTGGTGTAGAGGAACACCGCGGAGATGACCGCGAACGCGATCGTCCAGTTCCGCTGCCTGGCCTTGCGGGCGGCGATGGTCACGGCGATCGCCGCCGAGCTGATCAGCACCAGCACACCGGTGGCGTAGGCGCCGCCCTGGGCGTTGACGTCGGCGTCGAAGATCCAGGTGACCAGGAAGGCGATCAGCGTGAAGACGATGACCATGGGCCGTACCGCGCGCGCCCAGTGCGGGGCCATGCCGTAGCGGGGCAGGTAGCGCGGCATCAGGTTGAGCAGGCCCGCCATCGCGGAGGCACCGGCGAACCACAGGATGGCGATCGTCGAGACGTCGTAGACGGTGCCGAAGGCGTTGCCCAGGTAGTCGTGCGCCAGGTACGCGAGCGCACGCCCGTTGGCCGGGCCGCCCGGCTCGAACTCCTTCTCCGGGATGAGCAGCGTGGTGATGAAGCTGGTGGTGATCAGGAATCCGCTCATGATGAGAGCCGCCGTGGTGAGCAGCTTCTTCGTGTCGCGGATGCGGCCGGCCGGCCGTTGCTCCGTGTCGTCCGGGTCGCCCTTGACGTGCGGCATCACGGCGACGCCGGTCTCGAACCCGGAGAGCCCGAGCGCCAGCTTGGGGAAGACGAGCAGCGCCACGCCGATCATGAGGAAGACGTTGCCGTGCTGGGTGGTGAGCGCGCTGGACCAGTCGGTGACCACATGACCCGCCGTGACGACGTGGTAGAGGCCGACGGCCACCACGACCGCGTTGAGCGCGAGGTAGGCGCCCACCAGGGCGACCGCGACGCCGATCGCCTCCAGGAAGCCCTTGAGGAAGACGGCGCCCAGCAGGGCCACCAGGACGAGGGTGATCAGCATCTGCTTGTCGTGCAGGACGCCGGTCAGATGGGGGTTCTCGACCAGGTGGGTGGAGGCGTCGGCGGCCGACAGGGTGATGGTGATGAGGAAGTCGGTGGCGGCGAAGCCCAGCAGGGTCAGCACGAACAGCTTCCCCTGCCAGAAGGAGAGCAGCCGTTCCAGCATGGCGATGGAGCCCTCGCCGTGCGGGCTCTCCTCGGCGACCCGGCGATAGACCGGCAGGGCACCTGCCAGGGTGACGATCACCAGGACGATGGTCGCGATCGGTGACAGCAGCCCGGCGGCGAGGGCGGCTATGCCCGGCTGGTAGCCGAGGGTGGAGAAGTAGTCGACGCCGGTCAGGCACATCACGCGCCACCAGGGCTGGCCCTGGTGCGGGGGCTCCGGTTCGCTGTGGGGCCCGGTGTGGCCGCCGCTCTTGCCCATGTCGGACAGACCCTCCAGCATCCAGGCGCGCAGGCGGCTGCGGGGAGGGGGCTCGGTACGGCTCGGTGACGCATGCTCAGTGGTGGCCATCGACGTGCTCCCGATGTGCGGCTCAGCGTGTTTCCGGCCATCACTGGACGGCCCGATCAGCGTAAGCGGAGCGTGATGCAGTGGCCTGTGGATGAAGGGGCTGAGCGCGTCAAGCTTCCGTTAAGACTCGACCGAGGTGCCCCGGCTGGGGCGGCCGGGGGTGAAACGCGAGATGGGAGCCGTGGGAGGTCGATAGAGCCACCCCGTCCATGAGGCTGGGCGACGTGCGAGGCCGTCCAGAAGGCGAACACCCTGTGTGACCGCCCGGCCAGGGGGCCTGAACGTTCGTCTGCTCAATCGAATGTTTCGGCACTCACCCAACACCTCGGTGTCCACCAGAGATTCACCACGCCCGAGGGGTTGTCACCCTTTGGCGGCTGTCTCTAGGGTGCGGCAACGACGAAGCTTTCTGAATCAAAGCCGAAACTTTCGAGGAGAGCATGATGGGCGACCCGGCACTGTCCCGCCGCGGCTTCCTGGCGGCCTCCGCCGCGGCCGGTCTGGGGATGACGGCACTGACCGCATGCGGCGGGGACTCGGACGGAGGGTCGTCGGGGACGACCACGATCGAGTGGTGGAACATCTCCACCACTGAGCCGGCCAAGACCGTCTGGGCCGGCCTCGCCCGGAAGTTCGAGGCGCAGAACCCCAAGGTCAAGATAAAGATCGTCCAGATGGAGAACGACGCCTTCAAATCCAAGATGACGGCCCTGACCTCCTCCGGGAAACTGCCCGACATCTTCCACACCTGGGGCGGCGGCGTACTGAAGCAGCAGGTCGACGCCGGACTCGTCGAGGACCTCACGGACCGGACCAAGCCGTGGGGCGACGCCCTGCTGCCGGCCGCCAAGGAGCCGTACCTGCTCGACGACAAGGTCTACGGCATCCCGTTCGACATCGGCATGATCGGCTTCTGGTACAACAAGGCGCTCTTCCAGAAGGCCGGCATCAGCGCGCCCCCGACCACCTGGAGCGGCTTCCTCGACGCCGTACGCAAGCTCAAGTCGGCCGGCGTCACGCCCCTGGCCCTGGCCGGCAAAGAGAAGTGGCCCGGCATGTACTACTGGGCCTACCTGGCGATGCGGACCGCGGGCGCCGAGGCGCTCCAGAAGGCCTACGACGACAAGGACTTCACCGGTGCCCCGTTCGTCGAGGCGGGCGAGCACCTCGAGGAACTGGTCGGCCTCCAGCCGTTCCAGAAGGGCTTCCTCGGCGCGGCCTACTCCACCCCCACCGGCCAGGCCGCCACCGTCGGCAACGGCAAGGCGGCCATGGAGCTCATGGGCCAGTGGGCGCCCGTGGTGCAGGCCGACGTGGGCAAGGGCCTGGGCAAGGACCTCGGCTTCTTCCCGTTCCCCGCGGTCGAGGGCGGCAAGGGCGCCATCACCGAGGTGTTCGGCGGAGGCGGCGGGCACGCCCTGCGCCGGGGCGCACCGCAGGAGGCCGTCGACTTCCTGAAGTTCTTCGCGTCCGAGGCCACCGACCTGGAACTGGTCAAGAAGACCGGCGTCCTGCCCGTGGTCCCGGCGGCCGAGAGCGCCATCGCCGACCCCAACATCAAGGCCGTGCAGGAGCAGTTGAAGAAGGCCACCGGCTTCCAGCTCTACCTCGACCAGGCGTACGCGCCCGCCGTCGGCCAGGAGGTCAACGACAGCGTGGCGGCGCTCATCGCCGGTTCCAAGTCGCCCGAGCAGGTCGGGCAGTCGATCACGAAGACCGCGAAGGAAGAGCAGTAACCGGCGATGACCTCCACGTTCCTGCCGGACAAACGGACCGGCCCCGGCGTCGGGCTGCCGCCCCCGGCCGAGGGCCGGGCCCGGGGCCGCGCCCGGCGACGCGCCCTCAACTGGCTGACCGCGGTCGGCTTCCAGCTGCCCGCCCTGGTGCTGTTCATGGGGCTCGTGCTGCTGCCGATGCTGTTCGCCCTGTACGCGGCGTTCTTCCGCTGGGGCGGCTTCGGTATGCCCTCCGACTACGTCGGCGGCGAGAACTTCACCCGGCTCTTCCAGGACGAGGTCTTCCTCGGCGACCTGTGGCGCTGTCTGGTGCTGGTGGTGCTGTCGCTCGCGATCCAGCTGCCGTTCGCGCTCGCCATGGCCGTGCTGCTCAACCAGCGGATGCGTGGCCGAGCGGTGTACCGGATGCTGTTCTTCGCCCCGTACGTCCTGTCCGAGGCGATCACCGGAATCCTGTTCGGCATGATCTTCGCCCCGGACGACGGCTTCGCCGACCAGGTCCTCGGCAGGATCGGGCTGGACGGGCTGGGCGGGGAGTGGTTCGCCGACCCGTCCACCGTCATGGCGACCCTGTTCCTGGTCATGACCTGGAAGTACTTCGGCTTCCACATGATGCTGTACCTGGCCGGGCTCCAGGCGGTGCCCAAGGAACTGACGGAGGCGGCGCTCATCGACGGGGCCGGTCCCTGGCAGCGCTTCCGCAGCGTGACGCTGCCGCTGCTCGCGCCGACCCTGCGGATCAGCGTCTTCCTGTCGGTCATCGGGGCCATCCAGCTCTTCGACCTGGTGTGGGTGACCACCGCGGGCGGTCCTGACCACCACTCCGAGACCATGGCCGTGACCATGTTCCAGTACGGGTTCAAGCGCTACCAGGTCGGCTACGCCAGCGCGATCAGCGTGGTCATGTTCGGCATCAGCCTCGTCTTCGCCCTCGCCTACCAGCGGTTCGTGCTCCGGCGCGACCTGGAAGGGGCCACCACGACCATGCGGGGTGACGGAAAGTGACGGTGAGTCAGAAAGGTCGTAGGAGCAGGAACCTTCCGCTGCACCTCGTCCTGATCGTCGTCGGCGCGGTCATGGCCGTCCCGCTGCTCTACGCCGCGCTCTCCGGCTTCAAGTCCACCGACGAGCTCTCCCGCAACCCGGTCGGGCTGCCCGAGTCGTGGGTGCCCTCCAACTACACCGGCATCCTCGGCTCGGGGGACTTCTGGCGGCTGATCGGCAACAGCACGCTGATCGCGGTGGGCACGACCGTCCTGGTCGTCGCGGTCTCCGCCCTGTCGGCCTTCTCCTTCGCCCGGTTCGCCTTCCGCGGCCGGGAGGCGCTGTTCACGCTGTTCACGATGGGGCTGATGTTCCCGTTCGCGGTGGCGGCCCTGCCGCTGTTCCTGCTGCTGCGCTCCCTGGACCTGCTGGACAACCCCCTCGGCGTGATCCTCCCGCAGGCCGCCTTCGGACTGCCGATGACCATCATCATCCTGCGCGGCTTCTTCCGGCAGATCCCCGGTGAGCTGGAGGAGGCGGCCACGCTCGACGGATGCACCTCCTTCGGCTTCTTCTGGCGGGTGCTGCTGCCCATGGCGCGGCCCGCGCTCGGCACCGTCTCCGTGCTGGCCGTCGTCACCAGCTGGAACAACTTCTTCCTGCCGCTGCTGGTGTTCACCGACGCGCAGTGGTGGACGCTGCCGATCGGCGTCCAGCAGTTCCAGGGGCAGTACTCCGCGGAGTACGCCAAGGTCTTCGCCTATCTGGTGCTGGCCATGGTCCCCGCTCTCGCCTTCTACTCGGTCGCCGAGCGTCAGCTCGTCGGCGGCCTCACCGCCGGCGCGACGAAGGGCTGACGCGCCGCGAATGTCCGGCTCACTTACCCACCTGATCGTGAGGAGTCGCACCATGCGCAGGACCGCCATACGACTCAGACTCGCCGGGGCGCTCGCCGCCGTGCTCGTGGCCGGGGCATCGCCACCGGTCCGGCTGCACAGGCCGGCGAGGAGCACGGCAAGGAACCCACCCTCGCCGACCTCGCCCAGCGGCACGGCCGTTACTTCGGGAGCGCCACCGACAATCCCGAGCTCGCCGACGCACCGTACAAGGCGCTGCTCGGCAGCGAGTTCGACCAGATCACGCCGGGCAACGGCATGAAGTGGTACGCGACCGAGCCCCAGCAGGGCGTGTTCGACTTCTCCAAGGGCGACGAGATCGTGAACCTCGCCCGCGCCAACCGGCAGAAGGTGCGCGGCCACACCCTCGTCTGGCACAGCCAGTTGCCCGAGTGGCTCACCGGGCGGGAGTGGACGGCCCCGGAGCTGAGGGCCGTGCTGAAGAAGCACATCCAGGCGGAGGTACGGCACTACCGGGGCAAGGTGTTCGCCTGGGACGTCGTCAACGAGGCGTTCAACGAGGACGGTACGTACCGCGAGTCGGTCTTCTACAAGACGCTCGGGCCGGGGTACATCGCCGATGCGCTGCGGTGGGCGCACCAGGCCGATCCGCGCGTCAAGCTGTACCTCAACGACTACAACATCGAGGGGATCGGCCCGAAGAGCGACGCGTACTACCGGCTGGCCAAGGAGCTGAAGGCGAAGGGCGTCCCGCTGCACGGCATCGGCCTCCAGGCCCATCTGGCACTCCAGTACGGCTATCCGACGACCCTGGAGGACAACCTCCGCCGCTTCTCCCGGCTGGGCCTGGACACGGCCCTCACCGAGGTCGACGTGCGGATGCAGTTGCCCGCGACCGAGGAGAAACTGGCCCAGCAGGCCGACTGGTACCAGGAGTTGACCGAGGCGTGCCTGGCCGTGCGCCGCTGCGTCGGCATCACCGTCTGGGACTACACCGACAAGTACTCGTGGATCCCGGCGTTCTTCCCGGGCGAGGGCGCGGCCCTGCCGTGGGACGAGCAACTGCGGCCGAAGCCGGCGTACTTCGCGCTGCGTGAGGCGCTCGCGGGGAGGTAGCGCGGGTGGGCGTCGCCCCGCCCGATCCTGTGCGGCGAGGCGACGCCCGAGCCGAGGGCGCGTCCGGGTCGATGGGTGCGAGCTGATGCGATGCCCGGCTCGGCTCGGCTCGGCGGGTGTCACATGGTGCGACCCGGGGGCGGGTCGGCGTGCGCGCTTGGTTCGACGGCGAGGTCGGGTCGGCGCGCGCCGCCTGATCCGATGCTCGGCTCGGCCGGACCACCTGATTCGATGCCGCGGGCCGGTCGGTGTGCGCGCTCGGTTCTGCGCCGGGGTCGGGGCGGTGGACGCCTGATTCGGCGCCGGGCTGGCCCGGGCGGTCGGGTGGTCTGGTCGGGCAGGTGCCGCTGGGGCGTCAGGCGACCGTCGCGGGCGGTGCTGTGCTCGCGCGTACCACCAGGTCCGTTCCCAGTTCGACCCGGGGGGAGTCCGGTTGTTCCTCGCGGGCCAGGCGGAGTACCGTGCGGGCGGCGAGTTTGCCCATGTCGGCCAGGGGCTGGCGGACGGTGGTCAGGGGCGGAGCCGACCAGCGGACTTCCGGAAGGTCGTCGAAACCGACCACACTCATGTCCTGCGGCACCCGCAGCCCGCGCCGGCGCAGTGCCTCGATCGCGCCGAGTGCCATCTGGTCGCTGGCCGCGAACACGGCGGTCGGCGGCTCGGGCAGGTTGAGGAGGGTGCCGCAGGCGGTGAAACCGGACTCGGGGCGGAAGTCGCCGGGGACGACCAGGGACTCGTCCATCGCGATGCCGGCGCCTTCCAGGGCCGCGCGGTAACCGTCCAGCCGGGCCCGCGAGCACAACAGCCGTGGAGGACCCGCGATCAGGCCGATCCGGCGGTGGCCCAGGGCGAGCAGGTGCTCGGTGGCCGCCATGCCGCCCGACCAGTTGGCGGCGCCGATGGTGGGGGCGTCCAGGGCGGGGGAGCCCGCCGGGTCGACGACGACCAGCGGGACGCCGAGAATGCGCAACTCCTCGTGCAGCGTCGGCTCCAGGGCGGAGGTGACGAGGATGACGCCGTCGGAGGTCCGGGCCCGCAGGTTGCGCATCCACTCGCGAGCGTCGCCCGAACGCCCGTGGATCGCCGACACCACCGTGCCGACCCCGGCCGCGTGGGCGACCTCCTCGACCCGCGGATGATCTGCACGGCCCAGGGGCTGTCGAGGTCGTTGAAGACCAGGTCGAGCAGGGCGGCACGGGTCCCCGGTGCCGCGGGGCGCTTGCGGTAGCCGTGCCGGCGCAGCAGGTCCTCGACCCGGGCCCGGGTCTGCGGCGACACGTCGGACCGGCCGTTGACGACCCGCGACACGGTCGGTACGGACACGCCGGCCTGCCGGGCGATCTCCGTGATCGTGACCTTGCTCCCGGCGTCGGCCTCACGTGCTGCCACTTGCCCCACCTCCGTCGACGCATGACTGCGAAACTTCCAGGAGTCTTCCGGAAAGCGGTCATCCGTGGGAAGGCGTACGAGCCGGCAACGGGTGGTGGCGGGGGGTGACGGGCGGTGACGGCGCCCGGACATGCGTCGGGGCCGGTTCGCGGGGTGTGTCCCGCGGCCGGCCCCTCTGTGCCTGCGGGCGGACGCCGCTCCGCCCGGCGGCCCTCAGGCTGCCGTCATCACCTGGCTGCCGGCCAGTGGACGGTGCGGGTCGATGACCCGGCCGTCCGGCAGGAGCTCACCGGTGTCCTCGAAGAGCAGCACGCCGTTGCACAGCAGGCTCCATCCCTGCTCCGGGTGGTGCGCCACGAGGCGGGCGGAGTCCCGGTCGGCGGAGTCTGCTGAGGGGCACGGTGTCTGGTGCTGGCACATGGGTGGGATCTTTCGCTCTGGCGTGGTGGATGAGAGGACCGAGTCGGTTGATTCGGTTGTCGTGGCTGTTCCGCGGCTAGAAGTGTCGTTCATGGCCGCCCCCCGTTGTGTTAAGTCGTCGGAACCCAGTCTTGCCCCACGGGCGTCGATCCGCAGGGATTTCGCAGCACCGCTTCTCACAGGTTCATGACGCATCACCCGCGCGGACGGTTCATCCCAACTGGACTGTCACTTCGGGTGGTTCGTAGTGGCCGGATGGGGCTAGTTCGGTCGGGCCAGGCGTCAATTCCGGCTCGTAAGAGCTATTAGGTGCTCGTACGAGCGAAAAAGGGTCGGCCCGCCGCCGGGAATTCGGCGACGGGGCGCGGAAACGTCGTGGGGCGCGCTTCAGGCGGGTGAGCCGAGCAGGCGCGTGGGCGTCGCCCGGTGGGTCAGCACCGGGAGCAGTTCGGCGACGCGGTGCGGGCTGTGGGCCGCGATGCCGGGAGGTGTCGGGGCCAGCGGGACGAGCAGGTCGGTGGCGGCGGGGTGGCCGGCGGCACCGTCCACGGTGCAGTCCTCGTGCAGCCAGAGCGTCAGCATGTACAGGCTGGGCACCGACAGCAGGCGGGGCTGGTACGGCTGCGGCATCGTCTCGGCCTGACGCAGGGCGCGCTCGGTGGAGGTGATGTACGGGCCTTCGAAGAAGTGGGAGAAGGCCCAGCCGTCAGGGGTCAGCATGGTCTCCGCCGCGGCCACGGCGCGCTCGCCGCAGCGGATCAGGAAGCGCCACCCGGCGAGCCGCGTGGCCGACACGCCCTCGGCCGTGACCCGGTCGAGGACGTGCACGGGCAGTGCGAGCTCGGGCGTGGCGGGTCCCTGGGCGCGGAGCAGGGACGGAGTTCGGGCCTCGCGGACCGCGGTGGGCGAGGAGAGCGCGGTCAGGACGGAACGGAGTGCGGGCGCGGGAGCCGGGGGTACATGCAGCGGCATGGTGGGTCGCCTCTCATTCAAAGGCACGGTGGCACGAGGGCGGGGGCGGACGGCGCTGTCAGCTCACGGGGGTGGGCAGAGGCAGGGGCCGGGGTCTCAAGAACGAGAGGGGGGTGGGGTCCGTCGAACGTCGCCTCGACGGCAGGACCCATCGACCGTGGGCGCCAACCTTCTGCCTTGTTCGCGGAGTTTATACGACACGGCTTCAGACTGTGTTTCGTCTAGTCGTTTCCGGTGAGTAGAACAAGGGTACATTCGGTCGGCGATACGCGAGAATTATCCCGATTCCAGGCGGTGGTGTGTGGCGATGACCTCGGCGAATGCCCGCGAGGCGGTCGGCCCATTCTCGTCGGCGTTTTTCACGAGTTCGCGCGGCCCGAAGCCGGACCCGAAACCGGGCCTCTGCGTCATGCCGAGTGAATGTGCCACCGGTTACACGGGTTCAGCGTAGCGGTCCGCGGTCCCGTCCGGGACGTTATCGATCGCTTTCGCTGGGCATCCTCCACCTGACCGGGACCCCGGCGGCCGTGATCTTCGGCCCGCATCATCCGAGGAGGGACGCTTCGATGGGGGAGAAGGTCGTGGCAGGCCGGTTCGACCTGTCCGATCGCCAGCGCTACCGCGACAAGCTCCGTCGGTGCCTGACGGGCTTGGAGCGACTCCTGGCGGAGAAGCGGTTCGATCGGCCCAAGAACCTCATGGGGCTGGAGATCGAGCTGAATCTCGCGGGCGCCGACGGCATGCCGAAAATGTTGAACGCGCAAGTCCTCGAACGTATCGCGAGTCGCGATTTCCAAACAGAACTCGCCATGTTCAACCTGGAAGTCAACATTCCCCCACACCGTCTGGGTGGCCGGGTATTCGACCGGCTCGCGGAGGAACTCCGTACGTCACTGGCATATGCCGACCGAAAGGCCGGTGAGGTCGACGCGGGAATCGTGATGATCGGCATTCTGCCGACCCTCGACCGCGACGACCTGGTGTCGTCGAACCTCTCCGACGTCGACCGCTACACCCTCCTCAACGACCAGATCGTGGCCGCCCGCGGCGAGGAGTTCACCCTCGACATCGAGGGCGTGGAGCACCTGAGCTGCACCTCGAAGTCGATCGCGCCGGAGGCCGCCTGCACGTCCGTGCAGCTGCACCTCCAGGTCACCCCGGCCCGCTTCGCCGACGTGTGGAACGCGGCGCAGGCGGTCGCCGCCGCGCAGATCGCCGTCGGCGCCAACTCGCCGTTCCTGTTCGGCCACGAGCTGTGGCGGGAGTCGCGGCCGCCGCTGTTCCAGCAGTCCACCGACACCCGCCCGCCCGAGCTGCAGGCCCAGGGCGTCCGGCCCCGCACCTGGTTCGGGAGCGCTGGGTCACAACGGCGCACGACCTCTTCGAGGAGAACCTCCGCTACTACCCGGCGCTGCTGCCGATCTGCGACGACGAGGACCCGCTCGAGGTGCTCGACCAGGGCGGCGTCCCGGCGCTCGCCGAGCTCGTCCTGCACAACGGCACGATCTACCGCTGGAACCGCCCGGTCTACGGCGTCGCCGACGGCGTCCCGCACCTGCGGGTGGAGAACCGCGTCCTGCCCGCAGGGCCCACCGTCATCGACGTCGTCGCCAACGCGGCGTTCTACTACGGCGTCGTCCGCGCCCTTGCCGAGGAATCCCGGCCGCTGTGGACCCGGCTGCCGTTCGAGGCGGCCGCCGCCAACTTCGACGCCGCGTGCAAGGACGGCATCGACGCCCGCTTCACCTGGCCCCGGCGCGGCCGGTACGGCGGCACCACGCAGGTCGACGCGGTGAGCCTGGTACGGGACGAGCTGCTGCCGCTCGCCGAGGCCGGGCTGGACGCCTGGGGCGTCGAGCCGGCCGACCGCGACCTGTACCTGGGCGTGATCGAGGAACGGTGCCGGCGCAGGGTGAACGGGGCGAGCTGGCAGGCCGCGACCTTCCACAAGGCGCTGGACGCGGGCCACACCAGGGAGGCCGCGCTGGCCGCGACGACCCGGCGCTACCGGGAGCTGATGCACAAGGGAGACCCGGTGCACACCTGGCCGGTGGGCCTGCCGGAGCCGGTGCCGCTGGCGTGAAGCGCCGCCGGGCGACGTACCGGCCGGTGGGGTGCCCGGGCGTGTGCCGCCGGGCGACGCACCGGCCGGTAGGCGGTCGGCGGGATTGCCTGAGCAGATGCGCCGGGCCGACGTGCCGCGGGGCTGAGAGCCTGCCGGCCTCATACTGATCCGACAAGGCCGGTGAAGTGGAGGCAGGTGTGCAGGCGGAGGCGAGCCCGGTGGCCGACGATTCCATTCCCCAGCAGCGGCTCTCGCGGCGGATGCTCCGCAACGAGACGCTGCTCGTGCTGGCGCTCTCGCTGGGGGCGAGCGGAGTCTCCGCCCTGATCAGCTTCATCGGCTCGGTCACCAAGCCCGGCGGGCTGAAGGACCAGGCGGCCACGATGAACGCTTCGGCCGCGCCCGGCCGTCCCTGGCTCGACCTGGCCTGGCAGCTCTTCGGGATCACCACGGCGCTGGTGCCCGTCGCGCTCGTCGCGCACTTCCTGCTGCGGGAGGGCGCCGGCCTGCGCACGATCGGCTTCGACCGCACCCGCCCCTGGCCCGACCTGGGCCGCGGGGCAGCGATCGCGGCGGTCATCGGCAGCACCGGCATCGCCTTCTACCTGGCGGCCCGAGGCCTCGGCTTCAACCTCACCGTGGTGCCCGAGGCCCTGCCCGGCGTGTGGTGGAAGTACCCCGTGCTGATCCTCTCGGCGATCCAGAACGCGGTGCTGGAGGAAGTGATCGTCGTCGGCTATCTGCTGCGCCGCATGGGGCAGCTGGGCTGGACGCCGACGGCCGCGCTGGTGGGCAGCTCGGTCCTGCGCGGCTCGTACCACCTGTACCAGGGCGTCGGCGGCTTCATCGGCAACATGGTCATGGGCGTCGTCTTCGTCTACCTGTACCGGCGCTGGGGGCGCGTCGGCCCGCTCGTGGTGGCTCACTCGCTGCTCGACATAGGGGCGTTCGTGGGCTACGCCCTGCTGGCGGGCAAGGTGGGGTGGCTGCCGACCGCCTGACGGCTCTGGAAGGGGCGTACGACACCGTCGTACGCCCCTTCCCCGTGCTAGGCGAGCAGCTCGCCCTCGATGACGGTGACCGCCCTTCCGGTCAGCAGGGTGCGGTCGCCGCGCAGCTCGGTGTGGACGCGGCCGGAGCGGGGTGAGGCCTGGAGACCCGTGAGGGCGGGGTGGCCCAGGCGCTCGGACCAGAACGGGGCGAGCGCGGTGTGGGCGCTGCCGGTCACCGGGTCCTCGTCGATGCCGACGTTCGGGAAGAAGCAGCGCGAGACGAAGTCGTAGCCCCCTGCGGGGTCCTCCGCGCGGGCGGTGGCGATGACGCCGCGCGCCGAGTGGGCGGCGAGCGCCCTGAGGTCGGGGCTGAGGCCGTGCACCGTCTTCTCGTCGGCGACCTCGACCAGCAGGTCGCCGACGTTCGGGCCGGTGTCGAGGACCGTGAGCGGCTCGGCGCCCAGGGCGCCTGCGAGACCTTCGGGCGGGTCGACCGGCGTGAGCGGGGCCGTCGGGAAGTCCAGGGTGATGGAACCGTCGTGCACCGGCGTGGCGACGAGGACGCCGCTGCGCGTGGCGAACCGCACCGGGCCCTGGTGGGCGCCGGTGGCGTGCAGGACATGTGCCGTGGCCAGGGTCGCGTGGCCGCACATCGCGACCTCCGTGGCCGGGGTGAACCAGCGCAGCGCCCAGTCGGCCTCGCCGCCCTCGGGGAGGGGATGGGCGAAGGCCGTTTCGGAGTGGTGGACCTCCAGGGCGACGTTCTGCAGCCAGGCGTCGTCCGGGAAGGCGTCCGCGTCGTGCAGGAGCATGACCCCGGCCGGGTTGCCGGAGAAGGGGCGATCGGTGAAGGCGTCCACGATTCGAATCCGCATGCCTTGACGCTAGAGGCTCGCCGAAGCGGCAGGCCAAGGCCAATCCGCGAGTCCTGGCCCGCTGAGCCTTGCCATCCGAACAGTAGCGATATATCGTTGAGGCATCGCGACAGATCAACGATGGAATGGAGAGTGTGTGCGATGCGTACTCACGGATTCGAGCACGGGCATGGCCACGGCGGACCCCGTCACGGCGGCCAGGGCGGTTTCGAGGGGCTGCGTGCGGCCTTCGGTCCCTTCGGGCCGGGTGGCCCCGGCTGGGGCGGGCCCGGAGGCCCGGGATTCGGTCCCGGCCCCTGGGGCGGCCGAGGGCGCGGCGGACCCAGGGGAAGGGCGCGGCGCGGAGACGTACGGGCCTCGATCCTGGCCCTGCTGAAGGACCGGCCGATGCACGGCTACGAGATGATCCAGGAGATCGCCGACCGCAGCGGCGGGGCGTGGAAGCCCAGTCCCGGCTCGGTGTACCCCACCCTCCAGCTGCTGGAGGACGAGGGCCTGATCATCAGTGAGTCGGAGGGCGGCAAGAAGCTGTTCTCGCTCACCGAGGCGGGCCGCGCAGCGGCCGACGAAGGGCCCGAGGCGCCCTGGGAGGAGGCCTCCCGCGGGTCGACTGGGAGGCCCTCGGTGAGATCCGCCAGGCCGGCTTCGGGCTGATGGAGGCCTTCGGGCAGGTCTGGAAGACCGGCAGCAAGGAGCAGCGGGAGAAGGCGCTCGGCGTCATCAACGAAGCCCGCAAGAAGCTGTATCTGATCCTCGCCGACGAGGACTGAGCGGCAACCCCGTGGAGCAGGCGCCCCGGAGCGGTCCGGGGCGCCTCGGTGTCCCGGGCGTCAGGTCACCAGCCGGTCCAGCTTGCGCAGCGACTCGTTCAGGGCCGCCGTGCCCGACTCCCTGAGCCTGCCCGCCATCAGTGACACCGCCGCGCCCGTGAACTCGCCGTCGACGCGGATCGTCGTCGCGTCGCCGTCGGGCGCGAGGGTGTAGCGCGTCGCCACGGTCACGCCCATCGGGCCGGTGCCGCGGATGGCGAGCACCCGGGCCGGCTCCAGCTCCTGGACGGTCCACTCCACCTCGGCCGGGAAGTTCATGAGCCTCATGTTCTCCCGGAACGTGGCACCCACTTCGAGGGTTCGGGCCACCCGAAGGGAAGCTGGTGTGCGTCGCGTTCCACTCGCCGTACGCGGACCAGTCCGTGAGCTTGGCCCACACCTTCTCGGCCGGTGCCCCGATGCGTGCCTCCGCGCTGACTTCGGCCATGCGAACACCTCTTCAAGTCGGGCTGGGTGTCGCGGAACGTAGCCTCAGGGCCCCGAACATTCAATACTGACGAACCGTCAGACAGGAAACAGTGTCCGGGTGACACAGCCTGATCTCCTCCCCAAGGAGGAGATCTCGGTCGCCCGAGTCCACTTCCTGTCGGATGCGGAAATGCTTCGCTCCGTGGATGCCCCGGGCCCTCGCGACTGATGGGGTAGGGACTGTGCAACCCCGTATCCCCCGGCAGTCGGCCCATGAGCACGGCGTCCACCGCGCGGAGAACGATGCCAGGCTCAGTGCGGAGCTGGCATCGGTGATCGGCGGTGCCCGCCGCCGGGCGGTCAGGGACGGGGACCGTCAGATCGACACGGCCCATCTGCTCCACTCACTGCTGGAGTCCGACCCCGAGACGCGTGCCGCCGTCGGTGACGGGCCGCGGATCGCGCGGCTGCTCGGCTATCTCGTCCAGCGCAGCATCGGCTACGGCCTGCGCTGGCAGAGCGGCGTCGAGGACTCCGGCGCCGTCCCCGTGGTGACGGAGGCCGCGGGCTACTCGCCGCTGGCCGCGGCGTCGATGGAGTACGCCTGCGAACGCGCCGCGCTGCGCGGCGGACCGGCCCGCGGTGTCGACCTCCTCGCGGCGATCGTCGTGGACCGGCAGGCGCGCGCGGTCGAGGTGCTCGCACGCGCCGGCGTCGACCCCTACGAGGTGCTCGCCCGGCTCGACGACTGGTCCGGCCGGCCTCCGGAACGCGTCGAGGACGGCGAAGCGACTCACTGACCGAGCCGCGGGAGCGTCCAGACGGTGAGACAGGTGCCATGAGGGTGACGCTCCTGTCAGGTCCTGTCATCATGTGCCGGTGCGTACGTCTGACAGCAGCGCGAGCAGGCGCGGCAAGGGCGCGGGGCTCGGCCTCGCGCTCCTGTCCGCGGTGGCCTTCGCGGGTCCGGTGTCGCGGCCAAGCCGCTGATCGAGGCGGGCCTGGACCCGCTGCACGTGGTGTGGTTGCGGGTGGCCGGGCGGCCCTGGTGATGCTGCCGCTCGCCGTGCGCCACCGCGCGCTGCTGCGCCGCCGCCCCGGACTGCTCGCCGGGTTCGGGCTGCTGGCCGTCGCCGGTGTCCAGGCCTGCTACTTCGCCGCGCTCTCCCGTATCCCCGTCGGGGTGGCGCTGCTCATCGAGTACCTGGCGCCCGCCCTTGTGCTGGGCTGGGTGCGCTTCGTGCAGCGGCGGCCCGTGACGCGTGCCGCGGCGGTCGGTGTCGTCCTCGCGGTCGGCGGACTCGCGTGCGTCGTGGAGGTGTGGTCCGGCCTCGGCTTCGACGCGCTGGGCCTGCTGCTCGCGCTCGGCGCGGCCTGCTGCCAGGTCGGCTACTTCGTCCTCTCCGACCAGGGCAGCGACGCCGGGGACGAGGCGCCCGACCCGCTCGGCGTCATCGCCTACGGCCTGCTCGTCGGCGCGGCCGTGCTGACCGTCGTCGCCCGGCCCTGGAGCATGGACTGGTCCGTGCTCACGGGCACCGCGCGCATGGACGGCACGCCCGTCGCCGCCGTCGCCCTGCTGGCCTGGATCGTCCTGGTCGCCACGGTCGTCGCGTACGTCACCGGTGTGCTCGCGGTGCGCCGGCTCTCCCGCAGGTCGCCGGGGTCGTGGCCTGTCTCGAAGCGGTCATCGCCACCGTCCTGGCCTGGACCCTGCTCGGCGAGCACCTGTCGGCGCCGCAGATCGCCGGCGGCGTGATCGTGCTCGTCGGCGCGTTCATCGCGCAGTCCTCGACGCCCGCGAAGGGCTCCGAGCGGCCGGTGGCGAGCGGCGGCCCGGAAAGGGAGTTGTCCACGCCCGGAACGGCCGCATAGGGAGCCGATCACGCCGTCGAACGCACTCCTTCTTCCGCCTCCGGCCGCCTGAGGCGGACCCTCCGGACAGCGCGCCGGCGCGGATGCCCAAGGAGCGGGGAGCGCCCCTGAAGGTCACCTGTCCATCAGGTAGACGGGAAGTGCGGTGTCGGCGGCCAGGCCGGGGTCGGGATCGGGGTGCCGTAGCTCTTCCGGACCGGGACGACTCCCGCCCAGTGGGGAGGGCGAGGTCCTCCGGTTCGTCGTTGACGCCGCCGGTGCGGAGCTTGGCCGAGACCTCGTCGAGATCCAGGCGGAGCACGGCCGTGGCGGCCAGTTCCTTCTTGTTGGCCGGCCGTGAGTCGGCGGAGCGGCCCGGCACGACGTGGTCGACCAGCGCGTCCAGGGCCTGCCGCTTCTCCTCCGGGTCCGTCACGTCGTGGGCGACGCCGTGCACCACGACGGAGCGGTAGTTGATCGAGTGGTGGAAGGCCGAGCGGGCCAGGACCAGGCCGTCGACGTGCGTGACGGTCAGGCAGACCGGCAGGCCCGGGTCCGCCTGGCCGGCCGCCCGGAGCGGGCGCGAGCCCGTCGAGCCGTGCACGTAGAGCCGCTCGCCGACCCGGGCGTACAGCGTCGGCAGCACGACCGGCGCGCCGTCGCGGACGAAGCCCAGGTGGCAGACGTAGGCCTCGTCGAGTATCGCGTGCACCAGGTCCCTGTCGTACGACGCCCGGTCCGCCGAGCGGGTGGGACGGTGCGGTCGGTCGGGGTGTAGGCGGTGGCGGGCTGCGACGGCGTCTGCGCGGTCCCCTGCATGGCGTCTCCATTGCACTAGTGCATAATGAACTTTGTGCTAGGAGAGTATCCGATCAGCGGGCGTCGCGCAGCGGACATCTCGGCGAGCGTCGAGCGGGCGGTGGGGCCGGTGCGCTGCGGCCGGGCAGCTGCTGCCCCCATGCGGGAGTTGGCGGAGCGCCTGGGGGTGAACCCCAACACGGTCGCGGCCGCGTACCGGACGCTGCGCGAGCGCGGCGTCATCGAGACAGCGGGCCGGCGCGGCAGCCGGGTGCGCCCCGCGCCGGCCACCACTGGGCGGGACCACCTCGGGGTGGACGTGCCCGAAGGAGTGCGGGACGTGGCGAACGGCAATCCGGACCCGGCGCTGCTGCCGCCGCTCGCGGCGGCCTTCGCGGCGGCAGCCGCCGAGGGCGACCGTACGCCCGTGCTCTACGGCGACGATCCGCTGGAGCCGGAGCTGGCCCGGATCACACGCGCCGGCTTCGACGCCGACGGGGTGCCGGACGGGCCGCTCGCCGTGGTGTCGGGTGCGCTCGACGGCGTCGAACGGGTACTGGTGGCCCACCTCAAGCCCGGTGACACCGTCGCCGTGGAGGACCCCGGGTGGGGCGCACCCTCGACCTCGTGCCCGCGCTCGGGCTGAGGACCGTCCCGTCGGCGTCGACGACGAGGGGCCGCGAGCCGACGACGTACGAAGGGCGCTGGAGGCCGGGGCGCGTGCTTTGATCGTCACGGACCGGGCGCAGAACCCGACCGGCGCCGTGTTGAGCGCCCCCGCGCGCGTGCCCTGCGGTCCGTGCTCCGGGAGCACCCGGAGACCCTGCTGATCGAGGACGACCACGGCCACGGCATCGTCGACGTGCCCCTCCACCCTTGGCCGGCACCACCCGGCACTGGGCGTTCGTGCGCTCGGCCGCCAAGGCCTACGGGCCGGATCTGCGCCTCGCCCTGCTCACCGGGGACGACATCACCGTCGACCGGGTCAGCGGACGGCAGCGGCTCGGACCGGGCTGGGTGAGCCTGCTGACGCAGCGGGCCCTGGTGCGGCTGTGGGCCGACGGGCGGTGGACACCCGTGCGGTGGCAGCGGCGTACGGGCGGCGCCGGGACGCGCTCATCGGCGCGCTCGACCGGCGCGGGGTCGCGGCGCACGGGCGAAGTGGGATGAACGTGTGGGTGCCCGTGCCGGACGAGACGGGAGTCGTCGCCCGGCTGCTGCACGCCGGCTGGGCCGTCGCGCCCGGCGCGCGCTACCGGATGAGCGCACCGCCGCCATCCGGGTCACCGTCTCGACGCTCACCGAGGAGGAGACCGGGACCCTGGCCGACGCGATCGCCTCGGCGCTCGGGCCGGCTCCGGTGCGGAGTTACGTCTGAGTGTGGGGTCCGAGACTGTGTCCGACGCCTTCGGCGGACCGGCCGCACCTCAGGCGTCGGCCCGCCCTTTACGCCCGTGGCTTCGGCCGGATCTGTGTGAGCGCCGCCCCGATCAGGACGATCGCCGCCCCGACCGGTGTCGACCAGGTGAGCGACTCGCCGAGGAGTGCCACCCCCGCCGCGGTGGCGATGACCGGGATGAAGTACGTGACCATCTGGGCGGTCGTCGGGCCGACCTCGGCGACCAGGCCGTACTGGAGGAGGACGGCGAGGCCCGTGCCCAGCGCTCCCAGGGCGGCGATCGCCAGCAGCGGCGCGAGGGACACCTGCGCGGGCAGGGTCGTGAACAGCGGGGTGACCACGGCCAGTTGGACCGTCGCGAGCAGCAGCTGCGCACCGGTCATCGACAGGTGTGAGTGGCTCGTGCCGGCCAGGGTGCGGCGGACTTATATCCAGCCGACCGGATAGCTGAGCGAGGCCAGCAGGGCCAGCGCCGTGCCGGTGGCGTCCAGGCCGTGGAAGCCCTGCCAGGCGCCCAGCACGGTGAGCACCCGAGGAAGCCCAGGCCGAGTCCGGCGACCCGCAGCCGGGTCGGGCGGTCCTCCGACAGGGCGACCAGGGACAGCGCCATGCCCACAGCGGCGACGTCGCGTTGCAGATGCCGGCCAGCGTGGACGGGATGGTCAGCTCCGCGTAGGCGAACAACGAGAACGGCAGGGCGTTGAGCAGGAACGCGGAGACCATCAAGTGCCCCAGGTGCGCGCCCGCGCGGCAGCCGCTCGCGGCGTACCGCCATCGCGGCGGCCAGCACCGCCGTGCCGAACACCAGCCGGCCGAGCGTGACCTGGAACGGGGCGTATCCCTGGGTGCCCACCTTGATGAGGAGGAAGCTGAAGCCCCAGATCAGGGAGAGGGCGGCGAAACGGAGACGCCAGTCGAGGCGGCGACGGGGCCGGTCGATCGAGGCGCCCGTGACCCGGCTGGGCGTGGTGACGGTGCTCATGAGGGACACGATGCTGGACGCAGATCTCGTAGCACAATCGAGATTTCGCACCCGATACCGCTTAGCATTGCTTACATGTTGAACCTGGAGCGCCTGCGCACCCTCGACGCCCTCGCCCGGCACGGCTCGGTCAGCGGCGCCGCCGAGGGGCTGCACATCACGACGTCCGCGGTCTCGCAGCAGCTGTCCAAACTGGAGCGGGAGGTCGGCCAGCAACTCCTCGCCAAGAACGGCCGGGGCGTGCGGCTCACCGACGCGGGCCGGCTGCTCGCCGAGCATGCCGCGCGCATCCTGTCCCAGGTCCAACTCGCCCAGTCCGACCTGGAGGCGCAGCGCGGACAGGTCGTCGGCGAGCTCAGGCTGTCGGCGTTCCCGACGGCCGCTCGCGGGCTGTTCCCGCTCGCGCTGTCCGCGCTGCGCGAGCAGCACCCGGCGCTGCGGCTGCGCTCCTGCGAGCTGGAGCCGGAGCACGGCATCGCCCAAGTGGTGCGCGGCGACCTCGACCTGGCCGTGGTGCTCGACTGGTACAACAAGCCGATGGCGCTGCCCGACGGCCTGGTCAAGGCGCCGATCCTGGACGACCCGGCCCATGTCGCCATGCCGACGGACCACCGGCTCGCCGGGCGCGACGAGGTGGACCTCGCCGAGTTCGCCGAGGACGAGTGGATCACCTGGGGCGAGGGCGAGTTCTGCCACGAGTGGCTCATGTTCACGCTCCGCTCCAAGGGCATCGAGCCGATCGTCGGCCACCGCGCCGCAGAGAACCACACGCAGCTCGCGCTGGTCGCCGCGGGCCTCGGTGTGTGCGTCGCCCCGCTGCTCGGGCGTCGTCCCGTGCCCGCCGGGGTCGTGACCGTCCCGGTGCGGCAGCGGGTCCGGCGGCACGTGTACGTCGTCTGGCGCGCGGACGCCGACCGCCGCCCGTCGATCCGGGCGGCGGTGAAAGCCCTGCAGGCGGCGGGGAGCGCGTCGGCTGACCTCCGCCCGGCGCTACTGCCCGGCCAGCTTGCGGAAGTCCCAGGAGACGATCTTCCGCGGTGTCAGCCGCAGCCAGGCGTGCCGGCCGTCGTGCGGCATCTCCTCCAGGCCGAAGTTCTTCCGGGCGAACAGCGTCTCCGGCACGTCGAGTTCGGCGCGCAGCTCGCCGGTGCGCGGGATCTCGCCCACGAACTCGACGGTCCCGGACAGCTCGGCGCCGCGCAGTTCGTCGTACTCCTCGCCGGTGTCCACCACGACGGCCACGCGCGGGTCGCGCCGCAGGTCGGTCCACCGCTTGCTGCGCACGACCGAGTACAGCCACATCGACGTGCCGTCCCAGGCGAACCACAGCGTGCTCACATGCGGGGCGCCGTCGGCCGACACCGTGGCGACCCGGCAGGTGCGCTGCGTGGTGAGGAAATCGTCCAGCTCACCGGGCGTCATCATGATTCTCCGGCCCCGGCGCTGCTGCGTGACGGTCATGCTCCCCTCTTTCGTTCTCCCACGTCGTGCCAGAGGAGATCCTCTGACATCACGTCAGAAAAGGATGGGTTCTCTTCCGCCCGTGCGCAACGGTGGCTACGCTCGCCCGACCGGCCGCCGGCGCCCAGGGGAACCATGCCCTCGTACGCGGAGCTCAGCGAACTCCTTGATCCGCGCACCACCGTGCTGCTCACCGTCGAATGCCAGGAAGGCGTCGTCGGAGCGGACAGCGCGCTGCCGAGCTCGCCGAGACGGCCCGATCCGGCGGGGTGCTCGCCAACATCGCCCGACTGGTGACGGCCGCCCACGCCGGTGGTGTCCAGGTCGTCCACGCCATCGCCGAACGCCGCCCCGACGGCCGCGGCGCCAGCCGCAACGCCCGCCTCTTCCGCGCCGCCGCGCGCCTGCCGGTCCAGCAGCTGTCCGGCACGCCCGCGGTGCGTGTCGCGGCCCCGATCGACGTCGCCCGGGAGGACCTCGTCGTACGGCGCCTGCACGGGCTGTCGCCGCTGCAGGGCACCGATGTCGACCCGCTGCTGCGCAACCTCGGCTGCCGCACGCTGATCGTCACCGGGGTCTCGGCCAACGTGGCGATCCCCAACGCCGTGTTCGACGCCGTCAACCGCGGTTACACCGTCGTCGTCCCGGCGGACGCCATCGCGGGAGTGCCCTCCGACTACACCCCCGCGATGATCCGCCATACCCTCGCGTTGGTCGCCACGGTCGCGACCACGGACGAGGTGCTGGCGTGCTTCACGGGTCCGCCGGACGGGCTCAGGCGAGTGTGATCGACTCCCCGTCGACGGTGATCTTCATCTCCGGCAGTGGCTTGGTCGCGGGACCGCTCTTCACGCTGCCGTCGGTGATCGAGAAGTTGCTGTTGTGGCAGGGACAGTTGATGACGCCGTCGGCGATGCTCTTCACCGCGCAGCCCTGGTGGGTGCAGGTGGCCGAGAAGGCCTTGAACTCGCCCGCGGTCGGCTGCGTGACGACGACCTTCTGGTCGGCGAAGACCTTTCCGCCGCCCTCCGGAATGTCCGCGGTCGACGCGAGCGCGTTACCGGCCGCGGCGCCGCCGCCACCGTCCGACGGGGCGCTGCCCGCCCCTGGTCCCCCTGGGCCGTGCCGGAGGAGTCGACGGAGCCGGCCGAACTGTCCTCCGAGCCTCCGCACGCGGTCAGCGCGACGGCGAGGCCCGCCGCTCCCGCCGCCGCCACGACGGTACGACGGGCCGGTCCCGATGCGGGCTGGAGCGATGCGCTGGTCATACTGGCGTTTCCCTTCGGGAGCTTGCGATGATCTGCCGGGAGGTACGGGCCCGGCAAGCCGCCTGTTCAGACGGTGTCGAAATCCTGACCCGGCCGGGAGCCGCTGTGGACAAAACCGCGCTGTCGGTTCGCTGTCGGTTTCCCGACTCCCGCCCCGATGCCGGCGCCGGTGCCGGCCACCGCGTCAGTGACCTGGGGCGATGCTCAAGGAAGTGATCGCGACCCGTTTCATCGCGCCCCTGCGTGAGGGCGGCTCGCTGCCGGGGGACCCGGCGCGGACGTCACGGTCCAGCAGCTCGACCTGTCCTCGCTGGACTCGGTCCGCGCCGCCGCCGACGAACTGCGGCCCGCTTACCCGGGAATCGACCTGCTGATCAGCAACGCCGGAGTGATGTACACCCCGATGACGACGCGGCTTTCTGATCCAGGAGCCGGTGTGGCAGCCGCGGCGCAGGCGAAAGACCACCGGTCAGCCCGGAGAAATGGGTCCGGCGACTTCTCCTTGGTCGCTGTGGCTGCTATGGCAGTAGGAGCCGCTCTTGGCAGGGCAAGGGCTCGGCCGGTTCCGCCGACTCAGCGGACTGATCCAGCGCCACCCGGCGCCCGCACCGAGCCTCGCCCCTCATCTCCAAGAGCGGCGGGGCTCCACCTGTTCCCCGCGCTCAGCCGACGGCAATCGAGTCCGCACCATCGAGACCTGCGAGTACGCGGGCACGAGCCCCGCCGATCCCGATCCCGATCCCGCGACGGCGAGGTCCATTTGGCTGATGCCGACTACCAGGGCCTGGGCGCGCAGACCGGCGGCCGGGTCGTGACACCACCGCATTGCTGGGATGCTCGCGCGGCGGGCCGACCAGGCCCGCAACCGTCAGAAGCTCGGCTCCTGCGGCGGCCGGCCACCGTGCTCCGAACCGGCCCGCTCCCGCGAGCGTCATGCGGTCGAGAATGGCTATGACCCTGCCTCGCGCGTCATCACGTATGTGTTCCCGATGTCGGGGTCGCCGTAGAAGAAGAACAGCTTCAACTCGTCATGCTGGTCGCGGTCCACGTAGAAGGACCACGCGTATGTCGATGGGAGTTCAGGAGTGGAGGTGTCGGTGGCCGTCGCGGGGGCACGGCTCTCCACTCGGGTCCGGGCTGTCAGCGTGAGTCGGACGACCCGCCCGCCATCGTCGTCGGCCAGTTGCCAGGTTCCCGTACCGGAGAGGCGCCAGCCGTCCTCGAAGTCGAAGTCCTGCCCGTCGAGCTTTTCGGCAAGAGCCGTTCCGTCTTTGCGAAGCACCATGCGGGTCCCCTCGACGTTCTCCCAGCCCCCAGCGACTTCGGCCGCCGTAGTGTCGTGGATCCCTGTTCCCTCGTAGTACTGATAGGGACCGGCGCACGCCGTCAGAGCAGCCGGAACCACCATCAAGCCACCGAGGACCGCCCCCCACGCACGCAGTCTGCTTCCGCCCGCCACCAGGCCCCCTCAGCCAGCATCGGCCAACCGGTGGGACCGGGCCGTGGAAAGATACCTTGTCAGACCCGTTGAACGTGTTCAACTCTGCGACTGGAGAGGTGGCAGCACTTTCGAGACACGGCCTATTCGACGCCGTTCCGCCGCCCATCCTGAGAACTCCGGCCAGGCATCGGGTCCGCGCGCCGCTGCCGCGCCACGAAGATCGCTGCCAGAACCGACGTCATCAGGAAGAGTAGGGCGCCCGCGCCCGACATCACTGCCAGAACAGCTGCCCCACCGCCACCGACATCCTCTTCACGGGCGACTACCCGCGGATCGTCCGCCTCGTATCGGATGGTCAGTCGGGTGCCGACGGAGCTCTTGCCGCCGCCGCTGCCCACCGGCAGATCCGCCACCACGATCCGCCCATCGGCCTCGAACTCGACCTGGCATCGACCCGCCAAACAGGCGCCGCTCTTGTGCAAGGTCGCATGAGCCCGCTCGCCGTCTCGCAGGGATCGCAGGTGCTGGGCCGCCGGAAGCATCACCAGCGCCGACAGCGCGCCCATCACCAGCGCGAGCACCAGCGACGTCAGTAGGGCCGTACGAGACCTCAAGCCGCCTACGGCCGTCTTCTGGGGGCGCGTGCTGGAGGCGCCTGCGTTCGTTGTACCGTCCAGAGTTCTCTCCATCCGCAGTGATGTCGAACAGAGTACGGAGTGGGCCGAGTTGGCATCACGTTTTGATCCGGCACACCGGACACGGCCCGGCTGCCTGCTGTCGGCAACGAAGGTCAGGGGAGCGGTCTTGAGGCTGGACGCCGCCACGTGCCCGTGATCGCTCGTGACGACGAACCGTCCTCAAATCGTCCGCGAGCTTGTGATCAGCCTCATCGTATCCGTGGCGGGAAACACCGCTCCGCGGTTCTCTCGTGTTCACGGTGCTTCCCGTCCCCGTGTGCGCGTCCGTCACGAGACGGTCAGCCGGCAGAAGTGCACGCAGGCGTCCGGGCACTCGAGGTCAGGACTGGGTGGTGTCCACGATGAAGCGACGACTGAGAGTGATCTCGCGCGAGAGCAGGCCCGGGTCGGTGGTCATCGTCAGCTCGTACTCCCCGTCCCTCAACGCCCCCACATCGAGCACCCTGTGGCTTCCGACCCACAGGGTGGGCACGATCTCGCCGTTCAGCCTGACCTCGACATTGCGCAGCGCCTCATTGCCCAGAGCCTCGTCGTTGCGCTCGACCACGTCCACAGTGAGCGTGGCCTCGGAGAGTTCGGCGGCGTTCAGCACACCGTTGCTGGGAATACCGCGTATCCGAAGCTCCGGCTGGTTCACCGCGTTGGCCACCGCAATGCAGCCGATCGCCACGGCGGCGGCCACAGTGGCAACCAGAAGTGTGATGAGGACCCTCCGCAAGGACCGGGTTCGCACAGGGTCCGACGTCTTCAGGGCCAGCCGCATGGACACATCCTTCGAGGAGTTGCTGCTGTGGGCCGTCGGTCGCGGACTCGGACTCGCGGGCGTCCGGCGACCCCGATAGTGCCACCTCAACCGTCACGGAATCCAGTTCGCCCTCACCCTCGATGAATGAGCTCGATGTTCTCAGAGGGTGCTTGGCGTAGGGGAAATGTTCTGGATCTCCTACTGATCTTTCGTAAGTTCGGTGGGTGTGGTGGGCGGATGGTCAAGCCGGTATGGGCGAGGAAGGACCAAGGCAGTCGGGGGTTGGCGTTGATGCGGTGGATGCCTTGCTCGGTGGCGTCAGCGACATCGGCAAGGTGGTCGCCGGCGAGGTTGGCGAGTTCACGCTTCTTGAGCGAGGACCACAGCAGTTCCACCGGGTTCAGCTCGGGAGCGTAGGCGGGTAATCGTTCCAGGGTGAGCCAGTCCTGTTCGGCGACCCAGGCCCGCATCGCCCGGCTCCAGTGGGCGGACAGGCCGTCCTAGACCAGCACCACGTGCTCGCCGCGGTAGAACGCCTTCACCTGCTCCAGGACCTCGATGAGGGCGGTGGTGTATTGGGCTGCCGGGCTTGAGGTGGAAGCACAAGCGGGCCCCGCGATCGGGGTCGGTGGAGTGGTAGCCCAGTGCCCCGGCCATCGAGGCACGCTTCCAGTTCAGGCGGTGCCGCAGCAGCGGGGTCCGGCCACGGGGTGCGTAGGTGCGGCGGATCTGGGGAGCAATGAAACACCCGATTCGTCGAGGAAGACGATCCAGGCACGTGTGTTCACGGCCCCTTTTTGATGCGCGGCCACTCGTGCGCGATCCAGCGTGCGATCTCGGACTCGTCCCGCTCGACCGCCCTCCGCTCGGGACGTTGCAGACTCCATCCGAGTCGGCCGGTCAGCAGTCGCCACACCGACGCCCTCGAAGCCATGAGCCTGAGCTCCTCGCGCCAACGCGGCCCGGACAGTCTCGACCTGGGCGTCGTCCAGCTTGGGCGGGCGGCCGGTGGCCGCCCGCCGCCGCAGGGCTGAAACGCCGCCCTGCTCCCACACCCGACGCCAACGCCGCACACTCTCGGCACACACACCCACCGCCCGCGCGATCTCTACATTCGAGGCTCCCTCCTCGAACAACTCGACCGCCCGAACACGCCGTGCCTCCGCCAACTGAGGCCGCGACAAAGGAGGAAGAGACGAGCTGGCATCCGAAGGTGAGGGTTGATAAGCCACCCCGGAAGCCTCCCACTCGCGAGGTCACCACACCCACCGAACTTACGAAAAGATCAGTAAAGGGTGTTGCAGAAGGCTTGGTGGCGGGCATTTTGCCGGTATGGGTGGGGTGTTGAGGGCTGAGCCGGTGTGGGTGGAGACGTTCACCGGGTTGCCGATGGGGAGCTTTGAGAAGCTGCTTCGGCTGGTGCGTGAGCGAGGCGGCAACGGCTCGGTGTCGGCCGGCCGTGGTGTCTTCCGCCGGCCGAGCGGGTGCTGCTGGTAGCCGCGTACTACTTCGGAGTTCCGGCTACCGCGCCCGGATCACGCCCTCATACATTGGACGGATGGGGCAGAACTGGTGGTTGCATGCCGGCCGGATCCTCGGTGCCACGTGCGGTGTCGTGACAGGCGCGTTCATCGGCGCCTCGATCAGCTCCTGGACGGGAGCTCTGGTAGGCGCCTACGGCGGCTTCGTGAGCGGGACGACTATCGGCAGCGGACTCGTCCGTTCGGTGGTGAGCGCCGACGACGAGAGGCGCCGCGAGGGGATCGGCAGGCTCGGCTACGGGATCGGTGCGGCGCTCGGAGCCGTGCTCGGGTACTGGATCGGCACGATGGGTATCGACCGCCTTCCGCCGATGGGAGGCTTCTTCGCAGGGCTCGCCATCGGCAGCTTCGTCATCGGGCTCACTGTCTCCCGCCTGGTGCGGACGGAGATGCTGCCGCCCGCGCTTCCCGGCATGCTCACCACCGCGGGTGCGGGAGGTGGCGCCTGGGCGGGGACCGTGCTCGACGATCCCGCGTATGTCGCGGTCTGGCTCGCCATCGGGTGCGCTGTGGGCCTGGCGCTCAGCCACCTCCTGCTGCGTGGGATGGAGAAGGCCGTGGACGACCATCTCGAGCACGGCAGAGCTGGGCACCACGAGCGGCGCGGCAACTGGCCCTATACCTAGCCTCAATTGCGAATGAGGTCCATCAGCCCGCCGACGAATCCCTTCCCACTCCGGCTTGACCCCGCCGTCCAGGTGCAGCAGCGCGTCCAGGATGTGCTCTACTCGTCGAGCGTGTCCGTTCCGGTCGCCCCGTGGCGCATGTCGCTGCCGAGATGGGCATCTCGCGGGCCACGGCCCACAAGTGGCTGCGCCGCTGGCGAGCAGAGGGCGCAGCCGGCCTGCACGACCGTTCCAGCCGACCGCATACGACACCGCACCGGACATCGGCAGCGGTGGAAGAACAGGTCTGCCGCCTGCGACAACAGCGCAAGCTGGGCCCGGCCCGCATCGGTCCGATCCTGGGCCTGCCCGCCTCCACCGCGCACCGCGTCCTGACCCGGCAAGGCCTGAACCGCCCTGGCCTTCCTTGACCGCCCCACCGGGCAGCTCATCCGCCGCTACGAACGCAGCCGGCCCGGCGAGCTGATCCATGTCGACGTCAAAAAGCTCGGCCGCATCCCCGACGGCGGAGGCCGGCGTCTGCACAGCCGGGCCGACCGTCCCAACCGCCACCGCACCACCGGCTTCGACTACATCCACTCCGCCGTCGACGACCACACCCGCCTTGCCTACAGCGAGATCCACGGCGACGAGAAGGCCACGACCTGCGCCGGCTTCCTGCACCGGGCCGCGGCCTTCTTCTCCAGCCACGGCATCACCCGCATCGAGCGGGTCCTGACCGACAACGCGTTCGCCTACCGGCGCAGCACCGCCTTTCAGCAAGCCCTGGCCGACCTGAAAGCCACCGGCAAGCGCACCCGGGCCTACCGGCCGCAGACCAACTGCGAGGATCTGCAAGCGCTCTTCCGGTCGGTCTGACCCACAGACCAACCGGCCGCTCGTGCCTTGTTGCCGATGCGTCGGCCGGCCGGGAGGGCGCATGCGGCTGCACCGGCGGGCCGTCGGATGTGACCTGATAAGAGCCTGGCACCACGCCTCATCGCAGTTGTGTCCCCGGTGCTCCGTCGGTGCGGCTCCAGCCCCGCGGACCGCCAGGAGGACAGCTGCTCAACAGTTCCGGCACGAGCGTGACCCTCGGAGTCGACACCCACGCCGACGTCCATGTCGCTGTTGCTCTCGACCAGCTCGGGCGGCGGCTGGGCACGCTCGCTGTCCCCTCGACACCAGCTGGATACGCATCCTTGGAAGCGTGGGCCACCGATCTCGGCACCGTCGAGCAGGTGGGTTTGGAAGGCACCGGCTGCTACGGTGCCGGCCTGTCCAGGTGTCTGCGGCCACTCAGCTGCACCACTTAGGACCCCTTAGGCGGGCCGACGGCTGGTCATGCCGGGGAGGCCGCAGGGCTGCCCGGTGAGGCCGCCCCCGACCGCCTGGCGGTACAGGCGGCGGGTGGCCAGGTCCGGTGCGATGTGCAGGTGGGTACGCAAGCGGCTCACGCACAACCGGTACCAGCGCCCTACCTGTTCGAGCTGCCCGAGGTGCCCGTGGACCAGCATCAGCGCCCGGAAGGCTTCCTCGTGGCACGGTTCTGCCTCCAGCAGCCGCTGGCACCAATTGATCACGCCGAGGTGATCGCCCTCGAGCAGGTCGGTCTCGACGAGACAGGCCAGGGCGCACAGCAGCCGACTGCGCAGCCACTCCCGCTGTACGGCCGCCCAGTCGTAGTGCTCGCCGGCGAGGAAGTCCTCCCGGTACAGCTCGACGGCCTGCCGGTACCGGGCTGAGGCAGCGCCTCGATCGCCGCGCAACTGCGCGGCGTGCGCCTGGTCCACAAGGTCGGTGAAGGTCTCGTAATCGAGGCTGACGCCGGCGGCCTCGAGCAGATAGCCATGCTCGCGGGTGTGCAGGAGCAGCCTGGGCCCGGAGTCGTCGGTGCGCAGGCCGGGCTGCCCGGCGTGCAGGATTCTGCGCAGCATGTGGGCGGCCACCTTGAGGGAGCTGGACCCGCTGGACCACGGCACGTCCGGCCACAGCGCCTCGAAGAGGGCGTCGCGCGACACGACGCGCCCATGCCGCAGCAGCAGGAACTGCAGCAGATTCCGGGCCTTCCCCGCCTTCCACTGCTCCACCGGGCGTCCGTCGAAGACGAGTTCGAACGTGCCGAATGCGCGTATGGCGATGGGCGGGGCTTTGGCTGTCACGACCTCGACGTCAGGCTCTTCCACATGTTCCGCCGTTCGTTGCACCCTTCTGCTTCGGGCAACCGAAGCTATCCCGGCGGCTGGTGTGCGGGGATGTCACATGAAGAAGGGAGTCCCCCGCCCGGACCGGCGCGCCCATGCTGGGCCAATGTCATCCGTACCGAAGCCGGCCGAGAGCCGGACCAGGCCGGCCGAGTCGGTGCCGGACGCCGGGATCCGGAGCTCGCGGCCCCGGACGTCCGGCCTCCGTGCCCGGATCGCCATGGGCGTGCTCGGCTTCGCGGTCATCGTGTTCCTGTCCATCAACATCCCGAAGTACTTCACCTTCGATCCGGATCTGGGCAGGCTCTCGCCGGAGGAACACCCCCTGTACTTCCCGGTCCTCCTTGTGCATGTGTTCGGCGCGGCAACGGCCATGGGGACCTGCGCGCTGCAGGTCTGGCCCTGGCTGCGGCAGCGGCACCCGAAGATCCACCGGCGGGCCGGCCGCCTCTACGTCTGTGCCGGCGTCTGGCCCGCCGCTGTCAGCGCCGTGGTCATCTCGGTGATCTGGCCGTTCGGTCCCGTCAGCGCGCTGAGCGACATCATGCTGGCGCTGCTGTGGTTCGCCACCACGACCATGGGGTTCGTGTTCGCCCTGCGCCGCCGGACTGCCGACCACCGGCGCTGGATGCTGCGCAGCTTCGCCCTGACAATCTCGATCATCTTCAATCGGCTCCTCGGCATCCCCGTGAGCATCTACTTCGCCGGCCGGCTCGACATGTTCGACGGGAACCGGCACGTCATGGAGCAGACGGTCTCAGGCATCGTCACGTGGCTGCCCTGGACCGTCGCCTTCATCACCGTGGAGTGGTGGCTGGACCGTGAGCAGTCCCGGAGGGCAGAGCTGCGCAGGCCGGTGTCAACGCGAAGTGAGGACGGAATCGATGGACGGTCTCGACTGCGTGGTCATCGGATACAACGAGGGTGACTTCGACGATTACCGCGCGATGTGCGAGCGGGCCGGTCCGGGCACACCGGAATACCAAATCATGCGCTCCGAGCACCTGGTGGTCGACGGCCGGGCCATGCCGTGGCTCGACGCGTTCAGCAGCCTGCGCAACCGCGAGAACGGAGGCAACGGCCGCTATCACGTCGGCGAGGTGTTCAACCTGGCGGCGCTGTATCTGACCAGCCATCTGCGCCGGCAGGGGCTGCGGGCGGAGCCGGTCTCCCTGTTCTCCGGGGAGCGGGACCGGCTGGCGGACCTGCTCGCCGAGCGTCCCGCCGTCGTCGCCGTCACCACGACGTTCTACGTCAACATTCTGCCGGTGGCGCCGATCGTCGAGTTCGTCCGGGAGCGGTCTCCGTCGAGCCACATCGTGGTCGGCGGTCCGCTGGTGGACAACCTGTGCCTGTCCGGCCTGAACGGCACGGTTCAGGACCTGTTCCACGCGATGGGCGCCGACTCCTACATCCAGGAGTCGCAGGGGAGGCGAGCCTCGCCGAGCTGTGCCACGCCGTGCGCGCGGGTGCCGGCCCGGCCGGCGTCGACAACGTGATCCACTGCCCCGACGGCGAGTGGGTACGCACCCGGAGGCGGCCCGAGAACAACGACCTGGACGCGTGCTCGATCGACTGGTCCGGCTTCAGCCCGGACCTCATCGGCACCACCGCGCAGCTGCGCACTGCCAGGAGCTGTGCGTTCAAGTGCAGCTTCTGCGACTACCCGGCCCGGGCCGGCGCGCTCGCCGCGGCGTCGGTGGACACCGTGCGGCACGAGCTGCGGGCGCTGGCCGAACTCGGGGTCCGCAACGTGGTCTTCGTGGACGACACCTTCAACGTGCCGCCAAGACGCTTCAAGGACCTGTGCCGGATGATGATCGAAGAGGACCTCGGCTTCAACTGGTACTCGTACTTCCGCTGCTCGAACGCGCGCGATGAGGAGTCGTTCGACCTCGCCGCGGAGAGCGGCTGCGCGGGGGTGTTCCTCGGCATCGAGTCCGGCGACAGCGACGTGCTGGCCAACATGAACAAGCTGGCCCAGGACAGTCAGTACCGCACCGGCATCGGGCGGCTGAAGGAGCGCGGCATCGTCACCTTCGCCTCGATCATCGTCGGGTTCCCCGGCGAGACGGAGAAGTCTGTGGCCAACACCATCGACTTCCTCAACGAGACCGCGCCCGACCTGTGGCGCGCGCAGGCGTGGTGGGCCAACCCGCGCTCGCCGGTGTACGGGCAGAAGGAGTTGCTGGGGATCGAGGGCGAGGCCTACACCTGGTCGCACTACAGCATGTCCTCCAAGGAGGCCGCGGGGCTGACCGATGAGATGTACGAGCGCGTGACAGAGTCGGTGTGGCTGCCGCTGTACGACTTCGACTTCTGGTCCCTGCCGTACCTCGACGGCAAGGGCATGGGCTTCCCCGAACTGCGTGAACTGCTGCGGACCAGCCAGGAACTGATGGGCCCCCGCAATCGCGGTGACGACCCGGTACGGGCGGCCGCCCTGGAGCGGCGGCTCGCCGACGGCGTATCCGCCCTGGAGATCGAACCGGCGCGGTTCACCTACTGAGCCCGGCCACCGCGCCTCCCGCGCCCACCACCGCCGCCCCGCACACTGGAGGACAGCTTCATGACCTTGCCCGCCACGGCCGGGGCACCGCACGATCCTGCGGCCGCGAGTCGGCGGTCCGTGGCTGACCGGTTCGAGCAGGCGGCGGCCGCGCACCCGGACCGCCCGGCGCTGGTCTTCGGCAGCGACGTAGTGACCTATGGCGAACTCGAGGCGCGCAGCGCCGCGGTGTCGGCCGGTCTTGCCGGCCGCGGCATGGGCGCCGAGGACCTCGTCGGCCTGCTGCTGCCTCGGGGCGTCGAGCTCGTGGTCGGCCTGCTCGGCGCGCTGCGCGCCGGCAGCGGCTACCTCCCACTGGATCCGTCGCTGCCCATGGGGCGGGTGGCGGACATGTGCCGGCAGGCGAGCGCCGAGCTGATCCTCTCCGATGCCGCATTGCGGCGGGCCGTTCCGCCGGCCCTGCGGCGGCGGATCCTGACCGTGCAGACCTGTGCCCGCAGCGGCGGCAGCGGGCACAGGCGGGCCGCCATCGCGCCTGGGCAACGCGCCTACGTCCTCTACACCTCGGGATCCACTGGGCACCCCAAAGGCGTCGAGGTCACCCACGGGTCGCTGGCCTCGCTCCTCGACGCGCTGGACGAGGTTGTCGCCGGGCCTGTGCCGGCCCGGGTCGGCTGGAACGCCAGTCCGTCGTTCGACGCCTCGGTGCAGCAATGGCTGCGGCTGTGCCGCGGCGACACGGTCGTCCTCGTCCCCGACGAGGTCCGGCGGGATCCGCAGGCGCTCGCGGCGCTCGTCGCCGCAGAGCACCTGGACGAGCTGGACATCACTCCGTCGCACACGGTGTCGTTGCTCGAGCACCTGCCCCGGCGCGGCCGGGGCAGGCCGCTGCGGCTGCTCGTCGGCGGTGAGGCCATCGGCCCCGGGCTCTGGCGGCGGCTGGCCGACCTTCGTGAGGCCGGCGTCCTGGAGCCGGTCAACCTGTACGGCCCCACCGAGTGCACGGTGGACACCACGCACACCCCGGTGGACCACTCCGGCGGTCCGCATCTGGGCGGACCGCTGCCCGGCGTCCGGGTGTATCTGCTGGACGCGGCCCTGAAGCCGGTCCGGTCCGTCGCCACGGGCGAGTTGTACGTGTCCGGCTCCGGTGTCTCGCGGGGCTATCTCGGCATGCCCGCGCTGACCGCGCAGCGCTTCGTCCCCGACGTGATCGCCGGGGACGGCAGCCGCATGTACCGGACCGGCGACCTGGCGCGGATCGGGCCGGACGGGCGGCTGGAGTTCCTCGGCCGCCGCGACGACCAGGTGAAGCTGAACGGATACCGCATCGAGCTGGGCGAGGTCGATGCGGTGCTCAGTCGCTGCCCCGGCGTCGTCCAGGCCGTCGCCATGGTCCGCAACGACATGCCGGGAGGGACGGGACTGGTCGGCTACTGCCGGATGGAGCGCACCGCCGACGGCCGGGCGGCGCCGTTCGACGCGGGAGCGATCCAGAGGGCCGCGGGCGAGTACCTTCCCGCGTACATGGTGCCGACTGTGCTCGTACCGCTGGAGCGCCTTCCGCTCACCGGGAACGGCAAGGTGGACCGGGAGGCGCTGCCGGCGCCCTCGCGGCCGGCGCGAAGCTCCGCGCCGGCCGCCCCGCTGACCTCGGCCGAGCGTCATCTCGCCGAGGTGTGGCGGGAGGTGCTGGAGGTCGACGAGGTCGGCCCGGACGACGATTTCTTCGACCTCGGCGGGCAGTCCTCGCTGGCGATCACACTGGTGGCACGGCTGCGCCGGCTGACGGGCCGCCCGATCCCGATGGTCGCGGTGTTCGACCACCCCGTGCTGCGCGACCTCGCCGCGCACCTCGACGGGACACTCGGGGACTGGACGGCCGGGCAGCGCTGAGCGCTCCGCTGGACGTGCAGGACGGGGCCGTCGGACCTCTGCGGGTCCGTCGTGGCTGGTCGCTTGGCTCCGCGCGCCCCGCTCACGCGGCCCTGAGGAGGACCGGAAGGTTGCAGGTGCCGCCGAGGAAGTTGGAGTAGACGCGCCGGGGCGTTCCCGTCACCGTTATCTCGGAGACCTGGTCGCGCAGGGTGGCGAGGGTCGCGGCGAGTTGGATGCGGCCCAGCCGGGCGCCGATGCAGAAGTGCGGCCCGTAGGCGAAGGTCAGGTGCCGGTTCGGCGTGCGGTCCAGCCGGAACTGCTCCGGTTCGGGGAACTCGCGCTCGTCGAAGTTGGCGGAGGCGAGCCACACGGTGACGATGTCGCCGGCCTCGACCCGCCCGCCGCCGATCTCGGTGGGTTCGACCGCCAGGCGCCCGATGTGCCGGGACGGCGTGGTCCAGCGCAGCACCTCGTCGACGGCGGTGTCGAGGAAGACCCTGCCTTCGCGGAGCGCCCGCCACTGCGCCGGGTTCTCGCCAAGTGCGAGTACCGCGCCGGTCATGGCCAGCCGCGTCGTCTCATCGCCGCCGAGGATGAGGCTGTAGCAGTTGAAGACGATCTCGTCGCTGCCCAGCGGCCGCCCGTGGACGCGTGCGTTGGCCAGGACGCTGATCAGGTCGTCGCCCGAACCGCCACGGCGTTCCTCGACGAGCTCGATGAAATAGGCGAGAAGTTCGTTCTTGGCCGTCCAGGCGTCGGTCGCGGTGTGGGAAGGCACATGCGAGCTGACCGAGGACGAGCCGAGCCGATGGATGTGGGCGCGGTCGGCGTCGGGCACCGCGAGCATGTCGCAGATCGTACGCAGCGGCACCTGGGCGGCCACGTCCTCGCCGAAGTCGCAGTCCTCGCGCTCCAGAGCCCCGGCCACCAGTGACCGTACCTGCTCCTCGATCCCGCGCGTCAGCCGGGCGAAGACGTCCGAGGTCAGTGCCCCGGCGATGATCCGGCGCACCTCCGCGTGCCGGGGACCGTCGCTCACCGCGAGCATCTTTCCGGTGGCGGAGTCACCGCCCGCCAGCAGCGTTTCCAGCACGTTTCCCGCAGTGGAGGTGAGGCGCCGGCCGTCGCGGAGCGCGGTGACGACGTCCGCATAGCGCGTCACCACCCAGAACGGCGGCGCACCGGCCCGCGACGGATGCCGGTGCAGCGGGTGGTGCGTGCGGAGGTAGCGCCACACCGCGGACAGGTCGTGCTCCGCGTGCAGCGCGGGCGAGGTCAGGTCCAGGCCCGAGACCTGGCCCTCCTCGAGCATCGCAAGCAGCTGGGACACCAGCACCCCTTGCTGTCGCACCCCGCCTGCGGCGGGCGGCCGATGAACGGCACGACTGTGACGTACCGGGGTTAGCCGGTGGTTACGCGGCCGCGTAACCACCGGCTAACCCGGCACGACTAGCTTCGCGGGCGTCGATGGCAAGGATCTCTGGAGGCGTCGTGCGCCAAGCATCGACGGGCTGGCTGCTGCGGGAGCCGTCGCCCGGGGACGGGCCCGTGCTGTTCGCGTTCCCGTTCGCCGGATCCGGCGCGTCGTCGTTGCGCCGGTGGCCCGGGCGCATCGGGGACATCGAGGTCTTGCCGGTGCAGCTTCCCGGCCGCGAGTTCCGCATCAAGGAGGAGCCGTATCGCACCTTCGACGCGTTCGCCCGCGACGCGGTCGCCGCGCTGGAGCCCTTCCTCGGCCGGCCGTACGCCGTCATCGGGCACTGCATGGGTGCGCTGCTGGCGCACGCGTTCACGGAGCGCGCACAGGAGGTCGGGGCGCCGCCGGCGCGGCTGTTCACCTCGGCGTCGCTGGTCCCCTCCCGTGGCTTCTACGGCTACTACCACCCCTGGATGTCCGAACGCCGGATCGCCGGCGAGCTGCGGCGGGTCGCGGACGAACTCGGCGACGGACCGATCCCCGACGAACTGCTGCCGCTGTCGGTGCGGGTGCTCCGCGCAGACGTGCGGATGTGCCTGGACCACGCGCCACCGGCCAAGGAGCTCGAGGTACCGATCAGCGCCATCGGGTGGGACGAGGACGTCGACGTGAGCCCGGCGGATCTGGCGGAGTGGCAGGGCTACGGGGAGACGCGCGAGTACGTCCTGCATGGGGATCCGCTGACCTTTCTGACCGCCCCCCGGGGCCTGACGGACATCATCGAGGACGACTTCGACTTCTGATCCGGGTTCCGCTGTGACGCGGCCCGCAGACGCGACTGGGAGGGGATGGACCATGTCCGTTTCCGCGCAACCGACGGCGACGGTCCCCGACTTGTTCGCCCGGACCGTGGCAGCCCACCCGGACCTGCCGGCCGTGAGCGACCAGGAGGCCGAACTCGACTACGCCGAGCTGGCGGCCCGCGCCGAGGCCGTCGCGGCCTGGCTGGGCGGACACGGCGTGACCGCCGGGGACCGGATCGGCGTGCACGTGCCGCGAGGCGTCGGCGCCGTGGTGACGGTGCTCGGGATCCTGCTCTCGGGCGCCGCGTACGTACCGGTCGATGTCGACTACCCCCGGCGGCGCCGCGAGCAGATGGTGGCGGCCGGGCGGCTGCGGCTGCTGGTCACCGAGGCCGACCGGACCCGCCGCCCGGCCGGTCTCCCGGTCGAGGTGGCTGAGTTGGACTGGCGGGCGCTCGCGGCCGCGCCCGCGCCCGTCCGAACGGTGCGGCCCCAGGACGCCGCGAGCGTGCTGTTCACCTCCGGCTCGACCGGCCGGCCCAAAGGGGTCGTCCTGGAACACCGGCAGCTGGCCGCCTTCGCCCAGGATGCGACGATCCCGCCGGTCGGCCCGGGCGACCGAATGGCGCAGGCGTCCAGCCTGTCGTTCGACACCTTCACCTTCGAGCTGCTGCGCAGCCTGGCGGGCGGCGCACACCTGGTGGTGATGCCGGCGATGGCCGACCTCGTCGGAGCGGACCTGCGGCGGCAGCTCCGGCGCCACCGCGTCACCGCCATGCTGGCACCAGCCATCGTGCTCAACCACGCGGCCCGGCACGACCGGGAGGCGTTCGCCTCGCTACGGGTGCTGTGCTCCGGCGGCGACGTGCTGCTCGCCGACACCTGCCGGGAGCTGCGTGCCGGCGGCTTCGCCGGCGAGCTGCTGAACCTCTACGGCCCGACCGAGGCCACCGTCGCCTGCTCCGCACAGGTGGTCGGCGAAGTCACGTGGCCGAGCCGCGTGCCGATCGGGCGGTCGCTGGCCTCGGCCCGGCTGTACGTCCTCGACGACCGGCTCGCTCCGGTGCCGGCCGGCGATGCGGGCGAGCTGTACGTCGGTGGCCACGGTGTCGGGCGCGGCTATCTGGACCAGCCGGGGCACACCGCGCAGCGCTTCGTGGCGGATCCGTTCGCCGCCGACGGCAGCCGGATGTACGCCACCGGGGACCGGGTGCGCACGGACCGCGACGGCGCGCTGGAGTTCCTCGGACGGGCCGACAACCAGGTGAAGATCCTCGGGCACCGGGCGGAGCCCGCCGAGATCGAGCACGTCCTGTACGAGCATCCGTACGTGCAGGAGGTGGCCGTGACGGCGGTGGGCGAGGCCGGCGACCTGCGGCTCATCGCCTTCGTCATCCCGCAGGAGGACGTGTTCTCCCCGGTGGAGCTGCGGACCTTCCTGGCCAAGCGGTTCCCGGCGGCGTGCCTGCCGGCCGAGTTCGTCGTCCTGGACGCAATGCCGCTGGACGCGCACGGCAAGCGCGACTGGACGCGGCTGAGGGAGATCGCCGAGGACTTCTCGCGGCGGCGCGAGCCGTACGAGGAGCCGCGGACCGACACCGAGCGCTATCTCGTCCGCCTGTGGGAGGAGCTGCTGCGGGTCGAGTCGATCGGCGTGCGGGACGACTTCTTCCGGCTCGGCGGCCATTCGCTGCTCGCCGCCCGGGGGCGGACCCGGATCAGGCGTGACCTGCGGACCAGTCTGGCGCCGGAGGCGGTGTTCGAGAACAGCGTGGTGGCGGACCTGGCCAAGGTGATCGACCAGTCGGGGCCGGGCAGCGACCGGGCGGACGGGATGTCCGGCTGACTACTCGCCGGTCTGCCCGTCCACCGACTCCCTGATGAGGTCGGCATGGCCGTTGTGGCGGGCGTACTCCTCGATCATGTGGCACAGGATCCACCGCAGGCTCGGCGCCTGGCCGCCGGGCCAGGTGCGCAAGGCGGGCTGCTCCAGGCCGCCCTCGGCCAGCGCCTGGCCGACCGCCGCCCGGGAGCGCGCCACGGACTCCCGCCACTGCGCGAAGAGTTGCTCGGGGTGTCGTCGGCCGCCGAGTGCCAGTCCCACTCGGGGTCGGCGCGCCAGTCCACCGCGTCCCACGGGGGTGGCTCGTCCTTCCCCTGCAGCCAGCGGGTGAACCAGTCGTCCTCCACGCCCGCCAGATGCTTGAGCAGCCCGCCGAGCGTGATCGAAGAGGCGCCGACGGTCGCGCGCAGCCCTGCGGCGTCGAGCCCCGAGCATTTCCATTCCAGCGTGGCGCGTTGGTGGTCGAGGAACCCCAGCAGAGTGCCGGCCTCATCGCCGGCCGCAGGAGGCACCGGCCGGCCATGATCGTCCTGGTTTGTCATGTCCGGCAGTGTAGTGGCAGGCAGCCGGGCGCCGCCGGGCTGACGCCGGAAGCCGGAACGCGTCGGCGTGGGACGGTTTTCGGGGACACGACGCGCCGCGATCGCAGACGTAGATTCGCCGCGACGGCACTGGAGCGGTTCTGATCGGGACGGACGGCGTGACTACCCGGATACGGTCGGCATGCGGCACTATGACCCGTTCGACTACCAGACGCAGGAGGACCCGCACCCGGTATATGCCTGGATGCGTGAGCACGCACCGGTCTACCGCAACGACGAGCGTGACTTCTGGGCGCTGGCCCGCCACGCCGACGTGCACGCCGCGCTGCGCGACCCGGTCCGCTTCTCCAACCGGAACGGGATCTCCCTCGAACCGGAGTTGTGGGGGCCGCAGGCGTCCAGGACCAGTCTCTTCCTCGCCATGGATCCGCCGGAGCACGGCGCCTACCGAGGCCCGGTCGCGTCGGCGTTCACGGCTCGCCGGGTCGCCGCGCTCGAACCGCGCGTCCGCGAGCTGGCCCGCGCGCGGCTGGCGCGGCTGCGCGACGAGCCGTCGTTCGACTTCGCCGCCGATTTCGCCGCTGCGCTCCCCAACGACGTGCTGTGCGAGCTGCTCGGCTTCCCGCAGGAGGAGTGGGACGCAGTCCGCGCCGACACCGACTTGCTGAACCACCACCTGGACGGCTCGGACGGCCGCAGCCCGCAGTCGGCGCAGGCGGCCCTGCGCCTGGCCGCCCGCTTCGCCACCCTGGTCCGGGCGCTGCGCCGGCGCCCGGGCGACGACCTCACCTCGACGATGCTCCGGGCCCAGGTCGCGGGAGGCGCCCTGACCGACGCGCAGGCCGTCGCGTTCCTGTTCGTCATGATCGGCGCGGGGAACGAGTCCACCGGCAAGACGCTGAGCAACGCCTGGTACCGCGGCTGGCGGCAGCCGGAGGTCCAGCGGGCGGGTCTCGGCGGGCGAGCCGCCCCCTGGGTCGCCGAGACCCTGCGGCACGACTCCTCGAGCCAGATGGTGGCCCGGGTGCTGACCGAGGAGACCGAGATCCACGGTGTGCGGCTGCCCGCGGGCGCTCGGATGGCGATCCTGCCCGCCTCGGCCAACCGCGACGCGCGGGTGTTCAGCGACCCGGACGTGTTCGACCTGGACCGTGACACCCGGCGAATGATCAGCTTCGGCCATGGGCCGCATCACTGTCTGGGGGCCGCGCTCGCCCGGCTGGAGATGACGGTCGCGCTCGAGGAGATCGGTGCTCTGGTGTCGGGCTATGAGATCGACATGGCGGCCGCACGCCGCGCCCACTCGCCGCACCAGCGCGGATTCGTGTCCCTGCCGTGCACGGTCACCCTCCGCTGAGCCGCCTCAGGCGAGGTCGTAGCTGATCGTACGGATCACCTGCCGCTCTCCGGCGGCGTCGAAGAAGTGCCCGCCGGGCACCGTCTCGAGGCCGAAGTCCGACGACGTCTCCTGCCGCCAGCCCGCCATCCGCTCGGCCGGCGACTCGGGGTCCTCGGTCCCGGCGAACGCACGGATCGGCACGGGCAGCGGCTCCCCCGGACCCGGGCCGAGCGTGCTGAGCACGGTGAGGTCGGCGTCGAGGGTGGGCAGCAGGCCTGCGACGAGCTCCGGCTCGGCCAGGACCTGCGCGGGGGTGCCGCCCATCTCGCGCAGGTAGCCCTCCAGGCCGTCGTCCCGCCCTTCCCAGGCCCAGGCGCCGTCGTCGTGCAGCGGTGCCCTGCTGGCCGCGAGGAAGAGTTTGCGCGGCAGCGGCATTCCGCGCTCGCGCAGGGCATGCGTCAGCGACCAGGCCACGCGTGCCCCATGCTGACGCCGTAACAGGCGAACGGGAGGTCGAACAGCGGCTTGATCACTTCGACGAGGTCGTCGACGAGCGGGCCCATCCGGTCGTAGGCCGGTTCGGAGAAGCGGTCGGCGCGGCCCGGCAGCTGGACCGCAACCGGCTCGATGTACTGCGGCAGCAGCTGCTGCCACCGCCGGAAGATCACCGCGCTGCCGCCGGCGTGGTGAAAGCAGAGCAGCCGGACCTCGGCGGCCGTGCCGGTGCCGGACCGCTTGAGCCAGCGGCGGTCGGAGCCGTCGGTCGTCATGCCTCTCCCAGGCCCGAGCAGAGCAGGTCGAGCAGGTCGTCCGGTGCCTCGATGAACCGGTGGTGCCGGCCTTCGAGCAGCACGGACGTCGTGTCGCCGCACCGCTTCCAGCCACCCATCGTGGAGAACGGGATCTCGTCGTCCTCCGTCCAGCCGATCGCCGTGATCGGGCAGCTGAGGACCAACGGCTCGGGCACCACGTATCGCTTGTTCACCTCGATGTCGGCGACCAGCACCTCCAGGTAGAGCTCGATCAGCTCCGGGGTCGGCGCGCCCCCCATCTCCGTGATCAGCTTCTCCAGCTCGAGCCCGAGCTCGGCCTCGCTCATCGACAGGAACCGGCCCGCCGGGCCGTCCTGCGGCGCCACCTCGGAGGAGACGTACAGCCGTGCCGCCGGCGGCAGTCCGGCCCGGATCAGCTCCGCGGACACCTCGTAGGCCGCCAGGGCCGAGCCGCAGTGGCCGAAGAAGCCGAACGGGACGTCGAGATACGGCTCGAGGGCGGCCGCCATGGAGCCGGCCAGCTCCTGGTAGGTCGCGAAGCCGGGCTCGGCGAACCGGGTCTCGTGGCCCGGCAGTTCGACCGGCAGGAACTCCACGCTGCCGCGCCGCCGTGGCCATTGGCGGTACATGCTGGTGCCGCAGCCTGAATACGGGATCAGGAAGATCCGGCCGGTGGCCGTCGGGGACGGCTCCTGGGGGAGCCAGGGGCTGCGCTGAGTCGGGCGCTGCGGCATTGGCTGTGCCTCCGGAGGCGAGCGGTGGAGATCAGGCGGCCGAGGCGGCCGGCCGTGCGGTGATCGGCAGGTGCTTGTAGCCGGAGATGAAGTTGGAGCGCAGGCGGTCGGGCTCGCCGGCCGGCGCGATGTCGGTGAACCGGGAGAGCAGCTCGTTGAAGAGGATGCGCAGCGTGACCCGGGCGAGGGTGTGGCCGACGCAGTAGTGCGGGCCGATGCCGAACGCGAGGTGCTTGTTGGGCTTGCGGCGCAGGTCGAACCGCTCGGCGTCGGGGAAGACCTCCGGGTCGCGGTTGGCTGCGCCGAGCCAGTTCACGACCGCCTCGCCCGCCTTGATCTTCGTGCCGCGGACCTCGGTGTCCGTCACCGCGTAACGCATGAAGTGGCTTACGGGTGAGGCGAGCCGCAGGGCCTCCTCGACGGCGGTGGGGGTGACGCTCAGGTCGGACGCCCAGGCCTGCAGCAGGCCGTCGCCGATGTGCTCGGCCATCATGTAGTTGGGCGAGTGCGGGGTGGTCACGACCGCGCCGAGCAGCACGCTGTAGCAGTTGGACATGACCTCGCCGGGGGACATGGTCCGCCCGTCGACCTCCGTTGTGATCAGGACGCTGACCAGGTCGTCGCCGAGGTTGCGGCTGCGCTCCTTGTGGATGTCCTGAAAGTAGGCGAACAGCTCGCGGTGCGCCCGCTCGAGCGTGGCCTCGGGGCCCTCAGGCAGCCGGTACTCGGGATCGTCCGCGGCGATCGAGGCATTGAGCAGGCGGCCCAGCCGGGGCCAGTCGGCCCGCGGGAGCCCCATCGCCTCGCCGCCGACGGCCACGGGCAGGGCGAGCATCGCCTCGGCGAAGTCGAACGGGCCGCCGTCGGCGAGCGGACCGATGATCTCCAGGATCAGGTCACGGATCCGCTCGTGCTGACTCTCGATCGACTTGATGGCGAGTGCCTTCTGCAGACGCGCCCGCATGATCGTGTGGCGTGGCGGGTCGGTCGCGGCGATCTGGCGCCCGCCGGCCGGGTCCTCGACGCCGAGAATGTTGAGCAGGGTGCCGCGCTCGGAGGTGAACGTCCGGGCATCGCGCAGCACGCGGTCGGCGTCGTGGTAGCCCAGCACCGACCAGAACCCGTTGCGCTCGTCGACCTGCTCCCACTCCAGGTGGTCCAGGTTCCGCATCCGCTCCCAGACCGGCCGGAAGTCGAGGTCGGTGTAGAGCATCGGGTCCGCGAGCCCGCGCGCGGCCGCGCCGATCGGGCATCCCGGTGTGGCCTGTTCGGCAGTGGATGGGCTGTCAGGCTGGGGCATCTGCGCCTTCCTTCCCGGTCTCCGCGGCCCATGTGCCGTCGCGACCGCGCAGCTCCTGGGCCAGGGCTGCGACAGTGGGGTGCAGGTAGAGCGTGCGGGCCGGCAGGTGGACGTCGAACTCCCGGTGCAGCGCCGCGAGGAGTTCGGCGGCCAGCAGGGAGTGCCCGCCGAGGTCGAAGAAGTTGTCCGCCATCCCGATCGGCTCGACATCCAGGGCGTCGCTCCAGATGGCGGCCAGGCGTCGTTCGAGGGGGTCGGACGGCGTGACGTATTGGGTCCAGACGTTGCGGGGGATCTTTTCGGTGGGCAGGGCCGAACGGTCGGCCTTGCCATTGGGGTTGAGCGGGATCTCGCGCAGCACGATGACGGCCCAGGGGACCAGGTGCGCCGGGACCGTCTCCTGCAGCCGTTCCCGCAGCGCCGCTCCGAAAGCACCCCACTCGGCCGGGTCCACCCGGTCACCGACGGCCACGTACGCCATCAGCCGGGTGTCGCCCGCACCGTCGGTGCGGGTCAGCGCGGCCGCCTGCTCGACGCTCTCCTGCCGGGCCAGCTCCACCTCCACCGAGCTCAGCTCGACGCGGTAGCCCCGGATCTTGACCTGGCGGTCGGCCCGGCCGAGGAAGTCCAGCCCGCCGTCCTCGGTCCGGCGTGCCAGGTCGCCGGTGCGGTACATCCGGCTGCCGGGCGGCGCGGCCGGATCGCAGTCCGCGACGAAGCGCTCGGCGGTCGCGCCCGGCCGGTTCAGATATCCGATGGCGACGCCATGGCCGCCCAGCCACAGCTCGCCGACCTCACCCGCCGGCACCGGCCGCAGCTTCTCGTCGAGTACGGCCGCCGTGCTGCCGTCCACCGGTATCCCGATCGGCACCCGCGGCGCCTCACTGATCGTCCGGGTGGTCCAGCATGTGCTGAACGTGGTGTTCTCAGTGGGCCCGTATCCATTGGTGAAGACCATGTCCGGATACGCGGCCATGACCCGCTGTACGTGCGCGGGGGAGAGGACGTCGCCGCCCGCGAGCAGGTGCCGGATGCCCGACAGGCCGTTCAGATGATGAGTGACGATCTTGTGGAACAGGCCGGTGGTGAGCCACAGCACCGTGACCCCCTCGGCCCGTACCACCGCCACGAGCTCCTCGTGGTCGTGGTGGCCGGTCGGCGCGAGGGCGAGCCTGCATCCCTTGACCAGGGGCATCCAGATCTCGAACGTGGAGACGTCGAAGCCGACCCGGGTCAGTTGCAGGAATACGTCATCGTCGGCCACGTCCATCCAGGTGGGCCGGTGGACCAGCCGCCAGATGGCGCGGTGGGACACCACGACGCCCTTGGGCTCACCCGTCGATCCCGACGTGTAGCAGACGTAGGCGGGGGTGTCCGGATGCACGGGCGGGCGGGGCGGATCCGGCGGCATGGATTCCGGGTCGGTTGCGGCGAGTTCCTCGGCATCCTGCTCCAGTGACACCACGTGCTCCACGTCCGGTGTCCGGTCCCCGAACTGTGCCCCGACGACGGCGAAGCGCGCCTGCGAGTCCCGTACGATGCGCGTCCGCTGCTCCGCCGGCTCCTCGGGTCGAGATACAGGTAGGCTCCGCCGGCCTTGAGGACGGCGGTCAACGCGACGATGAGCTCCGGGGTACGGCCAAGGACAACGGTGACCACCGAGCCGCCCGCGACTCCTTTCGCCCGCAGGCGACGCGCGAGCGCCTCGGCCGCCGTGTCCAGCTGCCGGTAGGTCAGGGTGCGGCCGCGGTAGCTGACCGCGACCCGGTCCGGTACCTGTGCCACCTGCTCGGCCACCATCTCGTGGACGCATCGTGGGGCGTCTGGTTCGACCACGTCGCTCCTGTCGCCGTCGCCGTCGGTCACTTCCGTGTCATGCGCGGCCGGGGCTGACAATGTCGTCACCCCGGGCGCTGCGCGGGCGGATGTCGGTCCAGTTCGCCTCGACGTACTCCAGGCACGCCTGCCGGGAGTCGTCTGCGTGGGCCACTCGCCATCCCGCGGGAACCTCCAGGCCGGCGGGCCACAGTGAATGCTGCTCCTCGTCGTTGACGAGCACGTGGAAACGCCCCTCGGGATCATCGAACGGGTTCATGCCGACAACTCCTCACATGGGCGTGCCGAGGCCGACTGCCGGGGGTCGGCATCGGATGGCTCCGGTCACGCTATCCAGCAGGGCGCCGCCGGTACTGTCACGTGAAACGAGGACAGCGCTTCCCGTGCGGCACGTTGTCCCCCGTTACCGGGACTGATCCGGCCGGGACAGGCCTCGTACGCTGGTGGGCCGCCGGTGGGACCGCCGGTCGCCAGGGAGGCGTCGGCGCAGGACCGGGGAAGGGGAGGCACAGTGCACCGCTTGGAGCTGACTCCGGAGGACAACGCGATGGTCGCCCCCTGATCACTGAGCTCGCCAAGTCGTACGACACGATCGAGGACCCCGAGCTGATCAGGTCGGCGCGGGTGCTGGCCGCGTCCTTGCCGGTGCATCTGCGCCAGTTCCTGGAGGAGTATCGCCTGGAGGAACCGTCGGCTCTCGGGGTGATCGCAGGGCTGGAGATCGACGAGTCGCAGCTCGGGCCCACCCCTCGCCATTGGCGGGACAGCCAGTACGACTCGCCCGCCCTGCCCCAGGAGATCTTCTTCCTGTTGTGCGGTTCGCTGCTCGGCGACGTGTTCGGCTGGGCGACTCAGCAGGCCGGCCGCATCATGCACGACGTGCTGCCCATCCAGGGACACGAACACGACGAGATCGGGTCCAACAGCCTGCAGCACCTGTCGTGGCACACCGAGGACGCCTTCCACCCCTGCCGGGGCGACTATGTGGCGCTCATGTGCCTGAAGAACCCCTACGACGCGGCGACCATGGTGTGCGACGCCGCCGACGTGGACTGGTCGGCGCTGGACGTGGACGCCCTGTTCGAAGCGGAGTTCACGCAGTTGCCCGACAACTCCCACCTGCCCGACTACGGTATGGACGACGCCGGCGACCCGGCGGTCGACCTGCTTCGGGCGCGGAGCTTCGAGCTCATCCGGTCCTGGAACGACCGTCCGGTGAAGCGGCCGATCCTCTCCGGTGATCACGAGAGCCCGTACATGGCGCTCGATCCCTACCACATGAAGGCCGAAGGCTGGCCCGCACGATCGCTGCGCGCCTACGAGGGCCTGTGCCGGCAGATCGAGGCCAACATGAAGGACGTCATCCTGCGGCCGGGCGACTGCGTGTTCATCGACAACTTCCGCGCCGTCCACGGGCGGCGGTCCTTCCGGCCCCGCTATGACGGCTCGGACCGGTGGCTGAAGCGGCTCAACATCACGCGCAACATCCGGGGTTCGCGGGCCTGGCGGCCCGCGGCGGACGACCGCATCATCTACTGATGCCCAGGACGATCACCGCGCGGGCTCTCAACCGCGCCACCCTCGACCGGCAGATGCTGCTCGAGCGCGCATCAGTGCCGGTCCCCGAAGCAGTGCGCCGCGTGCTGGCGCTGCAGGCGCAGGAGGCAGCCTCGCCGTACCTGGCGATCTTCAACCGTGTCGTCGCAGCCCCTGAGGCCCTCGACGCGGCGCTGGCCGACTACACGGTGGTCCGGGGGACGTCACTGCGGATGACCTTGCAGGCCCTGCACGTCGACGACTACCCGGTGTTCCGCGACGCCATCGAACCGACGATGTACGCCACCCACCTCAACGGCCGTTTCACGCCGCCGGGGCTCGCCCTCGATGCCGCCCGGCAGATCCTGCGCGACCTGCTGGAGTTCGCAGGACGGCCCCGGACCGCGGCCGAGTTGAAGGACTGGCTCGCGCGGCGGGTACCGGAGGTGGCGCCGGGGTGTCGTCCGCGCACACCTGGGGGATCCTGCGACTCTACGCGCCGCTGGTGCGCGTTCCCTCCGGCTCCGGGCCGTGGTCGTTCACCGCCACGTCGGCGTTCCTCGCGGCGCCGCAGCGTCCCACGCTCGACCTGGAGAACTCCCAGAAGGCCCTGGGGGAGCTGGTGCGCCGGCACCTGGCGGCGTTCGGGCCGTCCTCGGTGGCCGACATCGCCCAGTTCGCGCTGGTCCAGCAGGCCAGAGTGAAGCCGGTGCTGCGCGCGATGCCGGACGCCGTCGAGCAGTGGGAGGGCCCCGGAAGCAAGCTCTTGTACGACCTGGCCGGGGCCGGCCTGCCGGGCGAGGACGTCGCCGCCCCGCCCAGACTGATGGCGATGTGGGACAACGCGCTGCTGGCGCACAAGGACCGCGACCGCCTGATCCCGCCGGAGTACCGCAAGCTCGTCATCCGTTCCAATGGAGACCTGCTCGCCACCCTGCTCGTCGACGGCCGTGTCGCCGGTGTGTGGCGGCCGGTCGAGGCGGGGATCGAGGCGACCGCCTTCCATCGGCTGCCGGACGATGCCTGGGCGGGACTCGCGCAGGAGGCCGAGCGGCTCCTCACGCTGCTCGCCGACCGTGACCGGCACCCGTATCGCCGCTATGACCGCTGGTGGAAGCAGCTGCCGGGCGCGGAGACCCGGGTGCTGCCGGGGTGAAGGCAGGGGAGAGGTCTGCGATGCTCGCACCCGATCATGAGGACGTGGCCGCGCGGCCCGTCTACGACCCGTTCTCCTATCGGATCCACGAGGAACCGTATCCCGTGTATTCCTGGATGCGCGCGCACGCTCCGGTCTACCGCAACACCGAACGCGACTTCTGGGCATTGTCGCGGCATGCCGACGTGCTGTCCGCGCTGCAGAACCCGGCGCTGTTCTCCAACCGCAACGGAATCTCCCTCGAACCCGATCTGTGGGGCCCGCAGGCGGTCAAGACCAGCTTTTTCCTCGCCATGGACCCGCCCGACCACGGCACCATGCGACGTCTGCTGGGCCATGTGTTCAAACCCCGCTGGGTGGCCGCCACGCAGGACCGGGTCCGCGCGCTGACGCGCGCACGGCTCGAGCCGCTGCTGGAGCGCACCGTCTTCGATTTCGCCGACGACTTCGCCGCCATGCTGCCGAACGACGTCATGTGCGAGGTGATCGGGATCCCGGACGCCGACCGGGAGCAGATCCGCGCCTGGAACGACGCGCTCAACCACTGCGAGGACGGCACCGACGTCCGGTCGAAGGCGACGGTCGACGCGGGGCTCCAGCTCGCCCTGTACTACGTCAACCTGGTGGGCGACCGGCGCAGGCGTCCTCGCGACGACCTCACGTCCATCGTGTCGGAGGCGCAGGTCGACGGCAGCCGGCTGAGTGTCGGAGACGTCGTCGCCTTCCTGTTCCTGCTCGTCAGCGCCACCAACGAATCGACGGGCAAGCTGCTCGGCAACGCCTGGTACCACGGCTGGCGGCTGCCGGAGGTCAAGCGCGCGGGCCTGGACGGGCGGGCGGAGGACTGGGGCAACGAGTCGCTGCGGTACGACTCGCCGAGCCAGATGGTGGCCAGGACGCTCACGCGGGACACCGTCATCCACGGCACGCACCTGCCCGAGGGGGCTCGGATGGTCCTGCTGCCGGCCTCGGGCAACCGCGACGAGCGGGTGTTCCCCGATCCGGACTCCTTCGACCTGGACCGCGACACGAGCAAGCACATCGCCTACGGCCGCGGCCCGCACTTCTGCCTCGGCGCGGCACTGGCCCAGATGGAGATCAAGGTCGTCCTGCAGGAAGTGGGTGCGGAGGTGGCGGACTACGAGATCGACATGGCAGGGGCGCGCCGCATCCACTCGCCGCACCAGCGCGGGTTCGCGTCGCTTCCCTGCGAGGTCGAACGCCGCCGGAAGTCCGCACGCAACGGCTAAGTCGGCTAGGGAGACATCGTGATCCAATCCGGCCCAGCGGCCCTCGACTTCGCGATCCGTACCAGCGACCACCCCGTCCCCGCCGCCGATCGCGAGGCGATCCTCGCGGCGCCGGGTTTCGGCGATTACTTCACCGACCACATGGCCACCCTGCGCTGGTCGCAGGACAGGGCCTGGCACGACGCGCGCATCGAGCCGTCCGCGCCGCTGAATCTGCATCCGGCAACCGCCGTGTTCCACTACGCGCAGGCGTTCTTCGAGGGGATGAAGGCATTCCGTCAGGAAGGCGGGGGTGTCGCGCTGTTCCGGCCGAGCGAGAACGCGGCCCGGTTCAACAGCACCGCGCGCCGGCTGGCGATGCCGGAACTGCCCGAGGAGATCTTCGTACGGATGCTGGAGCTGCTGGTCATCCAGGACAGCCACTGGGTCCCGAAGGGCGAAGGCAGCGCCCTGTACCTGCGCCCCTTCATGATCGCCACCCAGCGCGGCCTCGGCTTCACGCTGCCCTCGACCAGCTACCTGCTGTGCGCCATCGCCTCCCCGGCGACGTACCTCGGCGGGGTACGCCGGAGCCGCTCACGGTCTGGCTGTCGCGGGACTACACCCGCGCGGCCCCGGGAGGGACCGGTGACGTCAAGGCCGCCTGCAACTACGCACCCGCGTTTGCCGCGCAGCAAGGGGCCATGGCCCAGGGCTGCGACCAGGTGGTGTGGCTCGACTCGATCGAGCACACCTGGGTGGAGGAACTGGGCGGGATGAACCTGTTCTTCGTCTACGCGGGCAAAGGCGGCGACCGGCCCCGGATCATGACTCCCGCGCTGACGGGCACGCTGCTGCCCGGCGTGACCCGCACCTCGCTGCTGCGGCTGGCGCCCACGCTCGGTATCGACGCCGTGGAGGGGCGGATGGCGGTTTCCCAGTGGCGGCGGGAGTGCGAGCTCGGCGAGCTCACCGAGGTGTTCGCCTGCGGTACGGCGGCCACCGTGATCCCCGTCGGCAAGGTGAAGAGCGAGTCGGGCGAATGGCGGGTCGGCGACGGCGGACCGGGCCCGGTCACGCAGCGGCTGCGCACCGCCCTGATGGACATCCAGTACGGGCGGGGACCCGATCCGTTCGGCTGGATCCACAAAGTCTGCTGACCGTCCGCCGCCGCACTGCGTGTCATCGCAGTACCCGAGGGGATCATGTGAGACTCAGCCCGAGAACGGTCCGGCAGGCCGACTCGCCTTTCGCCGCCGCCGCCGGCCTGCACAGAGGCAGGACGCGCGCGCTCCTCGACCTCACGCAGGCAGCACCGCGATATCCCGCCGCCCCGGTCGTGATCGAGCATGTCCGTGCCGTCGCCAAGGACGTCCACGGCGGCGACTACACCGACATCGCCGGGCTGAAGCACCTGCGCGAGGCGATCGCCGCCGATCTGTCGAACGCGTACCGGGGCCGGGTGCGCCCCGAGCACGTAACCGTCACGGCCGGGTGCAACCAGGCTTTCTGCGCGGCCGTCTCGGCGCTGGCCGAGCCGGGGGAGGAGGTGATCCTCGCCCTGCCCTTCTACCCGAACCACGACATGTGGCTGCGGCTGAACGGCATCAGACCCGTGTACCTCGAGCCCGGGCCCGGCTTCGTGCCGGCCGCGCCGGCGGCCGAGGAACTGATCACCTCCCGCACCCGGGCGATCGTGCTCGTCACCCCCGGAAACCCCACCGGGGTGACGATCGACCCCTCCGGGATCGAGGACTTCGCCGCGCTGGCCGACCGGCACGGCATCGCGCTGGTGCTCGACGAGACGTACGGATCGTTCCGTGACACCGGCGAGCCCGCGCACGCTCTCTTCGCCGACCCGGCATGGGAGCGCAGCGTGGTGAGCCTGTACAGCTACTCCAAGGAACTCGCCATCCCCGGCTACCGGGTGGGCGCGCTCGTCGCATCACCGGCTCTCAGCCGCCAGGTGCTGAAGATTCTCGACTGCGTGGCGATCTGCCCGCCGCGGATCGGGCAGGAGGCAGCGTGGGCGGGGCTGACCCTGGCCCAGGAGTGGCGACGCGAGCGCGCTCGGGAGGTCGCCGGCAACCGGCGGGCCTTCTCCGCCGCGATGGCGGACCGGCCCGGCGGCTTCGAACTGCTCTCCGCGGAGGCTTCTTCGGCTGGGTGCGCCACCCTTTCCCCGGCCGGCCCACGGACGACGTCGTAGCCGATCTGGCGGTCGGCTACGACATCCTGCTGCTGCCGGGCACGGCCTTCCTCCCGACGACCGCCGCATGCTGCGGGTCAGCTTCGGCAACGTCGACAAGGCGTCGTTCACGGACCTCGCCGAGCGTCTCCGCCTTGCGGGCAAGCGGGATCCCCTGGCCGCTGCGGGGCGGTCCCCGTCAGAGCTCCGGAACGGTCCCCGTTAGAGGGGACAGGCGCTCAGCCGCAGCGGCGATCTACGTTGTCAGCATCAGTCGTGGTGCAGCCGATCCGTGCCGGGGCCCGCGTGCGACGCCTCGCGGGTGACACACAGAGGGCCGAATACATGAGCGAGCTTGCCAATCTGACCATGATGGAAGTCGACGCGCTGACTGACCGGGACGGCGGCCTCAACCTGACGGACGGGCACGCGCGGCTGCTCCTCACCGAGGAGCAGCGGGCGATCGTCGCGAGGATCCCCGAGATGTTCGCGGAGGCGTCGCGCCGCCCGTTCCCGGAGCTCGAACGTGAGGCACACGAGACGTTCCTGCGCGCGGTCGGCCAGCACAGTGCCCCGGTGGGTACCGGCCGAATCCTCAGCTGCTACTCCTCGACGCTGGCGACGGACATCGTGGCCCGGGCGCTGCCCGCAGACGCCACGGTCGCAGTGCTGCACCCGACGTTCGACAACATCGCCGACCTGCTCGTCACTCGCGGCCTGGCGCTGGTACCGCTGCCGGAACCCGCGCTCCTCGACCGGGACTGGCCCGGGCCGGCGGTCCCGTACATCTTCGTCACGCACCCCAACAACCCGACCGGCCTCGTGATCCCCGAGGACCATCTGCGCTCGCTCGCCGAGCACGCCGCTCGCCATGGGCAGACGGTGATCATGGACGCCAGCTTCCGTGGCCAGGTCCGCGATGCGCAGTACGACAGCTACGCCGTCCTCGAGGAGGCGGGCGCGGACTGGATCCTCATCGAGGACACCGGCAAACTCTGGCCCACTCACGAGCTCAAGATCGGAATGCTGGCCTACAGCGAGCGGACGAAGCTGCCGATCCAAGAGCTTTCTCCGAGTCGCTGCTCGCGGCCTCCTCCGTCGTGCTCCAGCTGATCAAGGCGCTGGCCGCGGACTGGACCGACGGCGGCTACGGGCGGGCCCGGGCCCTGGTGGAGGGCAACCGCGCCGCGGTGAAGGCGGCGATCGCGCCGATCGGGCTCGAACTCGCCGATCCGGCCTCGCAGATCAGCGTCGCGCGCATCGAACTTCCGGCGGGCGGCCCCGACTCGGAGCTGCTGTACCAGGCGATGCTGGAGCGCGGCGTCCATGTGTTGCCGTGTGCGCCCTTCCACTGGGCCGATCCGAAGGAGGGCCGGCGCTTCATCCGGCTTTCCCTGGGGAGGCCCGCCGAGGTCGTCGCGGCCGGGGCGCGCGCTGGTGGAGACGTACCGGCAACTCGCCGCGACGGGCTCCTGCGCACGGCCGAGCTAGGCGAGGAGCGGCGATGGTATCCGCGACCGAGCACGGCATCCCCGGCGACGCGGCGGACGCTGAGGAGTTCGCCCCGGCGCCCTACCGGCCGCCAGGGCGGGCGCGGCGGTCGGGCAGAGCTGCGCTGTGGACCGGTTGTCTCGTGGTGGTCTTCGCCCTGACGGCTTCGCTGCTGGCGGTGTGGTCGGTGCGCCGAAGCCTGCCGCAGTACTCCGGGCGGGTCGCACTGCCCGGGCTGTCGGCGGACGTCATGGTCTACCGCGACGCTCAAGGCATAGCGCAGGTGTACGCCGATTCGATGACGGACCTGTACCGAGCCCAGGGCTATGTGTCCGCCCAGGACCGCTTCTGGCAAATGGACTACCACCGCCACCTCACCTCGGGCCGGCTGGCCGAGATGCTCGGTGAACCGGCGGTCGCGCAGGACGCCTTCCTGCGTACCCTCGGCTGGCGGCGGGTGGCCGAGCGGGAGTGGAAGCTGCTCTCGCCCTCCGCCAAGCGATTCCTGCGCGCCTACGCCGACGGGGTCAACGCCTGGATCGCCGCGCGGGCGGGGCGTCGTCCTCGGGCGCGAAAAGCATGGAATACACCGTCCTCGGCCTGCAGAACTCCACGTACAACGTGGAACGGTGGAATCCGGTGGACTCACTGGCCTGGTTCAAGGCGCTGTCCTGGGAACTGCTGGGCAACATGGACTCCGAGATCGAGCGAACGCTCATGCTCGCGCACGGGATGAGCCGACAGCAGATCGCGCAGCTCTATCCGCCGTATCCCTATACGTCGAATCCGCCCGTCGTCGACGGCGGTGCAGTTGTCAAGGGCGAGTTCACCGCAGGCCCCGCCCCGGAGCGCGCCGCTCACGGCGAGAGTGCCCCTTCGGATGAGGAGTGGGGCCGAATGGCGCCGGCGCTGCGCTCGATCGGCGAAGGGATGGACTCGCTCGGCCTGCGTCCCGAGGCCGAGCCTGCCTCCGTAGGCTCCAACGGCTGGGTCGTCAGCGGATCCCGGACGGCGTCGGGAAAGCCGCTGCTCGCCAATGACCCGCACCTGCGGTCGACGCTGCCCGGCCCCTGGTATCAGATCGGCTTGCACTGCACCTGCTCGCAGAACGTCGAGGGCGCCTCGCTGCCCGGGATTCCCGGGGTGGTCATCGGCCACAACGACCGCGTCGCCTGGGGGCTGACCAACCTGCCCGCCGACGTCACCGACCTGTATCTGGAGAAGGTCCGGCGCGGCAAATACCTCGACGGCTCGGCCTGGCGCAAGCTGCGGACCCGGACCGAGGTCATCAAAGTGCTCGGCGGGAAACGGGTACCCATCACGGTGCGCGCCACCGAACACGGCCCGCTCCTGTCCGACCGCATGTCCGAACTGCTGCAGGTGGCGGCGCAGCCCCCGATGGACGCTTCGGGCGCACCCCGGCAGACCGTCCCACCCGGGAAGGAGAAGCAGCGCCTCGACGCGGCCCGGCCCGGTGTGCCCGCGCAGGCGGCGCGGCTGCCGTACGCCGTCGCGCTGCGCTGGACCGGCTTCGAACCGAGCCGCACCATGGACGCGCTCTTCGCGGTCAACCGGTCCACCGGCTGGAAGGACTTCAGCGCCGCGGTGGCGCGCTTCGACGAGCCGGCCCAGAACGTCCTCTACGCCGACGTGGACGGCCATATCGGCTACCGCGCGGCGGGCCGGATCCCGATCCGCTCCAAGGGTGACGGCGATTGGCCGGTGCCCGGCTGGGATCCCGCCTACGACTGGAAGGGGACCATCCCGGCGAAGGAGCTGCCCAGCCTGTACGACCCGCCGGACGGTGTCATCGTCTCCGCCAATCAGCCCTCGGCCGGCCCTTCCTATCCACGCCACCTCACCGACGACTGGAACTACGGCTATCGCGCCCGGCGGATCCACGACCTGCTCGCCGGGAAACCCGCGCGCGGCAGGCTCGATGTCGCGAGCATGCGTCAGATCCAGGTCGACGACCGGGACGCCGGCGCTGCCGCGTTGGTGCCGCACCTGCTCGAAGTGCCCCTCGGCGACGACACCACCGCCGCAAAGGCACGGGAGCTGTTGCGGCGCTGGGACTTCCGTCAGGGCGCCGACTCGGCTGCCGCGGCCTTCTACAACGCCACCTGGCGGCACCTGCTGGAACGCACCTTCGACGAGCTGCCGGCCGACCGCCGGCCGACCGGCGGCGACCGCTGGTGGGAGGTCGTGCGGCACCTGCTGAAGGAGCCCACGTCGCCGTGGTGGGACGCCAAGGGGACCGGGCGAGTCGAGTCGGAGAACGACATCCTCGGCGCTGCCATGCGCGATGCCGCGGCCGAGCTCACCGACCGGCTGGGACGCGACCCGGCCGACTGGCGCTGGGGCGACCTGCACACGCTCACGCTGCGTGGCAGCGGACCGGGAGAGTCCGGCATCGCGCCCATCGAGGACCTGTTCAACCGCCGCGTGCAGGGAATCGCGGGCGGCACCGACGCCGTGAATGCCACGAGCTGGAACGCGGGCGAGGGCTACGAAGTCGGGATCGCCCCCAGCCTGCGGATGATCACAGACCTCGCCGATTTCGGCGGCTCGCGTTGGGTTCAGACGGCTGGGAACTCCGGCCACGCCTTCCACGACGACTACGACGACCAACTCCCCTGTGGCGGACCGGAAGGGATCTGCCGATGCGATGGACACGACGGGATGTGGAGTCGGCCGCGGACCACCGGCTCACTTTGAGCCCGTGATCACGCGCGGGCGAAGGAAGCAGAGCGGTTGCGCCACTCCCGCGGACAGCCCAGGGAGACCTCTTCGAAACGGATGCCGTCGTAGTGTGTGTTGCGCGGAATGTGCAGGTGCCCGTAGACGACGGCCGCGGCCCGGAACCGCGTGTGCCAGTCAGCCGTGTGCACCGTCCCGCACCATTGTGCGAACTCCTGATGCCACAGCACGTCGGTGGGCTGTCGGACGAGCGGGAAATGGTTGACCGGCTGGACGACGAGTCTGATGAACAGGCTCTGGATCTCGTTTCAGGGCAGCGGGACCAGGTCGGTCGGTCCGGGATGGCGGGTGTGTTCGTCGGCACGCACGACGGCGAGGAAGGCGTGGGCGAGCATGGCGAGGCTGGCCCAGCGGCTCCAGGAGGGATAGCGGCGGACCTGGTGCTCGTCGAGTCCGGCCAGCCCTTTCCCTGTCTGGAAGGTCTCTTCCGCCCGCCATCTGGATCCGGCGACACGAACCATCCCGGTCAGCGGCACCGGCCGAGGTGAGAAGCAGCGGTAGTAGGCGAGTTCGCCGGTGGCGCGGTTGCGGCGGATCAGCAGTTGGTGGTGGCCCGGGCCGGGGTCGGGCAGGTCGATGACCGCCCAGTCGTAGAAGCGGTGCCCCTTCGCGCCGGCCGAGCGCTTCTGCCAGGCCCGTTTCGGCAGCTTTGTTGCCAGGGCATCCGCGCGGAACACCACACGATTCGGCAACGCCGTCGCGGTGAACACGTGGAACACCTACACCGGGAAGCCCGTGTTGGCCGAGGCCGGCGTCATCCCGCCGCGCGCCGAGGACGCGAAACCCTGGCAGTGGGCGGCGGCTCCGAAGGATTGCTTCCACGTGCTGCGGCACACCTACGCCTCGATCATGCTTGAGGCTGGAGAGTCTGTCGTGACCTTGGCGGCTGGCTTGGGCACTCCTCTCCCGCGATCACCCTCGGTTACTATGCTCACTTCATGCCGGAAGCCGGAAGCAAGGGGCGCAGCGCCATCGACGGACTGCAGGGCCGTTGACGGGCGGATCCCGCTGCTGCACCCCTCCGCAGTCGATTGTGGATTTCATGGCTGAAGAGACGGATGGCCTAGGAAATGCTGAAAGAGGTCACCGCGACCCGCTACATCGCGCCCCTGCGTGAGGGCGGCTCGCTGCCGGGACTCGTCGAGGCCGACGACTTCGGGACGTACGTCCTGAAGTTCACCGGCGCGGGGCAGGGCCGCAAGACGCTCGTCGCCGAGGTGGTCTGCGGGGAACTCGCCCGCAGGCTGGGGCTGCGGGTGCCGCGCCTGGTCACCGTCGAGCTCGACCCGGAGCTGGGGCTCGCCGAGCCCGACCAGGAGGTGCAGAACCTGCTCAGGTCCAGCGGCGGCACCAACCTCGGCATGGACTTCCTCTCCGGCGCCCTCGGCTTCGACCCGCTGGCATTCCCGGTGAGCCCCGAGGAGGCCGGGCGGATCGTCTGGTTCGACGCGCTGGTCAACAACGTCGACCGGTCCTGGCGCAACCCAAACCTGCTGGTGTGGCGGGGCGAGTTGTGGCTCGTCGACCACGGCGCGACCATGATCTGGCACCACAACTGGCCCGGCGCCGAGGCCTCCGCGGTCCGCCCGTACGACGCCTCCGACCACGCCCTGGCGAATTTCGGTCCCGATGTCGCCGCCGCGGCGGCCGCGTTGGCGCCGCTGGTCACCGAGGAACTGCTCGCCGACGTCACGGCCCGGATCCCGGACGCCTGGCTGACGGGCGAGCCCGGCTTCGACACACCGGACGACCTGAGGCGGTCCTACGCGCGGCCGCTGCTCGCACGGGCCGCCGGCATCCACGACCGTATCCAGGGGATCAAGTGAGCGACCGGCACATCATCAAGGGCGGGCCGCGGGACCGCCAGGTCTACGAGTACGCCGTCCTGCGCGTCGTCCCGCGCGTCGAACGCGGCGAGTGCATCAACGCCGGGGTGCTGGTCTACTGCCGCGCCGAGTCCTACGTCGGCGCCCGCACCCACCTCGACGAGGCACGCCTGCTGGCCCTCGACCCGCAGGCGGACGTGGCCGGCGTCCATGCCGCCCTACGGGCCGTGGAAGGCGTCTGCGCGGGCGGCACCGCGGCCGGTCAGGCGGCGGGCGACGACCCTGGCCGCCGCTTCCGCTGGCTCGTCGCCCCCCGCTCGACGATCGTCCAGCCCGGGCCGGTGCACACCGGGCTGACGACGGATCCGGCGGCGGAGACCGAGCGGTTGCTCGACCTCCTGGTGAGGTGAGGGATCACAGGCCGAGCCAGGCCCTCAGGGCCGGCGGCGGCGTTTCACCAGGTAGCCGGCGCTGAGCACGGCGCCCACCACGAAGGTCAGACCGATGCCGACGTCCCAGCCGCTCGGCCCCGAGACCCCCGTGCCCCCCAGCCCGCCTCGCACGCCCCGGGGCGGGGCGGTGGTGGGTGTGGCAGTAGGTGTGGCAGTAGGTGTGACCGTGGGTGTGGTGGTGGGCGTGGCGACGGGCGTGGTGGTGACGGGCGCGGACGGGCGAGCGGGGACGGGGGAGATGACACCACTGCCCACGCGGGGCAGCGCCTCGCACGCGACGCCGTCGTCGGGGCCCTGGTCCTCGTCGAGCCTGTCGGGATCGCTCGGATCCGCGTCGAGAGCGGCCTGTGCGTCCTCCTGGAAGGCGAAGTCGCCGCAGTTCCGGTCGGTCTGGGCATGAGCGGGGTCGGCCAGCGGCACGATCGCGGCGATCGCGAACAGCATGCCGATGGCGCCGGCGCGAGGGCGCATGGAGTGCCTCCTTCTCCGGCCAGGGGTGGCTCGCGCTTCGACGCTAGGCGTGGAGGGGGCGGGGGCGCGGTCGCCGTGGTCCGATCGGGTGGCCGGGGGCGGCTCGGCGGGGTCGGGCGGGGACGAGCGTGTCCTGCCGCGCATCGTGGGCCCGGGTAATGGATCACATGCCGCGCCCTGCCGTTGACACCGCGTGCCAGGGCTTCTAGCGTCACACCCACTGAAGGTACTAAGCGGTCGCTCACCTGAGGAGAAGCAGCCATGTCCACCACTGAGCAGCGGGTCGCCGTCGTCACCGGTGCCGCGCGCGGGATCGGCGCCGCCACCGCCGTACGCCTGGCCGCCGAGGGCCACGCCGTCGCCGTGCTCGACCTCGACGAGGCGGCCTGCAAGGACACCGTCGAGAAGATCACCGCCGCCGGCGGCAAGGCCGTCGCGGTCGGCTGCGACGTCTCCGACGAGGCGCAGGTCGAGGCGGCCGTCGCGCGCATCGCCGAGGAGCTCGGCGCGCCGACCGTCCTGGTCAACAACGCGGGCGTGCTGCGTGACAACCTGCTGTTCAAGATGAGCGTCTCCGACTGGGACACCGTCATGAACGTGCACCTGCGCGGCGCCTTCCTGATGTCCAAGGCGTGCCAGAAGCACATGGTCGACGCGGGATACGGGCGAATCGTCAACCTCTCGTCGTCCTCGGCGCTGGGCAACCGCGGCCAGGTCAACTACTCGGCGGCCAAGGCCGGTCTGCAGGGCTTCACCAAGACCCTCGCCAAGGAGCTCGGCAAGTTCGGCATCACCGCCAACGCCGTCGCCCCCGGCTTCATCGCCACCGAGATGACCAAGGCCACCGCCGAGCGCGTCGGCATGGGCTTCGAGGACTTCAAGGCCGCGGCCGCCACCCAGATCCCGGTGGCCCGGGTCGGCGAGCCCGAGGACATCGCCAACGCCATCGCCTTCTTCACGGGCGAGGCGGCCGGGTTCGTCTCCGGCCAGGTGCTGTACGTGGCCGGCGGACCGCTCGACTAGGGACGGGGAACATGACTTCAGTGGAGCTTTCCGGCAAGGTCGCCCTGGTCACGGGCGCCAGCCGCGGCATCGGCTACGGCGTCGCCGAGGCGCTCGTGGCGCGCGGCGACCGCGTGTGCATCACCGGCCGCAACGAGGACGCCCTCAAGGAGGCCGTCGAGCAGCTCGGTGCCGAGCGCGCGATCTACGTCGCGGGCAAGGCGCACGACGAGGCCCACCAGGCCATCGCCGTCGAGCGCACGATGGAGGCCTTCGGCCGCCTCGACTTCCTGGTCAACAACGCCGGCACGAACCCGGTGTTCGGGCCGATCGCCGACCTCGACCTGAACGTCGCGCGCAAGGTCTTCGAGACCAACGTGATCTCCGCGCTCGGCTTCGCGCAGAAGACCTGGCACGCCTGGCAGAAGGACAACGGCGGCGCCATCGTCAACATCGCCTCCGTCGCGGGGCTGTCGCCCTCGCCGTTCATCGGCGCGTACGGTGTCAGCAAGGCGGCGATGATCAACCTGACGGTGCAGCTCGCGCACGAGTACGCGCCCCGGGTGCGGGTCAACGCCATCGCCCCGGCCGTCGTGAAGACCAAGTTCGCCCAGGCCCTGTACGAGGGCCGGGAGGCGGAGGCGGCCGCCGCCTACCCGCTGGGCCGGCTCGGCGTGCCCTCCGACATCGGCGGCGCGGCCGCGTTCCTCACCTCCGAGCAGTCCGACTGGGTCACCGGTCAGACGCTCGTCGTGGACGGCGGAATCTTCCTCAACGCCGGCACGGGCTGACGTACGCGGATCGGCACGGGCGCCCTTCGGGCAAGCGGCGCCCGTGCCGACGCAAAGGTGACGCAAAAGGCGATGACAACGTCGTCAAAGGTTTAGTGATCAAGGAGTCATGTCCCGGGGAGAGTCAGCGGGCACAGCACTGCGGTATGGTCTGCCGACCCTTGGTATGGCAGATCGAGGAGCGTGCGCGTGTTCAACCGGAACCGATGCCTGCGGCGGGTGGCGGCCATCGCGTCCATATCGTCCCTGGTCGCTGGATGCGGAGTGCTGTCCTCCGACACTCCGGAGGACGAAGGGCCGATCGTCGTGGGCACCACCAGTGCTCCCAGCACGCTCGACCCTGCTGCCTCCTGGGACAGCTCCTGGGAGCTGTTCCGCAACATCTACCAGACGCTCCTGAGCTATCCGACCGGCTCGTCCGAGCCGCAGCCGGACGCCGCCGAGCAGTGCGGCTTCAGTGACTCCTCGAACCAGGTGTACCGCTGTGAGCTGCGCGAGGGACTGAAGTTCTCCAACGGGAACGCGCTCGACGCCCAGGCCGTGAAGTACTCCTTCGACCGGATCCGCAAGATCAACGTCAACGGCGGCCCCGCCGGTCTGCTGGGCAGCCTCGAGCGGGTCCAGGCGCCGAACGACCGCGAGGTGATCTTCCACCTCAACAAGCCCGACGCCACCTTCCCGTTCGTGCTCGCCACGCCCGCCATGTCGATCGTCGACCCGGACGCCTACCCGGAGAACTCCCTGCGCAAGGGCAACGACGTCGTCGGTTCCGGGCCGTACAGCCTGGACTCGTACAACGACGGCAAGGAGGCCGTCCTCGTCCGCAACGACTCCTACAAGGGCTTCGCGAAGCGCCAGAACGACGCGGTCACCATCCGCTACTTCCAGGACTCCGGCGCCATGGTCAAGGCCCTGCGGGACGAGCAGATCGACGTCACCTACCGCGGTCTGGCCGCCGGCGACGTCGTCGAGCTCCAGGGCAGCAAGGAGCAGGAGATCCAGCTCGTCGAGGGCACCGGCACCGACATCAACTACCTGGTGTTCAACCCGAAGGACCCCTGGGCCAACCGGAAGGCCGTGCGCCAGGCCATCGCGCAGGTCGTCGACCGGGCGGCGATCGCGCACAAGGTCTACAAGGACACCGTCGACCCGCTGTACTCCATGGTCCCCAAGGGCCTCACGGGCCACACCACGGGCTTCTTCGACGACTACGGCGACCCGGACGTGGCCAAGGCCCGCAAGATCCTCACCGACGCGGGCATCAACCGGCGGGTCCCGCTCACCTTCTGGTACACGAGCGACCGCTACGGTTCCGAGACCGCCGCGGAGTTCAAGGAGCTGGAGCGCCAGCTGGAGGATTCCGGCCTGTTCACGATCAGCCTGAAGAGCCGCCCCTGGAAGACGTACGTCGAGGGCTACCAGAAGGGCGAGTACCCGGTGTTCGGGCGTGGCTGGTTCCCCGACTTCCCGGACGCCGAGAACTTCATCGCGCCGTTCGTCGGCGAGCAGAACGCCCTCGGCACGCCCTACCCGGCCCCGGAGATCACCGGCGATCTGCTGCCCAGGTCGCGCCGCGAGAGCGACCGCGCGAACGTGGAGAAGGAGTTCGAGGAGGCCCAGCGGATCCTCGTGGACGACGCGCGGCTGCTGCCGCTGTGGCAGGGCCGGCAGTACGTGGCGGCGAGCCGGGACGTCTCGGGCGCGGAGCGGGCCCTGGACCCGTCGACGATCATGATGCTGTGGGAGCTGCACCGCAAGACCGCCTGGTAGGCGGGCGGGCGTCGGGCTCTCCCGGGCGCGTTGTCAGTGGTCGCCGGTAGGTTCTGTGGCCTGGAAGTGACCGCACATCGTGAGGACGTTGACGTGACCGACATCGCCATGCTGCCCGAGTCCTGGCGCGGGGTTCTGGGTGACGAGCTGCAGCAGCCCTATTTCAAGGAGCTGACGGAGTTCGTCGAGGAGGAGCGGGCGAAAGGTCCCGTCCATCCGCCGCGCGAGGAGGTCTTCGCCGCGCTGGACGCCACGCCGTACGAGAAGGTGAAGGTCCTGATCCTCGGTCAGGACCCGTACCACGGCGAGGGGCAGGGGCACGGGCTGTGCTTCTCGGTCCGGCCCGGTGTGCGGATCCCGCCGTCCCTGCGGAACATCTACAAGGAGATGCACGAGGAGCTGGGCACCCCGGTCCCGGACAACGGCTATCTGATGCCGTGGGCCCGGCAGGGCGTGCTGCTGCTCAACGCGGTGCTCACGGTCCGCGGCGGCGAGGCCAACTCGCACAAGGGCCGGGGCTGGGAGAAGTTCACCGACGCGGTCATCCGCGCGGTGGCCGGCCGGCCCGACCCCGTGGTGTTCGTGCTCTGGGGCAACTACGCGCAGAAGAAGCTCCCGCTGATCGACGCCTCGCGGCATGCGGTGGTCAAGGGCGCGCACCCCTCGCCCCTGTCGGCGAAGAAGTTCTTCGGCTCCCGGCCGTTCACGCAGATCAACGCGGCGGTGGCGGCCCAGGGGCATGAGCCGATCGACTGGACGATCCCGAACCTGGGCTGACGGCCCAGGGCTGATCGCCGTGTGACCGGCGACGTACGGAGCGGCTGAGCCGGATCCTTGCGTTCTGCGGTTAGCGTCGGGGGATCCAGCGGGCGAGGGTGCGGAGGGCGTGGTGGCGGAGCGGCAGGGGCAGGCGGCGGCGGATGCGGTGCTGACGCGGATCGGGCAGGTGGTGATGCTGCACCACGCGGGGGACCGGGAGGAGGCCCGGCACCGCTTCCTGGACCTGTGGGCGGAGATCGGGGAGTACGGCGACCCGCTGCACCGCTGCACGCTCGCCCACTACCTGGCCGACACCCAGGACGAGCCCGCGGACGAACTGGCCTGGGACCTGCGCGCCTTGACTGCGGCGGAAGAGATCACGCAGGCCGGGGCCGCCGCGCCGGAGGCAGGGGCGCTCGCCGTGCGGGCGTTCTACCCCTCACTGCACCTGAACCTGGCCGCCGACTACGACCGTCTCGGCCGCCGCGACGCCGCCCGCGCCCATCTGAGGCGGGCCCGGCGAGCGGCCACCGCCCTCTCCGACGACCGTTACGCCGATGGCGTGCGGGCGGCCATCAGACGGCTGGAGTCCCGACTGGGGAGGACGACGACGGCACGTGGACCCCACCTCGCCAGCGGCTGTAGCGGCCCGGCCTCGCTCCTGCAGCAGTCGTAGGGTCCCTGCCCGGGAAGCAGGGCGCAGGGTCTTCAGCGTCCGTAGGTGTCCTGGCAGATGGTCGCCTGTGGGCTGTCCGCCGGCCAGCGCCCGTAGCGCCTGCCCAGCGCACAGACGTCCGCGTTGTTCGGGATGTTCTTCTGGATGTCCGGCCGTACCGGGCCCGAGACGTCGGGGACACCGACATGCGGCCGTTGCGGGCTTCGCGGGGTCGGCTTGCGCGGCTCCGGCCGGACGGTGCGCGGGGGTGGTCGCGGCGGCTGTCGGGCGGCGTCGCCGGCTCGGGCGAGGCCGCCGCAGGGGTGGTCGGGCGGGACTCGGACGCGGCCGGCTCCGGACGGGGGAGACCTCGATGAGTTCGAGCGCCTCTCGGGCAGGCGCCTGCACGACCTGTGTCTCCCCCTGACCCGGCGGCCTCGGCGCCGACGGCCGGGACGGTGCCCCCGATGGACCGGGCACGGAGGGATGCTGGACCGTCATACAGCCGGACAAGGCCGAAACAGCCACGGTCACCAGGAGCGTCGCGGTGGTCGTCGTTCGATGCACCCGCGCAACTCTGCTGCGTCCGGCCCCCGGTGGGGCGGCGGACGGGCGGAGGATGCCCCGCACGGGTGATCTCCCGCCCCGTACGGAGGCCGTCGATGTGACGCGGGTGACGTCAGTCGCCCGTCGAGCCGTCGATGCGCTCGCGGATCAGGTCGGCGTGGCCGTTGTGCCGCGAGTACTCCTCGATCATGTGGGTGTAGAGCCACCGCAGGTTGAACCGCTCGCCGGTGCGCCGGTGCTTGCCCTCGGAGACGTCGTCCAGGCCGAAACGGGCCGCGTTGCGACGGGCGGTCTCGATCTCGGCCTGCCAGGCGGCGTGTGCCTCCTGGTAGGTGTCCGCCTCGGTCAGACGGAACTCGCCGTCCGGATCCTCGTCGCTCCAGTAGAGCGGCGCCAGGTCCTCGTTCGTGAGCACCCTGCGGAACCAGTTCCGCTCCACGTCCGCCATGTGCCGTACCAGACCCATCAGGGACAGCTCGGAGGGCTCCGCGGCGGCGGACCGGAGCTGCTCGTCGCTGAGGCCCTCGCACTTCCACGCGAGGGTCTGCCGGTGGAACTCCAACCAGCCCTCCAGCATGGTGCGTTCGTCGGCGGTCGTGGCAGGCGTACGGCGCTCGGTCGTCATGGCCGCATCCTTTCCCAGCACACCTGACAGCACCACGGCTTTTTCAGGCCCCGAGCATCCCGTCCAGCAGTTCCCGCAGCCCGGCCCGCACCTCCTCCAGGCTCGGCACCTCGGCGCCGAACGACCCCGCCACACAACTGAACATCAGCCCGTCCGCCCAGGCGACCAGGGACAGCGTGTGCCGGGCCGGATCCGTCGAGCCCATCCCGGTGACCAGGGCGGCGAGCTGGTCCCGGAAGCGGGCGCCCGTCGCGTCGAAGTAGGCCCGCAGCTCGGGGCGCCGCGTCGCCTCCAGGGCCAGTTCGTAGCGGGCGAGCGTGAGGGCGCGGTTGCTCGTCAGGGCCCGGTGGGTCGCCAGGGCCAGCGCGTCGGCGAGGGAGCCGGCCCCGGCCCTGGGGTCCGGCATCTCGTGCAGGGCCAGCACCCGCGCCTCGCGGTCGGCCAGGCGCCGCACCGCCAGTTCCAGCAGGGCCTGCCGGGTCCGCGCCAGGTTGGACGTGGAGCCCTGGGGGAGCCCGGCCGCCTCGTCGACCGCCCGGTGTGTGAGGCCGCGCATCCCGCGCTCGGCGAGCAGGGCGAGGGCGGTGTCGGCGACGAGGTCGGAGCGGGCGGGGCCGGTGGTGCTTGCGGACATGGGTGCACGCTACCCGTCCGACTACACCTGTAGTAACGTCGGAGGCGTCAACTACAGGTGTAGTCGGATCGAGGAGGAGCCATGGCGCAGTCGAGGCGGGCCGTCGTGATCGGCGGCGGCATCGGAGGTCTGACCGCCGCGGTCGCCCTGCACCGGCGCGGCCGGCACGTCACCGTGCTGGAGCGGGCCCCCTCACTGGAGCCGGTGGGCGCGGCCATCTCGCTCGCCCCCAACTCCCTGCGGGCGCTGGACGTCATCGGCCTGGGCGACACGATCCGCGACCTCGCGGCCTGGGCGGGGGACGGCGGACTGCGCACGCCGGGCGGGCGGTGGCTCTCGCGCTCCTCCGCCGACGCAGCCGCCGAGCGCTTCGGCGGTCCGCTGGTGCTGCTGCACCGCGCCACGCTCATCGAGCACCTGGCCGCACAGCTCCCGCCGGATGCCGTCCGCACGGCCTGTGCCGCGGCCCTCGCCGACCGTGGCGGCATCGACCGCCCGGCCCGCGTCAGCACCCCGGACGGCGAGCTGGAGGCCGACCTGGTGGTGGGCGCGGACGGTATCCGGTCCGCGGTCCGCCGCGCGCTCTTCCCCGGCCACCCCGGGGCCGTCTACTCCGGGTTCACCACCTGGCGGATCGTGATCCCCGTCCCCGGGGTCGAGTTCGCCTCCCACGAAACCTGGGGGCGGGCCGCATCTGGGGCACCCACCCGCTCAAGGACGGCCGCGTCTACGCCTACGCCGCCGCCGTGACGCCCGCGGGTGGGAGCGCACCGGACGACGAGAAGGCCGAACTGCTGCGCCGCTTCGGAGACTGGCACGATCCGATCCCGGCCGTGCTGGCCGCCGCCCGTCCCGAGGGCGTCCTGCGCCACGACGTCCATCACCTCGCCGAACCCCTGCCCGCCCACCACAGCGGCCGGGTCGTCCTGGTCGGCGACGCCGCGCACGCCATGCCCCGACCCTCGGCCAGGGCGGCAACCTGGCCATCGAGGACGCGATCGTCCTGGCACACCACAGCGACGACCTGCCCGCCTACACCGCCGCCCGGCTGCCCCGCACCACCGGCGTCGCTCGCCGGGCCGTGAGGGTCGCCCGCCTCAACCTCATGACCAGCCCGGCCGGTGTCGCCGTACGCAACGCCGTCGTCGCGGCCGTGTCGAAGGCCGGGCCCGCCCTCTTCCTGCGTGGCTTCGACGACATCGCCGACTGGCGGCCTCCCAGGTCGCCGTATGCTTCCGAGCAGACCCAGGCAGGAAACCGTTAGAGGAGAACATCCCGTGAAGGTCGGCTGCATCGGACTCGGTGACATCGCGCAGAAGGCCTACCTTCCGGTCCTCGCCTTCCAGCCCGGGGTGGAGCTGCACCTCCAGACGCGCACGCCGGCCACGCTCACCCGGGTCGCCGACGGACTGCACGTCCCGCGGGAGCGGCGGCACACCACCCTCGACTCCCTGCTCGCGGCGGACCTCGACGCCGCCTTCGTGCACGCGCCCACGATCGCGCACCCCGAGATCGTGACGCGGCTGCTGGAGGCGGGTGTGCCGACGTACGTCGACAAGCCGCTCGCCTACGCCTTCGACGACTCCGCACGGCTCGTGGCGCTCGCCGAGGAGCGGGACGTGAGCCTCGCGGTCGGCTTCAACCGGCGCCACGCCCCCGGCTACACACAGTGCGCCGACCATCCGCGTGAGCTGATCCTGATGCAGAAGAACCGCATCGGGCTGCCGGAGGAACCGCGCACGATGATCCTCGACGACTTCATCCACGTCGTCGACACCCTGCGGTTCCTGGCGCCCGGCCCGGTCGACGACGTGACCGTGCGCGCCCGTGTCCGGGACGGCCTGCTGCACCACCTGGTGCTCCAGCTCGCCGGGGACGGCTTCACCGCGCTCGGCGTGATGAACCGGCTCAGCGGTTCGGCCGAGGAGATCCTGGAGGTGTCCGGGCAGGACACCAAGCGGCAGGTGATCAACCTCGCCGAGGTCGTCGACCACAAGGGTCAGCCGACCGTGCGGCGGCGCGGGGACTGGGTGCCGGTGGCCCGGCAGCGCGGGATCGAGCAGGCGGTGCTGGCCTTCCTGGACGCGGTGCGGGCGGGCAAGGTGCTCAGCGCCCGGGACGCGCTGGAGACCCACGAACTGTGCGAGCGGGTCGTATACGCGGTTCAGGAGCTGACCGCCTGAGCCGCAGGGTCCGCGCGCCCTCGCCCGCGGCCCACGCGGCGAGGATCAGGAGCGCCGCGTGCACCGTCCAGTCACCGAGGCGGACGTAGGGTGTGGTGCCGTGGGCGAGGGGGATCTCGTAGATCTGCGTGGCGGACGCGTCCGTGCCGAGCCACGAGCCGACGCGCTGCCCGCTCGGGCCGTAGACGGCCGAGACGCCCGTGAGGGTCGAGTGCACCATCGGCCGGCCGGTCTCGGCGGCCCGCAGGGCGGCCAGGGAGGCGTGCTGCTCGGGGGCCCAGCTGTGCTGGAACGTGGAGGTCGACGACTGGCCGATCAGCACGTCGACACCCTCCCGGGTGAGGTGGCGGGTCATGTCGGGGAAGGCGGTCTCGAAGCACACCATCGGGCCGACGCGCAGACGGTCACCCACGTTCATCACGATCGGCTGTGAGCCGCGCCTGCGGTCCTCGCTCGCCGCCTTGCCGACGGAGGTGGCCCAGCCGAGCAGGGAGCGGGCCGGGATGTACTCGCCGAAGGGGACGAGCCGCATCTTGTCGTAGCGCTGGCCGGTGAGGCCGTCCGGGCCGACCAGGACCGAGCTCTTGTAGATGCCGGGCTTGTCGGAGCGCCGGGCGTCCACATTGACCAGGATGTCGGCGCCCGTCGCACGGGACAGGTCCGCGAGCCGCCGGGTGAGGTCGGGCCGGTCGCCGAGGTCGAAGCCGACGCTGCTCTCGCCCCAGACGACCAGGTCGACGTCCTGGCCGGCGAGGCGGCGGGTGAGCTGTTCCTCGCGGGCGAACCGGCGGTCCCCGCCGTCGATGACCCCCGGCTGGACCACGGCGATCCTGACCCGGCCGTCGACGGCGGGGCGGGGCGAGAGGGTCCAGACGGCGGAGGTGACGACGGCCGTGGCGACCAGACCGGCCACGGCGGGCACCCGGGACTGCCGGACCGCCACCAGTACGGCGACCGCGACGTTGACGGCCACGACCAGGAAGCTGAGCAGCCACACCCCGCCGACCGAGGCCAGCCGCAGCGCCGGCTCGACCTGCCACTGACTGGAGCCGAGCATGCCCCACGGCCCGCCGAGGCCCTGCCATGACCGGATCAGCTCGACGACCAGCCAGCCCGACGGCACCACCAGCAGCGCGGCCGTGACCCGGGCCGGCGAGGGGACGCCCGAGAGCAGGCGGCGCACGAGCCGGCCCCATGGCGCCCACAGCGCACCGAGCAGGGCGGCGATGACGAACGTGAACACGTGCAGGCTCGGCAGCAGCCAGTGGTGCATGGCCAGCATGAAGCCGAAGCCGCCGTACCAGCCGTCGTACATGGCCCGTTTCCCGGTGGGCGCCGTGCGCAGCAGCAGGAGCCAGGGGACCAGGGCTACGTAGGCGCACCACCACAGGGACGGGGCGGGAAAAGCCAGGACGGGCAGGGCGCCCGCGACCGCCGCGGCGGCCGAGCGCCGCCAGGGGGAGGCGAGCCAGTGGCCGAGCGTCTTCATAGGCGCCTCCTACCCCGCGGTTGCCTCCAGTGTGCGCCCTGCGGACGATCTAGGACAGCGGATGCCGGGTCAGTTGACCACAGGTGCCGCGCGCCGCTCGGGAAGGCGCCGCCACTTCTCCCGCACCACCACCTCGCTCAGTCGCCAGCCGTCGTCGGTGCGCAGCAGCGCGAAGGCGTACCGGCCGCCGCACACGAAGTCGGGGCGGGCCCTGAGGTCGCCATGGGATTGACGTAGTCGGCCTGGACCTGGGCCGTGTCGCCGGTGTCCTGCTCCCAGACACCGAACCGCACGCGCCGGTTGACGATCAGATGCTGGCGCGTCGGGAACAACCGCATGCTCTCGGCGAGCCACGCGGCGACCGCCGTGGCCTCTCCCTCGATGCCGCCGGCCGAGCGGTAGTCCGCCCGCCCCTGAGGGACGAACAGCCCCCGGTACGCCTCCCAGTCACCGTCGTCGACGGCCACCGCGTAGTCGGTGATCACTCCGTCGACGGCCAGCCGGTCTCTCACGGTGGCGAGCTCTACGCGCTGCGTCATCGGCTCAGTGTTGGGCATCCGGGGTGAGGAGCCAAGGGGTGTGCGGTGAAAGGCTGTTGAGAAGGAGACTTGAGGGGGAGAGTCGAGAGGGAGAGGTGTCAGGCCGCCTTGACGACCGCGCCGCGGACCGCGGCCGCCCACTCGACGACCAGCAGCTCGTACTCCGCGCGCTCCTCGGCCGACAGGGTGCCGCCCGTGCGCCGCCAGAGCGCACGGATCTCCTCGTTGACCTCGGCAGCGGACCGCACGGAACCAGGGGTCACGAAATCGGGGACATGCGGACAAGCCTAGGGCAGCCACTGACACCCCGCTACCGGACGGCTACCCGATCGGTATGCGGTTGGTCACGAGACCCGGATCACAGGGCCCGGATCAGCCCGCCGACTCGGCCGCGTGCGGGCTCAGCTCGCCCATGCTGACCAGGGCGATGATGACGATGCCGAGTGCGATGCGGTAGTAGACGAACGGCATGAAGCTCTTGGTGGAGATGAACTTCATGAACGAAACTATGTCGACGTGTCCTGGGCGGCGTTGACCTGCTGTTTTCCACCACTTGTCAAGATCGAATGGTAGAGCAGTGGGAGATGGCACTTTCCAGCACTCTCCCTCGCTGGCCATGCAGCGCAGCCACATGGTTTGCACTTGTGTACAGCAAAAACGACCTTGCCACCGACGACCGGACGAGAGAGGGGAGCCATCGACGTGGCTGGTGCTTCCCGGCCACGCCGCCAGAGAACAGTGCGGTACTGACGCTCCCGCGGTGCACTCATGAGCTTCAGCGACTCCGCTGCCACGTCTGACGGGTACGGCTCGATGTCCTTGTTGTCGATGCCTGAGTACGTGAACAGCATCGTCATCTTGACGTGGTGCAGCCGGTTGAGTCGGTCGATGTCCTCGGGCTTCACCTGGTGCCAGTAGGTGAACACAACCAGGTAGCTGTGACCTGGTGCGTTTCCAAGAAGTGTCGTCGTGGACTCATGCGGCGAGAAGCTGGTCGGGGAGATGGGCGTCAACATCCGCTTGGTTGGTGGTGCCCGGCCCGTACGATGGCGGTATCTCGGGATGAGCAGGGAGGCGCGATGACCGCGATGTATCCGGAGTATGCGCAGTGGCTGCGCCAGGTGCGCAGCTCGATGAAGCTACCCAAGGCGGTCAAGCTGCTGTTCGACCAGGGGCGCCTGTACATGTCGCCGGTGACGGAGGCGCACAGCGAGGCGGATGATTCGATCCGGTTGCAGCTGGCGGAGCAGTTGGGAGGGGAGTCCGGTCTGCACGTCACGCGGGACAAGGGCGTACTGCCGGAGCGGGACGGTTACACGCCCGAGCCCGATGTGCTGGTGGTCGACGCAGGTGCGCTTGGCCCGGGTGATGCCTTCGTCGACCAGAAGCATGTTCACTTCGTGGCCGAGAGCGTGTCCCGCTCGACGGTCGGGCAGGACTATGGGCGCAAGCTCAACCAGTATGCGGCGCGCGGGATTCCCACGTATCTGATCGTCGATGTGTTGACCGGGGAGTGTGTGCTCTACCAGGCGCCGAAGGGCGACGAGTACACCTCGGCGGTGCCCTACCGGTTCGGTGAGGGGATCGATTTTTCCCTCGCGGGAGTTGCGGTGACAGTGCGCACCGACTTCAAGAAGATCCGCTGAAGCCGTTTCTTCCCGGCCTTATTCCGGTGCGGTTCCCCGGCCCTGCTGGGTGGCCGGGGCCGCCGGCCCCGGCACCACGCCAGTGTCACGTATCCCACGCTCCTCCGTTCGGCGGACCGGGCGGTTTCCGTAGCGTCCACTCGCGCTGTCCGATCGCATACCTGGGAACCCGCGGCAAGCTGCCCCGCCCCCAGCCACCGCTCGTATCTCGATCTCGCTGGTCGTGTGCGGTGGCGCTGAGTATGACTTCGATGATGTGGGTGCGATCCGGTACGAACTCCGGTCCGGGCGGCGTGCCGACGGCGCCGGGTCAGAGGGAGCCGGTGAGCACCGCGGTGACGACTTCAGTGCGGGACCGTAACCCGGTGCCTCAGCGCGGCCAGGAACGCCCGATCGCTCGGGGTGAACCATACTCTCCGGCTGTCGAGCCGGCGCTCCAGCACCGCAATATGATGACGCAACGTCAGGATCTGTGCGTCCTTGTCCCGGTCACTCACCGGCAGCAGGCGAAGCATCGCGAACGCGTTCGGCACAGCGAGATACGTCAGTCGCAGCAGCACGCCAACCATCCTGCCGAAGCGCCATCGACCACGACAGCCCCGGTACGAGAAACCGGGAACGGCAGCCCACGACACCCGGTACACCGGCTCCCACCAGCCCGGATGAGATTTTCGGCAAGGGCAGGGTGGATGAGGCCGACTGGGACGACAGCGGTGCCCCGGATGAGCTGATCGGCACGCGACGAGCTGTGCCGCGGTGACCTGCATGCCCTGGCGGTCGCCGGAGGTGCTCCAGCGGTCACCGCGCCCCAGCGGGCGCTGGCCGCGTTTCTGCGTCTGCCCGCCGGGAGATCTCTATACCGGGGCACCGCTGCTCTGGCACTCGTGCCCGTACGGGGCGGTGTAGCCGGTGGTCGGGTGCACGGTCGCCTCAGGTTGTCGGTGCCGTCGGCTAGCGTGCGCGGTATGCGCTACTTCAATACGGCCGGGCCGTGCGTCCCCACGCGTCACTACATGGTGCCGGCCCAGGAGCGGCTGCCCAGGGCCCGCGGGTACATCGAGCAGGGCCAGTACTTCGTGGTGCACGCGCCACGGCAGACCGGGAAGACGACGGTGCTGGCGGCGATGGCCCTGGAACTGACGGCCTCGGGCCGGTACGCGGCGCTGCACTTCTCGTGCGAGAGCGGGGAGGTGGCCGGGGAGGACTACGGCCAGGCCGAGCTGCTGGTGCTGGAGGCGATTCGGCGGTCCGCGGAGTCCGCTGGGCTTCCTGATGAGCTCGCGCCCCCCGCCTCCTGGCCCGACGCGGTGCCCGGGTCCCGGCTCACGCGGGGCTGACTGATTGGGTGCGGAGCTGTCCGCGTCCGCTGGTGCTGTTCTTCGACGAGATCGACGCGCTGCGGGGGGAGAGCCTGCGCAGTGTGCTGCGCCAGTTGCGCGATGGCTTCACTGTCAGCCGTGGCAGCTTCCCGCATGCGGTGGTGCTGTGCGGGCTGCGGGATGTGCGTGACTACAAGGCGGCCTCGGGCGGGGATCCGGGGCGCCTTGGTACGTCGAGTCCGTTCAACATCAAGGTGGCGTCGCTGCGGTTGGGCGACTTCACCGAGGCCGAGGTCGCCGAGTTGTACGGGCAGCACACCGCGCAGACGGGCCAGGATTTCACGGTGGATGCGCTGGAGCGTGCCTTCGGCTTTACCCAGGGACAGCCGTGGCTGGTCAACGCGCTGGCCCGGGAGGTCGTCGAGGAGATGGGGGTGCCGTCGGACACGCCGATCACGGCCGGGCACATGGAGGAGGCGAAGGAGCGGCTGATCCTGGCGCGTGCGACGCATCTGGACTCGCTGGCCGCCAGGTTGGGCGAGGACCGGGTGCGGCGGGTGATCCAGCCGGTGATCGCTGGCGAGCTGCTCCTGCCGACGGACACGTACGACGACGATCTGGCGTACGTGCGCGACCTGGGGCTGGTCGCTCAGGACGCGCCGGTGCGGGTGGCCAATCCGATCTACCAGGAGGTCATTGTCCGGGTCCTGGGAAACAACACGGAGGGCCAGGTCGTCGCCGCCCCGAGCAGCTTCCGGCTGCCGGACGGCCGGATCGACATGGACAAGCTGCTGTGCTCCTTCGCCGAGTTCTGGCCGGAGAACGGCGAGATCCTGGCCACCGCCTCGACCTACCCGGAGGCCGCAGCACAGTTGGTGATGATGGCCTACCTGCACCGGATCGTGAACGGGGCGGGTTTCATCGACCGGGAGTACGGGATCGGCCGACGGCGCGTGGACCTGCTGATCCGCCAGCCGTACACCGCTGCCGACGGTTCGCGGGCGGTGCAGCGCGAGGCGCTGGAGCTGAAGGTGTGGCGCCAGGGCCGCACCGACCCCCTCGCCGAGGGGCTGGCACAGTTGGACGACTACCTGGACCGCATGGAGCTGTCCACGGGCACCCTCGTCGTCTTCGACACCCGCCCGCAGGCAGCCCCGGTCCACGAGCGCACCGCCTTCTCGCAGCGGACCACGCCCTCCGGGCGCATCGTCACCCTGCTGCGCGCCTGACGACCGGGAGACCCAGCCAGGAGCGCCTGCGGGTGCCGAAAAGCCCATCCATGGTCGAGTGCATCAACTCCGGCCGGGAATGCCAGTGACCGTGATGGATTGAGCCACCGCTCGGGCCTGCCTGCGCCGTGACACACCGCAGGCAGGCCGTTCTTGCGTCAGTTGATCGGCGGCTTCGGGTTGGGCTGACGCGCAAGGCGACGACAGATAGCCATGTGGTGCCGTGGCCAAGTATGTTGCAGATCGAGATCATCGGCGCCGGCGGCGACGCGGTTGGCTCGATGACGCCGGGCGTGCCGTTCCCGCTCCGATCGCTCGGCTGGCCCCCGCCACCTGCGGGTACGGCTCTTCTTCGAGTTCATCCAGCTGGCACGCACTCGCGTCCACCAAGGTGACTTTCAGAAACCGATGAGCCGCCTCTCCGCCAGACGGTCTCCCCGGCAGACTGCCGCAGGATCAGCGCCTTATGACCTCCGCCATGTGGAGCCGGGTTCGAAGAGCTGATGGAGCTGGGAGCGCAGGGTGGCGATGACGTCCGCGGAGCGTTGGAACCAGGACGCTGGACCAGCCCGTGTGGCTGGTGGCGTCCTGCCGAGTGGTGTAGCCGATCAAGCTGGCGGAATCCGCAGGTCGCGGTCCGAATCGCCCTCGCCGGCGGCCCTGTTGGGGCTCGCCGACCCGGGACCAGCGGTGATCGCACGACGGTCCGCAGCGGCACGTACCGGACGGCTCCGAAGCGGAGGCGACGGACCGTGATCGGCTACACCACGACGGGGGACACGACCCCGTGGCTGAGGGCCGGCAGGAGGGCAGCGTCTGCCCTCAGATCCCGCCGCTCCTCCAGTGCCTGGCCTCACCGGGCCGGCCGCAGCAGGTTGGTCAACTGCCGTTCCGGGCGGCCTGACGGTGCGACTGGACCTCCACGATCTAGAGCACCGATGCGATGACCAACTGGTATGGAGGTCAGGCTGGTTGGCCGCCCAGCGGAAACAGATCAGCGAAGTCCTTGTCGGTGAACAACAGGCCCCGCACGCCCCGGATCCGCATGCTCAGACAGTTCTTCGGGAAGTCCGGTGCCGCACCACCTCGGCGGTATGAACCGATCGCCTGGGACATGCGGATCCAGCGACACTGTGATCACCTCACGCTCGTGTCCCTGCATGCCGAACGGCACCATCGTCCCCGCCTGACAGATCATCCGCAGATGTCCGCCGAATTCGCCAGTTGGTGTCCCCAGCGGGACACCAACTAGCCCGCCCTGCCTTGATGGAGGCGCACGCTCTCTGTGAGTTGCTACTGCCGTGGTCACCACGGCGGCAGATCCTCATCGTTCGAGTCACGTTGCCCTTCTCATGGCACGGCCCACTCAGATCAGACGCCGGGGCCGGTCGGATGTCTGGGCAGGTCGAGCAGCACGGTCTCACAGACGTAGTGCTGCGAGGCCGTCATCGTTCCGCGGAACCACAGCAGCGGGATCCGACCAGGGTCGCCCGGTGCGACCACTGGCCGGAGGTTGTCCCTGCCGGAGTCCTCGGTGACGGGCGTCCACGCCCAGGTCGCACCGCCGTCATCGGTCCGGCCGTGGAAGATCTCTCGGTGCGGCAGTGCGCGGTGGTCGCGGGGGTCAATCGCTGTGGACAGGTAGAGGGAGTCGGGGTCGTACGGGTCGATGGCCGCCAGGCCGGTGTAGTCCTGTTCGTGCGGGAGCAGGCCGGGGCCGGCCTTCGCGAGCTGGTGCACCTGCCAGCTGCCGCCGGCGGGCAGCCGTGCGTAGAAGAACCTCAGGTCGGCTATGGGCCGGTTGCGGCCGAGTGTGACCTCGGCCGGCGTGGGGTCGTCGTTCGCGCGCGCGGTGACGACGGCCGCCAGCGTCCCGTCGGGTGTACGGCGGAGGTCCGTCGTCCAGCAATGCGTCATCCGCTCACCCGCCCAGGAGGAATTCGCGTCGAGCAGCGTGGTGAGCCCTTCCTGGGACGGCGCACTCTCCCCTGGTACGGGCGCGTGCAGTACGGATCCGTCGGTACGGTGCAGGGCTCCGGCCCGGAGATATCCGTGATAGATCGAATTGTCGAAGTCGCGAGGGTGGTGGTCGGTGGTGATCAGGTCGATGCGGTCCGGGCCCTGGGCGTAGCGCGTGTACCCGTTGACGTATCCGACCTTGGGCCGGGTGAAGAGCTTTCCGGCATACGCCCAGGTGTCCCCGTCGTCGTCCGAGATCAGGGCGCAGGGATCGTCGTTCACGGCGCGGGAGAAGCAGTACAGCCGGCCGTCGAGCGCGAGCAGGTTGGTGTAGGTGACGCCACTGCCGCCGTTGAGCTTCCCCCAGTCGAAGGTCTGCTCTGGGCCCCAGGCCCTCGGGTCGCCCGGTGCGCTGATCCGCCAGCGGAGCAGGTTGTCGGTCTTGTGCTTGGTGTAGGCGGCGAGCCAGCGGCCGTCGGCCCTGCGCCACAGGGCGGGGACATTGTGGTCGTCGGCCTCGAGGTTGTGGTGCAGGACGACGATGTCGCTCGTCCCGGTGGCCAGGTCGACCACGGCCAGCTCGATGTTGCCCGCCCGGTGGCTGCCGCCCGGGCCCTCGGGTGCGGCGACCGAGCCGCTGACCAGAGTCTGTGTCCGGGGATCGACCAGGGCGCGTTCGTCCTGGAACCAGCACCAGGCTCCGTTGTCGTTGACGGTCAGCGGTTTCGCCACTGGGTGTCCTTTCGGTTCGGCGGGCAGGGTTGAAAGGCGCCGCCTCGTGCGATGCGGTGCGAATGTCGTCGATGGCAGCGACGCACGGCGTGGCACCAGGGCCGGAACTCCGGACGGTCCGGCGTCGGTGGTCGGCGGTGCGGCCGCGAGAGGTGCGCTCTCCCTCGACGGAATATAAAGTGAACGTTCACCTTCGGTTGCAGGGAAACCGTAGTGAACGTGCTCCCGGAGGGCAATAGGCTGCGCGCAGCACGAGGGGAGTGTGTCCATGACCGATCAGTCCGCGCCCGCGCGGCGACCCACCATCCGGGAGGTGGCCAGCCGCGCCGGTGTTTCGCACCAGACCGTGTCGCGATACCTGAGGTCCCGGCAGGGACTGAAGCCGGCCACGCTGGAGCGCATCGACGCGGCCGTCGAGCAGCTCGGCTACCGGCCGAACCTGACGGCCCGGTCCATGCGCACCCGGCGCACCGGCAGGCTGGCCATTGTCATACCCGTGACCACCTTCAACCACGTCCGTCTGCTCTCCGGAGCGCTGGCGGCGGCGCACGAAGCGGGGCGCATGGTCGAAGTCGTCAGCGTCGAGGGCTCTACCGAAACCCGCACCGAGCGCGTTCTCGAACTCGCCCAGTCCGGACAGGTGGACGGGGTGCTGTCGCTCACTCCGATCGCCGTCGGCGAGGAGCAGGAGCTGCCCCGGGGAGCGACGGTCGTCGTGTCTCCGGACTTCGACGACGCCATGCGCGGCATCGGCGAACTCACCGACGCCTCGCCCGTCGCCGAGCTGATGGAACGCCTCGTGGACCTCGGCCACCGGCGTTTCCTGCATGTCGCGGGTGATCAGGACTTCGCCTCCGCGCGGGCGCGCAAGGCCGCTTACCTGGAGGCGGTGGAGCGGCTCGGGGTCGAGTCCGCGGGGGTGGCCGAGGGAGACTGGTCGGGCGAGTCCGGGCTGGAGGCTGTGCGCCGGCTCGACCCGGACCGGATGCCGACCGCCGTCATCGCCGCCAGCGACGTGGTGGCCGCGGGCGTGTTGCGCGGTGCCCACGAGCGCGGCCTGGAGGTGCCCGGCGATCTGAGCGTCACCGGCTGGGATGACCAGGAGCTGTGCCGTTTCCTGCCGCCGTCCCTCACCACGGTGCGTCTCAGCCTCGAAGGGGTGGGGCGCAACGCCGTGCTGCGGTTGCTCAGGGCCGTCGGCGGGCCCGAGCCCGAGCCGTGGAACGGCCCCGCCGCCCAGGTCATCTGGCGTGAGTCGACGGCCGTCCCGCGCGGCGCCCAGGTCTAGGCACAGTCCGGGACAGGCCGGCCCAGCGCACCGTGGACGGGCCCGGTTCAGGAGACACCGGCCCGCTCGTCCCGCGCGTCGGCGGCTCCCCAGCCCGAGCCCTGGGCGTGGTCCACGTCGGTGCCCGACCAGACGTCTTCGCCGAGCTCCAGCGTTGCCCAGCAGTAGTTCGTCATCGGCAACCAGTACGCGTACGCGCTCCTGGTGGAGCCCTGGGCGATGAAGACCAGCTGGGTACGGCCCGCGTACAGGGTCCATACCCGGCGCTGCCGGACCACGTCCTCACCTGCTTCCCCCGCGCGGAAGGTCACAGCCCGTTCCAGCCGTACCGCGCCACCCACCGTCTCCTCCTCGGCCGCCAGCACCTCCAGGCCGGGCAGGGTGGACAGACCGGTGTCGAGACCGTTGCGCAGGCTGGGCAGGTCGTCTGGGGTCACGGTGGCCGGGAGGGTGGCCGCCCAGGCTGCGACACAGGTGTCCGGGTCCGCCGGGTCGGGGGTGAGCAGCATCCCCTCACGGTCCCCGTCCAGGCGGGCGGCAGCCCAGTCCCACGGGTGGCGGAAGGAGAACCGTCCGAGCGGGTCGCGGTAGCGGGTGATACCGGTGAACTGCGGCATGGCGTCGGTCATGACACTCCAAGGTGTGGGCCGGCGCCGCACGACGCCTGGGAAGGACCGGGGCGGTTCATGAGTTGGCCTGCGCGGCTGGTGTCGCCGGAGGCCGGGCCGCCGCGGTGGCGCCCGCCAGCGGCAGTGCGTCGGCGAAGTGGCAGGCCGAGAGGTGGCCGTCGCCGACCGAGCGCACCTCAGGCGCTTCTGTGGCGCAGACCGGCTGTGCGTGCGGACAGCGCGGGTGGAAGTAGCAGCCGCCGGGCGGGCTGGCGGGGCTGGGCACGTCCCCGGTCAGAAGCTTGGGGCGGGTTCGCACCCGTGGGTCGGGCTGTGGCACCGCGGCCAGCAGCGCCTCGGTGTAGGGGTGTCGGGGGGCGGTGTAGATCTGCTCGACGGGTCCGCTCTCCACGATCTTCCCCACGTACATCACCACCACCCGGTCCGCGATGTGTTCGACGGCCGCCAGGTCGTGGCTGATGAAGAGGTAGGCGAGACCGAGGCGGCGTTGCAGGTCCTCAAGCAGGTTGAGGATCTGTGCCTGCACCGACACGTCCAGGGCGGAGACCGCCTCGTCGCACACGATCAGGTCCGGGTCGAGGGCGAGGGCCCGCGCGATGCAGATCCGCTGGCGCTGGCCGCCCGAGAAGGCGTGCGGGTAGCGGTTCGCGTGCTCCGGGCGCAGGCCGACCAGGGTGAGCAGCTCGGCTACACGATCCTTGAGTTCCTGCCCAGTGGCGGCCTTGTTGATGACGAGCGGTTCCGCGACGATGCCGCCCACGGTCATGCGGGAGTCCAGGGAGGCGAACGGGTCCTGGAACACCATCTGCAGGTGCGGTCGGACCGCGCGCAGGGTGCGGGCGTCCGCGGACTCCAGGTGGACCGGGCCGTGCTCGGGGTGGTGGAAGACGACCTCACCGGCCGTCGGGGCCTCCAGCCGCAGGATCGCCCGCCCGGTGGTGGACTTGCCGCAGCCGGACTCGCCGACCAGGGCGACCGTCTCACCCCGGTGGACGGTCAGGTCGACCCCGTCCACCGCCTTGATCTCACCGACGCGACGGCGCAGGAAGCCGCCGCGGACGGGGAAGTGCTTGCGCAGTCCGGTCACTTCGAGCAGTGGCTCACTCATGCGTCCTCCCCCGGCTCGGTGTGGCCGGCCGCGTCGTCGTCGTGGAGATGGCAGTGGACGGTGTGTCCGGGTCCCGCCGTGCTCCGGCCGGGGAAGGCCGTGTCGCAACGGCCCGGGATCGCCTGCGGGCACCGCGGGTGGAACGGGCATCCGGCGACCCGGGTGTGCGGGTCGGGCACCGAGCCCTCGATGACTTCCAGCGGCACCTTGCGGTCACCGCCGATGCGGGGGATGGAGCGCAGCAGTGCCTGGGTGTAGGGGTGCTTCGGGTCGTGGAAGAGATCGTCGACGCTGCCGCGCTCCACGATCCGGCCGAGGTACATCACGATCACCTCGTCGCAGAGCTGGGCGACCACGCCCATGCTGTGCGTGATGAACATGACCGACATACCGCTTCGGTCGCGCACGTCCCGGATGAGTTCCAGGATCTGCGCCTCCGTGGTCACGTCCAGCGCGGTGGTCGGTTCGTCCGCGATGAGCAGGCCCGGGTTGCAGGAGAGAGCCATGGCGATCATCGCGCGCTGTCGCATGCCGCCGGAGAGCTGGTGCGGATAGGAGGTGGCGACGGCCTCCGGGTGCGGCATCCCGACCTGGCGCAGGATTTCCACGGCCCGTTCGTGCGCTTGTTTCCGGTCGCGTGTCTGGTGCAGCAGGACGGCTTCGGCGATCTGGGCGCCGATGGTGTGGACGGGGTTGAGGGAGCGCATCGGCTCCTGGAAGATCATCGCGATCTCCCGGCCCCGCAGCGCGCGCATCCGCGCACTGTCCGGCCCGAGCTTGGTGATCTCCGTCTGCGTGTCCTGCCCGCGCAGGGTGATGGTGCCGCCGGTGATGCGCCCGGGCTTCTCGATGATCTGCAGGATCGCGCGGGCCGTGACGCTCTTGCCGCAGCCCGACTCGCCGACGATCCCGAGCACCTTGCCGCGCGGCACATCGAAGGTCACGCCGTTCAGGGCGCCCACCACGCCCAGCGGGGTGGGAAACTCCACCTCCAGGTCACGGACGGACAGCACGGGGTCCGCGGTTTCGTCCGGAGTATCCGCCAGGGCCGCGGCGGATGCTCCTTCCTCTGCGTACGACTGACTCATCGTCGGGTACTCCGGCTCGTTCGGGGTCGGTCGGTTCCGGTCGTCGGCACACCGGCTGCCGACGGGGCGCGGGTCATCCGTACGGGTCGACGGCGTCGCGCAAGCCGTCGCCGATCAGCTGGAAGCAGGTCACCGCGAGCACCACGAGCACGGCCGGTATCAGCAGCCACGGGTACTGCTGCACGGCGGCGATGTTCTGCGCGTCCGAGAGCAGCACGCCCCAGCTCACGGCGGGCGGCAGCATGCCGACGCCCAGGAACGACAGCGATGTCTCGGCGATGATCGCGGCCGGTACGGCGAGTGTCGCGGTGGCGACGATGTGACTGGACGCGTTGGGGATCAGGTGCCGGAAGACGATGCGGGAGCTGGACGCGCCGGCGATGCGGGCGGCCGCCACGTAGTCGCTCTCCGCGTAGGACATCACCTTGCCGCGTACCTGCCGGGCCAGCCCCGCCCAGCCGACCAGTGACAGGATGAGGGTGATCAGGAAGTAGCGGCTGGTGACGGACATGTCCCGGGGCAGGATCGCGGCCAGCGCCAGCCACAGCGGCAGGGTCGGCAGCGACATCAGCAGTTCGATGAAGCGTTGCAGCAGGGTGTCGAGGGGACCCCGGAAATACCCGGACACGGTGCCGATCGTCGCGCCGAGGAAGGTGCCCACGGCGACGCCCAGCAGGCCGATGGTGAGCGAGACCCGCGCGCCCTGCATGGCCCGCGCGAACACGTCCCGGCCCGCGCTGTCGGCGCCCCAGAGCAGCAGGGTGTGCGGCTTGTCCACCGTCACCAGGTGCCGGTCGGTGGGGATGAGGCCGAAGAGCTTGTACTCGTGTCCCTTGCCGAAGAAGTGCAGCGGCACGGCCTTGCCGCAGTTGCTGCGGTACTCGTACGTGAAGGTCTCCGTGTCGAGCGTCTGCTCGCGGGGCACATCGCGGGTCCGCCGTCCCAGGTGAGGGCGGCCGGGGGCGCGTTCTTCAGATCGGCGTTCTGCCGGTCGTAGGGGTTGGGGGACAGCAGCGGGGCCAGGATCGCGCACACGTACAGCAGGGCGAGCACGATCGAGGCCGCCACCGCGAGGCGGCTCTTGAGGAAGCGGCGCAGCATCAGCCGCCACTGCGGGAGGGTGGCCGTCCCGTTGCCGGTGTCCGCGGCGGCGGACGGGGTGGGCGGGTCGGTGACCGGAGGCGGTGCGGTCGTCGTCATCTGCGCTCACTCTCCGAGCCGGATGCGGGGGTCGATCACGGCGAGCAGGATGTCGGCGACGAAGTTGCCGATCACCAGCAGCGCCGAGAGCATGAGCAGGATGGTCCCCGCGACGTACATGTCCTTGCTGAGCAGGGAGTTGACCAGCAGCGGGCCGATCGTCGGCAGGTTGAGGACGATCGACACGATGGCCTCGCCGGAGATGAGCACCGGGAAGGTGGTGCCGAAGGTCATCACCATCGGGTGCAGCGAGTTGCGCACCGCGTGCTTCCAGATCACCTTGCGCTCGGAGACGCCCTTGGCCCGCGCGGTCTGTACGTACTGGTCGTTGAGGACGTCGAGGAGGTTGGCCCGCATGACCCGGGTGAGCCACGCCGTGGAGCCGGCCGCGATGACGATCAGCGGCACCCACAGGTGGCCGAGGAGGTCGGCGAACTTGGCGAAACTCCAGGCCGCGTCCTCGTACTGACTGGAGAACAGCCCACCCACGTCGGTGTCGAACCACTCCACCGCGAACACCATGACCACCAGGGCGAGCAGGAACTCGGGGATCGCCACGCCGATGAACTGGATCACCTTGATGACGCTGTCGGGCAGCGAGTTGCGGTGGGTGGCTGAGAAGACGCCGAGCGGGATCGACAGCCCCCAGGCGATCAGCAGCGAGCCGATGCTGAGTGCCAGGGTGAGTCCGAGTCGGCTCCAGATGATGGAACTGACGGGTTGGTCCAGAGTGAAGGAGAAGCCGAAGTCGCCGTGCCAGAAGCCGGAGACCCATTTGCCGTACTGGACGAACCAGGAGTCGTCCACGCCGTACTGCTCCTTGAGCGCCACGATCTGCGCCTGCGTGACCTCGCCGCCCTGTGCCTGCAGCTTGGAGATCTTCTGGGACAGCGCGCTGCCGGGCGGTGCGGCCATGATGGCGAAGCTGAGCACGGAGGTGATGGCCAGCGTGGCCACCATGTAGACCGTGCGGCGCGCGATCACGATCAGCAAGGGATCCTCCCGGGAGCGACGAGGTGCGGGCCTGCGAGGGGCGCGCTCACTTGTGCTTCTCCGGGTTGGTCCAGTACCAGCACTCGGGGTTGTAGGTGGCCGGGGCGGGGATGTGCCACGGTGAGGTGATGCCGCCGAGCGCGAGGTTCGTCTTCGCCGGGACGTTGGCCAGCTCGCGGTTCTTGATGATCACGTCGGGGAAATTGGCCGTGGAGCCCATGAAGAACGGGCCGTCCTCGATGTGGATCCGGAACATCTCCCAGACCAGCTTGTTGCGCTTCACCGGATCGGCCTCGACCTTGGCTTCGTTGTACAGCCGGCTGAGCTTCTCGACCGGGTCGCCGGGCTCGGGCGCCATGCGCGGCGGGTGCCGCTTGATGGGGTCGAGGTCGAGTTTCTCCTTGTTCTTGCCGCTGCCGCTGTTGACGTACCACTGGGACTGCAACGGGGCCCAGAAGTCGATGTGGACGGGGACCAGCCAGTTCGGCACCACCAAGATCGAGGTGCCGTTGGCACTGCCCCAGTTGGTGTGGGACATCAACTGCCCGGTGTTCCACATGTCACGGAAGGCCGCCGGAGAGATCGGGCTGCGCCGGAACCGCAGCCCGATCTCCTTCATGTCGGCGACGAGCTGCTCGTCCTTGTCGGCCTCGGACTTCGCGATGTCGGCCCCGTACGGCACGTCGATGGTGAGCTTCGAACCGTCCGGGAACTCGAGGTAGCCGTCGCCGTCCGTGTCCTTCAGGCCGATGTCGGCCAGGAGGGCCTTCGCCTTCTTCCGGTCGAGGCGGGAGAAGGAGTCACGCCACCTCTGGTACAGCTCCGGCCCGTCGGGCTTCTCGTGGAACTCGGTCGTGCCCGGTCCGACGGTGCCGGTGGTCAGCTCGCCTTGGTTGAAGTAGAGCGCCTTGCGGGTGGTCTTCCGGTCCCAGCCGAGTGAGACGGCCTGCCGGAACCGCTTGTCGCGGATGAGCTTGCCGTACTTCTCGTCCTTGGCGATGTAGTCGTAGTTGAAGAAGAAGATCGAGCCGGTGCCGTCACCGCTGTTCCACAACAGGATGTCGTAGCCGCCGCGGTCCTTGTCCCGCGACAGCGTCGACACGTCTCCTATCCCGATCTTGTTGGGCAGGCCCTGGAGGAAATCGACCTGGCCCTGCTGGACCTTCAGCTTGATGGTCTCCTGGTTGGCCTGCATCGAGACGCGGATCTCGTCGATGTACGGCAGTTGGTCACCGTTGGTGTTGACCACCCAGTAGTACGGATTGCGCTCCAGCACCATGCCGGAGTTGCTGTCGAAGGACTTGCACCGGTAGCCGAGGAGCGTGGGGCAGTCGGGGTTGCGCTTCCAGTCGGCCTTCTGCTCCCACAGGCCCCCGGGAGAGTCCCAGTCCTTGGGAACCTTCTTGTTGTACTTCGGGTGGAACTGCTTCAGGTAGTGCTTCGGGTACAGCCAGACCGGGCCGTTCTTGCCCAGGCCGCCCTTGACGTAGGTGGCCAGTTGTTCGGGGAAGAGCGGCTGCGGGGTGTCCCAGCGGAACCGAAGCGTGTGGTCGGACACCTTGGTCATCTTGACGGGAGTGCCCTTGCCGGAGAGGTTCGAGGGCGGGGGCGTCTGCGCGTTGTGACCGGGCAGGACGATGTCCTCCCACCAGAACAGGATGTCGTCGACGGTGAAGGGCTCGCCGTCGGACCACTTCACCCCCTTGCGGAAATGCACGGTCCACTCGGAGGCGTCGTCGTTGGCACTCCAGCGCTCGGCCAGGCCGGGACCGACGTCCAGACCGTCGTTGAGGAAGCGCAGCGGCGAGTGCCCGTAGAAGAACTCCGGGACCTGGTGGGCGTCTTCGGCACCGATAGTGCCGAAGGCGACCGTGCGCAGCGTACCGCCGTACTTCCCAGGGCCCGCCCAGCGGTGCGGGATGACGTAGGGGTTCATCGGGATGCGCTGCTCGACCGGGGGCAGGCCGGCGCCCTTGAGGGCGGGGGACTCCTGGATCTTCGACGGCCGCTTCAGGACCTCGGTCACATCGCCCTTCTTGGCGGATCCCCCGCCCTGTGGCTGCGCTTCGGGCTTGTCGGATGTGCCGCTCGTGCACGCGGCGAGCAGTGCGCCGCCGGCGGCGGCGGCCGAGGTATGCAGCACGGTGCGTCGGCTGATATCGCTCATGGTCCACTTCCCGGGACTTGGGGGACGGGGTTGGGCGCTGACCGTAGTGATCGTTCACCTTGAGGTCAATAGGCCTAACGTGACCGATCACTTTTTGCGCGGGGAGGTGGGAGATGACCGCGACTGCTGTCGGGCCGGTAGGCGGTGCCGGTGGTCGCCTGCGGCGCCGCGAAGGCGGCCAGTCGACCAGTTCCGGCCGGGCGGCCTGCACGCTCGCGTGTGGCGGTGGGGTCGACGGAGCGACACGATGACGTCCTGTCTGTCGGTGGCGCCTTCCTGGTCCGCGTGCCGGACGACATGGCGCACCCCGGACCGGAGCAGCGCGAACGCGTCGATGTCGAGGTCGAGCAGTGCGCGGAAGGCGTCCGGGTGGCCGCCCGGCCATCGCCTGTCGCACTCGTCCACGCACCAGGAGCGGCGCGAGATGAGGGCCTTCGGGGCTCCTGCGCGAGTCAGGACGGGGGTGCCGTGGTCAGTGTGGCCAGGTCGACGGCGATGCCGGCTCCGTCGAGCTGTCCATCGTCTCGTCCAGCTCGACGAACTCGTGGACATCGGAGCGCGGTTCGCGCGATCCCGGGGGAGGGCGCCACGGTGACGAGGTCGACCCCGGCCTCGCGCATCAGACCGAGTAGTCCGGTCGGGACGCGTGCTGTCAACCCGAGGGCGAAGACTTCTGTCGGAAACTGTTCGACCCCGACCACGGCGTCTTCGCGATCCTGCCCATTGACCCTGCTCGTGGTCCGGGATTACGGTGCCGAAGCGAAAGGTGACCGTTCACTATCCGCTGCAATCGCACACAGTCGAACACTCCTTGCCGTGAACCGCGTCCCCCACTGCGGCACACGCGCACCGCACCGCGCACCCCCTCCTACGGAGCAGGGAGACACCACTCTGATGGCAAGAAGACATCTGGCAGCCGCGTTCCTGCTGCCCGCCGGTCTGCTCGCGACCGCTCTGGCACCGTCCCCCGAACACCCCACGACCCCCGTGGGCCGGCAGGCCGGCGCGGAACGGGAGGCGGCACCCGTCTCGTACGTGGACACCTCGAAGAAGACCTACGACAAGCACACGCTGATGGTCGACGGGAAGCCGTTCTTCCACAGCGGCGTCCAATTCCGCTACGAGCACCACAAGTACACGAAGGGCTGGACGGACGCCCAGCTCGAACCGGTCATGAAGATGATCAGCGAGGACGGGTTCGACGTCGTCAACATCCCGATCTGGTGGTCCCAGGTGGAGCCGGAGAAGGGCAAGTTCCGGTGGCGGGACATCGACCGCTATCTCGACTGGTCCGAGAAGTACGGCCTCAAGCTGGAACTGCTCTGGTTCGGCCATGAGTCGACCGGCCACTCGATCAAGGAGCGGCTGCCCGAGTACGCCACCCGCGACTTCGAGTACGTCCTCAAGAAGGACGGCACCCCCCTCACCCGCGACGGGCACAAGCTGCTCGACAAGACCGACCCGGACCTGCTGGAGCGGGAGAAGTACGTGCTCGGGCGGCTGATGGACCATGTGGCCGAGCGCGACACCCGGCACACCATGGTCGGCGCGCAGATACTCAACGAACCCAACGTCGCCAACATGCAGTGGGGCGCCTCCGCCGACCGCTCCTACAGCCCGACCAGCAACGCCCGCTGGGAAAAGGGCGGCTGGACGGACGCCGCCGCCTTCCGCAAGGACGTCCTGCTCGACTACCTCACCGAACTGGGGCGGGTCGTCAAGGCGTCCGACCACTCGGTGTACACCCGGGTCAACACGGTCGGCGACGCGGAACCGGTCACCGAGAACGAGGCCCTGCGCGCCAAGGGCGAGCAGACCATCGACTTCTTCGGCGACGACCCCTACAGCACGGACGTCGACCGGCTCTACGGCTACGGTGCCGACCGGTTCTGGGCGCAGGGCGGCAACTTCCCCATGATCATGGAGAACTTCGCCGGCCATCCGGATGCCGACGTCCACAAGTTCAACGCGGTGGCCGGCAACACCGCCTACAACCTCTACGCCGCGACGGACTCCTACGCCGAGACCGGCAGCTCCAACCTCGGTTTGTACGACTTCGACCCTGAGACGCACGAGGTGAAGCGCAAGGCTGTCTCCCACCGGGTGGCACGGCTGAACAGGACGCTGGGCAAGATCGCCACGGACCTGGCGAGCAGGGCGCCCGTCGAGCGGGGCGGCAGCACACTCCAGACCTTCAACCGCAAGGCGGCCACAACCGTCGATGACCTCACCAAGCCTCTCGACGGTGTGGACGTCACCTTCAGCACCGACCAGGCGGCCCAGGGCGTCGCCGTCCGGCGCGGTCCGGCCGAACTCGCCCTGACCAGCACGGCGGAGGCCACCTACCGGATACCCGGCAGCTTCGGCGCCCCGCGCTCGGTGGAGACGGGGTACTACAACGCCGACGACCGCTGGGTGCGTAAGGGAAAGAAGCGGTACTCCACCCCCAACGGCAACCTCACTGTCCAGCTGGCACCCGGCGAGGCGGTCCGCGTCCTCACCCACCCGGGCAAGCAGCCCCCGTCACCGGCTTCGACCCGGGCGCCGAGTGGCGCGACACCGACGGCGATCTCATCCAGGCGCACGGCGGCCAGGTGATCCCGCGAAAGACCGCAGGGGCAAGCGCATCTGGTACTGGTACGGCGAAGACCGCAGCAAGGGCTACTTCGACAGCCCCGGCGTGCACGTCTACTCCTCGCGGGACCTGTACAACTGGAAGGACGAGGGACTCGCGCTGCGCGCCCTGAGCTCGAAGGACCAGTTCACCGAGGACAGATACTTCGCCCGGCTGTACGGCGGCTACGACGAGAAGCAGCGCGAGATGGTCTGGCGCGACCTGTCCACCAACCGCGACCGCGACGACGGCTGGGCCCGTCCCTCCATCCTGGAACGCCCCAAGGTGATCTACAACAAGACCACCGGGAAGTGGGTGATGTGGCTGCACTCCGACGGCCCCAGTTCCCCCACCAGCACCTCGACCTATGCCCGCGCCGAGGCCGGTGTCGCGGTGGCCGACTCACCCGCCGGCCCGTTCCGGTGGCTCGGTTCGCACCGGCTCAACCGCGTGCCGAGCGACTCGGTCCCCTGGTGCGGCACATCGGCGGCCTTCGACCCCGCGGGCGGTATGGCCCGGGACATGACCCTCTTCGTCGACGACGACGGCACCGGGTACATCATCTACTCCTCCGAGGAGAACCGGACGATGTACATCTCCAAGCTCAACGAGGAGTACACGTACCTCTCCGCACCCCCAGAAGAGGCCGTGCAGGGCAAGGACTTCGTCCGCACCCTCGCCTGCAACCAGCGTGAGGCCCCGGCCATGTTCAAGGCGGACGGTACCTATTACCTCGTGACCTCCGGCGCGACCGGCTGGAATCCCAACCCCGCCCGCTACGCCACCGCGACGGAGATCCTCGGCAAGTGGACGGACCGCGGCAACCCGGTCTCCGGCGACGCGGCCGCCGACACCTACGCCTCGCAGAGCACCAACGTCATCCCCTACGACCCGGCGAACGGCAAGTTCATCTTCATGGCCGACCGCTGGACCCCCGACTCGCTGGAGTCCTCCCGCTACGTCTGGCTCCCCGCCCGCCTGGACGACGCCGGAACCCTGACCATCGGTCCCGATGACCCGTGGCGGCTGGAGGACCTCGGGCACTGACGGCAGCGCGGACGGCCCCGCGGTTTTGGGTGCGATGCCGTTGACCGCCTCGCCCCGTCGAGCTAGTGCTTGGCGGGGCGAAGCGCTGCCGGGCGGAGGGTGCGGGGTGCGGGAACCGTGGATGGATTGCCGGTCCGCTCTATCAGGCATGGTCGATGGCCGACGAGCGCGTCGGGCTGATGGACCAGCCGCTGGTGCACCAGGAAATGGCGGCCCTCTCCGTCAGCGCCGCGCGCCGAGGCTTGACGGTGGTGAGTGACCATCGTTAATTTACCGGCGTACCAGGAATTCGATATCTTGCATCCTGTTCGCAATGCCGAACGCTCTCGATACCTTCCTCGATACCTTCCCGAGCCGCCAAGGGCAGGCCGAGGCAACGATCAGCAGCACCTCCCCGAACAAGACCAGCGCATAGTCATTCCCTGCAAGTGGGAGCGCTCCCACAAGGCCTGAGCGTGTATCGGCACCAACAGCCAGGAGGAGGAGACATGACGCAAGGTCGGAATGAGCCCAGAAGCAGCGAGCGGAGATCGCCGAGCCGGAGAACCGTCCTGACGGCGATGGGGGCTCTGCCGGCCCTCACGGCCACGACATCGGCCGTAGGGGCATCGGGAGCCCTGGCCGTGACGGCTGCCGTCACCGCGATCATCGACCCGTCGGCGCGGCGGCAGACGATCCGAGGCTTCGGCGGCATGGCCCACGCGGCCTGGATCGGCGACCTGACGGGCGCCCAGCGGGACACGGCGTTCGGCACCAGCGAGGGCCGTCTGGGATTCTCCGTGCTGAGGATCCCCGTCCCCGAGAACCAGGCGGACTTCAGCCGTGACCTGGCGACGGCGAGGCGCGCGACCGAGCTCGGGGCGACCGTCATAGCGTCGCCGTGGAATCCCCCCGCCCACATGATCGAGACCTTCGTCCACGGAACACAGACCGACGCGAAACGCCTCAGACACAACATGTACGGCGCCTACGCCCGGCACCTCGACGACTTCAACACGTTCATGCGGAACAACGGGGTGAACCTCTACGGAATATCGGTCCAGAACGAGCCCGACTACGCTCATGACTGGACGTGGTGGACTCCCGCCGAAATGGTCCGGTTCCTGCGGGAGAACGCCGGCTCGATCGGCACCAGGGTCATCGCGCCCGAGTCCTTCCAGTACCGGAAGAACATCTCGGACCCGATCCTCAACGACTCCACGGCGCTCGCCAACGTGGACATCATCGGGGCCCATCTCTACGGCACGAAGTTCTCGGACTTCCCCTACCCCCTCTTCAAGCAGAAGGGCGCGGGCAAAGAACTCTGGATGACCGAGGTCTACTACCCCAACAGCTCCGATTCGGCCGATCTCTGGCCGCAGGCGCTCGACGTGGGGGAGCACATCCACCGCGCCATGGTGGACGCCGAGTTCCAGGCGTACATCTGGTGGTACATCCGGCGCAGCTACGGCCCCATGCGGGAGGACGGCCGGATGAGCAAGCGCGGCGCCTGCATGGCACAGTTCGCCAGGTTCGTACGCCCCGGGCATGTGCGGATCAATGCGACGGCGAACCCGGCGCCGAACGTCTACGTCTCGGCGTACCGGGGCGGTACGTCCTCGGTCGTCGTCGTCGCCATCAACAAGGGGACTTCCGCGGTGAGCCAGCAGTTCACCCTGGCGAACAGCAGCGTGTCGAGTGTCTCGTCCTGGCTGACTGACGCGAGCAGGAACGTCGCGCCCCAGGGCACGACCGGCGTGTCGAACGGCTCCTTCACCGCCACGCTCCCCGCTCGGAGCGTGACGACCTTCGTGGCAGGCGTGACCACCGAGGCTCCCGGCGGCGTCGACACCGGTGCGTGGTAGGTGCTGGTCAACCGCAACAGTGGCAAGGCACTCGACGTGTACAACCTTGCCACCGACGACGGCGCCCGCATCACCCAGTGGTCGCGCAACGACCGGGCCCAGCAGCAGTGGCAGTTCGTCGATTCCGGCGGCGGCCACTACCGCCTCAGGTCCCGGCACTCGGGCAAGGTCCTCGACGTCTTCAACTGGTCCACCGCCAACGGTGCGGACATCGTCCAGTGGAGCGACAACAACACGGCCAACCAGCAGTTCAGACTCACCGACTCCGACGGCGGCCACATACGCCTGATCAACCGCCACAGCGGCAAGGCACTCGAAGTGCAGAACGCCGCCACCGGCAACGGCGCCGACATCGTCCAGTACACCGACTACGGCGGCACCAACCAGCAGTGGCAACTCGCGCGGGTCGGCTGACGGACGCCGCCTGCCGTGCTCCCGGCCGCTCCAAGCGGTCCTGTCCCTCCTGCGGTCACCCAGGCGAGCAGCGCGGTGTGGCCCGGACACGAAACGGAGAATCCATGATCGGGGCGAAAGACTTACCGGCGTCCGCGCCGCGAACCAGGGCACCCACAGGTCCGCGCCGCTGGTTCCGGCGGGGCCGCCGGCTGAGCACGATGATCGGGCTGGCTGTGAGCTCGCTCCTGGCGGGCCTGCTGAGCGTGGCCGGTGCCACCCCGGCCTCGGCCGCGACGGTCGACACCGGTGCGTGGTAGGTGCTGGTCAACCGCAACAGTGGCAAGGCACTCGACGTGTACAACCTTGCCACCGACGACGGCGCCCGCATCACCCAGTGGTCGCGCAACGACCAGGCCCAGCAGCAGTGGCAGTTCGTCCGGCGGCGGACACTACCGCCTCAGGTCCCGGCACTCGGGCAAGGTCCTCGACGTCTTCAACTGGTCCACCGCCAACGGTGCGGACATCGTCCAGTGGACCGACAACAACACGGCCAACCAGCAGTTCAGACTCACCGACTGGGGCGGCACCGACCAGCAATGGCAACTCGTGCGCGTGGGCAGTGGCGGCGGCCCCGGCTCGTCGTTGCCCTCGTCGATGCGGTGGAGTCCAGCGGGGTGCTCGCGGGCCCGCGGCAGGACGCGAGCCACAACGACATCGCCGCGATCAGGGACTTCACCGTGGTCCGGCACAACGGTGAGTGGCAGGTCTACGCCACCACCGCCAGCCCGAGCAAGGGCTGGAACCTCGCGCACTTCGCGTTCCCCGACTGGGCCCAGGCCGCCAACGCGCGGCACACGTTCCTCGACACGGCCTCCGGCGTCGGTTCCGGATACCGCGCAGCCCCGCACCGTACTCGGTCAGCAGCGACCCCAGCGACCCGACCTCCTGGTCGAGACCGCGCCACTTCATGAGCAGCATGCCGCCCATCGTCCAGCAGAACATCGGCAACGGCCACTGGCTCGATTTCTGGGTCATCTGTGACAAGGCCAACTGCCACCTGTTCTCCAGTGACGACAACGGGCACATCTACCGCTCCCAGACCTCGCTGGCGAACTTCCCGAACGGCTTCGGCAACACCGTCATCGCCCTCCAGGACTCCAGCCGCTTCAACCTCTTCGAGGGCACCGCCGTCTACAAGGTCGGCAACAGTAACGAGTACCTGCTGCTCCAGGAGGCCATCGGCTCCAACGGCCGGCGCTGGTACCGGTCATTCACCTCCGGCAGCCTCAGCGGACCCTGGAAGGCGCTGCACGGGAGCCAGTCCAACCCGTTCGCCCGCTCCAACAACGTGACCTTCCCGTCCGGCACACCGTCCTGGACGCAGGACTTCAGCCACGGCGAGCTGCTCAGGGCCGACAACGACCAGACCCTCACCATCGACCCGTGCCGTCTCCGGTTCCTCTGCCAGGGCATGGCCCCGGGCGCAGGCGGTGACTACATCCGGCTGCCATGGCGGATGGGCCTGCTGACCCAGACCAATCCCACCTGCTGAACCGGTCCGGCGAACACGGGCGACTGTGCCCGGGAGGCCCACCTGCCTCTGGTGCGGTCGCCTATTTGACACATGCGAACCAGGCCGGGGCATCGCCGGTCCTGACGCCCCACCCGGCTTCATCGCGCGGTGGGGCCTCGGGTGGACACCCGAATCGCGTCCCCGCGCCGGCCACCCGCGGTCCGTACCCGGCCTTGTGACGCCCACTCCGGAGTGGGGGAACCTCGGATACGACGGGCGGCCCGGCCACCGGTCCGGCCCTCCTCCATCATCGACGTCGGAACACCAGGCATTGGTGAGGGCCGGGTCCCGGCCCTCGGCGCCACTCCGGCCGGAGGCTCGGCCGGTGTACGGGCGGGCCGCGCCTCCCCACCTCACGGACCGCACGGCCGCCTCTACGTCGATGGCGCGGGCGGCGCGCGGTGCTTCCACGCGACGCACAGCCCGGCGCGGGGACTACCGCGAGCGCGCCGACGGCGGCCCCTCAGGCTGGCATGCCTGCCTCTGTGACGCGCGCGACACCACGCCGTATGTGGCGGATGGCATCTTTACCATCACATCTCGGAGAGCACAAGGGGTTGCCCAGCCACGTACGGGCCCGTGAGGATCACCCGTGGCCTCCAGGCCATGCATACTCCCTTCTCCCCCCATTTAGGCACTAAATGCGTAAGAACGACCTCGCCGCCGCGCTCCTGCTTCTCAGCACCCTGAGCCTGACAGCCGCGTGCGCCTCGAACGATCCTGCGGTCGACTCATCCCGCGGCCAAGGCGACGAAGCCCGCGCCCCCGGTAACGACACCGGTGCCACCGTCGACGTGACCAGGATCAAGGGCATACGGATCATCAGCCACAACAGCGAGGACCACACCTGCAAGTGGGCCACCGGCTACCCGGACGTCCCCGGCGCGACCGCGATGACGGCCGCTATGAAGGAGAAGGTGGAGGAGCGCGTCGACGCCTTCCTCGGACAGGAGGGCGACGGCCCCGCCACCCTCTGCGGTGGCGCTCCCGCCGGGACCGAGGCCGCGCGTGATGCCGAACTGAACGTCAGCTTCTCGTTCCTGGTGGCGTCCGGTGACGTGCTGGGCGTACGGCTGACGACGGTCCAGGCCCCGACGGCCGGCGACGGCATCGACACCAGGACCTACTGGTACGACGGCAAGGACAAGGTGCACAAGTCCGCGCCCGAGCTCATCGCGGACGGCTCCCGGAACGCCTTCCTCACCGCTGTGCAGGAGCGGCTCAAGAAGAAGGAGGGCGCCGATCCCACGCTGCTCGACGACCCCGCGGACCACGATTTCAGCCTGGACGACATGGCCTTCACCGCCGACGGCGACCTGACCGTGGTCTTCGACCGCGGCACCGCCGGCGTCCCGGCGGGCGGCCGCTACAGCGTGACCCTGCCCAGGACGACCGTCAGCCCCTGGCTGTCCGACTTCGGCATGCGCGTCCAGAAACAGACCGTCAGCCCCAGCACCGGACTGGACCTCGGCGCCACCGACGCCCCTGCCCCGCCCGTGCCCACGCACACCGCGGACGGCGAGGACACGACCGACTGCGCCAAGGTTAAGTGCGTCGCTCTCACCTTCGACGACGGCCCCGCCGCCCCGTACACCGGGACGCTCCTGGATCACCTCGCGCAGTACGACGCCCGCGCCACCTTCTTCACCGTCGGCCAGAACGTCGCCGCCCACCCCGAACTGGTCCGCGCCGAGGCCAGGGCCGGCCACGAGATCGCCAACCACTCCTGGAACCACCCCGACCTCACCCGTCTCACCCCCGCCGAGATCCGCTCCCAGCTGACCCGCACCAACGCGGCGATCGAGGCCGCCACAGGCAAGGAGCCCACCCTCTTCCGGCCGCCGTACGGAGCGATCAACGGCAAGGTGCGGTCGGCGACCGGTCTCTCGCCCGTCCTGTGGGATCTGGACACGGAGGACTGGAAGTACCCGGACGCCTCCCGCGTCGCCCAGTCCGTGACCTCGAAGGTCGACCGCAACGACGTCATCCTCCTGCACGACATCCACGCCACCTCGGTGGAGGCCGTCCCCGGGATCCTGCGCACGCTCACCGCCCGCGGCTTCCACTTCGTGACTATCAGCCACCTGCGCGACACCCTGTGAGCGGCGCTGTGCGGCGTACGGAGGGCCGCCCCGTCGGTTCGTCCGCCGGCGCCCGCGCGGAGTAGCTGGGGCGAGCTCTGCCGAGCCTGACGTACGGCGAACGCGCCGGCCCCGCGACGTCGCGGCAGACGCTCTCCACCACCGCGCCGACGCGCCCACCGGGTCCACGGCGGCGGCACCGGACCGGTGGTTCGCCGTTTGCCGCGCTGAGCCGTCGTGACGCCGTCCGCGGGATACGCCGGGCCCGCGTCCGCGTCCGCCTGGGACGGAGCCTGAGGCCCCACGAGTCACGTCGTGCTGATCGTGCCGGGCGGCGTGGCCGACCTGCAATCCGGTACATGGCGGATGTCCGAGGACTTCGCCCTGCCGACGAGTCCCCGGCACGGCACCGTCCTTCCCGTCAACCGCGCCGAGCTGGAGCGACCGCGCGCCACGGGGCGGGCCCGGGCGGGTCGACCGGAGCACCGGTCCCCGGCCGCTGATGTCGGGCGTCCACCACCCGACCGGGGCCGGCCAGGCCGGCCCCGGCGTCGCGATCGACCAATGACGGGCCACGACCGCCTGATCGCCACGATCGCGCGGCCTGCGAACTGCGAGGCCACAGGCGTGCGATCAGTTCCTGGCCGCCGTCAGTCCCCCTGGCACACCCTCTGCCGGGGCAGCTTGCCCGTGGCCAGGTAGTCCATCGTCGCCGTCCGGACGCACTCGTTGTGGCGGCCGACGTGGCCCTCCTTGCGTACGGTGAGCAGCTGAGCGTTGTCCAGCGTGCGGGCGAGCGTCACGGAGTCCTGGTAAGGGGTGTCGGGGTCGCCGGTGCTGCCGATGACGAGGATCGGCGCCGAGCCCTTGGCGTCGAAGGGCCCGCTGTAGCGGGACAGCCGCTCGGCCGGCCACTGGACGCAGGCGGCGGCGTGGCCGTGGTCGTAGTTCGGCGGGCCGTAGGCGAGTGCCGGGCCGTTCAGCGGTGCCTGCGCCGTCTCGCTCCACAGGGCGAGCCGAAGCAGGCCCTGGCTGCGCGGAAACGCCCGGTCCGCGCATTCGACGGCGGTGTTCTCGGTCTGGAACTGGGCCTCGGCCTTCATACCGGACAGCAGGTCCCCGGTGCGGTTCTGTGCGTCGACCAGTTGCTGGGCCAGGGTGGGCCAGAAGTCCTTGCCGATGCCGATGTTGTAGGTGACGTTCATGGTCAGCCAGGCACCGTTGGCGACGAGCCGGCCGTCGGCGTCACGGACGGGCTTCTCGTCGAGCGCGGCCTGCAGGTCCCGGTAGGCCTTGCGCGGGTCACCGTCGCCGAAGGCACAGGAATCCGGAGCACGCTCACACCAGTCGAAGAACCGCCCGAGTGCCGCGTCGACCGCGACGTACTGCCCGCGGTCGTACCGGTAGGGGTCGTTGGCGTAGGCGTTCGGGTCGTAGCCGCCGTCCAGCGCCATCACCCCCACCCGCTGCGGGAAGAGGCCGGCGTACACGGTGCCGATATACGTGCCGTAGGACAGGCCGTACCAGTTGAACCTCCTGTCTCCGACGGCGGCCCGGATCACGTCCATGTCCCGTGCCACGTACTCCGTCCCGATGTAGGGCAGCAGGTCCCCGGAGTGGCGCCGGCACGCTTCGCCGAACTGCCGCCCTCGTGCGACAGCACGTTCGAAGCCGCCCCGCGCGGGACGCGCGGTCGCCGTGTCCCAGGCGTCGGACCATTCCCGGGTGGTCTGGCACTTGACCGGGGTGCTGTAGCCGGTCCCGCGGGGGTCGACGGCGATGAGGTCGTACCGGCTGCGGATCTTCTCGGGAGCGTCGGCGGCCAGGTCGTAGACGAAGCCTTCGTTGGTACCACCTGGCCCGCCCGTGTTGAGGAACAGTGTCCCGGCCCGCTTGGTCGGGTCCGAGGCGAGCTTGCGCGTCAGGGCGAGAGTGATCTTCTTCCCGTCCGGATGACGGTAGTCGAGCGGCACCTCGGCCGTCCCGCAGTCGATTCCGTCGCCGCAGTCGGTCCACTTCAACTCCGGTATTCGCACCCCGGGGACACCGCCCGGCGGCTCCGCCTCCGGCGTCGCGCCGGCCGAGCCGACGCTGGTGAAGCCGACGATCAGCGCGCATACGACTGTGGCGGCGGTCGCCCTCGCCGCGGGTCCGCCCGACGCTGCTCGCGCGCGAATCCCGGGAAGGAGTCGATCGGGACGAATTCTCATACCAGGCAGTTCCCATCTCGTTCAGCGCCTGACGTCGGTTCCCGCCTCAGGCCTCACCGTGGTGCGTCCCGTGCCGGGGCTCCAGGGCACCCGGCCGGTCGAACAACCGGAATCCGAACACTACTTGATCTTTCAATTCAATTGAGCGGGCTGGTTCAGGACTGGCGGGCACGCGGGGGAGAAGTCGGGGAGCGATCGGCTCCGGCGCCCGGCGGCCAGGGCGTCAGCGTGCGCCGACCGGGCGCAGTGGCATGTGCGGTTTGTCCTGCAACGGCCGAGCCCTATACATTCCATGGAAGTAATTGGGTAGTCGGTCGGTCTACGGAAGGCCGAAGTCGCGCGGGCGGGACACGTCCTGGAGGAGACCTGATGGCGCAGGACGAGCCGGCCGACGGAGTGGACGTGGCGGAGCAGCCGCCGGCGATCCGGGTGTACGGAGCGAAGGTCCACAACCTGAAGGACATCGACGTGACCGTGCCGCTGCGCCGGCTCGTGGCAGTGGCAGGTGTGTCCGGTTCCGGCAAGACGTCGCTGGCGATGGGGGTGCTGTACGCGGAGGGTTCACGGCGCTACCTCGAGGCGCTGTCGACCTATACCCGCCGGCGTATGGCACAGGCGCCGCGTGCGGCGGTGGACACTGTGGAGCACGTGCCGGCCGCCCTGGCGTTGCGCCAGCGTCCCGGGGTGCCCGGTGTGCGCAGCACCTTCGGTACGTCGACGGAACTGCTGAACGTCCTGCGCCTGCTGTTCTCCCGGCTGGGGTCGCACCTGTGCCCGAACGGCCACCGGCAGGATTCGACCATCGATGTGGCCGCCGGGCTCACCCTGACCTGCCCGGTGTGCGATGTGACGTTCTACCCGCCGGGCGCGGAGTCGCTGGCCTTCAACTCGGACGGTGCGTGCCCGCGGTGCGGCGGCACCGGCGTGGTCCGGGAAATCGACGAGGCGGCGCTCGTCCCCGACCCGGCACGCACCATCGCGGAGGGGGCGGTGGCCCCTTGGGGGACGTTCGGGCTGACCGTGATGCCGCAGGTCGTCGCGGAGTTCGGGGTGCGCACCGACGTGCCGTACACCGAACTGACCGCGCAGGAGCGACAGATCGTCATGCATGGCCCCGCGGAGAAGCGGCAGATCAGCGTCCGGTCCAGGAACGGCAAACTCTTCGAGCTGAACTTCACTTATCGCAACGCCCGCCGAGCTGTCCAGGAGACCCTGGACAAGGCCACCACCGAACGCGGCCTCAACCGCGTGAACAGGTTCATCAGCACCCAGGTGTGTCCCGTCTGCCGCGGCACCCGGCTGAGCGAGCAGGCGCGCTCCTCGCTCGTCGACGGCGTCGGTCTCGCCGAGGCCACCGCGAAGACGCTCGACGAGCTCATCGCCTGGGCCCCCACCATCGAGGACACTCTCCCGCGGGAGATGCGCCGGATGGCGCGGAACATCGTCTCCACCCTGCTGGAGACCGCCCGCCGCCTGGTCGACCTCGGTCTGGGCTACCTCAGCCTGGACCGGGCGAGCTCGACGCTGTCGACCGGTGAGCGCCAGCGGGTCCAACTGGCCCGCGCGGTACGGAATCAGACCACCGGCGTGCTCTACGTCCTCGACGAACCCTCGATCGGCCTGCACCCCTCGAACGTCGACGGCCTGCTGGGCGTCATGCGTGACCTGCTCCGCGACGGCAACTCGGTCGTGATCGTCGACCACGACGTCCAGGTTCTGCGCGAAGCCGACTGGCTCATCGAGATCGGCCCCGGCTCCGGTGCCGACGGGGGACGGTGCTCGCCACCGGTGACGTCGCCGACCTCGGCAAGGACCCGGACTCCCTCCTCGGCGGGTTCCTCACCGGGCGTGAGCCCGTCGTCGTACGCTCCCGCGCCGGTCGCGACGAGATGTTCGACCGGGGACGTATCCACCTGTCCACCCGCCCCGTGCACACGGTGCGGGCCCTGGATGTCGACATCCCCAAGGCCGCCTGACCGCCGTGACCGGGGTGTCCGGATCGGGTAAAACCACCCTGATCCTCGAAAGCCTCGTCCCCGCGCTCCAGGCGAAGAGCGCCGGTACGTCACCGCCCGGCCACGTCGCCGCGGTGGACACGCGGGCCATCACGCGGGTGAACATGGTCGACGCCACCCCCATCGGCGTCAATGTGCGCTCCACCGTCGCCACCTACAGCGGGATCCTCGACGACCTGCGCCGCGCCTACGCCGCCACCGACACAGCCGGACGACGCGGCCTCACCGCGGCGGACTTCTCCTACAACACCGGATCACTGCGCTGTCCCCGCTGCGAAGGCACCGGCCAGGTCTCGCTCGACGTGCAGTTCCTCCCCGACGTCGACATTCCCTGCCCCGAATGCGCGGGCACCCGGTACGCCCCCGCAGCCGACGACATCCTCCGCCCGGCCCCGGGCGACCCGGACGGCGGCATCAGCCTGCCCGGTCTGCTCGCCCTCACGGTCAGGCAGGCGATCCAGCAGGTCGGAGACATCCGGCGGGTCCGCACACGGCTGCAAGCACTCATCGACCTCGGACTGGGGTACCTCACCCTCGGCGAGGACACCCCGGCCCTCTCCGGTGGAGAAGCACAGCGGCTGAAGCTCGCCACCGAGCTCAACCGGAAGCAGTCCGACACCCTCTTCGTCTTCGACGAACCCAGTGTCGGACTCCACCCCCTCGACATCCGCACGCTCCTGAACGTCATTCAGCGCCTGGGCGACAACGGCGCCACCGTCATCGTCATCGAACACGACCTCGACGTGATCGCCAACGCGGACTACATCATCGACATGGGTCCCGGCGGAGGCACCGCCGGCGGCGCCATCGTCGCCACCGGAACACCCGACGACGTGTCACGAGATCCGCACAGTGTGACCGGCCGCTACCTCAGCGACCATCTGCGTTCCGTGAGGCCGTCGTGAACTGACCTGCTGTGGTTCAGCGACGGCCGCGGCTCCGTTCACCATGCGGTACGCGTTGCGGATCGTGCCGTTGTAGCCGTTCCCGTCGGTGTCGGCCAGGGCGGCCTTGAAGGAGACCGTGCCGGGCCGCTTCGTTGGTGTCCAGCGCTTGCAGGCGGTGACCGTCTCGAGGGAGATGTCTTTGATCTGGGCGGTATACCGGGGAGCGAGGGAGCGGCGGAGCGATCGGCGCAACTGGGGACACGGTCGTCTCCGCCGGACCGGACGGCTGCGACGGGAGCGGGTCGCCGCCCCGCATCGCGCTCAGGCGCCCGGCGCCTCCTGCCATGCCACCGTTCATTGCCCGACGGGGCTGCTCCTCCGCCCGCCGAGCGCCACCCGGCACAGGCGGCGCCACACCCTCTTCAGTCGCCGGTGTGCTCCAAGGCCCACTCGATCACGACGTCGAGAACTTCGGCGTTGTTCTTCTCGAACATCATCGCGTGTCCGTTGCCTGTGATGCCCCGCTCCGCGAGAACGACATGGTCGACATCGCATCCGGCCTGGCGCAGCACTTCCACGGTGATCGGGTCGATGGACGCGAACGGCGAGGCGGAGCCCGTGACCACGGCGATGGGGACACCGGCGAGACGGGGCAGCCTCCGGGCCGGTTTCGCCTGGACGACCCGCACCGGAGCACCGTCCGCGGCGGGCGCGCTCCTGACCAGGGACAAGTCCTCGGGCGAGGCAGCGGGCGGATCGTAGGTCAGTGGTGCCGAGGCGGGGCCCCAGGCGAAGCTGCCCGGACCGAAGACCTCGTTGAACGGCGGGCCGACCGGCTCGATCGCCACGATCGCGGCGACCAGGTCCGGGCGGAGGTCGGCCGCGACCCAGCCGGCCGGCCCACCGGCGGAGTGCGTGATCACGATCGCCGGCCCGATGCGGTCGAGCAGTTGGGCCAGGCGCCTGCCGTCCAGTGCCTGGGCGTCCGCCGTGTCGGCCGCCATGGGGCCGCTGCTCGCGAAGACGTGCCGCAGAACGGGGTCGGCGAGGGACCGTCCGCCCGCCCACTGTGTGTGATCCGGTGCCAGCGGGTTCGGTGAGCTGCCGTCGGTCGCCGGGGCGAAGAGTTCGGCCAGGAACGGCTCGGGCAGCGCGGGCGCCATCGGCCCCAGACAGGACGGGTCGTAGGGGGACCGTCCGTGTCCCGGGCGGTCCACGACGTACACCATGTGCCCCTGCTCCACGAGCATCGGCACCCAGCCCGGGCGCCCGTCAGGTGTTCCGAAGTAGTCGAGGCCCTGCCCGCCGCCGCCGTGGACGAGTACCACCGGCAGCCGATGACGGACCGTGGGCGCGGCCTCCCAGTGGACGTACATGGCCCCGCGCACGCCGCTCCCGCCGTCCGGGAGCGGCTCGGGCTCGGTGCCCACCCAGAAGAAGCCGCGCCGGGAGGTGACGGGCGGGCGGGAGTCGGGCGTGGCGGCCACCGCGGGACACTGCTGTTCACTGTCCATCGCTGACTTCCGCCCGTGCCTGGTCCGCGGACGAATCGAGAACGGAGCCGGTGCGGGACTGCCCGAACGCGAGGAACTGCGCACGCATCCGCTCGGTGTCCTCGGCCACGGTGCGCATGTCGGCGAAGAACGCGTCGAAGACCTTGTCGTCCGTGGTGCCGAAGACCAGGCCCTTGAGTTCCGACGCCATCGGTGAGGCGATGTCGAGGAAGGCGGCACGGCGTCGCGCGCTGTAGCGGTCCAGGACGTCCTCGGGTGCTTCCCCGGCGATGACCGCGGGCAGCGCCTCGCCCAGGGTCTCGATGTCGAACAGGCCCGAGGTCAGGCCGAGGCCGCCGGTCGGGTTCGTCGAGTGGGCGGCGTCCCCGGCGAGCAGGACACGGCCCACACGAAGCGTCGACGCGGCGCGCTGGTGCATGCGGTACGGGCCGTAGTGGACCAGTTCGAAGCCCGAACCGTCCGGGAGGAACTCCTCGAGGAAGACTCCGATCCGTTCCTCGACGGTCTCCAGCGGCAGTGACTCGTCCTCGCTGAAGGTACAGCGCCACAGGTCGTTCTTGTCGAGGCGGGCGACGACCGCTCCGTGCTTCGGGTCGAGGATCATGTTGGCGTCGCGGAAGCCGTGCCGGCGGAAGTCGTAGCGGATGTTGGTCGCGACGAAGCGCTCGGGCCAGGTCATGCCTTCGAAGTCCAGGTTGAGGGCGTGCCGTACGGCGCTGCGGGCTCCGTCGGTGCCGACGACCCAGCCGGTGCGCAGGTCCTGCTCACCGTCGGGGTGCCGATCCGGACCGTGACGCCGGTCTCGTCTTGGTCGAGGCCCAGGAACTCGGTCTTCCACAGGACCCGGGCGTGCGGCTGCCGACGCAGGTGGTCGAGGATGATGCGCCCGAGATCGCCCTGGCCGAGGTGCAGGCTGTAGGGGTTCGGCACGTGGCCGACGAGGGGGTCGACGCTCAAGGAGATGCTCTCGCCGGTGGACAGGCGCCGGAAGGTGAGCCCGATGCCGCGGAACCCCGCCGCCATGGCGTCGTCGAGGATGCCCAGGGATTCGAAGAACGGCAGAACACACCAGTGGTGGATGGCGGCACGCGGGGAATCGTTCAGGGAGTCTTCTCGTTCGAGCACGGTGACCGGGATGCCGGCTCGCGCGAAGGCGAGGGCCGCGGTGAGTCCGACGGGTCCGGCGCCCACGATGGTGATGCCATGTGTGGTCAACAGAGGTCCCTTCTCCCTGTTCTGGGTGCTCTCGTTCTGATCGGCCCCCCGTCCTCGTCGACTCCTCGTCCGGGCAGGGGTCGGTGGGGCGTACGGGGCCGTGGGGCCGCCCCGGAGGAGGACAGGGCGGCCTTGCGGCGAGCTGGGCGTGGCGTGGGCGGGGCCCGTCAGCGGTATGTGTTGTTGCTGCTGTGCTCACCCGCGAGCCAGGAGGTGAGCTCGGCTCGGGCGGTGCGACGGCGTTCGGCGTCGCTCTCGTGGATGCCCGGCGCGTCCAGGGTGAATTCGAGGAGCAGGCCGTTGGGGTCGCTCGTGTAGAGGGAGCGGCAGTAGCCGTGCTCCAGGACGTAGGTCTCGTCGGGCCGCCAGCCGGCCTTCTCCAGCCGTTCGGCGATCGCGTTCTGGACCTCCTCGGTGACCTTGAGCGCGATGTGCTGGAACGGCGAGTGTGGCATCTCAGGGCCGAATTGCTTCTGGTCATCAGGGTCGGCGAACTGGAAGAAGGCGAGGGCGCTGCCGTCGCCGAGGCCGTAAAAGGTGTGGCAGTACGTGCGGACGGCGCCGAAGAGTTCGTCGGACTCCTTCCAGGTGGCGATGAGGGGCAGGCCGATGATGTCCTCGTAGAAGGCGCGCGTCGCCTCCTGGTCCCGGGTGACATAGGCGTTGTGGTGCAGTCGCGACGGCAGCTCCGCGGTGGTGGATGCGGAGGAGGGCGTGGGGGAAGTCTGAGTCATCGTCTGACTCTCCTTTGAGTTCCCTTGGCTCTGAGGCCAACGAGTGAAGGCGGACGGACAGATGTCCGCTGTGCGGTCGATGGTCGATACCTTCTTGCTTTCGACTTCCGGCGTCAAGCCTTCGGAAGGCCCGTTTACGGGAAGTCCGTCCCCATACCGGAAGCGGGACCGTAGTGCGGACAGGCGGCAGTAACCTGGACACTCATCGGACGAGCGAGCTGAAAGGCACAGCAGATGCCGCGTACGGGCACGGGGCCTGATTTCATCGAAGCGCTGGCCCGGGGGCTGGAGGTGATCACCGCCTTCGCCCCGCAGCGGCCGGTGATGTCACTGTCGGAGCTGGCGGCGGCGACCGGCCTGGCCCGGCCGACGGTGCGGCGGATCCTTCTGACACTCGAGGAACTCGGCTATGTGCGCGCCTCGGACAAGGGGTTCGCCCTGACCCCTCGTGTGCTCGATCTGGGCACGGCGTACGTCGGTTCACTGGGACTGTGGGACGTCGCCCGGCCGCACATGGAGCGGCTGGTGGGCCGAACACACGAATCCTGCTCGATCGCGCAGCTCGACGGCAGCGACATCGTGTACGTCGCACGGGTCGCCGTGCCGAAGATCGTGACGCTCGCGGTGCAGATCGGCACCCGCTTCCCGGCGCTGCAGACCTCGCTGGGCAAGGTGCTGCTGGCGGCGCTGGAGCCGGGGCAAGTGGAGAAGACCCTCGCGGAGCCGACCCGCTCGGGGCTCACTCCGCTGTGGCAGCCCGGCCCCGAGGAGCGGGACGCGGCCCTGCGCGAGGTGCGGGCCCGTGGCTGGGCACTGGCCGACGAGGACCTGGCGCTGGGCATCCGCTCGGTCGCGGTGCCGCTGCGCGACGGCGAGGGCCGGGTGATCGCGGCCGTCAACGTCAACGCGCACGCCGCCGAGACATCCGTGCGGAAGCTGCTGGACGACCATCTGCCGCTCCTGCTGCAGACAGCCGGTGACATCAGCTGTGACTTCGCCCGGCTGGCCGCCGTCCCGGCCGCGGTGGCCGTCTCCCGGACCTGATCCACTCCCTGCGGCCGGGCCCGTGGTCACATCGGTCCGTGGTCACGCCGGTCCGTGGTCACGCCGGTCCGTGGTCACGCCGGCCCGTGGTCACGCCGACACGTCGAATCCCTCCCGGGCACTCGCAGCATCACGTTCGGCGTGCCACAATCCCAATTCAGCGGACAGGTGTCCGCTGTGCGGTCGGAGGGATGGTTTCATGGAGATGCCCACACGGTCGGTGGCACCGGCTCAGAGCGGCGCGCCGCTGTCCGGGTTGCTGGTCGCCGACTTCTCCCGGGTACTGGCAGGCCCGTACGCGACCATGCTGCTGGCGGACCTCGGAGCCGAGGTCGTCAAGGTCGAGTCTCCCGGCGGTGACGAGACCCGCACCTGGATGCCGCCGACCCGCGGTGAGACGTCCACGTACTACCTGGGCGTCAACCGCAACAAGCGTTCCATCGCGCTCGACCTGCGCGCGGAGGCGGACGCCACGGCGGCTCGCGAGCTGGCGCACCGGGCGGACGTCGTGATCGAGAACTTCAAGCCCGGCACCCTCGCCAAGTACGGCCTGGACTACGCCGGCGTCTCGGCCGAGAACGCCGGTGTGGTCTACGCCTCGATCAGTGGCTTCGGTCCCGGCGCGGGCCGCCACGTGCCCGGCTACGACCTGATGGTGCAGGCGATCTCCGGTCTGATGAGCCTCACCGGCGATCCGGACGGCGAGCCCTACCGGGCCGGCATCTCGGTCTTCGACGTGATGGCGGGCAACCACGCGGCCATCGGCATCCTCGCGGCACTGCGGCACCGCGACGCGACCGGCCGCGGCCAGCACGTCGAGGTCAACCTGCTCTCCTCGGCGCTGTCCGGCCTGGTCAACCACAGTTCCGCCTACGTGGCCGGCGGCACCGTGCCCTACCGGATGGGCAACGCCCACCCCAGCGTCTTCCCCTACGAGCCCTTCCCCACCGCCGACCGCGACCTGATCGTCGCCGCGGCCAACGACGGGCAGTTCCGGCGCCTGTGCAAGGTCCTCGGCATTCCCGAGACGGCCGACGACCCCCGGTTCGCGCACAACAAGGACCGCACCGCCCGCCGCGAGGAACTCCGTCCACTACTGCTGGAGCGACTGTCCACCCGCGGCGCGGCCGAGTGGTTCGACCTCCTTGTCGAAGCCGGGGTCCCGGCCGCGCCCATCAACACCATCGACGGCGGATTCGCCATGGCCGAACGCTTCGGGCTCGACCCGGTCGTCGAGGTCGGCGAGGGCGAGCGTGCCGTGCCCATGGCACGTCACCCGATCACCCTCTCCACCACCCCGGCCCGCTACGAGCTACCGCCTCCCGAACTCGACGAGCACGGACCCGAACTGCGCAAGTGGCTGGCGACACGCGCACTCCGCGTGCGGCACAGGAAGATGCCCATGACTGACCGTCCCGCGTCCTACCCCACGGCACTGGGAGCCTCCTCCCGCACCTCGATCACGCTGCTCGGCGAGGACCTCGCCCGCGATGTGATGGGGGAGGTGGGTTTCGGCGAGCTCGCCTACTGGCTCGCCACCCAGCGCCGCCCCACCCCGGCCAGGTACGGGTCTTCGAGGCCGTACTGGCCGCGCTCGCCGACCACGGCTTCACCCGACCGCGATCGTCACCCGCCTCACGTACCTGTCGGCGCCCGATTCGGTGCAGGGCGCACTCGCCGCCGGGCTGCTGGGCGGTGGCTCCCGCTTCCTCGGGGTCACCGAGGACACCGGAACGTTCCTGCACGAGGTGCTGGAACGCCGCCCCGGCCCGCCGCCGCGCGACGAGGCGGAGTGGGACGCGCTCGCCGTCGAAACCGTACGCAAGCACAGGGCGGCCGGACGGTTCGTGCCGGGCCTCGGCCATCACGTCCACAAGGACGGCGACCCGCGTACCCCCGGCTCATGGAGATCGCCGCGGAGGAGGGGCAGTTCGGCCCCACCTGTCGCTGTTCGCCGCGATCGGCCGGACGCACCCGCAGGTCCTGGGCAAAACCCTGCCACTGAACGGCGCCGGGGTGTGCGGGGCGGCCCTGGCCGACCTCGACCTGCCCATCCCGCTGCTGCGCGGCTTCGCCCTACTGGCCCGCACAGCAGGGTTGATCGGCCAGCTCGCCGAGGAGATGCGGCACCCCGTCGGCAACGACGTCTTCCTCTCCGTCGACCTGAACAACCGGCCTGTCGCCCCCGACCCGCACCCCGGGAACGGCCCATGAGCGGGCCACTGCCCGAGAGCCCTTCGTCCTGCTCGTCCACGGCGCCCACCACGGCGCCTGGTGCTGGGAGGCGGTGACGGAGCGGCTGCGTGCGGCCGGCCTCCGCAGCCATGCCATGGACCTGCCTCTCACCTCCTTCACCGATGACACCGAGGCGGTCCGCAGCGCCGTGCGGGAAGGGACACGACACGGCCCCGTACTGCTCGTCGCACACAGCTACGGCGGCCTGCCGGTCTCGGCCGGCGGACACGCGGCCTCGCGCCTGGTTTACATCGCGGCGCGGATGCCGCTGCCCGGCGAGCCCCCGCGCGGCTGACGCCCAACTGGAACGACCCCGCCTTCCACCGGTGCGTGCGGACGGCCCCCGACGGCACGGTGACCCTGCTGCCGACCGCCCGCGAGGCGCTCTACTCCGGCACACCCCCGCACCACGCCGAGCGTGCCGCGGCGCTCTGGCGACCGATGCGCAGCCGGGTGCCGCACACGCCCCTGGACGACCCGGCGTGGCTGACGGTCCCCAGCTCCTACGTCGTGTGCGCCGCGGACCGGACCGTACTGCCCGAGGCGCAGCGGGACTGCGCCGTGCGCGCCACCGCGCACATCGAACTCGACTGCGACCACTCGCCGTTCTACTCGGCACCCGAGCCGACGGCCCGGTTCCTGGCCGCGCAGGCCGCACTCATGCCTGCGTGAGCATGCGTATGCCGGAGCGGCCGCGCCGCGGGCGCTCCGGCAGTCACGGCCCTGCCTGCCCTTCCTCGGCGTCGTGCCCACGGCGTGCAGACGCCCATGGACACCGCGGCATCGCCGACGTGTCCGAGAGCCTGGGTCTGCCACCACCGCCCAGCAAGGACGAGGGGTCGAAGCGCGAACAATTCGACCGCAGCTTCGCTTCCCCGCCCGACGGCAACCTGCCGACCGTGGCGCGGCGCATTCTGGACCAGCGGCCGGTGGACGCGGCGACCCAGGCGGTCGGCAGTGCCCTGAACCGGTCGGAACGATGATCCCGCTCGGCTGGCTGTCCGGCATGGCAGATGCCGCCCAAGGTGAGCCGTCCCCGGATGCCATGCAGGTGTCAGGCGGCCTCGATCAGGGCCAGGTCCATCGGAACGAGGGTGGTCGACGTCATCAGAGCGCGGATCAAGTGGTCGTTGAGCGCGTTGCCGACCGGTTCGCCGACCTCTTCACGGGTCAGCCAGGGCACCCCGTGGCGGGACAGCCGCATGCGCACCGAGGTGACCGTGCGCTCGACGCGCTTGTCCGTCCATCCCGCCCCCGGTTGCAACTCGGCCAGGAGTGCGGCTGCCTGACTCCACGTCAAGGGCTGCGGCCTGAGCTCGTGCAGTAGGTAGCGTCGACCGAGGGCGACGAGGGCCAGCTTTTCGTGTTCGCCCAGTGTCCACACCCGGGGTGGGCGGGTGACGTCGGCGTGCCGTGGCACCGGGCGCTCGGCCTCGGGGCCGGTGACGAAGACCTCCAACAGGTGCTCGCGGCCGCGCGATCCCCGGCGAACAGCGGGGTGTAGCCGGTGTCCAGCGGCAGCGGCTCCTCGCCTCGGAACAGCAGCCGAGCCCCAGCACAGCGGATCGGCAGCCGTCCGCTGTTGCTCACCCACCACCGCCCCTCCCGGTGGATGAGCGTGCCTTGGTGGCGACTGACTTGTGGATCGTCTTCGCCCAGGCAGACATGCACCTCAGGACGGTTGCGTCCGAACCGGACCTCGCGGCCCGGCCCAGGACCCAGCGTCATGCCGCCGGTCAACGCGAGCACGAAGACGGTGCCCGGCAGCGGGGCGGACGCTCCCGGGCGAGACTGCCGTGGGCGGCGGGCAGGACGCGGCCGTTCGCAACGTGACGAGAGCCGGCGGTCATTTCCCCTCCGGCAGTTGCTCGGCGACGCGCTTCGTGGAGGTGGCCGCCAGTGACTTGGCCGCGGCGCAGGGCCGGTCGACCGACTGCGATGCGTGCACGGTCAGTTCGATGAACTCGATGGTTTCGTCACCCGCGGTGTTCGTGTACGTACGATGCGGTGTGCGTACGACGCAGCTGTGGTCGCCGGCGTCGTCCGGCACCACGTGGCTTCTGACCCCGGCGACCAGGGCCGGGCTGCCGGCGTCCGTCAAATCGTTGTCCCGGCTGAACCGGATGTCCACCTCGGAACCGCCGTCCGTGGAGGACCATGCGCAGTGCCAGCCACCGAAGCCTCGTTCGGGCTTCCTCGTCTCGACGCCGGACACCTTCTTCAGCGTGGCGGTGTCCAGCAGCGAGCAGGCGTCGAGGCGGGCCAGGGAGTCCGTCGCGAACGATGAGGAGCGTCGCGGGACCTCTTCCCGGTCCAGCACGCCGACCGCAAGGTCGGTGCCGGCGTCGGCCAGTTGGCACGGATCGGGTGCCCCGGCCTCGCGTCGCTTCCCGACGATCACGATCCGCTTGCTGTCCGCGGTCGCGATGTGTCGCTCGCACTCGTCGCCGTCACGCGTGTACGTCCCGACGGTGATATTCCCGACCCGTCTGGTGGGCACGCCCGACTCGAAGTGCGCCCGATCCTCGTCGAGGAGCAGCGCGAGGTCGGCGAGTTCCTCGCCGTTCTCCGTCTCGACCACCACATCGCACCGGTTGAACTCCCCATAGGCCGGATGGAGCCGCGTGTCGCCGAATCGGCTCAGCGATGCGGCGTCGAGCAGTCCGCAGGGATCGGCCGTACGCGCATCGCCGATGGCTCCGGTCTGATCTGCCGCCACCGTGGTCGAGGGCTTGGATCCATCCACCTGTACTGCCCGGCCGCCGTCCGAGGCCCACGGATGCAACACAGCCGCCGTGATGGCCGCCGCCGCGGCCAGTGCCCCGGCCGTGATCGCCAGTGGGCGGCGCAGACGGCGCACGGCTCGCGGCAGCCGGTACGTGGCGGAAGCGGCGGGCCCGAGCGGCAGCGTGCGACCATCCTGCAGCTTCGCCGTGCTCTCCGGTGACGGTGGGGCGGCACGCGTCAGCAACTCGAATGCCCGGGCGGCGTCGGGCCGCTCGGGCGGCTCCAGCTCCAGCAGTGCGCCCAGCGGTCCGGTGAGTGCGCCGGCCCGGTGCGCGGGTTCGAGGTGCCCCTCGATGGCCCGGGCCACGTACGCCATGGGATGCTCGGCCTCCCCGTACGGCGAGTGACCTTCGACCGCGGCGAACAGCGACGCTCCCAGGGAGAACACATCGGACTTCTCACCCCAGGCCGGCCTCGTGCCAGCTCGGGCGCCAGATAGCGGGGTTTGCCACGTACTATGCCCGTCGTGGTCTGGGTGACCTCGCTCCACAAGGCCCGGGAGATCCCGAAGTCGGTGAGTCTTGCGATACCTTCGTCGGTGACCAGGATGTTCTCCGGCGTCACATCACCGTGCACCACGCCCTCACTATGGGACTTCGCCAGCGCAGCCGCGATCTGGCTGCCGATCGCCCCGGCCTCCCCAGGCGTGAGCGGACCGCGCTCGGCAACGATCTGGGCCAGGCTGCGCGAGGGCACGTACTCCATGACGATCCAGCAGACGTTGCCCTCATGGTCGTAGTCGAAGACGCCCACGATGTTCGGGTGGTGCAGCCGCCCGGCGTTGCGCGCTTCCCGCATGAGCTGCTGCGTGGACCGCCCGTCGTCCGCCCGAGCGAACTTGATCGCGACCTGCCGCTCCAGCCGCTCGTCCCAGGCCCGCCAGACGACACCCATGCCGCCTTCACCGATGGCGTCCTGCAACAGATACCGGTCCGCGACCTTGGCCCCGGCCTCTGGTGTCACCAACCGCCCCTCATCACCCCACGCGCGTGTGACACGCGCGTCCCGTACCGGTCACGAATGGTACTGAACGGTGATCCATCCGACAGGGCTTCACGGAGGCCATCACAGGATCCCCTCGGACCGCCACGCTTACCTCCCCGTAAGCTCAGCGGCAGCACTTGGAGCATGGTGACGAGTCCCGCTTTCTCGTGGAGTCAACCTCGCGACGTCGCACAGGAGTTCCTGCCGCTCTACGCCCGGCGGGGAGCCTGCCTCTGGGCACCGCGAGGGACGATTTCCCTCACACTCAACGTGTACGGACGGGCAGGTTCGGGGTGCCGGGGAGCGGAGTGAGCGCGGGGCGGTCGTCCATGACTGCCGCGATGTTGCGGGCGGCGAGGTCCACCATGGCCGCGCGGGTCGCCTCGGTTGCCGAACCCAGGTGCGGCAGCACCACCAGGTGCGGTTCGTTGAGTAGAGGGTCGGATGGGTCGGTACGCGGCTCGCCGGTCATGACGTCCAGTCCCGCGGAGTGAAGAGACCCGCGGCGCAGCGCGGTGAGGAGGGCTTGCTCGTCGACAACCCCTCCGCGGCCGGTGTTGACCAGGGTCGCGGTCGGTTTCATCAGGGCGAGTTCAGCCTCTCCGATCATGCCCTTGGTCTCCTCCGTCAGCGGCGTGTGGACGGACACCACGTCGCTGGTGCGCAGCAGTTCCTCGAACGGCACCCAGCGGGACAGCGCGTCGTCCTCCCTGCGCCGCGGGTGGTGGTGCTGTACCCGCATGCCGAAGCCGCCGGCCCTGCGGGCGAGGGCGCGGGCGATCTGGCCGTAACCGATGAGACCCAAAGTGGCGCCGTGCGTGTCGAGGCCGAGGAAGGCGTCCATGCGGAAGGCGCCCCATGCGCCGCGGCGCAGTGCGTCCATGCCGGCCGGGAGGCGACGCCGGGCCATGAGGATCAGTGCCATCGCCACATCGGCGGTGGTGTCCGCGAGCACGTCGGGCGTGTGGGTGACGACGACTCCGCGTTCGGCGGCGGCCGCGACGTCCACGCCGTCGTAGCCCATGGACGCCAGGGCCACGACCCGCAGGTCCGGTCCGGCCGCGTCGAGCAGCGCGGCGTCGACGCGGTCGCTGCCGAAGACGAGCAGGCCGTCGCAGCCCCGCACGAGTCCGGCCAGCTCGGCCGGTGTCGGCGGATGTGTGCCCGTCCAGGCGGTGACGTCGCATCGAGTGGCGAGGTGCTCGACGCCGTCGCCCGGAAGGGGGCTGCGGCTGACGACCACTCGGGGGCGGCGGGCAGATGTGCCGGACATCGTGAACTCCTTACTAGAAGGGGAATGAGGCCGGCCGGGGGGCAGGCAGTGAGTGAGGCCATTGGGGCACGGCGGTGGTCGTTGTCTCACCTGCGGTGCGCAACGCTGTCCGGGGGTCTCCGACCATGCGCGGCGCGCGGGCGCGCTTGTGATGGCCGGAGGCCGGGGCGGCCTGTCAGGCCACTCCCGGCTCACCGAAGTCGATCAGTACTTTGCAGGACCGGGCCGGGTCGGCCGCGAGCTCGAACGCCTCCTGCATGTGGGCCACAGGCAGGACGGAGGTGACCACCGGCTCGGCTGGGAGGCGGCCGTCGGCCAACGCCGGGAGGACATCGGTGAGTTCGTCGTCGAAGCGGAAGGAGCCGACGAGCCGCAGTTCTCGCGTGATCATTGCGTTCGCGGCCACCGGGGTGTTCCCGGGCGGCAGCAGGCCGAGGCCCACCACGAGGCCACCCCGGTCGACGCCGTAGACGCACGTGCGCAGTCCGGCCGGGTTGCCGGAAGACTCGACTGCCAGGTCCGCAGCGAGGTCGTCCAGCCCGTCGCCGTCGCCTGCGCCGACCCGCACTGTCGAGGTGGCGCCCACCTGCTTGGCAACGGCCAGAGGAGCCTCATGCACGTCGGTCACGGTGATCTCGGCGGCACCGGCCGCCCGCAGCACCGCGACCACCAGGCAGCCGATGGGGCCCGCGCCGGTGACCAGGACTCGCTTGCCGCGTACGTCGCCGGCCTGGCGTACGGCGTGCCAGGCGACCGCGGCGGGCTCGGCCACCGCTGCCAGCCGTGGGTCCAGGCCCTCGGGCAGCGCGAGCACCCGCTCGGCTGGGACGACGAGGACGTCGGCGAAGCCGCCCTGGACGTGGGGGTTGCGGGCGGCGCTGCCGAGGTAGCCGGTGTCGAGGCAGGTGTTGCGCCGGCCTGCGAGGCACTGTCGGCACTGGCCGCAGGACGCCAGCGGATGCACGGCCACCGGCGTGCCCGGCGGCGGAGCCTCGGTGCCGGGACCGGCCTCACGGACTCGGCCCACGATCTCGTGGCCGAGAACCAGAGGCTCGCGCAGCCGGAACTCGCCGACCGCTCCGTGGCGCCAGTAGTGCAGGTCGGAGCCACAGATTCCGCCGTACTGTATGTTGATCGCCACCTCGCCCGGCCCCGGCACCGGGATCGGCCGTTCCTCCAGGCGAAGGTCACCCGCGCCGTGCGCCACCACGGCCCGCATCGTCGCTGACTTCCTGTCGTTCATGTTCTCGTCCCGCTCTCTGCCGAACGGCTCGGCTGCTTCGGTTGGTTGTGTGCAGGTGGGCGAGGGTCAGACGACCGCGGTCAGGCCGCCGTCGACGGCGATCACCTGGCCGTTGACGAAGTCCGACGCCGGTGCCGCGAGCCAGACCAGCGTGCCGACCAGGTCCTCGACCGAGGCCCAGCGGCCCGCGGGGGTGCGGCCCCTGATCCATGAGTCGAAGGCGGGGTCCTGGACCAGCGGGCGGGTCAGCTCCGTGACCACATAGCCGGGGGCGAGGGCATTGACGGTGAGGCCCGATCCGGCCCACTCCGCGCACATGCCACGCGTCAGCATGGCCAGGCCGCCCTTGGAGGCGGCGTATGCCGCGATGCCGGGGCGGGCCAGCCAGGTCTGCACGGAGCAGACGTTGACGATCTTTCCGTGGCCGCGTTCGACCATCCCGGCGGCGACCGTCCGGCCGACCAGGAAGGCGCTGGTGAGGTTGGTGTGCAGGACACGCTCGAAGTTCGCCGCGGAGACCTCCAGCAGCAGCTCGCGGTGCTGCACTCCGGTGTTGTTGACGAGGATGTCCAGCGGGCCGATGCCGTCCTCGATGTCCCGGACCGCCCGTCGTACGGCCGTCTCGTCGGTGACGTCGAAGGCCATCGCGTGCACCTTGGCGCCGGTGCGCTCGGTCAGGTCCTCACGGGCGCGGTCCAGAGCCGTGGCGTCGCGGCCGTTGAGGACGAGTTCGGCGCCCGCCTCGGCCAGGCCGGCGGCGAGGGCGGCACCTATGCCTTTGCTGGAGCCGGTGACCAGGGCCCGGCGACCGGTGAGATCGAACAGGGCGGGAGTCTTCACGGCCGTACCTCCAGGGAGGCGTAGTAGTGCATGAGCGCGGCGTTGTCGGCTTCGCCGTGCCCGGCCGCGGCGAGCCAGCGGTGGAGTTCGGCGACGGTGGTCGTGACGGGGAGCGGTACGCCGGCCGAGCGCGCGTAGTCGCGGGCGGCCTCCAGGTCCTTGACCATGTTGCTGACGCGTCCGGTGGGGGAGAGGTCGGCGTCGGCGAACTTGACGAAGAACTCCTGGAGCAGCGCCGAGTCGGCCCTGCCTCCGCTGAGCGCGGTGAGCACCTGGCGGGGCGGCAGGCCGGCCGCCCGTACCAGGGCGGCCGCTTCGGCGAGGGCGGCGAAGCCGCAGCCGACCAGCACCTGGTTCACGGACTTCACCAACTGACCGGATCCGGCGGGGCCGAGATGTGTCAGCCGGGATGCCACCGCTCCGAGGACCGGCAGCGCGCGCTCGACATGCTCCTCCTCCCCACCGAGCATCAGGGTGAGCTCACCGCGTTCGGCACCCGGTGCACCGCCGGACAGCGGAGCGTCGACCCAGCCGGCGCCCAGCTTGGCGGCGCGTTCGGCGAACTCACGGGTGCGCTCCGGATCGATGCTCGACATGTCGATCACGAGGACCCCGTCCGGTGCGGCGCTCAGCACGCCGTCCGGTCCGAAGACCACCTGCTGCACGATGTCGGCGGTGTTGAGGGAGAGGATCACCACTCCCGTGGCGGCGAGCAGGGTCGGCGACTCCGCGGCGCGGGCCCCGTCCTGGGTGAGGGCGGCGACCGCTGTCGGCCGTATGTCGTAGACGCGCACCACGCGGTCGCGCCGGAGCAGCCGGCGGGCGATCGCGGAGCCCATGACTCCCAGCCCGGCGATTCCCACGTCTGTATGTCCTGGCACCTGACCTCCTGAACCATATGCTGTTACGAGTACAGCATATTGGACTGAAGATGGGGAGATCGGCAACTTCAGTGGCGCAAAGGCGAAACTGGCCATCAGTTCTGAACAGCATATTGGCATCAGTGCCGCATCCTGTTACGGTCCCGTCGTCCCCAGATGAACGGCGTGTGACACGTCCGTGAGATGGAAGGGCGGCATCCATGACGCTGCCGACGACGACATCCTCCCGCTCCGCCGAAGGAGACAGCACCCACAAAGACCCGGGGCTCCGCCGTGCGCTCTTCACGAGCTCGGTGGGCAGTGCCCTCGAGTACTACGACTTCGCCATCTACGGCATCGCCTCGGCGCTGGTGTTCAAGCACCTCTTCTTCCCGGGGCTCGGCGACGCGGTCGGGCTCGTCGCCATCTTCGCCACCTATGCGGTCGGCTTTGTCGCCCGTCCTCTCGGCGGTCTGTTCTTCGGTTCGCTCGGCGACCGGTACGGCCGCAAGACCGTGTTGGTCGTCACCGTCGCCCTGATGGGCGGGTCGTCCTTCGCGATCGGGCTGCTGCCCACCTATCACACAGCGGGCATGTGGAGCCCCGTCCTCTTGATGGTGCTGCGACTGTTGCAGGGCTTCGGCGCCGGAGCCGAACAGGCGGGCGCCTCCACCTTGATGGCCGAGTACGCCCCGCCGAGCCGACGCGGTTACTACGCCGCTCTTCCCTTCGTCGGCATCCAGGTCGGCATGCTGCTCGCGACAGCCCTGTTCGTCCCCTTGGCGAAACTGGACGAAGACGTCCTGTTCGGCTGGGTGTGGCGCGTGCCGTTCCTGCTGAGCGCGGTGCTGATCCTGGTCGCCGTCTACATCCGGCTGAAGCTGGAGGAGAGCCCCGCCTTCGCGCAGTTGGAGGAAGCCGGAGAGGTCAGTAAGCGTCCGTTGCGCGACCTCATGGTCAACAGCCGCCGCAACCTGTTCATCACCTTCGGCCTGCGGATGGCCGAGAACGGCACCTCCTACCTCTACTCCACCTTCAGCATCAGCTACGTCACCGCGGTGGTCGGCGTCTCCTCCTCGGTCGGCCCGCTCGCCGTCGCCTGCGCCTCGATCGCCGGTGTCGTCACCATCCCCGTGTTCGGCATGGTGTCCGACCGGATCGGCCGCGTCCCGCTGTACCGCTGGGCCGCCCTGTTCCAGGCCTTGTTCGCCATCCCCGCCTTCGCGCTGATGAGCACCGGCAGCACGGTGCTCATCTGCGTCGTGATCACGGTCGGCATCGGCGTCGGCGTGAACGGCATGCTCGGCTCCCAGTGTGCCCTGCTGGCCGAGCTGTTCGGGGCGCGGCACCGCTACACCGGCGTGGCCATCGGCCGGGAGTTCAGCGCGATCATCGCGGGGGGCGTGGCCCCTCTGCTGGGCGCCACCCTGCTGCTCGCCTTCGACGACTCCTGGTGGCCGCTCGCCGGCTACGTGATGGTGCTGTCCCTCATCACCTTCCTGACGACCTTCGCCACGCCGGAGACGCGCGGGCGGGACCTCACGGATCCCGCCGACGCCCGCTGACCCCGGTCCGGCACCCAGAGCCGCCCGCCCCGCGCCCCGCGATCCCCGCTGCCGGGCCCGGGGCGGGCATCCATGGTCGGTGATGCGGCCGTCCGCCCCTTGTCCGCCCGCCCGCCGTCCCGAGTTCCCCGGCTCGGGCGCCGGGCGGGCCTCCACCGAACCCCCTCCCGATCCGCCCCACCGGCGTGCTGGGAACCAAGCCGAAACGGAGACTCCGATGAAAGACGCCGGCGAGGTGGTGCTCGGCATCGACCTGGGCACCACCGCCACCAAGGTGGTCGCGGTGGACGCCGACTACCGCCCGGTGTCGACCGTCGAACGCGCCGCGCCCCTGCGCACCGGACGGGACGGAGAAGCCGTCCACGACCCCGCGACCGTGCTGGCCGGGGTGCTCGACGCCGTGCGAGAGAGCGTCGAGCACTGCACGCGCCTCGGACTGACCGTTCGGGGCCTCTCCTTCAGCGCGGCCCTGCACACCCTGCTCGCCCTGGATTCCTCCGGCGAACCACTCACCCCCGCCCTGAGCTGGGCCGACACCCGCGCGGCCGACATCACCCGGCGACTGCGTGCCGACGGCGGCGAAGAACTCCACCGGGCGACGGGCACCCCGGTGCACCCCATGGCCCCGCTGACCAAGCTCGCCTGGTTCGCCGCACACGAACCGGAGCTTCACCGACGGGCGGACGTGTGGTGCGGGATGAAGGACTACGTCCTGGCGCGGTTCACCGGCCGACGGGTCACCGACCACTCCTGTGCCTCCGCCACCGGGCTGTTGGACCTCCGTACCACCGACTGGCACGGGTCGGCACTGGAGACCGCGAGAGTTTCGGCCGGACGGCTGCCCGAACTCGTATCGCCGACGGCCGCGTTCCCGCTGCTGCCCGAGCCGGCCGCCGCCCTGGGCTGCCCGCCGGGCTGCCGGTGGTCGCGGGCGCCGGGGACGGGCCACTCGCCAATCTCGCCGTCGGCGCCGTCACCCCGGGTACGGCCGCGCTGTCGCTGGGCACCAGCGGCGCGCTCCGCGTCGTACGCGACCGGCCGGGTGTCGACGACAGGTGCCGGGTCTTCTGCTACCACCTCGCCGACGGGCTGTGGGTGCTCGGTGGGGCGGTCAGCAACGCCGGGGTCGTCGCTCAGTGGGCCGCGGAGTCGTTCGGCGGCATCGATGTGGCAGACCTCATGAAGGAAGCCGCGGAGATCGAACCCGGCTCCGAGGGCCTCACCGCGCTGCCACACCTCCTCGGCGAACGCGCCCCCTGGTGGGACCCCGACGCCCGGGGCGCCCTGGTCGGGCTGCGACGCGGGCACGGCAGAGCCCACATGACCCGGGCCATGATCGAGGGCGTCGGGCAGCAACTGGCACTGGTGCGGGACTCGGTCGTCGCCACCGGAGCGCCGATCACCTCCGTACGCGCCACCGGCGGGGCACTGCGGTCGTCCCTGTGGGCGGAGATCGTGGCGGCGGCTCTCGACATGCCGCTCGGTATCACGGACGACACCGCCGGATCCGGGTTCGGCGCCGCACTCCTCGGCTGGCGAGCGCTCGGCGCCGTGCCCGACCTGGCTGCCCTGCCCGCCGATGTCTGGTCCCGGCCACACAGCACCGTCCGGCCGGACCGGAAGGCCGTCCGGCGGATGGCCGACGTACGGCCGCGGGTCGAGCGGCTGCACCGGATGCTGCGTGAGTTCACTGCGTAGCGCACGCCCGTGCTTGGGAGCGCCGCCAGGGTCGGCGTGTTCCATGCCGCTGCCGGCACCGGGGTGGAAACCGCGGCGCCGGCGCGCCGCGTCGGGTGACGCGTCCGTCAGCGGGACCCTTCTGTGGTTCCCGTGGACGGCATGCCGGTCCCGGACGTCCCCGAGTCGTCCATCGAGCCCATGCCCATGTGCTCCATGGACGCCATGACGTCTTGGATCTGCCCCGGCAGGACGACGAACTGCCGCATCATCCCCATGTCCTCGTGCTCCAGCATGTGACAGTGGTAGACGTACTTGCCTGCGGTGTCGCCGAAGTACCCGACCACGGTGACCAGTTCGCCCGCGTTCGCCCGCACGGTGTCCTTCCAGCCCTCCTCGGCGGGCAACACGGTGCCGGCGCCGGTCCACACCACCGGAGTGGCGGTGCCGCAGCCGATGCTTCCGTCGGCCATGGTGAACGTCTTGAAGCCGCTGACGTCGTAGGTCTGCCGCTCCAGGATCTGGAAGCTGGTCGTGTGGATGTGCATCGGGTGCGCCCAGCCGGAGGGCGCCACGTGCAGGAAGCGCCACCGCTCCCAACTGCGGGCGCGGACGAAGAAGCGCACCGGGTCGTAGAAGTCCGCCGCGGTACGGCGGTAGGTGGCGACGATGCCGTCCTTCTCCCTCACCTGCACGATGCCGTCGGTCGGCAGCTTTTCGGGGACATCCTCGGTCTTCTCCATCTCCCAGCACAGCGCCTGGCCCGGACCCTGCGGCGTCAGCACCACCAGGCGGTCGGTGTGCCCAGGAAGGTTGCTCTCGGTGAGCCGCTTGTAGCTGCGCGAAAGCCGCTTGGGCAGTACGAACGGGTCACTCACCCGGGTGGAGGACACCCGGAACTCCATCACCTGCGGCCATGGACCCGGATCCGGGTTGCCGTTGGTGTTCACCAGCCTCAGCCGCCGGCCCCGGAAGGCGGAGAAGTCGATCAGGAGGTCGGCGCGTTCCGCGGCCGCCAGGGTGACACCGTCGTCGACCGGGATCGGCCGCGGCAGCAGCCCGCCGTCCGTGCCGATCTGGTAAACGCTGCCGGACGGCACGGGCTTTCCGTCCTCGTCGACGAGCGCCAGCCGGTACTGCCGGGTGTTGGCCCCGTTGACGACCCGGAAGCGGTACCAGCGCGGCTTCACCTCCAGATACGGCCAGACGGTGCCGTTGACCAGGGTGAACGGGCCGGTGAAGGCACGCAGCCACAACAGTGGTTCGCTCTGGATGACCACGGTCTTGTGCAGCAGGCGGCCGGTCAGATTGCCGTCGGCGTCAGTCTCCAGATTGCGGTCGGCGAGCAGCAGCGGCACCTCGTACCGGCCGCCGGGCAGGCCCAGGGCGTCCTCTTCGTCGTCACGGACGATGTACATCCCCTGCAGCCCGGCCATCACGCTCCACCGGGTGACCGCCATCGCGTGGTCGTGGTAGAAGAGCGCCGTCGCCGGCTGGTCGTTGCGGTACTCCGACACCTGTGCGGCACCCGGCTCCAGGACGTTCTCGGGCCAGCCGTCGTTGCCGCTGCCGGTGAGGGCACCATGCAGGTGCGTCACGGGCCACGGGCGCAAACTCCGGATGTCCGCCATGGGCGCGGCTCCGCCGCGTCCGGGCTGATCCCACACGGCCGGGGTCTGCTGGGCGTTCGGCACCTGCACCGCCGTCAGCGGGATCGTGCCGGTCAGTCTGTTCACCCAGGCGACGCGCAGCCGCTCGCCCCGGCGGACATCGATGGTCGGCCCCGGCGCGTGCCCCTCGTACGCCCACACCACCGTGGGCGGGAGCTGCGAGTGCAGGGAGACCGTCGCCGTGCGCATCTCCACCGTGAGGTTGTGGACGCCGTCGGCCCCGCGCGTCGGGCGGGCGGTCGGCGGGATGGTCAACGGGTCCAGGAAGGGCGTCAGTTCCTTGACCGGGCTCGGCGCGCCGCCCGCTGGATGCGCGAGGATCGAAGCGTAGGAGGCGGAGGTCCCGGTCGTGGCCGCGGCGGTGTCCGATACCGCCGTACTCGATGCAGTGGCCCCTTCCTGAACGCTGCTTCCCGCGACGGACGCGCCGGCGGCGGACGCCGTTCCCGCGGTGGTGGCGACCGTGACACCGGCGGCCGCGGTGAGCAACGCCCGGCGCCGCATCGCCGGCCGTGGTGAGGAGGCCGTGGTGCTGTCCGTGTCGTCGATCCGGCGTCCATGACCTCTCTGACCTGGCTGGCCTTCCTGCGTGGACATACAACCTCCTGTGGTTGTGAAGGCGACGGTCGCGGTGGTGCTGCTGGTGCGGCCCGGCGGACGCGGCTCGGCGTGCCGAGCGGTCGGACACCCGGCGCGGAGGACCGGCCGGGTGAACTCGGCCGGGACCGGTGACGGACGATCCGGCGTCGGACGGCAGACGTACGGCCTCGGCCACGGCGACCAGCGGGAGCAGCGCCAGCAGCATGAACGCCACCTGGTACGGCGCCGCGGGCCCCCGCAGGCCGACGAGTGAGGAGAGCGGGTCGGCGGCCCGCAGGGCGAGTGCCGCGAAGGCCACGCCCATACCGGTCGCCAACTGCTGGACTGTGCTGGACAGGGCGTTGGCGGTACTGGTCCGGTCCGCGTCGATGTCGGCGAAGGCGATCGTGGTGTAGCCGGTCAGCGAGATGGACCGGCACACGCCGCTGACGAGCAACGTGGCGACCACTGCCGCCACAGGTGTGCCGGCGCCGATCAGTCCGCACAGGACGAAAGTGACCGCCGTCGTGGCCCCGTTGACCACCAGCACCCTGCGGAAGCCGAAGCGCCGCAACAACGGCGTGGTGAACGGCTTGACGGCGATGTTGCCGGCGAAGACGCCGATGAGCGCCAGACCCGACGCGGCGGCGCTCCAGCCGAGGGCCCCCTGGAACATCAGGGGCAGCAGGAACGGAACCGTGGTGATCGCGGCGCGGAACAGCGCCCCGCCCGCGTTGGAGACGAGGAAGGTCCGCACCCGAAGGGTCCGCAGATCGATCAGCGGGTGCCTGGCGCGCAGCAGATGACGGGCGGCCAGCGCGCACAGCAGCGCCCCTGCCGCTGTGGCGCCGCCCGCGACGGCCCACTCGGGCGGCTGGGTGCCGAGAAGCTCCATGCCGTAGACCAGCGCGGCGACCCCTGACCCGCCGAGCAGAAAGCCGACCAGGTCCAGCGGTGGGCGGTCCGGCTCCCGCGGTCCGCAGGGGATCAGCCGCAGCGCGAGTACCAGGGCCAGCGCACCGAGCGGGACGTTGACCAGGAAGATCCAGCGCCAGGAGGCGTAGGTGGTGAACAGGCCGCCGAGCACGGGCGCCAGCACGGGGGCGACCAGTGCCGGCCAGGTGAGGTAGGCGACCTTGCGCAGCAGGTCCGGCTTGGCGGTGCCGCGCAGCACCACCAGCCGGCCGACGGGGACCATCATCGCGCCGCCCGCGCCCTGCAGCACGCGCATGGCGACCAGTTCCGGCAGGCTGGTGGCGGTGGCGCACAGCAACGAGGCCACGGTGAACAGCCCGATGGCCCAGGTGAACACCCGGCGGGCGCCGTACCGGTCCGCGGCCCACCCGCTGACCGGGATGAGCACGGCGACGGTGACGAGGTAGGCGGTCATGGTGACGCCTATGTCCACCGGGCGGACGTGGAATGAGGCCGCCATGTCCAGGGCCGCGGTGGAGATGATCGTGCCGTCCAGGAACTCCATGAACAAGGCCCCGGCCACCACCAGGGCCGCTGCCCTGCTGTCCCCTCCGCGCATTCGCGCATCCCTCCGGCGTGCGTGACCACCGGGCCCGGGCCCCGTCGGCGAGGGACCCGAATCCGGCTGATGGAGTGTCAGTTACCGTCGGTGGCGGCCGCGTGGACGGCGTGGCCGCCGAACTGCTGCCGCATCGACGCCAGTGCCTTCAGCTGGGCGGCGTTGGGCTTGCGGGAGGCGAACCGGGCGTAGAGCGCGGCCGTCATGGCGGGCGCGGAGACCGCGAGGCGCACGGCCTCCTCGACCGTCCACCGGCCTTCCCCGGAGTCGTCCACCCGGCCGGACAAGGCGGCCAGTTCGGGGTCCGCCTCCAGGGCCCGCACCTGCAGGTCCAGCAGCCAGGAGCGCACGACCGTGCCGTGCCGCCAGGAGGCGAGCACCTTCGGCACGTCGGGCACGTACTCGCTGGCCTCCAGCAGTTCGTAGCCCTCGGCGAGGGCCTGCATCATGCCGTACTCGATGCCGTTGTGGACCATCTTGGCGTAGTGGCCCGCGCCGACCGGGCCGGCGTGGACGATGCCGTCCTCCTCCGGGGCCAGTGACCGAAGCAGCGGCCAGACCCGCTTCACATGCTCGTCCGAGCCGCCGCACATCACGGCGTAACCGTTCTCGCGGCCCCAGACGCCACCGCTGACGCCGCAGTCGACGTACCCGATGCCGTGTTCGGCGAGCAGCGCGGCGTGCTCGGTGTCGTCGCTGAAACGGGAGTTGCCGCCCTCGACGACCACGTCGCCGGGGGACAGCAGACTCGCCAGCTGCCGCAGAGCGTCACGAGTCGGATCGCCCGCCGGGAGCATCAGCCACACCACGCGCGGGGCGGCGAGCTTCTGGGCGAGTTCCTCCAGGGACGACACGTCACGGTCGGGGAGGTGCGGCTGTAGCCGAGCACCTCGTGCCCGCGGTCGCGCCAACGTGCGGCCATGTTGCCGCCCATGCGGCCCAGTCCGACGATTCCTACCTGCATGGTTCAGCCCTTCGTGTGGTACGGGTGTGGGATCTCGCGTGCGCCCGCGGGCTCGGCGCCTCGGAGGAGCCGCAGGACGACGCTGTTGTCGTATTCGCCCAGGCCCTGGTCCTCGACGGCTCGGTACAGCCCGGTGACGGTGTCGGCGAGCGGGAGGGAGACCCGCTCGTCGTCGGCGCTGTCCTGCACGAAACCGAGGTCCTTCAGCAGGTAGCGCGCGGGCCCTGAGGCGGTGAAGTCGCTGTGGGAGAGGTGGTGGTGCTTCTGGGTGAGGACCTCGGAGCGGGCGAGGCCGCCGGCCAGTACGTCCAGCAGGGCCTCGGTGTCCAGTCCGCCGCGTTCGGCGAGCAGCACCGCCTCGGCGAGGGAGACGAGCGTGCCCGCGACGACGAGCTGGTTGCACGCTTTGGTGAGCGAACCGGCGCCGACACCGCCCATGCGGCGCACCGTCCCGCCCATGGCCTCCAGGTAGGGCAGGACCCTGTCGTAGGGAGCCGGTTCGGCGCCCACCATGACCGACAAGGTGCCTTGCGCGGCGCCGGTCACGCCCCCGCTGACAGGGGCGTCGACGACCGTGACGCCGCGTGCGGTCAGGTCGCCGGCCAGGGCCCGCACCCGGACGGGGGAGACCGTGCCCATGACGACCAGGGTGTCCATCGCCCGGCCGGGCGGGGCGAGGAGTCCGTCCCCGGCCTGGAGCAGCGCTTCGACCTGCGGGAGGTCGGGCAGCATGGTGATGACCACGGACGTGGCGGCGGCCACCTCGGCCGGGTCGGCGGCCGTACGGCATCCGGCCGCGCCGGCCGCTTCCAGCGCCGGGCGGCTGCGGTTCCAGGCGATGACGTCGAACCCGGCCTTGACCAGGTTGGTCGCCATGGGGAGGCCCATCGCGCCGAGCCCCAGGAAGCCGACGGTCTGTGACGCGACGGTCATCTTCGCTTCGGCCGTCATGAGGAAGCTCCCAGTGGGGCCGGGCCGCGGGCTGCCAGTGTCTCCAGCCGTTCCTTGACGGCGGCCAGGTCGAGGGCGTCGCGGTTGACGACGAAGCGAGGGGGGCGTCCGTCGGCGATGTCGAGGATCGCCCGCACCGCGCTGCCGCCGTTGCCGGCCGACATCTCGTCCGTCCAGGCCAGCGCGTGCGGGCTCAGAACGACGTTGTCCATAGTCAGCAGCGGGTTGTCCGGCGCGGGCGGCTCGCTCTCGAACACGTCGAGCCCGGCGGCGCGGATACGGCGCACGCGCAGCGCCTCGATCAGCGCCTTCTCGTCCACGATGGGGCCGCGGGCGACGTTGAGCAGGACGGCCGAGGGCTTCATCAGGGCGAGCCGGCGGGCATCGACCAGGTGATGGGTCTCCTCGGTGAGCGCGCACATCACGATCACCGCGTCGGCTTCGGCCAGCACCGTGTCGGCGTCCGTCAGCCGGGCTCCGAGGCGTTCGGCGGTGGCGGGCAGGCAGTACGGGTCGTAGGCGATGATCTCGGCCCCGAACGGGCGGAGCAGTTCCACCAGGTCGCCTGCGGTGTTGCCGAGCCCGAGCAGGCCGATGCGGCGGCCGGTGAGGCCCTGGCCCATCCACTGCTCCTTCTCGGCCCAGCGTCCCTCGCGCACCAGCCGGTCCTTGGCGACCAGGTTGTGCAGGACGGCCAGCAGCAGGGCGAGCGCGGCGGTGGCGACGGGGCGGCGGGCGCCGTCGGGGGTGATGGTGACCAGCGCGCCGTGCCGGGTGCAGGCGTCGAGGTCGACGGTGTCGTAGCCGACGCCGAAGCGGGCGAAGAGCAGGGGCGGCCGGGTGGCCCCGGCGAAGGTGCGCTCGGTGACGGCGGGCGCGGCGAACAGTACGGCGTCCAGTCCGTCGACGTCTGCGGCGAGGAGCTCGCCTGTGGTGCGCGGCAGGTAGTGCCAGTCGATGCAGGCGGCGTCGAGTTCGCCGAGGCGGATGTCGCCCCAGACGTTGCGTCCGTCGGCGTCGAGGAAGTCCCTGCTGACACCCACGCGCAGGGCGGCGCGCCCCATCACAGCACGGCCACCGGGTTGACGGGCGAGCCGGTGCCGCCGGGGACGTTCAGCGGGGCCACGGTCATCATGAACTCGTGGCGGCCGGCCTCCGAGCAGGCTGCGGAGAGGGCCTCAAGGTCGAGGTTGTCCAGCAGCGGCACGCCCATCGCGGTGATGGCGAGCGCGTGGATGGGGGAGGACACCCCCTCGACCGGGGAGGGCCGCACGTCGCTGTCGCCGTCCCCGCCGAGTAGGGCGATCGCCCGTTCCGCCAGCAGCGGCATGACGTCCACGTGGAAGCCGGCGCTGGCGTTGTCCGGGTTCCAGGCGCCGAGCTCCCTGCGGCGGCGGAAGTGGCCGGAGCGCAGCAGCACCGCGTCACCCTCGCCGATGGTCACGCCGAGCGTCTTCTCGGCGGCGAGGACATCGTCGGCGTGCACGGCCCGGCCCGGCTCCAGCCAGTCGGTGCCGAGGACGGCGGGCATGTCGATCAGGACGCCCTTGGTCACCAGGGGGCCCAGCGAGGAGACGGCGCCGAAGTGCGCGCCCCTGGCGTCGACGACCTCGGCGGCGGTGCGGCCGTCGTACAGCTGTCCCCGGTAGGCGATGTGGGACAGCGCGTCGAGGTGGCTGACGCCCTTGCCGTGGTAGTCCACGGCGATGAAGTCCTTGTGGCAGGAGGGCTCCGGGGCCTCGATGTCACCCAGCTCGGACATGTAGTGCAAGGCCGGCTTGCCGTTGTCCGGGCCGGGCACCGTGTTCCAGGGCAGGGCCATCGGGACGACGGTCCCGGTGCGCACCAGTGCGGTGGCTCGCTGGACGTGCTCGGCGGTTACCCGGTTCCAGGCGCCCCGGTCCGCGAGGGGCCAGCGCCCCCAGGTCCTGAGGGTGTCGAAGAGGGAGTCGAACTCCTGGCGCGAGACGCGGGGTCCGTTGTCTGGCTCGGAGGGGGAGGCGGGGAATCAGTCATGTGGTGCTCAGCGCTCCAAGGCTCGGAGGGTGTCGTCGGCCGGCCCGCAAGGCGCGCTACGGTCGGGAATCTTGGGAGACTCGACGGCAAAGCGTGCGCCGACGGCATTGTCGTTCGGGCGACACGAGGGACAATAACAACATGCTGAACGACGAACAGAATGATGGGTGGAGTTGACGGTGAGCGCAAGCGACCCGGGAAGTCTGGTGCCGGCGGTGACGCGGGCCGTGGCGATCCTGGACACGCTCGGCGAGGCGGAGGGCCGCCCGCTGTCGGTCAGTGAGATCGCGCGGGCCCTGGACCTGCCGAAGTCCTCGACGGGCAACCTCTGTGCCTCCCTGGAGGCCGCGGGCATGATCACGCGCAACGGGACCGGCTTCGGTCTGGGGCGCAAGCTGGTGGAACTGGGTGGCCGCTATCTGTCCACCGTGGACCAGCTGCGCGACTTCTACGAGCTGTGCCGCCGCAGCGCGCACATCTCCCGGGAGACAGCCCGGGTCGCCGTCCTCGACGGCCTCGACGTGCTCTACCTCGCCAGGTACGACGGCACCCAGCCGCTGCGACTGACCGCCAACATCGGCGACCGCTTCCCCGCCAACTGCACGGCGACCGGAAAGGCCATCCTGTCGACGCTGGATCCGGCGGTGGCCGAGGACCGGCTGCGCGGGCGCGCCCTGCCCGCGCTCAGTGAGCGGTCCCTCACCTCTCCGGCCGCGCTGCTGGAGGACCTGGCCGCGACCCGGGAGCGGGGCTATGCGATCGACGACGAGGAAGCGACGGCGGGCATCGTGTGCCTGGCCGTGCCGGTGGCGGGGTTCCGCACCGACTCGTCGCCCTTCGCGATCAGCGTCACCGTGCTCAAGGCGCGGCTCGACGACGAGTTCCGCGCGGCGCTGCTCAAGGACCTTCGTGCCATCGCGGCGGGGCTGGAGAACCCCATGATCCCGCAGGGGGTGCCCGCGAACGGCGGATGAATCGCGCGGGGTGCCGCACGAGTGGCCCCCGCCGAACGACCGGTGACCGTTACGGCGGCCGTACGGAATCTTTCCGTACGGCCGCCGTAACTTTGGGGCAATAAAAGCCTACGGGAGTATTGACCAGCATGCTGGGATGAGTTCAGGATTCTGGGCGAGCCGATGGATCGGTCCTCGGCCTACAGATCCCGGAGAGAAGTCCGTGAACGACGCTCCCGACGACACAGCATCCTGCGCCCCACCGTCCGACAGCCACGCGGCCACGGAGCCGCTGGTGACCATCCGCGGACTGCGCAAGCGGTTCGGCGGCACCCTCGCCCTCGCCGACGTCGACCTCGACATCCGCGCAGGCAGCGTCCTTGCCCTATTGGGGCACAACGGGGCCGGAAAATCCACACTTATCAAGATCCTCGCCGGCGTCTACCGCGCCGACGAAGGCCAGGTGACCGTGGCCGGCCATCCACTCGGCACCGAAGCCGCATCCACCGAGATGTCCTTCATCCACCAGGACCTCGGCCTCGTGGAGTGGATGTCGGTGGCTGAGAACGTCGCCCTGGGCACCGGCTTCCCCCGCCGCGGCGGACTCGTCTCCTGGCGGCAGGTACGCCGGCGCTGCACCGAGGCCCTGGACATCGTCGCCGGTCACCTCGACCCCGACGCTGCCGTCACCGACCTCACCCGCGCCGAGCGATCCCTGGTCGCCATCGCACGCGCGCTGTCCACCCGCGCCCGCCTCATCGTCCTCGACGAGCCCACCGCCAGCCTGCCCGCCGCCGACTGCGCCCGGCTCTTCGACGTCCTGCACACCCTGCGCGACCGCGGCCACGCCATCGTCTACGTCAGCCACCGCCTCGACGAGGTCTACCAGGTCGCCGACCGCTTCGCCGTGCTGCGCGACGGACACCTCATCAGCGAGGGCATCCTCGCCGACCACGGCCCGAACGCATCGTGCACGACATCGTCGGCCACGAACCGGAGAGTCACCGGCCGCCCGCCCCCGCACCAGCGGCGCCCCCGCGCCCACCGTGCTGCACCTGAACGGCGTCACCGCCGAGGGCGTCGGCCCGATCGACCTGGAACTGCGCGCCGGTGAGGTCCTCGGCATGGTCGGCCTCACCGGAGCCGGCCACATGGACCTCGGCCGCGCCCTCGCCGGAGCCCGCCCCCTCACCGGCGGCGACGTGCTCCTCGACGGCAGGCCATACCGCCCCGGATCGGTCACCGCCGCCGTCGACGCGGGCATCGGCTTCGTCACCAGCAACCGCCAGGAGGAGGGCTGCGCCCTCGAACTCACCGTGCGCGAGAACTTCCTGGCCAACCCGCGCGCCGACGCACGCTCCCCCTGGAGCTGGATCAGCCCCGCACGCGAACGTGCCGAGGCCCGCTCGCTCGTCGAGCGCTTCGAAGTGCGACCCGCCGACCCCGAGGCGCCGATCGCCACCCTCTCCGGCGGCAACCAGCAGAAGATCATGATCGGCCGCTGGCTGCGGCTCAGCCGCCGCGTGGTGATTCTCGAGGAGCCCACCGCGGGCGTCGACGTCGGCGCCAAGGCCGAGATCTACCGGCTCCTCGACGACGCCCTCACCGCGGGACTCGCCGTCCTGCTCATCTCCACCGACTTCGAAGAGGTCGCCGACGTGTGCCACCGCGCTCTGGTCTTCGTCCGGGGCGGCGTGACGGCGGAACTGTCCGGCGAAGCCCTCACCGTCACCGAACTCACCCACGCCGCGTCGGCCATGCCGGCGCTGACCGGAACGGGCACCCACTGATGGCCACCGAGACAGAATCCACCCGCCGCGCACAGCGGTCCACGCCCGAGGATGACACCAGCACGCCCTCGACTCCCCGCCCGAACGCCACCGCGCCCGCCGAGCCGTCACGAGGCGCGGGCGCCGCCGGCCGTGTACGCGGCCACCTGATCGGCACCTACGGCCTGCTCACTCTCACCGTCCTGTTGTTCCTCGCCTTCTCCGTCGCCCTGCCGGACACCTTCCCGACCCTGGGCAATGCCTCGTCGATCCTGTCCAACCAGTCCATTCCGGCGATGCTGGCCCTCGGCGCGATGATCCCCATCGTCACCGGCAAGTTCGACCTGTCCGTCGGCTACGGGCTCGGCTTCGCCCACGTCCTGGCGATGCAGCTCATCGTTCACAACGGCTGGTCCTGGCCGCTGGCCTGCCTCGTCGTCATCGTCGGCGGCGGCCTGATCGGCGTGTTCAACGGCCTGCTGGTCGAGTTCGCCAGGATCGACTCCTTCATCGCCACCCTCGGCACCGGCAGCGTGCTGTACGCCTGCACCGGCTGGATCACCGACGGCGCCCGCATCGTCCCCGGCCCGACCGGACTGCCCCCGGCCTTCACCGACCTCTACGACTCGACGTTCCTCGGGCTGCCGGTGCCCGCCTTCTACGTCCTCGGCCTCGCCGTCGTCCTGTGGCTGCTGCTGGAGCGGCTGCCGCTCGGCCGCTACCTGTACGTCATCGGCTCCAACGCCCGCGCCGCCGACCTGGTCGGCATCCCCACCCGCCGCTACGGCATCTACGCCTTCGCCGGCTCCGGCATCGTGGTCGGCTGCGCCGGGGTCCTGCTCGCCGCCCAGCAGCAGATCGGCAACCCCAGCGTCGGCATGGACTACCTGCTCCCCGCCTTCGTGGGCGCGCTCCTCGGCTCCACCGCCATCAAGCCTGGTCGCGCCAACGCCGCCGGCACCGTCGTCGCCGTCGCCATCCTCGCCATCGGCCTCGCCGGCATCCAGCAGCTCGGCGCCGAGTTCTGGGCCACGTCCCTGTTCAACGGCGGAACCCTCCTCCTCGCCGTCGGCCTGGCCGGCTACTCAGCCCGCCGCAGGCTGCGCGCAGGGGCCAACGCCACCCGCACGTCCCTGTCCCAGCCGCCCCTGCCTTCCGACTCGGTTCCTGCCGCCGGTGAATCCGATCCTCGCCCGCCGTCCGCCCCGGCGGACCAGGGCTGAACGGCCCACCAGCGGCCCACGCCCTCTCCGGTCGTGCCCCCGCGACCGAGGCACAGGGACCCTTCCCGCATCGCACCTCGCCGCCATCCCCTCCTGTACGTCAGCAAGGAGTTCACTCATGTCCCAACACCTCGCAGGCAAGGCGCCCCTGAGAGCCATAGCCGTCCTCGCCCTGGTCACCGCCTCCGCCGTCGGCTGCACCCGCGGTTCGCAGACCAGCGCCGCCACCACCGTCGGCTCCGGGAAGGCCGGCTGCCCCGCCACCCTCGCCAAGGCCAAGAAGGCCGTCGGGGCGGCCGAGGACGTCAACGCCCCTTGGAACGGCCCCACCACCGGCCCCAAGGCGACCCCCGGCAAGACCATCGTCTACGTCGCCCAAAGCATGACCAACCCGGAGTCGCCGGCGCCGCCGAGGGAGTCAAGGAAGCCGCGAAGGCCATCGGCTGGAAGATGCGGATCATCGACGGCCAGGGCACCCCGGCCGGCATCCAGGCCGCCCTCGGCCAGGCCGTCGCCGTCAAGCCCGCCGGCATCGTGCTGTCGGGCTTCGACCCCAAGTCCACCGCCCAGCAGGTCGCCCAGGCCAATGCCGCCGGTATCCCTCTCATCGGCTGGCACGCAGTGGACGCTCCCGGCCCCAGCAAGAGCCCGAAGCTCTTCACCAACGTCACGACGAGGGTCCAGGACGTAGCGAAGATCAGTGCCGACTGGGTCATCAGCCAGTCCAACGGCCGGGCGGGAGTGGTGGTCTTCACTGACGCCTCCATCCCCTTCGCCAAGGGCAAGTCCGATCTGATCGAGAAGGAGCTCGCCACCTGCTCCGACGTCAATGTCCTGACGACGTCGAACATCCCCATCGCCGACGCCAGCAACCGCACTCCTCAGGAAGTGTCGGCCCTGCTGTCCCGCTTCGGCACCAAGTGGACCCACTCCATCGCCATCAACGACCTCTACTTCGCCGACGCCGCCCCCTCACTGAGGGCCTCGGGCAAGCAGGGCAACGGCGCCCCGTTCAACATCGGCGCGGGCGACGGCGACCCGTCCGCCTTCCAGCGCATCAACAGCAAGCAGTTCCAGACGGGGACCGTTCCCGAGCCGCTGTCGGAGCAGGGCTGGCAGATCGTCGACGAGTTCAACCGCGCCTTCGCCGGAAAGCCCGCCAGCGGCTACGTCGCCCCGGCCCACATCACCACGGCCGGCAACAGCGGCGGCAAGTCCTCCTGGGACCCCAAGGGGTACCGCGCGGCGTACCGCGAGATCTGGGGGAAGTGATCTCCGCCAAGTGCCAAACCGTTCCTCCCACCCCGCCCGGCAGGGGGCGCCGCGCTCCCGCCGCCCTCCTGCCCCAGCCGTCCTCCACCACACCGGAGCCTCACCTGTGAACCCGCCCCTGCCCCAGGACGCTGCCGACGCCCCGCCCTTCGGTCCCTTCTCATGGACCGAGTTGGACCAGCGAGCTGTGGACACCGCGCGTGTCCTGGCCGCCGATGCCGTACAGAAGGTCGGTAACGGCCATCCGGGTACGGCGATGAGCCTGGCGCCTGCCGCCTACACCCTCTTCCAGAAGGTGATGCGGCACGACCCGGCGGACGCCGACTGGGTCGGGCGCGACCGCTTCGTGCTGTCCGCCGGCCACTCGTCCCTGACCCTCTACACCCAGCTGTACCTGGCCGGCTTCGGCCTGGAGCTGGACGACCTGAAGTCCTTCCGCACCTGGGGTTCGAAGACGCCGGGTCACCCCGAGTACGGGCACACCACCGGTGTGGAGACCACGACCGGCCCGCTCGGCCAGGGTGTGGCGAACGCGGTGGGCATGGCGATGGCCGCCCGCTACGAGCGTGGTCTGTTCGACCCTCAGGCACCGCAGGGCGAGTCCCCCTTCGACCACTTCGTCTACTGCATCGCCGGTGACGGCTGCCTCCAGGAGGGCATCTCCGCCGAGGCGTCCTCGCTGGCCGGGCACCAGAAGCTCGGCAACCTGATCCTGCTGTGGGACGACAACCACATCTCGATCGAGGGCGACACCGAGACGGCCGTCTCCGAGGACACCGCTCTGCGGTACGAGGCCTACGGCTGGCACGTGCAGCGTGTGGAGCCGAAGGCCGACGGCGACCTGGACCCGGCCGCGATCTTCGAGGCCATCGAGAAGGCCAAGGCCGTCACGGACCGGCCGTCGTTCATCGCGATGCGCTCGATCATCGCCTGGCCGGCCCCGAACGCGCAGAACACCGAGGCCGCGCACGGCTCGGCGCTGGGCGACGACGAGGTCGCGGCGACCAAGCGGGTCCTGGGCTTCGACCCGGAGCAGAGCTTCGAGGTCGCGGATGAAGTCCTGGCTCACACCCGCGAGTTGGGTGAACGAGGACGCGAAGCGCGGGCTCGGTGGGAGAAGCGGTTCCAGGAGTGGCGCTCCAACGAACCGGAGCGCGCCGCCGGTTTCGACCGCATCCGCGCGGGTGAGCTGCCTGAGGGGTGGGAGTCGCATCTGCCGGTCTTCGAAGCCGGAAAGGCGATCGCCACGCGTGCGGCGTCCGGCAAGGTGCTGCAGGCGCTCGGCGCGGTCGTTCCCGAGCTGTGGGGCGGCTCGGCGGACCTGGCCGGCTCGAACAACACCACGATCGACAAGACGTCGTCGTTCCTCCCGGCGGACAACCCGCTGCCGGAGGCGGACCCGTACGGGCGCACGATCCACTTCGGTATCCGCGAGCACGCGATGGCCGCCGAGATGAACGGCATCGCGCTGCACGGCAACACCCGGATCTACGGCGGCACGTTCCTGGTCTTCTCCGACTACATGCGCAACGCGGTGCGGTTGTCGGCGCTGATGCACCTGCCGGTGACGTACGTGTGGACGCACGACTCCATCGGCCTGGGCGAGGACGGCCCCACCCACCAGCCGATCGAGCACCTGGCGTCGCTGCGCGCGATCCCGGGCCTGAACATCGTGCGCCCGGCCGACGCCAACGAGACCGCGATCGCCTGGCGCGAGATCCTCCGGCGGCACACCGCCGACCCGACCCCACACGGCCTCGCACTCACTCGTCAGGGCGTGCCGACGTACGAGCCCAACGACGATGCCGCGCGCGGCGGTTACGTCCTGTTCGAGGCCGACGGCGGCGAGCCGGAGGCCGTCCTGATCGCCACTGGTTCGGAAGTACAACTGGCAGTGGCCGCCCGGGACCGACTCCAGGCCGACGGCATCCGGACTCGAGTCGTGTCCATGCCGTCGGTCGAGTGGTTCGAGGAACAGGACCAGGGCTACCGGAACGACGTCCTGCCGCCGAGCCTGAAGGCGCGTGTCGCGGTGGAGGCCGGGGTCGGCCTGACCTGGCACAAGTACGTCGGGGACGCCGGCCGCATCGTCTCCCTGGAGCACTTCGGTGCTTCGGCCGACGGCAAGGTCCTCTGCCGCGAGTTCGGCTTCACCGCCGAGACCGTCGCCGCCAAGGCGAAGGAATCGATCGCCGCCGCCTGCGATTCCCTCACCCCTGAGAACCAGGAGAAGCACCTCCCATGACTGACGACGCGCTCAAACGCCTCTCCGACGAAGGCGTCGCGATCTGGCTGGACGACCTGTCCCGCGAGCGGATCACGTCCGGCAACCTCGCAGAACTCATCGAACACCGGCACGTCACAGGAGTGACGACCAACCCGACGATCTTTCAACAGGCGATCGGATACGGAGGCGGCTACGCGGACCGGATCCATGACATGGCACTGCGCGGCGTCACAGTGTCCGAAGCCGTTCGTATGATCACCGCGGCGGACGTACGGGACGCGGCCGACATCCTGCGCCCGGTCTTCGACGCCACCGGCGGCCGGAACGGGTGGGTCTCCATCGAGGTGGATCCCCGGTTCGCGCACGCGACGGACGCGACGACAGCCGAGGCAAGGCATCTCACCTGGTTGATCGACCGGCCCAACACCCTGATCAAGATCCCGGCCACCCGGGCGGGCCTGCCGGCGATCAGCGAAGTAATCGCCGCCGGCATCAGCGTCAACGTCACGCTGATCTTCTCATTGGAGCGCTACCGCGAGGTCATGGATGCCTACCTGACGGGGCTGGAGAAGGCCGGACAACGCGGCATCGACCTCGGCACCATCCACTCGGTGGCATCCTTCTTCGTCTCCCGTCTCGACGCCGAGGTCGACAAGCGGCTGGACGCCTTGGACTCCCCGGAGGCCAAGGCGTTGCGCGGCAAGGCCGCCGTCGCCAACGCCCGACTCGCCTACCAGGCGTTCGAGGAGGTCTTCGGATCAGCCGACGGGACTACGGTTCCCAGCCGCCGCTGGCATGCGCTGCGTGAGGCGGGGGCCAACCAGCAGCGCCCGCTGTGGGCCTCCACAGGTGTGAAGGATCCCGCCTACCAGGACACCGTTTACGTCACCGAGTTGGTCGCCCCCGGCACCGTCAACACCATGCCGGAGGCCACCTTGGAAGCCATGGTCGATCACGGCACAGTCACCGGCAACACGGTCACGAACACGTATGAGCAGGCTCGCGCCGACCTCGATGCGATCAGGAAACTGGGCATCTCGTATGCCCGAGTGGTACAGGCCCTGGAGACCGAGGGCATCAAGAAGTTCCAGCAGTCCTGGGACGATCTGCTGAGCGCTGTCAGGAAGTCGCGGGCATGCCCTTGAGTTCACAAGGGCGACGGGAGGGTCCGTCACCTGCGTAGTTTCCCCGCCCCGGCATGGGCGTTCACCAGTCCGGGTACGGACCGCGGGTGGTCCACGCGGGGACGCAAGGAGGGTGTCCACCCCGCGTCATCGCCCAGTGGAGCGTCCGGGTGGGCGTCGTTGTAGGCGGTGAGCAGGTCAGCGGGGCGGCCGTTGATATGGTTGCGGGCCTCGGTCATCGACGTGCCGGGGTTCCAGCGGTGGATGGTGCCGGCGGGGGTGGTGCCGGCAGGCAGCGTGAAGGCGTTGTGCTCGGCGACGAGCGCGGACTCGTGGCCGATGCCCCAGCTGTAGCCGTAGTGGTAGGCGGCGCCGGGCTGTTGGCGGTAGTGGTTGTTGTAGACGTCCACCTGGCCGAACCGGACCCTGGGGACCCGTTCGCCCACGTCCTGGAACAGGTTGTGGTGGAACGTCGTGCGCAGCTTGCCGTGGTCGGTGGCCGCCGCCTTGTCGCTGTTGCCGATGAGGATGCTCTTGCTGTGTTGCGTGAAGACGTTCCAGGTCACGGTGGTCAGGTCGGCGCCGCGCACGATGTCGAGGAGGCCGTCGTGCTGCTGGTACAGGGCGCCCAGGTAGGAGGGTTGTCGGTTGTCCGGACGCCGGCCGTCGGTGAAGGTGTTGTGGTCCACCCACACATGGGTCGAGCCGGAGAGTACGACACTGTCGTACTCGGAGTTCCATTCGCCCTCGTTGGTGCCGTCCCACTGCGGGAAGCAGTCATAGGCATCCTCGAAAGTGAGGTTGCGGATGATGACGTTGTGCGCGCCTTGCACCCTCAGGGAGGCACCGAGGAGCCGGGCATCCCGACCGGCTCCGATGATGGTGGTGTTGGAACCGACCGGGAGTACGACACTCTCGGCCTGGTTGGCGGCCGAGGCGAGGCGGGCGTCCTCCATGGGCCCGGAGGGCATCTCATGGCCCCATGTGGCCGGGTCGTACGCCTTCAGGTAGCTCTCCAGGGTGTAGCCGTCGGTGGCGTAGTCGTCGCAGCTCAGTGGATTGCCCCGGGTATCGGTGTTGGCGTCGATGGTGCCCTTGATCCGGATGATCTTCGGGGTGTCGCCGCCCTTCTCCAGTGCGGTGGCCAGCTCGGACCGGGTGGTGACGGTGTAGATGTGTGCGCCATCAGCCGCGGAGCCGCCGCTGACGCCCCTGCCCGTGGCGCCCCAGCCGTCGTTAGCGGGCAGTACGGCGCGGGCGGGTTCGGCTGTGCGGTGCGGGTCCTGGGCCGCTGCCTGGGAGGTGCCCGGAATGAGCGTGAGTGCAAGGGCCGCACTTCCGGCCAGCGCTGCCAGGCGGCGTACGGGATGGCTCAGTCTGCGTCGATGCATGCTGCTGTCCTTCGTGGGAGGTGCGACTGGTGGTGCCTCGGCAGCGGATCGCGTCACCGAGCGGCATTGCCCGCTCGCGACCCGGTCTGCGCCGGGACGTACCTGACCGAGCGCTTCGGCAGGGACGTGCGGACCGGGCGCACCGGAGCCCTTCATCGGTGCGCCCGGTGATCGCGCCGTCGGCCGGGAGCGATGTCCCGGCGTCCGGCCTCAGTTGCCGATGTCGGGCTGTGGGCCGGCACCGTCCTTGAGGATGGCAGGGACGTCCTTGGCGGCGTCGAGGGTGTAGTCGTAGAACGAACGCGGGTCGAAACCGCGGCCGCCCGTCTGCTGTTTGCCCGTGCTGTCGACCACGACGCTGCCACGGACGACGAGTTGAGCGCCGGAGTCCTTGTAGTACGGGTCCTTGACGCCCTTGAAGTAGCTGTTCTCGATCACGGTGTTGGACTTGCCCGCGACCAGTTGCCGCTGCCGGTGTTCTCCAGGTAGTTGTTGTACAGGTGGGCGTTGGCCACGTTGTCGATGCTGGGGTTGCGGGCCTTGGTGCCGCGGAACCAGTTGTGATGGATCGTCATCCGGGCGGTGACATTGTCCGTCCAGCCGATCCCGAAGGTCTTGTTGTTCTCGTTGATGATGTTCCAGGACACCGTCAGGTTCGTGGTGTCCTTACGGCTGTCGATCAGGCCGTCGTTCATCCGCTCCAGGCGGTTGTGGTCGATCCAGATGTGGTCGGCGGTGTCGATCTGGATGGCGTCGTAGTCGTAGCTGTCGTCGCCCGGGTCGTCGTCCGGCATCCGGGTGTCGCGGATGGTGAGGTTGCGGATGATGACGTTCTTGACGCCCTTCTTGAGGAAGAAGCCGCCGCCGACGATCTCTCCCTTGGTGCCGACCCCGATGATCGTCTTGTTCGAGGCCACGCGCACCTCGTGACCCTTCTCCGGGTACTTGATCGCCCCGCCGACCTTGATGACGTAGGGGTCTGCGGCGGTGGCGTACTTCTCCAGGTCACCGAAGGAGGTGACGGTGACGGTCTTGCCGCCGGCCCCGCCGGTGGTGCCGCCGCCCAGGGAAGCGAACCCGTCGGCCTTGTCCGGCCACGCCTTGACGGCCGGGGCGGCGGAGGCGTCCCCGGAGAGTGCCTGCGGACCCAGCAGGGATCCGCCCAGGACGACCGCCCCGGCCAGCACAGCGTGCGGCCAGCGACGGTTTCTGCGGTGCTTCGAGGTAGGTGAAGTCATGCTCTTCTCCAGCATCGTGGGGGGGGAGAGGGGCTGGCCGAAGCCACAGCCGGCGCGGGGCGACACAGGATCGAAGCCACACCCGGCTCACCGAAATTTTCGCGATCTGGCGGTGAAGCGCAGCGAATGTAGAAAGGGCTTTCCCCTCTGTCAAGTACCTGGAGCAGAAGGAACTTTGTGGTCGCCGAGGTCTTCGAAAAGTTCGCTCCTGAACCTAGGCTTCCGGCATGTCCTCAACGGATACGGAGCAAGGCCCACCTTTCGACGACCTGACAGCCGGGCCGCTGACCACCGCTGAGATAGCGGCGCACGCCGGAGTCTCCGTCGCCACGGTCTCCAAGGTGATCAACGGACGGACCGACGTCTCACCTGACACCCGCGCCCGGATCGAAGAGATCATTCGCAGTCGCGGGCACCGCAGACAGAAGCGTGCCGCACGACCCGCTCCCGTACTGGAACTGGTCTTCCGCCAGATTCGGGACTCGTACCACGTCGAGATCATCAAAGGCGTGCAGCAGGTCGCGCGTGAACACCGGCTCGCCGTGGTCATCTCCGAGCTGCAGGGCCGGTTGACGCCCGGGCGCGGCTGGGTGGAGGACGTCCTGTTCCGGCGCCCGGCCGGCATCATCGAGGTCTACTCCGTCCTCGCCGACACCCAGAGTGGTCAACTGCGCAGCCGGGGTATCCCGTTCGTCCTCGTCGACCCCAACGGTGAACCCGCCCACGCGTCCCCGTCCGTCGGTGCGACCAACTGGAACGGCGGCCTCTCGGCCACCCGCCATCTGCTGCAACTCGGGCACCGGCGCATCGCGGTCATCACCGGGCCCGAAGACGCCCTTGCCAGCCGCGCCCGGTTGGACGGCTACCGGACCGCCATGGAGACCAGAGGCGTTCCCTCGACCCGGACCTCGTCCGCATCGGCGACTACCGTGCGGAGGACGGCCTCAGGCACGCGCGGGAGCTGCTGCGCCTGCCCTGTCCACCGACCGCGGTGTTCACCTGTAACGACGCGCTGGCACTCGGTGTGTACCGCGCCGCCGCCGAGGCCGGACTGTCCATCCCCGACGACCTCAGCGTCGTGGGGTTCGACGACCTCCGCCCGGCACAGTGGACCGTTCCGCCCCTGACGACCGTGCGCCAACCGCTCGCCGAGATGGCCGTCACCGCCGCGTCGATGGTGGTCAAGCTCGCGCAGGGGCAGCGGCTGGCCCAGACCAGGGTCGAGCTGGCCACCGAACTCGTCGTTCGCGACAGCACGGCGCCGCCGCACTCGTGAAGCGCGGGAACAGGGGCGCGCGCCCGACTGTCACGGCCGCGGTACTGGCGGGTTCGCGTATTCAACTGTCTCGAGTTCGCCGAGGAGTCCAACCGGCTGGAGACACTGTCTGACCTCCAGCGGCGACTCCGCTGATAGATTCCTGCGGTGAGCGAGCAGCTACCCGGCCCGAGCCATGCTGCTACCGGGGTTCATTCGCAGTGCTCCGGCCTTCAGGCCGGGGGTGAAGCGAATCTCGTGGTGGCGACGCGGAGCGTCGCGGTGTCGTCCCGGCGGAGCCGGGCAGTGCACGCCACGGTGACATCTCGCGCAAACGTTCCCGACGACAGTGGATGTTCGGGCTTCTAAGGTGATCGTCATGCAGCTTCGGTACGCCTTCAGGTTGTACCCCGACACCGTCCAGCAAGCCGCGTTGGCGAAGGCGTTCGGGTGTGCCCGTGTCGTGTTCAACGACGCGGTACGTGCCCGCGAGGACGCCCGCAAGGCCGGGCAGCCGGTCCCGACGGCCGGTGAGCTGTCGAGGAAGCTGATCACCGAGGCGAAGCGGACAGCCGGGCGGTCCTGGCTGGGGGAGGTCTCCGCGGTGGTGCTCCAGCAGTCCCTGCGGGACGCCGAGGCCGCCTACCGCAACTTCTTCGCCTCACTCAAGGGCGCCCGCAAGGGACCGAGACTGGGAGCGCCCCGTTTCAAGTCCCGCAAGGACGCCCGGCAGTCGATCCGGTTCACCGCCAACGCCCGCTGGAACATCACCGACAGCGGCCGTCTGAGCCTGCCGAAGATCGGGGCGGTGAAGGTGAAATGGTCCCGAACCCTGCCCGCCACCCCGTCATCGGTCACCGTCGTCAAGGACGCGGCAGGCAGGTATTTCGCTTCCTTCGTCATCGACACCGACCCGGACGCCGACGCGATGCGGATGCCCGCCACCGACCGCACCATCGGCATCGATCTCGGCCTCACGCATTTCGCGGTCCTGTCCGACGGCACGAAGATCGACTCCCCGCGTTTCCTGCGGCGTGCGGAGAAGAAGCTGAAGAAGGCACAGCGGGAGCTGTCCCGCAAGCAGAAGGGATCGAAGAACCGGGCCAGGGCCCGCCTGAAGGTCGCCCGCGCCCACGCCAAGGTCGCCGACGCGCGCCGCGAGTTCCACCACCAGCTCTCCACCCGGCTGGTCTCCGAGAACCAAGGGATCGCCGTGGAGGACCTGTCGGTGACGGGACTGGGGCGTACCAGGCTGGCCAAGTCCGTGCACGACGCCGGATGGTCCTCGTTCATCGGCATGCTGACGTACAAGGCGGAACGGTACGGGCGCACCCTGGTGAAGATCGGCCGGTTCGAACCGACCTCCCGGATCTGCCACGCCTGCGGCGTCGTGGACGGGCCCAAACCCCTGAACGTGCGGGAATGGACCTGCAGCGCCTGCGGCACGGTCCACGACCGGGACCACAACGCCGCGATCAATGTGAAGACGGCCGCCGGACTGGCGGTATCGGCCTGCGGAGCGCCGGTAAGACCGGGAGCGATCCCGGCACAGCGTGAAGAACCAGGAAGCCACGGATTCCCGACCGGAAACCGTGCCGCGTAGCGGCCACGGCAACCGGTGGAGAAGGCCAGAATCCTCGTCCCTTCAGGGCGAGGAGCATGTCAATGAGAGCGCTGCGTCAGCCTCGACCAGCGGCCGGCCGCTGGTCGAGGACAGCGCGCACGAGGGTGTCGAACACGAAGTAGTTCGGTATCTCGAAGACGAACACTTTTCTCCAGGTACCCCACCAGCCCACCTTCTTCACGTACACCACGCCGTGTCGCGTCCGCACGTCCTTGACCTCATCCCAGGCCACCGATTCGTCGTCGGCCGTGATCCCCGTCGGGCCGACCTCCAGCGGCCCGAACGAAATGGGCTGGCCAGCGTTGAGCCGGCTGACGGCTCTTGCCAGCAAGAGGTTGGTCACCCGGGCCGTGAAGATACGCCCGAGCTGTTCGATGGTGACCGCGGTCGTGACCCCGGGTATGGCACGCAGGCTCTCGTTCTCGCTCACGCGCGAAGCGGAGTTGAGGAGCGTGCCCTGGAAACCGCATTGCCGCCCATCCGCCAGAACCACCCAATGACCATAGCGAGTTGCGATGGGGATGCTTCCATAGACGACCTCCCTCACGGGGTTTCCTCTGAGCTCGACAACATCCTCCCACCTGGCGCTCAGCTCTTGGTCTCCGTTGTCCCACCGAAAACCCCAGGAGAACACGGAGACACAGAGGTATGGGCCAGACTCGCTGGTCCAGGCAAATTGCGCCTGCTCGTCGCCTGTCATTTTGTCCCAACTTCTAGGCCCGTCACATTTCGCCAAGGTAGCGGCGTGTGCCGGGACCGGTCCCGATGTCGAGACGGGGATGACCCCTCACCTCCGGGCCCCGGGAGAGCATCCCGGAGCCCGGCCTGGTCAGTCCCTGTCGTCTTCCTCGGGCTCGGCCGCCGGGTCGCGCAGCGGGCGCAGGCCACCGCCCGAAGGGGCAGTGGTGCGGAAGCCGTAGCGGCTCAGGCAGTTGAGGTTGGCATGCTTGAGCGGGGAGAGTCGGGCGACGTCCTCGTCCAGGACGTCGTGCTCACGCTGGTCGGCGGCAGGGCCCCCAGAGTTTCGATGGCGGCGCCGAGGTAGCAGGTCGTCCACAGCACGGCGGCGTTCAGCACCAGGCCGAGTGCGTCGAGCCGGTCCTCCTGGCCCTCGCGGTACGCCTGCATGATCTGCCCGCGCTTGCCGTGGCAGATGTCGCGGGCGAGCTTGTGGCGCGACTCCTGCACGGTGAGCTGCCGGTTCATCTGCCTGCGGTAGGTGTCGTCGACCGGGGCGACCACGCGCAGCAGGTGGAGGGTCTTGCCGATGCGCCCGTACTCGGCGAACGCCTGCCCCAGCGGGGTGGGGCGCCCTCCGCGGCCGAACATCCGCAGCAGGTCGTACGCCCGCCTGTGCCATGCGGGCAAGATCACCGCTTAGCGCTAACCGCTCCTCCGTTGTTCCAAGCGCCGCCAATTGCATCTGATGCGAACTCGCGACGGTATGCGCATCGTCGCCGTCCAGGGCATCAATCACCTGGCTTGACCGGGGAATTGAGCTACTGCGCTGACGCTCACGACAGCGGCTGGCGAGGCGTGGACAGCGCCGATCCAGGGGGCTGACCTGCGGCCCTTCTGGCGACTCGCATAGGATGCGGTTTTCTCGCATCTGATGCGAGTGACGGAGGGTGGTGGACCAGTGGGGTTCAACGGGTCGATACCGGGGGCGGCGAGGCTGCTTCTGGTCGACGGGGTCGCGCTGCTGCGTCCGGAGGAACAGGTCTTCACGGCGATGCTGACCGGGTTCGCGAACCAGCAGCTGGCACGGAACCTGGCCCGGACGACGGTGGAGGGCCGGGAGAACACGGTGAAAGCGTTCGCCGCGTACGTGAACACCTACCCGTGGCACTGGACGCCGTCGATGGTCGACGAATGGCTCGGTGACCTGCGCTCACTGCGTGACCTGAAGCGCTCGACCATCCGCTCGTACTCCGAGGCCGTGCGGGCGTTCTGTCACTTCGTCACCGACCCGCTCTACGAGTGGACCGCGACCTGCGAGGAACGGTTCGGCACCCACCCGGTCCAGGTGGTGCACGAGTGGAACACCGCGGTGCACGTCCAGGACAACGAGTCGGACCCGAGGAAGCGCGCGTTCACCAAGACTGAACTGCACGCGTTCTTCGCGCACTGCGACGACGAGGTCGCCCGGATCCGGGCCTTCGGCCGCAAGGGCTGGCTGCCCGCGTTCCGCGACGCAACCTTGTTCAAGACCGCGTACGCCTACGGGCTGCGGCGCAACGAGACGCGGATGCTGGACGCCGCCGACTTCGGCCGCAACCCGCACGGCGGCGAGTTTGGCGAGTTCGGCCGGTGCCAGGTCCGGTTCGGCAAGGCCAAGAAGGGCTCGCCGCCCAAGCGTCGCGGAGTGCTGACCGTGTTCGGCTGGACTCCAGACGTCCTGGACGAGTGGTTCACCGAGGTCCGCCCGCTGTTCGGCACCGACAACAACCCGGCGGCCTGGCCTTCCGAACGGGGCCTGCGGATCGGCTGCCAGCGGCTCAACACCCGCTTCATCGCCTACCGCAAGGCCCTGGGCCTCGACGAGGGACTGGACTTCCACTCCTTCCGCAGGTCCTACGTCACCCACCTCATCGAGGACGGCTGGGACCCTCGCTTCGTCCAGGAGCAAGTCGGCCACGAGCACGCCAGCACCACCTCGCTCTACACCTGCGTCTCCTCGGACTTCCGCACCCGCACCCTGCGGCGGCACCTGGACTCCACCATCGCCGCAGCCCTTGAGACCCAGACCGGGAGACACGCATGAAACGCAAGGTCGGATACACGTGGCGGCTGCGCGAGGTCATGGCCCAGCACCAGATCTTTACGGCCACCGAACTGGTGCCGCTGCTGCGCGAACGCGGCATCGACCTGTCCGCCTCCCAGGTCCACCGCTTGGTCTCCGGCACCCCGGAACGCCTATCGTTGCAGGTCATGGCCGCGCTCTGCGACATCCTGGCCTGCACCCCGGCCGACCTGGTGGCCACCACCGCCGAGAACGCCGGAGCCCGCAAGACCGCCACCGGAGACCTTCCCGCCCCGCCCGCGAACGTCGCGAAGCTGCGACCTCGCGCCGCCCGCATCCTGCCCGACGCATGACCCGCACCTACGCCACCGACGAGCAGTACGAACGCTGGTACATGGCCGAGTGCTGCCGCTGTGGCCGCCGCAGGCACAAGGCCGGCACCTGGCCGGACGGATACGTCTGCCGGACCTGCTCGGACCGCGCCGTCCGTACGCGGGGCACCTGTCCGGGATGCGGCCAGGACCGGGCCCTGCCTGGGCTCCGTCCCGGTGACGGAGTCCCGATCTGCACCACCTGCGCCGGCTTCTCCCGAACCGTCGACTGCTCACGCTGCGGCTTCGAAGGCAAGCTCCTGGGCGGGCGGCTGTGTGAGCGCTGCACGCTCAGCGACCGCCTCACCGCGCTCCTGGACGACGGCACCGGCCGCATCCGTCCCGCGCTGGTCCCGCTGTTCAACCTGCTGGTGGCGATGGACAAGCCCGGCAGCGGACTGGCCTGGCTGGCCATGCGCCGCAGTCAGCCGACGAACGCCTCCCGATTGCTGCAACAGCTCGGCCTCGGCCAGATCCCGCTGACCCACGACGCCTTCCACGAGCTCCAGCCCTGGCGGGCCTCTGCTCACCTGGAAGAACTCCTGATGACCAGCGGAGTCCTGCCTACGGTCGACAAGTACCTCTGCTCCTTCCAACGCTGGCTTCCGAGCATCTGGCCGGCATCACCGACCCCGAGCACGTCAAACGATCAGGCTCTTCGCGACCTGGCGCGTCCTCCCGCGGCTGCGGGCCCGCGCCGAGCGAAGCCACATCACACCCAGCGTCCGGAGGTTCGCCGCCGAACAGATCAAGTACGCGACCGCCTTCCTGCAATGGCTCGGCCAGCGCAACAACACCCTCGCGTCCTGCGGCCAGATCGACATCGACGCCTGGTGGGCCGAGAGCAGCGAACACGGCCGCACCTGTCTGAGGGCCTTTCTCAGCTGGGCCATGCAGACCCGTAACTGCCCACGCTCCCTGTCCATCCCCGCGATGAAGGTCTCCCGGCGGGCCGCACTGAGCGAAGACGAACGCCTCGACGCCCTCGGCCGACTGCTGACCGACACGGAGATTCCGATACGTCTGCGTGTCGCGGGGGTCATCGTGCTCCTCTACGCGCAGCCCGTGAGCCGCATCGTCCGGCTCAGCGTCGACGACGTGGTCCACGACGGCGACACCGTGCTGCTACGGCTCGGTGAACCCGCCTCACCCGTTCCCGCACCGCTCGCCGCTCTGCTGCTGGAGCACATAGCGAACCGCGACAACATGAACACCGCCACCAACCCGCCTCCCGATGGCTCTTCCCGGGCCGCCGGGCAGGACAGCCAGCCCGTCCCGACCACCTGTCCGCGCTCCTGAACGAGGCCGGGATCCCGGCCGCCGCAGCACGTGGCGCCGCCATCCGCCAGCAGCTACTCGAACTGCCCGCTCCCGTCGTTGCCGACGCTCTCGGCTACCACAACAAGACCACCAGCCGCCTCATCAGAGAGACCGGCGGGACATGGAGCCGATACGCCGCTGGCGATCACACAAGGTCACCAACAAGCCGGCCTCCTCGGGGAGCCAGCGACAGTTGAATACGAGAGCCCACAGCAGAGGGCCATGCTCTAGCGGAGACGGGCCAGCAAGTGGGCGTCCAGGAAGCCCCGCTCGGAGGCCGGGTCGTGGAGCAGCCGCGCGAATGTGGCGAGCCCGGCCCCGGCCAGCAATTCGGCGAAGCGGTCCGCCGGCCAGCTATAGGCAGGTGTCACCTTGTGGTCGAAGCGGACCGGCTCGGGCGCGTCGGTCCCGAAGAACGAGACCAGGAGAAGGCCCCCTGGCGCCAGGACACGCGCCTGCTCGGCGAGCAGCGCGGGTAGTTCCCCAGGAGGGGTGTGGAGCATCGAGTAGTGGGCCAGCACACCGCCGAGCGCGCAGTCCTCAACTGGGAGCGCCTCCATCCGGGCCTCGTCGAACTTCAGCGCCGGATGGGACCGCCGGGCGTGATCGACCATGGCCGGGAGAGGTCGAGCCCGAAGGCATCCAGCCCCAGGTCGTGCAGCATGGCCGTCAGATGTCCGGGCCCGCAGCCGACGTCGGCCACCCGCGAATTCCCCGTTCCACGCACCAGCTCGGCGAAGGTGCCGATCATGTTCCGCGCAAACGGCTGCGCCTCCAGTCGATTAGCGAACATCGACGCATATAACTCGACGACCCCGTCGTAGGCCGCCCTGGTCTCGTCCTGGTGCTCCGCCACAGGAAGGAAGTTAACACCCCCCATCCTCAGCTGTTCCCCGGCCTCGTGCCGAATCCCGCGCCGTCGTATCGGACTCGCTCGGCTACCAGGACAGGGCCACCTCCCGGTGGCGCGACAACCCGCTGGCGACCACGGTCGGTCACCAGCTGGCTGGACTCCCCGGGGAATTGGCGACAGTTGATTAGGCGATCACAACAGTACCGAGGCCGTGTCAGGACGGTCTGGCGCGTTTCCGTTCGTGGCGGTGGCGTTCACGGGTGAACTCACCGCAGGTCTCAGGCCCGCTTCCGCTGCCCGGCACCGAGGTGTGTCGACCTGCCCAGCGCGCGCATGGCCAGCGCCCCCAGCAGCGGGCCGGGTGCGAGCACGAGGAAGGCGTACCGCCAGCCGACGGCGTCGGCCGTCAGGGGAACGAGGTTGATCGTCACCACCGTGAGGAGGAAGCCGATCGCGGTCTGCGCCGTCAGAGCGGTTCCGACGTAGCGGGAGTCGGCGACCTCGCTCAACGCCGTGGAGAACACGCCCGAGTCCGCGATCACGGCGGCCCCCCAGATCACGAGCACCACCATCAGCAGCGGCCATGCCGCGGTGTGGACCAGCGGCGATGCCAGGCAGCAGGCGCCGCTGACGACGAGGGCCGTACCGGCAGCCGGTGCCCTGCCGAACCGGTCGGCCGCCCAGCCGCCGAGCAGGCAGCCGCCCAGCCCCGCCACTCCGATCGTCGTGAACGCGACCAGACCCACCGTCGTGTCGCCTCCGCCCGTTCCGGTTCTGACGAACGACGGCAGCCATGTCCACAGCGCGTACAGCTCCCACATGTGGCCGAAGTAGCCGAGGTTCGCCAGCCTGGGGCCGCGCTCGCGGAACATCTCCAGCACGTATCGCGGCCGGGGCCGGGCGCCGCCCCCCGACAAGTGGGGCCCCGGGCGGATCGACGTGACCGACACCGCGGCGGCGCCCACGCCCAGGCCCGCTGCGGCGAACAGCACGCCTTCCCACGGCAGGTCGCCGAGACCGTTGATGAGGTGCGGCAGCGCGGAACCGACCGTGAGGGCACCGACGAGCACACCGAGCGCCATCCCCCGGCCGGCCGCGCCGAACCACGACGCCATCAGTTTCATGCCCACCGGGTAGACCCCGGCCAGAAAGAACCCACTGCACAGCCGGAGCAGCACCGCCGGGACGAAGCCGTCGGCGAACAACGGCACGGCAGCGGTCACGGCGGCCGCTCCGAGCGCCGCGACCGCTGCCACCCGCTGCGGCGGAAAACGGTCCGGGAGGTTGAGCACCGCCGAGGTGACCGCACCGAGGACGAAGCCGACCTGCACAGAGGCAGTCAGCCAGCCGGCCTGGAGGTCGCTGAGCTGCCAGGCCGCACGAAGGGCGGGCAGCACGGCGGAAGCGGAGAACCACATCGCCATGCCGAGCACCTGCATAGCGGCGATCAGGCCCAGTTGCATGTACCGGCTGTCACGAGCCATCAACTCTCCCTGACCCTCCGCGATTCTCCGTCGCCCCTCGCTCCGTACGTGCTCAGACCTCGGCGTGCCCGTAGGGCGTGACCAGCGGGAAGTCGACCTCGACGTCGAGGACCTCGTTGAGGTAGTTGGTGAAGAGGTTCTGGACCACGTTGGCGATCACCTCGACGATCTCCTCATCGGTCAGGCCGGCGGCGCGGGCGTCGGCGAGTGCGTCGTCGCCGACCCGGCCCCGGTTCCCGGCGATCTCCACTGCCAGGCGCAGCACGGCGGCCGCCTTCGGATCGGAGCTGGTTCCGCGTCGCGCCGCCTCGATCTCCTCGGTGGTGAGCTTGGCCAGGCGGGGAGCCAGCTGAGTGTGGGCGGACAGGCAGTAGTGGCAGCCGTTGAGCTCGGCCATCGCGAGGGCGATGCGCTCGCGCATCCCGGCCGGGAGCACGCCCTCGCGCAGCGCGGTGGACAGTCCGAGGTAGCCCTGGAGAGCGCTGGGGCTGTTGGCCATGGCCCGGGCGAAGTTCGGAGTGGCGCCCAGGGCGCGCTGGGTCGAGGTGAGCTGCTCCGCGGCCTTGCCGGTGGCCGTGGCCGGGTCGATGAGGGGCATCCGGGACATGAAATCTCCTTAGATCGAACAGACCTGTTCGTTCGGGGAGCGTAAGATCGATTGATTGCTTTTGTCAAACAGACCTGTTCGTTCGATACTGGTGACGTGGAGAGGAACGCCGTGGAGAAGAGAGCAGGTGCTGGGCAGGCGCGTGAACGCCTGCTCGCAGCAGCGGATGAGCTGTTCTACGCCGAGGGCATCCGTGCGGTCGGTATCGACAGGGTGATCGCCGAGAGCCGGGTGGCGAAGTCGACGATGTACGTCCACTTCCGCACCAAGGAGGATCTGGTGGCGGAGTACCTGCGTCGACGCAGCGACGCCACCCGCGAACGCGTGACACGAGAGGTGGAGGAGCGAGCTCAGGAGCCGGCCGAGGAGCGGATCCTGTCCGTCTTCGACGTGTTCCATGAGCTGCTCTCCGAACCCGGCTTCCGGGGCTGCCCGTTCGCCAACGCCGCCGCCGAGTACCCCCGCCACGAGGGCATCCAGGAGGCCATCGCCTACGACCGCGCATGGCTGCCGGCCCTGTTCTCGCGCCTTCTCGAGCCTTCCGAGGAAGACGCGGACGCCGAGTTGGTGGCTGCCCTGGTGCAGCTGTACGACGGTGCCGTCGCGGCCGCTCACCTCGACGACTCGAAGACCAGCGCACTGACCGCCCGCAGAGTCGCCGGGCTCCTCCTGGCCGCGCGGGGCTTCCCCGCTGTGCGGCAGCAGGCGTGGTGACCGACGCCGAAACGATCGAGCCTACGGGGCGTAGAACTCGTCCGGAGCCTTGCGCGTCACGAACAGTTCGACGGGCAGGTCGACGCCGATGCCGGCTGCCCGAGCCTTCTGGTACGCGAGGGCTCCGACGGCCGCGAACTGCACGCCCAGGCCGACGTTGTTGTCGTAGAGGCTGATCTGGCTGTCGTCGGTTCGCCCCTTCACCTCGCCGGAGAGGACATCGGTCAGTTCGAGCACCTGATCGATCTTCCTGGCCGCCAACGGTCCACTGAAGTGGCGTTGCTGGTCGGCGACGATCTGCTCCTTCGAGTTGACGACGATGACGTCCGCCTTGCCGAAGCAGTGGTCGTCGACCTCGCGGCGCTGAACGAAACCGTCCGAGGAGACGATGGTGACGACGTGCTGGCCGGGGCGCAGCGACCGGCCGTCGAACACCGGCTCGGTCGCGTTGGTCGCGGCCACGAGGACGTGCGAGCGTTCCATCAGCTCTTCGACACTCGACACCGGCTCAGCCGCCACTCCGGTCTCCTCCTGTGTGCGCCGGGCGGCTCGCATGCGGTTCTCGGGCGATCGCGAGTAGTAGAGCACCGTGGTGAGCCCGGGCATCACCGCCGCGTGGGCGAGCGCGTGCGCCACCGCTTGCTCACCCGTCCCGATGATCCCGAGTACCGCGGCGTCGGACGCGGCCAGTTCTCGGGTCGCGAGGGCGCTGGTGGCGGCCACCCGGATCGGGGAGAGCCCGTGGTCGTGGACGATCGCGTAGGGCTGGGACTTCTCCAGGTCGTAGAGCAGGACCAGCCCCGTGAAGTCGCCCGGGAACTCCTGGCGCTGCTCGAAGACCCGCGCTCGGGACACATCGAGCCGGACCGCCAGTGTGTTGCCGGCGACGAACGCGCCGACCATGTTGTTGTGCCAGTAGTACTCGTTCTCCTTGCCCGGCACCGGGACGTACAGACGCCGACGCGACAGCGACTGCCGTGACATGGCCTGGGGTTCGCTCAGGGCGGCCTCGATCGCCGCGATGCTCTCATCCGGGTCGATGAGCCCGGCGACGTCCTTCGTGCTGAGCACCCGGACCTGGCCGCCGCCGGTCGGGTCTTGCCGGGGCCGTCCATCGCTCATGACGGAACCCTCCTGTGGATCGATGGTGACTGGGGGAGTGCCGGGTTCAGGACTGCAGCGAAAGGCTCCAGGGCTGCGTCCGCTCGAAGAGCTTCTTCACCAGGACGTTGAGCATCACGCCGACGATGCCGAGTGCCACGACGACGGCGAGGGCGCGAGCGGGCTCGAACTGGCTGCCGGCGTCGCGGACGAGGAAGCCCGTCCCCGAGCCGCCCATGACCAACTCGGTGACGACCACGACCACGAGCACGGTGGGAACGGCGTTGCGCAGGCCCGCCACCACCGATGGCGTCATGGCTCTCAGTACGAGAGCCTCCCGCTGCCCGAAGGACGCCCCGACGTTGCTCATGAGCCAGCGGTAGCGCTGCGTGACCGAGGACGCCCCGAGCTGGACGCTGTAGAGCATCGGGAAGAAGGCCTCGATCGCGACGAGGGCGATCGCGGCTTGGCCGCCGGCGCCCAGGGCGACCACCATCAGCGGGTACATCGCCAGGCGCGGGATGGGGAACACCCCACTGATCAGCGGGGCGAGGCTCGCGGTCAGCACCGTGCTGGTGGCCATGACACGTCCGAGCACCAGAGCGGCGGCGACGCCCAACAGCAGACCGACGAGACCCTTGAGCAGGGTGATTTGCAGCGCTTCGAGCAACGAGCCGTCGCGCAAGGAATCCCAGAACGCCTCGACCACGGCGGACAACGACGGGAAGAGGAAGTTGTCGGCCTGCACCGCGAGGATCTGCCAGAGAGCCAGCCCCACGGCAACCGCCAGCAGACCGAGCACGTTGAAGGACCGGCGCAACGGCAGGTGACGGATGGTGAGCCGCTTGGGCCCGGGAACGCCGGTGCCCGCGACGGTCTTCCGGTTGACGAGCTCGGTCATGCCGGTACTCCCTCTCCCCACAGGCCGGGACTTCTGCGCGTCATCAGGCGCAGCAGCATGTCCAGGCCGAGCCCGATCAGTGCGAACATCACGATGCCGGCGTACATCTGGTCGTAGTCGAGTGCACTGAACCCGTCCTGGATGAGGCGACCGAGGCCGTTGGGGCTCTGCCCGACGACCTCGGCGGCGAAGGTGACGATCAGGGAGATGGCCACTCCGATGCGCACGCCGGCCATGGCCATGGGCGCGACCGCCGGCAGCACGACATGGAGGAACCTCTCGCGGCGTGAGGCGCCGACATTGGACGCGACCTTCAGATAGCCGGGGTTGATACCGCGCACGCCGGCGAACATGTAGACGAAGATCGGGAAGAAGGCGGAGACGGCGATCATGGTGATGCGGGCCGAGTCCGAGTAGCCGAGCCACACCACCAGCAGCGGCAACAGGCTGATCTTCGGAAGGGCGAAGAAGAAGCCGATGTAGGGCTCCAGGATGCGCTCGACCGGCCGGACGAGGGCGGCCACCGTGGCCACGGGGAGGGCGACGGCGGTGGCGATCAGGAAGCCGGCCACCGCCCTCAGGGTCGTCGCCAGCACCGCGCTGCCCGTCTCCGGGTCCAGGGAGGCGAACCACGCACGGGCGATCTCACCGGGAGTGAAGAGGTAGCCGGGAAAGGTCCACACCCGCCCGGCCAGCTGCCACAGGCCGAAGATCACGACCAGCGCGGCCAGCGGTCGGGTCCAGCGCAGTACCGAGTCACTCATGCGCTCTCACCCTGGTCATCCTGTTCGGCGGCTCTCTCGGAGCGGCCGGGCTCTCGGGCCGAAGCCTGGTCCCGGATGCAGGCCCACACCGTCTCGTAGGCGTCGAGGAACTCCTGGGTGCGCATCACCTCATGGGTGTGCGGCCGTGGCAGGTCCGGCGCCAGATCGAGCGCGATCGATCCTGGTGATCCGCTGAGCGCCACGATGCGGTCACCCAGGAAGACGGCCTCCCGGATGTCGTGCGTCACGAAGACGATGGTCGTCCCCGCGGCCTGACGGATGCGGATCAGCTCTTCCTGCATCAGCTCCCGGGTCTGGGCGTCGAGCGCGCCGAACGGCTCGTCCATGAGCAGGACGCTCGGTTCGAGCGACAGCGTGCGTGCCAGCGCGGCGCGTTGCTGCATACCACCGGAGAGTTCGTTGGGGTAGGCCGTCTCGAAACCGCCGAGTCCGACGAGGTCGAGCAGCTCACGCGAACGCTGCAGTGCCTCGCGGCGGCCCGTCCCCCCGCACCGCAGCGCCCAGGCGACGTTCTTCTCGACCGTCCACCACGGGAACAGTGTGGCCCGCTGGAACACCATGCCGATGTCCCGTGACGGCCCGGTCACCGGGCCGGCCGGCGTGGTGACCGTACCGGTGGAGGGCGTGTCGAAACCTCCCATGATCTGCAGCAGTGTGCTCTTGCCGCAGCCACTAGGCCCGACGATGGTCAGGAACTGCCCGGAGGGGATGGAAAGCGAGACCGGGGCGAGGGCCTGGACGTTCCGTCCCTTGCGGCGGAACGTCCTGGTCACCTCCTCAACCCGAAGAGCCGTCGGCTGCACCGTGGTCGTACTCATCACATGTGATGGTGAAGTCATCGTTCCTCATCTGGCGCGTTCAGTGACCGGCGGTGAAGCCAGGCGCGTAAAGGTCCTTCACATCCGCTTGCTGGTCCTGCTTGAGCAGACCGACCGAGACCAGATCCTTCTCCAGCCGCTCGATGGTGGAGGGGTCGAACCGACCGCCGTCGGGCTGACCGAAGTCCTTGGCCTTCCGGTAGACAGTGAAGGGAAGTTTGCCGACGTACTTGCCGGCGAGAATGCTCTGCCGCGCCTCGTCCCGGTGCTGCTTGTAGTAGGCAAGGGCTTTGGCGTAGTCGTCGCGGAAGTCGCACACCGCGCGCAGGTTGCGCGCGGAGAACTCGCGGTCCACCGCCATGATGAGCTGGTCGAAGGCGTATCCCGTGGCGTCGTGCGAAGTGAACAGCACCTTCGGCGGGTTGGGGCTGCTGGCGGCCAGCGTCGTGAACGGTTCGACGACCACGGCGGCATCGATGACGCCGGAGTTGAGAGACTCGATCTGCGCCGGGAACGGCGCTGTCACGGTGTTGACGTCACCGATGTCGAGGCCGGCCTTCTGCAGGGCCAGGCGGAGGACGAAAGCAGGTGCGGACCGGGAATCGTTGATGCCGACGTTCTTGCCCTTGAGGTCCTTGACGCTGCTGATTCCGGAGCCCGGCTTGGTGACGAACGTGATCTGGCCGGCACCCTGCTTCGCTTCCTGGGTGACGGTGAACAACGCGACCAGATCGAGCGCCTTCTTGGCAGTGCCCACAATGAAGTTCGGGGCAGGAATGATGACCGCGTCCACCTCGTGCGCCTGGGCTGCGACGGCTTTCTTGTCGGCATCGTCGTAGCCACGCATCTTCAGCGTGTACGACTTGCCCGCGTGGGGTGCGACGGACGGCATGGTGCTCATCAGCCACACCGGTTCCTCCGCCGCCTTGCCGTAGCCGATGCGGATGGGCACCGGAGCACCCGATGCCGCGGGGGCCTTGGAACATTTCAGTGATTCGTTGTCCGCTGCGCTGCTCCCCGAGCCGGTGCCGCACGCAGTGGCGGCGAACACGACGCTGAGGAGGACGAGCGGCATGGCTCTACGACGGTGGAGAGGCCTCATAGCACACCTTGTCCCTTCCCGGACGAAAGATTCCTCGTATCGAAGCAACGGCTGATGGCCTGGGGGAGTACTCGCACGGGTACTCTCGCCGTCCCCGCGCAGTGCTTGCCGCGATCCGCGACGCTCTCGCCCGCCCGTCCAGCCCTCAGTCGCCGGGAGAGAGGTCGCGAACGACGTCGACCGTGATCTCCGGCTCTCTGTGGAGCGTGTTGTGGATCTTGCAGTGCGTCCCGGCCCGGGTGAGCTGGGCGATCTGCTCAACTGTCAGGTCGCCGCGAATCGCGATCCTCAGACTGATCTCCTGGAGACGTTGCGGCTTGGTCGCCGACACGGCGTCGGCGACCACATCGACGCCCCTGAGACCTTGAATTCCCGCCACGGCCGCGAACGCCCGCATGGTGCCGGCCGTGCACGTCGCGAGGGCGGCCAGCAGCAGATCCGCCGACCGCGGCCCGTCGGCGCTCCGGTCAGCGGCGTCCATGAGGAACGACAACGTGCCGGCCTGGACGTGGAAGCTGCCATCGCCCTCGTCACGAACGTGGACTGCCATCGCTGTCTCCTCACGCGTACGTGCACGCTCCGGCAGCGTGCTCCGCGAGCGTAGGCAGGCGAGCCGAGGGCCGACGTGCCCCGATCGAGGCCATTCAGGGTTCCGGCGGCTGCTCGGGAACGACGCGGTCCGGTCGGCCACTGGCCATGCTGACGGCGTGGGGGCGCCGAGGCGGACAGCGCGGTCGTGATCACCGCTGTCAGCAGGTGCGGCGGCTGACGGCCCACAGCCTCAATGCACCCGAACGAGGACTGTGTGGTGGCGCCACGGTTCCTAGGGTTTCGTCCATCGCCGCCGCCGCGTCGGCAGCAGGCAGAGCCGTAATGGAGGAAGCGCCGTGAGTGGTCTGGTTGTCCGCAAGACCTTCGCCCAGATAGAGGAGACCCGTCTCGTCGCCGGCCGGACGGACGACCAAGGGTCCCTACGCAAGGTCGCCGTCTGTGCCGTGGTCAAGAACCCCTGTGCCGGCCGTGGCTACGTCGCCGATCTCTCGGAGATCGTGGAGGCGTCCGCGGAGATCGGCACCTGGCTCGGCGAGGAGGCGGTGCGCCTGCTGGGGGAGACTCCGCAGAGCTACGGAAAGGGCGGCGTCGTCGGCACCGACGGCGAGCAGGAACACATCAACGCCGCGGTCACCTCGACCTTCGGCAACGCCCTGCGGGACGCGATCGGCGGCGGCAAGGCGTGGATCACCTCGGTGACGAAAGCCGCGGCCTCCGACGTGATCATCGACATTCCGCTCGCCTTCAAGGACGAGATCTGGGTCCGCAGTCACTACGACGCGATCACCGTCCGCATCCCCGACGCTCCCCACCCCGACGAACTGGTCGTCATCGCGGCGGTCGCCAACCGGGGCCGGATCAATGCCCGGGTCGGTGGTATGACCGCCGCCGAGGCGACGTCCGCGCCGACCTCCGGAGCGGCGTCGTGAGCAGCATCGCCGTCGTGGGCGCGGGTACCGTCCTGTCCGGCGACCACCGAAACCCCGTCCTCTCCGACGCCGACACCGTCATCGCCGTAGACGGCACCATCACCGCGGTGGGCCGCCGGGCGGACCTGACCGCCGAGGTGGAGGCCAGTGAGGTCGTCGTCGACGCGCAGGGCGCGACGATCGCGCCGGGCCTGATCGACTCACACTGCCATGTGGTGCTCGGCGACTACACCCCCCGGCAGAAGACCGTCGACTTCCTGGCGAGCTACGTGCACGGCGGTATCACCAGCGTGGTGTCCCCGGGTGAGATCCACGCTCCCGGACGGCCTCACCACGCGGCCGGTGTGAAGGCGCTGGCCATCGCGGCCCGGTCCTGCTTCGCGGAATTCCGGCCTGGCGGCATGACCGTGCACGCCGGGGCGGTCGTCCTCGAACCCTGCCTGACCGACCGGGACTTCGCCGACCTCCAGGAGGCTGGTGTCCGCCTCGCCAAGTTCGGCTTCGGGCTCTACGAGGACCCGGCCGACGGGTACGACCAGGTACGCGCGGCACAGAAGCACGGGATCACCGTGATGTGCCACTCCGGCGGCGCGAGCATCCCCGGCAGCAAGCCGATCACCCCGGACCACCTGCTCCATCTCGCGCCCGACGTGTGCGGCCACATCAACGGCGGCCCCACGTCACTGCCCGCCGCGGGTGTGGACAGCATCATCGAGAACACCTCGATGGCCCTGCAGCTGGTGCAGGCCGGCAACCTCCGCTCCGCCGTGCGGATCATGGAGAAGTGCCACGCGGAGGACCGCTTCGACCGTGTCGTGATCGGATCGGACACCCCGACCGGCACGGGGGTCATGCCGCTGGGCGTCATCAAGACGGTCGCGGAACTGTCCTCCCTCTCCGGTATCGACCCGGCCCAGGTGTGGGCCGCCGCCACCGGGAACAACGCACGGACCTGGGAGCTGCCCGCCGGCTTCATCGCCGTCGGCGCCGCCGCGGACATCGTGGTGATGGACGCGCCGTGGGGCTCCACCGCCGACGACGCACTCGGAGCCCTGGCCATCGGGGACATCCCCGGCATCACCGCGGTGATCACCAGCGGTGTGCTGCGCAACCTGACCAGCCGCAACACCCCGAGGGCGGCGCGCCTCGCCCAGGTGGAACCGGCCATGCCGCACCTGGCGGCAGCCGGTCACTAGACGAACCGTCACAGGCGCCACCAGTCGAATCCGCCCCCGCGAGCAGGAAGAATGCCATGTCCGTCCATGTGATCTTCGAACCGACGAAGTGCCAGGGGTACGCCAACTGCCTCATCGAAGCGCCCGAGATCTGGGACTTCGACGAAGAGAACAACAGGGCGGTCCTGCGCCTGACCGAGCCGGACGACGCGCTGAGGAGCAAAGCGGAGGCATCCGCCCGGTGCTGTCCGGCCCAGGCCATTCGCCTCGAGGAGCGCACCCCGTGAAGCGCATCGTGGTGGTCGGCGGCTCGCTGGCCGGAGTCAACGCGCTGGAGGAGATCCGGGCGCGTGGCTTCGACGGCGACCTCGTCCTCGTCGGATCCGAACCGCACCTGCCCTACACACGTCCGCCCCTGTCCAAGGAGGCCCTGGCCGACGGGATCGACCCCGAACAGCTGGCGCTGCGGGCTCCGGACTGGTACGCCGAACAGGGCGTCACCCTCCGGCTCGGACACGCCGCCTCGGGCCTGGACACCCGTGACCGGGTCGTCGTACTGGACGATGGCACGACCCTCGCCTACGACGGCCTGGTCATCGCGACCGGTTCGTCCCAGCGCAGGCCGGCCATGACCGCGGGCATCTCCACGGCCATGGACTTGCGCGGCGTCGACGATGCCGCACGCCTCCACGCGTCGTTCCGGAACGGCGGGCATCTGGTCGTCGTCGGTGCCGGGTTCATCGGTATGGAGGCGGCGGCCACCGCGCGCAGGCGAGGTCTCGACGTGACGGTCGTCGACATCGCCCCCTATCCGATGAGCCGGGCCCTGGGCCCCGAGGTGGGGCGCTGGTTCCTCCGTCGGCACGAGGACCACGGTGTGCGTGTGCTGTGTTCCACGGGTGTGGCCGGGCTGGAGGAGGCGGGCCATCGCACCCGGGTGCGGCTGACGGACGGCCGGACGCTGGTGGCCGACGCCCTGCTGGTCGCCGTCGGAGCCGAGGCCGCCACGTCCTGGCTCTCAGGTTCCGGGGTGGCCGTGGGGGACGGGGTCCTGTGCGAGCCGACGCTCGCCACGAGCGTTCCCGGCGTGGTGGCCGCCGGCGATGTCGCCCGATGGACCAACGGAACATCCGGGGAGTCGATGCGCGTCGAGCACTGGACCAACGCCGTCGAACAGGGCCGCCACGCGGCCGCGACCCTGCTCGGCGAGCGGCGCCCCTTCACCTCGGTGCCGTTCTTCTGGACCGACCAGTACGACGCCAAGCTGCGCTGCGTCGGCAGGCCGACGTCCGAGGACGACGTCGAGATCCTCACGGACAACGACACCACCCTTGTCGCGGTGTACGGCCGCCGAGGACTGCTGAGCGGCGCCGTGTGCGTCAACGCGCCGCGCCAGCTCGCCACGCTGCGCCGGGCGATCGCCGAGGGCACCCCCGTCCCCGACGTCGTCGGGTCGGGTCTGGTCGCCCCCTGACCCACCGCATCACCGTTCCTGACCAGGTACCTCACCATCGAAGGACTCAGATGACCAGCACCGCATTGACCGAGAACCGTGACGCCCTGTCGATCATCGAACTGTTCCCCAGGACGAGGACTGGTCGCTGCAGACGATGCGTCTGCTCGCGCAGGTCGCCGTGGGTGGCGCCGACCTCTTCGAGTGCGCGCGCACCGCCGCCCGCATCGGCCGGACGACCACTGACGGCGAGGTCTGGCAGCGCGAGTGGAGCCGTACCGCAGAGGAAGTCGCAGCGGCCGGTGAGGCTGCCCTGGAGCGCGGTGACATCACCACCGCACGACGGGCTCTGCAGAGGTCGTGCAGCTACTGGCGGCACTCGGAGTTCTTCCTCCCCTCCTCCGACCCGCGCCGTGAGCACGCCTACCGGACCGGGACGGCGAACTTCCAGAAGGCCGCCGAGCTCACGGACGGGCTGATCGAGCGCATCCGGGTTCCGTTCGAGGGCACGACCATGGACGGCTACTTCGTACGGCCCGACAACTCGGGCAAGCCCCGGCCCACCGTCCTCTTCCTCGGCGGCGCCGACTCCTGGGCCGAGGAGCTCTACTTCCTGGGCGGCACCGAGTTCCCGGACCGAGGCATCAACGTCGTCATGGTCGACACCCCCGGCCGTGGCAGCTCGCTGCGCTTCAAGAAGCTCTACAGCCGGCCCGACTACGAGGTCCCCGTCGCCGCCGTACTCGACTTCCTGGAACAGCGCCCGGACGTCGACGCCGACCGCATCGGGCTCGCGGGCGTCAGCTTCGGCGGCTACTACGCCCCGCGGGCGGCGGCCTTCGAGCCGCGGGTCAAGGCGGTCGCGGCCTGGTGCGGTACCTGGAGCATCCTCACCGACTTCTACGAGTTCTACCCGCCCCTGCAGCAGCAGCTGCAGTGGCTGTCTGGCTCCAAGGACGACGCCGAGGCCCGCAGCAAGCTCGCCGAGTTCACCCTGGACGGCGTCGCCGAGAGGCTCGACATCCCGGTCTACGTGATGCACGGCACCGACGACATCATCATGGACATCGCCGGAGCGCGGCGCTTCGTCGACGCCCTCACCACCGACGACGTGACCGTCGACATCTACGACGGGGCCGGGTCGCTGCACTGCAGCTACGACTACTTCTCCGTCGCGACGGCCCGCCTGTCCGACTGGTTCGTCCACCGGCTCGGCTGAGGCCGGATCGCCATGTACGAGATCCACCGACTCCTGTGGGACATCCGCCGGCACCCGGACGTGAAGGCCCGCTACCGGTCGAACCCCGACGACGTGCTCGACGCGTACGGCATCGACGGCGACTTCCGCACCTGGATGAAGGACCTCGACTTCAAGTCGATGTACGAGCAGGGGTCAACCCGTATCTGCTGTATTTCTGCGCCATCCAGCTGGAGGTCGACCGCGCCGCGTACTACGCCCAGATCCGAGGGAGAAGCCCTGATGAGCAGCAACGGCCGGATCGTCGGCGCCTTCGCGGCGTCCCACTCACCCGGCATCACCGGGTGGCCGGAACGCGCGCCGCAGGACGCCCGGGACGCGGTGGAGCAGGCCTATCGCGCGGTACGCCGTCGCATCGAGGAACTCGAACCGGACGCTGTGATCGCCGTGTCGGTCGAGCACTTCACCAACTTCCACCTCGGCAACCTGCCCGCGTTCGCCATCGCCACCGGCGACTCCTACCTCGGTCCCGTGACCGCGGAGATGGCCGACTTCCTGAACGTCGAGCAGCACCACTACCCGGGTGCCGCCGCCCTGGGCAGTCATCTGTACGCCGCCGCACTCGACGCGGAGTTCGACCCCGCGCTGGTCGAGGGAGGGCTGGAGTTCGACGAAAACTTCTGCGTCCCGCTCAAGCACCTCGACCCCGAGTCCAGGTACCCCCTGGTGCCCGTGATCGTGAACGGCGTGAACCCGCCGTGGCCCACGCCGAAGCGCTGCTACGACTTCGGGCGCATGATCCGCAAAGCGGTCGAGGAGCAGTCCGGCGCGGAGCGGGTCGTGGTACTGGCCACCGGCGGACTGTCGCACTGGGTCGGACTCCCCGAGTCCGGCGACATCAACGAGGACTTCGACCGCGACTTCATCGCCCGGCTGGAGTCGGGCGATCCGCAGAGGCTGACGGCCTACACCCGCGAGGAGATCGACCGGGCCGGCAACGGGCCCACGAGATCCGGACCTGGCTCGTCGCCGCGGGCGCGGCCGGGACCGGCTTCGACGTCCTCGCCTACGAGCCGGTGCCCGCCTGGCTGACCGGCACCGCGGTCGCGGCAGCCCGCCTCTGACCACCCTTCCATCCCTCTGACATCCAATCTGACCAAAGCGTCGCCATCATCCACACAGGAAAGAACGAGGACTTCCCATGAGCAAGCTTCCCAAGGTCACCGGACGCGACATGCGCGGCGTGATGGCCTACCCCCCACCCCCGCACTGCCCGGCGCCGAGCGCGTCGACGCCGTCGACACCGTCGACCTGGCCGAGACCGAGCGGATGATCCGCGCCCTGATCAACGACGGCGTCGACGCGATCGCGCTCAACGGCACCCTGGGCGAGATGGCGACCCTCACCCTGGAGGAGTGGAAGGCCTACGCGGCCTGCGTCGCCGAGACCGTGCGCGATGTCGACCCGGACTTCCCGGTCTTCATCGGCGCCACCACGCTGAACACGCGTGACACCGTCTCCCGGATGAAGTACCTGGCCGACCTCGGCATCACCGGCACCCTGCTCGGCCGGCCGATGTGGGGCGAGATGGTCGCCCCGGTGATGGAGCGCTTCTACCGCGACGTCGCCACCGCCGTACCCGAGTTGGCGATCGTCGTCTACGACAACACCGCGGCCTTCCGCGGCATCATCCCCCGGAGCGTGTACCGGACCCTCGTCGAGCTGCCGCAGGTCGTGGCGGTCAAGTACGCCGGTGGCGCCTCGGTCGGGTTCCGATACCACAACGACATGGCGCACACCGGCACCTCCTTCCCGCTGATGTCGATCGAGACGGACTGGTTCCCGGCGTGGGAGATGTACGGCGAGGAGCTCGTCGGTATGGCCTGGTCCTCCACGACGGCCATGGGTCCCGACCCGGTGCTGCACCTGCGCGACGCGCTCCAGCAGGGGCGCACCGAGGACGCCCGCTGGCTGACCGAGCGGCTGCGGTGGGCGCACGAGCCGTTCCTCGTCGGCCAGGACTTCATGGAGTTCGCCAAGTACAACGTGCCCCTGGAGAAGATCCGGATCAACGAGGCCGGCTACATCAACGTCGGCAAGTGCCGCCCTCCCTACACCGAGGACCTGGTCCCCGAGCAGCACGTCAAGACCACGCTGGAGCACGTCGCCCGCTACCGGCAGATCTCCGACGAGATCACCGCCAAGCTCGGCGCGCGCAAGCCGGCCGACCAGGGGTGATCCACGGTGACAGCACCCGCACAGGACGAGGCGGAATCCTCGATCCGGAAGATCAGACAAGGCATCGCGGAGGGCCGCTTCCCCGCCCGTGCCTTCAACGACCAGCAACTGTTCGACCTTGAGCAGGAGCGGCTGTTTCCCCGCGCCTGGTGCTTCCTCGCCCACACGTCGGAGATCCCGTCACCGGGTGACTACGTCACCCGGTACATCGGGAACAACAACATCATCGTGGCGCGCGACGAGCACGGTCAGATCCACGCCAACCTCAACATGTGCCGCCACCGCGGCAACGTGATGTGCAAGTCGGAGATGGGCAACGCCTCCCACTTCCGCTGCTCCTACCACGGCTGGACCTACAAGAACTCCGGTGAGCTCATCGGGGTGCCCTACATGAAGGAGGGCTACGAGGGCCGGCTCAAGCGCAAGGACTGGAGCCTCGTCGGTGTCCGGGTCGACACCTACCAGGGCCTCGTCTTCGGCTGCCTGGACCCCGAGGCGCCCGCACTGGACGACTACCTCGGCGACTTCCGCTTCTACCTCGACTTCTTCCTCAAGCAGGGAGTCGCCGGCGCCGAGGTGCACGGCCCGCCGGACCACTGGATCGCTGACACGGACTGGAAGATCTGCGCCGAGAACTTCGCCGGCGACGGATACCACACGCCCGTGGCGCACCAGTTCGGCTTCAACCTCGGGTACTTCCCGTCCTCCGGGTCGACCCACAGCCAGGGATGGGCGGCGAGCATCCCCGGCCGCGGCCACGGCATCGGTCTCGGGCACAGCCCGTCCTTCCCGGCGTTCGGCGGCTTCCCCAGAGCGTCGCCGACGACATGAAGGGGGCACTGTCGCCGGAGCAGGTCGAAGTGTTCTCGCGGGTGCGCACCGCGGTGGGCACGCTGTTCCCGAACCTGTCCTTCCTCATGCAGCCCTTCAGCCTGGTGCCCGGGGAACCGGGGGTGCGGTTCGTCACCATGCGGCTGTACCACCCGGTCGGTCCGGGACGCATGGAGATGTACTCCTGGTGCCTGGTGCCGAAGGACGCCCCGCAGGAGTACAAGGACGAGGCCTACCGCGCCTACACCCTGGCGTTCGGCCAGGCCGGCACGTTCGAGCAGGACGACTTCGAGAACTGGACCAAGGTCACCAGATCCGCCGCCTCGACGATGGTCCGCGACCTCGACTTCCCCTACATCATGGGCATGGACAGCGCACCGGCCGAGGACTTCGCCGGGCCCGGACACGTCGTCGTGCCGTACGTCAACGACACCAACTTCCGCAATCTCTGGACTCGCTGGGGCGACTACCTGGTGGGGGAGGTGTGAACGGCATGACGAGCGCGCCCGACCAGTCCGTCTGTTGGGAGATCACGCAGTTCCTGTACCGCGAGGCGCTGGCTCTCGACGAGCGCCGGTTCCGGGACTGGCTAAAGATGCTCGCCGACGACATCCGCTACGAGATACCGGTGCGGGTCACCCGCGAAGGCCTGGCCGACTGGGAACTCGCTCCCACCTCCCGGATCCTCGACGAGGACCGGCAGACCCTCGAAGTGCGGGTGCGGCGCCTGGAGACCGACTTCGCCTGGGCGGAGCAGCCACCGTCGCGGACACGTCACTTCGTGACGAACGTGATCGTCGACGCCACCGGCACGCCCGACGAGTACCTGGTGAACTCCAACGTCCTCATCTACCGCAGCCGGGGCGCCGACCCCGATCCGGACCTCTACTCCCTGTTCCGCAAGGACGTCGTCCGGCGAGGAGAACACGGCTGGCTGCTCGCCAAGCGCTGGGCGGCACTGGACCAGTCGCTCGTCAACGCGCACAACATGTCCATTTTCATCTGACGCCCCTCGCGTCCTGGCCAGGAACGAGAACACCATGCAGCCGGAGAACCCGCCCGTGGTCGAGCCCCCTGACGTCGGCGACGTGTCGACGTACCCGGTGGACGGGGGCACCGCCGGGCCCATCGTCATCGCCAACGAGTTCGCCGACGTCGTCGTACGCAAGGTGCAGACCCGCAACGGTGTACGTCTCGACGTCTGGTCACCGCGCCGGGGAACCCGGGTGATGCTCGACGCGGTCGCGCTCGACTGCCTGAGTTTCCAGGAGCCGGAGCTGATCACCGAGCTCCTCTCGAGAAATCCCGGCCAGTGAGCCCGGACCTGGCGGGCCGGTCCGTGGTGGTCACCGGCGGCGGCTCGGGCATCGGGCGGGCGGTGACGCTGGCCTACCGGGCGAGTGGCGCCGCGGTCCTCGCCGTGGAGAGGTCCGCCGAGCGCGCACGGGAACTCCAGACGGACGGTGGTCCTGGTCTGCGGGTGCTCGTCGGTGACGCCACGGACCCCGCCGTGCTGGAGGAGGCCGTCTCGCGGGCCTCCGAGACAGGAGGGCTGGACCATCTCACCTGCTGTGTCGGTGTCTTCGACTACTACGCCGGCCTCGGGAAGCTGACAGCCGCCGAGCTGGACGCCGCGTGGACCGAGACGTACCGGATCAACGTGCTGGGCACGCTGCACGCCGTCCGTGCCGCCGTGCCCCAGCTGAGACGCCGTCGTGGTTCGATCACACTGACCCTGTCCGAGTCGGCGTTCTTCCCGGTCGGCGGCGGAGTGCTCTACGGCAGCTCGAAGTGGGCCCTGCGGGGCGCCGTGGAGCACCTCGCGGCGGACCTCGCTCCCGATGTCCGGGTGAACGCCGTGGCACCCGGGGGCACCAGCGGCACCCGGTTCGGCGGCCTGAGTTCGCTGCACCAGACACAGACCGCTGACCGGGTGCGGGGCCGTGACGACCGCATCGCTCGCGGCACCCTCCTCGGGCAGGCGCCGCGTCCCGAGGACCACACGGCCGCCTACCTCTACCTGGCGGACCCGGAGGCGTCGGGCGTGGTCACCGGCACGGTCATGCGGACGGACGGCGGGCGCCGGTTCGCATGACCGGCAGGACCGGCGAGGTGGTCGATCCGGGTGGCGGGAGCATGGCGCTCATCGACGAGGCCCGGAGACCGTCCGTCCCTTGCCCCGACCGCTCGGAATGTACCCCTCGGAGGACTGCCCCATGGCGGATCCCGAGCTTGACTGACTCGCACCAGACCCTCTGTGACCTAGGAAACGCCGATGTCCTCAGTCATGAAGCCGACCGCCGCGTCTCAGTACGTCGACGGGCACGACTTCCGCATGTTGATCGGTGGAGAGCTCGTCGGCGCGGACGCGGACTCCACACGGAGCGTGGTCGACCCGTCGACGGGCGAAACCCTGACGAGCATCCCCGAGGCGGGCACCGACGACGTCGACCGTGCCGTGGCCGCCGCCCACCGGGCCCGCGAGCCGTGGGAGGCGCTGGGCGTGGCGGGGCGCACGGCGTGCTTCGAGCACTTCGGGGAGCTCATCCGCGAGAACCGGGAACGGCTCGCCATGCTCGACGCGCTCGACTGCGGGAACCCGGTCACCGCCATGCGCGCCGACATCGACCTGTGCCACGAGTACCTCGACGGCTGGCCGGCGCTCATGAAGGCCATGCCGGGCCAGGTCTACCCGTCCGACGCGGGCGGCCTGCACTACTCCGCGCACCGCCCGTACGGCGTCGTCGGCCGGATCACCGCGTTCAACCACCCCGCCATGTTCGCGATCACCCGGTCGCTGCCGGCCCTGATCACGGGCAACACCGTCGTCCTGAAGCCGTCGGAGGAGACCTCCCTGTCGACCCTGGCCCTGGGCGAGCTGTTCCGTGAGGCGTTCCCGCCGGGTGTCGTGAACGTGGTGACCGGCGGCGCCGCGACGGGAGACGCGATCGTCACACACCGGCAGATCAAGCGCCTGGCGTTCACCGGATCCGTCAACACCGGCCTGCTCATCCAGCGGCGTGCGGCCGAGTCCGGCCGGGTGAAGCACGTGTCCCTGGAACTGGGCGGCAAGAACGCCATGGTCGTCTTCCCCGACATGGACGTCGACCTGGCGGTCGAGGGCGCCCTGCGCGGAATGAACCTCGACATCTGCCAGGGGCAGGCATGCGGCTCGAACTCCCGCATCCTCGTGCACGCCAGGGTGTACGACGAGTTCGTCGCCCGTGCCGCCGAGCGGCTCGGACAGTACCGGGTGGGCGTGGCCTACGACGAGTCGACCGACATCGGCCCGCTGGTCAGCGCCGCCCACCTGAGCCGGGTGTCGGGCTACATCGACAGCGGCCGTGAGGAAGGGGCGACCTTGGTCCGCGGCGGCACCCGGCCGAGTGGCCTGCCCGACGCGGGGAACTACGTCGAGCCCGCGCTGTTCGCCGATGTCACGCCGACGATGCGGATCGCCCGCGAGGAGATCTTCGGACCGGTCCTGTCGGTGTTCGTATGGGACGACTACGACCGGATGATCGCCCACGCCAACGAGCTCGACCTGGGGCTCACCGCCAGCGTGTGGACCAACGACCTGGCCCTGGCCCACCGGACCGCCGACGCCCTGGACGCCGGGTACGTGTGGATCAACGATTCCAGTAGGCACTACTTCGGGACGCCGTTCGGCGGCTACAAGAACAGCTCCCTCGGACGGGAGGAGTCCGCCGAGGAACTGTCGTCGTACCTGGAGCAGAAGGTGGTGCACACTCGCCTCCCCGACCCCCACCGCTCGCTCGCCCGGATCCTCGGTGAGCAGTGACCGCAGCGCACGACGAGGAGCAACGGCCATGACGAGCTCCGCGGCGGGACGGCCGTGGTGGCGGACGATGTTCACCGACCTCGAAGGGGGCGACGCCTACGACGGCGACTACTGGTCCGTGCGCAGCGACTTCGGTGCCCGGCCCGCGCTGGTCGTCGTCGACGTCATCGAGGGGTTCACCGGGAAGGAGGGCCAGACCCTCGCCGAGGCGGCCGCCTCGTACCCGACGGCGTGCGGCCCGGCCGCCTGGCAGGCGGTCCCGGTGATCCGGCGTGTCGTGGACCTCGCGGACCGGGCCTGGTGGCCCGTCGTCTACACGACGGGCCTACCGGGCGGTGGCGCGTTCGGCGGCACGGTCAAGGGGGACCGCGGTCGCCCGGTCACGTCGATGGACGTTCCCGGCGCCGTGCGCATCCCCGAGGCCGTCGAGCCGCCGGAGCGGGCGCTGGTGCTGGCCAAGCCGAAGGCCAGCGCCTTCTTCGACACGCCCCTGGTCTCCTACCTCGTCCGGAACGCCGTCGACACCGTGATCGTGGTGGGCGCCACCACATCCGGGTGCGTGCGTGCCACCGTGGTGGACTCCTACTCCCACGGGTTCTCCACCTTCGTCGTCGAGGACGGCTGCTTCGACCGCTCCCGACTCAGCCACGGCGTCAATCTCGCCGAGATGGACCTCAAGTACGCGGACGTCGTCACGAGCGACGAACTGCACGCCCTCGTGACGGACGACAGCCGCCAGGCCGACAAGGCCTGAGGCCACGGCTTCACTCTTATGCGAATGGGCCCCCGCGCCGATGGCGCGGGGGCCCATTCGCAAGCGGCTCAGCTGAGCGTGATGGTCACATCGACGTTCCCACGAGTCGCCTCGGCGTACGGACAGGTGTCATGCGCGGCGTCCACGATCTCCCGGGCGACACCCTGGTCCATGCCGGGCAGGCCGACCGTGAACCTCGCACGGATGAAGAAGCGGCCGTCGTAGTTTCCCTCGGTGTTGCAGAGATCCACCTCGGCGTCGACGGACGTGTCCTCCGGCAGCGACAGTCCCCTCTTCTGGGCGATCAGATTCATCGACAGGACGAAACATGCCGACCACCCCGCGGCCAGCATCTGCTCCGGGTTGGTGCCCCGCCCCCCGGACCCGGGCGCCGACAACTCGACGTCCAGTCGGCCGTCGGCGCTGCGCGCACGCGCCTGCAGGACGCCGGTCGTACGCGTCCTGCCGGTGTACAGCAGTTCCTTCACCTGCGTGCTCATGCTTGCCTCCCTCGGCTCCGTTGAGACGTGCCGCTCAGGAGGTCCCGCCGGCCGGAACGGCCGCCATGAGGTCGATCTCCACGAGGAAGTCCGGGTGCCCGAGACGGGTGACGCCGATCATCGTGCTCGGCGGGCGGAATTCACCGTCCCGTACTCCGGCAGTGGTTCGTTGGCCCACGACGGCACCGAACCGTCCTCGGGCATCCGGACGTAGATACGGCGGTAGGTCACGTCGTCCCACGTGGCACCGGCCGCCTTGAGCTGGATGTCCAGGCACTCCATGACCCGCAGATACTGTGCGCTGAAATCGCCGGGTGCGACGCACTGGTAGTTCTCGTCCGTCGGGGTCTGGCCCGCGATCCACACGAGCTTCATGTTGCCCTCGACGGTGACCACCCGCTTGTAGGACGGGTGCTTGAAGAGCTCGGCGGGCTCTATGTCCTCACGCTTCACGCTTCCTCCTCGGGCCTTGCTCTGAGAGATATGCCGTGAACCTATGGCTGCAGTCGCGTGTGCGGTGTCACCTGATCGAGGTAACTTGCCCGGCGAGCGCGGCAGCGCCTGGACACACGGTCCGGAGGGCGCCGGTTGACACAGCCTCCGAACATCGCGCTCCGGCTGGACAGACCACGCGTTGTCGCGTTTCACGGTGGCTCGGAAGCTCGGAGACCAGGCGGAACTCGCGGGTGGTCACCGCCGACTTCGACCTCATGGACAACGATGAGGCCATCTCTGACGCGTACGCGGCGGTCCTGACCTCGCGCACCCGCGTGCTGCAGCTGACCCACATGTCCCACAGGACAGGACGCGTCCTGCCGACCGAGCGGCTGGCAACGGCAGGCTGGTGGTCCGCGAGGGAGGCATCGACCGTACGTGGCCGCTGCTCGCCCCTTTCGCCTCCGGGATCACCGGATTCGGCTGCGCACGCTGCTGGACGCCGAGAGCCTGGGGGCGTTGAGCCACGCAAGCGCGAGCTCGACCGCTTTGTGGAGGCCCTCGCGGAAGTGGTCGAGAAGGAACGCGTCCGCGCCTCGACGCGAGGCCGGGGTCGGGCTGCCGCTTGCGCTCAGGCGCCCAGCTGGCGCCGCCCCGTGATCTCCGCGGCTGTGTCGGCGACGAGTCGGCCCCAGTCGGGCGCCTTGTCCTCGTCGTACCGCGAATCGGGCATGGAGACGGTGATCGTCGCGATGGGCGTGCCATCCACATCCAGGATGGGGGCAGCGACCGCACAGACGCCCGGCCGGTACTGGTTGCGATTGACGGAGAATCCGTCGGCCCGTACCCGCTCCAGATCGGCGCGCAACTGAACGGGATCGGTCGGCGTGGCATCGCTGAAACGCTCCAGGCCGCGACTGACAACCTCATCGACGTCCGCCGTCGGCAGATGCGCGAGGATCGCGCGCCCCGAGGCGGTCGCATGCAGGGGCGATATGTCACCGATGGCGAAGACGATCCGGAGCGCGTGGGTGCAGTCCACCCGGTCCACGATCACAGCGCCCTGCAGTCCGTCCGGCACCGACAGGTGGATTGTCTCGTTCAGTGTGTCCCGGAGTCGGATCATGGGCTCGCGTGCGGCGGCGAACAGGCTCGAGCCCTGCAAGGCCGCCGGTCGGACGGCGAGCACCCGCGCGCCGATGTCCCAGCGGGTGGTGTCCTTGCGGTTGGCTCGCAGCCACCCGGCTTCGTTCAGGGTGAGCAGTGTGCGCTGGACGGTCGACTTGGGCAGCCCCAGGAGCTTGCTCAGTTCTCCGACCGTCACCGGCTGGTGCTGCGCGACCGCTTCCAGGATCTGCAGGGCCCTGGTGACGCTTCTGACTTCCATGCGGTTGCCCCCCGTTAATTGTGCATTTCCTCTGACAACACCTCTTGACTCCCTCCGAGGCCGCTGTCATTGTTCCTCGTGCCGAAGAGTAGCACACCGTGCCGCTCAGTGGAACGGGCGAACGGAAGGTGGCTTGAAGTCGCCTCTCGAAAGGTCCAAATCGGGCAATCTCCAGCTGTCCGCGCATCCGGAATCCACGAATCCGCATGTCGGGTGCCCGGCGTCCAGTCCGCGAGACGAAAGGAAACCGCTGTGTCTGTCAGGAAGCGTGTCGCCGTCGTCGGCGTCGGAACGATGGGCAGCCAGGCCGCCTGGCGGCTGGCGGCGAGGGGTGCCGAGGTCGTCGCCTACGACCGGTTCGCCCCGGCCACGACCGCAGTGCCGCCGGCGGTGAGACCCGGATCTTCCGCAGCGCGCACTTCGAGGACTCCCGGTACGTTCCGCTCCTCAAGCACGCCGACGCCCTGTGGGAGCAGCTTCAGCAGGAGACCGGCCGAGAACTGCGCCGCCTGACCGGGTGCCTGCTGATGGGCCCGACGGAGCACCAGCAGATGGCCACCGTCCTGCAGTCCATCGCCGAGCACGACCTCGACCACGAGATCCTCGACGCCGACGCGATGGCCAAGCGCTTTCCGCAGTACCGGCTGGAGGACGGCGACGCCGCCGTGCTCGACCGCCGGGCCGGCTTCATCCGGCCCGAGCTGACCGTCCAGACCGCGGCCCGCCGGGCAGAACAACTGGGCGCCCGCATCCACCGCTACACACCGGTCCGCGAGATCACCCCCGTCGGCAACGGCGTGGAGATCCGCACCGACGACGACGCCGAGCGCTTCGACGCGGTCGTCGTCACCGTCGGCCCGTGGGTGAACGACCTGCTCCCCGACCTGCCGTGGGAGGTTGACATCCGCCGCCTGATCAGCGCCTGGTACGTGCCCACCACCGACGCCTGGTTCGGCGAGGAGCGTCCGGCGTTCATCCGCACCTCTCCCACCCACTGCTACGGCCTGCCCTCCCCGGACGGCGTCTCCGTCAAGCTCGGCCTCTCCCGGGCCCTGCACCGCCCGGCCGGTGATCCGAACGAGCTGGACCGGACGGTGCAGCCCGGGGAACTGGACATCTTCACCGAGCTGCTCCGCCGCCACCTGCCCGAATTGCACCCGGACCCGACGCGCCTCTCCGTCTACATGGAGGGCTACACCGAGAGCAGCCGCCCGCTGGTCGGTCCTCTTCCCGGCGCCGACAACGTCGTACTGCTCGCCGGCTTCTCCGGCCACGGCTTCAAACTGTCGCCCGCATTCGGCGACGTCGCCGCCGACCTGGCGCTGGACGGCACCTCCTCCCAGCCCGTCGACTTCGTGTCCACCGTCGGCCGCACCGCGGCCTGACCCGAGGAGAGCCACATGGCCGCGAGGAAACGCGTCGCCGTCGTCGGTACCGGCACGGTCGGCAGCCAGGCCGCCTGGCGGCTGGCGGCGAGGGGTGCCGAGGTCGTCGCCTACGACCGGTTCGCCCCGGCCATGACCGCAGTGCCGCCGGCGGTGAGACCCGCGTCTTCCGCAGCGCGCACACCGACGACGGCCGGTACGTGCCGCTCGTCCGCCACGCCGATGCCCTCTGGAAGCAGTTGCAGGCGGAGACCGGCCGGGAACTGCGGCGGCTGACCGGCTGCCTGTTCATAGGGCCCGCGGACGACCCCCAGATGCACCGGGCGCTGAACGTCGCGGCCGAGCACGACCTCGACCACGAGGTGCTCGACGCCGAGGCCGTCGCCAAGCGATTCCCCCTGCACCGCGTCGACGCAGGCGACCTGGTCCTCCTCGACCGGTACGCGGGCTTCATCCGCGCGGAGCTGACCGTCCGGACCGCGGCCCGCCGCGCCGAGGAACTGGGCGCCCGCATCCGCCGCTACACGCCGGTGCGGGGGGTCGACGCGGTGGCCGGGGAGGCGTGGAGATCCGCACGGACACCGACACGGAGCGCTTCGACGCCGCCGTGGCCACCCCGGGCCCCTGGGCGGGCGACCTGCTGGCGGACCTGCCGTGGCAGGTGAACGTCTTCCGGGCGATCAGCGCTTGGTACCTGCTCACCGACGACCACCGGGACGGCGAGGAGCAGCCCTCGTTCTGCCGGACCGGCCCCACGTTCTTCTACGGCGTCCCGTCACCCGACGGACTCGCCGTCAAGCTCGGCTTGTCCCAGGCGAACCACCGCCCCGTGGACGACCCGAACCGACTGGAGCGGACCGTCGCACCGGAGGAACTGGAGACCTTCACCCGGATCGTGCGGCGCCACCTGCCCGGCCTGAACCCAGACCCGGTACGGCTCTCCGTCCACATGGAGGGCTACACCGACAGCACCCGCCCACTGGTCGGCCCGCTGCCGACCTACGACGACATCATCCTGCCGGCCGGCTTCTCGGGCCAGGGCCTCAAACTCTCGCCCGCCATGGGCGACATCGCGGCAGACCTCGCCCTGGAGGGCCGCACCTCCCAGCCGATCGACTTCATCAGCACACTCGGCCGCACCGCGGCCTGAACGAGGTACGACATGACACTGACCATCGGACCCCTGCGGGCCGAACCGGGTGGCAAGACCCGGGGCACGATACCCGTGGACCTCGGCATCACCACCGTCGACATCCCCCTGGTCCTCGTCAACGGCTCCCGACCCGGCCCGCGGGTCGTCATCACCGGCGGCGTCCACGGCGGCGAGTTCGTCGGCATCGACGCGGCCACCCGCCTGGCCGGATTCCTGGAGCCGGAGGAGAGCGCGGGTCAGGTGGTGATCTGCCCCGTCGCCAACCCGCCGGCCGTGTACGACGGCCGCCTCGGCAAGTCCCCGCTGGACGACGTCAACATCAACCGCGTCTTCCCGGAGACACGGGGGAGGGCCCACCGAGCGGCTGGCGGCCTGGCTCTTCGAGCACGTCATCGCCGGTGCCGACGCCTACGCCGACCTGCACAGCGGCGGCATCGACGAGACCCTGCTCGACTTCGTCGGCTACCGGCTGACCTCCGACGAGGAACTGGACGGCAGGACCCGGGCGATGGCCCACGCCGTCGGCTACGAGCGGGTCCTGTTCGGCCGAAACGCCGAGGGCGGCAACAGCCATGCCGCCGCGGCCCGACTGGGCATCCCGGCCATCCTCATCGAGTCCGGTCAGCTCGGCGAACGGGATCCCGCCCGGACCCGGAACCTGCTCGACGGCCTCTACCGGCTCCTGCACCACCTGGGCGTCGTCGAAGAGTCGCAGCACGTCGCACCGGTGACGGTTCAGCCCCGCGAATGGGTCTGGACCGGCGCTGTCGAGTCCCCGGCCACGGGTCTGTGGTACCCCGACGCGACCACCGGTGACGAAGTGACCGAGGGGCAGACCATCGGGCGCGTCATCGACCCTGCCGACGGCAGCGAACACAAGATCACCGCCGCTGCCACCGGGCGCATCCTCTACGGCATGAACGGGCTCACGGTCGCCTCCGGCGCGGAACTCGCCGCCATCGCCGTGCCGCACACCTAGCGCGGCCCGCCCCCTGAAACCCACCCCCTCACCCCCGAGCTGGTATCCACGCACCGATTTCAGGAGATTTGTCATGAGAGATCACATGATCGGCCGCAGAGCGCTCCTTCGGGGAGCCGGCGGTCTGGCCGCCCTCGCGACACTGCCCTCCCTCGCCGCCTGTGGCACGGGCACCAGCCGCACCGCCGCAGCCGACGGCGGTGGCGGCAAGGGCGGCAAGTCGGTGACCGTCCGCGACAGTGGCGGCGCCTACGGTGAAGCCCTGCAGAAGGCCGTCTACACGCCGTTCACCCAGGAGACAGGCATCGAGGTACGGGTGGCCAACCTCCAGGGCACCCAGATGCTGGCCCAGCTCAAGCAGGGCCGCCCCAGTTCGACCTCATCGACAACTCGATGATGGATCACGCCAAGTTCGCGGGCCAGGGCGTCCTGGAGGCCCTGGACACCGACCGGCTCAAGAGCCTGAAGACCGCGAGGATCTCCGACTCCCAGATCACCGACCACTCCGTCGCGAACAGCTTCTACGCCCAGTGCATGGCCTACCGCACCGATGCCTTCGGAGGACGGAAGCCGAAGTCCTGGGCGGACTTCTGGGACACCAAGGCGTTCGACGGCAGCCGCTCGATGTGCAACCCGGACGCCGACCTGCCCGAGCTGGAGTTCGCGCTGCTCGCCGACGGCGTCCCGCTGGACAAGCTGTACCCGCTCGACCTGGACCGCGCCTTCAAGGCACTGACCCGGCTCCGGCCCGACATCAAGAAGTTCTGGGACAGCGGCCCGCTGCCCGGGGTACTCCTCAGCCGCGAGGAGGTCACGATGGCCACCGTGTGGCACGGCCGCCTCGCCGACCTCACGAAGCAGGGCGTCCCGGTCGCCGCCCAGCTGAACGGTGCCCGCCGGCAGTTCCAGGGATACGCCATCGCGAAGGGCGCGGCGAACGTGGACGCCGCCTACAAGCTCCTCGACTACGGGCTGCGCCCGGAGGTCCAGGCCACCCTGGCCAAGACCTACCCGACGAACCCGTCGTCGCTGGCGGCGTACAACAAGCTCACCGAGAAAGAGGTCTCCGGACTCGCCGGTGCGCCGCAGTACTACGACAAGGGCTTCGACGCCGATATCGACTGGTGGCTCAAGAACGAAGCCGCCGTGACCAAGCGCTGGCTGGAGTGGGCTCGTGACTGAATTCGGTGTGGCCACACCGTCCATCACGGTGGCCGGCGGCAGGCCGGCCACCGCGACCGGCAAATCGCTGTCGGTGGTGAGTGTGCGCAAGACATATGGGGACGTCGTCGCCGTCGACGAGGCGTCCATGGAGATCGCCGCCGGGGAGTTCGTCACCTTCCTCGGAGCCTCCGGGTCGGGCAAGACCACGACCCTGATGATGATCGCAGGGTTCTGCGAGCCGGACTCCGGCACGATCACCGTGGGGGACCGCGACGTCACACGACTCGCCCCTCAGAAACGGGGACTCGGCTTCGTCTTTCAGCAGTACCTGCTCTTCCCGCACATGACCGTCCACGAGAACGTCGCTTTCCCCCTCACGCTGCGCGGAGTACCGAAGGACGAGATCCGCCGGCGAGTGGGGGAGACCCTGGAGATCGCGGGCCTGTCCGGCTTCGGCGGCCGCAAGCCGCGCGAGCTGTCCGGCGGGCAGCAGCAGCGCGTGGCCCTGTGCCGGGCGCTGGTCTACCGCCCGCCGGTCATCCTCATGGACGAGCCGCTCGGCGCGCTGGACAAGAAACTCCGTGATCAGCTCCAGGTGGAGATCAAGGCCATTCAGCAGGAACTCGGCCTGACCGTCATCTATGTGACGCACGATCAGGAGGAGGCGCTCGTTATGTCCGACCGCATCGCGGTGATGCGCGACGGCCTCATTGAGCAGTTCGACACGCCCAGGGAGCTGTTCGAGCGGCCGAAGACCCCCTTCGTCGCCGACTTCCTCGGCGCGGCCAACTTCCTGCCCGGCCGCGTCCTGCAGAACACCGGCGAGCACACCGTGGTCCGCCTCGACCAGTCCGGCAGCCTGCTGAATGCGCGACGCCACGACCTGGCCTCCGGCACCCCGGTCACGGTAGCCGTCCAGCCGGGCCGGATACGGGCCTGCGCCGCGGACGAGGGCTTCTGTACGGGAACGGTGGAGACCGCCACGTACGTGGGCACCCTCGTCCGTGCGGGCGTGCGAGTCGATGGCGGTGACGCTTCGCTGCTGCGCCTCGAGGTACCGGCCGGCCGCGGGCCCGTCACCGGCGAGCGGGTCGGGATCACCGCCGACCCGGACGATGTCAACCTGTTCCCCACCGAACAGGGCGGGTGAGGGAACCATGGCCACCCTCACCGGAACCGCCCCGGCACCTGCCCGGCCGCGCAGACTGCTGGCCTCCCGCAGGACCCGGGCAGGGATCCTCTACGCCCTCCCGGTCGTCGTGTACCTGCTGGTGCTGTTCGTCTACCCGATCTTCAGCACGCTGTTCCTCAGCCTGAAGAGCACCGACGGATCGCTGACGCTGCACTGGTACGCCGACGCGCTGACGGGCGTCAACCTCTCCGTCCTGTTCACCACGATCCGGATCTCCGCCGAGACGGCGCTGTTCAGCCTCGTCTTCGGTTTCCTCCTGGCCAACGCGATCACTCGGCTGAAGCCCCTGTGGGCCGGGCTCGCCATGCTGATCGTCGTCGTCCCGCACTTCATCAGCGCCCTGGTACGCACCTACGGCTGGATCATCATGCTCGGCGACCAGGGCCTGGTGAACCAGGCCCTGGCCCATCTGTGGGTCCCCGGCGCGCCGTACCAACTGCTCTACAACGAGATCGGCGTGGTCATCGGCACCACGTCCGTGATGCTGCCGTACACGGTGCTGCTGCTGTACGGAGTGATGCGCGGCGTGGACCGGCGGCTGCTCGCCGCCGCGGCCAGCATGGGCGCGGGACGTGTGACCATTTTCCTCCGGGTCTATCTGCCCCTGCTCGCCCCCGGACTCGCCAGCGCCGGACTGCTCAGCTTCATCCTCTCGCTGGGCTACTACATCACTCCGGCCCTCATGGGCGGTCCCAAGCAAACGATGATCGCCTCCCTCATCAACCAGCAGGTGATGAAGCAGAACCAGTGGAACGGAGCGGCCGCCGAGGGCGTGATCCTGCTGCTGCTGACCTTCGCGGGGCTGCTGCTGGTCAAGCTCGTCAGCTCCCTCGGCGCCAGCCGGAAGAAGAGGAGCGCGTCATGATGGAACTGCGCAGCAGCCTCGTCGGGCGGGTAGCGCTGACCGCCATGGCCACCGTGATCCTGCTGTTCCTCGCACTGCCGATCGCCGTCATCCTCGTCACCTCGTTCAGCGGAAACGCCTTCTCCGCGTTCCCGCCGGAGACATGGACGTTCCAGTGGTACAAGGCGCTGTTCGCCGACGGCAGCAAGTGGCCGGCCGCACTGTCGCTGAGCGCACTCGTCGCCACCCTGAGCACCGTGTTCTCTCTGATCATCGGAGTGACCGCGGCGACCGCGCTGACCCGCAGCGACCTGCCCTTGCGCTCCGCTGTCTACGCCCTGGTCCTCGGACCGCTGGTCATTCCGCAAATCGTCACCGCCTTGGGCCTGTTCCTGCTCTTCGAGCCGGCCGCGATGCTGGGCAGCCCGATCGCGATCGCCCTGGGGCACACCGTGCTGGCCTCGCCGATCGCGGTACTCATCCTGGTGGCGACTCTGCGCGGGATCGACGAACGGCTGGAGGACGCCGCCGCGAGCATGGGCGCCGGCCGCCTGACCATCGCCAGGCGGATCACCTTCCCCTCGCCGCCCCCGGAATGATCGCGGCAGCGGTCTTCTCCTTCATCACCAGCTTCGACGAGTTCTACATCTCGCAGTTCCTGTCCTCGGTCGACACCGTCACCCTGCCGGTGCGGATCTACAACTCCCTGACCTTCGACATCGACCCCAGTGTGACCGCGATCAGCGCGATTCTCATCGCCTTCGCGACCTTCGCCCTGGCACTCGTGGCCCTGGTGCGCTGGCTCGGCTCCGGGAGGCAGGACGCCCTGCTGTCCGTCGAGACGGCGACGGCGATCGCCACACCCGGAGGTGAGAAGGCATGACCAGAACCGCTCAGCGGCACCTGCTGCTGAACATGACCGCCAACGGCTCGCTCGCGAAGCCAGGCAAAGGCCTGTTCGTCGTGAGCCATGGTGAGGGCCCCTACGTCGACGACGCGGCCGGCAACCGCTACATCGACGGCCTGTCCGGGCTGTACTGCTGCCAGATCGGCTACTCCTACGCCGAGGAGATCGCCGAGGCGGCCGAGAAGCAACTGCGCGAACTGTGCTACAGCCCCCTGTGGTCGGAGTCCGCGCACCCCACCGGCCTGGCACTCGCGGAGCGCCTGGCCACCCTGGCCCCCGACGGCATCGAGCATGTCTTCTTCAGCGGTGGCGGCGCCGAGGCCGTCGAGACCGCCTGGAAGATCGCCCGCAGGTACCACACCCTGCGCGGCGAGCCCGGCCGGACCAAGGCGATCGCCCGGCGCGGCGCCTACCACGGTCTCACCCTCGGTGCGCTGTCCTTCACCGACGATCCCGGCCTCACCGACCCGTACGGGCCACCCGCCGTGGAGACCCTCTTCGTCGCGAACACCAACCGCACGGCCCTGGAACAGCCGCTGGACGAGGCGGCCTTCACCCAGTACCTGCTCGCCGACGTCGAGGCCACCGTCCTCGCGGCCGGGCCGGAGAGCATCGCGATGCTCATAGCGGAACCGGTGCAGAACCGCGGCGGTTGCATCACCCCGCCCACCGGTTACTGGGAGGGCCTGCGCCGGCTCGCGGACCAGTACGGGTTCCTGCTCATCGCCGACGAAGTGATCACCGCCTTCGGCCGGCTCGGGGAGTGGTTCGGCGGCGAGTGCTACGGCGCCCGCCCCGACATCGTCACCGTCGCCAAGGGCATCACCGCCGGCTACGCCCCGATGGGCGCGACCCTGGTATCGGACCGCGTCGCCGAGGTCATCAACCGGCCCGGTGAAGTCCTCAACCACGGCTACACCTTCAGCGGCCACCCGCTGAGCGCGGCCATCGCCCTGCGCAGCCTCGACATCATGGAACGGGACCGGATCCTGGACAACGTCCGCGGCCACCAGGACCACCTGGCTCGGCGCATGGCGTCCCTGTCCGAGCTGCCGATCGTCGGCGACGTCCGCGGAACGGGCTTCTTCTACGCCGTCGAGCTCGTCGGCGATCTCGACGGCGGCGGCTTCAGCGACCCGGCCCGGGCCGCGCTCGTCGCCGACCTGATTCCGCGCCGCCTGCGCGAGGCCGGGTTGCTCGCCCGCGTCTACAACCGGGCCGCCCCCCTGGTACAGATCGCGCCCCCACTGATCAGCGACCGTGCGCTGCTGGACCGTATCGCCGACATCATCTCGGCCACTCTCGACGAGGCCTCCACCCGCCTGTGACACACGTTCTGGAAAGGAACCACATGTACTCCATCGGCCCCCTGACCGTCGCCCCCGGCGAGCGCGCCCAGGGTCTGATCCCGGTCGGTACCAGCAGCTACGGCGTGGAGCTCGGCATCCCGCTGATCGTCGTCAACGGTACCGGGAAGGCCCGGTCCTGTGCGTGGACGCCGGTGTGCACGGCGACGAGTACGACGGGCAGGAGGCCATCCGACGCGTCCTCGCCGAGATCGACCCGGCCACCCTGCGCGGCACCCTCGTCGGCATCCCCTGCATGAACACCCCCGCCTTCGAGGCGGCCGCCCGCACCAGCGGTCTGGACCACCTCAACCTCAACCGCATCTTCCCCGGTGACGCTGACGGCTCGTACTCCCTGCGCCTGGCCGCCACCTTCGTCGAGCAGGTCGTCCCCTCCATCGACGCCCTGGTCGACCTGCACACCGGCGGCACATTCGGCGAGATCGCTCCGCTGGTCATCCTCCAGGGCGGCTACGAGGACCTGGCGACGGACCTCGCTCTGGCCGCCGGTCACGAGCTGGTCTGGAAGGGGGGCAAGTGGGGCGGCACGGTCCGCCACCCCACCCTCGCGGCCGGCAAGCCCGCCATCACCATCGAGGCCGGCGGCGGAACCTACCGCGAGCAGAACGTCGCACTGCACATGCACTCGATCAGCAACGTGATGCGCCAGCTCGGCATGATCGACGGTGATGCGGAACTCCGCGACAGCTACACGGCCGTCTCCGGTACGTTCGCCCGGTCCGCCGCGGGCGGCTTCTTCCTCGGCCACACCGAGCCGGGCGAGAACTGCAAGGAAGGCGACCTGATCGCCCACATCGTCGACCACTACGGCAACACGCTGGAGGAGGTCCGCGCCCCGCAGGAGGGCATCGTGCTCTGGGTCCGCCGGATCCGCACCGTCCGTCCCGGCGACGAGGTCGTCATCTTCGGTGAGGTGCAGGGGGAGATCCAGCCATGAGCGGCGAACTCCCGCCGACCGAGCTGCTGCTGATCGACGGCAAGCCGGCCCCCGCCGCCGACGGCCGCAGTTTCACGGTCCTCGACCCGTCCGACGGGTCGGCCATCGCCGAGGTGGCGCTGGCCGGACAGGCGGATGTCGACCGGGCGGTGGCGGCGGCCCGTGCGGCCTTCACGGCAGCAGAGTGGGCCGGGATGCGCCCCGCCGACCGGGGCAGGCTGCTCACCCGCATCGCGGAGGCGATCCGGCGCGAGGGTGACCGGCTGGCCCGCCTGGAGTGCCAGGACGTCGGCAAGCCGCTCCGTCAGGCCAAGGCCGATGTCGAGTCCGCCGCCCGCTACTTCGAGTTCTACGCGGGCACCGCCGACAAGCTCGGCGGCACGACGATCCCCTCGGCCCCGGCCTGATCGACTACACCCTCCGCGAACCGATCGGCGTCTCCGGCCAGATCATCCCGTTCAACTACCCCCTCCAGAACACCGCGCGGGGCTCCGCCCCGCACTGGCGGCGGGCTGCACGGTGGTGCTCAAGCCCTCCCCGGAGGCGCCGCTCACTCCGCTGGAGGTCGCACGCATCGCCCTGGAATGCGGGCTGCCGCCCGGCGTGCTGAACGTCGTACCCGGCGACGGCGAGACCGGCGCGGCCCTCGCCGGGCACCCCGGCATCGACCAGGTGACCTTCACCGGCTCGGTCCCGACCGGCATCAAGGTCGCCCAGGCCGCCGCCGCCAACGTGGTGCCCTCCGTGACGGAGCTCGGCGGCAAGTCACCGTTCGTCGTCTTCGCCGACGCCGACTTCGACCTGGCGGTCAGCGCGATCCTCGGCTGGTCGTTCAGCAACGCCGGCCAGATGTGCTCCGCCGGGACACGGCTGCTCCTCCAGCGCGGCGCAGAGGACTTCCTGGACCGGCTGGTCGAGCGGATCGCCGCTCTGCGGGTCGGGCCCGGCCTCACGGACCCGGACGTCGGCCCGTTGGTCGCCGCCCGGCAGCGCGACCGTGTGCTGGGCTATCTGGAACTGGCCCGGCAGGAAGGCGCGGTGGCGCGGGTCGGCGGCGGCGCCCCCTCCGCCCCCGAACTGGCGGACGGCTACTACATCGAGCCGACCGTCCTCACCAGCCTCACCAACCAGTCCCGGTGCGCCCGCGAGGAGATCTTCGGCCCCGTCGTCACCGTCATCGATTTCGACGACGCGGACGACGCCCTGAAGATCGCCAACGACAGCCCCTACGGCCTGTCCTCGTACGTCTGGACCCGCGACATCGACAAGGCGATGCGGCTGGCCGAGGGCATCCGGGCCGGACAGGTCTACGTCAACGTCACCAACGCCGGTACCGGCATCGAGCTGCCCTTCGGCGGCTACAAGCACAGCGGCTGGGGCCGGGAGAAGGGCCTGGAGGCCCTCGCCAGCTACACGCAGACCAAGAACGTCTGCATCGGATTCGCAGACCGATCATGACCACCACGAGGGAAGACCAATCATGAGGTACCGCACTCTGGGCGAACGCGGCCCCGAGGTCTCGGTCGTCGGTGTCGGAGGCAACAACTTCGGCTCCCGCCTCGACGAGGACGGCACACGGGCCGTCGTCCACGCCGCCCTCGACGCCGGGATCACCCTGTTCGACACCGCCGACATGTACGGCGGGTTCGGCGAGAGCGGCGGCGCCCGGGGCGACGGCGAACGGCTCCTCGGCGCCGCACTCAAAGGCCGCCGTGACGACGTCGTCCTCGCCACCAAGTTCGGCATGGAGATGGGCCCCGAGGCCGACGGGTACGGCCGGCGCGGCGCCCGCCCCTACATCCGGTACGCCGTCGAGTCCTCCCTGCGCCGGCTCGGCACCGACCGGATCGACCTGTACCAGTACCACGAGCCGGACGGCCTCACCCCGCTGGAGGAGACGGTCGCCACCCTCCAGGAACTGGTCGACGAGGGCAAGATCCGGCATATCGGCTGCTCCAACCTCCCGCCCGAGCAGCTCACCGGCGCCTTCGTCTCCACCCAGGCCCGCTACCACCTGCTCGACCGGAGCGTGGAGAACGACCTGATCCCCGCCTGCCTCAGCCACGGCATGGGCCTGCTGCCCTACTACCCGCTGGCCAACGGCCTGCTCAGCGGCAAGTACCGGCGCGGCGAGGAGCCCCCGCCCGGCAGCAGGCTCTCCTGGCGGCAGGGCTGGCTCACCGATGCAGCCCTCGACAAGGTCGAGGCACTCACCTCCTACGGCGCCGAGCGCGGCCTGACCCTCCTCCAGGTGGCCGTCGGCTCACTGGCCGCACTCCCCGCGGTCGGCTCCGTCATCTGCGGTGCCATGAACCCCGACCAGGTCACCGCCAACGCGGCGGCGGCCGAATGGATCCCCGACGCGGCCGACCTGGCCGCACTGGACGCGATCGTCACCCCCGGTGAACGCGTCGTCTGAAACCACCACCCCTTGTAGTCAAGCGAAGTGAGGCTGGACATCATGCGAGAGATCGTCACCTTCGACGCCTATGGCACCCTGGTCGACTTCCAGCTCGGCCCCACCACCCTGAAGGTCCTCCAGGACCGGCTGGACCTGGACAACCTGGACGTCGACGAGTTCCTCGACGACTTTCGCGTCATGCGCTTCCAGGCCGTCCTGGAGGCCTACCGCCCCTACCACGAGGTCCTGCACTCCAGCCTGCGCAACGCCATGCGCCTGCACGGCCTGGAGTACCGCGAGTCCGACGGCGACGCCCTGGTCGGGGCCGTCCCCACGTTCGGGCCTTTCCCGGAGGTCCCGGACGCACTGCGGAAGCTGAAGACGAAGTACGAGATCGCCATCATCTCCAATACCGACGACGACCTGATCGCGCAGAACGTCAAGAACATCGGCGTCGACTTCGACCACGTCATCACCGCCCAGCAGGCAGGCGCCTACAAGCCTGATCGGCAGACCTTCGAGCACGCCTTCAAGACCATGGGCGTCGAGCCTTCCCAGGTCATCCACACCGCCCAGGGCTGGGAGTACGACCACATCCCCACCCGCGACCTCGGCCTGAAGCGCCGGGTGTGGATCAACCGCTACGGCCGCAAGGGCAGCGCCGACTACCAGCCGTACGACGAGCTGACCGACATGACGGGCCTGCCGAAGCTCCTCGGCTGCTGAACCCTCGTACGGATGTGAGAACGCACGCCATGAAGCAGATCCCCTACTGGCTCGACACCGCCCCCGCCCTGCCCGACCGTTCCGGAAAGGACCTGCCGGACGAGGCGGACGTGGTGGTCATCGGCGGCGGCCTCACCGGCCTGTCCACCGCCTACCACACCGCCCGCAAGGGAGCCCGGGTCATCCTCGTCGAGAAGGACAAGGTCGGCTCGGGCGCCTCCGGGCGCAACGGCAGTATGTGCACCCAGGGCCTCACCATCGGTGTCGGCGAGGCCCGCAAGCGCTACGGCCAGGAGCGCGCCCGCGAGCTGTACGACTCCTTCCGCGAGGCCGTCGACGTGGTCGAGGAGATCACACGGACCGAGCGCATCGACTGCGACTTCCACCGCGCCGGCCGGCTCGGAGTCGCTTTCAAACCGCAGCACTTCGAGTCGATGCGGGCCACCCAGCGCGACCTGGCTGACAACTTCGGCCACGAGACCCACCTCCTGACCCGGAGTGAGCTCAAGTCCGAACTGGGCTCGGACTACTACCACGGCGCCCTGCTCGACCCGCTGAGCGCCGCTCTGCACGTCGGAAAGTACGTGTACGGCCTTGCCGAGGCCGCCGAACGGGCCGGCGCGGAGATCCACGAGCGCAACGCGGCCACCGGCCTCACCCGGCTGCCCGGTGGCGGTTTCGTGGTCGAGACGCCGCACGGTACCGTCCGCGCCAAGCAGGTCATGGCCGCGACCGACGCCTACACCGACAAGTCGATGCCGTGGTTCCGCAAGCGGCTGATCAACGTCGGCAGCTTCATCATCGTCACCGAGCCGCTCGGCGAGGAGCGTGCCAAGGCACTGATCCCGAACGGCCGCCTGGTGGTCGACTCCAAGAACATCGGCCACTACATCCGCCTCACTCCCGACAACCGTCTCGCCTTCGGCGGCCGGGCCCGGTTCGCGCCGTCCGACCCGGCCTCCGACGTCAAGAGCGGCGACATCCTGAAGCGGGAGATGACCGAGATCTTCCCGCAGCTCGCCGGGGTGCGGATCGACTACGTGTGGGGCGGCATGGTCGGTTTCTCCTGGGACCGCATCCCGCACGCGGGCGAGGCGAACGGCCTCTACTACTCCATGGGCTACTGCGGCCACGGCGTCCAGATGGCCACCTACATGGGCCGCGCGGTCGCCGAGATGATGGACGGCCGCCCGGAGGCCAACCCGCTGCGCGGCCTCGGCTTCCCCAAGGTCCCGGTCCCCTTCTACAACGGCACCGCCTGGTTCCTGCCGTTCGGCGGCGCCTACTACAAGGCGAAGGACAAGCTCCGCTGACCCCGGCCTGCACCTGAAGGCGTGAAGTAGTCTGCACTGTTCCTGTGGGGCGGAGGCATCGTACCTCCGCCCCAAGGACCCGCGATGACGTCCTCACGCCCAAGCAGGTCGAACGGGCGAAGCCGTACGTCACGGGCGGCTGGGAACCGGGCTGGGAAGCCCTGGGGCGAGCGACGTGGATCAGGCGAGCATCACCGGCGAACCGCTCCCCGTCGCGAAGGAGCGGGACGACGAGGTCAGGACTGCTCGGTATCGCCGCTCCTGACCGGCGCCTGGCCGCCGCACACCTCGCCGCCGAGGCCGGGACGGCCTCAACGACGAGCCCGCCCTGGCCGCGCCCACACTTGATGCCGTCATCCCCCTCTTGTGAACAGTCCCCGATCGAGTAACAGCGCCCCCGCTGCTTCCTCTCCTAGAGTCACCCCACCGACCACTGCCGCCCTGAGCACGTGAGACTGCCTGAACGGAGTGACCGACATGACGGCCGCCTACTACGATCTCGGCGAATTCACGCGCAGGGTGACCACCTCGTCCGCCGAGGCGCAGCTCTGGTTCGATCGCGGCATGGCGTGGTCGTACGCCTTCAACTTCGAGGAAGCGGCGCGCTGCTTCGAACGAGCCAGGAAGCACGACCCGAGCTCGCCATGGCGTCCTGGGGCTTCGCCTACGCCTCGGGACCGAACTACAACAAGGCGTGGCGCCTCTTCGACGCCGCCGACTTCGACGCCACCGTCGAGGCCGTCACCGCCGCGCTGCGGCTTGCCGACCAGGCGGCGCCTCGGGCGACGCCGGTCGAGCAGGCCCTCGTCACGGCGATCGCCGCACGGTTCCCGGCCGGCCCGGGCCCCGTCGACGTGCACCAGCTCAACGTGGCCTACGCCGAGGCCATGCGCACGGTGTACGAGGCGTTTCCGGATGACCTCGACATCGCCGCGTTGTTCGCCGACGCGCTGCTGTGCGTCAGCCCGCGCAAGCTGTGGGACGTGGAAAGCGGGGAGCCGACCGGGTACGGCACGTCGGACGCACGCCGGGTGCTGGAGCGAGCCATGGCGCGGCCCGGGGGAGAGGAGCACGCGGGACTGAACCACCTGTACGTCCACCTGATGGAGATGTCCCCGCACCCGGAGCTGGCGTTGCCGGCCGCCGAGCGGCTGCGGCACTTCGCAGCCGACGCCGGCCACCTGGCGCACATGGCCACCCACATCGACAACGCCTGCGGTGACTACCGGCGCAGCGTCGACTCCAACACCGACGCCATCGCGGCCGACGACCGGTACTTCGAGCGCGAGGAAGGCATTCACTTCTACCACCTGTACCGGGCGCACAACCTGTACGTGAAGGTGTTCGCGGCCATGCTGGGCGGGCACTCCCGCGAGGCCGAGGACGCCGCCCGCCGACTGATCGACGTCCTGACGAGGACCTGCTGCGCGTCACCAGCCCTCCGATGGCCGACTGGATCGAGAGCCATGTCTCCGCGCTCCCGCACGTGCTGATCCGCTTCGGCCGGTGGGAGGAGGTCATCGACCTGGAACTGCCCGAGGACCGCGACCTGTACTGCGTGACGACCGCGATGATCCACTACGCCAAGGGGGTCGCCTACGCGGCGCTCGGGCGCATACCGGAGGCCGAGGAGGCCCGCAGCGCGTTCACCGTCGCAGCCGCTGCCGTCCCGAGAGCCGGATGAGCCTGCCCAACAAAGAGGTGGACGTCCTCAGGGTCGCCGCCGCGATGCTCGACGGCGAACTGGAGTATCGCAAGGGCAACCACGACGAGGCCTTCGCGAAGCTGCGCCTGGCGATCGAGCTGGAGGACGCCCTCCAGTACGCCGACCCGCGCTCCTGGCTGCAACCGGTCCGGCACGCCTACGGGGCGCTCCTGCTCGAACGCGGGCATGTCGCCGAGGCCGCGCAGGTCTATCGCTCGGACCTGGGCATGGACGGGAAGCTGCCGCGCACCCGGATCCACCCGAACAACGTCTGGAGCCTGCACGGCCTCCACGAGTGCCTGACCCGGCTCGGTCGGCACGGGGAGGCGGCCATGATCGCGGTTCAGCGCGACATCGCGGTCGCGGCGGCCGACGTCACCATCGAGGCCTCGTGCTACTGCCGCCTCGAAACCTACGAGGGCAGGTCGGCCGACAGCCATGGTGACGGCGGAGCATCCGCGTCCGAGGCCGCGGACTGCTGCTCCGGGCACGAGACACGCTGATCTGAGGTCGGGCCGGGCCGCGCCGATGTACCGGCGGTGTCGTGCGGCGAGCCGTACGACGACCCCGGAGAACGCCCACGGCGAACCTCTCACTCGCTGATCAGGAGGTCCTTCCATGTCCGTCACGATCGCCATCGAGCCCTACGACCGTCACCTTCCGCTGCTCGAACGGGCCAGCACCACTGACTCCGGCGTGGAGTTGGACTTCCGGTCCGTCGGGCAGCTCGCCGATCACCTCCATGGCAGAGACCGGCACGAACGGTTCCTCCACCACCGCGAGTTCGATGTCGCGGAGCTGTCGCTGTCGAGCTACCTCATGTACCGCCAGGACCACGACGACATCGTCGCGCTGCCCGTCTTTCCTCGCCGGATGTTCGGCTTCTCCAACGCCTGGGTCCGCCGGGAGTCCGAGGCGGAGTCGTGGGCGGACCTCAAGTCCGGGGTCGTCGGCGTGCCCACGTTCCAGATGTCCATGGGCATCGTCGCCCGCCACGACATGGCGGCTGTCGAGGGCATCGACTGGACCAGTATGACCTGGGCGAGTTCGCACCCCGAGAACATCGAACTCGACGCGCCGGTCCGCCGGTTGGCCGCTTCCTCGCTCGCCGAAGCCCTCGGCAGCGGTGAGATCGACGCCATGCTGACTCCCGAGATCCCGGCCGATCCCGACTTCCGTCGGCGCGCACGGCGGCTCTACGGTTCCCGGTCCAGGGCGATCGAGATCGGTCTGTTGCGGACCCGCGGCTACGCGCCCATCGTGCACCTCGTCGCCGCCCGGACGTCCGTCCTCGAACGTCACCCCGACCTCGGCCGGGAACTGGTCGATGTCTTCACCTCGTCCCAGGAAACCGCATGGGACCGGTACAGCGACCCGGGGTGGGGGCTGTCCTTCTGGGGCGCTCTCGAACTCGAGGAGCAGGAGGACGTCATGGGCCGGGCCTGCTGGGCGCACGGACTGGAGCCCAACCGCCGGGCGCTGCGGGACTTCTGCGGAGCCGCCGTGGCGCAGGGGATCCTCCCCACGGCCCCTGATGTCGACCGACTGTTCTGGGCCTGATCACTGGGATTCCGCTCCCTGCTCGCCGACCGGTGAGGGGCCGAGCACCAGGGGCGGGGCCGAGAGGGCTGCGGGTGAGTACCGTGCCGCACAGCTTCCGGGGTGGTGCGGCCGGTACCGCCGGGCCGAGAGGGCGGTGAGGGTTGTTCACTGGTGGCGGGGCAGGGGTGATCGGTGTCCCGGGTGCTCGTGCGGCAAGTGGCCCGGCTCGGTCGGCTCATTGAACCCGGCTGTAAGGACTTCACCACGCGCTACGTGGGGCGTCGCCCGTGGGCCGCACGGTGGCGGCATGCCGGTCGATCATGGTGCGCACCGGTGGCGGCAGCCAATCGTCAGCCGTGGTGAATGATGTGCGGGACAGCTGGTCGAGGATGTCCGCCGGGCTTGGGCGGGCGGCGGGATCATGGTCGAGACAGCCGCCCACGAGGTCCAGCAGCTTCGCAGGGAGCAGGCCGAGAGCCGACTCGAGGCGCTGTCCGTCCGGTAGCGGCGCTATGCCCGCGGCGTGGCAGAGGACCATGCCGTAGGCATAGAGGTCGGCGGCGGGCGTGACGGCCGCGCCCGCCAGCTGCTCGGGGCGAGGAAGCCTAGCGTACCTACGACGTGGCCGGTACGCGTGAGCGCGGTGCTGTCGACGGCGCGGGCGATCCCGAAGTCGATGACGCGTGGCCCGGTGCGGGAGATGATGATGTTGCTCGGTTTGAGGTCGCGGTGGACGATGCCGCAGGCATGGATGGCATGCAGGGCCTCGGCGATGCCGGCGGCTAGCTGGTGGAGCATGGGCGAGGGCAGCGCGCCGTGGTGGCGGATCACGTGGTGCAGCGACGGGCCAGGGATGTACTCGGTGGCCAGCCACGGAGGATCGCCGGCCGGATCGGCGTCCACGACGGGTGCGGTGTGGAAGGCACTCACACGTCCCGCGGTCTCGATCTCCCGCGCGAACCTTTGCTTGAAATCGGCGTCATCGGCGAACTCGCGGCGGATCACCTTGACTGCGACCGGGCGACCGCCGGGTGACCGGGCGAGATAGACCACGCCCATTCCGCCCTGACCCAGCCGGGAGACCAGCGTGTATCGGCCGACCCTGCGCGGGTCCTCGCTGAGTAGGGGTTGATACGGCGTTCCGTCTGCGTCCGCCGGAGAAGGGACGTCCGGCACCTCCGGGGGCGCGGTCGCCAGGGTTTCCGGCCGGGTCGGCTGCGGCGTGTCGACCAGGTCGACGAGGATGCGGTCCACCCGGACGCCCCAGGCGGGCGCGGCTTCCTTGAGATTCCGGCAAAGCTCCGCACCGATTACCTCCCGGCACGGCGCCACCCGGTCCAGCGCCATCCCTCCGACGATCGCGCGGACGGTGTCGTAGGCCAGTTCCTCCAGCGCCTGCACGTAGTTCGAGACGCTGTACACCGCTTTCACCGGATCCGTCACCTGGACATAGAGAGTGAGCTTCGCCCTGACCACGTCGTGGTCCCGGGTAGCCACTGCCAGCGGCGGCAATGTGATGACCAGCAGGCGTGTGTCGATGCTCCACGGCACCGAGTCGAGGCCGGGAACGACCAGATGGACCCCCGGCCGCAACGTGCGGTGGTGACGGCCGTACCGGTGCACCAGCAGGACCCTCCCCGGCGGAACCCGCTTGACCGACACCCAGACCAATGCAGCCGCAGCGATCAGTCCGAGGACGAGGACAATCCAGGTGAGGGGCGCCAAAGTCACTCCTTGACCGGTCCAGTGCATGGCAAGAGCGATACGGCTCAAAGACTATGATCAGTCCGCCCCCGTGTGTCACACCGGGACCTCACCCCTGTGCCTTCACCGGCTGCAAGGCCGCCCCGTACCAATCCACTCAGGACTGCGAAGAAGCAGGCCGGCAACCCGTCGCAGTCGGGCGTGCCCGCCTGCGAGCACGCCTTCGCCCCCCTGAAGAACAGGCGCACCCTCACCAGGCTCCGCCTCGACGTCCGGTACGCCACCGTGCTACTGCAGACCCTGCTTGTCCTGACGAACCTCGCGATCGCCCGCTGACAGACGATCAGCGCCACGGACAGCCGCCCACGACCAGCACCGAGCGACTTCAAATGAACGACACTCAGTACAACACGCCGACCAACAGCAGGGAACTGCCGGCGGCGACGGCCGTCGAGGCCGCGGCCAGCCACAGCGCGCCACCGGGCACGGGCCACAGCTCCCGGACCCGGAACCCGAGGCCGAGCCCGAACATGCCGGCCGCCAGCAGCACGGTCGTGACGACGTCGAGAACGCTGAGGACACCCCGGGGACAAGGCCCGAGGAACGCACCGTCACGGCGATCGCGAACCCCGTCAGGAACCACGGAACGACCGGCACGCGGCCTCCAGCGGTGCGTGATCCCCGGGCAGCCACCGTGTACAGCGGGGCCAGCAGGGCGACCCTGCCGAGCTTCACCGTCAGAGCGACACCGATCGCGCCACCGCCGATCGCCGACCCGGCCGCCACCACCTGCGCCACTTCGTGGATGCTCGCACCGGCCCAGATGGCGGCCTGCCGGTCCGACAACCCCAGCCAGTCCGCCAGCAACGGCACCACCACGATCATCCCGCTCCCGTACACCGTCACCAGGGCGACCGCCAACGCGACGTCACGCTGCCGGGCGTTGACGGCGTCGTTCACCGCGGCGACGGCCGCCGCGCCACAGATCGAGAACCCCGCCGAGAGCAGCGTCACGAACCGCTCGTCGAGTCCGGCGCGACGCCCGCGTACCGCGTGAGGCCGTACGTCGCCGCGACCGTCACGACGATCACGACGGCACCCCGGACACCGATGGAGGCGATTTCCGTCAGCGACAGCCTCAGACCGATGAGTACGACGCCGACCCGCAGGAGCAGCCTGGTCGCCGCGGCGTGGTCTGCCAGTACCGGTTCCTGTGCCCAACGGGTGTTGGCCAGGATCGCACCCTGCACCAGGGCGAGGAGCAACGGGCTCAGCAGCGGCACCACTTGACCGACCAGTACGGCAGCAACGGCCGCCGCGACCGGCGGCAGAGCCGTCCGGAGGAGGCTGATGTGCGGAGACAGGTCATGGCGTGGAATCACCCCGTAAGAATCACGTCATGCCAAGTCCGCAGGTACACCTCGATCGAGTACAACCGGTGACGGCGGCCCCCGGCGCTGATACACCTCCACGTGGCGGGCGTGAGCAGGGTGCCTGGACCGGTGTGTTCCGCTGCGAGCGAGTCGTGGAGCAATCCCATGTCGCGCAGTGCAAGGCGAGGAGCGCCCGCTCGGTCCTGCTGAGCGGGCGCCCACGTGGTCTTCGGCTCGTCGTGTGCCGGACGGTCAGCGGCTCACGTCACGACTTCAGCCCGCGCGCTGCGCGTTCAGGCCGATGATGTGGCCATAGCGCAACGTGCTCGCCGGGTCGAGCTGTCGCTTCAGGCCGGCCAGGCGCTCGTAGGTCGCCTCGTCCCACGCCCGTGACCGGTCCGCCTCGTCCCCGAGGGACCCGTGCAGATTGACCACCGTCTCCCGTTTCGACCAGGGCGCCAGGGCCGCCAGCGCCTGCTGGATTCCGGCTTTGGTGAAGTCGATCAGTCCGGGGGTTGCCAGTCCCACCAATGAGATGAAGTAGGCGGCGTCGCGCCCGCCCACGCAGTTCTCGACGGTCGGCGTCCGGCGGAACGCCGCGTCGAAGGGACGCAGTTCCCAGAAGACCATGGGGATCCGGTGCTCGGGTCCCACGACCTCGAGCAGGGCGTCGACGGTCTCGTCCGTGAACGAGGTCAGCAGCGCCCCACGCGGGTAGAAGGGAACCGGATTCTCCGGGTCGCGGTGGATGGTGTCCACCTCCGTGTAGGGCATCACCCGGACCTCGTCGAGCAGCGCCGGAGCCACCTCGCGCATGGGAGCGATGAGCCGTTCCCCCTCGGCGGGATCGCCGACGTGGCAGAACCGGATGTGGACCAGCGTCGTCCCCTGAAGAGGCGGCGGCAGGTAGATCATGGCCACCGAGCTGTTCGTGTGTTCCGGCAGCGTCTCCGCCCAGGAGCGGTACGCACGCAACACGGGCTCGAGATGCTCGCCGGTGTAATAGATCGCGCCGCCGTAGACGGTGCTGACCTCCACGAGCTCGATGGTCATCTCGGTCACGACACCGAAGTTGCCCGCGCCGCCGCACAGCGCCCAGAACAGCTCCGGTTCGCTCTTCGGATCGACGTGAAGCACGTGCGCGTCGGGGGTGACGACCTCGAACGAACGCACCCAGTCGGCGGCGAAGCCGAAGGTGCGCCCCATGACCGGGATGCCACCGCCCAGGGTGTAACCCACCGCGCCGACGCCGGTGTTCGACCCGGAGAGGGTCGCCAGACCGTACGGCGCGGCTGCCGCGAGGACGTCGCGCCAGCGCACCCCGGCGCCGAGGGTCGCGGTCCGGGCGGCGGGGTCTATGGCGAGCTTGCCGAGCTGCCGGGTACTGAGCAGAATGCCCCGGTCGACCGGTTCGAGGGCGCCGTGCCCGGTGGCCTGGACACCGACCGGGAGACCTTGTGCCGCGGCGTAGCGGAGGACAGCCTGGACGTCACGCACACCGGCGGCGCAGACGACCAGCTGCGGACTGTGCCGGACGGCCACGTTGTAGGGAGCGATCTCCTGTTCGTACTCCGGTGATCCCGGCAGGCAGATGGAGCCTTCGAGCTCGGCCGCGAGCTCGGACAGTTTGTCGAGGGCGCCGCTGACGACGCCGAGGGAGGTCATGCGCCCACTCCGTAGTGGTGTTCGGCCAGCAGACGGGCCGTGCTGTCATGGCCGGTGATCATCGGCGCGAGCGACTCGCTCGCCGACGTGGCCGGCTGGTCGTGGTGCCCGGGGCGGTGACTGCGAGGCGGTGGATTCTTGGCCATCGACTGCTCCTCGTCCTTCGGGGGTGATCGACCGGGCGTCGTCCTCCGGGGCCGGGTGACGACCAGCCCGACTCTCTCGGGATCTAGCTCTGCCGGAGACCGAAAATGCCGGGCAGGAAGCCGGCGTCGTTCCTCAGACACTCGATCAGGGTGTAAGCGTTGTCCGCGGTGACGACGTCGACGCCGGCCAACTGCTCGATGTACTTGGCGATCACCGGTTCGGCCGCCTGCTGGGCAGCGTCCTGAAGGTAGTGCTTCAGGGACGCGTACGAGTTGCCCGACGGACCGTATTTGACGAAGTAGCGCAAGGGGTCCATGGCATCGTTCACGGCCCGGACGGACGCCGTGAGGTCATTGAGGTAGCCGAGCTGCAACCGGGCGTCCTCGCGTGTGCCCAGCCGGCCGGCGTGGCCACCCATGAAGGTCGACCACGAGTACTCCATGATGCGCTCGTTCGCCTTGATCCAGTTGGGGATCTCCTGCGAGACCATGAGGTGCTGGAACGGCGCCCACCCCGGAGACAGGACGTCGACGACACACAAGGTGTCATGGTCAGGCGCGTACACGAAGATGTTGTCGGCCGTGTGGTTGGGGCCGTGGTAGGCCAGTTCCAGGCGCTCACCGCCGACCTGAAGGCTGTAGGTGTCCTGGAAGGTCGTGGTCGGCACGGGACGGTTGGTGTCGCCCGCGGTGCGCAGCAGACGTTCCGTCTCCCTGTGGGCGACGTACTCGGCGGTGTCGCCGAAGAGTACGGCCGCACCGATGTGATCGGCGTGGAAGTGGGAGTACACGAGATGCGTGACGGTACTCGGGCGGCCGTTCGCGCTGGTGACGTCGTTGATGGCGCGAATCAGGTTGGGGCCGATCGTCGGGGGCGCGTCCACGAGGACCACACCGGTTTCGGTGGTCAGGAACATCGCCTGATAGCTCGCATCGGTCACCCAGAAGAGATTCCCCTTGATCGGACCGACGTGGTATCCGAATTCGTTCAGGGGAGGGCCGAAGGCCGACGAGGGAACCCGCGCATATTCAGGCAAGAATGTCGCCTGCCGGGCTCCATGGTTATGGGTTGTGCCGGTGACGCCAAGGCTCATGCGGGCATTGTTACAACAGCAGGGCCGGTGTCATCAACTGCACTAATGGCTGCGCCGGATGTGATTTTTTATGCACACCCTTTTGACCCCACCGAGGGACGTACAGCGGCGGACGATCATCTAAAGTCACGCCTATGACAGATCGAGCGTCCATTTCCGAACGGCTGGGGCGGCCAGGGCAATTGCGGTCGCTTCATCTGGGTGAGACGACGGTGACGTACGTACCGGATGGTGCGGCGCGGCTCTCTCCGCGCGGTTGGCTCCCGGTGACCACCGACGACGACTGGGCCGAGCACAGCCGGTTCCTCGACGAGTCAGGACAGCTCGTCGACAGCATCGGCGGGCTGCTCGTGGAGCGCGGCGGTCGCGCTCTCCTCATCGACGCGGGACTGGGACAGGCGTCGAGTCCGGCCTGGGGCGGGCCGATCGGCGCGGTCGACAGCGGTGGCCTGCTCGACCGCCTGGCCGACGTCGGACGGGATCCGGGCACCGTCGAGACGGTGGCCTTCACACACCTGCATCCCGATCATGTCGGCTGGGCCTGGCGCGCCGCACCGGATCGCGACGACGCCGCGTTCACCACGGCGGAGTACCGGATCTCGGCAGCGGAGTGGGAGCACCGCGAACTGATGACCGGGCACGGCACACCCAAGGACGTGCTCGAAAAGCTCGAACCACGCCTGCGGACCCTGGCAGACGGCGAGGAGATCTTCCCCGGCGTCGTGGCACGGGTCATCGGCGGTCACACGGCTGGTCACACCGCGTATGTCATCAGCGACGGAGGTCGACGGATCATCGCCTTCGGTGACGCATTCCATACGCCGGCGCAGATATCGAAGCCCCACTGGTGTGCTGCCAACGACCACGACCCGGAGGCCGGTGCGCAGGAGCGCCGTCGCCTGATCCAGGAACTGACGCAACCCGACACGGTCGGCTTCGGCGGGCATTTCGCCGATGTGGTGTTCGGCCGGGTCGAAATGCGGGGCGGCGAACCGGTCTGGCAGCCGGTGGAGAACGTCGACCGGCTGTGACGAGGCGCGGAGAAGCGGCCATCGCCCGACTGCCTTTGGAGAAATAGTGACCACATCTTTGACGTCAGCTCGCTGGACCCATGTCGCGCTGCCCTGTGCCGACGTGGACAGAACTATCGATTTCTACACCAGTATGACTCCCCTGACCGTCGTCGACAGGTTCCGGGTCGACGACGGTGAGACCGTCTGGCTCGCGAACGACCCGCGGTTTCAGACACCGTTCGTTCTCGTCTTCCTCTCCTTCGACAAGGACAAGGGACGCGAGCAGGGGCTTCTCAAGCCCTTCGCGCACATCGGCATCGAGGTTCCGAGCCGGGCCGACGTCGAAGCGTTCGCGGAGCGGGCGCGCACGGCGGAGTGTCTGCACTGGGAACCCCGGCAGATGCCCGACCCGATCGGATACCTCTGCGCGCTGCGGGACCCCGACGGGAACGTGGTCGAAATAGCCTACGGCCAGCGAGTTTTCGACACCGTGTCCGCCAAGTGGGCGCAGTCGTGACGGCGCAGACCGACCGCAGCCGTGTGCTGCTGCTGCACGGCCTGTGGCACGGGTCCTGGTGCTGGAGCGAGGTCACGGCCGGGCTGGCGGCCGCGGGGCGTGCCGTCCAGGCGGTGGACATGGCCGGTCATGGGCTGCGTGCCCCGAGGCCCGCATGCCTCAGCCGGCGTCCGTTCGATCCCGCGGACATCGCCACCGAACCGTCTCCGGTGCGCGATGTCGACCTCGAGCAGGCGGGTGACCTGCTGGTCTCCCAGATGGCCGCACTGGGCGGCGGTGCGCCCGTGACCGTCGTGGCGCACAGCATGGGTGGTGCCGTGCTGACGAGGGCCGCACAGCTGGCCCCCGAGTTGGTGGCGCACGCCGTCTACCTCACCGCGTACATGCCGGCATCGGAGGTCCCGGCTCTCGCGTATGTGCAGATGCCCGAGAACGAGGGGGAGCTGATGGGTTCCATGCTCCGGGCGGATCCCGCGACGGTCGGCGCGCTGCGGCTCGACCTCGCCTCGGCCGATCCCGCGTACCGCGAGCGTCTGCGCGAGGCGCTCTACGGTGATGTGGACCCAGCCGTGGCGGAAGCGGCGATGGGGCTCATCTCCCCGACTCCCCGGCCGGCATCGCGCTCGGCACGACGACGCTGACCCGCGAGGGCTGGGGTTCGGTGCCACGCTCATACGTCGTCTGTACCCAGGACATGGCACTCCGCCCCGCTCTGCAGCGGAAGTTCATCAGCGATGCCGACGCCGCCTTCCCGGACAACCCGACGGCGGTCACGTCCGTCGACTCGTCTCACTCGCCGTTCCTGTCGGTGCCCGAGCGCGTGGTGGACATCCTGTTGCGGCTGGAGTGAGATCCCGCCGTTGAGCGTCGCATCACCGTCCGCCGTCAGTTCGAAGTCGGTCCGCGGCGTACGAGCCGGCCGGTCAGCCACCGCCGGCTCGTATGCCGGAAGCCGTCATCGAGGAGGCGGAACCGGGCCACTCACGGCCGGATCCCCAACGCGCCCGGGAGGACGCCCCGTCGTGCATGAGCGAGGTGACCATGGTGAAGGCGTTCTCCACGGTGGAGGCGTCAACGCCCGCCAGCCTTCCCGTGTACTTGGCGATCACCGGCTGCGCGGCCTCGTGGGCCACCTTTGCCCAGTAGTGCTTCATCATGGCCCAGGAGTTCCCCGACGGTCCGTACTTTCCGAAGTACGGCGTCGGGTCGACCGCTGCGATGGCCTCCGTGGCATGCGCGGTGAGATCCTCCACGTACTCGACGAGCAGCTCGCCGTCCGCTCGCGTTCCCAGCCTGCCCATGTGCCCGCCGAGGAAGGTGGTCCACGGGTATTCCATGATCTGCCGGTGGGCCTTGACCCAGTTGGGGATCTCCGTCGAGAGCGCGAGGTTCTGGAACGGAGCCCATCCGGGATACATGACGTCGACAACGAAGAGGGTGCCGTACACGGGCGCGTTGATGAAGATGTTGTCGGCCGTGTGATTCGGTCCGTGGTAGGTCAGTTCCAGCCGCTCTCCGCCGACGTCGAGGGTGTACCGGTCGTCGAAGGTGGTGGTCGGCGTGGGGCGATTGGGGTCGCCGGCTGCCTTCAGCAGGCGGTCCGTCTCCACGTGCCCGACGCGCTCCACGTCGTCGCCGAAGATGCCGGACGCGCCGACGTGGTCGGCGTGTGCGTGCGAGTACACCAGGTGCGTCACGGTGCTCGGCTTGCCCGTGGAGCGCGTGACGTCGTCGATCGAGCGCAGCAGGTTGTGCCCGATGGTCGGGGGTGCGTCGACGACGACCACTCCGGTCTCCGTGGTCAGGAACATCGCCTGGTAGCTGCCGTCGGTGACCCAGTACAGGTTCTCTCCGATGGAGCCCACGTGGTAACCGAGCTCGTTGAGGGGCGGGCCGAAGGCGGACGGCGGGATCGGGGCGTAGTCGGGAAGATTTTCTTCGAGGGCCTGCCCGGGGACGGATGCCTCGGCAGCCTTGGGTGCGTGAGAAGTCATATCTGATTGGCGCATACGGTGTGCCGATTACGTCAAGTGCACTAAAGGCAGTTCGCGCATGCTCATTCCCCAGCGCTTCTCAGGTGTGACCCGCGACACACTTTTGGCCTCAATGGTGCAGTTGATTGAAGCGGCTCAATGCATGCAGTAATGGGTTCATGCCGTACGTGACCCACGGGCCCCGAGGCGGCCGGTGCGGACCAGCGCCGGACGTCCTGTCGACGGTGTCCGAGCAGGTGGCCCGGCCCGTCCGTGGTGACACACGGACAGTGTTCTCCTTCGTGCGGCTCCCGATCGCAGCGGAAGAGTGCCGAAAGGCCGGCGCGCGCACCGTCGCCGCGACTGTCGAGCCGGCCTGGCCGGGCCGTGTCACTCCTTCCCGGCGTGCGAGGGATCCAGCCCCACCACTGGCCGACGACTGTCCGGCGGGATGAGCCGGTCTCCAGGCTCGGCCCACGGTCACATGCCCCCGCTGCCGGGCCGCATCCGCCGAGTACTCGGGTGAAGGCACCGGCGTCGATGTCTCCTCTGCGGCCAGTCGGCACGGAGACCCCGCTCACCGGCCGTGGCGCACGCGTCGACGACGCGGATGCCGACGGCACCCATCGGGTCGAACCTCACAGGAGGGACGATGGCCGCAAGCGCCGGGACCGCAGATGTCCCACCCGCAGCGATCGCCACGCTGTTCCTTGAGCTTCAGCGCGCGGCCACAGCTGCCGACATCCACCGCACGTGTCTCAGCTCGCTGCCCCGAGTCATACGCACCGACGCTCATGCGGTCGCCCGTTACGACAAGGGCGAGTGCCGCGACTGGCGTGGCTCCCCACAGCTGCGCGCCGGCCTGTCGCGACGTATGGTCGAACTCGGCGCGCTGACCCCGGCACAAGACCCTCTCGTGCGCCGCTCGCTGTCGTCCCGCGCGCCTGTCGACGTCCGGACGCTGCCCCGAGCGAACGGCGCTCGAGCGCCGCTCACACGATGATGATCCGCCAGGGTCTCAGCCAGGGGTTGGTCCTGGCCATCGAGGATTCCGACGGGAGCGTGACTGTCGTCTGCCTGGGGCGGCGGCACCCGCACGACCCGTTCCGTGAGGACGAGCGGGCAGCCCTGGCAGACGTCGTCGAGCACGTCCACGCGGCCCTGCTCCGCACAGCCCGCCCAAGCCCCCGCCCCGACGCCGACGCCGTGCTGGTCCACGTCCTCGACCTGTTGAGCGCCGTGGTGGTCGTGGGCGATGCGGAGGGCAGGCCGATCGCCGAGAGCCGGGGCGCGCAGCTGGCCCGCGGGCTGGGCCATGACGTGTCAGACCGCCTCGACGCACTGGTCCGCCACAATGCCGGGCAGCTGCGATCCGTCGGTCGCCGAGCGGCCGAGTCTTCCGCTTTGGTGTCCTCGGGAGCGGCAGACGACGGTGACCAGCCACGGCGGATCCGGGTGCGAACCGCCGCGCTGGGGACACCCACCGTCACGACCGTCTCCGTCGCCTCGTTCGAACCGGTCACCGGCCGGGAGTGCTGTGCTCGCCGCCTGTCACGACGTGAGCTGGAGATCGCCGGGTGGGTGGCCGAAGGCCTGACCAACCGGCAGATCGCCGAGCAGGCGTTCGTCACGGAGAACACCGTCAAGCAGCACCTCAAGCGCATGTTCCGGAAGCTGGGTGTGCACAACAGGGCCCAACTGGTCGGTGCCGCACGGCGCGTGCTCGAAGGAGCGGCCATGTGCCAGGACTGCGCGAGGGCGGCAGCACGCGCGTGACGCGCCACCCACAGGGATGCGGCTTGCCGCAGACCGAGGAGGCCGGCGCAGGAGGCCGAGGGCGAGAGCGACGAGCCCGGATCGACGCGAAGGCAGCCGTGGCCCGCCCCGCTCGGGTCAGTGCGAGCCGCTCGACCAGATCAGCTGGACGAGTTCCGCACGGTTGCGGACATCGGTCTTGGCGAAGATCCGCTTCAGATGCTGCTTGACGGTGTTCTCCGTGATGAAGGTCCGCTCGGCGATCTGCTTGGACGTCAGTCCTTCGCTCACCAGACGTGCGATCTCCTGCTCGCGAGCCGACAGGACCGACAGCGCGGGCTGCGCCCCGACGACCGGCGCCTCGCCGTGGTTGAGCAGGGTGACCACCACCCCCTGGCGCTGGTCCTGCAGCCAGCTCTTGACCACCACATGCCCCGACCCGTCGGTCAGCCGGACGCTGTTGGAGTGCACCCGCTTCCCCGCGCGCAGGGTCGAGGCCGCGTCGGACATCATGGCGGCGAGCGCACCGTCCGGGGGCGTTGCCGTGCCGGAGGACGTGCTCGGCGACATCACGCGACCGGCGGCGCGGTTGCAGAACACGACCTTCCCGTCGAGATCCGACACGATGACACCTTCGGGTACGCGATCGAGCGCGGACTCCAGTACCGAGCTCCTGCGGTGGCTCATTTCGTGCCGCAGGGCCCGCTCGATCGCGAGGCTGAGCTGCTCGCTGAGCATCCGTGCCGAGATGAGGTCGACCGTGGCGAAGGGGCGATCGAGGTCGGCCCGCGCGAAGTTGATGGTGCCCAGCAAGTGACCGGCGGCTATCAGCGGTGCTTCCAGGGACTGAGTGAGACCCACTTCCGCGAGGGCTGCCCTGGCGCCGCTCTCCGCCCAGCGGCGCGGCGCCCCGGCGCGGGTCGAGTCGATGGGTCTGCGGTGATCGAGAACGAAGTCCAGAACCGGATCGTCCGCGCGGCCGTACTCCTCGTACTCCTGTAGAAAGGCACCCTCGGCGTCGGACAGCACGTCCACCGGCACCGGCACCGTGTTCTCGAACCGATAGAGGCCCAAGGCGTCGGACGCCAGCAGGTCACCCGCGGTAGCGATGAACGCGTGTCCCACTTCTTCGAGGGACAGGGCCGACTGAAGCGCCAGTGAACAGCGCTCGCGAGCGGTCTGGATGTGGGAAGTAGCCGGCATGGGGATGTACCTCCAGCTGCGTTCTGCGAGGCGCCGCATGTGTCCGAGGCCGCCGCCCAAACGTGCAGCGCAGCATTGCAGGCCTGAAAATGCCTGGGAAGGTGTCGATGCGCATCGGGCAGGCACGAGGCGGCGAAAGTACTCGGACGGGTGACATCCGGGCAGTCCCGGCAGTAGTGGGATTGCCTGATGCGAGTTACTTCCGCGTTCCGTGCGAACACTCCGCTCCAGCGATCGGCTGGGTGGCAACCGGATCCGAGCGGCATGGACCGTATCGTCGTCGTCGGCGCATCACTGGCCGGAGTCCATGCCGCCGAGGCCCTGCGGCAAGCGGGTTTCGACCGGTCTCTCACCGTCCTGGGCGCCGAGCCGCATCTCCCTTACGACCGGCCGCCACTGGTCCAGGCAAGTGTGCGACAACCACCGGCGCCCTTCGACCTGCGGCCATCGCAGTGGTACGCGGACCACGGCGTCACGCTGCTTCTGGACCGTGTCGCCGTCGGTCTCGACGGAGCGAACCGGTACGTCGCCCTCAGCGACGGCGGCCGGGTGGAGTACGACGGCCTGGTCATCGCCACCGGGTCACAGCCGAAGACCCTGGATGCCGGCGCCGAGCACGTCGTCACCCTGCGCCGGCTGGAGGAGGCGTCGGCACTGCGGCACCGCCTGTCCACCGTCCGGCACGTCGCGGTGATCGGCGCCGGCTGTCTCGGCCTGGAGCTCGCGGCCGCGCTCAGCCGCCGGGGCTGCTCGGTCACCGTCGTCGAGATCGCGCCCGCGCCGCTGGCCCGGGTGCTGGGTGACGAGGTCGGTACGTGGTTCCGGGAACTCCATGAGCGTCATGGCGTGGCCGTTCGCTGCGAGACACTGGCCGTCGCGGTGGAGAAGGCAGGACGCCGCTACCGCCTGCACCTCCACGACGGAGATGTGATCGAAGCCGACCTGGTCGTCGGCGCCCTCGGGCGGTACCCGCCGTCGAGTGGCTAGAGGGGAGCGGGCTGCTGCTCGCTGACGGCGTCGTGTGCGACGAGCGTTTGCGGACCAGCCTTTCCGGGGTGGTCGCCGCAGGAGATGTCGCCCGCTGGTACAACCCCTTGTTCGACGAGGTCATGCGCGTCGAGCAGTGGACCAACGCAGTCGAGCAGGGCCGTCATGCAGGTCTGTCCCTGCTCGGAGCCGAGGACTCCTACCAGGCGGTCCCGTACCTGTGGTCGGACCAGTTCGACGCCCGGATGCGCTTCGTCGGCGTCACGCATGCCGCCATGGACATGCGCATCGAGCACGTCTCCCGTGAGCGTCTGGTGGCCGCCTACGCCCGCGACGGGGTACAGGTCGGTGGTCTGTGCGTGAACGCCGCGAACCAGTTGGCACGCCACCGGGACATGATCCGGCGGCGGGGTGCGCTCACCGCTCCCTGAACCTCACGAGGAGGCGGGGACCTGCGAATTTTACTGAATCCCGATAGTGCAGTTGATGTAACTGGTGCACCCTGTGCACTAATAGACCTGCACATTCTTGGCAGCAGTAACTACCGCGCGTCCCAATGGAGTTACCGATGAACCTCAGAACCCGCCTTCCCGCCCTGATCGCACTGGGCTCAGCCGCCCTCCTGACCGCCTCCGTCACGGCCCAGCCCGCCGTGGCCGCCTCGGAGAAAAAACCGCAGCGCTCGTCCGTGGCGCTGCAGTGGTACGACACGACGGTCGCCACGATCGCGGCGGGCGGCGCCCCGCCGCTGGCGCAGGTCACCAACAGCCGTACCTGGGCCATCAGTTGGCTCGCGGCGGCCCGGGCCACCCGGCACACCCCCTACGGTGTCGATCGCGGCGACTACCAGGAAGCGGCCCTGGCGTCCGCCGTGCACACCTCCCTGACGGCGCTGGTCCCGTCCCGCGCCAAGGAACTGGACGACGCGCTGCACAAGACGCTGGAGGCGGTCCCGGACGGACCGGCGGAGTCGAAGGGTGTCGCGGCCGGTGTGCGTCAGGCTCGGCTGGTGCTCGCCTCCCGTGAGGGCGACGGCCTCGACCCGGCTTCGGTGAACAGGCCGTTCGCCGTGCCGAATGCGGCTCCCGGAGTGTGGCAGCCCACCCCGCCGGCTTCCGCTCCGGCCATTCAGTTCGGCACGCGGCTCGCCAAGCCGTTCCTCCTGGACAGTGCCGACCAGTACCGGTCGCCGGCGCCCCCAGCCCTCGGCTCGGCGCGCTACCGGGCCGATCTGGCCGAGGTCCGCGCGTACGGGGAGCAGAACAGCAAGGTGCGCACAGCGGCCCAGACCGAGACCGCGAACTTCTGGGCCAGCCTTTCGCTGACGCTGTACAACGAGCCGCTGCGGGTCGCCGTGGCCCGGTCCGCGGGCTCCCTGGCCCAGCAGGCCAAGCTGGTGGCGCTGTTCCACGTCGCCTCGGTGGACACGCAGATCGCCACCTCCGACAGCAAGTACACCTACCTGCGCTGGCGCCCGGTCACCGCCATCCGCACGGGCACGATCAACCCCGACCCCACGTGGACGTCGCTGAGCAACAATCCGGCCCATCCCGACTACCCGAGCGGCCACAACACGTACGCGGGATCGGCCGAAGTGGTCCTGACGGCGTTCTCCGGCTTCCGCACCGCTCCCTTCCAGGTCACCAGCCCGTCGGCCCCCGGCGTCACCCGCACCTACACGGCCTGGAAGCAGCTGTCCCGCGACAACCTGAACGCCCGCGTGTACTCCGGCATTCACACCCGCTCGGCTGACGAAGCCGGACTCGTCCTCGGCAAGCGCGTCGCGGTGCACACCCTGTTCAACCAGTGGCGCCTGTTCGGTTCCCTGTGAACGACACTCGACGCTGACGCGGCCCGGGGCCTCAGGGCGTTGGCCTCACAGAGCGATCGGTTCGTGTACTGGGCTGTGCGTGACGGCCCAGTACACGCAGCGAGACTTCCAGATCGTCCTGCGGTCCTCCACCGACCCGCTTCGAGGGCGGTCCATGGGCGGAGCGCACGGCGGCCGCGCCGTCCTGCGTCATGATCGGGTGGCACGGCCGCCTGCCGGGGTATGGCGCGAGTGCCGCTCTCGCTGGCCATCCGGTGACTGCTCGGGAATCACCCGTCCCCGGAGCTCCGTCGGCTCACGATGCACACGCGGCCCATCGGCTGGTATCACGCCACGAGCGATCACGCCGTGACGTTCTCGGCCGGTCGATGTGCTGTTCACGCACGCCGACACCCTGATTACTTGGCGGCCGTTTCGCCTGTGAGCTGGGGCCACGTGCCGCTGCCTTGTCAGATCGCTCTGCGCGATCTGACAAGGCTCGTCAAAGACACATGCTGATGGGCTACCTGCGGTCGCCGTCGGTGTCGATGGGGTACTGGATGTTGGGTTCGGCCTTGACGATCAGCACGAGTGTGTCCTTGAGGGAGGTCTCCACGTGCTCCTCGCCCGGGTTCACGAAGTAGAAGCCGCCGGCGTCGAGTGTCCGTTCCTGCCCGTCGCCCTCCCACTTCATGGCGCCCTCCACCACGAACACCGCCACCCATGTCTCGTGCCGGTGCAGACTGAGCTCGTGATCGGCGGGCATCTTCACCAAGGAAAACGACAGGCCATGACCGTCGTACCACAGCTTGCAGCGGTCGATGGCGTGACCGACGACGTCCTCGTGAATCCACTCCCGCTCGTCGACTTGAGTGAACTTGGGCATGACTACCTCCACCGGGTGTGCCGTCCATGTGGGCCTGCTGGAGCGAGCCCTCCAGTGCCTCGTGGCTCGGTGGCTCGGCTCGATTCCGGGAGCGTAGGCTCACCGACCGTGCCCTGCCTGTCACCCGAACATGGACTATCACGCAGGCCCGACGCGAGGCGGCCACCGCTCACCGCGTTTCGTCGCTGCCCTGCCACACCGCTTGCACGAGTTCTGCCCGGCTGTGGACGTTCAACTTGCGGAACACACGCTTGAGATGCTCGCGCACCGTGTTCTCCGACACGAAGGCCATCTCGGAGATCTGGCGGTTGGTCAAGCCCTCGGCCACCCAGGTGACGATCTCGCGCTCGCGAGCCGAGAGCGGCACGTGGTCCACCGGCGCGGCCACGCTGCCGCGCTGCAGGAAGACGAAAGAGACCGTTGAACTCTGCCCTGGCCGCAGAGCAAGGGTTCTGACAGTGAGCCGGAGGCCTGCCCGGCTCTTGTGGGCGTCCGGTGCGTTCCCGCCGTCTGGCAAGGCACTGGCACCGAACACCACGCGTTGCGGTCCGCGACGCAGCAGGACGATGTTCTCGGAGACCAACTCGGCGACCAAGGGCCCCACGCCCCGGTGCGCGCGTACGAGGCGTCGCAGGGCCTGATTCTCAAAGTAGGTCCGGCCGTCGTCCGCGGTCACGATCGTCGCGATCTCGAGCTGGTTCATGGCCCACCCCAGGATTGAGCCCCGCTGGTCGGCGCTCTCGTGCTGGACCGCCCGGTCAAGCGCCAGTTCGACGTGCCTTTTGGCCATCGTCATGCCCGCGATGTCGGCGGGGGTGAACGCGCGGGACTCCTCGCCGCGTGCGAGGTACAGCGCGCCAAGCAACTCGGAGTTGCGGCCGACAAGGGGAACGACCATCGAGTGATGCAGGCCATGCCGGTTGAGCACCACGCACAGCGACTGCTCTCGCCAGGCATCCCGTGGCATCAACCGACTGCTGTCGATCGGTGCGTTGGCGGTGAGGGCCGCGGCAAGGATCGGGTCTTGATCGGCGCCGAGCTCGTTGTAGTCGGGCACGAGGCGGTGTGGCGCCTCACGCGTTACCACGCTCAGCGGCTTCAGCCGTTGGTCGAGCGCGTCGAAGTGGGAGAAGCCGTACGCGTCCGCGCCCACGACGCCGCTGACCGTCTCCAGGTAGCTCGACTGCACATCAACGACTCGGAGCGCTGCCTGCATGGCGAGCATGAGTCGATCCAGCGCACCGGCGCGCCCCTGCTTACCGATGGGTTCCCTGAGCGACACAGCCGGCCTCCGGCGATGAAGGGGACCTTGAATGTCCGAAAATAGTAGGCCGCCGAGCAGGCCGATGAACAGCGGCTGTGCTCCTCCGGCGTGGGCGCATGCCCGCTCGTACGGCTTCCAGTTTCTCCTACAGCAGGTTGATGCGGAGAACGCGACTGCCCCTACGATCAACCCCCCGATCGGGTGACACAGCGTGCTCGGTAGGCAGCGTACCGTCTAGCCACTCGATGCCTGCGCACGTGGTGCCGCGAGTCAATTCGGGCCACGGGCACGAGGCCGATGAGCCGCGTGAGCGGAAGTCCTGTCCCGACGCCATGACGGCGTCCGCAGGTCAGGTGTCTGATCCACGTCCGCTGACTTCAGCGGTGAGAGGAGCAACACGTGAACATCACCTACGACAGGTTGTTCATCGGCGGCGAATGGGCGGCGCCGAGTTCCACCGCCACGATCACGGTGACCTCGGCCAGCACGGAAGAGGTCATCGGCGCCGTTCCGCAGGCGCAGCCGGCGGACGTCGATGCGGCCGTAGCGGCCGCTCGACGCGCGTTCGACGACCCCCAGGGCTGGTCGCGGTGGGAGCCGGAGCGCCGTGCGGCGGCGATGGAGAGCCTCGCCGCGCAGCTCGAACTGCGCAACGGGGAGATGGCACGCCGGGTGAGCAGCCAGAACGGCCTGCCGATCAGCATCGCGGGCCAGCTCGAAGGTGGCTTTCCGCTCACCGTCCTGCGGTACTACGCCGATCTCATCAAGAATGCCTCGACCGAGGAGTCACGTCCGCACCTGTTCGGCGGTACGACCACCGTGCTCCGTGAACCAATGGGTGTCGCCGCAGCCATCGCCCCGTTCAACTTCCCGCAGACACTGGCCTCCCTGAAGCACGGGCCCGCGCTGGCCGCGGGCTGCACGATGGTGCTCAAGCCGTCGCCGGAGACGGTCCTGGACGCTTTCCTCTTCGCAGAGGCCGTCGCCGCGTCCGACATCCCACCCGGGGTGGTCAACCTCGTGACGGGCGGCGGTGACATCGGCGCATGTCTCGTCTCCCACCCAGGCATCGACCGGGTCGGCTTCACCGGGTCGACGCCCGCCGGCCGGCACATCGCCGAGGCCTGCGGCCGGCTGCTGCGGCCGGTCTCCCTGGAACTCGGCGGGAAGTCCGCCGCGATCGTGCTGGATGACGCCGACCTGGACCTGGCCAACATAGGGGAGGAACTGTACGGCGCGATTCTGCTCAATGCCGGCCAGACCTGCTATCTCGGCACCCGCGTCCTCGCCCCGCGCAGCCGCTACGCCGAAGTCATCGACATCCTCGCCGCCTTCGTCTCCTCGCTGCCCGTCGGCGATGCCCTCGACCCGAAGACGCTCGTCGGACCGATGGTCTCCGAGGCGCACCGCGCCCGCGTCGAGCGGTTACATCGCCGTGAACCCACACCAGGCCGTATCCGGAGAACATCGAACTGTCAAAGCCCGGTGCTGTCTTATCCGGGATGAATACGGCGGAGCGGGCCGGCCAGATGATCACCTTGCGTACGCCGTGCGGGGCTGTCGTTGCGGTGTCCAGGGTGGGGTCGTCGCTTGTCGTGGCGAGGACTCGGAGGGCGGTCACGCCCAGGCGGCGGAAAACTGGTAGTGGCCGGGGGCGGCTCGCCAAGCCGTTCGGTGCGCCGACCGAGAGTGACGTCAAGCAGGAAGCAGCGGTGCCGTCCTGTCTCATGACAGGGCGGGACCGCCGCGTGCCTTCATGGGGGGCTTGTGCGTCGAGGAGTCAGACGATGCCACGAGCGTTCTGACGGGCTCTCGAACCGCGTCGTACTGCTCCCGCACTACGGGTGGGCGCACTCAGCTCAGATGGCCAGGCGGGCGAGGAGCTCCGGATGGTCTGCCAGGCCTGCTTCCATCATGGCCCGCACCTGCGGCTTGCTGGTCTCCGGGTCGACGGAGTCCCAGTCGATGCCTCCGAGGGCGGCTCCGGATCGTATTCGATCATGACTTGAACGGTACGGGCGACATCCTCTCCCGCGAGGCGCTTCACCAGGTGGATGGCCATGTCGATACCGGCGGACACTCCGGCGGCGGTGATCACGGGACCGTCCTCGACCCAGCGTTCGGCGACGGGCGTCGCACCGAACCCGCGCAGAATTTCACGGGAGGCCCAGTACGTGGTCGCCCGACGGCCGTGAAGCAGGCCGGCGGCTCCCAGAATCAATGAACCGCCGCACACCGAGCCGACGATCTCAGCCGTCCGCGCGGCGTGGCGGATCCAGCTCAGCAGAGACTCGTCGGCCAGGGCGGCGAAGTTGCCCACGGTTCCGCCCGGGACGATCACCGTGAAGGGTTCGGTGACCTGGTCGAACGTGTGGGTCGGCGCAAGCTTGATCAGACTGTCGGTTTCCACGGGGGCGAGGTCCGAGCCGACGACGACGACCTCGAACGACGGGTCGACGGCGGTCAGCCCCGCCATCACCTGGAGCGGTCCCACCAGGTCAAGCGGAGTAAGGCCGGGGTAGAGGGGAAGGCGATCGTTTTCGTCATACCGTCACCCTGATCGCGCGGCGAGCAAGCGCCAAGGGCCGACGACGAGCGGGTCAGATTTCTTGGGATACCAGTCGGATCGACATAGGCTGCCGGATATGAAGGAACGGCTGATGATGCTTGTCGGGTACGACGGGGCCGAGTTGCTGGACATCTCATGCGTGACGTCGACTCTGGATGCCGCCAACCGGCTCGGAGCCGCTCCGGCCTACGAGGTGAAGGTGGCCACACCGGGAGGCCGCGCGATCACCTGCGCCTCCGGACTGATCCTGGAGGGGCAGCGATCCCTGGAGCGGGTCAAAGGACCGCTCGACACGGTGTTCGTCTCGGGAGGAATCGGACACGAGGCGGCAGCGGGCGATCCACGGATCGTGGGCCATGTCCGCCGCCTGGCCAATGAGGGCCGAAGGGTCGCGTCCGTGTGCACCGGGGCGACCGTCCTGGCCGCCGCCGGGCTGCTCAACGGCAAACGCGCCACGACTCACTGGCAGCACGCCGATGAGCTGGCCTCCGCCTACCCGGAGATCACCGTGGATCCGGCCCCGATCTACATCCGCGACGGAAACATCTCCACCTCGGCGGGTGTCACGAGCGCGTTGGACCTGACGCTGGCCTTCATCGAGGAGGACCATGGCGCGGACCTGGCACGCGCAGTGGCCCGCAGCATGGTCACCTATCTCCAACGGCCCGGCAACCAGGCGCAGATGAGCATGTTCACGGTTGCCCCGGTGCCCGCGAACAGCCTGGTCAAGCGGGCTGTCGACCACATCTTCAGCCACCTGGCCGGCGACCTGACCGCAGCCGCCCTGGCTGACAAGGTCGGGGTGAGTGAACGACACTTGATTCGCTTGTTCCTCGACCATCTGGGCAAGACGCCAGGACGGTTCGTCCGCGACGTGCGCCTCGAGGCCGCGGCCCACCTTCTGACCTCAACCGCACTGCCCGTGGCGAGGGTGGCCCGGCGGTGCGGCTTCAGAACCGCGGAAACGCTCCGCCAGGCATTCGTCAGCCGTTACGACGTATCACCGTCGCACTACCGGGCCACCCAGAGCGCGTCGGCCAGCTGACGGTGGAAACCCGGTGTCGGCAAGGCCGGCGCTCTTCACGCCATGTGTACCTGAGCCAAGGGAGCAGCCGTGCAGGCGTGAGCGGGACCAACGCGCTACGGCCGGATGCCGAACGCGCCCGGCAGCAAGCCGTTGTCGATGCGCAGGGACTGGATCATGCTGAAGGCATGGGTGTCCGCGAAGACATCCACGCCGGCCAGTCTTCCGGTGTACTTGGAGATCAGCGACTCGGCCACCTCCCGGGCCGCGTCGTCCTGGTAGTGCCTCAGTGCGGCGTAACCGTTGCCTGAGGGGCCGTACTTCTGGAAGTACGGTGCTGGGTCGAAGCTCTCATTGGTGGCCTTGGCCTGGCTGACCAGATCCTCCACGTAGTCCCTCTGCGCCTCGGCGTCCGCACGGCTGCCCAGCCTGCCCGCATGGCCACCGACGAACGTGGTCCACCGGTAGCCCATGATCCGGTCGTGCGCCCTGACCCAGTTGGGGACCTCCTGCGCCTGGGAGAGGTTCCGGAACGGCACCCAGCCGGGTGCCATCACGTCGACCAGGAGGAGCACCTGGTAGTCGGGGGCGTAGACGAAGATGTTGTCAGCCGTGTGATTGGGGCCGTGGTAGGCCAGTTCCAGACGCTCGCCGCCGACCTTGAGGGTGTGGCGGCGGCGGAAGGTCGTGGTCGGCAGCAACCGGTTCGCGTCCCCGCGGCTCGCAGCAGACGGTCCGTCTCCTCGTGCGCGATGCGTTCGACCCTGTTTCCGAAGATCGTCGCTGCTCCGATGTGGTCAGCGTGCGAGTGCGAGTACACCAGATGCGTCACTCTGCTCGGTCTGCCGTCGGCCCGGGTGACCTCTTCGATGGCTCGCCGCAGGTTGTGTCCGATGGTGGGCGGCGCGTCGACGAGTACCACACCCGTGCGCGTAGTGAGGAACATCGCCTGGTAGTTGCCGTCCGTGACCCAGTACAGGTTCCCCTTGACGCGGGAGACGTGGTAGCCGAGGTCGTTGAGGGGCGGGCCGAAGGCCGACGCGGGGATCGGCGCGTAGTCGGGCAGTGCGCTGCCGCCGGTTCGCGGTGCGGAGTGGGCGGTCCCCGTGAGGGCGACAGTGGACGCGGCAACCGCCGTCGTGGTGAGGAAGGCGCGCCGGGTGCCGCGGAGCTTGCCCGTGGTGGCGGCGGAGGTCTCGTGCGAGCCAGTGGCGCTCGGAGTCGTAGAGTGCATGGTCTATTAGTGCATGCGATGCATCGATTACATCAAGTGCACTAATAGTCATGCCGAATGTGGGTTGTCTTTTGTTCGGCAGGGCAGCGCCCATAGAGCGCGCCCTTGTACCGCCGTCTCGCCGCTCCGTCAACCACCGAACGGCTATCTCTCGAGGCGCGGCGGCACCGGCCGGGTCGGCCGTGAGAACGATTTTCGATTCACTGTGGCCACCGCTGCCCCAAGATCTGCTTTTCTCACATGGCATCACGACCAACCCCCCATGTGAATAGAGGACTTGACGTGCGAAAGAGTCACGCCGGACGGCTGGTGGTCGCTTTCACGGCCACCGGTGCCGTGCTGGCGCCCACGTCCCTGGCGCAGGCGGCGGAGCCCTTCCGTATCGACCTCAGGGCGGATGTCAACCGCGACGGGCGCGTCGACACCACCGGCTACACCGACGCGGTCGGCGAGGACACCTGGTCCATCCGGCGCGGAGCTGTCTACCTGCCCAACATCGACGACGACAGCAAGCGTTGCCGGGCCACCGGCCCGGACGGCAAGCCACTGTCCGACGCCAAGCTTGTCGGCTGCAACGACGCCCTCGATACGAAGGTCAACGGCACCACCGACGCCGCCGACCTGGCCAGGGTCCGCTCGGTACCGGTCAAGGCCCTGCCGTCCGACGCCAAGGGCAGCATCACGGTCACCACAGGAGCGGCGCATACTCGCGTCTTCCTCAAGCGGTCCGGCGGCTGGACGCCGGTGACCTCACAGACCCGGCTGACCGCGAAGGAGTTGCGCTCCGGCGTGGAGTTGGGCATCGAGGCCACCGACGTGATCCGGGACAGCACAGACTGGGACGGCCGGGCGGTGATCCGGTTCACGGTGACCTCCTCCGCCGGCACCAGGTCCGACTCCGTCACCCTGCGCGTGGCCCCGTTGCTGACCCACCACCACCTCCAGAAGGCGCAGCAGGTCCTGGTCTACAAGGACTCCATCGACGACGACTTCGGGGACGCCCAACGCGCCTTCGTCAAGGACCTGGAGAAGGAGGTCCGTCGGGCCGGCGTCACCAAGCCACTGGTGACCTTCGACAAGTACCAGGACATGTGGGCACAGGACTTCGTCGAACCCGCCTACGTCAGCATGACGGGGCCCGGTGGGAAGCGCCAGGCCATGCGGGTGATGCTGCGCTCCGCGCAGGACCGGGAAGCGGGCCGGGAGCTGTACGAGAGGCTGCGTGGTCCGGACATCGGTGTCGTGCAGGCCAAGGGTCCGGACATGAAGGCATGGGAGACCCTGAACTCCATGGGCAACCTGGAGACCATCCCGCCTTACACGCACCGGGGCCGGTCGTTCCCTGCCGGACGCGTCATCATGGGCGAGCGCACGGGCTCAGGCGTGCGCCCGTCGCAGGAGATACGGACACTGCTGAAGTCCCAGGGTCTTCAGGACCCGCTGCTGCTGGACACCTCCTGGCTGGCGGTCGGTCACGTCGACGAGTTCGTGCAGTTCCTGCCCGCGGACACCCCGCGCGGCTGGCGGCTCGGCGTCGCCGACCCGGAGGCCGGGCTGAGGCTTCTGCGAGACGCTCAGCGGGACGGACACGGCGCGACCCGGATGTTCTCCGTCCCGGGCGAAGGGAACGACGTTCCCCGGGAGACCATCGACCAGGCCCTGGCCTCGCCGCACCTGGTCGCCGACAACACCATGGCAGCCAGGCGGATCAATGCCGCCCTCGCCGTACTCAAAAGGGAAACGGGCATCACCGACGCCGAGATCGTGCGGGTCCCCTCCCTGTTCACCCGGCCCAGCGAGGAAGAGGAGGAGAGCGGCACGGGCACGCCGACGCTGCAGCGCCTCGGTGGTTCCGTGGCGCGGGAGATGACCGGGGAGCACGGGCAGCAGAAGCTCCTCGCCCGGGATCCCAACGCGGCCGAGCCGACCGTCGAGACCAGCGCTTACATCCCCGGTGCGGTCAACGGAATCGTGATCGCCCCCGACCGCTATATCGCCCCGCAGCAGTGGGGCCCTGTCATCGGAGGCAAGGACATCTTCACCGAGGCGGTCACCGCCGCCTACACCAAGGCGGGGATGAAGGTCTCCTACCTCGACGGCTGGCTCTACCACATCGGTATGGGCGAGGTGCACTGCGGCACCAACACCCTGCGCGACGCCTCGGCCGCATGGTGGAAGGCTTAGCCGAGCCGACGCGGCCGTGACGCGATACCACGGGCCCCGGATCCGTACGGGGCCCGTGCTCCGCACCCACGGAGTCCGTCGGGCACCCCGTGACATTCGGCTGTGTAACCCCTACGACGTGAGGAGAGGTCACCTGCACCGAGACGACGAGACGGGTGCAGCTCACCGACCGGGCGCGGCCGGCCTCAGCCCGTGGCGTTCGAGGACTCCACGGCATGCACGAGCTCGCCGTCGACGTACGTCATGAGCACTTGCATCTCGCGCAGTTCGTCACCAGGGCAGGTGACCACGTCCCGGTCGAGGACGACGAGGTTGGCGCGCTTGCCCACCTCGATGCTGCCCTCTTCCGCCGCCCGGTTCGCGGCGTGCGCGGAGTTGATGGTGTAGCACCGCAGCGCCTCTTCGGCGGTCACCGCCTCCTCCGGATTGATCGTGTCGCCGCGGAAGGATTCCCGGGTCACCGCGCTCCAGAGCACGTCCGCGGGCCGGAAGGTGCCCGCCGGCGCGTCGGAGCCAAAGCTGACCCGGACGCCGGCCTCGACCATGCTCCGGATCGGGATGACGCTCAGATGGTCCTGTCCCTTCTGCCGCCAGCCGTCCCAGAACATCGGGCCGTGGGCGTAGACGAGTCCTGGCTTGGCCACCAGGTCGACACCGAGGGCGGCCATCCGCGGCGCCTGCGCCGGCTCCGCGACGTAGGCGTGCTCCAGGCGCAGCAGGGCGGTGTCGCTGCCGGGCAGTGCCCGGACGGCCTGGTACGCGTCGAGGACGGTGTCGACCGAGCAGTTGCCCATCGCGTGGATGGCCGTGTTGATGCCGAGATCGCGGGCGGTCGTTGCCATCACCCGGATCTCGGGCTTGTCGTAGTAGCCGGTTCCGGTGTGGACCCGGCAGCCGTCGTGCAGCCGGTCCATCAGCGGGCCGTCGGGGAAGGCGTGGTCGGTGAAGATCTTCATGGTGCCGCCGCGGAGCCGTTCGGTGTCGCGGCCCAGCACACGGTCGATGAAGTCGTTGCGGCGCAGGTCCTGGCGTCCGAAGAAGTCGTCGGCCGTGTGCAGTTGCTGCACGGCGAAGGGCAGCCGGCCCGCGGCGTCCGCCCGGGCGTAGAGCTCGGCGGCGTCCGTGGTGACGGCGGCGTCACAGATGCTGGTCAGTCCGACCGAGAGATACTCCCTCATCTTCGCCTCGAGGAGCTCCACCGCACGGTCCCAGTCCGCGGCGGCGTAGGCTCGCCACGAGGCGGTCTGCAGGGGGTTGAGCGCGGCTTGCAGCAGGGTGCCGTTCGGGCGTCCGTCGCGGTCCATGACGATCTGCCCGCCCCACGGCTGCGGGGAGTGTTCGCTGATGCCGGCTTGGGCCAGGGCCCGGCTGTTGACGTAGGCGGCGTTGCAGGAGAGGTCGAGCAGGAAGACCGGGTTGTCGGGTGCGGCCTCGTCCAGCTCCCAGCGTGTGGGCGGCCGCTGCTCGGTGACCATCATCGGCACGAACCCCACGGCGCGGACCCACTGTCCGGCCGGGAGACGCGCGCAGTGCTCGGAGATCCGGCCCAGTACGGCGTCGAGGTCGGCCAGTGGCGGGGTGTAGCAGTCCACCGAGACCGGTTCGAACGCGCTCAGGCTCAGGTGGTTGTGCGGGTCGATGAAGCCCGGGACGACGGTGCGACCGCGCAGTCGGCGCACCTCCGCGTCGGGCCGGGCCGCCGCGCGTACGTCGCGCTCGCTGCCGACGGCCGCGATCTTTCCCCCGCGGACCAGCACGGCCTCCGCCACCCTGTCCCAGGGGTCCACGGTCCGCACGACCGCATCGCAGAGGATCAGTTCCCCCTGGTGTGCCATGTCGCTCTCCCTTCGCCTATCCGCTCGCTGCGGCGCGGTCCGACGACGGTAGAAGGCGGGGTGCCGCCGGTCGTAGGCCTTGGGCGCAGACTCATCGGCATTTCGCGAACGGCCACGTCAAGGACGTTGATGCGCCCGGGAACAGGCAGCTACCGTGCGACGATGGAAAGGCTCCGGGCGAAGGACGCGGCCAGCTGGGCGCGACTGTGCCGCGACGCGTTCGTCCCACTCCGCACCGACGCCGACCCGGGCTTCACCGCGACCGCGGACGTCGTACGGCTGGCGGACATCCAGGTGACCAGCATGTCGACCGGTCCGACGCTGGTCGAGCGCGCCCGTCCGCTGATCCGCAGCCAGCCCCGCGACGACGTCCTTTTCACTCTCGTCACCCGGGGCTCGATGACAGTTGAAGAAGACTCGCAGGCCGACTCGCTTCCCTCCGGCGGGGCCGTCGTGTGCTGCGCCGACCGTCGTTACGTCCTCCGATCACGCACCGCGAAGACCATCACCGTCCGTGTTCCACGCCGCCGACTGCAGGTCCGGGAGGACGAGCTGCAGGCACTGCACGCGCGAAGCCTGAGCCGTAGACGCTCGGAGATCGACCAGTTCCGCCAGTTCCTGCTCGGTGTTCTGCGCTTCGGCGAGCCGGCACCTCTGAACGAGATCGCTCTCGCACAGGCCACGGCGGCCCTCCTGGGCACGATCGTGGGGTCCCAGGACCATGCCGCAACGTCCCTCAGGGACGACGAGTCGCTCTTCGGACGGGTCTGCCGCTTCCTGGAGGACCACGCCACCGATGGCGGGCTCTCGCTCGACGCCGTGGCCCGGAAACACGGCGCCTCCCGGCGGAAGATCGAGATGGTCTTCGCCGCGCACGGCACCTCTCCCGCCGCGTACCGCCGGCGCCTCCGGCTCCTGCGAGCCCGCGCGCTGCTGGAAGAGAATGCCGGTCCTGGACGGCTGTCGGTCGGCGCGCTGGCCCACGACGTGGGGTTCGGTGACGCGACCACGTTCATCCGCGCCTTCCGGCGCGAATTCGGGGTCACGCCCGGTGCGTGGCGGGCCGGTCGCACCGCTGTGAGGAGTGGGCCCCGGCAGGACTGACCCGCGCGGTTCCGCACCGCGCGTAATCCGGCATCAGCCCCCGCCCGACGCCGATCCCTCGGACCGGCCGACCGGGACCCTGACGCCCGGTGCGGAGCTCATCGTCGCTCCACGCCACCGTGTAGGAGCTCCTGGGGCACCGCGGGCGCTGCTGGCAACTTCCTGCCGAGCCCCTCCGGGAACTCCTGTCCGACCCGTGACCAGTGGCGGTCGGAGCGCGCAGTGCACGTTGAGGTGCCGAGAGTACTCTGCGGGACTGAAGACTCGCCGGTCAGCGGGGAGCTCACCGTGGAGGGCACGGGAGCGGGCGCGGCCGCGCACCTGCGGCGTGAGCCACTGCGGCCGCCGCCCGGCTGACCGGCCACGCCACGGCGGCCAGTCCCACTACAGCACGGCGGGCAGGGGGACTGGGTGAACCCCGAGGAGGGGGCAGCGTGCCGATGACGGTGGGGGAGGCCGTGAGCGGCGGTATCGGCCGAACGGCCGAGGGCTCCGCACCTGAGGCCGGCTGACGCCGACCAAATGGCCGAGGCGCGTGCGCGGCCGCGGGGGCGAGGGTGGTGTCGCACCCTCACCGGACATCAGGAGTACGCGATGCAGCGCAGCAGGTTCCTCGTAGGCGCCGTCGGCGGCGCGACCGCCATGGTCGCGCTGGGCGGTCTGGTCACCTATGTGCTTTCCGGCACCGAGTCGACCACCGGGCTGGACAGGTACACCGCGACGACGGTCGACGGCCGCCCGGCGCTCGCGGCGAACATCGTCGCGGGCCGCACCGAGAGCAAGTACCACCCGCTGCCCTGGGTCGGCGACAAGCTCTCCGGCGTCACCTGCCCGACCGGGCTCAAGGCCGTGGCCGGAGCCACCCTCACCTGCACCGGCAAGAAGCGCGACGGCGAGACCGTCGAGATCCCTGTCCGTGTGACCAAGGCCGACGCCAAGAGCGTCACCTGGACGTTCGAGCGCTGAGAAGGGGCACGACACACCATGAGCACTGTCCTGGCCGGGCACGGCCTCGTGAAGAAGTACGGCTCCACTACTGCCCTGGCCGGCGTGGACGTGGAGGTCCGGAAGCGTGACTCGCTGGCGATCATGGGCCCGTCGGGGTCCGGCAAGTCGACCCTGCTGCACACCCTCGCCGGGATCATCCGCCCGGACGAAGGTCAGGTCCAGCTACGGGGCGAGCGCATCGACAAGTGGGGCGAGAACCGGCTCAGCGCACTGCGCCGCAAGCGGTTCGGGTTCGTGTTCCAGTTCGGCCAGCTGCTGCCGGAGCTGCCCGCCGAGGAGAACGCCGCCCTGCCGCTGATGCTGGAGGGCGTGCCGCGGAAGGATGCCGTCGCCCGCGCCCGCCGCTGGTTCGCGCCGCTGGGGCTGGAAGGGCTGGAGCAGCGCCGCCCCGGCCAGCTCTCCGGCGGCCAGGCCCAGCGGGTCGCCATCGCCCGCGCGCTGGTCGCCGAGCCGGACGTGGTCTTCGCCGACGAGCCCACCGGCGCCCTGGACCAGCGCACCAGCACGGAGGTCGTCCAGCTGCTGACCTTCGCGACCCGGGAGACGGGCGCCGCCCTGGTCATGGTCACCCACGACGCCGACGTCGCCGCCCACTGCGACCGCGTCCTCCAGGTCCGCGACGGCCGGATCAGCGGCCACAGCCACTTCACCGTCGCCTGAAACGACCCATCCGAAGACCACGGAGTCTCCATGCGTTCCCCCGTCCTGCCCTTGACCTGGCACCTCGTCAGGTCCTCCGGCCGCCGCGGCCTGCAGTCCCAGCTGCTCGCGGCCGGCGCCGCCGCCATCGGGTCGTTCCTCCTGCTGGTGATGATCGCTGCCGCCCTCGGCGCCGGTGCTCGTGCCGACCACACCACGTGGCGCGCCCCCGACGCCGTACCGGCGAAGGAGGCCACGGCGGTCCAGGCCACCACCACGACGTACGTCCGTCACCAACCCGTCACCGTCGTGAACCTGGCCCAACTGCCCGACCGCGAGCCGGCACCCGCCCCGCCCGGCCTGAGCGGCTTCCCGAAGCGTGGCGAGGTACACGTCTCCCCGGCCCTGGCCGAGCTGATCCGGAAGCTCCCGGCCGGGCAACTGGCGGACCGCTTCCCGAAGGTGAAGGCCTACGGCACGATCGGCGCCGCCGGTCTCGCGTCCCCCGACGAGCTGGTCGCGGTGGTCGGACGGGCGCCCGGTGACCCCGCGGTCTCCTCGGCGGCCGGGAACCAGAACTACTACGACGAGGGGCTGACGGAGCGCGCCCCGATCTCCGGCTTCTCCGGCACCAAGGCGAGCGTGTTCACTGCCACCGACCAGGGCACCGTGCTCCTGGGAGTGGTACTTCTCGTCGTGCCGGTCGTCGTGCTGGCCTCGGCCGCCGGCCGGCTCGGCGCGGCCCGGCGGGAGCAGCGGCTGGCCGCGCTGCGGCTGGCCGGGGCGACCCCGCGGCAGATCCTCGCCATGACGGCTGTGGAGGCGGCAGGTGTCGGCGCGGCCGGGGCGCTGGCGGGTGCGCTCGCCTACACGGCGCTGCTGCCCGCCCTCGCTGAACTGCCGTACGGCGTCGGCGCCTGGTACACCGGTCAACTGTGGGTGGGGCTCGAATGGCTCGCGGCGGTGGTGCTGGCCGTCACGGCGCTGATCACCGTCAGCGCGGTGACGATGCTGCGCCAGGTGGCCGGTTCACCGCTGGGCGTGGCCCAGCAGGCCAACCCGCGCCGGACCCGCGCGATCCGTCTGGTGCTGTTCGTCGCCGCCCTGGCCTACATCTGGGTGGCCACGGGGGACAGTGACCAGCTGGAGCCCCGACAGCTCGCCGCCCTGCTGTTGCTGTTCTACGGCGCTTTCTGGCTGTTCGGTCCCTGGGTTGTGGACCGGCTGGGCCGGATCGTGGGCCGCTTCGCCAAGCGTCCGGCCACGCTGCTGGCCGCGCGCCGGCTCAGCGACGACCCGCGCGGCGCCTGGCGCACCGTCAGCGGCCTGGTGCTCGCCGGGTTCGTGGCGGGGTTCTTCTCCGTCAGCGACCTGGGCTCCGACGGTCCGAGCCACGAGGGACAGGTGGCGGTGATCACCGCGGACGCCACCGCCGCCCGGCACGCCGCCGCCGACGCCCGTACGGCGCTGGCCCGGGCAGGTGTCACGGCGACCGTCACCGTCGCGGGTGCGGACGACTACGACGGTCTGCTGGGGGTGCCACCGGCGTGGTCGCCCATGTTTCCGGCGGGCGGGAGCGCGTCGACACCGCTGTGACCGTTCTGACACCCCTGGGGTCGGGCAGGTACCCGTTCACGCAGGAATACGTGTCCGCACCGGACGAAACGGCCATCGCCCGCGTCGCCACCGTCAGCACCGCCACCCTGGTGCTCAGCTTCCTCGTCGCGGCCGCCTCCGCGGGCCTCACGGCCGCCGCGAACGTCCTCGACCGCCGCCGGGTGTACGGGCTGCTGCGGCTGTCCGGCACGCCGCTGGAGGTGCTGGACCGGGCCCGGATCCGCGAGACCGTCATCCCGCTGGCCGTCCTGGCCGGCGGCACCACCACGACCGGTGTCTACGGCGCCTACCAGCTCAACAAGGCGGTCGGCACCACGATCGACACCTCTGGCGCCGTGCAACTGGTGATCTGTCTGGTCGTCGGCGCGCTGGCCGTGTTCGCCGCGATCGCCGGCAGCAGGCCGCTGCTGCGGAAGGTGACGGGGGGTCCGGTTCAGACGGCGGACTGACGCCGGACCGACGGTGGAACGGTGCCCCGGCCACTGCTCCCGCCGAGACACGGCTTCCCTATGGAGCAGTGCCGGGCGCGAGTCATCGGCCTGCCCGCTGCGGGACGGCTGGGAGCGGAAACTGGGAGCGGAAGCGCCCACGTCATGGTGCGCGGTCGTCCGTCTTGGTCTGGTTGCGGCGGGCGTAGGCACGGGCTGCGCGGGCGCGGTCGCCGCAGCGGGTCGAGCACCAGTGACGGCGGCCGTGACGGAGCAGATAGCGGTTGCACGGCGGGGAGCCGCACGCGGTCAGGCGCTCCGCCTCGGCGCAGGTGAGCAGATCGGCGGCGTCGGCGGCGAGGGTCGCCAGCGCATGGTCGACGATCTCCGTGGTGGGGTGAGGCGTGGTGCGGTACGGACCGTTCTTCTCGTCCCATTGCAGCAGCGGGGCCGTGGGTACCCGGGTCATCGCGTCGTTGATCGCGGTGACGGCAGCGGGGATCGCCGGCAGCGCCGCGACGCGCGAGGCGAGCAGTGTCCTCACCTGTTCCCGCAGTGAGCGCAGCTGTGCCGCACACATCTCCCGCATACCGGCGTCCGTCGGCGCGAGACCGCGGTCGACGAGCCACTGGTTCACCGCGGTCGGCGTGCCCAGCAGGTCGATGAACTGCCCGCCGGGCAGAGCGACGGCGCTGTTGGCGAGGGCCAGGGAGGGGTACTGCTCCTCGCCCGGCGCGGGCGGTAGGGCGAGCTCGGCGGCGACGGTCTCATTCATGGAGCTCATGGTACGGCTTGCATTCATCCGTGAGGAGGTCTACCGTCACTTCACGGATAGGTAAACACGCATCCGTGAGGTTTCGTTTCATGACTTCTGCCACCGCACCCACCGAGCAGTTCCCCGTCCGTGTCTTCGGCGGCCCGACCGCACTCTTCGAGTACGGCGGCCTGCGCTTCCTGACCGACCCGACCTTCGACGCCCCTGGCGACTATCAGGTGCCGGGCGGCCCCGTCCTCGCCAAGACCGCGCCCTCCGCCGGCAGCCCCGACGACCTCGGCCGCGTCGACGTGGTCCTGCTCTCCCACGACGAGCACGCCGACAATCTCGACAACTCCGGCCGAGCCCTGCTCGCCGACGTCCCGGTCACACTCACCACCCCAGCCGGTGGACAGCGCCTCGGGGACCAGTCCAAGGGCCTGGCCGACTGGGATTCCATCCAGCTGGACCGCCCCGGCGGCGGCACGATCACCGTCACCGGCGTCCCCGCCATCCACGGCCCCGGTCCGCGAGAGCAGGTCGAGGCGATCTCCGGTCAGGTCGTCGGTTTCGTCCTGACCGGGGAAGGGCTGCCGACGGTCTACGTCAGCGGCGACAACGCCTCACTCGACGCCGTCAAGGAGATCGCCGAGCGGTTCGGCCCGGTCGACACCGCCTTCCTCTTCGCCGGTGCGCCCCGCTTCTCCGTCATCTACGACGGCCAGTGCGTCGTCCTGGACAGCGCCCAGGCCGCTGAGGCCGCCCAGATCCTCGGCGCCCGCCGGATCGTCCCCGTCCACTACGACAGCTGGGCGCACTTCACCGAAGGACGCGACGAGCTGGAAGCAGCCTTCACCGCGGCGGGACTCGCCGATCGCGTGGAGTGGGGTCACCGGGGCTGACCGTCCCGTCCTGGCTCGTTCCGGGACTTCGGGGCGTGATCCCTTCGGCCACGGCGAGGACATGTCGAGCCTGGCAGAACCTCGCCGTGGCCCCCTCCTGCTTACCATCACAGAGAGGCATGTACATGTCGCACACGTTCGTCCTGGTGCCCGGCACCTGGGTCGGCGGCTGGGTCTGGAACGCCGTCGCCAGCCACCTGGAGAGTCAGGGGCACCGCGTCGTCGCTCCCACCCTGCCCGGCCTGTCACCCGGCGACGACCCGAGCACCGTCTCGCTTGCCGACGCCGTCCAGTTCCTCGTGTCGGAACTGGAGCGCCGCGATCTGCGGGACGTCGTCCTGGTGGCGCACGACTGGAGCGGCATTCCCGTCACCGCCGTCGCCAACCGCGTGCCCGAGCGGATCGCCAAGCTCGTGTACTGGAGCGCCTTCGTGCCGCAGGCCGGCGAATCCCTGCTGGACACGGTCCCGTCGGCCGACACCGAGATGCTCACCCGCCGCGCCGAGGAGAACGGTGGCCACAGCATGGTGGTGCCGTTCGAGCGGTGGCGGAACAACTTCGTCCAGACCGCCCCGGACGCGGTGCGCGACATGACGTACGGGCTGCTGCGCCCCATGCCGTTCGCCTACCTGCGTGAGTCGCTGTCGGCCGCCGACGCCGCCACCCCCGGCCTGCCCACCACCTACCTGGTCAGCTCGCAGGACCTCACCTTGCCGAAGGGCGAGGAATGGTGGGCGGAGAAGTACGCCGCCCGCCTCGACGTCGAGCCGGTCGCCTTCGACGCGTGCCACGCCGCGCACCTCACCGACCCGGCACTCGTCGCGGACCAGCTGGTGACTGCCGCCAAGGCGTGAACGCCGAAGCCGTCCGAGGGGGAAAGGGAAGGCGGGGACTTGCTCCGGCCCAGGAGTGAACGAGGGCGAGGCAGACGCCGCTCAGCCCGCCGAGGACCCGGGCCGCCGCCCCTGCCCGTACGCAGGCCCCGGGGGCCCTGTGTCATGTGTGTGATGCGCGCGGTCCAGCCGGGCCGCCGCCACCCTTGAGTGCGTCGCGCCCCGGAGCCGGGGCGTGTGAGGTGGCGGTGGCGTCGGCGGCCTTCGGGAGAGCGACAGTGGCACCGCGGGCGGTCGTGGGTGGGCGGCGTCCAGCTGCGGGGCGTCGAGGAGGAGGGCGAGATCGCGTCGCCCAGCTTCCCCTGTTCCTGACCTTCCTGGTCAACGCCTGGCAGCTCGGTCTTGCCCTCCTGCTTCCCGGGTGCGGGCATCGCTCCGTGCGTCATCCTCTCGTCGATGCTTGTCGAGTCGGTCGTGGACCGGTCGGTCCTGACCCAGGCCTTCACGTGGACGCACTCCGCGAGCGCGGCAGGCGTCGCCGTCTCTGCCGCCGTGGCCGGCCGGCTCGTCGACGGTCCAGGCGGCGAGCGGGTCGGCTTCGCCGTCCCTCTCCTGGACCTGACCGCGGCGGCGGCCCTGACCTGGTTCAGCCGTCACGCTCTCACCACGAGTACCACGGCTCCCGGACAGCCACAGGTCGATTCGAGCGGCGGCGCCCCCTGACGGCTGTTCCTCTTCGCGGTCCGGCGCTGCATCTCGCTGCTTCTGGCCGTCTATTCTCCGGCCGGGTTCCAACGCGTGGAATCGCAAGGTGGACGTTCTGACCGTCCGACCTCGACCATCGGGGTCCGGACGGAGGGTATTGAGCCTGATGAGCAACTACCGCGAATTGGTCGACCCGGATCAGGGTCGCGTGAGTGCGTTGATCTACGCCGACGACGCCATCTATGACGCCGAGATGCGCAACATCTTCGGGAAAAGCTGGTTGTTTCTCGCGCACGAGTCGATGCTGCCCAAGCGAGGGGACTATTTGACGACTTCCATGGGAGACGACCCGGTCGTGGTCGTCAACCAGGGCGGCGGCGAATACGTGGCCTTCCTGAACCAGTGCCGGCACCGTGGTATGCGCCTGTGCCGGGCGGACGAGGGAAACGCCCGGGCGTTCACCTGCTCCTATCACGGCTGGGTCTACGACCTGAGCGGGAAGCTGATCCAGGTCCCGCACGAGGAGGACGGTTACCTCGGCGCGCTGGACAAGTCGAAGCTCGGCGCCCAGCGCGTTCCGAGGCTCGCCAACCATCGGGGGTTCGTCTTCGGCACCTGGGACGAGGACGGGCCGTCCTTCGACGAATACCTCGGAGACATGGCCTGGTACTTCGATTCGTTCGCGGACCGCTGGGCACGTACCGAGGTGCTCGGCGCGCCCAACCGGTGGATCATCGAGTGCAACTGGAAACTGCCTTCCGAGCAGTTCGCCACGGACGTGTACCACGCCGAGACGAGCCACGTCTCCGCGCTCATCGCGCAGGGAAAGCAGTGGGTCGACGCGGAGAGCCGGGGACTTCAGTTCAGCTCGCCCGGTGGTCATGGGACCGGGTTCTACCTCGACGACGCGCCGGACATGACGAACTACGGAGAGGCGGTCGACCAGTACCGGGCCGAGGCCCGGCAGAAGGAGATCGACCGACTCGGTGAGACGCGCGCGCTGCACGTGCGCGGTCACAACACGATCTTCCCCAACTTCTCCTTCCTCGTCGGGACCGACACCTTCCGCGTCTGGCAGCCGCGCGGGCCGCACTCGATCGAGGTCATGGCATGGACCCTGGCTGACGCGGACGCGCCCGCACAGGTGAAGGACGCGGTCCGGCGCAACGCCATACGCTCTTTCAGCGCCGGTGGGATCTTCGAGGCCGAGGACGGCGAGAACTGGGCCGAGATCCAGCAGGTCCTGCAGAGCGGGCGAGGTCGCCACGCGTCCTTCAACTTCACCATGGGGCTCGGCGGCGCCGGCAAGCACCCCGACTTCCCCGGGGTCATCAGCAACATCTACAGCGAAGAGGCCGGGCGCGCTTTCTACCGTCGCTGGCTCCAGCTGATGGAGGACGGAGAGCAGTCGTGAAAAACGTCCTTTCCCCGTGAGTCTCGAAGTCCACTTCGAGGTCAGTCAGTTCCTCACGCGTGAGGCGCGGATCCTAGACGAGCGGCAGTTCGAAGAGTGGTTGACGCTGCTCGCCGAGGACATCCGCTATGTCGCTCCGGTGCGGCTGGCCAGGATGCCCCGTGAGGAGAGCAAGGAGTTCGAACCGGATGGCGCCGGTGCTCACTTCGACGACTCGAAGGAGGACCTGGCCGAGCGGGTGCGCAAGCTCGCCACCGGCCGGGCCTGGTCGGAGGTGCCCGCGTCCCGTACCCGCCATCTCGTCACCAACGTCGAGGTCGAGGAGGCCGAGGCTCCCGGCACCTACGCGGTGCGCTCCAACTTCCTCCTCTACCGCACACGCGGCACGACGTACGAGGACACCTTCGTCGGCACCCGCCATGACGTGATCCGCCGCCGGTCCGCCGACTTCGGCGACCTCGAGATCGCCGCACGCCGGATTCTGCTCGACCAGACGGTCGTGCTCGGAAACAACCTGTCGGTGTTCCTATGACGAACTCGGTTGCCGTCATCGGCGGAGGGCAGGCTGGTGGAACGCTCGCGCAGGCGTTGCGCCGACGCGGCTTCACCGGCCCTCTCACCCTCGTCTGCGCGGAGCCCACGCTGCCGTACGAGCGGCCTCCGCTGTCGAAGGGCGTGCTGGCCGGCGACGACCTCACGCCCGTAGCCCCGGCCGACTTCTATGGCCAGAACGATGTGGACGTCCGGCTCGGGCATCGGGCGACCGAGATCCGTCGGGACGAACTCGGTGTCGAGGTCCTGCTCGCATCGGCGCCGTCCGTTCACGCCGACACGGTCGTCCTCGCGACGGGCTCCCGCCCGCGGACCGTCCCCGTGCCCGGCACCGACCTGGCAAACGTCGTCTCCCTCAACACCATCGCCGACGCCCGGCACATACAGGCCCAGTTGCCGGACCTCGAGCACGTCGTGATCGCCGGCGCGGGGTTCGTCGGGACCGAGGTCGCGGCCTCCCTCCGTGCGCGGGGCTGCGACGTCGTACTGGTCGAACCCGTTGCCCGGCCTCTCGCGAACCGTCTCGGCCCCTGGGCGGCAGAGGCCGTGCGGGAACTGCACGAGAACGCGGGCGTCCGGTTCGTCCAGGACGTGCTCGCGGCGGCCGAGGGCGACAAGCGAGTGCGGCGTGTCGTCACCGCCGGCGGGGCAGTCCTGCCGTGCGACTTGCTGCTCATCGCCGTGGGAAGCGCGCCGAGCCTGGACGTCGCGGTCGACAGCGGACTGGAGTGCGCGGACGGCATCGTCTGCGACGACCGTGGCAGGACGTCGATGGCGGACGTCTACGCGATCGGCGACGCCGCCTCCTGGCCCTACGGCCCGCTCGGGCAACTGCGCGTCGAGCACTTCCGTACGGCCGTCGACCACGCACAGGTCGTCGCAGCGGACATCCTCGGCGAGCCCCGAACGGACCGTCGTTGGTGCCTTGGTTCTGGACGGACCAGTACCAGCACCGCTTCGAAGTCGCCGGTCGGCCGGACCAGGGCACGGCCGAGGTACAGCGGTGTGGCCCTGACGGCCGGCCGTACCTCTCCCTGCACCTGCGGGACGAGCGTCTCGTGGGTGCCATCGGCCTCGACCGCCCCCGGGACGTACGAGCGGCGTCGCAGCTCATCCGTACCCAGGCACCCGTCAGCGCCGACGTCCTCGGCGACCCCTCCATCGATCTACGAAAGGCAGCGGTACCAGCATGAACGGCGTTCGCACACTGGGCTACCTCGGCATTCACTCGGCTCAGCTGGACGACTGGCGGCAGCTCGGCCAAGCGCTGGGTACCGAGGTCGTCGACCGCGGAGACCAGCAGCTCGACATCCGCCTCGACCGCCGCGCGTGGCGGGTCCGCGTCGAGGCGTCCGACCGCGAGGACCTCGCCTACGCCGGCTGGGAGGTGGCCGACGACAGGGAGCTGGACGCGCTCGTCGAGAAGCTGGGCAAGGTCGGCCATGTCTTCGAGGAGGCACCGGCGGAAGCTGCCAGGACTCGCCAGGTGGAGCGGCTGGTCCGGGGCACCGACCCCGACGGCAACACGGTGGAGCTGTTCCACTCCGCGGCGGTGAGCGGCAAGCCGTTCGTCTCCCCGCACCAGGTGACCTTCGAGACCGGTCTCGGCGTCGGCCACATGGTCCTGTGGTGCGGCGACGTGCAGGCGATGCTCGACTTCTACCGCGACGGCCTGGGCCTGCGGGTCACGGACACGATCCACCTGAGCGAGGAGACCATCTACTTCCTGCGCTGCAACGAGCGGCACCACAGCCTCGCCCTGGTCGGTGGCCGCGACCAGTGGGTCCTGCAGCACCTCATGTTCGAAACGGACTCGGTGGACGCGGTCGGTGCCGCGTACGAACGCTGCCACGACCTCGATCTGCTGCAGACGACGCTGGGCCGCCACTCCAACGACGAGATGTTCTCGTTCTACGCGATGGTGCCCGGCGGCTACACCATCGAGTACGGCCACGGCGGCCGTCTCATCGACGAACGTACGCACCAGGGCGCCGGCTACGTCACCACCAGCTGGTGGGCCACCGAGACCTGAAGGCAAGCCGATGACAGAGACAGTGACGACCTGGACCCGCGTCTGCTCGACCGACGACGTGCCCGATGCCGAAGGGCGCCGATTCGAGGTGAGCGGCCACACCCTGGCGGTCTTCAACGTCGACGGCGAGTACTTCGCCTCGGACGACATGTGCAGCCATGGGGAGTCCTCACTGTCCGAGGGCTACGTGGAACCAGACTGCGCGGTCGAGTGCATCGCACACATGGCACGGTTCTCCCTGCGTACCGGGGAGGTGCTCGCCCCGCCGGCCACGACCCCGATCAAGGTCTACCCGGTCCGGGTCGACGGCGCCGACGTCCTGGTGGGGCTCGATGCCTGAGCAGGAGGCGGTGACCCGCCCGCCCGCGGGGACCGGCCGGCTCGCGGGACGCGTCGCCGTGGTCACCGGGGGCGGGTCGGGCATCGGGCGGGCCGTCGTCGAGCGGTTCGTCACCGAGGGGGCCTCGGTGGCCGTTCTCGAACTGTCCCCGAGCGTGGCAAGGCGATCGAGGCGGCCCATCCGGACCACGTCGTCGCCGTTCATGGAGACGCGACCCGGCTCGACGACAACCGTGCCGTGACCGAGGCGGCGGTGACCCGGTTCGGCCACCTCGACTGCTTCGTCGCGAACACCGGATTCTGGGACTTCGGCGTCACCGCGGAGGATCTGCCCGGTGACGAGCGCTTCGACACGGCCTTCGACCAGCTCTTCGCACTGAACGTGAAGGCGTTGCTGGCCGGTGCGAAGGCCGCGATCCCGCATCTGCGCGAGACCCGCGGTTCGATCGTGATGACGGCGTCCAACGCGAGCCTGCACCCCGGTGGCGGGGGGCCGCTGTACACGGCGGCGAAGCACGCCGTCGTGGGCCTGGTGCGCCAGCTCGCCTACGAGGTCGCGCCGGAGATCCGGGTCAACGCCGTCGCCCCGGGCGGCATGCTCACCGCCCTCGCCCCGCCCCCGGCGCTCGCGCACGCCGCCGCGAGCATCGCGGACCTCCCGATGGACGAGCTGATCTCCATCGTCTCGCCGTTGGGCTTTCTCCCCAGGCCCGAGGACTACGCCGGCTGGTACGTGGCCCTGGCGTCCGCGTCCGACGCCCTCACCATCACCGGCACGGTCATCGAGTGCGACGGCGGGGAATCGGTCCGTGGCCGGGCCTTCTCCGAGTACGCCAGAACAGTCGCCGGCGATCCCCGAGCCGAGCGGAGCCCGTGACTCCGTCCACGACGACGAACGAACCGACCAGCCCGGGTGCTGCCACAGCCCCGGGCTTGGCCGGTGTGTCCCGACGCGGCAGCCCGGCCGGGCACGCCGACACTGGATCTTCCTGAGGACGCCGCGGGTTCCATCGGGTGGAACCGGCCCATCGACCGACGACTCGACGGCCCTTAGTTTCTGCGTCCAGCTCACCCGAGCAGCGCGCCTGACCGGGCTTGGTCCTGGACGAACGGAGACAGACATGGCGCAGAACCGGGATCTCCTCATCTTCAACGCGACCGTGCGCACCGTTGACGCACGCGATTCCGTGGCGGAAGCCGTGCTCGTCAGCGGTGGCCGGATCGCCGCCGTGGGAACCGACTCACAGGTCCGGGCGGCCGCCGCACCGGACACGGAGCTCATCGACGCCGGAGGCCGTACGGTTGTGCCGGGCTTCATCGACGCCCACAACCACCTCAGCATCGCGGCGTTCGCCCCTGACAGCGTCGACTGCTCGACACCACCCCTGGCGACCCTCGACGAGGTCCTTGAGGCCATCGAGAAGCACTGCCGGACCCTTCCGGCCGGCCAGTGGGTACGCGGCATGGGATTCCACATGTCGCAGATCCGGGAGCAGCGCAACCCCACCCGCCACGAGCTGGACGAGGTCGCGCCGGACAATCCGTTCTTCCTCCTCGACGCCAGCTGCCACGCCGGCTACGCCAACAGCCTGGCGCTCAGCGAGGTCGGCATCACCGCGCACTCGCCCCAGCCCTGGGGTGGTGAGATCGAGAAGGACGACAAGGGCCGGCCCACCGGCGTCCTCCTGGAGGCCGCCTCGAACCCCCTACACTCGGCGTCCTGGAACGCCTACGCCGAGCGTGACTGGGACCGCGCCGTGGATCTCCTGCACGCGAAGATGAGTGAGTACGCCGCCGTGGGTCTGACCGGAGTCGGCGACGCGATGGTCACCGCGAAGGCGGCCGAGCTGTACCGCCGCGCCGACGCGGTGGGACGACTGCCCCTGACCGTGCAGCAGCTCCACCACGGCGACCACTTCTTCGCCATGCAGGATCTGCGCCGCCACGACATCGTGGAGCAGCTCCACGAACCGCACAGCGACATGCTGCGCGGCGGCACCCTGAAAATCTACGTCGACCGCGCCTACCCTGACGGGCCCGCCCTCGACCAGATCCACGACGGATGCACCCGGCACGTCGGCTCGTCCTTCTACACCAAGGGCGAGATCCTCGACCTGGCCGTCCGCGCCGGCGACCTCGGCGTCAACACCGCGATCCACGCCATGGGCAACTGCGCCGTGGAGACGGTGCTCGACGCCTACGAGACGGTGCGCGGCCGGAAGAGCTCCGACTCGGTCCTGCGGATCGAGCACGCCTTCGTCGCGGAACCGGCGCAGGGCGCCCGGATGGCGGACCTGGGAGTCGACCTGGTCGTCAACCCGGGCCTCGGCTACGGATGGGGCGGTTTCTTCTCCATGTGGCGCGGTGTGAACCAGCCCCACCTGCGTGTCCTGCCCGTCCGGAGCATGATCGACGCCGGGGTCCGGGTGAGCCTGGCTTCCGACCACCCGTGCGGAACCTTCTCTCCCTTGGAGATCATCTGGAACGCGGTCGCCCGTACGGACTTCCAGGGAGCTCCGGTGGACGCGGAAGAGGCGATCACGGCCGCCGAGGCGCTGCGCGCCTACACGATCAACGCAGCACATGCCTCGGACCGGGCAGCCGAGGAGGGCAGCATCGAGGTGGGCAAGCGAGCCAACCTCGCCGTACTGGACCGTGACATCGTCAACTGCCCGGTGGCGGACATCCGAAGTGCCCAGGTGGACATGACCTTCGTAGACGGCCGTTGCGTCCACGAGCGAGTCATGTGACGGCGGCCGTCGGCACCCGCCGTACGCCGGCTCACGGAAGTGGGCCGACACATGCAAATGAATTCAATTGCCGGGCCGCGGCCGTATTCGAATGACCAGGCCCCTCTCACGGACGTTGTTCCGTCCGTCGAAACCGCTGGGTTGCCGCGTCGGAACACCCAGCAGAACACTGAGCATGCCTCGACTGGAAAACCGGAGGACCGATGGGAAACAACCACCCTTCCGCGAGTTCTGAGCAGATCGCGAAGGTGCGGGCCGTGCTGGAAGAGCGCGGCATCAAGCGAGTACTTGTGGGCGGGGCGGACATTCACGGCCAGTTCCGCGCCAAGTTCATTCCCGCGTGGCGTTTCGCCGAGGATCCGGTGGCACCCGTCCACATCTCCGACGTCATCGCCATCCTCGATATCGAGGACGAGATGATCCCGCGCCCGGCCGGTTACGCCGGGTGGTGGCCGACCTGGGAAAGCGGCTTCGAGGACATGGAGGGCGTGCCCGACCTGAGCACCTTCACCCCGGTGCCCTGGATCGAGGACGGCGCCCTCGTGCTGGTCGACTTCCGCGACCACAGCGGCCGGCCGGTCGGCGCGCTGCCGCGCAACATCCTGCGCGGTGTCGTCGACCGCGCGACCGGGCTCGGCTTCACTCCGAAGATGGTCGGCGAGTACGAGTTCTTCGTGTTCAAGGAGACGGCCAGATCCGCCCGTGAGAAGGGGTTCCGTGGTCTCGCGACCCTGGGCGAGGGCGCCACCATGTACGGCGCCGAGCGGGCCCACGCCGACCTCGAACTCATCGGCTCGATGGCGCAGGCGTGCGAGAGCATCGGCATCCGGATCGAGGCCGCGGTGACCGAGGGCGGTCCGTCGCAGTACGAACTGAACCTGACCCCGCAGCCCGCCCTGCGCGCGGCCGACGAGGGGTTCCTCTTCAAGTTCGCGGTCAAGCGCATGGCGGAGTCGCTCGGGCACACCGCCACGTTCATCCCGAAGCTGGGCGCCGGCGGTTTCGGGTCCAGCATGCACGCACACCAATCCCTCTGGTCCGGCGAACGCAACGCGTTCTTCGACGCCGACGCACCGCACGGGCTTTCCGTCACGGCCCGCCAGTACGCCGCGGGGATGATGCGGACGTTGCGCGAGTTCACGGCCGTGTACGCCCCGTACGTCCTGTCCTACAAGCGGTTCGAGGCCGGGGCCGAGACCGCGGCCGGCAGCCAGGTCACCTGGGCTCTCGACAACCGGACCACCGCGGTGCGGGCCATCAGCGGCACCGAGGCCCGGACCCGGCTCGAACTCCGCACCCCTGGCGCCGACGCCAACTCCTACCTCGCCTTCGCCGCGATGCTGGCGGGCGGCCTGTGGGGCATCGAGAACGACATCGATCCCGGTGAGCCCTATACCGGGAACGCCTACGCGGACCCCGAGCTGGAGACCGTGCCCAGGACGCTCGCCGAGGCGGTCGACCTCTTCGAGCAGAGCGAGGTCGCGAACAAGTACTTCGGCGAGGAGATCGTCCGGTACTACGCGGAGACCCGGCGCTGGGAGGTCGAGCAGTTCCGCGGCGCCGTGACCGACTGGGAGCTGGGCCGCTACTTCGGCAACGTCTGACCGGACCGCGCCACCTCAAGCAGCACGCGGGCGCACGGGGCTGCGTCAATCCAAGGAACCGACATGACAACCTCCGAGGCCGGGGCTGCCGCACAACACCCTCCTCCCCTGCATGACGTCGCCAGGCCGGTCCGGCGGACTGCCCACGGCGGCCGGCGGGGTGCATGCGCGGGGGCGGTCCCCGCACATGGCCGGCGTTCTCGTGTCCGTCCTCACCGGCGTGGTGGTGACCGTCTTCGCCCTGGCGCACGCCGATCCCTTCCATCAGCTCTTCGGCCGACTCACGGGCATCGGCACCCTCGGCGCGCCGACCCCGGCCTTCGTGGGTCTGAGCACCGTACTCGTCCTGCCGGTGCGCAACTGGGCGCTGGTGTCCGGGTGATGGTGCTCCGCAAGGGCTTCAGATTCGAACACCAGCAATGCAAGTTCCATCGCGCATACCAAGGAGATGCCGGCATGACCGAACTGTTCCACCTCTCCCGGCCGGTCCAGTGCAAGCCAGCGGACCAGTGGCCGAGTGTGGTCGTCGAACTGCTGGGCACCCAGACCCGTTTCGTACAGGGCAGCCGCTGGCGACACCGTGTCATCGAGGCAGGTGACGACAGCGGTGAGCCCCTCATCCTGATCCACGGTGTGGGCGGACACGCGGAGTCCTTCACCCGCAACCTGCACAACCTCGCCCGGCAGGGCTTCCACGTCTACTCCGTCGACGCCCTGTACCACGGTCTCACCGACAAGGAGCCCTACGACGACGACCAGCGCTACGTGTACCAGGTGGAAGCCCTGGTGGACCTGATCGACGCCCTGGGGCACGACACGGTGCACGTGGAGGGGGAGTCGATGGGTGCCACCATCGCCTTCCACTTCGGGCTGAGCCACCCGGACCGGGCCCGCAAGATCGTGCTCAACACGGGCTTCGGCCACGTGAAGCTCAGGAAGACGGATTTCGAGCCGGTCAAGGGCGACCTCGGAGAACTGGCCCGGCTGTCACGCGAGGTGGTACTGGACCCCAACCCGGCGGCCATGCGCAAGCGACTGGAGTGGGTCGTCGCGCACCCGGAGTCGATGACGGACGACATGGTCGCCATCCGGCTCGCGCTGTACCGGAACCCGGAGATCAACGCTTCGATGCGCAGGGTCTTCCGCATCGACAAGGACTGGAAGTGGGAACTGCCCTACACGGAGGAGGATCTGCAGGGCTACAAGCCGGAAACCCTTGTGCTGTGGACCGAGCACAACCCTGGCGACGGCCCGGACTACGGCGAGTACATCGCCGGCGTCCTGCCGGGCGGGAAGTTCTACTGCGTCGCTGACGCCGGACACTGGCCGCAGTGGGAGAAGCCGGAGGAGCACGACGCGGTACTCACCGAGTTCCTGCTGGAGAAGCCGTACCAGCCGTAGGACGAACCCGCCGACATGCTGCCTCTGCCGGTACGCCGCACCGTACCGGCAGAGGCCGGGGCCGCACCGAGCCTGCCCGGTGCGGCCCCTCGTCTCGCGCCCGGGGCCCGGGGCCCGGGGAGGGCCCTCCGCTGCCGCTCCAGCCCCGTGCCGGCCGGCCTCTGCGCGACACGGCGCCACGCCGACCGGACTTCCGGGCGGCGTGGCGTGTGGCAGCAGGCGCACCGTCCTCCGATCCGCCAGGTTCTTGTTCGAGAGGCGGGCGGGTTCTGTGAGATCGTCGCCCCGGGCCACGTCCGGCCCATGCCTCTGGGAGCCGCTCAGGCGTCCCGCAGGTGCGGGCCGTCGATCACGGACGAGACATCGACGAACGTCGAGTGAAGGTGCTCCCGCATGGACTGGGCGGCCCGCAGCGAGTCCCTCGCCCGGACGGCTTCCAGGATCGCCCTGTGCTCGGCATGGCTCCGTGCGATGGTGGGCTCGTCGATCAGCGGGGTGCTGGCGGGGGTGAAGAGCTCGCCGCGGGCCTCCGTCATCAGCGTCTTGAGCCGGGGGCTCGCCGCGGCCTCGGCCAGGAGGCCGTGGAACTGGGCGTCGGCCTCGCGGAACTGCCGGGGACCGAACTCCGAACCGTCCGCGGCGAGGGTCGCCGCCAGCTCATCGCACTGAGCCTCGGTGCCGCGTTCGGCGGCCAGCCGGGCGATCTCGCACTCGACGGCGCTGCGGATGTCCATGATGTCGCGGAGCCGGCCCTTGTCCGAACGCATCGAGGCCAGCCACCGCGCGTACGGCTCGTCGAGCCGTGAGATGAACGTGCCGCCCCTCGCGCCGCGACGGGCCTCCAGGTAGCCGTCGGCGCGTAGGGCGATGAGGCCCTCCCGGAGGGTCGACCGGGAGACCTCCAGCATCGCGCACAGACGCCGTTCGGGCGGCAGACGGTCCCCGGGGCCGAGCTCACCCGCGTGGATCATGGTCTTCAACCGCGCGTGGACGTCCTCCGCCGTCGACCGGGGCGCACGAGCGGAAGGGCGACGCCATTGCGCGTCGCCCTCTCCCACCTCAGCTGCAGACTGCACGGAAAGCATCATCCTCGACTTCGGGCTTCTCACCAAGCGGCAGCCGGGCCTGCTCGATCAGCCAGTCGAACACCGGGTCGCCGCCGAACATCTCGGGGTGCCATTGGACGGCGAGCACCCGTCGGTCCGGCAGCTCGATGGCCTCGACGATCCCGTCCCCGGCACGGGCCGTGACGACGACACCGGCACCGGGTTCGTCCACCGCCTGGTGGTGATAGCTGTTGACGTTCACGGACGACCCGAGCAGGCGGTACAGGTCCGAGCCTTCGGTGATGTCGACCGCGTGCCTGCGGTGCGCCCCCGGATAGCCGCGGAAGCCGTGTGCTTCGCCGGAGTCGTGCGGGATGTCCACGATCAGCGTGCCGCCGCACGCCACATTGATCAACTGAAGGCCACGGCACACCCCGAGCACGGGGATACCACGCGACACTGCAGCTTCGTAGAGGGCGAACTCCAGTTCATCGCGGCCCGGGTCGATCAGCCCCGCCTCGGGCGGCGCGGCTGCGCCATAGCGGATCGGGTCGACGTCCTCGCCTCCGGCGAGCAACAGTCCGTCGAGTCGTTCGACCACGGCGGTGGGGTCCGCCTCCCTGGTCAGCAGAACCGGGGCCCCGCCTGCCTCGGCGATGCTGCGCGCGTACGGCGACATGTAGATGTCCATCGGCTCATGGGCGACGAAGGACGGCAACGACTGCACCTCGTAGCCGTACCTGCGGTGCCCGGTGACACCGATCAAAGGAGCGAATCCCCGATCCGCAGAGCCCAGCCCCAACGTCTGCTCACTGCTCACTGCTGTGTTTCCCTTCATGAGATGTCACGGGACTCAGACGGCGGCGGCCAGCAGGTCCACGTCAGGTCCCGACTTACGCCCGATCTGCGCCGCGGCCGCCCGGACCTTCGGGGCGAGCACGTCGAGATTCATCGTGCGTGAGCACCCGGCCACGGAGATCGCCGCCACCGGAAGCCCGGACGGGCCGAGGATCGGCGAGGCCACGCAGGTGAGACCGAGCCACGTCTCTTCACGGTCGTAGGCGACTCTGTCGGTCCGCACCGCTTCCAGCTGGCGCAGGAACACCCCGGGGACGGTCACCGAGCGCGCCGAGGCCGGGCGCAGCCCGCCGGCGATCACCTGCCGGACAGCCGACTCACCGGAGAAGGCCAGCATGGCCTTCCCCAGTCCCGACGTGTGGCAGGGCACCCGGTGCCCGACCCGGGACGGCGCCGGGCTGGAGCGGTGGCCGTACAGCTTTTCCAGGTACACGACCTCGCTGCCTTCGAGGAGCGCGAGATGCACGTTCTCGTGCGTCTCCTCGTACAGCTCCGTCATGTAGGGCAGCGCGACCTCGCGCAGGATGCCGGCCTCGCCGCGCAATGCCAGTGCGCCCAGCCGGAGCACCGGCGAGCGCAGGTACCAGTCCATCTCGTTGCGGTCCACCAGGCCGGCACTGCGCAGCATGCCGAGCAGCCGGTGAGCGGTCGACTTGGAGACACCGGCCTCTCGCGCGAGTTCGGTGAGGGTGGCGCCGCCACTGGTGTGGCTGAACGCGATGAGCAAGGAGACGGCCTTGTCCACGGACGAGGTCGGGGATTCCTTGCTGACGTCTGACGGTCGCCCGGCCGTGTTGAGGGGCTGGCTAATGACTGAAGGACGGACCAACATACCTTTAACGTAGAGGGAGGCTCAGCGCTTGGCAACGGTCTGTTTCTCCAAAACGCTCCCGGGCAACGGTCCTGGACAGCGTGTGAGGCCACGGTTCCGCTGCCCGGAACATCCGGCTGGAACTCGGACCGTTCCCGCCCCGACCATCGGCGCATGAAGCACACGGTGTCCGAAGCCCCCACCAGCCACCCGACGGAGCCCGTGCGGCAAGCGGCCGCACGTCTCGCCGCCGCCGCGCGCACCGGCCGGCCCTGCCCCCCGGTGCGCCATCTCATCGGTGCCGACGACCTGCACGCCGCCTACGGCGTGCAGCAACTGCTGACCGAGCAGCGCGTCGCCGCCGGAGCGACCGTGGTCGGCCGGAAGATCGGCCTCACGTCGGAAGCCGTGCAGCGCCAGCTGGGAGTCGACCGGCCGGACTTCGGTGTGCTGTTCCACGACATGCAGTACGGCGAGGACGAACTCGTGCCGATGGCGCGGCTGCTGCAGCCGAAGGTGGAGGCGGAGATCGCCTTCGTCCTCGCCGACGATCTCGCCGAAGGCCCGCTGGACGACGCGCGGATCCGTGCCGCGGTCGCCTACGCGGTTCCCGCGCTGGAGATCGTCGACAGCAGGATCGCCGACTGGGACATCACCTTCGCCGACACGGTGGCCGACAACGCGTCCAGCGGGCTGTTCGTTCTGGGCGACACGCAGGTTCCACTGAGGGCCTTCGAGCCCCTGCGTACGGACATGACCATGGCGATCGGCGGGGTCACTGTTTCGACGGGCTCGGGCGCCGCATGTCTCGGGGATCCCCTACGAGCCCTGCAGTGGCTGGCCGTCACCGCGCGAGACCTCGGACAGCCACTGGCGGCCGGCCAGGTGGTGCTCTCGGGTGCGCTCGGGCCCATGGCTCCCGTCGGAGCGGGGGACGTCGTGACGGCCGACATCACCGGACTGGGCAGCGTCACGGCCCGTTTCGGCCCTGCCGTCTGACCGCCCCGGCCCAGGCGATCACCCCCCACCCCTACGACACGGAGAAACCATGAGTGAGACCCGGACCAAGGTGGCCGTCATCGGCTCGGGCAACATCGGCACCGACCTGATGATCAAAGTACTGCGGCACTCCGAGCACCTCGCGATGGGCGCGATGGTCGGCATCGACCCCGCTTCGGACGGACTGACCCGTGCCGCGCGGCTCGGCGTGCCGATCACGGCCGAGGGCGTCGAGGGACTCGTCTCCCTGGACGGCTTCGACGACATCGAGATCGTGTTCGACGCCACGTCGGCCAAGGCCCACCAGAGCAACGCGGCGCGCCTCCAACCTCTGGGCAAGCGGCTCATCGACCTCACCCCGGCGGCCCTCGGTCCCTTCGTCGTGCCGGCGGTGAACCTGGAGGAGCACCTCGACGCACCCGACGTGAACATGGTGACCTGCGGAGGTCAGGCCACCATCCCGGTGGTCGCCGCGGTGTCCCGCGTGGTGCCCGTCGCCTACGCCGAGATCGTCGCCTCTATCGCCTCGAAGTCCGCGGGCCCCGGCACCCGCGCCAACATCGACGAGTTCACCGAGACGACCTCCCACGCCATCGAGTCCGTGGGCGGCGCCGAGCGCGGCAAAGCGATCATCATCCTCAACCCGGCCGAGCCGCCGCTCATCATGCGCGACACCGTGCTCTGCCTCATCCATGCGCCGGAAGAGGAGACGCACGACCAGATCCGCTCGTCGATCGAGAAGATGATCGCCGACGTCGCGGCGTATGTTCCCGGCTACCGGCTCAAGCAGCAGGTGCAGATCACTCCGGTCCCGGACGACCAGCCCGTCCGTACTCTGCTGGCCGCAGGGAGCCCGACCCGCCCGACTCACCAGGTGTCGGTCTTCCTGGAGGTAGAGGGGGCCGCGCACTATCTCCCGGCGTACGCCGGGAACCTCGACATCATGACCTCGGCGGCCCTGCGGGTCGGCGAACAGATCGCACAGCGGAAGGCGACCATCCGATGAGCCGCGCCATCTTCGTCCAGGACGTCACCCTCCGGGACGGCATGCACGCCGTCCGCCACCGCATCACCCCGGCGGACGTGGCCCGGATCGTGGCCGCCCTCGACGCCGCCGGAGTCGACGGTATCGAGGTCGCCCACGGCGACGGTCTCGCCGGCGGATCGCTCAACTACGGTCCCGGCTCGCACAGCGACTGGGAGTGGATCGAAGCCGCCGCCGCGAACCTCACCCAGGCCCGGCTCACCACCTTGCTGCTGCCCGGCATCGGCACGATCGACGAACTGCGCACCGCCTACAGCCTGGGCGTCCGCTCCGTCCGCGTGGCCACCCACTGCACTGAGGCCGACGTGTCCGCCCAGCACATCGCGACCGCCCGCGAACTCGGCATGGACGTCTCCGGCTTCCTGATGATGAGCCACATGGCGCCGGCCGGGAAACTGGCCGAGCAGGCGAAGCTGATGGAGTCCTACGGCGCCCACTGCGTCTATGTGACGGACTCCGGTGGACGCCTGACCATGGAGGGGGTACGCGAGCGGATCCGCGCCTACCGGGATGTGCTCGACTCCTCGACGGAGGTCGGCATCCACGCCCACGAGAATCTGTCGCTCTCCGTGGCGAACAGCGTCGTGGCCGTGGAGGAGGGCGTCACCCGGGTCGACGCCTCACTCGCCGGACACGGCGCCGGGGCGGGCAACTGCCCGATCGAGCCGTTCGTCGCGGTGGCCGACCTCCACGGCTGGAAGCACCGCTGCGACCTCTTCGCACTGCAGGACGCCGCCGACGACATCGTGCGACCGCTGCAGGACCGCCCCGTCCGCGTCGACCGGGAGACCCTCACCCTCGGCTACGCCGGCGTCTACTCCAGCTTCCTGCGCCACGCCGAGACCGCCTCACAGCGTTACGGTATTGACGTCCGTGACCTTCTCCTCGAAGTCGGTCGGCGTGGTCTGATCGGCGGCCAGGAAGACATGATCGTCGACATCGCGCTGGATCTGCTGCGGAACCCTGACACGCGGCCGGGTCAATGACGAAACCCCTCGTCGCGGGACCTCTCAACCGTGGAACGGCCGACCTCTTCATGCGGTGCCGAGCCGACGCCGGACCGCACCTGACACTGGGAAGGACCCCGATCGATGACCCCTTTTGGCAGACAGTGGGCAAAGGCTTGGCGCAGGGAATACCTGCGTCACTTCCGACGGGAGCTGCGCGTCGTGCTCCCTGGCGCGGAAAAGGAGGTGCTCCGGCGGGTCAAGGCCCAGGCCGGTGCGACCTATGCGGCACGGCGTGCTGAGGCGCCGGACCCCCAAGGGCTGATGATCATCAGCAGCTGTGCACTGATCCTGGCTTCCTACCGTGAACTCATCCGACGCGACATCGAGGAGGACCGCGCCTTCGAGGTGGTTCGGCGCTCGTTCAGCAGCATCTTCGCGAAACCGGCAAGCAGGGGTGTCCGAGCTCTCCTGCGGTTCGTCCCCGACCCGGTCCGGACCATGCGCCGGCGCTCGATCGCGCCGTTTTTCCGCGCGGTCTTCGGCCGGCTTTTCACGTTCGAGGAGGAACGTACGAGCGACAGCTTCGTGTTCGTGATCCCGCGCTGCGGCATCCACGACTTCTTCAGCAAGGAAGGCGAGCCGCAGCTGACGCGGGCGTTCTGCGCCTGGGACAGGAATTGGCTCGGTGTGCTGGACGCGTCCGATCGTCCCGTCGCGACACGACGGTCGCTGACCCTGGCGACGGGGCACCACCGCTGCGAGTTCCACTTCGACCCCGCTGAACCGGGGCCTGCCTCGACCATGGACGTCACCCTCTGACCTCGTGGCCCGTCGATCTCTGGAAGGGGGCGACGGGTGAGGTGAGCCGGGTGGCTCCACCTCACCCGTTCTGAACCGTCTGCGCCGGTTCCGGGTTCTCTGCGCAGGTGCTGTCCGGCCGATATGGCTCCGGGACGGCCTTGAGTAGGATCGGACAGTTGCACTTCCCAGCCGGCTGGAAAGGCGTGATCGGCTCCATGTCCGAAGCAGACGGGCTCACCAACAAGTCAGTAGTGAAGGGCGTCCAGCTCCTCCGCGAACTGGCCCGGCATGACTCCGGAGCGACGGTCACGGACCTGGCCAAGGCAGTGGGGCTGTCCCGGCCGACGGCGTTCCGCCTCCTGAACAGTCTTGAGCAGACCGGCTTCGTCGACCGCGACGAAGATTCCAAGTACACCCTGGGCTGGGAGTTCGCGCGTCTGGCGCGACGGGCCGATCCTTACTCGGGCCTCGTCGCGCGTGTGCAACCCGTCCTGGACGACCTTGCGGAGACGCTCAGGGAGACGGTGACGTTGTCGGTGCCGACGCCGCCGGGCCGGGATCTGGACCTGATCGCAGCGTCCAAGGGGGACCACGTGGTCGGGGTGTCGGTCGGCACGCTGGTGGGGCAGAAATGGCCCCTGCACGCGAGTTCCAGCGGCAAGATCCTGCTGGCCGAGCTGACGCCCGAGGAATTGGCGGAGTTCCTGCCGAAGCGGCTCGAGGCTCTGACGCGCGACACGATCGTCGACCGGGACGTCCTGCTCAGAGAGTTGCAGCAGGTACGTGAGCAGGGCTATTCGATCATCGACAACGAGCTGGAGGAGGGGCTGATCTCGCTGTCCCGCCCCGTGCGCGACTCGGCCGGTGGCCTGGTGGCCGTCGTCACCGTCGACGCGCCGAGATACCGCTTCGGCCGGAACCGGTTCCCGGAGGCCCTCCAGCAGATGCAGGGCGCTGTGGTACAGCTCGTGGAACTGATGTGGCCGGGTGAAAGGGAAGCCGTGGCCGAAGCAGCCGGGTGACGGCGGGGAGCCGGTGCGTAACTGCCGCGGTCGCCGCCTTGTCGTGAAGGGGCAACCGCGGGCTCGGTAGGCATGCCGGCAGGCTTTCAGCCTTCCGTCGTGGTGGACGACACCTGCTCGGGCTCACCGTCGATGGTGCGGGGCACTCGCAGCGGGTTGCCCTCTTGGAGGGCCGGCGGCAGAAACTCGTCCGGGGTGTTCTGGAAGACGACCGGGCGCAGGAAGCGCCACACAGCGCCGGTCCCGACCGAAGTCTGCGTGGAGGTGGCCGCTGGGTAGGGGCCGCCGTGGTGCTGGGCGTGTGTGACGGCGACGCCGGTGGGCCATCCGTTGAAGACGACGCGTCCGGCTCGCTGCTGCGCCAGCTCCACCAGCCGCTGGTACCGCTCGCCCCCTGGTGTGCCTCCGGCCTCCCGGGCCGTGTGGATGCTGATGGTCAGGGCGCCACCGAGACCGGCCAGCAGGTCCTCCACCTCTTCCTCCGTGTCATACAGCACCACCAGGGCGGCCGGCCCGAAGCACTCCTCCAGCAGGACGTCGGCCGCTTCGCGCAGTTGTGCCACGGAGGCGACGGAGACCAGGCTGGGTGCGACCTGTCGGGTCCCGGCGTCGTCCGTCGCGACCAAGCCCTTGACGAGCAGGTCGGTTCCGGCGGCTTCGGTGATCTCGGCGAGGCGGTGCTCATAGCCCGAGGCGATGTCTGGAGTCAGCATCGGGGTGGCGGTGATCTCGCGGGCCTTCTGCGCGATCAGGTCGATGACCTGGTCCGTGTCCGCGCCCCTGGGCAGCAGAAGAACACCGGGCTTGGTGCAGAACTGCCCGGTGCCCAGGGTGTAGGAGGCGACGAAGCCCGAGGCGATCTCCTCCGCTCGCTCGGCCAGCGCCTCCTCGGTGACGATGACGGGGTTGATACTCCCGAGTTCGCCGTAGAAGGGGATCGGGGTGGGGCGGGACGCGGCGATGTCGAACAGAGCCCGGCCGCCGCGCACGGAGCCGGTGAACGCCGCGGCCGTGATCCGGGCGTCGCGCAGGACCGTGACGCCGGCCTGCCGGCCGGTGACCATGGCGAAGACCCCGTCCGGAGCTCCGGCACCGGACAGTGCCTCGTGCACGATCGCCGCGGTGGCGGCGGAGGTGCGGAGGTGGCCGGGGTGCGCCTTGAGGACCACCGGGCAGCCGGCCGCGAGCGCGGAGGCGGTGTCGGTGCCCGCGACCGAGAAGGCGAACGGAAAGTTGCTCGCCGCGAAGACGACGACCGGCCCCAGCGGCACCTGGTGGCGTCGCAGCTCGGGGCGGGGACCGAGCACGAAGTCGGGGTCGGCGCGGTCGATCGTCACATCCAGGTAGACACCGGCGCGCACCCGGTCGGCGAACATCCGCAGCTGCACGGTCGTGCGCTTGACCTCGCCGCTGAGGCGGGCCGGAGCGTAGCCGGTCTCCTCGGCGGCCACCGTCACCAGCTCGTCGCTGTGGGAGTCCAGCGCATCGGCGACGGCGACGAGGGCGTCGGCCCGGGCGCTCGGGGTGAACCTGGCCCACCACGGTGCCGCGGTGGCCGCCAGGGCGAGGAGTCGTTCGATGTCCTCCGGTGCGGTCTCCGGCTCGGTCGCGGGGAGACACGTCGTGCTCATGGGCGGTCCTGTTCCAGTCTCGGAGGGAGTCGGGCAGCCTCGGTGTGTCCGGGCTGCCCGTGAGATGTCGCGTCGGCGGCAAGGGGCCGGAGCCGTCGTCAGGCGGCGATCGGGTCCCGGTAGCTGCCGAGCCTGCCCTTGTGGAAGACGAGCGGTTCGCCGGGGCCGGTGGACATGCGCAGGACCCGGGCGATGACGATGACGTGGTCCCCGCCGTCGAGCTCCTGCACCTGCTCGCAGTCGATCCAGGCGACGGCCCCGTCGATACGCGGGCTGCCGTCGGGGGAGGCGTGCCAGGCCACGTCGGCGAACTTGTCACCGCTCTTGCGGGACAGCGAACGGCACACGCCGTCCTGGCCCTCCGCCAGCACACTGGCGCTGAACCGGCCCCCGCTGCGGACCTTGGGCCAGCTGGTGGAGGTGCGGGCGACGCTGAAGGTGGCCAGCGGCGGGTCGAGGGACAACGACTGGAACGTGCCGACGATCATGCCGACGGGCTGCTCGGTGACGGGTTCGACGCCGGTCACCGCCACCACGCCGGTGGGCAGGTGGGACATGACGTGACGGAAGTCCGTCTGGTCGATCCGGCTGGCCCGGTCCAGACTGCGCTCGGTGGAGGTGGTGGTCATGGTGACGCTCCCTTCGAATGTGGTGCGACGAGTGGTGGGGCGGCGGCGCGGCCGGGCGCGCGGCGCGGAGGCCGCGCGCCGGCGGGGCGGCGGTGGTCTCAGGCGGCCGACGCGCTGCCGTGGCGCGGGGCACCGGCACGGATCGCGGAGGCCGGGTGGTCCGCCAGGGTGAGGTGCTGACCCGCGCCGTAGAAGCTCTCGCGCAACGTGGCGGCCTTCTCGTCGTAGGAGTCGCGGACCAGGCCCTGCCGGCGCAGTTCGGGCACTGCCAGCTCGATGAAGTCCTCCCAGCTGCCCGGCTTGGTCGCGTAGCTGAGGTTGATGCCGTCGATGCCGACGGTCTCCTGCCAGTGGCGCAGCTGCGCGGCGACGTTCTGCGGGGATCCGACGACGACCGCGCCGCTGCCGCCGATGCCGATGAACTCGGCGATCTGCCGGGGAGTCCAGGTCCGGTCGGGATCTGCCTTGGAGAACATCTCCACCATGGAGCGGGAACCGTCGACGTCCGCGTACTCGAGCGGCATGTCGGGGTCGAGGGAGCTCAGGTCGATGCCGGTCCAGCCGGCGAAGCGGGCGAGGGCACCCTCGTAGCTGACGTTGCGCACGTGCTCTTCGAACTTCTCCTGCGCCTGCGCGTCCGTGGGGGCGACGATCACCGTCATCAGGGCCAGTACCTTCACGGAGCGCGGGTCGCGGCCCGCCTCGGCGACCGCGGTCCGCAGCTTGTCGACGCTGCGCTTGGTCATTTCCGGCGTCAGGGAGTTCACGAAGACCGCTTCGGCGTTCTGCGCGGCGAACCGCATCCCGCGCGAGGACGCGCCCGCCTGGAACAGCATGGGGGTGCGCTGCGGCGACGGCTCGCACAGGTGGAGACCGGGGACCTCGAAGTAGGTGCCCTTGTGCTCGATCGGGTGGATACGCCGCGGGTCGACGTAGACGCCCGCCGCGGGGTCGCGGACCACCGCGTCGTCCTGCCAGGAGCCCTCCCAGAGCTTGTAGCAGACCTCCAGGTACTCGTCGGCCATGTCGTAGCGCTTGTCGTGCGGGATCTGGGTACCGAGCCCGAGGTTGCGCGCGGCCGACTCGTTGTACGAGGTGACGATGTTCCAGCCGACGCGGCCGGCCGTCAGGTGGTCCAGCGTGCTGAACTTGCGGGCCAGCGCGTAGGGCTGCTCGTACGTCAGCGACGCGGTGACGCCGAAGCCGAGGTGGCGGGTGGCCGCCGCCATGGCCGAGACGACCAGGGTGGGGTCGTTGATCGGGAACTGCCCGGCGTCCCGGATCGCCGCGTCCGGTGAGCCCGCGTACACGTCGTGGTAGCCGACCGTGTCCGCGAAGAAGATGCCGTCGAAGTGGGCCTCTTCGAGCATGCGGGCGGTGCCGGTCCAGTACGACAGGTCGGTGTAGCGCCCACCCTGGTCCCGGGCGTCCCGCCAGGATCCCGCGGTCAGGTGAGCGGGGGCGGTCACGTCGAAGGCGAAGAGTTTCAGGGGCTGATGGCTCATGCTGCGCTCCAGGGCGAGTGGCGGGCTCTCCCGGCGGAGTGGGATCCGCGGGGCACCTGCGATGGAGGAAAGAAGAAGGCGTTCAGTAAGCGAACGTCGCGTTCAGTTGAGATGGTGCGGCCTCGCCCTGGGTGCTGTCAACGGGTTGAGGGCGCTTGATTGCACGGCTCCCGTATCCGAAAGGTCGACACGTTTCTGACCGTCGCGTTTGTATACTGAACATGCAAAAAGCGGCGGCCCGGTCCGCCGAGAAAGCGGGACCGGCCGCCGCGCCGTTGGCAGGTGGACGGCCGTCCGGGACAGCCGGCCGTCCACCGTGTTCTCGCACAGGTCAGGCCAACACCTCTTCCAGTACGTCCCGGAGCCACGGCACCTGGCCGTCGAAGCGCGCTACCGACTGCGGGGGAACCCACCGGTACGCGTCGTGCTCCCAGTTCAGCCGCAGGAGACGGCGCTCGGTCTCGGCACGGAAGGTGTACACACGCCAATGGCCGCCCCGGTCGTCGGACAGCTCCAGGACCCGGCCACCACGGAAGCCGACGAGGTCGGTGACCGCTATCCCGGTCTCCTCGAACAGTTCGAGGAGCGCCTGTGCGCGGGCGGAGCCCTCCTCGTCGGCGCTGCGGCTGCCGTCCAGGTACCCCGTGATGCAGTGCCACAGGCCGGCGTCATGCCCGACGTCGCGGCTGCGCTTGAACAGCCCGACGCGTCCGCGCCAGCTGAGGACCACGGCGACCACGGTGCCGCGATGCCGCGCGGGCGCCCAGGAGTCCGAGACGTCCGACTCGCTCATGGCCATCCTTGCGTTCCCGGTCAGGTCTCTTCTTCACACCGCTGCCCGAGTGGGCGGCCGGTCCGCCCGGGCTCGGGCGCGCCGGCTCAGGCGGACGTGCTCTGCTCCGCCATGGGGCTGCCGTGCGGGGCCGAGGTCTCGCTCAGCGGGCGCCCCATCGTCTCCGGCGCCAGGGCCTGGGAGACCGCGGCGCCGACCACGCAGATCCCCGCGGCGAAGAGCATCGTCGGCCCCGCGCCGAGGTTGTGCATCGCCCACGGGAGCAGGAAGGTGCCCAGTCCCGCGCCGACCCGGCTGAACGCGGTGGCGAAACCGGTGCCGATGCCGCGGATCTCGGTGGGGAAGATCTCGCCCGGGTACACGCCCGTGAGCGCGGTGCACATGGCGTTGGCGAAGGCGAAGACCAGGAAGCAGGCCAGGATCAGAACGGGAGGCGCGGACGTCCACAGTCCGATGACGACGAGGACGACGGCGCACACCCACTGCTGGGGAATCGTGAGCCTCCGCCTGCCCACCCGGTCGATGAGGGCCAGCGAGGCCAGCACGCCGAGCAGGGCGAGACCGTTGATCCCGATGGCACCGCCGAAGCCGTCCCCGAGGCCGTAGTCGGACAGCACACTGGCCGCGAAGGTGGCGATGGCGAAATAGGGGGTGACGGCGCAGAACCAGAACACCGAGATGAAAGTCGTCGCCCGCCAGTAGCCGCGCGAGAAGAGCATCCCGAAGGTGCCGGGGCGCGTGGACTCGTTCGAGAGGTCGAGGGCCTCGGCAGGGGACTCGAGGTAGTCGTGGGCCACTTGCCGGGCCTCCTGGGTCCGGCCTTGATTCATCAGCCACCGGGGCGACTCCGGCATCCCGAGCCGGGCCAGCAGCAGGATGACCGCCGGCAGCGTGCTGGAGCCGAGGACGATGCGCCAGTCGATCGAGAAGGCCTCGCTCATCACGTAGCCGACGATGAAGGCGACCATGAAGCCGAGGTACCAGGCGACCTCGTTCATGGACATCAGCCGTCCGCGTCGGCGTGCCGGGGCGAACTCGGCGAGGAGGGGCCAGCCGATCGAGTAGTCAGCCCCGATGGCCACGCCCATGAGCAGGCGGACCGCGAACAGTTGCCAGGCCGAGTCGACGAAGAACTGCAGGGTCGAACCGACGAGGAACAGGGCCAGGTCGATGGTGAAGAGCGGTTTGCGGCCGAACTTGTCGGCCAGCCAGCCCCGAGGGGTCCGCCGATGAAGATGCCGATCAGGGCCGAGGCCCCGATCAGGCCCTCCCAGAACAGTGACATCCGCAGCTCGTCGGAGGCGGCGCCGATCGCTGTGCCGATGATGCCGAGGATGTAGCCGTCGATGAACATGCCGCCGACGATCACGCCGGTCATCCTGGCCATGAAGCGCCGTTTGTCGACCGGTGGCCTCGTCGTTTTCGCCGGGGCGGGCTCGACGTTGCTGGTGGTGGTCACACTTCAGTCCTTCCTGAGGTGAACATGGCGGGCCCGGGCTCGTCCGTACGTCGGCCACGAAGGCGTCGGACCGAGGCCTTCGGCTGCGCGAGGAGACCTCGGACGCGGAGACGCGGCGGTGGGTGCGCATCGGACGGGGCGGTGTCGGCGTACTGAAGCCGTTCGACGGAGGCTGTTCGAATAGTGAGCACCCCGACCAAATTTCGGGAAGCGTGGCACGAACGTCCAGGCGCGTCAAGGTTACGGAGATGTTTCCAGTGGTCATGCGCCGTGTGAGCCGCGGCTCACCTCGCGTTCTCGGTCGCTGAGCGGAAACGCGCGTGTGTGGCCGGGTGCGGGTCTTGACATGCGGGTCGGGTCTGCGGCCCACTTGTCTCGCATGGAAGTGGACGCCACGTTCGCTATCTGAATACTCATGCCGGACGTGCACGGCCCGTCGCGGCGCCCGGCAAAGGAGGAACGTATGCAGACGTCCGAACTCCACGAGATCGCCGCCCTGTTGCGCACCGCGCGGGAGAACGTGAAGGCCGTCGCCGCCCCGACGAAGACCTGGCCGGAGCTCGACGTGGACAGTGCCTTCGAAGTCCAGCGGATCAACGCGGAGGCGGCCGTCGCCGGCGGTGACCGTCTCGTCGGATACAAGCTGGGCAACATCGCCAAGGTCATGCAGGACGCCTTCGGCCTCGACCAGCCGGATTACGGGTACCTGCTGGGCTCGTTGTTCGCCTTCGAGGGCACCACCCTCGACCGGGATCGCTTCATCGCCCCGTTCGTCGAACTGGAGCCGGCCTTCCTCCTCGGACGTCCGCTGCGTGGCCCGCGGGTCACGGTCGCCGATGTGATCAACGCGGTGGAGTACGTCGTGCCCGCCATCGAGATCATCGACTCGCGTGTCGAGGACTGGGCGATCAGTCTTCCGGACACCCTGGCCGACAACGGATCGACCGGTGCGGTCATTCTCGGCGGGACTCCCCGCAGGCTCACCGACCTCACCCTGAGCGACACCCGGGGTGTGCTGCGGTTCGACGGCCGCCCCGTCATCGAGGGGAACACCAGGAACATCCTCGGCAACCCGCTCGCGGCCGCGGCGTGGGTGTGCAATCGACTGGCCGACTACGGCATCGGCTTCGATGCCGGCCAGGTGCTCCTGCCCGGCAGCTGTCTCCAGGCCGTGCCGATGAACGACGCCGGTCGATGGTCGGGCACCTTCGAAGGCTGGGGGACGGTCGAGTTCGACGTCTCCCGTGGCTGACTCCCGCGGCTTGCCGTGAAAGGGACCTCTGCCCGAGGTGCATGCCCCTCACCGGTCTGGCCACGGACTACGGCGAGAAGTGCCGCTCCGCGGAAACCCTCCACTCCCGCCGTTCGCCCCAGGGGCTGTCGTCCCTGGGGCGCATCCGACGCACCCTCGCTCGTCCGCCGACAGCGGTCGCAGCGCACTCTCGCCCTACTCCGGGCAGGAACGGAAGGACACACATGGTCGAGCAGGCAGCGCTCCGCGACGGGCGGACGGCCGTCGTCGACGAGCAGGCGGATGTCGTTGTCGTAGGAGCCGGTGTCGCCGGCCTCGTCGCCGCCCGCGAACTCGGTCGCCGAGGGCTGCGCACCGTCGTCCTCGAAGCGCGCGACCGGATGGGCGGCCGGACCTGGACCGACCACCGCCTCGGACGGGACCTGGAGATCGGCGGTACCTGGCTGCACTGGGTCCAGCCGCACGCCTGGGCGGAGGTCACCCGCTACGGGCTGGACGTCACTCGCGGTCCACGCTCCGAAGAGACCTACTGGCTCGCCGGCGACGAGGTGCGCCGGGGGAATCTGGACGACTTCATGCGGCTCATCGACCCCGGGATGACACGGTTGCTGGCGGACACCATGAAGTGGATCCCCCGCCCCGACGCGCCGCTGACCGTTCCGGAGCTGGCCGACGTCGACCGGCTGAATCTTCAGGAGGTGCTCGACCGGCTGGAGCTGTCCGTCGACGAGCGCAACGCCAACGAGGCAGCCTGGGTCGGCCACTTCAACGCTCCGCTCAGCACCTGCGCCTACACCGCCGCGATGCGCTGGACGGCCGCGACGGCCGGTTCCTGGCACCTGATGCACGAGGCGTCGGCGATCTTCCGGCTCGTCGGCGGGACCCGGAGCCTGGTGGAGGCCATCGCGGCCGACGCCGACGCGGAGATCCGCCTGAACTCCCCTGTCCACTCCGTCCGGCACGACGCTCGGGGCGCCGAGATCACCTACGGCGCGGGACGGACCATCGGTGCGCGACGCGTGGTGATCACCGTCCCGCAGAACACCCTCCATCAGCTCGACATCGCCCCCGCTCTCCCGGAGAACAAGATCCACCCCAGCGTGGAGAAGACCGCCTCCCGTGGGGCCAAGGCATGGATCCGTGTCCGCGGCCCCATCAAGCCGTTCTTCGCCTACTCCTCACAGCACCACCCGCTCTCCGTCGTACGCACCGAGTACCTGGGTGACGACGACGCGGTACTGGTCGCGTTCGGCGCGGACGCCACGCGGATCGACGTCAACGATCCCCAGGCCGTCAGCGCGGCGCTGAAGGTGTGGCGGGACGACCTGGAGGTCCTCGAGGTCGGCGGGCACGACTGGATGGCGGACCCCTACTCCCAGGAGACCTGGCTGATCCAGCAACCCGGTCAGCTCACCCGCTACCTGAGGGATCAGCAGGAGAATACGGGAGTCCTGCACTTCGCCAGTAGTGACTACGCCAACATCTGGGCGGGCTTCATCGACGGCGCCGTCGAGAGCGGTACCCGCGTCGGCCGCCACATCCGCTCCGAACTGACGGAGGCACCAGCCGCCCACTGAGTTACCGGCCGGACTCCTGCTTGCTGATGGCCTGCCCGGCAGCCCGGAGAGTGCTGAGGGTGACGGCGAACTGTTCCAACGCCTGTCCGGGGACCACGGAACCGATACGGCGCTGCAACTCCGCCTCGAAGACCTCGATGGCCTTCCGGGTCAGGCGTGTGCCCGCAGGGGTGAGTTCCACGAGTGACGAGCGCCGGTCGTCGGGGTTGGCCCGCCGTCGGCAGTACCCGGCCGCCTCGACCCGGTCCACCACCTTGCTGGTGCCCCCGACCGTGATCGCGAACTCCTCCGCGATGTCCTGGATCCGGCACCCCGGGCGCCGGGCGAGCAGCCGCATCACCTCGAACCAGGTGAGCGGGAGATCGCAGTCGGCGCGCAACCGCGCGTCGACTGCGTCCCACAGTTCCGTCTCGAACCGCACCAAGTCGTGGTACAGCTGCTTAAGATCAAGCACAGTTCATCTTCCGTAGAACAATCCTCCGTGGATTCATCATCGTACGGGCGCTGAGGTGAGACTCTGCCGTCAATTTTGGCCAAGCGCCATTAGTGCAGTTGATGTAACCGGTGCATCTCATGCACTAATTAGCCATGACCTTCGTGATTCATGGCGCCACCGGCGCCCAAGGCGCGCCTGTCGTCGCCGCTCTCGCCGCAGCGGGCAAGTCCGTGACCGCCATCACCCGCAACGACTACGCAGTCGTGGAGGGTGCTCGCGTCGTGGCTGCCGGCTACTCCTCCGTCGCCGACCTCACCGATGCCTACCGCGGTGCCGAGGGGGTGTTCGTCCACTTGCCGCTGGCCTCGGAGGAGGACCGCCGGATCTACGCGGACAACATCGTGGCCGCCGTGCGCGAGGCCCGGCCGGCTCGTGTGGTGTTCTCCACCAGCGGTGCGCCCGTCGACCCCGCCAGCGGCGGCGCCGCCGCGTCGCTGGCCGCCGGACTGGCGGACAGCGGGGTCTCCCACGCGGTGATCGTGCCCACGCAGTACCTGGAGAACCTGCTCATGCCGCACGTCATCGGCGCGGTACGGGAGCGGGGTGTGCTGCCCTATCCGATGCGTCCGGACTTCGCGGTCGCATGGGCGTCGCATCTGGACATCGCCGACGTGGCGGTCGCGCTGTTCGAGCACCCGGACGTCACCGGCGTGGTCGAGGTAGGACAGGACCCGGCGGTCACCGGGCCGGACCTCGCCGAGGCGTTCGGCGAGCGGATCGGGCGTGAGGTGGTTTTCGAGTCGATCACTCCGGAGGAGTTCCGGATCTCTCTGGCGCCCCTGGTCGGGGAGGGGGCCGCAGCCGACGTGGCGAACGCCTACCAGGCCATGAGCGCGATGCCGGACCGTTCCATCGCGCCGGCGCGTTCCGCGCAGAAGCTGCTGGGCCTCACGCCTCGGACCACTGCTCGCTGGCTGTCCGACATCGGCGTGTAGAAGTCCACGTGATCGGCACCACGCGGCACGAGGCCGGGGCATCCTTGCGATGCCCCGGCCTCCGGGCTCTCCTCTCCCGTGTGGTGCCGTGGGCTGGGTGCGGAGGGTCGGCTCGCTCAAGAAGGCCGGACGAGACCCGCGTCGTAGGCGAAGATCACGGCTTGCACCCGGTCACGGGCGTCGATCTTGGTCAGGATACGGCTGACGTGGGACTTCACAGTGGACTCGGCGAGGTGCAGGTGCGCTGCGATCTCGGCGTTGGTGGCGCCGCCGGCCAGGGCGGTGAGGACATCACGCTCGCGTTCGGTGAGCTGGGCGAGGCGGTGTTCCTGTGCCGCCCCGCGTCCGCCCGGAACGCGCTGCGTGTAGGTGTCGATGAGCCTGCGGGTGATGCCGGGCGAGATGACGGAGTCACCCGCGGCGACCGCGCGGATGCCGACGACGAGTTCGTCGGGGCGGGCGTCTTTGAGGAAGAACCCGCTGGCTCCGGCGCGCAGTGCTTCGTAGGCGTACTCGTCGAGGTCGAAGGTCGTCAGGACCAGGACACGCGAGCGGCCTCCGGACTCGGCGATGCGGCGGGTGGCCTCGATGCCGTCCATGCCGGGCATCCGGACGTCCATGAGGACGACGTCCGGGCGGAGTTCGGCGGCCTTGCGGACCGCTTCGCCCCCGCTGGTGGCCTCGTCCACGACGGTCATGTCGGGTTGGGCCTCCAGCAGCATGCGCAGTCCGAGGCGTTGCAGGGCCTGGTCGTCGACGATGAGGACGGTGGTCATACCGGGTGCTTCTCCGGGTGGGCGGTGTGGGTGGTGGGGACGAGGCCGGCCCGTACGGTCCAGCCGCCGCGCTCGTTCGGACCGGCGGCGACCTCGCCCTGGTAGAGCGAGGCGCGTTGACGCATGCCGATCAGGCCGTGGGTGCTCCGAGGCTTGAGGCCGGCCTTCGGGGAGCGGGCGGGGCCGATGTCCTCGATGCTGACGCGGACGCTCTCGGTGTCGGCGGTGACGGTCACGTGGACGGTGGTGTCGGAGGCGGCGTGCTTGAGGGTGTTGGTGAGGGCTTCCTGGATGATGCGGTAGACGGTGAGCTGGAGACCCTGGGTGAGACACGCGAGGTCGCCCACGGTGTGCAGCGTGGCGGTGGGGCCGGCCGCGCGGACCCGGTCCAGCAGCGCGTCGAGGTCGGACAGGCCCGGTTGCGGGGCCAAAGGGGAGTCGGGCCGGACGTCGGTCTCGTCGCCGACGACGGCCAGCAGGCGGCGTAGTTCGCCCAGGGCGTCGCGGCCGCTGTCCGCGATGATCTGCAGCGTCTCGGCGCCCCGCTGCGGCTTGGTCGCGGCGAGGGCGGCGGCGCCGTCGGCAAGCCTGACGATGACGGCGAGCGTGTGGCCGAGTATGTCGTGCATCTCGCGCGAGACCCGGGCGCGTTCCCTGGCCGCGGCCAGGTCGGCCTGCTGGTCACGCTCCTTCTCCAGGGTGGCGATGTACGACGTCACCACGCGACCGGCCAGGCCGAGAACGGCGACCGCCGTCACGGTGACGACCGCCAGCAGCGTGATCACGCCTGGCCGTACGGCATGCTGCCACTCACTGCTGGATTCGAGGGTCATGCCCCACACCAGAAGCTGGACGACGGTGATCGTGATGGCCACGGCCAGCCGGCGAGGGGTGCTGTGGCGGCCGACGTTGTGCAGGGCCACGGCCCGCGACCAGCCGGCGCCGCTCACCGGCTGCACGGGAAGGGCGATGACGGAAACGGCGGTGATGAGGAGGAAGACGAGCATCGGCCGGCGGTCGCGCCACAGCAGCGGGATGGTGAAGGCAAGGATCAACGCGAGGGTGGTGACCGCCTCCGCTCTGTCCGAGGAGCCCCAGAGGTTGGGGATTCCGAGCACGGCGCAGAACGCGGGCACTGCCCACCGCCTGACCTGCGGACGCGCGTCGTCGGCCACCTTCCACGAGGCGAGCCGTGCGACCAATGAGGCGATCATGCGCTGATCGGCCTCGCTCATGCGGTCTTCGGAGATCCGACGCGAGTGGTGGCCCTGGTGGGGTGCTTCCGCTGCCGTTTCCGCTGTGTTCAGTGTGGTCATGGTGTACGCCCTTCGCGGTGCAGGCGGAGAGCCGCCCGCCGGTCCCGGGGAGAGAGAGGACCGGCGGGCGGGGCATTGGTGACAGGGGCTGAGGTCTGTCCCGTTCCACGGATCGTATGGCCGGAACGCGGGCCCGGTGCACGACCGACCGCCCGCTGCCGTCGCCTCGCGCCCGTCAGCTCCGTCGCGACGACGAGGCCGACACCGTTTCGGGCGCGTCGCCGGATCCGGCCGTGTCCTCCTGCCGGGCGTCGAGAAGCCGGCGGAGTTTCTCGCCCTCGACATCGATATCCGGCAGGATCCGGTCCAGCCACCGGGGCAGCGCCCAGGCACGTCGCCCGAGCAGGGTCATCACCGCGGGGACGATGGTCATACGGACCACGAAGGCGTCGAAGAGCACGGCGGAGGCGAGGCCAAGGCCAATCGACTTGATCAACGCCACGTCGTCGAGGAGGAACCCCGCGAAGACCGAGATCATGATGATCGCGGCAGCGGTCACCACGCGCGCGCCGTGCCTGAACCCGGAGACGATGGCCGCGGTGGGCTCGTACCCGCGGACATACTCCTCCCGCATCCGGGTGACGAGGAACACCTCGTAGTCCATGGCGAGGCCGAACACGATGCCGATCATGATGATCGGCAGGACACTCACGATCGGTGCGGTCTCGTCGACGCCGAACAGGTCCTTCAGCCAGCCCCACTGGAAGACCGCGACCACGACACCGAGAGTGGCCAGGACGCTGAGCAGGAAGCCGAGCGCGGCCTTGAGCGGGACCAGGACCGAGCGGAACACCAGCATCAGCAGGACCATGGCCAGGCCGACCACGATGGCCAGATAGGGCACCAGAGCATCCCCGAGCTTGTCGGAGACGTCGATGTTGACGGCCGTGGTGCCGGTGACCATCAGCTGGGCGCCGGTGTCGGCGTGCAGGGCGGCACTGTGCTCGCGGATGGCCGTCACCAGGTCTTTGGTGGCCTCGCTGGTGGGAGAACTCTTGGGGATGGCACCGATCAGGGCCACGTCCCCGGCCTGGTTGAAGGCGGCGGGACGGGCGGCCGCCACGTCGGGCAGCTTGCTGATGACCGAGAACGCCTCTTCGGCCGCCGCCTTGGGGCCGTCGCTGTCGCGGGCGTCGACAACGACGGTCAACGGCCCGTTGAAGCCCTCACCGAAGCCCTTGCTGACGGTGTCGTAGGCGATGCGCTGGCTGCTGCCCGGGGCGGCCATGCTGTCGTCCGGAAGAGTGAGACGCATCGATATCGCCGGGATGGCCAGCAGCCCCAGGCCGGCCACGGAGACGAGGAGCATCTTCACCGGGTGGCGGGTGACGAACCGGGCCCAGCGCACACCCATCGTCTCGCCCTCGCCGCCTTCCTGTGCCCGCAACCGGCGAGTGCTGAGCGGGTCCCGCATGATCCGCGGGCCGGCGAAGCCGAGGATCGCGGGCAGCAGACTGAGCGCGATGATCACGGCGACGGTGACGGCGAAGGCGGCGGCCAGGCCCATGGTGGTCAGCATGTTGATGCCGATGACGCTCAGGCCCGCCAACGCGATGATCACCGTCAGGCCGGCGAAGACGACAGCGGAGCCGGCGGTGCCCAGGGCACGCCCCGCCGCCTCCTCCGGCTCATGTCCGTCGCGTATCTCGCTGCGGTAGCGCGAGACGATGAACAGCGCGTAGTCGATGGCCACGGCAAGGCCCAGCATCACCGCCAGGGTCGAGGACGCGGAGGCCATGTCGAAGAACGCGGTGGCGATCGTGATGCACAGGAACGCCACACCCACACCGAGCATCGCGGTGAGCAACGGCAGCCCGGCCGCCAGCAGCGAACCGAAGGTGACCACCAGGGTCATCGCGGCGACGACGAGGCCGATCAGCTCGGCGGCACTGCCGCCGGCCTGCTCCTGGACGGCACGCCCGCCCACGCTGACCTTCAGGCCGGACCAGTTGCCCACGTCGGCGATGTCGCGCAGGGCTTCGGGGCGGCCTCGGAGAGGTCGGACTGGGGAACGGCGTAGGTGACCTGGGTGTAGGCGATCGTGCCGTCGCGGCTGACCAGACGCTCGGTGAAGGGGTCCGAGACGCTTGCCACCTGCGGCGCCTTCTTCAACTGCATGACCAGGGACTGGACGTCCGCCTTGTTGGCGCCGGAGGTGAGCTGCTGCCCGTCGGGCGCCTCGAAGACCACGCGGGCCGTGGTCCCGTCCGCGGATGCCTGCGGGAACTCCTTCTCCAGCAGGTCGATGGCCCTTTGCGACTGGGTGCCGGGCAGGGTGAAGTCGTCGGATGTGGTGCCGGAGACGCTCCCGGCGCCGATGCCGACGGCCGCCAGGACAGCGATCCACAGCATCATGACGAGCCGTCGCCGTCGAAATGCGAACCGGCCCAGCCGATAAAGGAAGGTGGCCACGGAAGTGCTCTCCCGGGAAGTGAGGGTCAGGAGGTGGAGTCAGAAGGGGGCGGGCCGGGGAGGACCCTGTGCTCAAGCTATGAGCTGATGCGTGCCGGCTCCCGGCACCGCAGGACCGAATCAGGGGGGCGACCGGTACCGTGGTACCGGTCGGTGTCATCCTCAGGTCGGGGACCGGACATCTCCGCAGCGGGCGGCGCCACTTCACCGGACCGTGGAGGCGATGAGCAGGCTGCGCAGTGTCGCGGCGAACTGTTCGAGTGCCTGCCCGGTGACCACTGTGCCGATCCGTGCGTGCAGCTCTGCTTCGAACGCCTCGGTGGCTCGGCCCACCAGGTCCTGCCCGGCCACGGTCAGTTCGACGATCGCCGAGCGCCGGTCGCGAGGGTGCGGGCGGCGCCGGCAGTATCCGGCCGACTCGATGCGGTCGACCACCTTGCTGGTGCCGCCGGCCGTGATCGCGAACTCGTGGGCGATGTCCTGGATTCGCCGCCCGGGGTGCCGGTCGACGTACCGCATGACCAGGAACCAGGTGATGGGCAGACCGTGTTCGGCGCGCAGCCGGGCTTCGAGGGTGTTCCACAGCTCGGTCTCCAGCCGTACCAAGTCATGGTGCAGCCGCTTGAGGTCAACCAACGGGGCACCTTCCGCAGCGACGACACAGGCGGGCTCACTCGGCGGCGACGCGGTCGAGCCACTCGCCCAGGAGCGCGTTGAACGTCTCGGGTTGTTCGATCTGGAGGTTGTGTCCGGCGCTGTCGAGTACCGCGTACGACGCGCGCGGGTAGTGGGGCAGCAGGGCGAACTGGTCGAGGTAGCCCACGGAGTGGTCCTGGCGCCCTGTGAGGATCAGGGCCGGGCGGAGAAACGCCTCCCCGCTTTCCGGATCACGGGTTAGCGCGTACCGCTGTGCGATGCGCTCCATGGCCTCGGTGTCGGCCTCGTCCAAACCCGGGAGGACCTCGTCGCGCGTACGCCCCAGGGTCCCTGCCGTCTGAACGACGGCGAGGTCCGCGAACCGGCCGGCCGTCTGCGGGTCCAGTGAGGACAGCAGCTCCGGATCGGACCGTACGACTTGCTTGTCCGGCAGGCGGCGTTCGGCGGGCTCCACGGCCACGCCGATGGGGCAGATGAGGGCCAGACCGAGAACCTGCTCGGGACGGTCGGCGGCCAGGGCGCGGGCCAGGTAGCCGCCGTAGGACTCGCCGACGAGCAGAAACGGCGCGTCCCCGATCGCCTCCTCGACGAAGTCCCGGACGGCGTCGAGCACGTCGTCGGAGCTCGCGATCGACGGCGGCGCGGGCGACTTGCCCATGCCCGGCAGATCCGGGTACAGCCGCCGGTAGCCGGGGCGGGGGCTGAACACCGGTTCCAGACAGCCGAGCATCAGCCGGTGATCGGGGTTCCAGCCGTGCAGAGCCAGAACCGGGGTCCCCTCGCCCCGTTCGACGTAGTGCAACGCCACGGGTGTACGGCGCGGCATCAGAATCCTTCTCCTTCTTTGACGCGGACCGCTTTCAGGCAGTGGGACCAGCGGGCGGTCCGTAGACGTCCGGCCTGTCACCCTTGAACTCGTCGTGGTGGACGACCTCGTCGAAGCGCAGCCGCAGTCCGTGTTTGTCGAGCAGTGGTGCCACGATCGCGTCGAGCTGTTCGCGGTGGTCCTTGGTCCGGGCCTGGACATACGCCTCGCGGACGTCCTCCGGCTCGTCGGCGAGGACGGCGTCCATCCGCTCGCGGATGTACCGCTTGAGGTTGATGTGCTCCATGTAGACCTCGCGAACGCCGGTCTCGACCAGCTGGCCGAACAGGTGGTCCAGCAGCTCGGGCCGAGTGGCGAAGTGGGGCAGCAGCGGTCCGACGAAGGCGAAGACGGGCACGCCCGCCTCGTGCAGTTCGGCGAGGGTGCGCAGTCGGCGGGAGGCGAGCGGGGCGCGGACCTCCAGCCAGCGGCTCACCGTGTCGTCGGTGGTGGTGACGGTCATGCCCACCTCGGCCCGGGGAAGGCGGTTGAGCAGGTCGATGTCCCGGGTGACGACCGGGGATTTGGTCAGGACGCGGATGGTACCCGGGTAGGAGACGGCGTCCAGCTCGCGCAGGATGCCACGGGTGAGACGGTACTGCGTCTCGTGTCCCTGGTAGGGGTCGGTGACCGAGCTGAGCAGGACCGTGCCACGGCGCTTGTGCTCGGGCATCTTCGCCAGCTCCTTGCGGGCGAGCTCCACCGCGTTCCTCTTGACATACAGATAGTTGCCCCACTCCTTCACCGGCTGGCCGAACTGCCGCCCGGCGAAGCTGGCGTAGCAATAGGCGCAACCGAGCACGCAGCCGGTGTACGGGTTGATGACGTAGTCGATCGAGGGGATCTTCGACCTCTGGATCAGCGTCTTCGCTTCGATCTCGACCGGCTTCATGGGCTTGCGTCCCTCTCCCCGGTGGCCCGACTGGCGGCCCGACGCGGAACATTCATCTGTGGAAGTTGCTTCCATGGAATGTATCTGCCTAGTCTGGGCGCGGCAACTCCGCCCGTGATCGCCGTCCCGGCTGCGAGGTGCGGAGGATGCTGATATGTCCTGATTCTGAGAGTGAGGAGAGTTCGATGCCCGGTCCTGCCTTCAACTCCGTGGCCTGGTTCGAGATCGGCAGCAACCAGCCGGAAGAGGTGAAGCAGTTCTACGGCCGGCTGTTCGGCTGGAACTTCCAGCTCAACACCAACACGCCCGGGGTGAACTACCACGCGGTCGTCGCGCCGGGCGCCGAGCAGCCCTCCGGAGGCGTGTGGGAGTCGGAGGGCAAGTTCTCCGACTACGCGATCTTCTACGTCTTCGTACAGGACGTCGCCGCGACGGTCGAGCGCGCCGAGGCGCTGGGCGCCAAGGTGCTCATGGCCCCGGTCACGGACGCCGCGGGCCTCACCTTCGCCCGGCTGGAGGACAGCACCGGCCAGCACTTCGGCGTGTTCTCCGCCCCCGCGCAGTGAGCGACCCCCTCGGCGAGTCGTCCTGCACCCCATCAGCGATTGAGAGGTCATCCATGGCCGGCACCAGCACCAGCGAGCAGGTCCCCGTCCACGTCTACGGCGGCCCCACCACCCTCATCGAGTACGGCGGTCTGCGCTTCGTCGCCGACCCCACCTTCGACCCGCCCGGCGCCTACGACACGGGCGCCGGCGACTACCAGCTGGTCAAGACGGACCCCGCGCCCATCACGGCCGCCGACCTCGGCCGTGTCGACGCCGTGCTGCTCTCGCACGACGAGCACCAGGACAACCTCGACACCGCCGGGCGGGCCTTCCTGCCCGAGGTGCCGGTCGTCTTCACCACCGAGAGCGGCGCGGGCCGGCTGGGCGGCAACGCCCGCGGGCTCGCCTTCTGGGAGACGGCGGAGCTCAAGCGTCCGGACGGCGGCACTGTGACCGTGACCGGCGTCCCCGCGCGGCACGGCCCCGAAGGGTGCGAGCCGCTCTCCGGTGACGTGGTCGGCTTCATGCTCACCGCGGACGACCTGCCCTCCGTCTACGTCAGCGGCGACAACGCCGCGATGGAGTACGTGGAGCAGATCGCCGAGAGGTTCGCCCCGGTGGACACGGCGATCCTGTTCCTCGGTGGCGCCCGCCACGCTCTCTTCTTCGACAACGGCCTGGTCACCCTGGACAGCGCCCAGGGCGCCGAGGCCGGGAAGATCCTCGGCGCGCGCCGGGTCATCCCCGCCCACTTCGACAGCTGGGCGCACTTCAAGGAGGGCCGGAAGGAGATCGAGGAGGCCTTCGCCGAGGCCGGGCTGGCCGACAGGCTCCAGTTCGGCTGACTCCTGGCCGTCCGGAAGGAAGGCCCGGCCACCGTGGGGGCGAGGTGCTCCCAGTAGGGGAGCGTCCGCGCCGGCCGGGCCCCATCAGTCCTCCGGCGACGGTCGAGAGGCCCGCGACCCGGTCTTCGTGAGGCTCGGTGCGGTGGCCGTTCTCCCGCGATCAGTCAGCAGAGGACGAGTTCCTGGATCAGCCCGGGCATCCATTGACCTACATGGAAGGCAGACGCATGCGGAAGATGACCGACGACGAGTGGCGGGCCTTCGTGTCGCACGGGACCCGCACCGGGAAGCTGTCGACGGTACGGGCCGACGGCAGCCCGCACGTGACACCCATCTGGTTCCTGCTCGACGGACACAATGTGGTGTTCAACACCGACAAGACCGGCGTCAAGGGGCGCAACCTGGCCCGGGACGGACGGTTCGCCCTGTGCGTGGACGACGATCAGCCGCCCTACGCCTTCGTCGTCCTGCAGGGCCGCGCCGAGATCTCCGACGAACCGGAGGACATGCGGCACTGGGCCGCGCGCCTGGGCGCTCGATACATGGGGGAGGACCGGGCCGAGGAGTACGCGGCACGCAACGGAGGCCACGGGGAACTCCTCGTCCGGGCGCGCATCGACAAGGTGATCGCCTTCAACGGTGTGGCGGACTGACCTTCAGCAAGGGTGGGGCCGTTCGGCGGCTGGTCGTTCAGGATGCGCCGATGGACTGCTCCGCCCAGATGGTCTTGCCCGTGCGCTGGTAGCGGGTCCCCAGCGCCGGGTGAGTTCGGCGACCATGAACAGCCCCCGGCCGCCCTCATCGCTCAGCCGGGCCCGGCGCAGATGCGGAGCGGTACTGCTGCCGTCGGAGACTTCGCAGATCAGGGTCTGTTCCTTGATCAGCTGGAGGCGGATCGGTCCGGTGGCGTATCGGATGGCATTGGTGACCAGCTCACTGACCACCAGCTCCGTGACGAACGCCTCCTCCACGAGCCCCCAGGCAACGAGCAACTCGGAGACGTCTTTCCGTGCCCGGGCCACCACGGCAGGGTCGCTGGGAGGTCCCAGGAGGCGACGTGGTGCCGGTCGAGGATCCGGGTGCGTACCAGGAGCAGGGCGATGTCGTCGGCGCTCGGCCCTTGGCACAGTGCGTCCAGGACGGCGTCGGCCAGCGCCTCCAGTGAGGCGGCGGGCCGGGCCAGAGCGTCCCGAAGCGCGGTGAGACCTTCATCGACGTCCCGGCCGTCGGCCGTGAGAAGACCGTCGGTGAACAGGGCCAGCAGGCTGCCTTCCGGCAGAGTGAGCTCCGCCGTCTCAAAGGGGAGACTGCCCAGGCCGAGGGAGGGCCGGCGGGCGCGTCGAGGTCCGCGTTGACGCCGTCCGGACGGATCAGCAGGGGTGCCGGGTGGCCGGCCCGGGCCAGCGAGCAGGTGCCGGACACGGGGTTGTAGACGGCGTACAGGCAAGTCGCGCCGACGTCTCCAGGGATCTCATCGGCGGTGTCCGCTTCCTGATCGCCCGCGGCGTGGGCCACGATGTCGTCGAGATGGGTCAGCAACTCGTCGGGAGGCAGGTCGATGTCGGCGAGCGTGCGCACCCCTGTGCGGAGCCTGCCCATCGTGGCGGAGGCGTGGACGCCGTGGCCGACGACATCACCCACGACCAGACCGACTCGTGCTCCCGGCAGCGGGATCACGTCGTACCAGTCACCGCCCGCCTCGGCGCCGTCGCCCGCGGGCAGATAGCGGGCCGCTGTCTCGACGGCGGGGTGTGCGGTCGGTCCTCGCGGCAGCAGGCTCCGTTGCAGCGCCAGCGCGATGCCACGCTCTCGCGTGAACCGACGGGCGTTGTCCACGCAGACGGCCACGCGTGCGACCAGGTCTTCGGTGACCGGCAGGTCGTCGGGACGGAAGAGCTCGCGGGACGGGGCGCAACGGGCGAACAGCACGGCCCCGAGGATCGCGTCACGGGTCCGGATCGGCACGGCGATCAGCGAGTGCAGTCGGCACGACCGGGCCTGCTGCGCGTGCACGACGTCATCGGCGAACCAGCGGATGATCTCGGGGTCGGTCACGTGGTGCAGGACCGCGCGACCGTCGGCCAGGCACCGGGCGACGGGGGAGGAGATCGGGTGACGGCTGATCTCGCCAGGCCCGCCGCGGTCCCACGGGCCGGGTGATGCGGATCGCCAAGCCGCTCGGCGCAGCTGGACCGGGCCGGGCAGCACGGGCCCGGGCAGGTCGCCCCGAATCACCGGCTCCAGCAGGTCGACGCTGATCACGTCGGCGAAGCGGGGAACCGCCACTTCGGCCAGCTCCCGCGCCGTACGTTCCACATCGAGGCTGGTGCCGATGACGGTCCGGGCTTCGCTGACCAGAGCCAGCCGCTCCCGCGACTCGTACTGCTGGGAGTAGTCGGACGCCGACACAGCCACCCCGTGCACCCGGCCGGCCGCGTCCTTGAGCGGATAGATGTCCAGGAACCAGGCGTGCGCCCTGGACTCGCCCGGGGCCTGCACGAAAGGCTCCATGTACTGCGTCTCTCCGGTCTGCAGAACCCGGCGGACCCGCCGATCCAGCTCTTCGAAAATCGGTCCCGGAACGAGCTCGGGAAGGAAGTGCCCCAGCATCTCTTCCTCGCTGTGACCCAGCTCCCTGGATGCCGCATGGTTCAGGCTGTGGATCCTGGCCTCGTGGTCGTAGATCGCGTACGACGTGGGGTGCTGGTCGAATGCCCTCACGACCATCGTCTCCCTGTCGGAAGCCGCCGTGCTTCCCCCTGCCGCCGGGCCACCAGCACGAAGCCTTCCGGGCTCTCCTCGGACCCCAGCGGGAAGACACCCGCCCGGGCCTGAAGGGTCCTGCCGTCACGACCCCTCAGCGCTGTGCGGTCGGGGCTGACCAGATCTGCCAGCCCTTTGCCGAGGATCTCCTCGGAGTCATAACCCCAGAGCGCAGGCGCACCGGCGCTGAAGTGGGTGACCCGTCCGGCCGAGTCCGTGACCACGATTGCTTCGGATGCGTCGGGGTGTACCTTCGCCGACGCCTGATCGAACACTCCGGGAGGCACCTGGGTTCCATGTCGTACCGCACTCCTTTGTGCCGATGACCGGCTACGACAACGATCCTCCGCACCGGGGGCGGACAGCAAGGCGAGCGGACATCCGGTCCCGGGAAACCTGAATCACCACCTCGGCATCCGCGCCGTTCGACCTGGGTGAAAGGAACGCCGGACACCGCCTGGCGGGGGGCCGCCAAGCGGTGTCCGGAGACGGTCGGTATCAGATTGTCCCGGTTGGGGGTGAGGGTGCTGTTCCCGTCTCACAGGCCCATGTCGGCGAGCCACTGGGTGGTGGTGCGGGGGGTGACGTCGAGGAGCTTCTGGGCGGAGTTCTCCGGCGTGATGGGACGGCCCGGCATCGCGCTCATGGCCTTGTAGGCTTCCGCGAGGCCCGCGGCGGGACCCTCCCGATGAGGGGGCGACGGAGGTGCGGAAGTCCTCGGGAGCCAGGGGCTGGAAGGCCACGTCCCGCCCGAGGCGGGCGGCGAACGCTTCGGCCAGCTCCGGTCCGGTGATCGCGGGGTACTGGCCGACGGAGACGATGCCGGTGACGTCGGGGCGTTCGAAGAGGGCGGCCGTGGCGTCGGCGATGTCGAGGTGGGAGGCCCAGGAGACGGGGAAGTCGGCGCGGATGGGGTAGGGCAGTACGCCTCGTTCCCGGGCGGAGTCGATGACGTAGGGCATGAGCAGGTTCTCCAGGTAGAGCTCGGGTGCGATCACCGCGTGGGAGACGCCGCTCTCGGCGAGGCCCGCGGCCAGGTTCGCGGCGGATCCGCCGATGGCAGGGTCGGTCGGGTACCCACTGGTGGAGAACACCACGCGGGCCGGGCGGGCCTCGCGGACGGCGGTGAGGATGTTGTCGGCGTAGGTCAGACGATCCTCTTCGGCGGCCACCGGCAGGTGGACGAAGACTCCTTCAGCGCCGCGATACGCGGCGGTGAGGTCGGCGACGGAGGAGTTGCTTGCGGCCAGCACCCGGGCGCCCTCCACGACGGCGTCGGGATTGCGGGTCAGTGCGGTGACGGACTTGCCGGCGGTGATGAGAGCGGCGACGACGGGGGCACCCTGGGCGCCGGTGGCGCCATGAATAACGTAGGTCATGCCTCAATAGTGCATACGATGCACCGGTTACATCAACTGCACTAATGAGGTACTCTCATTTGCATGACCAATATGTGCCTGCCCGAGTGCGGCGTCGCCCGGTTCCTTGCCCTGCTCAACGGCCCTGGGCCACTCTCATCGTGCGGGAGCTGTTGAAGGGCCACACCGTTTCACGGAGCTGCGTGAGGCCCTGCCCGGCATCAGCCCCCACACCCTGACCAGCCGACTGCGCCAGTTCGAGACGCACGGCATCGTCATCCGCACCACGTACGCCGAGATCCCTCCGCGGGTCGAGTACCACCTCACGCCGCTCGGCGAGGGGCTGCGCGAGGTCCTCAACGCGATGGGCGCCTGGGCCATGGAGGTCCCCGATCCCGAGGAGGCCCCGCTGACCTCGCCGAGGAGGCAGTCGCTCAGCGGTGAGCTGCCGCGTTCATCGGTCACCACCCCGTCAGACGCGCAGTTCGGTGAACCTGACCCGGCGCACGAGGGCCGTCCCGGACTCGGCCCACAAGCCGACCAGGCGTCCGGTGAAGCCGCCTGCCACTTCGGTGGAGAGGTACCGTCCGTCCAGGCGGCCGAGCACGTCGGTACCGGTTCCCTGCCCGATGCCCACCTCGATGTCGTCCGGCCCGTTCCAGGTCGGTTCCGTGGACCGAATACGGAGGGCGACAGGGGAGCGGGGCAGTGGGCGGGAGCCCAGAGTTGTCTGGATCTGTCCGATGCGCGCCACGGCGGTGACCGCACCGTCGGCGACGCGCAGCCCGTACCAGTGCGCGCCGTCGAGCCGTAGCGCGACGGTGAACGCCCCGTCCCCGGGATCGGCGAGGAACTCGGCCTCCCAGTGGTCTCCGCCGACCCGGGTGAACAACCCGAAGGCTCACCGGTCCCGCTCGGGGCGCGACCCACGATCACTCCCTCGGGCACCGAGCGGACGAATCGTTCGGCGCGTTCCCCGGCGAGACCCACCTGAGATCGAGCACGGGTGCGGAGAAGTCGTCCACGAAGTCCCTCAGCCGCGTAGGGACGCACAGGTTCGCCGGTTCGACGTACGGCCAGTCCTCGGCCCAGGAGACGTCGGCGAGGAAGGTCTCACGTCCGTTGACGTGGAAGCGCGGACTGCCGCCTCGCGGTCGTGTGCCCAGATACACCGCGGCCCACGTCCCGTCGGGACGCTCCACGAGATCCGCGTGACCGACGTTCTGGACGGGATGGGCTGTGCTGCGGTGGGTGAGAACCGGATTGTGCGGGGCGGCCTCGAACGGCCCTCGCGGGCTGCGCGAGCGGGCGACCGAGACCACATGGCCCCGGTCGGTGCCGCCTTCCGCGATGACCAGGTACCACCAGTCGCCGCGCCGGTACAGATGGGGCCCCTCGGAGTGGGCCAGGCCGGTGCCGTGCCAGATCCACCGCGGCTGTTCGAGGAGCAGGCCTCGCTCCGGATCGACCGCGGCCTGCCTGATACCGATCTCGCCCTCGGACCACGAGCAGTAGGTGACCAGGCAGGTGCCCTCGTCGTCCCAGGCCAGGTCCGGATCGATGCCGTCCAGTCCGGTCAGGCACACCGGCGCGGACCACGGCCCGGCCGGGTCGGTCGCGTGGTAGATCTGATGACCTCCGCGGACATCGTCGATGTTCGTGGTGATCAGCCAAAACCGCCCGTCGCGATGGCGCAGCGTCGGGGCGTAGACGCCGCGACTCGACGGCGACCGGCCTGCGGGGAACTGGTCGTCCCTCGTCAGGGCGTGCCCGATCTGATGCCAGGACACCAGGTCCCGCGAGTGCCAGATCGGGATGCCGGGGCTGTACTCGAAGGACGAGTTCGCCAGGTAGTAGTCTTCGCCGGCCCGGCACACCGTCGGATCGGGGTACATCCCCGACAGGATCGGGACGGTTGCCGCATCGGCGCTTCCGCCGTTCTGCGCCGGCATCGAACTCACCTGAACCTCTCACTTGAAGACTCTTGCCGATCAGCGTCGAACGCCCTGGGAGACGACCTTCGGCGGCATGGGCCCGCCGAGGCAGTCCCCGCCCGGGGGTCCGCGGCCGGCGGGTGTCAACGCTCGGATCCCTCTCTGCGGATCGGGTCGTAGGCGCGCAGGAGACCGCACATGCCGAGGGTCTGCCGGGACGGTTGGGCGATGCGCGAGACGGTCGCATCGAACAGGTGGCTGACGTCGTCGTACCGGAGTGCGTTGATCTGCCGCAATGCCATGTGTGCGGCCGCCAGCGCACCGTCGTTGACCGTCTTCTCCCAGGTTTCCAGGCGTGGTTGGACGAGCCGCACGGCTGCCGCGCAGAAGTCCTCGTACGCCGAGCGGTTGCCTCGCCGCCACTGGCGCGTCAGCTCGCTGAACCCCTCGATCGCCAGGTCCCTGCGTGCCCGGGCGCGCTCGGGGCTGGGTTTGCCGTCGGCGCCCAGGAGCGAGGCCGCGTCCGGATAGGCCTCGGGGAGAGGTGGGCCGACGGGAAGGTCATCACCGCGTCGCCCGCTTCGGGAAGGCCGCTGTTCTGCATGACGACGATCACGCGCAGGTCCTCGTCGTTGATGGCGCGGTGGATCGTGCCGGGAGTGAACCACACCGTGTCGCCAGGGTGCAGCTCGGTCATCGTGTGCCCTCGGTAGTTGAGGGTCTCCAGCCGACCGCGTCCACTGACGACGACATAGCACTCCGCGCAGGTCAGGTGCATGTGGGGCGAGCCGCCGTGTTCGTCGTCGGCCGTGGGCCAGGGGTACACCTCGAGCTGGCTCAGGCCCACGGCTCCTGGGAAGTCGGGGTGGGAGGTCACGGCGCGAACCTCTGGGCGATCGGTTCGAGTTCACCGCGGTCCACCATGCGGTCGAGGAACACGAAGCGGTGGCTCAGACGCAGGGTCTCACCGGGTTCCAGCTTGATCTCCGTGTCGAAGGCGGGCGACGGGTTGAGACAGGCGAAGGCACTGCTGCGGGCGAACCACGTCAGCGGGACCGCGGCCGAGGTGCTGCCCGCGTAGGCGACGACCGTTGCACCGCCGTCGATCTCGTCGTGCTCGCCGGTGATGGCCGCCCAGGCGCCCCGAGTACCCATCACGGCGTCACCTTCGTGACCTCCGTCTGCGATGACGTCGGCGCCTGTCCAGGAGCGGGGGCCCCGCCAGAACAGTCCGGTGTAGCCGGCGTTGGCGCGGCCGTGCGTGGTGGGGCTACCCAGTTCCAGGGGCTGGTCGCGCACGTTGGTCAGGGCGGTCGTGAAGTCCAGCGCCCAGACGCCCTCATCGGTGTCGGCGCTGTGGAAGCGGAGGGTGCGGGTCTCGTCGATCCACACCTCGTCACTGGAGGCATACCAGTCCAGGCCCTGGACGACCGACACCTCACTGCCGCCGGTGTCCCGCCGGTCGAAGGCACGGTGCACCTGCCGTCCGTGGTTCTCGCGCCAGACGTAGCCATGGCCGGGCGCGCCCTGTTCGAAGGTGGGCCCGCCCCAGAAGTTGTCGCCGGACAGATGGGACCAGGTCATCTGCAGGCCCTTGTGCCAGCGGTGATCCCAAGGGCGGTAGACGCCGACAGGGGCACCGGAAAGCGTCTTCAGCGGGTAGAGATAGGGCTTGGGCGATTCCTCGATCGGGGTGTCCGGCCGGTAGACGTACGTGGCGAGGTCCGAGCCCGCGGCCGACACCACGAGTTCCGTCCCGGCGTTGTCGTGCTCGATCCTGAAGTGGGTGTCAGACACCGGTCTTCTCCTTGACGGCGTTGTCCTGGGCGGTGTCCGGGCGGCCGCTCATGGAGTGGTAGAAGGGGTCGGCGGGGTCAGCATGTCCGGTGTGACGGGGCGTCCGGTCGTCGCCGACTCGTACAGGGCGGCGATGAGGCCCAGGACTCGGCGGCCGTCGTCGCCACTGACCTCGGGGCGTTCCCCGGCGCGCAGCGACCGCAACAGCACGCGCAACTGCGCGGCGTGCGAACTGGCCTCGTCGTCGAGCGGCGCTCCCAGCTCCGCGGCGGTGGCCTCGGCCCGGTGGGGTGCCGGGGTCCACGTCCAGTGGGAGTTGTCGTAGCCGTAGAGGTGGGACAGCTCGACCGTCGCCTCGGGGAAGTCGAAACGCAGGTAGCTGGTCTCACGCGGGAGAGCAGGCTGTTGACCATGGACACCATGGCGCCATTGGCGAAGCGGACCATCGCCATGGAGACGTCCTCGGTCTCCACGTCACGGGCCAACGTGCCCATGGCGGCGCGGACTTCCGTCCACTCACCCATCAAGGACAGCATGAGGTCCATCTGGTGGATGCCGTGGCCCATGCTGGGACCGCCGCCCTCGGTCTCCCACTTGCCGCGCCAGGGGACCTCGAAGTAGGCGTCGTCCCGGTACCACAGGGTGTGGCAGACGCCGACCAGGGGAGCGCCGAGGCCGCCGGTGCGGATCTGCTCGCGCAGGGCACGGGCGCCGGAGCCGAAGCGGTGCTGGAAGACGTAGGAAGCGTACGGGCCGCCCTCACGTTCGTGCGCGGCGACGGCGTCGTACTCGGCCAGCGACAGGGTGGGAGGCTTCTCGCACCACACCCACACGCCCGCGTCCAGGCAGGTCGTGATCGCCTCGGCGTGGGCCACCGGCGGCGTGCACAAGATGGCCAGATCCGGGCGCTGTTCCTTGAGCATCTGCTCGACGTCGTCATAGGCGGCGGGGATGTTCCAGCGGGCGGCGAAGTCCGTGGCACGCCCGCGGTCGACATCGACGACCGCGACGACGGTGGCTTCGCCGTCCTGGGCTTGCACGGCGGGCATGTGGCTGCCGTTGGCGATGCCTCCGGCGCCGACGATCGCCACCCTCACGGGCTGGCGGTACTTGGTCATGTGGCTCTTTCGTGGAAGCTCGGAGTGAAGGGGCGTCCCTCGGCCTGCCTGGACCAGGGCGTGGACGTGCTGGTCGAGGGGAAGGGCATTGCCCGGATGAACCCGGCACTCGCTGAGGTGACGTGGCGGCGAACCGAAACTTAGTGAACGGTCACCTTTGAGGTCAAGAGTTTCGTAGTGATCGATCACAATTAAGGGGAGAGTCGCGACCGCAAGGCGGCTTGACGGTGGCTCCTAGCGGGGAGCCGGCCCGCTCGAATTGCGTGGCACGATGCGGAACAGATCTTCGACGCCCGCCGTCGGTCCGGTCTCGCCCGAAGGAGCGCGAGGAGCGACAGCATCGCCTGACGGCCGACCTCCTCCTTGTTGATGTGCACCGTCGACATGGACGGCGAGAAGTACCGGGTGAACTCCTCGTCGTCCCATCCGAAGACGCTGACGTCCTCGGGGACCCGCCATCCGCGATCCTGGAAGCCGCGGATCACCCCCATGGCGACATAGTCGTTGGCGGCCAGCACGGCCGTCACACCGGAATCGGCCGGCAGGTCCCGGGCGCTGTCATATCCGGAGCGCATCGACCAGTCCCCGTCGACGACGCCGAACGACTCCAGCCCCAGTCGCTCGATCGCCGCCACGTACACCGAGCGGCGGTTGCGCGCCGAGGCCCACTCCTGTGAGCCGGCCACGTGGAGAAACCGGCGATGCCCCTGGTCCGCGAGATGCCGAAGAATCTGCTCGGCGGGCCGCCCGTCGGCCAGTTGTCCCTGGGAATGCATGTTGTCGTCGTACTCGCCCAACACCACGACGGGCCGCCGCTCTGCTTCCGGATCCTTGTTCATGTCCGCCAACGGCACGAGCGACAGCACGCCGTCCGTCTGCTGGGCCTCCAACAGGGACACCACGCTCCGTGCGCGACGGGCCTCCCCGCCTTCCAGGCCGACGACGTCGGTCATGTAGCCGGCCTCGTGCGCTGCGGCCGACGCGCCCCTCAACAGGGGAATCGGTACGAAGCTGCTCAGCTCGGGCAGCACGATCGTGACGCGATGGACCGCCTGGTGCGCATGGACCGCGCTATCAGGTTGGGCCGGTAGTCCAGTTCTGCGATGGCCCGCTCGATGCTCGCCCGCGTCGCCGGCCGCATGCCGCTGTCGTTCTTCAGGTACCGGGAAACCGTCTGGTGGGAGACTCCGGCTGCCCGGGCCACCTCCCAGATGGTCGGCCGCTTCCTCTCCGGGCCGGCTTCCTCCGCGGCCGGCCGCTCGGCCTTCGTCACCCGCAGGGGCCGGCCGGCGCGCTCGCACAGGAACTCCAGCACCTTCACACCGGACGCCTCGGCGGGCAGGCCGTAAGCTCCGGCGAAGACCCCGACCTGCGCGGCCAGGTCGTCGACCCGGACCAGGCCACGGGATGCGGCATCGGCGACGACCGCGCCGACCTGGGCGGCGTCGGTACGGACCCGCAGCAGGTCGACGACGGTACGCCGCACCGTGGTGACCGGCAGGCCCTCCACGAGGGTGACGTCCTCGGTGTCCGCCCGCGCACAGTGCAGCACCACGTTCTCGTCACGCGTACTGCGGCGTACCGGAACAGTCAGCTCCACCCGGTCGGCGGGCCATGCGCCCAGTCCGTGGACCGCACACGCGGAGGCATGCGAGACGACGCCCGACCTGGGATCCTCGATGCCGCGGTCGCGCATCGGCGTCCTGGGATCCAGTCGCAACCACGCGACCTTGATCCTGAGGTGCTCCGGCGGGGGAGAGGAGGCCACGCGGTACACCCCGTGGCCGACACTCTCCAGCTGCCCGGAGCGCTCCAGCCTCAGAAGCTGCACCCCCTGGACGCCGTCCAGCTTCGCCTGGGCGGTGGTCACCAGCCCCCACTGGCCGGCGGCCCGCCGTTCCAGGGCATTCAGCACGTCAACCTGAGTCATTCAGCAATCATTACACAGCGTGTGTCAAACATTTCTCGCGGTCGGGCTCGCCCGGGACGGAGCACGGGCGTGCGTCTCATCGTTGCAGCCGATGAGACGCACGCCGTATGTTCGCCGACGGTGACAGTGACGCTCCGCGTCGCGAAGTGCCGCCTACTTGGGTTCGAACTCCCAGACCGTGCTCGACTCCTGGGACCCCGTGTTCCACTTCACCTCGCCCGCCGAGGTCCGGTACAGGTACCCCCTTCCCGCGAGGTGGTTGTTCAGGCGGAGCCCGCCCCCGGAGACCCCCTCCACATCCCAGAGGGAACTGTCCGAGACGGTGCCGGAGTTCCAGACGACGCTGTTACCACTCGCTCCGGTCTCCAGGTAGTAGCGCCCCGACCTGGCGTTCTTGATGGTCCACGACCCCGATGAATCCTTTGCCACGATCCAGTCCTGGTCGTCATAGACGGTCGCGGAGGCCAGCGTGACCACGCCGTCGAGGTCGGTATCGAGATACCGGCCCGAGGAGGAGTTCCTGATCTTGTAGGTCGCGCCGCTGACGAGGTAGGAGACCCGCACACACTCGCCGGCGGCCACGTCGACCGAGATGCCTCCGGACGCCGTGCTGTACGTCTTGGCGCCGGCGCGCACCCAGGTGTTGTTCCCGTCGTAGTGCCCGGTCTCGACCGACCTCACGGCGCCGATGCTCGCCGGGAGCGTGAACGTGGCCTGGGCCGTGCTGGCAAGGGCGAATTCGGCCGCACCGCGCCTGACGGCGATTCCCTGCCCATTGCTCGATGTCGCATATCCGACACTCACGCCTGCCAGGGGCTTGGTGAGGTCGACGCTCGCTGTGGCGTTCCGGTTGAACGTCTGCAGGTTGGTTCCGCCGGCTTCCACCGGGCTCTTGGTCGCGAGATCCCGGTGGATCTTCTTCAGCATGCGGTTGAGGGCGGCGACCTTGTGGGAGACGGTCTTGCGGGTGACGACCTTGGTGGTCGGGTTGAAGTTGTACAGGCCGAAGTTGCTGCTCCCCGTGCTGGAGTCGGGGTCCAGAGCGGCGTACAGGTTGTACGCCGTGTTGCCGGCGACGGCGTTGAACTTGTGGATGTCCGTTGCCGTGTGCCCCGCGAAGTTCTCCATGATCATGGGGAAGTTCTTCCCCTGGGACCAGAAGTCGTCCGTGCCGTAGAAGTAGAGCGGGTCGTTGCTCGTGGTGTACGGGTCGTCTCCGAAGAAGTCGATGTACGACCTGCCCTGGCGCCTGAGTGCTTCGTTCTCGGTCACCGGCTGGGCGTCACCGACGACATTGACCCGGGTGTACACGGAGTGGTCCGACTCCTTGACCACCTGCCCCAACTGGTTCAGGTAGTCCAGCAGAACGTCCTTGCGGAACTTCCCCGCGTCCGTGTACCCGCCGCTGTTCCATCTGTCGGTGCTGTACGTGCTGTAGCTCCGGCTGGCGGACGCGCCCCACTGCATGTTCGCCACGTTCGGCTCGTTCAGCACCTGGACACCGATGAGGGTGTGCTGTGTGTCGGCGGAGGCGAGGTGGGACATGAGCCGGCCGAGCACGTACTTCTCCCTGCTGAGGAGGTTCGGGTCGGTCTTGTCCAGCAGATTGGTGCCCTTCAGCTCCAGCTCGGTGCCGTCGGACTTCAGCACGAGCTGGTAGTCGTTCAGCACGTAGGAGGGGAACCGGGGCGCCAGGGAGAAACCGGTGGAGTCGCTGCCGAACCACAGGAGCTCGAGCTTGAGGTCGTACTCCTCGCACCAGGCGAGGTACCGCTCGATGTCCGTCCAGTCGAAGGTGTCCTTCGAGGTCTCCACCTGCGACCACCAGATCGGAATGTTCACGACCGTGAATCCGTCGTCGCGGATCATCTGGAGAACGGGCTTCAGCTGGGCGTCCGTCCAGCCGAAGGAGTACTTGTGCTTCTCGTACCGGAACTGGACTCCGCTGTGGAAGAAGGGCTTGCCGTCGACCATCAGGACGAGCTTGTCGTACGTGGACCTGGACGTGTCGACGTAGGACACCACGTCGGCCGCCGCGGCCCGCTGGACGCCTCCGGCGAGGTTCAGGGCCATGCCGCCCAGGGCCGCCGCCCCGGTCGTGGCGAGGAACCTGCGGCGTGACCACTGGTCGGTGGGAAACTTCATCGCACTACCTCCGTGCTGGGGGAAGGGACTGCCGACTGACGTGCCGTCATGCGCCGCGCCGGAACTGTTGGTGGGCGCCTGTGCCGCAGGTCCACTGGATGAGCTTGGCGCCGTTGACGGTGGACTCGTCGCTGACGTCGAGGCACTTGCCGCTGAGCCGGGAGACCAGGCGCACATGGCCGTCGCCGGCGTCCTTGACCTGCCACTGCTGGTTGGTGCCGGTGGAGCAGGAGTACTGGATGATCCGGTTGCCGTTGGCGGTGGAGTTGTCGGCCACGTCCACGCACTTGCCGCTGTGCCGGACCATGAGCCGCACGTATCCGTTGCCGACGTCCTCGAACCGGAACGACTGGTTCATGCCGCCGGTGCACGTGTACTGGATGAGCTGGACATTGTCGTTCACGGACTTGTCGGGCACGTCGAGGCACTTGCCGCTGTGGCGTGCGGTGAGCGTCTCCCACGGCCCGTCGACGCCGTCGACCTCGCCCGTGGCGGTGTCGACGGTGATCTGCGGGAACCAGTCCATGGTCATGGTGGTGGACGTGGGGAACTCCAGCGGCAGCCACACGTACTTGGAGGCGTTGACGTTCTCGCCGAAGGAGTTGCCCCAGCGGTCGCCCATGTACAGGTAATCGGTGCCGGCGGTGCCCTGGACGGGCAGCACGTACGCGGTCTGGGAGCCGTAGGCGGTGGAGTCGCCGACGTTCCGCATCGCGGACCACGGCCCGGTGATGTCGGTGGCGGTGGCGTACTGCTGCTGGTTGGGCCGCCAGCCGGTGGCGCCGGAGGTCAGCATGAAGTAGACGCCGTTCCGCTTGAAGAGGCCGGGTGCCTCACGATGACCACCCGGCCAGGGGTTGGCCACCAGGGCGTCGATGCCGGTGTAGTCGGCGGTCAGCCGGTAGATGTGCAGGTCGTAGTTGTTCCGGGCGGCGGAGATCATGTAGCCGGTGCCGTCGTCGTCCTTGAACACGGTGATGTCACGGGACATGTGGCCCAGCGGCCGGAAACTGCCCCGCCAGCTGTACACGCCGTCGACGGTGTCGGCGACGGCGACAGCGGCGCGAGCCTGGGAGTAGTCGGCGGCGTTCTCCTTGTGCATCCACATGACGAACTTGCCGGTGGACGCGTTGTACATGACCTTGGGGCGTTCGATCTTGGCGTCGGCCAGCTCGGGATCGGTCGCCACGCTCAGGACGTGGCGTCTGAATTCCCACGTCTTCAGGTCGGTCGAGCGGTACGCGGAGACGTACCGGAAGGTGTTGTCGGCGTTCCGGTTCTCACCGAACCAGTAGTAGTAGGAGCCGACTTTGATCACTCCGCCGCCGTGGGCGTGAACCACGGCGCCAGAGGTGTCGGTGAACTGGGTTCCGTTTGCGATGGTGACGGATGCCGCGTGTGCGGTGCTGATCAGGAGCGTCTGGGGGAGAAGAGTCATGAGCATGGCGAGGATGAGCAGCCAGGCACGGCGCATGGGTGTGCCTCCACTTTCGGGTGCCGGTCACGACGAAAAGGCAACACGGCAGAGCACAAGCGATCAGAAGTTGGCTGAAACCAACGATGTCGCACATGAGACTGGCGAGAACGCTGTGTGTCAATGGCGTGAACGGAGGCAGTTCCTCCGTCGCCCCGCCATCGGCAGGCGTGGAGCCCGGCTGTGGTCATCTCCCTTGGTGAACGATCACCTACCGACCTCTTGACCCTTCATGTGAACGATCACTACGGTTCCCCTGCAGTTGTCGGGCATCACATCTTTCCCGGTGGTACGTGGCTTCCCGCGAAGGCTCCCGGCTGTCGCCAGGGCCTGGATCCTCCTCTCTCCGCCGGGCGCAGGTCGACATCACCACAGTTCAAGGGAGACCACGTGTATACCGTCCTGGGCAGAACGGGCCTCCGGCCCCGAAGATGGGCCGGCTCCTTGGCGGCCGGCGTCCTGCTTCTCTCCGCCTTCCTCGTACCTTCGACCGCCTCGGCCGCCGAAACCCCGGGCGCGACGCTGATCAACGAGACCTTCGACACTCAGACCGACCCCGCGAACTTCGGTTTCCCGGTGGGAGCCAGCGTCGGCGACGGTGTACTGAACGTGACACAGAACATGAGCAACTACACGACGTCCGTACGGCCGTTCGCCTCGTCCACCACACAGGAGAAGACGCTCGACCTGCGCTTCGACTGGAAGACGGACATCGCCAGCAGCGGCATGAAGACCGGTCTGGAACTACGGGACGACGACGGGCGCCTGGTCTTCGCGATCGCCGCCACGGCCTCCGAACTCCGCTACGCCGTGACGGGACCGCTATCGGACTCCACCGCCGCCCCGGATTCCCTCAACCCCACCTGGACCAAGACAGGCTTCGACCGTAGCAAGTGGTACACGGTCGACCTGCACATGGACTTCACCCTCCGCAAGGTCCAGTACTCGATCACGAGCCGGGAAACCGCGCCGAGAGTGATGGCCTCCGGTACGGGGAGCATCACGGGGACGAATCTCGCGAAGTTCGTCGCCTGCAACTACCACGGAACCGGCAAGCAGTCGATCGACAACGTCCGACTGGCCCGTCCCGCGAACTCCGCATACGGATCCCTGGCCGGCTCCACCGTCTACGCCTTCGGCGACAGCATCGTCTACGGGCACCAGTACGCGCGCAGCTTTGTGAACCTCGTCGCCGAACGGGAGGGAATGACGCTGACGAAGTACGCGCGCAACGGCGCCACCGTGGGCCCGGCGCCCGGTGCCATGGGCGGACAGATCCTGACGCAGGTCCAGTCGGCCAGCTCCCAGGCGCCTGACTTCGTCGTCTTCGACGGCGGGACGAACGACGCGATCGAGATCCACGACGAGCAGACGTACCCGATCGGTACGGTCAGCGGCTCCCACGATCCGGGGACGTTCGACACCGGCACCTTCGCCGGAGCGTTCGAAGCCACCATCCACGCGATGCGGCAGAAGTGGCCGTCCGCCCAGCTCGTGTACGTGGCCGCCCACAAGCTGGGCTCGCGTGACTGGGACACCCAGCTCGCCCTGCGGCAGGTGGAGTTGCAGGCCGCACAGAAGTGGGGCGTCACGGTCGCCGACGTCTTCGGAGACGCGACGCTCGACACCCGCGTCGACGCCCAGCGAGTGGCCTACACCTTCGACGGCCTCGTGAACGGCTTCCCGGGCAGCGGCGGTTCCGGCACTCACCCGAACATCGCCGGCATGACCGACTTCTACGTGCCGGTACTCACCTCCGAACTGTCCCAGCTCACCGACACGACGACGATCCGGGCGCGGCACTCGGGCAAGTGCGCCGACGTGGTCGGCGCCTCGACGGCCGCCGGCGCCGAGGTCCAGCAGTACGGCTGCTGGGACGGCGACAACCAGCAGTGGCAGCCGCGCGGTGTCGGCGGGGGTTACTACCAGATCGTCGCCGAGCACTCCGGCCTGTGCCTGGACGTGGCCGGCTCCTCCACGGCGAACGGGGCCGCGATCGTCCAGCAGACCTGCGACGGCGGCACCAGTCAGCAGTGGCGGCTGCGGGACGCCGGGAGCGGTTACGTCGAGATCGTCGCCCGGCACTCCGGGAAGTGCGTGGACGTTGCCTCGGCCTCCACGGCGAACGGGGCCCGGCTGCAGCAGTACAGCTGCTGGGGCGGCCAGAACCAGCAGTGGGCGCTCCAACTCTGATGCCGACATCGGCGCCGTCGGATGGCGGCTGACGCGCCGGCCGGCCGTACCGCCCAGGCCCGGGCCGTACGGCTGGCCGAGCTGGAGGATCTTTCATGCAGTGTCGTGTTCACCCGCCCCGTACGGGGCGACGCATCGGCGAGGCGACGAGCGTTCCGGGCGTACGGTGCCGCGGTGCACGCGGCAGTAGAGTACCGACGGCCATGCGGGGTGGAGAGAGGCGGCAGGGCACTACTGTGGACGCGGACGCGAGGCCTGAGCGAGCGGAGCGGGACGTGAAGCGGTCGAAGCCTTCGCGTAAGAAGCGGCCCACCATCCTGGACGTCGCGGCGCACGCCGGGGTGTCCCATCAGACCGTCTCCCGCTTCCTGCAGGGCAACGGAGGTTTGAAGCCGCAGACAGTGGCCCGCATCGAGCAGGCCGTGGCCGACCTCGACTACCGCCCCAACCTGGTGGCACGGTCGATGCGGACCCGCAAGTCGCATCGCATCACCGTGGTCCTGCCGGCCATGACCACCTTCGTGCCCTCGCAGATACTGCGCGGCGCGTCCGCGGAGGCGCAGGCGGCCGGTTACATGCTGGACATCGTCGGGCTCGAAGGCGACGAAAGGGCCCGTGGAGACCGGGTCCGTGCCCTGCTCGACTCCGGCCAGGCCGACGGCGTGCTGACCTTCACCCCCATCGGCGACATCGAACGGCTCGGACTGGAGCACACCCCCACCGTGGTCGTCGGCGAGTACGACGACCAGATGCGGTCCCACGGCATCACGTCCGACGGTGAGCCGGCCGCCATGATCATCGACTACCTGGTCTCCCTGGGCCATCGGCGCTTCGTCCACGTCGCCGGCAGCACGGACTGGATGTCGGCGCGCAAGCGGCGCGAGGTCTATCTGCGGACAGTCGCCGAGCGGGGTCTGGAGAACTACGCCGTCGTCGACGGCGACTGGTCCGTGCGGTCGGGCTACGACGCGGCGCAGAGCCTGTCGGCGGATTCCGGTGTCACCGCGGTTCTCGCCGCGAACGACGACGTCGCCATGGGGGTCATCCGGGGGTTCCAGGACCGCGGCTGGCGGGTTCCCGAGGACGTGAGCGTCTTCGGCTGGGACAACCAGGAGTTCACCGAGTACTTCAATCCCTCCATCTCCACCGTGGACCTCGACCGTGAGGCCATGGGCAGACAGGCCATGAAAGCTTTGCTCGCCCGTGTCCGTCAGGAGGCGGAGCCGGAACTGCACCTGAGCCTGAACTCCCGTCTCGTGCTACGAGAGTCGACCGGACCGGCCCGGACCGGCGAGGTCAACCGGTAGGGCAGTCGGCCCCGTTCCCGCAAGACCGGGTGGTACGGCGCCCTGTCTCTCCTGCTCACGGCCGCCCCGGCGCCTGTGTGACGTGATGCGCCGCTTCACGGGGGCGGCTTCATGCCCTGATACCGACGCACATCGGCGAATCAGCCTCGCCAGGCGTCGAAGCGCCCTGTCGCGGACGCCGGCCCGGCACCGAGCGCGCGTCCGCGCTCCGCTCAGCGTTCCAGTCCCCGCGCGACGCACGACCGCTTTCACAACCGTCCGCAGCGAACGGACATCACGAGGATGCCCCAGGGGGAGAGATGCCGACCTGGCTACCGCCGGGAGAACGCCACGGGCGCGTCCACCCGGCGCCGGTCCGTGATCCCGGCCGTCGCGCGGGCACGCGCGGCACCGGCACGACTGCCCCAGGTGCCGCGCTCTGCGCCGACGCGGACAGTCGCGACGGCGATGCCGGAGCAGTTCCGGCGGTCTCGGCGGAGGTCCGTGGTTCCACGGTTCACCCCACCCCGGCTCGGGGCGCAGCACTGCCCGCGACGCGTCTGTGGACCTCGACCTACCACCAGGGTCGGCCCCCAGGCTGCCCAGCAGACCGGCGAGGAGGTGATGCCCCCCGGGCCCGCATCGGCCTCACCCCATCGACAGGCACTCGAGCACAGTGAAAGGAACGCAAGATGAGCAGCACGCTCAGACGACAGCCGAGGGGAGGACCGCGGTACTCGCGGCCCTCGCCCTCATGGCCACGTCCCTCGCCGGGACAGGCCTCACCCTCGCGACACCCGCCGCCGCGGCGGATTTCCCGGCGATCGACGAGACCCTTCGGCCGTCGACCCCGACCGTGACCCCGGTCTCCGAGGTCGACACCGCCAAGACCGACTCGGACCGCGTCACCCTCGACGTGGACGGGAAACCGTTCTTCTACAACGGCGTGCAGCTGAGGATCGACAAGCTGCGCGACGCCTGGGGCCTCTCCGAGCAGGAGATAGGCAACCTGTTCAAGGACGTCAAGGACGACGGCTTCACCGTCGTGAACGTCCCCCTCTACTGGGCCGAGGTACAGCCCGACAGGTCCTTCGAACCGGTCGAATCGACGTATATCCAGGGAGCCTCGTCCAAGGACACGAACTTCGTCGACAGTCCGTCGAGCAAGATCGGGTACAAGCGAGGTGTCGAGGACGAGAAGCAGCTGACCTACCTGAAGTACGACTTCTCCGGCTACACCGACGAGGAGATCAGCGCGGCGAAACTCCGAGTCAACCTGAACGCGAACGCGATCGGCGACCGCCCGTTCACAGCCAAGCTGTACGGCATCACCGATGACAGCTGGGACGCCTCGACCATGACCTGGGCGCATGGCGCCCCCAACCACGACGGCCACACCGTCACCGGTACCGAGGGCGAGGACTACGTCCTCGTGGACAGCAGCCCCTCCTGGGACCGGATGGGCAAGAAGCAGGCCTACGACTTCGACGTCTCGGACTTCGTCAAGAACAGCCCGGACAAAAAGGTCAGCTTCATCCTCCAGGCCACGCCGACCACCGAGACCGACCTGGCTGTCGGCGCCACCATCGACGGCGCCAAGGGAACCAGGCCGCCGAAGCTTTTCCTCTCCGACGAGAACCACTACGACTTCTCGTACCTCGACAAGGTGCTCGGCTGGGCCGAAGCCGCCGGGATCAAGCTGGAGTTCCTCTGGTACGGGTCCGACAGCACCGGCGCGACCCTCGACAACCGCGTCCCGACCTACGTCCTGCGCAACCACAAGAACCAGTACGTCAACGCGGACGGCGTCATCCAGCCGGTGATGAAGAAGATCGACGACCCGAGGTACGCCGTCTACTGGTACCACATGGACAAGAACGACCTGAGGACCAGGGCGCAGGAGCACCGGGCCCTCAAGGCGACCATGGACCATGTGGCCCAGTACAACGGGGCTCACGGTGACAAAAAGACACTCATCGGTGTCCAGGTGTCGAACGAACCGGGCGTGCAGAAGTTCCACGGTACGAAGTTCACCCACTGGCGCAACCCGGAGACCTGGGGCGCCTTCAGCCGGTTCGACTCGGTCCAGGCCTTCGTCGACCGGACCATGTGGGAGTTCACCGTCAACCTGTCCAACGCCGTCAAGGAATCGAAGTACCCGGTGTGGACGCGGGTGAACAACTACAACGGCACGGACGCGCCCGGCGTCGAGTACAACGAGCAGATGCGTCAGAACGGCGGTACGAGCGTCGACTTCATCGGGCTCGACCCGTACTCCACGAGCCGGGACAGGCTGTACCGCTTCGGCCACGAGGGCCGCTACGTCACCGGCAGCAACCTGCCGATGGTCAACGAGAACGGCGGTGACTACCAGGACTCCGCCAACCTGCTCCTCGCCTCCCTGGCCGGCGGCGCGTTCTACAACGTCTACGACTACTACGGTCCCGACGGCCACAACCTCTACGTGCCGAAGGACGCGGCGGCCGGCGACTACACGCCGGTCCCGCGCGGCAACTACGTCCAGGACGTCATCGACACGAACCACATGCTCCTGAAGGCCGCACGCGACCTGGCGACCAAGCAGCCCAAGGCCGCCGGCGGGACGAAGCTGCAGTTCCTGAACCCGCTCGCGAAGACCGCGGCGTCGGAGCGGGCGACGGTGCGCGCGCTCGGGCTCTCCTACCGGACCCCGGCCGACGGTGTCGGTATCGCGGTGGAGAAGGCTGGCAACGAGATCGCCCTGCTCAGCTCGGCCGACGCGACCTACGCGCTGCACGGCATCGGGCGGTACGGCATCGCCTCGGTCGAGTCGGGGCGCTACGACGGATCCACCTGGGTGAAGTCGGGCGACGTGGAGTGGTCGTGGTCCGACCGGACCATCACCTTCGACATCCCCGCCAACGGAGCCGTGCGAATTGTGACAAAGTCGACGATTCCGGCTACCGGGCCGGACATCCCGTTCGCCGATTCGAGCTTCAAAGCCACCCAGGAGGCCGAGAGCCTGTCCCCGACCTCGAACGTCGGTCTGCAGCAGTGGGACGACGGTGCGAGCAACGGCACCTGGGTCAAGGTGCTCGGCACCCGCACGGGTGACCATGTCGAGTTCACCGTCCCCCGGCCGTCGCAGCAGCGCGACTCGTACCAGCTCGCCGTCGGGTACCGCACCGCCACGGGCCGCGGTATCGCCCAGGCATCGGTGAACGGCTCCGACGTCGGGGAGCCGCTCGACATGTACGCCGACAACTCGCAATGGCGGGAGGCGGTCGTCGGCGACCTGGACTTCGGCGACGCGTCGAGCCTCAAGCTGCGGTTCGCCGTGGCCGGCAAGAACGCCGCGTCCAGCGGCTACCAGCTCAGCTTCGACTACCTCGCGCTGAGAGACGTCGTCGACAAGTCGGCCCTGTACGGGCTGACGTACGACTTCGCCACCGAGCAGCAGTCGGGCCACTCGGCCGGCTGGCAGGAGTTCGCGTCCGCTCTGGAGGCGGCCAAGACGGTACTGGGTGACGGCTCGGCCACGCAGACGGCCGTCGACGGCGCTTACGCCGACCTACGTGCCGCTGTCAACGGTCTCGACCGCGTGCTGACCACGGACGTCACCGCCCGCCACTCCGGCAAGTGCCTGGACGTGGCAGGCGCTTCGGCCGCGGACGGCGCCGAGGTCGTCCAGTACACCTGCAGCGGCGCTGCCAACCAGCGGTGGCGTCTGCAGGGCACCGGCGACGGCCACTACCGCATGGTCGCCCAGCACTCGGGCAAGTGCCTGGACGTCGCCTCGGGTTCCACGGCCAACGGTGCGCTGATCGTCCAGCGGACGTGCGACGGCGAGGCCGGACAACAGTGGCGTCTGCAGGGCACCGGCAGCCACCTGCAGTTCATCGCGCGCCACTCCGGCAAGTGCCTCGACGTGAGCCAGGCCTCGACGGCCAACTCCGCCCGGATCCAGCAGTGGGACTGCAACGACGGCCGGCACCAGCAGTGGGACTTCTAGCCCACTTCTAGCCCATGGTGGACCGGCGAAGCCGTGTCCTGTCGGGCCGATCCCAGCGCGATTGGCCCGACAGGTGCGTGGGCCCTGGGAGTGCGCCGCAAGCACCTGCCGCGAAAGTTCCAGGGCCCCGCCCGATGGCGGGCTTTCGCAACCGGCCGTGGGCCATCAACGTTACAAAGCAGAGTCTTGACCGGGGTGTGGCAGGTCACTACGCTCACCCGCGTGAACGTTCACTATTACTGATTCACAGGGACCTGAACTCGGTGCGGTGCTCGCGGTCAACCCGCGCAGCAGCCCGCTACACCGGAGCCACGGTTCATGCGCACGTTCACTACCCACACGTCAGAGCCGCCGCAATCCGCCCGGGAGTCCGACGAGCCGGTGCGGACAACCATCCGCACGGACCGCAGGAAACTTTCGCCGGCCGGACAGCAGCCGATGCGCCGGGAGCCGGCTTCCTGACACGTATCCCCGTCCGGGCACACATGCCCAGGCGTCGCACCAGAGGAGCCCTCATCATGAACAACCCTTCCCGATTCGCCAGACGCACACGACTCCGGGCGGTCGGGCTGACCTGTTCGGTCTTCGCCCTCGTCCTGACCGCGGGCTGCGCGGGAGAGTCCTCCGGGAGCAACGGCGGCAAGACCGTCATCCGGTTCAACTGGTGGGGATCGGACGTCCGGCACGACCAGACCAAGCAGATGATCGCCCTGTTCGAGAAGGCGCACCCGGACATCGACGTCCAGCCCGAGTACTCCAACTGGGACGACTACTGGAAGAAGCTGTCGACCGGAGCCGCCGCCGGTGACATGCCCGACGTCCTGCAGATCACCGACCCGTTCATGTACTCCTACATCGACAACGGGCAGCTGATGGACCTGAAGAAGGTCAAGGACGTGCTGCACACCGAGAAGCTGCCCCGAACTCGATGGCGATGACGACCGTGAAGGACGGCCTCTACGGCGTCCCGGCGGGCGACAGCGCGTTCGGCGTCGCCGTCGACCCGGCGACGTTCAAGAAGGCCGGAGTGCCCGTCCCGGACGACACCAAGTGGTCGTGGGACGACTACGTGAAGACCGCCAAGGCCCTCTCCGAGGGGGAGAAGGGGCTCATCGGCAGCGTGATGCCGCTGTACATCAACATGGTGGGGCCCTGGCTGCGGCAGCACGGCGAGGACTTCTGGACCGAGGACGGCAGCGAGATCGGTTTCACCGCCAAGACCATGGCCGGGTACTGGGAGTGGGTCCTCAAGCTGCGGGACAGCGGCGGCACGGAAAGCCCTGAGGCCGCGATCGAGAGGCTGTCGGCGGGAGCCGGGATCGAGCAGAACCCGGTCGCCCAGCACAAGGCGGGCATGACCGAGATGTCCGTGACTCAGCTCGGCGCGCTCGAGACCGCCGGCGAACGCGAGACCAAGCTGCTCCTCTTCCCCGGCGAGGCCGGGGCCACCCAGGTCGGCGCCTACACCAAGCCCGGCGTCTTCTACGGTGCCTCCGCGCGGACCGAGCACCCCAAGGAGGCCGCGCAGCTGATCGACTTCCTGGTCAACTCCCCTGAGCCGGCGAAGATAGGCAAGTTCGACCGTGGCGTCCCCGTCAACCCGGACGTCCTCAAGGCGATCACGCCCGAGCTGTCCCCGCGGAGAAGCGGATTGCCGACTACCTGGCCCGCGCCAACGCCCTGAAGCCCACACCGGTGCACATCCCCAACCCGGAGGCGGGCCCCGCGGTCCCGAGATCTTCCAGCGCCTCAACGAGGACGTGCTCTTCGACCGTCTGTCGCCGAAGGAGGCGGCCGAGAAGTTCATCTCCGAGATCAAGTCCCAGCTCTGAGCAGTCGCCACTTGTAGTAGAGCTTCCGAGAGGAAACCCCCGCTGTGCCCGATCCGCGCATGACCACCTATCGCCGTCGACTGCCGGGAGTCGTCTATGGCGGGGACTACAACCCAGAGCAGTGGCCGAAGGAGGTGTGGCAGGAGGACGTCCGGCTCATGCGAGCCGCGGGCGTACGGCTCGTGAGCCTGGGCGTCTTCTCCTGGTCCATGCTGGAACCGGCCGACGGCGAGTTCGACTTCTCCTGGCTCGACGAGATCATGGACCTGCTGTGGGCGAACGGCATCCATGTCAACCTCGCGACCCCGAACGCCGCACCACCGCCGTGGCTCGCCACGGACTTCCCCGAGACCCTGTCGGTCGACCGGCAGGGGGTGCGGCACGGCATCGGCAGCCGGGGACACCTGTGCCCGTCCTCCCCGGTCTACCGGGACCGCAGCCGGCGCATCGCCACCAAGCTGGCCGAGCGGTACGGGCAGCATCCCGCCCTGGCCATGTGGCACATCGGCAACGAGTACCACTCCGACTGCTTCTGCGACCTCTGTGACGACCGCTTCCGGGCGTGGCTGCGGGACCGGTACGGCACACTGGACGAACTCAACCACCGCTGGGGCACCGCGTTCTGGAGCCAGCGCTACAGTGACTGGTCCCAGGTACATCTGCCCCAGCCCGTCCGCGGCTGGGTCAACCCCTCGCGCGAGCTGGACTTCTCCCGCTTCACCTCCGACCTGCTGCTGGAACTGGTCACCGAGGAGCGCGACCTGCTCCACCGGATCACGCCGGACGTCCCGGCGACCACCAACTTCTTCCAGTGCCGGCTGACCGACAGCCACCGCTGGGCGAAGGAACTCGACGTCGTCGCCTTTGACTGCTACCCCGACCCCGGAAAGCCCCACTCGCTCATCACCGCGGCTTTCCAGTACGACCTGATGCGCTCCCTGCGCGACGGTCAGCCATGGATGCTGATGGAGCAGGCGGCCGGCGCGGTCAGCCAGTGGAAGACCAACCAGGTCAAGCAGCCCGGCCGGATGCGCCTGGGCTCTTACCAGGCCGTCGCGCACGGCTCCGACGCGGTCATGTTCTTCCAGTGGCGGGCCTCACGCCAGGGCCAGGAGAAGTTCCACTCGGCGATGCTCCCGCACGGCGGCGAGAAGACCCGGACCTGGCAGGAGGTCAAGGCGCTCGGCAACGAGCTGCGTGCCGTCGACCGGATCGCCACGGCGCGGACCGGCGCCCAGGTGGCTATCGTCTGGGACTGGCAGAACTGGTGGGCCGTGGAGGGCTGCGCCCACCCCGACAACACCTTCGACTACCGGGAAACCGTGGCCCGGCACTACCGGGCCCTGTGGCACTGCCAGGTCTCCGTCGACGTCGTCACCCTCGACGACGACCTGTCGCGCTACCGCGTCCTGGTCATCCCCAACCAGTACCTCATGAGCGGCCGGCAGAGCGCGGCCGTACGCGGGTTCGTCGAAGGCGGCGGTCATCTCGTCGTCTCCTGCTTCTCCGGGATCGTCGACGAGGACGACCGGGTCGTCGAGGGCGGATACCCGGGCGCCCTGCGCGAGGTCATCGGCGCGCACGTCCAGGAGTTCTCGCCGCTGCCCGCCGAGGCCGCGGTGCCCGTCCAGGCAGCAGACGGCCAGGCCGCCCTGGACGGCTTCTTCGCCACCGCCACCGGGTGGCAGGACGACCTCGAAACGGAGACCGCCCGCCCGCTCGCGGTCTACCACGAGGGCCACCTCGCCGGCAAAGCCGCGGTCGTCGCACACGAACTCGGCGAGGGCCGTGCCGTGTACGTCGGCACCCGGCTAGACGACGACGCCCTGGAGGTCCTGATGCGGCATGTCCTGGACCGCGCCGAGGTGCGGCCCGTGCACGCGGCACCCCGCGGAGTGGAGGTGACCGAGCGGCGGACGGACACCGACGTGTACCTGTTCCTGCTGAATCACCGCCAGGACAAGGCGACCGTCACCCTCGACCGCTCGGGCACGGACCTGATCACCGGACGCCTCCTGAAGGCCGGGGAGACGCTCGTGCTCGACGCGGCGGACGTGGCCGTTCTGCGCAGTCCCCTGGAATCCCGGCAGCACCCCGAGCCGTCGCCGAGCGGCAACTGAATCCCGCACCCGATCCAAGAACCGAGGACACCCGAGGACGATGACTGTGCTCCGCAGACCCGTCAGCCAGGCGGCGAGAAAAGAAGAACGTGCCGCATGGGTCTTCCTACTGCCGTGGTTCATCGGCATCGCCGGCATCACGCTCGGCCCGATGATCGCCTCGCTGTACTTCTCCATGACGGACTACAACCTCCTGAGCTCTCCGGAGTGGGTAGGCCTGGAGAACTACAGCAAGATGCTGGACGACCCCCGGTTGCTCAAGTCCCTGAGCGTGACCTTCGTCTACGTCGCGATCAGCGTGCCGTTGCTGCTGGCGGTCGCCCTGGCCCTGGCGATGGCCCTCAACCGGGGAATCAGGGGGCTCGCCTTCTACAGGTCCGTCTACTACCTGCCCTCCCTCCTCGGGGCCTCGGTCGCGGTGGGCATCCTGTGGCGGCAGGTCTTCGGTACCGACGGCCTGGTGAACAGGTTCCTCGGGGTGTTCGGCATCGACGGTCCCGGCTGGATCTCCAATCCCGAGACCGCGTTGTACAGCCTGATCGTCCTGCACGTGTGGACCTTCGGCTCCTCGATGGTGATCTTCCTGGCCGGTCTTCGGCAGATCCCGAGCAGTACTACGAGGCCGCCTCCCTCGACGGCGCCGGCCGCTGGCACCAGTTCCGTCACGTCACGGTGCCGCTGCTCACCCCGATCATCTTCTTCAACCTCGTTCTGCAGGTCATCAACTCCTTCCAGTCGTTCACCCAGGCGTTCGTCGTCAGCGGGGGGACGGGCGGTCCCTCGGACTCCACCCTCTTCTACTCGCTGTACCTGTACGAGGAGGGCTTCGGACGCCTCCACATGGGCTACGCCTCGGCCATGGCGTGGCTGCTCGTGGTGATCGTCGGCGTCCTGACCGCAATCAACTTCTACTTCAGCAAGAGATGGGTGTTCTACGGTGACGGTAAGTGAGATGACGGTCCTGAAGACCGAGGACGCCCCTACGACCGCGCCGGCCCCTGTCACACACCGCCGCAGGCGGGGAGCCCGTATACGGGCCTTCATCAAGCACGCCCTGCTGATCGCCTTCGGGCTCCTGATGATCTACCCGCTGCTGTGGATGATCGCCAGCTCGGTCAAGCCCGACGCGCTGATCTTCCGTGAGCCCTCCCTGCTGCCCACGGAGACCGACTTCGGCCACTACGCCGACGGCTGGAACGCGCTGTCGCACCCGTTCGGGCTGTACCTGATGAACTCGGCGATCGTCGTGCTGGGGGCACTGGTAGGCAACCTGGTCAGCTGCTCCATGGCGGCCTACGCCTTCGCGCGGCTGAAGTTCCGCGGGCGGGGGTTCTTCTTCGGCATCATGATGGTGACCCTGATGGTGCCGATCTACGTACTCATCATCCCGCAGTACGTGATGTTCTCCGAGATCGGGTGGGTCAACACCTTCCTCCCGCTGATCGTCCCCAAGTTCCTTGCCACGGACGCCTTCTTCATCTTCCTGATGATCCAGTTCTTCCGCAGTCTGCCCACCGAGCTGGACGAGGCAGCCAAGATCGACGGTGCCGGGTACTGGCGCATCTACTTCCGCATTCTGCTGCCGATCTCGCTGCCGGCCCTGGCCACCACGGCGATCTTCACCTTCATCTGGACGTGGAACGACTTCCTGGGCCAGCTGATCTACCTGACCAAGCCGGAACTGCAGACGGCGCCCGTGGCCCTGCGCAACTACGTGGACGCCACCAGCGGTGCCTCCTGGGGATCGCTGTTCGCGATGTCCGTCGTCACGCTGATCCCGGTCTTCATCGTCTTCCTGGTCGGCCAGCGTTACCTCGTCAAGGGAATCGCCACCACGGGAATGAAGTAGACCCGCTCCGGGAGATCTTGACCCTAACCGGAAGTTAGTGCTTCCCTATGGAAAGCCCCAACTTTAGGTTTCAAGTTCTCTGGAGAGCATCGTGACCCCCACCACGCCTGCCCGTAGGACCGTCATCGCCGCCCTGGCCTCCACCGCCCTGCTGGGCGTCGCCGCGGTGCCCGCCGCGGCGACGCCGTCGAGCCGATCCGGCTATCAGAAGGCCGTCGCCGTCCGCGTCCTCAAGGGCGTGTTCGAGGAAGGCGACACTGAGGTCGTCGACCGCTTCGTACGGCCGGACTACATCCAGCACAACCCGCTCGCGCCCGACGGCGCCGAGCCGCTGAAGAACCTGGGTGTCGCCATCAACCAGCAGTTCCCGGACGCCGTTTACGACGTCAAGCGGGTCATCTCCGAAGGTGACCTGGTGCTGGTGCACTCGAACGTGGTGATGCAGCCGGGCACCCGGGGCATGGCGGTCTTCGACATCTTCCGCTTCCAGGGCGGGAGGATCGCCGAACACTGGGACGTCGGGCAGAACGTGCCGGAGAGCTCCGTGAACGGCAACGACATGTTCTCCACCGAGAGCCGGCCGCGCACCGAGCGGCCGGGGCCTTCCCGGCTCACGGCGTACAACAAGAAGGTGGTCACCGAGGCTGTCGACCGGCTCCTGGTCGGCAAGGACCTGTCCGCGCTCGACCGCTACTGGGGACCCGAGTACCACCAGCACAATCCGACGATGGCCGACGGCGTGGAGGGTGTGAAGGCCGGGCTGGGTGCCTACTTCGAGAGGTTCCCGCAGCTGTCCGTCACGCCCAAGAGGGTGATAGCCGAGGGTGATCTGGTGGCAGTTCACAGCCACTATGTGAGCGCGCCCGGCGAGCGGGGTACCGCAGTAGTCGACCTGTTCCGGGTGCGGAACGGGCGGATCGTCGAGCACTGGGACGCGCTGCAGGACGTGCCCGAGACCTCGGCGAACGACAACACGATGTTCTAGAGCCGCGCCGGGTTCCGCTCCCGGACACACGAGCGGCTCACCCACACGTTCACCCCCCACAGAAGGTGACATGCGCATAGGATTCGCGCTTCCTCAGTTCCACCATCAGGCGTTCGAGACCGACCGGGTCGCGGACTTCGCCCGCGCGGTCGAGCAGGCGGGGGCGGCCAGCCTCTGGGTCGGAGACCGCAACCTCGCCGCCGTGCGTCCACGCGTCGGATACGGCGGACAAGGCGACACCATCCCTTCGGAGTTGAACGCGGCGGCCGATCCCTTCGTCCTCCTCGGCGTCGCGGCCGCCGCCACCGAGCGCGTGACGCTCGGCTCGCACGTGCTCATCGCACCGCTGTACCCGGTGGTGCAGTTGGCCAGGTCGCTGACCACCGTCGACCGCATCAGCGGCGGACGACTGCTCCCCGGCTTCGGCGTGGGCTGGTCGCCCGAGGAGTACGAGGCCGCCGGACGCGACTTCACCAGGCGAGGCGCCCTTCTGGACGAACTCCTCGACGCACTCGAAGCCATCTGGACCGAGGACCCGGTGGAGCACTCCGGCTCCCTCCTGTCCGTGCCGCTGCACCACTCCCCACTGAAACCGGCCCGCAAGCCGGCTCCGCCCGTCCACCTGGGCGCGATGTCCGAGCGCGCGCTGCGACGCGTCGCGCGACGCGGTCACGGCTGGCTCCCGTTGTGCGTGGTACCGAGCTATGTCGACGCGGACGCCCTCCGCTCCCAGCGGACGCAGCTGGACGAGTGGGCGCGGCAGGACGGTCGCGAACCGGGCGACATCGACACGGTCCTGCGCGTCAACGTGGACGCGGGCACCAGCCTGTCGACCGTGGCGGATGCCATCAAGTCCATCAACGACGTCACCGGCATCGACCACTTCATGGTCGACCCCCAGTACGAGGTGGACAGTGTGGACGAGGCGATCGACTACGCGCGGAGGTTGCTCGCCCTGCTGTCCGTCGACTCGGACGGCTGAAGGCCGGTGCGGGCGGGTACGTGCCGCGCCACTGCGCTGATCAGCGGAAGCCGGCCATAGAGGACGCCCCCTCCCGCGCTGTCGGTCAACAAGCGGGGGCTGGCCCGGGGCAGTGGCGATGAGAAACGTCCACGAACCGGGCGATCGCCTGCCTCGCCAGCCACACTCTCTCGTCAAGGCAATCGCCATCACTGGACCGAAGCAGCGCCGACCGGGAGTACTCGGCGCGGCGGCGTCGCTATCGCAGAGCGTCGGCGATACGGCGCCACTGCTGCCGCGGCAGGACCTTCGACTCGTGGCCCGTGAGCACCTGCACGCACACGTGGTCGGCGCCGGCGGCGCGGTGCTCGTCGATCCGGCCTATCACCGCCTCCTCGTCACCCCAGGCGATCAAGGCGTCGAACAGCCGGTCGCTCGCCTGGACGATTTCGTCGTCCGTGAAGCCCAGACGCCGCACGTTGTTGGCGTAGTTGGGCAGGTCGAGGTACCTCCGCAGCCAGTCGCCGCCGATCGCTCGAGCCTCCTCCCGGTCCGCGCAGAGAATGACCGTCTGCTCGGGGAGCACGAGCGCACCTGTCCCCACCGCCTCGCGGGCACGGCGGGTGTGCTCCGGGGTGACGAGGTAGGGATGAACTCCTCGCGCGCGTCGCGCTGCCAGGTCGAGCATCTTCGGGCCGAGCGCGGCCAGCACCCTGTGCTCGACGGGAACCGGTGGGTTCGCGGCATCGAGACCATCCAGGAACGAGGTCATCGCCGTCAGCGGTTTCCGGTACCGGCCGGGCTGGGACGCGTCGACGAGCGGGCATGGCTGGCCCCGATCCCCAGCAGGAACCGGTCACCGTGCGCGGCGGTCAGCGAGGCGTGGCCCGCCGCGGCCTCGTCCGGTGTGTGCATCCACAGGTTCAGGATCCCTGTCGCGACCACCGTGCGGCGCGTGGCCCCAGCAGCCGGTCGGCCGCCTCCAGCACCGGAAGCGTCCACTCGCCCCGCCGCCCGGAATCCACACCGCGGTGAAGCCGAGCTCCTCCAACTCAGCCGCGGCCTCGGCCGTTTCGGTCGGATCCCCGCTGCACATCAGGGAACTCCACACACCGACGCCCGTCAGATCCACAACGCACCTTTCCTTCCCATGTGACAGACAGTCATTTCTCGACGGTGATGGCCATCGCAGGGCAGAGCGCGGCGGCGTGCCGCACGTCCGCCAGCCGCTCGTCCGGCGGACCGGCGTCCAGCAGCGTCACGATCCCGTCCTCGTCACGCTGGTCGAACACGTCGTCCGCGGCCAGTACGCACTGCCCGGATCCGACACACCTGTCCTCATCGACGGTCACTTTCATGACGCTCCCTTCGTCACGTCGCAGTGTCGGCCGGGCCCGTCTGCGCACCTCGCCGTATGTGCTCCCGGAATGTCCACTGGATCTGCCCCGGTGCTGGTCATGTCTTCTTCGTGCATGTGAAGTGGTCTCCCTCAGGTGTTGACGTTCTGGGCCCGGGCGGACAGGTCGGCCCACGCGGCCCATGTGTCCAGCCGGTCCGCGTAGAGCCGCCGGGCGGCCTGGTACGCCTGCGAGCCGAAGACGACCCGCAGCGGAGGCTTCTCGGCGTCGACGATGTGCAGCAGTGCCTGAGCGGCGGCGACGGGATCACCCGGTTCGCGTGCCGAGCCGCTGGACATGAGTGCCTCGCGCAGGTGGTCGTACTCCTGCAGCTGCGGGGACCACACGGCGCCGGAGCCGAGGCTCGTTCTGTACGCGCCGGGCTCGACCAGGGTGACGTCGATGCCGAACTGGGCGACTTCCCCGGCCAGAGCTTCGCTGATCCCTTCCAGCGCCCACTTCGAGGCGTGGTAGGCGCCGAGAGTGGGGTGGGCGTTGATCCCGGCGAGACTGGAGATCTGAATGATGTGACCGCTGTTCTGCCCGCGCAGATACGGCAGCGCGGCCCTGGCCACCCGCAGGGGCCGAAGAAATTGATCTCCAGCTGATCCCGGAGGTCCTGCTCGCGCAGCTCCTCGACGGCGCCGAACACCATGTAACCGGCGTTGTTGACCACGACGTCCAGACGCCCGAAGTGGTCATGGGCCCGTCGCACGCCCTCGGTCACGGCCGCCGTGTCGGTCACGTCCAGGGACAGCGGCAGAACGGCCTCGCCGTGCTCGGTGACGAGATCAGCCAGGGCCTCGGCGTTGCGGGCGGTCGCCGCGACCCGGTCGCCGCGGGAGAGGGCCGCTCGGGCGAACTCGCGGCCGAGGCCACGCGACGAACCCGTGATGAACCATACTTTGCTCAACGGATAACGCTCCCGTCACAGATGTTCGTGCCACCGCCGATGAGCTGGTGGCCCCGTGGATGAACTGCTCGCCGCTGGAGCCTGCGGGGCCTTCGAGGAGCGATCACCAGGTCACGGGAAGATCCGTGACACCGCCGGTGAGGGTGGGACGTACCTCCAGCTCTTCGAGCCGCGTCGCGAGACGAAGGCCGGGCAGTCGGCGGGCCAGGGTGGCGAAGACGACGCGCAGCTCCGTGCGGGCCAGGCTGGCGCCGATGCAGAAGTGCGGGCCGTGGCCGAAGCCGAGATGGGTGCGCTCCGCGCGGTCGGGGTCGAACGTCTCGGCGTCGGTGTAGACGGAGGCGTCGCGGTTGGCGGAGTTGATCGACAGGATCACTGCGTCGCCCTGCTGGATGGTGACGCTCGCGATGTCGACGTCGGTGTGGGCGTACCGCAGCAGGCCGAGGTCGCCGGGCGCGCCCAGGCGCATGATCTCCTCGACGGTGGCGTTGACCCGGCCCTCGGGGTCGGCGGTCAGCGCCTGCCACGGGCCGGGACGCGTGAGCAGGAAGAGCGTGCCCAGGCCGATGCGGTTGACCGTGGTCTCGTGCCCGGCGAACAGCAGCCCGACGCAGAGCTGGATCATCTCCTCGTGGTCGTAGTCCTCGTCGGCGCTCTGGGCATGCACGAGGTCGGAGATCACGTCCTCGCCCGGCTGGGCGCGCTTGGTCTCCGCGAGACCGGTCATGTAGTCGGCGAACTCTGCCCGCGCTTGGGGGCATCGTCTCCGATGGTGGGGTTCGACATGCGCTCCGACAACGAGGCGAAGTAGTCGCGGTTGTCCTCGGGCACGCCCAGCAGCTGGCAGATGACCGCGACCGGCAGCGGGAAGGCCAGTCCGGCGTGCAGGTCGACGACGCCGCCGGGGAGGCGGCACGCTCGGCGATCAGCTGGTCGACATAGCCGTCGACCAGCTGCTGCATGTGATCGGAGAGCATCCGCATGCGCTTGGCCGAGAACGCCGGGGTCAGCAGCCGGCGCATCCGCCCGTGGTCGGCTTCCTCGGTGTCGTAGTTGCCTCGGGGCCCTTCCGACACCGCGGCGGTCGTGATGCGTGAGGCCCGTTCCGGCTGGGGGTGAGAGCGGCCGAGCCGCTTGTCGTTCAGCAGGGTACGAACGTCGTCGAAGCGTGTGACCAGCCAGGCGGGATCGCCCGCGGGTGTGGTGACCGGCGTGACCGGCGCCTCCCGGCGCAGCACCTCGTACAAGGGTGCGAGGTCGAGCACGTTGGGCCTCGCGAAAGGTAGTTGCGAACGGTCGGCGGCCACAGACATGGCTCTCCTCCAGGTTTCGGAATGTGATCTTCCGGCGCTTCGACGGTAGCAGTTTATTGTCAGTGACTGCCAATAAAATTTCGGTCAGTCGGCCTGCGGGACGCCGGCATGCTTAGATCGCCTGATGGAGGACGTGATGGTGGACAGAGGCCCTGCACCGCGAAGGGGGCGGCCGCCGGTCAGCGACGAGCAACGCAGGCGGCAACGGCTCGCCATCTCACGCCACGCCGTCCGGTTGTTCAGCGAGCAGGGACTGGCTGCCACATCGGGCGAACAGATCGCCCGGGCCTCCGGAGTCTCCGAACGCACGCTGTGGCGCCACTTCCCCCACAAGGAAAGCTGCGTGGAGCCTCTGCTCACCAAGACCATCGACGCCTTCCGGACGGTCCTGCACGCCTGGCCGCCCGACGTCGACCTGGCCGAGCATCTGCGATCGGCCTACCAGCCCGTCCTGAACTCGCCCTCCGCCACGGACGTCGAGGCCGTCCTCGCCGTGATCCGCCTGACCCATGACGAGCCCGCGCTGCGAGCCGCCTACCTGGTGCTGCGGGAGCGCGCGGAAGACACGCTCGCCGAGGTGCTCTCCGCCCGCACGGGCGTGCCGTCCGACGCGCTCCCCGTCCGTGTGGAGGCCGCCGCCATGAACGCCGCGCTCAAGGTGGCAACAGACGACCTGATCCATGAAACAGCCGAATCGGGCATCACCCCTGATGCGCTGCTCCGGCATCGCGAACACCTCGCCGACGCGATCAGCTTCGTCACCCGGAGGGCGCCGGGCGACGGGCGAGACTGAGGCGTCCACCACAGGCCGGAAATTGCCGCCGGGCCGGAGGAAAACATAGGTTGGGCGCCTGCTCGGCCGCGGCCGGAAGGTGATCCGGCCGGAAGGTGATGCGGCCGGAAGGTGAAAGGTGCCCCTCGGTGGGACGTCGCGAGAAGCCGGTCAATCCCGACGCCGGTCCCATACAACGCCTCGCGCACGAGCTGCGACTCCTGCGCGAGAAGGCCGGAAAGCCGCCGTACCGTGAGATGGCCGAGCGGGCCGGTTACTCGACGACCGCGCTGTCCCAGGCGGCGGCCGGTGACCAGCTGCCCACCCTCGCAGTCGTGCGGGCTTACGCCGAGGCCCTGGACGCCGACCCCGACGAGTGGGAGAAGCGCTGGCGGCAGGCGGACGCCGCGGTGCGGGCGCCCACGGCGGACGAGCGGCCGCCGTACCGGGGACTGGCCCGCTTCGAGCCGGACGACAGCGGAGTCTTCTTCGGCCGGGACACACTGGTGGGCGAGCTGCTGAACCTGGTACGCGAGCACCGCTTCGCCGCGGTCTTCGGGCCGTCCGGCAGCGGCAAGTCCTCGTTGCTGCGGGCAGGCCTGATCCCGGTCCTGCGCCAGGCGGCGGGCTCCGGCCGACCGGCCGTGATCCGGGTCCTCACCCCGGGCGAGCGGCCCGCCCGCACCCACGAGAACGTACTCGCCGCGCAGGACGGCGACCTGGACACCTGGGTGATCGTCGACCAGTTCGAGGAACTGTTCACCCTCTGCCACGATCGCGAGGAACGCGACCGGTTCCTGAACCTGCTGCTCGCGGCCCGGCGCCCGGACAGCCGGCTGCGGGTGGTCGTCGCGGTGCGCGGCGACTTCTACGGCCACTGCGCCGCCCACCGGGAGCTGGCCGAGGCGGTCAGCCGGGCGAACCTGCTGGTCGGACCGATGACCGAGGACGAGCTCCGGGAGGTCGTCACCGGACCGGCCACCGCCGTCGGACTCAACGTGGAGCGGCTCCTGACCGCCGGAATCATCGACGAGGTCACCGACCAGCCGGGAGCGCTGCCGATGCTCTCGCACGCCCTTCTGGAGACCTGGCGCCGCCGCCGGGGCCGCACGCTCACGCTGGCGGCGTACGAGGAGACGGGTGGCGTACGCGGGGCGATCGCCGCCACCGCCGAGCAGGTCTACGGCGGCCTGGACCCGGGCCAGGCCCGGACGGCCCGGCGCATCCTGCTGCGGCTGATCGCTCCCGGCGACCGCACGGCCGACACGCGCCGCCCGGCGTCCCGGTACGAGCTGGGGCCAACGGCGCCGGACGTCCTGGAACGGCTGGCCGCCGCACGCCTGGTCACCCTGGACGGCGACACCGTCGAACTCGCCCACGAGGCACTGATCACCGGCTGGCCGCGCCTGGCCGGCTGGATCGAGGAGAGCCGGGACCGGCTGCGCGCTCAGCGCGGTCTCGGCGAGGACGCCCGCGCCTGGGAGGAGCTCGACCGTGATCCCGGTGCGCTGTACCGGGGGACCCGGCTGGAGCGAGCCGAAGAGCTGTTTCCCGGGCAGCCGGAGAAGGAGGAGGACGACCTCACCCGGCTGGAACGGGCCTTCCTGTCCGCCTCGGCCGCAGCCCGGGATGCCGAACGGGACGCCGAGACACGCACCGCCCGCCGCACACGCGCCCTCGCCATCGGCCTCTCGGTCTTTCTCGTGCTCGCGCTGACCGCGGGACTCGTCGCCTGGCAGCGTGACCGGGTGAGCGATGAGGAGGCCGCCAAGGCCGCCGCCCGTCGTCTGGCCACCGTGGCCGAGAGCCTGCGCTCGACCGACCCCCGAACCGCCTCCCTGCTCGGCGCCGCCGCGTGGAATATCGCCCCTCTGACGGAATCCCGCTCGGCCCTGCTCGGCGCGCTCGGCCAACCGGAACGGGACGCCTTCACCGACCCGCAGACCGGCAAAGACGTCCAGCGCTTCCTCACCGACCAGGGACGCACCCTGCTCAGGGCTGAGGGCAACAGTGCCACGGCGTACGACGTGGCCGGACACCAGCGCACCGGCACCTATACCCTCCCGGGCGCCATGGACGCGGCCGAGGCAGGCCCCGACGGGCGGTTCCTCGTCCTGGACACACCGGACGGCTCCGCCCTGTGGAACCTCCCGGAGGGGAAGACCTCAGCCGATCTCAGCGATGTGACACTGAGGACGGCAGCGCCCGCCGGCGACGCGTACCTCACCGACCCGTTCGACGGACCCGGCCAGGTACAGGTGCGCCGGACGGGCGACGGCAAGGTGCTCTTCAGCACGGGCGTCTCCCGCGGCCTCACCACGGCGGCCCTCGGCCCGGGGGGACGTCTGGCCGCTCTCTGCCCGGTCGAGGGGCCGCCCCAGGTGTGGGACACCGTGGGCCGTCGGCAACTGTCCGGCGACTGGCAGAAGGCGGACCGGACCGTGTGCGGCACCGGCTCGGGAGCGGACGACGGGGACCGGCTGCTGCGCCTCAGCGCGGACGGCAGGCGGCTGGCCGTGGCCCACGGGACGGCAGCCACCGTCTGGGACGTCCGCAGCGGGCGAGTGGTCGCCGACTTCGCCAGCGGCGGCACCACCGGCTTCTCCCAGGCCGACCTGTCTCCCGACGGGGAGTTCCTCGCAACCGCCGACGACCAGGAGATCGCCGTATGGCGGCTGGCGGCCGGAGGTGTGCAGGTCTTCCACCGGCCGCTCGCCGGAGCGGAGATCAGCAGCCTGGTGTGGACCCCGGAGCACGGCCGCCGGACCCTGCGCTACCTCGACCGGGCCACCGTCCACACCCTCGACCTGACCGACCGCCTCGCCGCGCCCTGGCAGAGCACCCCTGCCGACGCCACGCTCCTCAGCCCCGACGGCACCACGCTCGCCACCATCGCCCGGTCAGGAGACGACCACCGCCTCGAACTGCGCTCCACCGTCCCCCACTCTCGGCCTCGGTCGAGCGGGGGGACCCCCATCGGAGGGGTCCTCGCCCGCACCTTGCTCGGCCCGCTGCCGAACGACACCCCGATGAAACGCCACAGCTGGCCTTCAGCCCGGACGGCCGCACGCTTGCCGTGGCCGACACGACCTCCTCCGGCGGCGCCCTGCGGCAGCGCTTCACCGTGTGGGACGTACGCGCCCACAAGGTCCGTACGTCATTCACGACCTCCGGCGCGGTCGATCGCGCGGTGTCGTCGATCGCTCTGGGGCCCGGAGGCCACACCCTGCTGGCCGTGCGCTCCGCGGGTGACGGCGAGGCGGCCGAGGTCTGGGACACCCGGACCCACCGCAGCTCGCGAACGCTGCACGGCCTCTTCGGGCAGCCGGTGGCCGTGCGGCCGGACGGCCGCCTGCTGGTCGGCCCGTTCGACCAGTACGCCGACGTGTCCTCCGGCAAGGTCACCGGGTGGGCGCTCGCCGACGGCCGCGAGGTCACCGCGCTCTCCTTCAGCCGCGACGGCACCCGGCTCGCCGTCGGCGACGCCACCGGGCACGTGACCCTCTGGGACGGCGACCTGCGGCACGCCAGGGGGGTACTGACCGGCACCGCCGACACGGCGCCGCGCAGCCAGACCGAGGCCGTCAGGGCACTCGCGTTCTCCCACGACGGCCACACCCTCGCCGTGGGAGGAGAAGACGGCACCCTACGGCTGTGGGACACCGCCGGCCAACGGCTCCTCGGCGGCGACCTGCCCACGCCCGGGGACGAGATCCGTTCCCTCGCCTTCGGCCCCGACGACGGCACGCTCTACGCGGCCGGCCCGAACGTCATGCTGCAACGCCGGGCCATCGCCCCGGACGCGGCCGTCCGAGCCATCTGCGACCGCGCCGGCAGCGGACTGACCCCTCGGCAGTGGCGCAGATACGTCCCCGACGCGCCGTACCGGCAGATCTGTCCGCCGGCACCCTGAACACGCGCAAAAAGGGGCGTAAGGGGCCTGAGGTCGGCAACTGAATTGTTCACGGTGACCCGGAGGCTCGCTGAAAAACGCCTCTGACCAGCAGGATCGGAGACCAGAACGGCCGTCGGCGCACCCGGTGCACGACGGCCGACCGGCGCCCGCTCCGCGGCGCCCGGAAGGTCCACTCTCCTCAGGTTCTGGTCTCATGCGCTCTCGTTCCCTGTTTCCCTCGCTCCTGCTGCTCGGCGCCCTCTCGTTCACGGCGGCCTGTTCGTCCGGGACGTCCGAACCCTCGGGTTCGGCATCCGCCGGTGCACGGCCCGGTCCGTCGCCGTCCCCGGCGCGGACGGTCGATCCGTCGAAGATCAAGGGCCTCGAGATCGTCAGCGACAGCAGTGAGCACGTCTCCTGCCCTTTTGCGACGAGCTACCCGGACGTGCCCGGTGCGGAGGCGATGACGGGCGCGATGAAGAAGGACGTGGAGAAGCGCCTGGCGGATTTCCGGGCAGCCATGTGCGAAGGCGCCACGGGCGGTGCGGAGGGCCGCGAGTTCAACATCAGCCACCAGTTCCTGGTCGCCTCCGGTGATGTCCTCGGCGTCCGCCTCCGGACACGGGACGGCAGCGCCGCCGGGTCCGGGCTGTCCGACAGGACGTACTGGTACGACGGCGAGGCCGGCGCGTACCGCACGGCCCTCGGGCTCGTCACCAGGGGGGCCCAGGACACCTTCGTCGCCGCGGTGAAGAAGCGGCTCGAGGGCAGCCCGGGCGTGGATGCCGCCTCCCTCGACGACACGTTCTCCGACCCGGCCTCCCGAGCCGCCCTGCTGGACGACATGGCCTTCACGGCCGACGGCGAACTACGGGTGGGCTTCGACCGCGGTGACGTGGGCGTCCCCGCCGCCGGGGCCCACGTGGTGACCCTGCCCAGGGAGACGATCACCCCCTGGCTGTCCGCGTTCGGCAAGCGTGTCCAGCAGCAGACCGTGCGCCCCAGCCGCTCACTCGACCTGGGCGCGTCGCACGTCCCCGCCCCGGCCGTGCCCTCCCACACGGCGTCCGCAGACGACGACACCGACTGCAAGAAGGTCAAGTGCATCGCCCTGACCTTCGACGACGGACCCGCCGTGCCCGAAACCGCGACGCTGCTCGACCACCTCGCCCGGTACAAGGCGCGGGCCACCTTCTTCGTCGTGGGACAGAACGTGGTCGCCCACCCGGACCTGGTCCGTGCCGCGGCCCGCGCCGGCAACGAGATCGGCAACCACTCCCTGAACCATCCGGACCTCACGAAGCTCAGCCCCGGGCAGCTCGCCTACCAGCTCGACCGCACCAACGCCGCCGTCAAGGCCGCCACCGGCAAGGCCCCCACTGTCTTCCGCCCGCCCTACGGGGCCATCAACCCCACCGTCAGGAGGGCCACGACACTCTCGCCGGTGCTGTGGGACGTCGACACCGAGGACTGGAAGTATCGCGACGCCGCCAAGGTCGCCCGGACCGTGATCGACAAGGCGCAGCGCAACGACGTCGTCCTGATGCACGACATCCACCCCACCTCGGTCGCGGCCGTCCCACAGATTCTGCGCACGCTGACCGCCCGTGGCTACCACTTCGTCACCGTCAGCCACCTGCGTGCCACCCTCTGATGACCGGGTGCCGGCCCTCGCCCCGGCCGCGGCTCCGCGAGTCAGTACCCGCGGTCGATCCACTTCTGAAGGTCGGCCGACTCGGCACCGATCGTGGTCGAGCTGCCGTGGCCGGGGCGGACGACGGTGTCGGGTGGGAGCGTGAGCAGCTGATCGCGGATGGAACGGATGATGGTGGGGAAGTCCGAGAACGAGCGCCCGGTGGCTCCCGGTCCGCCGTGGAAAAGGGTGTCGCCCGTGAAGACCGTGCCCAGATGGGGTGCGTAGAGGCAGATCGCTCCGGGGGCGTGCCCGGGGGTGTGCAGTACGACGAGTTCCGTACCGGCCACGGTGAGGCGGCGATCGTGGCTCAGGTACCCGTCCGGCGCGCGGTCAGGGTGCGTCTGCCGCCACAGGAGCCGGTCGTCCAGGTGAAGCAGGACGGGCGCTCCCGTCCGGTCCGCCAGGGCGGGGGCGGCGTTGATGTGGTCGTTGTGGGCGTGGGTGCACACGACGGCGACGACGCGGCGAGTGCCGATCGCGTCGGCGATCTTCGAGTCGTCGTGCGCCGCGTCGATCACGATGACCTCGTCGGCGTCGCCGACGAGCCAGACGTTGTTGTCGACCTCCCACGTTCCGCCGTCCAGGGAGAAGGTCCCCGAGGTGACGAGGTGCTCGATGCCTTCGCTCTGGTCCGGCAGGGGGGTCACAGGACCACCACCGAGCGCAGTACGTCACCGCGGTGCATCTTCTCGAACGCCTCCTCGACGCCGTCGATGCCGATCTCCTCGCTGACGAACTTCTCCAGGGGAGACGTCCCTGCAGGTGCAGGTCGACCAGCATGGGGAAGTCGCGCGAGGGCAGGCAGTCGCCGTACCAGGAGGACTTGAGGGCACCGCCACGGCCGAAGTACTCGATGAGCGGGATCTCGGGGGCCATCATGTCCGGAGTCGGGACGCCGACGAGGACGGTGGTGCCGGCCAGGTCGCGGGCGAAGAACGCCTGTTGCCAGGTTTCCGGGCGTCCGACGGCGTCGATCACGACGTCCGCGCCGAAGCCGTCGGTGGCGCCCCGGATCGCCTCCACCGGGTCGCTGTGGCGGGCGTCGACGACGTGGGTCGCGCCGAACTCCCTGGCCTTGTCGAGCTTCCGCGGGTCGCGGTCCACTGCGATGACGGTCGATGCCCCGGCAAGCAGCGCACCGGCGATGGCCGCGTCGCCGACGCCGCCGCAGCCGATGACCGCGACGGAGTCGCCGCGGCTCACGCCGCCGGTGTTGATCGCCGCTCCGATGCCGGCCATGACCCCGCAGCCGAGCAGCCCGGCCACCTGGGGCGAGACGGCAGGGTTGACCTTGGTGCACTGGCCGGCGGCCACCAGAGTCTTCTCGGCGAACGCTCCGATGCCCAGGGCCGGGGTGAGCTCCCGGCCGGAGGTGAGGGTCATCTTCTGCCGGGCGTTGTGGGTGTCGAAGCAGTACTGGGCCTTGCCCTTGCGGCAGGCGCGGCACTTCCCGCAGACGGCGCGCCAGTTGAGGATGACGAAGTCGCCGGGTGCCACATCGGTGACGCCGTCTCCGACGGACTCGACGATCCCTGCCGCCTCGTGCCCGAGGAGGAAGGGGAAATCGTCGTTGATGCCGCCCTCGCGGTAGTGCAGATCGGTGTGACAGACGCCGCAGGCCTGGATGCGGACCACCGCCTCGCCGGGGCCGGGGTCGGGCACGAGGATGGTCTCCACCGTGACAGGCTCTTTGGCCGCGCGTGCGATGACGGCTCGTACTTCTTGCGACATGTGCGGGTTCTCCTTGGAAGGGGGTTTATCTGAGGTGACCTTGTGCCGCGGACTCCTGGTCGAGCAGGTCCTGGATGCGGGATCGTGCGCTGAGCAGGGACTGGCGTGTCAGATGTGCTGCGGTTCTCCCGTTGTGCCGGCGAGCGGCCTCGATCAACCGCGGCTGATAGGACCACAGCGACGAGTCGGGTTCCTGGCCGGCCGCGGTGGCTCCCAGGACCTTGTAGGCGCGGCACTGGTGCCACAGAGTCCGGATCGTGTCCAGCAGGACCGGGTTGCCGCTCGCGGCGTACAGGGTGGTGAGCAGGGCCTCGTCGTGGTCGAGGGCGTCGAGGACGCGGCCTTCCGCGGCGGCCGTGCGCATGGCCGCGCACTCCTGTGCCATCCGCTCCACGCCTTGTGCGTCCAGGCCCTCGACGCCACACCGGGCCGCCTCGCTCTCGAGGAGCAGGCGCACGTCGTAGACATGGATGAGCTCCTGAAGGGTGAACCCCTTCACCACCGCGCCCTTGTGGGGCTCGCGTTCGGCCAGTCCGCTTTCCTCCAGACGGCGGATGGCCTCGCGTACGGGCATCACGCTGGTGCCCATCTCGGCCGCGACGTCCCGCACCCGGAGCCGGGTCCCCGCCGGCAGGGCGCCGTTGGTGATCGACTGGTGGAGAGCGGCGTAGACCTGGTCGGCCAGCAGGGACGGCTGTACGGGCGGGGGCACGGCGGTCATCGGGCGACCCCGGGCGCGGCGCGCCGGAGCGAGAACCGCGGGTGCGCATGCGCCCTGCCGAGCGCCAGATCCATGATCATCTCGCCCAGCAACGGGGCGAACTTCGCTCCGTGGCCTGAGCAGGGGGAGGCCACAACGACGGGACCTTCGCGGTCGAGGATGAAGTCGTCGTCCTCGGTCATCGTGTACAGGCAGGTGCTCTCGGCCACCGGTTCGGGGTCGAGCCCCGGCAGCCACGTGCCGACGTAGTCCATGATGAGCCGACGGCCGGCCGCGTCGATCTGGCCGCTGCGGGTGCCGGCCGTGGTCGGTGCGCCCCCGTCGTGCCGGGCTATCTTCATCGCCGGCTCGGGGCCGCCGTCGCTTCCGGAGGGAAGACCGAAGATCTGGTGGCGGTCCTTGTGCACCAGGACGGGGAACACCGCGCCGGGGTCGCGCTGGCGGAAGTGGAAGACCTGCTGCTGCGTGACCTGGACGGGAGGCAGCGGTATCGGAAGGTCGCACGTGGCGAGGAGCTCCGGTAGCCAGCCGCCCGCGGCCAGAACGACGCGGCGGGCTCGTACCGGCTCCCCGGCGTGCACCAGAACGTGGTCGTAGCCGACCTCGATGGCCTCCACACGGGTGCCGGCCACCAGGCGTGCGCCGTTGCGCCGTGCCACGTCCAGGAAGGCCATGACGCTCGCGTCCGCGTTGACCACACCGGCGTCCGGCTGGAAAAGAACCGGCCCGTCGAAGACCATGCCCGGCCACCGCTCCTGCGCCTCGGCCGGCGACAGCAACGCGTGGGCGAGGTGCTGCTCGGCCGCGACGGCGGCGAGGGCCCGGGGATCCCGGCGGCTGCCGTGGTCGATGCCGCCGCGCACCTGGAGCAGGCCGGCACCGCTGTCCGCCTCCAGCTTGCGCCAGCTCTCCAGCGCGCGACCGGTCATCCCGACGTAGAGGGCGTCGGGGTAGACGCGGCGGAAGATGCGGGAGGTTCCGTGAGAGCTTCCCTTGTCGTGCCCGAAGTCGTAAGCGTCGAACAACACGACCGACCGGCCCGCCCGGCTGAGAGCCCAGGCGGTGGCCGCCCCGGTCAGACCGGCACCCACGACGACGACATCGACCTCCGGTGCCATGTCAGCGGCCCACCACGGAACGCAGGAAGAAGAGGAGATTGGCCGGGCGCTCGGCCATCCTCCGCATCAGGTACGGGTACCACTGGGTGCCGAAGGGCACGTAGACCCGGACGCGGTAGCCCTCACGCACCAGATGCCGCTGCACATCGCGCCTGACCCCGTAGAGCATCTGGAACTCGAAGTCGCGCTTGCCGAGCCCGGCGGCCGCCGCGGCTTTCTTGGCATGCTCGATGCACACGTCGTCGTGGGTGCCGAACGCCGGGTCCGGGCAGTGGGCGACGATCCAGTCCGTCAGGAACAGGTACTGGGCGGTGATCTCCTTGCGGTCTCGCAGGGCCCTGCCCAGTGGCTCGTCGTAGGCACCCTTGACCAGCCGCAGGCGCGGCTTGATGTCGGTGAACGACTCCAGGTCCTCGGGAGTGCGGCGCATGGCGGCCTGGATGGCCACGCGCGTCTGCGGATAGCGGGGCAGGGCCTCCCGGAACGTCTCCAGTGTGGGCCGTCCCACGGAGCTGTGCTCCATGTCGACTTCCACCACCACGCCGACGGCCGCGGAAGCCTCCAGCAGCCGGTCGAGGTTCTTTGCACACGCCTGCGGATCCACGGCCATGCCCAGCTGGGACAGCTTCACCGACACCGTCGCGCCGGGTGCGCGGTCAGAGATCGCCTGTACGGTCTCGATGTACTGGTCGGTCGCCGCGGTGGACTCGGCCAGGTCCTCGACCTGCTCGCCCAGCAGGTCGAGACTCACATCGATGCCCTCGCTGTTCATCCGCTGGGCCACGCCGATGGCCTCGTCGAGGCTGACGCCCGCCACGTAGCGGTGCACCAGGCCCTTGGTCAGCGGGTGACCGCTGACGAGGTTCTCCAGCTTCTTGTTCTTCGCTGCGCGCAGCAGCAGGTCACTGATCACATCGATCCCCTGATCACGTAGGGCCGGGGCGGAAGGAAGAGGAAAAGGCCCCCATGGAAGTGCGGCCGCGGTGATGCCACACGCGAGTCGACGGGGCCGGTGAACCAGGACCGTAGGATGTGATCACAGATCACACAAGCCCTTTGCTGCTACGAAATTATGATTCTCATAAGCAAGGTGAGGCGCTGGGTGACCTGCGGACAGCACTCGCTTCCCGTCGGCCTCAGGGAGGCGGTCGACAGGCGTCTTGGTCGGTATTTCGACCAAGGTACGCGTTGTGAAATTTTAGTTCAACCCTAGGGCTACAAGAGCGAGCGCACTTCCATGGAGAAGGCGAGCAGGTGGCTCTGGGCGGCCTTGCGCGCGGCCTCGGGGCGGCGGGCGCAGATCGCCTCGACCACCTCGTCCTGGGAGCACGAGCGCGGAGTGCGCGGGCGCATCCGCTGGATGCCGTAGTGCCAGATGCGCAGGGCCAGGTTCGCGTACTGATTGAGGCTGGATTCCAGGTAAGGGTTGTGGGCTGCGGCGTAGACGGCCCGGTGGATCTCGGTGTCGACCGAGATGTAGTCCAGGGACAGGTCCGAGGAGTCCTCCAGGGTGCCCGCGAGGGCGGTCAGCGCGGCACACTCCTCGTCGGTCGCCCGCTCCGCGGCGAGCGCCGCGGCCAGCCCCTCCATCTCGACGCGCACCTCGGTCAGCCACCGCTCGTCGCTGATGTTGATGTCGGTGACGAACGTGCCTCGCCGGGGGTAGATGACAGCGAGTCGCTCCAGGGTCAGCCGCTTGAGCGCGTCCCGGACGGGCGTGAGGCCCAGCCCGAGCTGCTGGCTGAGGGCCTTCTCGTCCAGCGGATCCCCCGGCCGCAGCCGCACCGCGATGATGTCGTCGCGCAGCCGCAGGTAGGCCTGGTCGACCATGCGCAATCCGCCGGCCGAGCGCTGCCCGCCCACGGCGGCTCCGTCGGCGAAACCGTTCAGTTCTGTCCCTTGACGCATGTGTTCAGTGTAAGTACGGTCGCTCTGAAATTTCAGTACAACTTCTGACCATGCTCTCCGTGACCCGGAACGAGATCCTCCGAACGACGACCGAGGAATGCAATGGCAAATCAGACTGCAGCCATCACCGGCAGCGTCCGTGTGCCCGCACCCGCCAACGAGCCGGTGCGCGACTACGCGCCCGGCTCCGAGGAGGCGGTCCGGCTGCGTGCCGAGATCGACCGGATCCGGGGACAGGTGCGCGAACTGCCGCATGTGATCAACGGTGAGCGATACTTCACGGGGAGCAGGCCGCGGTGGTCTCACCCCATGAGCACGCGCGAGTCCTGGGCCACATCACGCCCGCGGAGGACAAGCAGGTGCAAGCGGCCATCGACGCCTCCCTCGCCGCACGCGACGACTGGTCCAGGACGCCCTGGTGGGAGCGGGCGGCGATCTTCCTGCGGGCGGCCGACCTGGTGACCGGAAAGTACCGCGACGAACTGCTGGCCACCACCATGCTGGGCCAGTCCAAGACCTTCCACCAGGCCGAGATCGACGCGGCGTGCGAGCTCGCGGACTTCTTCCGCTACAACGCCCACTGCGCCGCCGCCATCTACGATCAGCAGCCCACCTCGGACCCGGGCCAGTGGAACATCATGGACCACCGGGGCTGGAGGGATTCGTCCTGGCGATCACCCCCTTCAACTTCACGGCCATCGCCGGCAACCTCCCCTCCACTCCCGCTCTCATGGGCAATACCGTCGTCTGGAAGCCCTCCGAGAAGTCGGCCCTGAGCAGCGACGTCGTGATGCGTGTCTTCGAGGAGGCCGGTCTGCCGCCCGGCGTGATCAACCTCGTCCACGGCGACGGCCGGTCCATCGCCTCCCAGGCCCTGGCCAGTGAGCACCTCGCCGGGGTCAGCTTCACCGGCTCCACCGCTGTGTTCCGTGATCTGTGGAAGACCACGGCCCAGCACATCGACACCTATCGCAGCTACCCCCGCCTGGTCGGCGAGACCGGCGGCAAGAACGCGGTCATCGCCCACCCCTCGGCCGACCCCGACGCTCTTCTGGTCGCCCTCGTCCGCAGCGCCTTCGAGTACCAGGGCCAGAAGTGCTCCGCGGCCTCTCGCGCCTACATTCCCCGCAGCCTGTGGCACAAGCTCGAAGGACCACTGACGGACACCGTCACGAACCTGCGCGTCGGCGACGTCACCGAGCACGAGACCTTCGTGGGCGCGGTCATCGACGAGGCGTCCGCCAAGCGCCTCGAACAGGCCATCGACCGGGCCAAGGGCCTCGACAGCCACCGTCTGCTGGTGGGCGGAACCGTCCGCCGTGAGACCGGCTGGTTCGTCGATCCGACGGTGTTCGTCACTGACGACCCCACGGCCTTCACCATGTCGCAGGAGTTCTTCGGCCCGCTCCTGACCGTCCACGTCTACGACGACGCGGACTGGCCGACGGTCCTCACTCTCGCCGACAGCACCAGCCCCTACGCGCTGACCTGCTCCGTCTTCGCCACCGAGCGTACGGCGATCTCGCAGGCCCTCAGCGTCCTGCGTGACACGGCCGGGATGACCTACGTCAACGACAAGCCGACCGGTGCGCTCATGGGCCGGCAGTCCTTCGGCGGCGGCCGGGCGTCGGGCACCAACGACAAGACCGGCTCCCCGCTCGCCCTGCAGCGCTGGGTCAGCGGGCGTTACATCAAGGAGAACATGAACCCCGACCTGGACTGGACGTATCCCTACATGGGCACGGCCGGACGCTGACGACGCGCGACCGCCACGGCCGCCCGTTCCCTGAGAAACCTCCGGGTGGGTATCGGTATTTCCCCCGTGTCGCAGACGCCGGTGGCGGTGTGCCATGCACTGACGCTTCCACCTCCCGAGCAGACGATCCCGCAGACCGGACAAGAGTTCAGGGCCCTCGTAACACGCAGGCATCCCCACCGGTGTCTTCGCCCCAAGCCGTCGTCTCATCTCGACACAAGACACCCCCACAGCCACAAGGCCCCCCACACAGAAGCGATCACGTTCCCCACCTGCCGGAGAAGCCAATGACGACCTCCCTGCACACGAATCCTCCTCCCCTCAGCGAAGGGGAGTCGTCGCGATCCGACCCGGTGATCCGAGCGGTGGGCCTCACCAAGGCGTTCGACATCGCCGCGGACTCCGGCTCCCGCGCGCTGCCCTGGCGCCGGGGAGCGCGGGACAAGAAGTTCCTCGCCGTCAACGACGTGTCGTTCGAGGTGGCACCCGGCGAACTCTTCGTGATCATGGGGCTCTCCGGCTCCGGCAAGTCGACCTTGCTGCGCCTGCTGAACCGTCTGATCCCGCCCACGTCGGGTGAGCTGCTCGTCGGCGGCCGCAATGTGTCGACGATGGGCGACGCCGAGCTGCGCCAGCTGCGCAACAAGAAGATCAACATGGTGTTCCAGCACTTCGCGCTCTTCCCCCACCGCACGCTTCGGGAGAACGCCGCCTACGGCCTGCAGGTCCGTGGCGTCTCCGAGGCCGAGCGCAGGGAACGCGCGGAGTGGGCGCTGAAGACGGTGGGCCTCGGTGACCGGGCCGACGCCTACCCGTCCGAGCTGTCCGGCGGCCAGCGGCAGCGCGTCGGCCTGGCCCGCGCACTGGCCACCGACGCCGAGGTCCTGCTCATGGACGAGCCGTTCAGTGCCCTGGATCCCCTCATCCGCAGGGAGATGCAGGACCTGCTGATGACTCTCCAGCAGGACCTGCAGCGCACGATCGTCTTCGTCACCCACGACCTCAACGAGGCGATGCGGCTGGGCGACCGGATCATGGTCATGCGGGGCGGGCGCGTCGTCCAGCTCGGCACCGGCGAGGAGATCCTCTCCCACCCGGCGAACGACTACGTCTCGGAGTTCGTCTCCGACGTCGACCGGTCCCGGGTGATCACCGCCGGCTCGGTGATGCGCCGGCCGATCATCACCGCCCAGCTCGGGGACAATCCCGCGGACGTGCTCCACCGCCTGGCGGAACTCGAGGCAGCCGGCGTCTACGGCCTGGACGGCGACGGAGTGATCCGCGGTGCCGCCAGCAACGACACGCTCAGTGCCGCCGTCCGCAGCGGCACGGCCACCGTCCGGGACTGCCTGACCGACGACTTCCGCTACGTCTCGGCGGACACACCCCTGATGGACTGCTGCGAACTGGTCAGCAGGCACTCCGTCCCCCTCGCCGTCACCGACAGCGACGGAAGACTCCTCGGTGTCGTACCCAAGGCGGCGCTCCTCGCCGCGCTCTCCAACCCCCGGAAGGCCAGCCATGATTGACATCGACCTGGGCACTCCGGTCTCCAAAGCGATCGACTGGCTCACAGAGAACCTCGGCCCCGTCTTCGACGGCATATCGACGGTGATGCTGGAACTCGTCAACGCCGTTCTCACGGTCCTCACGGCGCCGCACGCACTCGTCGTCACAGGCGTGTTCACCCTTCTCGCGCTGTCCACGAAGAAGTGGGGCTTCGTGGTGTTCACGCTGGTGTCCTTCCTGCTCATCCAGGGCATGGACCTGTGGATCCCCGCGATGGAATCACTCGCCGTCGTCATCGTGGCGTCCGCGATCGCGGTCGGTATCGGCGTGCCCATCGGGGTCTGGGCGGCCCGCAGCGGCCGGGCCAGCGGCGTGGTGCGGCCGATTCTCGACTTCATGCAGACCCTGCCGGTCTTCGTCTATCTCATTCCGGCGGTCTTCTTCTTCGGCATCGGCGCCGTACCCGGCGTGGTGGCGACCACCGTCTTCGCCATTCCGCCGGCGGTCCGGCTCACCGAACTGGGCATCCGGCAGGTCGACAAGGAGGTCGTGGAAGCGGCTCTCGCCTTCGGCGCCAAGCCCCGCCAGCTGCTCCGGGACGTCCAGTTGCCCATGGCCATGCCGTCCATCATGGCCGGCGTCAACCAGGTGATCATGCTCGCGCTGTCCATGGTGGTCATCGCGGGCATGGTCGGAGCGGGCGGACTCGGATCCATCGTCGTGCGCGGCATCAGCACCCTCGACATCGGCGCCGGCTTCCAGGGCGGCCTCTCCGTGGTCATCCTCGCCATCTTCCTCGACCGCTTCACCGGAGCGTTCGCCGCGCCGCGCCGCCGCCGGGGCCGGCTGGCCGCGCTGGTGGCACGCCGTTCCCAGACCACCCGTCCCGCCGCACTGTCCAGCGCGTCCTGAACCATGGGAGTCACCGACATGACCAGTAACATCCGCCCCAAGAGCAGACTCGCCGTCGCGGCCGGCAGCGCCGGACTCCTGCTGCTGCTCGCCGCGTGCAGCGGAGAGACCGCCAGCGTGGGATCGAGCGGCGACAGCGGAGGCGACTCCAAGAGCGTGAGCTTCGCCATGGTGGACGGCTGGGACGAGGCGGTCGCCACCACATACCTGTGGAAGGAGCTGCTGGAGTCGCGGGGCTACAAGGTGGACGTGCAGTCGCTCGACATAGCCAGCACCTTCACGGCCGTGGCGAACGGGCAGGTGGACGTGTACACCGACGCCTGGCTGCCCGCCACCCACCAGGCGTACTGGGACCGGTACGGCGACAAGCTCGAGAAGATCTCCACCTGGTACGACACCGCCGAGAACAACCTCTCCGTCCCGACGTACCTGAAAGACGTCAACACCATCGAGGACCTGAAGAACAAGCAGGCGGAGTTCGGCAACCGGATCGTCGGAATCGAGGCGGGAGGCGGCCTCATGAAGCTGACCCGGACCTCCGTCATGCCTGCCTACGGCCTGAAGAACTACGAGCTCGTCGAGGGCAGCACCGCTGCCATGCTGTCGGAACTGGAATCCTCCATCAAGAAGAAGAAGCCCGTGGTGGTCACCTTGTGGAAGCCGCACTGGGCGTTCACCAAGTACCCGATCAAGGCGCTGAGGGACCCCAAGGGCGCCTTCGGCAAGCCCGATAAGGCAGAGGCGATCACCAGCAAGGAGTTCGCCAAGAACAATCCCGACCTGGTCAAGTGGATGAAGAATTTCAAGCTCACCACCGACCAGCTCGGCAACCTCGAGCTGATGATCCAGGAAAAGGGCAAGGGCAAGGAGCAGGAAGCCGCCAAGGAATGGATCGCCAAGAACAAGTCCCTCGTCGACTCCTGGATGAAGTGATCAGGAACAGGTAATCCAGGAACGGCCGGAAACACGCGAACGGGCCGGTCTCCGATGAGTCCTCGGACTCGCGGGAGGCCGGCCCGTCGGCGTTTGCGTGCAGGGGGCTCAGCGTGCCGCGTGTGCCGCGCGCGACACGTCCCGGTCCAGACCGCGATCCGTGGCCCAAGCGGCGATCTGGGCCCGTGAGGTGAAGGAGAGCTTGGCCATGATGTGCTCGATGTGCGACTCCACCGTGCGCTGACCGATCACCAGGGCGGCGGCGATCTCCCTGTTGGTCAGACCGTGCACGACCATGGCGGCGACCTCCGTCTCGCGGCGGGTCAGCGGGTTCTTCGTGTCGGAGCCCCGGTCCGCTTGAGCGCCGCCCGGCCCGCTCCGCGCCGCGGAGCCCAGGGCGAACGACACGGCCTCAGCCGTCGCCAGGCGAGCCCCCTCCTCGAAGGCCCGCCGGAACGCACTCGTCCCGAGCACCTTGCGTGCCGTCGCCGCCCCGCCGTCATGGAACCCGCGGAGCAGACCGAAGCCGGCGAGCGGTGCGCTGGACGCCTGCCACATCGCGTCCGCCTGACCGAAGAGCACCGCGGCACGCTCGGCCCGTCCGTCGGTGACCGCGATCCAGGCCAGCAGCTCCAGACCGAGAGCGACGCCGAGCCGGTCACCGAGGTGATGGACGTCCCGCAGGCTCTGCTCCGCCAGTTCCGTCGCCGCGGCGTCCTCCCCACAACGCATCCTCTCCACGGCCAGCACCCACAGGGCGTACGCGCGTGACCAGCTCTCACCGTGCGCCTCACACAACGACCGGCACTCCTCCGACCAGGCCACGGCTCGCTTCGAGTCGCCCATCGCCGAGGCGGCCAGGGCCAGCCGGAACAGCGCCATGGACTCCAGGTAGGGGTTGCCGAGCTCCCGATGCCGGGCCAGTGCTTCCTTGAGCAGCCCCATGGCGAGTGGCAGGTCGCCCGAGCACATCGCCGCCATACCGCGGAAGAGCGCCACCTGGGCCGGGATCTCCAGGTCGCCGAGGTCCGGGACCATCGCCTCGCACTCGTCCAGCAGCGCCGTCGCGGCCTCGGGGTCACCCTGCAACACGGCGAGCCAGCCAGCCGCGGCCAGCCCACGGGCCCGGGCCTCGCCACGTTCCGGTGACCGGGCCAGCAACCGGTCGAGCCAGTTCCGTCCCGCCACCACAGACCCGCTGCCCTCCCAGTACGTGCCCAGCTCGGCCGCGAGTACCAGACCCGTGGCGGCCTCACCGGGTTGTGAGAGGCAGAACTGCAGCGCGGCGTGCAGATTGCCGTCGTCCGTGTGCAGCCGGGCGAGCCACTCGCCCGCTGTGGGGGTGAACCAGTGGCGCCCGGACTCTTTGGCCAGCCGCAGATAATGGTCCCGGTGCCGGAGCCGGAGTGAGACGGCGTCCCCGTCCGCGGCCAGACGCTCCTCGCCGTACTGGCGGATCGTCTCCAGCATGCGGTAGCGGGCGCGCGGTCCGCGGTGGTCACAGGTCAGCACGGACTTGTCGACCAGACAGGCCAGCAGGTCGAGGATGCGCTCCTGCGGTACGACATGGTCATCCGCGCACACCTCCTGAGCCGCGTCCACGTCGAACTCACCCGCGAAGACCGAGAGCCGCGCCCACAGGGCGCGCTCCGCGTCGGTGCACAGGTCGAAGCTCCAGTCGATGAGCGCCCGCAGCGTCTGCTGCCGGGGCAGCGCCGTGCGGGAGCCCGAGGTGAGCAGCTGGAAGCGATCGTCCAGCCGTTCCACCAGCTCGGTCAGGGACAGCGACCGCAGCCGGACCGCCGCGAGCTCCAGTGCGAGCGGGATACCGTCCAGCCGGCTGCACAGCGCGGCCACCTCGGCCGCGTTGTCCGCGGTGATCACGAAGTCGTTCAGCACGGCGGCGGCCCGGTCCGCGAACAGCACCACCGACTCGTACGAGGGGAGGGCGCGCGGCGAGACGGGCTGGTCCGGGTCCGGGTGTGCGAGCGGCGGCACCTGGAACGTGTGCTCGCCCGGAACACCGAGCCGATGCCGCGTGGTGGCCAGCACGCGTACGTCCGGGCACGCCCGCAGCAGGGACTCGACCAGTGCCGAGCAGGCGTCCTGCAACTGCTCGCAGTTGTCCAGCACGAGCAGCAGCTGCCGGTCCCGGAGGTGGTCGACGAGGACGTCGAGCGGCGGGCTCTGGAAGGGGTCGACACCCAGCGCGTCGCAGACGCTCAGCGGCAGCGGTTCCGGGGTGCGCAGCGGTGCGAGTTCGACCAGCCACGTCCCATGGCGGAACGCACGCTGTGCCTGCTGTGCCACGCGCAACGCGAGCCGCGTCTTTCCGACGCCGCCGACACCGGTGAGGGTCACCAGACGCGAATCGGAGACCATCTTCCGGACCCGGGTGAGCTCGGCCCTGCGCCCACGAAACCCGTGAGATCGGCCGGAAGATTGCCGTTCATGGGTCGAGCCTAACTGCGGCGCGCGGCGAGCGGCAGACCCCGAAACCGAAGATCCAGAAACCACTCCGGATTTCGGACGGAAGTGTCCTCACCCGCCCGCCCCGGTGCGGAATTCCCGCGATCTCCGGGTGGGTATCCGTATTTCTCTCGTGTTCCCGATACCCGAGGGCGGTGTGCCATGGACCCATCGGGTGACGGTGCGCCGTAAACGGGCTGAATCCCGGCTCGGCGCCGTGACGAAGGAGTGGTGTCCATGACTTCAGTAATGCCGGACTCCGTGGCGGACCTCGGCACCGCGGGCACCGCCCACCTCACGGGGCATCGGCTCACCCGGCAGGACGTCGTGGACCTGATCCGCCGCCGCAGGCCGGGCTGGAGCCTTGAGTCCCCGTTCTACAACGACGAGGACCTCTACCGGCTCGACGTCGAGGCGATCTTCGGGCGCCACTGGTTCTTCGTCGGCTCCGAGCCCGAGATCCCCGAGCCTGGAGACTACGTGACGGTGGAGGTCGGCCGCTGGTCCGTGATCGTCCTCCGGGACGACGACGGCGGGGTGCGCGCCTTCCACAACGTGTGCCGGCACCGCGGCTCGCGCCTGCTGTCCGACAAGGGCGGCACCGTCGGCAACCTGGTCTGCCCGTACCACCACTGGACCTACGACACCACGGGCCGTCTGTTGTTCGCCGAGTCGACCGGAGAGGGATTCGACCCGAGCTGCTTCAGCCTCAAGCAGGTGCACCTGCGCAGCATCAGCGGACTGCTCTTCATCTGTCTCGCTCCCGACCCGCCGGAGGACATCGCCGAGATGGCCGCGACGGTCGAACCGTACCTCGCCCCGCACGCGCTCCGGGACACCAAGGTCGCCCACCAGATCGACATCACCGAGCAGGGCAACTGGAAGCTCGTGATGGAGAACAACCGCGAGTGCTACCACTGCGGCGGCCACCCCGAGCTCGGGGCCTCACTCTTCCCGACGATCGGCTACCGGCCCGAGGACATCGGCCCGAGCCGGCGGGCGGCGTACGAGCGCTTCCTGAAGATCGACGCCGAGATGACGGAGATCTGGGAGCGCGAGGGCCTGCCGTACCGCCAGGTGGACCGTCTGATCGACCGGCCGACCGGATTCCTCGTGGAACGCACCCCGCTGGACAAGGCCGGTGAGTCCATGACCCGCGACGCCAAGGCGGCCTGCAAACGGCTGCTGGGTGACTTCGCCCAGCCGCGTCTCGGCAGGCAGGGCCTGCACATGCAGCCGAACAACTGGAACCACCTCCTCGGCGACCACGTGGTGACCTTCTCCGTGCTGCCCCTGACTCCCACCACGTCCCGGTTGCGCACGACCTGGCTGGTGCACAAGGACGCCGTGGAAGGCGTGGACTACGACGTGGAGAATTTGGTCTCCGTCTGGCGTGCGACGAACGCCCAGGACGCGGCCTTCGTCGCCGAGGCGCAGATCGGCGCGGCGAGCCCGGCGTACGAACCGGGGCCGTACTCGCCCACGGAGTCCTGGGTCGAGAACTTCGTCACCTGGTACCTCCAGCGCCTGTCCGCCCACCTCGGCGCCTGACCGGCCGCTTCCCGACCCGCCCACACCACACGAGGTGCACCGCGTGACCGTTCCGTACGACCCTCCGGGTGCCCAGCTTCCCCAGATCGCCGAGCTGCCCTTGCTGGACGCCGACGACGGACTGACTCTCGTCTGCCGCCAGGTGAGGACGGTGACCCACGACGTCAGGACGTTCCTGTTCCAGCCGGAGGGTCCCGGCCACCTGCCCTACCGGCCCGGGCAGTTCATGACGTTCGACTTCACCGTGGACGGACGCCCCGTCAGCCGCTGCTACACCTTGTCCTCGTCCCCGACCCGCCCCACCTGCTGTCCATCACGGTCAAGCGGACACCGGGCGGGATGGTCTCCAACTGGCTGCACGACAACCTGCGGCCAGGAGACGAGGTGCGGGCCCGCGGGCCGTACGGCCTGTTCACCATGGACGACCATCCGGCGGAGAAGTACCTGCTGCTGTCGGGCGGCAGCGGCGCGACTCCCTTCATGTCGATGGCACGCGCCCTGCACGACACCGCGTCGGACGCCGACGTCGTCTACCTGCACAGCGCCAGGACACCGCACGACATCCTCTTCCGCGACGAACTGCACACCATCGCCCAGGAGGTGCCTGGTTTCACGACGGCCTACGTCTGCGAGGACGACGCCGGGAGCGAACCGTGGCACGGCTACCGCGGACGGCTGAGCGCCTCACTGCTGTGGTCCGCCGTCCCGGACATCCAGGAGCGAGCCGTCTTCACCTGCGGCCCCGAGGGCTATCTGAACGCCGTACGTGACCTGCTCGTGGAACTGGGATGCGACCCGGCCCGCTGCTACGAGGAGGTCTTCGCCACCGAGCCGGCCGCGGCGGCACGGGCCGGCGCCCCTGTCGGAGAGATGGAACCGCAGCCGGAGACCGGGACGGGGTTCTCCGTGAAGTTCGCCCTGAGCGGCGTCGAGACGCTCTGCTCACCGGAGACCACCCTGCTGGACGCCGCCGAGGCGGCCGGCCTGGGCGTACCGACATCCTGCCGGCAGGGCCTGTGCGGCACCTGCAAGACGACGCTGGTCTCCGGGCAGGTCGACATGCGGCACGGGGGCGGCATCCGGGAGCGTGAGATAGCCCGGGGCGGGGTACTGCCGTGCTGCTCGACACCCCGGTCGGACGTCGTCATCAACCTGTGAGCGCCGCGGTGAACACCGGGCTCTCACTCCCTCCACGTGCTGAAAGAGGCTCCCCATGAGGGACGTGGTCATCGTCGGCGGCGGCATCGCCGGGCTCTCCGCAGCGTGGCGGCTACGGCACTTCGACACGCTGCTGCTGGAGTCCTCGCACCGCGTGGGCGGCCGTATCCGCTCCGAGCGGCGTGGACCGTACTGGCTGAACTGGGGTGGCCACGTCTACGCCGGCGGGAACTCCGCGACGTCGTGGCTCCTGAACAGCACAGGCGTCGACTCGGTGCCGGTGCCCGGCTCGTTGTCCGCGCTGTCGATGAACGGCAAGCTGCTGCTCAGGGGCCGTGTGGAGACGTACCCGTTCCGGATCCCGATGGCGTGGCCGGCGCGGGTCGGCATGGTCAGGGCGGGGGCCAAGGTCGCGCTGCGGGTGGCGCGTTACGCGCGGATCGTGGGGCGCCGCCCCGGCGAGACCGAGGCCCAACGGCAGCAGCGCATCTACGAGTTCATGAACGACCGCTCCTTCAAGGACTTCATCGGCGACCTGCCCGAGGACGCCGAAGCCCTGTTCAAGCCCACGGTGACCCGCTCCGCCGCGGACATCGACCAGCTGTCGGCCGGCGCCGGCGTCGGTTACTTCAGCCTGGTGTGGAACATCGGCTCCGGCCTCTCGCAGAGCATCGTCGGCGGCCCTGCCACCCTCACCGAATCGATCGCCGCGGCGCTGGGCGAGCGCGTGAGGCTCCAGGCGCCGGTCGACGAAATCGTGCGGAAGCAGAACTCCGTGGTCGTCCGGTACACGGAAGACGGCGTTCAGCAGGAAGTGGAGGCGCGCTGCGTCGTACTCGCCACCCCCGCGACCGTGGCGCACCGCGTCGCCGTCGACCTGGACCGCGACGTCCGTGAGGCCCTCGCTCAGGTGGTCTACGGCCCCTATGTCAGCGCCGCCTTCCTGACGAACGAGACCGGTCGGCAGGTGTGGGACGACGCCTACGCCATCGCCACACCGAAGCGCTCCTTCAACGTCGCCCTCAACCACTCCAACATCGCCCGCGGTCACGAGCCCGAACGGCAGCCCGGGAGCAGCTTCATGACGTTCTCGCCCGGCAGCCTCGCCCGCGAGCTGCTCGAACAGGACGACGACAGTGTCCTGCGCGTCTACCTGGAGGACCTGGACCAGGTCCTGCCCGGTTTCGCCGAGCAGGTCGTCGAGGCCGAAGTGCAGCGCTGGCCCACCGGCGCGCCCTACTGCTTTCCCGGCCGCGCCAAGCTCCAGCCCACCCTCACCCGTCACAGCGGCCGCGTCCTCCTGGCCGGCGACTACCTCGGCACCTTCTACACCGAAACCGCCATCCAGAGCGGCCTGTCCGCCGCCCAGGAGGCCCGCAGCCTGCTCGCCACCGAGCGGCAGACGGCCCACCGCGCCCTCACCCCGCCGCCTGAGTCCTGGGCCGGCCCGTACTGCAGGGAGATTCCGTGACCGCACCACTGAGCGGCATCCTCACCGCACTCGCCACCCCCTACGCCTCCGACGGCACGATCGACGAGAAACTGCTGCGCCGGCTGGTCGACCGCAGCGTGGACGGCGGAGTCGACGGCGTCGTCGCCTGCGGTTCCACCGGTGAGTTCGCGGCGATGACCGGCGACGAGCGGCGCCTGCTCGTCGAGACCGTCGTCGACCAGGCCGCCGGCCGGGTCCCCGTCGTCGCGCAGACCGGCGCCGTCAGCACCCGCGAGGCCGTCGCCCTGTCCCGGCACGCCGAGGCCGCCGGCGCCTCCGTGCTCATGGTCGTCGCCCCGTACTACGAGCCGCTGACCATGGACGAGACCCTGCGCTACCTGCGCACCGTCGCCGACGCGGTGACGATCCCGATCATGCTCTACAACCTGCCCGGCGCGACCGGCGTCAACCTCGACCCCGAAACGGTCGGCACGCTGGCCCGCGAGCACGACAACATCCGCTACATCAAGGACACCAGCGGCGACCTGGCCCAGGCCGGGCAACTGATCCACCACCACGGCGACGTGATCTCCGTCTTCACCGGCTGGGACAGCCTGCTCCTGGCCGCCGTCGCCGAGGGTGCCGCCGGAGTCATGGCGGGCACCGCCAACGTCTTTCCTGCCGAGCTGGTCTCCGTCCACCGGGCACTCGTCGACGGCGACCTGAACCGGGCGCGTGAGCAGTGGGAGCGGATCTACCCGCTCATGGACACCATCATGTGCGCCCCCTTCATCCCGGCCGTCAAGGCCGCGCTGGAGGAGCTCGGCCTCCCGGTCGGCCCCCCGCGTGAGCCGCTGCTCCCGGTGGACGAGGCGACCCGGGCGCGTATTGCCGACGGCCTTGCCGCGCTGCCGCACCTCGCCGACCAGCGGTGACGGAGAGGACCGCCGCGATGAGGATCCTCGACGACGCCGATGTACGGGCCGTGTTCGACCTGGACACGGCGATCGCCTCGCAACGCGCGGCGTTCCTCGCCCTGGGCAGGGGAGAGGCCTGGCAGCCGGGGAAGATCCTCGGCGGGCACGGGGACCACCCCGACACCGTGTTCTGCTATGCGGCACGGCTGGACGGCCGTACCGGTCCCGTCTGCAAGTTCGGCAGCGTCAACCCCAGGAACGTCGAGCGGGGACTGCCGACGATCCACGCGGTCGTCACCCTCCTCGACCCCGATACCGGGGCGCCGGTGGCACTCATGGACGGCACCGCCCTGACCACCCTGCGTACCGCGGCGGCCAGCGCGGTCGCCGTGGAGGCACTGGCGTCGAAGGCCACGGACCGGCTGCTGGTGCTCGGGTCGGGTGTGCAGGGCCGCGCCCACGTGCGGGCACTGTGCCACGGCGGCCGTTTCGAGCGCGTGAGCATGTGGTCGCCGACCCCGGCCAACCTGGCGACGGCCGTGGCGGAACTGCGTGCGGAGGGGTACGAGGTGGAGGCGGTGGCGTCCCCGGAGGCCGCGCTCGCCTCGGCGGCTGTCGTGGTCTGCGCGACGCTGGCCACCGATCCGCTGTTCCCCGCACACGCACTCCGGGCCGGGACGACCGTCGTCGTGGTCGGCTCGTTCGAGCCGCACCGCCACGAGATCGGTCCCGACGTCCTCGCCGCCTGCCGACGCGTCGGCGTCGACCACGCGCCGACGGCCCGGCACACCTGCGGTCCGCTGATCGCCGCCGGTCAGGTGCCGGTCGTGGAACTCGGCCACGTCCTCACCGGCGCCGCGACCGGACGTGACTCCGAGGACGACATCGTGACGTATCTCAGCGCCGGCCTCGGGATCCAGGACGCGTCGGCCGCCTGGAGCATCCACGACCGGGCCGAACGGCGGGGCGTCGGCCGCACGCTCGACTGGCGAACGGAACACCCCGCGCTGCGACCCATCACATGACGCAGCCGAGCCACAACCACGTCACCACACAAGGGAGTCACGAGGCATGACCACCCAAGTCCGCCGAGCCGACGGCGCCGCACCCCTCATCGGCGAGAAGGATCTGCCCCCGCCGGCTGTTTCGTCGACGGCAAGTTCCTCGACGCCACCGCCCGGTCCGTCACCGAAGTGATCGACCCGAGCACCGAAGGGGTCATCGCCCGGATTACCGACGGAACGGCCGAGGACACCGACCGTGCGGTCGCCGCCGCTGTCGCCGCCAGGAGCGAGTGGGGGCGGCTGGTTCCCAAGAAGCGATCCGAAGTGCTGCACGCGATCGCCGACCGGCTCGCCGAGCACACGGACGCGCTGGTCCGGCTGGAGATGGCGAACACCGGCAAGCCGCTCGCCGTGGCGCGCGACGACGTCGACGGCACGATCGACACCTTCCGCTTCATGGCGGGCACCCTGCGCGCGACCACCAGCATGGCCGCCGGAGAGTACGCCGAAGACCACCTTTCCCTGATCCTGCGCGAGCCGCTAGGCGTGGTCGGCGTCGTCACCCCGTGGAACTACCCCCTTCTGATGGCCGCTTGGAAGATCGCCCCGATCCTCGCCGCCGGCAACACCCTGGTGATCAAGCCGTCCGAGCAGACGCCGCTGACCACGCTGAAGTTCGCCGAACTCGTCGCCGACCTGCTGCCGCCGGGTGTCCTGAACGTGGTGCCGGGCCTGGGCCCGGTGGTCGGCGCCCGGCTGGCCGAGCACCCGGACGTGGCCATGATCGCGCTGACCGGCTCGGTCGGCAGCGGGCGTGCCGTCGCCCGCGCCGCAGCCGACTCCCTGAAGCGGGTCCACCTCGAACTGGGCGGAAAGGCGCCGGTCGTCATCTTCGAGGACGCCGATCTCAAGTCCGCCGCCGCCTCGCTGCGGGTCGCGGGCTACTGGAACTCGGGCCAGGAGTGCGGGGCAGCCTGCCGGGTCCTCGTTCACGCCACTGTCGCGGACCGGTTCGTCGAGGAACTCGTCAGCGAAGTGGGTGAGTTGGTCGTCGGTGACCCGCGCTCCGGCGAGGACGTCGAGGTCGGCCCGCTCGTCTCCAAGGCCCACTTCGACCGCGTCCGCGGCCACCTCGACCGGGCGCGGAGCCAGGGCGCCCGTGCCGCGATCGGCGGCGACGTCCTGGACGGCCCGGGCTACTTCGTCGCCCCGACCGTGTTGGTCGACGTGGCCGAGGGCGCGGACATCACACGCGAGGAGGTCTTCGGTCCTGTCATCACCGTCGAGACCTTCACCGACGAGGACGAGGCGGTCCGCCGCGCCAACGACGTGGCCCTCGGACTCTCCGCCTCCGTCTGGACCGAGAGCGCGCGCCGCAGCCATGCCGTCGCCGCCCGTCTGGACTCCGGCACCGTGTGGGTCAACGCACACCTCGTCCTCGCCAACGAAGTGCCGTGGGGCGGGTTCAAGGGCTCCGGCTACGGGCGGGACCTGTCCCTGTACGCCCTCGACGACTACTCGCGCACCAAGCACGTGATGCACCACAAGGGACGCTGACCGGGAGGACTTCTGTGACGCTGGAGATGATCGCAGCCGAGAACTTCGCACCGGTCTCGGCGACGACGGCGCAGGGTCCGGCGCCCACCGACACGTACGCCGAGGGTCACCCTGGCCGCCGCTGTCACGGCGGCCGCGAACACGTCGACACCATCGATCGTCCGACCGTCGACCGGGCCGGGGAACTGTTCGGCGCGCGGGCGGCCGACGCGCCGCGTCACCACGTCAGGAAGTCCGACCTGCGGGGCGGTACGGACGAGGTCGAGGCCGTCCAAGGAGTACCGCCCGAGGATGATCTCGCGGGCCGGACGGCCTCGCCGCGTCGGTCGGCCTTCGCGGTCTACCGCCGCATCGCCGCCGTGACCGGGGCACCTCCCTCGGCGAGGAGGCCCTCCTGTACACCGCCGCCGCAGACCGCAACGGAGCCGCCGGATGACCAGAACCCCCCTGCCGGAGCACCCCGACTGGCTCTGGCGCACCCCTGACCCCAAGCCGTCGTACGACGTCGTCATCGTCGGCGCCGGTGGCCACGGCCTGGCCACCGCCTACTACCTCGCCAGGAACCACGGCGTCACCGACGTGGCGGTCCTGGAGAAAGGCTGGCTGGCCGGCGGCAACATGGCCCGCAACACCACCATCATCCGCTCCAACTACCTGTGGGACGAAAGCGCGGCGATGTACGAGCACGCGCTCAAACAGTGGGAACGACTCCCGACGAACTGGACTACGACTTCCTCTTCAGCCAGCGCGGCGTCCTCAACCTCGCGCACACCCTGCAGGACGTCCGCGAGGGCACGCGTCGGGTCAACGCCAACCGCCTCAACGGGGTCGACGCCGAGTGGCTGGCGCCGGAGGAGGTCGCCAAGATCTGCCCGATCCTCAACGTCTCACCGAACACCCGGTATCCCGTGCTCGGCGCCACCTATCAGCCGCGGGCCGGCATCGCCAAACACGACCACGTCGCCTGGGCGTTCGCCCGCCGAGCCGACGAACTGGGCGTGGACCTGATCCAGGGCTGTGAGGTCACCGACTTCCTCAGAGACGGCGACAGGATCGTCGGCGTCGAGACCAGCCAGGGGACCATTCGAGCAGGCCGGGTCGGGCTCGCGGCCGCCGGGCACAGCAGCGTACTGGCCGAACGGGCGGGCTTCCGGCTGCCGGTGCAGTCCCACCCGCTCCAGGCCCTCGTCTCGGAACTGCACGAGCCGGTGCACCCCACTGTCGTGATGTCCAACCACGTCCACGTGTACGTCTCGCAGGCGCACAAGGGTGAGCTGGTGATGGGCGCGGGCGTCGACGCCTACAACGGCTACGGCCAGCGCGGCTCCTTCCACGTGATCGAGCGTCAGATGGCCGCAGCCGTGGAGCTCTTCCCGGTCTTCGCCCGCGCGCACGTGCTGCGCACATGGGGCGGCATCGTCGACGTCACTCCGGACGCCTCTCCCGTCATCGGGCCCACCCCGCTGGAGAACCTGTACGTCAACTGCGGCTGGGGCACCGGCGGTTTCAAGGCAACCCCGCCGCCGGCTGGACCTTCGCCCACCTCCTCGCCACCGGCGAGCAGCATCCGCTGGGCGCCCCGTTCGGCCTGGAGCGCTTCACCACCGGCGCCCTGGTCGACGAACACGGCGCCGCGGCCGTGGCCCACTGAGAACGACGAGGAGAACGCAGTGCTGCTGCTCAACTGCCCCTGGTGCGGCCCACGGGACGAGACCGAGTACCACTACGGGGGACAGGCCCACGTCCCATACCCCGCAACCCCGGACGCCCTGACCGACCAGGAGTGGGCGGAGTACCTCTTCTACCGCGACAACCCCAAGGGCCCCTTCGCCGAACGGTGGATGCACAGCACCGGCTGCCGCCGCTGGTTCAACGTGCTGCGCGACACCGCGAGCCACCAGGTGCTCGCCGTGTACCGGCCGGATGAAACCCGCCCTGCGCCGCATCATGTCCAAGGGCCCGGAGAGAACAGATGACCGATCAGCAGTTCCGCCTGCCGCACGGCGGCCGTATCGACCGCGCGACCACGCTGCGGTTCACCGTCGACAGCCGGGAGTTCACCGGCCACCCAGGTGACACCGTCGCCTCAGCGCTGCTCGCCGCAGGCGCGATCGAGGTCGCGCCGTCGATCTACCGAGGCAGACCGCGGGCATCGTCACCGCCGGGGTGGAGGAGCCCAACGCCCTGCTCCGCGTCGCAGGGGCATGCGCTGAGTCGATGCTCCCGGCCACCACCGTGGAGCTGTACGACGGCCTGTCCGCCGACACCCTGCGCGGCGTCGGCCGCCTCGACCCCACGCCCGACCCCGCCGTCTACGACAAGAAGTACGCGCACACCGACGTGCTGGTGGTGGGAGCCGGCCCGGCCGGCCTCGCCGCCGCGACGGCGGCCGCCGCCTCCGGGGCCCGGGTGATCCTCGTCGACGACCAGCCCGAACCAGGCGGCTCGTTGCTCTCCGGCCGCGAAGAGACGATCGGCAACCGGCCCGCCCCGTACTGGCTCACCGAGGCCCGCGCCGCCCTCGGCGCCGCACCCGAGGCTGTGGTACTGCACCGCACCACGGCCTCCGGCTCGTACGACGACAACTACGTCCTCGCCCTGCAACGCCGCACCGATCACCTCGGACCCGACGCCCCGGAACCGTCCACGGGTGTCTCCCGCCAGCGGCTGTGGCACATCCGGGCCCGGCAGGTTGTGCTCGCCACCGGCGCCCATGAGCGGCCGCTGGTCTTCGCCGGGAACGACCGCCCCGGTGTGATGCTCGCCGGTGCGGTGCGCACCTACCTCAACCGGTATGCGGCGGCACCCGGTACACGGGCCGTCGTGGCGACCACCAACGACAGCGCCTACGACACCGTCATCGACCTGCACGCGGCGGGCGTCGAGATCGCCGTGGTCGTCGACGCGCGCCCCGAACTGTCCGGCCGGGCAGCCGAAGCCGCCGCCACCACGGGCCTGCGCGTACTGACCGGCAGCGCGGTGACGGGCACGGCGGGCGAGCACCGGATCACCGGTGTCACCGTCCAGACCCTGGACGTGGATGGCCGGCTGACCGGCACCCCCGGGGAGTTCGACTGCGACCTGCTGGCCGTCTCGGGTGGCTGGAGTCCGGTGACCCACCTGCACAGCCAGCGCCAGGGCGCGCTGCGCTGGGATGAGCCCCTGGCCGCGTTCGTGCCCGACGGCGCCGTGCGAGACCAGCAGATCGTGGGCGCCGCGAACGGGACCTACCACCTGGACGGTTGTGTCGTCGAGGGGACCCGGGCGGGAGCGCGGGCCGCGACGTACGCCGGATTCCCCGCGCCGATGCCGTCGACACCCGACGGGGACACGAGGAACAGGGAAGAGGGAGCGACGCGGCAACTCTGGCTGGTCCCCGGAACGTCGGCGAACTCCTGGGACACCCACTTCGTCGACCTCCAGCGAGACGTCACGGTCGCCGACATCCACCGCTCCACCGGCGCCGGAATGCGGAGCGTCGAGCACGTCAAGCGCTACACCTCCCTGGGCACCGGCAACGACCAGGGCAAGACGTCCGGCGTCATCGCGATCGGCGTGATCGCCGAGGCGCTCGGGGTGCCTCGCCGGACACCGTCGGCACCACGACCTACCGGGCGCCGTACACCCCGGTGGCCTTCGCCGCGCTGGCCGGCCGGGAGCGCGGAGAACTGTTCGACCCGGAGCGGATCACCGCCGTCCACCCCTGGCACGTCGCCTACGGCGCGGAGTTCGAGGACGTCGGGCAGTGGAAACGCCCGCGGTACTACCCCGGCCCGAGGAGGACATGGAGGCGGCGGTGGCACGCGAATGCCGTGCCGCCCGCGAGGGCGTCGCCTTCATGGACGCCTCCACCCTCGGCAAGATCGAGATCTGGGGCGCCGACGCGGGCGAGTTCCTCAACCGTATGTACACGAACGCCTTCAAAAGGCTGGCACCCGGCTCCGCCCGCTACGGTGTGATGTGCCGGCCGGACGGCATGATCTTCGACGACGGCGTGACACTGCGCCTCGAAGAAGGCCGCTACTTCATGACCACCACGACCGGGAACGCCGGCCGGGTCCTGGACTGGCTGGAGGAATGGCTCCAGACCGAGTGGCCCGGCCTCGACGTCCACTGCACCTCGGTCACCGAGCAGTGGGTGACGATCGCGGTGGTCGGTCCCCGTTCGCGCGAGGTCGTCGCCCGGCTCGCCCCCGATCTCGACCTCGCGAACGAGACGTTCCCCTTCATGACCTTCCGCGAGACGACCCTGTCCAGCGGTGTCCCCGCGCGCATCTGCCGCATCTCCTTCTCCGGCGAGCTCGCCTTCGAGATCAACGTCTCCGCCTGGTACGGCCTCGCCGTCTGGGAGCAGGTCCACGAGGCCGGACAGCCGTACGGCATCACCCCGTACGGCACCGAGGCCATGCACGTGCTGCGTGCCGAGAAGGGTTACATCATCGTCGGCCAGGACACGGACGGCACGGTGACGCCGCACGACGCGGGCATGTCCTGGGCTGTATCCAAGCGGAAGGAGTTCGTGGGCAGACGCTCCCATGCCCGCGCGGACACGGCCCGTGCCGACCGCAAGCAGCTGGTCGGCCTGCTGCCCGCCGACCGCGCGACCAAGCTTCCCGAAGGCACCCAGATCGTCGCTCCCGACGCCCCCGTCGCCCCCGATGCGGCACCGGTGCCGATGCTCGGCCACGTCACCTCCAGCTACCACAGCCAGGCCCTCGGCCGGCCCTTCGCGCTCGCCCTCGTCGCCGGCGGCCGGAGCCGGATCGGCCAGACGCTGCTGGCCCCCGTCGGCGACATCCTCGTGCCCGTCGAGGTCGCCGACCCTGTGCTCTACGACCCGGAAGGGACCAAGCGAGATGGCTGAACTCACTGCCACCCGTCCGGCGACCATGCGCCGCAGCCCCTTGCACCACTTGACGGAGCGGATGCGCGCGGCCACGGTCCCCGGCGCCCGCGGCGTACGGCTGGCCGAACTGCCGTTCCTCACCATGGTGAATCTGCGCGTGGACCCGACGTCACCGGTGGCCGCACGCGTCGCGACGGCTCTCGGCGCACCGCTGCCGGACGCCTGCGGCCGGACGATGTCGGCAGGCCCGTACACCACGCTGTGGCTCGGCCCGGACGAGTGGCTTGTCCTGTCCGAGACGGTGGACGGAGCGACGCTGGTGGAACAACTGCGCAAGGCGTTCGACGCAGAACCGGGTTCGGCTGTAGACGTGTCGGCGAACCGCACCACGCTGGAGCTCAGCGGCCCGGCCGCGCGTCAGGTCCTGGAGAAGGGCTGCGCGCTGGACCTGCATCCGCGGTCCTTCACGCCGGGCAGCGCGGTGGCCACCCAGGTCGGACCGGTCCCGGTGCTCCTCTGGCAGACGGACGGCACCCCCACGTACCGGTTGTTCCCGCGCACTTCTTTCGCCGACTACCTCGCTCGCTGGCTCATCGATGCGATGAGTGAGTACCGAGGCCCTGAGATGCCCTGACGGTTCGCCCGCGCGGTAGCTCTCGACGACGGTGAAGGCGCTGCCGCTGGACCGGACGCCTCGCACGTCGGCGAACCGTCCGGTCGGGCCGCGACGCACCGCTTCGTTTCACACCGCGGCGATGCCCTCCATGCCCGACTCGCCGAAGGCAGGCAGGTCTTCGACCGTCGTGACCTTGGTGAGGGAACCGTCCTTCTCCACACGGAAGCCGTCGACGGTGCCGGAAACCGCGTTCTGCACGTAGACGAACCTGTCGTCCTCGGTCACCGCCAGGTCGATCACGCCCTGGGAGTTCGCCGAAGACGGGGTGGCGACACCCACGTCATTGGTGAGTTCGAGCAGGTCATGCTCGTCCATGCGGTAGCCGGTGACCGTCGAGTTGCCGGTGTTCCCGCCGTAGAAGAAGTCACCCGCACGCTCCAACCAGCAGAGGGTTTCCTGCCCGTTGGCCAGGGGTTTCTGGACGACCTTGAGCGTGCCGTCCCGCTGCACCCGGTCATGCGCCCTCCCTTGTCGAAGCTGACGGCGAACGGCACCCCGCCTGCCGAGTCGTTGACGACGAGTTCGTCGACGGCCGGGACACCGTTCCGCTTCATAGGGAAGACCTCGACGGTGTTGTTGCCCTTGCTGGAAGACCACCAGGTTGCGACCGTCGGGGGTGAACTCGACCTCACCGGGGGAGGTGTCGAAACGCGGTACGTCCTCGTTGTCCAGGCCCAGAGAGCGGTGGGAGCCGGGCAGTGGCTTCAGCCCCTGACCGGTGATGGTGAAGCCCTGGACGCTGCCCTCCCCGCCCGCGTTCATGACGTACGCGGCCTTGCCCTGCACCGCGATGTTGGAGGGGAACTCGCCACCCGAGTCGACGACCCGGCGATGCGTCAGCTTTTGACCGGCGACCCGGAACGACGTCAAGGAACCGCTGGCGGCGTTGACAGCCAGCAGCATCGCGGAGCGGTCGTCGTGGACCAGGGAACTCTGGGACGCGAGGGAGTCGGTCGGTGCATCGGTCTGATGGCCGCCCCTGCCGCCTGTCTCCTACTTCCCCGTAGGGGTGAGTTTTCCGTCGCTCCCTCGCTTGAACGCATGGACGGTGTTGCCGTCCAGCTCATTGCCCTGCACGAAGACCGCATGGTCGGCTCCCGCTCCGCCGCCGCTTCCCGCGTACTGGCCGGCGGAGGCCACGGTCACCGCAGTGGCCGCGGTCCCGGTGGCCAGAAGGCCGGCCCCGATCAGGGCCAGGGGCTTCTTCGACCTCGCCCTGTGAGTGTTGGGCTGGCGGTTGCTGCTCATGTCCGACTCCTCCGAGTTCTCGCTCGCCGCCATGTACCGGCGGCGATGACCAGAGTGGCCAATGAGACTCATGCGACGACGGCATTCGGCGGCCACGTCAGCGTCCCGTAAGGAATCTCGCCCCCGACGGCACTCCGACTGCCTGGCCTGCTGGGGGAGGATCTCGGGCAGACTGTGCAGCCTCGGCGTCCGGACGGCCCTGGCCCAACTTGACTGAAGAATGATCTCGGGGTTGCCACTTGCGCGCGCTCAGCCGGTTGCCCTTGGCGCGATGCGAGTTGGGGCAGCAGCTGTTCGCAGTCCACTCCGAGAGGGGTGGTGTACTTGGCGGGCTTGGCCCCGTCCTTCGTTCAGCGTCACCGGAGGCAGCGGCACCGTCTGACGGTCTTCCTGATGGATCAAACGGAAGGAAGGGCGGTGAACACCGTTTCGGCAGTGCCCCTGAGGAGACCCGAAGTCCGTTCACCGCAATCGCACCAGAAGGATGCTCGAATGCAGGCAGTGACCAAGGGCCTGTTGGCGGGAGTGGCGGGCACCACCGCGCTCAACCTCACCACCTACGGAGATATGCTGCTTCGCGGGCGACCGTCCAGTGACGTGCCGGCCCAAGTCGCGGGCCGGCTCGCCGACCGCATGGGAATACGGCGAGAAAAAGGAGACGCCCAGGAGAACCGCGCACAAGCGTCAGGTGCGCTCCTTGGGCAGGTCACTGGTTTGGGAATCGGAGCCATGTACGGGCTGCTGCCGAATCGGGACGAAGCGGTGCCGCGCTGGGTTGCCGGATCCTTGCTCGGCGTAGCGGCCATGGCGGGCAGTGATCTGCCAGCCACCGTATTGAAGGTAACCGAACCCAAGTCGTGGGATGTGAAGTCGTGGGTGTCTGACATCGTGCCGCACCTTGCGTATGGCTTCACTACCGTTGCGGTATACCGAGCACTCCGCTGACGGAGAGGGATAAACGTCGTTTTCGTAGGAGCTCTCCCGGAACAACCTAACCCCAACGCACAGCACGTCGATGCAGGTCTCGCGGAGCGCCCGTGCAGGGGCGTCATCCGCAAGAGCAGCCAAGGCATAATTGCCGCCGAGCCTGACCGCGGCGGACGCGTCGCCGAGTTGTGCGACGGCGTTCCCGAACCGTTCGTTGTGGAGACGGGTCGCGTCGCGAAGTGCTGCTTCCTCATCGACGCGTTGACGCCGGTAGGCAACGACCAGGGCCACCAGCGCACCCGCCAGCGACGACGCCGAAGGCGAGTTTCACTAGCTCGAACAGCGTTTTGGAGTCGATCGTCGACTCGGTCTTCACGTTGCGTGCGCCGATGAGGTTCCCCCAGCGTAGAACGTTCCGGCGGCAACGCTGACGGCGACGAGGAACGCCGTGGGTAGAACGATCCACACATGCCACAGCTTCAAGGCGTGGCGCCTAACTCGGTTTCGACACAGGGGCTTTGGGAGACCGGATCACTAGATCACAGTTATTGTCGCGCGCACGGCGATTGCCTGCACTTCGATGGCGCTGTGCGCCAGCGGAGTCGCCTGGCAGGAGCTGTGCTGGTGGCCTTTGGGGTTCGAACAGCGGCGACAAGTTGCGTCCGCACGTCGCACCGGGGCCGCAACTGTCGGCCGACATGAGATGATCTTGGTCTGGCTGATGTGATCACGGCGTAGAAGCCGTCTTGGCTAGGCCGGTCACCGGGCTGAGCCCGCGGCTGCGTGCTGCTGATCGCCGTGTTCGGTGTCGGCTTATCTTGCTCGTCACCTACGGAAGCCGAGGAGGGATGAGCGAGCTATTGGAGTCACAAGATGTGAAGGCGGCTTGACTCAGCCATTGAGACTCCTCGGAGGAGGCGACGGTGGCGGAGTAGACGGAGGCGAGTGCCTCCAGCGCCGGGCGGCAGCCGGGTGCAGCGGTGTACTGGCTGCCGTCGAGGACGGCGAGGCACTCCGTGGCACGGTGGACCAGCTTTTTCGCGGCCGTGATCGTCGATGTGAGCTGCGGGCGGGCCTCGGTGCCGGGCGTCAGGGCGAGCGAGCGGATCTCGCCGTGCAAGTCATCGAAGTCGCTGCCGAGTTGGCGTAGGCGGGTGATCTCTGCATGCAAGTCGATCGTGCGAATGGTGCAGCTCCGAGTGAGGAGAGAACGATCGTCAGCGGCTACGCCGCTGGACCTGTCTGGTGGGTGGCGGTGCAGGAGCGGCGCCGGGCCGGGAAGGCGCCGGGGGATGTCGTGCAGGGCGGCGATCCCGAGGCCGACGCGCACGCTGATTCCTCCTTGTGCATCAGTCCTGCCCGCCGCCTTCCCGCTGCCATCGCTGTCGAAGGCGCCGCCTTCCTCCTCCTCGACGCCACCGCCGGAAAGGCAGGCACCGGCACGACCGACGCCCAGGGGAAGCTGACCTTCACCGATCTCGCCCCCGGCGTCTACCGGCTGAAGGAAACCTCCTCCGGCAGCCCGCTCCACGACGTCATCGTCACCCCCGGCGCCACCGCCCGCCTGACGATCGTCGACTCGTTCAAGCCCGCCCAGGTCCTGCTGAAGGTCAAGGACGACAAGGAGGAGACGCCCGCGGCCGCCGCGCAGCCGCAGTCCGGCGCCGCCCCGACTCGAGCAGCTCAGCGCCGGTGTCGATCAATTCAGTTAGTGCAACGCGTGTGGCGCCATCGCCGAATCGAGTGGTGCTTAGGCGTTCAGTTCGCAGCTCCGCAGCAGACACAGAGAGGGCCGCCGTGGAAGCTGATGGATCCGCGGCGGCCCTCGTGGACGTGACAGTGGGTCAGTGGCTGCCGGTAAGTTCGCCGCTGAGCTTTTCATGGATGCGAGCGCTCGGCTTGTTCAGGCCGATGATTTCGACGGTCTTGCCGCGCTGGGCGTACTTGGTCTCGATCGCATCCAGGGCGGCGACGGAGGAGGCGTCCCAGATGTGGGCGGCGCTCAGGTCGATGACGACCTTGTCGGGGTCGGTGGCGTAGTTGAACTGGCCGACGAGGTCGTTGGAGGAGGCGAAGAACAGTTCGCCGGTCACGGAGTAGACCACGCTGCTGCCGTCGGGGTCGGTGACCGCGGTGACGTTCGCGAGGTGGGCGACGCGCTTGGCGAAGATGACCATGGCGGTGATGGAGCCGACGACGACGCCGATGGCGAGGTTGTCGGTGGCAACGACGCAGGCGACGGTGATGACCATGACGGCGATCTCCCCGGCAGGCATCCGCTTGAGGGTCTTCGGGGCGACAGAGTGCCAGTCGAAGGTCGCGAACGACACCATGACCATCACCGCGACCAGGGCCGCCATGGGGATGTCGGAGACGACCGGCCCGAAGACGATGCACAGCACCATCAGGAAAGACCCGGCGAGGAAGGTGGACAGGCGCGTACGGGCGCCGGACACCTTCACGTTGATCATCGTCTGGCCGATCATGGCGCAGCCGCCCATGCCGCCGAAGAAGCCGGTGACGATGTTGGCGATGCCCTGGCCGATCGACTCTCGTGTCTTGGAGGAGTGGGTGTCGGTGATGTCGTCGACCAGTTTGGCCGTCATCAGCGACTCCATCAGCCCCACCAGCGCCATCGCGAGCGCGTAGGGGCGATGGTGGTCAGAGCGTCCATCGTGAACGGCACATCCGGCAGGCCGGGCACGGGGAGGGAGGAGGGGAGTTCTCCCTTGTCGCCCACGGTCGGCACCGCGATGCCGGCGGCGACCGTGATCACGGTGAGGATGACGATGGAGACGAGCGGGGCCGGGATCACGGTGGTGACCTTCGGGAAGAACACCATGAGCGCCAGCCCGGCGGCGATGAGCGGGTAGACGGGCCAGGGCACGTCGTGCATCTCGGGCACCTGGGCCATGAAGATCAGGATGGCGAGGGCGTTGACGAAGCCGACCATCACGCTGCGGGGCACGAACCGCATCAGCTTGGCGACGCCGAGCGCGCCGAGGACGATCTGGAAGACGCCGGCCAGGATGACGGCGGCGACCAGGTATCCGAAGCCGTGCTCGCGGTTCAGTGGAGCGATCACCAGGGCGATGGCGCCGGTCGCGGCGGAGATCATCGCGCGGCGTCCGCCGACGATCGAGATGGTCACGGCCATGGTGAAGGAAGCGAACAGGCCGATCGCCGGGTCGACCCCGGCGATGATGGAGAACGAGATCGCCTCGGGGATCAGCGCGAGCGCGACCACCAGACCGGCCAGGACCTCGGTGCGCCAGACCTTCGGGTCGGACAGCCAGTCGGGGCGCAGGCCGCGCAGCCGCGCAGCCGGGGACAGTGCGGACGTAGACAAGAAATGTACCTGTCGTGCTCGGGCACGCCCGGCATCACTCGGGGCGTGCGGGGAAGGCGCAGGAAGGCCGGGACGGCCCTCCGCGAAGCCCCCGTACGGTGGGCTGAAGTCAGAAGGAAGCAGCTGGCCGAGAGGGAATCTGCGGGGCCGCTTCAGGGGCGAAGGATCACGGCGGGCAGGCGGCGGCGCTGGGCATGTTCGGCATGCGCACGCTCTCTCCTGCAGGCATCGGTCTTCGCCGGGGGCTTCGTCGGCCCCGACACGGCTGACGGTCACGGGAACGATCCATCCCGCACCATAGGAGCGGAGACGGCATGGGGGCCGACCCCGACGATCACTTACTCTACCCTAACGTTACGGTAGAGATCGACGTCGGCCGCCTGTGGCCTTGGCGACAGATGAGGAAGGGCGCCCGCGTGAGCAGCGAGCACATGCAGATCGGCGAGGTCGCCGCACGGACCGAGCTGTCGCTGCGCACCATCCGGCACTACGAGGAGACCGGCCTGGTCATCCCCTCCGCTCGCTCCCAGGGCGGCTTCCGCCTCTACACCGAGGCCGATGTCGCTCGCCTGATGGTCATCCGCCGCATGAAGCCGCTCGGCTTCACCCTGGACGAGATGCGCGATCTGCTGGAGGTCACCGACCGCCTCGACTCCGGTGAGGAGCTGACGGCGAACGAACGGGAGGCCCTGCTGGAGCGCGTCCGCGGATACGAGCAGGGCGCTGCCGAGCAGGTGGAGAAGCTCCGTACCCAGCTGGCGAGGGCCGAGGAATTCGCCGCCACGCTGCGCGAACGCCTGACACGGGACCAGGCCGCCGCAATGTAGAAGCCGTCCGGTCACCCGATATCCGGCATCCGGACGACAAAGGAGCCACCGTGAACACGTTCTGCTGGATGGACCTCAAAACCGACTGGCGCAAGGCCACGAAATTCGCCGCCAACGGTTACCAGATCGGCAGTGTGAGCGACCTCGCGAATCCGGTCTACCCACCGGACACTCCCGCGCACATCGCCTACTACCTGGCGGTCGACGACGTCGACCGACGCACCGAAGCTGCGACAGCCAACGGCGCGCGCCTCGTACTTCCTCCCTTCGAGGCAGGCGACCAGGGCCGCATGGCGACGTTGATCGATCCGGTCGGCGCGGCATTCTCCCTGTGGCAGACCCACCGATTCAGCGGCTGGGAGTTCCCGTCGCATACCGCGTACGCCCCGCACCGCATGGTCTTGGCCTGCAATGAACCAGACCAGGCCCGACACTTCTACCACGAGATGGTCGGCGCTCCGCTCTCCGACGCCGACTTCATCACGACACGCGAGCCCGACTCTTCCGCCCTCAGTGGGAACTCGCCATCGGCGTCGACGACTTGGAAGGCGTCGCTGCCGCGCACGCATTCGCGGTCAAGGCGTCGTCACCCGGCCCAGTCAGAACGACGGCCCTTCTCTGCGGTTGAGCAGCCCAGAAGGGCTGACCTTCCTACTTCGATCCCTCGGCACATGACTGGCGACACACGAGCAGCACCGCCTAGCTGCCGGTGACGGCGAACAGCAATAGCGCCGACCGTCCACGATCCGGCTGCGATACGCGTCAGCGCCGTGTGGCCCCGCTTTCTTTCCCTGGGAGGGGTTATCCCGCACGGCCTGCCGCGGTATCCGGGCTTGGTACGGGCGGACGGAGGGCTGGAAGAGCTGGTCGAGGTGGGCGCGCAGGATGCCCATGGCCGCGTCCGCCCTGCGCTGGCCGACCAGGACGCTGGTGCCCAGGCCATGGCTGAGGGACAGCAGGTGAACGGCTTCGGCCGCCGCATCGCGCTGCCGGTCCAAGGTGCCCTCCTGCTGGGCCTGCTCCAGTACAGCGGTCAGTTGCCTCTCCAGGCGGTCGGGCCCTTCGACGAAGGGCTGTGCGGCCAGTTCCGGGTCGGTCATCGCCAGCACCGCGTACGAGGTCCACACCAGATGGAAGGCCCGGCTGGCATCGTCGGTGGGCAGTGCCTCGGCGAGGAACGCCTCGATGAAGGCGTGCGCGGTCACTGGGTGCGGCAGGCCGGCCAGCCGGGCCGACCATCGCTGGTGGCTCTGTTGCTCCAGGCGCTCAAGGGCGGCGTGCAGCAGGCGGGCCTTCGTCTCGAAGTAGTACTGCACCAGGTTCAGTGACATGCCCGCCTCGGCGGCGACCGCGCGCATCGTCACCGCGTGAAGGCCCTCGGCCGCTGCCACGCGCACCAAGGCGTCAGTGATGTGCGCCCGGCGCTGGGCGTGTTCCACCCGCTTTGGCACCCCGGCCCCTTTCCTTGCTTCGGCAACTGGTTTTTATAGTACCGCTGTACGATGAAAATCAGCGGGCGACGACAGGTGAGGGCCGATGGGTTTTCGCGAGGCGCACGGCGCCACCAGCCAACCGGCCACAGAGCCGGCCCCTGGCGGACCGGGGCTGCGGGCGGCGGTGCTATGGCTGGCGTGCACGGCGCAATTCATGGTGGTGCTCGACGTGTCGGTAGTGAATGTGGCCCTTCCCTCGATGCAGTCGGCCCTGGGCTTCGACGCCGCGGACCTGCAGTGGGTGGTCGGTGGCTATGCGCTGGTCTTCGCCGGTTTCCTGCTGCTCGGGGGCGGCTCGCCGACGTGTACGGTCGCCGTCGGGTCTTCCTGTGGGGCCTGGCCTTGTTCGCCGTCTCGAGCCTGGTGGGCGGGCTCGCCGCCTCGCCGGGCGTGCTGATCGCGATGCGGGCCGTGCAGGGGCTGGGGGCCGCCGTGCTGGCTCCGGCCACGCTGACGATCCTGACCACCACGTTCGCCGAAGGACCGGCCCGTGTCAGGGCGTTGGCGATCTGGACCGCGGTCAGCTCGGCTGGCGGAGCGGCGGGGAACCTGATCGGCGGGGTGCTCACCCAGTCCCTGTCCTGGCGGTGCATCCTGCTGATCAACGTTCCCATCGGTGCTGTGGCCGTGCTCGCCGCTCTGCGGCTGTTGCCCGCCGACCGTTTTCGTATGCAGGGCCGCAAGCTCGACGTGCCGGGCGCTGTGCTTGCCACGCTCGGTGTCATCGCCCTCGTCTACGGCGTCACCCAAGCCCAGCCGCACGGCTGGAGCGGGCCGGCGACCCTGGCGAGCCTCGCCGTCGGTGTGCTGGCGCTGGCCGCGTTCGTGTGGGCCGAGATGCGGGCGACGGCTCCGCTCATGCCGCCCCGACTGGTGCGCCTGCGGCCTGTCTGGGCGGGCAATACGGCGATGCTGCTGGCCGGGGCCTGCTTCATCCCCATGTGGTACTTCCTCTCGCTCTACATGCAGGACGTCCTGCACTACGGGGCGCTGGCCACCGGTGTCGGGTTCCTGCCGCATACCCTGGTCGGGATCGCCGCCGCCTGCCTGGCCCCCGCCGTCATGCACCGCACCGGCCCCGGACACTGATCGTGCTGGCCGCGCTGATCGCCGCGGTGGGCTTCGTGTGGCAGAGCCGGATCGGGGTGGACAGCAACTACCTGGACGGGCTGCTGGGACCCGCGATCGTGATGTCCGCCGGGATGGGCCTGCTGATCACCCCGATCACCACCACTGTCACCTCCGGCATCGCCGAGCAGGACGCCGGCGCGGCCTCGGATTGATGAACGCCGCCCGGCAGATCGGCGGTGCCGTCGGTCTGGCCGCTCTGGTCACCCTCGCCGCAGACACCGCAGGCACGGCTGCCTCCTACCGGACCGTGTTTGTGGCCATCGCGGCCGTGTGCACGACAGTTGCCGCCCTCGCCTTCGCGCTGCCCGCCCTACACCGGCCAGAAGCCGCGGGGGCACCGGACCAGTAAGCTCAGGGCACCGCTCGCTCCCCCAGACCACGGCTCCCATCAGGAACGGTCAAGGCTGTTCGCCGACGGGGGCCTCGCGTGGATCCCCCTCACCGGCCACTACGTCGTCGCTCGGCGGAGTGGGTTCCTGAAGGCGGAACAGCGCAACCAGGATGCCCGCGGTGCCTGCGGCGGCGACCAGGGCACCGGTGGCGATCGAGGTGGCGTCGATCAACGGACCGAACACCAGAGGCGAGCCGAACTGCCCGCCGAACAGTGCCGTGGCCTGCAACGAGGTCGCGGTGCCGCGCTGTTCGGCAGGGGCCGCACGGTCGACCAGGACGGTGAGGGTGGGCATCATGATGCCGCTGCCGACGCCGGTCAGTACCGACACGAGCAGCAAAGGCCCCCAGTGTCCGGCGACGGCGAACAGCAGCAGCCCTGCTGTCCACGCACCGATCGCGCACCGCATCAACACCGCATAGCCGAAGCGGGCGGTGAGCTTGGCGTAGGTCAGGCCGATCAGGCTCGCGGCGCCCGAGGACAGCACGATGCCGTACAGTGCGACCACCAGCGTGTCGTGAATGCCTAGTTGGTCCAGGCGGCGAGGCAGGGACACCGCCAGCACCATCATCAGCCCGGTACTGGCCACCCACAGCCCGCACAGCCCCAGCACCAACGGGTGCTCGCGCAGTAGCCGGACAGCCCCGCCCGCTCCTTCTTCGGCTTCGCGCCGGTCCCGCTTGCCGGGGCCGTCTTGGGCAGCGCGACGAGGGTGGCGATGCTCAGGGGAAGCCCGATGAGGTAGATGGCGAACGGTGCGTGCCAGGAGTGGTTGCCCAGTGCGCCGGCCGCGAGGGGTAGGCGAAGCCGCCCGCGGTGGTGGCGGCGGTGCGCCAGCCCATCACCTTGTCGCGCGTCTCGCCCCGGTACAGGCCCAGCAGGGCGGCGGTGGAGCAGGTGAACACCGCCGCGGTGCCCAGACCGAGGACCAGGCGGGAGGCGAACAGCACCGGGTAGGAGTCGATGGCCAGACCGGCGCCGCCACCCATCCCGTACACCACCAGCCCCGCCGCGAGCGGGAGCCGGACGCCGAAGCGGTCGGTGGCCCGGCCCACCAGCGGACTGACCAGGGCAATGGCCAGACTGTGGGAGGTCAGCACCAGCCCGGCCTCGGCCCGCCCACATCGAGGGCCTGGCGGATCACCTCGATGACCGGGGCGATGGTGGCGCCGCCCATCACCCCCAGCGTGGAGGCAAGCAGCAACACCGTCAGCGAGCCCCGCCTTCCCGCATCCGGGATGCCCTTCGATGTCGCGGCATCAGCGGACATCACGGTGCCGTGGTCAGGGCGGTGAGCAGGTGCCAACGGCGGTATCCGCACGGCCGCACACCCTCGATCTCCCCGGTGATGCGGCTGCGGATGCGCTGTGGGTCATCGGCGGTGACGGCGTCGATATGGGCCTGCTCGTCCGTCCACTCCGCATAGTTGAAGACCCGAGTGCCATCGGTACTGGTGTGGAAGTGCGCGGCGATCGCACCAGGCATCGGCCGCACGTCCTTGGTCATCGTGAACACCTCGTCGATGAAGTGCCGCTGCCGCTCCGGGCCGTCCGCATCGAACACCGGGGTGACCACACACCCCGCCTCAGCCTGCCCGGCCACGCTCACATGGGTGCGGTGCAGGCGGTAGCGGACCGGCGCGGACGGCTCGGTGCCCTCGATGCCCGGCACGTACGGCGCCGGTGAGGCCAGCGCCGCATCGAGGGATGCGTCATCGGCCCACTGCTCGTACGCCATCAGCGTCTGCCCGTCGGTGCTGGCGAATAACGACCAGCTCAACAGCCCACCCGGCCAGAGCTGCTGCTCCCGGCCGTCAGCCGCTGCCTCGGCCAGGGCCTGCTGGCGCGCGGCGTCGCCTGCGTGCCGCACGGTGATCACCACCGTGCGCGCATCGGCGCGGGTGATCTCGGGCGGAGTTCCGGTACGGCGTATCACGACAGCTCTCCCCACACGGCGAACGGGTGGGCAGGGTGAAGCCCGGCCCACACCCAAGAAAGTGAGACTGAGTCCAAGTCTGTCATGAGTGCCGAAATGACTCCAGTGTCATTCAGGTCCGGGTTCCGCATGGGTAATCTGGCTTCGTGGCCACCGACACCCCGCCCCCGACGACGACAGCGCCTTGCCGTTGCGTGAACGCAAGAAGCAGCGCACCCGCCGCGCGCTCGCCGACATCGCGTTGGCCTTGTTCAGTGAGCGCGGCTTCGACCGCGTCACCCTCGAAGAACTCACCGCCCACGCCGAGATCGGCCGCAGCACATTTTTCCGCTACTACGGCACCAAGGAAGACGTCGCCATGGCCGCCGAGGGCGAGCTCTGGGACGCCTACACCACCCACTTCCAAGCGCACACCGCCCCCGGTCCCGCACTCGACGCGCTGCGCACCTCGCTGACCGCGGCCATCCTGTCCATGCCCGACGGCTGGGACCAACGCTTCCTGCGCACCCGCCGCCTCGCCGCCGGCACCCCTGTCCTGCACGACCACAGCCTCGTGTCCTCCATGAAGGTCCAGCAGCGCCTGGTGGAGATCCTCGAACAACGCCTCGGCAGCGACAGCCGCGAGGACGTACGGCTGCGTCTCCTCGGCGAATTCGCCCTCAGTGCTTGGCGCTGCGGCGCCCGCAACTGGGTCGCCGGCCGCGCCCCCGACGGATACGACAAGCGCCGTGGCCACGGAGGCACCAAGACCCTGGCCCGCCGCGTCGAAGAAGCCTTCGATGCCATCTCGGCGAGCCTTGCCTTGGATCTGCACTCCGCAGCAGCGCCGCAGTAGACCCATCAGGTGGTCATCCGCGCTGGTCCAGGGCCCGGGTCAGCTCACGGTACGCGCTGCATGCTGCTTCCAGGTCCGCCTGGCATTCGTCTGGGCGGCCTGCTAGGTCGACTTTGTCCTGTTCCAGCCACGTGATGCGGCGCTGTAGTCCTTCGATGTCGGCCGGAGCGCCTAGACGGACTCCTGCAACCTGTTCCCTCAGCGTCTCGGATATGCGCTTTTCCAACGCTGGATGCGGGTGGCGAGCCGGGTGTTGCGGGCCTGGGCGTTGGCCAGGTCGGTTTGGAGCGAGGCGCGGCTGACCGGCGTGGCGCCCGCTGGGTCGTGCGTGGCGGGCTTGAGCTCGGCGGCGTGGCCCAGGGCTAGCAGGACCCGGTGGCGGTAGAGGGAGGTGCGGTCGAACCCGGCCTGCCGGGCGATGCCGGAGACGCTGATGGGCGTGCCGTTCTGGGCCGCTGCCCTGAGCGCGTTGGTCACTCGCTGGCGTCGGCGGTCGGTGCCGTCCTGCGGCCGCGGCGCATCGTGGTCAAGTGAACCTCCGGGGGCGGACGTTGGGAAGGGGCTGGCCGATACGAGGCATGCCGAGTAGCACGGTCCGGCTGCGGCGGACCACGGCGACGGCTTCCGCGATCTGCGCCTGTTCTTCGACGCTCAGGTCGCCGAGGTCGGCCTTGACCCGGGCGATCAGACGTCGCACTCGGTGGATTTCCTCATCCGAGGGCCTGGCTTCGCTGCGTGCTCAGCAGTCGGCCTCGAAGGCGGACCTCAGCCGTTCACGACTGCGGAGCAGGTCGGCAAGATGGGCTTCGTGGTCGGGGTGGAGTTTCCCCGTGATCTTGGACACTCGATGGCTATGCCGCGAGGGTGTGTTGGTGCCGCTGCCTGGTTTCGGCCGGGGTGAGGTAGCCGAAGATCTTGTGCTTGCGCAGGCGGCGGCGGTTATAGAAGGTCTCGATGAAGGTGAAGACCTCGGCGCGGGCAGTGGCCCGGTCGGGCCAGGTCCGGGTTCCGATCTCCTCCTTGAGCAGGGCCCAGAAACTCTCCGCGGCGGCGTTGTCGAAGCATGATCCGGTGCGCCCGCAGCTCTGCTGTAGCCCCAACTCCCGTATGAGATCGCTGAATTGGGTGGATGTGTACTCGCTTCCGCGATCACTGTGGATGACGCAGCCGGGCTCCAGGTGGGTCCGGCCGTGTGCCATGTCGAGGGCGTTGACGACGAGTTCGGCGCGGTGGTGGTCGGCCATGGCGTAGCCGACGACCTCGCGGGTTGCCAGGTCGAGCCAGCAAGCGAGGTAGAGCCAGCCTTCAGCAGTGGGCAGGCAGGTGATGTCGCCGACCAGCCTGGTCCCGGGCCGCTCGGCGTGGAAGTCGCGGCCGATCAGGTCCGGGGCCGGTTTCGCCTTCGTGTCCGGCCGGGTCAGCGAACGCCTCTTGCGCCGGGTGACGCCTCGGATGTCGCGCTCACGCATCACACGGGCAACGCGCTTGCGGTTGACCCGCCGGCCCAGACGCCGCAGTTCGGCGTGGACGCGCGGGACGCCATAGGTGTGGCGGGAGGCGACGTGCACCACGGTGATCTCGTGCGCGAGCGCGTCGTCGGCAGCCTGCCGAGCGCGGCGGGCGGCCTCGCCCTCGCACCAGGCGTAGTAGGAGGAGCGGGCCACGTTCAGCACCCGGCACAGCAGGACGATCGGGTACGTCGCCTTCTCCGCATGGATCAACCGGTACAGCTCGCTCACCGGTCGTTCTCCTTCACGAAGAAGGCGGTCGCTTTTCTCAGGATCTCGATCGTCTGCTGCTGTTCACGGACCTCCTTGCGCAGCCTCCGCAGTTCCTCGCGCTCGGCGCTGGTCAGCTCACCGGACTCGCCCTCACCCCGATCCGCCTTCGCCCGGCGGTACCACCCGCGCAGGGTCTCCGAGCTGATCCCGAGCTCCCGGGCGACGGCGGTTACCGTCTTGCCCGAGGAATCGACGAGCGCGATCGCGTCTCGCTTGAACTCCTCGGTGTACCGCTTCGTGTACTTGCGGGTGTGTCAACTTAACGGCTGATCTTGGTTGTTGAGGTATCAGTTGTTGCTCGGGGTCAGGCGGCCCTCGAAGGCGATCTGGAAGGCGTTCAGGGGTGCCTTCCAGCGCATGGTCCACCTCTTGCGGCCCTTCCCTGTCGGGTCCAGGCTCATCAGCGCCATGTAGACGCATTTGAGGGCGGCGGCCTCGTTGGGGAAGTGTCCGCGGGCGCGGACGGCTTTGCGGATGCGGGCGTTGACGCTCTCGATCGCGTTCGTGCTGCAGATGACCTTGCGTATCTCGACGTCGAAGGAGAGGAAGGGCACGAACTCGGCCCAGGCGTCCGACCACAGCTTCACGATCGCCGGATACTTCCGGCCCCAGGACTCCTGGAACTCCAGGAACCGCTCCGTGGCCGCGTCCTCGCTGGGTGCGGTGTAGACGGGCTTGAGGGCCTTGGCGACCTTGTCCCAGTCCTGGCGGGCGGCGTAACGGAACGAGTTGCGTAGCAGGTGAACTACGCACGTCTGGACAATCGTGCGAGGCCAGACGGTCTCCACGGCCTCGGGAAGGCCCTTGAGCCCGTCGCAGACCAGCATCAGCACGTCGTCCAGGCCGCGGTTCTTCAGCTCGGTGAACACGTGCAGCCAGTACTTCGCGCCCTCGCCCCGTCGCCGGCCCAGATGCCGAGGATGCGTCCGGTTCTCCGGGGTAGTGCAGGATGCGCTTGATGTCCCAGAGGTGGTGGTGCCCGTCGTGGGCGTTGTTGCGTGCGACGTCCTCGGCGCGCTGCGCCCCTCGGGTGGCGTGCTGCAGAACGACTCCGTCCTGGAGCGCGGCAGTCACCGATTCCGCCCAGGCATCCACCGCACGTTCCAGTGACCAAAGGGCCGCAGCGGGGGCGATTTCGTTGTAGCAACGGGCTTGGGCCACCAGGTCCGGGTCATAACCGGGCACCTCGACCACACCGGACAGCCGAGCCCCGGCGAGTCGTTCAGCCCAGTTCCGCAGGTTATCGGTGATGTGGCTGACATACGCCGCGGGTGTCCACGCCAGATCTGGATGACGCTCGTAGCCCGTATGTCCTGCCAGAAGCTTGTGGCAACGAGCCGGCAACTCCTCCACGATCCGGATAGCTTCCCCAGGGAGCAGTGACCACCCGAAGCCACAGCCACTACAAGGATCCCCGTACAGACCAGCACCCCACTTCACCATGGCTTCGATCCTACTCAAGCCACAGCCCACACCGACGGGGCGGCCTGAACACCGACACTCGGAAGCGGCTCCTGAGCACAGACCCCGCCCGCCACACGCTGGGCGGCCCGACCAGGATCACGAAACCGTACGACGCAGCACCGCCAAGCCCAGCCCGGCGCCGACGACGGGCGGGCCCCTCCACGGGCAGGGTTCCATCAGGTCTGGTCGGTCGCGATGCCCCTCGAAGACCCCACCAGGGCACCGGGTCCTGTGTCGTCCTTCGCCCCCATGGGACCGGTCCCCGGCGTGGCGTCTACCTTGCCCCTGCAGTTCCGTCGCAGGTCATAGCCGCGCGCGGCTCAAGGCCGCGACACGAGGAGGCAGCCATGGCATTCCGTAACCGCAACTGCGCCCGAGGGGACCGGACTACGAAACGCTTCCAGCGGGCTCTGGCGTTGATCGACAAAGGGAAGCACGAGAAAGCCCTGCTTTGTCTTGAGGAATTGCACGAAGAGCTGGGAACTGACAGTCACCATCCGCTCGCCCATGACGTGGCCTTCATGCTTGCCTTCGGCTATTGGATTTTCGACCGGGAGGACGACGCTCTCGCCCTCGCCCACCATGGATACCAGACGCATCCCGAACCACTCGATAAGGGCCGCTGCGCTCGCCTCATCGGCATGTGCCATCTGACACACGATCGCCTGCAGGAAGGCACAAGATATTTCGAGGATGCCCTTGAGCTTCTGGAAGCGGGTGATCCACTCGCTCAAGAAACCACGACTCATACGCTGGACCTGGCCGCCCTCTACCAGGACGCTGAACGCTGGAATGACGTTACTGTCCTCCTGGAGAAGGTACTGACCGGCTACCGCAAAGGAAAAATCCGCTCCACAATCGACAACTACGATGTCTTCCGGGTCCGCTGGAGCCTGGCCATCGCCTATTGGCACACCAAACAGTTCGACAGCGCCAGAGAGCAGCTGGACAAGTTCCGCGGATATGAACCATTGTTCGCCCGTAGCTCCGCGTGGAAAGAAACCGCCGGCCAGGCAGCAGCCATCGTGAACTACATGGATAAATACCCACTGGAAATCGCCGCGGGTGAAATTTCCCTGGAAGACATCATCGGGCATGTGCGGGACGATTGGCGCTTCCAGGGGCTACTCCACAAGGACTCGCTCCCCGGGCAGGGCTGGGGAGTGCCTCTGCAAGGTGAGTCTCGCCGGCCCCGGTGCTCCGGAACGGCTGGCTGTCGCCTTCGGACAGCCAGTCGTTCCGGTCGGCAGGCCTTTTCGCCTTCCCTCGGTCGAGCAGGCCGGCAGTCGGTCAACAGTCTGCTCGTGAGCAGGTGCAGCCAGCGTGGCCGCCCGGTTGCCCGAGCGGGCGGCCGCACTCCAGCACTCGCCGACCTCGACCTCGGCTTCCGCACACCTGAGCTGCTGCTCCAGGGCGGCGCCCATGGCACCGACGAGACGCCGCTCCTGGTCCTCAGCCACATTCCCGGGGAACCGCTGGAGACCGGCGCACTCAACGATGCCCAAGTGGTCGATACCGTGGGGTCGCAGTACGCCACGCTGCGCATCTGCTTCATCGAGTACTTCACAACGACAGCACCCCGGCGAACCTACGCGGTGAACGAGGCCCTTTCACCACGAGCGTCCGACCGGTCGGGCATAGTGAAAGGATCTCCAAGGCAGGAGAAGGCGTCGCCGGCACGCCCGTTCATCCCGGCCGGCGGCCTTTCGGCGCTGCTCGTGGTGAGCATCGGCCGGCCCGAGCGGTCCGGGGAAACGGCCGCGCAGATCCCGTCTCGCGAACAGGCGTGACACCGTGACACTGGGCCGTCCGGGTTTCGCCCAGCTCACGCAGGCGGACAAGGACCGGACGGCGCCTCGCGGCGTACTGTTTCGCGGTACCAGCGGCCCCACTTGTCCAACTCGTGGGTGATGGACTCCAGGCTGTGCCCGACATCGGTGAGCGCATACTCGACCCGCGGCGGCACCTCGCGGTACACGGTCCGCGTCACCAAGCCGTCAGCCTCCAGCTCCCGTAGCTGGCGTGTCAGCATGCGCTGGGTGATGCCCGGCAGTGCACGCCTCAGTTCACCGAATCGATGGGTTCCCGCGACCAGCTGCTTGAGGATGGCCAGTTTCCAACGGCCCCCGAGCATCTCCATGGCGAACTCGATGGCGCAATGATCCGGTGCTTCTTCGATGCTGGAACGCACGCCTGGCCTCCTTTGGTATACAGCGCGGCACTAGGGGCACCAAAGACCGTACTTGTGGCCCGTGTTGGTACGTCCTGAAACTGAGAATATGCCAACCAAGGGGCACCCGAACCGGTGCGAGCAAGGAAAGACACGGAGCATACGGAGCTTTCAACCGTCCCGCCGCCGAGGCAGCGGTGGCTGGTTCTGGCCGTGGTTTCGGGCAGCCTGCTGCTGTGCGGTATCGATCTCACCGTGCTGCACGTCGCCGTGCCCAGCATCAGCCGACAGCTCGAGCCCTCCCCTGCCGGTCTGCTGTGGATCGTCGACGTCTACTCGCTCACGCTCGCCGCCCTGCTCGTGACCTGTGGCACGCTCGGTGACCGGATCGGCCGACGCCGGATCGTGCTCAGCGGCTTTGTCACCTTCGGTCTCGCCTCGGCGGCAGCCGCCTTCTCCACGTCAACGGCACAACTCATCGCCGCGCGCGCCGCACTCGGGTCGGCGCGGCGATGATCATGGCGTCCACGGTGGCGATCATCAGGGTCGTCTTCACCGACGACCGCGAGCGGGCCGTCGCCATCGGCATCTGGACCTCCGCCCACAGCGTCGGCGCCACGATCGGTCCGCTCGTCGGCGGTCTGGTCACCGCGAAGTGGGGCTGGGGCGCGGTCTTCCTGATCAACGTCCCCGTCCTCGTCGCCCTCCTGGCTGTCGGTGCCCGGGTCATCCCCGAGTCCCGAAACCCCGTTCCCCGCCGCTGGGACCTGGCCAGTGTGGCGCTGTCCGTCACCGGCCTGGCCTGCGTGGTCTACGCGCTCAAGCAGGCCGGCGAGCACGCCGGAGTGAACAGCGTCATCGTCACCGCAGCCGTCACCGGAAGCGTCCTGCTCTACGTCTTCGTGCGCCGTCAGCGGCACATCACCGAGCCGCTGCTGGACTTCTCCCTCTTCCGCGAACGCCGCTTCACCACTGCCACCTTGTGCGTCATCGGCTGCTTCGGCTCCTACGTCGCCCTGCTGTTCTTCCTCACCCAGTGGTTCCAGCAGGTGGGAAACTACTCACCGGTGCTCGCCGGACTCGCGCTGATGCCGCTGGCCGGCGCCAACGCCGTCGGTGCGGTCACGGCGCCCTGGGCCGCGAACCACTGGGGCAACCGGTGGGCGCTCACCGGGGCGCTCGCCCTCTTCGCCACCGCCCTCGCCGCCATGGCCATCGTCGGCGACACCGCCCAGTACGGAGCGCTGCTCGTGCCGTTGCTGGGCGCGGGATACGGCGCCGGCATCGTGATGACCCTGGGCGCCGACTCCATCATGAGCGCCGCGCAGCCCGAACGCTCCGGGGAGGCGGCAGCCATCCAGGAGACGTCCTTCGAACTCGGCGCGGGCCTCGGCATCGTTGTCCTCGGCACCATCCTGACCGCCGTCTACCGGACCGGCCTGCCGCAGGTACCCGGGCTCGGCCGGGCCAACAGGCAATGGCTGAGGAATCGTTCACTGGTGCCGATCACCTCACAGCACAGCTTCCGTCCCAGACGGCGCAGACACTGCTTCGGGCGGCACAACAGGCATACGACCACGGCTTCACGACCGTGGTGGCTCTCGCTGCGGCTGGCCTGTTCGTCACCGCCGCTATGGCGGCCCTCATGCTGCGCCGGCCGAAGAGAGGATGACCATCGCGAAGGTCAGTGGACGCCTTTGCGCCGAGTTGCCTGCGGCCCTCACCGTCCACACCCAGTGCTTCCGGTCGGAGGCGGGCTCGTACGGACGCGACACGCGCGGGCTGATCCGCCAGCACCAGTTCTCCAAGGTCGAGATGGCCAAGATCGTCGACTACCCGGAGACGGCGGACGCCGAGCTGGAGCCGATGGTCGGCCACGCCGAGGCGTGCCTGAAAGAGCTCGGGCTCGCCTACCGCGTGGTCAAGCTGGCCGCCGGCGACACGGGTTTCTCCGCCCAGCTCACCTATGACCTTGAGGTCTGGATCCCCAGCCAGAACACCTACCGGGAGATCTCCTCGGTCTCCGACTTCGGCGCGTTCCAGGCCCGCCGGGCCAACATCCGCACCCGCGGCGAGGACGGCAAGCCCAAGCTTGTGGCCACGCTCAACGGCTCCGGTCTGCCCATCGGCCGCACCCTGGCCGCGCTCCTCGATCAGTGCCAGCAGCAGGACGGCTCGATCGTCCTTCCCGAATCCCTCCTCCCGTACCTCGGCTTCCGCCGGATCTCGGCGGACGGAACCCCGGAGGCATAGGGCTCGTCGGCGTCTGGGCGGTCGCCGTAGGCGCCCGTGCCGCAGGCGCCGACGTACACCTCCTCGGCCGGGCTGGCTCAGCGAACAGCCATCGTTCTATTCCGCCGTATCCGGCGAGTGGAAAGCGTGTAGCTACCAGGGAAGTCGCAGGCTGCCGGCGCGCCTCACGCGCTGTCGGCGGACGATCCCGTCACTTGTAGAACCACGACTCGGACACCCCAGAGTCCGGCAGGCGGTGCGGTACGGAATCGTCTGCCGGCCCTGCAACTGCTGATCACCCGACCGCCACAGCCGGGTCCGCCTCAGCTACTTCACCCACAAGGCCACGAACCGCTTGCACACATCACGCTCCAGCTCCGCCCGCTCGTTCTCCCGCAGACGACCGCCGGGCGACGGCTCGGCCACCGGCCGGTCCGACGACGGCGACCCGTTGCGCCGCGCCCGCGACACCCAGCTGTGCAACGTCCCCGGGTGGATGCCCAGATCCTCAGCCACCACCGGAATCGGCTTCCCGGTCTCCGTCACAATCCGTACCGCGCCCTCGCGGAACTCAGCGTCGTAGATGCGCTTCCTGAATGCCATGACCTTCAACCATCCTTCCGGTCACGGTCTCCACGGCAGGAGGAAACCCCAGTTCGGGGAATCCACCCACCAGGAAGGCGTGGATGGCCCAGTGGCGGGCGGTGCACCTAGAGCGATGTGCGGTCCCGTGCTGCCGGCTTCTCCACGGATCGCCGCGCTCCGCCTGCAGGGCTCCTCGTGCCGGACCGTCCCGCGTGGCACGCGGCAAGTGGACGTCGCATGGACGTCGTATCCAGCCGTTCAGGGGTTCGTGGCAGTGAGGATGTAGCCGGGGGTGGCACGGGCTTCGGTGATGTCGACGTAGCCGGCGTCGGCGACAGCGTCGGCAAGCCGGTACGGCGGTCCACCCGAGGGTGGGGTGAAGGCGCACACGAATCGTCCGCAGGAACGCAGGACTCGGGAGATTTCGCGCAGTCCGGCGGTGATGTCGGGCCAGAAGTGCAGGTTGTCAATGGCCAGGACGGCGTCAACGGTGTCGTCGTCGAGGGGGAGAGTCGCAGCGGTGGCTTTCAGGAGGATCAGGCGTCCGTCGCGTATTGCGGCCTGGTTGCGACGGGTGGCGTGCTGATGCATGACCTCGGACGGGTCGACGCCGGTGAGGCGACCGTCTTCCACGACCTCGGCGAGGCGCTGGAGAGCCAGACCCGGCCCGAACCCGATTTCGAGCACGTGCGCGTCGGGGGCCAGGTGGAGCCGGGCGACGGCCGTGCGGGCCATGGCACCGCCAGAACGGGCCATGAGGGCCGCACCGGCGTGCCCGGACGTGCCCTCGGACGGACGAACATGCGATACATGTCCATATATCAGCGCTCCATGATCGGCAGGAATGCGGACGGGACGATGACGAAGGTTGAGCAGCCGCCGGTGTGGAGCGAGACGATCGCGGCGAGCAGTGCCGTTCCGCGTCGATCATGATGCCGAAAAGGTGATGCCCAAGAACAGGAGCGCGACTGAAGCTTCCCTTGATCATGAACACATGGAGACCGGAACGTGTGAGCACAGAGGAAGCAGTGCCAGATGGGAAGCAGGTACTCGAGCGGAACTCGGACCCCGGCGGCGTCTGCGGCGTCGCCTTGCAGGTGGCGGTCTCGGCGGCGACGTCGGCGACCGCGCACCTCACCGTCTGGCGATGGAGCAGATCGCCGACCACGACTCCCCGATACCGGTCAGCGGCGCCGGCCGATGAATCAGACCCGACTGACAGGGCGGCGGGCTGACGGGCCCCAGAGGCCGGCCGCACCCGCCCGCCCGACCCCGCGGCCGAAGTCCGCGACGTGATGGATCTCGGCTCCCTGACGGAACCCGGCGGCGTCCTCAACTCCTCTCGGCCCAACACGGGCACCGCCGGACTCGTGTCTTGGTAAGCGCTCAGACCTCGGCGTGCCCGTAGGGCGTGACCAGCGGGAAGTCGACCTCGACGTCGAGGACCTCGTTGAGGTAGTTGGTGAAGAGGTTCTGGACCACGTTGGCGATCACCTCGACGATCTCCTCATCGGTCAGGCCGGCGGCGCGGGCGTCGGCGAGTGCGTCGTCGCCGACCCGGCCCCGGTTCCCGGCGATCTCCACTGCCAGGCGCAGCACGGCGGCCGCCTTCGGATCGGAGCTGGTTCCGCGTCTCGCCGCCTCGATCTCCTCGGTGGTGAGCTTGGCCAGGCGGGGAGCCAGCTGAGTGTGGGCGGACAGGCAGTAGTGGCAGCCGTTGAGCTCGGCCATCGCGAGGGCGATGCGCTCGCGCATCCCGGCCGGGAGCACGCCCTCGCGCAGCGCGGTGGACAGTCCGAGGTAGCCCTGGAGAGCGCTGGGGCTGTTGGCCATGGCCCGGGCGAAGTTCGGAGTGGCGCCCAGGGCGCGCTGGGTCGAGGTGAGCTGCTCCGCGGCCTTGCCGGTGGCCGTGGCCGGGTCGATGAGGGGCATCCGGGACATGAAATCTCCTTAGATCGAACAGATCTTGGTTGAAGGGCGAGGGGATCGTCTTCTCCGGGTGTGGTGTTCATGGACGCCCTCGGGTGTGACTGAACGAACGGGTGGCACACGAGATCCACCGCGCCCGGCGATCTCTCGCACCGGTGCGGACGGACGCCGTCGAAAGCGCGCCGACGAACAACATTCGCGGTGGCACCGGGCTCTGAGCGCCAATCCGCATTGGTTCGAGGCGAAAGCGGTTCTGGAGTATCGGGTTCTGGAGTGATGAGCTCTGTGTGCGGCACGCCGAGAAGTACAGACCGCCGCAGGACGACACTGATCGTCCAATACTGATCGCGTGTCGCCGTACTGGCCGGAGAACGCTTGGGCGTAGTCCTCGAAGCGCTGGAAGAGAACGGCTGTCCCTCACAGACCTATGTCGGCCAGCCACTGGGTCGTGGTCCGGGGGTGATGTCGAGCAGTCTCTGGGCGGAGTTCTCCGGTTTGATCGGGCGGCCCGGCATCGCGCTCATGGCCTTGTAGGCGTCCGCGAGTCCTGCGGCGGGGCCCTCCCCGATCAGGGGGGCGACGAAGATGCGGAAGTCCTCGGGGCCAGCGGCTCGAAGACCACGTCCCGCCCGAGCCGGGCGGCGAACGCCTCGGCCAGGTCCGGCCCGGTGATCGCCGGGTTCTGGCCGACGGAGACCACGCCGGTGACGTCCGGGCGCTCGAACAGGCCCACCGCGACGTCGGCGATGTCGAGGTGCGAGGCCCAGGAGACGGGGAAGTCGGCGCGAATCGGGTAAGGCAGCACGCCTCGCTCCCGGGCGGAGTCGATGACGTAGGGCATGAGCAGGTTCTCGAGGTAGAGCTCGGGCGCGATCACCGCGTGGGAGACCCCGCTCTGTGCGAGGCCGGCGGCCAGTGCCGCAGCGGCGCCGCCGATGGCGGGGTCGGTCGCGTAACCGCTGGTGGAGAACACTGCGCGGGCGGGCCGGGCCTCGCGGACGGCGGCGAGGATGTTGTTCGCGGAGGCCAGGCGGTCCTCTTCCGCGCCGACCGGCAGATGGACGAAGACTCCGTCGGCGCCGCGGTAGGCCGCGGTCAGATCGGCGACGGAGGAGTTACTTGCGGGCAGCACCCGAGCGCCTTCCACGACGGCGTCCGGGTTGCGGCTCAGCGCCACGACGGACTTGCCCGCAGCGGCGAGAGCAGTGACGACGGGAGCGCCCTGGGCACCGGTGGCGCCATGGATCACGTAGGTCATGGCTTAATAGTGCACAACGTGCACCGGTTACAACAAATGCACTAATGGCTGTCACGAAAAACACGGGCTCCCGCCCTTCTCAGCGCGCTGTCGGCCGGTCCCGACCCAGCGGCATCCGTCCGGATCGCCTTCCGGTGCGATACCGGTGGCCGCCACCACCCGGCGGGCGATGTCGGCCCACACCTCGTCGCTGAGGATGCGGTCTTCGGATGCCGCGCGGATCGAGCAGTGCCACACATGCTTCTCGGGTGCGCGGCCGAGCCGCCGGGCCTGCTTGACGTGAAGGTCCAGGTCGGCCACGAGGAGCTTCCTCGTGGCGTCGAAGTCGTCGGTGCGGCCGGGGTCGGGGGCGAAGCCGTCCCAGGAGGCGACCAGGTGCGGGTCAGTGTGGTCCTTGGTCCTCTTGGTGTCGAACAGGTACCGGATCAGGCCCGCGGTGTCCTTGCCGCTGCTGATCTTCGCGATCACCGCGCCGCCCTCTTGGAGACGGCCTCGTTCGCGCCTGTCGCGATGTGGCGAACTGTGGCGCCGGCCGCGGTCAGGGTGGCCTCGGCTTGAGCCAGGAGAGCGGTGTCCACAGGGTGTGTATGACCGCCGGAGTTGAGCTTCTTGGCGATCTGGTTGATGTTGTGGCCTATCTTGGCGACCTCGCCACGCAAGGCGGTCAGCTCGTGGTTGTAGTCGTCGAGCGGGGTTCGCTGGACGGGCAGGGCGAGGTCGCCGTGGACGTGGGCCATGACGACGGGGCCGACGTAGTGGGCGCCGGCGATGTTCAGCGACCGGGCCATGGCGAGGATCTCGGTCTTCTCATCGACCGGGTGGAGTCGGGCCTTGGCGAGGATCGGTGCCGCTGAGACGGTGCGGATCTGGGTCCGCAAAGCCGAAGTCGATGCCGGTCGGCGTCCGGGCGTGACTTCGGACGAGGCTGCAGAGATCAAGCGCCTGAAGGCGGAGAACGCCGAACTGCGGCGGGCGAACGAGATCCTCAAGGCGGCCTCGGCTTTCTTCGCGGCCGAACTCGACCGGCCGTTGAAGCGCTCGTTGCGTTCATCGAGGAGTTCAAGGTGCCGGAGCGGGGCCAATTGAAGTTGCCACAAACAGGGCCCGCACGGCAAGCCGTGCGGGCCCTTCCGTGTCATCCCTCACTTTGCGGACGCACACGCCCTAGGGGAGTGCGTCCCGCCTCCCAGGTGGGAGACGAGTGGGAGATGATCATGGCGTGGTGCTGCAATCAGGCGCTAGGAAATGCTCGATAGCGCTACCTGTACGGCCCTGGTTCAGCCCGCCGACTCGGCCGCGTGGGGGCTCAGCGCACCCATGCTGACCAGCACGATGATGACCACTCCGAGTGCGATGCGGTACCAGACGAACGGCATGAAGCTCTTGGTGGAGATGAACTTCATGAACCAGGCGATCACCGCGTAGCCGACCGCGAAGGCGATGGCCGTCGCGAAGATCGTCGGCCCCCACGAGACATGGCCGCCCTCCGTCGCGTCCTTGAGCTCGAACAGGCCCGAGGCGAGCACCGCGGGGATGGCGAGCAGGAAGGAGTAGCGGGCCGCGGCCTCCCGCTTGTAGCCCATGAACAGGCCGCCGCTGATGGTGGCGCCGGAGCGGGAGACGCCCGGGATCAGCGCCATGGCCTGGCAGAGGCCGTAGATCAGGCCGTCCCGGACGCCCAGGTCCTCCAGGGCCTTGCGCTGCTTGGGCGCGCGGTGCCGGCCGCCGTTCTCGTCCCGGGCCGCGAGCCGGTCCGCGACGCCGAGGACGATGCCCATGCCGATCAGCATCGCCGCGGTGATCCGGAGGTCGCGGAACGGGCCCTCGATCTGGTCCTTGAGCGTCACACCCAGCACACCGATCGGGACCGAGCCGACGATGACGAGCCAGCCCATCCGTGCGTCGGGGTCGCTGCGCAGCTCCTTGTCGGTGAGCGAGCGCGTCCACGCCGAGATGATCCGCCCGATGTCCTTGCGGAAGTAGATCAGCACGGCCGCCTCGGTGCCGATCTGCGTGATCGCCGTGAAGGCCGCGCCCGGGTCCTCCCATTGCGCGAACGCCGCCGTCAGCCGCAGGTGCGCGCTGGAGGAGACGGGAAGGAACTCGGTCAGCCCCTGGACGAGTCCGAGGATGAGTGATTCGAACCAAGACATGAGGTAGCGGAGTCCAAGTGCCGATCGTGGAACGGACGACGTGCACACACCGGGCCGCCGTGTGATGACCGGGTGATCAGGTGTGCCGAGGGGGAAGCGTAGCGTCCCCGGATGACCGCTCGGACACAGGGGTTTGGAAGCCGTCCCGGCGCACCGCGGCCGGGGTCAGGCCGCCGTCGGCCCGGTCACCGTCCAGCCGGGCGTCTGGGGGTGGGCCGCGAGGTCCTCGTGGCGCACCTCGTCGCCGCAGGCCCGGCAGGTGACGACCGGGGCGAGCGGCTGGCCGCAGGAGTGTTCGAGGAGCATCGGGCGGTCGCCGTCCGTGCGCAGGTGGCGGTCGCCCCACGCCATCAGGGTCATCAGCACCGGCTCCAGTTCCAGTCCGGCCCGGGTGGGCCGGTACTCGAAGCGCTGCGGGCGCTCGCTGTAGGGCTGCTTGGCCAGGATCCCGGCGTCGACGAGCCGGCGCAGCCGTGTGGCGAGGATGTCGCGCGGGGCGCCGATGTTGCGCACCAGCTGGTCGAAACGGCCGTTGCCGAGGCACACCTCCCGGAGCACGAGCAGGGAGTACTTCTCGCCGACGAGCGCCAGGGTGTCGGCGATGGAGCAGGGGCGCGGGTCCTTCGGAGCGGCCATGCGGCCAGTCTAGAAGAGGGTTGGATTTTCCAACCCACCGGGTTACGGTGAGTTCGGATTTCCTACTGACTGGTAGCCGTGGAGGCCCGCTCATGCGTGACGCAGTGATCGTCGAAGCCGTACGCACCCCGATCGGCAAGGGCAAGCCGAACGGCGCCCTCGCGCACGTCCACCCCGTGGAGCTCCTCGCCCACCCCCTGCGCGCCCTCGTCGAGCGCTCCGGCGTCGACCCGGCGCTGATCGACGACGTCATCGGCGGCACCGTCGACCAGGTCGGCGAGCAGGCCATGAACACCACCCGCTACGCCGTCCTCTCGGCCGGCCTGCCGGAATCCGTCCCCGCGACCACCGTGGACCGCCAGTGCGGCTCCTCCCAGCAGGCCGTGCACTTCGCCGCGCAGGGCGTCCTCGCGGGCGCGTACGACATGGTCGTGGCGTGCGGGGTCGAGTCGATGAGCCGGGTGCCGATGTGGTCGAACGTATCCGCCGGCCAGGACCCCTTCGGGCCCGGAGTCGCGGAGCGCTACCCCGAGGGGCTCGTACCGCAGGGCATCAGCGCCGAGCTCATCGCCGCCAAGTGGTCGATCTCCCGCGAGCAGATGGACGCCTTCGCCGTCTCCTCGCACCGGAAGGCCGCCGCGGCCTGGGAGAGCGGGCTCTTCGACGCCGAGGTCGCGCCCCTGGAGGGCGTCACGCGCGACGAGTGCGTACGGCCGGGCAGCACCGCCGAGGTCCTCGCCGGGCTCAAGCCCGCCTACCACGACCCCGGCTTCGCCGAGCGGTTCCCGCAGATCGAGTGGAACGTCACGGCCGGCAACGCCAGCCCGATCAATGACGGGGCCTCGGCGGTGCTCATCACGTCCAGCGAGACGGCGGCCCGGCTCGGGCTGCGTCCGCTCGCCCGGCTGCACAGCTTCGCCGTCACCGGGTCCGACCCGCTGCTGATGCTCACGGGTGTGATCCCGGCGACCGAGAAAGTGCTGCGCAGGGCGTCACTGACGCTCGGCGACATCGACCTGTTCGAGGTCAACGAGGCGTTCGCCAGTGTCGTCCTGGCGTGGCAGCAGGAGACCGGTGCCGACCTCGACCGGGTCAACGTGCACGGCGGCGCCATCGCGCTCGGCCATCCGCTCGGCGCGAGCGGTGCCCGTCTGACGACGACGTTGGTGCACGCGATGCGGGAACGGGGCGCCCGGTACGCGCTCCAGACCATGTGCGAGGCAGGCGGGCTCGCCAACGCCATGGTGCTGGAGCGGCTGTAGAGGACGGGGTGGCGTAACGGTTCGTCAGAGCTGGCGCAGGCGGTGCCGCTTGCGCCAGGCCACCACCACGCCCGCCAGCGCGGGCAGCGCGATGCACGCCAGCGCGATCAGGAACGCCGGAGACGTCGGGGTCGAGGCGCGGGCGCCTGCGACGACGTAGGCGGCGGTGTTCGGGATCGAGCCCAGACCCGTCGCCAGCAGGAACGGCAGCAGGCCCATACGGGAGACGGAGGCACAGTAGTTCGCGGCCCAGAACGGCACACCGGGGAACAGCCGCACCGCCAGCATCGAGCGGAACCCGTGCCGGCTGAGCTGGCCGTCCACGGCCTGCAGCCAGCGCCCCGCAGCAGCGGCCGCAGGGCGTCCTGGCCCAGCGCCCGGCCGAGGCAGAAGGCGATCCCGGCACCGAGCACCGTGCCCGCCAGAGACACGCCGAGACCCAGCTGCGAACCGAACAGCGCGCCCGCCGCGAGGTTCAGCAGCGGCCTCGGCACGAACGCCACGGTGCACACGCCGTACGCCACCGCGAACACCACCGCCGCCGCGGCCCCGCCGAGCTGCGGCGGCCAGCCCTGTGTCAGCAGCCGCTGCGGCTCGAACAGCAGCACCGCGCCCGCGCCCGCCGCGAGCAGGGCGACGAGCAGGGACAGCCGCGACCACGGAGAGAGCAGAACTCTCACGCAACGAGCGGCGAAACCGGTGGACACGACGGGCGAGGCGGGCGTTGCCGGGGGACGGCGACGGCGAGCTCCGCGGTGGTGGCCCGGGGAGAGGCCGTGGCGGTGCCCCCAGAGCGGGTGGTGGCATCGAGCATCAGGTGACACTAACCGACAAATATGTGTGATCGCCGTATGGTTCGTCTCACGAGCGTCACAGGCCGTCGACCACAACCTTGCGCGCAGTCAACCGAAAACCATTCGACGTGCGGTAAAGCGTCGGCAATGATCGACGTCATGTTCCGGCACGCCTTCGCCCTCGCAGCATCCGTGGTCACGGATGCCCCGAAGGCTGCCGTCGTTCTCACCGCCTTCGCCGACGGCGCCCGAAGCTGACCCTCTCCGGTTCGTCCGGCGGACCCCGCAAGGGGAGGGTCGGGCAGGTCCTCGGGGTCCCACTTCATGACTAGACGCTTCGAGGTACAGCCATGTCCAAGACGGCCTACGTCCGTACGAAACCGCATCTCAACATCGGCACGATGGGTCATGTCGACCACGGCAAGACCACCTTGACGGCCGCCATCACCAAGGTCCTCGCCGACCGCGGCACCGGCGCGTTCGTGCCGTTCGACCGGATCGACCGGGCGCCCGAGGAGGCGGCGCGCGGCATCACCATCAACATCGCGCACGTCGAGTACGAGACCGACACCCGGCATTACGCGCACGTCGACATGCCGGGCCATGCCGACTACGTCAAGAACATGGTCACCGGCGCCGCGCAGCTCGACGGGGCGATCCTCGTCGTCTCCGCGCTCGACGGGATCATGCCGCAGACGGCCGAACATGTGCTGCTCGCCCGGCAGGTGGGCGTCGACCACATCGTCGTCGCCCTCAACAAGGCCGACGCGGCGGACGAGGAGTTGACCGACCTGGTCGAGCTGGAGGTCCGCGACCTGCTCACCGCGCACGGCTACGGCGGCGACTCCGTACCCGTCGTCCGCGTCTCCGGCCTGAAGGCGCTGGAGGGGGACCCGCGCTGGACGGCGTCGATCGAGGCCCTGCTCGACGCGGTGGACACGTATGTGCCGATGCCGGAGCGGTATCTGGACGCGCCGTTCCTGCTGTCCGTCGAGAACGTGCTGACCATCACCGGGCGGGGGACCGTGGTGACCGGGGCGGTGGAGCGGGGTGTCGTGCGTGTCGGCGATTGGGTGGAGGTGCTCGGTGCGGCTGCGGAGACCGTGGTGACCGGGCTGGAGACCTTCGGCAAGCCGATGGAGGAGGCGCAGGCCGGGGACAACGTGGCGTTGCTGTTGCGGGGGGTTCCGCGGGATGCCGTCCGGCGGGGCATGTGGTGGCCGCGCCGGGGAGTGTCGTGCCGAGTCGTCGCTTCACCGCGCAGGTGTATGTGCTGTCCGCGCGTGAGGGTGGGCGCTCGACGCCGGTTTCCAGTGGGTATCGGCCGCAGTTCTACATCCGTACGGCGGATGTGGTGGGGGATGTCGACCTTGGTGACGTGGCCGTGGCCCGGCCGGGTGACACGGTCGTCATGACCGTGGAGCTGGGGCGGGACGTGCCGTTGGAAGCGGGGCTCGGGTTCGCCATCCGTGAGGGCGGGCGGACTGTGGGGGCGGGCACCGTGACCGCGGTGGGTTGAGGTGGTGGGGAGCCGCGGGCCGGTCGTGGCTGGTCCCGCCCACGCGGCGGAGCCGCAGATCAGCACCGCCCCGCGCCCCTTGGGGGCGTTGGCGCCCAGGCACAATGAAGGGGTGAACGAGCCTGTACCCGTCGCCCGGTCCGTCGATCACGGGTTTGCCAAGCTGATGCCCGACGTCGACCGGGAACGGGCCTGGTTGCTGACGCTCGACGGGGCGCCGCAGTCGTACGTCGATCTGGACGAGCCCACCCATCTGGAGTTCGAGTACGCGCGGCGGCTCGGGCATGTGCTGGATGTGGTGGCGGAGCCGGGGGCCGCGTTGGACGTGCTGCATCTCGGTGGGGGTGCGCTGACCCTGCCCCGGTATGTGGCCGTGACCCGGCCGGGGTCGCGGCAGGACGTCGTCGAGGCCGATCGCGGGTTGCTGGAACTGGTGGCCGAGCATCTGCCGTTGCCGGAGGGCGCCGGGGTCGAGCTGCACGCGGCGGATGCCCGGGAGTGGCTGGAAAGCGGCCCCCCGGACTCGGCGGACGTGATCGTCTCCGACGTGTTCGGGGGCTCGCGGGTGCCAGCGCATCTGACGTCCGTCGACTACGTCCGCGAGGCCGCGCGTGTGCTGCGGGACGGCGGCGTCTATCTCGCGAACCTGCCCGACGCCGCGCCCTTCGCCTTTCTGCGCTCCCAACTGGCCAATCTGGGCACGGTGTTCGAGGAACTCGTGCTGATCGCCGAGCCCGGCGTGCTGCGGGGACGGCGGTTCGGGAACGCGGTGCTCGTCGCCGCACACCGGCCGGTCGACGTCGCCGCCCTGGCCCGGCGCACCGCCGCGGACACCTTTCCCGCCCGGGTGGAACACGGCGCCGCGCTGCGGGAGTTCATCGGTGGCGCGCGGGCGGTGCGGGACGCGGACGCCGTGCCGTCACCCGAGCCCCCCGACGGGGCGTTCGGCATCGGCTGACTCGTGTCCGGTGGTCCCGCCGCTCGTGACGTGCGCGGTCCTGCGGCGGAGGTTGCGTACGTCCGGTACGCACAGCGCCGCCGCCGTGACCAGGACGACCAGTCCGGCGCAGCCCCACAGCGCCGCCGGGCGGCCGAAGGCGTTCTCCGCGGGGCCGGCCGCGGCCGTGGCGAGCGGCACCAGCGCGACGGAGCCGAACCAGTCGTACGCGGAGACGCGGGAGAGCTTGTCCTCGGGATCTCCTGGTGCAGGGCCGTCATCCAGGACACACCGAACACCTCCACCGTCGCGCCGGCGACGAACATCACCACGTACAGGACGCCGATCGGCACCGGGACGGCCAGCGCGGCCGAGGGGAGGGCCAGGGGAACACGCAGAGAGTGCCGGCGAAGAGCAGGCGGCGGGGCTTCCATCGGGTCATCAGCACGGCCCCGGCGACCGTGCCCGCGCCGAACACGCCCAATGCGAGCCCCCAGGGGCCCGCGCCGCCGAGGTGGTCGCGGGCGACGAGCGGGCCGTAGACCGCGTCGGCGGCGGCGACGACCGCGTTGGCGATGGAGAACTGGATGACGACGGCCCACAGCCAGGGGCGGCCGGAGAACTCCCGCCAGCCCTCCCGCAGATCGGCGAGCAGACCGCTGCCCGGTGCGCGCGGCGGGATGTGGCCGACGTCGAGGAAGGCCCGCAGCAACCCGGCGACGGCGAAGGCCGCCGCGTCCGCCGCGAGCACCCAGCCGGGCCCGATCACGGCGACCATGGCACCGCCGAGCGCGGCACCGCCCAGGGCCGCGCCCTGCATCGCCATCCGGAACACCGCGAACGCCCGGCCCGCCTGCTCGCCCTCGACCGAGGACATCAGCATGCCCTCGGCGGCCGGGCCGAAGAAGGCCTGGCCGGTGCCGCCGAGGGCGGCGAGCAGCATCATCTGCCACAGCCGGGATCACCGGTCAGCACCAGGGCGGCGAAGACGGCCTGCGAGAGGCAGTTCAGGGCGTTGGCCGCGACCATCACACGGTGCCGGGGCAGCCGGTCCGCGACGGCGCCGCCGATCAGCAGGAAGAGCACCAGTGGGAGCGTCCGCGCCGCCGCGACCAGGCCCACGTCTCCGCCGTCGCCGCCCGTTTCGAGCACGGCGAACGCCGCCGCGACGAGGGCGCCCTGGCTGCCCAGGTTGGTGACGACCGCGGCCGCGGTCAGCAGGGAGTAGTTGCGGCCCGCCCAGGCAGGGCGGCGCGAGCTCGGCGAGGAGGTGGGGGACGTCACCGGCTGACTATCGCCGCCGAGGGTCGCCCTGCCAAACGATTTGGGCATCGCCCTGAGGTCCCGGTGAGCCGGGCCCGGCCCTTGCGACAGAGGCGGGCCCGTTCGGCTTCCGGTCAGCCTCCGGTCGGCTCTCCGTGCAGCCGGACCGTGCTGAGGATCTTCAGGATGGTCTCCTTGGGCACCTCTTCCTTGACACCCTTGGCCCCGTAGAAGTTCCACGCGACGAAGTCGCCGGCGGAGTTCTTGAAGCCGAACGTGACCGCCTTGCCGTCGCTCGCGCACTTGCCCTTGGCGGGCGTGTTCTCCGACCAGGCCCAGGCGACGCTGCCCTTCACACCCGAGGCGGTGGTGTAGGGCTTGGCCTTGTCGTCGGTCTTGACGCTCTTCTTGTCCGGCTGCGTGTAACCGCCGTAGACCCACCAGGCGACCTGGTTGACGGCGACCTCGTCGGTGTTCTTGGCTCCGTCCGCGCCCTTGGTGCCCGCGCCGGCCAGGGCCTCGCTCTCGCTCCTGCCGTCCTTGTCGTCGTCGCTCGTGCACCACTCGGACTTGTAGAACGCCGGCGCCGACATGACGATCAGCGGCTTGCCGTCGTCCGACTTCGTGTCCTCGAAACCGACGGACGACGTCGGGGACTCCACCTCCCAGTCCGCCGGGACGTCGAAGGCCGTGCCCCACTTGGGGTTGATGACGACCTTCCAGCCCTTGATCGTGGCCTTCTCCTCCTCGCCGCCGCGGGGTTGTCGCCGGTGGAGGGTGCGCTGGAGTCCGTGGACGGGCTCGCCGGCGCCGTGCTCTTCTTGTCGTTCTTGCCGCTGCCGCCGTCCGCCGTGTCGTCCTTGTCGCCGCCCAGCACCAGGAAGCCGGTGACGCCGGCCGCCACGACCACCGCCGTGGCGGCGATGATCGCGACCAGCTTCGTCCGGTTGCCCCCGCCACCGCCCTGCGGCGGCTGCGGCGCGCCGGCCGGAGCGGGAGCGCCCCACTGCGGCTGCTGTCCATAGGGGTTGGGCTGCTGCTGATAGCCCGGCTGCTGGTACGGATTCGGCTGCTGGTACCCCGGCTGCTGGTACGGGTTGTTCGCTTGCGGGTTCTGCTCGCCCCCGGGCGGCTGCTGTCCTGGCCACATGGGCAGCAACCCTAGCCGCGCCAGGGACACGATTCGGTCACCGCCCGTGGACGGAGACGTAGCAACCCGGAGACGAGGCGGCGTGGTGGGATGCGACGACGACCGGTGCGGCGGTCGTCACACGGCCTGGTCAGCCGTCTCTACTCGTGAGTAACATTCGGCCATGAGCGCAGATCAGATGTCCATCGGCGAGATGCTCGCCGCCACGGTGCCCATGGCCCGGACCCTGAACCTCGAGTTCCTCGAGACCTCGCCGGAGCGGGCCGTGGTGTCCCTGCCGGACCAGAGCGACTACCACAACCACGTGGGCGGACCGCACGCCGGTGCGATGTTCACGCTCGGGGAGTCCGCGAGCGGGGCGATCGTGCTGGCCGCGTTCGGGGACCAGCTCTCGCGGGCCGTGCCGCTCGCCGTCAGCGCCGAGATCGCCTACAAGAAGCTGGCGATGGGCCCGGTGACCGCGACCGCCACGCTCGGCCGCCCGGCCGCGGAGGTCGTCGCCGAACTGGACGCCGGTGAGCGCCCCGAGTTCCCGGTGTCCATCGCCATTCAGCGCGGGGACGGCGCGGTGACCGGTGAGATGACCGTCGTCTGGACCCTTCGTCCCAACGGCTGAGCCCGCTGTCGCGTGCGAGTGGCCCCGGCCGGGGTGCGAAACCCGGGCCGGGCACTCGGCCCGCCTCAGACCGCGCCCTTGAAGACGACTCCGTGCGCGGTGCCGCCGCGGCCGGCTCCTGGAGGGCGCCGGTCAGCTGAATCTCGCCGCCCCGGCCCGGCGGGGTGCGCTCCAGGACGCCGAAGACGGCCGGATCCAGGACGTAGCGTCCGATGACGGTGGGTAGCGGCTCGGGGCGTGTTGCCGGGCCGGTGACGCGGACGACGTCCTCCTCGCCGGTCGGCTCGACGGCGGCGCAGCCGTAGAGGTGGATCAGCTCCGGCGGAACCTCCATCAGGGCGACCACGCTGCCGAGTCGGTGGTCGCGGACTTCGAGCATCCGGCTGAACAGTGTCTCGCGCGGGTCGATGAGATCGTCGCCGAGGAGAGCCGCGAAGGGCTGGCCGCCGACGTGCCGGCGGGCGCACAGGACGGCGTGGCCAAGGCCGAGCGGGGCGCCCTGCCGGATGTGGTGGATGCTCGCCAGCCGCGCCAGGTTGCGCACCCCGTCCAGCCGCACGGTGTCGCCCTTGGGCGCGAGGGCCTGCTCCAGCTCGACGGCGTGGTCGAAGTGGTCCTAGATGGCCCGCTTGTGCCGGCCGGTGACCATCAGGACGTCGTCGAGCCCCGCCGTTGCCGCCTCCTCGACGACGTACTGGATGGCGGGCGGAAAGCGGGTGCCGAGGCCGGCGGCCGGGACGACCGCCTCGCGGACGGATCGAACGGGGCGGGCCGGGGCGGAAGGGTGGGGGGGCGATCATGCGGCCCATGCTGGCGCGCGGAGATGAGAGCGCGCCGAGAGCCACATGGGAGAAGGCTGCGGGGTTGGAGATTTCGTGGACCAATCGCCTTTGTGTCTGCACAACTTGAGACTCGCCCCAGCGGTTTCCTCGAATGCCGGTGCGGATACCGCCGGTAACATATCTGAATTTCCCGCGTTTTGAACGTGGGTCATCCGAACTCCTTGTTACCTGTCAGTCGCATGTGCGAAAGTGAGCCGCCTCACAGCCGAGTCCGCAGCTGACGCGGCACAGGTATGCACCAATCACGCACCTGCTTTCCGACGGACGCGCAATTCGCATGCCGTCCTGCGGCTGGAAGGAAATGGTTCCGTGCAATCCCCTTACCCCCCACGGCCGCCGTACGCTCCCCGCCCGGGGCCCGGCCCGCCGACTCCGACCGCAATCTTCTCGCCCTGGTCGGCGAACCCGCCGAAGGCCCGCGCGCCGTCGCGCTGTTGCTCGCGCGGCACTGGCGGGCGGTCCACGAGTACGCCGTGATCTGTCTGGCTTCCTCGGAGGACTCGGCGTCGATGGCGGCCGCCGCCGCGTTCCGACGTGAAGTCGGCGGGCCGGGCGGCGGCGCCCTGCGCCCACGACTGCTCGCGGCCGTGCGGGACACGGTCCGGGAGTGGGCCGCCGACGACGCCCTGTCCGGAATGCTGCCGGAACTCCGCAAACCCGTCGGTGCCCGCGGCCTGCGCGCCGCACGGCCCGTGACAGCCGAAAGGCGACGCCTCGCCGAGCGCGCATTCCGGGCCCTTCCGGGGGCTTCCCAATGCCTGCTCTGGCACACGGAGGTGGAGGCGGAACCCATATCCGTACCGGCTGGTCTGCTGGGCGTCGACCCCGGCACCGCGTCGGCCGCGCTGGAGCAGGCGCGCGAGCAATTCCGGGCCGGGTGCGTGCGGGCGCACCGGGAACTCGCGCCGAGTCAGGCATGCCGCTACTACAACCGCCTGCTGGACGTTCCCATGCGCCGCGGCGGTGCCCTGTTGCCGGATGTGCAACGGCATCTCATGGCTTGCCGGTACTGCCGTCACGCCGCCGAGCAACTCAGCCATTTCGAGGGGGACTTCAGGACCTGCTCGTCGAGACCGTGCTCGGCTGGGGCGGCCGCCGCTACCTGGAATCACGGCCGGGCCGCGGCGGGGGCCCGAACGCCCTCCCTCCGCCCCCGGCCGGTGGCCGCCACCGTCTCCAGGCCCGTGCTCTCCCCGCGGGCGGCCGGCTCGGGTCCTCGAGGAAGCACAGCAAGGCGCTGGCCGCCGCGGTCGGGGTGACCTCCCTCGTACTGCTCGCGACCCTGCTCGCCGCCCGGGCTGGACCGAGGAGGTCGGTACCGCCGAACCCCGGGCCACCTGGGGAGCGGTCAGCGGACACTCCGTCGCCCCGGACGGTGAGGGAGCCTCCTCGGCCGCCTCGGTGGGGAGCGCCGCCGAAGTGGGCCGGGGGCGGCTGCGCAACCTCGACGCCGGCCTGTGCCTCGACGTCCGGGGCGGTCACGGCCGAGCCGACGCCCGCGTCGTGCTGACGGCGTGCTCCGCCGGGTCCCCGCAGTGGTCGTACCAGGACGACGGCATGCTGCGCAGCACCGCCGATCCCACCCTCTGCCTGGACTCCGACCCGGCCGAGGGCTCGGTACTGATGGCCGGCTGCCTCGTGCACGCCGGAGTCGTGCGCTACGACCTGACCGTGCGCGGCGAACTCCTGCCGCGCGGCGACAAGGGCCTGGCCGTCGCCCCCGGAAAGCACGGGGACGTGATCGTCACCGGCCGCGACGGATCGAAGGCCCAGCGCTGGGCGCTGGAACCGGCGGTGTCCCGCGGCGAGGCGGGGATTCCCGGGAGAAGCCGCCCGAGGACACCCCTCGGGAGAGCCGCCGGGACGACAAGCAGCCGCACGAGGGCGCCCGGCCCGGGCACCGGACCGAACCTCCGCGGACCCGGACCGGGGAACCACCGCGGGAGAGGTACGGGACACGGTTCGCCCAGGTGGACTGCTGCGGTGAGGCCGAACCAGGGACGGAATCAGGGGCCGGACCAGGACTCGAACCCGGCGACGTGAGCACGCCGGTCACCGACGTACTCCGTCCAGCGGCCGGCACGGACCTGCCCGGTTCCGCCACCGTCACCGCGGGCAGCGCCCTGGAGAAGCTCCCCTCCGCCGGGCTGCCGTAGGCCGGGAGCCTCGGGCAACGGCCGGATTTCCCGCTGCCGGTTCTGGCGACGGCCTGTCGTCCACGTCGAGTGGCCGAGAGGCGCCTGGCATCGAACCGGAACAGACTGGTACTCCTCCTGAGGCCGTCGCAGAACCCAGGGAGTCACTCATGCCCGAGGCCCCGCGCCAGGACAGCAGCACCACACTGACCGAGGAGGAACTGCGCAGGCTCGACGCCCACTGGCGAGCCGCCAACTACCTGGCGGCCGGTCAGATCTACCTGCTGGCGAACCCCCTGCTCACCGAGCCGCTGCAGCCCGAGCACATCAAGCCGCGGCTGCTGGGCCACTGGGGTACCTCACCCGGCCTCAACCTCGTCCACACCCACCTCAACCGGGTGATCAAGAACCGTGGACTGGACGCCCTGTGCATCTGGGGCCCGGGCCACGGCGGGCCGTCGGTGCTGGCCAACTCCTGGCTGGAGGGCAGCTACACCGAGAAGTACCCGGACGTGACGCGGGACGCGCAGGGCATGGAGCTGCTGCTGCGGCAGTTCTCCTTCCCCGGCGGCGTGCCCAGCCACGTCGCCCCGGAGGTGCCCGGCTCGATCCACGAGGGCGGCGAACTCGGCTACTCCCTCGCCCACGCCTACGGCGCCGCGCTCGACCATCCCGGCCTGCTGGTCGCCTGCGTGATCGGCGACGGCGAGGCGGAGACCGGCCCCCTCGCGGGCTCCTGGCACGCCAACAAGTTCCTCGACCCCGTCCATGACGGTGCCGTCCTGCCGATCCTCCACCTCAACGGCTACAAGATCGCCAACCCGACCGTGCTGTCCCGCCTGCCCGAGGAGGAGCTCGACGCGCTCCTGCGCGGCTACGGCCACGAGCCGATCCACGTCACCGGGGACGATCCGGCCACCGTCCACCGCGCCATGGCCCGGGCGATGGACACCGCACTCGACCGCGTCGCCGAGGCACAGCACGGCGCACGCGAGGAGGGCGTGACCGAGCGCCCGAGCTGGCCGGTGATCGTGCTGCGCACCCCGAAGGGCTGGACCGGCCCGGCCGAGGTGGACGGTGAGCCGGTCGAGGGAACCTGGCGCTCCCACCAGGTGCCGCTGGCCGGCGTCCGGGACAACCCGGAACACCTGCGGCAGCTGGAGGCCTGGCTGCGCTCGTACCGGCCCGAGGAACTGTTCGACGCCGAGGGCCGCCCGGTCGCCGACGTCCTCGCCTGCGTCCCCGAGGGCACCAGGCGGCTCGGCGCCACCCCCTACGCCAACGGCGGACTCCTCGTCCACGACCTGCCGGTCCCGTCCCTGGACGACTTCGCCGTCCCCGTCGACAAGCCCGGCACCACGATGCACGAGCCCACCCGGGTGCTCGGCAACCTCCTCGCCCAGGTCATGCGGGACACCGAGACCCGCCGCGACTTCCGCCTGGTCGGCCCGGACGAGACCGCCTCCAACCGGCTTCAGGCCGTGTTCGACGCCAGCGGCAAGACCTGGCAGGCCGGGACACTGCCCGTCGACGAGCACCTGGACCCGCACGGCCGGGTGATGGAGGTCCTCTCCGAACACCTCTGCCAGGGCTGGCTCGAGGGCTACCTGCTCACCGGACGGCACGGCCTTTTCTCCTGCTACGAGGCCTTCGTCCACATCGTCGACTCCATGGTCAACCAGCACATCAAATGGCTGCGCACCTCCCGGCGACTGCCCTGGCGCGCCCCCATCGCCTCCCTCAACTACCTCCTGACCTCACACGTGTGGCGGCAGGACCACAACGGCTTCTCCCACCAGGACCCCGGCTTCGTCGACCACGTCCTGAACAAGAGCCCCGAGGTCGTCCGCGTCTACCTCCCGCCGGACGCCAACACCCTGCTGTCCGTCGCGGACCATGCCCTGCGCAGCCGTGACTACGTCAACGTGATCGTCGCCGGGAAGCAGCCGTGCTTCGACTGGCTGTCGATGGACGAGGCCCGTGTGCACTGCGCCCGCGGCGCCGGAATCTGGGACTGGGCCGGCACCGAGGACGGCTTGCGCGAACCCGACGTGGTGCTGGCCTGCGCCGGTGACGTCCCCACCCAGGAGGTCCTGGCCGCCGCGCACCTGCTCCGCCGGCACCTGCCCGAGCTGGCGGTGCGCGTCGTCAACGTCGTCGATCTCGCCCGGCTGCTCCCCGAGGAGGAGCACCCGCACGGCATGAACGACTTCGAGTACGACGGCCTCTTCACCACCGACAAGCCGGTGATCTTCGCCTACCACGGCTACCCGTGGCTGATCCACCGCCTCGCCTACCGCCGCGCGGGCCACCAGCACCTGCACGTACGTGGCTACAAGGAGGCCGGCACCACGACCACGCCCTTCGACATGGTCGTCCGCAACGACCTGGACCGCTACCGCCTCGTCATGGACGTCATCGACCGCGTCCCGGGCCTCGCCGTGCGTGCCACGGCCGTACGCCAGCGGATGGCCGACGCCCGCACCCGGCACCACGCCTGGATCCGGGAGCACGGCACCGACCTGCCCGAGGTCGCCGAGTGGACGTGGAACGCCTGAGCCGCGGGGGACGTCCTGTAACCCGGTAGGCTTCCCGTGCCCGCAGGGAAGCTCAGGGAAGGGAAGCGGCGTTGCACGTCCAGGAGTGGCTCGAAACCGTACCCGCTGTCGCCGTCTACGCGCTGGTGGGAGTGGTCATCGGCCTGGAAAGCCTGGGCATCCCGCTGCCGGGCGAGATCATCCTGGTCTCCTCCGCGCTGCTCGCCTCCCAGCACGGCGAGATCGATCCCGTCGTCCTCGGGGCCAGCGCCACGGCCGGCGCGATCATCGGTGACTCGATCGGCTACGCCATCGGCCGCAAGGGGGGCCGCCCCCTGCTGGCCTGGCTGGGCAAGAAGTTCCCCAAGCACTTCAGCGAGGGCCACATCGCTACCGCCGAGCGCTCCTTCGAGAAGTGGGGCATGTGGGCCGTCTTCTTCGGCCGCTTCGTCGCCCTGCTGCGCATCTTCGCGGGCCCCCTCGCCGGGGTGCTGCGCATGCCGTACTGGAAGTTCCTCATCGCCAACGTCCTCGGCGGCATCGTCTGGGCCGGCGGCACGACAGCGGTCATCTACTACGTGGGCATCGTCGCCGAGTCCTGGCTGAAGCGCTTCTCCTGGCTGGGCCTGGTGGCGGCGGTCCTGGTCGGTGTGACGTCCATGCTGGTGCTCAAGCGCAAGGCGAAGAAGGCAGGCCAGACGTTGGAAGCGACGGAGGCTTGACTCCCCAGGGGCGCGGGGCTGTATCCCTATGCGGCTCCGCCGCGTGGGCGCGACCAGCCACACACGACCCGCGCCCGCCGAACAACCTACGCATGCACCTCACGATGCGCCTTCGCCAACTCGGCGTACATCGTGCCGTTGAGGGTGACCCCCTGCCGCTCCTCCTCCGAAAGCTCCCGCCGGACCTTCGCGGGAACGCCCGCGACCAGCGATCCCGGCGGCACCACCATCCCCTGCGGAACGAGCGCCTGCGCGGCGACCAGCGACCCGGCCCCGATCACGGCCCCGTTCAACACGGTCGCCCCCATACCGATCAGACAGTCGTCCTCGACGGTCGCCCCGTGCACCACCGCGTTGTGCCCGATGGACACCCGCTCACCCACCGACACAGGAAACCCCGGGTCGGCATGCAACGTGCAGTTGTCCTGGACGTTGCTGCTCGCCCCGACGGAGATCGACTCGACGTCCCCGCGCAGTACGGCCCCGTACCAGACACTCGCCCCCGCACCCAGCGAGACACCGCCGATCACCGAGGCCGTCGGCGCCACGAACGCCGTCTCGTCGATCTCAGGCTCCCTGCCGCCGATCCCCGTGATCATCGCCCGCTGTCCCATGCCCGCCTCCAGAAAACGTCGTAGACAACGCGCAAACCGTACGACACCCGGTGGGGCGAAGATCACAGGCCTCCGACGCCACGAGGTGAGCTACCGCTGAGTACCGTGACACTCGTGCCGAAGCGCAAGAACACGTTCTCATCCTGGCGGCGGGGCCTCGCGCAGCGCGCCGTCCATGCGGGCTGGGCCTGGGTGCAGCGCACGGGCTCCGTCACCGCCGAGCATCCCGGGCGCTACCGATTCGGCGCGATGGGAACGGGTACCAGGCTCGCCTTCCCGCTCGGCACGGTCTTCGGCGAAGCCTGGATCCATGTCGGCGGCCACTGCATCATCGGCGAGCAGGTCACCCTCACCGCGGGTCTGATGCCCGACCTCGACCTCGGCCCGGACCCGATCCTGCGCATCGGTGACGGCGTCGTCCTGGGCCGCGGCAGCCACGTCATCGCCGACACGACGGTCACCATCGGCAGCGACTGCTACTTCGGCCCGTACGTCTACGTCACGTCGACGAACCACAGCTACGACGATCCGCACGAACCGATCGGCAAGCAGTGGCCGCGGATGGAGCCGGTGGAGATCGGGCCCGGCTGCTGGATCGGCACGGGCGCGGTGATTCTGCCCGGGGCCCGGATCGGGCGGAACGTGGTGGTGGCAGCGGGGGCGGTCGTCCGGGGCACGGTGCCTGACCACGCCGTGGTGGCGGGCGCGCCGGCCCGCGTCGTACGGCGCTGGACACCCGCCGAGGGCTGGCAGCCGCCGCTGCGCACCCCGCCGCCGGTGCCGATACCGGAGGGTGTCACGCCCGAGCAGTTGCGTGCCCTGTCGGAGCTCGACGAGGAGACGGCGAACGGACTCGCCGAGCTGGAGTCGGGTTCCTGAGGAACTCCGGTCGTCTCATCCCGAGGCGAGCAGGACCGTCCCGACCAGCGCCAGTCCCGCCCCCGCGGCCTGCACCGCCCGCAACCGTTCGCGCAGGACGCCCCGCGCCGCGACCGCCGTCACCACCGGATACAGGGAGGCGAGCACGGCGGCGACGGTGACCGGGCCGTGCTGCGCGGCGATCGAGTACGTGCCGTTCGCGGCGACGTCCGCGAGACCGACGAAGGCGAGCGCAGGCAGGGAGCCCCACGGGAAGCCGTCCGCCGGAAGGGCGGGCGCCCCGCGTCGCACCGACACGTACAGCGCCAGTCCGCCGGCGAAGACGTTCGTCACCCGCTGCACGAACAGCGCGAGGAACAGACCGGTCAGCGTGGAGGACGCCTCGGCGATCAGGGCCATCACCGCGCCGAAGCCGAACGCCGCGAGCAGGGTCAGGGCGATGGCCTGGCGCTGCACGGGAGCGCCTCGGAACTGTGGCCCGCCGGCGAGGCAGACACCGGCGACGGCGACCAGGATGCCGACGAACTGCAGCACACCCGGGCGTTCGCCCAGCACCAGGCCCACGCCGACCGGCACGGCCACCCCGACCGAGCCCAGCGGCGAGACCACACCCATCGGTCCGAGCGCGAGCGCCTTGTAGAAGGCGAGCATCGCCACCGGCCCGACCAGACCGGCGGCCACGGCGAACCACAGCTGCGGTCCCGCCTCGCTCCAGCCGCCGGTCGCCACCACGACCGCGCCGAGCACGACCACCGTGATGGACTGCGACACCACGACCACCGTGAGCGCGGGAGTGCGCCGGGTCAGCAGCCCGCCGCCGAAGTCGGCCAGTCCCCACAGCAGGCTGGTGGCCAGGGCGAAGAGCGCTGTCATGGTGCGGATGCCTCGCAGTACAGTTCAGTGAACGATCAGGTCAACCACACCATAGTGCGTCCTGCTGCACTGTGTCATACAAAATATTGGACGGAATGTGTCGGACCTCGACCTGCTGACCCAGTCCCTGGCGCGCAGCGTCAAGCACTGGCGCGCGGTGCGCGGCTTCACCCTCGACGTGCTCGCCGCCCGTGCGGGCGTCAGTCGTGGCATGCTCATCCAGATCGAGCAGGCCCGCACCAACCCCAGCCTCGGCACCGTCGTCAAGATCGGCGACGCGCTCGGCGTCAGCATCACCACCCTCCTCGACTACGAGCAGGGCCCGAAGGTCCGCATCGTCCCCGCCGAGCAGGCCGTACGGCTGTGGCACACCGAGTCCGGCAGCTACAACCGGCTGCTCGCGGGCACCGAGGCGCCCGGCCCGCTGGAGATGTGGGACTGGCGGCTCATGCCCGGCGAGAGCAGCCCCTCGGACCCGCACCCCGCCGGCACCATCGAGCTGCTCCACGTCACGGCCGGGGAGCTGACCCTCACCGTCGACGGCGTGGAGCACCGCGTCCCCGCGGGCGCGAGCGTCTCCTTCGAGGCCAACACCCCGCACAGCTACGGCAATACGGGCGAGGTGCCGATGGAGATGATGATGGCCGTCTCGGTGCCGCCCGTGTCCTGAGACGACCGCTCCGCTGCGGCGCGGTGTTGTTAACGTGCGGCCATGCGCGCACCCATCGGACACTTCGACGACGCCCGTCCGGCCCCCGCCTGCCTCGACGAACTGACCGGCCCGGTCGCCGACGCCGTACGCCGTTGGCGGGGCAGCGTCCCCGCCGACCAGATCCTCTACGTCGACACCGACCCGCAGTGGGCCGACACCGCCGTGTTCATGGAGCACTACGGCCGTGACCTGCTGGAGCGGTCCGCGAACTGCGTGGTGGTCGCGGGCAAGCGGGGCGGAGAGGCCACGCTCGCCGCGTGTGTCGTGCCGTCCACCACCCGGGTCGACGTGAACGGGGTCGTACGCCGCCAACTCGGCGCCCGTAAGGCCTCGTTCGCCGCGATGGACACGGCGACGGGGGAGACCGGCATGGAGTACGGCGGCATCACCCCGCTCGGGCTGCCGGACGGCTGGCCCGTGCTGGTGGACGCGGCCGTCGTCGACCTGCCGTACGTCCTGGTCGGCAGCGGCCGTCGACGCGGCAAGCTGCTGGTCCCCGGCAAGGCGTTCGCGGAACTGCCGGGCGCGGTGGTGCTGGAGGGGCTCGGGGTCGCCTGACCCGCGCCGCCCCCTGGCCTACACCGCCGCGTGGTGGGCCAGCGGCAGATGCGGATCCGCCTCGCCCGGGGCCGGTTCCGGATCGGCGTGGACCAGGGCCGCGGTCAGCCGCGGTACGGCGTGCAGCAGCGCGTGCTCGGCGTCCACGGCGATGCGGTGGGCCTCGCGTACCGTCACGTCGCCGTCCACCACGACCGCCACCTCGGCGCGCAGCCGGTGACCGATCCAGCGCAGCCGCAGCTCACCCACGCCACGTACGCCCGCGACCTCGGCGAGCGCCCGCTCCGCCCGGTCCACCAGGGCCGGGTCGACCGCGTCCAGCACCCGCCGGAAGACCTCCCGCGCCGCGTCCCGCAGCACCAGCGCGATCGCCGCCGTGATCGCGAGCCCGACGATCGGGTCCGCCAGTTGCAGGCCCAGGGCCGACCCTCCCGCGCCGAGCAGCACGGCCAGTGAGGTGTACCCGTCGGTGCGGGCGTGGAGCCCGTCGGCGACCAGCGCGGCCGAGCCGATCGCGCGGCCGACCCGGATGCGGTAGCGGGCCACCCACTCGTTGCCCGCGAAGCCGACGAGCGCGGCCACGGCGACCGCCGGTACGTGCTCGACGGGGCGCGGTTCCAGCAGCCGGTCCACGGCCGTCCACCCGGCGAAGGCCGCCGACGCGGCGATCGTCAGCACGATCGCGAGGCCGGCCAGGTCCTCGGCCCGCCCGTAGCCGTAGGTGAAGCGGCGCGTCGCGGCGCGCCGGCCCAGCACGAAGGCGATACCGAGGGGTACGGCGGTCAGCGCGTCCGCGGCGTTGTGCACGGTGTCCCCGAGGAGGGCCACCGACCCGGAGGCGACCACGACGACCGCCTGCGCGAGCGCGGTGACGCCGAGCACCGCCAGTGAGACCCAGAGCGCCCGCATGCCGCGGGCCGAGGATTCCAGCGCGGAGTCGACTTTGTCGGCGCTCTCGTGGGAGTGCGGCGTGAGGAGGTGGCTCATCCGGTGGCGCAGGCCGTGCCGGTGTCCGTGCCGGTGGCCGTGAGAGTGAGAGTGCTCGTGCCGGTCGCTCACGTAAATCCCCTTCCGGTGCGCGCCGGTGGACGTGCGCACGCCCACGGGGCCATTATGTGCGTATGAGCGCACGCATGCACCTGTCACCTGCGCACGATGCGCATCCGCGCAGCCCCGGCGAGGAACAGTTCGCGCTCGCCGCCGAACTGCTCGCCCTGCTGGGGGACCGGACCCGGCTCGCCCTGCTGCACGCGCTGACCGGGGGAGAGGCCGACGTCACCACGCTCACGGAGGCGTGCGGGGCGGCCAGGCCGGCCGTCAGTCAGCACCTGGCGCGACTGCGCCTGGCGGGCCTGGTGAACACGCGCAAGGAGGGCCGCCGGGTGATCTACTCACTCCGCGACGGCCATCTGCGCCGACTCGTCGACGAGGCGCTGAACGTGGCCGACCACCGCCTCAGCGGCCGGCCCCCGCACGACTGAGTCAGTACCGCACGGCCGTCCCGAGGTACTGCTCGGCGAAGGCGGCGGCCGCCACGGGCGACGTGAACAGGCGGCGCAGCCGGGCGAGCGCGGTGCCCGCGCGGAACGGGTCGCCCGACGCCGCGCCGTGGTACACCTCGGACAGCCACTGAGAGAACTCCTGGTAGTCCCACACCCGCCGCAGGCACGCCTCCGCATAGCCGCCGAGGCCGCTGTCGTCCCCTTCGGTCAGCTGGGCCACCAGGGCGTCGCCGAGCAGGAAGGCGTCATGCAGGGCCAGGTTCATGCCCTTGGCCGCGATGGGGGCGACCAGATGGGCCGCGTCGCCGGCGAGGTGGAGCCGGCCGTGCACCATCGGCTCGACCACGTAGTCGTGCATGTCCAGCACGCGCTTCTCGATCAGCCGGCCCTCCGCCAGCGGCGGCACACCGGACGCCGCGAGCCGCTGCCGGAGCTCGGCCCACACGCGCTCGTGCGGCCAGTTCTCCGGGTCGTCGCCCGGCGGGCACTGGAGGTAGTAGCGGGTCACCTCCGGGCTGCGCGGCATCTGCCCGGCGAACCCGTTCGCGTGGCAGCCGAACAGCACGCAGTCGGCGGACGGCGGCGCCTCGGCGAGAAGAGCCAGCCACCCGATGCCGTAGTCGTGCCGTGCGACGGTGACCCGCTCCGGCGGCAGCGAGGCCCGGGTCACTCCGCGCGCCCCGTCGCAGCCGGCCACGAACGCGCAGTGCACGACCTGCCGTTCACCCGTCCCGGGGCAGTCGTACGACACCGACGGGCGGTCGGTGTCGATGTCGTGCACCCGCACGTCCCGGACCCCGAAGCGGATCTGCCCGCCGCGTACGTCGGCGTACTCGCGCACCAGGTCCGTCACCAGCAACGGCTGCGGGTAGACGAAGTGGTGACTGCCCGTCAGCTCGCCGTACGGGAACCGGTACCGCTCCCCGCCGAAGCGGAACTCGCACGCGGTGTGCAGCTCCGCGCGATCCAGCAGGTTGCGGGCGAGGCCCCGCTTCTCCAGGCCCCGCACGGCCCATTCCTCGATGACTCCGGCCCGGGGCCGCTGTTCGATGAACTCGCGGGTCTCGGTCTCCAGCACCAGGCACTCCACGGACGCGGCCCGCAGGATGTTGCCGACCGTCAGACCGGCCGGACCGGCGCCCACGACAACGACTGGGAAGCGTTGCGGGGCGCCGGAGTCGGGAAGCGGCGAGGCGTGGGTCATGCCGGTCATTATGGAGGCCGTCGTCAGTGGGCGGGCACCTCGGTGACGGCCACTTCCCCGATGCTCCGCTCGATCTCCTCGGGCCGGGACGCCGAGGCCCTGGCCCAGTAGTAGATCGCCAGGGAGAACACGGCGACCAGCAGCATGTCCCACCACATTCCGATGTGCCCCTGGCCGCCGAAGCCGCCCTGCCAGGAGATGACGCCCATGCCCAGGAGGTAGACGGGCAGCCACTGGGCGGCCCGCCAGTCCAGCCGGGGCGCGTCGGGCAGGCCCTTGCGCGTGGCGTACCAGGCGTACCCGCCGAGCAGGACGTAACCGAGGACGATGGCCACACCGAGCCGCCAGAGCGTGTCCCAGGTGGACCAGTAGACGATGAGGTCGGCCACCACGAACGACAGCGGGGCGACGACCTTCCCGCCGGGCAGGCGGTAGGGGCGCTCGCGGTGCGGCAGCCGGTCGGCGAAGACGCCGTACGCCAGCGGGGCGCCCGCGTACATCAGCACGCTCGCCGAGGTGATGAAGCCGACCAGTTGCTGCCAGCTCGGGAACGGCAGGAAGCAGAGCACGCCGGTCAGGAAGGAGACGATCAGCCCGAACCACGGCACGCCGCGCGCGTCGGTGCGGGTGAGGATCTTCGGCGCGTAGCCGTTGCGGGCCAGGCCGTAGGAGACGCGGGAAGTGGCCGTGGTGTAGATCAGGCCGGTGCCGCCGGGGGAGACCACCGCGTCCAGGTACAGCACCACACTCAGCCAGCCCAGCCCCAGCAGCGTGGCCAGCCCCGCCCAGGGTCCGCTGATGCCGGGGTACTTGAGCTCGGTCCAGCCGTGCTCGAAGGAGGTGAGCGGCAGGGCGGCGATGAAGACGATCTGGAGCAGGACGTAGATCGCGGCTCCGATGGCCACCGAGCCGAGCGTCGCGCGCGGCAGGTCCCGCGCCGGGTCGCGGCTCTCGCCCGCCAGCTGGATCGCCTGCTCGAAGCCCAGCAGGGCGAAGATGATGCCGCTGGAACTGACGGCGCTCAGCACGCCGTGGGCGCCGAACGGGGCGAAACCGTGCTCCGTGAAGTTGCCCGGGTGGAAGTTGCCGGCCGCGATGACGAAGATCGCGGCCAGCGGCACGGCCACCTTCCACCAGGTGGCCGCGCTGTTGGTGTGCGCCAGGACCCGCACGCCGAGGAAGTTGATGACGACGAACACGGCCATGAGGAGCACGGCGACGACGAACCCGCTGGTCGTCAGCGTCTGGTCCGTCGGGTGCTGGAAGCCCTGCGCCCAGTGCCAGTGTCCCGCGTAACCGATCATGGCCTCGACCTCGATCGGTGCCACGGTCGCCGCCTGGAGCCAGGAGAACCAGCCGAAGGACATGCCGGCCAGCCCGCCGAACGCGTAGTGCGGATAGCGTGCCGTGCCGCCCGCGACCGGGAACATGCCGCCGAGTTCAGCGTGCACCAGCGCCAGCAGCACGATCGCCACCGCGCCGATGAGCCAGGACAGGATCGCCGCGGGACCGGCCGCCACGACCGCCTTCTCGGCGCCGTACAGCCAGCCGGAACCGATGATCGAACCGACCGACGCCCACATGAGCCCGATCAGCCCGACGTCGCGGCGCAGGCCGTCTCTTTCCATGAATCGAGGGCCTCTCATCAGTGAACTCGGGGAGTCCGGCGAGCAAGAGGCCTCAGATTAGGAATCGGTCAGCCGGCGGCAGAAGGCGGATTGTGCAGCCTTGACCGGGCGCGGGTGTTTCCTGGACTTCGCTTCAGGAATTCTGTACGCGGCGCTGAGGAAGTCGTGGGATCTCGATCGCCGGGCAGCGGTCCATCACCATCTCCAGGCCCGCGGCACGGGTCCGGTCGTACGCCGCCGCGTCGACGACGCCGAGCTGGAACCACACGGCCTTCGCGCCCTTCGCGACCGCTTCGTCCGCGACGGCTCCGGCGAGGTCGCTGTTCACGAACACGTCCACGACGTCCACGTCGAAGGGGATGTCCGCCAGATTGGCGTATCCCCGCTCGCCGTGGACCGTCTCAGCCTTCGGGTGCACCGGCACGACTCGCTTGCCGTAGCGCTGGAGCACGGCGGCGACGCCGTACGCCGCGCGCCGCTGGTTCGACGACAGGCCCACCACGGCCCAGGTGTCGCCGAGCTCGGTGAGGATGGTGCGGACCGTTGCGTCGTCGCCGTACACCGGCGGCCTCCTCGGAAGTCGTGGACGAGCTGTTCTCCGCACAACGAGGCACGGTGCGCGGTGATTCCCCGGCGGCCCCCGTGATAACTTGCCGACGCCAGTCGAACCCATGTACGTGGGTCAGGGAATCCGGTGCGAATCCGGAACTGACGCGCAGCGGTGAGGGGGACGGGCGGGGCCTCGGCCACTGGACGGCGTGCGAGTCGTCCGGGAAGGCGCCCCGCACCGGGTGAACCCGAGTCCGAAGACCTGCTGGCGGCCCCCGCGGCCCCGCGCGGCGGGGGAGCACCGTACGACCGGGCTCCGCGTTCGAGCCCTCGACGACTGAGGACTGGTTTCCGTGCCCCTCGCCCGACCCGCCCGTGCCGCCGTCCTGCTCGTGGCCGGCTCCCTGCTCCTGACCGGCTGCGGTGGTGACTCGCGGGCCACCCCGGCGAAGGCCGCCGTCACGCTCGACAACTGCGGCCGGACGGTCCGCGTCCAGGCCCCGCCGCAGCACGCCGTCTCCCTCAACCAGGGCACCACCGAGATCATGCTCTCCCTCGGCCTCGCCGACCGCATGGCGGGCACGGCCACCTGGACCGACCCCGTGATGAAGGGCCTGGAGAAGGGCGACGCGAAGGTGCCGCGCATCGCCGACAACAACCCCTCCTTCGAACGGGTCCTGGACGCGAACCCCGACTTCGTCGCCGCGTCCTTCGTCTCCACTCTCGGCAAGGGCGGAGTCGCCACCCGCGAGCAGTTCGAGAAACTCGGTGTGCCCGCCTACGTCTCCCCCTCCGACTGCGCCGGCAAGGACAACTCGGCGGGCGGCGACGGCACACGCGCCAAGGCCCTGGGCATCGACGCCGTCTACGGCGAAGTACGGGACCTGGCGACCGTGTTCGGAGTGAAGCAACGCGGCGACCGGCTCGTGGCCTCCCTCCAGCGGCGGATGGCGAAGGCCACCCGGGGCATCGACGCCTCCGACGTCACCCTCCTGTACTGGTTCGCCAACTCCGAGTCGCCCTACATGGCGGGCTGTTGTGGAGCGCCCGGCATCATCACCCGGGCCCTGGGCGCGCAGAACGTCTTCGACGACACGCACGAGGAGTGGCCGCAGATCAACTGGGAGACGGTCGCCGACCGCGACCCCGACGTCCTCGTCATCGGCGACCTCACCCGCACGTCGCAGACCGCGGAGTCGGCCGCGAAGAAGATCGCCTTCCTGGAGTCCGACCCCGTCACCAGGAACATGGACGCGGTCCGGCACAAGAGGTACGTGCTGCTCAGCGGACAGGCCATGAACCCGACCATCCGCACGGTCGAGGGCGTGGAGCGGGTGGCGGCCGGACTGCGCCGGTTCGGGCTGGTGAAGTGACCGCCCGGGGCCTGCGGGAGGCCGTGGCTCCGGCGGCCGGGACAGCCCGGCCCCGTCGCGGACCCGGGCTCGTCCTGGGCGCGGCCGGGGCCGTCGCGCTCGTCGCGTCCCTCGCCGTGGCCATCACCATCGGCCCCGCCGACATCAGGGTCGACGACGTGTGGTCCGTCGTGGCCGCCCATGTCGGAATCGGCACCTCGGAACTGACGCCGATCCGGGACGGGATCGTCTGGCAGCTGAGGCTGCCGCGCACCCTGCTCGCCGCCGTGTGCGGCGCCGGACTGGCCGTGTGCGGGGCGGTGATGCAGTCGCTGCTGCGCAACCCGCTCGCCGATCCGTTCGTGCTCGGGGTGTCCTCGGGCGCCTCCACCGGCGCCGTCGCGGTCCTCGTGCTGGGCGTCGGCGGCGGTGCCGTCTCGCTGTCCGCCGGCGCGTTCGTCGGCGCCCTGCTGTCCTTCGCGCTGGTGCTGCTGCTCAGTCACACCCTCGGCGGCACCACCGACCGGGTCGTCCTGGCCGGCGTCGCCGCCATGCAGCTCTTCTCGGCGCTCACCTCCTTCGTCGTGTTGACCTCCGCCGACGCCGAGACGACCCGGGGCGTGCTGTTCTGGCTCCTCGGCTCGCTGAGCGGCGCGGGCTGGATCGATGTGTGGCTGTGTGCGGCCGTCCTGACGGTGGCGCTGGTGGTGTGCCTGTCGTACGGCCGTGCCCTCGACGCCTTCGCCTTCGGGCAGGACGCGGCGGCCGCGCTCGGGGTGTCCGTGACCCGCACCCGCCTGGTGCTGCTGTGCGTCACGGCGCTGCTCACGGCCGCGCTGGTCAGCTCCGCCGGGGCGATCGGCTTCGTCGGGCTGGTCCTGCCGCACGCCGCCCGGGCCCTGGCCGGTCCCGGCCACGCGCGGCTGCTGCCGGTCACCGCGCTCGCCGGTGCGGTGTTCCTGGTGTGGGTGGACACCCTGGCCCGTACGGTCCTGGACCCGCAGGAGGTGCCGGTGGGAGTCGTGACGTCGCTGATCGGCGTGCCGGCGTTCGTGATGGTGCTGTACCGGACGCGGAGGGTGCGGTGAACGGGACGGAGGCGTCCGCGGGCGCCGGGCTCCGGGCCGACCGGGTCAGCCGTCGTGCCGACGGGCGCCTCCTCCTGGACGGCGTCGTCCTCGCGCCGGAGACCGGCTCCACGGTCGGCGTCCTCGGCCCCAACGGCTCCGGCAAGTCCACGCTGCTGCGGCTGCTGGCCGGCCTGCTCACGCCGACCGCCGGGGTGGTCACCCTCGACGGCACCCCGCTGGGCGAACTGCCTCGCCGTGCCGTCGCCCGCCGGCTCGCCGTCGTCGAGCAACAGGCCGACGCACAGGTCGAGTTGACGGTCGCGGACGTCGTGCGGCTGGGCCGCGTTCCGCACCGCCGCGCCTGGACGCCCGCCTCGGCGGACGACGAGCGGGCGGTACGCGCCGCTCTGGAGCGCACCGGCCTCGCCGACCGTTCCCACCAGCCCTGGCACACCCTCTCGGGCGGTGAACGCCAGCGGGCGCAGATCGCCCGCGCGCTCGCCCAGGAACCCCGCGAACTCCTCCTGGACGAGCCCACCAACCACCTCGACATCCACCACCAGCTCGACCTGCTCGCCCTGGTCACAGGCCTGCCGCTCACCACCGTCGTCGCCCTGCACGACCTCAACCTCGCGGCGATGTACTGCGACCAGGTCGTCGTCCTGAGCGCCGGCCGGGTCGTCACCTCCGGCCCCCGGGAGACGTCCTCACGGAGGAGCTCATCGCCGAGGTGTACGGCGTACGGGCCGCCGTCAGCCTCGAAGGCCCCGAGCGCCGGCCCCACGTGCGCTTCCTGGGCACGGCGTGAGCGGCGGACGTGCCATACGAGGGTGAATCCCGCCACGGTGGCGAGAAACCGTCGGACATACCTGCGCGTGCCCGCCGACGCGCCTACGCTCGCCTCGTGCTGCGCATCATCGACGCCCGTACCGGCGAGCCCGTGGACGCCGCCCCGGCCCGCCGGGGCCTGACCCGTGTCGAGGTGCACGCGTCCGGCTTCGACACGACGAACCTGAGGGTGCTGCTCGTCGCGGACGTGCTCGTCCGGGCCCTGGAGCTCGGCGGCACACCGGTGTGGGCCCTGCTGACCGGCGACCGACGCCAGGCGGAGCTGCGGGCGGGCGCCGCGGCCCTCGGCATCCGGCCGTTCGAGGACAGCCCGGACGTGAGTGCCGGGCTGGGCGAGGCCCAGGTCATCCATGTGGCCGTCCAGGGCGGGGCGGCAACCGACGGTGTCCGGATAGACGTCGCCCCGGCGGGCCCGAGAACCCGGCCACAGGGGACGACACCGACCCCGCCGTCCTGCGCCTCGCCCTGCTCGCCCGGCATCACGACGCTCCCGTCCAGCTGGAGGCGGCCGTCCTCGACGAGGCCCGCGCCACCCTCGCCCGCTGGCGCCGGGCGGTCGCCCGCTGGGCGCGGCAACCCTCGCGGCCCGTTCCCGACGAGGTACGCGGACGGTTGCGGGACGCCTGGCAGGACGACCTGGACGTCCCCCGGGTGCTGGACGTACTGCGCGAGGTGGAGACCGAGCCGGATCTGCCGGACGGCGCCCGTTTCGAGACGTACGCCTACGCCGACCGGCTCCTCGGCCTCGACCTCACCCGCGACCTGGGATTCCCGTCATGAACGACCGCACCGGAGCGCACCCGCTGCGCCGCCTGGTCGTGCTGCGGCACGCCAAGTCCGCCTGGCCCGTGGACGTCGCCGACCACGAGCGCCCGCTCGCCCCGCGCGGCCGCCGGGACGCCCCCGCTGCCGGGCGGGCCCTGGCCGAGGCCGACTGCCTGCCGGACCTCGCGCTGTGCTCCACCGCCGTACGCGCCCGCCAGACCTGGGACCTGGCCGCCGCCCAGTGGGGCACACCGCCACCGGTCCGCAACGACCGGCGTCTGTACGCCGCGAGCCCCGCCGGTCTGCTGGCCGTCGTGCACGAGGTGCCCGCCGAGGTGGAGACACTGCTGCTGATCGGCCACAACCCCGGTCTGGAGGAACTGGTCCTGGCGCTCGCCGATGACGGTCTCGACGACACCCTGGAGCGGGTCCGCACCAAGTTCCCCACCTCGGCGATCGCCGCCCTCTCCTGGCGCGGCACGACCTGGCGGGACCTCGTGCCCGGCGGCGCGCTGCTCACGTCGGTGACGGTGCCCCGGGGCGCGAAGACGTAGCCGGGGGCCAGGCAGGGACGTGGAGCCTTTCCGGTGATTTGCGCCGGGCTCGCGCTGGGCACACGCGCCGCGGCGGGTACGCCGTCTGAGGAGAACGGCCTTGCCGACCACGAGGAGACCAGCCATGCACGCAGTGATCCGGCAGTACGAAGGGGTGACCGACCCGGCTGAGGCGGGTCGCCGGGTGAACGAGGGGTTCGTGCCGCTCCTCCGTCAGGTCCCGGGTTTCGTGGCTTATTACTGGGTCGATGCCGGTGGCGGGGTGATGGTGTCGACCAGTGTCTTCCAGGACCGCGCCGGCGCCGAGGAGTCGACCGAGAGGGCGGGGGACTTCGTCCGGGAGCGCCTTGCCGAGCTGCTGCCCCATCCGCCCCAGGTCACGGCCGGCGAGGTCGTGGCTCACGCGTAGCGGAGGTCTCGGCGGATCCGGTTGAGCTGAGGCGTCGCAGGCCGGGACTAGGCTGTCCGGATGCAGGACGAATACCGCACGGTCGCCCGCGCGGGCGTGCACGAGACCGAGGTCAACCGCTCCCGCTTCCTGTGCGCCCTCGCCCCGGCGGCCACCGAGCAGGAGGCCCAGGACTTCATCGCCACGGTCCGCAAGGAGCACGCGGACGCCAACCACAACTGCTGGGCCTACGTCATCGGCGCCGACGCCTCAATCCAGAAGGCGAGCGACGACGGCGAACCCGGCGGCACCGCCGGAGTCCCCATGCTCCAGATGCTGCTGCGCCGTGACATGCGGTATGTCGTCGCCGTCGTCACCCGCTACTTCGGCGGAGTCAAGCTCGGTGCCGGCGGGCTCATCCGGGCCTACGGCGGAGCGGTCGGCGAGGCGCTCGACACCCTCGGCACCCGTACCCGCCGCAAGTTCCGGCTGGCCACGGTGACCGTCGACCACCAGCGGGCCGGCAAGCTCGAGAACGACCTGCGGACCACCGGGCGCGAGGTGCGGGACGTGCGCTACGGGGAGGCGGTCACCATCGAGATCGCGCTCCCGGACGCCGACGTGGACACCTTCCGGGCCTGGCTCGCCGACACGACCGCCGGAACGGCGGGCTTCGAACCGGGCGGGGAGGCTTACGGCGACGCCTGAGGGCGGTCACCGGTCGCCGTGGGCGCGTATCGGCCCGTGGCTGCGGGAAGGTGTGCGGCGAGGTTTGACGCGCGGTCGGCTCCGGCGCGGCGCCTGGGCGCACCGGCGAGATCGCGGCGCGTCGGGTGCCGTGGCGCGCTTCCGCGACCGAAGCGGCGCTCGCCCTGGGCCGGGCGCACCCTCGAAGCTCCGCGTACACCGATGCCGTGGCGAGACAGCGGCGTCGCACGCCGAGGCCGTTGCGCTCCGGACAGCACCGCCGAGCCGTTCGGCCGGATCGGCCGAGGGGCGCAGCGGTGCCGCCCTGTGTGCGGCTATCGGTTCGTGTCGGTGCCCGTGGGCTCGGCGGGGCGGGCGGTCGGGGCCTCCCCGTCCTCGGCGCGCGCACGCGCCGCCGGTTCCGTGCTCGCGGGGACGCGGCCCAGCCGGACGGCCAGGAGGGCCGTGCCCACGGCGAGCGCCGCGAGGACGTACGCCGTGAGGTCGAAGGCGTCCGCGAACCCGGACAGGCCGGTGCCCGGGCCCGGCTCCTGGGGATTGGTCCCCAGGAAGCCGCGGTACAGGGCCCCGATGACCGCTACACCGAAGGCCATGCCCGCCTGGGTGACGGTGTTCAGAACACCCGATCCGGCGCCCGCGTCGTCCGGGTGGACCCGGGCGAGGACGGTGTCCACCAGGGGCGCGACGACCAAGCCCTGCCCGAGTCCGGAGATTCCCATCACCGCCGCGAGCCCGATCGCCTGGCTCGTGCTGCCCAGGCCCGTGACGGCGGGCACGGCGGCGAGCCCGGCCGCCATGACGAGGCCGCCCGCCACCGACACCCCGATCCCGAACCGGGCGGCGAGCCTCCGGCAGGCAGCGGACGCGACGATGAACCCGAGGCCGAGCGGCACGAAGACCATGCTCGCGGCCAGCGGCGTCAGCCGGAGGCCCGACTGGAGGTGGTAGGTGAGCACCAGGAACAGCCCGGCGTTGCCGGAGAAGAACAGCAGCACGGTGCCCATGCTGAGCGGGAAGCCCTCCGCTCGCAGCAGCCGGCTCGGCAGCAGCGGATCGTCGCCCCGGGACTCCGCCCGGCGCTCCCAGCGCAGGAAGGCCCAGGAGCCGGCCACGCTGAGGGCGAAGCAGGCGTACGCCCACCACGGCCAGCCGTGCTCACCGCCGAGGATCAGCGGGATGAGCACCAGCGGCAGCAGCACGGCGGTGAAGACGACCCCGACGAGGTCGAGCCGCGGCAGGTCGGCGCTGCGGCTCTCGGTGACCGCCGGCACGGCCGCGCACAGGATCGCCGCGCCGATCGGCACATTGATCAGGAAGATCATGCGCCAGCCCAGACCGGCCACGTCGAGGTCGAGCAGCAGGCCGCCGCCGACCAGGCCGGCGATGACGCCCGCGCCGATCGAGGCACCGTAGGCGCCGACCGCGCGGGCACGGTCCCGCTCGTGCGCGAAGACGGCCCGGATGAGCGAGAGCACCTGCGGTGTCATCACCGCGGCCGACAGGCCCTGGAGCACCCGGGCCGCGATGAGGGTCGCCGGGCTGGGCGCGAGCGCGCACAGCAGGGAGGTCAGGGTGAAGGCGGCCACGCCGTACTGGAAGGTGCGCTTGCGGCCGATCCGGTCGCCGAGCCGGCCGCCGGTTACCATGCCCGCTGCGTAGGCGATCACGTAACCGTCGATCACGAACTGGAGTTGGCCGAACCCGGCGTTCAGGTCCGCCTGGATCCCCGGAGCCGCGACGTTCACGATGAACATGTCGATCTGGCTCATGAACATCGCGAGCAGGACCACGGTGAGTCCCGCCCAGTCCCGCCCGGTGGCGCGGGGAGGGCCGGTTGTGGTGGAGGTCTCGGCTCCGGCCTTCGGACTCGGTTTCGTTGTCACTGTGCGCATATCACCACTCGTTGTCGAAAGGTGCGCTGATCGAGGGGTGCGCCGAAGCACCGTTGTATGTTTAGCGCTAAATTCAGATCTAAATGTAGCAGGTGAGTGGAGGGCAGGCCTCATGAGGACACCGGAACGAAGCGATCGCCGGCCGGCGGGGGACGACCCGGCGGACGCGATCGCGGCCGCCTGGAGCCGCGAGCGTCCCGAGACGCCGGTGGGTTCCATCGGCGTGGTGACGAGGATCTGGCAGCTCGCCAAGCACTTCGGCGACGACCGCAGGCGGGTGCTCGCCGAGGCCGGGGTCGACCCGGCCACCCTGGACCTGCTCAGCGTGCTGCGCCGCAGCGGGCCGCCCTACACCATGAGCACCCGGGACCTGGCCGTGCACTCCCTGGTCACCGCGGGCGCGATCTCCCAGCGCGTGGCCCGCGCCGAGCGGGACGACCTGGTCACACGCCGCCCCGCCCCGGGGCGCAGCCGCGCGGTCCTGGTGGAACTGACCCCGGCCGGACACGAGTTGGTGGAGCGCACGGTGGACCGGGTGCTCGCCCGCGAGGCACAGCTCCTGGAACGCCTGGGGCCCGAGCGGCGGGAAGAGCTCGCCGAGCTGCTGCGCGAACTGCTCGACGACGTGCAGGACGAGCTGAAGGTGCAGGGGGTCTCCCACGTGGGACACGAGGGCCTGGACCAGCCGGGACAGGGCTGAGCCCGGCCGGGAACCGGCCGGGCGCTCCCCTGGATCGGGCACCGGCTCCGGCTCAGTAGCCGTACGCGCTCGGTGCGTTCTGGCCGCCGTCCACCGGGATGTTCGCGCCGTTGACAGCCCGTGCCCGGTCCGAGAGCAGGAAGGCGATCACCTCGGCGACGTCCCGCGGATCGACCAGACGGCCGCCGGGGAACTCCTGCTCGAACTCGCGGTAGGCCCGCGGGTCCTCGTCCCGGAGCCTGGCCCAGCCCTTGCCCTCGATCAGCATGGAGCCGGGCGAGACACAGTTGACCCGGTTCCCGCGCGGCCCCAGCTCACGGGCCAGGGACGCGGCCATGTGGATCTGCGCGGCCTTGGCCGCGGCGTACTGCGCGGGCGGGGCGGGCTTCCAGCCGGAGATCGAGGAGACCAGCACGGCACTGCCCCCCGTCCCGGCCAGGTGATCGGCGGCCTCGCGCAACGCGATCGCCGGGTGCGTGACGTTGAGCCGGCACGTCTGGTCCCAGTCGAACGGTTCGGTGGCGCGCAGGTCCGCGCCGCGCACCCCGCCCGCGACGGTCACGAGGCCGTCCAGCCGGCCGAGCCGGGCGGCCGAGGTCCGTACGAACGCCGCGAGGGCGTCCTCGTCGAGTACGTCCAGCCGCTCGGTGTGCACGGTGCGGCCGTGCCGGGCGCTCACCTCCTCGGCGACCGTGTCCAGCGAGGCCGCGTCACGGCCGCACACGGCGAGATCGCACCCTTGGGCGGCGAGCCGGAGCGTGGTCTCGCGCCCCAGCCCGCAGCTGCCGCCGGTCACGATCACCGCCCTCCCGGCCGGCTCCGGTGTGCCGGACTCCCGTACGCCGTCCCTGCCGTCCGTGTCGTCCGTCTCGTCCGTGTCGGCCACGCCGTGCTGCTCCTCTCCTCGTTCGTCTTCCCCTTCTCGTCTCCCCGTTGTCCGGGGCGGTGCTCAGCCCGTCCTCGCCGGGTCCCGCACGATGTACGCCGAGAGGATCTCGTCGATGCGGTCCAGCACCGACTGCTCCAGGCGGACGCCGGAGGCCGCGGCGTTCTCCTTGACCTGCTCGGGGCGGCTCGCGCCGATGATGGCCGCCGAGACGGACGGGTTCTGCAGGACCCAGGCGATGGCCAGCTGGCTCATCGTCAGTCCCAGGTCGGAGGCGACCGGGCCCAGCTCCTGGACGGCCCGCAGCGCTCCCTCGTCGTTCATCCAGTGACCGACCAGCATGTCGACGAAGCCCTTGCCGGCCTCGGCGCTCGCCCGGGAGCCCACGGGTGCCGCAGCGCCGGGCAGGTACTTGCCGCTCAGGATGCCCTGTGCCAGGGGCGACCAGACCACCTGGCCCAGTCCCTCCCGCTCGCACGCGGGCACGACCTGCGACTCGATGACCCGCCACAGCATGGAGTACTGCGGCTGGCTCGCGACCAGCGGGATGCGCAGTTCCCCGGCGAGGCCGGCGGCGCGGCTGATCTGCTCGGCGGTCCACTCGCTGACGCCGACGTAGAGGACCTTGCCGGAGCGGACCAGGTCCGCGAAGGCGAGCATGGTCTCCTCGAGCGGCACGGCCGGGTCGTAGCGGTGGGCGTAGTAGATGTCGACGTAGTCGGTGCCGAGGCGGCGCAGTGAGCCCTCGCAGCCCTCGATGACGTGCTTGCGGGACAGGCCGCGGTCGTTGGGGCCGGGGCCCACCGGGTGGCAGACCTTGGTGGCGAGCACCAGGCCCTCGCGCCGCTGACCGGCGAGCGCCTTGCCGAGCACGGTCTCGGCCCGGGTCTCGGAATACACGTCGGCCGTGTCGAAGGTGGTGATGCCCGCGTCGAGCGCGGCACGTACGCAGGCGTGCGCCGCCTCCTCGTCGATCTGGGCACCGTGGGTGATCCAGTTGCCGTAGGCGATCTCGCTGATCACGAGGCCGCTCCGGCCGAGCCGGCGGAACTCCATGTGCTCTGTCCCCTTCTCTGGTTTCTCGGGTTTCTGGGTTCTCTGGTTCTCGGGTTCTTTGTTTCTCTTCTCGGGCGTTCCCGGGTGTCGCGGAGCGTCCCGGCGGTGCGCGTGCGGGCGCCGTGCCGTGCCGGCCGGGCCGCGGCCTCACAGCAGTGCCGCGGTGCGGGTCACCACCTCGCGGGCCTGGCGCGGACTCAGCCGCGGGTCGCAGGCCGACTCGTAGCGGGGCAGTGGCGTGGTCGAGGCCAGCTCCTCGGACGTGTCGACGCACTCGGTGACCGGGGCGTGGGCCGTCTCCAGCATCAGACCGGCCGGGCGCAGACGGTGCGTGTGCAGCGTCGACACGAAGCCCTCGATCTCCGCCATGACGTCGTCGACCGCGCGGCTCTTCTGCCCGGCGCCGTTGACCCGGGTGTTGCCGTGCATCGGGTCGCAGATCCAGGCCCCGCCCGCGGCCTCCTCACCGAGCGCCCTCAGTACGGCGGTCAGCCCCGGGGCGATGCGGTCGCGCCCCATGCGCACGATCAGGGACAGCCTGCCGGGACGGCTCGGGTCGCCGAGCATCCGCACCAGCGTGCGCACCTCCTCGGGCGGCGCCTCGGGGCCGATCTTGACGCCCACGGGATTGCTGATCGACGCGGCGAACTGCACGTGCTGGTGGTCGGGTTGACGCGTCCGGTCGCCGATCCACAGGAAGTGCCCGGAGGAGCCGTAGCGACCCCCGTCCGCGTCGGGGCGCACCAGGGCCTGCTCGTACTCCAGGAGCAGCGCCTCGTGTCCCGCGTAGGTGCGCTGGGGCGCCGTCCGCCCGGCCAGGCCCAGGTCCCTCTCGAGCAGGGTGCTCAGCGTGGTGCCGGCGTTCCGGTGGGCCAGCAGCAGCCGGGACGGGAGCGCGACGCGGGCCGCCAGGGTGGGCTCGGGGGCGTTGACCGCGTCCCCGCGGTAGACGGGCAGCACGGTGCCGTCGGACAGGGTCTCGGTCGGCTTCGAGCGCGGCTTGGCGTACTGCCCGGCGATCCGCCCCATCCGGACGGTGGGCAGACCACTGGCGTCAGTGAACTCGTCGGCCAGCCCGTGCAGTTCGTCTGCCTTGGCCAGGACGGTCTCGGGGTTGGCGTCGGCGAACCGCTCGGCGCACTCCCCGGCCTGGAGCACGAAGGCCCCACCTCGGGCGGCCCGCCCCAGTTCGGCGGTGAGGTCGGCGCAGGCGGTCGCGTCCACCAGCGGAGGCTTGGCCTCCAGGGAGTGCAGCACTTCCTTGAGTTCGTCGAGCGAGGCCCATTCGGGCTGCTGCAGGGCACGGGCCGGCAACAGCAGGCGCGTGGCGGTCATGGTCTTCCTCCATGGGGCGGGCCGGCGTCCGGCCGTGGGGGCCGGGCCGGGGAAGCGGTGGTGGGGTGAGTGGGGCGGGACCGGCGCCCGGGCCGGGTTCGGCGGGCACCGCGTCACACGACGGCGGTGCGGCAGGCTCCCGCGGCGGCGGACCCGGGGCGCGCGCCGGCGTCGGGACGCGTGTCGTCGGGGTCCGCATCGGTGTCATGGCGGGGGTCGGGATCGGTGGCGGAGGGCGGCAGGAAACGGGACCTGGCCAGTTCCGCCGCCCGGACGATCTCCTCGGCGAGCGGACGGTCCTGGTCCACCGGCGGGAACCCCGCCCGCAGTTCCCGCCACAGCGGCCGCTCCTGCCGGGCCCGGTGCGCGGTCAGGTGAGCGAGCTGGTTCACCGCGAGGAGCAGCGAGCCGAGGATCCACCAGGCCCGCTCGGTCATCTCGGCGACGGCGTTGGCGCTGTTGAGGGCGAGCGGCACCTGGTCCTGGTTGTGCAGATTGGTCGGTACGGCGGTGAAGGACGCCGGATGACCCAGCTGACGCAGCCGGCCCAGATGGGAACTGGCGGCGATCTGCACGCCGGCGAAGCCGCTCCCGGCACCGGGCCGGGGCGTCAGCAACGGGGGCAGCCCGCCGTTGGCCGCCGGGTCCAGCACCAGGGCGAGCTGCCGCTCCAGCAGATAGGCCACCTGATGCGCACACGAGGCGTGCGTCTCGCTGGCGAACACCACGGGCGCGGCGTGGAAGTTGCCGCCGTGCAGCAGGGTGCCGTCGACGAGGACGGGGTTGTCGCTGCACCCCTCGGCCTCGTCGACCAGGACCGATCCCTGCAGGTCCAGCTGGTCCAGCACGGCTCCCAGGACCTGCGGGGCACACCGCAGCGAATAGCGTTCCTGCAACGGCCGGCCGGGGCCGGGCGCCGTGTCCGCCCCGGCGCCCGAGGCGGCGCGTTCGGCCCGGATCCACGCGGCGGCCGTCCGCTGCCCGGGCTGGTTGCGCACCCGCTGCAGGGCGTCCTCGTAGGGCTCGCCCGAGGCGCCGAGCAGCGCGGCCGTACGGCCGGTTACCGCGGCGGCGGCCCGGGTGAGCGCGCCGAGTTCCCGGTGCGTGTGCAGGGCGCGGGCGAGGCAGGCGCTGCTGCCGTTGACGAAGGCGAGCGCCGACCGTGCCTCCCAGACGGCGGGCGGCAGCCCGAGGGCGGCCAGCACGGCCGACGCGTCCTCGCGCCGCCAACCGCCCTCGGCGTCCCGGCACCAGGCCTGACCGCCGCCCGCGTCCTCCCCGGCGAAGGCCAGGGCAGCGTGCGCCAGCGGCACCAGGTCGCCGCTGGCACTCAGACTGCCCTCGCTCGGCACCACGGGGACGAAGCCCGCGTTCAGCAGATCGGCGAGCCGCCGCCAGGTCTCCGGTGCCACACCGGAGTGCCCGAGCGCCATGCCGCGCAGCCGGAGCCGGACCATGGTGCGGGTCACGTCCGGCGGCAGCGGCTCGCCCTGCCCGGTGGCCAAATGGGAGATGAGGCCGAGCCCTTGACGGGCCGGGTCGGGGTCGGCGGGGTGGTCCACCAGCGGGCCGAAGCCATGGGTGACCCCGTAGACGCGGCGGGAGCCGTCGAGGCCGGTCAGCGTGCGGTGGGCGGCCGTCATACGGGCCTGCTCGGCTGCGTTCAGTTCCAGCGGTGCGCTGCCGCGGTCCAGCACGTCGTCCACCAGGATGCCGGGTGAACGGCTGTCGTGGGGTGAGCGGGGGAGGGACATCGGTGCCTTCCGTCGTCCTGGCGTCGGCGGGTGTGGGGGAACGCCGCTTCAGCTCGGGGTGAAGCCGAGCGGGCCGACAGCTTCTTCCAGCAGCCCGGCCAGCCGGATCAGCAGCGGTTCGTGGTCGCGGCGGGCGATGAGCTGGACGCACAAGGGCGCGCCGCGCTCGTCCCGGGCGACCGGCATGGTGAGCGCGGGCAGCCCGGCGAAGCTCGCCAGCGGTGTGTAGGCCACCCGCAGGTCGTAGTCGGGGTCCCCCGGCGCCGGGATGGTCGACACCCGGGCGTCGGCGGCGGCGAGGTCCGGCGGCGGGGCCGGGTCCAGGGGCAGCAGCCAGGCGTCCACGCCCGCGGCGTCGAAGTCGCCCTCGACCGTGGCGCGGGTGTGTGCCAGGCGCTCCAGGATCCAGGCGTAGCGGTCGTCCTGGACCTTCGCCCCGACCTCCAGGGCCCCTCGGGTGGTCTCGTGCAGGTCGGCGGGCACCCAGGGCCGCCACAGCTGGTAGGCGTCCCAGGCCTGACGCGCGCACAGCTCCCAGGCCGGCCCGCGCAGCGCCCACAGGTCGTCGACCCGGACCGGGCCGAGCCGCTGGCCGCTCGCCTCCAGGAACCCGCAGGCCGCCTCCAGCGTCCGGCGCATGACGGGCCCACAGGTGCCCTCGGGCCCGTCGACGTCGGCGACGACGCCGATCCGGTACGGCCCCTCGCCGGCCGGCCGCTGGGCGCCGAGCCGGTCGAGTCCGAGGAGCGGCCACAGGTACGCCAGGTCCGCCGCGCTGCGGGTGGCCCAGCCGAGGGCGTCCATGGGCGGCGAGAGCGGGAAGACCCCCTCCAGCAGTGGGGTCCGCTGCGTCATCCGCAGGCCCACCGTCCCGCACTGGCCGGCGGGCCAGCGCACCGAGCCCAGCACGTCCGTGCCGAGGCCGAGGTCGCAGATGCCGGCGGCCACGGAGACGGCCGTGCCGGTGCTGGACCCACCGGGGTCGATCCGCGGAACGTACGGATTGACGCACTCCGACCCCACCCCGATGTTCAGCTCGGTGGTGACGACCTTGGCGGTCACGGTCGCGAGGTCGCTCGGCAGGGCGGCGATCGCGGGGTTCGAGACCCCGGCGTGGTGGCGGTGGCCGCGCAGACCCAGCCTGGTGGGGAAGCCGGCCACGTCCACGGTGTCCTTCACGCCCACGCGCACCGGCGGGGCGTCCGGGCCGAGCGGGGCGCGCTGGACGCACGCCCGGTACCGGGCGTCCGCCAGGTCGGACCAGGTGGCCTCCGCGGTACGCCACTCCTCGGCGCCCAGCGTGCCCCGGGCCCGGGCCGTCACCCGCTCCGGCAACGGCGACGACATCGGTGCGCCGGTCTCCGGTGCCTCCGGCACGGCGGTCCAGCGCGCCTGCCGCGCGTAGTCGGTGATCGCTTCCTGCGGGGTGGGGGTGGTGGTGTCCTGCGATGTGAGGGCGTCAGACATGCTCGGCCTCCTGGGCGGTTCGGGCGGCGGTGAGCTCGTGGGCGAGGACCTTGCCGGTGGCGCTGCGGGGATACGGGGAACGCGGTGCACGGCGCGCGGCGCGGGCAGCCCCGAGGGCAGCCGGCCCAGCCGCCGGCGCAGGGCCACCGGGTCGACCGGTTCGGGTCCGGCGTAGAACACCTCGTAGTGCTCTCCGCGGACCGGGTCGCTCACGGGCGCGCAGACGAGGTCCAGGCCGGGGCAGCGGGCGCGGGCCAGGTCCTCCACGCGCGCCAGGTCGCAGCGCACCCCGTTCACCTTCACCAGCCGGGACGCCCGGCCCAGGTGGTGGAAGGTGCGCGGGCCCACCGGCGCGACGAGGTCGGGCAACTCCCAGTCGTCCGGGGGCGCAGCGGCGCCGGACCGGCGGGCCAGCCGCGGACCGGCGACCCGCAGCCGCCGGGCCGTTCCGTCGCCGTCCGCGAGGGCGCCGGGCAGCGCCTCCACGTCGGGCAGCAGTCGCCAGGGCAGACCGTCCCTGTGGTCCCCGGCGATCGGGCGGTGGGCGACGGCCCCGGTCTCGGTGGAGCCGAGGAGTTCGTGCGCCCGGAAGCCGGTCTCCGCGAGGCGTCCGGCGACCTGGTGGGCCGCGGGTGTGGCCGGGCCGGTGCTGTGCAGGGCCGTCACCCGGCCGTGCCGCGCCAGGGCCGGGACGTGCCGGGCGAGCAGTTGCCAGGTGGAGGGCAGGCAGACCAGCAGGGTGGGGACGCCGTCGTCGAGCGGGGCAGGGTGAGCGGCTCGTCCCAGAGTCCGGTCACCGGGACGTCCCGGAGCCGGGGCAGTTCGTGCCCGTACAGCCGGCCGTAGAGGTGGCCCGGGGGAGCGTAGGAGACGATGCGGCCGAACCGGGCGGCACCCAGCACCGCTTCGTGCACCAGCCTCACCTCTGCCCGTAACTGGGCCTCGGTGCGCAGCCAGGTCACCGGCGGGCCGGTGCTGCCGGAGGTGGCGAAGGCGATGTCCGGCACGGTCAGCTCCCGAGCCCGAGGGCCGCCGAGTCCTCCAGACGCTCGTGGGTGAAGCGCACCATCCGCTCGACGCTGGAGAACCAGAAGCGGACGTCGTCCGCGACGAAGTCCACCTCGATCCCGAACTCGCCCTCGATGGCCGAGATGCACTCCATGGCGGTGAGGCTGTCGTAGCGCTCGCCGAGCGCCTGCTGGAGTTCGGCGTCGGAGGGCACGTCGGTGAAGGCGTCGCCGATGCGGGTGGCCAGGACGGACCGGGTGCGGTCGTGGATCTCAGCGGGGGAGGGGACGGTCGTGGTCATGGGCGTACTCCTTGCCGGTGGAACAGGTCGTTCAGTGGGGGAGAAGAGGGTGGGCTCAGCCGGTCGTGGCCGGTGCGGGCCCCACGGCCGTGCCGTCGGCCCTGCTCAGCCGTTCGCCCGCGCCGAGGTAGACGTCGGAGGGCGAGGTGGGGCGGAACTCCAGGTAGCAGAACGGCGTCCGGGCGTCCGCGCCCAGTGCCTCGGTGATGCAGCGGGCCAGCCCGTCGCGGAAGAGGTCGTCGCGGTCGGGCCCCACACAGCACGTCACCGACGCGTGGCGTGGGCCGGTGCCGTCCGTCTCGTCCGGCAGGGCCTCGACCGGCATTCCGCCGGAGAAGACGGTGCCGTCCTCGGTGGGTTCGAACCGGACGACGACGTGACCGGCCTGGACACCCTGGGCGGTGAGCCAGCGGGTGACCCGCAGAGCGACGGCGCGGCGCCGGGGTACGGGGAGTTCGGGGGTACGGATGGTGATGGTGGGCACGAGGCCTCCGGTAAGCCGGTAGCAGGGCTCTGTGGTTCAGGAGAGGGCCAGGGCCGGCAGCACCCCGGGACCCTCGGTCAGGCGCCGGGCGAGGAGGGTGCCGAGACAGTCGGCGAGGGGACCTCCGCCGCCCGGGGCCAGCGGGCTCCACGCGGTGCCCTCGGCGCCGCGCACCCGGTCGGCGAACGCGCCGGCATGCCCGGTGTCGAGGGCGAGGCCGGCCCGGTCGGCCGCCAGCACGGCCTCGTAGGTGGAGAGCAGGTCGGGGACACGGTCGCCCTCGCCCGCGTAGCCGCCGCCGCGTACCCGGTGGCGGGCCAGCAGGACCTCGACGGCCTCGCGGGCCTCGGCGGGCGGCGCGAGACCGGGACCGAGCAGCAGCCGGACACGCTGGGCCTGGAGCGCGGGGCGCAGGCCCGGGTCGGCGCCGGGCACGTTGCCGTGCGCGAACGGCTCCCCGTCGGGATGCGGCAGGAGTCGACGAAGGCCAGGACGCCGACGAGGTCCAGACCGAGACCGTCCGGCCCGCCGAGCAGGGCCGCCGTCTCCACCGCCGCGGCCGTGGACACCATGTCGGACCCGCGTCCTTCCCAGTAGCCGAATCCGCCGTCGGCGTTCTGGAGTCCGGCCAGCCAGTCGGCGATCCGGTGCCGGGCCGCCCGGTCCTCGGCGAACGCTCCGGCCGCCAGGGCCCACAGGGTGCAGCGCACCTCGCTGCCCCGGCCCGGCATGTACATCACGCCGCCCTCGTTGGGCAGTTGGCAGCCCTCCAGCCAGCGCACCTCCGCCGGGCGCGGGGAGGCGGGGCCGGCCGAGAGCGCGGCGGCGGCCGTGGACAGGGCGTCCGCCGCGTCCCTCGGCTCCCGGTAGGTGTAGCCGCCGCCCGGGCAGGCCAGTTCCGCGAGGCGGGCCGTGACGGCGTCGGCGACGGGGGCGAGCGGCGCGCCGAGCGCCTTGAGCGTGCCGACGGCGCAGAAGGAGGCCCACACGTCCTCGACGTCGTACCCCTCCCAGCGGACGAACGCACCGGAGGGGCCGCGCAGGCCCATGACCCAGTCGTGACAGCCGTCGGGATCACGCGGGGCCCGGCCGAGCGCCGCGAGCGCGCCCACGGCCCGGTACGTGGCCCACAGGCAGGGCACCTCGGCGGCGGGCGCGAAGCGGAAGCCGCCCTCGGCGCCCTGGCGGGCGCGCAGCCAGGCGGTGAGCGCCTCCTCGTCCCAGGGCGGCGCGCCGAGGGCGCCGTTGTCCGTGGCGGCCCGCCAGGCCATCACCCCGTAGTAGCAGGCCCGTACGTCGGCCTTGCCGCGCCGGGCGTCCTCGGGGACCAGCTCAGGCCGCCGTCGTCGCACTGGAGCCGGCTCAGCCAGTCCAGCAGCCGGGCGCGGTCGGGCACCGGGCCGCCGCACAGCTCGACGGCCGTGCGGGCGGAGAAGTGGGTGGCCCAGACGTCCGGGGCCTGTCCCGGGAGCATCGCGTAGGCGTCGCCGGACCAGGTGCGCTCCAGCCAGCGGGCCGTGCCCTCGACGCCGGGCACCGGGCGGCCCATGTCGCGCAGCCCCTGGGTGCAGTAGAAGGTGGCCCAGGCGTCGGAGAGCATGCCCCGGCTCCAGGCGTAGCCGCCGTCGGCGTTGCGCCGGCCGGTCAGATACGCGGCGGTGCCGTCCGGGTCGCTGACGCGGTCCCCGCGGTCCAGCCAGGCCAGGGTCCGCACGGCGGCGTAGGTGCACCACAGGTCGGGTTCCCCGCCGGACACGCCCCGGCCCGCGGCGCGTGGGGGCCGGCTTCGTCACGGTGGCGGTCATCGCGCGACCTCCACTTCCCGGATGTTGGACCGCTTCCAGCTCTTCTGCGAGGCGCCGCTCTTGGTGTTGGCGGGCAGGGAGTTGACGAACACCACTCCGTCCCAGCGCAGTCCGAGCAACTCCTCGGACCTGGCCTGGACGCGCCGGCACTCCTCGGGCTCGCGGTCGCGGCCGGTACCCAAGCCGCGTTCCAGGAGCAGCCGGGCGTAGGTGCCCTCGCTGTCCACCTCCAGCAGATAGCCGGTGGCGTCGGTCACGCCGTAGACGACTTCCTCCACGGCACGCACGGACAGCGGTGCGCCGCGCACCCGCAGGCCGTCGCTCGCGCGGCCGTGGACGGTGATCCGGGGCGTGGCGCTGCCGCACGGGCAGTCCGTCTCGACGGACACCTCGTCGCCGGTGTCGAGCCTCAGCAGGGGCCTGGCGTGGGCGTTGAGGGGAGTGACGACGAGCCGCCCCCGGTCGTGCCCGGCCCGGTCGTGCAGCGGGACGACTCCCTCGGTGTGGCGAGCTCGAAGTAGGTGGCGGCGGGCAGCAGGTGCTGACGGCCGTGCGCGCAGGCGGCGGCCAGCGTGCCGGTCTCCGTGCTGCCGTAACTGGCGTCGTAGGCCTCGGCGTTCCACCACGTGCCCAGTCGGGTGCGGAAGGGCGCGGTGTTGACCTCGCCGAGCAGCATCAGCCGGTCGACCGAGGAGCTCAGGTCGTCCAGCTGCCCGCGCTGCGCCAGCAGCCGGGTGAACTGCAGGGCCACGCCGGGTGCGACGAAGACCGTGGTGGGGCGGTAGGCCCGCCACATCGACTCCAGCCGGTCCCAGCCCGTGATGCCCGTGGCGAACGGGTAGGCCCGCATGTGCGCGACGTCCAGGTACTCGCAGACCCCGGCGACCAGATCCGCCACCGGAACGACGTCGGACGGCAGGAGGATCACCACACGCTCCTCGGGCCCAGCAGCGGACGCCAGGCCTCGGCGACCGAGACCGTGTTCCAGATGGTGTCCTCGGCCAGGCGCGGGGTGGGCGTGGGCTGTCCCGTCGTGCCGGTGGTCTCGTAGTACTTCGAGGCCTCCGTGGGCGATACGGCCGCGAAGCGCAGGGGCTCGGCCTTGAGCGACTGTCGCGGGGTCACGGGCAGGTCCCGGAAACGATCCAAGGAGAACTCCCCGATATCGTCCCGGCCCTCACCGGGCCCGTATGCCCTTGTTCCGTGCGCGCGTCGCCAGGCTGTGGAGAGCTTTCTGGCGTAGAAGTCCTCGGCCGGGATGCGGCCTTGATTCTCCCGTATCTCGGACTGTGCCTCGCGGAGTAATGCCTGGCGTTTGTCGGTGTGCAGGATCACACGAACCTCGCTCATTAATCGCTTATCGCGCCCGTGACGTCGGTCTCGATGGGCAGCCTTGCGAGGGGTCGGGAAGCCACAGCTCAGGGCTTGCTGGCGGGTCTCAGGAGCCCGACCCACAGCGAACGTATAGCACTAAAGGTAGGCGGTGCAACCGTCCCGGGAGCCTCAACCAGCCATATGCGACCGAAAATCGACGACCTCGGCGGTGACGTAAAGCTCCTACTACTCAGTACATTGCCCGAGTTGATTTCCCGGCCTAGTCTCTACGAGCGCCGATGTGAAACCGGCAGCGTTTTGAAGTCGCGGTTAATCGAACCCGAACAGCGGGTTTCGCGCCCTGTTGGAGCGCATACCGCAGGCCGTTTTACCCGGCAGTCCGCAACCCTCATCCGAATCCGGTTGGAGCTTTCTCATGTGCGGAATCGCAGGCTGGGCCGACGTCCGAGGCGACCTCGCGCGGGAGGTGGACAGCGTCGAGCCGATGGTGCGGACCATGGCCTGCCGAGGGCCGGACGCCGCCGGAATCCACGTCGGCACCCACGCCGTCCTCGGGCATCGCCGACTGGCCATCATCGACATCGAAGGTGGCAGGCAGCCCATGGCCGCCCCCGCGGAACAGGACCGGCCCACCGCGCAAAAGCCGGCCGTGGTGCTCAGCTACAGCGGCGAGGTGTACAACTTCCGCGAACTCCGGGAAGAACTCCGTTCGTTCGGCCACACCTTCCACACCCGCTCCGACACCGAGGTCGTCCTGCGGGCCTACCTCCAGTGGGGCCAGGACTTCGTCAGGCGCCTCAACGGCATGTTCGCCTTCGCGCTGTGGGACGAGCGCGCCGAGCGCCTCCTCCTGGTGCGCGACCGGCTCGGCATCAAGCCGCTGTACGTCGGACGCCTCGCGGGCGGCGTCCTGTTCGGCTCCGAACCCAAGGCGATCCTCGCCCACCCGCGCTTCCGCGCCCGGCTCGACAGCCAGGGTCTCGCCGACCTGCTCGGCCTGCTGAAGTCCCCGGGCGTCACCCCCTACCGGGACATCGAGGAAGTGCCGCCGGGCTGCGTGGCGTCCTACGGCCGAGACGGGCTGCGGATCCAGCGGTACTGGACCCTGGAGCGGCAGCCGCACCAGGACGACGCCGACACCGCGGCCGACACCGTACGGGCCCTGCTGGAGGACACCGTCTCCCGCCAGATGGTCACCGACGTGCCGCTGTGCACCCTGCTCTCCGGCGGCCTGGACTCCACGGTCCTCACCGCGCTGGCGGCCCGGGTGCAGGCCCGCGCCGGCGAACCCCCCGTGCGGTCGTTCGCGGTGGACTTCACCGGCAGCGAAGCCGACTTCAGGGCCAGCGACTTCCGGCCCGAGCGCGACTCCCCCTACGCCCTCGAAGCCGCACGGCACATCGGCACCGACCACCGCCTCATCGAACTCTCCGCCGACGAGCTCACCCGGGACGCCAACCGCGACGCGGTCCTGCGCGCCCACGACCTGCCGTACACCTTCGGCGACGTGGACACCTCACTGCACCTGCTGTTCCGCGGGATACGCGAGCACTCCACGGTCGCCCTCTCCGGGGAGTCGGCCGACGAGGTCTTCGGCGGCTACGCGTGGTTCCACGACCCGGCCGCCGTCCGGACACCGATGTTCCCCTGGCTCAGCCGTATGCAGCTCATCACCCCGGAACTGCTCTCCCCGGCCTTCCGGACGGCCACCCGCTTCGAGCAGTACCGCGCGGACCGTTACCAGGAGGCCCTCGCCGAGGTCCAGCACGTGCCGGGCGACTCCCCGTCGGAACGCCGCATGCGTGAGGTCAGCCACCTGCACCTCACCCGCTGGCTCCCCGCCCTGCTCGACCGCAAGGACCGGCTCAGCATGGCCGCCGGACTGGAGGTCCGCGTGCCGTTCTGCGACCACCGGCTGGTCGAGTACGTGCACAACACGCCCTGGGGCCTCAAGACACCCGACGGCGACCCCAAGGGCCTCCTCAAGCGCGCCACCCGCGACATCGTGCCCAGGTCCGTGCTGGAGCGGCGGAAGAGCCCCTACCCGACCACCGCCGACCAGCTCTACGAGAAGGACCTGCGGGCCCGGACCCAGGCGCTGCTCGTCGACCGCTCCTCGCCCGCCTTCGACGTGGTCGACGTCACCGAGCTGACCCGGCTGCTCGACCTCCCGCAGGGGCACTTCCACACGCAACTCCACCGCAACGGCCTGGAGACCGCCCTGTACCTCGACCGGTGGATGCGGGAGTACGACATCGCCCGGAGTGACCCGCTCCGCGGCGCGGTCGCGGACATTTCCGGTGATTTGCCGCCGGTTGTGCGGGGCGTGCCGAGGTTCGTGGTGGACCAGGTGCCCGCACGCGTTAGCGTGGTGCGTGCTGACAGCGAGCCGTCCGGGCTCGCGCTGGTCGTGGAGCGGGAGCAGGGGGAGACATGCAGGGCGGAGCGGCGTCTTGAGGCTGCTGCACACGTCCGACTGGCACCTCGGCCGCTCGTTCCACCGGGTGAACATGCTCGGCGCCCAGGCCGACTTCATCGGCCACCTCGTCACGACCGTGCGCGAGCGCGCCGTGGACGCGGTCGTCGTGTCGGGCGACGTGTACGACCGGGCGGTGCCGCCGCTCGCCGCCGTCGAGCTGTTCGACGACGCCCTGCACCGCCTCGCCGGCCTCGGCGTGCCGACCGTGATGATCTCCGGGAACCACGACTCGGCCCGCCGCCTCGGCGTCGGGGCCGGCCTGATCGGACGGGCCGGCATCCATCTGCGGACCGAGGCCTCGGCGGCCGGCACCCCGGTGGTGCTGGCCGACACCCATGGCGACGTCGCCTTCTACGGACTGCCCTACCTCGAACCTGCCCTGGTCAAGGACGAGTTCGGAGTGGAGAAGGCCGGGCACGAGGCCGTGCTCGCCGCCGCCATGGACCGCGTCCGCGCCGACCTCGCCACGCGCGCACCGGGCACCCGCTCCGTCGTCCTCGCGCACGCTTTCGTCACCGGCGGCGAACCCAGCGACAGCGAACGGGACATCACCGTCGGCGGCGTGGCCGCGGTGCCGGCCGGTGTGTTCGACGGCGTCGACTACGTGGCGCTCGGGCACCTGCACGGCTGCCAGACCATCGGCGACCGCGTCCGCTACTCCGGCTCCCCGCTGCCCTACTCCTTCTCCGAGTCCGCCCATCGCAAGAGCATGTGGCTCGTCGACCTGGCCGCCGACGGCTCCGTGGCCGCCGAGCGCGTCGACTGCCCCGTACCGCGCCCCTGGCCCGGATCCGGGCGCGCTGGAGGACCTGCTCGCCGACCCGGAACTCGCGCGGCACGAGGAGGCGTGGGTCGAGGCGACGCTCACCGACCCGGTCCGCCCGCCGACCCGATGGCCCGGCTCACCGAGCGCTTCCCGCACACGCTCAGCCTCGTCTTCGACCCGACCGGGCCGAGGACGACCCCGAGGTCTCGTACGCCCGGCGGCTCGCCGGCCGCAGCGACCAGCAGATCGCGGAGGACTTCGTCGCCCATGTGCGCGGCGCCGGACCCGACACGCACGAACAGGGTGTGCTGCGGGACGCGTTCGACGCGGTGCGGGCCGACGAGACCGTACGGGAGGTGGCCCGATGAGGCTGCACCGGCTCGCGATCACCGCCTTCGGCCCCTTCGGAGCCACCCAGACCGTCGACTTCGACGAGCTGTCCGCGGCCGGACTGTTCCTGCTGCACGGACCGACCGGCGCGGGCAAGACCTCCGTCCTCGACGCCGTGTGCTACGCCCTGTACGGCTCGGTGCCGGGGGCCCGGCAGGGCGGCGGACAGGGCCTGACCCTGCGCAGCGACCACGCCACGCCGGCCACCCGCACCGAGGTCGCCCTCGAACTGACCGTCGCCGGACGCCGACTGGAGATCACCCGCCAGCCGCCCTGGGAACGCCCCAAGAAGCGCGGGACCGGCACGACGCTGGACAAGGCCCAGACCTGGCTGCGCGAGTACGACACCACGGCCGGGCCTGGAAGGACCTCAGCCGCTCCCACCAGGAGATCGGCGAGGAGATCACCCAGCTGCTCGGCATGAGCCGCGAACAGTTCTGCCAGGTCGTGCTGCTGCCCCAGGGCGACTTCGCGCGGTTCCTGCGTGCCGACGCCGAGGCCCGCGGCAAGCTGCTCGGCCGCCTGTTCGACACCCGCCGCTTCGCCGACGTCGAGAAACGCCTCGCCGAACGCCGGCGTGCCACCGAGGCCCAGGTACGGGACGGGGACGCCGAGCTGCTGGCCGACGCCCATCGCATGCAGCAGGCCGCCGGCGACGCCATGGAACTGCCGGAGCTGGCCCCGGGCGAACCGGGCCTCGCCGAGGCCGTGCTGGGCGCGGCCGCCGTGGCCCGCAGCACCGCCCGCGAACAGCTCACCGTCGCCGCGTGCACGCTCACCGCCGCCGAGTCCGCACAGGCCGCCGCCGACCGCGCCCTCGACGACGCACGCGAACTGGCCCGGCTCCAGCGCAGGTTCGCCGAGGCACGGGAACGGGCGGCGCGGCTGGAGGAGCGGGCCGGGGCGTACCGGGAGGCCCAGGCGCGCATGGAGCGGGCCCGCAAGGCCGAGGCGGTCGCGCCCGCCCTGGAGCTGCGGGAGTCCGCCGAGGCGGAGCACCGGCGGGCGGCCGCCGCCGAGGCACGCGCCCGTGCCCTGCTGCCCGAGAGCTTCGCCGACGCGGGCGCGGCCGGACTCGCCACCGCCGCACGCCGTGCCGTCGAGGAACTGGGCGGACTGGACTCCGCCCGCCGCGCCGAGCGACGGCTGGCGGAACTCCTCGACGAACGTGCCGGCCTGGACCGGCAGGAGCGCGCCGACGCGGACCTCCTGCACGAGGCCGAGGCCTGGCTCGACGGCTGGGAGGAGACCCGCACCGCTCTCCAGGCCCGGGTGGACTCCGCGCAGCAGGCAGCCTCCCTCGCCGAACAACTCGCGGTACGGCGCGAGCCCGCGCGGCAGCGGCTGACGGCCGCCCGGCTGCGCGACCAGCTCGCCGCCGACACCGACCAGGCCGTCGACCGTGTCCGCGAGGCCCAGGAGCGGGCGCTACGGGCCAAACAGCACTGGCTGGAACTGAAGGAACAGCGCCTGGCCGGCATCGCCGCCGAACTCGCCGCGAACCTCACCGACGGAGAGCCCTGCGCCGTCTGCGGCGCCACCGAACACCCCGCCCCGCCCGCAAGGTCGCCGGGCACGTCGACCGCGAGGCGGAGGAAGACGCCCTGGCCGCATACCAGCGCGCCGACGAACAGCGCGCCGAGGACGAGCGGCAGCTCGGCGTCGTACGGGAGGCACTGGCCGCCGCCACCGCCGAGGCCGGTGACACGCCCACCGAGCAACTCGCGCGGGAAGCGGAGGAGCTGGAGGAGCAGTACGCGCAGGCCCGCGGTGCCGCCGCCGGGCTGCACTCCGCGCAGGAACGGCTGCGGCAGGCCGGGCACGAGCACGAACGGCGCGTCGCCGCCCGGCAGGAGGCCGCCGTACGAACCGCCTCCCGGGTGGGTCACCGGGAACGGCTGGACCGCGAACGGACCGCTTTGCAGGAGGAGCTGGACCGGGCCAGAGGCACCCTGGACAGCGTCGCCGCACGGGCCGCACAGCTGGAGCGCCGGGCCGCGCTGCTCACCGACGCCGCCGACGCCGCCCGTGTCGCCGAGGACACCGCACACCGGCTCAAGGACGCCGACGCCCGGCTCGCCGACGCCGCCTTCCGCGCCGGCTTCGAAACCCCGCAGGCCGCGTCCGCGGCTCTCCTCGACGACGCCGCCCACCGCGAGCTGCAACGCCGGCTGGACGCCTGGCAGACGGAGGAGGCCGCCGTACGGGCCGTCCTCGCCGAGGCCGACACCGCCGCCGCGGCCCGGCGGCAGCCCGCCGACCCGGCGACCGCGGAGCGGACCGCTGCCGCCGTCGCCCAGCGGGTGCGCGACGCCGCCTCAGCCCACGACGCCGCCACCCGGCGCTGCGCCGAACTCGACCGGCTCTCCACCCGGGCGACTGCCTCCGTACGCCGACTGGCACCGCTGCGGGAGGAGTACGACCGGGTCGCCCGCATGGCCGGCCTCACCGCCGGCACCTCCGCCGACAACGAACGCCGGATGCGCCTGGAGTCCTACGTGCTCGCGGCCCGGCTGGAACAGGTCGCCGCCGCCGCGACCGTACGGCTGCGGCGCATGTCGTCCGGCCGTTACACCCTCGTCCACTCCGACGACCGCACCGGACGCGGCCGCAGCGGGCTCGGGCTGCACGTCGTCGACGCCTGGACCGGCCGCGAGCGCGACACGGCGACGCTGTCGGGCGGCGAGACGTTCTTCGCCTCCCTCGCCCTCGCCCTCGGCCTCGCGGACGTCGTCACGGACGAGGCGGGCGGGGTGCGGCTGGACACCCTCTTCATCGACGAGGGCTTCGGCAGCCTCGACGACCAGACCCTCGACGAGGTGCTCGACGTCCTCGACTCCCTGCGCGAACGCGACCGCAGCGTCGGCATCGTCAGCCATGTGGCCGACCTGCGGCGGCGGATCCACGCGCAACTGGAGGTCGTCAAGGGCCGGTCCGGGTCGGTGCTGCGGCAGCGCGGCAGCCAGGGGTCGGCGGGCTGATTGTCGGGACCCCCTAACCCGCGGTAGGGCCTGGCGCATTGGCGTTGTAGGTTCTTGCACCATGGTGCGATACGCGGAGCCGGGCGCGGTGGAGTGGGTGGAGTCGGGCGGCGGGCCGCTGATAGCGGTGCCGGAGACGGTTCTGCCGTTCTGGGCCGGCGCCGACGGCGAGGAGACGGCGTCGGACTACGACCGGGCCTGCGAGGTGGACGGGCACGTCGGGCTGTTGCCGGTCGGCGACTGTACGGCGCTGGTTCTGGGGACGAGCCCGCCTCGACGGCGTATCTGCCCGACCGCGGGATGTTCGTCCGGTGGTGCGCGGGGAATTCCGAGGACGAGTTGCTGGCGAGCGTGCCGGTGGCTGTCGACGCGGCGGAGTGGGAGCCGGAGGTTCTCTGGGACGTGCCCGGGCTGTGCTGCTTTTTGATGCGGCGTGGCCGGGGCGGATCCCTCGGGGAGTGAGGGGGTCCGGGTGGTTCTGGAGCGGGGGCGCTATGCGGTTCGGGCGGCTCGGGTTCAGCCGGGGCCTGAAACGTGGTTGGGCCTGGTGCAGCTTCGGCTGTTGACGCCTGGGTGACCGTGGGGGTGTTGGCTGTTGGCGGGTGCGGGTCTTCGGTGGTTTATCGCGCAGTTCCCCGCGTCCCTGAAGGGGCGATATTCGCGTGCGTCGCTCAAGAAGCCCGGGGCAGCATGGTCTGCATGCCTCGACTTCCCCACCCCACTCGCGAAGAACTGCGCCGCGACCCCCTGCCCCTGCGTGGGCGCACCGCGCTGGTGACCGGCGCCAGTCGGCGCGGCGGCATCGGGCATGCCGTGGCCCGGCGGCTGGCCGCGTACGGGGCGAGTGTCTATCTGCATCACCACGTGCCGCACGACGCCGACATGCCCTGGGGTGCCGACCGGCCCGAGGACGTCGTCGAGTCCGTGCGGGGCGCGCTCGGTGATCCCGACGCCACGGTCGTCGCCGGGCCCGGTGACCTGGCCGACCCGGACGTGCCCGGCGAACTGATCGGCAGGGCCGCCGACGCGCTCGGCGGGCGGCTCGACATCCTCGTCGCCAACCACGCCCAGAGCGGGTTCGACGGCTCGCTGGACGACATCGACACGGCGAAGCTCGACCGGCACTGGGCGGTCGACACCCGCTCCGTGATCCTGCTGATCCAGGCCTACGCCCGACAGCGCACCGCACTGCCGCCGCGCACACCGGGCGGGCGCGTCATGATGATGACCTCCGGCCAGGACATCGCCGGCGGCATGCCCTGGGAACTCGCCTACGCCCTGCAGAAGGGCGCCCTCGCCTCCGTCACCCGCTCCCTTGCGACCGCGCTCGCCGAGCACGCGGTCACCGTGAACACCGTCAACCCCGGCCCTGTCGACACGGATTACATGACCGGGGACGACTACGACGCCATAGCCGCCCGCTTCCCCTCCGGACGGTGGGGCATGCCCGACGACCCGGCCCGTCTCATCGCGTGGCTCGCCACCGACGAGGCGGAATGGGTCACCGGACAGGTCATCGACTCCGAGGGCGGCTTCCGGCGCTAGCGGCTGCTACAGCTGCGACAACTCGTCGACCAGGTCGTCCAGGCCCAGCGAGCCCTGCGACAGGGCCGCCATGTGCCACGCCTTCGGGTCGAAGGCGTCGCCGTGCCGCTCGCGCGCGTTCTCGCGGCCCAGCAGCCAGGCGCGCTCGCCCAGCTTGTAGCCGATGGCCTGGCCCGGCATGGACAGATAGCGGGTCAGCTCGCTCTCCACGAAGTCCGCGGGCCGGCTGCTGTGCGAGCCGAAGAACTCCTGCGCCAGCTCGGGCGTCCAGCGCTCGCCGGGGTGGAAGGGTGAGTCGTCCGGGATCGTCAGCTCCAGGTGCATGCCGATGTCGATGATGACGCGCACGGCACGCATCATCTGCGCGTCCAGATAGCCGAGCCGGCGCTCCGGGTCCGTGAGGAAGCCCAGCTCGTCCATGAGCCGCTCCGCGTACAGGGCCCAGCCCTCGGCGTTGGCGCTCACCATGCCGACACCGGCCTGGTAGCGGGAGAGGTTCTCCGCGACGTGCTTCCACTGGGCCAGCTGGAGGTGGTGGCCGGGCACACCCTCGTGGTACCAGGTCGACACCAGGTCGTAGACCGGGAAACGCGTCTTGCCCATGGTCGGCAGCCAGGTGCAGCCGGGGCGCGAGAAGTCGTCCGAGGGCTCCGTGTAGTACGGGGCCGCGGCGCTGCCCGGAGGGGCGATGCGCGACTCCACCCGGCGCACCCGCTCGGCCAGGTCGAAGTGCGTGCCGTCGAGCGCGTCGATCGCCTCGTCCATCAGCGACTGCAGCCACTGCCGCACCTCGTCGACGCCCTCGATGTGCGTGCCGTGCTCGTCCAGGTGCGCCAGCGCCACCCACGGCGTGGCCGCGCCCGGCAGGATCTTCTCGGCCTCGGTCTTCATCTCGCCGAGGAGGCGGTGGTACTCGGACCAGCCGTACGCGTACGCCTCGTCGAGGTCGAGGTCCGTGCCGTTGAAGTAGCGCACCCAGCGCGCGTACCGCTCCCGGCCCACCACCTCCGGGGCGCCCTCGACCGTCGGTGCGTACACGTCCCGCATCCAGTCGCGCAGCCGGACGACGGCCTCGGTGGCCGAACGGGCCGCTGTGTCCAGTTCGGACCGCAGGGCATCGGGGCCGGTGGCCGCGAACGTCTCGAACCAGCCGAGTCCCTGGCCGTCGGTGTCCGCCCACTCGCCGAGCTGCCGCACGAACGTGGCGGTGGCGCGCGGCCCGCCGTACAGCTTCCGCTCCAGGCCCAGCGCGAGGGACTCCCGGTAGCCCTCCAGCGCCGCCGGGACCGCGCGCAGCCGCTCGGCGATCGCCGCCCAGTCCTCCTCCGACTGGGAGGGCGTCACGGTGAACACCTGTCGCACCGAGTGGGCGATCGAGCTCAGGTTGCTGACGGAACGCAGGCTCTCGTCGGCCTCGTGCACGGCGAGCTCGGCGCTGAGCCGCTCGCGCAGCAGCCGCGCGCAGCGGCGTTCGATGTCGCTGTCCGCGCCGGGCTGCCGCTCCGCCTCGTCCAGCCGGGCCAGCGTCCGGCGCGCCAGCTCCGCGAGCGCCTCCTGGCCCGCGGGTGAGGTGTCGGGCAGCCTGCCCGAACTCTCCGGCACGCCGAGGAACGTGCCGGTGATCGGGTCGAGGGCGACGAGCTCGTCGACGTAGGAGTCGGCGACCTCACGGGGCAGCGGGCTCTTGATCTCAGACATGCGGACCATCCTGGTACGCGGGGCACCGGACGTCATCCGGATTGAGCCGAGGGCGTAGGCGGCAGCAGCGGACCGCACTCCCACTGCTGGAAGATCAGCCGGGTCTCCACGCGTGCGACCTCCCGCCGTGAGGTGAACTCGTCCAGCACGAGCCGCTGAAGGTCGGCCATGTCGGCGACCGCGACATGGACGAGGTAGTCGTCCGGACCGGTCAGATGGAAGACGGTCCGCGACTCCGGCAGGGCCCGGATCCGCTCCACGAACGGCCCGACCAGCTCCCGCCGGTGCGGCCGGACCTGCACCGACAGCAGTGCCTCCAGGCCGCGCCCCAGCTTGGCCGGATCGAGCTCGAGCCGGTGTCCGAGGATCACGCCCGACCGGCGCAACCGGGTGACCCGGTCCAGACAGGTCGACGGCGCGACCCCGACCTGCGCGGCGAGATCCCGGTAGGTCGTCCGGGCGTCGTTCTGCAGCAGCCGCAGCAGGTGGAGATCCACCGGGTCCAGTACGACAGATTCGGCCATGTGCCGAACGTAACACGGCGTTCTCCGCGGACAGCCCGTTCGGTGTTCACCCTTCCGTCATGGACACAGCGAGCATGGGCGCCCACGACGACCTACGCACCACATCGCGAGCACTCGCCACCGAGGCCGTGCACGCCGGCCGGGACGACCTCGCCCGGCAGGGACTGCACGCCCCGCCGATCGACCTGTCCACCACCTACCCGTCGTACGACAGCCGGGCCGAGGCGGCCCGGATCGACGCGTTCGCCGCCACCGGCGCGGAGCCGGACGGCCCGCCCGTGTACGGGCGCCTCGGCAACCCGACCGTCGCCCGCTTCGAGACCGCGCTGGCCCGCCTGGAGGGCACCGAGGCGGCGGTCGCCTTCGCCAGCGGCATGGCGGCGCTGAGCGCGGTTCTCCTCGTCCGGGCCTCGATGGGACTGCGCCACGTCGTCGCCGTACGTCCCCTCTACGGCTGCAGCGACCACCTGCTGACCGCCGGGCTGCTGGGCTCGGAGGTGACGTGGACCGACCCGGCCGGCATCACGGAGGCGCTGCGCCCGGACACCGGCCTGGTGCTGGTGGAGTCCCCGGCGAACCCGACCCTCGCCGAGGTCGACCTGCGGGCCGTGGCCCACGCCTGCGGATCCGTCCCGCTGCTCGTGGACAACACCTTCGCCACACCTGTCCTCCAGCGCCCCGCCGAGCAGGGGCGCGGCTGGTGCTGCACAGCGCGACCAAGTACCTCGGCGGGCACGGGGACGTGCTGGCGGGCGTCGTCGCCTGTGACGAGGAGCTCGCGGGACGGCTGCGGCAGGTGCGGTTCGCCACCGGCGGCGTGCTGCATCCGCTGGCCGGCTACCTCCTGCTGCGCGGGCTGTCCACCCTCCCCGTCCGGGTCCGGGCCGCCTCCGCCACCGCGGCCGAACTCGCCCGCCGCCTCGCCGCCGACCCGCGGATCGCGCGCGTGCACTATCCGCGCGTCGGCGGCGCGATGGTCTCCTTCGAGGTGCACGACGACCCGCACGAGGTCATCGCAGGCGTCCGTCTGATCACCCCCGCCGTCAGCCTCGGCAGCGTCGACACCCTCATCCAGCACCCGGCGTCCATCAGCCACCGCATCGTCGAAGCGGACGACCGCAGGGACGCCGGAGTGAGCGACCGGTTGTTGCGCATGTCGGTGGGCCTGGAGGACGTGGAGGACCTGTGGTCGGATCTCGACACGGCTTTGGGCGACGCCCCGTCAGGGGCGCGGGGCAGTGCTGATCTGCGGCTCCGCCGCGTGGGCGCGACAAGCCACCACGAACCCGCACCCGCCGATGGACGTGCGACCCTACGGCGCTGAGGCGTTCCCCAGACCGGCCACCTGATCCGCACCAGCGTCACCAAGGCGCGCAGTGATCACCAGAGTCCCCTCCTCGACCTGATAGTCGAGAGGAAGCCCGAGCCCCCGCATAGCCGCGACCATCCCCGTGTTGGACGCCTGCGTCACGGCGTACACACTCGAGCAGCCGGCCTCGACAGCCATCCCCACCAACCTGCGGAGCAACTCGGTCCCCACGCCCCGCCGCTGCCACGCGTCCTCGACGATCAGCGCGATCTCCGTCTCGTCCCCGTCCCACAGCAGATGACCGAGACCCACAAGCCGCCCCGACGCCGACTGCACCGCGAGCGTGCGGCCGAACCGCGGACTGAGCAGGTGGTTGAGATACCGGTCGGCGTCACCGACGGGCCCGTGATAGCGAAGCTTGAGCGTGCGGTCCGAGCACCGCTCGTGCATCGCCCGCGCGGCCTCCACGTCACGCGTGTCGGCCCGGCGCACCGTGATGTCACGGCCCTCGGCCAGCGTGAGCACGTCCCGGCCGTGCGGGACGCGCGGACCGAGCCGGGCGTCCAGCTCCACCAGGGCCCTGGCCCGGGCGAACTCGGTCGGTGTGAACGGCAGGTACGGCCGCTCCACGGCGATCACTCCGCCTTCCGGGCCGCGCAGCCGCATCACCGTGTCGTCGAGGGCACCCTCCACCGGCACGCTGTCGGACGCCCGGTCGCCGCCGGCCGGCGCGGGCAGGGAACGGATCGTGCACCGGCCCAGCAACTGGCGCAGCGCCAGGGGCAGTTCAGCGGCGTCCAGGGCGGTGCGGGCGGCGAGTCCCAGAACCCGGGTCGGAGCGTCCACGAGGTCGTGGGCGTCGGCCCGCTCGATCCAGGTGTCGGTGCCGCCGGCCTCCCGCACCGCCGTGCTGATCCCGGACGCCGCGAGCTCGCCGGGAGCCCGCAGCAGGAACTCGTCGACCGTGCCCTCGGCCAGCGGATGCGTCTGCAGGCTGAGGATGTCGACCCGCAGCTCGGCGAGGGCCGTGCACAGGGCCGCAAGGGAGCCCGGCTCGTCCTTCACGGTCGTCCGCATCCGCCACAGCGTGTTCGCCCCCGGCACCGGCTCCGGTGCCGGGGACCCGGTATCGCCCGTGGGCGGCGCGTGTTCGTGGCGTCGTGTTCGCCAGGCGTGGACCGCCGCCGTGACCCGCTGCCACGGGCCGGTGGGGCGGCAGTCGTTCAAGTCCGTCACATGAGTCACTTTTCGCGTCATGCACCCACTGTGACCGAACCGTGTTGCGTGATCACGAACGCACTGTGACTGGCGGGTAAAAGGAGTGACCTGCCCCCTTTATCGACCCTTCAAACGTTGCGCCCCGTACCTTACTTCGTGCCTCACTGGCCGACCAGGCCCGGCTGGAGCACCTTGGTGAACAGCACGGTGCCGTCCTGCTCCCGCAGACGGACGGTCAGCTCGCCGCTGCCGCCGTCGATGTCCACCTCGCCGAAGAACTGGTAGCCACCGGCCGGCGAGACGTTCGCGGTGGTCGGCGCCTTCACGAACACCCGGTCGGGGCCGAAGGTGCCGTCGAGCGCGCTCGCCGGGAAGGCACCGGCGTTCAGCGGGCCCGATACGAACTCCCAGAACGGCTCGAAGTCGGTGAAGGCGGCCCGCGACGGCTGGTAGTGCTGTGCCGAGGTGTGGTGCACGTCGGCCGTCAGCCACACCGTGCCCGTGATCCGCCGGTGCTTGACGAACCGCAGCAGCTCGGCGATCTGCAGCTCACGCCCCAGGGGCTTGCCGGGGTCGCCCTGCGCGACGGCCTCGATGTTCTGACCGTCCGGGACGACCAGGCCGATCGGCATGTCGGAGGCGATCACCTTCCACACCGCCCGGGAGCGGGACAGCTCGCGCTTGAGCCACTCCAGCTGCTCCCGTCCGAGGATGCCCTGCGGATCGGTGGGCTGGTCGTCGGGCGAGTTCGCGTTGCGGTACGTGCGCATGTCCAGGACGAAGACGTCCAGCAGCGGGCCGTGGTGCTGGACGCGGTGGACACGGCCGTCGGGGCGGCGCAGCGTGGAGATCGGGAAGTACTCCGAGAAGGCCTGGCGGGCGCGGGCCGCGAGCACGTCGACCCGCTTCTCGGTGTACCGGGCGTCGGTGAGGATCTCGCCGGGGTACCAGTTGTTGGTGACCTCGTGGTCGTCCCACTGGACGATGGACGGGACGCGGGCGTTGAAGGCGCGCAGGTTCTCGTCCAGCAGGTTGTAGCGGAAGTTGCCGCGGAACTCCGCGAGCGTCTCGGCGACCTTCGCCTTCTCCTCGGTGGTGATGTTCCGCCAGGTGCTGCCGTCGGGCAGGGCCACGCTCTCGGTGATCGGACCGTCGGCGTAGATGTTGTCGCCGCTGCACAGGAAGAAGTCCGGGTCGAGCGCGGCCATCGCGTCGTAGATCCGGTAGCCGCCGAACTCCGGGTTGATGCCCCAGCCTTGTCCGGCCAGGTCGCCGGACCACACGAACCGCACGCCGTCGCGGCGCTTCACGGACGCCGTGCGGAAGGTGCCGGTGACCGGCTCGCCGCTGCGGCGCGGGTCGTCCGGGTCGGCGAGCAGCACCCGGTAGTGGATCTGCTCGCCGGGCGGCAGTCCACGCAGCCGGGTGGTGCCGGTGAAGTCCGTGCCGGAGCCCAGCAGCGGGCCGTGCCATCTGCGCGGGTTGCGGAACGACTCGGTCGCCGACGTCTCGACGATCATCCGGGCCGGCCGGTCGGAGCGCACCCAGACCAGCCCGGAGTCGCTGGTCACGTCGCCCGTCTGCACACCCCACCCCGCGTTCGGACGCCCCGACCGCGCGAAGGCCGGCGCCGCGCCGAGCGCGGTGGGCAGGGACAGGGCCGCCGACGCGGCGAGGGAGCCACGCAGGACGCTACGGCGCCCGGGGAACGGACGGTGTGACATGGATACGCCTCCAGGGACGGGATCCGGCCAATGTGCACAGTCACAACTACTGGCACGCCGCAGCGCGCACACGAACCCCAAGTGAACAACTGACCGCGAGGGGAGGGGAACCGGCGGACACCCGGGAGCTCGCGGGAGTCACCCCGTCGCCGCCTCCGCCATCAGGCGTACACCCTCGTGGATCCGGGCGGGCGGTATGTGGGCGTAGCCCAGGACGAGTCGTATCCGCTTCGGCGTGTCGGTCCCGTCCCGGGCGGCACGCGCGTGTGCGTAGGCCGACAGCGGGCGTACCGCCACTCCGGCCGCCGTCACGCGGGCGAGGAAACGGTCCTCGGGGCCGTAGCGCTCCGGCAGGCCGGCGATCACGTGCAGGCCCGCGGCGATCCCGGAGACCTCGGAGCCGGGGAAGTGTTCGTCCAGGGCCGCGGCGAGGGCGTCGCGGCGCTCGCGGTAGGCGCGCTGGCATCGGCGCAGCTGGCGGTCGTAGTCGCCGCGCTCCAGGAAGCGGGCGAAGAGGGCCTGGTCGAGGGCCGGGTGTCCGAGATCCATGGTGCGCTTGCGCTCGACGATCTCCTCCGCCCAGGACTCGGGCACCAGCAGCCAGCCCAGCCGCAGCCCGGGGGCGAGGGACTTGCTGACCGAACCCGTGTAGGCGACGTGCTCCGGGTCGAGGCCCTGGAGCGCGCCGACCGGGGCACGGTCGTAGCGGAAGTCGCCGTCGTAGTCGTCCTCCAGGACGAGACCGTCCACCGACCGCGCCCAGTCCAGCAGCTCGGCGCGCCGGCGGGCCGAGTAGGCGATGCCGGTGGGGAACTGATGGGACGGTGTCGTCACCACGGCCCGTACGCCCGACGCCCGCAGCGGCTCCAGGGCGATGCCCTCACCGTCCAGGGGCACCGGCACGGCGGTGACCCCGGCCGAGGCGTACAGCGCGTCGTGCTGAGGGCTGCCCGGGTCCTCCACGCCGACGGTGCGCACCCCGCGCGCGTGCAGCGCGAAACCGAGCAGCGTCGTCGCCTGAGCCACCCCGGAGACCACCACGATGCGCTCCGGATCCGCCACCGCGCCCCGCCGCCGGGCCAGCAGCCCGGCCAGCGCGGTACGCAGCCGCGGCAGCCCGCGCGGATCGGGATAGCCCAGCTCCTGGTGCGGCAGCTCCGCCAGCACACCGCGGTGCGCGGCGGCCCACGCCGAGCGAGGGAACAGCGACAGATCCGGCGTCCCGGGCACGAAGTCCGCGCGGGCGCCGGGGAGGCGTGGCGCGAGGTCCCGCGCAGGCGGCCGGGCGGCCCGCACGGCGGCACCCACCCAGGTCCCGGCGCCCTGGCCGCTGCGCAGATAGCCCTCCGCCGTCAACTGCTCGTACGCCTCCGTGATCAGCCCGCGCGACACCCCCAGATCCGCCGCGAGGTCCCGGCTCGACGGCAACCGCGTGCCCGGCGCGAGCCGGCCCGAGCGGACCGCCTCCCGCAGCGCCGCCTGCAGGGAACGACCACGCGTGCGTGCCGGTGCCGAAGCGGCGGGCAGCAGCAGCTCCCAGGCGGCGGACGCGGGCCCGTTGCGGTTCATGCGGCCAGTCTGCCGGACCGGAGGAGCCCTCCTCGGACGTTCGCCGACGAGACCCTGGACGGCACCGGGGCCCGGCAGGTCCCCCGAAGGTGCGCCACTTCGCCGGCATCGACACCGGCGACCACCGGTGTCACGCAGGGAAGCCGGCCCGGCCGCAGCTCCGATGCGACGGAACGTCGTCAGCGGCTGCCGTCGAGGACGACGCGGGCGACCAGGGCCGGGTCGTCGTTCATCGGGACGTGGCCGCAGCCGGGCAGCCGGACCAGCCGGGCGCGGGGGATGACGCCCTTGGCGCGCACGCCCTGGCGGGGGATGAGCAGCCGGTCCCGGTTGCCCCACGCCACGGTGACCGGCGTGCCCACGATGTCGTCGGTGAACTGCACGGTCCGGCCGGAGCGCAGGGTCTCGGAGAACCCCTGGGCGTTGGCCAGCGCCAGCGTCTCGGCGATCACGGCCTCGGGTGAACGGCGGCCCGGGCGGGCGTAGATGGTGCTGGTCAGCAGGGTGCGGCCGATCGCCGGGCGGGCCAGCCGTTCGACCACGGGCAGTGGCATCCGCTGGGCGATCTGCCGCATCGTCATCAGCACCGCGAAGGCGTAGCGGCGCTCGGCCTCGCTCCAGAATCCGGCGGGGGACAGGGCGGTGACCGAGCGGACGAGCCGCGCGCGGGCGAGGTCCAGGGCGAGCAGGCCGCCCAGCGAGTTGCCGGCCACATGCGGCCGTTCGATCTCCAGCGCCTCGCACAGCGCGGCGAGGACCGTGTTCATCGTCGGCAGGTCGTGCGCCATGCCGTCGGGGAGCGCCGGCGACTCACCGCACCCGGGCAGGTCCACGGCGATCACGTCCCGCTCGGCCGCCAGCGCGGGTATCACCGGGTCCCACACCTGCCGGTGGTGGCCGATGCCGTGCAGCAGGAGCAGCGGTGCGCCGCTGCCCTTGCGCGCGTAGGAGAGGGTCACGTTCTGCTCGCCTTGTGCGGAGGCGACTTCGAAGGAGACGGTGGCGGACATGGGGTGCTCCTCGGCTGGACTCGCTGACGGACGCCGTAGACAGCTTGTCAGCAATTACTACCGGCCGGTAGCCCGAGCCGTCGCCACCTTCGCGGCCCGGGCCGCTCAACGGGCCCGGCGCAGCTCCAGGTTGAACTCCGCGTGCCCGAACTTCTGCATCAGGCTGACCCACAGCGGCAGCCACATCTCCACGGCGCGTGCCGCCCGGATACCCCGAGATCGAGCACCCGCCGCGCCGGCCAGCCGAATTCCCCGAGCAGGGCCACCACCTGTTCCCTGGCGCCCGCGTCCTCCCCGCAGACGAACACCTGGTGCTCGCCCGGCACCCGCGCGGGGTCGACCATGACCAGGCAGTTGACGGTGTTGAGCGTCTTCACCACGCGCGCGTGCGGAAAGGCCCGCTGGATCTGTTCGCCGACGCTGTCCGACTCGACGGGGGACAGCCGCAGCTCGCCCTCCTCGAACGCCAGCGGGTTGGAGACGTCCACGAGGACCTTCCCGCCGAGGTTCTCCGCCCCCGCCGCCTCCAGCGCGGCGAGCGCCACCCGCCCGCCGACCGCGTTCACCACGACCTCGCCGAACGCCGCCGCCTCCGCGAACGTGCCCGCGTCCGCCCCGGCACCCGCCGCGGCGGCCCACTCCACGGCGGCCGGGTTGTCGCTCGTCCGCGAGCCGAGCCGCACCTCGTGCCCCAGCTCGATCAGCCGGCCGCCGAGAGTGCGCCCCACCATGCCAGTGCCCAGAACCGCGTACCGCATCGCCACCTCCGGGAAGCTGCGCCGCCGATCATCGGAGTCCCGTAGGCCAGTCTGTACGTGAGGGGACGATTCCGCCTGGACAGGGGCGCATCCGTGGGCTGGGATGGAGCCCGTGACCACCGAGACCGCGACCGACGTCTTCGAAACGCACCGTCCTGTCCTGCTGGGCGTCGCCTACCGCATGCTGGGCCGCGTGGCCGACGCGGAGGACGTGGTCCAGGAAGCCTGGCTGCGCTGGTCGGGCGCCGATCGCGGCGATGTCCGCGAACCGCGCGGCTACCTCGTCCGGATCACCACCCGCCTCGCCATCGACCGGCTGCGCCAGATCAAGGCCCGCGGCGAGACCTACGTGGGCCCCTGGCTGCCCGAGCCGTACGTCACCGACTTCGGCGACACCGTGCCGGACACCGCCGAGCGGGCCGTGCTCGCCGACTCCGTCTCGCTCGCCGTCCTCGTCGTGCTGGAGTCGCTGTCACCACTGGAGCGGGCGGTGTTCGTACTGCGCGAGGCGTTCGGCTTCCCGTACGCCGACATCGCCGCCATGCTCGATCGCGGCGAGGCGGCGGTGCGCCAGCTGGCCGGACGGGCCCGCAAGCACGTCGAGGAGGGGCGGCCGCGCTACGAGGTCGACCCCGCCCAGCGCCGCGACCTCACCGAACGGTTCCTCGCCGCCGCGGCGGACGGCGATCTCGAAGGGCTGATGGAGCTGCTCGCCCCGGACGTCCGTCTCGTCGGCGACAGCGGCGGCAAGTCCCGGGCGCCGCTGCGGGTGCTGCGGACCGCGGACAAGGTGGGCCGATTCCTCGTCGGTGCCGCGCGGAAGAGCGCCCCGGACTTCTCCGTACGCCACGTGGAACTCAACGGCGGCCCGGCCGTGCTGTTCCTGTCCGGTGACAAGCCCGACACCGTGTTCCAGCTCGACGTCGCCGACGGCCGCGTCCAGGCGGTCTACATCATCCGCAACCCCGACAAACTGCGGTCGCTGGCCGCCGAGTAGCACACGCCGCGATGGCCGCCCACGCCTCGCCCGACACGTCCCGTGAACGTTCCCGGCCATTGGTCTTGACCAAGGATCAGGGCCGCCCTATGGTCGCAGAGAAGTGAAACAACCTTTAAAAAACAAGGGCGCCAAAAAGCCGCCGACCACGGCGATTGCGGAGGACAGGGTGGGGACCACGCAGCTGGAATCGGTGCCGGAACCGAAGTACTGGCATCTCAAGACCGTGCTCAGTGAAGCGCTCGACTCGGAGTTCGCGGTGGGGGAGATCCTGCCCAACGAGCGCGACCTCGCGGCCCGCTTCGGTGTCGCCCGCGCCACGCTCCGGCAGGCCCTGGAGCAGCTGGAGCTGGAAGGCAGGCTGCAGCGCCGCCGCGGTGTCGGTACGACCGTCGCGCCGCCCCGCATGGGCGTCTCCCTCGGCACCGGTCCGCACACGTGGCCGGGCGGCCCCGAGGATGCCTGGGAGCCCGCCGACTGCACGGCGGCCGTGCCGCCCGCGGCCGTCGCCGACGCGCTGGGAACCGGCCGCGACGAGTCCGTGCACATCGTGCGCCGCTCCCGCGTCTCGCACGGCCGGCCGGTGGCCGCCGAGCTGCTCTACATCCCGCAGTCCTCGGTGCCCGGCCTCTCCGCGATCGACGCGCCCTCGGGGGCGGCACGCGCGCGTGCGGTGCTGCGGGACTTGCGGCGACTGGAGCTGGAGCGGCAGGAGAACGCGGTGGAGCTCGGCTCCGCCGGCGCCGACGACGCGAAGGAGCTGGACCGGCTTCCTGGGGCGCCCGTGCTGGTGGTGACGACGCGGTTCGTCGCTGCGGGGGGCGGTACGGCCGCGCTTTCCGTCGCTACGTATCGTGCTGACACGTGCCGACTGACCTTCGGCGACGCGGGGGCGTGGAGGTTCACGCCGGGCCGCAGCGGAGGGCGTCCTGATCCTTGACGCCGTTGGGGTGCGGTGTACGGGGGCCGCGGGTGCGTGGTGGCGTGTCGCGCAGTTCCCGCGCCCTTGAAGGGCGTCAGCGGTGGGGCGTTGTCGGGGTCTCCACCGTGAACATTTGCTCCTCCACGTGGTCGAGGGCGAGGCGGAGGGCGCCCGTGGCGACCGCGGCGTCTCCCAGGCGGGAGAGGGTGACCTGCGGGGGCGCAGGCAGTAGCGGGCGAGTTCCTGGCGCAGTGGCTCCAGGACGCCGTCCAGGCCTGCTGCCCAGCCGCCGATGACGACCAGTTCCGGGTCGAGGGCGAGGACGAGGGCCGCCACGTCGTGGACCAGGCGCCGGATGAAGCGGTCGACGGCCGCGCGGGCCCGCTGGTCGCCCTCACGAGCCTGCGCGAAGACCTCGGCGACGGCCTGTTCGTCCAGCGGGTGCAGGGGTTCGTCCGTGGTGGACAGCAGCGTCTCCGGGGTCACCTCCCGGCCCAGCAGGTGCAGCGCGCCGATCTCGCCGGCCGCCCCGCCGTAGCCCCGGTGCAGTCGCCCGCCGATCAGGGAACCGGCGCCGGGGCTGAGCCCCGCCAGGACGAACACCACGTCGTCCGACTCGGTGGCCGCGCCCTTCCAGTGCTCGGCGACGGCCGCCGCGTTCGCGTCGTTCTCGACCAGGACCGGGCACTTGAAGGACCGGCTCAGCCGCTCGCCGAGCCGCAGCCCCGTCCACCCGGGCAGCGCGGTGCCCAGCCGTACCGTGCCGTCCGCCTCGACGATCCCGGGCGTCGCCACACCTACGGCCCGCAGCGAGCCCCGGGCGACACCGGCCCGGCGCAGCAGCTCGGCGACGGCTCCGCGCAGCCGCTCCAGACGCTCGTCGGCCGCGGCCGTCTCGGCCACGTCCTTGGCCTGGGAGCCGATCACCCGCCCGTCCAGGTCGGCCAGCACAGCGGCCACCCGGTGCGCCCCGATCTCCAGCCCCAGCAGATGCCCCGCCTCCGCCCGGAACCGGAAGCGCCGCGCCGGCCGACCCTGCCGCCGCGCGGCACCCTCATCGGCCGCCTTCTCGACGACGAGACCGGCCTCGATGAGCCCTTCGACGACACCCTCGACGGTCGGCCGGGACAGCCCCGTGACCCGGGTGATCTCGGTCAGCGTCGCGCAGTCCGTGGCACGCAGCGCGTGCAGCACCACCGCGGAGTTGATCCTTCGCAGCAGCGAGGGATCCCCGCCGGTCAGCCGCCCCACCGTCCGTCCTCCCAGCTCGTGCGCGTGTTGGCCGGATCGTACTCGGCGCGGCGCACCCCGGCGAGGCCCTCGTCGATCACCCGGGCGCCACGAAACCCGACTCGTACGCCGCGATTACCGCTTGCGTGCGGTCCCTTGCTCCCAGCTTCGCCAGTACGGCGCTGACATGCGACTTCACCGTCTCGGTGCCCACGACCAGCCGGGCGGCGATCTCCGCGTTCGACAGCCCCCGTGCCATCAGCCGCAGCACCTCGGCCTCCCGCTCGGTCAGCTGGGCCCGCTCCATCGCCGCCCGCGCCGCCCGGTTCCCGCCGCTCTCGCCGTACTCGGCGGCGAGCTGCCGCACCGAGGCCGGGAACAGCAGCGACTCGCCCTCGGCGATCAGCCGCACCGCGTGCACGATCTCGGCCGGCCGGGCCCGCTTCAGCAGAAACCCGTCGGCACCGGCCCGCAGCGCCTCGTACACGTACTCGTCGTTCTCGAACGTCGTCACCACCAGGATCCGCGGCGGCTCGTCCACCGTCCGCAACAACGCCCTCGTGGCCTCGATGCCGTCCAGCAGCGGCATCCGTACGTCCATGGCGACCACGTCCGGCCGCAGCTGCCGCACGAGCGGGATCACCGCCGCCCCGTCCGCGGCCTCCCCGACGACCTCGATGTCGGGTTGCGCCTCCAGCACGGCCCGCAGACCCGCGCGTACCAGGGGTTCGTCGTCGACGAGGAGAACGGTGACCGGCATCCGGTCAGCCTAGATCACCCCAACGGCAGCTCGACATGGACCTGCCAGTCACCGTCGTCCGGGCCGGTCCGGGCCCGCCCGCCGAGCAGGGCGGCTCGCTCGCGTATGCCACGCAGGCCGCTGCCGCGTCCAGGGCCCGGTATCGGCGCTGTCAGCGGATTGCGTATCGAGAGGACGAGGGTGCCGCCGGCGACCTGGATGCCTACCTGTGCCGGGACCGCTCCCGCGTGCCGCAGCACGTTGGTCAGCGCTTCCTGCAGGATCCGGTAGCCCTCCCGGGACACCGGACCCGGCACGGTGTCCACCGGGCCGGTCACCTCGGCGTCGACCTTCGCCCCGGAGGCGCGCGCGGAGTCCAGCAGACGGTCGGCGTCCGCAAGAGTCGGCCTGCCGCTCACCGGTTTCTCCGACTCACGCAGGACGCCGAGCACCCGCTCCAGATCCTCCAGGGCGGCCCGGCCGGTCTCCTCGATGGCGCTCAGCGCCCGTTCCGTGAACGCCGCGTCTCCGGCCGCCCGCGCGGCCCCCGCCTGCACGACGGCGACCGTGAGCGCGTGCCCGATGGAGTCGTGCAACTCGCGGGCGATACGCGTGCGTTCCAGCAGCTGGTCGGTGCGTTCCTCGAGCGCGGCCATCCGCTCGGCGGGTGACGGCCCGAGGAGCCGTCCGGCCAGCGCGGTGGCGAAGTGGCCCGACCACACCACGACCACGGGCAGGAGCAGGAGCGGCACGGGCGCGAGCAGGGCATGCCACGAGTGCTGCTCCTCGACGCTGATGAACCCGTCGGCGGCCGGGTCGTGTCCCAGCCCCGTCGTCAGCAGGTCGACCGCGAGGAGCGGCAACTGGACGGAGAGGTGGGCCACGATCCAGCCGAGGACCAGCCGCGCCTCCAGCCACACCACCGTCCGCCCGCGGTCTGCCCACGTGGCCGACGGGGTGGTCACGATCTCCGCGCTCTCACCGTCCTGCCGATGGTCGGTCAGCAGCAGCCTGGCCTGAAACCCTTCCACGACCCGCGTGATCGGTACGAGGCCCGCGAGTCCGAGCAGCACCGCGGCCGTGACCTGGGTCCACCACGCCTCCTGAACGAACAGCCACAGCGACGGCCAGACGATGGCCACCACGATGTGCAGCCACCGCTTGTACGTCACAGCCCGGGTGAGCGGGCGCAGCATGCGGACCATGGCGCCATCGTGCCAGCCACCACTGACAACGAGCCTCCCCCGCACGGGGAGCAGATCTCCACCGCCGGGGGAGGCCCGCGCCCTCCGCGAAGAGCCACGCTGCTGCCATGACCAGTATCGAAGTCCAGGACCTCACCAAGGAGTACGGCGGCCAACGAGCCGTGGACGGCCTCACCTTCCGTGTGCTGCCGGGCCGCGTCACCGGCTTCCTCGGCCCCAACGGCGCCGGCAAGTCCACCACCATGCGACTGGTGCTGGGCCTCGACCGGCCGACCGCCGGTTCCGCCACGGTCGGCGGCCGTGCCTATCCGACGCTGCGCGAACCCCTGCGTCACGTCGGCGCCCTGCTCGACGCGCAGGCCGCGCACGGCTCCCGTACCGCCCGCGACCACCTCCGTGTCCTGGCCGTCAGCAACCGCGTCCCGGACCGGCGGGTCGACGAGGTACTGGAGGAGACGGGCCTGGCGGCCGTGGCCCGGCGCCGCGTGCGGACGTACTCCCTGGGCATGCGCCAGCGCCTGGGCATCGCCGCCGCCCTGCTCGGCGACCCCGAGGTGGTCATGCTGGACGAGCCGTCCAACGGCCTCGACCCGAAGGCATCGTGTGGATCCGGCAGTTGCTGCGCCGGCTCGCGAAGGAGGGGCGCACGGTCCTGGTCTCCAGCCACCTGATGAACGAGACCGCGTCCTTCGCGGACCACCTCGTCGTCCTCGGCCGGGGCAGGCTGCTGGCCGACACCCCGATGCAGGACTTCATCCACGCACGCGTGCAGCCCCGGGTGCGGATCCGCACGACCGACCCCGCCGCGCTCCGGAGCGTGCTCGCCCGGCACGGCCACGAGGCGGTGGAGCACTCGGACGGGCACTGGACCGTAAACCAGGCACGTGTCGACGACATCGGTCGTCTCGCCTCCGCGGCGGGTGTGCCGGTCCTCGAACTCGCCACCGAGGAGGGCACATTGGAACAGGCCTATTTCGACCTCACCTCGGCCGAAGCCGAGTTCACCGCACAGCCGCAGGAGGCCTGACCATGGAACTCTTTCCCGTCCTCCGCTCCGAGTGGCTGAAGATCCGCACCCTTCGCTCGCTCCCGGGCGCGCTGCTGGCCCTGTTCGCCGCGACCACGGCGTTCTCCGCGATCGCCGGTGTCTCCGAGTCGTCGGATCCGGACTTCGACCCGCTGTTCACCTCCCTCTCCGGTGTCGTGCCGGGCCAGATCGCGGCCGTCTCCTTCGGGGCGATGGCCGTGTCGGCGGAGTTCCGGCCGGGCGCCCTCCGGCTCTCGCTGACCGCGGTACCGCGGCGCGGCCGGTGGTTCGCCGCCAAGGCGGCCGTCATCGCGCTGCCGGCCCTTCTGGTGGGGTGGCTGACCGCCCTCGCCGCCCTGCTCGCCGCCCGGGCGGGGCTCGGGCCGGCGGCCGACGGGCTCGGCACCGGTGACCAGGTGCGCGGCGTCGTGGGCTGCGGTGTCTACCTCATGCTGATGGCTCTGTTCGCCGCCGGGCTGGCCGCCCTGTTGCGCAGTGGCACGGCCACACTGTCGCTGCTGATCCCGTTCATCCTGGTCGTGTCGTTCGTGATCGGTGACGCCACGGGCACGGTCGCCGACTTCCTGCCGGACAAGGCCGGACAGCTGGTCCTCCGGCAGACGTACGCGGGTTCCTCCCTCGGCCCGTGGTCGGGGCTCGCGGTCACCGCGCTGTGGGCCGCGGCCGCCCTGCTGGTGGGAGCGTGGAGCCTGCGCCGCCGGGACGCCTGACCGATAACAGGGGTGATGCCCCGCCAAGTGTCAGTGGCGGCGGGTTTACTGGACCTCATGAACATCGCGCGGCACATCGCCCTCGTCGACGAGCTGTGCTTCCGCCCCTATCCGGCGGAGCACGGCCCGTCGGACGTCGGCACCTCGGGACCCCGCTACCACGTCGCGGTGTTAGAGAGCGCCGCGGACGGCGACCCCGCGACCCGGGCGGTGACGATCGACCAGTTCGAGAAGAACCGGGACGCCGTCTGCGAACTCCTGGCCTCGCGCTGGGGCGACACCGACCCCTACAACCTGCAGACCGTCCTGTTGCGCACCGAGCGGGAGGAGATACCCCGGCCGTGGGGCGAGTTGAGCGCGTGGGCCGAAGTGGCGTACGTGTGGCATGTGGAGGGCACCGGCCGATGGGTCGCCGTGGCGGTCGCGGACCGGGACCCGGCGGCCGACGTCCAGCTCCTGGCCGTGATCACGGAGACGGACCCGCCGTGAGAGATCAGCTCTCGGCGGCTTCCCGCAGCCGCCCGAACTCCTCGGCCATGGTCTCGGCCGTCCAGTGCGCGTTCAGCCCGCTCGGGTTGGGCAGCACCCATACGCGCGTGTCCCCGATGGTCCGTGACTGCGGCCCGACCTGTGCCTTCCGGTCGTCGAACGCCGCGCGGTAGGCGGTCACCCCCACCACGGCCAGCCAGCGCGGCCGCAGTCGCCCCACCTTCAGCGCCAGCAGCCGCCCGCCCTCCCGGTACTCCTCGGCGCTCAGCTCGTCGGCCCGCGCGGTCGGCCGCGCCACGACGTTGGTGATGCCCAGCCCGTACGACAGCAGCTCCTGCTGCTCCGACGGCTTCAGCAGCCTGGGCGTGAACCCGGACCGGTGGAGCACCGGCCAGAAGCGGTTGCCGGGGCGGGCGAAGTGATGGCCCGTCGCGGCCGTCATCAACCCGGGATTTATCCCGCAGAACAGCACCCGCAGACCGTCCGCGACCACATCGGGCACGACACGGTCGCGGGCGGCCTCCAGCTGCTCGGGCGTGAAACGCGCCATCGTGTGCGGCGCGTCAGAGAATCGCCCCGGGCGTGTAGCCCGCGGCCTGGGGGTGCTGCTTCACGATCTCCTCGACCCGGGCGACGACGACGGCGACCTGGTCGCCGGCGGCACCCGTGAAGGACAGCTTGTCGGCCATCAGCGCGTCCAGCTCGGCCCGGTCGAGCGGGATGCGCGCGTCGGCGGCCAGCTTGTCGAGCAGTTCGTTGCGCTCGGCGCCCTGCTCGCGCATGGCGAGCGCGGAGGCGACGGCGTTCTCCTTGATCGCCTCGTGCGCGAGCTCCCGCCCGACACCGGCGCGCACCGCACCCATAAGGACCTTGGTGGTGGCGAGGAACGGCAGGTACCGGTCCAGCTCGCGGGCCACGACCGCCGGGAACGCGCCGAACTCGTCGAGCACCGTGAGGAACGTCTCCAGCAGGCCGTCCAGCGCGAAGAACGCGTCCGGCAGCGCGACCCGGCGCACCACCGAGCAGGACACGTCGCCCTCGTTCCACTGGTCGCCCGCCAGCTCACCGGTCATCGAGGCGTAGCCGCGCAGGATCACCATCAGGCCGTTGACGCGCTCGCAGGAGCGGGTGTTCATCTTGTGCGGCATCGCCGAGGAGCCGACCTGGCCCGGCTTGAAGCCCTCGGTGACCAGCTCGTGCCCGGCCATCAGCCGGATGGTCTTGGCCAGCGACGAGGGGGCCGCCGCCAGCTGCACCAGCGCGGTGACGACCTCGTAGTCCAGCGAGCGCGGGTAGACCTGGCCGACCGACGTGAACGCCTGCGAGAAGCCCAGGTGCCCGGCGATCCGCTGCTCCAGCTCCGCGAGTTTCCCGGCGTCCCCGCCCAGCAGGTCCAGCATGTCCTGCGCGGTGCCGACCGGGCCCTTGATGCCGCGCAGCGGGTAGCGGCCCAGCAGCTCCTCGATGCGGCCGTACGCCACCAGCAGTTCGTCGGTGGCGGTCGCGAAGCGCTTGCCGAGGGTGGTGGCCTGCGCGGCGACGTTGTGCGAGCGGCCGGCCATGACCAGTTCGCCGTACTCGCCGGCGAGCTTGCCGAGGCGGGCCAGGACCGCCACCGTGCGGTCGCGCATCAGCTCCAGCGAGAGCCGGATCTGCAGCTGCTCGACGTTCTCGGTGAGGTCGCGGGAGGTCATGCCCTTGTGCACGTGCTCGTGCCCGGCGAGGTCGTTGAACTCCTCGATCCGCGCCTTCACGTCGTGCCGCGTGACCTTCTCGCGCTCGGCGATGGAGGCCAGGTCGACGGTGTCGAGGACCCGCTCGTAGTCGGCGAGCGCCGCGTCCGGCACCTCGATCCCGAGGTCCTTCTGGGCGCGCAGCACGGCGAGCCAGAGCTGCCGCTCCAGCTTCACCTTCTGCTCGGGCGACCAGAGCGTGGCGAGCTCGGCGGAGGCGTACCGTCCGGCGAGGACGTTCGGGATACGGGGCTTGGCGGGAGCGGAAGTCACGTGGACGGATTCTACTGGCGATTCGCGCAGGCCAGCGCACCGGCCTTTTCGTCGGAACCTACGAGAGCGTGTCGCACGGGGACCTACAGCTCGTACGGCAGCAGCTCCGGCCGCTTCGGCGGCCGGCCGTCGCCCGAGGAGCGGCCCGTCAGGCGGCGGCCTATCCACGGCAGCAGGTGCTGCCGGGCGAAGCGCGCGTCGGCCACGCGGCGCATGATCCAGCCCGGTGGCAGCGTCGCCGGCATCGGCGTGTGCCAATCGGTGTCCTCGGGCTCGTGGCCGAGCGCCTGCCAGACCGCCTCGGCGACCCGGCGGTGTCCCTCGGCCGTCAGGTGCAGCCGGTCCACGTCCCACAGCCGAGGATCGCTGAGCGAGGGGGCACCGTACAGGTCGACGACGATCGCGCCGTGCCGTGCGGCCAGTTCGTCGACGCAGGCGAACAGCTCCTCCATGCGCGGCCGGAACCGCTCCAGGACGGGGCCCTGCCGGCCGGGGCTGCGCATCAGCACGAGCTGCTTGCACGAGGGGGCCAGTTTCTCCACGGCCTCCTCCAGGAGTCCGCGCACCCGGCCCATGTCGCACTTGGGCCGCAGCGTGTCGTTGAGCCCGCCCACCAGGGTGACGACGTCCGCCTCCATGGCGGCCGCCACGTCCACCTGCTCGTCGACGATCTGCTGGATCAGCTTGCCGCGTACCGCGAGGTTGGCGTACCGGAAGCCGGGCGTGCGGGCCGCCATCCGGGCGGCGAGCAGGTCGGCCCAGCCCCGGTAGGTGCCGTCGGGCAGCAGGTCCGACATGCCCTCGGTGAAGGAGTCGCCGACCGCGACCAGGCTGCTGTAGGTGGAGTTCGTCTGCATGGCGACGGAAATGGTATCCCGTGCACATACTCAGCAGTCGGTCGCCCTCGCCGGGCCCGGTCTCACACCCGCTGGCCGAACAGCTCCCGCAGCACGTCCTCCATGGTCACCAGGCCGGCCAGCCGTCCGTCCGCCCCGAGGACGGCCGCGAGGTGCGTACGGCTGCCCCGCATGGCCGTGAGGACGTCGTCCAGCGGGGTGCGCTCCCGCACCCGCGCGATGGGCCGCATGTCCCGCAGCCGGAACGGCACGTCGCGTCCGGCGGCGTCCAGCGCGTCCTTCACATGCAGATAGCCGACGATCCGCCGCCCCTCGTCCACCACCGGGAAGCGGGAGAACCCGGACTCCGCCGACAGCCGCTCCAGTTCCTCCGGAGTGACGCCGACGCTCGCGTACACCACGCGCTCCAGCGGCAGCACCACGTCACGCACCGGGCGGCGGCCCAGCTCCAGGGCGTCGTGGAGCCGCTCCTGGGCGCGGTCGTCGATCAGGCCGGCCTCGGTGGAGTCCTTCACGATCTGCGCTATCTCGGCGTCCGAGTAGGAGGCGGCGACCTCCTCCCGGGCCTCGACGCGCAGCAGCTTCAGCAGCGTGTTGGCGAAGGCGTTCACCGTGAAGATCACCGGGCGCAGCGCCCGGGACAGCGCCACCAGGGGCGGGCCGAGCGCCAGCGCGCTGCGCACCGGCTCGGCGAGCGCGATGTTCTTCGGCACCATCTCGCCGAGCAGCATGTGCAGATACGTCGCCAGGGCCAGCGCGATCACGAAGGACACCGCGTGGCCCGCGCCCTCGGGCACGCCGACCGCGTGGAACACCGGCTCCAGCAGATGCGCGATCGCCGGCTCGGCGACCACGCCCAGTACCAGCGTGCACAGGGTGATGCCGAGCTGCGCCGCCGCCATCAGCGCGGACACGTGCTCCAGGCCCCACAGCACACTCTTGGCGCGCCGGTCGCCCTGGTCGGCGTAGGGCTCGATCTGGCTGCGGCGCACCGAGATCAGCGCGAACTCGGCGCCGACGAAGAAGGCGTTGACGACGAGCGTCGCCAGACCGATCAGAAGCTGGACGGCGGTCACAGCTCCACCTCCTTCTCGTCGGGCTGCTCGTCGTCGAGCGGCGCGCGCAGCCGGACGCGGGCCGCCCGGCGCCCGGTGGCGTCCAGCACCTCCATGTGCCAGCCGACGACCTCGAGGGTGTCACCTGGGGCCGGTATCCGGCCGAGCACCGTCGCCACCAGCCCGGCGAGCGTCTCGTACGGTCCTTCCGGCGCGCGCAGCCCGATGCGTTCGAGGTGGTCCACACGGGCGGAACCGTCGGCCGAGTACAGGGCGTGGCCGGACTCGTCCGTGCCCGCCGGGGCGAGGTCCGGCAGCTCGTGCGGGTCGTGCTCGTCGCGCACCTCGCCGACGACCTCCTCGACGATGTCCTCCAGGGTGGCCACGCCCGCCGTGCCGCCGTACTCGTCGATGACCACGGCCATGGTCCGCTTGCCGGAGAGCCGGTCCAGGAGCCGGTCGACCGTGAGCGTCTCGGGGACCAGCAGCGGCTCACGCATCAGCTCGGAGACGAAGATCCGGGTCCGGCGCTCGGCCGGCACCGCCAGGACGTCTTTCACATGCGCGGTCCCGACGACCGAGTCGAGGGTGCCGCGGTAGACGGGGAAGCGGGACAGGCCGGTCGCCCGGGTCGCGTTGGCCACGTCCTCCAGGGTCGCCTGCACCTCCAGGGCGACGACCTGGACCCGGGGCGTCATCACGTTCTCCGCGGTCAGGTCGGCGAGGTTCAGCGTCCGCACGAACAGCTCGGCGGTGTCGGCCTCCAGCGCGCCCTCCTTCGCGGAGTGCCGGGCGAGCGCCGCCAGCTCCTGTGGCCCGCGCGCCGACGCCAGTTCCTCGGCGGGCTCCACACCGATCCGGCGCACGACACGGTTCGCCGTGTTGTTGAGGTGCCCGATGAACGGCCGGAACGCGGCGCTGAACCAGCGCTGGGCGTTGCCGACGGTCTTGGCGACCGTCAGCGGCGACGAGATCGCCCAGTTCTTGGGCACCAGCTCGCCGACGACCATCAGGAACACCGTCGACAGGGCTGTGCCGAGCACCAGCGCGAGGCTGTGCGACGCCGACCGTGAGACGCCGACGTCCTCCAGCGGCCCGGCGATCAACGCCGCGATCGACGGCTCGGCGAGCATGCCGACGACCAGGTTCGTGACCGTGATGCCCAGCTGCGCCCCGGAGAGCTGGAACGTCAGGTTCCGTACGGCCTTCAGCGCACCCGGCGCGCCCCGCTCGCCGCGCGCCGCCGCCTGCTCCAGTTCGGCGCGCTCGACCGTGGTGAGGGAGAATTCGGCCGCCACGAAGGCACCGCAGGCGAGCGAGAGCAGGATCGCCGCCAACAGGAGGAGCACTTCGGTCATCGGTTCACCCCCGTTCCATGGTTCTCCAGGACGGGGCGGAACGCGCGACGGCGCGCACGGGGAGGCTCGCCCATGGGCGGACGCTCACAACCTTTCATGAGAACCGAGTGGCCATCCAAGGGTAAAGGATGGGCAAAGCCATCATGCCGGGTCGCTCAGACGGGGGCGGGTGAGAGCCGGTAGGTGTCCCCGTGGGCCACGACCCGGCCCGCGGTGGGCGGTGCGAAGTGCGTACCCAGGAGGAGAGTATGCGTACCGGCCAGTGAAGCGAGCAGCGCGCGGCGCGAGGCCTCGGACGCCTCCGGGTCGATGTCGACGCAGGCGCCGATGCCGGGGCGGGCGAGCTGGACGGGGTGGTGGACGCAGTCGCCGGTGATCAGCGCCGTCCGTCCGCGGCTGGTCAGTTCCACGGCGATGTGGCCCGGGGTGTGCCCGGGGGTCGGGAGCAGACGCAGGCCGGCGGCGACTTCTACACCCCCGGTGGGGACGTCCACGAGATCGAGCAGCTCTGCCTCCTCCACCGGGATCACGGAGTCACGGAACATCTGCCGGCGCGCCTCGTCCATGTCGTACCCGGCCCAGAACTCCCGCTCGGCTCGGGAGGTCAGATAGCGCGCGTTCGGGAAGGTGGGGACCCATGCCCCCTTCTCCTCCCGGGTGTTCCAGCCGACGTGGTCGGCGTGCAGGTGGGTGAGGACCACCAGGTCGACCGAGTCCGGGGGGAACCCGGCGGCGGTGAGGCGCTGGAGGTAGTCGGTGTCGAGGCCGTGCCAGGCGGGGTTGGCCCGCTCCTTGCCGTTTCCGATGCCGGTGTCCACCAGGACCCGCAGCCCGCCGTTGGTGAACGCGAAGCTGTGGCTGTCGATGCGCAGGACGCCGTCGCCGTCGGCGAAGTGGGGTCGCAGCCAGTCCTGCCCCGCGACCACGTCCGGCGTTGCGTCGGGCAGCAGCCATGAGCCGGTGGCGGGTGGCAAGGGGGTCTCGTCGATGCGGTGGACGGTGACGTCGCCCACGGTCCAGGAGGCGGGTGTGGTCATGGGTCCTCCTTCGAAGTCTTAAAGCAATCTGTTTGCGTTAAGGAGACCGTACGACCTACAGTCCACTAACGCAAACCATTAGCTTTTAAGGAGGCTCATGTCCCACGCCGGACTCACGCCACGGGACGCGGCCCACTGGGCGCACCGCGCCGGGCTCCCCCTGCCCGCCGACCGCCACGCCGCGGTCGCGGCCACCGCCGACCACATCCACTCCGTCGTCGCGATCCTGCGGGAACTGGACTTCGGCGACACGCCGCCCGCCCCCGCCTACCGCGCGGCAGCAGCGCAGGAGACGCGCGATGCAGCCCTGTGAACTGACCCTCAGTGCCGCCGCCGACGCGATCCGGGCGCGGCGGCTGTCCCCCGTCGAACTCGTGGACTCCGTGCTGGAGCGCGCCGGCCAGAGGGAGCCGCACCTCGGGGCCTACGTCGCCGTCCGGGCCGAGCAGGCCCGCCGGGCCGCGGGCGAAGCCGCGGACGAGATCGCCGCCGGCCGGTACCGCGGCCCGCTGCACGGCATCCCCATGGGCCTGAAGGACCTGATCGATGTCGCCGGAGTGGCGACATCGGCCAGTTCGCGGGTCAGGTCGGGCCATCGCGCACGGACCGACAGCGCGGTCGCCGCCCGGCTGTCGGCGGCCGGAGCCGTCCTGGTCGGCAAGACCCACACCCACGAGTTCGCATACGGGCTGACCACCCCGCAGACCCGCAACGCCTGGGACCGCGACCGGGTGGCCGGTGGCTCCAGCGGCGGATCGGCCGTCGCCGTCGCCGCGGGCACCGCCACCTTCGCCCTGGGCACCGACACCGGCGGATCCATCCGGGTACCCGCCGCGTTCAACGGCGTCGTCGGCCTCAAACCGACCTACGGCCTCGTGCCGCGCCACGGCGTCACCTCCCTGTCCTGGTCGCTGGACCACGTCGGCCCGGTCACCCGTACCGTCGAGGACGCGGCCCTGGTGCTCGCCGCCGTGGCCGGTCACGACCCCCGCGACCCCGCCTCCCTGACCGCACCCCCGGCGCACTACCGCCCGGGGCCGGACCCGGACCTGACCGGACTGCGGATCGGTGTGCCGCGGACGTACTACTTCGACCATGTCGACACGGAGGTGGAGGCCGCCGTCCGGCGCGCGATCGGCCGGCTCGAGGCTCTCGGCGCCCGCCTCGTCGAGGTCGAGATCCCCATGGCCCGCTACGTCCAGGCCACCCAGTGGGGCCTGATGGTGCCCGAGGCCACCGCCTACCACGAAGGCGCCCTGCGCACGGTGCCCGAGCTCTACCAGGACGACGTCCGGGTCCTTCTCGAGGCCGGCGAGCTGATGCCGGCGGGGGACTACCTGCGCGCCCAGCGCTCCCGCACCCTCATGCGGCAGGAGTGGGAGCGCCTGCTGCGGGAGGTCGACCTGATAGCGGCCCCAGCGTCCCGGCCACCGCGGTCGAGGCCGGCCAGGAGACGATCACCTGGCCCGACGGCGCCGTCGAGGGCGTCGCCGACGCCTGTGTCCGGCTCTCCGCACCCGCCAACATCACCGGCGTGCCCTCCCTTTCCCTGCCGGTCGGCCACGACACGGCGGGTCTGCCGATCGGCATGCAGCTCCTCGGCAGGCCGCTCGGGGAGAGCCGGCTGCTGCGGGTCGGCCACGCCTACGAACAGACGCGGCCCGCCCGTGAGCTCGCGCCCGCACCGATGCCCCTGGCGGGCGCCTAGACGCAACGATTTCGCTTTAAGCTGGTGTCATGAGCAGGCAGATGGTGCGCCCCGGTGGGCGCAGCGCCCGCGTCCAGGCGTCGGTGCACGCCGCCGTGCGCGCACTCGCAGCGGAGGTCGGCCGGGACGCCCTGACCGTGCCGATGGTCGCCCAGCGCGCGGGTGTGACGCCCTCGACGATCTACCGCCGCTGGGGAGACCTGCAGGAGCTGCTGTCGGACGTGGCCGTGGAGCGGCTGCGGCCCGACACCGCGCCCCGGGACCACGGCACCCTGTCGTCCGACCTCACGGCCTGGGCCGAGCAGTTCCTCGACGAGATGGCCTCGCCCACCGGCCGCGCCTACATCCGCGACGCCCTGCTCGGCGACCCGGACGGCGGCAACGCCGGGCAGTGCTCCGCCTATGCCGCCGAGCAGATCGGGGTCGTCCTCACCCGCGCGAGCGAGCGCGGGGAACCGGTACCCGACGTCGAGACGGTCATCGACCGGGTCGTCGCGCCCATGATGTACCGCATCCTCTTCCGCCCGGACGGCCTCGACGCCGCCTACGCCCACCGGCTCGTGGCGGACGTCCTCGGCCCGGCCGGCCCCCTAGTCGGTGAGGGGCTTCACCCAGCGGCGCCACCGCTCCTCGGGCGCGTAACCGGCGGCGCCCCACGCGTGGTGCGCGGTCTCGTTGCGCGTGAGCACCATCGCGTCCGCCCGCCGTCCCCGAGTCGTACGAACCGCTCCTCGGCCGCGGCGAGCAGCGCGGAGGCGATGCCCTGGCGGCGGTGGTCCGGATGCACGGCCAGCCGGTACAGATGGCAGCGCCAGCCGTCGAAGCCCGCGATCACCGTGCCGACCAGCTCGCCGTCCCTCTCGGCGAGGATCAGCGCTTCCCGGTCGCGTGCCACCAGCCGCTCCACGCCGCTCCGGTCGTCACTGATGCTCGTACCCTCGGCGGCCACCTTCCAGAAGGCCAGCACGGTGTCGAGGTCCTCGGGCGTCGCGGCCCGGATACGCAGCTCGGTCATGTGATGATCACATCACGCCCCGTCAGCCGCGGTGCGCCCTTTTCAGAATGCGGACATCACAGCCCGCGCACCCGCTCCATGACCGGCGCGAACGCCTCCATGTAGGGCTCCAGGACCGTGAAGTACGTGAAGCCGTAGCGCTCACGACGAGCGAGGACCTGCTCCGTGATCTCGTCCAGGGTGCCGAGCAGGGTGACGGGAAGCTCCAGAACCTGATCGACCGTCATGTCCGGTACGAGTTCGAGGAACGGCTGGACGGCGGCCTCGCGGTCCTCGGTGCCGATCACCATCTGGATGAGCAGGTTCAGCTCGGGCGGCTCCGCACGGTGCTCCGCGAACTTCCGCACACGCGCCACGCGTTCGTCGAGTGCCTCCGCCGTGATCGGCGTCAGCTGCCCGGTCGTGCTGCCCGGCGCCGTACGCGCCCCGGTGAACGACGCGATGTCGGCGTGCTCGGCGCTCAGCCGGAGTATCCGGTCGCCGTTCCCGCCGATCAGCAGCGGTACCCGGGGCCGCTGCGCCGCCTGCGGCTGGTGCTCCTCCGAGCCCAGCAGCCGCTCCAGCTCCAAGACCGTCCGCCGGAGATGGTCCACCCGCTCACCCGGCGAGCCGAACGGCAGCCCGGCCCTCGTGTGCTCCTCACGGACGTAGCCGGTACCGAGCCCGAGCTCCAGACGGCCGCCCGTCAGCGCGTCCGTCGTGGCCACCTCACGCGCCAGCAGCGTCGGGTTCCAGAAGGCCGCGTTGAGTGTGAAGGTGCCGACCCTCGGACGCTCCGTGGCCTCGGCCGCCGCCACCAGCGCCGGGAAGGGCGCGGGCATGCCCAGATGGTCGGGGACGAGGATCACGTCGTAGCCCAGCTGCTCGGCCCGGCGGCACTTGGCGCGCCACTCCTCGGCGGACGCGGGTTCGAGCAGGTTGACCCCGAAGCGGAAGGGACGCGACATGAACTCTCCTCACACAGAAGCGGACTTGAGTACCCGTCGCGATTCCATCATTCGTGCGCGATGGCCGCCAGTACGTTCATGCGCGATGCACGCAACGCCGGCAGCAGCGCCGCCACCACTCCCACCACCGCCGAGCCGATCACCACGGCGACGATCGTGCCCCACGGGACAGCGAGGGCCGTCATGCCCTGGAGCGCCAGCACCTGCTGGATGCACACGCCCCACACCAGCCCCAGTACCAGCCCCAGGACCGCGCCGAACACGGCGATCACCACCGACTCCAGCCGGATCATCCGCCGCAGCTGACGGCGCGCCAGCCCGATCGCCCGCAGCAGCCCGATCTCACGGGTGCGTTCGACGACCGACAGCGCGAGGGTGTTGACCACCCCAGCACCGCGATGATGATCGCCAGCCCCAGCAGCGCGTACACGAGGTACAGCAGGACGGCGATCTGGTCGTGGACCAGTTGCTTGTAGTCGGCCAGGTCCCGCACCTGCACCTGCGGATACGGGTCCAGGGTCTCCTCCAGATTCGCGCGCAGGTCGTCGTCGCCGGTGCCCGGGGCGGCGTTGACGTACAGCGCGGAGTCCTGTCCGCCCGGCGCGTACCGCTCCAGGGTGGCGAGCCCGAAGTAGAGCCCGCCCTGGGTGCCGAAGCCCTCGGCGGAGTCCTGGTCGGTGAGGGCGCCGACGGTCAGCTCGGCCCGGCGCCCGCCCTGGAACTCCACCGGGACCGTGCTGCCCACCCGCACGCCGTGGTCACGCGCGAAGTCCCGGTCCATGGCGAGACGCCCGTCCGCGAGGGCGGACGCGGAGTCCCCTTGGGTGTAGGTGATGTTTGCGACGTCGTCGAGGCGCGGATCGTAGCCCGCGGCGGTCGTCTCCACCCGGTCGCCGTCCGGGAGCCGCACCGCGACCGGCGCGAACCGCCCCCGCACCACCAGGCCCACGCCCTCGGTGTCACGCACCTCGTCGGTGACCTCCCGCGGGAACGGCAGGAAGTTGCTGTTCTGGATCACGAAGTCGGCGCCCAGCGTCTTGTCGATCTGCTGGTCGAACGACCTGGTCATCGAGGCGCTCGCCACCGACATCCCGCCGACCAGGGCGATCCCCACCATCAGGGCCGCCGCGGTGGCCCCCGTACGGCGGGGGTTGCGCAGGGCGTTGCGCTGGCTCATCCGGCCGATCGACCCGAACACCGCGGGGAAGACCGCACCGAGCACGCGGATCACCGGGCGCACCAGCAGCGGCCCGGCGATCACGGTCGCGATCAGTGTGAGCACCACGCCGAGCCCCAGCAGGGACGCCGCCGACGACGTCTGACCGGACACCGCGCAGCCCACGAGGGCCGCGGCACCGGCCGCCCCGACGACCGCGCCCGCCACCGCGCGCATCCGCAGCGGTCTGCCGACCCCGGCGACCTCGGCGTCCGAGAGCGCGGCCATCGGCGAGACGCCCGCGGCCCGCCGCGCGGGCAGGTACGCGGCGACGAAGGTGACGCCGAGACCGACGACGTACGCCGCCACGGGTGTCGCCCAGCCGATGACCATCTCTCCGGCGTCGATGTTCATGCCGAGCAGGCCCATCAGCTCGATGAGCCCGGCCGCGAGTCCGATGCCCGCGGCGAGCCCCAGCGTGGAGCCGACCAGGCCCAGCAGGACGGCCTCGGTGAGCACCGAGCGGCGGACCTGGCGCCGATCGGCGCCCAGCGCGCGCAGCAGTCCCAGCTCGCGGGTGCGCTGGGCGATGAGCATGGAGTAGGTGTTCACGATCAGGAACACGCCCACCAGGACGGCGATCCCGGCGAAGCCGACCATCACGTACTTGATGACGTCCAGGAAGCCGCCCAGTTGCTCGACGTCCGACTTCGCCTGCTCGTCGGCGGTCCGGAAGTCGTACGTGTGCGCGCCGAGCGCGGCGGCCACGCGCCGCTTGAGCTGCTCGTCGCTGACGCCCTCCGCCGCGTCGACCGAGATGCTGGTGGCCGCCCGCGGGCTGCCCAGCAGTTTCGTCTGCGCGGTGGGGGTGTCGAGGAAGACCAGGGCTGCGCCGGGGTTGGTGGTGGTGAAGGTGACGATGCCGACGACCCGGACCTCGAACGACCCGGGCGGCGCGATCACGGTGAGGGTGTCACCGATGCGCACGTCCTTGCGGCCGGCGGTCTCCGAGTCGAGCAGCGCCTGGCCGGGCCCGCGCGGGACCTGGCCGGAGGTCAGCTCCACGGGACTGCGTCCGCCCGGGTTCCAGGCGGTGCCGAGCGTGGGGGCGCCGGTGGTCGGTCCGACCGGCTCGTTGTCGTCGTCGACGACGGTGAGGCCCTCCACGTCCACCTCGGCGCGTGCCGCCGCCACCCCGTCGACCTGCCCCACCCGCTCGGCGAGGGCGGCCGGCAGGGTCGCCGTCCGGCCGGAGGGCACCGCCTCGTCGAGGTCCTCCTTCGGGCTGACGGTGACATCGGCCGCGGTGGAGGCGAACAGCCGGTCGAAGGTGCGGCTGACGGTGTCCGAGAAGATCAGGCTGCCCGTGACGAACGCGACGGACAGCAGGACGGCGAGCGCCGAGAGCAGCAGCCGCCCCTTGTGCGCGAGGAAGCTTCTCAGCGTCGCCTTGAGCACGGGATCAGTTCTCCCCGGGCGACGCGGGCGCGTCCTCGGACCGGCCGCGGATCACGTCGAAGCGCTTCATGCGTTCCAGCACGGCCTCTGCCGTCGGCCGCCGCATCTCGTCGACGATCCGGCCGTCCCCGAGGAAGAGCACCAGGTCCGAGTGGGCGGCGGCGCCCGGGTCGTGGGTGACCATCACGACCGTCTGGCCGAGCTGGTCCACCGCCTCGCGCAGGAAGCCGAGCACCTCCAGACCGGCCCGCGAGTCGAGGTTGCCGGTCGGCTCGTCCGCGAAGATCAGCTCGGGCCGGGAGACCAGCGCCCGGGCACAGGCCACCCGCTGCTGCTGTCCGCCGGAGAGCTGCGACGGCCGGTGCCGGAGCCGGTCCCGCAGCCCCAGTGTGTCGATGACCTGGTCCAGCCACTTCTCGTCGGGCTTGTGGCCGGCGATGTCCATGGGCAGGGTGATGTTCTCCAGCGCGTTCAGGGTCGGGATGAGGTTGAACGACTGGAACATGAACCCGATCCGGTCGCGGCGCAGCCGCGTCAGCTCGCGCTCCTTCAGACCCGTGATCTCCGTGTCGCCGAGCCACACCTGACCGGCCGAGACCGTGTCGAGCCCCGCCAGGCAGTGCATCAGCGTGGACTTGCCGGAGCCCGACGGCCCCATCACCGCCGTGAACCGGCCGCGCACGACGTCCACGTCGACCGAGTCGAGCGCCAGCACGGTCGTCTCGCCGGAGCCGTACGCCTTGGTCAGCCCGCGGGCCCGGGCCGCGATCCCGTCGGCCGACGCGAGGCCGGGGGCGTGCTCCGCAGCAGGTGTGGACAAGGCCGCCTCCTCCTGGTGGACGTCAGGACTTCCTTGCCTGGCTCGAGGGTAATGTGACCCGGCCCACACTCGGTATCCTCCGCGGGTCGGAGTCGCGGCCTTGCCGGTGCTAGCATCCCCGCGCTAGCGTCTAGGTATGGCGAAGACCCAGCTGAACGTGCGAGTCGACGAGGGCACCGCCCGAGCCGCCCGCGAACGCGCCCTGGCCCGCGGTATGAGCGTCAACCGCTACATCGAGGAGCTGGTCAGACAGGACACCGGCGAGGTGGGCCACACGTTCGTGGAGGCCGCCGCCGACTTCATGAAGCAGTACGAGTCCGTCTTCGCCGAGGAATTCGGCGCGGAACGCGAAGGCACCCGCGAAGGTCGTCACTGAGCCCTTGAACAACCTCGAGATCGACCTCGCCTGGCTGCTGATGCTCGCCGAGCAGAAGACCCCGGGAGATCCCCAGGTCACCGACTGGGGAGCCCTCGTCGCCGCCGTCGCACGGCACCAGGCCCAAATATTCGACGTCCCCGTCTACGACAACCCGCACGCCCGCGCCGCCGCGCTCCTCCAGCTCCTGATCCACGTCCCCGCGCTGGAACGCTCCAACGCCCTTTTCGCCTCCGCCGTCGCCTACGCGTACCTCGTCGCCAGCGGCGCCAAGGTCGTCACCTCGCCCGAGCAGGTCCGCGACCTCGCCCGGCTGGTCAAGAGCGGCGAGGCGTCGCTGCGGGACATCGAGCAGGAGCTGCGCCAGTGGAGCCTGTGACCGCCTGACTAGTCGAACGGGCGCCACGCCGTGCCCAGTACGCAGTACGAGGTGGGCAGTGCCGGCCCCTCCGCCGGCATCAGCACCTGCCGGTAGGGACCGAGCTCGAAACCGGCGTCCCGCAGCGCCCGCACCGGCTCCCGCGACAGATGGCAGCCGCCGGCCAGCACCGGCCACACCGTACGGTCCAGGGCGCGCTGGCCGAAGACCATCACCCGGCCGCCGCCCCGGCCGTGCTCGAAGAACCGCAGCTCGCCGCCCGGCCGCAGCACCCGCCTAAGCTCCGCGAGCGCCCGGGGCACGTCCCGCACACTGCACAGCACCAGGGACACCACCGCCGCGTCGAAGCCCTCGCTCTTGACCGGCACTGCCTCGGCCGCGCCCGGCACCACGTCCACCGGCACCTCCGCGCGCAGGGCGGCCTCCACGGCCAGCTGCCGCAGCCGCCGCTCCGGTTCGATCGCCACGACCTCCGAGACGGTGCCCGGGTAGTGCCCGAAGTTCAGCCCGTTGCCCGCGCCGATCTCGATCACCCGCCCGGACAGCCCGCCCAGCAGCCGCTCGCGGACCCGGCCCATGCCCATCCGGGTCTCGGCGGACACGCTGGCTCGGGCGTAGTAGCGGGCGAACAGCGGATGGTGCACGGCGTCCCGTGGCACCTTGCCGGAACGGGCGGGCAGGAGCGGCATGGAGACCTCCCTGACGAGGCGGGCCCTACCGCGATTCTCCCCAGGACGGGCCCGGCGCACCCCTGCCGTCTACCGCAGGACCGTACGGCCCAGCACCGGCCGGTGGTCACTCCCCGTCGCGCCCAGCGCCGACACCTCCGACACCTCGACGCCCCGCCCCAGCACCTGGTCGATCCTGGCCACCGGCAGAGCAGCCGGCCAGCTGAACGCGAACCCGGAGGCAGGGGCATCCAGCCGGGACATGAGCGGACCGAGCCCCCGGTCCCGTACCGTGCCGTTGAGGTCACCCACGACCAGGAGCCGCTCGGCCGGGTCGTCCGCGATCCGCGCCCCGAGCAGGGCGGCGCTCTCGTCGCGGGCCGCCGAAGCCAGGCCCGTCGGGCCCAGCCGGACCGACGGCAGATGCACCACGTACACGGCGATCTTCCCGCCGGGCGCGGACACCGTGGCCCGCAGACCGCGCTGCCAGCTCTCCGGGAAACCCTCGGGCCGGATGTCCACGGCCCGCACGTCGGTGAGGGATGCGCCGACCAGAGCCCGACCGTGCCGTGGACCGCCCGGTACGGATGCGAGGCGCCCAGGACGGCCTGGTACACCGGCCGTGCCACGGGCACCAGCTCCTGCACGGCCACCAGGTCGGCACGGGTGGCGCGCAAGGCTCGCGCGGTGCCGTCGGGGTCGGTGTTGTCGTCGGCCACGTTGTGCTGGACGACGGTCAGGTCGTACGACTCAGGGGCGAGGAGAACCACAGCCCGCCGAACATCCAGAGCCAGACCACCACGGGCGCCAGGCAGGCGAGGAGTCCCGCCTTCGACCGCTTGAGCGCCGCGAGACAACCGAGGAGAGGCACCGCCACGCCCAGCCACGGCAGGAACGTCTCCAGCAGGCTGCCGAGACGCCCGATCCCGTTGGGGACGGCGGAGTGCAGGGCCAGCAGACCGGCCACACCGAGCGCGCCCGCGACGAGCCAGGCGTCCCACGGCCGCCGCCTGCCTTTGACGACCACGCGACTCCCTAGCCGAGTTCGGCCGCGAGCAGCGCGGCCGTCCTGGCCACCAAGGGGTTGTCGGCCGGGGCGTCCTCCTCCGGCTGGGTGGTCAGGACCGACATCACGATCGGCGGGCCGCCCGGCGGCCAGGTGATGCCCACGTCGTTGTTGCCGCCGTACCGGCCGCCACCGGTCTTGTCGGCGATCAGCCAGTCGGCGGGCAGGGCCTTGCGGAACTTCTCGACGCTCGTGGTGTTGCGCAGCAGCCAGTCCGTGAGCCGTGCCCGGTCCCGGGGCTCCAGCACGTCGCCGAGCACGAGACGGGCGTAGGACAGGCCGATCGCGCGGGGAGACGTCGTGTCGGTCACGCGCCACGGTTCGGCGCTGTTGAGCTCGGGCTCCCACCGGTCGAGCCGGGTGACACCGTCACCGATCGAGCGGGCGAAGCGCGTGATGGCGGTCGGTCCGCCCAGCTCCTTCAGCAGCAGGTTGCCCGCGGCGTTGTCGCTGAAGCGGATGGTGGCGTCGCACAGTTCACCGACGGTCATGCCGGTCGCGACGTGGTCCTCGGTGATCGGGGAGTACCCGGACTTCGTGACGTATGCCTGGGTGAAGTGGATGCGCCGGGCCAGGAACTCGCCGTCGCGGTCGAGGTCGCGCAGGACGGCCGCGGCGGCCAGCGTCTTGAACACCGAGGCCATCGGAAAGCGCTCGTCGGCCCGGTACACCACCGTCCGGCCCGTGCGCGTGTTGCGGGCGTAGACGCCCAGCCGGGCGGTGTGCTCCTGTTCGAGTTGCCTCAGGCGCGCGGTGATGCCGCCCGTGCCGGTCAAGGCGTGAGCGGGCGCGGCGGCGGCCAGGCCGAGTACCGTTCCCGCGCCCAGGGCGAGGGCCGTGCGGCGGGACGGACGTGGATGGTTCGTGCGCAAGGCGTTCCCTTCGAAGGTGATCGCTTACGTAGTTCAACACGCGACCACGCCCGCGCCGGTTTCACCGCGCGCCTGCCGGGACTCTCAGAACGCCCCGGGCGCCTCCCGCACCTGGAACACCTCCGCGTCCCAGGTACCGTCCAGGCGAGGCGCCAGCCAGTGCGGAGCCGACGCCCGGAACGCGGCGGGGAGAGGGCCCCCGACCCGGAGGGGACCGCACCCAGCAGGGGCGCTCCGGCCACGTCCGGCAGGTCCACGAGATTGCAGCGCGCGGCGAGATCCGGGTCGGCGGGCCAGCTCCCGATCACGATCCCCGCCAGGTCCAGCCCCCGGGAGCGCAGCTCACACGACGTCAGCTCCGTCGTGTTGAGGGTGCCGAGCCCCGCCTGCGTCACGACCAGCACCGGCGCCGACAGCAGCCCGGCCGCGTCCGCCAGGGTGCCGCCGGCCGCGTCGAACCGTACGAGCAGTCCGCCCGCACCCTCGACCAGCACCAGGTCGTGCTCGGTGGCCAGTTTGGCGGCGGCCTCCGCGACCTCGTGCGGATGCACCGGTGCGCGCCCCGCCCGGCGGGCGGCCGTGGCCGGCGCCAACGGCTCCGGATAGCGGGCCAGTTCGGCCGTCGTCAGGGCGCCCGCGAGACGCGCGACCTCGGCGGCGTCCCCCGGCTCGTCCGGCCGTACGCCCGTCTGCGCGGCCTTCAGCACGGCCACCGAACGGCCCGCGGCCAGCGCCGTCGCCGCGACGGCGGCGGTCACGACCGTTTTGCCGACCTCCGTGCCCGTCCCCGTGATCACCAGTACCGGCATGTCATCCCTCCCGCGCCGCCGCGCACACCGCCCGCGCGATCCGCACCACGTCCGCGTCGCCCGTGACGTACGGCGGCATCGTGTACACCAGATCGCGGAACGGCCGCAGCCACACGCCCTCGCGTACGGCCGCCTCCGAGGCCGCCTTCATGTCCACGGCGTGGTCCAGCTGCACCACACCGATGGCGCCGAGGACCCGCACGTCCCGCACGCCCGGCAGGTCCGAGGCCGCCGCGAGCCCGTCGCGCAGCCCCGCCTCGATCCGCTTGACCTCCGCGAGCCAGTCCTGCCCGAGCAGCAGCTCGATCGAGGCGCAGGCCACCGACGCGGCCAGCGGATTGCCCATGAAGGTCGGGCCGTGCGCCAGCACCGGCACCTCGCCGCGCGAGATGCCGTCTGCCACGCGCGGGGTGCACAGTGTCGCGGCCATGGTCATGTAACCACCGGTCAGCGCCTTGCCCACGCACATCACGTCCGGCGTCACCGCCGCGTGCTCCGCCGCGAACAGCGCGCCCGTACGGCCGAAGCCGGTCGCGATCTCGTCGAACACCAGCAGCACGTCGTGCGCGTCGCACGCCTCGCGCAGCACCCGCAGATACCCGGGGAGTGGAACCGCATCCCGCCCGCGCCCTGCACCACCGGCTCGACGATCACGGCGGCCAGCTCATCGGCGTGCCGAGCGATCAGGGACCGCAGCTGCTCGGCGTACGCCTCGTCGTACTCGGCGGGCGGGGGGGCCGCGAACACCTGACGCTGCAGCACCCCGGTCCACAGCTCGTGCATCCCGCCCTCGGGGTCGCACACCGACATCGGCTGCCAGGTGTCCCCGTGGTAGCCGCCGCGCCAGGTCAGCAGCCGTTGCTTGCCGGGGCGGCCCAGCGAGCGCCAGTACTGCAGGCACATCTTGACCGCGACCTCGACCGACACCGACCCGGAGTCGGCGAGGAACACATGCTCAAGACCCTCGGGCGACATGTCGACAAGGAGCTTCGCCAGCCGCACGGCGGGCTCGTGGGTGAGCCCGCCGAACATCACATGGCTCATCCGCCCCAGCTGCTCGCGCGCGGCCTCGTTCAGCACCGGGTGGTTGTAGCCGTGGATCGCCGACCACCAGGACGACATGCCGTCGACCAGCTCTCCCGAGCCGTCGGCGAGCTTCAGCCGCACCCCGCTCGCCGACTCCACGACGAGCGGTTCCTGCCGGCCGGGCATCGGCCCGTACGGATGCCACACGTGCCGCCGGTCCAGCTCCAGCAGCTCGGGCACCGTCAGCTCAGGCATTGGGCGCGAGGTCCGTTCCGGCGCCCCGGCGGCGGACGGCGACCAGATCGGTACGGGGCTCGCCGGCCTCACGAGGCTCGGAGACCTGCGCCGCCGAGCCGGAACCACACACTCCGCCACCCTCGGAACCACACGCCCCGCCACCGTCGTGACACCCGCCGGAGGAGCGGTGCTCCGGCAGCGTCACCTGGTCGGTGCCCTCCACCTCGAACCCGGCGTCCGCGATCATCTCCAGGTCGGCCTTGCCGGCCTGGCCCTCACTGGTGAGGTAGTCGCCGAGGAAGATCGAGTTGGCCAGGTGCAGGGCGAGCGGCTGCAGCGTGCGCAGATGGACCTCGCGCCCGCCCGCGATGCGCACCTCGACGTCCGGGCAGACGAAGCGCGTCATCGCCAGGATCCTGAGGCACCGCTGCGGGGTGAGGTTCCACTCCTTGGCCAGCGGGGTGCCCTCGAACGGGATCAGGAAGTTGACCGGAACGGAGTCCGGGTCCAGCTCGCGCAGCGAGAAGACGACGTCCACCAGGTCCTCGTCCGTCTCGCCCATGCCCGCGATCAGCCCGGAGCAGGCGGACAGGCCCGCCGCGTGCGCCTTGTTGACCGTGTCGACGCGGTCGGCGTACGTGTGCGTGGTGGTGATCTCGCCGTATGTCGCCTCGGACGTGTTGAGGTTGTGGTTGTAGGCGTCGGCGCCCGCCTCGCGCAGCCGCTCGGCCTGCCCGTCGGAGAGCAGCCCGAGACAGGCGCACACCTCGACGCCCTCGTTCTTCTCCTTGATCGTCCTGATCGTGTCGGAGACCCGGTCCACGTCCCGGTCGGTCGGGCCGCGCCCGCTGGCCACCAGGCACACCCGCTTGGCGCCCCCGGCCACACCGGCCGCCGCGGCGTCGGAGGCCTGGTCGGGTTTGAGCCAGGTGTACTTCAGGATCCCGGCCTCGGAGCCCAGCCGCTGGGAACAGTAGGAGCAGTCCTCCGGGCACAGGCCCGACTTCAGGTTGACGAGATAGTTGAGTTTCACCCGTCGGCCGAACCAGTGCCGGCGCACCTTGCCGGCCGCGGCCACCACATCGAGCAGGTCGTCGTCGGACGTCGCGAGGACGGCGAGTGCCTCTTCGCGGGTCGGCAGCTCGCGCCGAAGCCCCTTGTCCACCAGCGTGTTCAGCAGGTCCATGAGAGCCGATCCTGTCTTACCGACCCGCTCCGGGCCAAGGAGAGTTCGTACAACAGAGTCGCTTCGAGGTGTGGGTATTGCCACACACTGACCTGCTGGTGGTCCCGCTAGTGTCTGTGAACTGCCTACAAATTCCCCGGAGGAACACCCATGGCGTTCGGCTGGCTCGACGAGCAGGCGCGGCTGCGGAGCCGCGCCGGACTCGTGCGGACTCTGCGCCCCCGTCCGGCCGCTTCGCCGCTCCTCGACCTGGCGAGCAACGACTACCTGGGCCTGGCCCGCCACCCCGAGGTCACCGAGGGGGCGGCCCGGGCCGCCCGGGAGTGGGGCGGCGGCTCGACCGGCTCCCGGCTCGTCACCGGCACCACCGAGCTCCACACCGAACTGGAGCGGGAGCTGGCCGATTTCTGCGGCTTCGAGGCGGCCCTCGTCTTCTCCTCGGGCTACGCGGCCAACCTCGCCGCGGTCACCGCGCTGGCCCCGCACGGCTCGCTGATCGTCTCCGACGCGGGCAACCACGCCTCGCTCATCGACGGCTGCCGGCTGGCCCGCGGCACCACCCAGGTCGTGGCGCACGCCGAGCCGGAGGCCGTGCGCAAGGCGCTGCGGACGCACGAGGGCACGGCGATCACCGTGTCCGACACGGTCTTCTCGGTGGACGGCGACGCGGCCCCGCTCACCGCACTCGCCGAGGCGTGCCGGGAGCACGGCGCCGGACTGGTGGTCGACGACGCCCACGGCCTGGGCGTGCTCGGCGACGGCGGCCGCGGCGCCCCGCAGGCGGCGGGACTCGCGGGCGCCGCCGACGTCGTCGCGACGGTCACGCTGTCCAAGTCCCTGGGCAGCCAGGGCGGAGCCGTCCTCGGCCCCGCCCGGGTGGTCGAGCACCTGATCAACGCGGCACGGACGTTCATCTTCGACACGGGACTCGCCCCCGCCGCGGCGGGAGCGGCCCTGACGGCCCTGCGGATGCTGGGCCGCGAGCCGGAGCGCGCGGCGCGCGCCCGCGCGGTGGCGGGTGAGCTGTACGCACGCCTGACCGCCGCGGGTCTGGAAGCGGTACGTCCGGACGCCGCGGTGGTCTCGGTGCGGGCGCCCTCCCCCGAGGACGCCGTGCGCTGGGCGGCCGACTGCCGCGCGGCGGGCCTGGCCGTGGGCTGTTTCCGTCCGCCGTCCGTGCCGGACGGCATCTCACGGCTCAGGCTGACCGCCCGCGCGGACCTGACCGGTCAGCAGATCGAACGCGCTGTACGGCTGATCGGCGAGACGCGGCCATGAGTCGGCGTGACACGGCCGTGCGTCGCACGATGACGGGCTGATCAGAAGCGGCTCACATACGGTCGACGGCTGCCGTGAACCCCGTCCAGCTCTCCGGGGAGAAGAGCAGCGCGGGCCCGTCCGGGGCCTTGGAGTCGCGCACGGCGAGAAGTCCCGCCCAGGGCGGGGTGTCCGGACACGCGGTCTCGACGCAGTTGTTCGCGCCGGTGCTGTAGCTGCTGCGCAACCACCGCACCCCGTGCAGTTCGATGCTCGATGGGACATGACGAGGCAGTGCACGCATGGTGCCTCCTTACGCGCCGGTGGCTGTCCCGGCGATGAAATCCAACGAGTCCTCGGGCGAAAGGGCGTGGGTCCGAAGGGCGTTGAAGGCCTCCGTGTAGACCCGGAGGTCTTCTTTCCGTTCGAGGTAGAGGCTACTCGTCAAGTGGTCGAGAACAACCACATCCAAATCAGAAGTGCTCGAAAATGAGAAAATAACGAAAGGGCCGGTGACACCGATGTGCGCCCCGGCGGCGAAGGGCAGTACCTGCAGGCGCACTTGGGGCAGCCGCGCCGCCTCGACCAGCCGTTCCAGCTGCCGCGCCATGACCCCGGGCCCGCCCACCTCCCGCCGCAGCACCGCTTCGTCCAGCACAGCGCTCAGCTCCAGCGGCGGATCCGCGCGCAGCACGTCCTGCCGGGCCAGCCGCACCTCGACCAGCGTGTCCAACCGGTCCTCCGACAGGCCCTCCACCGCGGCCTTCGTCACCGCACGCGCGTACTCGGGGGTCTGGAGCAGCCCCGGGACGACCGTGGTCTCCAGGGTGCGCATCGCACTGGCCTGGGACTCCAGGCTGATGAAGTCCCGGTAGGTCGGCGGCAGCACCCCGCGGTAGGCGTGCCACCAGTGGTGCCGGCCGCCGCTTTCGTCCGACCCCGCCAACACCAGCAGCAGCTCACGAAGTTGGGAGTCCGCCACACCGTAGGCGTCGAGCAGTAACCGCACATCGGCCGGTTTCACCCCGCTGGTGCCCGTCTCGATCCGGCTGACCTTCGACTGGTGCCAGCCCACCAGCCGGGCCGCCTCACCACTGGTGAGCCCCGCTGAGGTGCGCAGTGTGCGCAGTTCGGCGCCCAGCTTCCGACGGCGCACCGCGGGACCGTGCTGCATGGGTTTCTCCTTACTCCTCCCGAGCCACCCAAATACGGTCTCGCGTCGCAGAGTTCACCGCTTTGGGCGACAGATATATGCACATCTTGGTGGATCGCCGCCCTTCAGGGGGGTTCTGGTGGCAGTCTGACGACGAAGCACCAGTCCGGGACCGTACTCGAACCATCCGCTCCGTGTCCGACTGCGGTCCCGTGGGAAAGGGACGACGTCGCCATGGCAGACCATCTGGAAGCATCCGTCACTCTGCCGAGCGATCCCGCCTCGGTCTCCGCGGCACGCGCCTACGTGGTGGGCACGCTCGCGGAGTGGGGCATGCCCGCGGACACGGACGTGTCCGACACCATCCGGCTCATCATCTCCGAACTGGCCACCAACGCCGTCCAGCACACCTTCGGCCAGTCGCCCACCTTCACGGTGGACATCGCGCTCGACCGTGACGAACAGCTGCACATCGGTGTCACGGACAGCCACCCCCGGTTTCCCAGACGCCTCCCCGCCGCCGTCCAGCAGGACAACGGACGCGGCCTGGTCATCATCCGCTGCCTGACCGCGGAATACGGCGGCAAGCTCAGGATCCGCCGCACCCGAGAGGGCGGCAAGACCATCCTCGTCGAACTCCCGTGGACCGTTCCGGCCCAGCCCGTGACGGCGGCGGGACAACAGGAGCCGTAAGCCTCACCGCGGTTGTGGAGAAGCACGCCCGAACGCCCCGCGCAGCAGGCCCCGGAAGGCCTCCACGGCCGGCGCCGCCTCGTCGCCCCGGTAGACGACCGAGATCGTACGGCGCAGCTCGCCCGCCCCGAGCGGGCGCACCCCGACCGGCGTGACCGACGTCCGCGCCACCATCTCCGGTACGACAGCCACCCCCAGGCCCGCACTGACCAGCGCGCACACCAGTGCGTACCCGGGCGTCGCCACCAGCACCGACGGACTGGCCCCGGCCCCGGCCAGCACGGCCTCCACACCCTGCCGGGCCGGATACTCGGGCGCCATGCTGATCAGCGGCTGCCCCGCCAGTTCCGCCAGGGGAAGCCGCGAAGTTCCCTCCGCGAGGACATGCCCCGGGGCGGTCACCAGGACCAGCTCCTCCACCAGCACCGCTTCCCTGCGGACGGAGGCGGGGAGCGCCACCGCGTCGGCGGGCTCGTAGGCGTGGGTCAGGGCCAGGTCGATCTGTCCGGCGGCGACCGCCGCGACACCGCCCGGCGGCTCGTAGTCGGCGACCGACAGCTCCACGTCCGGATACGCCCGGCGGAACGCGCTGAGCACCGGCGGCAGCAGATGGATGCCGGCCGTCTGGAACGTCCCGAGCCTGAGGACGCCGCCCGAGAGACCGGCGAGGCGGGCCAGTTCGTGGCGCGCCCGCTCCAGCTCGTCGAGCACCCGCCGGGCCCGGGCAACCAACAGCTCACCCGCCGCCGTCAGCCGTGCCCCGCGGTGATGCCGGACCAGCAGCGCGGTGCCGGCCTCCCGCTCCAGTTTGGCCAGCTGCTGGGAGAGCGCGGGCGGGGTGTAGCCGAGTCGCTCGGCGGCCCGGGTGATCGATCCGGCCTCCGCGACGGCGACGAGCGCGGCCAGACGGGTCGGGTCGTACACGCCGCGGACCTCCACAGACCAAAGCGATGCTTAAGGCTGCCCCAGACTATTCGACATACCTGCTGAAGGCCCGGGACCGGCAGGCTGGCCCGCATGGACGCACAACTCATCGCCTTCACCGCAGTGGCGGCGGGCATGGTCGCCATGCCGGGCGCCGACTTCACCGTCGTCGTGCACCACGCCCTGGTCTCCCGCCGGGCCGGCGTCGCCTGCGCGCTCGGCATCGCGGGCGGGCTGCTCCTGCACACGGCACTGGCGGTGGCGGGGGTCGCCGCGGTGCTGTCCGCCGTGCCCGCGCTGTTCCGGGCGCTCCAACTGCTCGGCGGTGGCTATGTCCTGTACCTGGGGGTGCGGACACTGTCGTCGCTGCTCCGGCCCGGGTCCCGTGCCCCGGTCGCCGACGCCGCCGGATCCACCGCGCGTCCCCTGCGGCAGGGGTTCGTCACGAACGCCCTGAATCCGAAGGCGCCCATCACCTTCCTCAGCCTGTTGCCGCAGTTCGTGCCCGCGGGCGGTCCCGCGCTGCCCCGCACGCTGCTGCTGGCACTGATCGTGGTGGTTCTCGCCCTGCTGTGGTTCCCGGCCGTGGCCCTGCTGGTGGACCGCCTCGGCCGGTGGCTGCGGCAGCCGCGGGCCGTCCGGGCCGTCGAGGGCGTCACCGGCGGCGCGCTGACGCTTCTCGGTGTGCTGCTCCTCCTCGAACCGCTGACGGCTGCCTGAGGGTGTCGCGCAGCGGTGCGGGGATCCTGACCGTGCCCTGGGGCGCCGGTTCCTGGGCGGAAGCTTCGGGGGCGTCGGCGGCGCCGTTCGTCTCGTCGCGCGGCCCCGCCCGCCGCACGAGCCGGGGAGCAGCCCCCACAGGCCGACACAGACCAGGAAGGTCGCCGCACCCGCGACGATCCCACCGGTCCGGCCGGTCGTCACATCCACCACCAGCAGCACGGAACCGCTGAACGCGAACACCAGCACGATCAGCCCGGTGGTGGCCAGGCGGGAGGAGACCTGCACGATGCGCGGCTTGGCGCCCTGCTGGAAGAGCGAGCGGTGCAGGGCGGCCGGCGCGGTGAACAGCGCCGCGGCCAGGACCGCCAGCAGCAGCGTCACGACGTAGATGACGCGCTGGAAGGCGTCGAGGGAGCCGAAGCGCGAGGTGAAGGCCAGCGACAACAGGAACGCGAAGAGGATCTGTACGCCCGTCTGGGTGACCCGGAGTTCCTGGAGCAGCTCGACGAAGTTGCGGTCGGCGCGCTGCAGCGGCGTCTCGCCGCGTGCGGTGCAGGGACGGTGCTCGGCCATGGGATGACGGGTAACCACTTGAGCCCATGTCACGCTCCGGCGTGCGGCGGCGCGTCAGAAGCGCCGCCGCACGCCGGGCGGATCACTTCACGCGCCCGTACCAGACGCTCTTGGTCCAGATCTTCTGCAGCCGCACCACGTCCCCGGTCTTGGGGCGTGCCAGAGCTTGTTCTTACCCGCGTAGATACCGACGTGGTACACGTTCCGGCCCGAGTGGAAGAACACCAGGTCTCCCGCCTTGCGGCTCTTGGCGGAGATGTGGCGCGTCTTGTTGTACTGCTGGGCGGCCGTGCGGGGCAGTTTCTTGCCCGCCTTCTTGAACGAGTACAGCGTGAGGCCGGAGCAGTCGAACCTGTGCGGCCCGGTGGCGCCGTACTTGTAGGGCGAACCCTTCTTCGAGGCCGCTATCTGGAGTGCCTTCGTCGCAGGCGTGGCTGCCGCCGCCTCGGAGGAGAAGCCGGGAGCCACGATCGAGCCGCCCACGGCGGCGATGGTGAGGGCCGAGGCCGTACCGGCCCGGACCATGAGCGACGGGACACGATTGAGCGCAGTCATGCGCAACCCTTCGTCAGCCGCCTGTGAAGGATGACCTGTCGGATTCGGGCTGGCGAAGTTGCCCGGCCGCTGACGCGGCTTCACCCCAAGGGCTGCTCGGACCCGGTCATGGCGTGACCGTCCCGGCGACCCGTCGTGCTTGGGTCCTCCACTCCTGCCGATCCACTCCTGTCGACCGGTCATCCGGGCGGCGGCAGGACTCGGCGTCCGCCCGGACCGCCCCGCCGCTGTGGCGGGGCTTGTCGTCAGTCAGGGATCTTGGCTCATGGATGTCCGGAAATCCCAACCGAACCTGGGATTTGTGTTGTTACTCACCACTCACCCGTTCGGGTGGACACGCCAGTGTTCGAACCACCGTCCACTGGCCCGTGGACCCTCGGACCAGCGATGGAACGTCCCATTCCGCCCTCCGGTCACGCGCGTTGCGCAACCGATACGGTCCAAAAATTGGTGTCCCGTCTACTCCGAACAGGGGTACGTCATTTGGTCCGTTTCGACTCAGGCCCGGACGCTCGTCGACAGAACGAGCATCCGGGCCGATGGTTCCGCGTCAACTGACGGATTCCGGGGCAGTGTGAGGCGGGCCGTGCGCCGTTCGCCGTCCAGCACCCGCAGCGCTCTGGCCAGGGTGGCGGCGTGCAGTTCCGTCTCGCCCCGCTGGTGCATCAGGGTCAGTGCGTCGCGCAGCGCGATCGACTTGGCGACCAGGGCCTGGGCGGCGCGCAGTCCACGGTAGGTGTCGCCGTCCAGGGCCGGGTTGATCCGGCCGAGCAGGTCGACGACCTCGAGGTAACGGTCGATCAACTCCGCCTCGGCACGGGTCAGCGCGGGCAGGGGCGGCAGTTCGGGCGGAAGCACCGGCGGCTCACCTTCCGGTCGGCGGGGCCAGGGTGGCCTTGCGGTGGGGGACGATCCGGTCGACCAGGCCGTACTCCACCGCCTCCTGGGCGGTGAGGATCTTGTCGCGTTCGATGTCCGCGCTCACCTGCTCCGGGTGCGGCCCGTGTGCCGCGCGAGCAGGTCCTCCATGCGGGTCCGGATGCGCGTCAACTCGTCCGCCTGGATCGCCAGATCGCTGGCCTGGCCATGGACCGGCTCGGGCAGCGCGGGCTGATGGATCACCAGTCGCGCGTCCGGCAGCACGGATCGCTTGCCGGGCGTGCCCGCCGCCAGCAGCACGGAGGCGGCGGCGCCGGCCTGGCCCAGGCAGATCGTCTCCACGTCGCAGTTGACGTACTGCATCGTGTCGTAGACGGCCGTCATCGCGTGGAAGGTGCCGCCGGGGGAGTTGATGTAGAGCGAGATGTCGCGGTCCGGGGCCTCGTGTTCGAGGTACATGAACTGGGCCATCACGTCGTTCGCCGAGGTCTCGTCCACCGGCGTCCCGAGGAAGACGATCCGCTCCTCCAGGAGCTTCGAGTACGGATCCATCGTCCGTTGCCCGGACCCCGTGCGTTCGGTGAACTCGGGCAGCACGTAACGGGCGGACGGTCGGGTCATGGTGAACCCCTCCTCGCGGGCAGAGCCGTCTCCGGCGACGGCTATCTCTGTAAAAAATGTACAGGACGTACGTGACGTTATGATGGACGTATGGCCTACGAGATTCCGGTGACGCAAGCCAGGGCTGAGCTCGCCGACCTGATCAACCGCGTGGTGTACGCCGGTGAGCGTGTCGTCGTCACCCGGCACGGCAAGCCCTCGTCGCCCTCGTCTCCGCCGATGACCTGCGGCGACTCGAAGAGGCCCAGGACCTCGCGGAGCCCGCGGAGGAGCAGGTGATCAGCGCGGTCTCCACGGTTCGCGAGGTCGCCTCCGCTCCTGGCGAACGGCAGCGGTTCGGCATCGCGGCGCAGCACCGGGGAGCCAGCCCGACGTAGCCCGTCGGCGGGCAGCCGAAAGGCCGTGCACCCCCGTCCGTCGCGGCGGGGATGCACGGTCGTTTTTCTGCGCGGTCACTCTGCCGCGTGTGCGACGGTCAGCCGACCGCTGCGAGCTCCTGCCTGTCGGCCGCGGGCTCGTCGCCCGTCTTCCGTGCCCGGAGAGAACCGCCGAGCAGTGCGGCCCCCAGCCCCAGCGCCGCCCACCAGGTCAGGGTCAGGGCGGGGCCGGTCGCCGCCGCACCGTCGAAGTACGCCACCGAGCGCAGCAGCGTCGTGCCCGCTCCGGGCGGCAGCCACTGGCCGATCGCGCCGGCCGGCTCCGGCAGCATCTGGGGTGCCGAGGCGGCGCCGGAGAAGGGGTTGCCGAGGAACATCACCACCGCACCGGCGATCCCGATGCCGACGGTGCCGACCAGCGCGGCGAGACCGGCCACGGCGCCGCTGACCGCCAGCGTCGACAGTCCGAGCACGGCGGCCTCCGCCCACCAGTCGCCCGTGAGCACCCCGAGCCAGCTGTGCGCGATCCCGGCCGCGACCATCCCCACCAGGGCAGAGGTGCCGAGCAGTGCGAGTACGGCCCGGACGCCGCGCAGGCCCAGCACGGTGACCACCGCGCCCGCCACGATGCCGGCCAGTGCGAGGGCAGCACGGCGGCGTTCAGAGCCGCGCCCCGCGGATCGCTCTCCGGGGTGGGCACCACGTCGACCGTCCGGACCCGCGTGCCCTCGGTGGCGGCCTGCTGGGTCACGGCCTGCTGGAGCAACTGGGCCACGGCCGGCCCCGCGGCGGACGCGGTGAGCAGCTCGGGCCCCTGGGGCGTGGCCACGACCGCGCCGTACACGGTCCGGTCCTCGATGGCCCCCCGGGCCGCGGCCTCGTCGGCGTAACGGTGGATCTTGAACGCGCCCTCGTGCCCCTCCAGTCCCCTCTCCAGCTGAGCCGTCGCGGCGGGCGGCCCTGCCACGCCCAGCGGCAGGTCGCGCGGCGCGGTGCGGGCGGCCGGCCAGGCGAAGGCCCACAGGGCCAGGGCCGCGAGGACGGGCACGAGGACGACGACCGCGATCAGTCGGCGGTTGACGCTGGGGACATGACGGTCTCCTCGGAGCAGCGGAAGCCGGATAAAGAGAAGGATCGTTCGTTTTTCCTCTCCCGCTCACCGTGCTCCGACTGCCGCGCCTTGTCAAGAAGGAATATTCGTTTTACGTTGTGGACCATGGCCCGCGTGTCCCAGGAACATCTCGACGCCCGCCGCCGCCAGATCCTCGACGGCGCCGCGCTCTGCTTCGCCCGCAACGGCTTCCACGCCACGTCCATGCAGGACGTCCTGAAGGAGGTCGACCTCTCGGCGGGCGCGGTGTACCGCTACTTCAGCGGCAAGGAGGAGCTGATCGGCGCGATCGTCGCCGAGGTGCTCGGTTCGGTCCGCGAGGCCTTCGAGGAGGCGGCGCGCCAGAGTCCGCCCCCGAAACCGGACGAACTCGTCGCCTCCGTCCTCGGCAGGACGCTCGCCGCCCGCGAGTCCCTGGTCGTCGACGGCCGGCCCGCGTTTCCGAGACTCGTCGTCCAGGTCTGGACGGAGACCCTGCGCAACGACGAGCTGGCGGCCGTCCTGAGGGAGGGGTACGACTCGGTCCGCGGGGCCTGGGGACGATCGTCGAGGGCTACCAGAAGGCCGGGATGATGCGGGCGGACGTGTCGCCGGACCATGTGGCCCGCACGATGATCGCCGCCGTGCTCGGGTTCGTCGCACAGCAGTCCCTCTTCGGACCCGCCCCGGTCGAGGTCCTCCGGGACGGCCTGCGGGCGCTGATGAGCATGCCGGACGACCACGCGGCGACCGATGGATCACAGCTTGGTTAACGTGCTCGAAACGCGGTCCAATTAGCCTGCCGATCCACACGCCACCTGGCACTTTGCCCGTGGCTGCGGCAACCGGGCCCCGCACGGTCCGGAGCGAGGACTGTGAGGTGGGACGTGCAGCTGACCCGCACGAGCAAGAGCGACTGCTGATCCACGTGGCGGCCGACGTGGCCGAGAAGCGCCGGGCCCGCGGCCTCAGGCTCAACCACCCCGAGGCCGTCGCCCTCATCACGTCGCACATCCTCGAAGGCGCCCGCGACGGCCGTACGGTCGCCGAACTCATGGCGTCCGGACGCAAGCTGCTCACCCGGGACGACGTCATGGAGGGCGTCCCGGAGATGATCCACGACGTCCAGGTCGAGGCCACCTTCCGGATGGCACCAAGCTGGTCACCGTCCACGAGCCGATCGTCTGAGAGGGTCCCGATGATTCCCGGAGAGATCCTCTTCGCCGACGAACCGATTGCCTACAACGAGGGCCGCGAGATCACCCGGCTCACCGTCCTCAACGCCGCCGACCGGCCCGTCCAGGTCGGCTCCCACTACCACTTCGCCGAGGCCAACCCCGGCCTGGAGTTCGACCGCGCCGCCGCGCGCGGCAAGCGGCTGAACGTCGCCGCCGGCACGGCCGTGCGCTTCGAACCCGGGATCCCGGTCGACGTCGAACTCGTTCCGCTCACCGGCGCCCGCGTCGTGCCCGGTCTGCGCGGGGAGACCGGAGGTGCCCTCGATGCCTGAGATCTCACGTGCCGCGTACGCCGACCTGTTCGGCCCGACGACCGGCGACCGGATCCGGCTCGCCGACACCGACCTGCTGGTCGAGATCGAGGAGGACCGCTCGGGCGGCCCCGGGCTCGCCGGTGACGAGGCAGTCTTCGGCGGCGGCAAGGTCATCCGCGAGTCCATGGGCCAGGCGCGTGCCACCCGCGCGGAGGGCACGCCGGACACCGTCATCACCGGCGCGGTCGTCATCGACCACTGGGGCATCGTCAAGGCCGACGTCGGCATCCGCGACGGGCGGATCACCGGCATCGGCAAGGCCGGAAACCCCGACACCATGGACGGCGTGCACCCGGACCTCGTCATCGGCCCGGAGACCGAGGTCATCGCCGGCAACGGGCGGATCCTCACGGCCGGTGCGATCGACGCGCACGTCCACTTCATCTGCCCGCAGATCGCGGACGAGGCACTGGCCTCGGGCATCACGACGCTCGTCGGCGGCGGCACGGGCCCGGCCGAGGGCTCCAAGGCCACCACGGTGACCCCCGGACCCTGGCATCTGGCCCGGATGCTGGAGGCGATGGAGGCCCACCCCCTCAACATCGGCCTGCTGGGCAAGGGCAACACCGTCTCGCACGAGGCGATGCTGTCCCAGATCCGGGCGGCGCGCTCGGCCTGAAACTGCACGAGGACTGGGGCTCCACCCCGGCCGTCATCGACGCCTCGCTGACCGTCGCCGAGCAGACGGGCATCCAGGTCGCCATCCACACGGACACCCTCAACGAGGCCGGGTTCGTCGGCGACACGCTGGCCGCGATCGCGGGTCGGGGCATCCACGCGTACCACACCGAGGGCGCGGGCGGCGGGCACGCGCCGGACATCATGACCGTGGTCTCCGAGTCGTACGTGCTGCCGAGCTCCACGAACCCCACCCGGCCGTTCACCGTCAACACCGCCGAGGAACACCTCGACATGCTGATGGTGTGCCACCACCTGAACCCGGCCGTGCCGGAGGACCTGGCCTTCGCCGAGTCCCGGATCCGGCCGTCCACCATCGGCGCCGAAGATGTGCTGCACGACCTGGGCGCCATCTCGATCATCTCCTCCGACTCCCAGGCCATGGGGCGCGTGGGCGAGGTCGTCATGCGGACCTGGCAGACCGCGCACGTGATGAAGCGCCGCCGGGCGCGCTCCCCGGGACGGGCGGGCCGACAACCATCGCGTACGTCGCTATGTCGCCAAGTACACGATCAACCCGGCCCTCGCCAGGGCCTGGCCCGGGAGATCGGGTCGGTGGAGAGCGGCAAGCTGGCCGACCTGGTGCTGTGGGAGCCGGCGTTCTTCGGCGTGAAGCCGCAGCTCGTCATCAAGGGCGGGCAGATCGCGTACGCGCAGATGGGCGACGCCAACGCCTCGATCCCCACCCCGCAGCCGATCCTGCCGCGCCCGATGTACGGGGCGATCGGGCGGGCACCGGCCGCCAACTCCGTGAACTTCGTCGCCCCCTGGCCGTCGAGGACGGGCTGCCGGAGCGGCTGGGCCTGGGCAAGCGGTTCGTGGCGATCGAGTCGACGCGCGGGGTCACCAAGGCCGACATGCGGGAGAACGACGCGCGGCCGGAGGTACGGGTCGATCCCGACAGCTTCGCGGTGCACATCGAGGGGGAGCTGGTCGAGGCGACACCGGCGGCCGAACTGCCGATGGCCCAGCGGTACTTCCTGTTCTGAGGCGGCTCTGATGTCACGTGCTGCGCTTCTCGTCCTGGCCGACGGCCGCTTCCCGCCGGTGGGCACGCCCACTCCGGCGGGCCGAAGCGGCCGTCAAGGCGGGACGGATCAGTGGGGCGGCGAGCCTGGCGGACTTCTGCCGCGGGCGGTTGCACACGGCGGGGCTGGTGGCGGCGGGTCTGGCGGCGGCTGCCGCGCTCGGGATCGATCCCGTCGCGCTCGACGGTGCGGCGGACGCCCGTACGCCCTCTCCCGCGCTGCGGGTCGCCGCGCGCAAACTGGGGCGGCAGCTGTTGCGAGCCACCCGCGCGACCTGGCCGTCTACCGAACTGGACGCCCTGGGGCGTGAGTTCCCCAAGGGCGCGCATCAGCCGGTGGTCCTCGGGCTGGCGGCGCGGGCGGCGGGACTGGGGCCGGTCGACGCGGCGTACTGCGCCGCGTACGAGAGCGTGAGCGGACCGGCCACGGCGACGGTGCGGTTGCTGAGCCTGGACCCCTTCGACGCGACGGCGGTCCTGGCCCGGCTGGCGCCCGAGGTGGACCACGTCGTGGACCGGGCGGTGGAGGCGGCGCGGCGGGTGGTCGACCACGGGGTCGACGCCCTGCCCGCCGCGTCGGCGCCGTTGCTGGAGATCGGGGCGGAGGTGCATGCGGGGTGGCCTGTACGGCTGTTCGCGTCCTAGAGGCACCAGGGGGCTCCGCCCCCTGGCCCCCCGGCCTGCGCCCGCCCACCACTCGAAACGGTCGGGCAGGAAGTCGGCCGTCACCCATCGGTCCGTACCAACAGGAGTCACCCCATGCACCTTGACCACAGCCACGACGGACCGGCCGCCGTCAGTGCCGACGCACACCGGCCCGACGGCTCCCGCCGTGCCCTGCGGATCGGGCTCGGCGGACCCGTCGGGTCCGGGAAGACCGCCACCGTCGCCGCGCTCTGCCGGGCGCTGCGGGACGAGCTGTCGCTCGCGGTCGTCACCAACGACATCTACACCCGGGAGGACGCCGAGTTCCTGCTGCGGGAGGCCGTGCTGCCGCCCGAGCGGATCACCGCCGTGGAGACGGGGGCCTGTCCGCACACCGCGATCCGGGACGACATCTCCGCGAACCTGGAAGCGGTGGAGGACCTGGAGGACGCCGTGGGGCCGCTGGACCTCGTCCTCGTGGAGTCCGGTGGCGACAACCTCACCGCGACCTTCTCCAAGGGCTCGTCGACGCGCAGATCTTCGTCATCGACGTGGCCGGGGGCGACGACATCCCGCGCAAGGGCGGGCCCGGCGTCACCACCGCCGACCTGCTCGTCGTCAACAAGACCGACCTCGCACCGTATGTCGGCTCCGACCTGGCGCGGATGGCGGCCGACGCCAAGGCGCAGCGCGCCGAACTGCCGGTGGTCTTCCAGTCGTTGCGGAGTGAGTCCGGGGTGACGGAGGTCGCCGCGTGGGTGCGCGCGCAGCTGGCCGCGTGGGCGGCCCGGGCGTGAACAGCGCGGGGTGCGATCCGTCGCGAGGATCGTCGCCCGGGACGACGGCCGGGGCGGGACCGCCCTGCCCGTGCTGGAGAGCGACGGGCCTCTGGCGCTGCGGCGCACCCGGGGGAGTGGTGCCGAGGCGCGGGTCATGCTGGTCGGCGCGATGAGCGGGCCGCTCGGCGGTGACCACTTCACCGTGGAGGCCCGGGTCGAGGAGGGAGCGCGGCTGTCCCTCGGGTCGGCCGCCGCCACCATCGCCCTGCCGGGCCAGGCCAAGGGCGAGGCCCGCTACGACGTCCGGCTCGAGGTGGCAGACGACGCCGAACTGCGCTGGACGCCCGAGCAGTTGATCTCCGCCCGAGGAAGCGACCTGAACGTCACGACCCGCGTCGAGCTGGCCCCGACGGCCCGGCTCGTGCTGCGTGAGGAGCAGGTGCTCGGGCGGGCCCATGAGGAACCCGGGCGGCTGACGAGCCGTCTGACCCTGCGGGTCGCCGAGCGGGTCGTGCTCGACCAGGAACTGTCCTGCGGTCCGGGAGCGCCAGGAGGCTGGGACGGGCCCGCCGTGCTCGCCGGGCACCGGGCCGTCGGGCAACTGGTCGTCGTGCGGCCGGAGTTCGCCGCCGAGCCGATGACGGCCCGGGCGCTGGGGAAGGGCCTCGGTCGTTCCGCTCGCCGGTCCCGCCGCACTGGTGACCGCCGTGGCGCCGGACGCGCTGCGGCTGCGACGGGTGCTCGACGAGGCGCTGACGTCCTTCGACTGAACGTCCGCAGAGCAGAACGCACCGCACCGTTTATCGGATTGGCAAAGAAGAGAGACCGCCCCTGTTCTCAGGGACCTCACAGCCGGAGGATCCCCGTACTGATCGCAACGATGTACGGGGAGGTCACACTTGAGGGTACGAGACCGAAGAGGCGGCTGACGGCGCTCGGTTCAGCCGGAGTGTTCGTCACGGCCACGCTGATAGCCGGGGCCGTCGCGGCACCCTCGGCGAACGCGAGCGCGAGCGCGGGCACCCGCCAGGGCCAGGACCGCGAGGCCCGGGGCACCGCGATCGCCGCCGCCCGGGCCGCGAAGGCCGGCATCGACTGGCAGGACTGCCCGGCCGACTGGAACCTGGCCAAGCCGATCCAGTGCGGGTACGTCACCGTGCCGCTCGACTACGCCAAGCCGTACGGCAAGCAGATCAAGCTCGCCGTCGACCGTATCGGCAACACCGGCACCAAGGCCGAGCGGCAGGGCGCGCTCATCTACAACCCCGGCGGCCCGGCGGTTCCGGACTGCGCTTCCCGGCCCGGGTCACCAGCAAGAACCCGATCTGGGCCAACACGGCGAAGGCCTACGACTTCGTGGGCTTCGACCCGCGCGGTGTCGGCAGGTCCACGCCCATCTCCTGCGTCGACCCGCAGGAGTTCGTCAAGGCACCCAAGATGGACCCGGTGCCCGACTCCGAGGCGGACAAGCTCGCCCAGCGCAAGCTGGCCCGCGAGTACGCCGAGGGCTGCTACGAGCGCAGCGGCTGGATGCTGCCGCACATGACCACGCCGAACACCGCGCGCGACCTCGACGTGATCCGCGCCGCGCTCGGCGAGAAGAAGCTCAACTTCCTCGGCGTCTCGTACGGCACCTACCTCGGTGCCGTCTACGGCACCCTCTTCCCGGGCCATGTGCGGCGCATGGTCGTCGACAGCGTCGTCAACCCGTCCCGGGAGAAGATCTGGTACCAGGCCAACCTGGACCAGGACGTCGCCTTCGAGGGCCGCTGGAAGGACTGGCAGGACTGGGTCGCCGAGAACGACGCGACCTACCACCTGGGCACCACCCGCGCCGCCGTCCAGGCGAAGTGGCTCCAGCTGCGCGCCACGGCGAAGAAGAGCCCCCTCGGCGTAGTCGTCGGCCCGGCCGAGCTCATCTCCTTCTTCCAGAGCGCCCCGTACTACGACTCCCAGTGGGCCCCGGTCGCGTCCGTCTTCAGCAAGTACGTCGCCGGTGACACCCAGGCGCTCGTGGACGCCGCCGCCCCGGACCTGTCCGACACCGCGGGCAACGCGGCCTCGGAGAACGGCAACGCCGTGTACACCGCCGTGGAGTGCGCCGACGCCAAGTGGCCCACCAGCTGGCGCACCTGGGACCGGGACAACACCCGACTGCACCGGGACCACCCGTTCATGACCTGGGCCAACGCTTGGATGAACCTGCCGTGCGCCACCTGGCCGGTCAAGCAGCGGACGCCGCTGAACGTGAAGACCGGCAAGGGCCTGCCGCCGGTGCTGATCGTGCAGTCCGAGCGTGACGCGGCCACCCCGTACGAGGGGGCCGTCGAACTGCACCAGCGGTTCAAGGGCTCGCGCCTGATCACCGAGAAGGACGCGGGGTCCCACGGCGTCACCGGTCTGACCAACCCGTGCGTCAACACCCGGGTGGACAGCTACCTGCTCACCGGCAAGCTGGACGGCGCGGACGTGACCTGCGCGCCGCACGCCACGCCGAAGCCGTAGCCGTCGACCGCCGCACGGCGGTGAGGGGCGGCCGGATGTCCGGCCGCCCCTCACTCACGTCGCGAACCAGGCGTCCTCCGCCGCGTAGTCGAAGAGGTCCGGGTAGACCCTGGCGAGCGCCGGGAACGCCTCCTTCCAGTCCTGCCCGGAGAGCCGGCGGGTGAGCCAGTCGACCGTCTCCGGCAGGCTGTCGGCGTAGGACACGACGGGGCGGTAGCCCAACTCCCGTTCCGCGGCGCCCATGTCGAACACCACCGGCAGCTTTACGGACCAGGGCGAGCTGCCCACCGACGGCGAGGGTGCCGGCCCGTCCACCAGGACGGTCTCCGTCTCCACTCCCATGGCCTCGTCCACCGCCGCCCCGATCTCGGACACCGTCGGCGCCTGGGGATCGCAGGCGTTGAGCACCCGCGAGCCCGGGCGGGACGCCGCCAGGCGGATCAGCTCGGCGATGTTGCGGGCGGCCGACGGGTGGAACCGGCTCTCCCCCCGGAAGGCGAGCACTCGCCTGCGCCGGCCGTCGAGGTTCCGCTTCACGAAGTACAGCTCACGGGGGAGCGGGCTGTGCGGACCGTGGATCGCGCCCGCTCGCAGCAGTGTGGTGGGCAACCGGTCGCCCGCCGAGAGGAGTTCGCTCTCCAGTGCGGCCTTGCCGGTGCTGTACGTGGCGTCCCCCGGCGCGACCGTCGGCTGGTCCTCCCGTACGGGCACGGGGTACTGCGGAGAGCCGTCCGGCTCGCTCATCGTGTCGAAGCCGCGGCCCTTGCCGTCCTCGTACACCGACACCGTGGACACGACCACCGCCGAGCCGATGCGGTCGGCCAGGGCCGTCAACTGCCGTGCGTGCCGGGCCCCGTAGGCGACGATGTCGACCACGAGGTCGCAGCCGTCGCCGATCAGCGCGCCCAGGGCCGCGTCGTCCTCGCGGTCCAGCCGCTCCGCCCGTACCTCCTCGGGCCAGTCCTCGTCCCGGCCGCCGCCGCGCGAGGCGGCCGTCACCGCCCAGCCGTCCCGGGCCAGCGCCGCCACCGCCGGCCGGCCGATTTGCCCGCCCGCCCCGATCACCACAGCACGTCTCATGCCGCGACCGTAGATCGCCCCGCCCGGAGCCGAGAACGGCTTCTGCCGACAGCAGAGGTCAACTCAGGGGCATACGCGGGAACTTCCGCTCCTTGGCGGCGGCCTCCGCGGCCTTCACCACGGCTGCGTACTCGTCGACGTACTCCTGCTCGGACAGGGAGAGGACCGCGTACATGATCTCGTCGGTGATGGCGCGCAGGATGGCCTTCTCGTTCTCCATGCCGGCGTAGCGGGAGAAGTCGAGGGGCTCGCCGAAGCGGATCACCACCGGGTGGATGTTGGGAATGACCTTGCCGGGGGGCTGGGCCTCGAAGGTGCCGATCATCGCGCAGGGGACGACCGGGACGCCGGCCTTCAGGGCCATCACGGCGACGCCGACCTTGCCCTTGTAGAGCCGGCCGTCGTGCGAACGGGTGCCCTCGGGGTAGATGCCGAGCAACTCGCCCTTGCTCAGTACGCCGAGGCCCTCGCGGATCGCGGCCTGCCCGGCGTCCTTGCCGGAGCGGTCGACCGGGATCTGCCCCGCGCTGCGGAAGAAGAACGCCGTGAGCCGGCCCTTGATGCCCGGGCCCGTGAAGTACTCGGCCTTCGCGAGGAAGGTGATGCGCCGTTTCAGGATCGCGGGCATCAGGAAGTGGTCCGAGAACGACAGGTGGTTGCCGGCGATGATGGCGGCGCCCTCCGACGGCACGTGCTCCAGGCCTTCTATTCGCGGCCGGAACACCAGTCTCAGCAGCGGGCCCAGCAGCACGTATTTCAGCAGGTAGTAGAACAAAGCGGGCGCTCCTCGACTCTCGCGGTGGACTCACCGCCGCGTTCCAGCAGGTCAACCGGCATGTCGTGGGGTGCCAGTGTAGGTGCAGGCGCGACCCCCGGGCACCTCGTGCGGTGAGACCGCGCCGATCCTTCACCGTTTGACTGACGGTCAGTCAGGCGGGTGCGCCCGGTGGTGCTCATGCGGCTGGGGAGGGCCGCGGGACCAGCGTGCTGCTCCACGCGGGTGACCGGCAAGCCGAACGGGTGGCATGGCGGGATGCCAGGGGGTGCCTGGCCGGCCGCTGGTTCTTGCGGCCGTGCCGAGTAGTCTGCGAAGCATGCGGATCTCTGTTTCCTCGGACATGGACGAGCCCGTCGCCCGCTCCCTCGTGGCCGCGCTGCGCGACCGGGGGCACGAGGTGCGCCCGCACGGCGCGCTGCGCCCCGGGGAGGACGCGCAGTGGGCGGTGTGCTCCGAGGCCGCGGCCCGCGAGGTCGCCGACGGGACGGCCGACCAGGCCGTGGTGTGCTGCTGGACCGGCACCGGTGCCTCCATCGCCGCGAACAAGGTGCCGGGCGTCCGGGCCGCCCTGTGCACGGACGCCTACACGGCCGACGGGGCGCGCCGCTGGAACGACGCCAACGTGCTCGCGCTGAGCCTGCGGCTGACGTCCGAGCCGCTGCTGACGGAGATCCTCGACGCGTGGTTCGCGGGGGAGCCCAGCGGGGACGCCGAGGACCGGCAGAACGTGGACCGGGTCAGGCTGCTCGATCACGGAAAGACCCGTCTGTAGGTCACTACCCGTCTGTAGGTCACATCCGCGGGTCACCGCTGGGTTGGTCACCGCTCCGCAGGTCACCGCTCCGTCGGGTCACAGCCGCACGACGATCAGCGCGGTGTCGTCGGTGGCGCCGCCCGGCGGCAGCAGTTCCAGCAGGACACTGTCGGCGAGCGTCTCGGGATCCTGGTCCCGGTGCCGGTACAGCGAGTCGGCGAGGCGCCCCAGGCCGGTGTCGATGTCCTCGCGGCGCCGCTCGACCAGACCGTCGGTGTAGAGCACGAGCGTGGCGCCCGGCACGAAGGCCGTTTCGGCCTGAGGTCTGGGAATCGGGTCGGGGCGGGCGTCGAGCGGGGTGTCGGTGGCCGCGTCGAGGAACTCCGCACGGCCGTCCGGGTGGACCAGCACGGGCGGGAGATGGCCGGCGCTGCTGTAGGTGACGCGGCGCCGGTCGAAGTCGATGAAGGTCGTCACCGCGGTCGCCGACTCGGCGCCCTCGACCACGTGGGCGTAGCGCCCCAGCACGTCCAGCGCCTGAGCCGGGCCCTCGGCGACCCGGGAGGCCGCGCTCAGCGCGCTGCGCAGCTGGCCCATGACACCGGCGGCCTCCAGCCCGTGCCCGACCACGTCGCCCACGGCCACGCCGACCCGGTGGCCGCCGACCAGGTCGACCAGGTCGTACCAGTCCCCGCAGACGTTGAGCGCGCCCACGGCGGGCCGGTACCGGACGGCGGCCCGGTGGTGGTGGCTGACCTGACGGCGGTCGGGCAGCATCGCCTCCTGGAGGGCCAGCGCCACCTCCCGCTCCCGGGAGTGCGCCTGCCGCAGCCGTTCGTTGAGCTCCTGGAGTTCGCGGGCGCGGGTGTACAGCTCGGCTTCCAGGACCCGGGCCCGGCTGCCCTTGTGTCCTCTGTCTCCTCCCGAGCGGCCCCGGGCCCGGATCAGCTCCGTGACCTCCTCGACGCGGTGCAGGATCAGCACCACCTTTCCGTCGGGGCCGAGCAGCGGCGCGTTCACCGGGCTCCAGTAGCGCTCCTCCCACTCCCCGGGCCGCTCGGGGTTCTCCACGTCGTAGCGCTGGAGGGCCATGGCGTCCCGCTCGCCGGTCCCCATGACCCGGTACAGCGAGGCCTCCAGGTTGCGCATGCCCGTCGCGGCCGGGTCGTTGGGGTTGTCGGGGAAGACGTCGAACAGGTACTGGCCGATCAACTGCTCGCGTGAGCGGCCGGATACCCGGACGAACTCCTCGTTCACATCCGCGTACACCAGCTCGGGCGTCAGCAGCGCCACCATGCCGGGCAGGGCCTGGAACACCGCCGCGTAGTCGATCGCCGAATCCGTCATGGCCGTCGCCTCACCAGTGTCGGGATTCGACCATTTTCCCATGGTCTGGACGGATCCGGCCCCCGGCTTCACTCCAGGAGATCCGTCAGGGACTGCTCCGCCCAGATGATCTTCCCGTCGGGGACGAACCGCGTGCCCCACCGCTGGGCCAGCTGCGAGACCAGCAGCAGTCCTCGCCCGCCCTCGTCCGTGGTACGGGGATGGCGCAGATGGGGCGCGGTGGCGCCGCCGTCGAAGACCTCGCAGACCAGGGCACGCTCCCGGATCAGGCGCAGCCGGATGGGCCCGTCGGCGTACCGGATGGCGTTGGTGACCAGCTCGCTCACGACCAGCTCGGTGGTGAAGGACAGTTCGTCCAGGCCCCAGTGGGCCAGCTGCCGGGTGGCCGCGCGGCGGGCGTCGGCGACCACGGCCGGATCGGAGGGCAGGTCCCAGGCCGCGACCTGCTCGGCGCCGAGGCGCCGGGTACGGGCCATCAGCAGGGCCACGTCGTCGTGCGGACGTGCCGGGACCAGCGCGTCGACCACGGCCCTGCAGCGCGCCTCGAGCGGCCCGGCCTGTGCCAGCGCCCGGCGCAGCCGTTCCCGGCCCGCGTCGACGGCCCAGTTCTCGCCGCGGGCGAGCAGCCCGTCGGTGTGCAGGGCGAGCGTGCTGCCCGCCACCAGGGACAGCTCGACCGCCTCGAAAGGGGGACCGCCCACCCCGAGCGGCGGTCCCTGCGGGAGATCGACGAAGGTGACCGAGCCGTCGGGCAGCACCACGGCCGGTGCGGGATGACCGGCGGCGGCCATCGAGCACCGGCCGTCGACCGGGTCGTACACGACGTACAGGCACCCCGACCCCAGGGACTGCGCGCTGTCGGTGCCCGCCGCGCCCGGTTCGGCGCCCCCCTCCCGCGCCGACCGAGCCACCACGTCGTCGAGGTGCGCCAGCACCTCGTCGGGCGGCAGATCGAGAGCGGCCAGGGTCCGTACGGCGGTCCGCAGCTGTCCCATGGCCGCGGCGGCGTCGATGCCGTGCCCGGGCACCTCGCCCACGACGAGCGCGACGCGCGACCCGGAGAGCGGGATGAGGTCGTACCAGTCGCCGCCCAGACCGGTCAGCTCGTCGGCCGGCCGGTAGCACACGGCCACCTCGACCGCGTCCTGCTCGGGCAGGCGCCGGGGGAGCAGGCTGCGCTGGAGCACGAGCGCGGCGTCGCGCTCGCGCGTGTAGCGGCGGGCGTTGTCCACGCAGACGGCAGCGCGGGAGACGAGGTCCTCGGCCAGTCGCAGGTCCTCCTCGTCGAAGGGCTCCCGGTGCCGGCGCCGGAAGAAGGTGGTGACGCCCAGGGTGGTGCCGCGCGCCCGGACCGGCACGGTCATCACGCTGTGCAGGCCCAGTTCCAGGAACGTGGTGCGCCGGCCGCCCGGGGCGTCCGCGGTCCAGACCCCGGCCTGCGGGTCGAGCCGCTCCTCGCGCCAGGACCGTCCCGTGATCAGGGAGCGGACCGGAGGGGAACCGGCCAGGTACGTCGCGACCTCGCCGATCCCGACGACGGCCTCCGGGAGGCCGTCCTCCGCGGCCCGGTGACCGGCGCGGCGCAGCGCGACCTCTTCGGCGTCGGCGAGCGGCCCGGACATCAGCTCGGCGCCCCCCAGCACCGTCTCCAGCAGGTCCACGGTGACGAGGTCGGCCAGTCCCGGCACGGCCACGTCGGCCAGTTCCTGCGCGGTGCGCACGAGGTCCAGACTGCGGCCGATGCTCTCGTTGGCCCGGTCGAGGAGCGCCAGCCGCTGCCGGGCCCGGTGCCGCTCGGTCATGTCGACGACCGTGTAGTACACGCCGATCGGCCGGCCCTGGTCGTCGTCGAGCCGGGTGAACGACAGCATGTGCGCCGTCTCGCGCAGCGGTGCCGATCGCACATGGCCCACGTGCTCATATCCGGACACGGCCTCGCCGGTCTCCAGCACGTGCCGCATCTGTGCCTCGACCGCCTGGGCGTCCATGCCGGGCTGGACGTCCGCGAAGCGCAGGCCGAGCCGAGCCGGTGCGGGACCGCCGCCGAACTGCTCCAGTGCGGTGTTCGACCACACGAAACGCAGGTCCGTGTCCACGATCGCGATGCCGACCGGGGCGTCGGCCACCATCTGTTCCAGCACCGTTCGGCTCATGGGCCAGCCGGGTGCGCCGGCCAGCTCCGACAGGAGCACCAGCCAGCGCGCGCCGCCGTCGGCGTCCTCGGCCGGGGCGATCCGCGCCACGAGCCTCACCGGCAGTCCGTCCTTGCGGCGGGCCGTCAGCAGCCCCGTCCAGCCGCCGTCCCTGCGGCACCGCTCGACCAGGTCCGGTACGCGCTCCGCGTCCTCGGGGGCCAGCAGGTCGGCGAGCTTCCTGCCCACCGCCTCGGGCGCCGTGTACACCAGCAGCCGCTGCGCGTCGGCGGTCCAGCCCGTCACCACGCCCTGCGGGTCGAGCAGCAGGGGCGCGGCGTCGGCCACGTCGAACCGCCGCCGGGCAACGCCGTACTCCTCGTCTCCGCCCACGGCCGACCTCTCTGTCGCTGAGAGTGGTCTACCACCTCTTGTCTCAATCTTCACCCTTCCTGGGGAAGGGGGCGGCTTGTGCGGGTCCGGACGGAGGCGGCGGTGCGGGTTCGGGGAGGGGCGGCTCGCGCGAGCCGCCCCTCCCCGGCAGTCCTCCTCAGCCCAGGACCTTCTCCAGCGCCCCCAGCGCCCCCACGAGCTCGTCACCGGTGATGGTGAGCGGTGGGGCCAGGCGGATGGTCGAGCCGTGGGTGTCCTTGGCCAGGACCCCCTCCCGCATGAGGCGTTCGCTGATCTCGCGGCCCGTGCCGATCGCCGGGTCGATGTCGACGCCCGCCCACAGGCCCCGCGCCCGGAAGCCCACGACACCCTTGCCGACCAGCCGGGTCAGGCCCTCCCGGAGGGTCACGCCCAGTTCGGCCGCCCGCTGCTGGAACTCACCCGTCTCCAGCAGTTCGACCACCGCCGTGCCCACCGCCGCCGCCAGCGGATTGCCGCCGAACGTCGACCCGTGTTCCCCGGGGTGCAGCACCCCGAGCACCTCCCGGCGCCCGACCACGGCCGACACCGGCACGATGCCGCCGCCCAGCGCCTTGCCGAGCAGCAGCACGTCCGGCACGACCGACTCGTGCTCGACCGCCAGCGTGCGTCCCGTACGGCCGAGCCCGGACTGGATCTCGTCCGCGATGAACAGGCACCCCTTGCGGCTGGTCAGCTCGCGCACCCCGGCCAGATAGCCGTCGTCCGGGATGATCACCCCCGCCTCGCCCTGGACCGGCTCGATCAGCACCGCCGCCGTCGTCTCGTCGACCGCCGCCTCCAGCGCCGCCAGGTCGTTGTACGGCACGACCCGGAAGCCCGGCGTGAACGGGCCGAACCCCCGTCGCGCCGTCTCGTCCGTGGAGAAGCTGACGATCGTCGTCGTACGGCCGTGGAAGTTGTCCGCCGCGACCACGATCGTCGCCCGGTCGGCCGGGACGCCCTTGACGTCGTACGCCCACTTGCGGGCCACCTTCACCCCGCTCTCCACCGCCTCCGCGCCGGTGTTCATGGGCAGCACCATGTCCGTCCCGGTCAACGCCGCCAGCCGCTCCGCGAACTCGGCGAGCCGGTCGTTGTGGAAGGCGCGCGAGGTGAGGGTCAGCCGGTCCAGCTGGCGGTGGGCCGCCTCGATCAGCGCCGGATGCCGGTGGCCGAAGTTGAGAGCCGAGTAGCCGGCCAGCATGTCGAGATAGCGCTGCCCCTCCACGTCCTCCACCCAGGTGCCCTCGGCGCGGGCGACGACCACGGGCAGCGGATGGTAGTTGTGCGCGAGGACCGGCTCCTCCGCGCGGATGAGCTCCGCCGAGCCACGGGTGCGGACAGGTGCGGTCATGAGCGGGTCTCCCGGATCTCCTGGGTGCAGCACTTGATGCCACCACCGGCCTTGTGGAACTCGGACAGGTCGACGGGGACGGGGACGTAGCCACGGCCGGCGAGTTGCCCGGCCAGGTCCGTCGCCCCCGGCGAGATGAACACATGGCGCCCGTCGGAGACGGAGTTGAGCCCGAACGCCATCGCGTCCTCGCGGGTGGCGAGCACCGCGTCCGGGTACAGCCGGGCCAGCACCTCGCGGCTGCCCGGCGAGAACGCCTCGGGGAAGTAGGCGATGTTCTCCTCGTCGAGGACGAACAGCGCCGTGTCCAGGTGGTAGAAGTACGGATCCACCAGCGTCAGGCTGATCACCGGCGCTCCGAAGTACTCCTGCACCTCGCTGTGGGCCTCGCGGGTGGTCCGGAAGCCCGTCCCGGCCAGGATCCAGCGGCCGGCCGGCACCAGGTCGCCCTCGCCCTCGCACACCGACTCGGGTGGTAGACCTCGTAGCCCTCCGACTTGAACCACGCCTCGTACGGCACGGACTCGGGGCGGCGCTCGGGCGCGTGGAAGAGGGAGCCGAAGACGCGGCCGTCGACGACGACCGCCGCGTTCGCGGCGAAGACCATGTCGGGCAGGCCGGGAACGGGGTTCACAGTGTCCACGGTATGGCCGTGGGCACGGTAGGTGTCCACCAGCGCCTGCCACTGGTCGAGCGCGCGGATCACGTCGACGGGTTCGTCGGGACGCATCCACGGGTTGATCGCGTACTGCACGGCGAAGTGTCTGGGTTCACAGACGAGGAAGCGCCGCCGGCGCGGCACACGGGAGTCGGGCACAGAGGGGTCCCTCCGCTTCCTTACGGTGTGTGACTGTGGGTTGACACCAAGGTAGGAACTGACGGAGGTGGCCGACAAGGAACATCAGTTGCGCGTCGGCGCAGGAACGCTGCGTCTTCGGGCCGTTCGGCGCACGCCTGCTGCGCGTCCCGGGAACTACTCCGGCGCGGGATGGCTGGCGCCCGCCTCCGGACTCTCCGGAAGCAGATGGGACAGCACCATCACGCTGATCGTCTTGCGGATGAACGGCTCCTGGCGGATCCGCTCCAGCACCTCCTCGAAGTGCTCCACGTCCCGCGCCCGCACGTGCAGCAGCGCGTCGGCACCGCCGGTCACGGTCATCGCCGCGGTGATCTCGGGATAGTCGCGCACGACCTCCGCCAGCCGCCGCGGCGGGGCCGCGCCCTCGCAGTACACCTCGACATAGGCCTCCGTGCGCCAGCCCAGCGCGGACGGCTTCACCGTCGCCGTGAACCCGGTGATCACACCCGTCTCCCGCAGCCGGTCCACCCGGCGCTTGACCGCCGTGGCCGACAGCCCGATCGCCGTGCCGATCTCGGCGAACGACGTCCTGGCGTTCGCCATCAACGCGGTGATGATCTTCCGGTCGAGATCGTCGAACGGCGTGGACCTGCTGTTCATGCGGGCACTGTATCCACCGGCGCCCCGGCCCGCGCCCGGCCCGGCGCGGCCACCGTGTCCAGCGGGAACGTCCGCCCCCGGCACATGTCCAGACGCACTGATCACCCCTACACTCCGGGTCATGCTGCGCGCCCTGGCTGTCGACGACGAACGCCCCTCGCTGGAGGAACTGCTCTACCTGCTGCACGCCGACCCCCGCATCGGCAGCGCGGAAGGCGCCGGCGACGCGACCGAGGCGCTGCGCCGCATCAACCGCGCCCTGGAGTCCGGCCCGGGCGGGCCCGAGGCGATCGACGTCGTCTTCCTCGACATCCAGATGCCCGGCCTCGACGGCCTCGACCTGGCCCGACTGCTCACCGGCTTCGCCCGGCCGCCGCTCGTCGTGTTCGTCACCGCCCACGAGGACTTCGCCGTCCAGGCCTTCGACCTCAAGGCCGTCGACTACGTCCTCAAGCCCGTCCGCAAGGAACGCCTCGCGGAGGCCGTACGGCGGGCCGCCGAGCTGCGCGGTGCCGCCCCCCGCATACCCGTGAGCGAGCCCGACCCCGACCACATACCCGTCGAGCTCGGCGGCGTGACCCGGTTCGTCGCCGTCGACGACATCACCCACGTCGAGGCCCAGGGCGACTACGCCCGCCTGCACACCGACAAGGGCAGCCACCTCGTCCGCATCCCGCTGTCCACCCTCGAGGAGCGCTGGCGCTCCCGCGGCTTCGTCCGCATCCACCGCCGCCACCTCGTCGCCCTGCGCCACATCGGCGAACTCCGCCTCGACGCGGGCACCGTCAGCGTCCTCGTCGGCACCGAGGAGCTCCAGGTCAGCCGGCGGCACACGCGTGAACTGCGCGACCTGCTCATGAGGAGGCCGTGACGATGCCCCAGGACCACACCGAACGCCGCGTCGTCGTCACCGGCCCGCCCCGGCAGATCCGCAGGGCCTCGGGTTACTACCGCCCGCGCACCGAGATCGACGAACAGACCACCCTCGGCCACACCTACGTCCGCTCCCTGATGCGCACCCAGCTGCGCGCCGCCCTCACCGTGTTCGCTGTCCTCGGCCTCCTCGTCGGCCCGCTGCCTCTGCTGTTCGCGGCGATGCCGGACGCCGGCCGCCTGGAATGGGCCGTCCTCGGCTTCGGCCTCTACGCCCCCCTGGTCCTGCTCGCCCGCTGGTACGTCCGCCGCGCCGAACGCAACGAGCGCGACTTCGTACGCCTCGTCGAAGACCGCTGAAGCACGCCGATGAACTCCAGCTACGCCATCCCCGCCGTCGCCCTGGTCGTCGTCGCGACGGTCCTGGTCGGCGCCTTCGGCCTGCGCATCTCCCGCACCACCTCCGACTTCTACGTCGCCTCCCGCACGGTCGGCCCCCGCCTCAACGCCGCCGCCATCAGCGGCGAGTACCTCTCCGCCGCGTCCTTCCTGGGCATAGCGGGCCTCGTCCTCGTCCAGGGCCCCGACATGCTCTGGTACCCGGTCGGCTACACCGCCGGCTACCTGGTCCTGCTGCTCTTCGTCGCCGCACCGCTGCGCCGCTCCGGCGCCTACACGCTGCCCGACTTCGCCGAGGCCCGCCTCGACTCCCAGGCCGTTCGGCGGCTCGCCGGCGCCTTCGTCGTCGGCGTCGGCTGGCTCTACCTGCTGCCCCAGCTCCAGGGGGCCGGGCTGACCCTGACGGTGCTGACCGGGGCGCCCGACTGGCTCGGCGGAGTGATCGTCGCCGTCGTCGTCACCGCCACCGTCGCCGCCGGCGGCATGCGCAGCATCACCTTCGTGCAGGCCTTCCAGTACTGGCTGAAGCTCACCGCCCTGCTCGTCCCCGCCCTCTTCCTGGTCCTCGCCTGGCAGAGCGACGGAGCACCCCGCCACGCCTTCGACGAACCGGCGAGCTTCCGCGAGCAGCGCGTCGTCCGCGTCGGCGACACCATCGACCTGAGGCTGGACCGGCCGCTGACCGTCACCGTCACCGGCACCGTCGACGGCCGCACCCACACCGGCACCCGGCTCGAACTCCCCGCCGGCACCCACCACGTCGAACGCGGCACCCGGCTCACCTTCGCCGCGGGAACGGCCGTCCCCAGGCCGAGCGCAGCGTCGGCGGCGACCTGTCGTCCTCGCAGGCCGAGAGCCGCGAGGAACGCCCGCTGTACGCCACGTACGGCCTGATCCTCGCCACGTTCCTCGGCACCATGGGCCTGCCGCACGTCGTGGTCCGCTTCTACACCAGCCCGCACGGCGTCGCCGCCCGCCGCACCACCGTCGCGGTCCTCGGCCTGGTCGGCGCCTTCTACCTGCTGCCGCCCGTCTACGGCGCACTCGGCCGCCTCTACGCCCCGAGCTCACCCTCACCGGCGACACGGACGCCGCGGTCCTGCTGCTGCCCGACCGCATGATCGGGGAGTGGGCGGCGACCTGCTGGGCGCGCTGGTGGCCGGCGGCGCCTTCGCCGCGTTCCTGTCCACGGCCTCCGGGCTGACCATGGCGGTCGCGGGAGTCCTCACCCAGGACGTCCTGCCCTCACGCGGCGTACGGCACTTCCGGCTCGGGACCGTCCTCGCCATGGCCATGCCTCTCGCGGCGAGCGTCCTGGTCGGCGGACTCCCGGTCGCCGACGCCGTCGGACTCGCCTTCGCCGTGTCCGCCTCCTCGTTCTGCCCGCTGCTCGTCCTCGGCATCTGGTGGCGACGGCTCACCCCGCCCGGCGCGGCCGCCGGGATGCTGGTGGGCGGCGGCTCCGCCCTGCTCGCCGTCGCCGCGACCATGGCGGGCTACCCGGGGGAGGGCGCCGCCCTGCACGCCCTGCTGGCCTGGCCCGCGCTCTGGTCGGTGCCGCTGGGCTTCCTCACCATGATCCTGGTGTCCCTGGCCACCCCCGGCCGGGTGCCGCCGGACACGGCGGCGGTCCTGGCCCGGTTCCACCTGCCCGAGGAACTGCGCACGGAGGTGACGACGGCATGAGCGGATTCCTGGCGGGCCTGTGCGTCGCCGTCCTCCCGGTGCTGGCCGTGGGGATCTGGCTCGGCCGGCGCACGGCACGCCCCAAGAGCCTCGGCGGCCTGGGCACCCCCGTCGAGCACGCCACGTTCGAAACCCTGCACACGGCGTCCCTCGCAGCACCCCCGCTGCGGTCCGGCCTGACGGAGGAGACCGCCCGCAAGTCCGCCCGCAAGCTGCGCTCCCTGCTCGGCACGGACGCCCTCTGTCTCACGGACCGCAAAGAGGTCCTGGTCTGGGACGGTGACGGCGCCCACCACCGCACCGAGATCATGGAACGCCTCGCCGGTGCCCTGGAGACCGGCCGCGGCGAGGCCTTCCGGCTCACCTGCGACATCCTGGACTGCTCGGTGCGCTGGGCGGTCGTCGCCCCGCTCACCGTCGACGACCGTGTGCACGGCGCCCTCGTCGCCTGCGCGCCCCGCGAGTCGGCCGTGCTCGTCCGGGCCGCCGGGGAGGTCGCCCGCTGGGTCTCGGTCCAACTGGAACTGGCGGATCTCGACCAGTCCCGCACCCGCCTCATCGAGGCCGAGATCAAAGCCCTGCGGGCGCAGATCTCCCCGCACTTCATCTTCAACTCGCTCGCGGTGATCGCCTCGTTCGTCCGCACCGACCCGGAGCGGGCCCGCGAACTGCTCCTGGAATTCGCCGACTTCACCCGCTACTCGTTCCGCCGGCACGGCGACTTCACCACCCTCGCCGACGAGTTGCACGCCATCGACCACTTTCTGGCGCTGGTGCGGGCACGCTTCGGCGACCGCCTCTCCGTCACCCTCCAGATAGCCCCGGAGGTGCTGCCGGTCGCCCTGCCGTTCCTCTGCCTCCAGCCGCTCGTCGAGAACGCCGTCAAACACGGCCTGGAGGGCAAGGCCGTGCCCTCGGGCAAGTGCCGCATCCAGATCACCGCCCAGGACGCGGGCGCCGAGGCCCTCGTCGTCATCGAGGACGACGGCGCCGGCATGGACCCCGACCTGCTGCGCCGCATCCTCGCCCGGGAGGTCAGCCCCTCGGGGGGCATCGGTCTCTCCAACGTCGACGACCGGCTGCGCCAGGTCTACGGCGACGATTACGGCCTCGTCATCGAGACCGCCACGGGTGCCGGTATGAAGATCACGGTCCGGATCCCCAAGTACCAGCCGGGCGTGCACTCGGCGGGCCGGCTGACCCGGGAGTGAGGCGTCAGGTGCTGCGCGAGGTGACCACCATGCCAAGGGTGATCAGGCCCAGGACCACCCAGCCGAACCACAGCCATCCGTTGCTCCCGAGGGCCACCGTGTAGGCCGTCACCATGACGAGGCCGCCGACGGTGAGCACTCCCATGGTCTTCGTCGAGTTCGAACCGTTCGTGGAACCGGGCATCGCAACACCCTCCTCTGGTTCTGTCCCCTCCATGGTGCCTGGCGGACGCCCGGCGCGCACGGGCCGTACGCGAGAGACCTTGCTCAGCGGCCCTGCGCGTTCAGCGAGGCCAGATAGGCGTTGTACGCCTCGAGCTCCTTGTCCCCGTCGCGGTCCGCGGCGCGGTCCGTGCGCCTGGCCTGCCGCTGCTCCGAGGCGTACCACTGGAACAGCAGCGCGATCAGCACCAGCACGGACGGGATCTCGCTGAACGCCCAGGCGATACCGCCCGCCGCGTTCTGGTCGGAGAGCGCCTCGATGCCGAGCGAGGCGGGCGGGTTCTTGAACGTCTCGACCATCGGCTGGGACGCCATCATCAGCGCGATCCCGAAGAACGCGTGGAACGGCATGCCCGCGAACAGCTCCAGCATCCGCATCAGGTAGCCCGGCCGGTGCGGGCCCGGGTCCACGCCCATGATCGGCCAGAAGAACACCAGGCCGACGGCGAGGAAGTGCACCATCATCGCGATGTGACCCGCCTTGGAGCCCATCAGCGTGTCGAAGAGCGGTGTGAAGTACAGGCCGTACAGGCTGGCGATGAAGAGCGGGATCGTGAACGCCGGGTGTGTGATGATCCGCAGGTACCGGCTGTGCAGGAACATCAGCAGCAGCTCACGCGGCCCCTTACGGCCCCGCCCCGCCGTCGGCAGCGCCCGCAGCGCCAGGGTGACCGGCGCCCCGAGCAGGATCAGGATCGGCGAGACCATGCTGATCACCATGTGCTGCACCATGTGCACGCTGAACATGACCATGCCGTAGTCGTTCAGCTGGGTGCACATCATGAGCACGATGCTCAGCACGCCGATGACGAAGGCGACGGTCCGTCCCGCCGGCCACTTGTCCCCGCGCCGCACCAGCCGCACGACCCCCCACCCGTACAGCCCCAGCCCCACCAGGCAGGCGATGAGGAAGAACGGGTCGGTCGACCATTCCAGCCCTCGCCCCAGCGTGAACGGCGGCAGATCCATGGTCATGCCGTGCCCGCTGTGATCCATTCCGCCGGCTCCTGTTTCGTGGGGTGTGCAGCAGTCTGTCCGACCCAAGAGTAGAGCCGCCCCCGACCGGACAGACGACCGGGGGTGAGGGCTCAGGGGCGCGGGGCTGCGTTCGATCTGCGGCTCCGCCGCGTGGGCGCGAACAGCCGAAGACCGCCCGCACCCGGCCGACCACGGCAACCTCAGAGAACGGTCTCCGCCTCGTCGTACCGTTCCTCCGGCACCGTCTTCAGCGTCTCCACCGCCTCGGCCAACGGCACCATCACGATGTCGGTCCCCCGCAGCGCGGTCATCTGCCCGAACTCCCCCGGTGCACGGCCTCCACCGCATGCCACCCGAACCGCGTGGCAAGCACCCGGTCGTAAGCGGTCGGCGTACCACCCCGCTGCACATGCCCGAGTATCACCGGCCGGGCTTCCTTCCCCAGCCGCCGCTCCAGCTCCACCGACAGCTGACGCGCGATCCCGGCGAACCGCTCGTGCCCGTAGATGTCCTTGCCGCCCTCGTCGAACTCCATGGTCCCGGGCTTCGGCTTGGCCCCTCCGCCGCCACGACGATCGCGAAGCGCTTGCCCGCCTCGAACCGCTCGCCGACCCGCTTGGTCAGTTCCTCTATGTCGAAGGGCCGTTCGGGAACGACGATGGCGTGCGCACCGGCCGCCATGCCGGAGTGCAGCGCGATCCAGCCGGTGTGCCGGCCCATGACCTCGACCACGAGGACCCGCTGGTGGGACTCGGCGGTGGTCTTCAGCCGGTCCAGGGCCTCGGTCGCCACACCCACGGCCGTGTCGAAGCCGAAGGTGACGTCCGTGACCGCGATGTCGTTGTCGATGGTCTTCGGCACACCCACGACGGGCAGACCGCTGTCCGACATCAGCCGGGCGGCCTTGAGCGTGCCCTCACCCCCGATGGGGATGATCGCGTCGAGGCCGAGTTCCGCGACATGGCCCTTGGCCCGCTCCACACCGTCCCGCAGATGGGAGGGCTGGACCCGGGAGGACCCGAGAATCGTGCCGCCGCGGGCGAGGATGCCGCCCACCGCGTCGAGGTCGAGCTTGAGGTAGTCGCACTCCAGGAGGCCCTTCCAACCGTCCCGGAAGCCGATGACCTCGTCGCCGTGGTCGACGACGGCGCGGTGCACGACGGACCGGATGACGGCGTTCAGGCCGGGGCAGTCGCCGCCGGACGTGAGGACACCAATGCGCATAGCCCGAAATACCTTCTCAACAGTGGGCCGGGGCCGGACCACGCCGTCCGGCTCGATCCCCGCCACCCTAGCGGCAGGAGGGGCGGGGCCGAACCATGCGTCCGCCTGCTGGACGACCCCGCTCACCTGTGCGGATGTGCCGTCAGACGGGCTGTTGACCAGGACGTTGACGCGTACGTCAGGCAGGCTGCTGGGCAGCCGCGATGCGCTCGTTGCGCAGGGCCTCGTACCAGCGGTCGTCGGTCGGCGGCAGCGCGTTGACGTCGAGGGCCAGCTTCAGCAGCAGGTCCGCGATCAGCGGGTTGCGCGCGAGCACGGGGCCGTGCATGTACGTACCGAAGACGGTGTCGTTGTACGCGCCCTCCGTGCCGTCGCCCGTGCCGTTGCCGTTGCCGAAGCGGACCTGGGCGAGCGGGCGGGCGGTGGGGCCGAGGTGGGTGACGCCCTGGTGGTTCTCGAAGCCGGTCAGCGGCGGCAGGCCGAGGCGCGGGTCGACGTCGCCCAGCACGTCACCGACGCACCGCGCGCCCTCGCCGCGCACGGACACCACGTCGAGCAGGCCGAGGCCGGGCTCGCGCTGGCCGAGGTCGTTGATGAACTCGTGGCCGAGGATCTGGTAGCCGGCGCAGACGGAGAACACGATGGCGCCGTTCTCCACGGCCCGCTGCAGACCGCCGTCCCGGCGCAGCCGCTCGGCCGCGAGCCGCTGCGGACGGTCCTCGCCACCGCCGATCAGGTAGATGTCGCCGGAGGTCGGGATCGGCTGGTCGCTGCGCACGTCCAGCCGGGCCACGTCCAGACCGCGCTGCCGGGCCCGGCGCTCCACGACGAGGACGTTGCCCTGGTCGCCGTAGGTGCTGAGCAGGTCGGGATAGATCCAGACGACCCGCAGTTGGTTGTCGCTCACAAAAGTCCCCTGACGTCTCGTGCTCAGTTGCCGACGCGGCGGCGCAGGTCCTGGAACGCCGTGTAGTTGGCGATGACCTCGATCCGGCCCGGCGGGCACGCCGCCACGGCCTGGTCGAGGTTCTCGTAGACCTGGAAGTGCTGGTCGGCGACCTCCAGGCGCACCGCCAGGTCCAGCCGCCGGTCACCGACCACGCAGATCGGGTGGCCGGTCAGGCGCGTGTAGTCGACGTCCCACAGCCAGGAGGTGTCGGTGCCGTCGGCGGAGCGCGCGTTCACGGAGAGGATGACCGGCGCGGGCGGCTGGTCGATCAGGGAGAACGTCTCCAGCCAGCCGGCCGGGTTCTTGGCGAGCAGGAGCCTGAGGTCACGGCCCTGGAACTGGACGACGTCGTACCGCCCGGCCACCGCCTGCACCTGGTACATGCGCTCCAGCGCGACCTGCGGCGGCACTCCGAACACGGCGGCGACGGCGGCCGAGGAGGCGGCGTTCGCCTTGTTGGCGCGGCCGGGCAGCTGGAGGTGGATCGGCCAGGCCGAGCCGTGCGGGTCGAGGACGTGGTCGCCGGAGAGCGCCCAGCTCGGCGTCGGACGGCGGAAGCCGCACTCGCCGCAGTACCAGTCGTCGCCCGGGCGCTGCATCACACCGCCGCAGGACGGGCAGGACCAGGCGTCGTCCTTCCACATCTGGCCGGCGGCGACCCAGATCACGTTCGGGGAGGAGGACGCCGCCCACACCACCAGCGGGTCGTCACAGTTGGCCACGACCACGGCCTTGGAACCGGCGAGCCCCTCCCGCCAGTTCTCGGCGAGCATGCGGGTCTCGGCGGCGCGGTCGAGCTGGTCGCGGGAGAGGTTGAGCAGCGCGATGCACTTCGGGCGGTGTCCCGGGCGACACCGGCGAGGTACTTCTCGTCGACCTCGATGACGCCGTACCTGGCGTCCGAGCTGCCCGCGAGCGCCGAGGTGATACCGGCCGGCATGTTGGCGCCGAGCGCGTTGGAGACGACCGGCCCGGCCGCGCGCAGGGCCTCGGCGATGAGCCGGGTGGTGGTGGTCTTGCCGTTGGTCGCCGAGACCAGGATCACGTCCAGGTTCTGGGCGAGCCGGGCGAGGAGGTCGGGGTCGAGCTTGAGCGCCACCCGGCCGCCGATCACCGAACCGCTGCCGCGCCCTGCGGCGCGGGATGCCGCTGCGACCGCCTTGCCCGCGGTCACGGCCAGCTTGGCCGCGGCGAGAGCGGGTCCGAGTTGCCTGCCATCAGTTCTCGATCCTCCTTGCGTACGCGCCGCGCCTTGAAGCCTGACGGCCACGTGGTGTGGACCTCAGCCTATCGAGATCCATTAGCACTCCCGAACCGCGGCACTGTGGCGAACTCGTGTGGAAGGCGCGGACCGACAGGACCTTACTCTTGCCGCCATGCGACAGAGCCCCATCCCCGGCGCCCACGGCCGCGTGAGACCCCTCACCCTGCACGGCGATCCCGTCCTGCACACGCCCTGCGCGGAGGTCACCGACTTCGGCCCCGAACTGGCCCGGCTCGTCGAGGACTTGTTCGCCAGCATGTACGCCGCCCGGGGCGTCGGCCTCGCCGCCAACCAGATCGGCGAGTCGCTGCGGGTCTTCGTCTACGACTGCCCCGACGACGAGGACGTCCGCCACCTGGGCCACGTGGTCAACCCCCGCCTCGTCGAAACGGACGGCGTGGTGATCCGCGGCCCGGAGGGCTGCCTGTCCCTCCCGGGCCTGGAAGCGGGCACGGAACGCTACGACCACGCGGTCGTCGAGGGCTTCACGGTGACGGGAGAGCCCGTCACCGTCCATGGCACAGGCTTCTTCGCCCGGTGCCTTCAACACGAGTGCGACCATGTGGAGGGCCGCGTCTACGCCGATCACCTGAGCGGCTGGCGCCACCGCAGGCTGATGCGACAGGTGGCCAGGGCTTCTTGGCGCAGGGTGCGGTGAGGCACCCAGGGGCGCGGGGAACTGCGCGACCAGCCCCCGGCGGCCCGCAGGCGACACGCGACGGTCAGAACCCCGGACCACCCATCCGATCCCCCGCAGCCGCAAGCCGACCCCACAACAGATCAGCCAAACTCCGCACCAACTCCGCACGAGAACAGGGACGTTCCCCCAGCCACCAGTCCCCGGCCGCATGCATCATGCCGACGATCCCGTGCCCCCACACCCGCGCCAGCTGCTGCCCACCCGGCCCGAGGTCCAGCCGCTCCTCGATGACCTGGGCGAGCTCCTCACCCATCCGCCGCAGCAACGGCGCACTGTGCTTGCCGACATCGAACCCCGGATCCCCCGGCTGGCTCCCCTCCGCCGGATGCATGAGGAACCGGTACACCTGAGGCCGCGCCTCGATCGCCGCGAGGTACGTGTCGAGCGTCGCCTCGACCCGCTCCCGCCGGTCCGCCGGGGCGTCCAGCGCCGCCCGCAGCGAGTCCAGCAGCGCGTCGGTGTGCCGTTTGGCAAGGGCTGCGTAAAGTCCGCCCTTGTCACCGAAGTGCCGGTAGAGAATCGGCTTGGTGATGCCGGCCTCCGCCGCGATCGCGTTCATCGAGGCCTGCGGGCCGTCGCGCAGCACCACTCGGTCGGCGGCCTCGAGCAGCTCACGCCGTCGGCGGTCGGCGGACCGTTGCTGATCGGTCCGCTGCGTGGTGTCCATGTGCTCTCCCCACCCGTGCTGTTTTCGATGACGCCTGCGCAAACTAACACTCAAACATGCCCTGGACACCGAAAGGGTGCCGACCGGTCGGTAGGAGTTGACTTCGACTACCAGCCGGTAACAGACTGGTGTTACCGCAAGTAACAGGCACGTTGTGCCGCCGCTGGAGGGGACCGACATGGCCGAGTTCACCATGGAGCTCAACGACGAACAGAAGGAGGTCCGGGACTGGCTGCACGGCTTCGCGGCCGATGTGATCCGCCCGCGGCCGCCGAATGGGACGAGCGTGAGGAGACTCCCTGGCCGGTCATCCAGGAGGCCGCCAAGGTCGGCATCTACTCCCTGGACTTCTACGCCCAGCAGTACTTCGACCCCACGGGCCTCGGCATACCGATGGCGATGGAGGAGCTGTTCTGGGGCGACGCGGGCATCGCGCTCTCCATCGTCGGCACGGGGCTCGCCGCTGTCGGCGTCCTCGCCAACGGCACCGAGGAGCAGATCGGCACCTGGATCCCCCAGATGTACGGCGACGCGAACGACGTCAAGGTCGCCGCCTTCTGCTCCTCCGAGCCCGACGCCGGCTCCGACGTGGCCTCCATGCGCACCCGGGCCGTGTACGACGAGGCCAAGGACGAGTGGGTGATCAACGGCACCAAGACCTGGGCGACCAACGGCGGCATCGCCAACGTCCATGTCGTGGTCGCGGTCGTCGACCCGGAGCTTGGCTCCAAGGGCCACGCCTCCTTCATCGTCCCGCCGGGCACCCCCGGGCTGGCGCAGGGCCAGAAGTTCAAGAAGCACGGCATCCGCGCCTCGCACACCGCCGAGGTCATCCTGGACAACGTGCGCGTTCCCGGCTCCTGCCTGCTCGGCGGCAAGGAGAAGCTGGACGAGCGGCTCGCCCGGGCACGGGAGAAGGCGAAGCAGGGCGGGGAGCGCGTCAAGAACGCGGCGATGGCCACGTTCGAGGCGAGTCGCCCCGCCGTCGGAGCCATGGCGGTGGGCACCGCCCGGGCCGCGTACGAGGTGGCCCTCGACTACGCCATGACGCGGGAGCAGTTCGGGCGGCCGATCATCGACAACCAGGGGGTCGCCTTCCAGCTCGCCGACATGCGGACCTCCATCGACGCGGCACGGCTGCTGGTGTGGCGGGCGTCCTGGATGGCGGTCAACGGGAAGCCGTTCACGGCTGCCGAGGGCTCGATGTCCAAGCTGTTCGCGAGCGAGACGGCGAAGAAGGTGACGGGGCAGGCGATCCAGATCCTGGGCGGCAACGGCTACACCCGCGAGTACCCGGTCGAGCGGATGCACCGCGACGCGGCCATCTACACGATCTTCGAGGGCACGAGCGAGATCCAGCGGCTGGTGATCGCGCGTACGTTGGCGGGGTGCCGATCCGGTAGGCGGCCAGACCCTGGCCTCACCACGTCACGGGAAGGGCCCCGGGCCGCGGATCAGCGGGCCCGCCCCGAAGGGCATCTCTCCGGCGAGCACGGCGGGCACGGTGGGCCGCAGGCCCGGCACGGTTTGGGCGATCGAGTCTTCGTTCATCTCGTCGCCTCAAGGGGTGGTCCACCCGGCATCACCCGGTGGGACGCCGAGTTCGCGCCGTACTACTCCGTACCGGGGACGCCGTGCCAGGCTCGGAGCGGACCCGCCCCGACACCCGCACCGACGGAGGACGCGATGACGCGCACGGCACGGGACCTGCTGAGGACGACCACCGCCCGACTCGCCCCGGACCCCCGCTCCAATCCCCTGGTCCCCCGAATCGCCCGCGGCGAGGCCCCGCTCACAGCCCTCGCCGCACTCGCGCTGGAACAGACCTGGGTGATCCCGCGGACCGCCGTGCCTTCCAGCATCTGGCCGAGCGCTCCCTCGTGACCGACCCGGAGGCCGCGGCCTTCTTCCGGATGCTGGCCGACGGCGAGGCACTCGCGGAGGAGCTGTTGCCCTCGCTCGCGCAGGCGTGCGACGTCGGCGAGCCGGAGGCGGCTTCGTACGAGCCGCTGCCGGGCTGCCAGGCCTATCCCGCGTACGTCGCCTGGCTGTCCCTGAACGGCTCGCCCGCGGACGCCGTCCTGGCTCTCACAGTCAACTTCTCGGAATGGGGAGGCTATTGCGCGACGATCGCCCAGGCGCTGCGGGATCACTACGGCTTCGACGACGAGGCGTGCGCCTTCTTCGACTTCTTCGCCAGCCCGGCCCCGAACTCGACGAAAGGGCGGTGTCAGCCGTACAGGCTGGGCTGGACACCGGCCGCCTCGACGAGACACGAGCACACCGGTACGGCCGCCTGCTTCACCACTACGAGGCGATGTTCTGGTCGACCCTGGCGGAACCGGCCCCTTAGGGGCGCGGAGCACCCCCACTGCTGTGCGCGATGCACGCCACATCGATCCGGTCGGCCAGCTTCGCGAGCTCGATCGTCAACGCTGCCACCGTGTCCTCGTCCAGCCCCTCCTCCCCGGCCTCCACCAGACGCAGCCACCGGCCCCCCACCGTCCGAAGCAGCTTGCTCACATCGGCCGCAGCCACCTGCAAGGCCCCGCGGTCGTCGACGATCAACGGCAGAGTCACTTCGCGGTTCACAGACGGGATCGTAGCCCCGCAACACTCACGCACCATGCCAAACAGTCGTGATGTTGCAGAACTCGCGGATTCCGTGCCCGGACAGCTCACGCCCGTACCCGGACCGCTTCACCCCGCCGAACGGGAACGCCGGGTGCGACGCCGTCATCCCGTTGAAGTACACGCCACCGGCCTCCAGGTCCCGGACGAACCGGTCGACCTCCGCCTCGTCCCGCGTCCACACGTTCGAACTCAGCCCGAACAGCGAGTCGTTCGCGATCAGCACGGCCTCGTCCAGGTCGCCCGCCCGGTAGAGCGTGGCGACCGGCCCGAAGGCCTCCTCCCGGTGGATCCGCATCTCGCGGCTGATCCCGGCGAGGATCGTCGGCGTGTAGTACCAGCCGGGCCCGTCCGGCCGTTCACCGCCGCACAGCACCTCCGCGCCACCGCGCACCGCATCGTCGACCAGTTCCTCCAGATCGCGCAGCCCCTGCTCGCTGGAGAGCGGCCCGACCTCCGTGTCGTCGGCCATCGGGTCGCCGACCTTCAGTGCCTTCATGCCCTCGGCGAACCGCTCCGCGAAGGCGTCATAGACGTCCGTGTGCACGATGAACCGCTTCGCGGCGATGCAGGACTGCCCGGTGTTCTGCACCCGTGCGGTCACCGCGACCTTGGCGGCCCGGTCGATGTCCGCGGAGGGCATGACGATGAACGGGTCGCTGCCGCCCAGCTCCAGCACCGTCTTCTTGATCATCTCCCCGGCGGTGGAGGCGACCGCGCGGCCCGCCGGCTCGCTGCCGGTGAGCGTGGCGGCCTTGACGCGCTCGTCGCGCAGGATGTCGTCGACCGCGGCAGAGCCGATCAGCAGGGTCTGGAAACAGCCCTCGGTGAAGCCCGCCCGGTGGAACAGGTCCTCCAGGTAGAGGGCGGTCTGCGGGACGTTGGAGGCGTGCTTGAGCAGGCCCACGTTCCCGGCCATCAGCGCGGGCGCCGCGAAGCGCACCACCTGCCAGAGCGGGAAGTTCCACGGCATCACCGCCAGCACCGGGCCGAGCGGCCGGTAGCGCACCCGCACGCGTGAGGCGCCGGAGTCCTTGACGTCGGCGTCGGCGGGTTCCTCGTCGGCGAGCAGTTCCTCGGCGTGGTCGGCGTACCAGCGCATCGCCTTGGCGCACTTCGCCGCCTCGGCCCGGGCCTGCTGGATCGGCTTGCCCATCTCGGTGGTCAGCACGCGGGCGATGTCCTGCTGGTCCTCTTCGAGAAGGTCGGCCGCCCTGTGCAGCAGCCGCGCTCGCTCGTCGAACGTCGTCGTCCGGTACGTACGGAACGTGGCCTCCGCGAGCTGGAGCCGGCGCCCGATCTCCTCCTCGCCCATGGCCTCGTACGTCTTGAGCGTCTCGCCGTTCGCCGGGTTCACCGTTGCGATGGGCATGGCTGACCTCCCTCGGTGCGGGCTGTGTCTCGACCTTCCCGCGCGGCGGAGGTGAGCGCAACGCGGGAGGGTCTCCTCAGGGCGAGTGCTCCGCCAGGCGGTCGAGAAACGCCGCCTGCGCCCTGACGATCACCTCGCGGCCCCGGTCGAGGCCGAACCACGCCACGCGGTCCAGCTCGGGGAACTCCTGAAGCTGCCCCGACCTCGGCGGCCACTCCATCCGGAACGTGCCGGGCGCGATCGTCGCCGGGTCGACGTCCGCTTCGATCGCCCAGGCCGTGACGATCTTGCCGTTGGACTGCCGGACCTCGCCCAGGCCGATCGCCTCGCCGTCGGGCGGCGGCAGCCCCAGCTCCTCCTCGAACTCGCGGCGGGCCGCCGCCCAGGCGGACTCGTCGGGCTCGTACTCGCCCTTCGGGATGGTCCACGCCCCTGCGTCGCGCCGGGCGAAGAACGGGCCGCCCATGTGGCCGAGCAGTACCTCGAGGCCGTCGCCGGTGCGGTGGAAGAGCAGCAGGCCGGCACTGCGCTTCACGGGCTCACCTCCGGGTGCGCGGCCAGCAGTGTCTCCACCGTGTCGGCGTCCTCCGGGCGCTTGTCCTCGCGGTAGCGCACCACGCGGGCGAAGCGCAGGGTGACCCCGGCCGGGTAGCGGGTGGAGCGCTGGAGGCCGTCGTAGGCGATCTCGACGACGAGCTCGGGCGTACGGTCACCACGTGGCCGTTGTCCTCGACGGCGAGCCGCTGGAGCCGTTCGGTCTGCCAGGTCAGCATCGCGTCGGTCATGCCCTTGAAGGTCTTGCCGAGCATGGCGAGGCCGCCGTCGGCGGTGCGGGCGCCCAGGTGGAGGTTGGAGAGCTTGCCGGTGCGGCGGCCGTGGCCCCACTCGGCGGCCAGGACGACCAGGTCGAGGGTGTGCACGGGCTTGACCTTCAGCCAGGACGCGCCGCGCCGGCCCGCGCTGTAGGGGGCGTCCAGCGCCTTGACGACGACGCCCTCGTGGCCGCGCTTCAGCGTCTCGGCGAGGAACTCCTCCGCCGTGTGCGGGTCGTCCGGGCCGGACACGGTCGTGCGGCGCACCCGCATCGGCTCGGGGACGAGGCGGGCCAGCTCGGCGTGGCGCTCGGCGAACGGCAGGTCGAGCAGGTCGTGGCCGTCGACGGACAGCGCGTCGAAGAAGACGGGGGAGACCGGGACCGTGCGCGCGGCCGTCGTCACGTCCGTGCGGGAGCCGACCCGCCCGGCGGTCTCCTGGAACGAGCGGGGGCGTCCGCCCTCGTCGAAGGAGATCACCTCGCCGTCCAGGATGAACCGCTCACCCCGCAACTCCAGCGCGGCGGCCGTCACTTCGGGCAGCCGGTCGGTGATGTCGTCGAGGGTGCGGGTGTAGAGCCGTACCGTCTCGCCGTCCCGGTGCACCTGGACGCGGATGCCGTCCAGCTTCTCCTCGACCGCGCAGGCGCCGAGCTTGGCCACCGCCTCGGCGACCGACGAGGCGCTGTGCGCCAGCATCGGCCAGACCGGGCGGCCGACCGTGAGGCGGAAGCGGTCCAGCGCGGCGGGGCCGTCCGCGAGCAGTGCCCCGGCCACCGTCTGCAGGGAGCCCGCGAGCATCACCGCACGGCGTACGTCCGCCGGGGGTGCCCCGGTCGCCTGGGCCAGGCCCTCGACCGCGACCGCGTCCAGCGCGCCCTGCCGCACCTCGCCGGTGAGCAGCCCGATCAGGAACCGCTGCTCGTCCTCGGTGGCCGCGCCCATCAACTCCCCGACCAGCCGGGCCCGTTCCGCCTGGGAGCCCGGGCCGGAGACCCCGGCGAGCCGCGACAGCCGCGCGTCCACCTCCCCTACGGTCAGGCCCGGCTCGGCCGCCGGGGCGACCGGGCGGCTCAGCACCTTCCAGCCGACGCCGATCCGGCCCTGCGGCAGCCGTCCCGCCAGGTAGGGGATGACGATCGGCACGTCGTCCGCCTCGGCCTCCCGGAACAGCTCCGCGAGCAGGGCGGTCTTCCGGGACCGCGCCGAGGTGGCGGCGACCTCCTGGGACACTCGGGCCAGCCGGTGCAGCAGCATGCAGCCATGGTGCACCGCAGGGGCCGCCTCTACACCCGGACGGCCGTGTGCCGATGCCCGGCCGCGAGCTGTCTACACCTGGACGGCGGCGTCCAGGTCCGACATCAGCAGATCCCCGACGATCGCCGACGCCGCCCGGTACCCACCGCTCGCCGCGTGCACGACCTGCTCGCCGAACCCGATCGCGTTCCCCGCCGCCCACACACCCGGCACGGTCGTCAGACCTGTCGCGTCGACCACCGGGTAGGCGCCGAAGGGCGTCTCGTGCAGCTCGGCGCCGAGCTGCTCCAGCAGGCCGGTCTGCGGGACGGCCTGCGGGGCGACGAACAGCACGGAGCGGGCGTGTGCCGTACCGTCGGCGAGCCGGATTCCGGTCAGCCGGTCGTCCTCGACGACCAGGCCCGCGACCTCGCCCGGCACCACGTCCACCCCGGCCGCCGCCAGTCGGCGCAGATCGTCGTCGGACAGTTCCTCCTCGGCGACCGTGTGCAGGAAGAACCGCACGTCCTTCGACCACTGGGACACCATCAGCGCCTGGTGGACGCTCTTCGAACTCGTGCCGAGCACCCCGAACGGCTGGTCGCGCACCTCCCAGCCGTGGCAGAACGGGCAGTGCAGCACGTCCCGGCCGAACCGCTCGGCGACCCCGGCAACCGCCGGCAGCTCGTCCTTCAGCCCGGTCGCGACGACCAGCCGCCGGCCCGCACGGTCCGCCCGTCGGCCAGCACCACGGCGAAGTCCTCGCCCTGCGCCACCTCCACCACCCGGTCCCGCACGAGCTCCACGCCGTAGCGCGCGATCTCCTCCCGGCCGGTCGCGAGGAACTCGGCGGGCGGCATCCCGTCCCGCGTCAGATAGCCCTGCATGTGCGCGGCGGGCGCGTTGCGCGGCTCGCCCGCGTCGACGACCAGCGTGCGCTGCCGGGCCCGGCCCAGCACCAGCGCGGCGGACAGGCCCGCGGCGCCGCCGCCGACGACCACGGCTGCGTACTTCTCGGTCATGGTGACCACCTCCACGAGCGAGCGTCGCTCCAGCGCTACGGGATTGACAAACACGTTTGCCGAATCTGCAATACGACCATGACTACGGACGAGGTACTCGCGGGCGTCGGTCCCAGGCTGCGCCAGATGCGGAAGGAGCGGGAGGTGACCCTGGCGGCTCTCTCCGAGACCACCGGCATCTCCGTCAGCACCCTGTCACGGCTGGAGTCGGGCCTGCGTAAGCCCAGTCTGGAGCTGCTGCTGCCGATCGCGCGCGCTCACCAGGTGGCCCTGGACGAACTGGTCGGGGCCCCGCAGGCCGGTGATCCGCGGGTGCGGTCGAAGCCGATCGTGATGGGTGGGCGCACCCACTGGCCGCTCACCCGCCAGCCCGGCGGTCTCCAGGCCTACAAGGTGCTGGAACCGAAGCGGAGGCAGGAGCCGGACCCGCGCACGCACGAGGGCTACGAGTGGATGTACGTGCTGTCCGGGAAGCTGCGTCTGGTGCTGGGCGAGCACGACGTGGTGCTCACGGCCGGGGAGGCCGCCGAGTTCGACACCCGGGTGCCGCACTGGTTCGGGTCGACGGGTGAGGGGCCCGTGGAGTTCCTCAGTCTGTTCGGGCCGCAGGGGGAGCGCATGCACGTGCGGGCGCGGCCCAGACGGTCGTGACGCGTCCGACTGTTCCCAGAACGGCAAGCGACCGCTTAGTATGCGAACCGACCCGGTCAGACGACGCAGTCGACGCAGTCCCGTGGAGGCCCCGCATGCAGGCATGGCACGTGCACGAGAACGGCGAGCCGAGCGAGGTGATGCGGCTCGAGGACGCCGAGCCGCCCACGCCCGGCGACGGCCAGGTCCTGCTGAAGGTGCGCGCCGCGAACATCAACTTCCCGGACGCCCTGCTGTGCCGGGGCCAGTACCAGGTCAGGCCGCCGCTGCCGTTCACGCCGGGCGTGGAGATCTGCGGCGAGACGCAGGACGGCCGCCGGGTGATCGCCAACCCGGCGCTGCCCACGGCGGCTTCGCCGAGTACGCCGTCGCGGACTCCGCCGCCCTGCTGCCCGCCCCGGACGCCCTGGACGACGCGGAGGCCGCCGCCCTGCACATCGGCTACCAGACGGGCTGGTTCGGTCTGCACCGCCGGGCCGGTCTGGAGGCCGGCGAGACCCTGCTCGTCCACGCTGCCGCAGGAGGGGTCGGCAGCGCGGCCGTGCAGCTCGGAAGGCCGCCGGCGCCACCGTCATCGGTGTCGTCGGCGGTCCCGAGAAGGCGGCCGTCGCCCGCGAACTGGGCTGCGACGTCGTGATCGACCGGCGCTCCGAGGACGTCGTCGCGGCCGTGAAGGAGGCCACCGGCGGCCGGGGAGCCGACGTGATCTACGACCCGGTCGGCGGCGAGGCCTACGCCCAGTCCGCCAAGGTCGTCGCCTTCGAAGGGCGGATCGTCGTCGTCGGCTTCGCCAGCGGCACGATCCCCAGCCCGGGACTGAACCACGCCCTGGTGAAGAACTACTCGATCCTCGGCCTGCACTGGGGCCTGTACAACACCAAGAACCCCAAGCTGGTCCAGCACTGCCACGAGCAGCTCACCGAGCTGGCCGCCCGGGGCGCGATCAAGCCGCTGGTGAGCGAGCGCGTGCCGCTCGCCGGAGCCGCCACCGCCGTGCAGAAGGTCGCGGACGGCCTCACCACCGGCCGGATCGCCGTCGTCATGGAGGAGGCAGCAGCATGAGCAGCGCCGAGGAAATGCGCCGTCGCACCCGGGAACTGCTGGCGGCGCATCCGCCGGCCTCGACCGACCGCCTGGACTTCCTCCGGGCCCGCTTCGACGCCGGGCTGGCGTGGGTGCACTACCCGGAAGGCCTCGGCGGGCTCGGTGCTCCCCGTTCCCTGCAGGCCGTCGTGGACGCCGAGTTGGAGGCGGCCGGGGCGCCCGACAACGACCCGCGGCGCATCGGCATCGGCCTCGGCATGGCCGCGCCGACGATCCTCCAGTTCGGCACCGAGGAGCAGAAACGGCGGTACCTCAGGCCGCTGTGGACGGGGGAGGAGGTCTGGTGCCAGCTGTTCAGCGAGCCGGGGGCCGGGTCCGACCTGGCCGCGCTGGGCACGCGGGCCGTCCGGGAGGGCGACAACTGGGTGGTCAACGGGCAGAAGGTCTGGACGTCCAGCGCCCATGTGGCCCGCTGGGCGATCCTCATCGCCCGCACCGACCCGGACGTGCCCAAGCACCGGGGCATCACCTACTTCGTCTGCGACATGACCGACCCGGGCGTCGAGGTCCGGCCGCTGCGGCAGATCACCGGCGAGGCCGAGTTCAACGAGGTGTTCCTCACCGACGTCCGCATCCCCGACTCGCGCCGACTGGGCCAGGTCGGTGACGGCTGGAAGGTCGCGCAGACCACGCTGAACAACGAGCGCGTCGCCATCGGCGGTATGCGGCTGCCCCGTGAGGGCGGCATGATCGGCCCGGTCTCCCGGACCTGGCGCGAGCGGCCCGAGTTGCGCACCCACGACCTGCACCAGCGGCTGCTGAAGCTGTGGGTGGAGGCCGAGGTCTCGCGCCTCACCGCGGAGCGGCTGCGCCAGCAGCTCGTCGCCGGCCAGCCCGGCCCCGAGGGCGCCGGCATGAAGCTCGCCTTCGCCCGCCTCAACCAGGAGATCAGCGGCCTGGAGGTGGAACTCCTCGGCGAGGAGGGCCTGTTGTACGACGACTGGACCATGCGCCGCCCGGAGCTGGTCGACTTCACCGGCCGCGACGCCGGCTACCGCTACCTGCGTTCCAAGGGCAACAGCATCGAGGGCGGGACCACCGAGGTCCTGCTGAACATCGTCGCCGAGCGGGTCCTCGGCCTGCCCGCCGAGCCGCGCACCGACAAGGACGTCGCATGGAAGGACCTGGCCCGATGAGCGCACAGCCCGACCTGCTGTACTCGGAGGAGGAAGAGGCGCTGCGCGCCGCCGTCCGCGACCTGCTCGCCGACCACTGCGACGCGCCCGGTGTGATCGCCCGCACCGAGTCCGACGCCTCGCACGACCGCGAGGCGTGGAAGGCGCTGGCCGACGGCATGGGCCTCGCCGGCCTCCTCGTACCGGAGTCCCTGGGCGGCCAGGGCGCCACCCACCGCGAAGCCGCCGTGGTCCTCGAAGAGCTGGGGCGGGCCGTCGCGCCCGTGCCCTACCTGACGAGCGCCGTCGTCGCGACCGAGGCCCTGCTGGCCTGCGGGGCCGACGAACTCCTCGGCGAGCTGGCGTCGGGCCGGAGGATCGGCGCCCTCGCGGTCGCGCTGAACGTCGCGCCGGGCGGAGCCTACAAGGTCGTCCGGCACGAAGGCGGGGCGCTGCACGGCGACCTGACCGGTGTCGCGGACGCCGCTGCCGCCGACGTGCTCCTCGTGCCCGCGGACGACGGCGGGCTGTACGCGGTCGACACCACCGCCGCGACCGTCACGCCCCAGGTCTCCCTGGACCTGACCCGGCCGCTCGCCACCGTCACCCTCGACGGCGCCCCCGGCCGCCTCCTGGGCGACGCCGAACCCGCCGTACACCGGGCCCTGCGCGCCGGAGCCGGGCTGCTCGCCTCCGAACAGCTCGGCCTCGCCGAGTGGACGCTGACCGAGACCGTCCGCTACCTCAAGGAACGCAAGCAGTTCAACCGGCCCGTCGGCGGCTTCCAGGCGCTCAAGCACCGGCTGGCCCAGCTGTGGCTGGAGGTCGTCAACCTCCGCGCGGCCGCCCGCAACGCCGCCGACGCCCTGACCACCGGCGAGGACGCCGACCTGGCGGCCACCGTCGCCCAGGCCTTCGCGGCACCCGTGGCCGTCCACGCCGCCGAGGAGGCGCTGCAACTGCACGGCGGCATCGGCATGACGTGGGAGCACCCGGCGCACCTGTACCTGAAGCGGGCCAAGGCGGACTCGATCGCGTACGGCACGGCGGGCGCCCACCGGCAGGCGCTGGCCGGACTGGCCGACCTCCAAGCCCCCTGACGTACACCTGACCGACGGCCGGGAGAAGCCCGGGAGAAGCCCGCCCCACCAGGGGCGGGTTCTTTCGTGTGCGCCCCTCGGCGCAAGTGAACGCGACGCGGCGGTCCGGCCAACTCCGCGCGTGAGCCTGCTCCTTGGAGCTTGCGGGACCCATACTCGCAGGGTTCCCGTACGGCACTTCCAGGGAGGCAGAGCATGGCCCTCACCACCCGTCGCAGAGCCCTCACGACCCTCGGCGCCGCCCTCGCGGGCTCGGTCGCCCTCCCCGCCACCGACGCAGCGGCCGCCGAACGGAAGCACGGGCGCCGCCCGTTGTGGCGCGCCCACGCCCACAACGACTACGAGCACCCGCGCCCGCTGTTCGACGCCCTGGACCACCGGTTCGGCAGCGTCGAAGCCGACATCTACCTCATCGGTGACCAGCTCCTCGTCGCCCACGACCCGGAGGACCTCGATCCGTCCCGCACGCTCGAGTCCCTCTACCTCGACCCCCTCGCCGCGCGCGTGCGGGCCCACCACGGTTCCGTGTACCGGGGGTACCGCGGGTCACTGCGACTGCTCGTCGACATCAAGACCGAGGGCGCCTCGACCTACCTCGAACTCGACCGTCACCTCAGGCGCTACCCCCACCTGTTCACGACGTACGCCCACGGCCGCGTCCGGCGCGGACCCGTCACCGCGGTCGTCTCCGGCGACCGCGCGGCCCGTGCGCCCATGGAGGCCCAGACCGTCCGGCGCGCCTTCTACGACGGCCGGCTCGCCGACCTCGGCGGCCCCGCGCCGGCCTCCTTCATCCCGTTGATCAGCGACAACTGGACGCTCAACTTCACCTGGCAGGGCGTGGGGACGTTCCCGGACGCCGAACGGCACAAGCTGCGGGGCATCGTCCGCACCGCGCACGGGCGGGGCAGAAGGTGCGGTTCTGGGCGACCCCGGACCAGGCCGGCCCCGCCCGGGACGCGCTGTGGGCCGAACTGCTCGCCGCGGACGTCGACTGTCTCAACACCGACGATCTCGCCGGACTGGAAGCGTTCCTGGACGCCCGGCGGGCGGTGCGGGGCGCCTGACGAAGCACTACCAGGACACCACACGTTCGGCGGACAGGTCAGCCGCCCGGACGAACCCTCCGCTACGCCACACTTACGGCCGAACGCCGTGAACCGGACGTGGCGGCGTGGCGGAGGAGTTGACGATGGCCATTTCCATCTCTGTGGTGCTGCTGCTCGTGTTCCTGACGGTGATCTTCCTGCGCAACGGCGGGCTGAAGGTCTCCCACGCGCTGGTCTGCCTGATGCTCGGCTTCTACCTCGCCGGCACCAGCATCGCCCCTCCATCCAGAGCGGTCTCACGGCCACGGCGGACATCGTCAGCAGCCTGCGGCCGTGAGGACACGGCAGCTGTCCGCCGGCCCCGTGATCAGGTCCCCGAGAACACGCCGATGCCGTTCGGAACGGCGCGTTCGGCTCCCCCGCTGGGTGGTTGCGCACGGAGACGGTGCTCGCGCCCGGCTTCCGGGCCACCAGCGTCGACGACCCGCCGCCGTCCAGGCTGAAGGCCTCTTCCGAGCCCAGCCGGCGCATGGTGTCGGCCACTTCGGCGATCGTCAGGCCGCTGCGGTAGGCGGCCGCGCCGTCCAGCGCCAGCAGCAGCATGCGCCGCCCGCCGTCGGCGATCCCCACGGCCGTACGGACGGCCGAGGTCGTGTCCTCCAGGCCCGGCAGCGGCCGGCCGCCCGTGAGGACCGGGTAGCCGCCGAGGGCGAGGCGGTACGGGACACCGCTCGCGCCCGCCACCAACCGGTGCTCGACCTCGACCGGTTCGCCGGTGGAGAGCTTCCGCAACTGCTGGGCGCCCGCCTCCCGGCCGACCAGCACGGTCGTGCCCTCGGCGATGGGGCCGCCGCCGGGACGGTCGGCGGCCGAGACGACCCGGCCGTCCCGGACCGTCACCTCGTAGGTGTCCGTGCTGCACGGAGCGGCCCGGTCCGTGTCCGTGCCGCAGGTGGCGCGCACCCGGGAGGCGCTGCCCCACTCGGTGGTGAACGCGCCGACGGAACCCACCGGCAGCGCGTACTGGTTGAGGCCACCGAGCGGCAGTCGTGCCTCGGACGTACGGATCGAGCCGTCGAGGGCCAGCCGGTCCAGCCGCGCCCGCCGGTCGGTGCCGACGCCGAACACGTCCCGGGTGGTCGTGCCGGGCGGCAGCGCCGGCCCGAAACGCTGGCCGTCGGGTACGGCCGCCTTGAGCGTCCGCCCGGCCGCGATCGCCGGTCCCACGCTCGCCCCGGTCGCCTCGACGCCCGGGTGCTGGGCCTCGGAGATGTTGAAGAAGTCCCCGTTGACACCGGCGACGGCCCCTTGGCCGTCGGCCATCCGCGAGACCGCCGCGCGCGATGCCACCGCCCCGGGATACAGCAGATCGACGCGGACCCGCGGGTCGTCCACGGCGACGCGCAGCACATGCGCGTGCGCCACCCCATGGGCCGCCCGGATGTCGAACTGCTCGTACGTCACGCCCGGTGCGACCCTGACGGTCTTCTGGACGGCGCCGGCCGGTGCCGCCCCCGCCAGGGCCGCACCGGCCAGCGCGCCGAACGCCGTGAGCAACGCCAGTACCGATCTGCCTGCGCTCCGCCGCCTGTGACGAACGGTCACCATGCCCCTGATGTCTCGTCAGATTTACCTACTGTCAGGGGCAGTGCAGCAGACCACGGGCGCCGGCGGACCGACTCGGCGCCGTCTACGCGGGAAAGGATGAGAAAAGGCACCCCTCCGGGTGCTTCAGGCGTCGTCCGTTCCGGTGTCGTACGGCGTGAAATGCGCGGGCGCGTGTTCGATCGGCAGGCCGGGCCGCCAGGCGGTCAGCGCCTGCGCGCTGCACACGAAGAGGTGCTCGGGCAGCCGGTCCAGGCCGAACCAGCGCCAGCGGCCGACACTCTCCCCGGGCTGGTCCGACGGCTCGCCACGCCAGGCGGTGACCCGGGCGGCCACGGTCACCCGGACGACACCGCCCGCGTCGTCGAGGAGCGTCCCGAGCAGCCGGACGTCCTCCGGCCGCGCCTCGAGCCCCGTCTCCTCGCCGAGCTCGCGCACGACCGCCTCCTGCAACGCCTCGCCGGGCTCCACCGTCCCGCCGGGCAGCTCCCACGTCCCGTGCCGGTGCCGGTCGAGGAGCAGTCCGCGGGGCCGTGCAGGACGGCGCCGACCCCGAGCGCGGCATGGGCCACCGGCGGTTTCCCGGTGCGCGGCCGGGAGGAGACGCGGAGCGGCCGTGTCGCCTGGAAGAGCCGGTAGGACGCGTGGTTGCCGGGCTGCGGCGCGTCGAGGACGTCGACGCGCTCCACCCGCAGCCCGTGCTCGGCGAGCAGGGCCGTCCAGAGGTCCGGCGCGAGCACCCACATCCGGACGGTGACATCACCGCCGGCCAGCCGCAGGATCTCCGGCCGGGCGACGACGTCCCCTGACGGCCCGTCACCGTGCGAGTTGGTGTGCAGCACGGTGAAGCAGAGCCGGCCGCCCGGCTCGAGCGCCGCGGCGAGGGCGGGCAGCAGCCGGTGCGGGTCGATGTACGGGACGGCGTTGACCGAGTAGATGACGTCGTACGGCTCCGCCGCGCGCAGATGCTCCACCGCGTCGGCCAGGACGAGGTTCAGCCCGGGCAGGGAGCCGTGGCGGGCGCGTGCCCGTTCGTACTGTCCCGCCGAGGCGTCGACCGCGTCCACCAGCGCACCGTGATCACGGACCAGGTGAGCGGCGTGCCGGGCCGGACCGCACCCGAGGTCCAGCACGCGCCGGCCCGTCAGCTCCCGAGCACCTCGCTTCCCGGCCCCGCGCCCTCGAAGCCCCAGTCGACGCGCGCCGCTTCGGGCAGCGCCGTGCCGCGTCGCAGATGGTGTTCTCCGTACGTGCGCCAGGCCTCGGCGTTGACCTCCTCCGGTCGCGCCGCCAAAGCTCAGCCGCCCGCCGCCGCGTCGCGCGGAAGCACCGTGACGCGGTGGAAGTTGCACCCGACGAGCCGCGGCCGGTCGGTCTCGGATCGGGACTGGTGGGCCTTGAGGGCGATGCTGACCAGGCTGAGCAGCAGTTCGACGTCCGCCTCGCAGTCGAGGTGGACCGTCACCCAGCACGAGCCGGGGACCAGGTGGATGGCGCTCGATCCGGCGAGATCGTAGTGGAAGCGCTGGATGGCCCGGCCGGTGAGGTGGAGGTCGACGTCCCGTGCGGAGTGGAAGTGGACGATCTCGTCGCGGACGGAACGGAGCGCCCTTCCGGTACCGCAACTGGCCGGGCCCGCCATCAGGTCGGGCCAGGCCTGCAGGCGCTCCAGGGCGCGCTGGGCCAGAGTCATGGTCCTATCGTCGCCTGATCACCGTGCCGCAACCAGAGGTTGAGCGATTTGTAACCGGGACGTGAGGGGCACGGCTCAGGGGCGGAGGCCCGATTCCGCCGTGTCCGGGCGGAGTTGCCGACCGGTCTCAGGCCGCCCGCTCCGCGACGGAAGCGGGATCGTCGAGCACCGCACGCACGACCGAGTGCGCGGCCCCGAGCAGCGGCCCCTCAGGGCCCAGCCGGGACACGGACACGGGGCAGGCCGGACCCGCCGTACGCCGCGCCAACTCGTCCCGCAGCGAAGGCAGCAGCCAGGGCGCAAGGCCGGACAGTTCCCCGCCCAGCACCACGCTCTCCGGGTCGAGCAGGTTGACCGCCCCGGTCAGGGCGACCCCCAGCGCGGTGCCGGCGTCGCGCAGCGCCCGGCGCACGTCCTCGTCACCCTCCGCGGCGCGCCCCGCGAGCAGCCCGACCCGGTCCTCGTCCGGCTCCAGACCGGCCGCACGCAGGACCGCTTCCTCGCCGGCGTACTGCTCCAGGCAGCCGCGCCCGCCGCACGCGCACTCCGGTCCGTCCGGCCGGACCGGCACATGCCCCAGCTCGCCCGCGAAACCGCGGGTCCCGCGCAGCAGCCCCCCGTCCACCACGACCGCCGCGCCGATGCCGATCTCCGCCGACACGTGCAGGAAGTCGCGCGGCGTGCCGTCACCGAGCCAGAGTTCGGCGAGCGCGCCGAAGTTGGCCTCGTTGTCCACGGTCAACGGGAAGCCGGACGGCAGCAGGTCACCGAGGTCCGTGTCCTGCCAGTCGAGGTTCGGGGCGCGTACGACGGTCCGGGCGTCGCGCGCCACCAGACCCGGTACGGCCACGGCGAGCCCCGCCGGCCACAGGCCCTCGCCCTCCGCCTCGGCGACGACCCGGCGTATCAGCTCGGTGAGTTCCTCGACGACCGGCCGGGGAGAGCGGCCCCGGTTCAGGCCGTGCCGTACAGCCCGCGACCGCGTCCGCCCGCCCAGGTCGACCGCGCAGACGGCGAGGTGGTCGACGCCGACCTCCGCGCCGATCCCGGCGGGTCCGCGCCCGCTGACGGCGAGCGCCGACCCGGGGCGGCCCACCCGTCCCGGCCGCTCCGGACCCAGCTCCTCCAGCAGACCCGAGCGGATGAGTTCGTCGACGAGCGTCGACACCGCCGCCCGGGTCAGACCGATCCGTGAGGCGACGGCGGCCCGGGAGATCGGCCCCTCGGCGCTGACCGCGTGCATCACCCGGGCGAGGTTGCGGCGGCGCATGCCCTGCTGGGTGTCCGGCAGCGCGCGTCCCGGCCCGGCCGGGTGAGCCTCGTGCAGCGGTGCGGTCATGCCTGACGCCACTCCTCAGTGGGTGTCGGTGGGCCGCTCCAGCAGCGGAGCCGCGTCGGAGAGTACCCCGGCGATCCTGGCCAGCGTCTCCTCGTCCCGCTCGACGGCGTCGAGGACCGGCCCGGCCGCGGTGTCCCAGCGTCGCGCGACCGCCGCCGCGTCCTCCCCGGTCAGCAGCCCGGCCGCCTGCGCGGCGGCCCCGAGCGCCACCAGTTCCCTGGCCTCCGGCACCTGCACGGGCCGCCCCGACAGCCGCCGTACGGTCTGCTGCCAGGCCCTGCCCCGGGCGCCACCGCCGATCAGCAGCAGGGGAGCCGAGGGGTCCGCGTCCTCGTCGAGGACCAGATCGAGCGCGCCCAGCAGGGAGTGGACGGCGCCGTCGTAGGCGGCCTGGAGCAGCTGGCCGGCGGTCGTGTCGTGGCGCAGGCCGTGCAGCAGGCCGGAGGCGTTCGGCAGGTTCGGGGTGCGTTCGCCGTCCAGGTAGGGCAGCAGCGTCACGGCCGTGCCGGGCTCGACGGCCTCGCGGTCCAGACCGAGCAGCGTCGCGACGCGGTCGACGGCGAGCGTGCAGTTCAGCGTGCAGGCCAGCGGCAGCCAGTCGCCGCGGGCGTCGGCGAAGCCCGCCACCGTGCCGCTCGGATCGGCGGGCCTGTGCCGCGACACCGCGTACACCGTGCCCGAGGTGCCGAGACTCATCACCGGCACGCCCGGCAGCAGCCCGAGGCCCAGCGCCGCGGCGGCGTTGTCGCCGGTGCCGGGCGCCACCAGCGTGCCCTTGGAGAACGGCAGGTCATGGCTGTCGCGCACGGTGCCCGCCACCTCGCCGGGCCGGACCACCCGGGGCAGCAGGGCGGGGTCGAGCCCCACGTGCGCAAGGATCTCCTCGTCGTACGACTCCGACCCCGACGCCCACCAGCCCGTCCCCGAGGCGTCGCCGCGGTCGGTCGTGCCCTGCCCGGTGAGCCGCTCGGTGAGGTAGTCGTGGGGGAGGCGCACGGCCTTGGCCGCCCGGGCCGCCTCCGGCTCGTGCTCGGCCAGCCAGGCCCATTTGGTGACCGTGAAGGAGGCGGCGGGGACCGAGCCGGTGCGCTCGGCCCAGACCTTCGCCCCGCCCAGCTCCTCCGTGAGCCGGCGGGCCTGCGGCGCCGAGCGCACGTCGTTCCACAGCAGGGCCGGGCGTACCGGGTCGCCCCGCTCGTCCAGGGTGACCAGGCCGTGCTGCTGCCCGCCGACCGACACCGCGGCGGCCTCGTGCGCCGCGTCGCCGCACTGGCGCAGGGCCTCGCACAGCGCGTCCCACCACTGGCGCGGGTCGCTCTCGCGCCCAGCCCCGAGGAGACCGTGTGCGGGGCCTGGCCGCTCGCGACGACCCGGCCGGTGGCCGCGTCGACGACCAGCGCCTTGGTGGACTGGGTCGACGAGTCCACGCCGACGACGAGCGGACCCTCGGCTGCTGACATCGGGCTCTCCCTCTTCTCACGTCCCGCTGCTCTCGTCCCGAGACATCTTGTCTCTTCCCAGAGAGGTGCTCGCATACTAATTTGTAAATCGGCATGACGAAATAGCCTCAGCGAGCAAGGAGCCGCGGCATGAGCTTCCAGCCCACCCCGAGGACAGGTTCACGTTCGGCCTGTGGACCGTCGGCTGGCAGGGACGGGATCCCTTCGGCGACGCCACGCGGCGGGCCCTCGACCCGGTCGAGACGGTGCAGCGCCTGGCCGAGCTGGGCGCCCACGGCGTCACCTTCCACGACGACGACCTGATCCCGTTCGGCTCCGGCGACACCGAGCGCGAGGCCCACATCAAGCGCTTCCGGCAGGCGCTGGACGCCACGGGCATGAAGGTCCCGATGGCCACCACCAACCTCTTCACGCACCCCGTCTTCAAGGACGGCGCGTTCACGGCCAACGACCGTGACGTGCGCCGCTACGCGCTGCGCAAGACCATCCGCAACATCGACCTCGCCGTCGAGCTCGGTGCCCAGGTGTACGTGGCCTGGGGCGGCCGGGAGGGTGCCGAGTCCGGCGCCGCCAAGGACGTCCGCGCGGCCCTGGACCGGATGAAGGAGGCCTTCGACCTGCTCGGCGAGTATGTCACCTCGCAGGGCTACGACCTGCGCTTCGCCATCGAGCCCAAGCCGAACGAGCCGCGCGGCGACATCCTGCTGCCGACCGTCGGCCACGCCCTGGCGTTCATCGAGCGCCTGGAGCGCCCGGAGCTGTACGGCGTGAACCCCGAGGTCGGCCACGAGCAGATGGCCGGGCTGAACTTCCCGCACGGCATCGCCCAGGCGCTGTGGGCGGGCAAGCTGTTCCACATCGACCTCAACGGCCAGTCCGGCATCAAGTACGACCAGGACCTGCGCTTCGGCGCCGGTGACCTGCGTGCCGCGTTCTGGCTGGTCGACCTGCTGGAGTCGGCCGGCTACACCGGCCCGCGGCACTTCGACTTCAAGCCGCCGCGCACGGAGGACCTCGACGGGGTGTGGGCCTCGGCGGCCGGCTGCATGCGCAACTACCTCATCCTCAAGGAGCGCGCCGCCGCCTTCCGCGCCGACCCGGAGGTTCAGGAGGCCCTGCGCGCGGCCCGCCTGGACGAGCTGGCCCAGCCCACCGCGGCGGACGGTCTGGAGGCACTGCTCGCCGACCGGTCGGCCTTCGAGGCCTTCGACGTCGAGGCGGCCGCCACCCGCGGCATGGCGTTCGAGCGCCTGGACCAGCTGGCGATGGACCACCTGCTGGGGGCGCGCGGCTGATCCCATGCGCGCGTGGGTCTCACGCGCGCATGGGTCTCACGCGCGCGTGCGCCTCTTGGCCATACCGCCTGGAATGCTCCGGAATCATGCGATCCACGCCATGAGTCCGTATCAACTCCCGTGCACCGCTCGCTTCCTGAGCGGTGCACGGTGACCCTGGTCGGTATGGCCATGCCGCCCGTACCGCCTCAGCGGCGGAATCCGCTGCTCATCCTGCTCACCGTGCTCGTGGCCGTCGCGGCCGTGTCCGCCGTGGTGCTGATGGCCAGGGGAGGCGACGACTCGCCGGACGGGGTGCCGCCCGCCGAGAGCCCGAGCCGCACCCCTGCTCCGTCCTACGGCATCCCCACGAAGCTGCCCACCGCGTTGCCCAGCGAGCTGCCGACCCGGTTGCCGTCGGGCTTTCCGAGCCGGTTGCCCAGCGATCTGCCGAGCGACCTCGAATCGCTGCTCCCGTCCCTGGACGCCGGCGAGCTACTGCCCTGACCGCAGGGCGACTTCGTCACTGCCTGCGAGGTCCGCCGACGCCAGGGCCGTGGCCGGATCCTGGGCCGCGGGTCCCGCGGGCTGCCAGCGGCCGCGTTCCTCGCGGTACGGCCACCACCTGCCGTCCCGGCCGAGGCGCAGCTGGACCGGCGCGCCGACGACCGTCCAGCGGTTGCCCCGCGCCCGCACCTCCGGCCGCTCGTCCACGTCCCAGGCCGACTCCAGGGCCGCACGCGCGCGTGCGAGCGTTTCGCCCTCCACCCGCCACTCCTCGTCGAGAACGGCCAGCGCGTCCGTACCGCCGTGACGCCAGGCGCGTACGGCCGTCGCCAGCCCGTCCCGCCCCCGCCCCGAGCCGTCGGCGAGCCGGTCCGCCGCCTCCCTCCCGGGGTCACCCGCGGCCAGCCGCACCGCGTCCTGCGCCGGAGTCAACTCCGGGCCGAGGCCACCCAGGAGCGCGTCCGTGAGCAGGCGGTGGGCCCGTACGGCGGTCCGCGTGGCCAGGAACTCCAGCGCGGCCGGGTCGACGCCGGGGGCGGGCGGTGCCTCGGTGTCCAGGGACGGCGGCACACCCGGCTCGTCGGGAAGTGGGGGCAGGACCGGCAACGGGGGCAGGATGTCACCGGCCGCGTACGCCTCGGCCGCGTCCACCCCCTCCTGGCCGGAGCTCTCCACGGCCGCTGCGCCGCCGCGGGTGTGCAGATCGTCCAGCAGGGCGGCTTCGTCGCGTCCCCGCATCAGCAGCAGGACGAACGGGTCCTGGTCCAGCAGCCGGGCCACCTGGTAGCAGAGCGCCGCCGTGTGCCCGCAGTGGTCCCAGGTTCCGCAGTCGCACTCCGGCTCCAGATCGCCCACACCCGGCAGCAGCTCCACGCCGGCGGCGGCCGCGTCCTCGACCAGGTGCGGTGGCATCTCCCGGTCCAGCAGGGCCGCCACATGGCCGGCCCGCTCCACCGTCATGTCCAGGAAGCGGTCCCACTGGCCGGGCGAGAGCTCCTCCAGCAGGACGTCGGCCCGGTGCGCCGTTCCGTCGCGGTCCTGGACGACGGCAGTGAGCCGGCCAGGGCGCACCGACACCGCGCCGACCGCTCCGGCGCGCGCGAGCCGACGGCCCGTCTTGAGCTGCGCCGTGTCCAGCGCCGTGTCCTCCAACGCCTTCAGCCAGGCCTGGCCCCACCAGGTCTGCGCGAAACCCCGCCCGTGCGCGGGCGGCAGCGCGGCGAACGTGCGCTCCGTGTCACCGTCGTGCCGAGTCATCGCAGGTCCCCTCGCAGTTCGACCAGATCCGCCAGTTCCGCGTCCGTCAGCTCCGTGAGGGCGGCCTCACCGGAGCCCAGGACCGCGTCCGCCAGCTCCCGCTTGCGGGCCAGCAGTTCGGCGATGCGGTCCTCGATGGTTCCCTCGGCGACGATCCGGTGCACCTGCACGGGCCGGGTCTGGCCGATGCGGTACGCGCGGTCGGTCGCCTGGGCCTCCACGGCCGGGTTCCACCAGCGGTCGTAGTGCACGACGTGCTCGGCCCGGGTGAGGTTCAGGCCGGTGCCCGCCGCCTTCAGCGACAGCAGGAACACCGGCACCTCACCGTCCTGGAAGCGCCGCACCATGGCCTCGCGCCCGGCCACGGGCGTCCCGCCGTGCAGGAACTGCGTGGGCGTGCCGCGGGCGGCGAGGTGCCGTTCCAGCAGGCGGGCCATCTGCACGTACTGCGTGAAGACGAGCACACCCGCGTCCTCGGCGAGCATCGTGTCGAGCAGTTCGTCCAGCAGCTCCAGTTTCCCGGACCGCCCGGCGATCACCGGTCGCTCCTCCTTGAGGTACTGCGCCGGGTGGTTGCAGATCTGCTTGAGGCCGGTCAGCAGCTTCACGATCAGTCCGCGTCGCGCCATGCTGCCGGCGGCGGAGATCTCCGCCAGCGCCTCGCGCACCACGGCCTCGTACAGACCCGCCTGCTCCTGCGTGAGTGAGACGGTGTGATCGGTCTCCGTCTTCGGCGGCAGCTCGGGCGCGATCCCCGGATCCGACTTGCGGCGGCGCAGCAGGAACGGCCGTACGAGCCGGGCCAGCCGGTCCGCGGCGCCCGGGTCCTGCCCGCCCTCGACGGCGTCCGCGTACCGCCTGCGGAAGGTGCCCAGCCTGCCCAGCAGGCCCGGAGTCGCCCAGTCGAGAATGGCCCACAGCTCCGACAGGTTGTTCTCCACCGGGGTGCCGGTGAGCGCCACACGCGCGCGTGCGCCGATGGAGCGCAGCTCCCGCGCGGTCGAGGAGTGCGGATTCTTCACGTGCTGAGCCTCGTCCGCCACGACCATGCCCCACGACACCTCGGCAAGCCGGGGCGCGTCCAGGCGCATCGTGCCGTACGTGGTGAGCACGAACTCCCCGTCGGCCAGGCCGTCGAGGCCGCGCCGCGCGCCGTGGAAGCGCCGCACGGGGGTGCCCGGCGCGAACCGCTCGATCTCCCGCTGCCAGTTGCCCATCAGGGACGTCGGGCAGACCACCAGGGTGGGACCGGCGGACGCCGGGTCGGTCTGCCGGTGCAGGTGCAGGGAGATCAGCGTGATCGTCTTGCCGAGTCCCATGTCGTCGGCGAGACAGCAGCCCAGGCCCAGCGACGTCATGCTCGCGAGCCAGCTGAGGCCACGCCGCTGGTAGTCCCGCAGCGTGGCGGCGAGGGCGGCCGGCTGCTCCACGGGCCGCTGCGCCTCGGGGTCCGCGAGCCGCTCCCGCAGGGCCGCCAGCCATCCGGTGGGCCGCACCTCGACCCGTCGGCCGTCCACCTCCGTCCACCCCGTCAGGGCCGCGCCCAGCGCGTCCACCGGCGTGACCTTGTGATCCTGCCGGGAGCGGGCCAGGCGTGCCTCGTGCGGGTCGATCAGGACCCACTGGTCGCGCAGCCGCACCACCGGGCGGTTCGCCTCGGCGAGCCGGTCCAGCTCCTCGCGGCTCAGCCGCCGGTCGCCCAGGGCGAACGACCAGTTGAAGGCCAGCAGCGCGTCGGCGGACAGGAACGACGGCACGGCGGCGGAGTCCGTGCCGGACCCGGCTCCTCGTCGGCCGGCCCCACCTCCGCGCGTGTGGTCAGCTCGCGGCGAGCCCCTTCGGCCAGTGCACGTCGACTCCGGCCGCCGCCAGGGCCCGGGCGCCCGTGCCGAGCAGCTCGGTGACCTCCTCGTCGGCCAGTTCGACCGCGTCCGGCACGGTCGCCGACAACAGGGGGGTGAGCGGGGTCCAGGCCCGGGCCGCGCGGCGCAGGGCGAGCAGCACGTCCATCCGGGCGCGGGGCCGAAGGCCTCGCTGCCGGCGCCGGCGAGGACGTCCGCGGCGTCAGCGACGAGCACGGCGTCGCTCACGCTGTGCACCTGGAGCACGGCCCGGAACGTCACAGCCGCCTCGTGGGCCGCCGCGTCCGCGAGACCGTGCGCCCTGTCGTCCAGACCGTGCGCCAGGTCCGTCAGACCGTCCGCCTCGATCCGCAGCGACAGCCGCACGCCCGCGTCGTGGCCCGCGGCGACGTCGGCGGCCCACGCGCGCTGCTCCGGCAGATGCACCGGCTCGGGCGAGGCGTAAGGGGCACCGCCCGTCACCAGCGGCGCGGCGGGGAGCGGGGCAGGGTGTCGGAGACCGCGTCGAGGAAGGCCCGCAGGACCCGCTCCGGGTCGGGCAGCCGCAGCGGCCCGGCGCCCGGCAGCGGGACCGCGTGCGCCTCGGGCGGCATCGCGGCGGCGAGGCGGCGTACGGCCTCGGCGTCCTCGGCGCGCAGCGGGCCGGTGCGCCAGGCGTCGTGGTCGCCCGGGGAGAGGCCGGGCAGCAGCAGCCCGCGCGCCACGAGGTGCAGGGCGTGCACGGCCGCCGCTCCCCAGAACCGAGTGGCCCGGTGGCCCTCCTCGCCGGTACGCGCGCGGGTGAGGACCGGCAGGGCCACGTGCACCGGCAGCAGCACGGCGGGCACGCTCCGCGGCTCGACGCCGTCGGCGCCTGGCACGACGACCGTCAGGTCGGTGACGGACGCCGAGGGCACGGCCGGAGGGGCCGCGCCATCGGATCGCCAGAAGGCGACGCTTCCGGTACGGGCCGGGTCGCCGGGCAGGAACACGGCGCAGCAGTGGGCCAGTTCGGAAAGTCCGGATCGCTCGGAGAGTCGGGGGCGGGTGCCGGGGAACCGGATGCTCGGCTATGGCTGATTCCTCAAATTTGACTAGCTGAGTCGGAGTCGCCGAGGGTACAGCACTTCCCTGGTTCTACGGGTATGAGTTGTCTGTGAACTGGGTCACCATGGAGGTCTCAGGGGTGTGTAGGGGGCGCACCTCAGGGATGTCTCAGGGTCGCGGTCCGGAACCGCCGCGAGCGCGGGTCCGTTTTCGAGACAGAGAGCGGCAGTGGCCGCGAAGGAGGCGACAGTCATGTCCAAGAACGCCAAGATCGCCGCAGGCGGTGTGGCGGCCGGGCTCATCCTGTTGATCTGGCTGCCCTGGTGGGCATCGCTCCTGATCATCCTGGGAGTCCCGGCCGCCGCGTACCTCATGCTGGATCCCTCGCAGCGGCGCAGGCTGCGCCGCGCTTCCCGCAAGGAACTCGGACGCTGATCGGCCGTTCCCGTCAGTTCGGCCGGACGGCCATCTTGTCGAGGGCCTCGAGGAGACCCGGCAGCTCCGGCCCCCGGCCCACCGGCAGGACCTCGCCGGGTTCGTCGTCGAGCAGCACGAAAGCGATGTCGTCGGTCCTGGCCACGAGCGACCAGCCGGGACCGTCGGCCCGCAGGGTCCGCGCGTCACCCGGCGCGAACGACGACCGGACCCGGCCCAGCGGCGGTGGCGAGTCGATGTAGGTGCGGGCCTCGGAGAGGACACGCCGGATGCCGCTGTGACGCGGCTGCCCTGTCTCCGCGCGCCCGACCGGACCGTCGGCCAACCCGCCACTGTCGGCCGCCCCGCCACCGTCGGCCGTCTCGCCACCGTCGTCCGGTGCCTGTGAGGGTCCCGTTGCCGGGAAGGCCGAGTCGTCGACCTGCTCCCGCCACATCGCCCACTGCAGCGCGATCTCGTCCGCGCCCAGGCGCCGCTGGGCCGGTCCCCAGACGGAGGTGTCCGGCGGCGCCAGCGGCGGCCTGTCGTCGGCCTCCGGGCCGGGATCGTGCGGGGCGGGCACTCCGGGTGCCGCGACGGCGACCGCGAGGGGCCAGCCGGGCAGGGCCGCGACGACCGTGCGCTCGTCGGGCGACAGCTCGTACTCCATACCGCAGTCCCAGGACGCGATCGCCACGGCCACCAGCGAGACGTCGTCGATGACCACGGTCCACCGGGCACCGTCGCCGTCCTGGCCGAGCACCAGCCCGTACCCGTCGGCGAGCGGCGCGAGACCGAGCGCCGCACACGCCTCCGGATAGTCGTCCCCAGCACGCTCGGGAACTTCGCCGGCGTCAGCAGCACCGCCGTGAGCACATAGAGCGCATCGTCCGCGGCGGCGACGGCGTCCTCGTCCGTCCCGGCCATCCCAGCCTCCCCATCGGTTCGTCCAACGGCGCGCACCCTAGTGCGCCCGGAAGCCGCTTGTCACGGCCCGGCAAGCGCACTCGAGCTGCAGTTTTCCGGCGGACGGGGCGAATCGGCCGTCCGGGGTCCGGTGCGTCATGCCGCCGGCAGCCCCAGCAGCTCCCGGGCCACGGTCCGCGGCGACTCGCCGCGCTCCCGCGCGAGCGCGATGACAGCCCGGCAGGCCAGCTCGTTCACCCCGAACGACAGTGCCTCCGGCGACACCCAGCCGGCCGCCTCGTCGGCCCGCTCCTGGTCGTCCTCGGCGCACGCCGCGACATGGACGGCCGCGGCCTCGAAAAGATTGTGTGCACGTTTGTCCTCGCCGGTCCTCGCCTCCGTGCGCAACGCATCGGCGACCCTGCCCCCGGCCTTCCGGACCCTGCCCCACATCCTGACCACCTTCCCCTGTGCGGATGTCCCGCCCACCGGTCATCTTCAGGTCTCCAACGTAGAGTTGGAGTTCCGGTGACAGAAGGGGGAGGGCACTGTGAAGCGCTACGCGCGCCTCGAGCAGATCCGGCGGATGGACCCGCACCGGGACGCCACGGAGATCTACCGGCTGAGCCTGGCGTACGAGTTCCCCTGGGACTTCACCCGTGCCCTGGAGCTGGCCCTGTACCGCACCTACGCCGTCCCGAGCATCGGCCGGCTGCTCGCCGGGACGGCGGAGCTCACGGAACGGCCGCAGAAACGCTACGACGACACCGTGCTGCTCCTCGACGCCGTCGTCGAGCACGGTTTCGGCAGCGACGCGGCGAGGACCGCGATCCGCCGCATCAACCAGATGCACCGCAGCTACGACATCAGTGACGAGGACATGCGCTACGTCCTGAGCACCTTCGTCGTGATGCCCAAACGGTGGATCGACGCCTACGGGTGGCGCAGGATGTCGCGCCACGAGACCGTCGCCAGTGTCGTCCACCACCGGACGCTGGGCCGGCACATGGGCATCAAGGACATCCCCGAGACCTACGAGGAGTTCGAGACCTGCCTCGACGCCTACGAGGCGGCCCACTTCGCCTGGGACGAGGACGCCCGGCGGGTCTCGGACGCCACGCTCGACCTGATGGCCTCCTGGTACCCGCGCCCGCTCGCTCCCGTGCTGCGCACCTCGGTCCTGGCGCTGCTCGACGACTCGCTGCTCCGGGCCTTCCGCTACACCCCGCCGAGCGCCGCCACACGTGCGTGGGTGCGGCGCGCGGTCCGGCTCCGGGGCCGTGCCGTGCGTCTGCTGCCGCCCCGGCGCGGCCCGCACTTCGCCCGCCAGAACCGGGAGATCAAGAGCTACCCGTACGGCTACCGGCTCGCCGCCCTGGGCACCCGCCCGGCCCCGGGCGTCCGGGGCTGCCCCGTGCGGCACGTCTAGCCGGGCTCAGCCCTCGCGCACGGCGAGCGCCAGGAAGCGGGCGTCCTCGTCGGCGTACGAGGTCATGCGCCAACCGGAACCCGCCAGCAGCGGACGGAGGTTGGGCTCGGCCCGCACATCCTCCGGGGTGAGCGGACGGCCGTGGCGTGCGGCCAGCGCCGCCCTGCCGATCGGGTGGAACAGCGCCAGCACCCCGCCCGGCCGCACCACGCGCGCCAGCTCCCGAAGGTCCTCGGCGGGGCTCGGCAGGTGTGAGATCAGGCCCGCCCCGAACACGGCGTCCAGCGAGCCCGAGCGCAGGGGCAGTGCGGCGACGTCCGTGAGCAGCAGGGCCCCGTCACGGTCCCGTCCGGCCCGGACGGCCTCCCGCAGCATGGCCGGCGTCAGATCGGCCCCGATGACCACTCCCGAGGGCCCCACGGCGGCACGCAGCGGCGGCAGGGCGCGGCCGGTGCCGCATCCCGCGTCGAGCACACGGTCGCCGGCACGCAGCCCGAGCTCCGCGACCGCCGCCGCATAGGCCGGACCGTCGTCCGGGAACCGGCTGTCCCAGTCGGCGGCGCGGGCTGTGAAGAACTCCTGGACACGCGTCTGGTCGTCGCTCATGTACGGCATGATTCCGCACCGGCACGGATGACGCCTCACTGGCACGGAGGAGGCTTCAGCGCACACGTTCGAGCGTGACTCGATCGTTCCGGTACATCCTTGCGTCATATTCCAACACCTTTCGAAATGCACCACCTTCGCGCGCCCCCTCCGGGGCTAGCGTCCCGGGGCCATGGGACACCTGGACCACGCCGCCCTGGGGTGGCTGACCCCGCGCTCTCCTACGTGATGGCCTGCATAGGCGCCGCCCTCGGACTGCGCTGCACCGTCCGCGCGCTCGCCACCACCGGGCGCTCGCGCCGCAACTGGCTCGTCACCGCCGCCTCCGCGATCGGCACCGGCATCTGGACCATGCACTTCGTGGCCATGCTCGGCTTCAGCGTCACCGGCACCGACATCCGCTACGACGTGCCGCTCACCCTGCTGAGCCTGCTCGTCGCCATGGTCGTCGTCTGCGCCGGCGTCTTCGCCGTCGGCTACAGCCGGGACCGCGGCCGGGCGCTGTTCGTCGGCGGACTCACCACCGGCCTCGGCGTGGCGAGCATGCACTACCTGGGCATGGCCGCCGTCCGCCTGCACGGCGACGTGACCTACGATCCGGTACTCGTCGGGTTCTCCGTCCTCATCGCCGTCGTGGCCGCGACGGCGGCCCTGTGGGCGGCGCTGAACATCAAGTCGCCCGTCGCCGTCACCATCGCCTCCCTGATCATGGGCGCGGCCGTCAGCAGCATGCACTACACCGGGATGTTCGCGGTGAGCGTGCGCGTGACGCCCTCCGCCCAGGCCCTGCCCGGGGCCACGGCCATGCAGTTCATCTTCCCCCTCGCCGTCGGCCTCGGGTCCTATCTCTTCCTGACCTCGGCCTTCGTCGCACTGTCCCCGACAGCGGGGAGCGCGAGGCGTCGGCCTCGGCGCAGCGGCCGGTCGAGAGCGTCGCCCCCTGACAAGCCGGGTCACACGCCCCCGAACCACTCCCGAGCGAGGAGTCCATGCGTACACCCCGTAGGACCCGCACACCCGACGCCGAGGCGCAGCCCGCGCCCGTGCGCGGTCGTCGCGCGCACGCCGGACCACCGGCCGACGAGGGCCCCGAGGCGCCCTCGGGTGCCGCGTCCGAGGGGGCAGACACACGCGCGGAGCGCTGGCACATACGCCCCCGTACCGTGCGCGCCAAGATCGTCTGCCTGCTGATGGTGCCGGTCGTCTCCCTGCTGGCCCTGTGGGCCTACGCCACCGTCACCACCGCCCAGGACGTCTCCCGGCTGCGGCAGGTCCAGCGCGTGGACGCCGCGGTCCGCGCCCCCGTCTCCGCCGCGGTCGCCGCCCTCCAGGCCGAACGCGCCGCCGCCGTACGCCACGCCACCGACCCCTCCTCCGTACGGGCTGACGAGCTGGACGAACTCGCCCGGCGCACCGACCGGGCCGTCGCGAAACTGCGGCTCGGTGAGGACAACACCGTCGCCGACGGCGAGGAAATGCCCCCCGGGGTCGCCCGCAGGCTGGAGGAGTTCGTCACCGGTGCCGGGCAACTGCGTTCGTTGCGTACGGCGGTGCTCGACCGCCGGGTGAGCTGGGACGAGACGTACGAGCGGTACACGAGCACCATCGCGACGGCCTTCGGCGCCGTCGGCTCCCTCACCGGCATCCAGGACGCCGCGCTCGGCTCCGACGCGCGCGTGCTGCTCGAGTTCTCCCGCGCGGGCGAGGCGCTGGCCCGGGAGGACGCGGTACTGGCGAGCGCCCGCCTGACCGGCGCTCTCACCGGGGAGCGACTCCGGTTGTTCACCGGCTCCGTCGACCTGCGCCGCACGCTCACCGAGTCCTCCGTGGCGGACCTGCGCGGCACCGAACGCGCGGTCTGGGACAGCCTCGCCGACAGCGGCGCCCACGACACCCTGGGCGCCATGGAGGACAAGGTGCTCTCCGCCGGCCCGGGGGCCCGCGCCGTGGACGCGGTTCCGGAGGAGACCTGGAACACCGCCCACGCACGCGTGCGGGACGGCATGCGCACGATCGAGGACGACGCGGCACGCGGCGTCGCGGACCGGGCCGACCCGTTCACCCGGGGGCTGCTCACCCCGGCCGGCGCGGCCGTGCTGCTCGGCCTCGCCGCCGTCGCCGCCTCGCTCGTCATCTCCGTACGCATCGGACGCGGCCTCGTCGTGGAACTGGTGAGCCTGCGCAACGGCGCCCTGGAGATCGCCCGGCGCAAACTCCCCGATGCCATGCGGAGACTGCGCGCCGGCGAGGAGATCGACATCCGCACCGAGGCCCCGCCGGGACCACCGGCTGAGGACGAGACCGGGCAGGTCGCCGAGGCCCTCGGTACGGTCCACCGTGCCGCACTGCGAGCCGCCGTGGAACGCGCCGAACTCGCGAGCGGCATCTCCGGAGTCTTCGTCAACCTCGCCCGCCGCAGCCAGATCCTCGTCCACCGGCAGCTCAGCCTCCTCGACAGCATGGAACGCCGCTCCGACGACCCGGACGAGCTCAGCGACCTCTTCCGCCTCGACCACCTCACCACCCGCATGCGGCGCCACGCGGAGAGCCTGATCATCCTCTCCGGAGCGGCACCCGGCCGCGCCTGGCGCATGCCTGTCTCCCTGACCAACGTGGTGCGCGCGGCCGTCTCCGAAGTAGAGGACTACGCGCGCGTGGAGGTGCGGCAACTCCCCGAGGCGGCCGTCGCCGGCGCGGCCGTCGCCGACCTCACACACCTCCTGGCCGAGCTCATCGAGAACGCCGCCCAGTTCTCGCCGCCCCACACGCGCGTGCGCGTCACCGGCGAACCCGTAGGCAACGGCTACGCCGTCGAGGTCGAGGACCGCGGCCTCGGCATGGGCAAGGAGACCCTCGCCGAGGCCAACCGCCGCATCGCCCAGTCCGAGGCGCTCGACCTGTTCGACAGCGACCGGCTCGGCCTGTTCGTGGTCAGCAGGCTCGCCGCCCGGCACGACGTCAAGGTCCACCTGAGGACCTCGCCGTACGGCGGCACCACCGCGGTCGTCCTGCTGCCCACCGCCCTGCTGCACACCGGGGCGGCGGGGATTCCCGCCGGTGCGGCGGCACACACGGGGCAGCCCGAGGAACGCGCCCACGCACGCGTGCCCGACGCCGCTCCGCACCAGGACACCGACCCCGACGCCGTCCTCGCACCGGCCGACCGGCGCGCCCTCGTGGCTCCCGTACCGGCCGCCGCGGAGACCACGAGCCACACCCCACCCCCAGGAGTCGCCACCTTGCGACTGCACCGCCCCCAGGAGCAGCCCGAAGACTCCGACGACCTCCCGCGTCGCGTACGGCAGGCCAGTCTCGCCCCGCAACTGCGCGACACACGCCCCGAGGAGCCGTCACCCTCGCCCGCGCCCCGGGACGACGAACGCACCCCCGAGCTCGTCCGCGACCGCATGGCGGCCTACCGCGACGGCTGGGCACGCGGCGGCGGCAGGCAACCCGGCCGCGGCACCACTCCCGGCCCCGTGACGGGCAGCGACAGCAGCGAAGGAGACCCCGCATGATCCAGGACCCGAGCACACACTCCGCCCGGCGCTCCGGCGAACTCGACTGGCTGCTGGACGACATGGTGCTCCGCGTGAGCGAGATACGGCACGCCGTGGTGCTGTCCAACGACGGCCTGGCCGTGGGCGCCTCGAGCGACCTCCGCCGCGAGGACGCCGAGCACCTCGCCGCCGTCGCCTCGGGCTTCCACAGCCTCGCCAAGGGAGCGGGGCGGCACTTCGGTGCCGGCGGGGTCCGCCAGACCATGGTGGAGATGGACGAGGCGTTCCTGTTCGTGGCCGCCGCGGGCGACGGCTCCTGCCTCGCCCTCCTCACCGCCGTGACCGCCGACATCGGGCTCGTCGCCTACGAGATGGCGCGCCTGGTCAAGCGCGTCGGCGAGCACCTCGGCACGGCACCCCGCGTCGCCGCGCGGCCACCCGCCGCCGGATGAACATCGCAGGGGGTCGGCGCAGATGACCGAGGACATGACGGGTGCCCCGCACGAGCAGGGCAGCCAGTGGTACGACAACGAGGCCGGCCCTCTCGTCCGCCCCTACGCCATGACGGGCGGACGCACCCGGTCCGGACCCACCGGCGTGCGGTTCGACCTGATCGCTCTGGTCACCCTCGACCCGGGCGCACCCGACGTGGACGACGCCCCGCTCGGCCCGGAACACCGCAACCTCCTCGACCTGTGCCGCACGGAGACGCAGTCGGTCGCCGAACTCGCCGCGGGCGCCGACCTGCCCGTGGGGGTGGTCAGGGTCCTCCTCGGCGACCTCCTGGAACTCGGCTTCGTCACCGTCAGCCGCCCCGTACCGCCGGCGCAGCTGCCCGACGAACGCATTCTGCGCGAGGTGATCGAAGGGCTGCGAGCGCTGTAGATGAACGCACACCACCCACCCACCTGCTCACGCCACCCGTAGCCGGTACTCCCGAGAGAAGTGATCAATGGTCTCCGAGCACTCCGACGCCACCGGCGGCGAGTCCGCCGCACTGGCGTTGAAGATACTGGTCGCCGGCGGATTCGGCGTGGGCAAGACCACCCTGGTGGGCGCCGTCAGCGAGATCCGGCCGCTGCGCACCGAGGAACTGCTCAGCGAAGCCGGGCAGTCGGTGGACGACACCGACGGCGTGGACCACAAGACGACCACGACCGTCGCCATGGACTTCGGGCGCATCACCATCCGGTCCGGCCTCTCCCTGTACCTGTTCGGCACGCCGGGCCAGGACCGGTTCTGGTTCCTGTGGGACGAACTGGCGCAAGGGGCGCTCGGCGCGGTTGTCCTCGCGGACACGCGTCGCCTGGAGGACTGCTTCCCGGCGGTCGACTACTTCGAGCACCGGCGCATCCCGTTCGTGGTGGCCGTCAACTGCTTCGCCGGCGCCCGGCACCACGGCGCCCCGGACGTCTCACGCGCCCTCGACCTCGACCGGGGCACGCCCGTCGTGCTGTGCGACGCCCGGGACCGCGACTCGGGAAAGGAGGTGCTGATCCGGCTGGTCGAGTACGCCGGGCGGATGCACACCGCCCGGCTCCTCGACTCGGTCGGATGACCGGCGGATCTCGTGGTCACTCGGCGACGTCGAGCTCAGCCAGCACCTTGTCGACGGTGACGCGGACGAGGACTTCACCCGGAACACCGTTGCGGGCACCGAACTCCTCGGCACGCTCCTCGCCCATGTACCGGGCGCCGATCCGGGTCGCCCAGCGGCGTATCTCGTCGAGGTCCTCCACCAGGCGGGCGCGGCCCCGCACCACCACGAAGGAGTACGGCGGCCGGTCGTCGTCCACGCACAGGGCGACACGGCCGTCACGGGCGAGATTGCGCCCCTTCACGCTGCCCTTGCCGGTGTTGAACACCACCTCGTCGCCGTCCAGCAGGAACCAGATCGGGGCGACGTGAGGGCTCCCGTCTGCCCGGACCGTCGAGAGCTTTCCGGTGCGGGTGCCGTGCGAGACGAACTCCCGCCATTGCGCGTCGGTCATCTTCTCTGCCATGGCTCCCATCCTCCTTGCCCGACAGCGGTCGTGGGAAGGCTGGCGTGGAGATCCTCCGGCCAGGAGGAGAATCGCACGGGGAGAAAACGGGGAGATCGGAACATGGCGCAGAACCAGGGACTGGACTGGCTGCTGGACGACCTGACCGAGCGCGTCCATCAGGTGCGGCACGCACTGGTCCTGTCCAACGACGGCCTGGTGACAGGGGCGAGCACGGGACTGCGCCGCGAGGACGCAGAGCACCTCGCGGCCGTGTCGTCCGGCCTGCACAGCCTGGCCAAGGGCTCGGGACGGCACTTCGGCGCGGGCAGCGTACGCCAGACGATGATCGAGTTCGATGACGCGGTGCTCTTCGTCACCGCGGCCGGGACGGGCAGTTGCCTGTGCGTCCTCAGCGGCGCGGAGGCCGACATCGGCCAGATCGCGTACGAGATGACACTTCTGGTCAACCGGGTCGGCGAGCACCTCGACGTGGATGCGCGCCAACCCGAACGGAAACCGACCACAGACATCTGACCTGCGGTTTCGCCCTCCCCGCGGAGTTATCCACAGGCTCGCCACGAGGTGCGCCGAAGCGGCTACGGTTTTTCCACGGCGACCGCACACGGCGTGAGCCGCCGACTCCACGGGGGAGACCGACCATGTCAGGCACCATCGCGAAGACCGACCGCCTCACCTGCGCCCCGAGCCGGGCCGCCCGCGAACTGGACCTCAAGCGCAGCGAGTTCGACCTGGCGGTGAATCTCGGCCTCGTCCGGACCGTCCCCGACGAAGGCGGCGGCGGAGGCCGGCGGGTCGCCCGCACCGAGATCGACCGGCTGCGCGCCGAGGAGGGTTTCCCGGACCAACTGCGCCAGCGCGTCGCGACCGTCGGCACCAACGAGGGCGCCGAGCTCATGAGGGTGACGCCCGCGAGGTTCACGAGCCTCGCGCGCTTCGGCCTGCTGGTGCCGGTGAGGTTCTACCTGAACCGCTATCGGACGGTCGTCTGGCTGTATCTGGCCGAGGAACTACGGCAGTTCGCGACCGAGGAGAGCAACGCCCGGCTGCTGACCGGGCGTACGCCGACACCGCTGCGTGAAGCGCTGAAGGAGGGCTTGGACCGTCGCCCCCGCAACTGGCGGGGGCGCCACGTCGGGTTCCTGCTGCGACAGGCGGGGGACGACCCGTGGGCTCACGCGGCAGCCGTCGCCTGCCTCCTCGACACCGCCGACGTGGCGGAAGTCGTCCAGGACCCCTGCGAGCGCGAGCATCTGAACCGCTGCCGCCCCCGCCTCCCGGCACGCGGAGCGCCCGGTTCACCCGCCGCCGAGCTGGTCGAGACGCTCATGACGGCGAGCGAGCCGGACGAAGTGGCCTGGTTCCGCGCGGACCTGGCCCACACGATGGAAACGGCCCGCCGGGAGCGCCCGGTGTCGCCCCCACCGGCGGCGGAAGACCGGTCCGCGCCCCTGGACCAGCCCCGTTCCCCGGGCCTGCTGGGCCGGCTGCGCCGCAGGGGCCGGCGCCCCCGGGCAGGCCGACGGGACGCTTGAGGGGACTCGGTCTGTTTCGCCCCGAACGCGGTACACGGTCAGGTGAACCCGGGCGTGCCCGGGACCAGGGCACTCCCTCGGGGCGATGAGTTTCCGGGCCCGTACCGGTCAGCACCAGCAGGAGACCATGTCCGGGAGGCGATCATGTTCGGTACGACGAAGGCGTTCAGCGGCTTCTCCGTGAACGACATCGAGGCGGCCAGGAAGTTCTACGGCGACACGCTCGGGCTCCGGGTCTCGGAGGAGCACGGCATGCTGTTCCTGCACCTCGCGGGTGACCGGGACATCCTGGTCTACCCAAGGAGGACCACACCCCGGCGTCGTTCACCATCCTCAACTTCCCCGTCGACGACATCGAGGCCGCCGTGGACGAGCTCGGGAAGCGGGGCGTGCGGTTCGAGCGCTACGACCATCTCGAGGCGGACGACAAGGGCATCTTCCGCGGCGGCGGCCCGCTGATCGCGTGGTTCACCGACCCGGCCGGAACGTGCTGTCGGTCCTCCAGGACAGCTGAAGAGGCGGTCATGCCCGAGCTGCCCGATGTCGAGGGGTTCCGGGAGGTGCTCGAAACCTGCGCGAAGGGCCGGGTGATCCGGCGGGTCGACGTGCGTGACGCGGGTGTCCTGCACGGGGTCGGGGCGCGGGGCCTGCGCGACGCGCTGGAGGGCGGCGGTTCGGTGCGCCGGAACGGCACGGCAAGTGGCTGCTCGCCCGGACCGGCGGCCCCACCCTGATGCTGCACTTCGGCATGACCGGCCGGCTGGTCTGCGGTCGTCCCGACGACGCGGTCGAGCCGCACGACCGCGTGCTGTTCACCCTGAGCGGCGACCGTCAGCTGCGCTTCCGTGACCAGCGCAAACTCCAGGGCTCTGGCTGGCCCACGACGACTCCGACATCGACCGGCTGCTGCGGCGCCAGGGCCCCGACGCGCTGGCGGTGGACCGCGCGGAGTTCCAGGCCGTGCTCTCCTCACGTCGCGGGCGCCTCAAGACCGCGCTCACCGACCAGTCGGTGGTCGCCGGCCTCGGCAACCTGCTCGCCGACGAGATCCTCTGGCGTGCCCGTCTGCGCCCGGACCGCCTGGCGCGTGACCTCACCGAGGCCGACCTCCGCCGCCTGCACAGCAGGATGCGCAGCACCCTGAGATCCGCCGTGCCGGCCGGCTGTGTGCCGCCGCGTGACTCCTGGCTCACCGGCCATCGCGACGACCTCGATCCGAGGTGCCCGCGCTGTGGCACCCGGCTGCGCCGGTCCCGGATGGCGGGCCGTGGCACGGTCTGGTGCCCGCGGTGCCAGCCGGACGGATGAGCCGGTCGCACAGCAGGTCAGTCGTCCGGATTCAGCACGGCCGGCGGACCGGCGAGCAGACCGCCGTCCACGACGAACTCGCTCCCCGTCGAGAAGGTGGCGTCGGTGACGACGAAGAGCACCATGCGGGCGACCTCCTCGGGCTCACCGAACCGGGAATGGGCTGCCCGCGGTGTACGCGTCACCGAACCCGGCCGTCATCCGGGTGCGGATCGCCCCGGGGTGCACGGAGCAGACGCGGATCCGGTCGGGCGCCAGCTCCAGTGCGGCGACCTTGGTCAGCCCGCGCAGACCCCACTTGCTGGCCGCGTACGAGCCGATCCCGGCGTAGGCGCTCATCCCGGCCGAGGAGGACATGTTCACGATCACGCCGCCTCCGGCCCGGCGCAGCGACGGCGCCGCCGCGCGCATGCCCAGCCAGGCACCCGTGAGGTTGACGTCGACGACCCTGCGGAACGACTCCGGGCTCTGCTCCTCCATCGTGCCCCAGTCGATGACCCCGCGATGTTCACCAGGACCGAGACCGGGCCCAGGTCCCGCTCGGTCCCGTTCAGCGCCCGCTGCCAGTCGTCCTCGCTGGTGACGTCCAGGTGCGTGAAGCGGGCCCGGCCGCCGAGCTCGGCCACCAGCTCCGCCCCCTGCGGATCACGGATGTCGGCGACCACCACGGACGCGCCCTCGGCCGTGAGCGCGCGGGCCACCGCGGCTCCGATGCCCCGGCTCCACCGGTGACGACCGCCACCTGCTCGCTGAGACGCGCCATGGTGATCTCCTTCGCTCAGGGCGCTCCCGCCGTCTGACGTTCCTCGTCCGGCGCCACGAGCGACCGCGTGAGCGGAATGCGCGCCAGGGCGAAGACCCCCGCGGCGATCAGCGCCACACCGAACAGCTGGGGCAGCAGCCACCACCCTGTGCGGACCGTCTCCTCGTACAGGATGATGCCGAGCGCGAGGCTCACCATCGCGTCGCCCAGCGTGAGCGCGGGCTGCGAGGCCACCAGCGGACCGGCCTGCATCGCGTTCTCCAGCAGGAACAGCGCGCACACACCGGTCAGGGCGAAGCCGTACGTCTGCCAGGCGGTGAGGAAACCCACGAGCCCCTGCCCGTCCAGGATGTGCATGGCCGCTTTCATCAGCGCCGCCGTCACCGCGTAACCGATCGCCGTCGCGGCGCCCAGGCAGGCCGCCCGGGCGCGGCCCTCCGGACGCCGGAGGGCGGCGACGGCGAGGCCGGCGACCGCCCCCGCGCACGCCGCGAGCGCGGGGATCCAGCGGTCCAGCTCCACATGTGTGCGATTGCCGGTGGGGGACGCGGCGGCGAGCGCGACCGCCAGCCCGGCCACCACCACCGTCACGGCCAGCCAGCCCGTGCCCGGCAGATGCCGGTGCATCAGCAGCGACGCGACGATGAGGGTGAGCGGCAGCTCCAGCACGAACAGCGGCTGCACGATCGTCAGCGGCCCGGTCGCCAGCGCCAGCGCCTGACAGACGGCGGCGCCGATCACCGCGAGGATGCCGGCCAGCCAGACGGGCCGGCGCAGCAGGTCGAGCATCAGCCCGGCCCGGAACCCCTGGGAGCGCGGCACGGTCAGCGCCGCCTTGCGCTGCAGCACCGTCGCGACGGCGTTGCTGAGGGCCGCGCAGACCGCGAGGACGACGGGGAGCACGGTGTGCAGCGTGGCCACCTCCCGGATCCGCGGGCGTGTGACGGCGGCTGTGCCTCCTCCTGCCATGGTCACCGCATCGGGTCACGGGCGCGATCGGAGAGACCCGCGGAGGGCCGGCCCGATCGGCGAGAGCCCGGGTCAGCCCAGCTTCCGGAAGAGTCCCTCCTGCACGACCGACACGGCCAGCCGGCCCTCACGGTCGTAGATCCGGCCGCGGGCCAGACCGCGCCCGCCGACCGCGATCGGCGACTCCTGGTCGTACAGCAGCCAGTCGTCCGCGCGGAACGGCCGGTGGAACCACATGGCGTGGTCCAGCGACGCCATGTCGAAGCCCCGCGGGCCCCACAGCGGCTCGACCGGGATGCGGACGGCGTCCAGGAGGGTCATGTCGCTGGCGTACGTGAGGGCGCAGGTGTGGACGAGCGGGTCGTCACCGAGCGGCCCGACCGCGCGCATCCACACGGCGCTGCGCGGCTCGGCGTCCTCGACCTCCTCCGGACTCCAGCGCAGCCGGTCCACGTAGCGGATGTCGAAGGGCTGGCGGCGGGCCATCCGCTCCAACTGCTCGGGCAGGGCGCCCAGATGCTCCCGGATCTCGTCCGTGACCGTCGGCAGCGACTCCGGGTTCGGAACGTAGCGGGCCGGCGGCAGCTGGTGCTCGAAGCTGCCCTCCTCCGGCTTGTGGAAGGAGGCGGTGAGATTGAAGATCGTGCGGCCCTGCTGCACGGCCGTGACCCGGCGGGTGGTGAACGACCGCCCGTCGCGCACGCGCTCGACCTGGTAGACGATCGGCACGCCCGGGATGCCCGGGCGCAGGAAGTACGCGTGCAGCGAGTGCACGGGGCGGTCGCCCTCCGTGGTACGGCCGGCGGCGACCAGGGCCTGGCCCGCCACCTGCCCGCCGAAGACCCGCTGCAGGGACTCCTGCGGGCTGCGGCCTCGGAAGATGTTGACCTCGATCTGCTCCAGGTCGAGCAGGTCGACCAGTCTCTCGGCCGGGTTCGTCGTCATGGGTGGGATTCTCCTGTGCTCGATGCCGCCCGGCCGTTCACAGCTGGCCGACGTCGGTGACGCGGACGATCGCCCGGCCCTCCGCGTCGGAGGCGGTGAGGTCGACCTCCGCGCTGATGCCCCAGTCGTGGTCGCCGTTCGGGTCGTGGAAGATCTGCCGGACGCGCCACAGGCCGTTCTGCGGCTGCTCCTCGATGAGGAGCAGCTTGGGTCCGCGGGCGTCGGGGCCGGTGCCGAGGTCCTCGTACTCGTCCCAGTACTTGTCCATCGCCTCGCCCCAGGCGTCGGCGTCCCAGCCGGACTCCGCGTCCATCTCGCCCAGCTCCTCGACCTGGTCGAGGGCGGCGAGCTCGACCCGCCGGAACATGGCGTTGCGGACCAGGACGCGGAAGGCACGCGCGTTGGCGGTGACCGGCTTGACCTCGTCGGCCTTCTCCTGGGCCTCCTCGGCGGTCATCTCCGCCGGGTTGGCCAGCTGCTCCCACTCGTCCAGCAGACTGGAGTCGACCTGGCGCACCATCTCGCCCAGCCAGGCGATCAGGTCCTCCAGGTCCTCGGACTTGAGATCGTCCGGGACGGTGTGGTCGAGGGCCTTGTAGGCGCTGGCCAGGTAGCGCAGCACGATGCCCTCGGTGCGCGCCAGCTCGTAGTGGGACACCAACTCGGTGAAGGACAGCGCCCGTTCGTACATGTCGCGGATGACCGACTTCGGCGACAGCGGATGGTCGCCGACCCAGGGGTGGCTCTTGCGGTACGTGTTGTACGCGTGGAAGAGCAGCTCCTCCAGGGGCTTCGGGTACGTGATGTCCTGGAGACGCTCCATGCGCTCCTCGTACTCGACTCCGTCCGCCTTCATCGCGGCGACCGCCTCGCCGCGCGCCTTGTTCTGCTGGGCGGCGAGGATCTGCCGCGGGTCGTCCAGCGTCGACTCCACGACCGACACCATGTCGAGCGCGTACGACGGCGACTCGGGGTCCAGCAGCTCGAACGCGGCCAGCGCGAAGGTGGACAGCGGCTGGTTGAGCGCGAAGTCCTGCTGCAGGTCGACCGTGAGACGGACGATACGGCCGGTCGCGTCCGGCTCGTCGAGCTTCTCGACGATGCCGCCGTCCAGCAGCGAGCGGTAGATGGCGATGGCCCGCCGGATGTGCCGCAACTGCTGCTTGCGCGGCTCGTGGTTGTCCTCCAGCAGCCGCCGCATCGCCTCGAAGGCGTTGCCGGGGCGGGCGATCACCGACAGCAGCATCGTGTGCGTCACCCGGAACCGGGAGGTCAGCGGCTCGGGTTCGGAGCCGATGAGCTTCTCGAAGGTCTGCTCGGACCACGCGACGAAGCCCTCGGGGCCTTCTTGCGGACGACCTTCCGGCGCTTCTTCGGATCGTCGCCGGCCTTGGCGAGTGCCTTCTCGTTCTCCACGACGTGCTCGGGCGCCTGCGCGACGACGAAGCCCTCCGTGTCGAAACCGGCCCGCCCGGCACGGCCCGCGATCTGGTGGAACTCCCGGGCGCGCAGGGTGCGTACGCGGGTGCCGTCGTACTTGGTGAGGGCCGTGAACAGCACCGTGCGGATGGGGACGTTGACGCCCACGCCGAGCGTGTCCGTGCCGCAGATGACCTTCAGCAGGCCCGCCTGTGCGAGCTTCTCCACCAGGCGCCGGTACTTGGGCAGCATCCCGGCGTGGTGGACGCCGATGCCGTGCCGGACGTAGCGGGAGAGGTTGCGGCCGAACTTCGTGGTGAAGCGGAAATTGCCGATCAGCTCGGCGATCTGCTCCTTCTCCTCACGCGAGCACATGTTGATGCTCATCAGCGCCTGCGCCCGCTCCACGGCCTGCGCCTGCGTGAAGTGCACGATGTACACCGGTGCCTGCCGGGCCGCCAGCAGGTCGGTGAGCGTCTCCGTGAGCGGCGTGTACCGGTACTCGTAGGACAGCGGGACCGGGCGGGTCGCCGAGCGGACCACCGCGGTCGGGCGGCCGGTGCGGCGGGTGAGGTCCTTCTCGAAGAAGGAGACGTCGCCGAGCGTCGCCGACATCAGCACGAACTGCGCCTGTGGCAGCTCCAGGATCGGGATCTGCCAGGCCCAGCCGCGGTCGCCCTCCGCGTAGAAGTGGAACTCGTCCATCACGACCTGGCCGACGTCCGCGTCCTTGCCGTCGCGCAGCGCGATCGACGCGAGGACCTCGGCGGTGCAGCAGATCACCGGGGCGTCGGCGTTGACGGAGGCGTCACCGGTCAGCATGCCGACGTTCTCGGTGCCGAAGATCTTGCACAGCTCGAAGAACTTCTCCGAGACGAGAGCCTTGATCGGCGCCGTGTAGAAGGTGACCTCGTCCCGGGCGAGGGCCGCGAAGTGCGCACCCGCCGCGATCATGCTCTTGCCGGAGCCGGTGGGCGTCGACACGATCACGTTCGCGCCGGAGACCACCTCGATCAGCGCCTCCTCCTGGTGGGGATAGAGCGTGAGACCCCGCTCACCGGCCCACGACTCGAAGGCTTCGTACAGGGCGTCGGGGTCGGCGGTCCGCGGCAGCTGATCGATGAGGGTCACGCCCCCATCTTGCCTGGCCTGCCGCCCGATGCGGGAATCGGCTGCGGGGCCGAAGATCGCGAACGCTACGCTGGGGCGCCGACGGAGCGTCAACGCACCCGGTCAACTGGACAGCGGCACACGAGGAATGGGGCGGGCAACCGCGATGATGGGACCAGCACACTCACTGTCGGGCGCCGCCGCCTGGCTCGGCGTCGGTGCGGCGGCTGCCGCGGCCGGGCACCCGATGCCCTGGCCGGTCCTCCTCGTCGGCGCCCTGATATGCGCCGGCGCCGCGCTCGCGCCGGACCTCGACCACAAGGCGGCCACCATCTCCCGGTCCTTCGGACCGCTCTCGCGCTGGCTGTGCGAGATCGTCGACAAGCTGTCGTACGCCGTCTACAAGGCCACCAAGAAGCCGGGCGACCCGCGCCGCTCCGGCGGGCACCGCACGCTCACGCACACCTGGCTGTGGGCGGTCCTGATCGGCGGGGGCACCTCGGTCGTCGCGATCAGCAGCGACCGGTGGGGGGTGCTGGCGATCCTCTTCGTGCATCTGGTCCTGGCCATCGAGGGCCTGCTGTGGCGGGCGACCCGCGGCTCCAGCGCCGACGTCCTGGTCTGGCTGCTGGCCGCGACCACCTCGTGGATCCTCGCGGGCGTCCTGGACAAGCCGGGCAACGGCGCGGACTGGCTGTTCACGGCACCGGGCCAGGAGTACCTGTGGCTGGGGCTGCCGGTCGTGCTGGGCGCGATCGTGCACGACATCGGGGACGCGCTGACCGTCTCGGGCTGCCCGGTCCTGTGGCCCATCCCGGTGGGCCGTAAGCGCTGGTATCCGGTCGGTCCGCCGAAGCCGATGCGGTTCCGGGCGGGCAGCTGGGTCGAGATCAGGGTGCTGATGCCGGTGTTCATGCTGCTCGGCGGGGTGGGCTGCGCGGCGGCGCTCAACGTCATCTGAGCGCGGCCCGCGAGAGAGGGCTCAGCCGCTGCCGTACCGGCGCTCGAACGCGGCGACCCGGCCCTCCGAGTCCACCGTGCGGGCCTTGCCCGTGTAGAAGGGGTGGCTCTCCGAGGAGATCTCCACGTCCACGACCGGGTAGGTCTCGCCGTCGTCCCACTCGATGGTCTGGTCGCTGCTCGCGGTGGAGCGGGTGATGAAGGCGTAACCGGCGGCCCGGTCGCGGAAGACGACGGGGTGGTAGTCGGGGTGCTTGTCCTGCTGCATGAGTGCTCCTCGGACGGCTCGGACGGGCTGGGGGACTCGGGGATCAGCCGGACAGGGTGTCCTCGTCGACGACGTGCACGGCGGCCTCCTCGGCCGATGCCGCGGCGCCGTCGATGCCCACGTCCATGGCGACCAGCGCCTCCTCCTCGTCCTCGTGCGCGCCCTCGTCGGGTGCCACGAGCCGGCCGGAGCGCGCGTCGCCGACCTCGTTGTCCAGGAGTTCCCCGTCGGTGCCCGAACAGTCCCCGAGACCGTCACCGTCGGGGGCGGCGGCCTCCGGCAGCTCCTCGGCGAGCCGCTGGTCCAGTGTCTCGCCCCGCGACCGCTCAGCCGCCGTGACGCCGTCGTGCTCCACGGCCCAGGGCCGCTCGGGAGGCGACCAGCCCCGGTCGAGGGGATCGTCGACGCCGTCGTACTCCAGGGTGTCCTCGGCGTCGAGCAGCCCCGTGTCCTCTCTCTGCTCGTCTTGGTCCGGCTGGTAGACGTCGTCTCCCCAGCCGTCGGAGCTGTTCACGGGTACCTCCAGGGGGTGGGACGGGCCCGTTCGCACCGGGATGCGCGCCGGGCCGCCGCCGCACGAAGCACTGCCGCCGCCCGCCGCCCAATCACTTCGATCCCGGGCGTCCTCCGAGCCGGTGCCTGCTTCCAGCCTTCCACCCGGGCTCGGGACCGCGCAACGCCACGGACGCGGCGGCTCCGCCGACTCGGGCCCCACAGGCGCTCACCCGTGCCAGGACCTCCACAGCGCCGCATAGGCACCGTCCGCCGCCACCAGATCCTCATGGCTGCCCAGTTCGCTGATGCGGCCGTTCTCGACCACCGCGATGACGTCGGCGTCGTGGGCGGTGTGGAGGCGGTGGGCGATGGCGACGACGGTGCGGCCGTCGAGGACCTTGGCCAGGGAGCGCTCGAGGTGGCGGGCGGCGCGCGGGTCCAGCAGGGACGTCGCCTCGTCCAGGACCAGGGTGTGCGGGTCGGCCAGCACCAGGCGGGCCAGCGCGATCTGCTGGGCCTGGGCCGGGGTCAGCGCCAGGCCGCCCGAGCCGACCTCCGTGTCCAGACCGTCGTCGAGGGCACCGGCCCAGCCGTCCGCGTCGACCGCGCCAGCGCCGCCCACAGCTCGGCGTCGGCCGCGTCCGTCCGGGCGAGCCGGAGGTTGTCGCGCAGCGAGCCGACGAAGACGTGGTGCTCCTGATTGACGAGGGCGACGTGGGCGCGGACGCGTTCCGCCGGCATCCGGGACAGCTCCGCGCTGCCCAGGGTGATCCGGCCCTCCCGGGGCGCGTAGATCCCGGCGAGCAGCCGGCCCAGCGTCGACTTGCCCGCACCCGAGGGGCCGACCAGGGCCAGCCGGGTGCCGGGGGCGACCTCCAGGGACACCTCGCGCAGGACGTCCACGCCCTCCAGATAGCCGAAGCGCACGCTGTCGGCGTGTACACGGCGCCCGTCGGGGGCCACGGAGGAGTCGCCGGCCTCGGGCTCGATGTCCCGGACCCCGACCAGCCGGGCCAGCGACACCTGGGCCACCTGCAGCTCGTCGTACCAGCGAAGGATCATGCCCACCGGGTCGACGAGCATCTGGGCGATCAGCGCGCCCGTGGTGAGCTGACCGACGTCGATCCACCCCTGGAGGGCGAACACACCGCCGATCAGCAGGACCGAGGCGAGCACGGTCACGTGCGTGACGTTGATGACCGGGAAGAGCACCGACCGCAGCCACATGGTGTAGCGCTCCCAGGCCGTCCACTCGCGGATCCGCTGCTCCGACAGCGCGACGCGGCGGGCGCCGAGGCGGTGCGCCTCGACCGTGTGCCCGGCGTCCACCGTCTCGGCGAGCGCCGCGGCCACGGCGGCGTACCCGGCGGCCTCCGAGCGGTAGGCGGCCGGTGCCCGCCGGAAGTACCAGCGGCAGCCGGCCACCAGCAGCGGCAGGGCGACCAGCACGGCGAGCGCCAGCGGCGGTGCCGTGACGACCAGACCGCCCATGAGCAGCGCCACCCACACCACGCCGATCGACAGCTGCGGCACGGCCTCGCGCATGGCGTTGCCCAGCCGGTCGATGTCCGTCGTGATCCGCGACAGCAGGTCGCCGGTCCCGGCCCGCTCCAGCACGCCGGGCGGCAGTCCGACCGACCGGACGAGGAAGTCCTCGCGCAGGTCGGCCAGCATGCGCTCGCCCAGCATCGCGCCGCGCAGCCGCACCTGACGCACGAACACCGCCTGGACGGCCAGCGCCGCCACGAAGAGCCCCGCGGTGAGTTCCAGCCGCAGGTCCCGTGCCCCGTCGGACACCCGCTCCACGACTGAGCCCAGCAGCCACGGACCGGCCATCGAGGCCACCACGGCGACCGTGTTGACGGCGACGAGCAGCAGGAACGCCCGGCGGTGCCGGCGCAGCAGTTCGGCCACGTAGGCGCGGACGGTCGCGGGGGCGCCGACCGGCAGGGTGCTCGCCGTCGTCGGGGCCGCCGGGTCGTAGGCCGGTGGCGCGACGCCGATCATGCCTTCTCCTCGATCTCTTCCAGTTCCTGCAGTACGTCCTTCAGGGCGACGGAGCCGTTCAGCGCGGCCTCGTCGTCCGTCTCGCGCGTGACCACCGCCCGGTAGCGGGGCTCGGTGTGCACCAGCTCGCGATGGGCGCCGGTGGCCACGACCTCGCCGTCGTGCAGGAACACGACCCGGTCGGCGCGGTCCAGCAGCAGTGGGGAGGACGTGAACACCACGGTGGTACGGCCCGCGCGCAGCTCCCGCACGCCCTGGGCGATCCGTGCCTCGGTGTGCGAGTCGACGGCAGAGGTCGGCTCGTCCAGGACGAGCACCTCAGGATCGGTGATCAGCGACCGGGCGAGCGCGAGCCGCTGGCGCTGGCCGCCGGACAGGGACCGGCCGCGTTCGGTGATCCGCGCGTCCATGGGGTCGGCGGCGTCCAGCGAGCCCTGCGCCAGCGCCGCCAGCACGTCGTCGCACTGCGCGGCGGCCAGCGCCGCCGGCGGCTCGACAGCGCCCGACGCGGGCACGTCGAGCAGCTCGCGCAGCGTGCCGGAGAGCAGCACCGGGTCCTTGTCCTGGACGAGGACGGTCGTACGGGCGCTGTCCAGCGGCAGTTCGTCGAGCGGCACGCCCCCCAGCAGCACCGAGGTGCCTTCCTGCGACGGGTGCCCGCCCAGCCGTTCCGCCAGCCGGCCCGCCGCGTCCGGGTCGCCGCACACCACGGCGGTCAACACGCCGGACGTCGCGAGGAGTCCGGTCTCCGGGTCGTACAGGTCTCCGGAGGGGACGTCGGCCGCGCGGGTCCCGGCGGTGTCCGTGGCCCGCTCCAGCGACAGCACGCGCGCGGCCCGTTTCGCCGAGGGCCGGGAGAAGGAGTACGCCATCGCGATCTCCTCGAAGTGCCGCAGCGGGTAGGTCAGCACCATCACCGAGCTGTAGACGGTGACCAGTTCGCCGACGGTGACCCGGCCCTGGCGCGCCAGATGCACGCCGTACCAGACGACGGCGATCAGCAGCAGTCCCGGCAGCAGGACCTGGATCGCGGTGATCAGGGACCACATCCGGGCGCTGCGCACGGCCGCGTGGCGGACCTCCTGGGAGGCGTGGCGGTAGCGCTCCAGGAACAGTTCCTCACCGCCGATGCCGCGCAGCACGCGCAGCCCGGCGACGGTGTCCGAGGCGAGTTCGGTGGCGCGTCCGGCCTTCTCGCGCTGGACGTCGGCGCGCCGGGTGGCGCGGGGAAGCAGGGGCAGCACGGCGAGGGCCAGCACGGGCAGGCCCACGGCGACGACCACACCGAGCGCGGGCTGGTAGACGAGCAGACCGACGCAGACCAGCACGATGGTGACCAGGGCCGCGGTGAACCGGGACCAGGCCTCCACGAACCAGCCGATCTTCTCGACGTCGCCCGTGGACACGGATACGACCTCTCCGGCCGCGACCCGCCTGGTCAGCGCCGAGCCCAACTGGGCGGCCTTGCGGGCGAGCAGCTGCTGGACGCGGGCGGCGGCCGTGATCCAGTTGGTGACGGCGGTGCGGTGCAGGAAGGTGTCGCCGACCGCGTTGCCGACGCAGGCCAGCGCCAGCAGCCCGCCCGCCAGGGCGAGCCGAGAGCCGGAGCGGTCGACGACGGCCTGCACGGCGACACCGACGCAGAACGGCAGCGCGGCGACGGAGGCGAAGTGCAGCAGCCCCCAGGCCAGCGACTTGAGCTGGCCGCCCAGCTGGTTCCGGAAGAGCCACCACAGGAATCGGGGACCCGAACGTGCGTCCGGCACGCCCGGCTCGGGATAGGGAAGGTCTTGAATCTGCATGACGTCCCAGTGGCTCGTGTCAGGGGATGGAGGTTCGGCCTGAGGCAGCAAACCGTGACAGGTTCGCGTCGGCGCGTGGTCGGAGGCAACCGGTTTTCCGTCCACCGAACGGAACCGGCCGACAGGGCGGGAACCGGGCTGCCCCGATGGGCTGGTGCGCATTGCGGAGGTCGCGGAGTCCCCGTAGAACACCGCCCATGAAGAGACGGATCGTCATGTCCATGCTTGCCGGAGCGACCCTCCTGGCGAGCACCCTCCTCGGAACCGGTCCCGCCCGCGCGGCCGACGTCCCCGCCGAGTTCGGCACCGACTGGCACGACCCGGTCACGGCCGCCCCGCCCGTCACGAAGCCCGGTGGCAGGTCCTGCGAAGTCACCGTGGCCCGGGCGCAGTTCCGCGACTTCACCCCGTACCGGGGCACGTACACCCCCCCGGCGACTGCGGCGACCGCTGGAGCAAGGTGGTGCTGCGGCTCGACGGCAAGGTCAAGGGCCGCCAGTACGACCGGCTCGGCTACCTCCACGTCGGCGGCGTCGAGATCTTCCGCACCTCGACGCCGCAGCCCTCGCCCGACGGCATCGAGTGGTCCGTGGAGAAGGACGTCACGCGCTACAGCGACACCTTCCGCGGCCATCAGGACGTCGAGATGCTCATCGGGAACGTCGTCGACGACACCTACACGGGTGTCCTCGACGTCAAGGTGACGCTGACGTTCTACCGGGGCCGGCCCGACGGCGAGGCCCCCGACCGGGTCCTCACCCTCGACGGCGACTCGAGCCTCACCACCCGCGCAACAGCGAGCGCATCCTCGCCGAGGTGTACGCCACCGGCTCCGGCGGTGGCTGCGAGGAGTACTGGTATCTCACGGTGCCCGACGCCGCGCCGTACTCCTGCAAGGCCGGCCGGGGCCCCTACCGCGAGGTGCAGATCCGCGTGGACGGCCGCCTCGCGGGCATCGCCGCACCGTTCCCGACCGTGTGGACCGGTGGCTGGTCCAACCCGTTCCTCTGGTACGTCGTTCCGGGCCCGCGCGCCTTCGACATCAAGCCCGTCACCTACGACCTCACCCCCTTCGCCGGGATCCTCAACGACGGCCGTCCGCACCGCGTCGAGGTCTCGGTCGTGGGCGTGCCCGAGGGGCAGACCGGTTGGAGCACGCCGGTGAACGTCCTCGTCTGGCAGGACGAGCGGCGCGAGCGGGTCACGGGGAACCTCACGGCTCACAGGGCAGGGGATCCGGCCAACTCCTCCACGTACACACCCGGTTCGGACCACCGCGTCGACACCGAGGGCGCGCACCGGCTCACCGTCGCCGGATACGTCGACACCTCGCACGGCCGTGTCACGACCACCGTCAGCCGCTCGCTCACCACCACCTCGGCGCACCGCTGGACCGACGGCGAGACGAGCGACGCACTGGAAGCGACCTGGACCGACGACGAGTCGGTGACCGTCGACGGCCGCACCACCCGCACGCACCGGACCTACACGATGGACGGCACCACCACCCTCGGGGCGGGCGACCGGCTGCGTACCGTACTGACCCTCGGCGACCGCGCCACCACCGTCGAACGGCGCGGCGCACGGCGCCTCGCGTGGTCCCGGCTCGACGACACCTACACGGGTGACGCCACGTACACGGCGAACGTGCCCCGGGACCAGCGGCACGCGGTCGGCACCACGAGCGAGCGCTACCGGGTGTCCGGCACACGAGGCTGCTACGACCGCACGGTGACCACCGAGCAGGGCGTGCTCACCCGAGTGCGCGACCGTTGCTGAGGTGAGTGGTGCGACGGGTGTGACATGCGTCACTTAGGAGACTTTTACATGGCTGAAACGTTGCGGTCTTGTGCGCGATCAAGACAGCCTCCAGTGTGTACGGCTACGGAAGCCGCTTTCCGTATCGCAGAAGTCCCCTCCGGCTTCTGTGTGTCCCGTCCCCAAGGAGGCCCCGTGCCACCGTCCGTACCGTCCCTACCGCGGCGCGTCGCACGCACCCTGCGTACCTCACTCTTCGCGCAGGTCCTCTGTGCGCTCGTTCTCGGAATCGTCGTCGGGAAGCTGTGGCCGGATACAGCCACAGCTTTCCAGCCGCTCGGTGACGGTTTCACCCGGCTCATCAAGACGGTGATCTCGCCCCTGGTGTTCTGCGTGGTCGTCGTCGGTATCGCCAAGGCCGGTGACCTGAAGGCGTTCGGCCGGATCGGGGTCAAGGCCCTCATCTGGTTCGAGGTCGCCTCCACCGCCGCCCTGGTCATCGGCCTCGTCGCCGCCAACGTCGTCGGGCCCGGCAAGGGCATGAACGTCGACCCGTCGTCGCTGGACGCCGCCGCGGTGGACAAGACGACGGGCGGCGGTCATCTGCCCTCGACGACGGAGTTCGTCCTCAACGCGCTGCCTCAGAGTTTCGTCGGCGCCTTCGCCGAGAACGAGCTGCTCCAGGTCCTCATCCTGGCCTGTCTGGTGGGCGCCGCCCTGCTGCACCTCGGCCACACCAAGGTGCCGAAGATCCTGCCCGCCATCGAGCAGGCCCAGGAAGTGATCTTCGCGGTCGTCGGGTTCATCATGCGGCTGGCCCCGCTGGCGGTGTTCGGCGCGATGGCGCACCTGGTCGGCAACTACGGGCTGGGCGTGATGAAGACGTACGCCAAGCTCATCGTGCTCTGCTATGTGGCAGCGGCGCTGTTCATCGCGCTGCTCGCCGTCGCCCTGCGGATGGTGACCGGGCTCAGCCTCTGGAAGTTCCTGCGCTACATCCGCGAGGAGATGCTGCTCGCGCTCGGCACCGCCTCCACCGAGTCCGTCATGCCGCGCGTGATGCAGAAGCTGCGCCGGGCCGGTGCCCGCGACGACGCCGTGGGCCTGGTGCTGCCCACGGGCTACTCCTTCAACCTCGACGGGGCCTCGCTCTACCTGTCCATCGGCACACTGTTCATCGCCCAGGCCGTGGGTGTGGACCTGAGCCTGGGGCAGCAGGTCACCGTGGTCCTGGTGCTGATGCTGACCAGCAAGGGCATGGCGGGAATTCCCGGTTCGGCGTTCCTCGCGCTGGCCGCGACCGCCTCGTCCCTGGGCGCCATTCCGGCGGGAGCCGTCGCCCTGCTGCTCGGCGTGGACCGCATCATGGACTCGATGCGTGTCGTCACGAACCTGCTCGGCAACTGCGTCGCGGTCTTCGCGGTGTCGCGCTGGGAGGGGGCGCTGGACACGGAGCGGGCGAAGAAGACGCTCGACGGGCAGGACACGACTCCGCCGGACGACGGCGAGGACGGTGGCGACGTCGGCATCCGCGCGGTCGAGCCGGCCACGGCCGAGACCCCGGCGCCGGGCATCCCGCGCAGAAGCCCAAGGAACCCGCTCCCGAGGCAAGTTGACCGAAGGCCGGACGGGCCGCGCCACCGCTTCAGCAGGACGAGCGGTGGCGCGGCCCGTCGCGTGCTCCCGGGCCCCCGTCAGTTCCGCACCGGCGTCCCGTCGATCAGCGTGTTCAGCAACCCCCGAGCGCCTCGCGCTGATCCTCCGTCAGTGGCGCCAGGATCTCCTCCGCGGCCGACCTGCGCGCCGCGCGCAGCTCGCGCAGCGCGCCCCGGCCGTCGTCCGTGAGCTCGATACGGATCACCCGCCGGTTCGCCGGGTCCGGGACCCGTCGCACCTTGCCGCTCGCCTCCAGCCCGTCGACCAGCGTCGTCACGGCGCGCGGCACCACCTCCAGGCGCTCGGCGAGATCGGCCATGCGCGGCGGCGAGCCCCAGTGCGCGAGGGTGCGCAGCAGCCGGGACTGGGCCGGTGTGATGCCGAGGTCGCGATGTTCCAGATGGCGCTTCTGGATGCGGTGCACCCGGCGGGTGAGCCGCAGCAACTGCTCGGCGAGCAGGCCGTCGGGGTCGGGCGTGGTCATGCGGGAACAATATCAGGATGCCGTTCATTGTGAGTATAGGTAACAATGAGCTGTGATCCGGTCCGCCCGGCGCCGCCCGGCGCCGTAGCACTCTCGAAGGAGCCCATGCATCCCGACCACGAAGCCCCCTGGACCCCACCCGGCGGCGCGCAGGAACAGCCGCGGCAGGTCCGCCGCATCCTCGGGCTCTTCCGCCCTACCGGGCCGTCTCGCGATCGTCGGCCTGCTGGTCGGCGCCTCGTCGCTGGTCTCCGTAGCCACGCCGTTCCTGCTGAAGGAGATCCTCGACGTCGCGATCCCCGAGGGGCGCACGGGCCTGCTCAGCCTGCTCGCCCTCGGCATGATCCTCAGCGCCGTCCTCACCAGCGTCTTCGGCGTGCTGCAGACCCTGATCTCCACGACCGTCGGCCAGCGCGTCATGCACGACCTGCGCACCGCCGTCTACGGCCGGCTGCAGCGCATGTCCCTCGCGTTCTTCACACGCACCCGCACGGGCGAGGTGCAGTCCCGCATCGCCAACGACATCGGCGGCATGCAGGCCACCGTCACCTCCACCGCGACCTCCCTGGTCTCCAACCTCACGAGCGTGGTCGCCACGATCGTCGCGATGGTCGCCCTCGACTGGCGCCTCACCGTCGTCTCGCTGCTGTTGCTGCCGGTGTTCGTGTGGATCAGCCGCCGCGTCGGCAACGAACGGCGGAAGATCACCACCCAGCGCCAGAAGCAGATGGCCGCGATGGCCGCCACCGTCACCGAGTCGCTGTCCGTCAGCGGCATCCTGCTCGGCCGCACGATGGGCCGCTCCGACTCGCTGACGAAGTCCTTCGCCGAGGAATCGGAGGAACTCGTCGGCCTGGAGGTGCGGTCGAACATGGCGGGCCGGTGGCGGATGGCCGTCATCACGATCGTCATGGCCGCCCTGCCCGCCGTCATCTACTGGACCGCCGGCATGGCCCTCCAGCTCGGCGGCCCCGAGGTCTCCATCGGCACGATCGTCGCCTTCGTCTCGCTCCAGCAGGGCCTGTTCCGCCCGGCCGTGAGCCTGCTGTCGACCGGTGTGCAGATCCAGACCTCGCTCGCCCTCTTCCAGCGCATCTTCGAGTACCTCGACCTGCCCGTCGACATCACCGAGCGCCCCGACCCGGTCCGGCTCGACCGCATCAAGGGCGAGGTCCGCTTCGAGAACGTCTCCTTCGGCTACGACGACCAGGGCGGCCCGGTCCTCGACGGCATCGACCTCACCGTCCCGGCCGGTGGCAGCCTCGCCGTCGTCGGCCCCACCGGCGCGGGCAAGTCCACGCTCGGCTACCTGGTGCCCCGCCTCTACGACGTCACCGGCGGCCGCGTCACCCTCGACGGGGTCGACGTCCGCGACCTCGACTTCGACACCCTGGCGCGTGCCGTCGGCGTCGTCTCGCAGGAGACGTACCTCTTCCACGCCTCGGTCGCCGACAACCTGCGCTTCGCCAAGCCCGACGCCACCGACGAGGAGCTGTACCAGGCGGCGCGGGCGGCCCAGATCCACGACCACATCGCTTCCCTGCCCGAGGGCTACGACACCGTCGTGGGCGAGCGGGGCACCGCTTCTCCGGCGGTGAGAAGCAGCGCCTGGCCATCGCCCGCACCATCCTGCGCGATCCGCCGGTCCTCATCCTCGACGAGGCCACCAGCGCCCTGGACACGCGGACCGAGGCCGCCGTCCAGGAGGCGATCGACGCCCTGTCGGCCGACCGCACCACGTTCACCATCGCCCACCGGCTGTCCACCGTCCGGGGTGCCGACCAGATCGTGGTCCTCGACTCGGGGCGTGCGGTCGAACTCGGCACGCACGAGGAACTGCTGGAGCGGGAGGGCCGGTACGCGGCGCTGGTACGCCGGGACGCCCAACTGGAACCGACAAGATGAAAATATGCCAGGTTTGTGACGGTATGCGCGTTACCGTGCCCGCATGCAGACGAACACTCCGCCACGGAGCCCGATCCGACTGACCCGTCGGGGCCGCATCGCCCTCGTCGTGACCGCAGCCGTCGTCGTCGGCACCGCCGTGGCGGTGCCGCTGCTGATCCTGGGGCACGAGAAGGACGACCGGCTCGCGACCCTGGTGATCCCGGAGGGCCGGCGTGCGAGCCAGGTCTACGCCGCCGTCGACAAGGCCCTCGCACTGCCCGCCGGCAGCACCGAGAAGTCCCTCGCGAAGGCGGCACTGAAACTGCCGGGCGACGCCAAGGGCAACCCGGAGGGCTACCTCTTCCCGGCGACCTATCCGCTCCCGGAGAAGACCAGGCCGGAGAAGCTTCTGGCACTGATGGTCGACACCGCGAACGAGAAGTTCAACGGCGCTCCCATCGCCGCCGGGGCGCAGCGCAACGCCATGAACGTCTACCAGGCCGTCACCATCGCGAGCATCGTCCAGGCGGAGGCGGCCACCACGACGGACATGGGCAAGGTCGCCCGGGTCGTCTTCAACCGCCTCGAACGCGGCATGCCCCTCCAGATGGACTCCACCGTCAACTACGCCCTCGGCCGCTCCACCCTCCGGACCACGGCGAGCGACACCCGGATCGACAGCCCTTACAACACGTACCAGCGCATGGGCCTGCCGCCCACCCCCATCGGCAACCCGGGCGAGGAGGCCGTCCGCGCCGCGATCAACCCGCCACCGGGCGACTGGCTGTACTTCGTCACGGTCCGCCCGGGCGACACCCGCTTCACCGCGGACTATGCGGAACACCAGCGCAATGTCGCGGAGTTCAACGCCCAGCAGAAGAAGGACCAGCAGAAGAAGGACCAGACGGAGAGGGGCGACGTGCGGGCGATGGGGTGAGCGGGCGGCCCGGTGCCGACGGCCCGTCGAGGTGTCACGCGGCGACCGGCTGCCCCGCCAGCAGGTGCCTGATGTCCCGGACGGCCGCGCGGCCGGCCCGGTTCGCGCCGATGGTGCTGGCCGACGGGCCGTAGCCGACGAGGTGGATCCGGGGGTCGACGGCCGCCTGTGTGCCCTCCATACGGATACCGCCGCCGGGCTCGCGCAGCCGCAGGGGGGTGAGGTGGTCGATGGCGGCCCGGAAGCCGGTGGCCCACAGGATGACGTCGGCGTCGACGTGCCGCCCTCCCTCGAGCTCTCGGCTTCGCTCGAGCAGGGGGGACCCCGGCTTCCAGTCCACCCCGGTCGGTGTGATGCGGTCGAACATCGGCTGCCGGTCCAGCACACCGTCCTGGATGCCCTGCCGGATCGCGTCGTTGAGCGGCAGCCCGGTGACCGAGACGACACTCCTGGGCGGCAGTCCCTGCCGCACCCGTTCCTCGACGAGCGCGACGGCCGCCCGGCCCGCGTTCTCGTCGAAGGGCCCTCACGGAAGACGGGCGGGCGCCGGGTCACCCAGGTGGTGGCCGCCGCGTACGGGGCGATCTCCAGCAGATGCTGTGTGCCCGAGGCGCCGCCGCCCACCACGACGACCCGCTGCCCGGCGAACTCCTCCGGCCCGGCGTACTGGGCGGTGTGCACCTGCCGCCCCTGAACGTCTCCTGGCCCGGATAGCGCGGCCAGAACGGCCGGCCCCACGTGCCCGTCGCGTTGATCAGCGCCCGCGTCGACCACACCCCGTCCGAGGTCTCCACCAGCAGCCGCCCGCCGGACCCCTCGCGCACGGCCCGCACGTCGACGGGGCGCCGCACCCGCAGATCGAAGGCCCGCTCGTACCGGTCGAAGTAATCGCTGATCACCTCGGCGGACGGCCGCGCCGGATCCGCGTCCGTCAGCTCCATCCCCGGCAGCGCGTGCATCCCGTGCACCTTGCCGTACGTCAGCGACGGCCAGCGGAACTGCCAGGCGCCACCGGGCCCGGGGGAGTGGTCCAGCACGACGAAGTCGCGGTCCGGTTCGAAACCGGATCGCCGCAGGTGATAGGCGCCGGCCAGACCGGCCTGACCAGCGCCTATGACGACCACCTCGACCTCACGTGTGTTGTTCACGCTTCTACTAACCGTGCCGGGGTCATGGATCTTCCCCGGCCTGGCCTTCCGAGGGCCGGGGCGCGGCGGTCGACGGCGGCAGGTCGCCGTTGAACCGGGTGTCGGTGAATTCGCCGAAGTCGACCTTGCGCGGGATGAGCCGCAACGCCGTGAACGTGTCGGCGATCTCCTGCTCGGAGGCGATCAGCGGCTTGTCGACGGCGACCGCGATCCGGGTCGTGTAGGTGCGCTTCACCGCGGCCAGGGCCACGTCCTCGGGGAGCCCGGTGTCCTTCGCCCAGACCTTCGCCCACTCCTCCTCGTGGTCGTACACCCACCTGTAGGCGCGGCGCAGCCGCTCCAGGTAGTCCCTGACGGCGGCGGCCTTCTTCCCGTCCTTCAGCGCGTCCGGTGCCGCGACCTGGAAGGTGAGGCCGTTGGTCACTCCGTCACCGTCGGTCAGGACCCGTCCCTGTCCGGCCTTCAGCACCTGCGAGGTGTACGGATCCCACACCGCCCACGCGGCGACCTTGCCGGCGGTGAACGCGGCGAGCGCGTCGGCCGGCTGGAGGTACTTGACCTTGATGTCGCTCAGCTTCAGCCCGGTCTTCTTCAGGGACGCGACCAACTGGTAGTGCGCCGACGAACCCTGCGCGACGGCCACCGACCTGCCCTTGAGCTGCTCGGGGCTCTTCAGGGACGAGTCGTTCGGGACGAGGATGGTGTCGCCCTTGGACGTGCCGTGCCAGGCGGCCACGACCTTGATCTTCGAGCCCGCTCCGGCCGCGAAGACCGGCGGGGTGTTGCCGACGCCGCCGATGTCGACGGCCCCCGCGTTGACGGCCTCCAGCAGGGGAGGGCCGGAGGTGAAGGTGGACCACTTGATCTTGTAGTCGAGGTTCTTCAGTTCCCCGGCGGCCCGCAGGATGGCCTCCGAACCGCCCTTCTGGTCACCGACGTCGATCGTGACCGAGCCGTGCCCGTCGGTGCCGCCGTCCGGCGTACTGGCGGCCGAGTTGCCGCCGCAAGCGGTGAGCAGCAGGGCGAGGGGGAGGAGCAGCGCGGCGGGGGCGAGGCGTCGTCGCATGGTGGTTCCGTTCGTGTGGGTCGTACGGGTCGTCGTACGCGGGGCGGGTCAGGCGGCTTCGGCGGGCGTGGCCTCGACGCCCAGGCGTTCGAGGAGGCCGGCACGGAGCGCGGCGAAGCGCGGGTCGGCGATGTCGCGGGGACGGTCCAGCTCGACGTGCTGCTCGTGGGCGATGACCCCGCCGTCCATCACCAGGACGCGGTCGGCGAGCAGCACCGCCTCCTCCACGTCGTGGGTGACGAGGAGCACCGCGCATCCCCGGCGCTGCCACAACTCGCCCACGAGCCGCTGGGCCTTGATGCGGGTGAGCGCGTCGAGCGCGCCGAACGGCTCGTCGAGCAACAGCAGATCGGGCTCGCGCACCAACGCCCGTGCCAGTGAGGCGCGTTGGGCCTCGCCGCCGGAGAGGGTCTTGGGCCAGGCGTCCGAGCGGTGGCCGAGACCGACCTCGTCGAGGGCCTGCTCGGCGACGGCGCGCTCCGGCTTGCCGGGCAGGCCGAGCAGGACGTTGCGCCACACCTTCTTCCACGGCATCAGCCGCGGTGCCTGGAAGGCGACGGCCTTGCGGCGCGGCACCAGCACGGTGCCCTCGATGTCGCGGTCGAGCCCGGCGAGGATGCGCAGCAGCGTCGACTTGCCGCAGCCGCTGCGGCCGAGCAGGGCCACGAACTCGCCCGGCCGGACGTCGAGTCGCAGGTCGTCGATGACGGCACGGCCGTCGAAGGAGCGGGTCAGCCCGTCGACGTGGACCGCCTGGGAGGTCACCGGCCGGTGAACGTGGGTCGCCATTGCAGCAGCAGCCTTTCGAGAGAGCGGACGATGAAGTCGGCGAGCAGACCGAGGAAGGCGTAGACGATCAGGCAGACGACGATCACGTCGGTCCGCAGGAAGTCCCGCGCCTGCACCATCAGGAAGCCGATGCCGGAGTCGGCGTTGACCTGCTCGGCGAAGACCAGCGCCAGCCAGGCGATGCCGAGCGAGTAGCGCAGGCCGGTCATCGCGCCGGGCAGCGCGCCCGGCAGCACGACATGCCGCACCAGCCCCCACCGCGACAGCCCGAGGGACTCCCCGGCCTCGATCAACTGGGCGTCCACGCCGCGGATGCCGGCGTAGACGTTGAGGTAGAGCGGGAAGGTCACGCCGAGTGTGATGATGGCGATCTTGGGGGCCTCGCCGATGCCGAACCAGATGATGAACAGCGGGATGAGACCCACGAACGGCACGGTCCGCAGCATCTGCACGGGCGCGTCCACGAGGTCCTCGCCGATCCGGAACAGGCCCGCGAGCAGGGCGAGTCCGGTGCCGACCACCAGGCCGAGCAGCAGCCCGGCGGCGACCCGCTGGAGCGAGGTGCCCATGGCCGCCGGCAGCGAACCGTCGGCGACCAGGTCCCCGCCGACCTGTGCGATCCGGCCGGGCGAGGCGAGCACGTCCGGGGGCAACACGCCTGTGCCGCTGAGGAGTTGCCAGAGGGCCAGCAGAAGGACCGGGCCGGTGGTGCGGCGCAGCCAGCGGGGGACGCGGGCGCGGCGGGAGGAGGCGGGGACGAGGGGCTGGAGGTCAGGGTCAGAAGCTGATTCAGGCGAAATATCGGCTTCTGGCGACGTGGGCGGGGCATGACTGATGCTCATGAAGGCTCCACGGGAGGAGAGCGAGGGCCGGGAGAGGCACGCCGCGTCGCCGCCACGCCGACGCGGACGGGCGCGATCAGCGGGCAGGCGGAACCGAGGCGAGGGAACCGGGAGGTGAGGAGAGGAAGGGCGTCAGCAGCCGCGGCGACACGCGGCGGAAGCCACCCGCAGCAGGTCGATGTGACCGCGCGTGGTGAGCAGGGCTGAACGCAACATGCGGCCGAACCTAGCCAGATGGCATGCGCACGGTCAACGGGCGTCTCGTTCAGTGGACGTCCGTATCGTCTCCCGGCCGGGCCTGACCTGATGAAGCCCGGCGCGTGCGTCAGGATGGGGGCATGTCAGCTGTCTTCACCACGCGAGTCCTGAACATCACCACCGGTTCCACGGAGAAGGTCGTCGACATCACCGGCGACTGCGAGTCCTTCCTGCGTGAGCAGGCCGCCGGCCGCGACGGCCTGCTCAATCTCTTCGTCCCGCACGCGACTGCCGGGATCGCCGTTCTCGAGACCGGGGCCGGCAGCGACGACGATCTTCTGGCCGCGCTGCACACGCTGCTGCCCGCCGACGACCGCTGGCAGCACCGGCACGGCAGCCCCGGCCACGGCCGCGACCACGTCCTGCCGGCCCTCGTCCCGCCCCACGCGACCCTGCCGGTGCTGGGCGGCCGGCTGGAGCTCGGGACGTGGCAGTCGGTGTGCCTGGTGGACACGAACAAGGACAATCCTCGTCGGCAGGTGCGGTTGTCGTTCCTGGCGTGACGAGGGTGCCGACTGCAGTTCTGCCTCTTGCCTGCATGGGCGTGCGGAGAGCATGGGAAGGCAGAGGAAGGGGATGCCGGTGCTCTCCTCGGAGGCGCCGGCATCCCTGTCGGTGCCGGGTCAGTTCGTCACGCGGAATGTGGCGTCGCTGCGTCCTGTCGCGGTGGTGATGGGGTCGAGGCGGAGCTGGTAGGCGTAGTGCCGGATGTAGCGGTCGGGGTGGTTGTAGGACTGGAACGACGACCAGGTGGAGTCTGCGAGGCCGGCGACCTGGCGAAAGGTGGCGTCCGCGGCGAACTGGGCGGTGCCGTCGTTGCGGACCAGTTGGAAGTCGTTGTTGGCGTGCCGCAGGAAGTAGCCGCGGTAGTTCACCGACTCGAAGGAGACGGTGCCGGAGCCCGCAAGACCGGGCCGCAGCCGGAACTGTGCGTCCGGGCCGGTGATGTTCTGGTCGACGCGCACATCGAAGTCGGCGTGCCGCACGTACCGGTCCTGGAAGTTGTACGACTGGAGTCGCTTGGCCGGGACATCGGTCCAGCGTGCGAGCACACGGGATTCCTCGGCGGCCGTGAGGTTCAGGATCGAGCCGTGACGCTTCTTGGTGACGCCCATGTTGTAGCTTCCCGACGCCGGCATCCGGTACGTGCCGGAGGCGGAGGGGTTGGTCGTCGCGACCGGCATGTAACCGCGTCCGGAGGAGTACTGGTCGAGGTAGAGCGCCCACTCGTTGCGGTCGCGGAACTTCATCCACATCGGGCCCTCGACCTGGGCGCCGGTCAGGCCGATGCCGGAGAGGTTGCCGAGGTTCGTCCACGTCCCGAGGATCGAGTTGCTGCCTTCGAGGGTGATCTGGCCGTCGCCGGAGGCGCGTACGTAGCGGTAGTTGCCGACGCCGGCCGGCATCTCGACGATCTGGGTGTCGATGATTTCCTGGGTGCCGGCGCGTTCGATGTAGATCTGCGGGGTGGTGATGGTGCGGAAGTCTCGGGTGTGGGCGTAGTAGATCCGGTGCTTCTTTACGCCATTGACGGGCTTGTTCGTCGCCCAGTACAGGACGTAGTCGTTGGTGGCCGGGTTCCAGATCGCCTCGGGCGCCCAGGCGTTGCGGCCGTCGGGGATCGCGCCGGCGACGTTGAGCAGCCACGGCTCCGACCAGTTGATCAGGTCCGTCGACTCCCACACAACCAGGTTGCGGCTGCCGTTGTTGATGGACGTTTCCCAGTCCTGCCCGCAGCTGATGCACAGGTCGGTCGCGATGATCCAGTACTTGCTGCCGTCGGGGGATCTCACGAGTGCGGGGTCACGCACCCCCTTCGTGCCGACCGTGGAGCGCAGGATCGGCGCCCCGCCGTTGAGGTCGTTCCAGTGGAGGCCGTCCGTGCTGTGCGAGAGGTACATCTGCTGACCGGTCGACCCCTCCCCGGTGAAGTGCAGCATCAGGTAGCCCGGGTCGGCGGCGGCCGCCCGCTGAGGTGCGGCCAAGGATTGGGAGGTGAAGAAGAGGCCGACGGCGACCAATATCGCCGCGAGCCGGGTGAGCAGCCTCGACATGTGCGTGTCCTGTCTTTCTACGGGTGCAGGGACGGGATGGAAGCGGGGTGTCGGACGCGTGACCACTGGAAGGCGGTGGCTGTGAGGCAGGTGCGTTGTGCGTGTTTCACGTCGCGGAGCGGAAGCGGCGGCGGTCAGCCAGAAGGGTCCGACAGCAAGCGCCGCGTTCGATATGCCGGACGCTGTTCGTGAATGCGGCCAAAAGTTAGAGGGAGGTAAAAGCAGGTGTCAAGAGGCGTCACGCATAACGGAAAACGGAACGGACGAAGGCGTGGGGCGGCACCTGCGAAGCGACCCACGCACGTCCTCCGGATCCGCTCCTGACACACTGTCGCCCTCGACACATCGGCACGGCGACGGGACGGGTGGGGCGGGGTGCGCTCTGAGGACAGGCAGTCCGGCCGACTCGGCATCCTGGGCCCGGTCGGCGCCACCAGCTCCGCGGCCACCCGGCAGGCGGCCACCTTCACCTTCGTCCCCGGCCTGGCTGACCCCCGCTGCTACTCACTCAGGGACGCCACGGGCAGGTACCTGCGGCACTACGCCTTCCGCATCCGGCTGGACCCCGACGACCGATCCGCCATCTTCCGGAAGGACGCCACCTTCTGCCCCGTTCCGGTTCCACGGCCGGTTCGGTCTCCCTGGAGTCGTACAACTATCCCGGCCGCTACCTCCGTCACCGGGACGACCTCCAGCTGTGGCTCGACCCTTCCGAGAACACGGCCGCGTACCGGGCCAGCCGCTCCTTCGTCCTCGTGGCGCCCTGGACCTGACACTGCTGCAGAGCGCGACGTGGGGCCGACCTCGGGGCCGACTCGACGCGACGTCGGGCACCGTGGCGGTGGTGCCCGCGCCCGCGTGGGGAAGGCGGCGCTGAGCTTTCCCTTTTTCTGTGGAGTCCGTGACCCCGGCGACCGGGCCCAGGACGATCCGCACAACACCAGTCGCTTAGGCTGGTTTCCTTGTCGCCGCCAAGGAGGCGCAGGCCGCGGCAGCATGTGCTCGCCGTCCGTACCGAGGGAGGCGTTCGCGTGGCAGTTGCCGGAGGCCGGTCGACGAAGCGGCTCCAACGGGGAACTCTTTCCCAGGGGCTCATCGTGGGGACCGCGCTGCGGATCCTCGACGAGGACGGGCCGGACGCGCTGACCTTCCAGCGACTCGGCAAGGAACTGTCCTCCTCCGCGACCGCGGTCTACCGGCACTTCGCGAGTCGCGACCACATCATGGTCGCCGTCGCGGAGGAGCTCGACAGGATCTCCCTCGAGGGGTACGAGCCGCACGAGTCGTGGACCGAGTCGCTGCGGGACCTGGCGGTCCGTGCCTGGAACACGGCGCTGGACCACCCGGCGGCCGCCGCGCTCTGCATGGGGAGAGTCACGCGGGGCGTTCACGAGTTGCGCGCCGTCGACGCCGTCCTGGAAGCGTTCCACCGCGGCGGCTGGCGCGGCCGGGAGGCCGTCCTGCACTACCAGGCGTTCTCGAACTTCATCCTCGCCATGGCGAGCAACAACGCCTGGCGGCTCGTCAACCAGCGGTTCGGCGCCGAGGTGAACTGGGTGCAGGAATACCAGCCGGCGGATCCTGACGCGTACCCCTACGCCGAGGCGGCGAAGGAGCACCTGCGCAGCATCGACATGACCGACGTCTTCCACCGGCAGACGGACATCCTCCTCGCGGCCCTCGAGGCGGAGGCGGCGACGCTCCCGCGCGACTGACACGCGTCAGTCTTCGCGGCCACCACCCGGCAGTGTCTTCGCGGCCGAAATCGGCGGCATCGGTGGCTCGCGCCCAAAGATAGTTAACGCTATTGACTACGCCGTTCACTTGGCGGCATCCTCTCCACACCCAGTGCTCCACGGCTCGCTGCCAAGCGGCGTCCACCGAGCGCCGCGCGCACCGCCTCCACCCCGAACTGCTCGCGCTCGTCCCGCCCGATCCCGTGCCCGACCTGCGCAGAGCACAACGTCCCTCTCCAGGAGCACCCATGCGCCAGACCCGTATCCGCGCGGTCCCTGTGACCGCAGCCGTCGCCATGACGGCCGTACTCGCCGGCTGCACCACCACGGGATCGACGTCCGGAGACCCGAGCAGCGGCGGTGCCGCAACCGCGACGAAGATCCGGACGACGATCGACGTGCCGGCCGGCTTCGACCCGGCCAAGGCCTTGTCCCTGCCGGACTACGTGCTCGCCCGGAACAGTTACGACACCCTCGTGCGCAAGGACGACGGCGGGCTCGTCGGCGGGCTGGCCACCAAGTGGACGAACACGCCGACCTCGGCGACGTTCACCCTGCGCACCGACGCGACGTGCGCCGACGGGACGCCGATCACACCGAAGGTCGTCAAGGCGTCCCTCGACCGCTACGTCGACCCGAAGACGGCGGCGCCCGATCTCCCCACGGTCTTCGGCCCGGCAACAAGGTGAAAGTGAGCGCCGACGACGCGGCGCGGACGGTGAAGATCACGCTCGCCAGGCCGTGGGGCGACATGGTCACCGGCCTGTCGATCGCCAGCACGGGCATCGTCTGCCCGGCGGGACTCAAGGACCCCAAGGCCCTTGCCGCCGGTGAGGCCAAGGGCTCGCAGTCCGGCCCGTACCTTCTCAAGAAGTCCCAGTCCGGCGTCTCGTACACGTACACGCTCCGCCCGGAGTACAAGGCATGGCCCGCCTGGCGCACGAAGATCCCCGGCAAGGTCGCCGCGACGATGGAGTACCTGGTCTCGCCCGACCCGACGGCGACCGGCAACCTCGTGAGAAGCGGCCAGCTCGACATCGGAAAGATCGACGCCTCGGGCATCCCGCGTTTCGGCGGCGTGGGCGGCCACAGCGTGAGCGTCAGCCGGTTCTCCGACTTCTACCTGCTCTTCAACGAACGACCCGGCACGGTCTTCGCGGACGTCGCCCCCGCCGGGCCGTCGCCCAGGCCGTCGACCGCGCCGCCTTCACGAAGGTCGTCTCGAAGGACACCGGTGAGCCGTCGACGATGTTCGTGCAGAAGGGCATCCCCTGCAACGACCCGGGCACCTCCTTCCTCGTAAAGACGGACAAAGCCGCGGCGGCGGACGTGCTCAAGGGCAAGAAGATCCGCCTCGTCGGCCCCCAGGTCGTCGGGCCGGCCGGCGCCGGAAACCAGTACATCCAGGAGGCGCTGCGGGCCGCGGGCGCGGACGTGACCCTCGCCAACGTCGACGTCGGGGCCTGGGTCGGGACCGTGTTCGGCAAGCCCGACGCCTGGGACCTCACGGTCTTCGCCGACCTCAACTTCCTCGGCAGCCTCGCGGGCCCGCTCGCCCACTTCGTGGGTCCGACCGTCCCGAAGGCGGCGGCAACCTCGGCGCGGTGAAGAACCCCGCGTTGCACAAGGCCTTCGCCCAGGGTGCCGAGGCGACGACCGACAAGGCCCGCTGCGCCGCCTACCAGAAGGCCGCCAAGGCCCTGATCTCGCAGGTGGACGCGGTGCCGCTGGTCAACGACCCGTTCATCTACGCGCTGCGCAAGGGATTCAGCGCAAAGATGCTCGGCGGCTCGCTCGACGACCCGATCCTGCGCATCACCGGCTGACGGACAGGCCGCCCGCACGCGGCGCACCGAGACCCCCGCATCCTTCCGACAGGAGTCCCCTGGTGATCGACCCCTTCAGCACCGCCCAGCAGATCGCCGACCTCGTGCGCACCAAAGAGGTCAGCCCGGTGGAGGTGGCCGAGACCTACCTCGACCGCATCGAGCGGATCAATCCCGCCGTCAACGCCGTCGTCTGGCTCGACACCGACGCCGTGCGCGCGGCGGCCGTCCGGGCCGAGCAGGCGGTGCTGCGCGGCGATCCGCTCGGCCCGCTGCACGGAGTCCCCGTCCCCATCAAGGACCTCAACTCCGTCGCGGGACAACCCAACACGATGTCCTCACTGGCCATCCGGGACACCCCGAAGACCGTCACGGACCCCGACGTCCAGCTCCTCCTCGACGCCGGCGCGATCCCCTCGGCCGGACCAACTCGCCGGAGTTCGGCGCTCTGACCGTCTCCGAGAACGCCCGGCACGGCAAGACGCGCAACCCGTGGAACCCGGCGCACACCTCCGGCGGGTCGAGCGGCGGCGCGTCGGCGGCCGTCGCGGCCGGGCTCGCCCCGGTGGCACACGCCTCCGACGGCGGCGGGTCGATCCGGGTCCCGGCGTCCGTCACCGGCCTCGTGGGCCTCAAACCGAGCCGGGGACGCGTGCCCGCGCTCGTCCGGGGCTGGGAACACTCGACGACCGAAGGCGCGATCACCCGCACCGTGCGCGACGCGGCCCTCATGCTCGACGTCATGGGCCGTCCCGACCGGCTCGCCTGGTACAGCGCGCCCGAACCGGGTCGCCCGTACATCGAGGAGGCCGGTGCCGATCCCGGGCGGCTGCGGATCGGCCTGCTCCTCGACGCGCCGACCGGGCTGCCGGTCGACGAGGAGTGCCGCACGGCGGCGCTGACGGCCGCGCAGGCACTGCGCGACCTGGGGCACGACGTCGTCGAGGCCTGCCCGAAGATGTTCTCGTACGAGGCGATCATGGGCTTCACCTGGACGATCATCAGTGCCTCCACCTACGCCATCGAGGTCGACGATCCCGACGCGCTGGACCCGTACATCCGGCGCCGCCGGGAAACCGCCCTCGAGGTCACCGCGGGCGACTACGCCCGGACGGCGGCGCGCCTGCAGGCCGAGTCACGCGAGGTGGTCGCCCAGTGGGGCCGGGACTTCGACGTCCTCCTCACCCCGACCACGGCGGTCGTGGCGCCGCCGGTCGGCCCCGTGTACGACGAGGCGAACTCGGACCCGGACGGCCCGCGGGCCACCGAGACCCGGATGGTCTCGTTCACCGCGTTCGTCAACATCGCCGGGCTGCCCGCCATCTCGCTGCCCGTCCACACGACCGCGGACGGACTGCCGGTCGGTGCGCAACTCGTCGGCGCGCCCTTCGACGAGGCGACGCTGCTGCGCCTGTCCGCCCAGCTCGAACCGCGGTTCCGCTGGTACGAGCGGCACCCGGACGACGCGGCGCTCGCGGGGCGGCGCGGTGAGCGCCGGGTCCGCGGTCCCGACCGGGCCGCTGCCCGCCGCACCCGTCCGGCGCGGCGCCCGGCTGCGGCTGGGCGGTGGCTGGGCCGGGTTCGCCGTCCGCCGGGCGGGCGGGCTGCTGATGTCCATGCTGCTGCTCGTCCTCGTGACGTTCCTCATCGTGCCCCTGCTGCCCGGGGACCCGGCCCGCGCGATCGCCGGCACCAACGCGTCCCCGGCCACACTCGCGGCGATACGCGAACGACTGGGCCTCGACGAGCCGATGGCGACACGGTTCGTCCACTACCTCGGCGACATCGCGTCCGGCCGGCTCGGCACCTCGTTCCGGTTCGACACCCCGGTCGCGGACATCGTCGCGACCCGGTTGCCGTACACCGTCCAGCTCGTCATCCCGGCCGTCCTGCTCTCCCTGGTCATCGCCGTCCCGCTGGGCATGACCGTCGGCGTCCTCACCCGTGACGGACGCCGCCGCCGGCTGGGCGTCGGATTCGGCGCGGTCGCCGGGCTCCTCGCGTCGGCGCCGGTGTACGTCGTCGCGACCCTCCTCATCGTCCTGTTCTCGATCAGCCTCGGGCTGCTGCCGTCCGGCGGCGCCGCGACACCGAGCGCACTCGTCATGCCGATCGCCGCGCTCTGCATCGGCCCGGCCTTCGCCATCGCCCGGGTCGTCCGGCAGGAGACGGCCTCGGTGCTCGCCCAGGACTACATGAGGACCGCCCGCGGCCACCGCCTGGGAGCCGTGCGTCTGCACCTGCGCCACGCGCTGCCCAACCTCGTGACGAGCGTCCTCACCCTGAGCGGTCTCGTCCTCACGTCCCTGCTCGGCGGGACGATCATCCTGGAGAACGTCTTCACCTACCCGGGGCTCGGTACCGAGGTCGTCCAGGCGATCATCTACAAGGACTATCCGGTGATCCAGGGCATCATCCTCGTCGTCGGCATGCTCGCCCTCCTCGTCAACCTCCTCGTGGACGTCGTCCTCGGGATCGTCGACCCCGCACGCTCGAGGGAGGTCGTCGTGGCCACTGACGTGCCCGTGCGCCGATGGCGCCGCAACCCGTCGCTGCTGTCCGGCGCCGTGATCCTCGGACTGCTCCTCGTCGTCGCCCTCGTGGCACCGCCGCTGCTGAGCGGCTCCGCCGAGACCCTCACCGACGACGCCCGGCTCGGGCCCGGTGCCGAGCATCTCCTCGGCACCGACGCCTTCGGCCGTGACGTCCTCGCCCGGGCGCTCGTCGCGACCCGGCTCACCCTGCTCATGGCCGCCGCGGCCACCGCAGCCTCGTTCGTCGCCGGCGTCGCGATCGGCGCCCTGGTCCACCTCGCACCCGGGTGGCTGCGCGAGACCTGTCTGCGGCTCATCGACTCGGCGGTGGCCTTCCCCTCGCTCGTGCTCGCCCTCGTCATCGCGGCGGTGCTCGGACCGGGCACGGTGTCCGCGATCGTCGCGATCGCCGTCGCCGGCGTCCCCGGGTTCGCACGGCTGACCGCGAATCTGGCCGCGACCGTCGCGGACAAGGACTACGTCCTCACCGCGCGCCTGCTCGGCGTTCCCCGCCTGCGCATCCTGGGCCGGCACGTCCTGCCGAACATCAGCGGGCCGCTGCTGGTGCTCCTCAGTTCGAGCTTCACCCTGTCCCTGCTCGACATCAGCAGTCTGTCGTTCGTCGGCCTCGGTGTGCAGAGCCCGCAGTACGACTGGGGCCGGCTGCTCAACGAGGCGCTGCCGTCGATCTTCGCCCAGCCGTCGGTCGTCCTCGCTCCGTCGATCATGCTCATCATCACCGGTGTGGGCGCCATGCTCCTCGGAGACGGCGTGGCCTCACTCGTCGACCCGCGAACCCGCGGCGCGTCGCCCGCACCGGCCAAGACGGCGGACGCGGCGGGACCGGCCGCCCCGGCACAGGCGCTTCAGGCGTCGGCCGGTGCGGGGACAGCGGCCGGCAGGGAGCCGGACGGTCTGCTGACCGTCGCCGGGCTGACCGTACGGGCCGGTGACCGGACACTCGTCGACGACGTGTCGTTCACCATCGGGGCCGGCCAGATCGTCGGCCTCGTCGGGGAGTCGGGCTCCGGCAAGTCCACCATCGCCATGGCGGTCGCGGGCCTGCTCCCCGAGGGCGTGCGGGCGAACGCGTCGCGCCTCGCCCTCGGCGACCTCGACCTGCTCGGAACACCGCCGGAGCGACGCCTCGCGACCGAGATCGGCATCGTCTACCAGGACCCGATCGGCACGTTCAACCCCGCGCTGCGGCTCGGCACCCAGCTCACCGAGGTGGCCAGGGTGCATCTGGGGACGCCCCGGCGTCAGGCCGCGCAGGACATGGTCCGCGCCCTGGCCGACATCCACGTCACCGAGCCGGACCGGCGGCTGCGCCAGCATCCGCACGAGCTGAGCGGCGGCATGCTCCAGCGCGCCTCGATCGCCTCCGCGATGACGGCGAACCCGCGGCTGCTCATCGCCGACGAGCCGACGACGGCCCTCGACGTCACCGTCCAGGCGGAGGTGCTGCGGCAGTTCCGGCGCATCAACCGCGAGCACGGCACGGCGATGCTGTTCATCTCGCACGACATCGGTGTGGTCGGCGTGCTCTGCGACACCGTCCTGGTGCTCCACGGCGGCCGGGTCGTCGACCGGACGACGGGCGCCGACCTGCGCCGGGGGACGGTCACCCACCCGTACACCCGCGCCTTGCTCGCGGCGACGCCCGCCGCGGTCGAGGCCGGTGGAACCCTCAGCGCCGTCCGGTGGACGGCCGACGCGCCGCCTTCGGCGCAGCCGAGCGGGGCGTCGTCGGACGACCTTTCCGACAAAGCCGCGGACCGCCCCCCGGCCGCGGAAGGGAGCCGCTGATGTCCACCACCGCCACCACACCGGACCCGAGGGCGGCCACCCCGCTGCTGCGCGTGGAGGATCTCACCGTCGAGCTCGGCCACGGCGCCGCGGCCCGCAGGGTGCTCAAGGGAGTCTCGTTCGACATCCCCGGGGCACCACCCTCGCCCTCGTCGGCGAGTCCGGGTCTGGCAAGACGACGCTCGCCCGAACACTCGTCGGCGTCCACAGGCCGTCGAGCGGCCGGATCCTCGTGGACGATGCCCCGCTGCGCACCTCGCGCGGACGGGCGGGAGCCGCGACGGTCCAGATGATCCCGCAGGACCCGTACTCCTCGTTCGATCCGCGGCGCACCGTCGCGCAGTCGCTCGCCGAGGCACTCGATCCGATCCGGGCCAGGGTCAAACCGGTCCGGGCCCGGATCGCCGAGCTGCTCAGCCAGGTCAGCCTCGACCCGGACACCATGGACCGCTACCCGCACGAGTTCTCCGGCGGCCAGCGGCAGCGGCTGGCGATCGCACGGGCCCTCGCACCGCGTCCCCGGTTCGTCGTCGCCGACGAGATCACCTCGGCCCTCGACCTGACGACCCAGGCCGAGATCCTCAACCTGCTCGCCGATCTGCGCCGTCGGCTCTCGCTGACGATGCTGTTCATCTCGCACGACCTGGCCGTCGTCCGGCACGTGAGCGACACGGTCGCGGTCCTGCTGCACGGGGACCTCGTCGAACTCGGCCCGACCGGAGCGACCTTCGCCGAGCCGAACCACCCGTACACCGCTCAACTCCTCGGGTCCGTCCCGGGCGACCCGAGGTTCCGCCTCGACGACGAGCCGGCCACGGCCTGAATCGACCGGATGCGATGCGGCTTCCGAACGCCGACCGGCCCATGCCGGTCGGCGGGCCGTGCGGCGCTGTGGGCCTGGACCTCGCCGGCCGCCAGCGCGAGATTTTGCGTCTGCTTCGATCCTCCGGCTTCGTGTTCCCGCTTCAGGCGGCGTGATTCCGACGACGTATCCAGTGGAGATTCCGCGCTCGGGTACCTCGGCGGTTGTCCTGACGGAGTTTGGCGGACACGAACAAGGACAACCCGCAGCGCAAGGTGCGGCTGGGTTTCCCAGGGTGAACGCGGTCCGCCCGCCCCGCCTCGCGGCCCTGCGCGAACGGCCCTGGTGCACCGTGACGCATGCCCCTAATGCCCGTATCCTCATCAATGCCAGATTCTCTTCCGAGTAGCGGATGATCCCGGGCGCAAGCGAGGCGAAGCGTGGTTCGGTCCGGCGAGGAACCCAAGCCGACGGGGCGTGCGACGGACGGCACGGGGCCCGCTGGTCTCCGTGAGCGGTTTCTCCAGGGCGAGCCGGTCGACGCGGGCGTGCGGACGTCCATCCTGAACTCCTGGCGGCGCTGTCGCTCCCTGGGCATCTCCCCGGACCGGTCCGACCTCCCCTACACCGAGGACTTCGACCCACGCGGCCGTATCGTCCGCGCGGCCGTGCCGGTCATCGACCGGCTCCAGGCCACGTTCTCCGGCAGCCAGGTCAACATCTCGGTGGCCGACGCGAACGGCACTGTCCTGCTGCGCCGCTTCGGGGATCCGTCGATGGCCGGCAGCCTCCCGGCGATCCAGGTGGTCCCGGGGTTCGTGTTCGCCGAGCAGGTCGCCGGCACCAACGGCATCGGGCTGGCCCTGGCCGAGCGGCAACTCATCCGTGTCTACGGCGCCGAGCACTTCGCGGAGCGCGCCCAGGGCAACGCCTGCGTCGCGCTGCCCGTCCGCGACCCGCTCAGCGGACGGATCGAGGGCGTCCTGTGCCTCGGCTATCCACGCAGTTTCGAGCGCTCCGCGCTGGGCGTGGCGATCCGCCGGGCCGCCGAGGGCATCGAGCGGCGGCTGCTGGGGCAGAGCTCCGCGCACGAGCGCGCCCTGCTGCGGACCTACGTGGCCTCCGGGGCCGGAGCCGGACTGCCCCACGGCCTCGCCCTGGACGCGCTGGCCGATGTGTTCCACCCTCGTGACCAGGCGATTCTGATGGAGAAGGCCGCCGAGCTGATCTCGCACGCGCAGCGTGCCGCCGTCGACGTGGCCCTGCCCGACGGTCGGCGCGTGACGCTGGTGAGCCGCCCCATGACGAGCGCCTCGGGGGTGCGGGGCTTCGCCGTCGAGGCCGTGCTGCCCGGCTCCCCGGCGGGGGAGCACCTCGTCCTGCCGCACCAGGCCGACGAGGCGGACGAGCACCCGGACCTCACCGCGCTCGCAGCCGCCCCACGGCCCGCACGACCGTCACTCACCCTGCCGTCCGGACACCTCGCCACCCTCCCCGGCCCACCGGTCGTGACCGACGGCGACCGCGCTGCGGCGCCACCCACCGACAGGGGCACGGCCGACGGTGACCGTGCCGGGGCGGTCCCTGGTGACAGGGGCGCGGTCGGTGGTGACCATGCTGCGGCGCCGCCCACCGGCAAGGGCGCGACCGACGGTGACCGTGCTGCGGCGGTGCCGGGTGACAGGGGCACGGCCGACGGTGACCGTGCTGCCGCGGCGGCGCCCGTCGACACGGGCACGGCCCACGGTGTGCCCGCTGCCGCAGAGGAGCACGACGGCACCGTCACGGCCGACGGCGGCGCGGGCGCGCCGGGTGGCCGTCCCGCGTCGCCGTTCCCGGCCCGGGGGCTCGTGATGGTGGGGAGCCGCACGTCGGGGCCTACGCCCTGGCCGCGCGCCGGCGCCTGGAGCTGCTGTCCGAGGCCAGCGCCCGTATCGGCACGACGCTGGACGTGCGCCGCACCGCCGAGGAACTGGCCGAGACGGCGGTCCCGCGTCTGGCCGACTTCGTCACCATCGACCTGCCCGATGCCGTCCTGCGTGGCGAGGAGTCCGCCGACCCCCTCGCCGACCTGCGCCGCACGGTGGTCCACGGCATCCACGAGGGCCTGCCCTTCACCCCGCCCGGCAAGCGCATCGACTTCGGCCCGACCACACCCCAGCTGCGCAGCCTGACCCTCGGCGAGGCGGTGCTGGAACCCGACCTGGGGGTCGCCGCCGGCTGGCTCGCCCAGGACCCCGAGTACACCGGGCGCCTGCTGGCCCATGTCCACTCCCTCATCGCGGTGCCGCTGCTCGCCCGCGGTGTCGTCCTGGGCATCGCCAGCTTCTACCGGGCCGGGAGCCCCTTCGGGGACGACGACCGTTCGCTGGCCCGGGAACTCGCCACCCGCGCCGCCCTGTCCATCGACAACGCCCGGCGCTACACCCACGAACGCGGCATGGTCCTGGCCCTCCAGCGCAGACTCCTCCCGCACGGACTGCCCGACCAGGACGCCGTCGAGGTGGCCCACCGCTACCTCCCCGCCGAGTCCGACGTGGGCGGGGACTGGTACGACGTCATCCCCCTGCCCGGCGCCCGCGTCGGCCTGCTCGTCGGCGACGTCGTCGGCCACGGCATGCTGTCCGCCGCCACCATGGGCCGGCTGCGCACGGCCGCACGCAGCTTCGCCGAGCTCGACTTCCCCCCGGACGAGGTTCTGACCCACCTGGACAACCTCGTGGGCCGTCTGGACCGGGAGGACCCCGACGGCAAGGGCGCCGGCGTCATCGGCGCGACCTGCCTGTACGCCATCTACGACCCGACCGTGCAGCGCTGCCTCATGGCGCGCGCCGGGCACCCGCCGCCCGCCCTCGTCCACCCCGACGGCACCGTGTCCTATCCCGACCTGCCGGCCGGGCCCCCGCTCGGCCTCGGGGGCCTGCCCTTCGACGCCGCCGAGATCGACGTCCCGGAGGGCAGTCAGCTGGTCCTCTACACCGACGGGCTCATCGAGGACCGGCAGCGCGACGTCGACGTGGTGCTGGAACAGTTGCGCGCGGCCCTGGCCCATCCGCAGCGCGCACCCGAGGAGACCTGCCAGGCCGTGCTGGACACCGTGGCGCCGGTGCACCCGCACGACGACATCGCCCTGCTCGTCGCCCGCGTGCACGCCCTGGATCCCGGCCGGATCGCCGCCTGGGAGCTGCCCGCCGACCCGGCGGTCGTCGCCGAGGTCCGGGCGTCCGCCACGCGGAGACTGGAAGACTGGGGGCTCGAGGAGACCGCGTTCGCCGCGGAACTCATCCTCAGCGAGCTGATCACCAACGCCATCCGGCACGGTGCCGGGCCCGTGCGGGTGCGGCTGCTGTACGGCCGCACCCTCATCTGCGAGGTCTCCGACGCCAGCAACACCGCCCCTCATCTGCGCCGGGCGGCCAGCACCGACGAGGGCGGACGCGGTCTTTTCCTCGTCGCGCAGCTCTCGCAGAGCTGGGGCACGCGCTACCTCCCGGAGGGCAAGGTCATCTGGGCCGAATGCGGACTCGACGCGGCGTGATAGTGCCCGAAATGTTGTAATTTGATCGGGTGCGCGACGCTCCCGAGACGCCACCGAAGGCGCCCTCGCCCTTCGGGCCCGAACCCCTGGTCCGGATCCGCGGGCTCAGCAAGCGGTTCGGCGGGACCGTCGCGCTCGCCGGGGTCGACCTCGATGTCCACGCCGGCAGCGTGCTCGCCCTCCTCGGGCCCAACGGTGCCGGGAAGTCCACGCTGATCAAGGTCCTCGCCGGGGTCCATCAGGCCGACGCCGGGCAGGTCACGGTGGCCGGGCAGGCCCTCGGCAGTCCTGCCGCGTCCCGGAGCATGTCGTTCATCCACCAGGACCTCGGTCTCGTGGAGTGGATGACGGTCGCCGAGAACATCGCCCTCACCACCGGGTACGCGCGCCGCTCCGGCCTGATCTCCTGGCGGCGCACCGGGGACGCCTGCGTCGACGCGCTGCGGATCGTCGCCGCGCACCTCGACCCCGACGCGCCGGTCTCCGGGCTCGCGCCGGCCGACCGCTCGCTGGTCGCGATCGCCCGGGCGCTCGCGGCCCGGGCGACGCTCATCGTCCTCGACGAGCCGACCGCCCGCCTCCCGGCCGCGGACAGCGCCCGGCTCTTCCACGTCCTGCACGGCCTGCGCGACCGTGGGCACGCCATCCTCTACGTCAGTCACCGCCTGGACGAGGTGTACCAGGTCGCCGACACCTTCGCCGTCCTGCGCGACGGCCGGCTCGTCAGCCACGGCCGGCTCGCGGACCACAGCCCTGCCCGCCTGGTCCACGACATCGTCGGCGAGGAGGCGGAACCGGCCGTCCACCGCCCCACCGGGAGCCCGGTCGGCTCACCGGCTGTCCTGACCCTCGACGGCGTACGGACCGCGGGGCCGGACCGATCAGCCTGGAACTCGCCCCGGAGAGGTCCTCGGCCTGGTCGGCCTCTCGGACGCCGGCCACACGGACCTGGGCCGCGCCCTCGCCGGGGTCCGGCCCCTCCTCGGCGGGCAGGCCCTGCTCGACGGGCGGGCCTACCACCCCCGTACGGTCGCGGAGGCCGTCTCCCGCGGCGTCGGCTTCGTGCCGGGCGACCGGCTGCGGGAGGGCTGCCTCGCCGAGCTGACCGTACGGGAGAACCTCCTGCCTGATCCCCGCGCGGGCGACCGGCGGGCGCCGCGCTGGATCGGCCCCCGCCGGGAACGCGCCCAGGCTGCCGCCCTCATCGAGCGGTTCTCGGTGCGCCCCCGCGACAGCGAGGTCCCCATCACCACGCTCTCCGGCGGCAACCAGCAGAAAGTCATGATCGGCCGCTGGCTGCGGACGGGCCTGCGGCTGCTGATCCTCGAGGAACCGACCGCGAGCGTGGACGTCGGTGCCAAGGCCGCGATCCACCGGCTGCTCGGCGAGGCGCTGTCCTCCGGCCTCGCGGTCCTGCTGCTGTCCACCGACTTCGAGGAGGTCGCGGGCGTGTGCCGGCGCACCCTGGTGTTCGTACGCGGGTCCGTGACGGCCGAGCTGAGCGGCAGCGCCCTCACCGTCGCCGGTCTCACCCGGGCGGCCTCGGCCATGCCCCCGTCCACCGCCGTGAACCCATGACGACGCGGCCCTCTGCCTCCTCGTCCCGGTCCCGCGCCGGGCGTCTTCGCCGCCCCGGCGGGCACCACATCGGCGCCTACGGCCTGCTCGTCCTCACCGCCCTGCTCTACCTGGCCTTCTCCCTCGCCCTGCCGCGCACCTTCCCGACGCTGGACACCCTCGACTCGATCCTGTCCAACCAGTCGATCCCCGCCGTCCTCGCGCTGGCCGCCATGGTCCCCATCGTGACCGGCGCGTTCGACCTCTCCGTCGGCTACGCCCTGGGCCTCGCGCACGTCATGGTGATGCAGCTCATCGTCACCGAGGGCTGGCCCTGGCCGCTCGCCTGCGTCACCGTGATCGCCGGCGGGCTGGTCGTGGGCGTCCTCAACGGCGTCATCGTCGTGTTCGGCCGGATCGACTCCTTCATCGCCACCCTCGGCACCGGCAGCATGATGTACGCCGTCACCGGCTGGATCACCGACGGCGGCCGGATCGTCCCCGGCCCGCAAGGCCTCCCGCCCGCCTTCACCGACCTCTACGACTCCACGTTCCTCGGCCTGCCGGTCCCCGCCTTCTACGTGCTCGCCCTCGCGGGCGTGTTGTGGCTGGTGCTGGAGCGGCTGCCGCTCGGCCGGTACCTGTACGTCGTCGGGTCGAACCCGCGTGCGGCGGACCTCGTCGGCATCCCCACCCGCACCTACACCGTCTACGCCTTCGCCGCCTCGGGGCTGATCGTCGGCTTCGCCGGTGTGCTGCTCGCGGCCCAGCAGCAGATCGGCAATCCGAGCGTCGGCCTCGACTACCTGCTGCCCGCCTTCGTCGGCGCCCTGCTCGGCGCCACGGCGATCAAGCCAGGCCGGCCCAACGCCCTCGGCACCGTCGTCGCCGTCGCCGTCCTCGCCGTGGGCCTCACCGGCATCGCCCAGCTGGGTGCCGACTTCTGGACCGTCCCGCTGTTCCACGGCGGCACCCTGCTCATCGCCGTGGGCCTGGCCGGGTACGCCGCGCGCCGCCGGTTGCGCGGCGGTGCCGCCCGGGACTCGCCCGCGGCTCCGCCTCCGCCCCCGTCCTCCCCGGCGCCGGAGGGCGGCACGGCGGGCACGCCCCCCTGAACCACCTCGACCGGCCACGCCGCGTCGATCCCCTCACAGGAGCTCCGTGCACCGCACCCGCAAGGCCGTCCCCAGGATCCGCACCGCGCGGCTCGTCTCCTGCACCCTGCTGGCCACGGCGACCGCCCTCGTCGGCTGCGAACGCGGCTCGTCGGACGGCGCGGACGAGACCGCGACGGGCCCGGACGGCTGTCCCGCCGTCCAGGCCACGGCCGAGGAAGCCGTGGCCCGGGCGGAGCGGCGCGACAGCCCCTGGGGCGGTCCCACCAGCGGCCCGGCGGCGGTCTCGGGCAGGACCATCGTCTACGTCGCCCAGACCATGACCAATCCCGGCGTCGCGGGCGCCGCGAAGGGCGTGCGGGAAGCCGCGCGGGCCATCGGATGGGACGTCCGGGTGATCGACGGCGGGGGCACCCCGGCCGGTATCCAGGCGGCCATGAGCGAGGCCGTGGCCCTGAGGCCCTCGGGCATCGTCATCGGCGGGTTCGACCCCGACTCGACGGCGCAGCAGGCCGCCCGGGCCAACGCCCAGCGCATCCCGCTCATCGGCTGGCACGCGGTCCCCGATCCCGGCCCCAGCCGGCAGCCCGACCTGTTCACCAACGTCACCACCCGGGTCCAGGACGTGGCCCGCATCAGCGCGCAGTGGATCATCTCCGACTCGGAGGGCCGCGCCGGGGTCGTGATCATCACCGACGCCTCGATCCCCTTCGCCAGGAACAAGTCCGACCTGATCGAGGAGGAGCTGGCCCGGTGCGAGGGCGTGCGGCTGCTCTCGGTGGAGAACATCCCGATCCCGGACGCCAGCAGCCGCACCCCGCGGGAGATCTCCTCGCTCCTCTCCCGGTTCCAGGACCGGTGGACGCACTCCGTCGCCATCAACGACCTGTACTTCGCCGACGCCGCCCCGGCCTTCCGCGCGGCCGGTGAGGAGGGGGCCGGCCCGCCCTACAACATCGGCGCCGGCGACGGCGACCCGTCCGCCTTCCAGCGCATCAACAGCAGGCAGTACCAGGCCGCCACCGTGCCCGAGCCGCTGTCCCTCCAGGGCTGGCAGATCGTCGACGAGTTCAACCGCGCCTTCTCCGGCCGTCCGCCCAGCGGGTACACGGCCCCCGTCCACATCGCCACGGCCGGCAACAGCGAGGGCGCCACGACCTGGGACCCGTCGGGCTACCGGGAGGCCTACCGCGAGATCTGGGGAAGTGACGGCTCGTCATGGTGCCGATCTCTTCACGGAACACGCACGGAACCTCGAAATTCCTTTAGGTTTCAAGCGCTAATGTCACCGTCAGTCGAGTGGCCGCCGGGGGTCGATCCGAGCGGGGCCCGTCCACGGCGGCACTCGCACCCCCCACCAGGCACAGGAGACTCGGTGTGTACGACGGCGACGTAGTGGTGATCGGCGGCGGCTACGCGGGTGTCCGGCTGGCGAAGCGGCTGGACGGCACGGCCCGGGTCACGCTGGTGGACCGCAAGGAGGTCTTCTTCCACCGAGTCGCCTCCCTGCGCGCCGGGGTGCGCCCCGAGTGGACGCACACCCCCTTCATCCCGTACGACCGGCTGCTGCACCACGGCCGGGTGATCGCGGGCAAGGCCCTCCGGATCGACACCACCGAGCGGCAGGTCGTCCTCGCCACCGGTGAGCGACTGCCGTACGACGTGGTCGTGATCGCCACCGGCGCCGACTACCCCGAGCCGGCCCGCTTCTCCGGCACCACCACCGAGGAGGCGGCCAAGGCCTTCGCCGAACACCAGCGCGGCGTCGCCACGGCCGAGCGCATCCTCGTGGTCGGCGGAGGTCCCTCCGGCGTCGAACTCAGCGCCGAGCTCCGCCTCGCCCGGCCCGACGCCCGCGTCACGCTCGCCCACTCCGGACCCGCGCTGCTCGACTCCACGGGCAGTGAGCGGCCCGGGCGCAAGGCCCTCGCCTGGCTGGAGTCCCACGACGTCGAGGTGCGGCTCGACTCGTTCATGTCCCCCGGCAACGACTTCGGCACCTACCGCGACGCCCGCGGCACCGTCATCGAGGCCGACCTGTCCTTCTGGGCGACGGGCACCACCCCCAACACGCTCTGGCTCCGTCTGGCCGGGCACGGCGACTGGCTGAACCGGTCCGGGCACGTGAAGGTCGACCGGACGCTCCGGGTCGAAGGCAAGCTGGACGTGTTCGCCGTCGGCGACGTGAACGACGTCACCGAACTCAAGATCACCCCCGCCGCCCTGGCCCAGGCGGACATCGCCGCCCACAACATCCGCACCTACCTCCAGAGTTCCGGCAAGCACCGCAAGGAGCCCCGCTTCTACCGCCCGATCCAGCGCACCCCGCTCATCGTGCCGTTCGGTTCCGCCGACGGACTGACCGTGCTGCCCGTACCGGGCGGCGAGTCCGCCGTCCTCGGCAGCCGCACCACCACCATGGCCAAGGCGAAGACTCTCATGACGCCCTACATGCGGCGCCAACTCGGCTACACCGCGGCCTGATCCACGCACCCGGCCCCTCGGGCCACTTCTGCCACCCCACCCCCTCCTTACCCATGAGTTGCCTCTGGGGTAGGGTCCCCACCGTTTCCGGTTACCGGCTGACCGTGTGCCGGTACGGGGCGTGTCGGAGGGTGGCAAGACGATGGAAACCCAGTGGGGTGACGGCGGATCCGTGGACCTGGACGACACACGGCTGGAGACGCTGAACCCCCAACCGCTGCTGACCCGGGACTACGAGACGCGTCCCTCGCTCGTGTACGAGCGGCTGCGGCAGCAGCACGGCCCGGTCGCGCCCGTCGACCTGCTGGGAGTGCCCGCCTGGCTGGTCCTCGGCTACCGCGAGGCGCTCCAGGTGCTCCAGGACAACGACGCCTGGCCGAAGGGCCTGGAGAACTGGCGGTCCCGCACCGAAGGACGGGTGCCCGCCGACTGGCCACTCGGGCCGTCCCTGGAGGTCAACCACATCCTGATCCAGGGCGGCCCCGGATACCGGCCGCTGCGGACCGCCTGGGACGTCGCCCTCAAGCCGTTCCAGGACTCCCGGCACCCCCAGGCCAAGCGGCTGAAGGCCGCCGTCACCGCCTACGCCGACGAGCTGATCACCCTGGTCGGGCAGGGCGGCAGGACGGGCGTGGCGGACCTGTCCGCGCAGTTCTCCCGGCCGCTGCCGCTGATGGTCGCCAGCCATCTCCTCGGCTTCCCCGGCTCGCAGGGCGACGACGCGCTGATGGACATGTGGCGCGTGCTCGACGCGGGCCCGGACGCCGAGGCCGCACTGGAGCGCCTCCTCGCGACCCTGGCCGAACTGGCCGCGCTCAAACTCGAGAAGCCGGGCGACGACTTCCCCTCGTACCTGCTCGCCGCGCACCCGGACCTGTCGCTCGACCAGATGGCCCGCGAGCTGTTCATGCTGCTGGGCATGACCTCCGACCATGTCGGCATCCTCATCTCGAACACCGTCGTGGAGGTCATCTCGGGTGAGGGCAGCGTGCGTGCCAGCCTGTCCGCCGGGATGGTCCGGGAGGCCATGAACCGCGCGGTCATGCGCAAACCGCCGCTGGTCAACTTCGTGCCGCGGTTCGCGGCCGAGGACACCCCGCTCGGGAACTACACGATCCGGGCGGGAGATCCGGTCTGGGTCTCCTCGGCCGCGGCGCACGCCGACCCGCTCTTCGCCGACCACGTCGCCTCCGGCACCACGATCAGCACCCGGGCGCACCTGTCCTGGGGAGCCGGCCCACGCCAGTGCCCGTCGCGGGAGCTGGCCTCCACGGTCGCGGCGGCCGGTGTGGGGCGCCTCTTCGAGCGGTTCGGCCACCTCGACCTGGCCCTGCCGGCCGACCAACTGCCCTGGCGGTCCTCCCCGTTCATGCGCGGCCTGCGCTCGCTGCCCGTGCGGTACGAACTCGCCGCCGCGCCCGCGGCACCGCCGGTGGACGGCTCCACGTCCGAGGCGGCCGAGGAGGTCCTGCCGGACCCGTCCGCCCGGCAGCGGTCGTCGCTGTGGCGCTATCTGACGGGCCTGATCCGCGGCGGCCGCTGAGGGGACCGCGGATCGAGATCGGGTTATCGCCGCCCGAACCGGGAATCCCAGTTCGGGCGGCACTCGTGCCCGGCCTGATTGAAACGATTCACGGAGGTGCGCAGTGAGGAGCGGCCCCATGCACGCCAAGGTCACCGCCCCTGTCTTCGAACACCACCGGGAGCCGCTCGGGATCGGCGAGCGGCGGCCCCGGCTGAGCTGGCGCACCGAGACCGACGCACCCGACTGGCGGCAGTCGGCGTACGAGATCGAACTCGTCGACGACACCGGCACGGTGATCGGCGGCACGTCCAACCCGGTCGCGTCGGACGCGTCGGTGCTGGTGGCCTGGCCCGGCCCGGACCTGACGTCGCGGATCCGGGTCGGGGCACGGGTACGGGTATGGGACGCCGAGGACCGGGTCTCCGCCTGGTCGCCGTTCGCCCATGCGGAGACCGGGCTGCTGGAGCGGGCCGACTGGACGGCCCGACCGATCGCCCCGCACCCGGACCTGGGCATCGACCCGGACCGGCCACAGCCTGTCGCCTTGCTGCGGCGCCCTTTCCGGCCGCGCGGCCCGGTCGACTCCGCCCGCCTCTACCTCACCGCGCTCGGCGTCTGCCAGGCGGAGATCAACGGCCGGCCCGTCGGCGCGGACGTGCTCACCCCGGGCTGGTCCTCGTACCACCACCGGCTGCGGTACTTCACCTACGACGTGACGGAGCACCTGGTCGAGGGCGAGAACGTGCTCGGCGCCCAGCTCGGCGAGGGCTGGTACGGCGGCCGGCTCGGCTTCCACGGCGGCCGGCGCGCCGTCTACGGAGACCGGCCCGCCCTGCTCGCCCAACTGGAGATCCGCTACGCCGACGGCAGCCGCGAGACCGTCGCCACCGACGGCCGGTGGCAGGCCGCGACCGGCCCGGTACTCCGGTCCGAGCTGTACGACGGCGAGGAGTACGACGCCCGCTCGGAGCGCCCGGGGTGGTGCACCCCCGGCGAGACCGGCGGCGGCTGGCTGCCCGTCATCGAACTCGGCCCGCCCCGAGGCGAGTTGGTCGCGCCGATCGGCCCGCCCGTACGCCGCACGCAGACGCTGAAGCCCGCGCGGGTGCTCACCACCCCGTCCGGACGCACCGTGCTGGACTTCGGGCAGAACCTCGTCGGCCGCCTGCGGATCCGGGTGCGCGGTGAGGCGGGACGGACGGTCACCCTGCGCCACGCCGAGGTCCTGGAACACGGCGAACTCGCCCTGCGCCCCCTGCGGCACGCCGCCGCCACCGACCGCTACACCCTCAGGGGCGACCCGGAGGGCGAGACGTACGAGCCGCTCTTCACCTTCCACGGCTTCCGGTACGCCCAAGTGGACGGTTGGCCGGGCACGTTGGACCCGGATGACGTCGAAGCGGTCGTCCTGCACACCGACATGGAGCGCACCGGCTGGTTCGAATGCTCCGACCCCCTGGTCGACCAGCTGCACGCGAACATCGTGTGGGGCATGCGCGGCAACTTCCTGGACCTGCCGACCGACTGCCCGCAGCGTGACGAACGCCTCGGCTGGACCGGTGACATCGCGGTCTTCGCCCCCACGGCCGCCTTCCTCCACGACTGCTCCGGCATGCTCGCCTCCTGGCTGCGGGACCTCGCCGCCGAGCAACTGGCCCGCCCCGGCGGTGCGATCCCGCCCCTGGTCGTGCCGGACGCCCTGCCCGACGGCTTCCCGGGCGCGCCGAACGCGATCTGGGCCGACAGCGCGGTCCTGGTGCCGTGGGCGCTGTACCGGGCCTTCGGCGACCAGGGACTGCTGCGCACCCAGTGGGCGTCGATGTCCGGCTGGGCGGACGAGCTCGAGCGGTACGTGACGGAGGGCGGTGGCCTGTGGCGGGCCGAGTTCCAGCTCGGCGACTGGCTGGACCCGGCCGCCCCGCCGGACCGCCCGGGCGATGCCCGTACCGACGGCGACCTGGTCGCCAACGCCTACGCGGCCCGTACCGCCGAGATCATGGCCGAGGTCGCGGCCCTGCTGGGGAAACCGGACCATGCCGAGCGGTACACACGGCTCGCCGGCCGGGTCCGTGCCGCCTTCGCCGACGAGTTCGTCACGCCGGGCGGTCTGCTGGCCTCCGACGCGCAGACCGCGTACGCGCTGGCCCTGCGGTTCGCGCTGTTGCCCACCGGGCGTCAGCGCGAGCGGGCCGGCCGGCGCCTGGTGGAGATCGTCCGCCGGGCCGGCTTCCGCATCGCGACCGGCTTCGCGGGCACCCCGCTGATCTGCGACGCGCTCACCGAGGCGGGCGCGCCCGAGATCGCCTACCGGATGCTGCTGGAGACCGGCTGCCCGTCCTGGCTGTACCCGGTGACCATGGGCGCCACCACCGTCTGGGAGCGCTGGGACTCGCTGCTGCCCGACGGCACCGTCAACCCGGGCGAGATGACGTCCTTCAACCACTACGCCTCGGCGCGGTGGCCGACTGGCTGCACCGGACCGTCGCGGGGCTCGGGGAGGCCGGGCCCGGCTGGAAGCGGCTGCGGATCGCACCCGTGCCCGGCGGCACGCTGACCCGCGCGCACGCCGCGCACCTCACTCCGTACGGGCGGGCCGAGGCCGGCTGGGAGCGGCACGGCGACACCCTCACCGTCACGGCAGTCGTGCCGCCCAACACCACCGCCGTGGTCGAACTCCCCAGCGCTGAGCCACCGTTCGAGGTCGGTTCGGGAAGCCACACCTTCACCGTGGACGGATTCACGACACCCGAGTGGCCGCCGTTGCCGCTGCGCCACCCCTTCTCCTCGCCGGAGGACGAACCGGTGACGGGGTGAGCGTGCGCCTCAGTGGGCCTGCAGGTCCGCCCGGGCCTTCACAGCCGCGGCCGGGTCCCAGTTCTCACCGGGTACGGCCGCGAGCAGCAGCCGGGTGTACGGGTGAGCGGGATCGGTCAGAACCCGCCGGGTGGGGCCCTGTTCGACGACCCGGCCCGGCGCATGACCAGCACCTCGTCGGTGATGTGCTGCACCACGGCCAGATCGTGCCCGACGAAGACCAGGGCCACCCCGGTGTCCCGGCGGATCTCGTCGAGCAGCCGGAGGATCTGGGCCTGGATCGACACGTCGAGCGCGGCCACCGCCTCGTCCAGCACCAGCACCCGTGGCCCCGGGGCGAGCGCCCGGGCGATCGCGAGGCGCTGGCGCTGACCGCCCGAGAGGTGCCGGGGCAGGGAGGCGGCCTCGCGTTCGCCGAGGCCGACCCGGTCGAGCAGTTCCGCGGCCGTCCCGTCGTCCCGGCCGTGCAGGCGCAAGGCCGTACGCAGGCACTGGGCGGCCGTCAGCCGCGGGTCGAGCGAGACGTACGGGTCCTGGAAGACCATCTGGATCTCCCGGGCCCGGGCCAGCCGGGCCGCCTTCCGCCGGGGCGTGCGGGCCTCGCGCGGGCGGCCGTCGACACGGACGCCGCCCGCGTCGGGCCGCACCAGCCCCACCAGCATCCGGGCGACCGTCGTCTTGCCCGACCCGGACTCGCCGACGATGCCGAGCGAGCCGCCGCGGGCCACGGTGAACGACACGTCCTCGGCGGCGGTGAGCCGGCCGCGGCCGGGGAGGGCGTAGGTCTTGCGCAGACCGTCGGCGACGAGCAGAGCCTCGTCCTTCATGTCGTGCTCCTTTCGGCCGCTGCCGGCACGGCGGCCGGGACGCGGCGGCAGGCCGTCGTGCCCCCGTCCGGCAGGTCCACTGCCACCGGCCGCCAGGTCTCGCACTCCGGCTCGGCGTCGGGGCAGCGCGCCGCGAAGGGGCAGCCGGGGAAGCTGTCGGACAGGGACGGCGGGCGTCCCGGGATGGGCAGCAGGGTGCGGGAGGTGTCGCCCAGGGTGGGGGAGCAGGAGAGCAGGCCGCGGGTGTAGGGATGCGCCGGACCGGCGAACAGGGCGCGGGCGGTGCGCTCCTCGACGACCCGGCCCGCGTACATGACGTACACGCGGTCGCAGTACGCGGCGGCCAGATGCAGGTCGTGGGTGATGAACAGCATCCCGGCCCCCTGCTCGGCGCGCAGGGTGCGCAGCAGGGCGAGGATCTCCGCCTGGGTGGTGACGTCGAGTGCGCTGGTGGCCTCGTCGGCCAGCAGCAGACGGGGGCGGACGGCCAGGGCGCCCGCGATGACGACCCGCTGGAGCATGCCGCCGGACAACTCGTGCGGGCGCTGCCGCAACCGGCGTTCCGGGTCGGACAGGCCGACGGCGGCGAGGAGTTCGACGGCCCGGGTCCGGTCGGCGCCGCGCTCGCGGAGGAAGTCGCCGATGCGGCGTACGGGGTTGAGGGCGGCGCGGGGATCCTGGTGGACCATCGCGACGGTACGGGCCCGGTGCCGGCGCAGGTTCTCGCCGGTGAGGGCCAGCACATCGGCGTCGCCGACGCGGACGGTGCCGGACGCGGTGGCTCCGCCCGGCAGCAGGCCCAGGGCCGCTTTGGCCGTGGTCGACTTGCCGGAGCCGGACTCGCCGACCAGGCCGACGACCTCGCCGGGGGCGACCCGGAGGGACACCTCGTCGAGGAGGGGCCGGGCCGCGCCCGGGAGATCGACGGTGAGGTGATCGAGGGTGAGCAGCATCAGTTCCGCCCTCCGAGCCGGTCGGCCGCCCAGACACCGACGACGTTGAACGACACGACGACCAGGGCGATCGCGGTACCGGGGACGAGAGCGGGCAGCAGTGCGCCCTGGACGACGGACGCCTGGCCCTCCTGCACCATCAGACCCCAGTCCGAACTGGGCGGTTGGGCGCCGAACCCGAGGTAGGACAGGGTGGCGAGCGACATCAGCGCCTCACCGAACAGCACGACCAGGTAACCGGCGACCGACCGGCCCAGGTTGGGCACCAGGTACAGCGCGCAGATCCGGGCGCCGCCCATGCCCTGGACGCGGTAGGCGTCGACGTACGGTTTGCGGGACTCGGAAAGGGCCAGCGAGCGCGTGTACTTGGCGACCGTCGGTGTGTAGGCGAGCCCGAGGGCCAGTACGGACGTGGTCATGCCGGTGCCGAAGACCGCGATGATCAGGACGGTGAACAGCAGCCCGGGGAAGGCGTACATCACGTCCGTCAGCCGCGAGACGAAGGCGTCCGTCCAGCCGCCCCGCCAAGCCGCCAGCACCCCGAGGGTCACGCCGAGCAGCGCGGCCACCGCGAGCAGCAGCAGCGGGGCGATGAGGCTGGTGCGGGCGCCGTACAGGACCCGGGAGAGGAGGTCCTGGCCGGAGGAGTCGGTGCCCAGGAGGTGGCCGGGGCTCGTCCCGGCGAGCGAGGCGGACAGGTCGATGGCGTCGGGGGCGTAGGGCGCCAGCAGCGGGGCCAGTACCGCGGCCGGCACCACCAGGCCGAGGAATGCGGCGGCGACGGTCACACCCACGGGGCGTCGGGCGCGCACGCGAATCGGGGTGAGGGTGAGCGCGGTCATGCGGTACGGGCCTCCTCACGGACGCGCGGGTCGAGCAGCGGATGGACCAGGTCGACGACGGTGGTGACGACGACATAGCCGGTGACCATGAGCAGCAGCACCGCCTGCGCCACCGGGAAGTCGTGCGTGTTGATCGCGCCGACCAGCAGCGAGCCGATGCCGCTGATGCCGAACGCGGTCTCCACCACGACCGTCCCGGCGAGCATCCCGGCCATGACCAGGCCGCACATGGTGACGATCGGGCCGAGCGCGTTGCGCAGCACGTGCCGGCGGACGATGTCCCGCTCCGGGACGCCGGAGGCCCGGGCCGCCTCGACGTGGTCGGAGGCGGCGGCGTCCGCCATGGCCTGCCGGGTGACCCGGCTGATCAGCGCGAGCGCGCCGAGGGCCAGCGACAGCGCGGGCAGGGTCAGATGGTGCAGGGTGCCGGCGAAGCCGCTGCCGGTGCCCGTCACGGGGAACCAGCCGAGCTGCACGCCGAACAGCGACACGAGGGCGATCGCCGCGACGAACGACGGCACGGACGCGGCGAGCGTCGTCCCGCCGACCACCGCCGAGTCGACCCAGGTGGACTGCCGGACCGCGGCGAGGATGCCGGAGCCCACGCCGAGCACGACGAACAACACGGTGGCGTAGGCGACGAGTTCGACGGTGGTGGGCAGGCGGGCCGAGATCAGGTCGGCCACCTGGTCGCCGTACTTGAAGGAGCGGCCGAGGTCGAGCTGGACGCAGTCGGCGAGCCAGCGGCCGTACTGCACGACGAGCGGTTCGTCGAGGTGGTACCGGGCGCGGACGGCCACGAGCCGTTCGGGGCTGAGGTCGTCGCGGCCGCCGGCCAGGAAGACGGCGGGGTCGCCGGGGGCCGCGTACACGGCGGCGAAGATGACGAAGGAGGCGGCGAGGAGCGTGGCCAGGAAACCGGCCAGGCGCCGCAGGATGCGTGCGGCCATGGGGCTCAGCCCTTCCTCGCGCCCAGATCGGCCGCCCACGGGTAGTACAGATAGGCCTGGGAGGCGGGCGCGCCGGTCAGCTCACTGTTCAGCACCAGCACCGAGGGCACCTGTGCGACCGGGATCCACACCGCCGCGTCCGTGAACCGCTTCTGCACGTCGATCGCGAGGGCGGCACGCTCGGCGTCGTCCAGCGTGGACAGCGCCTGGTGCACCTTCTCGTCGTAGGTGGCGTCCTTGAAGCCGATCCAGTTGTTGGAGGAGTCCGACAGGCCGTTGTCGTAGAAGCCCATGGGATCGGACTTGGAGATGTACCAGTCGCCCACCAGGACGTCGATCTCGGCGCGGGCCTGCGGATCGCTGTAGAACTCCTCGAACTGGGCCGTCGGCACGGTCTTGACGTCGCCCTGGAGCCCGATGCGCTGGAGGGCGGCGCGTACGGCGTTGGCGACGACGGTCCGGCCCTGGCTGGCGTCGGTGCCGATGACGATCGGGTCGGCGGGCACTCCCGCGTCCTTCACCAGCTTCTTGGCCTCGGCGAGGTCGTCCGCGTCGGGCGAGGCGGGTGCCACGGACGCCAGCTGCTTCTGGGCGGCGTCGAACTCGGCCTTGGCGTAACCCCAGGAGCCGGAGCCGACCGGGCTGGCCCACGGCTGGACCAGGCCGCCGTAGCCGGACTTGGCGATGCCGGCGCGGTCCAGGGCGAGGGACAGGGCGCGGCGGACCCTCGGGTCCTTCAGGCCGCCGCGTTCGGTGGGGATGAGGTCGAGCGTGGCGGTGGAGGGCCCGTAGAACTGGCCGAGGCCCTTGGCGCCGCGCAGCGCGGAGGCGGTGTTGGGCGACTCGGCGAAGGTGCCGTCGGCGGCACCGGTCTTCAGGGCGTTGACCAGCGCGCTGTCGGAGGCCCAGCGGAAGACGACCTCCTGGGTGAGGGGCTTGTCGCCCCAGTAGCCGTCGTAGGCGCGGATGGTGATCGAGTCGCCCGACTTCCAGCCGGTCAGCTCGTAGGGTCCGGAGCAGGCGTCGCCGTGCCCGGGCGTGCCGAAGTCCTCGCCGGCCTTCTCCACCTGCTCCTTGTTCCACACGAGGCCGGCGTCGCCCGCGAGGGCCTTGGTGAACAGGGCGTCGGGCTTCTTGAAGCGGACGGTGATCTCGTCGGCGCCCGTCTTCGCCATGGACGAGACGTTGCCGAACTCGTCGCTCTGCTCCATGTCCGGGTCGGCGTGCCGCTTCAGGCTCCACAGGACGTCGTCGGCGGTGAGCTTCGAGCCGTCGTGGAAGGTGACGCCCTGGCGGACGGTGAGGATCAGGGTCCTGTCGTCCGGCTGCGCGGCCTTCCGCGCCAGGAACGGCTTGACCGTCATGTCGGGCTGGAGCTGGTAGAGGCGCTCGCAGACGTTGGTGAGGACGACACGGCCGGCGCTGGTGCCCTGGGTGTCGAGGTCGAGGGAGTCGGGCTCGTCCTCCAGCAGCCAGTTCACCTTCTGCACCGGGCCCTGGGCGGCCGGGGTGGTCGGGGTGAGCTTCAGTCGCGCGGCGTCGACCGGGCTGCCGCCGGTGGTGGCGGTGTCGGCGCCGCTGCACCCGGCGGCGGTGAGGAGGCCGGTGACGACCAGACCGCAGGTCGCCGCTCTCCGAGAGGTTCTGTTCATCCGGTTTCCTCTTTCAGATGGTGCGGCGAGCCGGGGAGCCGTCGGGGCCGTCGTAAAGGTTCCAGGGAAGGTGCTGGTATTCGCGGTCGCAAGGGGTGCCGGCCGTCACGTGGTAGTCGCCGGTGGTCAGGTCCACGCAGGAGGACACGAGGGTGGTCCAGTGCTCCACGGCGGGTCTGCGCGGGTCGGGGTGCGTGCACAGAGACTCGGGCCGGCCGAGGTGGTCGGACAGGGCCTGTTTGATGAGTTTGCGGGACTCGTCGGGTCCCGTGGAGCCCCGCAGCGCCTTGAGCCCCTCCTCGGCCCGGGGGACGCGGACCAGGGAGTCGGGGGAGAGGGGGCGGTAGTCGGCGGCGATGGCCGCGGGGACGCCCGCCTGGTAGTGGTTGCCGTGCACCAGCAGACCGTCGGTCGGATACATCCAGCCGTGACCCGCCGGGGTCGTCTCCAGGTCCACGGCGAAGCCCTCGCGGCAGGTCAGCAACGCGTTGGAGGCGATGTGGGCCCGGGTGCGGCACAGCACGTCGAGGGCGTCCGTGATCGCGGACTGGTCGAGGACACTGCGGCGGACGACGGTCTGCGGCAGGCCGACCGCGTCGCTGAAGCGGCCGCCGAGCCCGTTGGCGTTGAGTGCGATCCCGGCGGAGTTCGCGCCCTGGCGGCCGACCTGGCCCGCCTCGACCTGCATGATCAGCGTCGGCGCGGGCGGCTGCACGACGCGCAGCATGACCACGGTGCCGGCGACCGCGGCCCGCCAGTCCCAGTTCTGCCCCGCCCAGACGTGCCCGTCGCCGCTGGCGGGGCCGTACGCCGCGAAGGACGTGCAGCCCTCGGCGGGCTCCTCCTCCACGACCGGGGTGTCCGCGCCCGACTCCGCTTCCAGGTCCGCGAACGACCGGTCGTAGAGCACTTCGCCGCGTGCGTTCAGCGCGAGCACGTCGAGCAGGGAGACGCCGGCGCCCTCGGCGGTGCCGCCCATCTCCGCCAGGAGATGCGGGGCGTACGAGCGCACCGGCTCGATCCAGCGCGCGGCGCGGGCGGTGACCTGCTCCCAGGTCAGGCCGGCGGACTGCCCGAAGGCCTCCTCGTAGTAGGCGAGCGCGGTGTGCAACCGGTCGCGGACGGCCTCGCCGTACTGGCGGCCGCGCTCGACGGGAGTTCCCGAGATCTCGACGAGGGGCAGGGAAGGCGATGCGGGACGTGCGGGGGCTGCAGGGGGTGCCATTCTTCTCCTCGCGGTGGAGGGCTGTCCGACGCACCGACGTGCTGTAACGTCAGTTACGAAAAGCGCTCCTCTTGGAATGCGTTGCCCAGGAGAGTAACGGCCGACACGAGGAAGTCAATGCCTGTAACAGAGATTTCAGAGCCCGGTGATCTGGGGAGGGCGTCACCCGCCTCCGCGCGGCCGTGCGCGACCACTGGGAGGCCCTGTCCGCCTCCGAGCGCGCGGTCGCCCAGTACCTCGCCAGCGCCCCCGTGGAACAGCTGCTGTTCGCCAGCGCCCAGGAACTCGGCACGGCCAGCGGCACCAGCAACGCCACCGTCGTCCGCGCCCTCCAACGCCTCGGCTACGGCGGGCTCCCCGCCCTCAAACGCGAGCTGGCCACCGGCTTCACCGCCGCCGTCGCGCCCGAGGTACGGCTGAAGCAGCGCATCGCCCACGTCGGGCGCGACCTCGACGGCATCTGGGGCGATGTGCTCGACGAGGCCCGGGAGCGGATCGAGCAGACCCGGCGGCTCACCGACCGGGACTCGCTGCGGGCCGCGGTCGGGGCGCTGGCGGACGCCTCGGAGATCCACTGCTTCGGCATCGCCGCCTCCGAACCGGCCGCCCGGCACCTGGCGCTCGCCCTCGGCCGCCTCGGCCGCCGCTCCCGCTTCCTCGACGCCACCGGCTTCGCCCTCGCCGACCACCTGCTCGGCCTGCGCCAGGGCGACGCCGTGGTGATCTTCCAGCCCGGCCGCGCCCTCACCGAGCTCACCGTGCTCGTCGAGCGGGCCCGGGCGGTCGGGGCCCGGGTCGTGCTCGTCACGGACGAGTTGGGCGAGGAGTTCGGCGACCGCGTCGACGCCGTCCTCACCGCGCCGCACACCCCGACCGGCATCACCTCGGAGGCGCTCACCGCGCTCGTCGTGGCCGACGTGCTGCTGCTGGCCCTGACGACCCTGGACGAGGAACGAGCCGTGGACACCTCGCACCAACTGACCGTCCTGCGCGAGCAACTGCTGTCACCGAAGGGCAGCCGCAGGGGGTGACGGTGATCCAGTGGTGCGGTCCATGAGGCGGGCGTACCGTCGAACGGTGGACACCGCAGGCAGCAGCCCGCAGCCGGCCTCACCACAGGAGATCGCCACCAGGGAATCGGGTGGCGGCGGAAGCGCGATGGCACTTCTGGTCATCGCCTCGTGCCAGCTGATGGTGGTCCTCGACATCACCATCGTGAACATAGCGCTGCCGCACATCCAGAGCTCTCTGGACTTCTCCACGACCAGCCTGTCCTGGGTGGTCAACGCCTATACCCTCACCTTCGGAGGCCTGCTGCTGCTCGGCGGCCGGGCGGGCGACATCCTGGGCCGGCGGCGCGTCTTCGTCTTCGGCGTCCTGCTCTTCGTGCTCGCCTCCCTGCTCGGCGGATTCGCCCAGAACTCCAGTCAACTCCTCGGCGCACGCGCCCTGCAGGGCGTGGGCGGCGCCATCGCGTCGCCGACGTCGCTCGCCCTGATCAGCACGACCTTCCGTGAGGGACCGGAGCGCAACCGCGCCTTCGGGGTGTTCGCCGCGGTCTCGGCCGGCGGCGGCGCGATCGGCCTGCTCGCCGGCGGAATACTGGTGGAGTGGCTGAACTGGCGGTGGGTGCTGTTCGTCAACGTGCCCATCGGCCTGCTCATCGTGCTCGCCACACCCCGCTGGATCCGGGAGTCCGAACGCCACCCCGGTCGCTTCGACATCACCGGAGCGCTCACCTCCACCGCGGGCATGGTGCTGCTCGTATACGGGTTCATCAGGGCCGCGCAGGACGGCTGGCGGGACCCGCTCACACTGGCCTCGTTCGCCGCCGCGGTCCTCGTCCTGGCGGTCTTCGTCCTGGTCGAGCGGCGTTCCAGACAGCCGATCACGCCCCTGCACATGTTCGCCGACCGCAACCGCGCGGGCACCTACGGCATCATGCTGTGCCTGGCGGCCGCGATCTTCGGCATGTTCTTCTTCCTGACGCTCTTCGTGCAGAACGTGCTGGAGTTCAGTCCCCTCGAAGCCGGGCTCGCCTTCCTGCCGGTCAGCGCGGTCATCGCCATCGGCGCCGGACTGGCCTCACGGTTCCTGCCCACGTACGGCCCCAAGCCCTTCATGGTGGTGGGCGCGATCCTGGCCGCGACCGGGCTGGCCTGGCTCACCCTGACCGACGTGCACTCCACCTACGCGGGCAGCGTCCTCGGCCCGATGCTCGTCTTCAGCCTCGGCATGGGCATGGAGTTCGTGTCGCTGACCCTCATGGCGCTGTCCGACGTCCCCACCCCGGAGACCGGCGCGGCCTCCGGACTCCTCAACGCCACCCAGCAGGTCGGCGGCTCCCTCGGACTGTCCATCCTGGTCACGATGTACGGCACGGCCAGCACCAACGAGGCGGAGACACAGGTCCCGGCCTTCCTCCGGCAGGCGACGCCGGACGAGCGCCTGCGGTTCGAACAGACCGGCCAGCTGCCGAAACCCTGGTCCGACGAAGTCCTCACCGCGGGCGTCTCGGCCGCCTTCATCATGGCGGCGATCTTCACCGCCGTCGCCGCGCTGATCGCCCTGATCGTCATCCAGGTCCGCCCCTCCGACCTGGAACGCCTCAAGGGAGGGGCGGGCCCCGGCCCGATGTGAGACCGGGTGGACGGCCGCTACGGCTCGTGCCGGGGACGGTTCGACAGGGCGTCGGCGAGGCCGGACGCGTCCGTGCCGAGCTTCCGGTACACGGACGACAGCAGCTGTCGCACGCCCTGCTCGGTGAGCCGCAGGTCCTTCACGACCACCGACGCGGGGTGGCCCCCGGCCGTCATCTCGGCGGCCCTGCGTTCCTGTGCCGTCAGCATGTCCGTCTGCGCGTACCGCAGGGGCAGTGGGCGCAGTCCCGCGGCGGAGAGCTCCCGTCTGGCCCGGGCGGCGAGACCCTCGGCACCGCAGTGCACCGCGCCCTCCAGCCCCTGGTAGAGCCGGTCGGCGGCGTCGTGCAGGCGGCCGCCGCGGGCCAGCGCGGCCCCATGGCTCACCTGGGCACGGGCCAGTTCGTACGCCGCGGGCGACCGCTCCAGATGGTCGACGGCCTGGGTGTGCAGATCGAGCGCGGGCTGCCCGCCCGTCACCTCTGCCTGGACCTGCAGCGCCTGGCCGATCGCGGACGCCGCACCGAAGTCCCGGGCCCGCTTGACGGCGTCCTGGGCGTGCAGCACCGCCCGGTCGGGATCGGTGCGGGCGAGTGCCGAGGCCAGTCCCAGCTGCCAGGGGCACCACGCGGGGTTGTGCCAGTCCCGCGCCTCCAGCCAGTCCCCGACCCTGGACAACAGGCGCGCCGCCTCGCTGAGTCGCCCCTCCGCCAGCAGCAGTTCGGCGTACACCGTGCGGGGATCGGGGAAGATGACGGCGTTGGGGACCACGTCGCCGTAGTGGTGGGTGTCGGCGAGCCGGCGTGCCTCGGTGGTCCGCCCCCGGGCCAGCAGGATCTGGATGAGAATGCCGATGGCGAACCACTGGGCGGGCACCGCCCCTTCGACCCGCTCGGCGGTGTGCAGCCCGGCCCGGACGAGCTCCTCGGCCTCGGGGAGGCTGCCCCGGCGGTAGCGGATATAGCCCAGGAGCGTCTGGCCCTGCGCCAGATGGGAGCCGCGCCACCCCCGGTGCTCGCACTCGGCCATACCCTCGGCGAACAGTTCCTCGGCCCGCCGTGGCTGGTCGCAGTACATGAACAGCAGGGCGACCGCTACGGGCACCTCGAAGCCGCGGTTCTCGTCGGTCCAGCTCATCCCTCCGCGCAGCGCCTCCTCGGCGTACTCGAGGGCGGTCCGCCGCGGCTCGCCGCGCACGAGGGCGTCCCACGCGCGCAGCCCGAGGATGTAGCGCTCCTCCAGGCCCCGGCCGGTGAGCTTGCCGGCCAGCCGCGCCAGCCGGCGGGAGCGGGCGGACGAGTCGGGCTCGTCGGCGCGGAACGCGCTCCATACGAAGTGATCTGCCTGCATGCGCAGTTTGACGCGGGCGTTGGTGGTGCGCCCCGCCTCGTCGGCGGCCACGGTAGCGGCCTCGGTCAGCCGGTCGGTGTGGGCCAGCGCCTGGGCCAGCCGGTACACGATGGAGGCGCGCAGGTCGGCGTCGATTCCGGGTTCCTTCAGCGCCTCCCGGAGATGGCTGACCGTGGCCGTGGGCTCGATCAGGAAGGTCGAGCAGGCCAGCTCGTGGAGGAGGGCGGCGCGGTCCTCGGCAGGGGGCGGCTCCCGCAGCGCCCGGGTCAGCATGCGCCGGGCGGCCTCCGGGGCCCCGGCGCGGAGGTACTCACGCGCGGCGGCGCGCAGGCAGGCGACCGTCTCGGCCCGGCCGTCGCAGGGCACCTCCAGCAGGTGCCGGGCGGCGGCGGTGGGGTCGGACGCGACCGTCTGGGCGGCATGGGCGGCCGCGTCGTGCATGCCGACGCGCAGGCCCGAGGGGATGTCGCGGTAGACCGTGGTGGCGATCAGCGGATGGACGAACTCCAGGTCGCCCGCGGGCTCGTCGGCGTCCGCGAGGATGCGGCAGGCGCGCAGCTTCTCGGCCGCTTCGACGGCCTCCGCGCTGCCGACCACCGCGAGGCCGGCGGCGGCCTCCGGCGAGAAGGGCCCACCCAGGACGGCGCCGGCCCACGCGAAGCGGACCGTGCTCGGGCCGAGCCGCTTCAGGCGCTCGATCAGGCCGGGGCCCTTGACCGCCGCGGCGAGATCCCGCACCACGGGCAACTCCTCCTGGGTGCCCCTCATCCGCCGCTGGCGGAGCCTGATGGCCAGCTCGACGGCCTCGAAGGGGCTTCCGCCGGTGACCGACCAGCACTCGCCGCAGAACTCGTCCTCGGCTTCCTCACCCACTTCGTCCCTGATGATCCGCGCCACCGCGGCCTCGCCGAGCGGGACAGCACGTGCGGTCGCTGCTCGTGGCGTTCGACGAGCGTGCGGAAAGACGTCGCGTCGGCCGGGAGTTCGTCGGGCCGGTAGCCGGCGACGACGAGGAGCGGGAGATCCGCGACCCGGGGCGCGAAGGAGGCGAGCCAGTCGAGGGACTCGGTATCGGCCCAGTGCAGGTCGTCCAGGAGCAGAACGACGGGCGCGTTCATCATCGTCAGACGCGTCATGACCCAGTCGAGGCCGTCACGCACTCCGGTCGGGTCAGGCACCCGAGCGGGGTCCGTCGCCTCGAGACCGAGCGCGGCGCCGACGATGTCGTACCAGCTGCCCAGGAACTCCCGACGCTCCGTCTCGCTCATGCCGGCCAGGGTGGGCTGCATGGCCTGGCGGACGACGCGGAACGCCAGCCCCTGCTCGTTCTCGCCGCCCTTGCCCGAGAACACCGTGAACCCCTGTGCGGCGGCGCGGGCGCGCGCCGCCGCGATGAGTGTCGTCTTGCCCAGCCCGGCCTCGCCCGTGAAGGCGAGCAGCCCGCCGCGCCGTGCCCGGGCACGCCGTCGACGGTGTCATGGAGCCCCGCCAGTGCGCGGTCGATGGCCTCGAGTTCCTCGTCGCGTTCGAGCAGAGGCCGGTGTTCGGTGATCGGTTGCCGCAGCCCATGGGTCATGTGGTCTACCGCTTCCTGTCGTTGCTCCCGCCGGACGGGGCGAGCGTACGCCCTGACGCAGGCCCCTTGGCCGGGTCGGAGGAGGAGGTCGACAGGGAGGGTGAATTTCCCGCGGAAGCGCTTTGAGTCTCAACCTTTCGGGTAACCTGCTCGGTTTCCGCCCCTTTCGGGAACCCGGTCCCTTTCGGGAACCCGGTGGCGGAGGCGACCGGTCGGGCAGACGGTCAGAGCCCTGCGGGTGCCGCCATCGTGGCCGCGTACCGCGGCACGGTACGGGACCAGAAGTAGCATCCGCGGATCCAGCCGGCCATGCCCTCCACGTAGCCGACGCCGGACGGGCTCAACTCCGGCCCGAGTTCGCCGTAGAGCTCCTCGAACTCGCGGATCGTGCCGTTGATGTGCCGTACGGCCAGCGTGACGGCCACCGGAAGGGAGCACCGGTGGGTCCGCTGGTAGGCGAGGGCCAGGTTGATCATGCCGCCCGCCCGTTGCTCCTTCACCGCGGAGTAGAGGTCGGGTATCCACACCGCCGCGTCGGCCGACAACCGGCTCAGGCGCCGCATGACGGGGTGATGGAGCTCCTCCGGGGCCAGTTCGCACGGCTGCGCGGCCTCGCACAACGGGTAGAACGGCTCGACGCCCGCGATGAGGGAGCGTATGGACCGGCACAGCCCGCTTCCCACCGGGACGGAAGGGGCCTGGGCCACCGCTTCGTACAGCAGGCCGTGCACGTACTCCCGGCTGTTGAAGGCCCAGCGTGCGGCCTGAGCGGGTGTGCACCGCTCCTGGACCTGTCGGTGGAGGTCGGCCAGGGCCGCTCCGAGCGGGGTGGCGGGCGGCCCGCCGTCCCGCAGGATCGCGACGCTCTCGCACAGCATGGGCAGCAGCCGGCCGGGCGAACGCCGGCCGACGTCCTCCGCCCGGTCGTCGAAGACGAACTGGTAGGCGATCTGGTTGGCCACGATCTGGAGCAGCCCGGGATCCATGTCCGGACTGTTGTAGGCCGCGAGTTCGGCGGGACGCGTGCAGGAGATCATGGCCGCCACTGCCGGGTCGTCGGTCAGCCCCCACTTCCTCAGCCAGTTCGCGACGCCTGCCGCCGCTTCTGACGCGTGGGGATTGCGCTGGAACGGGAAAGGCATGTAGAGGTTCTGGTCGATCAGTTCCCCCAGATTGACTGCCGGAATTTTGTCCGGTGCGGCGAGCGCGATTTCCTCATGCGTCGTGGACATCGTTGCCACCTGCCGTTCGGGAGTTGTGGACGACGGGTGCGACAGCTGTCCGGGGTGCGCCGGAATCCGCCCGAGGAGGTGTGCCCACCGGTCGCCTCGCCCGCGGTTCGCAGACCATGACCAGGCCCCTGGGCCCCAACGACGCGGCGGGGCGCAGTCGTTCCTCGTAGCCCGGCAGATGGCGCAGTCGCCAGTGGCGGGCGATGAACGCGACGGCGACCGTGGCCTCCGCCAGGGCGAGTGTCTCTCCGATGCATTTCCGGCTGCCCGCGCCGAACGGAATCATCGCTCCGGGGCGGGCCGCGCCGGCCTGCCCGGGCAGCCAGCGGTCGGGGAGGAAGCGGTCGGGGTCGGGGAACAGGGCCGGGTCGTGGTGCAGGAGGTACGGACTGAACATGACGGTGGTGCCCTGCGGGAGACGGTGCCCGGCGAGCTCCGTCTCCCTCGTGGTGACCCGGGTGAAGAGCCATCCGGGCGGGCGGTGGCGCAGGGTCTCGGCGAGGACGCACCGCGTGCGGACGAGGCGCTCCAGCTCGTCGGGGCCGGGCGGCCGCCCGGCAGCGAGCACGGCGTCCACCTCGGAGTGCAGGCGGCGTTCCTCCTCGGGATGCCGCCCCAGGAGTTCCAAGGCGGAGGCGAGGCACAGGGCGGTGCTCTCGGCGCCGGCGAACATCAGCGTGATCATCTGTCCGTGGACTTCCTGATCGGTGATCGCCGTCCCCCCGCCCTCGCCCCGCGCGGCCGCCAGCAGGGTCCCCAGCAGGTCGTCCCGATGGTCGTCGGCGGTGCCGTGCCGGCGTTCGGCGACAGCCGCGTCGACGATCGCCCGCAGACGGTCGGAAGCCTGTTGGTAACGCCGGTTCGCCGGAGTGGGCACACGGAACAGCGCGTCGACCGGCATCACCGTCCGGACGAACATGCCGCGGACCACGGTGGCCAGGCACCGGCGCATCTCGGCGGCCGTCGCGGCGTCGAGCGAGTCGGAGAAGAGGACGCGGCTGACCACGCGTGTCGACAGATCCAGCATGGTCGCGCTGATGTCGACCGCCTGTCCGTCCCGCCACGCCCGGCACACCGACTCCACTTCCTCGCCCATCAGGTGCACCTGGTCGGTGACGCGGGCCTTGCGGAAGCCGGGTTGGAGCAGCCTGCGCTGACGCCGGTGATCCTGATGACGGCAGGTACCCACGCCGTCCCCCAGCAGCGTCCGTAACCTGTCGTAGAGCGGGCCGCCCTTGTCGAACGTGCGTGGGTCCCTGAGGACTTGGTGGACCAGGTCCGGGTGACAGGCCATCCAGGCACGCTGCGGACCCAGACGTATTTCGACCAGATCCCCGTGCGCGGGCAGAGATTCCAGAAAAGCCAGCGGCCGACGGACCAAGTCGATACCGTGGCCGAAGAATGGGAATATGCCTGGAGCAGTGCCCACTGTCCAATCTCGGGCCGGACCGGGAACGGAGCCGCTCATCGAATACCACCTGCCTCAGTTGGCACACGGGATTGTGGTGCGGTTGCACCGACATGGTGCTCGCCTCACTCCTGCCCGGTGGAATCCGTCAACGGCTCGCCGAATCCTTTCTCCATAGGGGCGCACGGATGCACGGAGGGGCGTCGGGAGAATCACGATTGCTGCATGCACCCAATGGGCCATTGCTTTTGTGTGCCCGGAGCTCCAGAGGTGGGACGGGGTCCGTGAGGTGCGCAGGACGTGTGTGTGCCGGGCGACTCGCGCCCTCCACGCCTCAGCAGGCGTCCGGGCCGGACTCCACGAGGCGGGCCAGGTTCGCCAGGGCCATGCGCGTGCCCGTCTCGTTGTCGGCGGCGGGCACGGCGTCGGGGACGCCCTCGTGGACCACGAGGACGTCGGTGCCGCCGCCCTCGGCGTCGGTGAGCGTGGTCGTCAGTGTCATCGTGCCGCGCAACGCGGGGTCCGTGGCCTCGAACTCCAGCACCTCGACCACCTTCTCGTCCGGCACGAGCCGTGCGAAGTGGCCGTGGTACGTGTCGGTGTGCGCGGCGGACTTCCCGGCGGCGTCCGCCGCCCGGTAGGTGAGCGAGACCCGGAACCTGCCGCCCTCGCGGGCGTCGAACTCGTGCACCTCGCCGCTCATCCCGTCCGGTGTCCGCCAGCGCGCGACCGCCTCGGCGCTCACCAGCGCCCGGTAGACGTCCGCACGCGGCGCGTCGACATGCCCGGAGACCCGCGTCGTGTACATGCCCTCACCCTACGGCCACGCTCGCAGCAGGCCGTTCAGGCCCGGCCGGGGACGTCCGCCCCCGTCGGCAGCGGGGGTTCCGCCTCGACGCGGTGCAGCTCCTCGTCGGTGAGGAGGCGGGAGCGGAGCAGGAAGCGGACGCCCTCCGGAGCCTCCAGGGAGAACCCGCTGCCGCGGCCGGGGACCACGTCCACGGTGAGGTGGGTGTGCGACCAGTACGCGTACTGGTCGGCGCTCATCCAGAACGGGGTGTCCCCGGCCACGTGCCCCAGCAGCACGTCCGAGGCGCCGACCCGGAACTCACCGCGCGGGTAGCACATCGGGGCGCTGCCGTCGCAGCAGCCGCCGGACTGGTGGAACATCACCGGCCCGTGCGTCCCGGTCAGCTGCCGCAGCAGGTCCTCGGCGGCGGGGGTCAGTTCGACACGTCCTGTGCGAGTGGTCATGTGTTCCCTCCTGGCGGCTAGGGGGCTGTAGGGGTGTCCAGCCATGGTCGCCCGGAAATACGCTGACGGGGAATGCCGGCCGCATTCTGTCCGAATTCCCCGTGTGGCAAGGCGTTGTGCGATCGTCACCGTCCGGTGGCCGATGGCAGCAGACGCCGAGAGGAGTTCCCCGCATCTCCGAGGCTGTCCCTCGTCCTACCTCGCCGAGGAAGCGCGCGTTCGCCACGTGCCGGACCCCGGCCTGCCTGGACGCCCTGGCGGAGCAGCGCCGCGCCCAGGGCCTGACCGCCACGTCGGTGGCCGGGGCGCTGGGCGGGCGGTGGCATGGCCGATGACGAGGGGGCCGTCGCGTGGCGACGGCGTCTGGTCTCGTTACCGTGGGTCGCCGTGAGCGTCGCCGGCGCGCTTGTCCAGCACAGCTCCGCCGGGCGTCGCTGCCGCCGGCGCGGCTCGTGGCCGACGCGTCCTACAGCAGGTCGCGCGGCACCTTCTCGTTCCAGGTGCGGGAGAACACCCGGCGGCCGGCCTCGTACGCGTCGAGCGTGGCGTCCACGAAGAAGTCCGTCTCGTCGCAGGTCAGACGGGTGTCCGTCACCACCCGCACGTCCCAGTCGTCCCGCTGGAAGGACATGGTCCAGGTGGACTCGCCGCCGGCCGAGGTGAAGTCGTCGGCGACCGCCGTGTAGCGCTCGCGGGCCCGGCGGCCGGCCTCGAGGGCGATGTCCTCGAAGCGGACCGTGCCGCGGTCCTTCACGATGTCCAACTCGGCGTGATAGCCGACCAGATCCCGCTTGACCTCCCAGCGCTCCTCGGGGCCGTCACCTGGCTCGTGGCGAGCGGCGGCGTGCCCTCGGGATCACCGAAGGGAGACGCCGGCACCTCGTCGGGTTCCTCCACCGGCCGGACCGGCAGGGTGAGCGTGCTGGAGTGCTCGTGGACGCTCAGCAGGGCGGGCCTGGGCGGAGGCCAGGCCAGCGGCCAGTAGGACGTGGAGAGGGAGAGCCGGACGCGGTGGCCGGGCGGGAACGCCTGCGCCACTCCGTTCAGCGGGATGGTGGCACGGTAGCGGCGGCCCGGCTCCAGCGGCTCGGGGGACTCCGTGCTGTCGCGGCGGGTCAGGTTCAGAATGCCGTACGAGACGCGGGTCGCGGCGCCGTCAGGGCTCACGTCGGACAGCCGCGCGGCCACCATGGCGACCGGTTCGCTGACCGACAGGTCGAGTTCCACGGTCGGTGAGCCGAGGATCTCCAACTGCTCGGTCAGGGGCTCGGTGTCGAAGACGAGGGAGCCGCCGTCCTCCTCGCGCTGGTCGTACGGCAGGTCCGGGGGCGCGTTGTAGGACGCCCACTTGCCCGCGAACTGGCCGACCGACAGCGGGGACCGCACGGTCATCGCCTCGCCGCTCTCCGGCCCTTCCGCGTCCCGCGGCGGCCCGATCGTGTGGCGGGTGAGCGGGTGGACGGCCTGCTGAATGTGCGGGGAGGGCCAGTCCGGCTCGCCCACCCAGCGTCCCGGCCGCTCCTCGTACGCGGTGGAGGGCGGGACGCTCTCCTGCATCCACGTACGCAGCATGGGGCCGTCCATGACGCCGTTGTCGACACCCTTGAGCCAGTGGTCCCACCAACGTACGAGTTCCTGGAGGTAGCCGATGGCGGGGCCTGGCTCACCGAGGTGGGGGAACTTGTGCGACCAGGGGCCGATCAGGCCCTTGCGCGGCACGTCAAGGTTGCCGAGCAGCCGGGTCACGGCGTTGGAGTAGCCGTCCGCCCAGCCGCTGGAGGCCAGGACCGGGCAGCGCACGCTCGAGTAGTCCTCGCAGACCGAGGCGTGCCGCCAGTAGTCGTCGCGGCGCTGGTGCCGCAGCCACTCCAGCACCCAGGGCTCGGTGTTCTCCAGCCGCTCCTGCCACATCTCGCGCCAGCGGTCGCCGACCACGGCCGGGTCGGGCGGGCAGGTGGCGTAGGCGAACATGGTGCCCGCCTCCGCCAGGTTGTCCGACAGCAGGGCACCGCCCATGTAGTGCATGTCGTCGGCGTGCCGGTCGTCGGTGAAGGACGCGATGGCGATGGCCTTCAGGCTCGGCGGCCGGCGGGCCGCCACCTGGAGCGCCGCGAACGCACCCCAGGAGATGCCCATCATGCCCGTGCCGCCGTCGCACCAGGGCTGCTCGGCGAGCCAGGCCAGTACCTCCTCGGCGTCCGCCTGCTCCCGTTCCAGGTACTCGTCCCGCAGCACGCCCTCCGAGTCGCCGGTGCCGCGCAGGTCGACTCGGACGCAGGCGTAGCCGTGCCCCGCGAGGTAGGGATGGTGGATGGAGTCGCGTACGGCCGTCAGGTCGCGCTTGCGGTACGGGATGTACTCCATCACCGCGGGCACCGGCTCCTGGTCCGAGGAGGTGGGCCGCCAGATGTGCGCGGAGAGCCGGACCCCGTCGGACATCGGGATCGTGACGTGCTCTTCTTCCTTCGTCGCGTAGGGCAGGTTGGTCACGTAACGCATGGAACCCACGTGCTCCTTACTCTCGTGGGGGCTTTCACTCCGGCGGGGCGTCGTCGAATTCCAGCCCCAGGGCGGCCACACAGTGGTCGAACTTCTCCCGCAGCTCGTCCTCGTCCGCCCCGCCGGTGAAGATGTGCGCCAACTCGTAGCTGTAGCTGTCCTGTTGGGGAAGCCCGGAGAGGCGGCTGCCTTCCTCCGGCACCACCTCGATGCGCACGCCCGGGGTCTCACGTTCGATGCGGGCGATCTCCTCGGGCCCGGGCACCCGGCGCACCACGCCGTCGGTGAACCAGCGGTGGTACCACTTCGCCGCCATCGCGTACGGGCCCTCGCGGTGCGGCATGCGCGGGTCGTCACCGAGGGCGAGGCTGAGCATGCAGTGGTGGTTCGACACGCCGTCGACGTACTGGAACAGCTCCGCGTGCGACTGGGAGTGCCGAGGGTTGATCTCCAGCAGGTTGATCTCCTGGGTCCGCGGGTCGTAGAAGTACTCGATGCTGAAGGTGGCCGAGTCCATGCCGATCTGCCGCATCACGCGCTCGCTGACGTCGTGGAGCTGTGCGATCACCGGCGGCGGCAGCGTCGAGGGGTACTGGTGGCGCAGGAAGCAGGGGGAGTCCGGGTACTGGATGGAGTCCAGGACCCCGTAGACCGTCACCTTCCCCTGGTGGACGTAGCCCTCCACGGCGACCTGGACACCGGACATCGCCTCCTCGGCCAGACAGACCCGGCCGCCCACGCCGTCCATCTCCGGCGGGAGGTCGATGCGTTCCAGGATGTGCTCGAAGGGCCGGCCGATGCGGGAGATGCCGTCGCGGATCTCGGCGACGGCCTTGCGGAACTCCTCCTCGTCATCGACTCCGAAGGCCAGTTCGGACGAGTAGGAGAGCGCCGGCTTGACCCACAAGGGGAACCGCACGTTCTCGGGCGGGCGGGGCGGCTCGGCCGACAGGTCGACCTGGCCGAAGCCCGGGTGCCGGTCGGTGGCCTTCTGCTGCTCCAGCCGGCTCCAGTACTTGTGCTCGCACTTGACCACCGACTCCAGGCTGGTGCTGCGGGTGCCGTACCGCTCGCTCAGCATCGGCACGAGGGTGCTGACCGGGAAGTCCCAGTAGCCGACGATCGCGTCGATGCTTCCGTCGAACGCGTCCAGCACGCCCCGCGCCTTGTCGAACAGCGTGGGCAGGTGCACCTCGCCCAACTGGAGTTCCTCGATGGTCAACAGCTGGTGGAAACGCAGTCGATCGGCTCCGGGCACCTGCCGGAGCACCGGCAGGTTGGCCTCGTCGAGCCCGAGGACGAAGACGTTCTTCGCCGACTCTTCAGGCATGGTGCTCCTCGGTCACGGCTCTCCTTGCGACGAAACGTGCGGCGTCCGGCTCGCGGGCCGGCCCTGTGAGGTCGGCGGAGTACCCCTTCCACGTGCCGGTATGCCGCCCGGACGCGCGGCTCGCTCGTGGCCTCCCTCACGACCAGCGGAAACTTGCCTTCCGCTGTTGTGGGCACGCGGTGCGGGAAGCAGCGGCGCGGCCCCGGGTGAACGGCCGCGCCGTGGACGAACACCGGCGAAAGGGAAGCCGTGCAGCCCGAGAAGTCCGCACCCCAGGTCGTGTCCGAACCCGACCCGCCCTACGACTCCGACAAGCAGCAGCGGCCCGGCCTGGAGGCCGACATGCGCACCGCTCCGCGCTACCGGGCGAGCCACTACCGGGCCAGCGGGAAGCTGGAGGGAAAGGCCGCGCTGATCACCGGCGGCGACTCCGGTATCGGACGGGCCGTCGCGCTGTTGTACGCCCGGGAAGGCGCTGACGTCGCCATCGTCCACCTGCCCGAGGAGACGGTGGACGCGGAGCTGGTGCGGCGCGAGGTGGAGGAGCAGGGCCGGCGCTGCCTGCTGCTGCCCGGCGATCTCACCGATCCGGCGTTCTGCCGCGAGGCCGTCGAGCGGTCGGTGGCGGAATACGGCGGGCTGAACATCCTGGTGAGCAACGCCGCGTACCTCAACAGCAAGCTGGAACTCGAGCAGCTGACCGCGGAGGACTTCGACCTCACGTTCAAGACGAACGTCTACGCGTACTTCCACCTGCTCATGGCGGCCCTGCCGCACCTGGAGCCCGGCGACGCCGTCATCGCCACCGCGACCGAAGAGGCCCTCAAGGGCAGTACGACGATGATCGACTACGCGGCGTCCAAGGCCGCGCTGATCACCCTGACCAAGTCCGTCGCCGTGCACCTGGCCAAGCGGGGCGTCCGCGCCAACGTGGTCGCACCCGGCCCGACCTGGACGCCGCTCAACGAGGCGGACCAGCACATGCCGCCGGACGGGCTGGCCCGGATCGGCAGCGAGGCCCCGCTGGAACGCGCCGCCCAGCCGGAGGAGATCGCGCCGACCTACGTCTATCTGGCCTCCGGCGCCGACTCCAGCTACACGGTCGGCGAGGTCATCGCGGTGACGGGCGGCATCGTCGACACGCGGTAGCCCCCGCTCAGGGAGACGTCTCGGCGGGCAGGGGCTGTTCCGCCCAGATGGTCTTGCCCGTGGGCGTCTGGCGGCTGCCCCACCGTTCGGAGAGCTGGGCGACGAGCAGCAGTCCGCGTCCGCCCTCGTCGAAGACCCGCGCCCGGCGCAGGTGCGGCGCGGTGTTGCTGCCGTCGGACACCTCGCAGATGAGGGCCGAGTCGCGGATCAGCCGCAGTTCGATGGGGGCGCCGCCGTACCGCAGCGCGTTGGTGACCAGCTCGCTGACGATCAGTTCCGTGGTGAACGCCGCCTCCGTCAGCCCCCAGGCGTCCAGCTGTTCCACCGCCATCTTGCGGGCCCGGGCCACGGCCGCGGGATCCGTGGGCAGCTGCCAGGTGCGGACCTGCCCGGCGCCGAGCGCGGCGGTCCGGGCCAGCATCAGCACGATGTCGTCGGCGGGCCGGTCGGCCAGCACGGCTCGCAGCACCTGGTCACAGGTTTCCTCCAGCTCGTCGGCCGGGCTGCTCAGCGCCTGGCGCAGCAGGGTGATCCCGACCTCGATGTCATGGTCGGCGGCCTCGATCAATCCGTCGGTGTAGAGGGCGAGCAGGCTGTTCTCCGCCACCTCCACCTCGACGGCTTCGAACGGCAGGCCGCCCAGGCCCAACGGCGGCCCCGGGGAAGATCCACGAACCGGACGTCACCGTCGGGCGTGACCAGGGCGGGCGGCGGATGCCCGGCGCGGGCCATGGTGCAGCGCCGGGACACCGGGTCGTACACGGCGTACAGGCAGGTGGCGCCGACCTGCCCGGACGGCTCCGCCGCCCGCCCGCGCACGTCCGGGCCCTCTTCCCGGTCGAGCCGGATGACGAGGTCGTCGAGCTGGGTGAGCAGCTCGTCGGGGGCGAGATCGACGTCCGCGAGCGTCCGTACGGCGGTCCGCAGGCGGCCCATCGTGGCCGACGCCTGGATGCCGTGACCCACCACGTCACCCACGACCAGCGCGACCCGGGCGCCGGACAGCGGGATCACGTCGAACCAGTCACCTCCGATGTCCGCTCCCGAACCGGTCGGCAGGTAGCGGTAGGCGACGTCCATCGCCGCCAGCTCCGGAGGCCGGTCGGGGAGGAGGCTGCGCTGGAGCGCCAGCGCCGTCCGGAGTTCACGGGTGTAGCGGCGGGCGTTGTCGACGCTCACCGCCGCTCTGGCGACGATCTCCTCCGCGAGCAGCAGGTCGTCCTCGCTGAAGGGCTCCGGCGTCCGGTGCCGCAGGAAGTGCACCAGGCCCAGGGTCACGCCCCGGGCGCGCAGCGGCACGATCATCACCGAGTGGATCATGTGCTGGGCCACGGACTCGGCGCGGTCCGGTGAGGACTCGATCCACTCCCGCAGCCCCGCGTCCCCCGGGCGGTGCCGGGCGCCCCGGCCGGCGGCCAGCGTCCGGGCCGGCAGCGTGCCCACGGGGTAGAGCGTGGTGTCGCCCGTGGCGACCACCGACTCCGGGCAGCCCTCCAGCACCGACCGTTGGGCGGTACGGCGCACGGTGACCGGTCCGTCCACCGGCAGCGGTTCCGGCTCGTCGCCCAGGGCGACGGACTCCAGCAGGTCCACGGTGACGAAGTCCGCGAAGCCGCTCACGGCCACCTCGGCCAGCTCGTCGGCCGTCCGGGCCACGTCCAGCGTGCTCCCGATGCGCACGCCGGCGTCGTTGAGCACCGCCAGCCTGCGGCGGGCCCAGTACTGCTCCGTGGTGTCGAAGACGGTCGCGGACAACCCCTGGACCGCACCGGACTCGTCCTTCAGCGGCGACATGAACATCGACCAGGCGTGCGGCCGGGTCTCTCCCGGGGCCTGGCCGTGCTCCTCGTGGAAGATCATCTCTCCGGTGCGCAGGACCTGCCGCTGGAGGCGGTCGTACTCGTCGAAGGGCCATCTGGGCTCGATCTCCCACAGCGTCAGGCCCTTCATCTCCTCCTCGGACCTGCCCATCACCTGGGTCATGGTCTCGTTGGCGGCCACGAGCCGGGCCTCACGGTCGTAGACCGCCACCGGCACGGGGAGCTGGGTGAGCGTGAGGTCCCACAGGGCCAGGGCTCCGTGCTCGGCGCGCCGGGCCGTGTGCGCCGGGGCGGTGCCGGTCACGAGCCAGAGCCGCCCGCCGTCCGCGTCCAGCAGTGGCGTGCCCTGCAGGCGTACCGCGACCCGGTCACCGTCCCGGTGCCGGAGCGCCACCTCACTCGCCCACCGCTGCCCGTCGGCCACATGGCGTCGCGTGGATCCGGGCAGGTCGGCGGCGAGCAGGCTGGTGGCGGGCCGGCCCACGATCTCGGCGGGTTCGTATCCGAGCAGTCGGCGAGCGCCGTCGCTCCATACTGTGATCGCCCCACCGGCGTCCACGACGACCGCCATGTCCTCCGGTACGCGTCCCTCCACGGTGGTGCCTCCGGATGTGACGCCCTTACGGCTTCCCCGGCCATCATGGCAGGGAAGGACGCCGGGTACCCTTGTCGGAGTCGCCCTACCGTGTCCTTCACGCGGCCAGTTGTTCCATCAGCAGGATCCCGCCGATGGCGATCATCAGCGCACCGGAGGCGCGGGTGACCGCCCGGGCCGCGGAGGGCCTGGTTCTCAGGACGGTGCGGGCCAGGACGCCGATGGCGAGGTAGACGACGGCGCAGGCGGTCATGTGCAGTGCGCCGAGCAGTCCCGTCTGCGCGGCCACAGGCCAGCCGCCCGAAGCGTCGATGAACTGCGGGAACAGCGAGAAGTACAGCAGCAGCGCCTTCGGGTTGAGCCCGCTGGTCCCGGCCCCCTTGAGCATCACCCGCACCCGGGAGGAGCCCATCTCCGCCGCGGACGCCGTCAAGGAGGCCGGCCGCCTCAGCACGCCCCAGCCGAGCCACACCAGGTAGCCGGCCCCGGCCACGGTCAGCGCGGTGAGCAGGGTCGCCGAGCTCGCCACGATCACCACCAGGCCCGCGACCGCGAGCAGGGTGTACCCGGCGTATCCGGCTACCAGTCCGGCGACCGCGGGACGACCGACCGTTCCCTGAGGCCCGCCGTGATCGCGTACGCCCAGTCCGCGCCGGGGGTGAACACCAGCAGCAGGTCCACTGCCAGAAACGCGGCCAGGGTCGTCGTGTCCATGGATCGGTCCCTCTCACATGATGTGTCGCGAGAGGAAGGCTAGGCCGGATCGGCCCGAAGGTGTTCCCTTGTTTCCCCCTTGATCGCAGGATCTGGGGCAGAATCTTCTCCATGGATGCCCTGGACCGGAAAATTCTTACCGAGCTGCAGCTGGACGGCCGTCTCACGGTGACCGAGCTGGCCGCCCGGGTGAAGCTGAGTGTCTCGCCCTGCCACCGCCGGCTCCGCGATCTCGAACGCGAGGGCGCGATCCGCGGGTACCGGGCGGTCGTGGACCCGGCCGCCGTGGGCCTCAATTTCGAAGCCCTCGTCTTCGTCACCCTGCGCTGGGAGGACGCCGACACTGTCTCCGCGTTCGAGGAGGGGGTGGCCGACGTCCCGCACGTGCTCCAGGCCCAGCGTCTGTTCGGCGACCCCGACTACCTCCTGCGGGTCGCCACCACCGACCTGGCCGCGTTCCAGCAGCTCTACGACCAGCGGCTCGCCCGACTGCCCGGCGTCCAGCGCCTGAACTCCACCCTCGTCATGAAGCACGTCGTCGACGACCGGCCCCTGCCCGAGTGAGCAGCCCCCTGTCCCTTCCGCTCAGCCGTCCAGACCACCAGCGAACGGCATCGTCCGCCACTGCTCGACCGCCGGCTTCAACGCCTCCACGAGCAGGGGCAGTTGGGGCGCCAGCGCGAGGCACGCCACCGCCCGGGACATCCCCACGGCGTTGATCACGCGCAGCACACCGTCGTCAAGTCGCCGCAGACCCAGGCGCTCAGCGGCCGAGTTGTACGCCGCCTCGCAGTCGGGACCGAGGGCCGCCAGGTCCCACTCGACCGGTCCGAGCGTGGTCAGCTCGAAGTCGGAGTACAGCTCGCCGTCCTTGCCGGAGACGATGTTGGCCGCGGGGGAGTCCCCGTGGATCGGCTGGAACTCGACTCCGGGGAAGGCCTCTTCGAACGCCGCGCGCGAGCTGACGACGGGTTCCAGGACGTCCCACTCGCGCCGCGCGCGATCGAGGTCGGCGGGATCGAGAAGGTCGGGGCGTCCTTCGAGCGCGGCAAGTCCCTCGGAGACGAACTGCGGTTCGGCCGCCGACAGGAACGGCAGCTCACCCGGGTACGCGCGCAGCGCGGCATGCAGATCGGCGACCAGGGCGGCGTTGTGCGCGTAGTCGGGCTCGACGCTCTTGTCCAGTTCGACGAACTGCCAGAACGTCATGGAGAAACCGTCGCGCCGCACCGGCTCCCGCGGCACCAGCGGACTCGGCGGTATCACCGGGTGCCCCTGTTCCGCGAGCCACCCCACCACATCGAGTTCCTGCCGTTGCCGCGCCTCCTGGAAGCCGAGGTCGGAGTACGCGGGCAGCACGGTGGGCACCCGTACCACCACGGGCGACGGAGCGAGATGCACCACGACGGAGAACACGTCGTACAGCACGGTCGGGTCGGTCACCGTGAGTCCCAGGCCACGACCCGCGGCGACGGCCGCGGCGAGCGCACGGGACTTACGGTCGGCAATCTGATCAGGCGTCATAAATCCTTGCATGCCGACGATGGTGCCACGCCGGGCCGGGACCCCGTGCGCTCTCGGTCAAGTACCGGTGCGCCGCACGCCAACCGGCCGCGGAGCTGCGGCCCTAGCGTGGCTCCGTCCCCTTTGGGCAGTCACCCGAAACGAGGAACCAGCGCATGCCGTACATCACCGTGGGCCAGGAGAACTCCACCGCCATCGACCTCTACTACGAGGACCACGGATCCGGGCAGCCGGTCGTCCTCATCCACGGCTTTCCGCTCGACGGACACTCCTGGGAGCGGCAGACCGCCGTGCTGCTCGACGCCGGCCACCGCGTGATCACCTACGACCGGCGCGGGTTCGGTCAGTCCTCCCAGCCGACGACCGGCTACGACTACGACACCTTCGCGGCCGACCTGAACACCGTGATGGAGACGCTCGACCTGCGGGACGCCGTCCTCGTCGGCTTCTCGATGGGCACGGGCGAGGTCGCCCGGTACGTGTCCGGCTACGGCTCCGACCGGGTCGCCAAGGTCGCCTTCCTCGCCTCGCTGGAGCCCTGCCTGCTCAAGTCCGACGACAACCCCGGCGGGGTCGCCCGAAGGAGTTCTTCGACGGCATCGTCGCGGCCGTCAAGGCGGACCGCTACGCGTACTACACCGACTTCTACAAGGACTTCTACAACCTCGACGAGAACCTGGGCACCCGGATCAGCGAGGAGGCCGTCCGCAACAGCTGGAACGTCGCCGCGGGCGGCGGCTTCCACGCGGCGGCCGCCGCCCCGTCGACCTGGTACACCGACTTCCGGGCCGACATCCCGGCGATCGACGTGCCGGCGCTGATCCTGCACGGCACCGGCGACCGCATCCTGCCCGTGGACGGGACCGCGCGGCAGTTCCACAAGGCTCTGCCGGCCGCGGAGTACGTCGAGATCGAGGGCGCCCCGCACGGTCTGCTCTGGACCCACGCGCAGGAGGTCAACTCCGCGCTGCTCGCCTTCCTGGCGAAGTGACCGCGCGCCGGGGCGCCGCCCCGGCCCGGTACCGGATTCTTCCCCTGATTCTTCCTGGACCCGCCCGGCCCGGGATGGTGACATCGACGGAGCCGGCGGTCGACCAGGACTGCCGGCCCCGCACGATGCCCAGGGGGGAACCAGGTGTCCGTCGTCCTTTCCACCGCGTCACTGCCGGCCGCCGACCGGGGTGAGCGCTGGCATCACGCGGTGTCACGCACCTTCATACCGCTCGAGGTGCAGCTCCACGAGTACGATCCGTCGCCCGGCAGAATCGTCAGCCACCAGCTGGGTTCCTTACGGGTGGCGCACGTCCAGGCGGGCCCGCAGACGGTGACGCGCAGCAGGCGGCTGATCCGGGACGGCAAGGAGTTCGTGATCCTCACCCTCCAGCAGCGGGGCAGCGCCCTCAAGGAACAGGACGGCAGGGAGGCCCGGATAGGGCCCGGTGACTTCTCCCTCTCCGATTCCTCCCGGCTGTTCAGGAAGAAGGTGCAGAGCAGGTTCTGCTTCACCTCGTTCCACTTCCCCGCGAGGACCTCCGCGTCCGGGACGACGATCTGCGGGCGCTGACCGCCACGGCGTTCTCCGGCCGGGAGGGCGGTGCCGCACTCGTGGCGACCTACTTCGCGCACCTGGCCCGCGAGGCGGCGGGCTTCGACGCCCTCGTCGGCCGTCAGTTCGCGGCCACCGCGCTCGACCTGCTGGCGCTGCTGATCAACGAGCGCAGCGGTCGCTTCACCCCCAGGCTCCGGAGACCGCCGCGGCCACCCTCGTACGCGTCAAGGACCACATCCTGCGCAACCTCTCCGACCCGGATCTCTCACCCCCCGGGATCGCCGCCGCGCACTTCATGTCGGTCCGCTACCTGCACAAGCTGTTCCAGCTGGAGGGAGCGACGGTCGGGGAGTGGATCCGCACGCAGCGACTGGAGCGGTGCCGACGGGATCTCCTGCGCTCCCCGGCACTCGGACACGGCATCGCCACCGTCGCCCGGCGCTGGGTTTCGTCAGCCCCAGCCATTTCAGCCGTGCCTTCCGCGCGGCCTACGGTGTGACGCCCCGCGAGTGGCAGACGCACGGCCTGTCCTGCTGACGGGGACGGAGGCGGCAGGGCGGGAACGTCCCGGTGGACCGACTCGTTGCACATGAGTTCGCCCACAGCACCGACCCAGGGAGCATCGTGCCCGACCCCACGCCCGAGACGTCCGTCGTCCTTCCCGTACTCCCGGCACTGAGCGCGCAGGCCGAGCGGCTGATCGAGCTCGGAGTGCACGAGATCGCCGGGCTCTCCGCCGACGAGGTCCGTACGTTCGCAGCGACCCGGGCGGGCGGCGACGGCTCCCTGCTCGCCGTCCGCCCGGACAGAGCCCCGGCCTCCGCCCTCGCACCCCTGCTCCGTCGTGAGGGCAGACCTGGCTTCGTCGTCACCGACATGCCCGACGTCGACGACTTCGCACCCTGCGACATCGAACTGCCCGACGCACCGCTCTACGTCGTCACCGGCCTCGACCGCGGTGACCACCTCGCCGACTGGAGCCCGGACGAGGCCCTTCCCGCCCTCGCCAAGGAGAACCGCAGCCCGCTGCTGCTCAGCGAAGGCATCCACTGGGTGCTCCAGGAGCCGGCGGTCCTGGAGCGCAACCACTGCTTCATGACCATCGGCTCCCGGCTGCGCAAACCCAACGGCACCCTCGACGCCCGCACCCCGGCGATCTGGATCAGCAACGGCACCGGTCGGGACGGCAGCGAGCGCCGCAACGCCCCGAAGGTCGGCTGGTGCTGGTGGAACAACCGGCACACCTGGCTGGGCTTCGCCTCCACGACGGGCCGCCGGGCCGGGGACGTCCAGCCGTAGGGCGCCCGGGTCCCTCCGTCACAGCGTGAACCGGGGCGGCGGCGCAGGCCGGTCCCCGGCCAGAGCGGCCAGGCCCGCGCGGGCCTCGTCCCTGACCTCGGCGGGGACGAGGCCCTCCAGCCAGAGCACGGCGCGGTACTCGGCGGCGGCCTCCTCCCGCTCGCCGAGGTGGGCCAGAGCGTGGGCCAGGTGGAGGTGGACCTCGCTCGCCTGCTTGTGCCATCCGCGGGCGTCGAACTGCCCGCGGATGGTGCGCAGCGCGTCGGCCGCCTCCTGCCAGTGCCCCGGTCGAGATGGACGAACGACACCGCGTAGACGGCGGACAAGGTGGTGAAGTCCCGCACGTTGGGCGGGATCCGGTCGCGGTGGCGGGGGTCCGCGAGCGTGTCCATGATGCCCCGGTAGGTCTCGACGGCCGACTGCGGGCGCCTCGTCGCGCGCATCAGCCTGATCACTCCGCAGGAGACCTGGAGGTACCCGTTGACGTCGTCCGCCTCCGTGAACATCTCCATGGCGCGCTGGTAGTGGGCGGCGGCGGGCGGCAGGTCGCCGACGGCGTCCCGCAGCCAGCCGAGATACGTGTGCGCCCACGCCTGCTGGACGACGTTTCCGGCGGCCTCGGCGAGTCGCAGCGCGCACCGGGCCGCGTCCATCGCCTCGTCGTGTCGGCGGGCGCAGGCCCAGTACGCCCAGGCGAGGTAGTTGCGGTGGGTCGCCTCCAGACCGGCGTCCCCGAGGGCGGCCCGGCCGCGGCGGCACGCTCGTAGACCTCGACCCAGTGACCCCAGGACACCCAGTGGTCGGAGAACCAGTGCATGGCCTCCGCGACCTCGGCGACCCTGGTGTGCTCGCCGTTCGCCGCGGCCTCGCGGAACGCGGCCAGCCAGGAGTCGCCCTCGGTCCTGATCCAGCGAGCCGCCTGCTCCCGGTCGTCGAGGGCGACCAGCCGGCCCGGGTCCGCCGGTGGCATGCCGTAGTCCGGCTCGTACCAGCGGCCCGCGAGGACGGCCGTGTCCAGCAGCCAGTGCCGCAACCGGGACCGTGCGGCGAACGACCTCTCCGTGCTGTCCTCCGCGCGGTGGCGGGAGGCCGCGTACAGGCGCAGCAGGTCGTGCAGCCGGTAGCGGTCCTGACGGGACGTCATCAGCAGCCCCGCCTCCAGCAGTTCCTCCAGGAGGTCCTCGGCGTCGGGCAGCGGCACCCCGGCGAGCACGGCGGCCGGCGCGACGCCGAAGCCCCCTCCCGGTACGAGGGACAGCAGGCGGAACATCCGGGCGGCCTCGGGGCGAGGCGAGAGTAGGACAGCGCGAAGGCGGAGTTGACCCGCAGATCGCCCGCGCTGAGCGCGTCCAGCCTGCGGTCCTCGTCGGCCAGCCGGTCGGCGAGCCGGGCCAGGCTCCAATGGGCGCGGGTGGCGGCCCAGTTCGCGGCGACCCTCAGGGCCAGGGGAGATGACCGCACAGCTCGGTGACGACGTTCGCGGCCGCCGGCTCGGCGTCCACGCGCCCCGTGCCCACGACGGCACGCAGCAGCGCGGCGGACTCCTGGCGGTCCAGGGCCCCGAGTTCGACGCGTCGTACCCCCTCCAGACCGGCGAGGGTACGGCGGCTCGTCACCACCACGAACAGCCGCCCGCGCGCGGCAGCAGCGGTCTGACCTGCGCCTCGCCGCCTGCGTTGTCCAGCACCAGGACCGCCCGCAGCCCGGCGGTGAGCTCGTGGTAGCGGGCGAGACGCTCCTCGGCTGTGAGCCGGGCCAGTTCGGCGTCCCCCACGCCCCAGGACGCCAGCAGCACCGGCAGGACCTGCTCCACCGGGGGCGGTCGCCGGTCAAGGCCCCGCAGGTCCACCAGGAACGTTCCGTCGGGGCAGGAGGCCGCCAGCTCCTCGGCCAGCCGAACCGCCAGTGTGGTCTTGCCGCTTCCGGGCGGACCGCACACCACGGCCGCCGGCGGCGCGCCGGCACGGCCCTCATCGGCCTCCCGCGCGAGGGCGCGCAGCGCGCTCAGTTCCGCCCGCCGGCCGACGAAGTCACGCACGCCCCTCGGCAGGGTGTACGGCGAGATCCTGACCGACTCCGCGGGCTGCGGCCCGGGCCGGGCGGCGCGGGCGGCGCCCAGGAGTTCAGCGCGCACCGCCTCGTCCAGATCCAGGCCCTGGGCGAGCGCGGTGATGGTCCCCCGGTGCGGACGCCGGCTCCGGCCCCGCTCCATGTCCCCGATGGCCCGCCCCGAGATGCCCGACGCCTCGGCCAGCTCCTCGATCGTCAGCCGGCGGCTCTGCCGTAACTCCCGCAACAGCCTGCCGAACGGCGCCGAGCTCCCCCTCCAGTCCCCACCGCGCGATCATACGTCCGGCGGCCGACGCCCCCCTTCCCGACCGCCCGCCTGGACACCCGACGACGGACGAGCCGGTGGCCGCCTCCGCCTCCGCGTGGACGGCCGGACCGGTTGCCGCTGTCCGGGCGGGTCAGAACTTCGGGCGCGGAACCTGTGCCTCGACGAGTTCCGCAGCCTCCGCCTCCGTCTCGACCGAGGGCGGTGAGCCCGCCAGGGGCTTGTTCGCGGTCTCCCGCATGCACAGGACGGCGATGACGCCGATGACCGCGGCGCCCGTGGCGTAGTAGGCGGGCATGAGCGTCGAGTCGAAGGCACTGATCAGAGCGGTGATCACCAGCGGAGTTGTCCCGCCGAAGACCGACGTGGCCACGTTGTAGGCGACCGAGAGGGACCCGTACCGCACGTGCGTGGGAAATATCGCCGGGAGGGCCGCCGACATCGTGCCCAGCATCGTCACCAGGGACAGCCCCAGCAGGAGCAGGCCCAGGGCGATGAGGACGACACTGCCCTGCCGGATGAGCAGGAAGGACGGCACGGAGAGCACGAGGAACCCGAGCATCCCCGTCATCAGCAGCGGCCTGCGCCCGAAGCGGTCCGAGAGCCGCCCGACCTGGTTGATGACACACATCTGAAGCACCATCACGACGAGCAGGATCAACAGCCCGTGATTGGTGCCGTAGCCCAGCTCGTCGGACAGGTACGTCGGCATGTACGAGAGCAGCATGTAGTCGGTGATGTTGTACGCCGCGACCAGCGCGAGGCACAGCAGCAGCGGCCGCCAGTAGCGGGTGAAGATCTTGCCGAGGTCCGCGGCGGCCGAGGTCTCCACGGAGTCGGCGGCCTCGCTCGCCTTCACCTGGCCGCCCTCCAGCTTCTGGAAGGCGGGCGTCTCGTCCAGCTTGAGCCGCAGGTAGAGGCCGATGAAGCCGAGCGGTGCCGCGACCAGGAACGGGACGCGCCAGCCCCACGCCAGCATCTGCTCGTCACTGAGGACGCTCTGCAGGACGACGACGAGGCCGGAGGCCCCGACGTAGCCGGCGAGCGTGCCCAGCTCCAGGAAGCTGCCGAAGTAGCCGCGACGCTTGTCGGGCGCGTACTCCGCGATGAACGTCGACGCGCCGCCGTACTCCCCGCCGGTCGAGAAGCCCTGCACCAGCCGGAAGAAGATCAGCAGGGCCGGGGCCCAGAGACCGATCACGGCGTGCGAGGGGACCAGGCCGATGGCGAAGGTCCCACCGCCATCATGATCATGGTGAGGGAGAGGATGCGCTTGCGGCCGACCTTGTCGCCGAGCGGCCCGAACACCATCCCGCCGAGCGGACGCACCAGGAAGGCCACCGCGAACGTCGCGAACGAGCTGAGCAGCTGGGCGGTGTCGCTCCCGAGGGAAGAAGACCTTCCGATGGTCGACGCCAGATAGCTGTAGATGCCGAAGTCGTACCACTCCATCGCGTTGCCGAGGGCGGCGGCCTTCGTGGCGCGCTTGACCGCCGACTCGTCGGTCACGGTGATGTCACTGCGGCGCAGTTTGGGATGCCGTCGCTTCTGGATCGCGCGGAACAGCATCCGGTGTCGTCTCACGGCTGCGGGATCCACCGACTCTTCGTTGTCGGGCGCCGCCATCACGTCGTTCCTTTCGCCGGTCGTCTCTCCCAAGCACAACGCCTGCACAGATCTCGCGCGCTCAAACGAACCTCTTCGCGCGGCAGCCGGACGACTACTGAGGGTAATGTCCGGGTGCTGTGGGTGAGACCCGCGGCTGCCCGCACCCTGTGGTGTGTCCTGTGCCCCGGCGGGGGAACTTGGTCCGCCATGGTGCGCACCTGGTGAGAGGAGCCCATGTGACGGCAGCGGCGGCGGGCGGCCGGGACCGGGGCGCGCAGGAGGCCGGGTACGAGCCGGATCCGCGCCGCTGGCGGGCCCTGTGGGTGACCCTGGTGGCCGGCTTCATGAGCCTGCTGGACGTCTCGATCGTGGTGGTCGCCCTGCCCTCCGTCCAGCGCGGCCTGCACGCCTCACCCGCGCAGGTGCAGTGGGTGGTCTCCGGGTACGCCCTCGCCTTCGCTCTCGCGCTGGTCACCGCCGGCCGCCTCGGAGACGCGCTGGACCGGCGCCGCATCTTCCTGCTGGCCCTCAGCGGCTTCGTGGTCTTCAGCGCGGCCTGCGGGGCGGCCCCCAGCATCACGCTGCTGGTGGCGGCCCGCCTCGCCCAGGGGCTGGCCGCCGGCTTCATGGCCCCGCAGAACTCCGCTCTCATCCAGCAGATGTTCCGCGGCGGCGAGCGCGGCCGCGCCTTCGGCTTCTTCGGCGCCACCGTCGGCATCTCCTCCGCCGTCGGCCCCCTCGTGGGCGGCGTCATCCTCGCCCTGGCCTCCGGCGCCGGGGGCTGGCGGTGGATCTTCTACGTCAACGTCCCCATCGGCGTCCTCGCCGTCCTCCTCGGCCGCCGTCTGCTGCCCCGCACCCGGCCGTCCGGGCGGCAGCACGTGGACCTGCCCGGTGTCCTGCTCCTCGGGCTCGGCGTCCTCGCGCTCATGTACCCGCTCGTCCAGGCGGGCGCCGGCGGCATGACCCGGCTGTGGTGGATGTTCCCCGGCGGTGCCGCGATCCTCGCCGCCTTCACCTGGTGGCAGCGCCGCCTCGTGGTCCGGGGCAGCCAGCCGCTGCTCGACCCGCGCCTGTTCACGACGGTGCGCGGCTACGCCGTCGGCGCCGGCGTCGGCACGCTCTACTTCGTCGGCTTCAGCGGCGTCTGGCTGGTCTTCGCGCTCTTCTACCAGGACGGCCTGGGCTTCTCGCCGCTCCGGTCCGGCCTCGCCGTGACACCCTTCGCCGTCGGCTCGGCCTGGGCGGCCGCGGTCGCCGGCCGCCTGGTGGACCGGCTCGGCCGTGTGCTCACCGTGGGCGGCCTCGCGGCCGTGATCGTCGGCCTGGGCGGCACCGCGCTGCTGCTCCGCTTCGCACCCCTCGACGTCGCGCCGTGGGTCGCCGCCCCGGTGCTGTTCCTCGGCGGCGTCGGCAGCGGCTGCGTGATCTCTCCCAACATCACCATGACGCTGCGCGACGTACCGGTGCACATGGCGGGCGCTGCGGGCGGCGCCCTGCAGACCGGACAGCGGCTCGGCGCCGCGGTGGGCACCGCCGCCCTGCCCGGCCTCTTCTACCTCGTGCTCGGCGACGACGACTACCGCGGCGCCCTCGTCGCGGCACTGGGCGCCGGACTCGTCGGCATGGCGGCGTCCCTGGCCCTCGCGGCCTCCGACTGGAGGCGCGACCGGCGGATGCGCCGGCCGCACGCCACCTGCCCGGACGACGTCGCCAACAGCCCCATGCACGCCCGGCAGAGCTGATCGCCCGGGGGCTCCGCCGAGGAGGGAAACGGAAATCACCCGGCCGCCAGAACGGCCCTCCCGTACCGCCGTTCGCCCCGTCGCTCGGGGCCAGACGCAGATAGGCGGTGATCTGCTTCCCCGTGGCGCGGGGTGCCACGGCCACCCGGTCGCTGACCGTGTGCACCAGGCGCAGTCCATGGCCGCCGACACGGCACCGGTCACCCTCGCGCACCGTGGGCTGCTCCGCCGATGTGTCCCACACCGTGATGGCCAGCCTTCCCCGGAACAGTTGCAGGATCAGCTCACAAGGGCCGGGAGCATGCCGGATGGCATTGGTGACCAGCTCGCTGACGACGAGTTCGGCGTCCACGGCCAGAGAGGCCGGAATCAGTGCGGGGGCGGTGTGCGGACCGTGGGCGAGGAAGGCGTGCAGGGCCAGGCGTGCGTCGAAGGCGCTTGCCGCCCCGTCGCCCCAGGCCGCGCCGAAGCGCAGCATGGCGTACTCGTCCGGGCCCTGCCGATCTGCCGCCTGCTTCCCAAGCGGAGTGACCATGCGGAGGCTCTTTCGTTGTCTTCGCCCCTGACGGGGCACTTCCGCCGTGCGTTTACCCGGGTGCGGATCACGCATACCCCGGGCAGCTCCGGCGTCCTGAGAAAAGCCACTCCAGGTGGCAGAGCCAGGCGAGGCTGCTTTCGGCCTCACGGGGCACACGGGAAGGCACGCCGGAGGGCATCCGCGGGGGGTGCGCCGACATTCGACAGGGGCGGTCGATCAGCGAGGAGGCGACGACATGGCAGGGCCGGAGCGTACGGAGACGGTCACGCGGCAGCCGCCGGCCGTGCCCGCCGCGTCGCTGATCCGCAAGCTGGAGGCCATCGGTACCGGGGCCTACGTCGTGGACGAGGAGGGCCGCATCCTCGCCGCCAACGCCCGCGCCCAGGACGTGCTGGCCCGGACCGCTGAGGAACTGCTGGGTCATGACGCGCACGACCTGCTGCACCGGGACGCCCACGGGCAGCCGCTGCCGAGGACCCGATGCAGAATGCGGCAGGCCTTCCACGCCGGGCGGACCGCACAGGCCGCGGAGGACTACTTCGCCCGCGGGGACGGTTCCGTGCTGCCCATCTCCTGGCTGATCACCCCGTACGACATCGGGGACGACGGAGCCGGCACGCTCGTCCTCTTCCACACCGTCGAACACGAGCGGGAGACCGACCCGCGGCCGGATCCGGCGGCCGGGTCGCTGCCCGAACTGGAACGCCTGGCCCTGCTGGCCGAGGCCACCGCGCAGCTGACCTCCACCCTCGACGTGGACGAGGCACTGGAACGCCTGGTGAGGCTGGTCGTGCCCCGGCTGGCCGACTGGGCGGTCATCGACCTGATCACCGAACGCGACGAGGTGTGGCGTAGCGTCGTCGTCCACGCCGAAGGCGGCACGCTCGTGCACCGAGACGACCTCCAGGGCCCCATGCCGCCCGTCCCGGAGGAGTCCCAGATGCCCTTGTCCAGAGCTCTGCGCGGCGTCGCCTCCACGGTGGCCGGGCCCAGCACCTACCAGGGGACGCCGGATTCCGGTATCGCGGTCGAGCAACGCCGTCTGTTCGACACCACCGGCATGCACTCGGCAGCCATCGCGCCCCTCCGCAGCACGCGCGCGGTCCTGGGAGCCCTGACCCTGGGCCGCGCCGAGGACCCGGTCGCCTTCACCCCCGCCGATCTCCCCTGGTCGAGGACATCGCGCGCCGGGCCGGACTCGCCCTGGACAACGCCCGCCTGTACCAGCGTCAGCGCAAGGTCGCCGAGACCATGCAGAACCATCTGCTGCCCCAGATGCCGAGCGTCCCGGACCTGCAGATGACCGTCCGCTACCTGCCCGCACCCGACGCCTCACAGGTCGGTGGCGACTGGTACGACGCCTTCCCGCTGTCCGACGGATCCACCGCCCTGGCCGTCGGAGACGTCGTCGGGCACGACCTGGAGGCGGCGGCCGGCATGGCGCAGGTGCGCAACATGCTGCGCGCCTACGCCTGGTCCCAGCACGAACCCCCCAGCCGGATCGTCACACGGCTGGACGAGGCGCTCCAGCACATCACGGACGTCGCCATGGCCACGATGATCTTCGCCCGGATCGAACCGGCGGACGACGGCCAGTGGCAGCTGTCCTGGACCAACGCCGGGCACCCTCCGCCCCTGCTGATCAGCCGCGACGGTCTGGCGAGTTACCTCACCGACGGTCACGGCATCGTCCTGGGCGCCGGAGCCGCCACCTCGCGCCCGGACGCCACGACCCTGCTGCCGCCCGGCTCCACGCTCATGCTGTACACCGACGGTCTCATCGAAGAACCCGGCCACTCCCTCGACGAGGGGCTGAACCGACTGCGCCGGCACTCCGCCGCCCTCGCCCACCGCCCCCTCTCCTCCTTCACCGACCACCTGCTGCGCCGCGTCCGCCCCCCGGACAACGACGACGACGTCGCCCTCCTGGCCCTGCGCACCCCCTCCGCCACAGCACGAGCGGGCAGCAGGTGACCGACGCCGGACCCTCAGGGTTCGACATGGATCTTGGGGCCGGGTCCCGCGCCGGCCGGGCGGTCGCCCGCGAGGACGGGGCCCACCTCGTCGAGGCCCACGGTGGCAGCGACGAGCGGCCTGGGGTCGACCCGTCCGGCGGCGTATGCCCGGATGGTGGCGTCGAGGCCGGGGGAGGCGGACAGCACACCTGTCGCGGTCACGTCCTTGAGGACGAGCGTGCGGGTGTCGATCCCGCTGGGCTCGCCGGCCAGCCCGATGTACACGAGGCGGCCCCCTGGCTCGACCGACTCCAGGGCCAGGTCCGGCAGCCGGGCGGCGTTCGAGGCGTCGATCACCGCGTCGAAGGGCACGTCCGGCAGGGAGTCCTCCGCCCATACGTGGACGAAGCCGAGGGAGCGGGCGAAGTCGAGGGAACCCTCGGTGTCGCCCATGAGATGCACCTCCGTACCGGCGGCGCGCAGGAACATCGCGACCAGCAGCCCGATCGTCCCCGGGCCGAGGACGAGGGCGCGGTCCCCGGGGTGCGTCGCGGCGGCCTGTGCGGCGCGCAGGGCGTTGCCGCCCGGCTCCACGAGCGCTCCGAGGACCGGGTCGACGGAGTCGGGCAGGGCGTGCAACGAGGAGGCGGGCACGGCGAGTCGCTCCGCCAGCGCGCCGGGCCGGCCCCCGCGGACGCCGACCTCCTGGCGCTGCTCGCACACGTGCGGGCGGCCGCGCAGACAGCGGCGGCAGGTCCCGCAGCCGAGCATGGTGTCGCCCATGACGCGGCGGCCCAGCCAGCCGGGGTCGACACCGTCCCCGACCGCCGCCACGCGCCCGGCCCACTCGTGGCCCGGCCGCATCGGGTAGGCGGAGTGTCCCTGGTGCAGGTAGGCCATGGCCCCGGTGAAGAACTCCACGTCGGTGCCGCACACACCGACCCGCTCCACGTCGACGACGACTTCCCCGGCTCCGGCCACCGGCGCCGGAAGGTCCTGGACCTCGTAGGCGCCGGGTGCGGTCAGGACGAAGGCGCGCATGACAGGGCCTCAGGAGTGGGGCTCGCCCCAGTGGGGCGAGCAGTTCGCGGACTTCACCGAGCGTGCCGACCCCTCGTGCGTCTCCCCATGCTGCTCATGGCGTTCCAGAATGTAGACCTCCGTACCGTCTACCGGAAGGGCTCCATGGAGAAGCTTCGCAGCGCACAGTGGTACGAGGGACAGGACCGCAACGCCTACATCCACCGGGCGTGGATGCGGCGCGGAGTACCGGCCGACGCCTTCACCGGCCGGCCGCAGATCGCCATCGCCAACACCGCCTCGGACCTGACCCCTTGCAACGCGCACCTGAACGAGGTCGCGGCCTCGGTACGGGGCGGCGTGTACGAGGCGGGCGGCATCCCGCTGGACCTGCCGGTGGTGTCGCTGGGGGAGACGCAGGTGCGGCCCACGGCCATGCTGTGGCGGAACATGGCCGCGATGGCCACGGAGGAGATGCTGCGGGCCAACCCCATCGACGGCGTGGTCCTGCTCGGCGGCTGCGACAAGACGATCCCGTCGCTGCTCATGGCGGCGGCCTCGGTGGATCTCCCCGCGGTCGTGGTCCCCGGCGGCCCGATGCTCAACGGCACGTTCCGCGGCGGCCTGCTGGGCTGCGGCACCGGTGTGTGGAAGCTGTCGGAGGAGGTCCGCGCGGGGACGCTCTCCGAGGAGCAGTTCACCCGCTCCGAGTCGGCGATGATCCGCAGCCGCGGCCACTGCAACACGATGGGCACCGCCTCGACGATGGCGCTGGTGGCCGAGGCCCTCGGCACGGTAGTCCCCGGTACCGCCGGCACCCCCGCCCCGACAGCCGCCTGCTGGAGGCCGCGCACCGCACCGGACGGCTGGCGGTGGACATGGTGGGCGCCGACCGGCGACCCGGGACGTTCCTCACCGAGGGGTCCTTCCGGAACGCGATCGTCGCGCTGGCCGCCATCGGCGGCTCGACCAACGCCGTGGTCCATCTGCTGGCCATCGCGGGCCGGTTGGGCATCGACCTGACGCTCGACGACTTCGACCGCATCGGCTCCCGCGTGCCCGTCCTGGTGGACCTCCAGCCGGCCGGCCGCTTCCTCATGGAGGACTTCCACCGCGCCGGCGGTCTGCTCGCCGTCCTGCGCGAGGTGCGCGACCTGCTGGACCCCGAGGCGCTGACCGTCACCGGCAGACCGCTGGCCGGCTTCCTCGACGATGCCGAGATCTGGGACGGCGAGGTCATCCGCACCCGCGCCGAGCCGCTCGTCGCCGAGGGCGGCATCGCTGTCCTGCGCGGCAACCTCGCCCCCGACGGCGCGCTGATCAAACCGGCCGCTGCCTCCCCGCACCTCCTCCGGCACCGAGGCAGGGCCGTCGTCTTCGACTCCGTCGAGGACTTCCACGCCCGTATCGACGACCCCGGACTCGAGGTCGACGCCGACTCCGTCCTCGTCCTGCGGGGCTGTGGTCCCAAGGGCTACCCGGGCATGCCCGAGGTCTCCAACATGCCCCTGCCGAAGAAGCTGCTGGAACAGGGCGTCCGGGACATGGTCCGCGTCTGCGACGGCCGTATGAGCGGTACCGCGTACGGCACGGTCGTCCTGCACGTGGCCCCGGAGGCCGCGGCGGGCGGCCCCCTCGCCCTGGTCCGGACAGGGGACTTCATCACCCTGGACGTCGAAGCCCGCCGCATCGACGTCGACGTACCCGCCGGTGAACTCGCCCGCCGGACCCCGAGCGAGGCCACCGTCCACGGTTACGCCGCCCCACGCCGCGGCTGGGAACGCCTCTACGTCGACCACGTCCAGCAAGCCGACACCGGCGCCGACCTCGACTTCCTGGTCGGATCCAGCGGTTCGGAGGTGAGCCGCGAGTCGCACTGACACCCGGTCACCTCAGGCGGTTCACCACGTCACGGGAAGCTCCGTGACACCGCCCGTGAGGGTGGTCCGCACCTCCAGCCGGTCCAGTTCCTCGGCGAGCCGCAGACCCGGCAGCCGTCGGGCCAGGGTCGCGAAGACGATGCGCAGTTCCACCCGCGCCAGGCTCGCGCCGATGCAGAAGTGCACACCGTGGCCGAAACCGAGGTGGGCGCGTTCGGGGCGGTCGGGGTCGAAGGTCTCGGCGTCGCTGTAGACGGAGGCGTCGCGGTTGGCGGAGTTGATCGACAGGACCACGGCGTCGCCGCGCCGGATGGTGACACCGGCGATGTCGACGTCGGTGTGGGCGTACCGCAGCAGACCGAGGTCGCCGGGCGCGCCCAGACGCATGATCTCCTCGACGGTGGCGTTGACCCGGCCGTCGGGATCGGCGGTCAGCGCCTGCCACTGGTCGAGTCGGGTGAGCAGGAAGAGCGTGCCCAGACCGATGCGGTTGACCGTGGTCTCGTGCCCGGCGAACAGCAGCCCGACACAGAGCTGGATCATGTCGGCGTAGTCGTAGTCCGCGTCGGCGCTCTGCGCCTGTACCAGGTCGGAGATGACGTCCTCGCCCGGCCGTGCGCGCTTGGTCTCGGCCAGACCGGTCATGTACTCGTTGAACTCGTCCCGCGCCTGGTGCGCGGCGTCGCCGATGGCGTAGTCGGACATGCGCTCCGACAAGGAGGCGAAGCGCTCGCGGTCGCTCTCGGGGACCCCGAGCAGCCTGCAGATGACCGCGACCGGCAGCGGGAAGGCCAGTGTGGACTGCAGGTCGGCGACCCGGTCGGGGGCGGCGGCATGCTCGGTGATCAGCTGGTCGACGCAGCGGTCGACCAGGTGCTGGACGTGATCGGAGAGCATCCGCATCCGCTTGGCCGAGAACGCCGGGGTGAGCAGCCGGCGCATCCGCGTGTGGTCGGCCTCCTCGGTCTCGTAGTTGCCTGTGGGCCCGTCCAGGACCGCGGCGCTGGTCAGGCGGGACGCTCGTTCCGGCTCGGGATGGGAGCGGCCGAAGCGCTTGTCGCTGAGCAGGTCGCGCACCTCCTCGAAACGGGTGACCAGCCAGGCGGGGTCTCCGGCCGGTGTCGTGACCGGCGTGACGGGCGCCTCCCGGCGCAGCACGTCGTACAAGGGGCGAGGTCGAGCACGTTCGGCCTCGGGAAGGGAAGTTGCTGACGCTCGGCGGCAACGCTCATGGCGCTCCTCCTGTGATGTGCGCATGCGATCTTCGAGCGTCCCGACCGTAGCAGTTTATTGGCAGCGACTGACATTAAAGTTTCGGTCAGTCGGCCGACGCCGTCGGCATGGTTGGATCGCCTGATGGAGGACTCCGTGGTGGACAGCGGACCCGAGCCCCGCCGGGGACGGCCGCCGGTGAGCGAAGAGCAACGCCGAAGACAGCGCCTGGACATCTCCCGGCACGCCGTCCGGCTGTTCGCCGAGCAGGGTGTGGCGGCCACCTCCGGCGGGCAGATCGCCCGGGCCGCCGGGTCTCCGAACGTACGCTGTGGCGCTGGTTCCCCAGCAAGGAGAGCTGCGTCGAGCCGCTGCTCACGAAGATGATCGACGCCTTCCGCGTCGTGCTGCACGCCTGGCCGGCCGAGCTGGGCCTGATCGAGCACCTGCGCGCGGCTTACCAGCCCGTCCTGGACTCGTCGTCCGGCGAGGACATCGAGACGGTCCTGGCCGTGGTCCGGATGACCCAGGACGAACCCGCGCTGCGCGCCGCCTACCTGGTGCTCCGGGAGCGCGCGGAAGAGACGTTCGCCGAGGTGCTCGCCGAACGCACGGGCACGCCGCGCGACACGTTGGACATCCGCGTGCAGGCCGCCACCATGAGCGCCGTGCTCAAGGTCGCGGCCGACGACTTCGCCCGTCGGACGGCCGGACGAGGCGTCACCCCCGACGTCCTGACGGGGCATCGCGAAGAACTCGCCCACGCCCTGGGCCTGGTGGCCCCGGGGCTGTCGGGCAAGCGCGGCGACTGACCCGCCCACCCGGCTCCCGGTCGCTCAGCCCGCGGTGACCCGGGCGTTGAGCCGCCGCATCCAGTCGCGGTCGGTGTGCCACATGGGGTGGTGGGGCGCCGCGTTGGACGTCAGGACGACGCCGTGGAAACCGGCCGCCAGGCAGCGGTCCACGACGAACTCCGCGATGTCCCTGCCGACGGGGTCCTCCTCGAAACGCGCCAGGAGGGGCGTGTACCCCACCACGCCCTCGCCGAGGACGGCGGGAATGCCGCGGTCGCGGGCGAAGGCGGCGACGGCGTCGACCCAGTCCGCCAGCGTCTGGCGCATGGCCTGCCGGTGCGCCGCGTAGTTCTCGTAGAGCCACAGGTCCCAGCGGTCGGGGTCCACCCAGTCGTGCGCGTAGAACAGTTCGCGCGGGATCCCGGTGGCCGCCAGCCGCCAGGGCTCGTCCGGCTGGTGGCCGGCGAAGGCGGGCGCGTCCGGGCGCAGCATTCCGGCCAGTTCCGGAGTGGGCCAGGTGGCCGTCCGGGGCGCCGGTTCCGTGCCGTGGCCGAGCCCCACCGCCTCGTACAGCGCGCCGAGCACGCCGTAGACGTAGAAGTGGAAGTGCGCGATCTGGGCCTGCTGCGGAAGGTCGTCGAGCTCGTCCGGCCAGGGCTCGCCGAGCGAGTAGGTGACGGGAATGCCTGGGTGGCGTGCCCGCAGCAGCTTCACCGCGCGGTCGAGGGGGCCGCGCAGCCGGGCGTAGTGGGTGGCGCCGTCGTCCGGTACGAGGGAGCAGTTGTCGACCTCGTTGTGCACTTCGACGTAGGCGACGCGGTCGGCCAGTCCGCGCTCGGTGAGGAAGTCCAGCAGCCCGGCGAGCGCCTCGGCCACCACCTCGGCCCGGTCCGGGCCCGGAACGGCCGCCAGCGCGCGGTGCCAGGCGTCGGTGTCGGCGAAGCTGGGCGACTGCTGGTACTCCCACGAGGAGACGATCACCCGGCAGTCGTGCCGGGCGGCCGCCTCGAACAGTTCGACGAGCCGCCGGCGGCCGTCCAGCGGATAGCCGCCGCGCACGTTGTACCAGCGGGTGCGCTGCCCGAACTGCTCGCCGAGGCCCCGGACCCGCAGCGACTCCGGGCGGGGACGCGGCCGGAGAACAGCAGGAACGGCATGGCGCAGACGCGCACGGTGTTGAAGCCCCGGTCCACGGCCTCGGCGAAGGCGCGGTCGAGGTCGGCGAAGGGCTCGCCGGGCCCGGCCTGGGTGTACCAGCTGAAGTCCCACAGGGTGATGGCGAGTCGGCTCTCGGTGGCTTGCTGCGGTGCGGTCATGAAGCCACGCTAACTCAATGCATTATTTATGAATACTCCTTGACAGGGTGGGGGCGGCTCCCCAGGCTTCTGCCATGAACGAACCCAGCCACGCACATCCGACCCGGCGCACCGTCGTCACGGCACTCGGCGCGGCCGGCCTGGTCGCCCTGCCGGCCTGGCCCCAGCAGGCCCGAGCCGCGGACGGCGGCCCGGTGCTCGACCCCCACCCGGCCACCGAGCCCTCCGGAACCCACGTGCGCGAGGTCGGCGGCACCGGCGTCGTCTTCCAGTACGGCACGGTGCTCCCCGCCTTCGACGGCTGGCGCACCCGCGAGCCCACCCGCGCCTACCTGTCCCTGGACCGGCGGTGGCGTTTCCGCTTCGACCCCGGCAACCAGGGACTCGGCGACGGCTGGCAGTCCCCGGACTTCGACGACCGGGCGTGGGACCTGGTCGACGTGCCGTCGGCCTGGGACCTGCTGGACACGCCAGGATTCGGCTCCGAGACCGCCCCCTTCGGCAAGGGCACGGCGTTCGCCGACGGCTACGCCTGGTACCGCACCGTCGTGGACGTCCCCGGCTCCTGGCGAGACCGGCACGTGCGCATCGCCTTCCTCGCGGCCGGCTACAGCGCCGAGGTCTGGCTCGACGGCGTGCACCTCGGCAAGCACGAGGGGGCCAACTCGCCCTTCGCGCTTCCGGTGGCAGGGGCGCTCCGCCCCGGCAGGCGCCAGACGCTCGCCGTACGGGTCTTCCGCCGGGCGAGCTACACCGACTACACGGCCCCGACTTCGCAGCCGGTCACCGACGACCACGAGATCCCGTACAAGCCCGTCGACCACTGGCCCTACGCGGGCCTGACCCGGTCGGCCTGGATCGAGGCGGTTCCCCGGGTCACCATCGCCAAGGTGCTCGTGGCCGGAGCCGACGGGCACGTCGAGGCGCGCGCGGTCGTCGAGAACCACGGAGCCTCCGACTTCGACGGATGGCTCACCCTGGATCCCGGCCGGGGGAGCGGGGGCCGGCCGGCCGTGGTCGCCGCCCGGATCGCCGCCCGCTCGGCCGGTGTCGTCGGCGTCACGGTCCGTGTGCCTCGCGCCCCCCGATGGAGCCCGGCCGCGCCGCACACGCTCACCGCCCGCGCCACCCTCACCGCCACAAGGCCCTCGGGCCCCCGCGTGGACACCCTGTCCACCGTCTACGGCATACGCGAACTCACCATCCGCGACGCGCGGTTGCGGCTGAACGACAAGCCCCTCTTCCTCAAGGGCCTCAACTGGCACGAGGAGACGGCCGCGCACGGCAGGGCGATGACACCCGCCGAGTACGACCGCGAACTGGGCCACATCAAGGCCGTGGGCGCCGGCTTCATCCGCAACTGCGTCTACAACCGCCACCCGTACGTCTACGACTGGGCGGACGAGCACGGCATGCTGGTGATGGACGACATCGACACCATGTGGCTCAACACCGCCCAGGAGAAGCTCCAGACCGAACGCTACGGCCTCGCCCGCGCCCTGGCCCTGACGATGGCGTGGAACCAGCACAACCACCCGTCGGTGATCCTCTGGGGGCTGCAGAACGAGTCGGAGATCGACGCGGGCGGCGCCCCGGTCTACCGGGCCTGGCTCGCCGACATGAAGGCGGCGGTGAAGTCGGTCGACCTCACCGCCCGCCCCGTGACGTGGGCGTCGAACACCAGCAACGACCCGGCCTTCGACCTCGCCGACGTCATCGGGTTCAACGAGTACTTCGGCTACTTCTACGGTGAGGACTCCGACCTCGGTCCCACACTGGACGCGGTGCACGCGAAGTACCCCGGCAAGCCGATCCTGATCACGGAGAACGGCACCTGGGCCGTGGCCGGCACCCACGGCCCCGACACCACCGAGGGCACCGAGGAGTGGCAGGCGGCCCGCTTCACCGCCCACTGGACCCAGGTGGTCGAGCGCAGCGCGTTCGTCGCCGGTTTCACCTACTGGGTCCTCAAGGACTACAAGCAGCGGGCCGGGTACAACCAGTCCTACAACGGCATCTCCGTCATGGGCCTGCTGACCTTCGCCGAGGAGCGGCCGAAGCTCGTCCACGAGGCGTTCCGGAAGGCGGCCGGCCCACAGGCCGGGTGACCTCGACGACCGCACTCCTCAGCCCTTGACGCTGCCCTGGGTGAGACCTGAACGCCAGTACCGCTGGAGGACGAGCATGGCCGCCGCCAGCGGAAGGACCGACAGGAACGCCCCGCCCACCGTGAGCTGGTTGAGCTCGGGAATGCGGTTGGCCGCCGCCTGCCAGGTCGTCAGGCCCAGGGTGATCGGGTACTTGCGGTCGTCCGAGAGCATGACCAGCGGCAGGAAGTAGTTGTTCCAGATGCCGACGAACTGGAAGAGGAAGACGGTCACGAGCGCCGGTGTCATGGTGCGCAGCACCAGGGTGCCGAAGATCCGCCACTCGCCGGCGCCGTCGACGCGGGCCGCCTCCAGCATCTCGGCCGGGACCGCCGCCTCCGCGTAGATACGGCACAGATACACCCCGAACGGGCTGACGACGCTGGGGATCAGCACCGCCCAGTAGGTGTTGGCCAGGCCCACCTTGCTGAACAGCAGATACAGCGGCAGTGCGAGCGCGGTACTGGGAAGCAGCACACCGGCGAGTACGACCCTGAAGACCGCCTCCCGACCGCGGAACCGGTACACGGCGAGGGCGTAGCCGGCGGCGCCCGCCAGCAGGGTGGCCAGCACACCGCCCACCCCCGCGTACAGGACGCTGTTGAAGGTCCAGCTCCAGAAGATGCCGTCGCCGTAGGAGAAGACCTTCGACAGGTTGTCCAGCCACTGCGGATCGGAGAACCACAGGCCGAAGGTGCCGAAGAGGTCGGCGCTGCTCTTGGTGGAGGCCACCACCAGCCAGTAGACGGGCAGCAGGAAGTAGAGCGCCGCGACGGTCAGCAGGGCGACCAGCAGGATCCGCGAGGGCTGCACGCCACGGCGCGGACCGCTGTCACGGCCTCGACCGGCCGGCTGCGGAACGGGGGCGGAGGCGGTTGCCGGTTTCTCGGTGTGGGGTGTGGACACGCTCACCGTGCATCCCTTCCTTTCCTGCGGTTCACCAGGCTGAGGAAGCCGAAGGACAGCACGCTCGCCACCAGGGCGAGGATCACCGACTCGGCCGCGGCGAGGTAGATGTTGTTGTTGGCGAACGCCTCGTTGTACGCGCTCAGGTTCGGTGTGTACGAGTTGGTGACCGCCGGGGTCAGCGGCTTGATGACCAGCGGTTCGGCGAACAGCTGCAGCGTTCCGATGATGGAGAACACGCCGGTGAGCACCAGGGCCGGCCGGGCGAGCGGCAGCTTGATCCGCATCGCCGTCTGCCACGCACTCGCCCCGTCGATGCGGGCGGCCTCGTAGAGCTCCTGGGGGATCGCCTTGAGCTGGGCGACGATCACCAGCATGTTGTAGCCGGCGAACTCCCAGATCACGATGTTGGCGATGGACCACAGCGCGGTGTCGTAGCCGAGGAAGTCGGGGGCGAGCCCGACCCTGCCGAGCAGGTCGGTGAGCGGGCTCACGCCGGGCACGTACAGGAAGCCCCACAGGATCGAGGCGATGACGCCGGGGACGCCGTACGGCAGGAAGTAGGCGGCACGCAGGATGCCTGCCCAGCGGTGGGAGAGCGTGTCGAGTGCCAGTGCCAGCGCGGTGGACAGCAGCAGCATCACCGGGATCTGCACCAGGCCGAAGAGCAGCACCCGCGCGAAGCTCTCCAGGAAGGCCGACTGCTGCAGGGCCAGGGCGTAGTTGTCCAGTCCGGCGAAGCCGAGGGTGGCCGGGCCCAGGCCCAGCGGGCCGGAGCGCACCGGTGTGAGCAGGCTCTGGTAGACCGCGTAGCCGAGTGGAAGGACGAAGGTGAACAGGAAGAGGGCGACGAAGGGGAGCAGGAACCCCCATGCCGCCCGGTCGGGACGAGCGGAGCGTCCGCGGCTGCTCGGTCCGGGCTTCTTCGTCCGGTTGATCGTGGTGCTCATCGCGCGCTCCTCGCCTTCAGGCCCTTCGCCCGCAGGTTGTCCACGGTGCTGTGCTGGGCGTCGGCCAGCGCACCGGTGAGGGTGCCTCCTCCGGCGATGGCGGCGCCGAAGGCGTCCTGGAGCCGGGCGAAGTCGGCGTCCGTGGTGGGCGACCACTTCCAGGAGGTGTCGATCGCCCGGTCGGACACGGTGAACACGTCGTTGTACCGCTGTCCGCCGAAGAACGGGTCGGGCTTGTCGAGCGCCGATCCGCGGAAGACACCGGCTGCGGCGGGCCAGCCGTAGCCGACGGAGACGTTCAGGTCGACGGCCCGGCGGTCGGCGTTGATCCAGTGCGCGAACCGCAGCGCCTCGCGCGGGTGCCGGGTGCCCTGGAGGATCGCGGTGGACGAACCGCCCCAGTTGGCGGAGGCCTTCTGTCCCGCCTTCCACTGGGGCAGCAGGGCGACCCGCCACTTTCCCGCGGTGCCCGGCGCGTTCCCGCGCAGCAGGGCGTCGCCCCACTGCGGACCGACCCAGGCGGAGATCTGTCCGGTCTGGACGTGTTTGTACCAGGCGTTGGACATGTCGGGTTCGACGAAGACGAGGTCGTCGCGGACCATCCTCTCCCAGTACTCCGCGACCTCACGGGAGAGATCGTCGTCCATGTCGACGACCCAGGTGTCGTCCTCGGTACGCACCCAGCGGGCGCCGCGCTGCCAGCACATCGCGGCGAACCAGGTGGGCTGGTTGGGCGCGAACGCGCACAGCCTGGCACCGTTGCCGCGGGCCTTGACCACACGGGCAGCCTGTTCGAACTGAGCCCAGGTGGCGGGCGTCTCGATGCCCCACTTCGCGAAGAGGTCCCGGCGGTAGAAGAGTCCCATCGGGCCCGACGCCTGAGGGACGGTGTAGACCTTGCCGTCGAAGACGCCCTGCTGCCACTGCCACGGCACGTAGCTGTCGCGCAGTTCGTCGGCACCGTACTCGCTCAGGTTCGTCAGACCGTTGACCAGCATGAAGCTGGGAAGCTCGTGGTACTCGACCTGGGCCAGGTCGGGAGGGTTCCCGGCCGTCAGCGAGGCGTGCATCTTCTGGTAGCCGCCCGTCACGTTCTGGGGGATGGTCTGCATCTCGACCTGGACGTCGGGGTGCGTCCGGTTCCACAGGTCGACGGTCTTCTGCATCGGCACCCAGGTCCAGAAGACGAGTCTCACCTTCTGGCCGGGGCGTGCGGTTTGCTGCCGGGTCGCGCGGGCGGCTCCGACGGTCTGTCCGCAGGCGGTGAGGGCCGGGACCGAGGCGAGCGCCCCGGCCGCACCGGCACCCCACCGCAGCACGGACCTCCGCGAGGGTGGTGAGCTGTTCATGTACGTCCCTTGTCTTGAGCTCGGTCGTCTAGGGCCCGACCAGTACGGCCACTCCGGCTGCCGGCAGCGTGAGGCGGTCGGTGGGGGCCGCCTCCCGGGCCAGGGCGTCGGTCATCGGCCCGGGCAGCCTGATGTCGGCCTCCTCCTGTCCGTGGTTGAGCAGGAAGACGAACCGTCCGCCGTCGCCCTCGCGCATGGTCGCCTGGACCTGGCCGGGAAGTCCGGCCAGCACGGGGCCGACGGACGCCGAACGGCACACGTCCTCCGTCAGCGCCCGCATGGCCTCCGGCGTGAGACGCGTCGCGACGTACCACGCCTCTCCCGCGCCGAAGGAGTGGCGGGTGATCGCCGGCCGCCCCGCCAGCGGCCCGGATCCGAAGTCGGCCACCGCCAGCGCCCCTTCCGGCACGACGGCCTCCGACCACAGGCCGGCGCTGCTGACCGTGCCGTCCTGGTGCCGGACGTCCACCGTGTCCTGCTCCGCCAGCGGCCAGAACTCCTCGACGCGCAGGCCCAGTACCTCGCGCAGCGGCGCGGGGTAGCCGCCCAGGTGCACCCGGTCGCAGTCGTCGACGATGCCGGAGAAGAACGACACCAGCAGACGGCCGCCGGCTCGGACGAACTCGGTGAGGCGCTCGGCGTCCCGTTCCCGCAGCAGGTACAGGTTGGGCACGACGACGAGGCGGTAGCCGGACAGGTCGCGGTCGGGGGGTACGACGTCGCACGGGACGCCGGCGTCGAACAGCGGCCGGTAGTGGGCGAGCGCGATGTCCATCTGGTTCAGCGCGGTGGACGGGTGCGAGTCCAGCTCCAGCGCCCACCAGCTGTTCCAGTCGAGCACCAGGGCGACGTCGGCGGTGGACCGGGTGCCGGCGATCTGCGGCAGGGAGGCCAACTCGCGTCCCAGCTCGCTCACTTCACGGAAGACACGGGTGTCGGTGCCGCCGTGCGGGACCATCGCCGAGTGGTACTTCTCGGCGCCGCCCCGGGACTGCCGCCACTGGAAGTACAGCACCGCGTCGGCGCCCTGGGCGACCGCCTGCCAGCTCCACAGCCGCATCCGCCCGGGGGCTTGGGCCCGTTGCGGTCGCGCCAGTTCACCGCGCTGGGGGCCTGCTCCATCAGCAGCCACGGCTGACCGGACCGGGCGGAGCGGGTGACGTCGAAGATGAATCCCGCCGAGACGTGCGTGTTCTCGTCGTGCGGGTCCTGGTAGACGTCGACCGAGACGGCGTCCTCCTGGGCGGCCCAGCGGAAGGCGTCGACGGGCTTGTGCACGCCGATGAAGTTCGTCGTGACGGGCACGTCCGGAGTGACCCGCCGCAGGACCTCCTTCTCCGCCAGGTAGCACTGCAGCAGCGCGTCGTCGGAGAACCGGGCGAAGTCCAGCTGCTGGGCGGGGTTGGGGAACGTCGGCGCGAGCCGGGGCGGCAGCACCTCGTCGAAGCTGTCGTAGCGCTGTGCCCAGAAGGCCGTCGACCAGGCGTCGTTGAGGGCCCCGACGTCGCCGTACCGCTCGGCCAGCCAGCGCCGGAAGTCGGCCGCCGACTCCTCGCACCAGCACATCGGGGTGTGGCAGCCGTACTCGTTGCCGATGTGCCACATCTCCAGCGCGGGGTGGTCGGCGTACCGGGCGGCCAGTCGCTCGACTAGCCGCACGGCGTGCTCGCGGTAGACGCGGCTGGAGGGACAGTAGTGCTGGCGTCCGCCGGGCCACATCGTGCGGCCGTCGGCGGTCTCGGGGAGGATCTCGGGGTGCCGCCGGGACAGCCACGGCGGCGGGGACGCCGTCATGGTGGCCAGGCACACGGCGACACCCGCCCCGGCGAGGTTGTCCATCACCCGGTCGAACCAGTCGAAGTCGTACTCGCCGGGCCTCGGCTCCACCCTGGCCCAGGAGAAGATCCCGGCCGTCACCAGGGAGACGCCCGCCTCCTTCATCAGCGCGACGTCCTCGGCCCACACCTCCTCGGGCCACTGCTCCGGGTTGTAGTCGCCGCCGAAGGCGATTCCGGCCGGGCGCAGGCGCCGCCGGGAGTCGATCGCTACTGAGTCTGCCTCTCGCATGGCGGTCAGTCTTGAACCGTCGCCGCCACCCGTCAAGATATATTCATTATTAATTGAAAAGAGCTATGATGGGCGCAGGTGGCGAGGGGAAAGGGGTGCGATCGGCGCGTACGGTGCGCCGCGTCAGCGAACGGGACCGGAGCGGAAACGGAGAACGTGGTGACCCAGGCGGTACGACCATCCGGCCCCGCGCCGACCGACGCCTTCCTGGAGGATCTCGCCGAGGGCCGCGCGATAGTCGAGCCCGCCGGAGCCCGGCTCGCCGCGGCCCGTCGCACCCCGTCCGACTGCTGCGCGGGGGCCAAGCGGGAGATCCGGACGCCGCCGCGGCGGCCGTCGAGTCACTGCTGGCCCAGGCCTCCGACGGCCTCGCGGCCGTACGGGCCGGGGAAGACCCCGACCTGCTCGCGAACGACACGCTTCCGGAGGAAGCTCCTTGAAGATAACCGCACTTGAGACGTTCCCGGTGGCTCCGCGCTGGCTGTTCCTGCGCATCGCCACCGACGAGGGCATCACCGGCTGGGGCGAGCCCGTGATCGAGGGCCGCGCCGAGACCGTGCGCGCCGCGGTCCACGAACTGGCCGACCACCTCATCGGCCGGGACCCGCTGCGCATCGAGGACCACTGGCAGGTGCTCACCAAGGGCGGCTTCTACCGCGGCGGCCCCATCCTCTCCAGCGCCGTCGCCGGCATCGACCAGGCCCTGTGGGACATCGCCGGCAAGACCTACGGCGTCCCGGTGCACCGTCTCCTCGGCGGCCCGGTCCGCGAACGCGTCCGCATGTACGCCTGGATCGGCGGCGACCGGCCGAGCGACGTGGCGGAGCTCGCCGAGGAACAGATGAAGGCGGGCTTCACCGCGGTGAAGATGAACGCCTCGGCCGAACTCGCCCCGATCGACACCCCGGCACGCACCGCCGAGGTCGTCGAACGCGTGGCGGCCGTCCGCGAGGTGCTCGGCGACGAGCGGGACATCGCCGTCGACTTCCACGGACGCGTCTCCACCGCCATGGCACGCCGCCTGCTGCCCCTGCTGGAACCCCTGCAGCCGCTGTTCGTCGAAGAGCCCGTCCTGCCGGAGCACTCGGGCCAGCTGCGCAGCCTGGTGGAGTCCACGAGCATCCCCCTCGCCACCGGCGAACGCCTCTACTCCCGCTGGGACTTCCGTGACGTACTGGCCAGCGGCATCGCCGTCGCCCAGCCGGACCTGTCGCACGCCGGCGGCATCTCCGAGGTCCGCCGCATCGCGGCCATGGCCGAGACGCACGACGTCACCATGGCCCCCCACTGCCCCCTCGGCCCCATCGCCCTGGCCGCCAGCCTCCAGATCGCCTTCTCCGTACCGAACTTCCTCATCCAGGAACAGAGCATGGGCATCCACTACAACCAGCAGTGCGACCTGCTCGAGTACGTGATGGACCCCGAACCCTTCCGCTTCGACGGCGGCTACGCCGTCCGCGGATCCCGCCCGGGCCTCGGCGTCGACATCGACGAGAAGGCCGTACGCCGCGCCGCCGGGACCGGGCACCGCTGGCGCAACCCCGTATGGCGGGGCGCCGACGGGGCGTTCACCGAATGGTGACCGCTCCCAGGCCACCGCACCCCACGCCCAAGGAGGGCCCGCGCCCATGAACCTGGTGGAATCGCTCCGCGCCCACCGCCTGCTGGCGATCGTCCGCGGCAAGGACCCCGCCGCCGCCCTGCACACCGTACGCACCCTCGCCGACGAGGGCATCGCCGCCGTCGAGGTCTCACTCACCACCGCCGACGCCCTGACCGTGATCACCCGGGCACGCGCGGAACTCGGCCCCGACGCACTCCTCGGCGCCGGCACCGTGCGCTCGGCCGCCGACGCCGCCCGCGCCGTGGACGCCGGAGCCTCCTACCTCGTCACCCCGGCCCTCGTCGACGGGCTGCAGTCCCTCGGCGTGCCCGTGCTGATGGGGGCCCTGACACCGAGCGAGATCGAACTCGCCCTCGCGCGGGGAGCCGACGCGATCAAACTCTTCCCCGGCTCCCTCGGCGGCCCCGGCTATCTGCGCGCCCTGCGCGATCCGTTCCCCGAGGTGCCCTTCGTGCCCGTCGGCGGCGTGGACGCGCAGGCCGCCCGGGACTACCTGGACCGGGGAGCCCTCGCCGTCGGCGTCGGCTCACCCCTCGTCGGCGACGCGGCCGACGGCGGCGACCTGGACGGGCTGCGCGCCCGCGCGGCCGAGTTCCGCAGGGTGGCGGCGGGGGAGGCGCCGTGACGGCACCGGACCGCCAGGCCCCGCCCGACGTGGTGACCTTCGGCGAGACCATGGCCGCCCTCCGGGCCCAGGGCGCGCTGCGGCTGGGCGGCAGCCTCGGCCTGTCCGTGGCGGGAGCCGAGTCCAACGTCGCCATCGGCCTCGCCCGCCTCGGCCACCGGGTCCGCTGGGCGGGCCGGGTCGGTGCGGACGAACTCGGCGCGCTCGTCCTGCGCACGCTCCGCGCCGAGGGCATCGACACCGGTCACGCGGTCACCGACGACACCGGTCGGCCCACGGGCCTGCTCCTCACCGAACCCCGCCTGGGCACGCTGACGCGCGTCAGCTACTACCGTGCCGGTTCGGCCGGTTCGGCCGTCTCACCCGCTGACGTCCTGCCCGCCCTGGCCTCCGGCCCCCGGGTCCTGCATCTGACCGGCATCACCCCGGCGCTCGGCCCGTCGGCGGCCGAGGCGGTCCTGGCCGCCGCCGCGGCCGCTCACGACTCCGGCAGCACCGTATGCCTCGACGTCAACCACCGCTCCCGGCTGTGGTCCGCTGACCGCGCCCGCGCGGCCCTGAGGCCGATCCTGCCCCACGTCGACCTGCTCATAGCGTCCGAGGACGAACTGCCGCTGGTGCTGGAACGGCCCCACGCGCCCGAATCCGAGGCCGTGCGCGAGCTCTCGGCCGCGGGAGTCAGCGAGGTCGTCGTCAAGCGCGGTGCCCGCGGCGCGACGAGCTTCACCGCCGACGGGGCGACCGACTGCCCCGCCCGGCAGGTCGACGCGATCGACCTGGTCGGCGCCGGTGACGCCTTCGTCGCGGGATACCTGTCCGGACTCCTCGACGGAGCGGACGTCCCCGCCCGACTGCACCGAGCCGTCACCACCGCGGCCTTCGCCGTCGCCACCCGGGGCGACTGGGAGGGCCTCCCGACGCGGGACGAACTCGGGCTGTTCGACCAGCCGGACGGCACGACCATCCGCTGACCCAGGAGACCGGACATGACATCAAGAACGGCAACGCCGACCGCGACGGTCGTCGTGGACGGCGGCTACGAACTCGCCGAAGGCGGCCGCTGGGCCGACGGCCGGTATCTGTACGTCGACATCCTCAGCGGCCGGCTCTTCGAACTCCGCGACGCCACAGGACCGGTCCGACTCGCCTGCCTGGACGTGCCCTTGGGCGCCGTCGCGCCGGTGGCGGACCGGCCGGACACGTGGATCGCCGCGGCGGGCACGGGCATCGCACTGCTCTCGGCCGACGGCACACCGGAGTGGCTGGACCGCCCGGAGGACCGCACGCCGCTCCCCAGCAGGATGAACGACGGCGTCGCGGACCCCGCGGGCCGCTTCTGGGCCGGCAGCATGGCCTACGACGGCACCTGCGGCGCGGGCTCGCTCTACCGCACGGACCCCGACGGCACGGTGGTACGCGTCCTCGACGGCCTGACCATCGTCAACGGGCCGGCCTTCACCGCCGACGGCACGACCATGTACTTCGCCGACACGGCCGCCGGCACGGTCTTCCGCTGCCGGGTCGACCCCGTCTCGGGCGATCTCACCGGCGGCCCCGAGGTCTTCGCCCGTCCGAGCGCCGGCGAAGGCGGCCCCGACGGAATGACCGTCGACGAGGAGGGCTGCCTGTGGGTCGCGATGTGGGGCGCCGGCACGGTCCGCCGCTACCACCCCGACGGCCGCCTGCTCCTGGTGACGACGGTGCCCGCTCCGCACCCCACGTCGGTGTGTCTGCACCCCACGGAGAACCGCCTCTATGTGACCACGGCCCGGTACGGCGTGCGGAACCCCACCAGGACCTCCGGCGCGGTACTCAGCCTCCCCGCGCCGACCAGGGGGACTCCGGCCTGTTCGTGGCGGGGCCGCAGTTCCCCCGACCGGTAGGGGAAGGACAGGCGGCGCCACTCGCGGCCGACAGGGCGGTTTCCTCGGCTCGGTTTCGAACCGAGGAAACCTCGCGAAGGCAAGCTCCCGGGATCCGACCGCCGCGTGCACCCCAGGGTACGCGCAGGAACTCCGCCGGGTCAGGCCTGCCGCTCTCCGACGCGGAGCCGTGGTGCCTTGGCCATCGTGATGCGGCCCCGCTGCTGCCTGGGCTCACATGTTGATCATGTGGCCGGCCAGTCCGTGCACGGCCTCCTTGACGGCCTCGCCCAGGGTGGGGTGGGCGTGGACGTTGCGGGCGACCTCGTGGACGGTGAGGTCCCACTGCTGGGCCAGGGTCAGTTCCGGCAGCAGTTCGGTGACATCGGGGCCGATCAGATGGCCGCCGATCAGCTCGCCGTACCTGGCGTCCGAGATGAGCTTGACGAAGCCGGTGGTGTCGCCGAGGCCGTGGGACTTGCCGTTGGCGGTGAAGGGGAACTTGGCGACCTTGACGTCATGGCCGAGGTCGCGGGCCTGGGCCTCGGTGTAGCCGAAGCTGGCGATCTGCGGCTGGCAGTACGTGGCGCGCGGGATCATCGCGTAGTCCAGCTCCATGGTCTCCGCGCCGGCGAGGGTCTCGGCGGCGATCACGCCCATGGCCTCGGCGGCGTGCGCGAGCATCAGCTTGGCGGTGACGTCGCCGATGGCGTAGATGTGCGGGACGGAGGTGCGGCAACGGCCGTCGACATCGATGGCCCCGCGTTCGGTGACCTCGACGCCGGTGTTCTCCAGGCCGTAGCCGGTGACGTTCGGGGCGAATCCGATCGCCTGGAGGACCTTGTCGGCCTCCAGGATCTGCTGGGCGCCGTCCTTGCCGGTGACGGTGACGCGAACCTGGGGCCCGGACTCGTCGATGGCGTCGACGCGGGTGGAGGTGAGCACGTCGATGCCGAGCTTGCGGTACTGGCGGGCGAGTTCGGCGGAGACCTCGGCATCCTCCAGCGGGGCGACGCGGTCCAGGAACTCGACGATGGTGACCTTCACGCCGTAGTTGTGCAGGACATAGGCGAATTCGATGCCGATGGCGCCGGCGCCCGCGATGATGACCGACCGCGGGAGGTCGTCGGCGAGGATCTGCTCCTCGTAGGTCACCACGCGGGAGGTACGGCGGGTGCCGGGGAGCAGCTTGGGGGTGGCGCCGGTGGCGATGATGCAGTGGTCGAAGCCGAGCGTGCGGGACTCGCCGTCGTAGCCGGCCACCTGAAGGGTGTGCGGGTCGAGGAAGGTACCGCGGCCGTCGTACTCGGTGATCTTGTTCTTCTTCATCAGGTAGTGGACGCCCTTGACGCGGCCGTCGGCGACCTTGCGGCTGCGGCGGAAGGCCTCGCCGTAGTCGAAGGAGACCTGGCCGTCGACCTTGATGCCGAAGGTCTTGGCCTCATGGGTGAAGATGTGGGCGAGCTCGGCGTTGCGCAGGAGGGCCTTGGTGGGGATGCATCCCACGTTCAGACAGACGCCGCCCCAGTACTTCTCCTCGACGACGGCGACGCGCCTGCCCAGCTGGGCGGCGCGGATGGCGGCGACATAGCCACCAGGGCCGGAGCCGAGTACGACAACATCGAATCGCTCGTCCTGCTCGACCATGGGTCGTTCCTTCCATCGGTCCCGATGAGCCCGGCGCGGCGGCTGTCGCCCGAAGTCCGTCTGCTCAAGGCGTGTCTGCACGGTCCGCGCAATGCCGTAGGGGTAGTCGTCGCGATCGTACTGCCACGTGTGGAACGTCTTCCCGCAGGTCGTCACGAGATCCTCGAAGCAGGCGTGGCGGGCCGCGGAAACGCTCCTCGCTGATGATGTACTCGATGCCGGTCGAACGGGCGTCGCGTCGAGCGGGTACTGCGGCTGCATGGCACCGGCCGCCAGGTCCAGCCCTGGAGGGCGTAACGGCGCACGAGGCCGGGAGCTGACCGCCGCCGGCCGCGCACAACGGCCGACGGCAGCGCTCGGATCACCGGTCGTGGGCCGGCAGGTCGGCGAGGGCCTTCTCCACCGCCGCGAGGACGGGCAACGGGGCCTTGTCCAGCGGTTCGCGCAGTTCCCGGCCCCGCCACCAGCGCGTCGTACGGCGGAACGCCTCCGCGCGCACCTCGTCGATACCCCGGATGGCGTCCAGCACCGACTGATACGCCGCCCGGTCGTCGATGACGGTGTCCAGTCCGCTGCCGAGAGTCAGCCTGCCGCGCGGTGACGACGGCCGGGGGTGGCGCTCGACCCAGGTGTACGTACCGCTGCCCACTTCGTGGCGCGCCCCGGAGGGCAGATCGACGACGGCCCGCGTGTTCGGCGGGACCCGGACGTGGAAGGACACCCAGTCGCCGTCGCGCCGCCAGCCCGCTTCCGCGCGTCCGTACGGTGTCTCGTGCCGGACCGAGGCGTCGTCCAGGTCGTCGAGCAGGGTCGGTGCGACGCGGATGACCCGGTAGCCCGGTTCCGTCAGCAGGACGTAGAGGCCCGACGGGCTCCAGTCGATCAGTGCCGGAGTGACGAGAGCGAACCCGGACGCGACGAGGCGGGCGACGGCCATCGTGGCCCCTTGCACCGTGGCCCGCGCGTTCACCGGCTCTGATGTCGTGAGGGAACCGTGATCCCGGTCGGCGGATCCGCGGGCAACGTTACCCATCCTCGTGCACGGAGGATTGACACGGTTTGCGGAGGGTTCAGGATCGCGCCTGCGAGTACGGGATTGAATCGATTCAGGTCACTTGGTTCCACCTCCACAGCCGGACCGTCCCCTCCGGCAGCACTCCTGGGAAGGTCCCCTCGATGCAGAACGTCTCCCGCCGGTCCGCCCTGCGCTCCGCCATAGCCGTGGCCCTTGCCCCGACCCTGGGCTCCCTGGTTCTTCCCGGCCTCGCACCGGCGGCGACCGCCGCGGTCTCCTGGACCGCGAAGTGGATCTGGGCGCCGTCCAGCACGACGAACCAGTGGGTGGCCTTCCGCAGATCGTTCACCCTCGCGACCGCCCCGTCGAAGGCCGTGACCCAGATCGCGGCGGACTCGAAGTACTGGCTGTGGGTGAACGGCACGCTGGTGGTCTTCGAGGGCGGGCTCAAGCGCGGCCCGAACCGCACGGACACCTTCTACGACGAGATCGACCTCGCCCCGTACCTCACCGGCGGCACCAACACGATCGCCCTGCTGGTCTGGCACTTCGGCAAGCAGGGCTTCTCGCGCAACAGCAGCGGCAGGGGCGGGCTGCTGTTCCAGTCCGACATCCAGGCCGGCTCGACCACGACCCGCCTGGTCAGCGACACCAGCTGGAAGCACACCGTCCACCCGGGCTACTCGAACAACACCAGCGGTACGCAGGTGAACTTCCGGCTGCCCGAGTCCAACGTCTTCTACGACGCCCGAGCCGCCGCCGTCATGTCGGGCTGGCGGTCACCCGGCTTCAACGACAGCGGCTGGACGGCGCCGACCGATTTCGGTGCCGCAGGCGCCTCGCCCTGGAACGCCCTCGTCGAGCGGCCGATCCCGCTGTTCCGCTACCGGGATTCGTTCGCAGTGCACCGGGGTTTACCCCGGTGTGAAGCGAATCTGACCGTGGCGACGCGGAGCGTCGCAGATTTCTGTCCGGCGGAGCCGGACACCGCGTGTCCGTCCCGCACGGCGCGGAGTGCGGTGAAAGCCGGGTTCTGGCGGAGCCGGGACGATGCTCACACGGGCCGGTTCTGCTGTTCGATGTACTGCTTGACGATGCTGAGCGGGGCGCCGCCCACGGTCCCGGCGAAGTAGGACCCCGACCACAGTTTGTTGGCCCGCCAGTAGTGGCGTACCAGGTCCGGAAACTCCTGGCGCAGACGGCGGGAGGAGACTCCCTTGAGCGAGTTGACCAGTTTGGTGACGGCGACCTTGGGTGGGAAGTTCACCAGGAGGTGGACGTGGTTGTCCTCGCCGTTGAACTCCACCAGTTCGGACTCGAAGTCCGCGCACACCGACCGCATGATCTCCTCCATCCGCACCAGATGGGCATCGGTGAACACCTTGTGCCGGAACTTGGTCGCGAAAACCAAGTGAACATGCATCACGAAAGCACAGTGCCTGCCAGTTCTGATCTTCTGCATCTCGGCCATAACCCAAGTATGTATCGTGGCCGTCATGCAGCTCAGGTACTCCTTCCGCCTCAGCCCCACGCCGGGGCAGCGCACCGCGCTGGCCCAGGCGTTCGGGTGCGCGCGGGTGGTGTACAACGACGCGATCGCCGCGCGTGAGGCGGCTCGTGCCGAAGGGCGCAAGGCCCCCTCGATGGCCGAGTTGTCGGCCATGCTGATCACGCAGGCGAAGCGGACGCCTCAGCGGGCCTGGCTGGGCGAGGTCTCCGCCGTCGTACTGCAGCAGTCCCTGCGCGATGTGGGCGCCGCCTACAGTGCGTTCTTCGCCAGCCTGAAGGGCGAGCGCAAGGGACCGAAGATCGGTCCGCCGGCCTTCAAGTCCCGCAAAGACAACCGGCAGTCCATCCGCTTCACCAAGAATGCCCGATGGAAGATCACCGACAAGGGACGTCTCGCCCTGCCGGGCGTGGGTGAGGTACCAGTGCGCTGGTCACGCACCCTGCCCTCCACCCCTTCCAGCGTCACCGTGATCAAGGATGCGGCCGGGCGGTACTTCGCGAGCTTCGTGATCGAGACCGACCCACCGCCGACCTGCGCGCCGCTCCGGATACCGAGGGCCTGCCCGCCATCGGCATCGACCTCGGCCTGAAGCACTTCGCGGTCCTCTCCGACGGCACGAAGATCGCCTCCCCCGGTTCCTGCGCCGGGCGGAGAAGCAGCTCAAGCGCGCCCAGCGCGAACTGTCCCGCAAGCAGAAGGGATCGAAGAACCGGGCCAAGGCCCGCCTGAAGGTCGCCCGTGCCCACGCGAAGGTCGCCGACGCGCGCCGTGAATTCCAGCACCAGCTGTCCACCCGGATCGTCCGCGAGAACCAAGCAGTCGCGGTGGAGGACCTGGCGGTGTTCGGGATGGCGCGTACGAGGCTGGCCAAGAGCGTGCACGACGCGGGCTGGTCGGCGTTCGTCGACATGCTCCAGTACAAGTGCGAGCGGTACGGCCGGGCGTTTGTGAAGATCGGCCGGTTCGAGCCGACCACCCGCCGCTGCTCGGTCTGCGGCCATGTGGACGGACCCAAACCCCTCCACGTCAGGGAGTGGGACTGCCCGGCCTGCGGCACGCACCTGGACCGTGACGTGAACGCCGCAGTAAACGTGAAGAACGCCGCTGGACGAGCGGTGCACGCCTGTGGAGCGCCCGGAAGACCATGGACGAAGGCCATGGCGGGGTGCGAAGAAGCAGGAAGCCAAGGAATCCATGCCGGAGCCCGCGCCGCGTAGCGGCGCAGACTCCGGACCGGAAGGCCAGAATCCTCTCCCTTCAGGGAGAGGTTGCACGTCAATACCCGCAGATGCAGGCCTTCCTGAACTACATCAGGACAAGGAAGGCCGGCACCGGGGCGGACGCCTGCATCGTGGACGCCGCCCTGGCCGACTGGATCGCGAGCGAAAACACCTCCGGCCGCATCACCGGAACCTGGGGCTACCACCAGATCGCCGACCGGATGGCCCGGATGGCCGCCCTGATCGGGCGCGATGCCGACGCGTCCGAGTACCGCAACCTCGCCGTCACCATCAGGGACGCTTTCAACGACGCCTTCTACAACGCGGCTCTCGGCCGGTACACCGCCGACGGCAGCCAGGGCGGTGCCGGGGCGACGCAGGCCGCACAGGCGCTCGCGCTGGACGAGGGCCTGGTGCCCGAGGGGGAACGCGAGAAAGTGCTCGCCGCACTGGTCGAACTCGTCTACGCCCACCAGCCGTTCGGCGGTGGTCCCCACCTCAGCGGCGGCACCATCGGCCTCGCCCCGATCGTCAGGGCACTGCACGCGGGCGGCCGCGACGACGTCCTCTGGGACGTCCTCCAGGAGGACACCCGCCCCGGCTACGGCTACTTCATGGCGCCCACCACGGCAAATCCCCACGGTCTGACGACCATTCCCGAACAGTGGGACATGGGCAACTCCAAGAACCACATGATCCTGCTGCAGATCGAGGAATGGTTCCACAGCGGCCTGGTCGGCATCCGCCAGGCACCGGGCAGGGCCGGCTACCGCGAGCTGGTGATCGACCCCCGTCCGGTCGGCGGGCTCACCCGTGCCGAGGGCAGCTACCACACCCCGTACGGCGTGGTGTCCGTCCGGTGGAGCCGCGAGAACGGCCGGTTCCGGCTCGACGTCGAGCTCCCGCCCGGCACCACGGCGCAGGTCCGGGTCCCCACCGGCGGACACAAGGCCCAAGTGACCGGGGACGGCGCGGTGTTCCAGGGCGTACGGGGTGATCGTGCCACCTACGGTGTGGCCTCGGGGAGGCACGGGTTCGTCGCCCGCGACAGCGGAAGGCCGGCGAGCTGACGCAGTGGCACTCGGGGACCGGTGAGCGGACAGCCGCTCACCGACCCCGTCGGCGGGGCACGCCGTTGGGGTGCCCCGTCCGAGTCGAGGACGACCCCGGTGCGGGTCAGGTCGGCTCCGGCAGGGAACGTGCCGTCCCGTCCGCGGTCGCGTGTTCCACCGGTGCCGCGTCGCCGGGAGCGTGGGGAACCAGTCCGATCAGTGCGGCGCCGATGACGCCGGGTACCGCGAGGGCGTAGAAGTTCCACTGGTACGCCAGTCCCGCCCCGATGATGAGTCCGAGCAGGGGTGGGGCGAGCATCGAGCCGAGCCGGCCGAAGCCCAGCGTCCAGCCCAATGCTGTGGCGCCCATCCGTACCGGGTAGTACTTCGAGGCATAGGCGAGGACGAACGTCTGCGTTCCCATCGCTCCGACACCCCCGAGCGCAACGGCCGCGTACAGCACCGCCGTGGGCAGCCGCAGGCTGAGGAGGACCACGGCCAGGCCGGCCAGGAGGCACGTCGTGACGATGATCGGCTTCGAGCCGAGCCGGTCGGCGGCCAGGGAGATGAGGATCTGGCCGACGACAGCACCGAAGTTGAACATCAGCAGGAAGCCGAGCGCGGAACCGGAGGAGTAGCCGGCCCGCCCCATGATCTCCGGGAGCCAGGTGTTGTACCCGTAGATCATGAACAGGCACAGGCAGGACATGGCCAGGAAGCACAGGGTCGCCACGACGTAGTTGCGCGAGAACAGGGCTTTCACGGGCGACGTGCTGCTCGGGCCGGCCGCGGCCGGCGACCGGGTCGGTGCCGGTCCTTCCTGCGACGTGCCCTCGAGGGCGATGTTCCAGCGTCGGGCTGTCTTCTCCGCCTCGGCGTGCCGGCCCTTCGCGCGGAGGAAGGCGATCGACTCGGGCAGGAACTTCAGGGCCACGGGCACGACCAGGACCAGCGGGAGGAGACCGAGCAGGAACATCGCCTGCCAACCGAACCGGGGAATGACGGACATGCCTACCAGGGCGGCGATGATGCCGCCCACGGGAAAGCCGCTGAAGATGATCGCGAACACCAGGTTGCGTGCCTTGGGGTGCGAATACTCCCCGCTGAGCGCGCTGGCGGTCGGCAGTACGCCGCCGAGTCCGATGCCCGCGAGGAACCGGAAGAGCCCGAAGACCTCCGGGGAAGTCGCGGTCGCGCACAGGCCCGTCATCACCGAGAACCAGGTCAGACAGACGATCAGCATCTTGCGCCGGCCCAGCGTGTCGGTGAGCGTGCCGACGGTCGTGGCTCCGATGAGCATGCCGATCAGCGCGAACGAACCGATCAGACCGGCACCGGCGGGCGTCAGGCCCCACCCGTGTTCGTGGAGCAGGGACGGGATGACGGCGCCGTAGATGACGACGTCGTAGCCGTCGGCGACGATGGCGATCCCACAGATGGCGAGGACCAGCAAGGTCACCGGAGGCCAGGTGGCATTGCCACGACTTCCTCCGTGACTGGCTTCGAGCATGACGATTCCTCTCACATGGCTTGTGGGGGTGGGTGGCGTCGCGCCGGGGCATGGGCGCGGAGGCTGAAGGCACGCGCGGCCCGGATCAGCGAGTGGCGTCGGTACGGGCCCGACTACATCGCCTGCGACCCGTCTCGCATCGCTAAGTGTGCACACTATTACGGGGCTGTAAAGGGTGGAGTGCAGGAAAGCCCAACTTCATACGAGGTGATACCTGCCCGCGATGAAGGGGGCCATCGGTGTGTATGCACATGCGGCGCGGGTTTCCTACGGCGTGGAGCCGGCCCCCAGGCCCCTCGATATGCCACGCCCGGCCAGCACGACAGCGGGCACCAGCAGATGCGTTCGGGCGTCGACGCTCACCACGGACAGGGCGGCCACCACGCGGCCTTTCGAGTCGGTGACCGGCGCCGCCACCGAATGGGCGTCCGGGCTCATCTCCTCGTGGACGACCGCGACGCCGGTCCGGCGGCACTCCGCCAGCGTCAGACGCAGTGCGGCCGGGTCGGTGATGGTCCTGGGCGTGAAACGAGCCAGGCCGTTCCGCAGCGCCTCGGTGAACAGTTCCTCGCCGGCGTGGGCCAGCAGCACCTGGCCGGCGGCGGACGCGTGCAGCGGCAGCCGTCCTCCGACCTGCGACACCACCGGGACCGCTCCCGCCGCAGAGATCCGTTCGACCACGAGGGCGTCGGTACCGTCGAGGACGGCCAACTGCACATGCTGGCGCGTGGCGGCGTGCAGGTCCTCCATGACGGGCATCGCCCGGACCCGCAGGGGCAGTCCGCGCGGATTGAGAGTGCCCAGTTCCCACAGGCGCAGGCCGATGACGTAGGCGCCGCCGGGCAGGCGTTCCAGTGCTCCCCACGCCGTCAGTTCGCCGGCCAGCCGGTGGGCGGTGGCGTGGCGGAGGCCGGTGAGGCGGCAGATCTGGGCGAGGGTCAGCTCCCGGCGCTCCAGCGTGAACGCGTCCAGGATCGCCAGGGCCCGCGAGATGACTGTGCGACCGCGGTCGCCGCTGTTGGCCGTCTTCGGATCCTTCCGCCGTGGTGGCGGGCCTTCCGCCTCCGTCATTCTCCGGCCGGCGGACGGTCATCGGGCAGGAACATGTCCGTTCAACGGACATCTTAGTGACCCTCGGCGGTCCCGCCCCTGACGCTCTCTCCCAGTCCTGCAGTCGAAAGGAGTCCAGACATGCGCATGACCGGGACGTCGCGAGCCGGCGTCGGCCATGGCGCCGAGTCGCTCGACGGGTCGTTGCTGCGTTTCGAGCATGAGAACCTGACCCAGCGGGTCCGTTTCGCCTCCGGTGAGGCGGCGGCGCTGGTGCGGGCCGAGGTGGAGCGGCTCGGCGCCTCGCGGGTGATGGTGATCGCGGCAGCCGCCGAGGCGGAGCTCGCGCGGACGGTCACCGCCGATCTGCCGGTGGTGCTGCGGTGGGACGAGGTGGTGATGCACGTTCCCGTCGAGGTGGCCGAGCGGGCTCGCGCCGCGGCGACCGAGCATCGGGCGGATCTGCTGCTCAGCGTCGGTGGTGGTTCCACCACCGGCCTGGCGAAGGCGATCGCGCTGACCAGCGGGCTGCCGATCGTCGCCGTGCCCACGACGTACGCGGGCTCGGAGGCCACCAGCGTATGGGGTCTGACAGAGCAGGCACGCAAGACCACCGGAGCCGACGCACGCGTCCTGCCGCGCTCCGTCGTGTACGACGCGGCGCTGACGGTGTCCTTGCCGGTGCCGATGAGTGTCGCGTCGGGCCTGAACGCGCTGGCGCACTGCGTCGACGCGATGTGGGGCCCCCGCGTGGACCCGATCGACCAGGCGCTGGCGGGGAGGGGATCCGTGCGCTGGCGGCGGGCCTGCCCGCGGTGGTCGCCGACCCGGCCGGCCTTCCGGGCCGCGAGCGGACGCTGTACGGGACGTACCTGTCCGCGGTGGCGTTCTCGTCGGCGGGTTCGGGGCTGCACCACAAGATCTGCCATGTGCTGGGCGGCCTGTACGACCTGCCGCACGCCCAGACACACGCGGTGGTGCTGCCCCATGTCCTGGCGTTCAACGCCCCGGCCGCCCCGGAGGCCGAGCGGCGGATCGCGGCCGCGTTCGGCGCGGATTCGGCGATCGAGGGACTGGAGCGGCTCCGGCGTGACGTGGACGCGCCGAAGGCGCTGCGCGACTACGGGGTGAAGGAGACCGAGGTCGACGACGCCGTGCAGGCGGTCCTGGACGTGGTGCCGGACGGCAACCCGCGGCCGGTGACGGCGGGAGACATCCAGCGTCTGCTGCGTGCGGCGTGGCGGGGCGCGGCCCACGGCTGACGAGCAATGAGGGCAACGAGGAGGAGAGCCGACGGTGAACGAGCAGAACAAGGTGGCCGCCGAGCAGCAGGCACGCGAGCAGGCCCTGGTCGACAAGGTCGTGGCCTCGTTCGAGGCCGCCGAGGACCCGCGGCTGAAGCAGTTGATGCAGGCCCTGACCCGGCATCTGCACGCCTTCCTGCGCGAGGTGCGCCTGACCGAGGCGGAGTGGGACGCCGCGATCGGGTTCCTCACCGCGGCCGGGCACATCACCGACGACAAGCGGCAGGAGTTCATCCTGCTGTCGGACGTGCTCGGGGCGTCCATGCAGACCATCGCGATCAACAACGAGGCGTACGCGAACGCGACCGAGGCGACGGTGCTCGGACCGTTCTTCGTCGAGGGCTCACCCGATATCCCGCTGGGCGGAGACATGTCCTTCGGCGCGGCCGGGCAGCCGTGCTGGGTCGAGGGCACGGTCACCGACACCGACGGAAAACCGGTGCCGGGGGCCCGCATGGAGGTGTGGGAAGCCGACGAGGACGGCTTCTACGACGTGCAGTACGACGACGACCGCACCGCGGCACGAGGCCACCTGTTCAGCGACGAGACGGGCGCTTACCGGTTCTGGGCGATCACCCCGACGCCGTACCCCATTCCGCACGACGGTCCGGTCGGCGCGCTCCTCGCCGCGGTGGGCCGTTCCCCCATGCGCGCCTCGCACCTGCACTTCGACGTCCGCGCCGAAGGCAGGCGAACCCTGATCACCCACATCTTCGTCCGGGGAGATGAACTCCTCACCAGCGACGCCGTGTTCGGCGTCAAGGACTCTCTCGTCCACGACTTCGTGGAGCACCCCGCGGGCACACCCACTCCGGACGGCCGCGATTTCGGCGGCCAGTCCTGGTCGAGCGTCCGCTTCGACATCGTCCTGGCGCCCGCGGACACCGCGGGGCCGGGCATCCCTTCGGGCGACAGGAGCCGGTGAATGAGCAGCGAGGACAGCAGACGAACGTCCGGCCCGCGCGTGGCCGTGGTCGGCGGCGGAATCGGAGGCCTTGCCACCGCGGCGTTCCTGCACCGGGCCGGCATCGAGGCGACCGTGTACGAGCAGGCGCCGGCCCTCACCGAGGTCGGTGCGGGCCTCGTCGTCTCCCCGAACGCCGTGCGGCTGCTGCGCGGCCTCGGCCAGCTGGACCGCTTCCGCGAACGCGCGGTGCCGCTGCAGGTCGGGTGGGAGTTCCGGCGCTGGGAGGACGGCCGCGTGCTGTTCTCCCAGAAGCTCGGCCAGGAATGCGAACGGCGCTTCGGCGAGCACAGCTACGTCGTGCACCGCGCGGACCTCCTCGCCGCGGTGCGGGCAGCGGTACCCGAGGCGGCGCTGCGGCTCGGGACCCGTCTCGCCGGCCTCCGCCGACTGGACGGGGCGGGAGTGGAGCTGACGTTCACCGATGGAGCACGGGAGGTCGCCGACGTGGTCGTGGGCGCCGACGGCGTCCACACCACCGTGGGACAGTACGTGGCCGAGGCGGGCTCACCACGGTTCTCGGGCATCTGCGCCTGGCGGTGCCTCGTGCCGGCCGAGAGCGCGCCGGAGTTCGCGCGCCATCCGGTCCAGACGCTGTGGCTCGGTCCCGACCGTCACCTGGTCCACTACCCGATCTCGGCCGGCGCGCAGATCAACATCGTCGCGTTCGGGCCGGCGTACGACTGGACGACGGAATCCTGGTCGGCCGAGGGGCGGATCGAGGACCTGCGCGCCGAGTTCGCCGGCTGGTCCGGCGAACTGCAGGCGCTCCTCGCGGCCGCGGAACGCACGGGACGGTGGGCGCTGCTCGACCGGGACCCGCTGCCCCGCTGGACGAACGGACCTGTCGCGTTGCTCGGCGACGCCGCGCATCCGATGTTCCCCTTCTTCGCCCAGGGAGCGGCACAGGCGATGGAGGATGCCGCCGTGCTGGCGGGCTGCCTCGCCGACCGGCCGGAAGACCCCTCCGCCGCGCTGCGCCGGTACGAGGACATACGCCGCCCGCGCGCCACCCGCGTGCAGCAGATGAGCCGGGGCAGGGCGGAGAGCAACCACCTGCCCGACGGTCCCGCACAGCGGGCCCGGGACGCCTCGTTCTCCAGCTCGGACCCCTTCGCCCAGAGCGGATGGATCTACGGGCACGACGCCGAACTGTCCGTACGGGAAGCACTGGCGGCAGGCTGAGCCGCCTACACCGTGCGAACGGCGCGGGCTGCCGGGAGAGCAGATTGAGCCGCTGCCGTTCGGCCGTTCAGCAATCGATGGTGATGGAGGCTCCCGCGACGCGGGAAACGCACGCGCACATCGCCCGGCCCTGTGCGCGCTGACGTTCCGAGAGGAACACGTCCCGGTGATCGACCTTGCCCGTCACGTCGAGTATCGCGACCCTGCACAGGCCGCACTCGCCACGGCGACAGTCGTACATCATCTCCACTCCGGCACTCTGGAGGGCGTCCAGGAGGCTCGTGCCGACGGGTACGTCGAAGCTCAGCCCCCGCGCGGGAACCTCCACGCGGAACGGTGTCGCCGGCAGGGCGCCGCTCGTGCCGAACGTTTCGAAGCGGAGCCCGGCGGGTGGCCTGGCGGCACGCTCCCAGGCCGCTCGGACAGCGGTGAGCAGCCCCATCGGGCCGCAGACGTACAGCACGCCACCGTCGGGGACCGACGAGACGACCTCGTCGGGGTCGACGAAGATCCCGTGCCTGTCTTCGAAGACCCTGACCCTGCCCGGGTGTTCGCGCTCGAGATCGTCGACGAAGGCCATGTGGTCGCGGGACCGGCCGGCGTAGACGAGCCGGTAGTCGGCGCCACGCGCGCGGAGGGCGTGGGCGAGTCCGGCGATGGGGGTGATCCCGATGCCGCCGGCGAGGAGCACGCTCGGCGGGCGCCCCGGGCAGAGCGGGAACTCGTCGATCGGGCCCGCGAAAGCGATCTCCGAGCCGGGGCGCAGCTCGTGCATCCACCGCGACCCTCCACGCCCGCCCTGCTGGAGGCGTACGGCGATACGGAGCAGGCCGTCGTCGTGGCCCCGGTCGACCAGCGAGTAGGAGCGCGGCTCATGCCCGCCCGGCAGGGGGACGGTGATGTCGATGTGGCTGCCCGGCGGGACCGACCGGACCGGCCTGGACGGGCGCAGCACCAGTTCCACGATGTCCGGTACGAGTTCGGTGCGTGTCACCACGACCGCGGTGGCGGCGGTGCCGGTCATGCCGTCTCCCTCGTCGTGGCCGCGACGGCCGCCAGGCGGCTCGGGGGTGTGCGGTCCCGCCCCTGTTCCCGTGCGACCTGTGCGTCGATGATCCGGCGCACCCACATCCCTCCGACGTCGATGTTGAGGTTGTAGAACTCGTGTCCCGGGTTCGCCTCGATCGCCCGCTGCTGCGCGTTGAGCATCTCGGTGTCCTGACCGAAGACCCGCGAGACGCTGTTGCGGAGCAGGGTGGTCAGGCTCTGGTCGTGGAGGTGGTAATCGCGGGTGAAGGCCCAGAAGTAGTGGCAGGTGCCGGCCGTGGCAGGCGTGACCGTGTTGAGCACGTAGCCGTTGATGCCGGCGCTCCGGTCGCCTTCCGGCGCCCCGCTTCCGGTCGGCGCCACACCGACGTCGATGGTGATCGTCGAGGGAGCGGTGAAGCGGATGACCTGCCACCGGTCGACGGGCCCGTCGTAGGCGGGCTCCTTGCGGCGCAACTGCATGGCCAGGAAGGGCGGCGCCTCGATCCCCAGCAGCCACCGGGTGAGCGTGACCGAACGGTCGTCGTGGGCGACGTCGGGTTCGGCTTCGGAGAGCTCGTCGCTGGCGAGGCTGTCCGCGTGGAGGAACTGCTCATGGGTGAGGTCCATGAGGTTGTCCAGGACCAGCCGGTAGTCGCAGCCGAGGACGATGCTCTCGCCGTCCCCGGCCCACCGCGGGTCGTCGTTCCAGTGCAGGTCCGGGACGAGACCGGGGTCGGCCGCCGCGGGGTCGCCCAGCCAGACCCAGACGAACCTGTGCCGTTCCACCACCGGATAGGAGTCGACCGCGGCGGAGGGGTTGAGGGTCTCCTGCGCGGGCATCCGGGTGCAGCGGCCGTTGGGCCCGTAGGTGAGTCCGTGGTAGCCGCAGACCACGTCGTCACCGTGCAACTCGCCCATCGACAGGGGCACGAGACGGTGCCAGCAGGCATCGGCCATCGCCACCGGGTCCCCGGAAGTGGTTCGGTACAGCACGAGCGGTCGCTCGCACACGGTACGGGGCAACAGGGTGCGACCGACTTCGGTGTCCCATGCCGCGGCGTACCAGGCATTCAGTGGAAACACGACGGTTCTCCTCCTCCGGTTCAAAGAGTGCTCGTGCCGGAACGCTAAGCACAGCCGGGAAATGAGTCCAATGAATGCTGGGAATGCTTTGTAATCACATCGCTAATGAACCGCGCGCATCAGCTGCTTCCGAAGCCATATCCGTCCGGGGTCGCCGGCCGTGCGCGGATTCCACACCAGATCGATACCGAGCGACGGCAGGGGAACCGGCGACTCCATCACCCTGAGCCCGTGCTGATCCGCCAGCTGCCGGGCCAGTCTGCGCTGTAACAGCGCGATCATGGGCGTGCCGCTCACCATCGAGGGGATCATCAGGAACTCGAAGACGACGCACTGGACGTGGAGATCGGGTATCAGCTGGGCCAGGGCCTGCTGAGCGCCGACTCGCCCTCCTTCCCACTCGAACACCACGTGAGGCAGCCGGGCGAGGTCGTCGACGGTGAGCGTCGCGCCGATGCGGTCGTTGCCGGCGTCGGCGACCACGACCCAGTCCTCGTGGTAGAGCCGCTCCCTCGGCAGCGTGGTCGGCACGGTGTCCGGCAGCAGCGTCACGTCCGCCGTCGCGTCGCCGCGGGTGAGGTCCATGGAGGACTCGGGCGGTTCCAGGTGCAGGCGGACACCCGGTGCGCTCACGGCGAGCGTGGCGCTGAGGGCGGGAAGGAAGGGCAGGGCCGTGGCACTGGTCGCGGCTATGCGGAAGGTACGGTCCGAGGTCGCGGGATCGAACGTCGGAGGCGTGAGCACCTGGTTGGTCGCGGTCTCCAGGATCAGCGCGACCGGTCCGGCCAGCGCCCCGGCGCGCGCGGTGAGCACGTAGTGGCGGCCGACCCGGACGAGGAGTTCGTCGCCGAGGGTGCGCCGCAGCCGTTGCAGGGCGTTGCTCATGGCCGGCTGTGTCAGCCCGACCGCCTGGGCGGCGCGCGTGACACTGCGGTGCTCGAGGAGGGCGGCGAGCAGCGGGAGCAGATTGAGGTCGACCCGATGCAGGCCGGTCGCGGTGTTCGTCGGTCGAGCGCTGCTGTTCACTCCGGCTATTCACCTCGCCTATGTATCGCATGCGAAATGCTGATTCGACTGATTACCGGCGTGGTATTACCGTCCCTGGAATCCGGAGCTCTCGCTCATCGCTGTGGATTCTTTTTACGGCACCCCGATGGAGGTATTGAATGTCGACGATCGAGTCGGACAAGGGCGAGCTGCGTCAGCTCGTCGAGGACTGGGCACTGTGGCGCGACGCAGGCGACTGGGACCGGTTCGCCACCGTGTGGCACCCCGAAGACGGCTGGATGACCGCCACGTGGTTCCAAGGGCCGGCAAGGGACTTCATCGCGATCAGCCGGGAGGGTTTCGACAAGGGCGTCAGCATCCTCCACTTCCTCGGCGGTCACACCGCCGACATCGTCGGCGACCGCGCCGTGGCCCAGACCAAGATGACGATCAACCAGCGGGCCGAGGTCGACGGAGTCGAGGTCGACGTCGTCTGCACCGGGCGCTTCTACGATTTCTGCGCGCGCCACGAAGGCGCGTGGAAGATCGTGCGCCGTCAGCCGATCTACGAGAAGGACCGTCTCGACGTGGTCGATCCGTCCGCGACGCTGAGCCTGGACCCGCGGTTGCTGGGCCGCTTCCCCGTCGGCTACCGCCATCTCGGCTACCTCCAGACCAAGGCCGGGTTCACAGTGAAGACCGGGCTGCCGGGCCTGACGGGGAGGTCGTGCAACGCCTCTATGCGGAGGGCGCGAAATGGCTGGCCGGCTCGAGCACTCCGGGCGATCCTCACTGAATCGGCCTCACTGGTGTGCCGCAGGGCGTCTGCCGGGCGTACGTCCGGTTCAGGCGCCCTTCGTCGTGTGGTTACGAGGAGCGGCGCGCCGACCGTTACACGTCCCAGTCCTCCGGACGTACGGTGAGCGCCACGCGACCGAGGCTGTTGTCGTCCTCCATGTAGCGGTGGGCGTCGGCGGCGCGGGCGATGGGGAACGTGCGGTCGACGACGGCACGGAAGCCGTTCTCCACCTGCGTCCACAGTTCCGTCACCGCGGCCGGGTTGCCGGTGCGGACCTCGATGATGCGGTGGCAGTCGGAATACACGCGGCGCAGGTCGATCTTGACCTGGCCCCCGAGGAAGGCGCCGGAGGTCACCACGGCGCCGCCGCGGGTCAAGGAGTCGAGGGTGGCGTCCCAGACAGCCGGGTCACCGAGGTTGTCGACGGCGATGTCGACCCCGCGCCCGCCGGTCGCCTCGCGTACGCGCTCGACGAAGTCCGGCGCGTTGGTGTCGAGCACGAGGTCGGCTCCCGCAGCGGCCATGGCCGCGCGCTTCTCCGCCGAGCGGGAGGTAGAGATGATCTTCGCGCCCAGGTGCTGGGCGTAGGCGGCCGTCGTGGAGCCCAGCGCGGAGGAGGCGCCCTGGACGAGGACCCAGTGTCCGGGGCGGAGTCCTGCCTGGGTCATCTGGTTGGCGGCGACCGGGCCGAGGAGTGCGAGCGCGGCGGCCATCGCGGCCGGAATGCCGTCCGGAACCTTGTGGACGTTGCGCGCGGGCACCGCACAGTACTGCGCGTAGGCGCCGGGGCGGTGGGTGCCTATCACGGTCAGGGAGTCGCAGACTTCCTCCCGGCCTTCGGCGCAGTAGGTGCAGGTGCCGCAGGCGACACCGGGCAGGACGGCCACGCGGTCGCCGACCTGTACGGAGTCCACGCCCTCGCCCAGTGCGGCGATCGTGCCGGCGTGGTCCGCGCCCAGGATGTGGGGCGGTTCGATGGTGGCGTAGGGGTGGTTGCCCGCGCGGGCCGTGAGGTCGAGCAGTCGGCCGATGCCGACCGCGGCGACCTGGACGAGGACCTCTCCGGGGCCGGGGCGCGGTGTGTCCACCGTGGCCTGCTCCAGGACGTCGGGCGGTCCGAAGCGGCGGAACAGCATGGCCTTCATGGTCGGGGGCACCGGCAGCGCTTCCGGCCAGCCGAGCTCGGAAACGGTCAGGGTGTTGCTCATGACGCCACCACCGTGTTCTCCAGGCGACCGATCCGCTCGATTTCGATGACTATGTCATCCCCGGCGACGAGGAACTCCCGCGCGGTACTCCGCAGCCCGCCGGTGTGCCGGTGAGGATGACGTCTCCGGGTTCCAGTCGGGTGATGCGGCTGGCCGCCGCTATCACCTCGGGGATCTTCACCATCATCTGCGCGGTGGAGGAGTCCTGTTTCAGTACGCCGTTGACGCTGAGCTGGATCTTCAGGTTCTGTGGGTCGGTGATCTGCCAGGCGGGCACCAGTCCGGGGCCGAGCGGGCAGAAGCCGTCCTGTCCCTTGTGGCTGACCCAGTCGAAGGTGAACGGCTCGGCGACCGGCTTGTCGGACCTGATCCGGTCCCGGGCCGAGATGTCGTTCGCCGCGAGGTAGCCGGCCACGTGATCCATGGCCTCCTCGGGCGCGAGGTCGCGGCCGCCGCGGCCGATGACGACGGCCAGTTCGGCCTCCCAGTCGACGCGTGCACCCGGGTAGGCGGGCAGCGGTACCGGGTCCCCCGGACCCGTCACGGTGGTCGTCGGCGGCTTGAGGAAGAAGAACGGGTCGCCCAGCTCATCGGGGCGTTCGCAGCCCATCTCGGCGATGTGGTCCCAGTAGTTGGCGCCCGCGCAGAGCACCTTGCCGGGATACGTCAGCGGCGGAGCGAGCCGGGCGCCGGCGACGGCGTCGGACGCTGCCGGCGTCCAGTCGCGGAACAGTGGCGCGAGCGCCTCCCATCGGCCCAGCACTTCCATCAGCGTGCGGCCTTCGGTCCCGGGCGGCCCCTGGACCACGGCTCCGTCGGTGTACGCACCTACGGCGACTTTCTCCGAGTCGTCGACCCGGTACTGCACCAGCGACCATTCAGGCGGTGTCATGTTTCCTCCGGCATGCGGCTCTCTGAAGCAGCAGAACCATAGTGCATACACATTGGCTGGGGAAGGGTGGACTCCCGGAGGGTTCAAGAGGGCGATGAACCCGATCTTCGGTGGCCATGGGAGGGGAAAGGTTTCACCGGACACCTGGACGGCGAGCCCAAGAGGTGTACACACTTATCGCGGTGCCCGTGCGGGATGCGGGTCCACCGGAACCATGAGGAGTGCACATGTTGCGTGTCAAAGGTCTTCTGCACTACGGACTCGAGGTGCCGTCGCTCGACAAGGGCGCGGACTTCTACAGCGCGTTCGGGCTGGAGACGGCGGAGCGCGGCAACGCGGTGGTGATCCGCTGTGACGGCCGGGAGCAGGACCAGACGGTGCTGACGGAGGGGCCGGTCAAGCGGCTGCACCACGTGGCGTTCGCGGTGGATCCGGAGTCGCTGCCCGACTGGCAGCGCCATCTGGAGGGCCTGGGCCTCAAGCTGCTGGACGCGCCGAAGGAGGTGCCCGGTGGGTTGTGGTTCCGCGATCACGAAGGAAACCTGGTCAATCTCCGTGACGAGGGGATCGCCCCCTGGCGCGCGTTCGGTACCACGGACGCGCAGGACGCCAACGTCGGCGACCGGGTCCGCCGGATCGACCAGGCCCGCTGGCTGACCGCGACCGAGCGGACCCGCCCCAGCGTCTTGGCCACATGCTGATCTTCAGCTCGGACGTGAGCGCCTCCGAGGCCTTCTACAGCCGCACGCTCGGGCTGCGCCTGTCGGACCGCATCGTCGGCGGGCCCGTTTTCATGAACTCGGGGCCGGGTGACCACCATGTCTTCGGCTTCGTCCCGGCGGAGCACCCCGGCCTGCACCACTCCAGCTGGATGGTGTCCGACATCGACCAGATCGCCAGGGGCGCGCAGAGCATGGCCTCCGTGGGCTACACGAAGGGCTGGGGTCTGGGCCGCCACACCCTCGGCTCGAACCTCTTCCACTACATCCAGGACCCCTGGGGCAGCTGGATCGAGTACTCCAGCGACATGGACTGCATCACCGAGAACTGGCAGCCGAACGACTGGGACTGCCCTGCCGCCGTCTGGAGCCCCGAGGCGCCGGCCGACTTCATCACCAACCAGGAAGAACGGACCGCCTGATCGGCGCCCGTGTGAATCCAAGAAACCATCCGTCCCCTGCAAGGGAGTTCGTCATGCTTCCCGCGCTGAGCGCGCTCCGCCCACCGGGCGAGCCCACCCGACAGCTGACGGTGGGCGTCTTCCCGGGCGCCGGCACCGTGCATCTGCACCACGCCGTCGACTCCGGGTACTTCCAGCAGGCAGGGCTGGAGGTGAACCTGGTGCAGGTCGTCTCCTCCGACCAGCAGATGGCCGGCTGGAACGATGACGACTTCGACATCATGCACACCTCGCCCGACCACCTGCTGCGGGGCCTGCTGAAGCGGGATCCGGTGGCCGTCCGGGCCGAGGGCATGGGCGAACTGGCTGTTCACCGGCGTCCCGGGCCGCCGCTGCCGACGGACCGCTGGGCGGTCGACAACGCGCACAGCGCCTTCGCTTTCGTGCTGCGCGCCGTGCTCGCCGACGTCGCCGACGCCCCGGTGGCCGACGACCAGCTCGTCCCCGTGGGCGGTACGTTGCAGAGATTCCAGGCCCTGCCGACGGGTGCGGTGGACGGGACCACGCTCCACCCGCCGTTCGACGTCCTGGCCGCCGAGCAGGGGTTCCCGCGCGTGGGCGGCCACCTTCAGGTCGCGCCCGACCTCATCACCAACGTGGTGGTCACGCCGCGTGCGACCGCCGACGCGTGGCACACCCGTGCCTATGCCGAGGTCTGCCGCAGGAGCACCGGGGAGTTGCTGGCCTCCGGCGCACCGGGCATCGAGGCGGCTCTGCTGCGGCACGGCCTGCCCGAGGCCGCCGTCCGGGCCGCGGTCCCCGGCCTCCTCGGGCCGGCCGGCCTGTCGACGCCGCCCGAGGTCACCCTGCGCGGCATGGAGGCGGTGGCCGGCCTGCGCCGCCGCTTCACTCCGGACTGGCGGCCCGACCGCCCGCTCACGTTCCTGATCGGTCCCGGCCAAGGCCGCTGACTCGAGCGGGCGGTCCTCCCAGGTGGATACAGTCGACCCTCGCCTGAGCCTGGCCCAGGGCGGGCGAGGGCGGCTGTCACCATGAAGTTGAACGGGCTCCGCGTATGGGCTGCATACACCTTGGGTACACTCCCGGCGTGAGCAGGAGCAGAAGCGAGTCCTTCGAGGAACAGCGGCCGGTCGGCAACGAGGGCGAGGCGCAGGGCGAGTCCGTACCGTCGGACGCAAGTCCCGCCGCGGGCGGGCGCCGCCTGGCTCTCGATGTCCACGGGCGCCTTCGAACCATGATCCTCAACGGCGAGCTGCCCCCGGGGTCGGTGCTGCTCCAGGCCGAAATGGCCCGCAAGCTGGGGGTCAGTCGCACACCCATGCGTGAGGCGTTCCGGCTGCTCCAGGAAGAGGGGCTCATCGACGCGCGGCCCGACCAGCGCGCGCGGGTACGGTCGGTGGACCCCGAGGACCTGGACGGTGTCTACGGGGCCCGCATCATGCTCGAAACGCTCGCCGTCAGCATGACCGCCAAGACGCTCACGGCTGAGGACCTCGAGCGCATGAGCGACGCCCTGCAGAGGATGCAGGAGCTGGCGGGCGGTGATCAGCCGGACAAGTGGCACGCCGCGCACAGGGAGTTCCACTCCATCGCCACCCAGGCGGTGCCCGCGCACCTGCAGCGCATGCTCGCGTCGCTCGGCGAACACAGTGAACGCTACATCCGCCTCGCGCAGCTGGGTGTCCCCGCCTCATGGGGCCGGGCGCACACCGACCACGAAGCGCTCCTGGAGGCACTGCGCCTGAGCGACCCGGCCGAAGCCGCCCGCATGATCGCCCGTCACCTGGCCCGCACCGCCCTGAGCGTGCTGGCGGACGTCGCCCCGGAGTACGAACCCACGGCGACGCGGACCGCGCTGGGGGTCGCGGGTAACGGACAGTCCTGACGCGGGCCTTCGACCCGGCCGGAGCCGTCGTCTCAACGCCCCTTCACCGCCGTTTCCCGGCCGTCGGCACGCGGCACTCCCGGGGAGGACGCGACCTCGGTGGTTTACGGTGAGCTGGGCTCAGTGGAGGGCGGCATGCGGCTACGCGTCGCCGGCCGGTGGACAAGGCGGGAGAGGTGTGACGACACAGCGCGGCAATCAGCCGGCGGGAGCCGCCCGGGGTCGTACGACGGCCGGCCGGACCGCGGGCCGCGTGCGGTGGAGATCCGGAACGCTGCCCTGGCCCTGTTCGCCGAGCGAGGTTACGCCGCCACCACGATGGCGGACATCGGCGAAGCGGTGGGTATGCGCGGGCCGAGCCTCTACAAGCATGTGGGGTCGAAGCAGGAACTGCTCACCCAGATCATGACGGGCACGATGGACGACCTGCTGCGGAACCACCGCGCTGCCGTCGCGGGATGCGAGGACGTGGTGGAGCGGCTGCGCCGGGCCGCCGAGGCTCATGTGCGCTACCACGCCCGGCACCGTCTCGAGGCGTTCGTGGGGACCCGTGAGATCCGCAGCCTGGAGGAGCCGCACCGTACGGAGGTCCTTCAGCGGCGTGCCGCCTACGAGCAGGCCTTCCGGACGTTGCTCGGCGAAGGTGTGCGGGCTGGGCGCTTCAGCATCACCACGGTGAAGCTGACCTCCTACGCGATCCTGGATCTCGGGATGGGCGTGCCCGTCTGGTACCGCGAGGACGGTGACCTGACGGAAGACCAGGTCGTGTACCAGTACGGCGACTTCGCCCTGCGGCTGGCCGGCGCGCGCTGAGCCGGCCGTTGCCGGGCGAGTCAAACCGAATCCGATTCAAATCTGCTGGCGGTTGTATCCCGAGAAAATCGCTGCAGCAGGCTACCTGTACTGAGTTCAGTTCTGTAGCGTCTGTCCCCGGCGTCGGCAGGAGCGTGACCGTGTCGTGGGAAGGAGAGTCGGAGCATGAGTGCCATGCAGGGGTCCGCCACATCGGAGGCGGAGTCAGCGACGTACGAACCTCGTACGGTGCGCCGCGCGATGCTCGCCGGCAGCCTCGGCACCCTGATCGAGTACTACGACTTCAGCGTCTACGGCTACCTCGCCGTGGTGATCGCGCCGCAGTTCTTCCCCAGCGAGGATCCGGCGGCCGCCCTTCTGGCGACACTCGCGGTGTTCGCCACCGGACTGGTGGTGCGGCCGGTCGGCGGCGTCTTCTTCGGATGGCTCGGCGACCGGTGGGGGCGTCGCAAGGCGCTGGTCTCCTCGGTGCTGTGCATGGGAGTCGCCAGCAGCGCCACCGGACTGCTGCCGACCTACAGCCAGATCGGCGTGGCCGCCGCGGTGCTGCTCCTGCTGTGCCGGCTGATGCAGGGGATCTCCACCGGGGGCGAATCGGTCGGCGCCTACACCTACATCTACGAGTCGGCCCCGCCGCGGCGCAGGGCCTTCCTCGGTGCCGTCACGCCCATCGGGTCCAACCTCGGGTTCATGTTCGCGGCCGCCACGGCCGGGGTGATCTCCGGGCTCGTCACCAAGGACCAGATGGCCGACTGGGGCTGGCGGCTGCCGTTCCTCATGGCCGTGCCGCTCACACTGTTCTGCCTGTGGGCCCGGCTTCGGATCGAGGACACCCCGGAATTCGAGGAGGCCGCACGACGCGCCGACATCCCGACCGCTCCGATCCGGGAGGTCCTGTCCACCCACCGCGCGGCGCTGCTGCAGTCCATCGGCCTGTCCATGGCGCAGGGCGGCGCCATCTTCCTCGGCCTGACGTACATCGGCATCCACCTCACCAGTGACCTGGGATACGACTCCACGCAGGTGCTCTGGCTGAGCGCCGGCGTCGTGCTCGTCACCGTGCTGCTCATGGTGCCGGCCGGACGGCTCGCCGCGCGGTACGGCTCCCGTCGCATCCTGCTGTGCGGGCTGCTGGGATTCCTGGTGACCGCCTACCCCGCGATGATGCTGATGGACCGGCACAACCTGGCCCTGGCCGGGGCCGCTTACCTGCTGTTCATGCTGAGCAGCGCGTTCGTGCAGGTCCCGGCGGCCAGTCTGTGGCCACATTTGTTCGAACGCCGGGTCCGGTTCACCGGCATGGCGATCGGCTACAACATCGGCACCGTCCTCGCCGGCGGTACCGCTCCGTACATCGCGACCTTCCTGGTCCAGCGGACCGGCAACCAGCTCTCCCCGGCGTTCTTCGTCATGACGGTGTGCGTGATCGGGATCGGTGCCCTGCTCACCGTTCGCAAGGATGTAGGCGCCAACATGCACTGAGACGCGCTAACCCGCTGCCTTGCCGCGGGCGTGACCGGCATGGCCGATGGTCTGGCCGCCGTCGACCAGGAACTCGCCGCCCGTGGTGTACGAGGCGTCGTCGCAGGCGAGGAAGAGCACCATACGCGTGACCTCCTCGGGCTCCCCGATGCGCGGCACCGGCTGATCGGCGAAGAGTGAGGGCGCGGCGCTGTCACCCATGGGGGTGCGGATGACGCCTGGATGTACGGAGTTGACCCGCACCCCGGTGCCCGCCATGTCCAGTGCGGCGGCCTTGGTCATTCCCCGGATCCCCCACTTGCTCGCCACATAGCCGATGCCGTCGGCGAAACCCATGAGGCCGGCGGCCGAGGAGATGTTGACGACCGCCCCGCGGCCGCGGCCACGCATGCCGGGCAGGACGGTGTGCATGCCCAGGAAGGTGCCGACCACGTTGACGTCGAGGATCCGGCGGAAGTGCTCGGGTGACTGCTCTTCCACGCCGCCGAAGTGAATGATCCCCGCGTTGTTGACCAGGACGTCCACGGGGCCGAGGGTGTCCTCGACGGTGCGGACCACGCACTGCCACGCCTCTTCGTCGGTGACGTCGAGGTGGTGGTACCGCGCGTCGGGGAGGCTCTCGGCGAGGGCCTTTCCCTCGTCGTCCCGTACGTCGCAGACGGCCACTCGGGCGCCTTCCGCGGCCAGCCCGCGTACATGTGAGGCGCCCATGCCGCGGGCCCCACCGGTGACGATCGCGACTCTTCCGTCGAAGCGCATGCTGAACTTCCCTTCCCCGTCTGCGTGTCCGTGTCTGCGTGTTCGCGTCTACTGCGGCTCTGAACCTGGTCAGTCGGGGACGAGCACGGCCCGTCCGCGCACCCGGCCCCGGCGAAGCCGGTCGATCGCCTCCGGCGCGGCGGACAGCGGGAACCGCTCCGTCTCGACGTGGATCGCGCCCGAGCGTGCCAGCGCGACGACCTCGGCGAGTTCCGGGCGCGTCCCCCAGAAGGGCAGGGAGAGCCTGGAGCCCGGCGGGAGAACACCCGGTTTGGAGACGGTCAGCCGGCCGCCGCCACTGCCGACGACGGCTAGTTCGCCGCCCGGCCGCAGGACACCGGCCGCGAGTTCCATCGTCTGCGTGGTGCCGACGAAGTCGAGCACGGCGTCCACTCCCGCGCCACCGGTCCGCGCCCTCAGAACAGGGGCGGTGTCCGCCCGAACCAGGGTGCCGAATTCCGCGCCGGACCGGTCCGCGAGAGCCAGGGCTTCCTCCCGGACGTCGACCGCCAGCACCCGGCTCTCCGTGGTCGCGCGCAGGATCTGCACGGCCAGGTGGCCCAGCCCTCCGACGCCGATGACGGTGGTGATGGCGCCCTTCCCGAGTGCGTGCCGCAGCCCGGCCACGGCGTGGTAGGACGTCAGGCCCGCGTCCGAGAGCGGAGCGGCCTGATCGGCGGACAGGTCGTGGATCGGCACCAGATGACGGGCGGACGGAACGAGTACGTACTCGGCCATTCCGCCGTCCCGGCCCAGTCCCGCCCCGTGCCAGGCGAGGGTGTCGCGCCGGTCGCAGTAGTTGTCCCGGCCCGTCGCACACCGGTCGCAGGCGCCGCAGCCCCATGGTCCGTAGAGCACCACGCGGTCACCGACCCGCATCCCGCCGGCGTCGCTCCCCAGGGCCGCGATCCGCCCGGCGACCTCGTGGCCGAGCGTGAACGGTAGCCGGTAGGGGAGTGCTCCCGGAGCCGCTCCCATGACGTGCAGGTCGGAGTGGCACAAGCCGGTGGCTTCGACCCGCACCAGTACCTCGGGCCCGCGGGGGACGGGCCGCTCGACCTCGGCCGGTGTCGGGGGCTCGCCCCACGCCGTGAGTCGCAGTGCCCTCATCTTCACCGTCCCAGGTCTTGTCAGTCCCGCAGCCGTCACGGTAACAGAGGTGAAGTCAGTTCAATATGGCCGGTGCGGCGAAGGGGAGAATGCCATGACTCGGACAGGCGCGGACTCGCGGACCGGCAGGTTCGCGGGCAAGGTCGCGATGGTGACGGGCGCCGGCTCCGGGATGGGCGCGGCGGCCGCCCGGAAACTCGCGGCGGAAGGAGTGCGGGCCGTCGTCCTCATGGATGTGAACGGCGACGGGGCCGAGGCTGTCGCGAAGGAACTGCCCGCCGCCGAGGCGGTCGCGCTCGACGTGGCGGACGCGGCTCAGGTCGACGGTGCCGTCCAGGACCTACTGGACCGGCACGGGCGGCTCGACGTCGTGGTGCACGCCGCCGGGGTCGACGACCCCGAGGCCAAGGCGCGTATCGCCGACGCGCTGGTCGAGGGGCGGCCGGTCGACGTGACGGGCTCTCTCGACGACGCCGCCTGGCGGCGCGTCATGCGGGCGAACCTGGACGGTACGTTCCATGTGCTGCGCGCCGCGGTGCGGGCCATGCGTCCCCTCGGGTCCGGGGCGATCGTGGTGATCGGCTCGTCGGCGGCCTTCGACACGCCCGTCGGCTACCCCCACTACGCCGCTTCCAAGGCCGCCGTGCACGCGCTGAGCCAGGCCGTGGCCAAAGAGGTCGTCGCGTCCGGGATCCGGGTGAACGTGGTGGCCCCGGGGCCGACGGAGACGGGGATGGCCGCGCGTACGCCCGAGGTGCTGCGTGCCGGTTTCGCCGACCCGCGGGTGCGCCCGTACGCGACGGCCGAGGAGATCGCCGGCATCGCGCTCTTCCTGGCGAGCGACGCCGCGGCGAATCTGGTCGGCGCGGTGCTGCTCGCCAACGGCGGCCGGTTCACCGTCTGAGCGGGACCACCCGGTGCGCAGGTCTTGCCCGGCCGGAGTCCCGCATCTACGTTAGGTGAATTGAGTTCAGTTTGTATGTGGTCGACCCACGAGCGCGATGGAGACTCCATGCACAGTCGCCACCCCGAGATCGCCCCCCAGCTGTTGTCTGAATCCGATGAACAGCGGCAACTCCGCACAGCCCTACGGGACTTCTACACCGAGACGAGCGGTCCCGAGGACGTCCGCAAACAACTGGCCACCCCGCGTGGATACGACGAGCAGCTCTGGGTGCGGCTCGCGGGGAGATCGGGGTCCATGGGCTGGCGGTTCCCGAGGAGTACGGCGGGGCGGGCTTCACGTTCGCCGAACTGGCCGTGGCTCTGGAGGAATCGGGGCGCGCCCTGTCCTGTGCGCCGCTGCTGCCGACGGTGGTCCTCGCGGCTCACGCCCTGCTGTACAGCGGCGACCGCACGGCCTGCGAGCGCTATCTGCCGCGGATCGCCGACGGGGTACTCACCGCGACCGTGGCCGGGTTCGACGCCGCTGAATCCGATGCGCCCGAGATCACGGCGGAACAGGGCGGTTCGGGCTGGGTGCTGCGCGGTCGGGCGGACTTCGTGCTCGACGGAGCCGGCGCCGACCTGATCCTGGTACGGGCGCGAACCCCGGCCGGCCCCCAGCTGTTCGGCTGTGAGCCCATGCCGGACACCACCCGGCGGACTCCGCGCCGGGTCCTGGACGAGACGCGGCGCCAGGCACTGGTGGAGTTCCGAGGGGCGCCGGCCGTCGCGGTGGGCGCGGCAGGCGGTACCGAGGACACCGTCTCGGCGACCCTTGACGCCGGCCGGGCCGCACTGGCGGCCGAGCAGGTCGGGGGCAGCGGACACGCGCTGGACGCCACGGTCGAATTCGTCGGACAGCGCCACCAGTTCGGCAGGCCCATCGGTTCCTTCCAGGCCGTCAAACACCGGCTGGCCGACGTGCTCGTCGCCCTGGAAGCGGCACGCTCCGCGTCCTCGTACGCGACTGCCTGCGCGGCCGTCGCCTCGCCGCAGCTGCCGGTGGCCGCCTGCGCCGCCGCCGTGGTCTGCTCCGAGACCTTCCGTCTGGCGACGGCCGAGTACGTCCAACTGCACGGCGGCATCGGCTTCACCTGGGAGCATCCGGCCCACCTGTACGTGCGGCGCGCGCGCAGCACCGAGGTCCTCTTCGGCACGACGGACCGGCACCGGGCCCGGCTCGCCGAGCTCATACATCTCCCTGTTAGCTGAATTAACTTCGGTTTGACTCGACCGCAAGGGGTTGACAGCCTGCTCATAGGCTTTCACACTCATAGTGAAGTCAGTTCAGTTTGATCGGAGGGGCCGGAAGATGGCAGTGGAAGACGAGATCCAGTTCGAGCGTGACGGCCACGTCGCCCGTGTGTGGCTCAACCGCCCGTGGAAGAAGAACTGTGTCACCGTGCCGATCCTGGACCGGCTCGACGAGATCATCACGGAGGTCGACGAGGACCCCGAGCTGAGGGTCCTGGTGGTGCGCGGCCGCGGCGGCACCTTCTGCTCGGGCTTCGACCTCGACAGCCTGAAGGCCGACTACGTCGGCAAGTCGAACGCGATCGACGTGGCGGTGAAGTCCGCGAAGGTGTGCGACCGCCTCTACTCGATGAAGACCCCCTCGGTCGCGGTCCTGGAGGGCCACGTCACCGCCGGCGGCTTCGAGATCATGATCTCCTGCGACTTCGCCATCTCGGCGGACGACGCCAGGATCGGCGACTTCCACATCCGTCGCGCGCTGTTCGGCGGAGCCGGCCCGATCTACCGGGTGCCCCGCATGATCGGCATCCGCAAGACCAAGGAGCTGATGCTCACCGGCAAGCTCCTCTCCGGTGTCGAGGCCGCCGAGTTCGGACTGATCAACAAGTCCGCACCGGCGGACAAGCTGGACGCGACGGTCGAGGACTTCATCGCAGACCTCGTCGACAAGAGCCCCTTCACGATGTGGCTCACGAAGATGACGATCGACCGCAGCCTGGACGCCGACACCCAGTCGCTGATGGTGATGGAGCACCTCGCCGTGGGCGTGGCCCTCAACTCCGAGGACGCCAACGAAGGAGTGTCGGCGTTCCTGGAGAAGCGTGAACCCACGTGGCAGGGGCGCTGATCCGGATGGCCACGGATCCGCGGAGTCCGGCCGCCGGCGTCGGGCTCCGGGGCTCACGCTGCTCCGGCTGCGCGGTGACGGTCTGTCCCGCGGAGGACGCGTGCCCGCGCTGCGGGGGACCGGCCGACGCGGCGGTCCTCCAGGGCACCGGCACGCTGTGGACCTGGACGGTGCAGCGGTACGCCCCCAAGTCGCCGCCCTATCGGATACCGCCGGACGGCTTCGAACCGTTCGCGCTCGGCTACGTCGAGCTGGCGGAAGGCGTACGGGTGGCCGCCGTGCTCGACGTCGACGACCTCGATGACATCCGCATCGGCATGCCCCTCACCGTGACCGCGGGCGACGGCGTCCCCCGGGCCAGGCCCGCGAGCCCCGGAGAGGAGGGCACATGAGTGCCGATGTCCTGATCTGCGGCGCCGGGCGCACCCCGTTCGGCCGGTCGGAGGCCGGCGGCCGGGAACTCGCCGTCGCCGCGGTGAACGCCGCGCTGACGGACGCCGGGACCGAGTGGTCGCGGGTGCGGGCCGCGTTCGGCGGCAGCGACAACGCCGGCCTCGCCGACACGCTGGTCGCCCGACTCGGCCTGACCGGACTGCCGTTCGTCAACGTCAAGAACGGTTGCGCCACCGGCGGCAGCGCTCTGGTCTCCGCCGTGAACGCCATCCGCTCCGGCATGGCGGACGTCGTCCTCGCCGTCGGCTTCGACAAACACCCGCGCGGCGCCTTCGACCCGAAGCCGGAGGACTGGGGGCTGGGAGCGGAGTACGGCAGCGACGGGCTGATGGTGACCACCCAGTTCTTCGGCATGAAGATCCAGCGCTATATGCACGACCACGGCATCACCCCGCGCACCCTGGCCCTGGTCGCCGAGAAGGCGTACCGCAACGGCGGCCTGACCCCCGAGGCGTGGCGCCGGGGGCCCGTCTCAGCCGAGGAGATCCTCGACTCCGGCATGGTCAGCGATCCGCTGACCCGCTACATGTTCTGCTCCCCGGGAGCGGGCGCGGCCGCGCTGGTGCTGTGCTCACCCGAGGCCGCACGCACCATGGAGGGCACGCCGGTCACCCTGCGCGCGGCGGCCGTACGCACCCGGCGCTTCGGCTCGTTCGAGGTGTTCAGCCCCTGGATCCCAGGCGGCCCGCTCACCAGCGTCAGCCGTGACGCCTCGGCCGCCGCCTTCGAGGAAGCCGGGACAGGCCCCGGCGACATCGACGTCTGCCAGCTGCAGGACACCGAGAGCGGCGCCGAGGTCATGCACATGGCCGAGTGCGGGTTCTGCGAGGACGGCGAGCAGGAGCGGATGATCGCCTCCGGTGCCACGGAGATCGGCGGGAGACTGCCCGTCAACACCGACGGCGGCTGCATCGCCAACGGCGAACCCATCGGTGCCTCGGGACTGCGCCAGGTCTACGAGATCGTCCAGCAACTGCGCGGGCGGGCCGGCGAGCGTCAGGTCCCCGGCGAACCCAGGACCGGCTTCACCCATGTGTACGGCGCCCCCGGCGTGAGCGCCTGCACGGTGCTGTCCCGCTGACCCTTCTCTGCAACGTCCTGCTGTCCCGCCGACCGGAGGTGGAAGAAGCGATGAAAGGCAGCCCGGAAGCCGGCGCCGTCCCGGAACCCGAGGTGTTCCGCGCCCAGGCCCGACAGTGGCTCGCCACGGCCGCCCGGCCGCGCGCCGCCGACGGGGAGTGGGGCAGCGGCTCCGACTCCGTCGCCGTGTTCGAGAACTGGACCGAGGAGCAGGAGCGCGAGCACACCGCCCGCACCCAGGAGTGGGAACGCACCCGCTACGACCAGGGGTGGGGCGCCCTCAACTGGCCGGAGACATACGGGGGCCGGGGCCTGCCCGCTCACTACGAGCAGCTCTACCGCACCGAGGAGGCCGCCTTCGACGTGCCCCGACGCACCGAGGTCTTCCCGGTGACGCAGCAGCTCGTCGCCCCCGCGATCGGCATCTGGGCCACCGAGGAACAGAAGGAGCGCTGGCTGCGGCCCATGCTGCGCACCGACGAGCTGGCCTGCCAGCTGTTCTCGGAGACCGAGGCCGGCTCCGACCTCGCCGCGGTGCGCACCAGGGCGGTGCGGGACGGCGAGAACTGGGTGCTCCAGGGGCACAAGGTGTGGACCTCCGGGGCGCGCGTGGCGACCTGGGGCGTCGCGGTGTGCCGCACCGATCCGGACGTACGCAAGCACGCCGGCATCACCGTCTTCCTGGTGCGCATGGACGCGCCGGGCGTGACCGTACGGCCCATCCAGCAGATGACGGGCGGCACCAGCTTCAACGAGGTCTACCTCGACGGCGTGATGGTGCCCGACACCGACCGGCTGGGGGCGGTCGGCGAGGGCTGGCGGGTCACGCTCAGTGTGCTGGCCGCCGAACGGCTCGACTCCGGCACCCTCGGCCTGGACAACGCCGACCGGGCACTGGAACTCGCCCGGAACCTGCCCCGCCCACTCACCGGCGGCGAACAGCAGCGGGCCGCCGACCTCCACATCCGCACCCTCGTCCAGCGGCTCATCGGACTGCGCGTGACCGCCGCCCTCGTCGCCGGACGCGAGCCCGGCGCGGAAGCCTCGGTCGGCAAGCTCTACGCCACCGAGACCATGCGGCGCACCAGCAACCTGGTCTCCGAGCTGCTGGGACCGAGCCTCGTCGCGGACACGGGGAGTGGGGCACCTACGCCTGGACGGAGCACCTGCTCGGCGCCCCCGGATACAGCATCGCGGGCGGCACCGACGAGATCCAGCACAACATCCTCGCCGAACGTGTGCTCGGCCTGCCGAAGGAGCCCGTCCGATGAGCACGGCCACGCAGGTGCCGGAGCTGTCCGTCCGCGTCCGTGACCGGCTCACCCGCCGCCATCCGGGCGCCCCGGTCGGCGAGTTGACGGTGCTGCCGGGCGGCCACTCGGGGCTGACGTACTCGGTCACCGCGGGGGACGCCAGGTACGTCGTCAAGGCGGTGCCTCCCGGGCAGAGGCCCGTCGGACGCAACGACGTGCTGCGCCAGGCACGGGTACTGGGCGCGCTGGCCGGATCCGCGGTGCCCGTGCCGGGCGTCGTCGCCGTCGACGACACACAACCGGCCTGGTTCGCCATGGAGTTCGCTTCCGGAGAGGCGGTCGAGCCGGTACTCGACGAGCCCGGGGTGCCCGCCGGGACGGCCCGCGCCCGGATGCTGGGGGCCGCCACCGTGCTGCGGCGGCTGCACGCCACCGACATCCGGACGCCGGGGCTCGACCCGCCCGAACCGCTCGACGCGGCGGGGGAGCTGGAACGGTGGAGCCGCACCCTGCGCGCCGTCCCCGCTGAACTCCGCCCTGGCGGTGAGGATTTGCTCGCTCGCCTCGCCCGTGACGTGCCCGGCGGCCTCCCGCCGGTTCTGCTGCACGGGGACTTCCGTCTGGGTAACGTGCTGTGCGTCGACGAGCGCGCGGTGGCCGTCGTCGACTGGGAGATCTGGAGCATCGGCGACCCGCGCATCGACCTCGGCTGGTTCCTGCTCTTCACCGACCACCGCAACTTCCCCCAGCTGGGGCGTCCCGTGCCCGGCCTGCCCGGCGAGGACGAACTGCTGGACGCCTACCTCGACGGACGGCCCGCGCTGCCCGCGATGGACTGGTTCCGGGCGCTCGGCCGCATGAAGATGGCCGCGATCATGGGCCACAACCTGCGCCGGCACCGTGAGGGCAAGCACCACGACCCGGACCAGGAGCGACTGCCTCCCACCATCGCCGCGATGATCCGCACGGCACGCGACAGCCTCGGCTGATCCGGACCGACCACACGAATCCCGGACCCGATTCCCGGACCCGATTCCCGGACACGAATCCCGGTCACGACCCCCGGACAGGAGCCATCGTGGATTTCGGATTCTCGCCCCGCGCGAGTGAACTCCAAGGCCGCATGCGGTCGTTCATGGAGCAGCACGTCCTCCCCGCCGAAGCGGTCTACGACCGGCAGCTCGCCGAGGCGGACGACCCGCACGCCCTGCCGCCCGTGATGGCGGAGCTGAAGGAGAAGGCGCGTGCCGAGGGCCTGTGGAACCTCTTCATGGCGCACGGCGACTGGGGCGCGGGGCTCACCAACCTCGAGTACGCGCCGCTCGCCGAGCTGGCGGGCCGCTCGATCATCGGCCCCGAGGTGTTCAACTGCTCGGCCCCCGACACCGGCAACATGGAACTGCTCGCGCTGTACGGCACGCCCGAGCAGCAGGAGCGGTGGCTGCGCCCCCTGCTGGACGCGGAGATCCGCTCGTGCTTCGCCATGACCGAGCCGGAGGTCGCGAGCTCCGACGCCCGCAACATCCGTACCCGTATCACCCGCGACGGCGACGCCTACGTCGTCAACGGCCGCAAGTGGTACACCTCCGGGATCCTCGACCCCGACTGCAAGCTGATCATCCTCATGGGCAAGACCGACCCGGACGCGCCCGCCTACCGGCAGCAGAGCATGCTGCTCGTACCACGGGACACCCCGGGCGTCACGGTCCTGCGCGACCTGCCGATGTTCGGCTACACCGACCGGCTCGGACACGGTGACGTGCTCTTCGAGGACGTCCGCGTGCCGGTGGAGAACATCCTCGGGGGCGAGGGGGAGGGCTTCGCGCTCGCCCAGGGACGGCTCGGTCCGGGGCGGATGCACTACGCGATGCGCGCCGTGGGCTTCGCCGAGCGCGCCCTGCGGCTGATGTGCGAGCGCGTCACCGCACGCAGCGCCTTCGGCGGACCGCTCGCCGACCAGGGCGTGGTGCGCGAGTGGATCGCCCGCAGCCGCATCGAGATCGAGCAGCTGCGCCTCCTCGTCCTCAAGTCCGCCTGGCTGATGGACACCGTCGGCAACGCCGCCGCCCGGATGGAGGTCGCCGCGATCAAGGTCGCGGCGCTGGAGGTCGCCCACAAGGTGGTCGACCGCGCGGTGCAGGCGCACGGCGCTGCCGGGGTCAGCGACGACACCGTACTGGCCCGGCTGTACGCCATCACCCGGGCACTGCGCATCGCCGACGGCCCCGACGAAGTGCACCTGCGGACGGTGGCCCGCCAGGAACTCGCCAAGTACCGCAAGAAGGCCGAGCACGACAAGGCCGAGCACGGCAAGGCCGAGCACGGCAAGGCCGAGCACGGCAAGGCCGACGTGAAGGCAGGAGCAGCGTGAGTACCGGCACTCTCGACGGCCGGGTCGCCGTCATCACCGGCGGATCCCGCGGCATCGGGCTCGGCATCGCCGCCGCCTACCGCGCGGCCGGCGCGCACGTCGTGATCGCGGCCCGCAAGGCGACCGGACTCGCCGAGGCGCGCGAGGAGTTGCTGCGAGTCAAGGGCGACGGCGACCTGCACACGGTCGTGGCCAACGCCGGCGAACCGGAGCAGGCCGAGGCCTGCGTCGACGAGACCATGGCCCGCTTCGGCCGGGTCGACATCCTCGTCAACAACGCGGCGACCAACCCGTACCACGGCGATCTGCTCGGCCTGGACCTGCCGCGCGCGGAGAAGACCGTACGCGTCAACCAGTACGGCATGATCGCCTGGACCCGATACGCCTGGCGGGCCTGGATGGCCGAGCACGGGGGAGCGGTGGTCAACATCGCCTCCGTCGGCGGGCTGATCGTCGATCCGCACATCGGCTACTACAACGCCACCAAGGCCGCCATGCTGCACATGACCCGGCAGCTCGCCTACGAACTCGGCCCGCGGGCCCGGGTGAACGCCATCGCTCCCGGTCTGATCAAGACGGAGCTGGCGCGGGCCGTGTGGGAGGTCCGCGAGCCGATCCTCACCGCCAAGCTGCCGCTCCGGCGCCTCGGCACGGTGGAGGACGTGGCGAACGCGGCACTGTTCCTCGCCTCCGACGCCTCCTCCTGGATGACCGGCCAGACCCTGGTCCTCGACGGCGGAGCGACCGCCCTGCCGATCGGGGTGGACGAGTGAGCGGGCCACGATCCGCCGCCGAGCTGTTCTCGCTCCAGGGCAGGACAGCCGTCGTCACCGGGGCCTCCGCCGGGCTCGGCGCACGCTTCGCCGCGGTCCTGGCGCAGGCCGGCGCCACCGTGTTCGCCGCGGCCCGCCGCATCGACCGGCTGAAGGAACTCGCCGACTCCGACGCCCGTATCCACCCCGTGGCCTGCGACGTCTCGCTCGCCGACGACCGTACGCGGCTGACCGGGACCGCGCTCACCGCCACCGGCCGTCTCGACGTCCTGGTCAACAACGCGGCCACCTCCGGAGAGACACGCGCCGAGGACGAAGCGCCGGACGCCTTCGCCGACGTCCTCGGCGTCAACCTCACCGCGCCCTACCACCTGGCCCGCCTCACCGCCGAGGCACCCGGTGACACGAGGGGCAGGAGCATCGTCAACGTCTCCTCCATCCTCGGCCTGGTGACCGCCGCGCCCCTGGGCGGCGCGAGTTACTCCGCGTCCAAGGCCGGACTGATCGGACTGACGCGTGAGCTGGCCGGACAGTGGGGGACGAGCGGCATCCGCGTCAACGCGCTCGCCCCGGGCTGGTTCCGCACCGAGATGACCGCGGACCTCTTCGGCGACGAGCGCTCCAGCCGCTGGGTCGAGCGCAACACCCTGCTGCGGCGCGGCGGCGACGGCCATGAACTCGACGGTGCGCTGCTGTTCCTCGCCTCGGACGCCTCCTCGTACTGCACCGGACAGGTGCTGACCGTCGACGGCGGATGGACGGCGCGATGACGGCCAGGGTGGAGAGGGTCGGCGTCGAGATCGACGACGCCGGCCTGGCCCGCGTCACCCTGCGCCGGGGCGAGGCCGGCAACGCCATCGGCCTGGACATGGCGCGCGGACTGCTGGCGGCGGCGCGGGTCTGCGCACGTGAGACCGTACGGGCCGTGCTGCTCACCGGCGAGGGGAAGTCCTTCTGTGTCGGCGGCGACCTCAGGGAGTTCTCGCAGCTCTCCGGTGAGGCGCTCGAGAAGCACCTGACCGCGGTGACCGACGCGCTGCACGACGCCCTGCGCACGTTCGCCGCGAGCGACGCACCCGTGGTGGCCGCCGTGCAGGGTGCGGTCGCCGGCGCCGGCATCGGCCTGGCCGCGTCCGCCGATGTGACGCTCGCCGCCGACGATGCCTCGTTCACCGCCGCGTACACCGCCATCGGTTACTCACCGGACGCCGGGGTCAGCTGGTTCCTGCCCCGTCTCCTCGGCCCCAAGCGGGCCTTGGACCTGCTGCTGACCAACCGCCGCGTCCCCGCGGCGGAAGCCGCGGCGATCGGTCTTGTGACCCGGACCGCGGCTCCCGGCCGATTGGCCGCCGAGGCCGAGCGCACGGCCGAGGCGCTGCGCGGGGGACCCACCACCGCCTTCGGGGCCACTCGTCGGCTCGTCGCCGCCGGACTGACCGCGGACCTCGGGCCGCACCTGGACCGCGAGGCCCGCGCGCTCGCCGCCGCGGCCGCGTCCGACACGGGCCGTGAGGGCGTCGCCGCGTTCCTGGGCAAGCGGACGCCCGACTTCACGCGCATCCCGCCCCGTCCCTGAACCTGTACTGATCCCTGGAGCTCACCGTGTCGGAAGCATTCATCGTCGGAGCCGTCCGCACCCCCGTCGGCCGCCGCAGGGGCGCACTCAGCGGCGTCCATCCCGCCGACATCGGCGCCCATGTGCTTCGCGCCCTGTTCGAACGCACCGGCGCCGACCCGGACGCCGTCGACGACGTGTACTTCGGCTGCGTCAGCCAGCTCGGCGCGCAGACCGGGAACATCGCCCGCACGGCCTGGCTGTCGGCGGGGCTGCCGGAGCATGTCCCCGGCACCACCATCGACCGCCAGTGCGGTTCCTCCCAGCAGGCCGCGCACTTCGCCGCGCAGGCGGTCGGCTCCGGCACCGCCGACCTAGGGCCTGTCTGACAAATCCCCGCCTGCTCCGCGACGCCTGGCACGCACGCTCGCCGCGTTGCCGAACCGCCCACGTGGCTCCGCCACGAGGGCGCTCCGGCGCCTTGCGATCGCACGCACCAGACGCCGCGGAGCCCGCCCTTCGGGCGGACGGCGGGGATTTGTCAGACAGGCCCTAGTGGTCGCCGGCGGTGTGGAGGTGATGAGCCTGGTGCCCATCGCCGGCCCCATGGTCGTCGGTGAGCAGGCCGGCATGGGCAGCCCGTACACGGGGACGGCTGGCGCGAGCGCTTCGGGACCAGGAGGTGTCGCAGTTCCGCGGGGCCGAGCTGATCGCCGAGAACTGGGGCGTCTCCCGTGCCGACATGGAACGGTTCGCGTTCACCAGCCATCAGCGGGCCCTCGCAGCCCAGGCCGACGGCGCCTTCGACGACGAGATCACCCCGTCCTTCGGGCTGACCGCCGACGAGGGTCCGCGCGCGGACACCAGCCTGGAGAAGATGGCCGGCCTGAAGACCCTGGCCGAGGGCGGCCGGCTCACCGCGGCCGTCTCCAGCCAGATCTCCGACGGCGCCGCCGCCCTGCTGATCGCCTCCGCGGAGGCGGTGCGCCGTCACGGTCTGACCCCGCTGGCCCGCGTGCACACCATGGCCGTGGTCGGCTCCGACCCGATCCAGATGCTCACCGGTCCGATCCCCGCCACCGAGAAGGTCCTGAAGAAGGCCGGGCTGTCGATCGGCGAGATCGACCTGGTCGAGATCAACGAGGCGTTCGCCTCCGTCGTCCTGGCCTGGCAGAAGGAGACCGGCGCCGCCCGGAGCGGGTCAACGCCTTCGGCGGCGCGATCGCGCTCGGGCATCCGCTCGGCGCCACCGGCGCCCGGCTCATGACCACGCTCGTCCATCAGCTGCGCAGGACGGGCGGCCGCTATGGTCTGCAGACGATGTGCGAGGGCGGCGGCATGGCCAATGCGATGGTCCTGGAGCGCCTTTGACCGGAAGTCGATTGGCAACTGAGTTCAGCTTGGGTCTACTCTCGGGTACGCACGAGTGGGCGGCAGCCAGGAGACAGGTCAGTCATGGCGACAAGGATCGTTGAACCGGAAGCGGGGCCGAGGTCCAAGCGTGCCGCCATTCTGGCGGCCGCCGTCGACCACTTCGGCGAGGCGGGCTTCGAGGCCACCAAGTGGTCCATGGTGGCGGAGCGGGTCGGCATCGGCCAGACCGCGCTGTACCACTACTTCGAGTCCAAGACCCACTGCCTGCTCACCATCATGCGGCAGGAGCTGCAGCGTTCCCACGACATGTTCACGGAGGCGACGGCGGACGTGGAGGAGCCCGTGGAGGCGCTCCGGGCGGCCGTTCGCGCTGCGTACGACGTCTCCGACCAGGAGGTTCTGCAGATGCGCATCCTGCAGAACCACATGGACCTGCTCTCCGGCCCGCGCAAGTCCAAGCGGGAGGAGGCCGAGCGCGTCGCCGCCCGTCAACTGGTTCAGCTGGTCGAGCGGGACTGGACGAACCTGCTGGTCCGGGGCATGTCCCAGGGCGCGTTCCCGCTGCGCGACGCGCAACTGCTGGGCGCCGGCGTGCTGGGCCTGATCGTCAGCGTCTGGCGGTGGTACCGGCCGTCGGGGCCGACGCCGCTGTCGGAGGTCAGCGAAATGATCGAGGGTGCCTGCGTGCGGATGGTCGCCACCTGACGCCCTGAGCGTCTCGGTTTCCGGCCCCGGCGGATTCCGCCGGGGGCTTTGTCGTGCCGCTGCGCGATACGGCTGTCGTCTCGCGGCTCCGTGAAGCACTATTGCCAGGCCGTTTCCACCGGATTACCATCCTAACTGAATTGAACTTGGCTCAGGTTGATCACCAGGAAGCGCCGCCGACCGAAAGGGCTCACTCATGGCGTTGCGCGCATACATGGCCAGTATGGACAGCCGGCACCCGGAGCGGACGCTTCAGCTGCTCGAACCCGATTTCCGCTTCCTCATCGCGCTGCCGGGCAAGGAAGTCGCCGGCAAGTCCAAGGAGGACTTCGCGGCGTACATCGCCGGCCGCAACGCCGTGGACCGGTCGCACGAGATCCTGCGCTACAGCCGGGACGGCGACCTCGAGACCGTCTACGGAGTGGTGACGGAGGGCGGGCGGTACTGCGGCTCCTTCCTCTCGGCCGCGGTGATCTCGCCCCGTGGACTCCTGGCCCGCTACCAGTCCTTCTTCACCACGTCCTTCGAGCTCGTCGACCGGTCCGGGCAGGCCACGAACGACAGGAGCCGGGCATGACCGACACCTCGACCGGGGCCCCCTTCCTCACCGCGTGGTTCGAGATCCTCGACGGTGACGAGCCGTCCCGGATCCTCGACCTGATCAGCGACGACTTCTCGCTGTCCATCCTCTTCTCCACCGGCGACGGCAGGGCCACCGACTTCGCCGGCGACCGTGCCGCCCTCGTGGGCTACCTCGAACAGCGCGAGAAGGGCACCCGCACCCACCACCGGCTGTCGGCGACCACACTCGGCCAGGACGAGCTCTTCCTGGGGGAGGTCCGACGCGCCGGCGTCCCCGAGGCCAGCTTCGTCGCCGCGGGGCGGGTGAACGACGAGGGCCGGCTGCAGCGCCTGCTGATCGGCCGCTCGTCCGAGATCCGCTTCACCTGACCATCTGCGCGCGATCGACCAGTCCTGTCGACGGCGTACGACCGACCCTGTGCGGAGTGATCGTCATGTACAACCTCGTCCTGCTGGCAGCCCGGCCTCCGGAGTGGACGCACGAGCAGTTCATCGCGTGGTGGCGCGGCGACCACGCGGAGCTGACCTACCGCCTGCCAGGACTGCGTGCCTGGCGGCACACCGAGATCGACGCCGCTCTGGAGCCGCGCTCCGAAGGCTGGGACGGGGTCTCCGTGCTCAGCTTCGACTCCCCGGAGGACCTGAGGAAGGCCCTCGCGAGCCCGAGTGGGCCGAGGCCGTCGCACAGGTCGGCGACATGAAGGGCCGCCGCGTCGCGGTCATGGGGCACGAGGCGGAGATGTTCGCCGCCTGACGTTCGGGACATCGCGACGAGGGGCAACATGCGACAGGTAGTGCGGGAGTTCCAACAGCAGGCGGACGAGGCGGACTTCGTCGCCGTCATCGACGACGCGGGCAGCCATACGGCACGGCAGCTGCTCGACGAGGGCACGCTCGTCGCGACAGCGCTGGCCACGGCGGCGGCCACCACGAGGCCCGACGGAGCGGGCGGCACCGTCATGGTCCAGGCCGACAACTCATGGCGCACAGTCGCCGCCACCCTCGCCGTCGGCCTGACCGGTGGTGTCATCGCGGTCGTCAACCGGCACACCACGCACACCGAGTTCACCGCGGCCTGGGAGGACATCCGCCCGGACGCCGTGATCGCCGAGCCCTCCGCGATGGACGAATGGGCGGTGGCCGAACGGCTGCCGGGCCCGCCGCGGGAGGTGCTCGACGGCTGGACCTGCCTGGCCACGCCCCGCAAGCGTGAGGTGTCACGCTGGTCGGGCGGCGCCCTGATCGGCCTCACCTCCGGATCGACCGGGCGGCCCAAAGGCGTCGTGCAGTCCGAGTCGGCCCTGCGCTATGCCGCCACGAGCACCATCACCGTCAACGGCCTGTCGTCCGGTGACGCCGTCGCCGCGATCGTGCCCCTGTCGTCGACGGCGGCCTACTGCTTCGGTGTCTACCTCTCGCTCCTGCTGCGCGGGCCGCTCGTCATGACGGGGAAGTGGGACAGGGCGCTCGCCCTGCGGCGGATGGCCGACACCGATGTCCGCTGGACCATGTGCGTACCGACCATGGCGCTGCAGATGGGCGCCGAGGCGGCCGGCTCCGGCGTCCTCCGCGGAGTCCGGTCGATCACCGTCGGTGGCGGGCCGATGGACCGTGGGGCGCTGGCCCGGGCGGAGCGGTCCCTGGGCACGAAGATCCTGCGCGTCTTCGGCATGTCCGAGTGCCTCGGCCACACCTCCCCGAGCCCCGACGACCCCGAGGAGATCCGGCTCGGCAGAGACGGCCGCCCCTTCCCGGGTACGGACGTACGCGCGCTCACTCCCGACGGGCAGCTCGCCGGACCAGGTGTGACCGGCCGGGCGCAGGTGCGCGGGCCTTCCCTCTTCCTCGGCTACGCCCACGACGGCGAGGTGGCCCCGGCGGCACTGACGGAGGACGGCTACCTGCCCACCGGCGACCTGCTGATGACCCACGACGACGGCACCATCAGCATCATGGGCCGCGAGAAGGACATCATCATCCGCGGCGGCCGCAACATCGACATCACCGAGATCGAGCGCGCGGTCGCCAGTTACCCGCGCGTGGCCAGGGTCTGTGTCGCGGCGGTTCCCGACGACGTGCTCGGGGAACGCGTGGCACTGCTCGTCGTCACCGAGGACGGCGGCGACATCGACCTGGCCGAGGTGACCGGCCACCTGGAGAGCATCGGCCTGTCCAAGACCAAGTGGCCCGAATTCGTCTACGCCGTCCAGGAGTTGCCCCAGACCAAGGTCGGCAAGCTCGACCGGAGCGGGGCCCGGGAGCTGGCCGTCGGACTGCACGCCCGGACGGCCGACGACCAGGCCTGACGGGACGACCCATCGCAAACGCCGCCGTCACGCACGCCAACGGGCGTGATCCCGGGCGGTGCACGACAAGGAGGATCATGACAACGCGGTTCGACCAGGGCCCGTGGGCCGCAGCCGGAGTGCAGACCGTACAGGCCGGGGTGCACCGCGTTCCTCTGCCCCTCCCCAACGACGGCCTGCACGCGGTCAACGTCTACCTGCTGGAGGACCTCACCGAGGACGGCGGCATCGTCATGATCGACGGCGGCTGGGCGATCCCCGAGGCGCGCAAGGCGCTCGAGGAAGCCCTGTCCGCCATCGACCGCGACCTCGGCGACATCAGCCACATCCTGGTCACGCACATCCACCGCGACCACTACACGCAGGCGGTGGAACTGCGCCGGCTGCTGGGCTCGCGCGTCTACCTCGGCGCCGGGGAACGTCCGGGTCTGGAGATGCTCGACCGGCTGCGCAGCGACGAACCCGCGAGCTCACTGGAGACCCTGCGCAGGGCAGGCGCCGGCGAACTGGCGGACCGTATCCGGGCGATGGACCACGGCGGTTTCGACCCGGGGATGTGGGAGGCGCCCGACCGCTGGCTCGCTGCCGAAACCCTCCGCTTCGGCGACCGCGAGCTGCGCGTCGTACCGACCCCGGGACACACCAAGGGCCATGTGGTCTTCCTGGATGAGCAACGAGGCCTGCTGTTCTCCGGGACCACGTCCTGCCGCACATCACACCGTCCATCGGCTTCGAACTGTCCGAGCCGGGTGGCCGGCCGCTCGCCGACTACCTGAACTCGCTGCGGCTCATGCACCGATATGCCGATGCGCGTCTGCTGCCCGCGCACGGGCCGGTCTCCGACAGCACGCACACCCGGGTCGCCGAGCTGCTCGCCCATCACGACGACCGGCTGGCCAAGAGCCTGACGGCGCTGGGCGAGGACACCCTGGACGCCCACGCGGTGGCGCGCAAGCTCGGATGGACGCGCCGGGCGGTGGCGTTCGGCGAGCTGAGTGCCTTCAACCAGATGCTCGCGGTCAACGAGACGGCTGCGCACCTGGATGTCCTGGTGCTCCAGGGACGGGCGACCGTGGCGTCGGTGGGCGGCGTGAACCAGTACACACGGGTGCGGTGACCTCGTCGTGAACGGGGGCGCCGGGCCGGCCGCCCTCCCTGGGCTCCCGGATCTCGCACGGGTTCTCCTCGGCTGACGTCGAGTGCGTCAGTGCCGGTGGCCGGCTGGACCGAGTCGTCCGGTCAGGTCAGCAGTTCCAACCCGGAGCGCAGCAGCGCCGGGACCGCGGAGCCGACCCGCTCGAAGCCGGTTCCGACGGTCTGCCCCGCGGAAAAGCGGGCGTGGATGCCCTCGGCGATGACCGCGAGCTTGAAACAACCCAGCGCCTGGTAGAAGGGCAGAGCCCCGACGTCCCGGCCGGAGCGCGCGGCGTACCGCTCGGCCAGCTCGTGGCCCGCGGGGAAGCCAGGGTTGGCCGTGGGAACGTGGCGCGCCCCGAGCACCGGCTCGCAGACCGGGTCCCAGTACATGAGCAGCATCCCCAGGTCGGCGAGAGGATCACCGAGCGTGGCCATCTCCCAGTCGACGATCGCGGCGATCCGCCCGAAGTCACCGGGTTCCAGGATGGTGTTGTCCAAGCGGTAGTCGCCGTGCACGATCGCCGCCGCGCCGCTCACGGGCAGGGCGCGGGCGAGCCGCTGGTGCAGCGCCTCGACGCCGGGCAGAGCACGCGTGGCGACCTTGTCCCACTGGCTGCGCCAGCGCCGCACCTGGCGCTCCAGATAGCCGTCGGGACGGCCGAAGCCGCCGAGCCCGACAGCGGCGACGTCGACCGAGTGCAGTGCCACCAGGGCGTCCACCAGCGCGTCGGCGCTGCGCCGTGCGTCGGCCGGGGGCAGCGCGGCGACCTCGTCACCGTCGCGCAGGACGGCGCCCGCCACGAAGTCGACGACGCAGAACGGCGCCCCGATCACCGCCGGGTCCGTGCACGACAGCACAGCTCGGGCCACCGGTACTCCGGTGCCGCCGAGCGCGGCGACGACGCGGTACTCACGGTCCATGTCGTGCGCGGTCGGCGTGAGCACGCCCAGCGGTGGCCGGCGCAGCACCCACCGGTGTGTCCCGTCGGTGACCTCGTAGGTGAGATTGGAGCGACCGCCGTGCAGCAGCTCCACCCTCAACGGACCCGAGCACTCCGGCACATGCTGATCGAAGTGGCGCTGCAGGGCGGAGCGGTCGATGCCGATCACGGCCGTGTCCGCCATGTCCGCCATGTCCGTCGCGGCCGCCGCTGTCGCTCGCCGTGATGGCGTCAGCGTGGCCTTCGGTGAGCCGTCCGACGTGGTCATCGCGCGGCCCTCCGCTCCCGCGCCGCCCGCACCGCGCGCTTGGCGATGGCCCAGCGGTGGGTCTCGGACGGGCCGTCGTAGATCCGGAACGGACGCACCTCCCGGTACAGCCGGGACAGCGGGGCGTCCCCGGAGATTCCGAGTGCGCCGCACACCTGCACGGCCCGGTCGACCACGCGGTTCACCGCCTCCGAGACGTACGTCTTCGCGATCGAGGTGTGCTGGGCGGCCGAACGCCCCTGGTCCAGTTCCCAGCAGGCCCGCAGCAGCACCGCGCGACTGGTCTCGAGGTCGATCTCGGAATCGGCCAGCAGCTGCTGCACCATGCCCAGTTCGGCCAGGGGTTTACCGAAGGCCCGGCGATCCACGGCACGCTCCAGGGCGATGTCCTGCGCCCGTTGCGCCACTCCGAGCCAGCGCATGCAGTGCGTCATACGCGCGGGCCCGAGACGCGCCTGGGCATACGCGAACCCTTGGTCCACCTCGCCGAGCACGGCGCCGTCTTCGACCTCGCAGCCGTCGAAGACGACCTCGCTGTGTCCGCCGAACAGCCCCTGATCCAGGGTGTCGATGTTCCGGACGACCTTCATGCCCGGGTTGCCGGCGTCCACGAGGAACATCGTGGCGCCGCCCGCGTCACCCGGGACGCCGCTCGTGCGGGCCATGCAGATGGCGAAGCCGGCGCCGTCGGCACCGCTGATGAACCACTTGCGGCCGTCGATCCGCCAGCCGCCCCCGGTCCTCGTCGCCGTGGTGGCCAGCGCACGAGGGTCGGATCCCGCGCCCGGTGCCGGCTCGGTCATCGCGAAACACGAGCGCACCGCACCGGCCGCCAGCGGGCGCAGATACCGCTCTTTCTGCCCTTCGTCGGCGACCACTTCGAGCAGGTGCATGTTGCCCTCGTCCGGCGCCGCGCAGTTGAGAGCGAGCGGGCCGAGCAACGAGTATCCGGCCGCCTCGAACACTACTGCCTGGCCACAGAGATCGAGCCCGAGCCCGCCCCACTCCCCACCCACATGCGGAGCGAACACCCCCGCCGCCCGGGCCGCCTCCTGCAACCGACGCCGCAGCGGCTCCGGCCCGTCATGGACGTTCCCGTCGCACGCCTGCTCCTCCGGCAGCACGACGTCCCGGACGAACTCAGCGGTCCGCCACGCGATATCGGCGACCCTCTCGTCGGTCTCGAACCCGATCGACACGTTGACCCCTGACGTCGGCTACTGAGCATTAGCCATCACAGGGGGGCGGGATCTGGATGTCAAGAGTTACGCCCGAGTATGCGGGATCGATGTATGGTCAGGTGAGCTAACGTTCAATAGCCGACAGGCGCCGTGGCTCTCCAGGACGAGCACCCGCAGCGCCGTGGTGAGTCCAGGCACTGCCGCAAGGCCTACGGCGTGGGCGTTGTGCGGGTGCCGGTCGCCAGGGCCCGCAGGAGCGGCTTGGTCCGGGTGGTCATCTCGATCGGTGTGTCAGGGCATCCGCGCTGCAGCCAGTCGGTGGCCACGCCGATGAGCGCGCCGGCGACGAACGCCGCGGGCACGTCGTGCGGGATGCCGGCCGGGTCCATTGTGTCGGGCGGTGGGGTGTAGGGGAGTTGCCGCCGCGGGCCTCACCCGCCGTCCGGCTGGCTCCAGCAGCGGAACCCCGGCCGCCAAGAACCAGGGCTGTCAAGCGAGCGCGGATTCCGCGAACTGGTTGGTGTCGAAAAGCTGGTTGATGTGTCCGCCGAGTTCGGACCAGTGCTGTCCCGCGAGTTCGGCGGCGGCGCGGGCGTCGCCGCCGGCGCAGACGTCGATGAGCTCGTCGTGGTGCTGCGCTCCCTGACCCACCTGCGTGCCGCCTGCGACACCCTGGCCACCCGCTGCGTCCCCGGCATCACCGCCAACCGCGAACACCTCCACGACAGCGTCCACCGCTCCATCGGACTGGTGACAGCGCTCGCCCCCACATCGGCTACGCCGCCGGCACGACGCTGGCCCGCCGAGCCCTCGCCACAGGCCGCACCATCAAGGACCTCGCCGCTGAATCCGGCCTGCTCACCACGGAGGAACTGGACACGATCCTGCGCCCGGAAAACCTCACCAGCCAGGCACCACCGCGGATCTCGCACCCCTCGGCTCGTGGACTGCGCCAAGCGGATGTGTCGGCCCGCCCAGTGCTACGGCGAGGTGGGCAGGTGTGGGGAGCGGAGCACGAGCAGGGTGATCTCGCTGGGGGCGAAGACGCGGAACGGCGGGCCCCAGAAGCCGGTGCCGCGGCTGGTGTAGAGGAGGGTGCGGGTGCCGTGGTGGCTGAGGCCGGCGAGGGCGGGCTGGTCGATGCGGACCAGGTGGTGGAAGGGCCAGATCTGGCCGCCGTGGGTGTGGCCGGAGAGTTGGAGGTCGATACCGGCGGCTGACGCCCGGTCGATGAACTTGGGCTGGTGTGCCAGGAGCAGGACGGGCAGGTCGGGGTCGGCGCCGTGCAAGGCCCCGGCGAGGTGGGCGCGGTGGCCTGCCAGGCCGGAGGACTCGGCGGTGACGTCGTCCACGCCGGCGACCACGAGGGTGTCGCCTCCGCGTTCGAGCAGCAGGTGGCGGTTGCGCAGCGGCTCCCAGCCCAGCTCGTCCATCAGGTCGACCCAGCCCTGGGCCTCGCTGTAGTACTCGTGGTTGCCGGTGACGTAGACACGGGCCCGGGTGGCCCGCACGGTTCCGAGTGGGGCGGCCTGGGCGCGGCGGCGTTCGGCCGTGCCGTCCGCGATGTCGCCGGTGTGGCAGACCAGGTCGGCTTCCAGGGTGTTCACCGTCTCGCACACCCTTGCCGACCAGCGGGCGCGATCGAGTGGGCCGTAGTGGGTGTCGGTGATGAGGACGACGCGGATGCCGTCCAACCCGGTACCCAGCCGTGGAAGTTGCACGTCGAGGCGGCGCACCCGTGGCACGCGGCGCGCTTCGGCGTACCCCCAGGCGAGTAGGAGGGCGGTTACGCCGAGGACGGCCCACGTGACGATGCGGGCCCGGTCCTGACTCTCGCCGACGCCGGCCACGGTCAGGGCGAGCCGCAAGAAGACGCCGAGCAGAACGGACCAGGTGAACAGAACCCAGCTGGTGCCCAGCAGGGTGTCACCGACGATCGCCGCCCGGTCCTGCTGGCGCCGGCCGTGGCCACGCACCATCGCGAGCGGCATACCGATGAGGCCGAGGGCGAACAGGGCGGTGCCGGCCAGCGTGACGGGCAGCGGCCAGTGCTGGCCGGTGTGCAGGAGCACCCAGCAGGGCACGGCCCACAGCAGGACGGGGGCGATCACAGGGAGGTAGCGCATCAGGCGGCGCAGTCGGCTCTGCCGCGGAGCTTGCGCTTCGCTGTCGGCGGGCCGGGTGTTGCTGGTGTCGGTCACGCTTCCCCTCCCAGACCGGGCTGCCGTCTCGCGCACTGTATCCGGTCGCCCTCGGGCCGGCCGGACCGGAGTTCATGGAGACGGTGTCGCGTGACCGGGCGGGCTCGGCCTTCCGCCGAGCCCGCCACGCCGGCTCCGTACCGGAACCGGACTCGTGTCACGCCGTCAGCGCCGCAGTGTCAGCAGACCCGGACGGTAGGGCCAGAAGCCGTATTCGCCGCCGGAGTTGGGGCTGCGCCCCTGGTAGAGCAACTGCAGATTGCAGGGATCGACGGTCATGGTCTGGTCGGGGCTGGTGCGGATCAGTTCGCCGTGGCTGATGTCGTTGGTCCAGGTGGCGCCACTGTTGGCCTTGCCGGCGAAGGGATTGCTCTCGGTCGCCGCCTGGGGTGTCCATGAGCCGTTCAGGCTGGTGGCCGTGAACGAGCGGAAGTAGCGGCCCTGCGAGCCGATCGCCTCGACGATCATGAGGTAGCGGTTCTGGCCCTGCAGCTTGTAGACCTGCGGGGCTTCGAACAGGTTCTCCTTCGTGTCGCTCATGATCACGGTCGAGGTGGAGCCGAAGCTGCCGGGAAGTTCCCGATCGGCATGCTGGCCCGGTAGATCTTGCCGTTGTCACCGGCGAAGAACAGGTACATGTTCGTCCCGTCACCGATGAGTGTCTGGTCGATGGGCCCGGTGTCGGAGCCGGAGATGCTTCCGGAGAAGAGCACCTGCTCGGATGACCAGCCGTTCGGGTTGGTGGGGTCGCTCGACGTCCGGTAGGAGAAGGCGGTCCTGCCCCATTGGTAGGCGAGCACCCAGATGTTCTTCGGCGCGAAGTAGAAGAGCGTGGGCGCGACCGTGGAAGTCGACATCATGTTCTGGCCGGCGGAGGCCATGTCCGACCAGTTGGTGAACGGGGTGAAGTTCAACGAGCGCCAGGCCACTCCCGTTCCCGCGGCGCCGTGTGTCGTCGCGTAGACGAGCTGCTTGCCGTTGTAGGGGACGACGGTGAAGTCCTTGAGCGAGGCCCACCCCGGCTTGGGCTGTGCCAGCGCGCCCGTCGAGGTCCAGCGGTATGTCGACGGAAGGGCGCACGGGCCGGGGTTGTCGGCGCCGACCTTGACGAGCTGCCACTGCTGGTTGGTGCCGCCCCAGTCGTCGTACTGGACGACGTTCGCGTTGTCGGCGGTGGAGCCGCCTTGCACTTCGAGGGCCTTGTTGCTGTGGCGCGAAATCAACCTCACGTAGCCGTCCGAGCTGTCGGCCAGCCGCCATTGCTGGTTGGTGCCGTTCAGGTCGGCCCACTGGACGATCGAGCCGCCGTTCGCGGTGGAAAAGTTGTGGACGTCCAGGACCTTGCCGGAGTGGCGGGACTTGATGCGGTAGTAGCCGCCCCCGGAATCGACGAACTGCCACTGCTGCTGGCTCTGATCGTTCCGGGTCCACTGGGTGATGCGGGCGCCGTCGTTGGTCGCCATGTTGTAGACGTCCAGGGCCTTGCCGCTGTTGCGGTTGACCAGCACATACGAGGCGTTGGGGTCTACGGTCGCCGCGCCGGCGGGCTGGGCGCCGAGGAAGGTGGCCACGAGCAGCAAGGGCGCGAGGACGGCGAGTAAGCGTCTGAGACGGACCGGGGACGGGTGGCGAAACCACATCAGAGGGCCCTCCTTCGGGGGGCGGGCAGGGACAATCTCGAAATGTTTCGAAGAATTCCCGGAAGCTTCGACGCCACAAGCTAGGAATGCGGGGCCCTCTGGTCAAGGCCTGTCGCCGATCTGTCCACAAACAGCGCCTCCCCTGCTCGCCAGCTCAAGGCCGAGTTCGAATGTTTCGAGCGATAAACCGAAACTTCTTCTGCGGGGAGTATTGACGGGCCATCGTCAACGCCTCAATCATCCGTGTCTGAGAAACCGGGCCTGGTTCGAGATGTCGAACTGAGACACCGCCGCCGCCCGCCGTACCGTCCGTCCGCCGAGTTGGGAGCGGACGGCGCATTCCCCCTGCGCTTCAGTCCTTCCGTGATCTCTGCATTGGAGGCACAGCCATGGGCTCGTATGCCCTTCCCAGACCGGTTATCCGCCGGAAGATCCGCGGCCTGCTGTTGGCGCTGGTCGTCGGCGTCCTCGGTGTGGTCACCGCACTGGTCGCGCCACCGACCGCACACGCCGCCGAGAGCACGCTCGGCGCCGCGGCGGCGCAGAGCGGCCGCTACTTCGGCACCGCCATCGCCTCGGGCAGGCTGGGCGACTCGACGTACACGTCGATCGCGAGCCGTGAGTTCAACTCGGTGACGGCCGAGAACGAGATGAAGATCGACGCCACCGAACCGCAGCGGGGCCAGTTCAACTTCGCCGCAGGTGACCGCGTCTACAACTGGGCGGTGCAGAACGGCAAGCAGGTGCGCGGCCACACCCTGGCCTGGCACTCCCAGCAGCCCGGCTGGATGCAGGCCCTCAGCGGCAGCTCGCTGCGCCAGGCGATGATCGACCACATCAACGGCGTGATGCGCCACTACAAGGGCAAGATCGCCCAGTGGGACGTCGTGAACGAGGCCTTCGCCGACGGCAGTTCGGGAGCCCGGCGCGACTCCAACCTGCAGCGCACCGGCAATGACTGGATCGAGGTCGCCTTCCGCACCGCGCGCGCGGCCGACCCGGCCGCCAAGCTCTGCTACAACGACTACAACGTCGAGAACTGGACCTGGGCCAAGACCCAGGCCATGTACCGCATGGTCCGGGACTTCAAGCAGCGCGGCGTGCCGATCGACTGTGTCGGCTTCCAGTCGCACTTCAACAGCGGCAGCCCCTACAACAGCAACTTCCGTACCACCCTGCAGAACTTCGCCGCCCTCGGCGTCGACGTGGCCATCACCGAACTCGACATCCAGGGCGCCCCGGCCTCGACGTACGCCAACGTGACCAACGACTGCCTGGCCGTCCCGCGCTGCCTCGGCATCACCGTCTGGGGTGTGCGCGACTCCGACTCCTGGCGACCGGAGCACACGCCGCTGCTGTTCAACCGCGACGGCAGCAAGAAGCCCGCCTACACCGCCGTCCTCGACGCACTCAACGGCGGTACCTCCACGCCCCCTGCGGAGGGCGGACAGATCAAGGGCGCCGGTTCGGGCCGCTGCCTGGACGTGCCCAACGCCAGTACCACCGACGGCACCCAGGTCCAGCTGTGGGACTGCCACAACGGCACCAACCAGCAGTGGACGTACACCGCTGCCGGCGAGCTCAGGGTCTACGGCAACAAGTGCCTGGACGCCGCCGGAACCGGCAACGGCGCCAAAGTCCAGATCTACAGCTGCTGGGGCGGCGACAACCAGAAATGGCGCCTCAACTCCGACGGATCCATCGTCGGCGTCCAGTCCGGACTCTGCCTCGACGCCGTCTCGGGCGGCACCGCCAACGGCACCCTGATCCAGCTCTACTCCTGCTCGAACGGCAGCAACCAACGCTGGGCCCGCACCTGAGGGGACCTGCCACCGACGAAAGGGTGCATCAATGAAGACCTACGGTGCGGCTCCCCCCGCCCCTGAACGCAAACACCGCTGGTGGTCCCGGGTCGCCGCCGTGGTGGCGGCGGCCCTCGCGATCGGCATGCTCGCCGCGGTGAATCCGACGCCCGCCGAGGCGGCGACGGTGGACACCAACGCCTGGTACGCCCTGGTCAACCGCAACAGCGGCAAGGCGCTGGACGTCTCCGGCACGTCCACCGCCGACGGCGCGCGGGTCAGCCAGTGGACGCGCCACGACGGAGCCAACCAGCAGTGGCAGTTCGTGGACTCCGGCGGCGGCTTCTACCGCCTCAAGGCCCGGCATTCGGGCAAGGTTCTCGACGTGGCCGGCGCCTCGACCGCGGACGGTGCCGCGATCCAGCAGTGGGCCGACCACAACGGAGCCAACCAGCAGTTCCGCCTGGCCGACTCCGACGCGGGCCACGTCCGGCTGATCAACCGCACCAGCGGCAAGGCGGTGGAGGTGCAGGGCGCCTCCACCGCCGACGGCGGCAACGTCGTCCAGTACACCGACTGGGGCGGCGCCAACCAGCAATGGCAGATGATCAAGCTGTCGTCCGGTGGCGGTGACGGCGGATGCGGCAGCGCCCCGACTCTGACGAGCGGTACGCACACGATTCAGAGCGGCGGCAAGAGCCGCAGCTTCATCCTCAGGGTCCCCGCCAACTACGACAACACCCACCGCTACCGGCTGATCTTCGCGTTCCACTGGCGAGGCGGAACCGCCGGCGACGTCGCCTCGGGCGGCACGAGCGGGAACGCCTGGTCCTACTACGGCCAACAGGAACAGTCCAACAACAGCGCGATCCTCGTCGCCCCCCAGGGCCTCGGCAACGGCTGGGCCAATTCCGGCGGTGAGGACGTCACCTTCGTCGACGACATGATCCGGCGCATCGAGGGCGGCCTCTGTGTCAACCCGGCACAGCGTTTCGCCACGGGATTCAGCTGGGGCGGCGGCATGAGCTACGCACTCGCATGCAGCCGGGCGAACGTCTTCCGGGCCGTCGCGGTCATCTCCGGCGCCCAGATCAGCGGGTGCAGCGGCGGCACCCAGCCCATCGCCTACTTCGGAATCCACGGCATCAGCGACTCCGTCCTCAACATCGGGCAAGGACGGTCCCTGCGCGACAAATTCGTCAGCAACAACGGCTGCACTCCCAGAGCCCGCGCGAGCCCGCGCCGGGCAGCCGCACGCACATCACCACCACCTACTCGGGCTGCCGTGCCGGATACCCGGTCCAATGGGCCGCGTTCGACGGAGGCCACATACCCGGTCCGGTCGACGGCTCCCCCAACGAAAGCGGCGTCGCCACCTGGACCAAAGCAGAGATCTGGAGGTTCTTCGCACAGTTCCAGTGACACGCCCGCACCACGGGTGGAGCCAGGACCGGCCTGGCTCCACTCCGTGGACGTCTGCCCCGGGCTCTAGAAGAAGCCCAGCTTCTTCGGCGAGTACGACACCAGCAGGTTCTTCGTCTGCTGGTAATGGTCCAGCATCATCTTGTGCGTCTCGCGGCCGATCCCCGACTTCTTGTAGCCGCCGAACGCCGCGTGTGCCGGGTACGCGTGGTAGCAGTTGGTCCATACCCGGCCCGCCTTGATCTCGCGGCCCAAGCGGTAGGCCGTGTTGCCGTCGCGGGTCCAGACGCCGGCGCCGAGGCCGTAGAGCGTGTCGTTGGCGATCTTCAGGGCCTCGTCGACCGAGTCGTAGGTGGTGACCGAGACGACCGGGCCGAAGATCTCCTCCTGGAAGACGCGCATGTCGTTGGTGCCGCGGAAGATCGTCGGCTCGATGTAGTAGCCGCCCTCCAGACCGGGAACCGCCCGGGGGCTGCCGCCCGTGACGACCTCGGCGCCCTCCTTCCTGCCGATGTCGAGGTAGGAGAGGATCTTCTCGTACTGGTCGTTGCTCGCCTGTGCGCCGATCATGGTGGCCGGGTCCAGCGGGTCGCCGCCGACGATCGCGCGGGTGCGTTCGACGCAACGGGCCATGAACTCGTCGTAGATGGAGGAGTGGACCAGGGCCCGGGACGGGCACGTGCACACCTCGCCCTGGTTGAGGGCGAACATCACGAAGCCCTCGACGGCCTTGTCCAGGAAGTCGTCGTCGGCGGCCATGACGTCGGGCAGGAAGATGTTCGGACTCTTGCCGCCCAGCTCCAGCGTGACGGGAATGATGTTCTCGCTCGCGTACTGCATGATCAGGCGACCGGTCGTCGTCTCCCCGGTGAACGCCACCTTCGCCACGCGTGGGCTGGAGGCCAGGGGCTTACCCGCTTCCACGCCGAAGCCGTTGACGACGTTGAGCACGCCCGGCGGCAGCAGGTCCGCGATGAGCTCGATGACGTAGAGGAGGCTGACCGGGGTCTGTTCGGCCGGTTTGATCACCACGCAGTTGCCGGCCGCGAGCGCGGGTGCCAGCTTCCACGCGGCCATGAGGATCGGGAAGTTCCAGGGGATGATCTGGGCGACCACACCCAGCGGTTCGTGGAAGTGGTACGCGACGGTGTCGGCGTCGATCTCCGCGATGCTGCCCTCCTGCGCGCGGACGACGCCGGCGAAGTACCGGAAGTGGTCCACGGCCAGCGGGATGTCGGCGGCCAGGGTCTCGCGGACCGGTTTGCCGTTCTCCCAGGTCTCGGCGACCGCGATCTTCTCCAGGTGTTCCTCGATGCGGTCCGCGATCTTGTTGAGGACGCCCGCGCGTTCGGCGGTGGACGTGCGGCCCCACCGGTCGGCCGCCCGGTGCGCGGCGTCCAGGGCGAGGTCGACGTCGGCCGCGGAGGAGCGGGCGACCTCGCAGAAGGACTTGCCGGTCACGGGGTCGGGTTCTCGAAGTAGCGGCCCTCGACGGGGGCGACCCAGTCGCCGTCGATGAAGTTGTCGTAGCGGCGGGCGAAGGTGACGATGCTGCCGTCCGTTCCGGGCTGCGCGTACACCATGGCGGCTCTCCTCGGTGAGGGGCATCAGGTTGACGATCCTCACTGTGCTCCCGGGAGGTTGGCGCAAGGTTGGCGCCGTTCCCGTCAGTGGTGCAGCGCCGCGGTCAGCCGGCCCACCGCGATCGCCCGGCGGGTGTCGTCCGGGCCGAGCAGGCGCAGCGCGTGCTCGTGGATCTCCGCGTCGTAGGGGGCCCGTTCGCCGTGGCGCAGGGCGTGTTCCGGGCGGCTGCTCGCCAGGACGGCCTCGCGTACGGCGACTTCGAGGCGGGTGCGCCACTCCTCGATCCCGGGTGCCGTGGAGCGGGGAGCAGCGGGCCGCCGTACAGGCGGAGCGCGGTGTCGATGTCGCCCTGCTCCAGCGCGCACAGTACGTCGGGCGCGTCGCAGGACACCGGGAGCGTCAGGGCGTAGCGGCGGGCGGCGATGCCGCCGTCCAGGGCGCGGCGCAGGTGGGAGACCTCGGCCTTGAAGGTGGATGCCGTGACCGGCCGGTCGCCGTACAGGGCGGCGCGCAGCCGCTGCGGCGAGAAGCCGTCGGGTTCGAGCGCGAGCAGGGTGAGGATCTCCAACTGGCGGGGCGCAGGGGCAGGGGCCGTCCGTCCCGCACGGCCTGTTCGGCGCCCAGGCAGGTGAGCCGCACCTGGGCCGAGCGAGGCTGTTCCGTGGCCAGGCGGGTCTCGATCGTGGTCACCAGTGTGCGCACGGTGGACATGGCCAGGGGGTGTGAGCGGTCCCAGGTGGTGGACAGGTCGAGGACGCCGAGGACCCGGCCGTCCGGGCCGTGCACGGGGGCGCAGTAGCAGACCCAGCCGTGCAGCGCCGACACCAGGTGCTCGGCCGAGAAGACGGAGCTGGGGCGGCCGGTGCGCAGCGCGAGGGACAGCGCGTTGGTGCCCATGGCCTGCTCGTCCCACCGGCCGCCCGGGGCGAAGTTGACCCGCTCTGCCTTGCGGCGCATGGTCGGCCCGCCGCAGGTCCACAGGATCGTGCCGGACTCGTCGGTGACCGCCGTGACGAACCCGGCGTCCTCGGCGATGCTGCGCAGCTCGCCGGCGAGGCCCGAGACCGGCCGGTACAGCGGTGAGGACGTCCAGCGTTGGTGCACCAGGCCGCCGTCGGTGACCGGGGCGCTGTCCCGCCCCGGGTCCACACTGCTCAGCGAACGCGCCCAGGACTCGGTCACCTCGTGGCGCAACGCCGCGCTGCCGCCCGGTCGCGCGGCCGCGACGCTCAGCCGCGGCACCCAGCGGGACCACTCGTGCTCCAGCACGGCCCTGCGCTGCCGGAGGTCAGGTGACATGGCCTCTCCCTGCCGTCGTACGGGAGGACCGGTTCCGGGCGAGGTGCCGGCCCCGTCCTCGGCCTGAGGTCAGTGTTACCGGACGCATACGGCCGGGGTCGAGAAAACCGTCAGCGCCGGGAGCCACGGTTCCGCATGACCGGCCCGTAACGGCCGCGCGCGGGCGGCCTGGAAGTGCCCTGCGGCAGGCACGGACGGTCGGCGTGCCCGGCGCGGACGGTCGGCGTCCCCGGCGACGCCCCGCTCCCGGCCGGCGCGGCCCTGGCACGCTGGAGGCCTCTCTGGACCACGACCACGCGCCCCTGGCGACCGGTCAGGAACCGACCCCGCTCTGAACGGGCGACCGCCTCACTGGATGTTTGTCCGGTGCCCGCGTGCCGCCGTACGGGTGACGGGTTCACCCGACCCGACGGACGGGGCCCGGCACGCGTACCAGTGGCGTGCGGCGTGGCGTTGCCCTGGCATGGACAGCAGTGAGAAGGCGCGGCGCCCTCTGGGGACCGACGCCGCGCCCCGGTCGTATGCCGAACTCACCAGCGGATACGGGGGGCATCCGCCCATCTACGCGGCGCTCGTCGCGGAATGGCAGGCCCGGGGGCATGCCGTCCCGGAGCACCGTGACGGCCAGTGGGTCTCCTTCGCCGCCCCGTCCGCGAGCGAGACCTGGGCCGCCCTCACCACTTGGACCGCCGGCCGGCACCCGGGACGGCCGTCCCCGACGGTCCTCGCCTCACCAGCGGTCGGCCACCACGTGCTCCGCGCTGACCGGTGCCAGCACGGCGAGCGTGCCGGTGGCCTCCCGCAGGGCCGACTCGAGCGTGCCGGGGGCGTGCAGGCTGCCGGTTCCGTCCGGCGGGACGAGCCACTCCAGGCGGCCGGCGGGCCGGTACGGCGGCGGCACGGCGACCCAGGAGCCCCGGCCGACGTGCCGCACCCCGAACCCGACCCACTCGCTGACCGGATCCGGCGGCAGGAAGAACCCCACTCTGCGTGCGGCGCTGTCCACCAGGGTGGGGCCGGGTGTCTTCAGCGGGTCGCGCCACAGGATGTCCAGGGCGAGCAGGCCGAGCCGGTCGGGAACACTGAGCACGTCCCAGTACCGCCCGGCCTCCACGAGCACGGTTCCCGTGCCGTAGTCCCACTCGCGTTTGCACTCCTGAGGGTCCGTCGCGGCCGCGGCGAGCCACTCGACGGCTTGCTTCCACATCACGCTCTGCATGGCCACCCCAGGCACAGTCGGCCGCGCCACGACGGGCGCGCGCTGGACACGGGCCGGTGACCCGCGGGGCCTCGGGCCCCGCGTGCCGGTCCGGCAACGCCCATGTTTGTAGATATTTCTACGCGCAGGAAGGGGTGGCGCGGCCTGGCGTTTACGCCAGGCATGTCCCGGTCGAAAGCGGGCACGCGCAGGGGGACTCCGTAAGGCCTCGATCAACTCCGAGCGTCCATGCCGCCCGACGGAAACCGGCCACGGAAGGTTGTGGACGACCCGGGGAGAAGTCGGGGAGCGGGGTCTCGTAGGCATGCCCCCCGCGTCATCGGCACATCCTCTGTGCAGGAGGTGTGGACCAGTCCTCGGGGCACGCGGGCGCGTTGTGCGAATACGGGGTCTTTGCCTTCACAAAACCTTCTTCCCTGCTGGCCAGAACCCGTCTTGTTCAGTCAACTCCGACCGCAGCAGGGTGTGTTGAGCACTTGAGCATCAGGAGTCACAAGCGAGCTGCTTGACCTGTGCGACCGATCCGCACGGGTACCGACGGGGGAACTGATGAAGTGCGCGCGCCACCGCCGGCGGGCGGGGCAGAGCTCCTCGCGCACGGCCTGAACCTCTCCCTCACCGTCTCTTGGTGCCTTCATCCGGTGCCCGAGACAGGGATAGGAGGGGGAATGCCGATGAGTGCAGTGAGCGCCGCCAAGCCGACGTATCCCGGTGTCTACGTCGAAGAGCTTCCCAGCAGCACCCGCACCATCTCGACCCTGACCACTTCGGTGACCGCGTTCGTGGGCCACACCCGGCGCGGTCCGCTGAACGAGCCGGTGCGCGTCACCAGCTTCACCGAGTTCGAGCGCCGCTTCGGAGGCCTCAGCGCCCAGAGCGCCGTCGGCTACGCCGTTCACCAGTTCTTCGGCAACGGCGGCACCGTCGCCGTGATCGTCCGGGTCGCCAAGGCCGGCAGCGGCAAGGCCGCCTGCGTCACGCTGCGGTCCACCGAGGGCCACAGTGAGGGCGACGTCCTCAAGGTGCACGCCAAGGAGCCCGGCGTGTGGGGCAACGGCCTGCGCGTCGCCGTCGACTACGACACGCCCTGCCCCGACGAGACCTTCAACCTGCGCGTCCACGACGCCAAGGGCGAGGCCCGCGAGAGCTTCACCGGCCTGTCCACCGACCCGTCCAGCGGCCGGTACGTGCAGACCGTCGTCAACGCCGGCTCCCGGCTGATCCGCGTCGAGGTCGTCGGCGAGGGCCGCCCCGACCCGTCCGGCACCGTCTCCAAGCCCTTCGGGCACGAACTGCCCGACCTCGCCGTCGACCTCACCGTCAAGATCGGCGACGTCGAGCGGGAGTTCACCCTCTTCGACCCCGACTGCGACGGCGAGGCCCCGTCCTCCGTCGCCGAGCTGGCGCTGCTGCTGGAGCGCAAGCTGCGCGCCCTGCCCGACGCGCCCGGCAAGCACGCCTTCGCGGGCGCCGAGGTCACCGCCTTCGGCCGGCGCGTCCAGGTCGTCGCGGGCTCCACCGACCCCGAGGACGTCGTCCGCTTCCTGGGCGAGTGCGCCAACGACCTCGGCCTGGAGGCCTCCGTCAACCCACCCGTCTTCCCGCTGGAGGGCGGCGAGGACGGCGAGGCGCCCGGCCCGCGCGACCTCATCGGCTCCGAGGCCGACAAGTCCGGCATCCAGGCGCTGCGCGGCGTCGCCGACGTCAACCTCCTCGTGCTGCCCGAACTCGCGGCGTACGAGAAGACCGAGGACGCCGTCACCGTCGTCTCGGCCGCCCAGCGGCTGTGCCAGGAGCGGCGGATCTTCCTGCTGGTCGACGCGCCGAGCACCTGGGTCAGCGTGGACACCGCCCGGGCCGGGCTCGCCGCCTTCGACGCCGTGCGCGGCAACCACGCGGGCCTGTACTTCCCGCACCTCCAGCTCACCGACCCCCTCACGGGCCGGCTGCGCTCCTTCCCGCCCTCGGGCGCGGTCGCCGGCGTCATCGCCCGTACGGACTCCGAGCGCGGCGTGTGGAAGGCCCCGGCCGGCACCGAGGCCCGGCTCGCCGGCGTGCACTCGCTCACGGTCAACCTGACCGACCGCGAGACCGGCCTGCTCAACCCGCTCGGCGTCAACTGCCTGCGCACCTTCCCCGTGACCGGCCCGGTGGTCTGGGGGGCGCGCACGCTGGAGGGCTCCGACGCCCTCGACAGCGAGTGGAAGTACGTGCCGGTGCGGCGGCTCGCGCTGCACGTCGAGGAGAGCCTGCAACGCGGCCTGCAGTGGGTGGTGTTCGAGCCCAACGACGAGAACCTGTGGCAGCAGATCCGGCTCGCCGCCTCCTCGTACCTGCACACCCTCTTCCGCCAGGGCGCCTTCAAGGGCGGCACGCCCCGCGAGGCCTACTTCGTCAAGTGCGACGGCGACACCACGACCGCCGAGGACATCGAGAACGGCATCGTCAACGTCCTCGTCGGCATCGCGCCGGTCCGGCCGGCCGAGTTCGTGGTCGTCAAGATCCAGCAGACGTCCGGGCAGTTCGCGCTCTGAGCGCTCCAAGGAATCCCTGAGGACATTTCGATGGCAGAGTTCACGGTCAACGCCCATCGTTTCGACCCGTACAAGAACTTCAAGTTCCTGGTCCTGTGGGACGGTCGGACGGTCGCCGGCATCAGCAAGATCAGTCCGCTGAAGCGGACCACCGAGGTCGTCAAGCACCGCCACGGAGGCGACCCCTCGTCGCCGCGCAAGTCGCCGGGCCGCTCCGAGTTCGAGGGCATCACCCTGGAGCGCGGCGTCACGCACGACCCCGAGTTCGACCGCTGGGCCAACAAGGTCTGGCAGGTCGGCGCGGGCCTCGGCTCCGAGGTGTCCCTCGCGGACTTCCGCAAGGACATCGTGATCCAGGTCCTCAACGAGGCCGGCCAGGTCGCCGTCTCGCACAAGCTGTACCGGACCTGGCCCAGCGAGTACCAGGTCCTCGGCGAACTGGACGCCAACGCCAACGCGGTCGCCATCCAGTCGCTGAAGCTCGAGTGCGAGGGCTGGGAGCGGGACTACGAGGTGCCGGAGCCGGAGGAGCCGTCGTTCCTGAACCCGACGTAGACGCTCCGCTGGGAGTGGCGTAGTGGGTCGTTGGTTGTCTGCGGGTTCGTGGGGGCTGGTCGCGCCCACGCGGCGGTAGCCGCACGGAAAACACAGACCCGCGCCCCTTTTTGGGCACGTTGTTGGGGGAGGCATGACCATCACACGGGCGGCCGATGTCCTGGCCACCTGGGAGTCCGGGCTCGGGCAGGCCCCGGACGGGCGCGCCCTGCTGCTGCACGAGGCCGCCCGCCCGGACCTGGGCGGCGACCGGCAGACCCTGCTGTCGCTACCGGTCGGGCAGCGCGAGGCGGACCTGTTCGGGCTGCGTCGGGCACTGTTCGGTGAGCGGATGCAGGTACGTCTGGAGTGCGGGGCGTGCGGCGCGGACATGGAGTTCGAGCTGGACGCCGGGGAGTTCGCCCGCACCCTGGCCGACCGGGGCGAGCCGGTGGTACGGGTCGCCGAGGACGGCTGGGAGGTCGAGTTCCGGGTGCCCGGCGTCGCCGACCTGGCGGCGGCGGCCCGGGAAACCGACCCGCGCCCGGCCCTGCTGGCCCGCTGCCTCGTCACCGCCGTACGCGACGGGCGGCCCGTGTCCGCGGACGCGCTGCCCGTCGCCGTACAGCGCAGGATCGCCGAGGCGGCCCAGGCCGCGGACCCGGGCGGCGACGTCACGCTCAACATCGCCTGCCCGAGTGCGGGGAGGGCACCCGGGCCGAGCTGGACATCGCCTCCTACCTGTGGACCGAACTGGACGCCTGGGCCCGCGACCTCCTCCTCGACGTCCATCTGCTCGCCACCGCCTACGGCTGGAGCGAGCCGGAGATCCTGGCGCTCAGCCCGCTGCGGCGCCGCTACTACCTGGAGCTGTGTGCCGATGTCTGAGTCCACCGCGGAAGGACGTCCGGAGCCCGACTTCCTCGACCGGCTGCTCGCCCGGCACGCGACGCCCGCCGAGCGACGCCCCGGAGTGGTACGGGTACGGCCGCGGCTGGCCGGGCCGTTCGAACGCGTCGAGGCGGTACGGGCCGCCGCGCCGGACCCGGACGGCACCGAGCCGCTGTGGCCCGTCGCCGCGCCGGCCGCCGTCACCCGGCCGGACGTGGCGCGCCCGGCGGCCCGCGAGATCGTCCGTACGGAACGCGAGCGGACGGTCGTACGGACCGAGCAGGCTCCCGCGTCCGTCGAACCCGGCGCTCGGCCGGTCCCGCCGACCGAGCCCGAGGAACCGCTGCTGCGGTCCGTCGCCCCGGCCGGCCCCGCGCTGCGGCCGGTCCACGACGCCGCCCGCCGCGCGGCGGGCCGGGCCGTCCCGAGCAGGCGGGCCTCATGAACGCGGCGTCCGTGCCGACCCCCCCTGGTGCGGACGCCGTTCCCCCGCCGCCGTGTCCGCCCCGTTGCTCCCCAGCGCGGCGGACACGGCGGCCGCACGGGACGCCGTCCGGCAGACGGCGGTCCGGCGCCCCGGACGGCAGGCGGAGCAGGTCGTGCAGGTGCAGATCGGCCGTCTGGAGGTCACGGCGGGCGGGACGCCCCGGGGCGGGGACGGCAGGCCCCGCCCACGGGAGGCGGAACGTCCTGGCGCCACCGTGAGCCTCGCGGACTACCTGGCCCGGGGGCGCGAGTGAGCCGCGACGGCACGGCGGACGTACGACGAGGAAGACCAGGACGAGGAGAGGGACCGAGGAACTGACGCCATGAGCAACGCACTTGCCCTCGCCCACGTCACCCAGGCCCTGGCCCTGCTGATCGAGGCCAACCTCCCGCCGGACATCGACATCGCGGTGAAGGTCGAGCCGCGCAAGCCGCCGGTCGATCCGCCCGCCGAGCCGACCATCACCGTCTTCCTGTACCAGGTCACGCCCAACACCTCACAGCGCAACAACGACCTGCCGACCCGTGCGGCCGACGGCACGCTGGTCCGCCGGCCCGCCGCCGCGCTCGACCTGCACTACCTGATCAGCGCGTACGGCGAGGAGGCCGAACTGGTCGGGCAGCGGCTGATCGGCTCCGTGGTGCGCACGCTGCACGAGATCCCCGTACTGCCCGAGGACCTCATCGAACTCGCCGGTCAGCGGCCCCACTTGGCCGGGAGCGACCTGGCCGGAGCGGTGCAGCGGGTGCGGTTCACGCCGACGGTGATGGACATCGACGAGACGTCCAAGCTGTGGGGGATGCTGCACCAGACGCCGTACACGCTGTCGGTCGTCTACCAGGCCGCGCTGGTCCTCATCGACGGACGCGGGACACCGGCGCCGGCGAAGCCCGTGGAACGGCCACAGGTGCGAGTGCTGCCGTTCGGGGCGCCCGGGGCGCCGTCGCCGGACACGGTGGCGGAAGAGCCGGCCGGGCCCTCGCAGGAGGCCGCGGAGCCCGCCGGCGTACCGACGAAGGCCGTGGCGAGGGCCGAGGCGAAGACGCCCGCCAAGCCGGCCCGGGGCCGCAAGTCGGCGCAGCCGGCCAGGACCGCGAGGAAGACGGCCGCCAAGTCCGCCAAGTCGTCCGCCGAGTCCGCGCAGGCCCGGCCGCCGGCTGAGACCACGGGCGGCGAAGAGCACACGGAGAACTGAGGCACATGGGAGCGACGGGGGCAGGTGAGGACATGGGAACGCGGGGAACACCGACGGCGCCGGGCGACGGCACGACGCTGACCGCCGAGATCGAGCGTGTCCTGGCCCGCGTCGACGCCCACGCACGTGGTACGGCGGGGGAGGGGACCGGCGCGACGGCCGGGCGGCACCTCGCCCAGGGCCCCGGCACCGCCCCCTCGACGCCCTGGCCGCCTGCTTCGGGCTGACCGCCTTCGAACGCGACCTCGTGGTCCTCACTGCCGCGCAGGAGCTGGAGCCCACCACCGCGGCCCGCTGCGCCGCCGCGAGTGGCGACCCGGAGCGGGCGTACCCGACCTTCTCGCTCGGCCTGGCCGCCCTCGCCGAACCGCACTGGAGCGCGCTGCCCCCCGTGTCGCCGCTGCGGCGCTGGCGGATCCTGGAGCTGGACGACGAGTCGCGGCTGACCACCACCCGGCTCCGGCTCGACGAGCGCATCCTGCACTTCCTGCTCGGCTCGCCCTACCTGGACGCCCGACTCCACGGTCAGCTGCGCCGCACCGACGTGCCCGACCGGCTGCCACCGTCGTACGACCTCGCCGCGAGCGACGTCGCGGGCGGCTGGACGGACGGTGCCCGCCCCGACGCGCCGCTGCTCGTCGAACTGGTCGGCGGCGACCTGCGCAGCCGGGCCGACATCGCCGCCGCGGCCGCCGCCCGTGCCGGGCTCGGTCTGTACGCGATCGGCGCCGAGGACATCCCCGTCGACCCCGCGGAGCGCGACCGCTTCGCCCGGCTGTGGCAGCGCGAGGCGATCCTGCTGCCGGCCGCGCTGCTCGTGGAGTGCGGCGAGCCCGACCGGGAGCAGCAGGCGGCCACGGAGGCGTTCCTGGCCGGGGCCGCCGTCCCGGTGGTCGTGTCCAGCCTCGACCCGCGCCGGACGGACCGCCCGCACGGCAGGCGGGTGAACGTGCCGCGCCTGGACGACGAGGAGCAACTGGCCCTGTGGGCGGACGCCTTCAGCGATGTCGCCGACCTGGAGGACAGCGAACTCCGTGCCCTGATCGCCCAGTTCCAGCTGCCGCCGCACATCGTCCGCTCGGCCGCCGCCACCGTACGCCGTGAACTGCCCCACGAGGACGAGCTCGACGCCGTGGCCCTGGCCTGGCGGGCCGGTCTGGACGAGGCCCGGATCGGCATGGACGAACTCGGCCGCCGCGTCGAACCGCAGGCTGGCTGGAGCGACCTGGTGCTGCACGAACGGCAGACGAGCGTGCTGCGGGAGATCGTCGCCCACGTGCGCCGGCGGTCCACCGTCCACCAGGAGTGGGGGTTCGGGGCCACCCTGCGCCGCGGCCTCGGCGTCACCGCGCTGTTCGCTGGCGGCTCCGGCACCGGCAAGACCCTGGCCGCCGAGGTCATGGCCAAGGAACTCGGCCTCGACCTGTTCGTCATCGACCTGTCGCAGGTCGTCAGCAAGTACATCGGCGAGACCGAGAAGAACCTCCGCCGTGTCTTCGACGCCGCCGAACGGGGCGGCGCGCTCCTCCTCTTCGACGAGGCCGACGCCCTGTTCGGCAAGCGCAGCGAGGTCAAGGACAGCCACGACCGGTACGCCAACCTCGAGGTCAGCTACCTGCTGATGCGGATGGAGGCCTACCGCGGCCTCGCCGTCCTCACCACCAACATGAAGAAGGCCCTGGACAATGCCTTCCTGCGGCGCATCCGCTTCGTCGTCGACTTCCCGTTCCCGGCCGAGCACGAACGCGCCGAGATCTGGCGCCGCGTGCTGCCGCCGCAGGCCCCGGTGAAGGACATCGACCCCGGATTGCTCGCGCAGCTGACCGTGGCGGGCGGTTCGATCCGCAACATCGCGCTGTCCGGGGCGTTCCTCGCCGCCGAGGAGGGCGAGGCGCTCCAGATGCGGCACATGCTCGCGGCGGCCCGCACCGAGTACCTCAAGCTGGAACGCTCCTTGACGCCGACGGAGGTCCGCGGATGGGTGTGACACCGACGCCGAGGCCGACGCCGCGCGAGATCCGCGTGGAGATAGGCGAACTGGTCCTCGACGGTTTCCGCGCCGACCCCGACCGGGTGTCCGCCGCGTTCGAACGCGAGCTGACGCGGCTGGTCCGCGAGCGCGGGGTACCCGCCGACGGTCCCTGGTCGGCCGATGTCCTGTCCGGCCTGCCGCCCCTGCCCGCCGGCCTGTCCGCGCGCCGGCTCGGACAGGAGCTGGCCCGTGCCGTGCACGAGGGCCTGTGCGGCCGTGGGGAGGTGCGGTCATGAGCAACTCCCCGACCCAGGACAGCCGTTCCGAGCAGTCCGCCGAGCAGCGCCGCCGCAAGCGCAAGGAGCGAGCGGCCACGTCCCGTGCCCCCGAGCCCAAGGACATCGTCAGCGGCGCCGGCCAGCCCCTCGACCCGGGCGTACGACGGGAGCTGGAGGAGCGCCTCGGGCACGACCTGAGCCGCGTACGCCTGCACACCGGCCGGGACGCCGGGCACCTCGCCGACCTGCTCGGGGCGGACGCGGTCGCCGTCGGCCAGGACATCTTCTTCCGCGAGGGGGCGTACCGGCCCGGCACGGACGAGGGCCGCCGTCTGCTCGCCCACGAGCTCCTGCACACCGTCCAGAACCCGCACGGCCTGGGCACCCTGCGCGCCGGACGCGACCTGGGCGCGGTGAGCCTGCCGCAGCAGGCCATCGAGCAGGAAGCCGAATCGGCCGCGCGGGACCTGGTACGGAACCCGGAGACCGGGCCCGAGGAGACGGGCGAGGTGGAACCGGGACAGGCCACACCGGGCTGGCTCCGCTACGCGACCGTCGACGCGGACCGCCGCCGCATGGAGCAACTGGACCCCGCGACTCTCGTCGACCGCATCGCCAACGGCCTCCTGCGTTCCCTTCGGGGTGACCCCGAGGACCGCTCGGGCCGCGTACGCATCCAACTGGCCCGGATGGCGCCCGAGGTGCAGGACAGCGTCGTGAACCGGCTGGAGCTGCGGTTGCCCGGGCCGGTCGTCGACCGGCTGCTGGAGGGCGTGGAGGAGGCGGAGCAGTCGGGTCCGCTGCCCCTGGAGGCCGCGGCGGCTCCCCACGCCGTACCCGGTGCGACGGAGGAGATCGAGGAGGAGCGCGCCCCCGAGGACCACGAGGCCGAGCACGCCCCGGAGCGGGACGCGCGGGAGAACGAGCCCGGCGGGACGCCCCAGGACGGCCGGCCCGCGCCCGGCGACAGCCGGGAAGAAGACGCGGGGGACCAGGCCGGAGGGGCCTCCGGCGGCGCCGGCCAGGAGAACGCCCAGGGCGGCGCGGGCTCGGCCGCGCGGCAGCAGGAGGGCGCGGGGGACGAGCAGGAGCGGTCACAGGACCAGCACGAGGAGAAGGACGCCTCCGGCCGGGACGACCGGAAGGACGCCGAGGACGAACGCAAGGACGCGTCGGACACCGAGCGGGACCAACGGGAGCAGGACAAGCAGGACGACCGCGACTCCGGGGAGGACGCGGACAGCGGGGACGAGGCGCCCCAGGAGCCCGAGAAGCAGGCCGTCGAGGCGGAGCAGCGGGAGGACGACGGCCGCGGCCGGGTGGCCGGCCGGCAGGCCGCGGCCCCCGGCACGGCCGACCGCAGCGGCGCCGAGCCCGGCGAGAAGTCCCGTACCGGCGGTGACGCGGGCACGGCCCGCACGCCGGGCGACCCGGAGAACGAACAGGACGCCGACGACGAGCCGTTGGGGCTGGACACGGAGCCCGCCCAGGACGACACGGAGCGCGAGGCGGGGGACGACGCGGCTGCCGGGTCCGGCCAGGAGCCGCTGCCCGACGCCGACCTCGTCGGATACACGGACGCGGTGAGGAACCCGAGCCTCGTCGAGGAACGGCGCAAGGGCACGGCCCCGCTGCCCAGTCTGTCCTTCGCCGCGGCCGGCGCGGGGGCGCCGGACTCCGCATGGCCGGAGAGCGAGTCCGGCACGAGCCGGGAGGCCGGGGCGCGCGCCGAGGAGGAGAGCGGCGGCGAGTCCTTCGCGGAACTCCTGAGCGGTACGACCGAGGGGCAGCAGACCGAGCCGCCCGGGAGCGCGGGATCCCTCGGTACGACGTCTCCGGACGCGGCGTCGGTGGCGGACGCCGCCGGAGTGGACCGGGACCGGAAGCAGTGGGAGGAACGCAAGGAGGACGCGGAGGCCGCGCGGCGCGACGACGAGGCCCGGGCCTCGGACGCCGCCGCGAGCGGGCCCGCGGCGGAGCCCCGTGAGACGGCCGCGCCCGACCAGTTGGCCAAGGCGGAAGAGGACGCCCGTACGCAGGGCGCCGGAGCACCGTCGGGCAGCGGCACCGCGACGGGCGGCGCGAGCCAGGACCAGCCTGCCCGGAAACCGGAAGCCGGTGCTCCCGACCGTAGCGGCGGGCAGGAGAAGCAGGCGGACTCCGGAGCTGAGACGGGCGAGAAGGGCAGGGACAGGCAAGCCGGCAGGCCCGAAGGCGCGTCGGCCGGGCGGCGCGACACCGCCGAGGGCCAGGGAAGCACCACTCCCGCCCCCGAGACGTCCCCGGGCGACCAGGACGTCACCGAAGGCAAGGGCCCGGCCACCACTCCCGCTCCCGAGACCGGCCCGGAGAAGGTCTCCACCCCGGGACCCGCGAACGCACCGAAGCTGGCACCGGGCAACGGTCCTTCCCCGATGGCCGCGGGGCCGCAACCGAAGACCAACACCCCCAAGGCCGCCGAGTCCCCGGCGCCCACGGGATCGCCGGCCTCCCGCTCCCGCCCGACGGGCAGCGGCAGCAAGCGCCAGTCGGCACGACAGGCCGCGAGGACCGCGTCACGCCGAGGCGGCGGGGGCGGTGGCGGCGCCGCAGGCGGCAGCCGCAAGGCCCCGGCCCCCGCCCCCGTCCGATCCGGCGGCCGCCCCGGCGGCGGTGGCCGCGCCGCGACCGGCGGCGCGAAGGCCAAGAAGCAGGCCCCGCCACCGGACGTCTCCAACGCCACTCCCGAGTCCGGCCTGTCCACGGCCGCCGGGCTCAAGCCGCACCAGGCCCTGGAAACGCTCAAGGGCGTCGACAGCGCCGTCGGCCGCTCCGTCGACAAGGAACGCACGGCCCTGCGCAAGGCACCTCCGAAGACGCAGCGGCCCTCCGGCTCCCCGCGCACGGTCCCCGGCGGCCCGCGGGCGGCGGCCCCCGGCACCTACACCAACGCCAAGGTCGCCCGTACGCAGGCGGCTCAGGGCAAGACGCCCGAGATCACCGGCGAACAGAAGCCGGAAGGCGACGTACCGGGCGCGAACGTGCCGGAGCCGAGCTGGTGGGACATCGCCGTCACCATCGGCGCCCAGCTGTTCGGCAAGCTGCTGAAGGAGATCCTGCCGCTCGACGACCTGATCGACTCCATCCTGGGACTGCCGACCAAGGACGAGGGGCTGCGCAACGCCCGGGTGGGCGACGCCCCGAGGCTCCCGCTGGAGAACGACTCGGACCCGCGGCGCACGGACGAGCAGGGCCGGAAGCTCGACGAACGCCGCGACGAACTGCACCAGTCGGGACGTGAGGACGCGGCCCGCCCGATGGGCGAGGACCAGATCTACCCCGACGTGCCCAAGGAGACCCTCACCGGCAAGGTGGCCGGCGGGAAGAAGGGCGCGAAGGCCTCGGGCGCACGGTCGGTGTCCGGCGCCGGCGTACCCATCGAGTCCGCCTCCGCCGTGGCCGAGCACGACAGGGGGCCGCAGATCCAGGCGGGCTTCTCCCAGGGCCGGCAGAAGATGGGGCAGGAGCGTCAGGCCAAGGACAAGAAGGCCGCGGACGACCGCAGGCAGCACGACCAGGACCTCCAGAAGGAGGTCACGGCCAGCGGCAAGAAGCAGTCCGACGCCCGCGACAAGGGCCGTTCCGACATCGCCGACTCACGCGACCGGTGGCGCAAGGAGCAGGACGACAAGGTCGCGGAGATCGACGGCAAGAAGGGCAAGAAGTACGACCAGGTCCGCGAGGACATCAAGAAGAAGGAGGAGGACACCGACAAGGACGTCGACAAGCGGACCGAGGACGACAACAAGAAGATCGACGACGAGCAGACCAACGCCGAGAAGGAAGCGGAGAAGAAGCAGGAGGACGGCAAGGACGACGCCGACAACTGGCTCGAAGAGGCCATCGAGAAGCTCAAGGAGTTCTTCGAGAACCTCAAGAACGCCATCAAGAGCGTCTTCGAGAAGGCCCGCCAGGTCGTCACCGACCTCATCGACAAGTTCAAGCAGCAGGTCTTCAAGCTCATCGACGACGCCCGCAACTGGGTCATCGACCAGATCAACACCTTCGCCGACGCGCTGATCGCCCTCGGTGACGAACTCCTCGCCGACTACCCGGCGATGCGCGACAAGTGGCGCAACACCATCGACGGCGCGCGCGACTGGGCCGTGCAGAAGGTCAACGAGGTGGCGGACGCGCTGAAGGAGGTCGCCGGCAAGCTCCTCGACGGCCTGTGCGGTGCGCTCCTGGCCGGGCTCGACGCCCTGGAGGGCGGTCTGCTGGCGGCGGTCGACATCGCCGAGTCGGTCACCGTAGGCGCGCTGGAGTTCGGTGCCGCAGCCGTCGCCGCGCTCGGCGAGTGGGCGGCGATCTTCAACGACATCGTCTCCGACCCGGGCGACTGGATCAGCAAGGCCGGGGCCGCCGCGGAGACGGGCGCCAGGGAACACCTCTTCCAGGAGATCAAGACCGCGGTCCGGGCCTGGTTCAACCAGAAGGTCCAGGAGATCATCGGCATCCCGATGGAGGACTTCCAGGAACTGATCTCCGGGGAGTCACCGTCGAGCAGATGGCGCAGATGGCCTGGGACGAGGCGCTGCCCCAACTCCCCGTCATCATCGGCGTGATGGTCGTCGAGAAGGTCGTCGCCAAGCTCATCCCCGGCGCCGGCTGGGTCATGGCCGTCATCGACGCCCTCCAGACCGCGTGGGGCGCCCTCAGTGAAATCCTCGCCGCCTTCGGCCTGTTCATGGACTTCCTGAAGGCGGTCAAGAGCGGCAACGGCGCCCTGCCGTTCGCCAAGGCGGTCGCCGCGGGCGTCGTGGCGCTGCTGGAACTGATCTACCAGTTCCTCATCGAGGGAGTCAGCCGCTTCATGGGCAGGGTGGCCGAACGCCTCGGCGACATGCTCAAGAACCTCCGCACGAAGAAGCACAAGCCGAGCCCCTCGGACGGCCCGCCCCCGCCGGACGCCCCGGCCAGGCCGGGGGACGGACGCCCGGCCCCGACCGACGACCGCACGCCCGCCCTCGACCGCCCGGCGGACCGCACGGACGACCGGTCCGGCCCCCGCCCGTCGCCCCCGCGCAAGCCGTCCCCGGACAAGACCTCCCGACCACCGTCGAAGCCCCGCCCCGGCAAGCGCTCGACTCCGGAGAAGAGGCGACGCCCCGCGCACACCACCCGCCCGAAGAAGCGCCGCGACGACGACGAACGCCGCGACGAGGGCCGCGATGTCAACACGGCTCGGCGCCGCATGCGGGACGCGGAGCGCCGGGTGAAGGACGACGACAGGACCGACGCCCCCACGCGCCGCGGCCCGGCCCGCGACACGCTCCGCCTCGACCGTCGCCGCCCCGACACGAACGATCGCGACCGCGAACGCGATCCCAAGGACACACGACCTGACGAGCGCCGCAAGGACGACGACCGCCGACGGGACGGCGACCGCAGGCCCGACCGCCGCCGCGACGAGGACCGCCGCCGCGACGAGGACCGCCGGCGCGACGAGGACCGCCGGCGCGACGAGGACCGACGCCCCGAAACCGACAAGGACCGCCGCCCCGGCGACCGCCCCCGCCGCCGGCCACTCCGTCGCGCCCGCCAGACCATCAAGTCGGCGGTCGACCGGGCCCGCCGGGCAGGCCGCAGGCTCCACGGCAAGGCCCGCCGCACCCTGGGCAACCGCCTGAACGACCGGCTGCGGAGGCTGCGGGACCAGTGGCGACGCCGGAACGACCGGTCCGAGGACCGGACCAGGGACCGCAGCCGTGACCGCGACCGGCGGCATCGCGACGATCGCAAGCCGGAGGAGACCACCTGGGAGCAGAACATGCCCAGGGTGTACTTCCGCAACCTTGACGGCGAGTCGCACACCCTGATGTTCCGAGGACGGGGCCCCGCTGCCCAGATGGTGGTGCGGAGCCAGACCGACCCCGTCACCGACTACCTCGACGCATGGCAGGCCGAGGCCGATCAGCTCACGGAGTACCCCGACCGCCATACTCGCCAGGTGGAGGCCATCCGCTCCGCACGCGCCCAGCACGTCCGGGCCGAGCAGGTCAAGCGCAGGCTGCCACCCCGAGGCACCACCACCCGCACCGGGGAGCTCCAGTACCAGGCACTGCGCGGTGCGCTGACCCGGCTCGCCCGTTTGCTGGAACTGCGCGAGATCGACCCGAGCAGGCCCCCGCTCCTCCCCATGGTCCTGCCGCCCTACACCGACGGTGTACGCGGGCACGGGTTCCAGGCCACCGGCATCAACAAGACCATCAAGAGCCACAAGGGCGAGAAACCGCGCGGCAATCCCAAGATCCCGCTCGGCTGGGACCTGGTGCCCGCGAACTTGAGGAAGGACACGGCCTGGGTGCGCATGCACCTCTTCACGGAGAAGTTCGGAGGGAAAGCCACGGGCTCGAACCTCGTTCCCGCTCCTGGCACCGCGGTGAACAGCCGATTCGCCTACCGAGTCGAATTGCCCGCCTACAAGGCGATCACCAAGGACCCCAAGATCTCCATGATTTGGTACAACTACGACGTCGGTTTCTACAGTGGCGCGGACGAGTACTTCCCCAAGAAGATCTCCATGGCCTGGGGCACGTACGCCCCCGCCGGTAATACGTGGCGGAAGCAGCCGGCCGAGGGCGCCTACACCCGTGACAACATCCAGCGTCCGAACGCCCTTGATTCCAGGTTCGACATCAATGGAAAGGGTCCCGACTCCATCAGGACCAAGTTCGGCGTCAGCCGGGCCTTCGCCCAGGCACTGCGTGACCAGTCGCCCTTCCGCGACATCTACCAGCTGATCGTGCGGATGAAGGCGTACAAGACGCGCCTGAACGCCACGTCGCCCGGCAAGCTCAGGAACTTCGACAGCGAGCTCAAGGCCGTCGTCGCCAAGAAGAACGACATTCGCTTCACTTAGGAATCAAGGGACCATGGCGCGCTACACGGAACAGGAACTCAGGTACCTCCGGCTCCTGGACGAACTTCAGGACACCGACGGGGTGGACGTCCGTTACGAGGAGAGAGGGGAGATCGAGGAACTCACGGGAGAGGCGCCGGAGGCCTTCGCCCTCATCGAGGAGTGGCAGGGTGTGCGCTTCGCACCGGAACTCCAGCGGGCGTTCCTGCGGTTCGACGGGATCTCGGCCCACTGGACGCTCACGAAGGGCGCTTCGGCCCTGAGCGGAGAGTTCTCGCTGCGTCACCTTCCCGCCGCACTGTTCGCCACCGGCGAGACACTCATTCACGACGATCTGCCCGCTGACGTGCGAGCGCTCTACGCGGAGCTGCGAGTGTTCGACGAACAGCCGAGGACCGGAGCGGGCACACTCGCGGCCCTGCGGATCCCGTCCGAGGTGACCGAGACCATCTCACCCGAGATCTGGTACTACGACAGCTCCGACGGCGCCGTTCGACTGGACGTCGACTACGCCCAGTACCTGGACGCGCTTCTCGTCACCAAGGGCACGTTCGGCTGGCAGTACCTGTACGCCGACGTCGATCTGGGGGAGAGCGGTCTCGGGAGCGTCGCGGACGATCTGCGCACCATGCTGGACGTCTTCCCGGAGCTCTTCCCCGGCCAGGACTACTCCGACCTCCGGGCCCGTCTGGAGGCCCGCCTGTGACCCGCTACGCCGACATCCCCAAGCCGATTCGCTCCGGCGTCGTCGTCGTCGATCCCGACACCGGAACCCCCAGGCGCGTCATCGTGCTGCAGTTCAATCCGGACACCCTGGAACGCAGTGTGAGCCCCCAGTCGGCAGGCGACAGCCAGGACGCCGGAGGCGGGGGCACCGGGAGTGGTGACAGGAACGAGGCGTTGCGGCTCAAAGGCCCCGCGCAGGAGACCTGGAAATTCACCGCCGAGATCGACGCGACCGACCAGTTCGAGATCGCCGCGCCCGACGGGATCCATCCCCAGCTGGCCACGCTGGAGATGCTCGTGCAGCCGACCACCGCGCAACTGCGCGCCGCCGGCCGGCTGTCGCAGAAGGGGGCCATCGAGATCAGCCCGATCGAGATGCCGCTGACCCTGTTCACCTGGGGGAGCAAGCGAGTCATGCCCGTGCGGCTCACCGAGTTGTCCGTCAACGAGTCCGCGTTCGACGTGCACCTCAATCCCATCCGCGCCTCGCTCAGCATCGGCATGAAGATCCTCACCGTCAGTGATCTGCCCGCCGGGCACCGCGGCGCCGACCTGTACATGGCGCACCTCGCCCAGAAGGAGCGACTGGCCGCAGCCGCACGGGGCGGGAGTCTCGGCGCGCTCGGGCTCACCGGCGGCATCGGCGGCGGGGCAGCGGCGAGCGCGGCGATCAGGAGGGGCTGAGCCACACCATGGCCGACATCGAACCGTACGAGAGCGCCCTGGACGCCATCCCCGGCGCCCATCCGTATCCCCGCACCAGTCGCTACCACGACGCCGAGATCGGCGTCCACCGTCGCCCCGACGGGACCGAAGTGCGGTACACCAAGCGCCGGCTGCTGCCGCCCCTCGACGACAGCGGTGACGAGAACCAGCCCCACACCGTCGGTGCCGGCGAGCGGCCGGACCTGCTCGCGCAGCGGTACTTCGGCGACCCCGGCCAGTGGTGGCAGATCGCCGACGCCAACCCCGTACTGGACCCACGGGAGTTGACGGACGAGGCCGGACGCGTCATCGACATCCCCCTGGGCGGCGGCTTCACCGGGGGAGACCGGCGTGTTTGACCTGCCCGTGGGGCAGGGCCCCGTCCACATCACCCTCCTCATGGGGCCCAAGCTCGCCCGCCCCGTGCCCGCCGAGGTCACCCAGGCCCTGCTCTCCGCCCAGATCACCGCCACCGCCGGTGAGCGCAGCGGGTTCCAGCTCGCCTTCGACCTCACCAAGAACGGGATCATCAGCCGTCGGCTGCTGCCCGAAGGGTTCTTCGACCCGAAGACCCGGCTCATCGTCACCGTCAACGTGCGGGGCACGTCCAGCGTGCTCTTCGACGGGCTGGTCGTGCGTCAGGAGGTCGGCGCCAGCAACCGCCCCGGCCACTCCACCCTCACCGTCACCGGCGAGGACCTGACCCTGCTCATGGACCTGGAGGAACGCACCGCCCGGTACCCGAACCTTCCGCCCTCCGAGCGCGTGCTCGCCATCCTGCGCCGCTATTCCGACTACGGCATCCGGCCCGACGTCTACACCGAGAAGGTCGCCCAGCCCCCGCATCAGGACCTGCGCGTGCACTACCAGACCGGCACCGACCTGAGTTACGTCAGCGATCTCGCCCGCGCCAACGGATACACCTTCTACCTGGAACCTGGGCCCAACCCGGGCCGGTCGTCCGCACGGTGGGGCCCCGAGGTACGGCTCGGCATCCGCCAGCACGCCCTCAACGTCAACATGGACGCCCACTCCACCGTCGACCAGATGACGTTCGCCTACGACGGGACGGCGAGGGAGGAGCCGCAGGCCCGCTGGCAGGACCCCGGCACCCGGCAGTCCACCCTGCTCCCGCAACCGCCGATCAGCCCGCTGCGGCCGCCCCTCGGCCGGCGCCCCACCCCGGCCCTCAAGCGCAAGACGCTGTCCGGCACCGCCAAGCAGCAGCGCGAACAGGCCGAGGCCGAACTGCTCGCCCGAGCGGCCGTCTCCGCCGACGTCGTCTCCGGCTCCGGCTCCCTCGACGTCAACCGGCACGGCTACATCCTCCAGCCGCGTCAGCTCGTCGGCGTACGCGGCGCCGGCCGGGCCTACGACGGCGACTACTACGTGAAGTCCGTGACCCACAACCTGCGTCCGGGCTCGTACCAGCAGAACTTCACCCTCTCCCGCGAGGGCCTCGAAGCCCGCAGCGACCACGTCCGGCCGTGACCCGCACGCACCCACGACACCGACCAGGAGCACCTCCACCATGGCGGCACCCAGCAATCGCTACCTCGGCAAGTTCCGCGGCCGGGTCGTCGACAACAACGACCCGCTGCGCATCGGCCGCGTCACCGTCGAGGTCCCGGACGTGCTCGGCGACGAGCCGTCGACCTGGGCGCTGCCCTGCCTGCCGTTCACCGGGCCCGAGTCGGGTCAGTTCGTGGTGCCGCCGCCGGGCGCGGGCGTGTGGGTGGAGTTCGAGCAGGGGGACCCCAGCTTCCCGGTGTGGACGGGCTGCTGGTACGGCGCCGCCGACGAGCTGCCGCCCGACGCCCGCCGCGAACTCCAGGCCAACGCGCCGAACAAGCCGGTCGTCGTGCAGACGCCGGGGGCGCACAAGCTCGTCATGAACGACACGCCCGGCGCCCAGCAGGGGATCCTCCTCCAGGCACAGGGCGGCGCCTACATCCGCATCACCGAGGAAGCCGTGGTCATCGCGACCGGCGCGGGCGCCGAAGTGGTGCTCCGCGGACGCGAAGTGACGATCAACGAGGGCCAGTTGACCGTGCTCTCCAAGCGATAGACGGGGGAAGAGAACTTGTCCGGGAATCTGCTCGACGCGGGCACCGTGATCGGCTGCCCGCACGGCGGCCGCGTCACCGCCGCCACACCGCCCGCCGGCGGCACGCGCGTCGCGGGTGCCGCCGTCGCGACGGCCGCGCACAGCTACGTGGTCACCGGCTGCCCGCACACCGTCGACCGGGTGCCCTCGCCGTGCGTCACGGTCCGCTGGACGGCCGACAGCACCGGCATCACCGTCGACGGCGCGCCCGTGCTGCTCGACACCTCCGCGGCCCAGTGCTTCAGCGCGGCCTTCGTCCCGCAGGGGCCGCCCGTCGTCCAGGCCGCGCAGCGAAAGGTCACCGTCCGATGAGCCCTGACAGCCGGGCCACCAGGCCCCGTTCCGACATCGCGTTCCCCTTCCGCGCCGACCGCCGGGGACGCACCGCGCACGCCGCCCACGGCGAGCACGTCCACGACCTGATCGAGCAGCTGCTGTTCACCAGCCCCGGCGAACGCGTGATGCGCCCCGACTTCGGCTGCGGGCTGCTGGACCTGGTGTTCGCGCCGAACAGCCCCGAGCTGATCAGCACGCTCGAACTCTCCGTGCAGGCCGCGCTGCAGCGCTGGCTCGGCGACCTCATCGACGTACAGGCCCTCGACATCGTCAGCGAGGGCGGCGCGGACGGCGTCGTCCGCGTCCACCTGTCGTACGCCGTCCGCGCCACCGGCACCCACCGCGACGACGTCTTCGAAGGGAGGGCCGCCGCATGACCACCGGCACCACCGGGTCCCGCCGCGGCAAGGTGAGGGCCGCCCAGCTGGGCGGCGTCGACACCGTCGAGGCAGGCGACGACGGCCTGCTGCTCACCGTCACCTTCCTCGGCAAGGCCCCGCACGGCCTCGGCCCCGAGAACGTCCGCATCGACGGCGGCCGCCGCATCACCGGCATCACCGCCGTCGACGTCAGCGTCGAACGCGAGGAGGACCCGGAGCTCGACGACCGGCTCTACGTCACCCTCGACAAGGCCGGCGACACCTCCCGCTACCGGCTCTCCCTCGTCGAGACCGACCCGTACGGGCGGCCCGGCACCGAGCCGTACCGCGGCTTCGACCAGCGCTACCACAGCGCCACGTTCTCCTTCCGCCCCGACTGCCCGACGCCCTTCGACTGCAAGGACGAGCCGCACGACGAGCCCGACTTCCCCGCCGCGCCCGTCATCGACTACACGGCCCGCGACTACGACACCATCCGCAAACTGCTCCTGGACCGGCTCGCGCTCACCACCCCGGACTGGGTCGAACGCAACCCCGCCGACCTCGGCACGACCCTCGTCGAACTCCTCGCCCACACCGGCGACCAGATCAGCTACCAGCAGGACGCGGTCGCCACCGAGGCCTACCTCGACACCGCCCGCCGCCGCGTCTCCGTACGCCGCCACGTGAAGCTCATCGACTACGCCATGCACGACGGCTGCAACGCCCGCGCGTACGTCACCGTGCGGACCGCGGACGACCGGACGCTCGCCCCGGGCACCTTCCGCTTCGCCTCCGTCGACGTCCGCAGCCTCGACCCGCACGACCGCCCGAGCCGGGCACGGTGATCGACGAGGCCGAGCTAGGCGACCTCGACGAGCGCGGCTCCGTGGAGGTCTTCGAACCGGTCGTCGCCACCGATCCGCTGGAGCTGCGCGTCGCGCACAACGCGATCCGGCTGTGGACGTGGGGCGGCGAGGTGTGCACCCTGCCGCAGGGCGCCACCGCCGCCACGCTGCGGGACTCCTGGGTGGACCCGGAGACCTGCCGCGAGCGCCGGCTGGCCCTCCGGCCCGGCGACGTGCTGGTCCTGGAGGAGGTGAAGGGCCCGCGCACCGGCACCCCGGCGACGCCGACCCCACCCACCGCCAGGCCGTCCGCCTCACCTCCGTCACGCCCGGCCTCGACCGGATCGAGGACCAGCCGGTCCTGGAGGTCACCTGGGCCGCCGATGACGCCCTGCGCTTCCCGCTCTGCCTCACCACCCGCGGCGGACGCGACTGCCTGCCCGTCGAGGACGTCACCCTCGCCCGCGGCAACACCGTCCTCGTCGACCACGGGCGGACACTGACCGGCCTGCCCGAGACGGTCACCGTGCCGCCCGTGCCCGCCGTGGTCGCCCCCTGCGACCCTCCCGCCTTCGGCTGCCGCGACACCGAGGAGGGCAACGCGCCCGCCCGCCTGATCAACGCCCTGACCGACAAGGCGCAGTCAGGCCGGGCGCTCGTCCCCGACGACGTCCGCGAGCTCTTCGAGGTCGTCGGCGAGTCGGCGGCCAACCGCGCCGGCATCGGCCTGGAGCGCGCCGGGCAGCGGCAGGAGCAGGTCGTGCCCGGCACGGCGTACGCCCAGGCCGCAGCGCTGCACACCTTGCTCGCCCAGTCGGTCTACCCGGGCATCGCGCCCCGCTTCCGCCCCGTCCTCGGCCGTACGCCGGTCACCCAGGCGGTGCCCTTCCCCGACCGCGGCACCGTCGCCGCCGGGCAGGCCGAGCGGATCGCCGCCATCCCGGGCCGGGTCCGGCAGCGGCTGGTCGAACTGTGGCGCGGCGCCCGCGACCGGGACGGGCTCGGCGAGGAGGAGATCGCCGAACTCGCCGTGATCTACGGCCTGAACGTGCTGGAACGCTTCGAACTGCGCCGCCACCCGGTCCGCGCCCTGCGTGAACTGCTCCACCGCAGCGACCAGTTGCTCGACACCAAGCTGCGCCGGGCCGAGGTACTCGCCGCCCGGGCCCGCGCCGGCACCGTCCTCGACGGGCACATCGCCTGGGAGATCGCGCACAGCTGGGGCCCGGCCTACGCGGCCGGACTCCACCCCGAGGAGACGGTGCTGCGCGGTCCGGCGACCGCCGCCCTCGCCCAGGACCCGCGCCGGGCCCAGCCCGCCGTACGCCTGCACGGCCCGGACGAGACCTGGGTGCCGCGCCGCGACCTGCTCGACAGCGGTCCGCGCGACCGTCATGTCGTCGGCGAACTGGAGGACGACGGACGGCTCGGCCTGCGCTTCGGGACGGCCGGCACGGCGCGAAGCCCACACCCGGCTCCCGACTGGAGCTGCGCTACCGGCTGGGCGGCGGCACCGCCGGCAACGTCGGCGCCGAGGCCATCAACCACCTCGTGGTGCGGGGCGACTGCGAGGCACCGGCCGCCGTCGTGCGCAACCCGCTGCCCGCCACCGGCGGCACCCAGCCCGAACCCGTCGAGCAGGTACGCCAGCTGGCCCCGCTCGACCTGCGCCGCACGCGGCTGCGCGCGGTCACCGCCGGGGACTACGCCGCGCTCGCCGGCGCCCTGCCGGGCGTGCAGCGGGCGGCGGCCGAGCTGCGCTGGACCGGCAGCGTCCAGGAGGCGCACATCGCGATCGACGCGTACGGCACCGCCGCCCCGGCTCAGGGACTGCTCGACTCCGTCGCCCAGGCACTGGAGACGTACCGGCGCATCGGCCACGACCTCGTCGTCGGACCCGCCCGCCTGGTGCCGCTCGACATCGCGCTGACCGTGTGCGCCGCGCCCGGCCACCAGCACGGCCAGATCCTGGCCGAGCTGTACCGCGTGCTCGGCACCGGGCGGCTGCCCGGCGGGCGGCTCGGCTTCTTCCACCCCGACGCGCTGACCTTCGGCGAACCGGTCCGGCTCAGCCGCCTGGTCGCCGTCGCCGCGGCCGTGCCCGGCGTGGAGAGCGTCGAGGTCACCCGGCTGCGGCGGCTGTACGGACAGGACCGAGGAGAGAGGGAGGACGGCGTGCTGCGGCTCGGCCCGCTGGAGATCGCCACCTGCGACAACGACCCGGACCGGCCGGAGAACGGCCTGCTGGCGATATCCCTGGGAGGTGCCCGATGACGGACACGCACCCCGTCACCGCGAGCGACGGCTGCGGCTGCGGCGGCGCCTGCCGCGGCGGCCACGACGAGCGTCTCGCGCCGGCCCCGCCGCACAACCCGCCCGGCCGCACCGCGCTGGACTACCGCGTCGGCGAGTACGGCCCCTTCCTGGCCGCACTGCTCGACCGGCTCGCCTCACCCGCCTACCCGGCGCTGAACCACCTCACCGTCCGCACCCCCGACGACCCGGCGATCGGCCTGCTGGACGCCACCGCCGTCCTCGGCGACCTGCTCACCTTCCACTCCGAGCGGATCGCCGACGAGGCCTACATCCGCACCGCGAACGAACACCGCTCCCTGGTGCTGCTCGGCCGGCTCGTCGGACACCGGCCGCGCCCCGGGGTCGCCGCCGCCACGCATCTGGCGTACACCCTCGAACGCGACCCGCGGGCCGAGGCGCAGAACGTGCTGATTCCGCGCGGTGCGCGCAGCCACAGCGTGCCCGCGTCCGCCGACGAGCAGTCGCTGACCTTCGAGACGAGCCGGGACCTGACGGCCCGCTGGGACTTCAACGAACTGAAGGTCCGTCGTCGGCGTCCCTCGCTGCTCACGCCGCGGGACCTGGAGAAGCGCTCCGAGTTGTTCGTCGAGGGCACGGCCACCGGCCTCCAGCCCGGTGACCAGCTGCTCTTCGTCTTCGGGAACAGGCCGGCGGTGAACGCACGGTGCTGCCGGTCGCCAAGGTCCGGGTCGACCGGGACGACGAGATCACGGCGATCTCCCTGCCGAAGTCGGCCCCGCCGACGCTGAAGGAACTCGTCGACGAGGTACGGCGGTGGACCGCGCCGCCCGTGCAGCCGGGAGAGCCTGGGGAGGAGCCGCCCACCCGGAGGTGCCCAACCCGCGCCCCGTCAGCCGGCTGATCGAGGACTTCGAGGACCAGGTCCTCGAACCGCTCCGTAATGACCTGGACGGGGTCACGACGCCCGAGCGGCTCGCGGTCCGTCTCGCCGAGCCTCTTGCCCGGCTCGGTGAGGCGCAGGTGCTGGCCACTCCGTATGAGGGTGTGGCGGCGTGGTTCGAGCAGCTGGAAGCGGTGCTCGCCGAACTTGCCGAGCGCACCGAGGAGTTGGCTCCTGCGCAGACGGATGAGGAGGGTGCGGTGGTGGGTACGCTGCCGTCCGCTGCGCCGTTGGGGCCGGTCGCGCAGCTCCCCGCGCCCCTTCAGGGCGACTCGCGCGCCGCCGCTCTGAAGGCCCTGGGGGTCGTACTTCCCGCGCTTCGCGCCACGGCCACCGCCCCCCGGGGCGACACCGGGCGGCAGCTCCCGGGCACCGACACCGCCCGCCTGCTCGCCGCCCTCAACCCCGGCCTCGGCAGCCTCTACCCGGCCTGGCGCACGGCCGCCGTTCCCGGCACCCCGCAGCTCCTGCGCGAACTGCTCGCCCTGCGCGTCACCGCGGCGCCCTTCGGTGCCACCGCCCCACTGAAGCCGGTCCAGGACGACCGCGGCCGGGTGATCCGTACCGCCGACTGGCCGCTGACCGGCGCGGTGCTGGCGACCATGCGCGTCGTGTACGACCCGGCGGGCAAGGTCCCGGTGCGGGCCGAGTTCCAGTACGTCGAGGGCAGCAGCTCCGACCAGCGTGCGGAGAACCTGCCCGTCGCCCAGCCGGTCACCTTCACCCTCGGCCCCGGCCAGGTCGAACTGTCCGTGCGCTCCGGCCAGGACCGGGACCTCAGCTGGCTCAACCGGCGACCCGCCGACTCCCAGGAGCCCGGCGTCACCGCCCGACTCCGCTCCGCCCTGCCCGAACGCACCCTGTTCGTGTCCCGGCCGGACGACGAGGGCCTCGTGCACGTCGGCCTCCACAACGGCACCTCCGAGCAGATCGCCCTCAGGCCGGGCGCCAGTGAACAGTTCACACACGGCGACCACGAGGTCAGCCTCACGTACACGGTCGGCAGCGCCGAACCCAACGTCGAGATCGTCATCGCCAGCAAGCCGGAGCCCGTCAACCGCCGCACGCTCCAGCTGGACACCGTGCACGAGGGCATCACCGTGGGCAGCTGGGTGGCGGTCCGGCGACCCGCCAAGGGCAGGGACAAGGGCGTCCCCGGTGACCCGAAGCTGGCGTTCGTCACCACCCAGGTGGTGGCCGCGCGCACGGCCGCGTACACCAACTACGGCATCACCGGCCGCGGCACCGAGCTCACCCTCGCCGACCCGTGGCTGGACGAGTTCGACGTCCTGCTGTCACACATCCGCGACACCACCGTGCACGCGGCGGGCGAGCCGCTGCGCCTCGCCGACGAGCCTCTCGGAGAGGACGTGCACGGCAACGAGATCGAACTCGCCGAGCTGTACGAGGGGCTGCGGCCCGGCCGCACACTCGTCGTGACCGGCGAACGCGGCGACATCCCGGGCACGGCCGGTGTGCCGGCCACCGAGGTCGTCACCGTCGCCTCGGCGGACCCGGCGGTGGATCCGCGGCTGCCCGGCGACCACGTCCACACCCGCCTCACCCTCACCGCGGACCTGGCGCACCGCTATCGCCGCGAGACCGTCCGCATCCTCGGCAACGTCGTCGAGGCGACTCATGGCGAGAGCCGCGAGGAGGCCATCGGCAGCGGCGACTCGGACCGCGTCAACCAGACCTTCGCACTCTGGCAGTCCCCGCTGACCTGGCTCGCCGACGACAACCCCCTCGGGGCCACGCCGGTGCTGGAGATCCGGGTCGACGGCGTTCTCTGGCACGAGGTCGACAGCCTCGCCGGACGCGGTCCCACCGAGCGGGTCTACATCACCGGCACCACCGCCGACGGCCGGACCACCGTGACCTTCGGCGACGGCGTGCACGGCGCCCGGCTGCCCTCCGGCCACGAGAACGTCCGCGCCCGCTACCGCTTCGGCACCGGCAAGGCCGCCAACGTCCCGGCCGACCGCGTCACCCAGCCCCTCACCCGGCCCCTGGGCGTCACCGCGGTCACCAACCCCCGGCCCGTCACCGGCGGTGCCGACGCCGACGGCCCGGGCCTGACCCGCCGTACGGTCCCGCTCGCGGTCTCGGCCCTGGACCGGCTGGTCTCCGAGTCGGACTACGAGGACTTCGCCCGCTCCCGCGCCGGCATCGGCCGGTCCTCGGCACGCGAACTCTTCGACGGACGGCGGCGGGTGCTGCACGTGACGGTCGCGGGCACGGACGACGTGCCCATCGCCCCCGACTCGGACACCCTGCGGGCCCTGCGCGGCGCCCTCACCGAGTACGGCGACCCGAACCTCCCGGTCCGGGTGGACGGCCGGGAAGCGGTCCTGCTGCTGATCGCCGCGCGGGTGAAGACCGCCCCGACCACGCCTGGCAGTACGTCGAACCGCGCCTGCGGCAGGCCCTGCTGAACCGGCTCGGCTTCGAGGGACGGGAACTGGGCCGCCCCGCCCGCCTCTCCGAGGTCCTGGCCACCGCGCACACCGTGCCCGGCGTCGACTACGTGGACGTCGACGTCTTCACCGGCGTGCCCGCCTCCGCGACCCCGGAGGAGCTCACCGAGCTGCTCACCCGGCCCGGCCCGCCCAGAGCGTCCGTCCCGGCCCACCCGGCGAGGTACGACGAGAAGATCCACACGGTCCGCGCCGAGAACGGCGAGACGCTGTCGGAGATCTGCGCGAGGTACGGCGTCCCGCTCGCCGGACTGCTGCGCCTCAACCCCGACATCACCGACACCCGGCGCCTGCCCAGGGGCCGGTCGGTGTACGTCTTCCGCGGCATCCGCCCGGCCCAGCTGGCGCTGCTGTCGCCCAAGGCCGCGGACACCCTGATTCTGACGGAGGTCAAGTGATGTCCCCGGATCCCCAGTTGGAGACGCCGGCCCGGTGGTGCCCAGGGAGCCGGACGGGCTCGCCGACCTGCTGCCCTGCTGGCACCGGCTGCGCGACACCGAGGAGGGCGAGCCGCTGCGCGCGCTGCTCGCCGTGATCGCCGAGCAGATCGACCGCGTCCGCGACGGCGTCCAGCAGGGCTACGAGGACCTGTTCGTGGAGACGGCGGCCCCCTGGGTGCTGCCGTACCTCGGGGACCTCGTCGGCTACCGGACCCTGCCCGGCTACGAACGCGTCCTGACCACCGGCCTGCACGACGGCGGCCGGGCCGCCCTCGCCGAGGCCGTCGCCCCGCGCCGGGACGTGGCGGCCACGGTCGCGAGCCGCCGCCGCAAGGGCACCCTGCACCTCCTGGAGGAACTCTCCGAGCAGGTGGCGGCCTGGCCCGCCCGAGCCGTCGAACTGTCCCGGCAGGTCGCCCACACCCAGCCGGTGAAGCTGTACGGCACGGGCACCCACCGCGGCGCACGCGGCCGGCTCGCCGACCTGCGCGACGGTGCCGAACTCGCCCTCGGCGGCGGCCCGTTCGCGAACTCGGCCCGTACGGTCGACGTCCGACGCGCCGAGTCACGGCACCGGCAGGGCGGCTGGACCCCGGCCGGCGTCGCGCTCTTCGTGTGGCGGCTGAAGGCGTACGCGCTGACCCGGACCCCGGCCTACTGCATCGACCGGGCCCGCAACCTCTACACCTTCTCGATCCTCGGCAACGACACCCCGCTGGTCACCAAGCCGTTCCCGGAACCCTCGCCGACGCACACCGCCACCGTCGACAACGTGCCGGCGTTCGTCACCCGCCGTCTCCTGCACGACCGGCTGCTCGACTACTACGGCCCCGGCAAGAGCTTCGTCATCCGCCTCGACGGCGAGGACAGTCCCGTACCGCCCTCGGACATCGTGGTCGCCGACCTGTCCGACTGGCGCTACCGGCCGAAGCGGGGCCAGGTGGCCGTCGACCCCGAGTTGGGCCGGATCGCGTTCGGGTCGCGCTCCGCGCCCCGGCAGGGCGTGTGGGTGGACTACCACTACGCGGCCGCGGCCGACATGGGCGGCGGCGAGTACGAGCGCGACCGCGAACCGCGGCCCGACGCCGAGGTGTACCGGGTCGGTCCCGGGCAGCCCTACCGGCAGATCATGGACGCCTACCGGGCCTGGCAGCACGACCGCCGGGCCGACCGCACCGGCCCGGCCGGAATCATCGAGATCACGCACAGCGGCGCCTACCAGGAACAGCTGGACTTCGACCTCGACCCGGGCGACCGGCTCGAACTGCGGGCCGCCGAGGGCACGCGCCCCGTCATCCGGCTGCTCGACTGGTACAGCAACCGCCCCGACGCCCTCAACATCCGCGCGGTGTCGGACGACTGCGCCCCGCACGAGCGGCCGCGGGTCGTGCTCGACGGGCTGCTCGTCGCCGGCCGCGGCATCAACGTCACCGGTGCGATGGGCGCCGTCGTCGTCCGTCACAGCACGCTGGTGCCCGGCTGGTCCCTGGAGCCCGAGTGCGAGCCGCACTCGCCCGAGGAGCCGAGCATCGTCCTGGACCGCACCACCGCCTGTCTCCAGATCGAGCACAGCATCCTCGGCACCATCGAGGTCATCGGCGACGAGGTGAGCGAGGACCCCCTCGACATCCACATCCGCGACAGCGTCCTGGACGCCACCGCCGACGACCGCGAGGCCCTGTCCGCCCCGGACTGCCGGCACGCCCACGCCGTGCTGCACCTGCACCGCACCACCGTCATCGGCGAGATCCACACGCACGCGGTGCGGATCGCCGAGAACAGCGTCTTCACCGGGCGGCTGCACGTCGCCCGGCGCGGCATCGGCTGCCTGCGGTACTCCTGCGTCCCCTCCGGTTCGCGCACCCCGCGCCGCCACCGCTGTCCGGACACCGAGCCGTTGTTCGCCTCCCAGCGCTACGGGACGCCCTGGTACGGGCTGCTCGCGGACCGCTGCCCCGAACAGATCCGGCGCGGCGCGGACGACGGCGCCGAGCCGGGCGCCTTCCACGACCTCTACCGGCCGCAGCGCGAGGACGGCCTCAGGGCCAGGCTCGCCGAGTACACGCCGGCCGGCACGGACGCCGGGATCTTCTACGTGACGTGACGCGCGCACCCGCCACCGACCTTGTGAACCCGCACTTCTGAACCAGGGGGGACACCCTTCATGCACGCAGACCTCTCCCGCTCCACGTTCCGCCCGGAGCGGCACTACTCGGCGGTCGTCGCCCAGCAGGGCCGCGTCCAGCTCGACGCCGATCTGAACGAGCAGACCACGATCCAGCTCCACCAGACCCGCGCTCTCGCCGCCGACCTGATCGGCCCGCACGGCGGGCCGCGCGACGCCGCCGGTTTCCGCATCGAGTACGTGGGCGGCAAGCACGAGATCGACACCCTCCTCATCCACGGCGGCCGGTACTACGTCGACGGCATCCTGTGCGACGCCGACCGCCCGGCGGCCGGAGTGCCCGTCACCGAAGAGGAGGCCGAGGAGGCCGCGCAGGAGCCGCCCGCGCACTGGACCTACTGGGACCAGCCCGACGCCTTCCGCGACCCGGAGAAGCCCGGCGACCGGCTGCCCTCGCCCGCCCAGACGCCGTTCGTCGCCTACCTGAGCGTGTGGGAGCGCTCGGTCAACGCGGCCGAGGACCCGGCGCTGCGCGAGGTCGCCCTCGGTGCCGCCATGCCCGACACGGCCGCCCGGGTGAAGGTCGTCTGGCAGGTGCTGCCGCTGTCCCTCGCCCAGCTGGAGATCGAGGAGACCGACCCCTCGAAGGAGGTCGTGCGGGCCGCCTTCACCCGCTGGGCGCAGCGCCGGGCGGCCCCCTCGGCCCGGCTCGCCGCCCGCAGCGAGCGGCCCGACCACGCCGACGAGGACCCCTGCCTGGTCAAGCCGGACGCCCGCTACCGGGGCCCGGAGAACCAGCTGTACCGGGTGGAGGTCCACGAGGGCGGCGAGGCGAGGGACGCCACCTTCAAGTGGTCCCGCGAGAACGGCTCCGTCGTCTTCCCCGTCGACGAACTCGACGGCACCTGGGTGCAGTTGGCGTCCCTCGGCCAGGACGACAAGCTGGACCTGGACGTCGGCGACCACGTCGAGTTCGTCGACACCGCCTACGCCTCCCGCCTGGAGCCCCTGCCCCTGCTGCGCGTCGAGGAGCTGGACCTGCCCGGCCGCCGCGTCCGCCTCTCCGCCGAACCCGCCCCGGGCGTCGGACGCCTCGCGCACCTCAACCCGTACCTGCGCCGCTGGGACCACACCGCAGGCCCGAAGCGCAAGGGCCGTACCACCGCCCTGCGCGGCGGCGCCATCCCCGTCACGGAGGGGAGTGGCTGCCCCTGGAGGACGGCGTCGAGGTGTACTTCGCGAAGGGCGGCGGCTACCGCACCGGCGACCACTGGATCGTCCCCGCCCGAACGGCCACCGGCAGTGTCGAGTGGCCGGTCGACGCGGCCCGCCGTCCCCTGCTCCAGGGGCCGGCCGGTATCGCCCGGCACTTCGCCCCGCTGGCCCTGATCAAGGGCGAGGGCAGCGCCGTCGACCTGCGTCTGGCGTTCGGCCCGCTGGCGAGCAGCATGCCCGCGGCGGACGAGGCGACGCTCGCCGCCGAGGAACAGGCCCGCCGCGAGGAGCTGGCCGCCGAGGACCCCTCGCACGGGAGGTCCCAGACCACAGCGGAGGCGGAAGCCGCCGTGGAAGGAGACAACTGATGGCCAAGCCGCTGAGCGCGTCCAAGCTGGTGGAGATCCTCCGCGCCGAGGGCGTGACCGTCCACGAGGTCCGTAGCTGGCGCACCCACAACCGCAACAGCAAGGGCCCCTGGGGCCCGGTGAACGGCGTGATGATCCACCACACCGTCACCTCCGGCACCGCCGCCTCCGTCGACATCTGCTACGACGGCTACTCCAGCCTGCCCGGCCCGCTGTGCCACGGCGTCATCGACAAGAAGGGCGAGGTGCACCTGGTCGGCAACGGCCGCGCCAACCACGCCGGCCTCGGCGACAGCGACGTCCTGCGCGCGGTGATCAACGAGTCGAAGCTGCCCGCCGACAACGAGGCCGACACCGACGGCAACCGGCACTTCTACGGCTTCGAGTGCATCAACCTCGGCAACGGCAAGGACCCCTGGCCCGAGGCGCAGAAGGAGGCCATCGAGAAGGTCGCGGCGGCGATCTGCCGGCACCACGGCTGGAGCGAGCGGTCCGTCATCGGCCACAAGGAGTGGCAGCCGGGCAAGGTGGACCCGCGCGGTTTCACCATGGACGGCATGCGCAAGCGCATCGGCCGGCGGCTGAAGGGCGGCGCAGGCGGCACCGGGCCGGCCCCCGACCCGAAGCCGGCGCCCAAGCCGTCCTACGAGCCGTTCCCGGGCTCCGCGTTCTTCCACGTCGGGCAGCGCTCCCCGATCATCACGGCGATGGGCCGCCGCCTGGTCGCCGAGGGGTGCAGCCGCTACGAGGAGGGACCCAGCCCCGACTGGACCGAGGCCGACCGCCGCTCCTACGCGCTCTGGCAGCAGAAGCAGGGCTTCTCCGGCAAGGACGCGGACGGCATCCCCGGCAAGGTCAGCTGGGACCGGCTGAAGGTGCCCAGGTCGGGGAAGTGAACGCGTGCGCCCCTCCCGGGGGAGGGGCGCACGGGCGTCACCAGCGGGGAGCTTCAGCTCGTAGTCGGGCTGGACGCGCCGCATGTAGCCGGTGTCGTCGCGGCTGCGCATCCCGGAGTCGATGTAACGCCGGTGCAGCAGCTCCAGCTTGTCGTGGTCGAGCTCGACACCCAGCCCCGGCCCGGTGGGCACCCTGACCTCCCCGTCCCGCAGCTCCAGTACGCCCGGCACGATCACGTCGTCCGCCGAGTTCCAGGGTAGTGCGTGTCGCAGGAGTGGTCGAGGTTGGGGATGGCCGCGGCGACATGGGTCATCGCGGCGAGGCTGATGCCGAGGTGCGAGTTGGAGTGCATCGACAGCGCCATGCCGAACGCCTCGCACACCGCGGCCAGTTCCCGGGTGCGGCGCAGCCCGCCCCAGTAGTGGTGGTCGGTGAGCAGGACCTGGATCGCGTTCTGTTCGACGGCCGGCTTCAGATGCTCCCAGGCGATCACGCACATGTTCGTCGCGAGCGGCATGGGTGATTCCTTCGCCACCTCGGCCATGCCCTCGATGCTCTTGGTCGGGTCCTCCAAGTACTCCAGGACACCGTCCAATTCACGAGCGACGTACTTGGACGTCTCCACTGTCCACGCCACGTTCGGGTCCAGCCGCAGCGGCTGCCCGGGGAAGGCCTCCGCGAGGGCACGCATCGCGGCGATCTCCTCGTCGGGCGGGAAGACACCGCCCTTGAGCTTGAACGACCTGAAGCCGTACCGCTGCTGCATCAGCCGGGCCTGTTCGACGATCCCGGCCGGGTCGAGCGCCTCGCCCCAGTCGTCGCCGACGGCCGCGCGACCGTCGAGCGCCGGGTGCTCGGCCCACTTGTAGAACAGGTACGCGGCGAACGGTACCGAGTCGCGCACCGTGCCGCCCAGCAGGTCGCTGACCGGACGGTCGAGCAGCTTGCCCTGCGCGTCGAGACAGGCCACCTCCACCGCCGAGGTGGTCCAGCCGCGCTCGTGCGAGCTGGGCACGGTCGGCAGCAGTGCCGAGTCGATCGCGGCGGCGACGGCCGTGGTGTCGAAGACGTCCATGCCGACCACGATCTTCGCGGCGGCCTGGAGCCGCTCCAGGCGGGCCGTGCCGCCCGGGGACTCGCCGAGGCCCACCGTGCCGTCCTCCAGCACCAGTTGGAGGATGATCCGCAGGGCGAGCGGTTCGTGCACGCCGTTGGAGTTGAGCAGCGGCGGGTCGCCGAAGGCGATCGGCGTGACGATCAGCTCGCGGATACGCGTGGAGCTCATGCGCCGGCCACCTCCAGACCGCGGTCGATGAGTTTGGACAGCCGGGCCATGTGCTCCGGCGCCGGATCGACCAGCGGCGCCCGTACCCCGCCGACGTCCAGACCGCGCAGCGTCACCCCGGCCTTGACGAGTGACACGGCGTACCCGGGTACCTCGTCGCGCAGGGCGACCAGCGGGCCGTAGAACTCGTCGAGGAGCCGCGAGACCAGGGTGACGTCGTCCTCGGCGAGCGCCCGGTGGAAGGCCAGGGCGATCTCCGGGGCGAACGCGAAGACGGCGGAGGAGTACAGGTCGACGCCGATGCCCTGGTAGGCGGGCGCGGTCATCTCGGCGGTGGGCAGGCCGTTGAAGAACTGGAAGTCCTCCGTGCCCGGCACCGAGCGGACCGCGCGGACGATGCGGTGCATGCGCTCCATGTCCCCGACCCCGTCCTTGAGGCCCACGACTCCGGGCAGGGCGGCGATCTCGGCGGCTGTGTCCTCGGTGAGCCGGGCGGTGCCGCGCTGGTAGAAGACGACCGGCAGCGAGGTGGCGGCGGTGACCTCCCGGACGTACCGCACCAGACCTTGCTGGGGGCGCTGACCAGGTAGGGCGGCAGCAGCAGGATGCCGTCGGCGCCGGCGCGTTCGACCCGGGCGGCCTGGTCCCGGGCGACCGGGGCCGGGCCGCCGGCCGCGGCGAGCACCGGCACCCGCCCGGCGGTGGTCCGCACGGCGATCTCGGTGGCCCGCTCCACCTCCTCGGTGGACAGCGCGTGGAACTCGCCGGTGCCGCAGGCGACGAACACACCTCCCGCGCCCGCGGCGACACCCGACTCGATGTGCTGGGCGAGCCGTTCCTCGTCCAGTGAACCGTCCGCCGCGAACGGCGTGACGGGAAGAACAGCACTCCGTGGAACTTCATGTCTCCCTCAAACGTGGGGTGGGTGGTCAGCCCTTCGTGGCCCCGGCGGCGATGCCGGTGACCAGCGAGCGCTGGAGGAGCAGATAGACGATCAGGCTGGGCACCAGGGCGATGACCGCACCGGCCAGCACCACCCCGGAGCCGACCTCGGGTCGGTGCGCAGGATGGACAGGGCGACGGTGACCGTGTAGTCGGTGGGGTCCTTGGCGGCGATCAGGGGCAGCAGGTACTGGTCCCAGATCATGATGAAGCCGAGCACCCCGGCCACGCCGAGCGCGGGCTTGCACAGTGGCAGGATGACCTGCCACAGCATCCGCAGTTCGCCCACGCCGTCGATGCGGGCGGCCTCCTCGATCTCGGCGGGGATGTCCTTCATGAACTCGGTGAGCACCATCACCGAGAACCCCCAGGCACCGAGCGGCAGGATCACGCCCCAGACGGTGCCCTTCAGGTCGAGGCCGACCACGGGCACATGGCCGAGGACCAGCGACAGCGGGATGGCGATGACCTCCTCGGGAAGCATCATCGTCAGCATGAACAGCGTCAGGACGAGGGCCTGCCCGCGGAACTTGTGCCGGGCCAGCGCGTACGCGGCGAGCGTGCAGACGACGAGCTGGAGCAGCAGTCCGCCGCCCGCGATGAGCAGGGAGTTGCCGAAGTAGTCCCAGATGCCGCGCTCACCCGCCACCTTGAAGTTCAACAGGGTCGGATGGTGCGGCAGGAAGGCCAGGGTCGAACCGCTGGCCTTCTCGCTGAAGGAACCGGAGAAGATCGTCAGGAACGGAGCCGCGAACACACCCAGCGCCAGGGCACAGAGCAGGACGCGCAGCGCCCAGGCGGGGCCCGGCCGGTCGCTCCAGCCGAGGGCGGTGTCGAAACGGGCGGGGGTGGTGCGCTGCTTCCCGGCGGACCTGCGCGCGGGAGATGCGGTCACCGGAGTCCGGACGGGGTCGATGGCGGGGGCGCTCATCTCACGTCTCCCCTCTTGCGGAGGTAGTTGACCGTGACGGTGAGCAGCAGCGTCACGCAGAGCAGGACCACGGAGGCGGCCGAGGCGCCGCCGATGTCGTTACGGGTGAAGCCGAGGGTGTAGGCGCGGGTCATCCACACGTCGGTGGATCCGGCCGGGCCGCCGCCGGTGAGGACGTACACCTCGGTGAAGACGCGCAGTCCGCGGATGGCGGCCAGGGTGAGGACGATGCCGAGGGCGGGGCGGATCGCCGGCAGCGTGATGTGCCGCAGCCGCTGCCACAGCGAGACGCCGTCCATCGCGGCGGCCTCGTACAACGAGCGGTCCACACCCGCCAGTCCGGCCAGGATGATCACCATGTTGTACGGGGCGAGCATCCAGATGCCCATGGCCATCGTCGCCCACAGCGCCGTGTCCGGGTTGTCGAGGAACGGCACGGGCCCGAGTCCGAGGAAGCCCAGCCCGCTGTTGATGAGGCCGTCGGAGGTCGGGTAGTACATCAGCCGCCACATCTCGCCGACGACCGCGGTGGCGGTGACGACGGGCAGGAACACGGCGGTACGGATGATCTTCAGCGACCGGGCCTGCCCCTCCAGCAGCAGCGCCAGCAGGAAGCCGACCACGATGCCGCCGATCGACATGCCGATGCCGAGGACCAGCGTGTGGCCGATGGCGTCCTGGAAGCGGTGGTCGGTCAGGACCCGGGTGTAGTTGTCCAGGCCGACCCACTGGTCACCGAGGAAGGGCCGCACGTCGAAGAAGCTGAGCCAGACGCCCTTGCCCATGGGCAGGAACTTGAAGACGAGGGCGAGCAGCAGGCCCGGCGCGAGGAACAGCCAGGGCAGAACGGCCTTCTTGCCGAGGAACCGGGCTCTGCGCGGCCCGGGAGCGGTCACGGTCGCGGTCATTTCAACAGGTCCTGGTCCTTGAGGTCACCGGCGAGGGTGTCGTTGAGTTCCTTCAGGCCGGAGCGGACGTCGCTGCCGCAGTACGTGAAGAGCGCGTTGAGGGCGTCGGCGGTGTCCTGCTTGATGGGGGCGAAGTCGGGCGCGTTGGGGAACTGCACGGAGGCCGTCTCGTAGGCCTTCTGCACGACGCTCCAGCGCGGGTCGCTGCGCACCTTCGCCGCGTCCAACGTGGAGTTGACGGGGATGCGCACCACGGGCTGGTGGTCGCCGGTCATGGCCAGCGTCTGGCCCTCGGGGAGACGAGGAAGGCGGCGAGCGCCTGCTCCTGCTTCGCCTTGCCGGTCCGGGCACCGAAGTAGATGTTCTCGCCGTCGGCCAGGACGTCGTTGTTGCCGGCCGGTCCCGAGGGGCGGGCAGGACCTCGTACTTGTCCTTGCCGAGCGCCTTGTCGAAGGTGGAGATGTTGTACGGGCCGGTGAGGTACATCCCGGCGTTGCCGTCCTGGAAGTTGGTGGTGTTCGCGGTGACGGAGGTCAGGGCGGCGGGCTGGATGACGCCCTTGTCACCGCAGAAGAGGTTCTTCTTCATCCAGGTGACGGTGCGCAGGGCGGCCGCCGAGTCCATGGCGGGCCGGTAGCCCGAGCCCTCCTTCTGGATGATCCGCACTCCGCCCTGCCACAGCCAGCTGGCGCCCCACCAGGCGACATAGCCGTTCTGCGCGCTGCCGGGCACGACCATGCCGTACGTGTCCCGCCTGCCGTCCCCGTCCGGGTCGCGGGTGGCGAAGGCCTTGGCGAGGGCGAGCGTGTCCTGCCAGGTCTTCGGCTGCGGCAGGCCGAGCTTCTCGCGCCAGTCCTTGCGGACGAACAGCGTCATGGCCTGGCGGGAGTAGGGGATGCCGTAGTGCTTGCCGTCCCGGCCCACGGTGGACGACCAGGACTTGTCGGTGATCTCGCCATGTCCGGCGATCGAGTCGGGCGTGATCGGCTTGAGCAGTCCCTGCGCCTGGTAGCTGCCCATCAGCGCCGTGTCGTTGATCATGACGTCCGGCAGGTCCTTGGTGGACGCGCGGCTCTGCAACTGCTGGTCGAAGTTCATGACCGGCTGGTAGTCGATCTTGATGCCGGTCTTCTCGGTGAAGGCGGCGAACACCCGCTCATAGGTCTGGGCGGACTCCGGATCGCTCCGGGTCCACACCTCCAGTGTGTTCGGATCGCCGGCCCCGGCGCTGCCGGAACCGCCGCCGCAGGCGGCCGTCCCGAACAGGAGCCCTGAGACGGCGAGCGCGGCAGCCGGGTGGAGCACGCGGCGGAGCCGCATGTCGATGCAGCGTCGGCGATCCCGCATGGATGGCTCTCCGTTCATATTCGTGAACTCACTTCACGAATCTAAATGATCGGCCAAGCTACGGATCGGTTACTCGCCATGTCAATACATGGCTGAAAGATTTCACCGACGTCACACGCGGTCGGTCGGAGGCCGGAGAACGACAACGGCCCCCACCGGGAAAACCGGCGGGGGCCGTCTGAAAGGGGCGTTCGAGGTCAGCCGTTGCGCTCGGCGTTCTTCTTCTTGACGCGGGCCGCCTCCTTGCGCACCTCCGCCTGGGTGGCGCGCTCGCGCACCAGCCACTCGGGGCTCTCCTGCTTGAGCGTCTCGATCTGCTCGGTGGTGAGGGGCTCGGTCACACCGCCGCGGGCGAGGCCCGCGATGGAGACGCCGAGCTTCGCGGCGACCACCGGGCGCGGGTGGGGGCCGTTGCGCCGCAGGTCCTGCAGCCACTGCGGCGGGTTCGCCTGGAGCTCGTTCAGCTCGGCGCGCGAGACGGCACCCTCCCGGAACTCGGCGGGTGTGGCCTCGAGGTACACACCCAGCTTCTTCGCCGCGGTCGCGGGCTTCATGGTCTGGGTGCTCTGGTGCGACGTCATGCCGTCCAGCGTATCGAGCAGGTGCACGACCTCCGACCACGGCCGGTAACCTGGCCAGGTGACAGGCTCGGAAGAATCTCCCTCGTTCCGCCTCGTGTACGTGCCCGGGGTGATGCCCGACAAGTGGGTGCGCGTCTGGAACGAGCGGCAGCCCGGTGTCCCGCTGGCCCTGACGCAGGTGCCCGCCGGATCGGCGGCCGGGATGCTGCGGGACAAGGAGGCCGACGCGGGCCTCGTACGCCTCCCCGTCGACCGGACGGTCTTCAGTGCCATCCCCCTCTACACCGAGCAGACGGTCGTCGTGGTGCCCAAGGACCACCTGGTCACGGCCGTCGACGAGGTGGCGCCGGAGGACCTCGCCGACGACATCGTGCTGCACCCTCTCGACGACGTCCTCGACTGGGAGAACCTCCCCGGCCGGCCCGCCCTGGAACGCCCCGCCACGACGGCCGACGCGATCGAACTCGTCGCGGCGGGGATCGGCGTACTCGTCGTCCCCCTGTCGCTCGCCCGCCTCCACCACCGCAAGGACCTCACGCACCGCCCCCTCACGGACGCCCCCGCCTCGAGCGTGGCCCTGGCCTGGCCCGAGGACGCGACGACGGACCAGGTGGAGGACTTCATCGGCATCGTCCGCGGCCGCACGGTCAACAGCACGCGGGGCCGCAACCAGCCTCCGGCGCAGGAGAAGCCCAGGCGGGACGACCGTCGCAAGCAGCCGACCAGGTCGACGGGCGCGAATCGACGCGGAGCCTCCAGCGGCACCCCCAAGGGCGGCAAGCGGGGCAGGCCCCGCCGCCGCTCATAGGGCCTTGCGGGCCTGCTTCACTTCCTGGTCGACGGCCCAGGCGTCGGCGACCGGGCCGAGGTGGCTGAGCTTGTCCGGGTTGATGACCGAACGGATGGTCCGGACCTGCCCGTCAAGGACGTCCAGCGCGAGGACGTGGAGGACCTTGCCGTCGCGGTCGCGGAAGAGCGCGCCCGGCTGGCCGTTGACCTCGTGCGGTTCGAATGTGATGTCGACGCGGGCCATGACCGGGAAGACGGCGGCGAGCAGCCTGGCCACGTTCTGGGCGCCGGCGACGGCCTTGGCCAGTTGCGGGGCCTTGCCGCCGCCGTCCCCGACGAGCTGGACGTCGGCGGACAGCAGATCCTGCAGCCCGTCCACGTCACCCTGCGCCAGAGCCTCGAAGAACCGCCTCGCCAGCTCCTCCCGTTCCTGGCGGTCCGCTTCGAACCGGGGCCGTCCCTCGTTCATGTGACGGCGCGCCCGTACGAGCAGCTGCCGGCACGCCGCCTCCGAGCGCCCTACCGCGGCGGCGATCTCGTCGAAGCCGAAGGCGAAGACCTCCCGCAGCACGAAGACCGACCGCTCGAGCGGGCTGAGGCGTTCCAGGAGCAGCAGTGCCGCCATCGACACGGAGTCGGCCAGTTCCGCCGCGCGGGCCGGGTCCTCGTACGGATCGTCCAGCAGCGGCTCGGGCAGCCACGGTCCGACGTACTCCTCCCGCCGCACCCGGGCCGAGCGCAGCACGTCGATCGCGATCCGGGTCACCGTGGCGGACAGGAACGCCTTGACCGAGGTGGGCCGGGTCGCCGACGCGTCGTAGCGGAGCCAGGTCTCCTGCACCGCGTCCTCAGCCTCGGCCACGCTGCCCAGAATCCGGTACGCGATCGCGAACAGCAGCGGCCGCAGCTCCTCGAACTCCTCGACCTTGCGCACGCCACGTCCTCCCTCGTGGTGCGAGCGCCTGGCCGGACCCACGCCGGCGAGGCATCCCTCGATGATCATCCGATGCCTGAGCGGTGCCGGCAACCGCTCGTCGGTGAGCAGGCGACTCTCCGCTTCCCGGCTGATGCATGTCACAGGCCGGGGTGCTGTCTCGTCTCGGGTACGAGAGACCTCGATCAGGGAGTTGATGATGAACGTCGCGTTGTGGATCACCGCCGGCACTCTGGCCGCCGTCTGCCTGATCGGCAGTGCCAAGATGTTCGTGCCCCAGGAGAAGCTGGCCGCCATGGGCGCCTCCGCCGAGTGGGTCGAGGGCTTCAGCCCCGGCGCTCTCAAGGCCCTGGGCGCGGTCGAACTCCTGGCCGCGGCCGGTCTGATCCTGCCCGCCGTGCTGGACATCGCTCCGGCCCTGGTGCCGCTGGCCGCCACCGGCCTCGTCCTGCTGTTCGCCGGCGCGGTCACCATGCGTCTGCGCCGGGGCGAGAGGGTCACGATCGCGGGCGACGTGCTCTACCTCGCCCTGGCCGCTTTCGTGGCGTGGGGGCGTTTCGGCCCCGAGGCCTTCATCGGCTGATCACGTGGCGCGGGCCGGCCGGGCACCGAGCCGCCGGGCACATCCGCCTCGGCGGCCCCCGGCCGGATCCGCAGCCTCGCTCACCCCGCCGAAGGCGACGGCTGGATCGCGTTCGGCGCTTCCGTGCGCAAGTCCTCCAGCTCCTTGGGGATGTTCAAGGTCAGAACGGGCGAGCCCGGCTGCGGAGGCGGCGGCGTGGTCATCTCCTCGGGCATCTTCGGCGGACTGGTCTGCTGGAGGTTGACCTGCTCGTGGTTGACCAGGCCGGTCTTCTCCAGAATGGTGATGTGGTCCAGCACCGTGGAGTTGGCCTGGTCGGCGAGCTGACGCACGAGCGTGTTCCGCGTGTTGGCGCGGATCTTGGCGATCGTCGAGAAGATCTGGCCGTGGGTCACGCGCATGATGGTTGTCGCGGTGGAGTCGAACTCCTGCCCCTGGGCGCCTTCCACCGTCGCGACGAACTGCTGCTGCTGCGGCGACGCCTGGTTGGGCAGCGTGATGCCCAGCTCGGGGGCGATCCTGCGGCAGGCGGCGTCCAGCCGCCCGTGCCCGACGACCAGATGCTCACCGGCCTCCTTCATCGCGGGCGAGCCGCCGCGCTGCATCACCAGCAGACCCAGGGGGTGCTCCCACAGTCCGGCCGCGCGCACCTTCACCACGAAGTCGCGGTCCGCTTCGGTCAGCGGACCGAACTGGGTGTTGGCGATGATGCGGTCCTGGCCGGCGGCGGTGTTCTGCACGCCCAGCATGCTCGGGTAGGCGAGCGCGGTGAGCGTAAGAATCATCGCCCCGCCCACGAACGCGGTTCCTGCCGTGCTGCGCGAGATGCGCATCGTGCCTCCTGGGATATGAAACGGCCCAACGCCAGGAAGTACGGATGCCAGGAGCGAAACAATCACCGCTGCCGCAAAAAAGTTCGTGAGCCGCACGGGCCGTTCAAGAACGTGAACGGCCCGTCGCCCATGGCTGGTTCAGGGCCGGTACGAGGCCGCGCCCGCCGTGCTCACCACCGTGGCGCCGTCCGCCCTGCCCAGCAGCCCGGCCGCCATCCACGCGTCCACCGTGGACCGCACCCGGGCCACCAGCGCCCCCTTGTTCCGGAACGGCGCACCGGCCCAGACCTCGTCCAGGAACGTGGTGCCGTCGGCCTTCGCCGGGTTGGCGACCCCGAGTCCCGGCGGCCGAACACGATCTTCGGCTCCGAGCGCCGGAAGTAGGCGTGCGTCGGATCCTCCGTCCCCTCGAAGAAGGGTGCCCACTCGGTCCCGCCCAGCGTGAAGTGCAGCGGCTTGCCCGGCACCGGCGTGAGGGAGTGCGACAGGTCCCCGGACAGCCCGGCGTCGCGGTACAGCCCCATCTTCAGATACTCCGTGGAGGCATCACGGGCGACCAGGTTGACCGGGCCGTGGAACAGGGTCTGCAGGGACGGATCGTCCAGGGCCTTCTCCACCCGCGTCCGGAAGGGCATGGTGACCCGGACGGTGTCGCCGGCCCGCCAGGTCCGGGACACGTCGAAGTAGCTCCCCGGCCTCGGAGTGCCGGTCACCGTGCCGCCGTTGACGGTGACCCGGAACCCCGCGGTCGCCCAGGCCGGCACCCGCAGCCGCAGCGTGAAGGAGGCACGCCCCCCGCCGAAGGTGAGCGTGCTGCTCTGCTCCCTGGGGAAGCCGGTGGTCTGCGTGACCGTGACGCCCTTCTCGGCCCAGGTCAGCGTGGACGGGCTGTACAGATTGACGTACAGGGCGCTGCCGTCGGACTTCGCGAAGTACACCGAGTCCTGGTACTTCGTGGCGCTCTCCATGCCGGTGCCCTCGCAGCAGGTGGTGCCCTGCTTGGGCGTGTAGTCCCGGACATGACCGGGCGTCAGCCCGATGAAGTACGTGACGAGCGGCTTCTCCGCGTCCGGCTTGTCCTGCTTAGAACCGAGCACCTGGTTGTACAGGGCCCGCTCGTAGTAGTCCATGTACTTCGGGTCCTGCTCGTGGAAGAACAGGGTCCGGCTCAGCTTGAGCATGTTGTACGCGCAGCAGGTCTCGGCGGTGGTCGCACTGAGCGTGCCCGCGATCACGTCCCGGGCCTTCCAGAACTCCTGGGTGCTGGTGCCGCCGATGCCGTACATGCGGTGCGGTACGACCATGTCCCAGAAGTTCTTCGCCGACGTGAGGTAGCGCTCCTCTCCCGTCTCGTCGTACAGCCGCACATAGCCGGTGAAGATCGGGATGTGCTGGTTGGCGTGCAGCCCGTCGAGGATGTCGGTGTTCGCGGCGCACGCGTCGATCAGCCGGTCCAGGTCGAACAGCCGGGCCAGCGCGAGGTGCTCGGCCTTGCCGGTGATCGTGTGCAGGTCGCAGATGGCCTCGACGATGCCGCCGAACTCGCCGCTGGAGAAGATCCCCCACATACGCTGCAGCGTGGACTCGGGCAGCTTCGACAGCCGGGAGTACATCCAGTCGCACATGCCGGACGCGAGGTCCAGGGCCCGGTCGTCGTCCGTCGCGGTGTACGCGTCGAGGAGCCCCCGCAGGATCTTGTGCGCGGTGTAGTACGGCGCCCACACCTTGGTGTAGTCGGGGGTGGTCCTCGACTCCAGGTCGATGAACTGCGTCTCCGGGTAGGCCGCGAGGAACCCGGGGTGGCTGGGCCCGCCCCAGGTGCGGCGCAGGGTGGCGGTCAGGTTCCGGCCGGAGGCGTCGGCGAAGGTCCCGCCGGTCGTCTCGTCGAAGGCGTACGACGCCAGATCGCCCCGGCCCGTCGAGGCGTCGGCGGCCCGGCGGCTCTGCAACTCGCCGATCTCGGCCGCGGTCAGGGCACGTGAGAAGACGTTGAACTCCTCGAAGGCGCCCGCGAACACCGGGTCGCCGGAGTAGTTCGAGCGTCCGAGCCAGTTGTTCCTCAGCGTGCCGAGGGCCGCCGGGGTGAGGTTCATCGCGGTGTTCCGCGCGACTGCCGTGCCGTTGACGTAGAGCGTGCCGGTGCCGCCCGCGACCGTGACCGCCAGATGGCTCCACTGGTTCAGCGGCAGCGCGGCGGTGCCGTCGAGTCCCTGCTCGCCGCCGGCTCCTGACGTGGTGACGGCGAAGCGCGGCACTCCGGCCTGGTTGCGGGCGGCCAGATACAGGTATCGGGTGGTGTTGTCGCCGAAGTCGAAGACACGGGCCCAGTCGGCGTCGTGCGTGGGCCGCACCCAGACGGAGAGGGTGATCGCCGACGCCCCGCCCAGCACCGTGGCCGGCAGATCCACGTACTGGTAGGAGCCGCGCACCTGGTCGGCGGCGGTCCCGAACTTGCCGGCGATGCCGAGCACCGCCGGATCGCGCCGCAGCGCCGCCCGCACCTCGGTCAGCGCCCCCACCATGGTGGCGATCCGGTCGGCGAACACCTGCTCCTTCGTGCCGCGGTACGCCTGCGCCAGCATGGTGAGGAAGTGGCCGGTGTAGTGGCCGCGCAGGTTGCCGTTGGCCTCTCCGTCCAGGCCCTCCCAGCCGCCCGGGGCGACCGCGCCGCCCGTGGCGAGACCGGCGTTGGCGCGGAACACCTGGAGCAGCCGGTTCACGTCGTAGCCGCGGGCGTGGTCCAGCATCAGCCGCCGCTTGTCGGCGAAGACGCCCCGGCCGAGACTCACGTCCGCCAGGTCGAACGGCCGTACGGTCCAGGCGGACGGGGTGTCGGCGGCGACAGCGGCGACAGCGGCCGCTGCCGTGGCGCGGCCTGCTGTCGTCTGGGAGAGCGCGGGCGCGGCCGTGGCGATGGCCGCGGCCTGGAGAAGGGATCTTCTGGAGAGGGGCCGTGCCATGTGTGCTCCTCCGCGGGTCCACAGTACTCAATTGTGTTCGAAATGACGAACCTTGTGCGAGTGATCGACCAGACCCTAGGGAGGGGACGGGGGAGCGTCAACGGGTCGGGAGGGATGAGTTCAGCAAACCTCGGCTGAGCGAACGAGCCAGTCGTATGCGGACCGCGCCGTGAACTCCTCCTGCCCACCCCGGAGGAGCAGACCGGCCGTGGCGAACTCCGGGGCGTCGGCCTGGGCGGCGACGTACGGGATCGCGATGCACCGCATGCCGGCCGCGTGCGCGGCGGCGGCGCCCGGGCGGCGTCCTCGAGTACCACGCAGTCCTCCGGCCGTGCCCCCAGCCGGCGGGCCGCTTCCAGGAAGACGTCGGGAGCCGGCTTGCCGCGCGGGACCTCGTCGGCGGAGACGACGGTCCGCAGCCGGGCGTCCAGGCCCGTGCCCACCAGCACCGCCTCGATGGCCTCGGGCGAGGACCCCGAGGCCACGGCCATGGGCACGCCTTCGGCCGCCAGCAGCTCGACGAACTCGCGCATGTCGGGGTAGGCGCGCGTGGAACTGCGGGCGAGTTCGAGGTAGCGGCGGTTCTTCGCGGTGAACAGCTCCTCCACGGAGGCCCGCAGGCCGTACCGCTCCTTCCAGTCCGCGACCGTCTCCTGTGTGGAGATGCCGACGTACCGCTCGTGGTCCGCCCAGCTGAAGTCGGTGACGCCATGCTCGGCGAGGGTCTGTCGGCCTGCCTCGTAATAGTTCGGCTCGCTGTCCACGAGCGTTCCATCGAGATCGAAGATGACCGATATGGCGCCGAGATTGCTCATGGTTCCAGCATGTCAAAGCCCATGATCTTCAGGCGACGAGGGGTCGTCAGCCCCGGGCGGCACGCCCGATGGACTCCACCAGCGGCAGCATGCGGTGGGGAACCCGTTCGCGCAGGGCGACCTCGGTGCGGGTGCGGACCACTCCGGGCAGGCTGATCAGCTTCTGGACGACGTCCTCCAGGTGCGCGTTGTCCCGCGCCACGACCCGGGCGAGCAGATCCCCGCCGCCTGTGATGGAGAACGCCTCGACGATCTCGGGCACCGCCGCCAGCGCGTCGCCCACCTCGTCGAGATGGCCCTGGGTGACCTCGATGTGCACGAACGCGAGCACCGGATGCCCGAGCGCGGCGGGGGAGAGGGCCGGTGCCGTGCCGGTGATCACCCCGCGCGCTCCAGGCGGTCGAGCCGGGCCTGGAGCGTGCCCCGGGCGACGCCGAGGATCCGGGCGTACTCGCGCACGCTGGTGCGCGGCTGTTCCAGCAGCAGCCGCAGGATACGGGTGTCGAGCTCGTCCACGGGCATGCCGCGCCCTCCTCGTCCGTTGGCGTCTGTTGGCCCTGCTGCGGCCGCCCTCCGACGGCCCTTTCTGTACCAATGGACCAGTCTAAGGGGAGCCAGTTGAGCCAGTGGTGTCCGGGATGCTGATATGGATGCGTCGATGGCGCTGCGGACCCCGCGGCGCCTTTTTCATGCGTGCTCGTGCCGGCGTTTCGAAGGGGGCGGTAGACGGTGCTGAAGAGGGTGTTCGTGGCTCCGGATCCGGGGCGGACACGGTTGCGGTTCGCCGCGCGGGCCGTCATCGGCATCGCGCTCGCCGTCGCCCTGTGCGGTATGGCCGGACACTCCCTCACGGGAGCCGTCACCGGCGGTCTCGCCGCCCTGCTCGCCCTGTTCACCGTCACCGACGCCACGGTGCGCGGCCAGGCGGTCACCACCGCGCTGCTGCCCGCCGTCGGACTGCCCGTGCTCACCGCCGCCGCCGGACTGCACGACCACCCCGTGGCCCGGGACCTGACGTTCCTCGCCGTGGTCGGCGCGGGCGTGTACGCGCGGCGTTGGGGCCCGCGCGGGCACAGCCTCGGCGTGTTCGCCTTCATGACCTTCTTCGTGGCCCAGTTCCTGCACGCCACCGCGGGCCAGCTGCCCGAGCTGTACGCCGCGGTCCTGCTGTCCGTCCTCGCCGCGGCCGCGGTGCGCTTCGGCCTGTGGTGCTACGAGCGCCGCCTGCCCCCGCCCGCCGTGCCCGCACCGCCGAACGGCACCGGCCTGGCCCGGGTGACCACCCGCCAGGCGATCCAGGCGACCGCCGGAGCGGGCTTCGCCCTGGTCGTGGGCCAGCTGCTGTCCGGGCAGCGCTGGTACTGGGCCGTGGGCGCCACCTGGTGGATCTTCGTCAACACCACCTCACGCGGCGAGACCCTGGTCCGCGGCTTCCGGCGGCTGCTCGGCACGGTCATCGGCATCGCCCTCGGCCTGCTCGTCGCCGTGCCGGTGCACGGGGACCCGGCCGTCACAGCCCTGCTCACCGCCGTCTGCGTCTTCGGCATCTTCTACACGGCCGCCGTGTCCTACACCTGGATGATGCTCTGGGTCACCCTCCTCGCCGGGCTGCTCTACAGTCTCCTCGGCGTGCTCGGCCCCGGCCTGCTGGCCCTGCGGCTCGCCGAGACCGGCGTCGGGGCGCTCGGGGCCGCGCTGGCCGTGATCCTGCTCCTGCCCGTCACCACGCACAGCGTCACCGACGCCTGGATCCAGCGGGCCCTGCGCTGCGTCCACGCCTGCACGGCCGAGACGGCCCGGCGCCTGGCGGGCACGGCCGACGCCGACCCGGCCCCGCACGTGGCCGAGCTGGAGCAGCTGCTCGCCCGGGTGCGGCTCTCGGTCGCCCCGCTGGTGCACCCGCTGAACCCGATGCTGGGCCGCAAGCGGCGGGCCCGGCACGTGCTCGCCCTCCTCGACGACTGCGCCCGGGAGATCCGCGGCCTGGTCGCCGTCGCCGCCGACCCGGAGGCCTCCCACGACGCCCGCCTGGCCGCCGCCTGCTGGCGCGTACAGGCCGCGGTCGAGGCCCTTACGGAGGGCGGAGAGGCCCTGGCCGAGGGCGCGGACACCTCGCACCTCACGGACGCCCCGTCGGCGACGGAACCGGCACTGGCCCACCTGCACGGCCTGGAACGGGCCCTGGCGGAACTCGCCCGGCCGCTGCGTACTCCGTCGGGGTCACCGCTGGTCGGGGCCTGAGCGCTGTGTGATCCGCAGTGCGCCCTCTCGTCGGGGCCGGAGCGCCGCCGGGCCCGGACGCGGGCCTCGCGGCGCTCGCCCGGCGGCTGTGTGTGCCGTCGAGTCGCTGCCGGTCGACGCGAGGGGCCTGCGCACCCTTGACCGTTTGGTCTAGACCGCGCATGATCGGCTGCGCGGTCGTTCAGGGCGGCTCAGGGACGAGAGGGGACAGCGGTGGCGGACGGCGGCAGGCGGCGGGCGTTCATCGGGTCGTTCACGGCGGCCGGCGGCCCCGGGATCGTGACGGCGGCCGTCGACCCGGACAGCGGTGCGCTGACCGCTCTGAGCAGCGTGAACACCGTCCCCGACCCCTCCTTCCTGACCCTCTCGCCCGACGGGACCATGCTCTACGCGGTCAGCGAGACGGCCGAGGGCGCGGTGGCCGCGTACCGGGTGGACGGGGACAGGCTCGAGCCTGCCGGGCCGCCCGTGCCGGTCGGCGGCAGCGGCCCGACCCACCTCGGCCTGTTCGCCGGACACGTCCTGACCGCCAACTACGGCTCCGGCAGCGTCACCGCCGTCCCCGTCCGCCCCGACGGCACCCTCGCACAGTCCGCCTCCGACGTCCTCCGGCACACCGGCGCGGGCCCGCACACGCCCCGCCAGGAGGGCCCGCACGCCCACCAGGTGCAGCCCGACCCGAGCGGCCGCTGGGCCGTGAGCGTCGACCTCGGCACCGACTCGGTGCGGGTGTGCGCGCTGACGGACGGCGCCCTGACCCTGCACCGGGAGACCGCCCTGCGCCCCGGCTCGGGTCCGCGGCACCTGGCCTTCCACCCGGACGGCTCGCACGCGTACGTCGTCCATGAACTCACCCCCTCCGTCACGGTCTGCCGCTGGGACCCGGAGGGAGGCGTGCTGACGCCACTGACCGAAACCCCGGTCCTGCCCGACGCACCGGCGGGCGACGCCTGTCCGTCGGGCATCGTCACCTCGCCCGACGGCCGCTTCGTGTGGACCGCCACCCGCGGCGAGGACGTCCTGTCGGTGCTGGCCGTAGAGGGAGAGAAGCTCACCCTGGTCGCGACAGTGCCCTGCGGCGGTCACTGGCCGCGTGCCCTCACCGCCTCCGACGGCTTCCTCTACGTCGCCAACGAGCGTTCCGGCGACGTGACCTGGTTCACCACCGACCCGAGCTCGGGCGTCCCAGGCCGCGGAGGGGCGATCAGAGTGCCGGCGGCATCGTGTGTGATCCTCGCCTGAAGGGGGCACCGACGACGAAAGCCCGCCCCCGGACAGGGACGGGCCTTCTCAGCCGAACCGGGTGACGTCAGCGAACCGGCGCACCCTGAACCTGCTGCGGCGTGATCCCCAGCGCCGTCGTGTACTTGGCCAGCGCCAGCTTCCCGATCGCCGGGTACGCGCCGAGCGACTCGGCGGCCGAGCACTCCGCCTCCTTCGCCGCCTCCGCGACCAGCCCCGGCTCGATCTCCGGGCCGATCAGATACGGCGCGAGGGCCAGCTGCTGCGAGCCCGAGGAGCGCAGCTGCTCGGCGACGGACGCGATGGAGTCCTCCTGGTCCAGAGCCGCCGCCATCACCGGCACCGCGAGACGCGCGGCCAGCAGCATGCCGGTGATCCCGGCCGCCTGCACGGCCTCGTCGCCCCCCACGGAGGCCAGGATGATGCCGTCGGCCGCGGTCGCCACGGTGAACAGCCGGGCACGGTCCGCGCGGGCCAGACCGGCCTCGGAGAGCCGTACGTGCAGCGCCTCGGCGAGCAGCGGGTGGGGGCCGAGGACATCGGTCAGCTCGGCGGCGATCCTGCTCTCCATGACGGCCTGGCGGACCCGGCGCAGCAGCGAGCTGTCCGGGCCCGCGAGCAGCGGCACGACGACGGCGACGGGCCCGTCGGGCTCCCTGACGTCCATGCCGGCGGCGCGCGCCTGCTCGAAGCGGGCGGTGCGCTCCTCGGCGGCGTGCGCGAGCACGGCCTGCAGCGAGGGGAACTCCGCGTTGTCCCCGTCGAGGTACCCGATGCGGGCGTCGAGGCCGGGCAGCTCGGAGCGGGCGATGCTCACTACCTCTTCGGCGAGGCTGCGGGTGGCGCTACTGGGCGTGCCCGGCACGGCGAGGACGAGCGCGGGCGCGCCCTCGGGAGCCACCAGCGGCTCGGGACGGCGGTGCCGTCCGGGCTGGCGGGGTCGCGGCATTCGTACTGGGAGGCCGGACTCGGGTCCAGTGGGGAACTCATGGCGCCGCATGTTACTGGCTTATTGGGCTCCCCTGTTCGGGGAGGGGGCAGGTGAGCGGTATCCGTCCTGTTTTGTCTGATGAGTTACGTACGGATTGAGTTACGTGCGGATCATGGTTGATCGGATCAATCGCCCGACAGGGTCGTCACACACAGCATGGTCTCGTCACCCGGCAGAGTGAGCGGACCGGCGCTCAGCTCGGCCGCGAGCCGCACCGAGCCGTGCAGCGGATCGCCCTCGGCCGGCACCCGCCGCGCGTGCGGGAGCCGCTTCACGAGCTCCTCGTCCAGCGGTACGAGGAGCGGGTCACCCATCTTGAACAGACCGCCGGTGGCGGCGACGCACGGCTCACCGCCGGTCGGGCACACGGCCGCCGCGGAGTCGGCCATGTGCCGGGCTGCCGCGCGCAGGATGCCCGCTGCGACCGGATCCGCGTCGGCGCGGCCGGCCACGCGGGGCGCGAAGGAGGCGAGGACGGCGGGCCGGTCCGGCCGTGGATACAGGGCGCCGGGCAGCCCGGTCACCGGCCCGAACACCTCCTCGGCGCACGCCAGCAAGGGGGCGGAGCCGCCCGCACGCCCGTCGTGGGCCCGCAGCGCGGCCTCCAGCCCCGCCCGGCCGATCCAGGCACCGCCCCCGCAGTCCCCCAGCAGATGCCCCCAGCCGTCCGCCCGGCGCCAGCCGGCCAGGTCGGTGCCGATCGCGATCAGCCCCGTACCGCCGGCGATCACGGCACCCGGCCGGGGCCCGAGGGCCCCGCGTACGCGGTCACGGCGTCGGCGGCCAGGGCGACTCTCCGCACCCCGAACTCCCGGGCCAGGGCATCCGGCAGCTCGGCGCGCAGCGCGTCACCGAGGGAGGCCAGTCCCGCCGCGCCGACGACGGCGGCCGTCAGCCGCACCTGCCCCGCCTCGGCGGTCAGGGCGCGCACCAGCGGCACGAGTTGTGCCATGAAGTGCGCGGGGTCGATACCCCGGACACCCGTGCGTACCGGCTCGGCGGAGACCCGGTGGGCCAGCGGCCCGCGCTCGGCGGTTCCCACCACCGCCCGGAGTCCGGACCCGCCGGAGTCCACGGCGAGGAAGCCGGAGCCGTCCGACGCACCGGTCACGGCAGGCGCCAGTCCACCGGTTGGCCGCCCTGGCGGATCAGCAGGTCGTTGGCCCGGCTGAAGGGCCGGGAACCGAAGAAGCCCCGGTCGGCGGACATGGGGGAGGGGTGGGCGGACTCGACGGAGGGCAGGTCGCCGAGCAGCGGGCGCAGGTTGCGGGCGTCACGGCCCCACAGGATGGACACCAGCGGCTTGCCGCGCCCGGCGAGGGCCCGGATCGCCTGCTCGGTGACCTCCTCCCAGCCCTTGCCCCGGTGGGCGGCGGGCTTGCGCGGGGCGGTGGTGAGCGCCCTGTTGAGCAGCAGCACGCCCTGTCGCGTCCACGGCGTGAGGTCACCGTTGGAGGGCTGGGGCAGTCCCAGGTCGGCGTTCAGCTCCCGGTAGATGTTGATGAGGCTGCCGGGCAGCGGCCGCACCTCGGGCGCGACGGAGAACGACAGCCCCACCGCGTGCCCCGGGGTCGGATACGGGTCCTGACCGACGATCAGGACCCGTACGTCGTCGAAGGGCTGCTGGAAGGCCCGCAGGACGTTCGGCCCGGCAGGGAGGTAGGTGCGCCCCGCGGCGATCTCCGCGCGGAGGAAGTCCCCCATCGCGGCGACGCGTTCGGCCACCGGTTCCAGGGCCTTCGCCCAGCCCGCTTCGACGATTTCATGCAAGGGTCGTGGTGCCACGGGCGTCACCCTACTGCCGTACGGGCAGCGGCGATCAACCGGTGGCCAAGGCCTGTTCGTAACCTTCCGACCCGTCCTCGCCTCATCCGACGACCGCTGCCCGCACGCACAGCACGTCCGGCAGATGCGACGCGAGCTGCCGCCAGCTGTCGCCGTCGTCCGCCGACGCGAACACCTCGCCGTTGCGGTTGCCGAAGTAGACGCCCGCGGGATCGGCGTCGTCCGTGCACATCGCGTCGCGCAGCACCGTGCCGTAGTGGTCCTCCTGGGGCAGTCCCGCCGATCGCGGCTCCCAGCTCTTGCCGGCGTCCGTCGTCCGGTAGACCCGGCACCGGTGGTCTGCGGGGACCCGGTCGGCGTCGGCGTTGATCGGGAACACGTACGCCGTGTCCCCTCTGTGCGGGTGCGCGGCCACCGCGAAGCCGAACGTGGACGGCAGGCCCTCGCCGATGTCCGTCCAGTGCGCGCCCGCGTCGTCGCTGCGGTACACACCCCAGTGGTTCTGCAGGTACAGCCGGTCCGGGTTCGCCGCGTCCCGCGCGACCTTGTGCACGCACTGGCCGAACTCCGGGTTCGGGTCGGGCAGGAACACGGCGGAGACGCCCGAGTTGGAGGGCGCCCAGCTCGCGCCGCCGTCCAGCGTGCGGAACACACCGGCGGTCGAGACGGCGACCGTCACCGCCTTCGGGTCGCGCGCGTCGGTGAGCACGGTGTGCAGACCCTCGCCGCCGCCGCCCGGCATCCACTTCGACCGCGTGGGGTGCTCCCACAGGGGCCGGACGATCTCGAACGTCTCCCCGCGGTCCGCCGAGCGGTACAGCGCGGCCGGTTCGGTGCCCGCGTACACCACGTCCGGCTCGGCGGCGGCCGGGTGCAACTGCCACACCCGCTCCAGGGACGCACCCGTCTCCTTCGGGAACTTGACGGCCGGCTTGGCCGGTTCGGTCCAGGTCCGGCCCAGGTCGTCGGAGTGGAACACGGACGGGCCCCAGTGCGAGCTGTCGCCGCCGGCCAGCAGCCGCGGGTGCTCCCCCGGGTGTCGATGGCGACCGAGTACACGGCCTGCGCGTTGAAGTAGGGACTCTCGTCGAACTCCCAGGCGCCACCACCCCGCCGGCGCCCGATGAACAGGCCTTTGCGCGTGCCCACGGCGAGCAGTACCTCGGTCATGCCGATCACCTCCGCGGCGTCGTCATCGACGCCCTCGTCTCAGACACCGGCCAGTCTGCACCCCACCACTGACAGTCACCTCCGGAACGGGATCCGCCCCAGGTCACGGCAGTGTCGGCGGCCGGGCTCGGCCTGCCGCCGCCCCGTCCGGCAGGGAGCGGATCCCGGCCCGGCGAGGCGGGTGGGGCCTCATCGAGGTAGCTGCAGTGAGCATCCAGGGACCCTCTTCCGTATGGGGAGGGCGGCGGGATGGTGATGCGCTCGTGAGGAGGATGCCTTCGATGGCGTTACGTGGTCCGAGGGTGTGGCTGTGGCGCTGGCGGCGCAATCCGCTCAAGCGCCGCGCCGACAGGGTGGAGGCCTGGGTCGTGCTGGGCGTGTGGACGCTCACCGTGATCGTCGGGGTGCTGGCCGGCACCTCGGTGAGCCGCTCCGTCGAGCACGGGCTGGCCCGGGAGCGCGTCGAGTGGCGCCCCCTCGTGGCCCGGCTCGCCGAGAAGGCTCCCGGAACGACCTCCGACAACGACGACGTGTCCCGTGCCGAGCACGTGTGGGCGGAGGCACAGTGGACCGCCGCGGACGGCTCCGCGCACTCCGGCCAGGTGCGGGCCCTGGCGGGCAGCGCCGCCGGGACACCGATCACCGTGTGGACGGACCGCGAGGGCCGCCAGGTGACCCGCCCCGTCACCGAGACCCAGGCCCGCGTACGAGCCGTGCTGATCGGCGGCGTGGCGGGCTTCCTGGCCGCGGCCGTGCCCCTCGCGGGCGGCCGCGCGGTACGCCGCCGCCTCGAACGCCGCCGCATCGACCAGTGGGACGCCGAGTGGTCCCGCTTCGGGCCGATGTGGGGGCGCACGACAGGGTGACGGGAGAGCCTCCCTGCGGAGCGGCTGCCAGTGGAGTGGGCACCCTGCGGGGCGGGTTGCCAGTGGAGTGGGCTCCCTCCGGGGCGGGCTCCCTGCGGGGCGGCTGCCAGTGGAGCGGGCGCTCCCTCCGGGGCGGGTTGCGGTGGGGCGGGCTCACTCCCGGACGGGTTCTTCCCACCAAGGGATCCTTCCTGCGGCGGCTTGCCCGCGGGCTTGCCCGGTGTGGGGCTTGCCGCGGGGCGAGCCCCTTCCGGCGATGGCTTCCCCGGACGATGGCTCCCCCGGGCGATGGCCCCCGAGCGATGGCGTCCCGCGGGCGGACCCCCGGGACGTCCTATCCGTCCAGCGCCTCCCGGCACGTGCGCAGCAGCACCTCGTCCGCACGGATGTCGTGACTGCCGTAGCCGCCGGCGTCCGCGCGATGCCGTCGCGGTGAGATGAGCTCCGCTCGCAGCAGGTCGCGCAGGGGCGCCCCCGCTGGCCCCAGCGCTGCCACGCACCGGGCGATGGCCGTGCGCGTGCGCGGGTGCTCCACCCATGCCGAACGCAGGACGGGAAGAACCCTCTCCGGCTCCCCGGCGATCCGCCAGACCGCGCACGCGGCCAGGGCTCGCTCCGACGCGTCCCCCGAGCCGGTCATCCGGCGCAGCCCGGGCAGCGCGGGAAGGGCCGCCGGTCCGAGTCGTCCGAGTGCGTCCGCCGCCGCTCGGCGCCGGCGGCCATGCTCCGTGTTCGTCAACTCCCGGACCAGCACGGGCACCACGGGATCCGCCGCGCCCGTGACCGACCACAGCGCCCGCGCGGCCGCGACGGCGCAGTCGGTGTCCAGCAGACCGCGCAGGTCCGGTACGGCCTCGCGCGCCGCGCCGCCGAACGCACCGAGGGCACGGACGGCCGCTTCCGTGACGGCGTCGCCCCACCGCGGCCCGTGAGGGACGCCCCGCAGCAGGCGCAGCACCGACGGCACGGACTCGGCGTCGTCGAGTGCCGTGAGTGCCGACAGCAGGGGGACGGCTCGCTCCCGCGTGCCGGGACCGTCGAGCGGAACGCGAGCGAGCCGTCGCCGCAGCGCGGGAGCGAGCGGCGCGGCCGCACGGCCCAGGTGGGGTATCACCAGCCCCAGCTCGTCGGGGACGACCGGACCCGCCAGCACCTCGGCCAGCAGCGGTACGGCCCGTGCGTCCCCGGCCCTGGCCAGCGCCTTGAGCGGACCGCCCAGCGTCGGCGCACCCCGCTCGCCGTGCCGTATGCGAAGCTCGGGACGGCGGACCACCAGCGCGTGCAGGTGGTCGGCGGCGGGCGCGGCCAGCTCGAAGAGGTCCACCAGGACGGCCACCGCCGCGTCGTGCAACCGGCCCTCCTCGGCGCCCAGTTGGGCACCTATGAGGGAGACCGGCTCCGCGGCGCCGGTACGCCATTCGCGGTACAGCCCGGCCGACATCCACACGGCGTTGCACCGGTCGAGGGGATCCGGGCTGGTCAACTGCCCGCACAGCAGGGCCACCCGGTCGGCCACCCGGTCGCCGAGCGCGCTGTGCAGGGTCCGCAGCAGCTGGGCGCCCTCCTCGTCCGAGGGACGCAGACGCCGTAGCCGGCCGGCCAGCGTGTCCGTACCGGCACAGTCCTGGGCGGGCCGCGTACAGGTGCGCTGCCCGGACCTGTCGCGGAGCAGCCGGACGACGGTCGGAACGAGATCGGCGGGAAGCGACTCCGGGGCGCAGCCCGCGAGCTGGCCGAGCGCGGCGAGCCGCAGCCCGGGGCCGTACGGGGGTTCGCTCACGGTCACCAGCAGGCGCACCGCCTCGGTGGCGCGGGCTTCGTCGGCCGACCGGTGCCGCCGGGCGAAAAGGCCCAGGCCCTCGATCAGGGCGAGCAGGACCCGGTCGTCCCGCTCCACCGTGATCCGCTCCCGCAACAGGTCGAGCACCCGCGCCGGTTGGTCGAGGAACCGTACGAGCGCCCGCGGAGCGGCCCGGCGAACCCCGGCGTCCGCGTCCCCCGCCAGCCGGACGAAGATCTCCGCACCGGCCCGCAGCGCGACGCGGGCCCGCGCGGCGAAGTCGTCCGCGGCGTCCCCCGCCCGTCGCCGCCGATGCTGACGAGGAGCTCCACGACCCCCGCCCGGTCCCGCACCTCCTCGCGGACGGCGAGCGCGAGGAGAAACGGAACACAGGCGAGCGTCGCGTCGTACACGTCTCCCCGGTGGTGCACGGCGCCGTACATCCCGTCGAGCGCGGTCGCCCGCTCGGCCGGGTCGGCGGAGGCCAGTCCCCGCAGTAATCCGGGCACGTCCTCCGCGCTGCCGTACGCATGCCGCAGCGAGGCCCAGTCGACCTCGTCGATCCCCCTGAACACGTTGTCCTCCCCCAGACGAAGTGCCAACTGACGGGGAGTCTGCACCACGGCACTGACAACGAAGCGGAATCGGGGGATGACTGTGCGCGAACTGTGCGGCCGTTGGCCGGAGGGTGACTCAGTCCCGGCCGGGAAGCGCCCGTTCCAGGATCGAGTCCAGGCCCGCGGCTTCCGGCAGCGTGCCGAACGCGTACCCCCAGTCGCCCCCGAGCCGGGTCGCGCAGAACGCGTCGGCGACCGCAGGCGGGGCGTGCCGGACGAGGAGGGAGGCCTGGAGTGTCAGGGCCATCAGCTCCACGAGCCGGCGGGCCGTCGTCTGCGAGGCGTCGGACAGCCGGCTCTTGAGCCGTGTCACGGCCGCGTCCAGCCGGCCGTCCGCCCCCGGGCGAGGGCGAGCTCGTCGAACAGGGCCTGGGCGGTGCCCGGTTCGCGGCTCAGTGCCCGCAGCACATCGAGGGCGTTGACGTTTCCCGAGCCCTCCCAGATCGACAGCAGCGGTGCCTCGCGGTAGTGCCGGGGCATGCCCGAGTCCTCGACGTAGCCGTTGCCGCCGAGGCACTCCAGGGCCTCCGCGGTGAAGGCCGGGCCCCGCTTGGTCACCCAGTACTTGCCGACGGCCGTGGCGATGCGGCGGAACGAGGCCTCACCGGCATCCCCGCGGACGGCCCGGTCGGCCGCCCCGGCCAGCCGCAGGGTGAGGGTCGTGGCGGCCTCGGACTCCAGCGCCAGATCGGCCAGGACGTTGCGCATCAGCGGCTGGTCCACCAGCCGCGCGCCGAACGCCCTGCGGTGCCGCGCGTGGTGCCCCGCCTCGACGAGGGACTTGCGCATCAGCGCGGCCGACATCATCACGCAGTCGAGCCGGGTGCAGTTGACCATCTCGATGATGGTCTTGACGCCCTGCCCCTCTGGCCCGACCAGCCAGGCGACGGTCCCGTCGAACTCGGGCTCGGAGGAGGCGTTGGACCGGTTGCCCAGCTTGTCCTTCAGACGCTGGATGCGGAAGGTGTTGCGGGTGCCGTCGGGCAGCACGCGCGGCACCAGGAAACACGACAGGCCGCCCGGAGCTTGCGCCAGTACGAGGAACAGGTCGCACATCGGCGCCGAGGTGAACCACTTGTGCCCGCGCAGGGTGTACACGCCGGGTTCGGCGGTGGGCGCGGCCGTCGTGGTGTTCGTCCGGACGTCGGAGCCGCCTTGCTTCTCGGTCATCCCCATGCCCGCCAGCAGCCCGCGCTTCTCGGTCGGCACTCGCAGGCCGGGCTCGTACTCCCGGCTGGTCAGCAGGGGCTCGTAGACCTTCGCCAGCTCCGGCTGCCGGCGCAGCGCGGGCACGGCCGCGTAGGTCATCGACGTGGGACAGCCGTGTCCGGCCTCGGTGTGGCCCCACACCAGTCCGCCCGCGGACCGGGCGACATGCGCTCCGGGCCGGTCGTCCGCCCAGGGCGACGCGGCCAGTCCCTCGGCGATCGCGGTGCGCATCAGGTGGTGCCAGCTCGGGTGGAACTCGACCTCGTCGACGCGGTGGCCGTACCGGTCGTGGGTGCGCAGCTCCGGCTCATGGCGGTTGGCCAGATCGGACCACTCCTGCGCCTGGGCGCTGCCGGCCTGCCTGCCGAGCCGCCGCAGGTCCTCCTCGGCCCAGCCGGCGCCCTCCCGCCGCAGCCCCTCCAGCAGAGCCGTGTCCTCGGAGGCGTCGTACGGGGTGAGGGGCGGGGGCTGGTTGGTGACGTCGTGCGTGACGGGTCCGGTGTACGCCCGCTGTTCGTCGAGTGTCGAGACCATACCCCGAGTGTTGCACCGTTTCTACGGCCGCAGCAATCCTGCAACACGGAGAGCCGGCGCGTACAGTACGTGACCATGCCGACGAACGTCCCGGCGCGACCCGGCGCGCTCGATCTGCGACCGCTGTCCGCGCGGTCGGTCGTGCTGAGCCTGCTGCTCGGCACACATCCCCGGAACTGCCGGTCAGGGAGCTGGTGGGTCTCGTGGAGGGCTTCGACGTCGGCGGCTCCACGCTCCGGGCGGCGCTCAGCCGGATGGTGGCCGCCGGTGACCTGCGGCGCACGGACGCCGGTTACCGGCTCAGCGACCGGCTGCGGGACCGCCAGCGCCGCCAGGACGACGCCGTGCACCCGGGCACGCGCGCCTGGGACGGCGACTGGGAGATGGTCGTGATCACCGCGACGGGACGCGGCCCCGCCGAACGCGCCGACCTGCGCGGCCGGTTGACCGGCCTCCGGCTCGCCGAGCTCCGCGAGGGAGTCTGGCTCCGGCCCGCCAACCTGGCCCGTGCCCTCCCCGGCGATCTGGACCAGGTGGCGCAGCACTACACGGCCCGCCCCGACCGGCCCGCGCGCGAGCTGGCCGCGACGCTGTGGCCGCTGGACGCCTGGTCCGCCACCGCCCGCGCGCTGCTCGCCCACGTCGCCGGGGCGTCCCGGCCCGCCGACCGCCTGACCGCCTTCGCGGCCGTCGTACGGCATCTGCTGGCCGATCCCGTCCTGCCGTCCGGACTCCAGCCCGCCGACTGGCCCGGCGCCGACCTGCGCGCCGCGTACACCGACTACCAGCGGGAGCTGATCGGGGAGGTACGCGCGCGCGTGCGCGGCGCATGACGCGGACGGCCGTGCGCAGCGCCCGCCGGGACGCTGGCACGGCCGCCCTCACCGTGGGGGGTGCTGCCTCGGGACTACCTGTAGGTGATGTCCGAGGTCGAGTAGAGGCAGTTCTTGCTGTCGGGGCCGGACCCGACGGCGGTGTTGTTGTTGTACTTCTGGCAGGGGACGACCTTGCGGCCGGAGTCGTTGCGGATCGTGATGCCCCGCAGCGTCGCCACGTCGTTGCGGTTGACGTTGATGCCGACGAGCCTCGCGGTGGAGCCGGTGCCGGTCACGTCGATGGTGTTGAGGTTGACCTTGCGCGTGTACTGCGTGGAGCAGTCGCCGCAGGAGCGGTAGAGCGTCTTGAACTCCTGCACCGCGAAGTTGGAGATGGTCAGCGTGCCGCCGCCGTTGTGCTGGAAGACCTTGTCCGCCGCCTTCTTCGCGCCGCCGCCGATCACCTGGTAGGTGGCGCCGTTGCCGCCGCGGAAGGTGGCGGCGTCCTCGCCGACGTCCTCCCACCAGACGTTCTGCAGCGTGCAGCTGCCCTCGCAGTGGATGCCGTCGGCCGCGGGGCCGCCGAGGATGACGTTCTTCAGCACCGCGCCGTTCGCGAGCTTGAAGATCGGGTCCTGGCCCTCCTGCTGGCCGTCGCCGGCCAGGTCCCCGGTGCCGTAGTAGCGCTTCATGCCGTAGTCCTTGGTGCCGGACACGGAGATGGTGGAGGAGGTCCCCTGGCTGCCGTTGGGGGTCGGCCAGGTGGCGGCGCTCGCCGTCGGCGCGTTGGTGGTCATGATCATGCCAACCGAGAGGCCGAGCGTGGCCAGGGCGCCGGTCAGTGCGCGCCTGCGGGCGCGCGGACGTGTCGCAGAAGTCATGTCCCGATTCCTTCTGTCGTCTGAGCGGATGTGAGGGGTTCGAGTGGACGGAGGTGTCAGAGCCTTCCGGCGCCCGCACCCGACGTCACCGAGGCGACGACGGACGAGGCCGGCACCGCCGAGTAGCTGTACGGCGGGCTGGTGAAGGTGCCGACCCGCGAGACCTCGGTCGCGGCTCCACCGAGGTCGTTGCCGCGCAGGTTGGCGTATCCGTCGACGTCGCTGCTGCGGTTCGTGGTGACCGCGATCTTCGTCGACCGGAAGACGTTGTTCTCGACCAGCATCTGGGCGCCCATGCGCGAGTGGCAGGCGGTGTCGGCGCCCTCGACGTAGTTGTTGTAGAAGTGCCCGGTGCCGAAGCGCAGACTGGGGATGCGCGAGTACACGTTGGCGAAGTGGTTGTGGTGGTACGTCACCTTCAGCCGGCCGGTGTCCTCGCTCGCGTTGTTGTCGCTGTGGCCGACGAGCGAACCCTTGAAGTGGTTCTTGAAGGTGTTCCAGGACACCGTGACGTTGTCCGCGCCGTGGTTGATGTCCAGCAGGCCGTCGTAGTGGTCCTTGTCGTGCTCGCGGTCGGCCGAGAAGGAGTTGTGGTCGATCCAGACCTTGGTGGACGCCTCGACGGTGATGCCGTCGGCGGGCGCGACCGGCTTGCTGATGTTCAGGTTGCGGACGACGACGTTGGAGACCTTCTTCAGCCGCAGCCCGCCGCCGGTGAACCCGGACGACGAACCCACGCCCAGGACGGTCGTGTTGGACCCGACGTCGACCTGGCCGCTCAGCGAGATCAGGCCGTTGACCCGGACGACCTTGGCCGTGTTGCCGGCCACGGCCGACTTGAAGGCGCTCAGCGTGGAGACGGTCACCGCCGAGGCGCTGCCGCCGCCGGTCGTGCCCGCGCCGAACCCGACCGGTGAGCTCTCGGCGGCCCCGGCCGGCTGGGGAACGGCCAGGACCGCCACGGTCGCCAGTGCGGACGCGGCGGCGACCGCCAGGGTGGATCTGGGTAAGCGGGTGCGTGGGGGGTGAGTACGCATGTGGGGTGCGTCCCTTCCGGGTGTCTCATGGGGTCAGGTGGTCATGTATGTGAATTCTGTTCGTCATGTTGCTCACCGTGTGCGGGCAGCCCCCGATGGGCGCCTTCGGGAGGCGCTTCCCGGTCACACTGCTGAACGGAACGTAGGGGGCAAGCGCTTTCTAGTCAACGCCTCGCGCAGTACACATTCGGCCAGCCCTGGTGGCGGCGACGACAGGTGTGGGAGCGCTTCCATGAAAGCCATGTCCATGCCACCATGCCGGTCGGACGCTTCCCTTCACGAGAGGGCGGGTCGATGAGGACTCCACGCATGCGTACGTTCGCCGGCGGGACCCTGTTCATGCCGCCGGCCACCGGACCGCCGTCCGACTCCGTCGCCGTCGCCTGCCGAACCGCCGTACGACGCCCTGCCAGCCGCGCCTGACAACGGAAGGGACGGACGTGTCCGCCACTGCCCACCCCATGGCGAGGAGACCGCTGCGGTCGCTCCTCCTCGCGCTCCTCGCCGCCCTGCTGCCGTTGCTCGCGGCCACCGTGGTCACCGCACCCGTGGCCGCCGCCCGCGAGAAGGCCGTGCCCACCGCGACCCTCACCGAGGTGACGGACTTCGGTACCAACCCCAGCAATCTGCGGATGTACCTGTACGTGCCGGAGAGCGTCACCCCGAACCCGGCGGTCGTGGTCGCCGTGCACTGGTGCACCGGCTCGGGCCCGGACATGTACAACGGCACCGAGTACGACAGCCTGGCCGACCGGTACGGGTTCATCGTGCTCTACCCGTCCGTCACACGCAGCAGCAAGTGCTTCGACGTCTCCTCGCCCCAGGCCCTGCGCCGCGGCGGCGGCAGCGACCCCGTGGGCATCAAGTCGATGATCGACTGGGTCACCCGCACCTACGACGCCGACACCGGCCGGGTGTTCGCCACCGGCATCTCCTCCGGCGCGATGATGACGAACGTCCTGCTCGGCGACTACCCCGACGTGTTCGCGGCGGGCGCGGCCTTCTCCGGTGTGCCGTTCGCCTGCTTCGCCACCACCGACGGCTCCGAGTGGAACAGCGCCTGCTCGGGCGGCACGGTCACCCGCACCCCGCAGCAGTGGGGCGACCTGGTCCGGAACGCCTACCCCGGCTACACCGGTCCCCGGCCGCGGATGCAGATCTGGCACGGCACCCAGGACGACGTCCTGCGCTACCCCAACTTCGGGGAGCAGATCAAGCAGTGGACGAACGTCCAGGGCGTGAGCCAGACCCCGGCCGCCACCGACACGCCCCAGTCCGGCTGGACCCGCACCCGCTACGGCGGTACGGGTGACCAGGCTCCCGTGGAGGCCGTCAGCCTCCAGGGCGTCGGCCACAACCTGTACGCGCAGGGCATGGCATCCCGCGTGCTCACCTTCTTCGGTCTCGACACGTCGGGCCCGGCTCCGCAGCCCCAGCCCGGCGCCTGCAGGGTGACGACCGCGGTGAACGCCTGGAACACCGGCCTGACCGCCTCCGTGACCATCACCAACACCGGCACGACGACGGTCAACGGCTGGAAGCTGGGCTTCACCCTGCCGGCGGGGCAGACGGTCACGGGCGGCTGGGGCGCCACCTACACGCCCACCTCCGGGTCGGTGACCGCGGCCAACGTGTCGTACAACGGCACCATCGCGCCGGGCGCGAGCGTGAGCATCGGCTACCAGGCCGGTCACGGCGGCAACAGCGCCGCCCCGGCGGTGTTCACACTCAACGGAACGGCGTGCGCGACGGGTTGACGCGGTTCGGGTGCCGGCTCAGGCCACCGGTGGCACTGGACCGGCACCCGTACCTGTCTCCTTCCGCCTACCGCTGGAGCCACCACGCCAGGCCGCTGCCCACTGCTGTGGTCACCGCGGTGACCAGCCACGCGGGCACACGCTGAATCGTCAGCCGTACCCCGCCGCAGCGAAGGTCGAGAGACGGTTCCTTCTGGGGCTGCGGGGGCTGCGTGGGCTGAGGGGACTGCTGCGACTCGTCCGGTCGCGGCAGGAAGTTCGTCACGGCGCTTCCTCCGCTCTGGTCCTCTGCTCCGTACAGAGTCGCAAGTGCGTGTCTTCACAAGCAAGCGAGGAGGGCGGATATTTTGCTGCCTGCTCATGATTTTTCCGGAGATCCTTCGGTGACGAGCTATTAAGTCTGACTTTTGGCCGCAAAGCCTCCCGGGAGTCGTGATGAACGGTAGGTCGCATCCGACTCCGCCGGGGGCCCGAACGGGCCGGCTAGAGGACGTTGTGGTGGGCGGCGTCCAGGAGGGACTGCCAGTCGGGGAGCTTGACCACCCCGCGTCCCAGTGACGCGCCCAGTTCCGCTTCCGCCTGCTCGATGGACTGCCAGCCCTGCCATTCGACCGGGTCGGTGCCCTCCGCGCGCAGTGCCGTGAGCGGGTCGCCGGGGATGGTTCTCTGCTCGAGGAGGTGCGCGTCCTCCAGGAGGGACGTCGCCGTTTCCTTCGCGCAGGGGCGGTTGGTGCCGATGACGCCTGTCGGCCCGCGTTTGATCCAGCCGGCCACGTACTCGCCCGGGGTGACGACGCCCTCGCGCAGGACGCGGCCGGCAAGATTCGGCACCGTGCCGGTGCTCGCGTCGAACGGCAGCCCCTCCAGCGGCACTCCGCGGTAGCCCACCGAACGCAGCACCAACTGCGCCTCGATGTCCTCGTAGAGGCCCGTGCCCGTCACACCGCCGTGCCCGTCCGGGGTCGTCCGCTCGAAGCGGACGGCGCCCACATGGCCCTGTTCCGCGAGCAGTTCGACCGGACGGAGGAAGAAGCGCAGCCTGATGCGACGAGGGGTGCCTCTCGGCGGTGCCTCGGCCCAGCCGCGCAGTGCCTCCACGTTGCGGCGCTGCGGCGCGGGCAGTGCGGACGGGTCGGCGTACCCGGGGTCCGGTGCCAGCTCCGACGGGTCGACGGTGACCTCCGTCTCCGGCAGGGTGCCCAGCTCGCGCAGTTCCTTCGTGGTGAAGCGGGCCTGGGACGGGCCGCGCCGGCCGACCATGTGGATCTCGGTCACCCGGCTCGCCGCCAGTGCGGTCAGGGCCGCCTGCGGCATGTCGGTCGGGCTCAGCTCGGCCAGGCCGCGCGCCAGCATCCGGGTGACGTCCACGGCGACGTTCCCCACGCCGATCACCACGGCCGACCGGGCGTCCCGCAGGAACTGGCCGTCCACGGCGTCCGGATGGGCGCTGTACCAGGCGACGAACTGAGTCGCCGACCAGCTCCCCGGCAGGTCCTCCCCGGGGATGCCCAGACGCCGGTCCGTGGCGGCGCCCACGCAGTACACCACCGCGTGGTAGAGCTTCCGCAGCCGGTCGACCGGCACTCCACCGGGGCCGGCCTGGACTCCCCCGAGGAAGCGGATCCGGTCGTGCTCCAGGACCGTGCGCAGGTTGTTCTGCAGCGACTTGATCTTCTCGTGGTCCGGAGCCACGCCGTAGCGGACGAGGCCGTACGGACACGGCAGCCGGTCCAGGACGTCGACGCGCACCTCGGAGTCCTGCTGGACGAGGCTCTGGGCGGTGTAGCACCCGCTCGGCCCGGAGCCTACGACGGCGACTCGCAGCACGGCGGAACTCCTTACCCGAGGGATCCGGCGGATCACGGGAGAGCGCTGACGCCTCCAGCATCGCACCGGCCGGGCTCGGCTGACAGGGTGCTGTGCTCCACTCGGGACGCGTGTCCGATCTGCTGGGAAGGTGATCATTCGGTTACGTTTCGTGTGTGCTGGAAGCATCCTTTCTTAATCTTTCTGATCGCTCTCCGGCGGACGGAGCGGTGTCCGTGCGGCCCGCGTGGGAAGTGCGGCAGAACGAGGACGCCACGCGGTGGTTCGACGTCCGCCTGGCCTTCACGGACGGCGCCTGTGTCGACGCGCTGGCCGTCGTGGCCGGGGGCAGCGTCGGCGTCGAGGACGTACGCGCCGAGCCCGCCCTGTCCCTCGACGACCTGGCGGTGCTGGCCGACTGGCTCGAGGAGTCGCTGGCCGAGGCGTGCGGCGCGGGCCCCGGGACGGCGTCCGACGGCTGTGGCGGTCAAGGGCGTCGCGCCCGGCCGGCCTGGCCGCGCGGTGTGGAGGGGCGGTGGCTGGTGGCGCAGGAGTACCGCGCGGCCCAGCGGAACGGGGCCGACCCGGTTCTCGCCGTGATGTGCGCGACCGGGCACAGCCGCCGCAAGTCGCTCAGGTTGATCGGCCAGGCCCGGGACGCGGGCTTGCTGGCCCCGCGCCGCGCCCGGCGCTGAGCCGGCCGTCCGGTTCGAGCGGCCGGACCGGGCGCTAGGCCGTGTCCGCAAAGTCCCGCCTGCCCCGCGACGCCTGGCACGCACTCTCGCCGCACCGGGCGAAAGCCCACGTACAACCAGTACGAGTGCTTCCGCCCGGCACTCCCCAAGCTCTTCGAGCAGGGGGTACCCCCAGAGCACGCACCAGACGCCGCGGGGCCCGCCCTCCGGGCGGACGACGGGACTTTGCGGACACGACCTACGGCTGGACCTCCGGCTCATGTCCCGGTGCGGTGCCCGTCGCGAAGAACCGCGACAGGTCCGAGTCGCCCGTCCCACCGGGCACCTCCGCTTCCGGCGGGAGGCCCATCTCCCGGTCGAGGCGGTACCGCTCGAACAACTCGGCCCGCAGCACCGGCACCGGCATCGGCACCCCGGGCACCAGGGCCGCGTACACGGCGCCCATCAGCAGGGCGCGCAGCATCGGGTAGTCGCGGTCGACGTCCCGTGAACCGTGCCGGGCGACGGTGTCCCGCAGCAGTTCGGCCAGGCGGAGCTGTTCCGGGCAGGGCACGAAGCCCTCGGCCTGCAGCAGCCCGGCCATGTGCTGGCGCATCAGCACGGGCCGGTCCCGGGCCAGGCCCAGGATCGCGTCGATGGCCCGGGCCATCCGCTCCCGGCCGTCCTCGGTGCGCGGCTCGCGCTCCAGCGCGTCCTCCAGCGTGCGGTGCATCAGCCGGTGTACCGCGGACTGCACGAGCTGGCGTTTGCCCGGGAAGTAGTACGAGACCAGACCGCGCGCCGAGCCCGCCCGGTCGGCGATGTCGCCGAGGGTCGTGGCCTCGAACCCGCGCTCGCCGACCAGCTCGACCGCCGCCTGCAGAAGTCGCTCCTTCGAACGCCTCCGCAACTCTTCATTGACCGAGGCGCTGCGCGGGGACATGCTGAAACTCCTGCGTTGACTGGCTGCCAGCCAACTATACTCGGAGACGTCCGGCCGGGACCGCGCTGTCCAGGCCGGAGATGCCGTCTGCCTCGGGCGACACGGGGGATCGTCCGAGGCGGGCGAGCAGACGACCAGGTGGTGGCCTCGGGCTACTTGTCGCGCGGTGAGCTGACCAGGTCCAGGACCGGTCGCAGTCCGTCCGGCCGGTCGGCCACCGGCAGGTGGTCCACGAAGTGCACCCCGCACCCCAGAGCGGTGGCCCCGCCGTCCGCCCTGCGGTCGTCGCCGACCATGAGCGTCCGGCGCGGATCGGCGCCGAGCGCCTCGCAGGCGGTGGCGAACAGCCGCGGGTCGGGCTTCTGGATGCCGTGCTCGTACGACAGGACGTACACGTCGACGTAGGGGTCCAGGCCGTGTTCGCGGAAGACCGGGCGCGGGTCCCAGCCGATGTTGCTGACCACGCCGACGGGAATGCCCCGCTCCCGCAGCGTGCGGAGCACCTCCACGGCGTCCGGGTAGGGCGTCCATGCGGCCGGTGTCATATGGCGGTCGTACAGCGCGTCGTGCAACGCGGGGTCGGGCAGGGTGACCTGGCGGGAGAGGCCGGTGTAGGCGGCCCGGTGCAGTGCGGCGCTCTGGTCCCGGATCAGCCAGGAGTCGGCGAGTTCCTCCGGCACCCGCGCGGGATCGCCGCCGCCCGGCAGCGCGCCGACCGCCTCCAGCGCCCGCGCGGCGGCGGTCAACTCCGCCTCGGTGAGGGGGACTCCGGTGCCGGTCACGACGCCGCGCAGCCAGGACTCGGTGGACTCGACACGGAACAGCGTTCCGGAGAAGTCGAACAACACAGCCGTCATGGCGCGATCTTACGAGGCCGTGGTGTCCGGGCGGGTGCGCGGCAGCCGGTGCTCGTGCGTCCACACCGCCAGGGCCACCACCGTCGCGCCCAGCAGCCAGCCGCCCAGCACGTCCGACGGCCAGTGGACGCCCAGCCAGACACGGGTCAGCCCCACGCCGACCACGGACACGACGGCCACGGTCACGGCCGTACGCCACACAGCACGGCCGACGCCGTGCCGGTGCAGGAGCCACAGCAGGAGGCCGCACACGACCGTGGCGGTCATGGCGTGGCCCGACGGGAAGGCCGAGTAGTGGGCCGAGTCGACGGGGTCGGGCCAGACCGGCCGGGCGCGGTCCACCACCGCCTTGAGGGCCTGCTGGAAGAGCGTGCCCAGCGTGACGGCCAGCGCCAGCCACAGCGCCGTCCAGCGCGCCGCGAACCGCACCACCAGCCACACGACGACGACCGCGCACAGCACTCGCATGGTCCACGGGTCCCACACCCAGTCCGTGAGGATGCGGCACGCCTGGGTGAAGCCGGACTCCTCGACCGCCCAGCGGTGGGTGGTGGCGGAGATGTCTCCGTCCGCGCTGATCAGCGGGCTCCATCTGGCCGCGACGAGGGCCAGCAACAGAGCGGAGCACAGGGCCAGGACGCCGGCCGACCGGGCGGCCGTGCGGTGCTGCGGGCGGGGCGGGGAGTCGACGGTCGAGGTGTGCATGATGCGATCCTCGCCGAACCGGGGGCTCCGGATCCAGTACGGCGACGATCTTCGGGCCCGGAACCGCACGCTTCGGCCACCCTGACGCAGCCCGGATGTCACCCTGACGCCCCCGAAACACAACCCCGAGGCCTCACTGACGCCCTCGAAACCGGCACCGACGCCACGGACGCCCCCGGCGCGTGTCCGGGCTATCCCAGTGCCCGCAGTCCCGGTACGAACGCCACCAGCACCGGCACCACGGGCACCAGCGCGGCCACCGCGGTCAGCCGCAGCCGGCGTGCCGCGGGCAGCCGGTCCCAGGGAGTGAGCAACCGGTGCACCCGCTCCGGGACATGGGCCTGCGGCGCCGGACAGGGGCCGAACACGCCGCGGTGCTCGTTGAGTTCGACCAGAGCCAGGGCCGTGGTCAGACGGCCGAAGCGGCGGGACGCCGTGTCGTCGGCGGCGAGTTCGACCAGGCGGTGCATCTCGTCGCGGAACGCCGCGAACACCGGCACCTGCGGAAAGCCGCCCGCCAGGGCGGAGGAGCAGTTCAGCAGCCAGTCGTGCCGGGCCCGTGCGTGTCCCTGCTCGTGGGCGAGCACGGCGTCCAGTCTCCGGCCCTTCAGGCGGCGCAACGCGGCCGTGGTGACGACCAGTTGCGGCGGAGCGCCGGGCAGCCACCACGCGTCGGGCTGCTCGCTCTCCAGGACGACGAGCCGGCCGGACACGGCCACCTCGCCCGGCAACAGCGGGGCCCGCACCAGCAGGTCGGCCCGTCGGCGACGGCGCCGGGCGCGGGCCCGTCCGACCTCGCGGACCAGCATCGCCACGCTCCACAGCCCGCCGAGGGCCAGCGCCACCGCGGTGGACGCCGCCCAGACGCCCGCGGTACCGAGGGCATAGGCCTCGACGACCGGGCCGGGTGCCGTCGCGAAGACGTGCCCGCCGACGGCGTGCCAGGCCGCCGCCGCGCTGAGCGTCATCGACAGCGCACAGCACACGATCACGGCCGCCACCACGCACTGCCACACCCACAGCGCCACCACCGGCTCACGGTCGGGCCAGTCCGCCCGGGCGAGCAGCCGGGGAGCGACCACGGCGGCCAGGGCGCCGAGCAGCAACAGTGCCGCGGGGAGCATCATGAGGAGCAGCCTATGAGTGCGGCGCCGCCCACCGGTACGACTTGTGGCGGCAAAGTGACGCAGACAACGGATTCCGCACGCCGTGCCGACGGTCCTGGCTCACAGCGTCAGCAGCATCGCCACCATCGCGATCCCCATGGACAACCGGCAGGCCCGCGCCACTTCCGGCCGGTCGCCCCCGCCGGCGGACCCGCCGCCGGTCCCGCTCCCGGCCACGGCGGTCACCGGTACCAGCCGGACGCCCGTCAGCAGCACGTAGCCGGCGAAGTAGAGCAGCAGTGCCCCCGTCAGGACCGGGACCCCCGATCCGCCCTGCCCGTGCGGGTGCGCGGGGGAGCCGGCCATGACGACGGACATGTAGACCATGGCCGCGGCTCCCACCAGATGGTGCAGGTGGTGCGCGCCCGACCGTGCCGCCCACAGCGCGCGAACCGCGGCCGTCCCGAACACTGCGGCATAGACGGGCCAGGCCCACGAAGGCGGAGTGAAGACGGCCGCCGGCACCGCCATCGCGGCCATCCCGAATCCCATCAGTGCCTCACCGCCCGCCGCGCTGCGCTGTTCCGCGGCGCCGCTGCGCATCCGCAGCAGGCAGTAGGCGCCGGTCGCCGCACACAGCGCCACCAGCAGCCAGCCGGACGAAGCCGGTCCGTGCACGCGCACCTCCCCGGTCGACAGTCGGTCGTTCGATGCCCGGGCCATGCGGCGCGCACGCGAGCGCAAGAGTGTACACGGGGAGCATTCGATGACGCACCCCAGGTGAGAGGCTATGATTTACAGGTAAAACACCTGCTAATCTTGTGCCTCATGAGCAGTGCGCCCCCCGTCCTTTCCTCCCGGCCCGCCCGGCGTCTTCCACTGGCGGGCGTGCTGCGCGTCGGCCGTCCCTCGGACATCTGGTTCAAACCCGCGCTCAGCGTGGTCGCGGCGATCGCTCCGCCCAACCTCACCCTGCTGGCACTCGGCAGGCTCGACCTGGCGATGTACACGATGGCCGGATCCCTGTGCGCGCTGTACGCGCACAACCGCCCGTACGCCGCCCGGGCGCGGGCCCTGGTGTGGGTGGTGCTCGGCATGGTCGGCGGGCTGGCCGTCGCCCTGGTCGCGGCCTCGCTGACCGGCAGCGCCGTGGTGCTGGTCACCGTCGGTGCGCTGCTGGCCGCCGCGCAGAAGGCGCTGTGTGACGCCACCCGGATCGGCCCGCCGGGCAACGTCGTGCTCACCTTCGTCAGCTCCGCCTCCCTGTTCGCGCCGCAGATCCTCGCCCAGGTGCCGGGTCACCTGGCCCTCGCCGCCGCGACGGGTGCCTGGGCCTGGCTGGTCTGCATGGCACCCGCGCTCGTCCGCCCGCACGGACCGGAGCGCCGCGCCACCGCCCACGCCCTGAAGGCCGCCGCCGCGTACGCCGACACGGGCGGTACGGGCGAGGGACACGCCCGGGCCCGGGCCGCCGGGTATGCCGCCGTGCACGCGGCCTGGCAGTCGCTGCCGGCCGGCGGCGCCCGCGCCCGGACCCGGGGCGGCCTCGAACGGCTCGTGGTCCGTGCCGAGGTCGCCCTCGCCGCGCCGACGGAGGCCGATGCCGGCCGGCTCCGGGCCTGGGCACGCTCGTTGCGCGGTACCGGCCCGGTGCCGCAGGTCGGCCTCCCGCGAGCGGCCGCCGACGAACTGCTCGGTGTGGACGCGGCCCGGTCCCTCTGGGGCCGGCTGGGCCCGCTGACGCCGCTCGCCCTGCGTACCGCGCTCGGCTGCACGCTGGCCGGCTGCGCCTCCCTCGCGCTCGGCATCGGCCGCCCCTACTGGGCTCTGGTCACCGCCGCCTCGCTGTACCAGGTCAACATCGCCCTGACCTGGAGCCGGGCCGTCCAGCGCGTCGTGGGCAACGTCGCCGGGGTGCTCGTCTTCGCGGCCGTCGCACCGCTCGCACACCTGGGCCAGGCGGCGCTCGTCCTGTGCTGCCTCGCGTTCAGCTTCGGCGCGGAGTTGCTGATCAGCCGCAACTACTGGCTGGGCAGCGTCTGCGTCACCCCGATGGCCCTGCTCATCACCGAGTTCGCCGGATTCCAGAAGCCGGGCGAGCTGATGACGGAGCGGGTCGTGGACACCGTCGTCGGCGCCCTGGCCGGTTTCGTCGCCGCCGTGGCCGTCACCAACCGGCGCGCGGGCGACCGCCTCGAACACGCCCTGACCGCCGCGGACCAGGCCCGCGAGCGCGCCGCCCGCCTCCTGGCCGAGCCGGACCGCGACCCCGCCGCCCTGGAGTCCGCCCGCCGTGCTCTCGCCGTCGCCCTGGTCGACCTGCGAGCCACCGCCGACGCCGCGGCCGGCGAATGGTGGCAGCGCGCCCTGCCCGAGGAGCGGGTCGTGCTCACCGAACAGTCCGGACACCGTACGCTCGCCGCGACGGTACGACGCCAGGGGCTGCTCCCGGACCGGGGCGCGGGCACGGAGACCGAAACCGAGACCGAGACGGAGGACGTACGGCCATGACGGCGGCGGATGGACCATCGCCCACCGCGGGCGGACCGGGGACCGGCCAGGAACAGCCGGCCGGGACCGGATCGGGGCCGGGCGCGCGGTCCGCGTTCGGAGGAGATCCGGTGACGGAGGGCCGGGCGGCTGATGGGGCCCACGCGGCGCCAGGCGACCGCGCTGCCGGTCGGCCGGTCGCCGGGGCGTCCACGCCTGCGGGGGACGCGGCCGCTCATGCTTCCAGGGCTGGCGGCGGCCGGGGCGGCGGGGCTTCCCCGGCTGGTGAGGGGCGGGTCAGCGGCGCTTCCATGGCTGGTGAGGGCCCGGTCCGTGGGACTGCCACGGTCGGTGGGATTCGGCCCGGTGAGACTTCCGCAGCCGGTGAGGGTCGGCTCGGTGAGACTTCCGCAGCCGGTGAGGGTCGGCTCGGTGAGACTTCCGCAGCCGGTGAGGGTCGGCTCGGTGAGACTTCCGCAGCCGGTGAGGGTCGGCTCGGTGAGACTTCCGCAGCCGGTGGGAACCAGTCGGGCGAGACCTCCGCAGCCGGTGGGAATCCTTTCGCAGCCGGTGGGCATCGACCCGGTGAGATTTCCGCAGCCGGTGGGCATCGGCCCGGTGAGATTTCCGCAGCCGGTGAGGATCAGGCCTGCGAGACTTTCGCAGCCGGTGGGCATCGGCCCGGTGAGACTTCCTCAGCCGGTGAGGATCAGTCCGGTGAGACCTCCGCAGCCGGTGAGGATCAGGTCGGCGGAGTCTCTGGGGCCGGTGGTGGTCAGGTCGGTGCGTCCTTGGCCGGTGGGGACGGTTCGGTCGGCGTCCGGCGGGGCGACACCGTGGCCGCTGTCGTGCGGCAGTGGCGGGACGTGCACCCCGGGCTCGACACCGGGCCGATGGAGGTCATCGGGCGGATCAACCGCTGCGCCGCGCTGCTCCAGCAGGCCGAGGACGCGCCCCTGCGTCGGGCGGGGCTCAGCCGGCCCGAGTTCGATCTGCTCGGTGCGCTGCGTCGTACCGGGCATGAGCTGACGCCCGGGGAGCTGGCCCGCGAGACCTTCTCCTCGGGGCCGCCGTCACCAAGCGCGTCAAACAGCTGACCGAACGCGGTCTGGTCGAACGCCGCGGCGACACCCGCGACCGCCGGCTCGCCCATCTCCGCCTCACGGACGCCGGACGCGACCTGGTCGACGGCATCCTGCCCGCCCAGCTCGCCTACGAGGCCGCCGCCCTGTCCGGCATGGACGCCCCGAACAGGGGGAACTCGCGGCTCTTCTCGGGAGTTGCTCGGCCAGCTGGAGGGCCGGCTGGGCGCGCTGCGGACCTGAGGCACGTCACCGTCGCCTGCCCGACCCGGTCGGCGGGTCAGCCCTCCTCGCCCGCCCGGTACACGCCGAACATCGCCCCCTGCGGATCCCGCAGCACCGCGATGCGCGGCCCGTCGGGCACCGACGTGGGCACCATCAGCACGTCGCCCAGCTCCTGGACGACGGCGGTCGTGGCGTCCACGTCCGCCACCGCGAAGTACGGCAGCCAGTGCGCCGGCACCTCGGGCGGGAACTTGTCGTCCATCGTCACCATGCCGCCGAAGTCCGAGCCGCCGACGCCCCACTGCGTGTAGCGCTCCGACGGGGCGACGGTCCAGCCGAACACCCGCGGATAGAAGGCCACGGCTCGTTCCGGGTCCCGGGTGTACAGCTCCACCCAGCCCAGCGAACCGGCCGCGTTGAACAACCCGGCGCCCGGGAAGGTCCCGGCCTGCCACAGCTGGAACACGGCCCCGGTCGGGTCCGCGGCCACGGCGAACCGGCCCACGTCGAACACGTCCGTCGGGCCCAGCAGCACCGATCCGCCCGCCTCGGTCACCGCACGGGCCGTGTCGTCCGCGTCCGTCACCGCGAACGACACGTTCCACCCGACCGGCTGCGACGGCTGGTACAGCGGGGCGAGCCCGGCGACGGCCGCGTCCCGGAGGTGCGCGACGGTGTACCCGCCCGCCTCCTGACGGGGGTCCGTCTCGGGCCGCCAGCCGAACAGCCTCGTGTAGAACCGCTGGGCCGCCTCCAGGTCCGTGGTTCCCAGCTCCGTCCAGCAGGGCCCGCCGGTCACCGGTGCGTCGAGCTTCATGGCGTTCCTTCCGCAGGGACAACCCCCGGCATGAGCTTTCCCAGCACGCTATGCCGCCGCCCGCTCCCCCTGCCATCCGGGAAACCCGGTGGTGTGCCGCTCCGGCCCCGTCGTACCCTCGGCCCGTACCGCACCCTGTGGCGGCCACCGGCTCCTTCACCCTGCCCGGAGGTTCTCCATGCTCCCGCTCGAGGTGCGGCCCTTCCGCCGATCCGACCGCGACCAGCTCACCGACCTGGTCAACATGCACGTGGCGGCCGTCGTCCCCGGCGTCTCCGTCTCCGTGAACACCGTCCTCAGCGACCTGGAGCGGCAGCCCGGTGAGTTCATCACCGACCCGTGGGTGGCCGAGCGGACGACGCTCGTCGCCGAGCAGCGGCAGCACGTCGTCGCCGCGGCCCATCTGCTGCGCTACCGCGCCGGTGGCGAGGTCGGCGAGGCCTACCGGGACGCCGCCGAGATCAACTGGTTCGTCCACCGCCCGGCGGCGCCCCTCTGGCCCGAGGCCGACCGTGCTGCCGACCTGCTGATGCGGGCGTGCCTGGCACAGTTCGCCCGCTGGAACGTCCGCGTCCGGTACGCCGACGGCGCGCTGCCCGCCCCTCTCGTCTACGGACTGCCGCGCAACTGGCCGCACATCCGGGCCGTCTGCGAACGCGCGGGATTCCGGCACGTCGGGGACACCGAGGTCATCCTGATCAGCCGGGTGGCCGACCTGCCGGAGCCCGGGCCCCGGCCGGGCGTCACCGTCGAGCGCACGCTGGGGGAGTGCGGCACCCGTTTCACGGCCCGAACCGACACGCACGCCCTCGGCTTCATCGAGATCGACACGGCCCTGGCCCGCCCGGAACGCCATGCACGCGCGGCCGGCCTGGCCGACATCGGCAATCTGCACGTCGACCCCGCGCAGTACGGCACCGGCCTTGAGCACTGGCTGCTCGCCCAGGCCGGCGACTGGCTCCGCCTGTGCGGCGTCGATCGGCTCGTCGCCTACGAGTCCGCCGGCGACGGCGCCAGGATCGACCTCCTGACCGGCGCGGGCTTCCGCGAGCTGACCCGAACCGACCGGGGCTGGGAGCACCGCCCCGGGTGACCTCAGATGCCCGGCCGGTAGCGCATCGGGTGGTCCGCCGGGACCTCCACCAGCACGATCGGCGTCCCGTCCGGATCCGCGATCCACATCTCGACCAGGCCCCACGGCTCCCGCACGGGCGGCCGCACGATCTCCACGCCCTTCGCTCGCAGCTCGTCCTGGGCCGCCGCCGCGTCGTCGACCTGGAGCCACAGCCGCGTGACCGGCGCCGGGGGAGTCTCGGACCGCCCCGAGACCTCGAGGAAGCCGCCGCCGAGGAAGTAGACCGTGCCGCGTTCCGGTCCCGTGCCGAACTCCCGGTGGACGGCGAGGCCGAGCTGTTCGCCGTAGAAGGCCCGGGACCGCTCGGGTCGGTGGGGCGGAGCAGGATCCGGCTGCTGAGTACATGCACCATGCACCGGAGCCTAGTGGGGGCGTTACTCTCGTCCGTGCCCGAGCCGCGCCAGGAAACGGAGACGTACGACCATGGACACCGCCGCCGCAGGACTGATTTTCCGCGACGCCTCCGATGCCGACGTGGACGAGCTGGTCGCGCTGATCGAGTCGGCGTACCGGGGTGACGCCAGCCGGGTCGGGTGGACCACCGAGGCGGACATACTCCAGGGGCAGCGGACCGACCCGGAGGGTGTGCTGGCCGTCATCAAGTCGCCCGACGGCCGGCTGCTGACAGTGGAGCAGGAGGGACGGATCGTCGCGTGCTGCCAGCTGGAGCACCGGGGTGATCACGCCTACTTCGGGATGTTCGCGGTCAGCCCCCGGCTCCAGGGCGCGGGTCTCGGCAAGGTGATCATCGCGGAGGCGGAACGGCAGGCCCGCCAGGCGTGGGGCGTGACGGAGATGCACATGACCGTGATCTCCGTGCGCGACGACCTCATCGGCTGGTACGAGCGGCGCGGTTACCGCCGTACGGGACGGATGACCCCGTTCCCGTACGGCGACGAGCGCTTCGGCATCCCGCAGCGCGACGACCTGCAGTTCGAGCTGCTGGTCAAGGAGCTCGCGTAGTCACTAGGCCGTGAAGCGGCCCGTGCGCTTGATGTCCGGGTGGTCGGTGGTGGCGCCGTCCAGCCCGAAGGCCCGGACGAGACGGAGATGATCCTGGGTGTTCACCACCCAGCCGATGATGTTCAGGTCGGCCTTGCGTGCCTGCTCCACGATCTCCAGGGCCAGACGGCGAATGTTCAGGCAGACGGTCGCGGCACCGGCCTTGACGGCGCGCTCCACGATGTCGGTGCTGTAGCGGCTGGCGATCAGCGCCGTGCGCACGCCCGGCACCAGGCGCTTGATCTCGGCGATCGCCTCGTCGTGGAACGAGGACACCTCCACCCGGCCGGCCAGCTCCCGCGCGTTCATCACCTCGGCCAGGGCACGCGCCGCCTGCACGTCCTTGATCTCCGCCTGGAGCGGCGTGTGAACGGCCTCCAGGACCTCCTCGAAGACCGGCACCCGCTCGCCCAGACCCGCGTCCAGGCCCGCAGCTCCGCGAGGGTCTTCTCGGCGATCGGCCCGGTTCCGTCGGTCGTGCGGTCCACGTCGGTGTCGTGCATGACGACGAGCGCGCCGTCCTTGCTCAGATGCAGATCGAGTTCGATGGCGTCGAGGCCGGCCTCCTGGGCGGCGACGAAGGACCGGAGGGTGTTCTCGGGTTCCACACCCATGACTCCGCGGTGACCGATGGTGAGGAAGTTCAAGACGCGACTCTCTTCCGTCGACAGGCGGCACTGGGGGCCTGAGGGCCCACCTGGACCGTATCGCCTGCGGCCACCCCCTGCAGAGGGAGAGGGCATGGTCGGCGCACATGCGGGCAGAAGCTTGACCGGCAGGAAAAAGTGCGGTGAAGGTCAGGGTGGGGCAGGATATTTTCCGGAGGTCGCCCTTGCTGGGAGGAACCTCGTGTGTATACGGTCTGTGTACGCGAGATTCTCCCGTGGAGGATGGGACATGACGGAAATTCTTGTGCAGGTGGGTTCGGAGGAACAGGTTCCTCCCGGGGCCAGGGTGGTGGAGCACCCGGCATGGCCCGTGCTCAAGGATGCCGTGGAACGGATCCGGCCATGGCAGTCCAAGGACGGGTCGATCGACTTCGACGCCGAGGGCGCGCCCGACCCCGCCGACGCCGAGCTCGCCGTCCGCCGGGTGGGCGACGCGGTGCGGGAGCTCTCCTCGCTGCTCCCGCACGACCGCGACTACCACGAGGCCCTGGTCAAGGACCTCGGCCGGTGGGCCGACGGCGGCTTCCAGGTGCCCGACTTCCTCGACTCGCTGCTGGCCTTCCAGCCGGCCGCCCACCGCGCCGACGGTCTCCAGCACTTGGTCGTCTTCCCGATGTACACGCAGAACGGCAACCCGGACCGCAACCTGGAAGCGGTCGTGCTGCGCATGGTCTGGCCGGAGTGGCTGGCCGAACTGGAGCGCACGCGCTACGACAACCCGCTGTTCTGCGGCATCAAGTTCGAGGACTTCACGTCCGGCTACGACACCAACTCGGCCGTGCTCTTCCCGGAGACCATCGCCGTGCGCGAGGCCCCCGAGCGGTTCAGCTGGGGCGGCATCTTCTGCGACCGCGAGGCCGCCCGCTTCCGCCGCGTCACGGCCGCCGCCGTCGACCTCCTGGGCCTGGAGCTGCCGGAGGACGTCGCCGCGATGGTCCACGACCAGAAGCGCTGCGAGGAGGCGTTCGTCCTGTGGGACATGGTCCACGACCGCACCCACAGCCACGGCGACCTGCCCTTCGACCCGTTCATGATCAAGCAGCGCCAGCCGTTCTGGATGTACGGCCTGGAGGAGCTGCGCTGCGACCTCACCGCCTTCAAGGAGGCCGTGAAGCTGTCGGCCGACGGCGTCCCGCAGGCGCGTGACGTGCAGGTCGCGGTCCTCTTCGACCGCATGTTCCGCTTCCCGGTCACCGGCGAACGGGTCCGCAACTACGACGGCCTCGGTGGCCAGCTCCTCTTCGCCTACCTGCACAAGCACGACGTCGTCCGCTGGACCGACAACAAGCTGTCCATCGACTGGGAGCGTGCCCCGCAGGTCACCAACCAGCTGTGCGCCGAGATCGAGCAGCTGTACCGCGACGGCATCGACCGCCCCAAGCTCGTCCACTGGTTCGCCGGCTACGAGCTCGTCTCCACCTACCTCGCGCCGCACCCGGGCTCCAAGTGGGCCAAGGGCCCCGACGCGCTGGACACGACACAGCCGCCCCGGAAACTCGTCGATGACGTGCTTCCGGATGAGTTTCCGCTGAGCATGTTCTATGAGGCACTGTCCAAGAAGCTGAAGAACGTGATCGCCTCGACCAAGGGCATCACGGCGGACGGCGCCGAGCGGATCGCCGCGTGAGCGGCGGAGTCGTCCGCGCGACCGGGAACACTGCTCAGGAGGCGAAGAAGATGGCGGGGAACGGAGCTCTCAGCGGTGCGGTGATCGCGGTGGCCGGTGCGGGCGGGCCCGCCGGCCGGGCGGCCCTGCTCAGGCTGGCCGAGGCGGGCGCGACCGTCGCGGCGGCGGACAACGATCCCGAGCGGCTCGCGGAGGCCGTGGACGCGGCCCGTTACGCCTCGGGCGGCGCGACCGTCACCGGCGAACCGGTCGACCTGCTCGACCTGCAGTCCACCCGCGACTGGGCCGCACACATCGAGAAGGACTTCGGCCGCGTCGACGGCCTGGTCCACCTCGTCGGCGGCTGGCGCGGCAGCGAGACCTTCATCAAGACCAGCCTCGACGACTGGGACTTCCTGGAGCTGCTGCTGATCCGCACCGTGCAGCACACCTCACTGGCCTTCTACGAGGCCCTCCAGCGCAGCGACCGCGGCCGGTATGTACTGATCAGCGCCGCAGGTGCCACGAAGCCGACCGCGGGCAACGCCTCGTACGCCGCCGCCAAGGCCGCCGCCGAGGCCTGGACACTCGCCCTGGCCGACGCCTTCCGCAAGGCCGGGGGCACCGAGGGCCCGACGTCGGCGGCTGCCATCCTGGTGGTGAAGGCACTGGTGCACGACGCGATGCGCGCCGACCGCCCCAACGCGAAGTTCGCGGGCTTCACCGACGTCAACGACCTGGCCGACGCCATCACCGAGGTCTGGGAGAAGCCCGCCGCCGAAGTGAACGGAAACCGTCTGTGGCTCACCGAGAAGCCGTGAACCCGCCGAAGACCGACGCCCGTCGCCATCACGACCCGAAGTCCGCGGTTTCGCCAGCGACAACTACGCCGGCGCCCACCCGAGGTACTCGCCGCCCTGGCCCTGGCCAACGGCGGGCATCAGGTCGCGTACGGCGAGGACGCGTACACCGACAACCTCCAGAGCGTCGTCCGCAGCCACTTCGGTCCCACGGCCGAGGCGTTCCCGGTCTTCAACGGCACCGGCGCGAACGTCGTCGCCCTCCAGGCGGTCACCGACCGCTGGGGCGCGGTGATCTGCGCCGAGAGCGCGCACATCAACGTCGACGAGTGCGGGGCGCCCGAGCGGGTCGGCGGACTGAAACTGCTCACCGTGCCCACGCCCGACGGCAAGCTCACGCCCGAGCTGATCGACCGGCAGGCGTACGGCTGGGACGACGAGCACCGCGCCATGCCGCAGGTGGTCTCCATCGCCCAGGCCACCGAACTGGGCACGGTCTACACGCCGGAGGAGATACGCGCCCTGTGCGAGCACGCCCACGCGCACGGCATGAAGGTGCACCTGGACGGCTCCCGGCTGGCCAACGCCGCCGCCACCCTGAACGTCCCGCTGCGGACGCTCACCAACGCCGCCGGCGTCGACATCCTCTCCCTGGGCGGCACGAAGAACGGCGCCCTGTTCGGCGAGGCGGTGGTGGTGATCAACCAGGACGCCGTCCGTCACATGAAGCACCTGCGCAAGCTGTCCATGCAGCTCGCCTCCAAGATGCGCTTCGTGTCGGTGCAGTTGGAGGCCCTGCTCGCCCGGGACCTGTGGCTGCGCAACGCCCGGCACTCCAACGAGATGGCCCAGCGCCTCGCCGAGGGCGTACGCGCCGCGCACGGGGTGGAGATCCTCTACCCCGTGCAGGCCAACGCGGTGTTCGCCCGCCTGCCGCACGACGTGAGCGAACGCCTCCAGAAGCGGTTCCGCTTCTACTTCTGGGACGAGGCCGCCGGCGACGTCCGCTGGATGTGCGCCTTCGACACGACCGAGGAGGACGTGGACGCGTTCGTGGCGGCGCTCAAGGAGGAGATGGCGCGCTGACCCGCGCCGTTCATCGGTTGACGACGATCTCCGTCCTGTTGTTGCGCAGGTTCGGGTCGAACTTCCTGATGCTCAGCTCGGGATCGTCGTTGACGGTGACGACGGTGGCGCGTGCCCCGCGCACCACCCGGTCGATCCGCAGGGGGATCTCGAACGTGTGCGACGCCTTGTCGTGCAGATGGATCGGCGTCCTGCAGTAGGAGTAGCCGCCGGGGTCCTCCGGCGCGGTCCAGCAGTCCCCCTCCTCCGACGGGTTCAGGACCGTGGTCCCCGCGGCGCGCGGAACTTCACCGTGGCCACGGCCGCGCCCGCTCCCAGCGACGCCACCCAGGCCGGGCCGCGGTTGTGCACGGTGACGCGGGCGGTCACGGTGTCACCGGCGGCTCCGCTCACCCGGCTGCCGGTGAGTTTCAGGTCGGCGGTGTTCCGGGCGTCGAGGATGACGGTCCGGTAGTTGTCCTGCGGGTCGATGTCGGGGTCGGTGGCCGCTGCCGTGGCCACGGGGCGCAGATCCAGGTCGGATCCCGTCCCCCGGGTCCAGGTCCACTCGCCGCGGGCCTCCTCCAGCGCCTCGTCCGAGTACGGCTGGACGGAGTGGTCGAACCGCTCGTACAGCGCCTTCCGCCCGACGCCCAGCCCGGTGTTCAGTGCGTACCGCTGCCCGGGAGCCACCGCCTCGTCCAGCACACAGAGGGCGGAGGTGCCGGTGTCGTGCTCCCGGTACTCGCAGTTCGTGTGCCGCTCCTGGAAACGCAGGCCGTACGAGGCGTCGAGCCAGAGCAGTGTGCGCTGTGCGGTGCGGTTGCCGCTGTTGGACAGCGTCGCCCGCACGCTCGTCTCCGAGCCCGGCCTGAGGTCTCGCTGGTTGTCGGCCTGGCTGAGTCCGAGGTCCGGCCCGTTGCCCACGCCGACCCGGGTCTCGCCCGGGTGGGACGTCGCCTCCCCGGCGGCGGCCGAGTAGCGCACGTACCCCGCAGCGCTGACGTCCGCCCCCGGCAGCGCCCGCAGTTCGAACGTCGCGGCCGGCACGCTCTCCGTCCCCGCCGGCATCCCCGGGAAGTCACAGACCGCCTTGCCCTGCGACTCGGGCACACAGTTCGCGGGCCACGACACCCGTGCGAAGGAGGCGATCTCGCTCACGTCGACGGTCAGCCGCCCGGCCGGCACCCTGTCCTCGGCGACGTCACGACTGACCTGGACGGCCAGGGTGCGCGCACGCGCGCTGCCGTCCGCGTCCGCGGCGGGCAGCACCGTCTCATAGGGTGCGCTGATCCACAGCTGGTTCTCCACGGCGTAGGCGGGCCCGGAGCCGACTCCGGCCGCCGCCAGGGCACAGGAGACGAGCGTGGCGCCGAGCAGGCGGTGTGGGTCCTTCATGTTTCCCCTAGTCAAGAATCTGCGGAGGCGAGACCGCCGGCGCGGGGAAGGGTTGTGGCGTGGCGGAAGGTTGCGGCGGTGTTCGGCCGTTTTCGTCGCTGCATAACTATGCATCACAACGTAAATCAATTGACCGGCTGTGGATCTCTCCCTATGCTCTGCTGGTATGCAGCTGATCCAGGAAACCGCTGACCTCTCCGCATACTTGGCCGCTGACGAGGCGATCGACCATCATCATCCGCTCGTGCGTGAGACGGCTGCCAGGCTCGCCGAAGGCGTAGCGGACTCGTATGAGTATGCGCGGGTCGCGTTCGAGTTCGTGCGCGACACCATTCCGCACTCGCAGGACTCCGGCGATCTCCGCGTCACCTGGCGCGCCTCCGACGTCCTGGAGCAGCGCACAGGCATCTGCTACGCCAAAGCCCACACGCTGGCCGCCCTGCTCCGGGCCGAGGACATCCCGACGGCGTTGTGCTACCAGAAACTCGAGGTGGTGCACGGCCTGGTCGCCGTGCGGTTCAACGGTGCGTGGCACCGGCAGGATCCCCGGGGCAACAAGCCGGGTGTGGACGCGCGGTTCTCCCTGGACGGCGAGCGGCTGGCCTTCACGCCCGATCCGGCATCGGATGAGTGGGACTACTCGGTGCAGCACGCCGCACCGCGGCCGGCCGTGCTCGACACCCTCAAGGCGGCCCGCGATCGTCCACATCTGTGGCAGACGCTTCCCACGGCCCTGTGAGACAGGGCCGCTTCTGAGGTCAGTGCGCCTCCGCCGCCCGCACCTGCTCCGGTGTCGGTGCCGTGCCGCCGAGGTGCGCCGGCATCCACCACGTGTCGTCCGGGCCCTTCGGGCGGACGGGGTAGGCGCGCTGGGCGGCCTCGAGGAGTTCCTGGACGCGCTCGCGCAGTTGGCGGGTGATGGCGCCCGCGTACTTGTCGCGGGAGGCCTCGATCGCCTCGCCGACCCGGATCGTGATCGGGATGTGGCTGCGCTTGAAGTTGCGGGGGTGGCCCTTGGTCCACAGCCGCTGCGTGCCCCACACCGCCATCGGGACCAGGGGGACGCCGGCCTCCTGCGCCAGGCGCGCGGCACCCGACTTGAAGCTCTTCAGCGTGAACGACTGCGAGATGGTCGCCTCCGGGAAGACGCCGACGATCTCGCCCGACCGCAGCGAGTCCAGGGCGTGCGCGTAGGCCGCCTCGCCCTGCTTGCGGTCCACGGGGATGTGCTTCATGCCGCGCATCAGCGGGCCCGAGATCCTGTGGCGGAAGACGGACTCCTTCGCCATGAACCGCACGAGACGCTTCTGCGGCAGTGCCGCCAGGCCGTTGAAGACGAAGTCCAGGTAGCTGATGTGGTTGCTCACCAGTACGGCGCCGCCCGAGCGCGGGATGTTCTCCGTACCCTGGCAGTCGATCTTGAGGTCCCACACCTTGAACAGCGTGCGGGCGAAACCGACGACGGGACGGTAGACGAGCTCTGCCATGGGCGGGTCGGACCCTTCCTGCTCTGCCTGGGAAGGGATTCCCAGTGGAAAGTTACGCAGCCGTAGGTTTACGGCTTGTCGCAGATCGTGCCCGAAGAACGGCCGGGTAGCCAGTCCTCGTGCCCGCCCACGAAGAGATTCTCGTCACGTCACCCCCCTGGACCCACCTCGGACTTTTACGGCCCCATTACTCCGCGCGTACCGTCATCCGCCGCACGAGCAGGTACAACTCGCAGCCAAGGCAGTACCCGAACGCGGCGTTCAGGAAGGCGGCCGCGAGTGCGGCGCCCGTCGCCGCGAGCCCGAGCCCGAGCGGCCCCAGCGTGTAGCCGACGAGCCCGAGTCCGGCGAAAACCAGCCCGACCGCCTGGGCGAAACGCGGCGGTTCGGGCGCCTCGAACTCGGTCGGCGGCCCGAGCCGCGGCCGCACGGCCCTGCGGAACAGCCAGCCGTACGGTGACCGGCTCACTCCGCCCGCGGCGCCCAGCAGGAACGCCAGCGTCTGCCAAGCCAGCAGCCACACGCTTCCCGTCACCAGAACGACCGCCAGGACGAGGGTCGTCACGGCCGCGCCGAATCGCGGCCCTCTTGCGTCGATGTCCATGGAACCAAGCATTCCGCAGGACGGCCCCTTGAGGGGCCGGGAATCTTTGCGGTCTCGTGAACGCTTGGAACCGTGATGACCGGACTGATGGTGTGCGTGGTGGTGCTCGCGGCAGCGAGCGCCTACGGAGTGCTGCAGCGGCGGAGGAGCGGGAGAGTGCGGGTGCGCGGGCGGGACGACGGCAAGCTGCTCGACGCGTCGGAGCTGGGCGCGGAACTCGGCGAGCGGGCCACGCTCGTGCAGTTCTCCAGCGCGTTCTGCGCGCCGTGCCGGGCGACCCGGCGCGTGCTCGGAGAGGTCGCCGGCATGGTCCCGGGCGTGGCCCACGTCGAGATCGACGCCGAGGCCCACCTGGACCTCGTGCGACGGCTGGACATCCTCAAGACTCCGACCGTGCTGGTCCTCGACGCAGACGGCCGGGTGGTGCGCAGGGCCACCGGCCTGCCGCGCAAGGCCGACGTGATCGCCGCGCTGGGGGAGGCGGTGTGAACGAGGTGACGGGCCAGTGAGCCATCTCCCACATCACGGAACGAACTTGACTGCGCGAACCATTTATCGTCAGCCTGACCCCATGCCTCCGGACCTCCTCGCCACGCCCGACCTGCTGCGCTCGGTCTTCCGGCGGCACGCGGCGGGGTCGCGGTGATCACCGCTGGTGGCGACGCGGGTCCGGTGGGCTTCACCGCGACATCCCTGAGCTCCGTCTCGGCCGACCCGCCCCTGCTGTCCTTCGGGGTCGGCACCGGCTCCTCCAGCTGGCCCGCGATCGCCGCCTCCGACCACGTCGGTGTCCACATCCTCGGCGAGCACCAGCAGGAGCTGGCCGCGACCTTCGCCCGCAGCGGAGCCGACCGCTTCGCGGCACCCACCCGGTGGCACGAGGGGCCCGAGGGCGTCCCCGTGCTAGACGGCGTGCTCGCCTGGCTGGTGGGCCGGGTCGTGGCCCGTGTGCCCGCCGGAGACCACCGCATCGTGATCGCGGAGGTCGTGCACGGCGACCCCACCGGCACCGGCCGGCCGCTCCTCTACCACCAGGGACGTTTCGGCCGCCTGCGCGACTGACCCGCGCGCCCCCGGGCTGCGGGACCGTCGAGTTCCGGTTACGCTGCGTTGCGAAGGTCACAGTTCAAAGCGCTTGCTTAGCGGGAATGAACTGGGTGTACTGACGAGTAATATTTCGCTCGGAGCGTGGGTCGCCCCGACCGGGATCGGCCGCTTGAGGCACCTATGCTGCCTGCAAGAGGCAGCCGAAAAATGACGATGCAGTAGGAGAGCCGGCGTGAGCTTGAGGATCGTTGTCACTGTGAAGTACGTGCCCGACGCCACTGGCGACCGGCACTTCGCCGATGACCTGACCGTCGACCGGGACGACGTGGACGGTCTGCTCTCCGAGCTCGACGAGTACGCGGTCGAGCAGGCGCTGCAGATCTCCGAGAACTCCGACGACGACGTGGAGATCACCGTCCTGACGGTGGGCCCCGAGGACGCCAAGGACGCCCTGCGCAAGGCGCTGTCCATGGGCGCGGACAAGGCGATCCACGTCGAGGACGACGACATCCACGGCACCGACGCCATCGGCACCTCCCTGGTCCTGGCCAAGGCCATCGAGAAGGCCGGCTACGACCTGGTGATCTCCGGCATGGCCTCCACCGACGGCACCATGGGCGTCGTCCCGGCGCTGCTCGCCGAGCGTCTGGGCGTGCCGCAGGTGACCCTGCTCTCCGAGGTGTCGGTCGAGGACGGCACGGTCAAGGGCCGCCGCGACGGCGACGCCGCTTCCGAGAACCTGGAGGCCTCGCTGCCGGCCGTGGTGTCGGTGACCGACCAGTCGGGCGAGGCGCGTTACCCGTCCTTCAAGGGCATCATGGCGGCGAAGAAGAAGCCGGTGGAGTCCTGGGACCTGTCCGATCTGGACATCGAGGCCGAGGAGGTCGGCCTGGAGGGCGCCTACACCACGGTCGACAACGCGGCCGAGCGTCCGGCCCGTACCGCGGGCACGATCGTCAAGGACGAGGGCGAGGGCGGCAAGCAGCTCGCTGAGTTCCTCGCGGGCCAGAAGTTCATCTGAGCCCGGCATTCGCTGACCGCCCCTCATCTTTCGCAAGCAGGAGAGAAGAAGTCCCATGGCTGAAGTTCTCGTCTACGTCGACCACGTGGACGGTGCCGTCCGCAAGCCCACCCTGGAGCTGCTGACCCTGGCCCGCCGCATCGGCGAGCCCGTCGCCGTCGCGCTCGGCAACGGCGCCGCCGACACCGCCGCCACGCTCGCCGAGCACGGCGCGGTCAAGGTGCTCACGCACGAGGCCGCCGAGTACGCCGACTACCTGGTCGTACCGAAGGTCGACGCGCTGCAGGCCGCGCACGAGGCCGTGTCCCCGGCCGCCGTGCTGGTGCCGTCCTCCGCCGAGGGCAAGGAGATCGCCGCCCGTCTGGCCCTGCGTCTGGGCTCGGGCATCATCACCGACGCCGTCGACCTGGAGGCCGGCGACGAGGGCCCGGTGGCCACGCAGTCGGTGTTCGCCGCGTCCTTCACCACCAAGTCCCGTGTCTCCACGGGCACCCCGGTCATCACGGTCAAGCCCAACAGCGCCGCCGTCGAGGCCGCCCCGGCCGCCGGTGCGGTCGAGTCCCTGTCCGTGACCTTCTCCGCGCAGGCCACCGGCACCAAGGTCACCGGCCGTACGCCGCGTGAGTCGACGGGCCGCCCGGAGCTGACCGAGGCCGCGATCGTGGTCTCCGGTGGCCGTGGCGTCAACGGCGCGGAGAACTTCGCGATCATCGAGGCGCTCGCCGACTCCCTCGGTGCCGCTGTCGGTGCCTCGCGCGCGGCGGTGGACGCCGGCTGGTACCCGCACACCAACCAGGTCGGCCAGACCGGCAAGTCCGTCTCGCCGCAGCTGTACATCGCCTCCGGCATCTCCGGCGCGATCCAGCACCGCGCCGGTATGCAGACCTCGAAGACCATCGTGGCGATCAACAAGGACGCCGAGGCCCCGATCTTCGACCTGGTCGACTACGGCGTCGTCGGCGACCTCTTCGACGTCGTCCCGGCCCTGACCGAGGAGATCAAGACCCGCAAGGGCTGATCGCCTCCCGGCTGCAACAGGCCCCCGTGACCCTCGCCGGTCACGGGGGCCTCTTCTCATCCCAGGGTCATCGAGGCCTGCACCGGCAGGTGGTCGCTCGGGTACGTCCCGTCCACGGAGAAGGTGTTCATCCGGGCCCAGTGCGTGGTCACCCCGGGCGTGGTGAGGATCCAGTCGATGCGCCGCCCGCCGGGCCTCAGCCCCCGGTAGGCGTGGTGCGTCCCGTAGGCCGGACCTCGTGAGGCCGCCGTGTCCCAGGCGTCCACCAGTCCGATGTCCAGCATGAGGTCGTACACGCGATTGTCGTGGGCCTCCGCGTTGAAGTCGCCGGTGACGATGACCGGTAATGACCGGTCCCACCCGGCGATCGTCTTGCCGATGAGCCCCGCCGAGCGTTCGCGGGCGTACTGGCTGACGCTGTCCAGGTGGGTGTTGAGGACGTAGAACTCCCGTCCTCCGTCGGCGAGATCGGCGAAACGAACCCAGGTCACCATGCGCAGCCAGTCCGCGTCCCAGGTGTTCGAGGCGATCGTGTACGGGGTGTCGGACAGCCAGAAGTGATCGAACTCGATCGGGTCGAGTCTGCGCGTGTCGTAGAAGACGGCCATGAACTCGTCCTTGCTTCCGCCCCCGCGCCCGGTGCCGATCCAGTCGTAGTGACCGCCGAGATCCGTCTCGATCATGCGAACTTGCTGGTAGAGCCCTTCCTGGGTGCCGATGACGTGCGGTCGCTCGCGGCGCAGCAGTTCTCGCATCACCGGTCGGCGCACGGCCCAGCGCGGTGTCTCGTCGACGACGGTCGCGAAGCGCACGTTGAACGTCATGACGTTCAGGGCGCCCGCGTGCTCGCCGGCGGAAGCGGGCTGTGTGGGGCCCGCGCTGGTGAGCAGCGGTCCTGCGACGGCGGCGGCCGCCGCTGCCTTGAGCCCGTGGCGGCGCGTCACTCCGACCTCGTTCGGCACGTGATCTCCCTCCCCTTTGCACGTCAGGATGAAGCTTGCCTTCTGAATACGGAAGAAGAGGGCGGGTCGGCAGTGATCAAGGGTGAAGGATGGGCAATCCCATCTCACGACGGTGTTGACCAGGCCGAAGGTCGGCCGATAACTTCGCTCTACGGATTGTTGATTCCGTAAAGCGGAAAATAGGAGGGTCTCGGGATGGGTCAGGGCCAGCAGGAGAAGGTGGCGACCAGCCTCGCGGGCGCCGTCAGCGAGGAGATCAGCGCCTCCCTCGCCCCCGTCGACGCTGAACTGGAGCGCCGCTACCCGGGAGACCCCGGCGCCCGCCAGCCCGTCCACACCGTCTACGTCCCCGGCGACGTCTTCGCCGCCGACACCATCCGTACCTGGGGCGACCGCGCCCTCGCCGCCCTCGACGAGCACGCTCCCGACGCCGCGTCCTTCGCCGCCGTCCTCGGCCTCTCCGACGAACTCGCCGAGCCCGTCCACGCACGCGTACGCGCCAAGCTGGAGCGCGAGCCGATCGAGGACCTGCGCGTCGACTTCGAGGACGGCTACGGCAGCCGCCCCGGCGCCGAGGAGGACGAAGCCGCCGCCCGCGCCGCCCGGCTGATCGCCGAGGCCTACGAGGACGGCACCGCGGCCCCTTACATGGGGATCCGCATGAAATGCATGGAAGCGCCCGTCCGCGACCGGGGCATCCGCACCCTCGACATCTTCCTCACCGGCCTGATGGAGGCCGGCGGCCTGCCCGGCGGGCTGGTGCTCACCCTGCCCAAGGTGACGTACACCGAGCAGGTCACCGCCATGGCGCGGCTGCTGGACGCCTTCGAGAAGACGCACGGCCTCGAGCCCGGCCGGATCGGCTTCGAGATCCAGATCGAGACCAGCCAGTCCATCCTCGCCGCCGACGGCACCGCCACCGTCGCCCGGATGATCCAGGCCGCCGAGGGCCGCGCCACCGGCCTGCACTACGGCACCTTCGACTACAGCGCCTGCCTCGGCGTCTCCGCCGCCCACCAGGCCAGTGACCACCCGGCCGCCGACCACGCGAAGGCGGTCATGCAGGTCGCGGCGGCCGGAACGGGCGTCCGCGTCTCGGACGGCTCGACGAACGTCCTGCCGGTCGGCCCCACCGAGAAGGTGCACGCCGCCTGGCGCCTGCACTACGGCCTCACCCGCCGCGCCCTGGCCCGCGCCTACTACCAGGGCTGGGACATGCACCCCGGCCACATCCCCACCCGCTACGCGGCCGTCTTCGCCTTCTACCGCGAGGGTTTCGAGCAGGCCGCCGCCCGCCTCGCCCGCTACGCCAACCGCACCGGCGGCGACGTCATGGACGAACCCGCCACCGCCAAGGCCCTCAGCGGCTACCTGCTGCGCGGCCTGGACTGCGGCGCCCTCGACATCGGCGAGGTCGCCCGCCTGACCGGCCTGACCCGCGCCGACCTGGAGAGCTTCGCGGCGCCCCGGCGGGGGGACCTGACGGCCTCCGGCTGACGGTTCCTGCTCGGGTTCCCCGGCACGTACCGGCCCTGTCACAGCCGTCGCCACCGGCTGTCGTCGTCACCGCCGCCCCGTAGTCTGTACGGCACGTACTGACGTGTCGGTGGACCCGGTCGGGTCACAGGAACGGGGCAGCGGTGTCAACGGGGGAGTACGGGCAGGCGGAGGGGGCCGGCCGGCTGCTGGCGGGTCGCTACCGCGTCACGGCCCAGCTGGGCCGCGGCGGCATGGGCGTCGTCTGGAAGGCCGTCGACGAGGTCCTCGGCCGCGAGGTCGCCGTCAAGGAACTGCGCACCTACACCGACGCGGCCGGCCCCGAACTGGCCGGTCTGCGACTGCGGATGCAGCGCGAGGCGCGTGCGGCGGCCCGGGTCCGCCACCCCGGTGTCATCGCCGTGCACGACATCGCCGAGGTCGACGGCCGCCCGCTCATCGTCATGGAACTGGTCGACGGACCGTCCCTGGACGACGTGCTGCGCGACCGCGGCACGCTGGACCCGCGTGAGGCGGCCGGGATCGGCGCGAAGGTCATGGACGCGCTGGCCGCCGCCCACCGTGCGGGCGTCCTGCACCGCGACGTGAAGCCGGGCAACATCCTGCTGGACCGCTCGGGCCGGGTCGTCCTCACCGACTTCGGCATCGCCACCATGGACGACCCGGGCGACGGCTCGGCCACCCATCTCACCCGCAGCGGCGAACTCGTCGGCTCCCTCGACTACCTGGCCCCCGAGCGCGCCCAGGGCGCCGACCCGGGCCCCGCCTCCGACATCTGGGCGCTGGGCGCCACGCTGTACGCGGCCGTGGAAGGATCGTCGCCCTTCCGCCGTACGTCCACGTTCTCCACGCTCACCGCGATCGTCACCGAGCCGCTGCCCGAGCCCCGCCGCGCCGGCCCACTCGGCCCCGTCCTCCAGCAACTGCTGGACAAGCGCCCCGAGGCCCGCCCTGAGGCCGACCAGGCGCGTGAACGGCTCCAGGCGGTCGCCGACTCGGACGGCGCGGACACGCCCACATCGGTGCTGCGGGGTCCCGCGGCCTCGCCCCCGCGCCCCGAGACGGAGCGCAGCGTCCCCTCGGTACCGCCGGGGTTCGGGCCACCGCAGCAGGTGCGGCCGGACGCCACGGCGGGTCACGGCGAGCCTGGGCAGGCAGGTCAGGCGCCCACAGGCCCGATGAACTCGCCCGCCACGCCCCGCCGCAAGAAGACCCGAGCCCTCCTCGCCGCCGTGGCCGTCACCGTCGTCCTGGCGGCGGCCGGTACCACGGTCGCCCTGCTCAGAGCATCGGACGGCACGGAACCGGGCCCGCGCACCGACGCCGCGGGCGCGGCGGCCTCCTCGGAGCCCGGCCGCACCGACGACGGTTCGAACGCCCCCCGGCCGGAGGAACAGCGCGACGAGAAGGGCAAGCCGCCGTCCGAGAAGCCCGCCGAGCAGAAGAAGCCCGAGCCCACCGGAGGCCCGGCCTCCTCCGCGCCGGCCAACTCCTCCGGCGGCACGACGGGCGGTACATCAGGCGGCACGTCGGGCGACACCTCGGGCGGCAGCGGCAGCGGCAGCGGCTCCGGCGGCTCCGGCGACGGTGGCACCACAGGCGGCGGCTCGACGACGCCGGCCCCGGTCTGCCACGCCATCGGCGGCGGCAAGTACAACTGCCAGGTCTGGAAGACCGCCGACTCCTACACCGCCTCCGGCACCAAGGTCGGCGTCCTCAACGCGGGCACCAACTACTTCTACTGCCAGCAGAACCTGGGCCGCCGTGAGACCGACGGCCCGTGGACCAACGTCTGGTGGGCCAAGACCGACGACGACAGTGGCAACACCGACGTCTGGGTCAGCGACGTCTACATCAAGGGCGGCGACAACGACGCGCCGGTTCCGGGGCTCCCCTTGTGCTGAGCCCGCGCCGAAGCGGCCACGTACCGCTCCAGGCCGGAGGCCGTCACCAGCTTCTCCTCGATGAACAGCCGCGTGCCCCGCTCGCACAACCGCCGGTCGGCGCGCGCCCGCTCGCAGAACTCCTCGGGCACGACGCCGAACAGCTCCCGCAAGCGCGGCAGGGCGACGAGCAGTTCGGTGAGGATCTCCCGCTGTCCCGGGTGGGTGCGCGGCACGCCGGTGCCGTCGTGCAGGACACCGTGCCGGTTGACGTACGCGTACGCGCCCGGCAGGCGCGTGCCGTCCGCCAGGTCGATCCGCACCTCGGGCGCGGGCAGCCAGGCCCGGTCGAAGTTCCCGCCCGGCACCGGCGCGCCCTCGCTCGCGTCGATCACGGCGAGCTGCTCGTCGTCGAGCCAGAGGACGAACAGCTCCCGCACGGTGTCCGGGGCGCTGACCGGCGAGGCCGACACGTATCCCATACGGCTCACATGGGCCGAGACACCGGCGTCGACTCCCGTCACCCGGGCCTTCACCATCGGGAGAGGCGACAAGATCCCGAACTCCAGCATCTTGTGCCGCAGCTGCCCCGGGCAGGCGTTCGATCCGATGGCGAGCACCGGCGTGCGGTCCGCGTACACCAGCCGGTCCAGCGGCAGGAAGAAGTCCCCGTCGAGCAGTCCGGAGTCGGCCGGCCACGCGCCCGGATAGAGCAGGGGATGCTCGCGCGGCGCCTCGGCCAGGCCGAGTGCTCGCAGTGTGCGATCGGTGGGATGCTCCATGGGCCGCTCAGTCCGCCGGGGGAAGCTCGCCCGAGCCGCGGGTGATCAGCCGGGTCGGCAGCTCGATGCGCTCCGGTGTGACCAGTGTGCCGTCCAGCTGCCGGAAGAGGCGTTCCGCGGCGGTACGGCCGATGGCCGCCGCGTCCTGGGCGACGACCGTGACGCCCGGCTGCAGCAGGTCGGCGAGCTCGATGTCGTCGAAGCCGACCAGGGCGACACGGCGGGTCTGCTCGGCGAGCACCCGGATCACGGTGACGGTCACCCGGTTGTTGCCCGCGAAGATCGCGGTGACGGGGTCCGGGCCGGACAGCATCTCCTCGGCCGCCCTGCGCACCCGCTCGGGGTCGGTGACGCCGAGGGACATCCAGGAGTCCGCCACCGGTATGCCCGCGTCCTCCATCGCGGCCCGGTAGCCGCGCAGCCGCTCCGCGGCGGTGTGGATACGGGGCATGTCGCCGACGAAGCCGATCCGGCGGTGCCCGTGCGCGATGAGGTGGGCGACGCCGTCCCGGGCGCCGCCGAAGTTGTCCGACAGGACCACGTCGGCGTCGATGTGCCCGGCCGGGCGGTCCACGAACACCGTGGCGACACCCGCCTTGAGCTCCGGTTCCAGGTACCGGTGGTCGTCACCGGCCGGGATCACCACCAGCCCGTCCACCCGCCGCGCGCACAACGCCAGCACCAGCTCCTGCTCACGGTCCGGGTCCTCCGCGCTGGAGCCGTTGATCAGCAGGGCGCCGTGCGCGCGGGCCACCTCCTCGACCGACCGGCTCAGCGGCCCGTAGAACGGGTCCGCGAGGTCCTCCAGGACCAGGCCGATGCTCGCCGTACGGCCCTTGCGCAGCACCCGCGCGCTGTCGTTGCGGCGGAAACCCAGGGCGTCGATCGCCTCCTGGACCCGGCGCTCCGTCTCCGGCGTGACGCCCGGCTCTCCGTTCACGACGCGGGAGACCGTCTTGAGGCCGACCCCGGCGCGGGCGGCCACGTCCTTCATCGTCGGACGGGTGCCGTAGCGCGTTGCGGATCGGAGGTTGGTCTGGGGCACGGTGCGGTGTCCTGTCCTGTCGTCCACGGGGGTGCGTCGGTCCTGGGTTTGTATGAGGATGTGGCGTCGAGCATAGAGCCTGGACAACGTTGTCAGGCTCGGGGGAGACTGTCCACCACCATCTCCGGACCGTGCCCCACCACCGGCCGGCCAGTCCTTTTCACCGTCGACGGGGAGATCCGACACTGATGCACACCGACCTCGTGGCCGCGCTCGACATCGGCGGCACCAAGATCGCCGGCGCTCTGGTGGACGGCCACGGCCGGATCCTGGTCCGCGCCCAGCGGCCGACGCCCGCCCGGGAGGACGGCGACACCGTGATGCGGGCCGTCGAGGAGGTGCTCGGCGAGCTCACCGTGTCGCCGCTGTGGGAGCGCGCCACGGCCGTGGGGATCGGCAGCGCCGGGCCGGTGGACAGATCGGCGGGCACCGTGAGCCCGGTGAACGTGCCCGGCTGGCGCGACTACCCGCTCGTCGGCCGCGTCCGGGCCGCGGCCGGTGGTCTGCCCGTCGAACTGATCGGTGACGGTGTGGCGATCACCGCGGCCGAACACTGGCAGGGCGCCGCCCGGGGCCACGACAACGCGCTGTGCATGGTCGTCTCCACGGGCGTCGGTGGCGGCCTGGTGCTCGGCGGCCGGCTGCACGCCGGGCCCACCGGCAACGCCGGTCACATCGGCCACATCAGCGTGGACCTCGACGGCGATCCGTGCCCCTGCGGCTCGCGCGGCTGCGTGGAGCGCATCGCGAGCGGCCCCAACATCGCCCGGCGCGCGCTGGAGAACGGCTGGCGGCCCGGCCTGGACGGCGACACGTCCGCCGCGGCGGTGGCCGCCGCGGCGCGGGCCGGCGATCCGGTCGCCGTGGCCTCCTTCGAACGGGCCGCCCAGGCCCTGGCCGCCGGTATCGCGGCCACCGCGACCCTGGTGGAGATCGACATCGCCGTGATCGGCGGGGGAGTGGGCAAGGCGGGAGAGGTCCTGTTCACGCCCCTGCGCAAGGCCCTGAGCTCCTACGCGACCCTGTCCTTCGTCCGGCACCTGACCGTGGCGCCGGCCCAGATGGGCACCGACGCCGGCCTGGTGGGCGCGGCGGCGGCAGCGCTGACGAAGGGGACGGAGGCGGCGGCCGCAGGGGTGTGAGACCGGGCAGGAACGTTCAGTCGCCGAGGATTCCACACCTGACGCATGCCCGTCCGGGATCCCGGGTTTCCTCTCGGAAAGCGACCGAATGTCAGTGCGATGTGGCACGATCGCGCATGTGAGCAGCAGACCCGCTCCGGCGCAGCGCCTGCGCGATCTCGCCCGCCTGCGCCGGGTCAAGGACCGTATCGACCGGGAGTACGCACAGCCTCTGGACGTGGAGGCGCTGGCCCGGGGCGTGCACATGTCGGCCGGGCATCTCAGCCGCGAGTTCAAGCTCGCCTACGGGGAGTCGCCGTACAGCTATCTCATGACGCGGCGCATCGAGCGCGCGATGGCGCTGCTGCGCCGTGGTGACCTCAGTGTCACCGAGGTGTGTTTCGAGGTCGGCTGCTCTTCCCTGGGCACCTTCAGCACGCGTTTCACCGAGCTCGTCGGCATGCCGCCCAGTGCCTACCGGCGTGAGGCGACCCGCGCCACGGCGGGAATCCCGTCGTGCGTGTCGAAGCAGGTGACCCGACCGGTCAGGAATCGAGAAGCGCCCGCCCCGAGCCGAAACTAGCGTGATGGCCATGGACCTCACCATTCACGCCAGTTTCCTTCCGCACGACGACCCGGACGCCGCCCTGGCGTTCTACCGCGACACTCTCGGCTTCGAAGTCCGCAACGACGTCGGATTCAAGGGAATGCGCTGGATCACGGTCGGCCCCGCGGGCCAGCCGGAGACGAACATCGTCCTGCATCCGCCGGCCGCCGACCCCGGCGTCACCGAGGACGAGCGCAAGACCATCGCCGAGATGATGGCCAAGGGCACCTACGCCGGCATCGTCCTGGCCACCCCCGACGTCGACGGCACCTTCGAGCGGGTGCAGGCGGGCGACGCCGAGGTGGTCCAGGAGCCCATGGACCAGCCCTACGGGGTGCGCGACTGCGCCTTCCGCGATCCCGCGGGCAACATGATCCGCATCCAGGAGCGCAAGCCGGCTCCGTAGCAGCCCCACAGACCGACGCATCGCCCCAGCGGGACCTCCTACGGCCACGCAGTGCCACCGGCTCCCGCGACCCCCGCGCCGCACCCCAGGTCGGCGCGGGGCGCACGAATCGTCCGACCGCGGCAGCCCCGCCCGACAGATGGAGACCGATGAGCATGGCCACCAGGACGAACACCAAGTCGTCTGGGCCGCACGTCGCCGACAGTCACGACGTGATCCGCGTGCACGGCGCGCGCGAGAACAACCTCAAGGACGTCAGCATCGAGATCCCAAGCGCCGGCTGACGGTGTTCACCGGCGTCTCCGGCTCGGGCAAGAGCTCGCTCGTGTTCGACACGATCGCCGCGGAGTCGCAGCGGCTGATCAACGAGACCTACCCCGCCTTCCTGCAGGGCTTCATGCCGAACCGGGCCCGGCCCGAGGTCGACGTGCTGGACGGGCTGACCACCGCGATCGCCGTCGACCAGCAGCGGATGGGCGGCGACCCGCGCTCCACGGTCGGCACCGCCACCGACGCCAACGCGATGCTGCGCATCCTCTTCAGCCGCCTCGGCGAGCCGCACATCGGCCCGCCCAGCGCCTACTCCTTCAACACCGCCTCGGTCAAGGCGAGCGGTGCGATCACCGTCGAGCGCGGCGCCAAGACCAGGGCACAGAAGGCGACCTTCGAGCGGACCGGCGGCATGTGCAACCGCTGCGAGGGCCGCGGCAAGGTCTCCGACATCGACCTCACCCAGCTCTACGACGACTCCAAGTCGATCGCCGAGGGCGCGTTCACCATCCCCGGCTGGAAGTCGGACAACGTGTGGACGGTCGGGATCTACGCCGAGTCGGGCTTCCTCGACCCGAACAAGCCGATCCGCCGGTTCACCGAGAAGGAGATGCACGACTTCCTCTACCGGGAGCCGACCAAGGTCAAGGTCAACGGCGTCAACCTCACCTACGAGGGGCTGATCCCCAAGATCCAGAAGTCGTTCCTGTCCAAGGACAAGGAGGCGATGCAGCCCCACATCCGGGCGTTCGTGGAGCGGGCGGTCACCTTCACCGTCTGCCCGAGTGCGACGGCACCCGGCTGAGCGAGGGCGCCAGATCCTCGAAGATCAAGAAGGTCAGCATCGCCGACGCGTGCGCGATGGAGATCCGCGACCTGGCGGAATGGGTCCGCGGCCTGACGGAGCCGTCGGTGGCGCCGCTGCTCACCGCCTTGCAGGGGACGCTCGACTCGTTCGTGGAGATCGGCCTCGGCTACCTCTCGCTCGACCGGTCGGCCGGCACGCTGTCGGGCGGCGAGGCCCAGCGCGTCAAGATGATCCGCCACCTCGGCTCCTCGCTCACGGACGTCACCTACGTCTTCGACGAGCCCACCATCGGCCTGCACCCGCACGACATCCAGCGGATGAACAACCTGCTGCTGCGGCTTCGGGACAAGGGCAACACCGTGCTCGTCGTGGAGCACAAGCCGGAGGCGATCGCGGTCGCCGACCACGTCGTCGACCTCGGTCCCGGCGCCGGTACGGGCGGCGGCACCGTCTGCTTCGAGGGCACGGTCGAGGGGCTGCGGGCCGCGGACACCGTCACCGGCCGTCATCTCGACGACCGGGCCACCCTGAAGGAGACGGTCCGCAAGCCGGACGGTGCGCTGGAGATCCGGGGCGCGTCGGCGAACAACCTCCGGCACGTCGACGTCGACATCCCGCTCGGAGTGCTCACGGTCGTCACCGGTGTCGCCGGTTCCGGCAAGAGCTCCCTGCTGCACGGCTCCATCCCGGCCGACGCGGGGTGGTCGCGGTGGACCAGAGCCCGATCAAGGGCTCACGGCGGAGCAACCCCGCGACCTACACCGGACTGCTCGAGCCGATCCGCAAGGCGTTCGCCAAGGTCAACGGCGTCAAGCCGGCCCTGTTCAGCGCCAACTCCGAGGGCGCCTGCCCGGCCTGCAACGGCGCCGGCGTCATCTACGTCGACCTGGGCATGATGGCCGGCGTCGACACCCCTGCGAGGACTGCGAGGGCAAGCGGTTCCAGGCGTCGGTGCTGGAGTACCGCCTCGGCGGTCGCGACATCAGCGAGGTGCTCGCGATGTCGGTGACCGAGGCCGAGGAGTTCTTCGGCGGCGGCGAGGCCCACACCCCGGCCGCGCACCGGATCCTGGACCGGCTCGCCGATGTCGGGCTCGGCTATCTCACCCTCGGCCAGCCGCTCACCACGCTGTCCGGCGGTGAGCGGCAGCGGCTCAAGCTCGCCACGCACATGGCCGACAAGGGCGGTGTCTACATCCTCGACGAGCCCACCACCGGCCTCCACCTCGCGGATGTGGAGCAGCTGCTCGGGCTGCTCGACCGGCTCGTCGACTCGGGCAAGTCGGTCATCGTCATCGAGCACCACCAGGCGGTCATGGCGCACGCCGACTGGATCATCGACCTCGGCCCCGGCGCCGGCCACGACGGCGGCCGCGTCGTCTTCGAGGGCACACCGGCGGACCTGGTCGAGGCGCGCTCGACCCTGACCGGGGAGCACCTCGCGGCCTACGTCGGCGCCTGACGCGGTCCTGGTCGAGAGTCGTGAGGCGAGTGCTCGACGGAGCCACTCGCCTCACGAGCAGCCCGATATGGACATAAGCGGCAAAAGCAACGAATAGCGGCAGGCTCCGAGGGCACTCCGTCCCTGGACACCCCACAGAACGGAGCCGCTGATGATCATCAAGAAGATGCACGAGATGGGCGTCCGCAGCGAGCACGCCTACATGGCCGCCATGGCCTCCGTGGGCCTCAGCGTCGCCGCCTGGATGGGCTCGTTGAAGGTGGAACCCGGTACCGGCCTCGCCCGTGCCGACCGCTGGGGCATCTTCGTCGGCGAGTGGGCGCCCACCTTCTTCGGCCTCGGTCTCGCCCTGTCCCACTACGAACAGCAGGACGGCACCCTCACCGCCGACGTCCACGAGTTCCGGCAGCCGCAGAAGGCCGGCTGAACGGCCTGCTCCGGCGAGCCGGCGGCACCGTGCCGGGGCACCCTGGTGCCATGGCGTCCGTGAAGCCCGTCGTGGTCTACCCGCCCGCCGCGGACGGTGGCCGGCGGGTCCGCGTGGACGGCCAGTTCCTCGGGATCGCGTACGGGCTGCTGGACGTCGCCGAGTTCCTGCGGCGGGCGGGCATCGAGGACGCGGACGAGGCGTACGCGGCGGCGTCGGGGCTGATCGAGTGGCGCGGCGGCGGACCCGACAGCTGGGGCACCGGCCCCGCGTGAAGCCGGCGGTTCGCCCGAACGGCCCAGCGGCGTGACCCCGGAGGGGGTCCGGCAGTTGTGTCGGGCATGAAGAAGCGCAGCATGCTCGCCATCGCCTCCCTCGCCACCGGCTTCGTCGTCGCGGCGGTCACTCCGTCTCACGCCGTCGGTGAGGGCCTCGGCCCCATCAGCGTGGACGAGACCCTCAAGACGCTGAACCAGACCGTCGCCAAGGACGGCCTGACGGTGGACAAGAAGGACGGCGCCAAGAAGGTGGCCAAGAAGGCCGTCAAGAAGAAGGGCTGACAAGCCGCTCCGGCCCCGGCCCACGGCGCCGGCGCTTCCCGCGTGAGGGGGGCGCCGGCGCCGTTGTCATGCGCCCTCAACTGGGCCTGGTTTTCGTGGCAGGGTGGAGCGGGCAAGCCTCAGGGGGCCAACAGAAGAGGGGGACCTGTGACCGTCGTCTGGATCAACGGCGCGTTCGGTGCGGGGAAGACCACCACCGCACGGGAACTGATCGAACTGATCCCGAACAGCACGCTCTTCGACCCGGAGGTCATCGGCGGCGCGCTCGCCCACCTGCTGCCACCCAAACACCTCGCCGCGGTCGGAGACTTCCAGGACCTGCCGATCTGGCGACGGCTCGTGATCGACACGGCGGCCGCGATGCTCGCCGAGCTCGGCGGGACCCTGGTGGTCCCCATGACCCTGCTGCGCCAGGAGTACCGCGACGAGATCTTCGGCGGCCTGGCCGCCCGCAGGATTCCGGTCAGTCATGTCCTGCTCGCTCCGGCCGAAACGATCCTGCGGGAACGCATAGCGGGCCGTGAGGTCCCGCCGGACCTTCCCGACGGCGAGGCGCGAATACGTCAGTGGTCCTTCGACCACATCGAGCCGTACCGCGCGGCCCTCGCCTCCTGGCTCACCGCCGACGCCCACCCCGTCGACACCAGTGACCTCACGCCGTACCAGACCGCCGCCCGTATCGCCGAGGCCGTGAACAGCGGCTCCGTGCCCGTCTGCGACATCGTGCAGACGCCCGAGCCCACCGCCGAGACACTCGCCGCCGGGGTGCTCCTCTTCGACGAGCAGGACCGGGTGCTGCTCGTCGACCCCACCTACAAGCCCGGCTGGGAGTTTCCCGGCGGTGTCGTCGAGCCCGGCGAGGCTCCCGCGCGTGCCGGGGTGCGGGAGGTCGCCGAGGAGACCGGCGTCCGCCTCGACGACATGCCGAGCCTGCTCGTCGTCGACTGGGAACGCCCCGCGCCTCCCCGATTCGGCGGTCTGCGGCTCCTCTTCGACGGCGGTCTCCTCGACTCCGCGGACGCCGGACGGCTGGTGCTGCCCGGACCGGAGCTGCGCGACTGGCGGTTCGTCACCGAGGAGGAGGCCGCCGAACTGCTGCCCCCGGTGCGCTACGAGCGGCTGCGCTGGGCGCTGCGGGCCCGCGAACGCGGAGCGGCGATCTATCTGGAAGCCGGAGTGCCGGTCGGCTGACGCCGCCCTCTCCGCAGCGCCCTTTACCCGGCGCGGGGGATTCCGAGGGAAAAGCAAAAGGAAACGGCTCCGCGGCCACTGCCAATCGCTGCCCAAGGAATCTCCCGCACTCGTTCACGCTGTGGGTAATCACATTTCCCGCTCGCGTCAACACTTTTCCATGACCGCAAACAATCCCTTTTCTGGCCCCTGCTCGGCTTGACCGGACTCGCACGCCATTGCGAAAGTCCGCAATGTCTCACGGCGGCACTCACGACCGCCACTCAATTTCCTTGCCTCAGGGGCAGATCCGGGATGTCCGTACGATGACCACGCAACACCAGCCGGTCGACACCGGCGGCGGCACCGCGCTGCTGACCGAGCCGTCGACGCAGGACCCCAGACCCGGCGGCACGGTCGTCGCCGGCCGCTCACCGGCCCGGATGGCCTGGCAGCGGATCAGGCGGGACAAGGTCACCACGGCCGCCCTGGTGGCCACCCTCCTGTTCATCGCGATCGCACTGCTCGCTCCGGCCCTCACCGCGCTGACCGGCTGGGGACCGATCACCCCCGACAACAAGGCCATCGACCCGGACACCGGCAACTTCCCCTACGGGTCGCTCGGCGGCATCAGTGCCCAGCACCTCCTCGGCGTGGAACCGGGCACCGGCTACGACCTGTTCGCACGGATCGTCTACGGCCTGCGCACCTCCCTCTACGTGGGACTCGCCTCGGCCGTGCTGTCCACGGCCGTCGGTGTCGTGGCGGGACTCGCGGCCGGCTACTTCGGCGGCTGGGTCGACTCGCTGCTGTCCCGGATCATGGACGTGATGCTGGCCTTCCCGCAGCTGCTGTTCATCATCGCGCTCACCCCCGTCATCCAGAACGCGCTGCAGACCAACAGCCACGGCGGCACGAACGAGAACCTCCGCCTGCTCGTCCTGGTCCTCAACATCGCGGTCTTCGCGTGGGCGTACACCGCCCGCCTGGTGCGCGGACAGGTGCTGTCCCTGCGCGAGCGGGAGTTCGTCGACGCCGCGCGCCTGATGAGCGCCGGCCGGCGGCACATCCTCTTCCGGCAGCTGCTGCCCAACCTGTGGGCGCCGATCCTCATCTCCTTCGCGCTCGCCGTCCCGCAGAACATCACCACCGAGGCGGCGCTGTCGTACCTGGGCGTCGGTGTCATCCCGCCCAACCCGGACTGGGGAGCCCTGCTGTCGGACGCCTCCCAGTTCTTCCTCCAGGACCCGATGTACCTCTTCGTGCCCGGCGTCCTGCTCTTCCTCCTGGTCCTGGCGCTCAACCTCCTCGGGGACGGCGTCCGGGACGCCCTGGATCCCGCGCCCGGCGCGGCTGACCGAGCCACCCCCGAGTGTCGGCCCGGCGGCCCCACGAACGGCCGCCGAGCCCGTAGCAAGAAACGGAGTTTCCTCAATGACGCGCAGCACGCGCAGATCGCGCACGGTCGCTCTCACGGCCTCCGCCGTGATGATCGCCCTGGGGCCACCGCATGCGGAGGGTCCTCCGGCGACAGCGGCAGCGGCTCCCCGTCCAAGGGTGGAACGCTGACGATCCTCGACGACGCCGACTTCAACCACATCGACCCTCAGCGGACGTACACGACCGAGGGTTCGAGCATGGACTACGAGCTCGTCCGCACCCTCACCGGATGGGACGAGACGGGGCCCGCGCCCAAGCTGGTCGGCGACCTGGCCACCGACACGGGAACGCCCAGCAAGGGCGCCACCGTGTGGACGTTCCACCTGCGTCACGGCGTCAAGTGGCAGGACGGCAGCGAAGTCACCGCGCAGGACGTCAAGTACGGCGTCGAGCGGGCGTTCTCCCCGGACATCAACGGCGGCCCGCCGTACGCCAGTCAGTGGCTGGCCGGCGGCGACTCCTACAAGGGCCCGTACCAGGGCAAGCAGCTGGACTCGATCCAGACACCGGACAAGTACACGCTCGTCTTCCACCTCAACCAGCCGGTCGCGGACTTCAACGAGACAACGGCGATGACCGGGTGGTCGGCGGTCCCCAAGGCTCACGACACCGGGGCCACTTACGACACCCATGTCTGGTCCGACGGGCCCTACATGATCAAGTCGTACGCCAAGAACAAGGAACTGGTCCTCGTCCGCAACAAGAACTGGAGCCAGGCGACCGACCCGATCCGGCAGCAGAACCTCGACGAGATCGACGCGAAGTTCGGGCAGGACCAGGCCGCCATCGACCAGCAGATCAAGTCCGACGGCGGCACCGCACAGACCTCGATCACGCAGACCCCGATCGCCGGCTCCGACCTGACGACGATCGCGGGCGACCCGTCCCTCAAGTCGCGCTACTACAAGATCCCGGCACCGGGCATCAACTACATGGCGATCAACATGAACCGGGTCAAGGACATCAAGGTCCGCGAGGCGATCGAGTACGCCGTCGACAAGACCACCGTACGCGGCGCCTTCGGCGGCTCGGCCTACGGCAACTACGCCACCACGATGCTGGCCCCCGGCATCGACGGCCACAAGGACTTCAACCTCTACAGCAGCAACCCCGCCGGTGACCTCACCAAGGCCAAGGCCCTGATGAAGCAGGCCGGCAACCCCGAGCCGACGATGTCGCTGGCGGTAGAGAACATTCCCACGCACGAGCACTTCGCCGAAGCCGTGAAGACAGCGCTCGCGAAGATCGGCATCACGGTCAACATCACTCCGATCGACAAGAACAACTACTTCAGCACCGTCGACAACGTGAAGAACCAGTACGACCTGACCTGGGGCGACTGGATCGCGGACTGGCCGAACGCCTCCACCGTGCTGCCCACCCTCTTCGACGGGCGCCAGATCAAGAAGCTCCCGCAGTCCAACAACGACATCTCGTACCTGAACGACCCGAAGGTCAACGCGCAGATCGACAAGATCGGCAGGATGACCGACATCAAGCAGCGCAACGCCGCCTACGGGAACCTGGACGAGCAGATCCTCAAGGACGCCGCCGTGGTCCCGCTGATGTACATGAACTTCAGCGAAGTGAGCGGCTCGAAGGTCGGCGGTGTCATCAACGACTCGATCATGGCCGAACCCAGCCTGGTGCACGCCTACATCAAGCAGTGACGCAGTCCCTCTGAACCCCGCCGGCGGCCCCGGCCGCCGGCGGGCATCCCCCTCACGTCAGGTCCCGGCACCCCATGTTTCGTTACCTCATCAGACGCCTGCTGGCAGCGGCCGTGATCATGCTGGTGATCACCACGATCACCTTCTTCATCTTCTTCGCGCTGCCGTCCAACCCCGCCCTCCTGGCCTGCGGAAAAACCTGCTCGCCCTCCCGTCTCGCGGAGATCAAGCACTCGCTGGGCCTGGACCAGAGCTACCTGACGCAGTACTGGGAGTTCGTCAAGGGGCTGGTCGTAGGCCGTGACTACGGCGACCAGAGCGTCCGCATCCACTGCGGCGCGCCCTGCCTCGGCATCTCCTTCCAGACCGACACCCCCGTCCTGACCACCCTGCTCCAGGACTTCCCGGCCGACCTCTCCCTCGGTCTCGGCGCCGCGGTGGCCTTCCTGATCCTGGGCGTCGGCCTCGGCACCGTCGCCGCCGTCCGCAGGGGCCGGGCCGCCGACAAGGCGGCGGTCGGACTGGCCCTGTTCGGCGTCTCGGTGCAGATCTACTTCATCGGTCTGCTCCTGCTGTACCTCTTCGTCGACAAGTTCCAGATCCTGCCGACCTCCGGCTACACCTCGATCACCGAGGACCCGGCCGGCTGGTTCAAGGGCCTGCTCCTGCCGTGGGCGACCCTGGTCATCGTCTACCTCGCGATGTACACCCGGCTCACCCGCTCCTCCATGCTGGAGGTCTTCGCCGAGGACTACATGCGCACCGCCCGCGCCAAGGGCCTGCCCGCCACCAAGGTCGTCCTCAAGCACGGACTGCGCGCCGCCATCACCCCGATCATCACCATCTTCGGCATGGACGTCGGCTCCCTGATCGGCGGCTCCGCCGTCATCACCGAGTCGGTGTTCGGCATCAACGGCATCGGCAAGCTCGCGGTCGACTCCGTCCAGAACTCCGACCTGCCCGTCATCCTCGGCACCACCCTCTTCGCCGCGACGTTCGTCGTCCTCGCCAACGTCGTCGTCGACCTGGTGTACGGCCTCGTCGATCCGCGCGTGCGCCTCGCCTGAGCCCTTCTTCCGTCCTTAGGAACACCCGTGTCCGTATCGACCTCACCGCAACCCGCGGACGTCACGCCCGCGCCCGCACCCTTCCTCGACGTACGCGACCTGAGGGTGCACTTCCCGACCGAGGACGGCCTCGTCAGGTCCGTCGACGGCGTCTCCTTCACCCTGGAGAAGGGCAGGACCCTCGGCATCGTCGGCGAGTCCGGCTCCGGCAAGTCGGTGACCTCACTGGCCCTGCTCGGACTGCACAAGGGCACCCGCGCCCGGGTCAGCGGCGAGATCTGGCTGGAGGGCAAGGAACTCGTCGCCCTGCCCGAGGCCGAGATGCGCGCCCTGCGCGGCCGTACGGTCTCCATGATCTTCCAGGACCCGCTCTCCGCGCTGCACCCCTTCTTCACCGTCGGCTCCCAGATCGCCGAGGCCTACCGCGTGCACCACAAGGTCTCCAAGAAGGAGGCCAAGGAGCGTGCGGTGGAGATGCTCAAGCGGGTCGGCATCCCGCAGCCCGAGCGCCGGGTCAGGGACTATCCCCACCAGTTCTCCGGCGGCATGCGCCAGCGCGCCATGATCGCCATGTCACTGGTCTGCGACCCCGCCCTGCTCATCGCCGACGAGCCCACCACCGCCCTGGACGTCACCGTCCAGGCACAGATCCTGGACCTGATCCGGGACCTCCAGGAGGAGTTCGGCTCCGCCGTCGTCATCATCACGCACGACCTCGGCGTGGTCTCCGACGTCGCCGACGACATCCTGGTGATGTACGGCGGCCGCCGCATCGAGTACGGCACCACCCGCGAGGTGCTCAAGCAGCCCCAGCACCCCTACACCTGGGGCCTGTTGCAGTCGATGCCGCACCTCACCGGCGACGTCGGCGAACGGCTCAACCCGATCCCCGGCACACCGCCGAGCCTGATCAACCTGCCGGACGGCTGCTCCTTCAGCCCCCGCTGCGCCTACAAGGGCTGGGCCATGGACGGGCGATGCACCCAGGAGCGGCCCGAACTGCGCCTCGTCGCCGGCAGCGAAGGGCACCTCGCCGCCTGCCACCTCACCGACGAGGCCAAGCAGGAGATCCGCGGCGGCGGGTCCGGCCCGGACCACCACGCCGGAACCGGACGGACCGCGCAGTGACGGCGGCGGACGAAAAGGAGCATGCCGTGAGCACGACCCAGCCCGTGACCGGGCCGACCACCGACCGCCCCACCGGCGAGAACCTCCTCGACGTGCGTGGTCTGCAGAAGCACTTCCCGCTGCGGCAGGGCATCGTCTTCCAGCGGCAGATCGGGGCGGTACGAGCCGTCGACGGCATCGACTTCTCGGTCGGGGCAGGCGAATCGCTGGGCCTGGTCGGCGAGTCCGGCTGCGGCAAGTCGACCACGGGACGCCTGATCACACGGCTGCTCGAACCCACCGGCGGATCCATCGTGTTCGACGGCGAGGACATCACCCACCAGCCGGCCGCCCGCATGCAGGAGGCCCGCCGCAACCTCCAGATGATCTTCCAGGACCCGTACTCCTCGCTGAACCCCCGGCACACCGTCGGCACCATCATCGAGACGCCGATGCGGCTCAACGGCGTCAACCCGCCCAGGGCCACAAGAAGCGCGCCCAGGAACTCCTGGAGACGGTCGGCCTCAACCCGAGCACTACAACCGCTACCCGAACGAGTTCTCCGGAGGTCAGCGGCAGCGCATCGGCATCGCCCGCGCCCTCGCCCTGCGGCCGAAGCTGATCGTGGCCGACGAACCCGTCTCCGCGCTGGACGTCTCCATCCAGGCCCAGGTCGTCAACCTGCTCCAGGACCTCCAGCGGGAGTTCGGCATCGCCTTCGTCTTCATCGCCCACGACCTCGCCGTCGTACGGCACTTCTCCGAACGCGTCGCCGTGATGTACCTCGGCAAGATCGTCGAGGTCGCCGACCGGGAGTCCCTCTACACCCGCCCCCGGCACCCCTACACCCACGCGCTGCTGTCCGCCGTCCCCGACGCCGACCCGGACTCCACCGAGCGGCGCGAGCGCATCCGGCTGGCCGGGGACGTGCCCTCACCGATCGACCCGCCCTCCGGCTGCCACTTCCGCACCCGCTGCTGGAAGGCCCAGGACAGGTGCGCCACCGAGGAACCTCCGCTGGTGCGGACCGAGGACAGCCCCTCGGGCCATCTGACCGCCTGCCACTTCCCCGAGGAGCCATCCCTCACGGCGCGCGAGGAGGACGTCGTCCTGAACCCGGCGCTCGACTAGGTGCCTTCCGGCCGGGACCGCCGTGCACGGCGGTCCTCACCGGCTCATCGGCGTCCTCGAACACCGGGGACGGGGACTTCACCTCGCACGACGGGCGCGTCGAGCCGGTGCGCCGGCACTCGGCACCACTGAGCCCGGCGAACTCGCCCGCCCCGCCCGCGTGGTCCCGGTGGAAGTGGGCGAGCACGATCCGCCGCAGCGGCGCCGGGGAGCACGGATCAGCGTCAGCTCGCCGCGTAGTTCCGCAGGAACAGCGCCTCCGCCACCGACAGCCGCTCCAGTTCCTCGGGCGACACGCTCTCGTTCACCGCGTGGATCTGCGCCTCCGGCTCGCTCAAGCCGATGAGCAGGATCTCCGCGTGCGGATACAGGGCGGCGAGCGTGTTGCACAGCGGGATGGAGCCGCCCTGGCCGGCGTACTGCATCCGCTGCCCCGGGTAGGCCACCGCCATCGCGTCCGCCATCGCCTGGTACGCCGGGCTGGTGGTGTCGGCACGGAAGGCCTGGCCCTGCCCGATCTGCTCGGTGCTCACCCGCGCACCCCACGGCGTGCGGGCCTCCACATGCGCCTGGAGCAGCTTGGTCGCCTCGGCCGCGTCCACGCCCGGCGGCACCCGCAGGCTGATCAGCGCACGGGCGCTCGCCTGCACGGACGGGGTGGCCCCGACGACGGGCGGGCAGTCGATGCCGAGGACCGTCACGGCCGGCCGCGCCCAGATGCGGTCGGCGACCGTGCCCGAGCCGATCAGCTCGACGCCGTCCAGCACCTTGGCGTCCTGCCGGAACTGCTCCTCGTCGTACTGCAGTCCCTCCCAGGCCGTGTCCGTGGTCAGGCCGTCCACGGTCGTCGAACCGTCCTCGGCGCGCAGCGAGTCCAGGACGCGGACCAGCGCGGCCAGCGCGTCGGGAGCGGCACCACCGAACTGGCCCGAGTGCAGATTGCCGGCGAGGGTGTCGATGCGTACCCGGACCAGGGTCATACCGCGCAGGGTGGACGTGACGGTCGGCAGGCCGACACGGAAGTTGCCCGCGTCGCCGATGACGATCGTGTCGGCCTCCAGCAGATCCGGGTGCTCCTCGGCGTACCGCTCGAGACCGCCCGTGCCCATCTCCTCCGAGCCCTCGGCGATCACCTTCACCGTGACGGGCACGCCGCCGTTCGCCTTGAGCGCGCGCAGTGCCAGCAGGTGCATGATCAGGCCGCCCTTGCAGTCGGCGGCTCCACGCCCGTACCAGCGTCCGTCCCGCTCGGTCAGCTCGAACGGCGGGGTCGTCCAGCCGGCCTCGTCCAGCGGCGGCTGCACGTCGTAGTGGGCGTAGAGCAGGACGGTCTTCGCGCCCTGCGGGCCGGGCAGGCAGCCGTAGACGGACTGGGTGCCGTCCGGGGTGTCGAGCAGGGCCACGTCCTGGAACCCCTCGGCGGCCAGCGCGTCGGCGACCCAGCGGGCGGCGCCCTCGCTCTCGCTCCTCGGGAACTGGTCGAAGTCCGCCACCGATCGGAATGCCACCAGTTCGGTGAGCTCCTCCTTCGCCCTGGGCATCAGCGAGGCGACGGTCTCGGCGACCGGATTCGACGACATGGGCACGCTCCTCGTGGGTGCGACGTTGTAGCAGTGGGTGCTGTAGATCCTCCCACAGCGGTCTGTGACCAGGTCCGCCGTAGGATGCGGGAGGTAGCAGCGGCAGGCGGCTTGATCGGGAGCAGTAGACCATCGTGAGCAGCGAGAACTCTTCGGCGGACGACGTGCGGCAGGTGTGGGACGTCGTCGTGGTGGGCGCGGGACCGGCGGGCGCTTCGGCCGCGTATGCGGCGGCGGTCGCCGGGAGACGTGTGCTGTTGCTGGAGAAGGCGGAGCTGCCGCGGTACAAGACGTGCGGCGGTGGCATCATCGGTCCCTCGCGCGACGCCCTGCCGCCCGGCTTCGAGTTGCCGCTCAGGGACCGGGTGCATGCGGTGACGTTCTCCCACAACGGCCGTTTCACGCGGACGCGCCGGTCCAAGCAGATGCTGTTCGGGCTGATCAACCGGCCCGAGTTCGACCAGCAACTCGTCGAGCACGCGCAGAAGGCCGGCGCCGAACTCCGGACGGGCGTCACGGTCCAGCGGGTCGAGCAGCACGGCTCGGCGGTGCCCGACCGCCGCACGGTCGCCGTCGTCCTCCAGGGCGGTGAGGTCCTGCTCGCGCGGGCCGTGGTCGGAGCCGACGGCAGCGCCAGCCGCATAGGGGCGCACGTCGGAGTCAAGGTCGACCAGGTGGACCTCGGCCTGGAGGTCGAGATCCCCGTGCCGGACACCGTCGCCGAGGACTGGAAGGGGCGGGTGCTCATCGACTGGGGCCCGATGCCCGGCAGTTACGGCTGGGTCTTCCCCAAGGGCGACACCCTGACGGTCGGCGTGATCTCGGCGCGGGGTGAAGGCGCCGCGACCAAGCGGTACTTGGAGGAGTTCGTCGGGCGGCTGGGCCTCGCCGGCTTCGAACCCAGCATCTCCTCCGGGCACTTGACCCGCTGCCGGGCCGACGACTCGCCGCTGTCGCGCGGACGCGTGCTGGTGTGCGGCGACGCGGCGGGGCTGCTGGAGCCCTGGACCCGCGAGGGCATCTCCTTCGCGCTGCGGTCCGGCCGGCTCGCGGGGAGTGGGCGGTGCGGATCGCCGAGGCGCACGACGCGGTGGACACGCGCCGCCAGGCCCTCAACTACGCGTTCGCGGTCAAGGCCGGGCTCGGAGTGGAGATGAGCGTAGGCAAGCGGCTGCTGACCGTGTTCGAGCGCCGCCCCGGGCTGTTCCACGCGGCGGTGACGAGCTTCCGCCCGGCCTGGAAGGCGTTCAAGGAGATCACGCAGGGCTCGACGTCGCTGGGCGAGATCGTCCGCACCCATCCGGTGGCCCAGCGGGCGCTGACCGCCATGGACCGTCGTCCCGCCGTGACGGGCGACGGGGTCAGCCCGTCAGAGTGATCTCGAAGACCGGGTGGTCGGGGGCGATGCGGCGGAGCTGGTCGTCCGGGGAGTCCGGGCCGACCCCGTTGAAGAAGACCCCGACCTCCGCCTTCCAGCGCTTGAGGTAGGCGCGCAGGATCGGGGTCTTGTCGTCGTCGGCCACCTCGGCCGCGGTGAACGGGTCCACGCGCCTGCCGAGGTGCAGCTCGCCACCGCCCGCCGCGCGCATGTTGCGCGTCCACTGGACGTGACCGCGGGGCGCGACGAGGTAGTGCCGGCCGTCCAGGGTCAGCAGGTTGACCGGGGTGGTGCGCCACTGGCCGCTCTTGCGGCCGCGGACGGCGAGGACGCGGGAGCCCCACACGCTGATGCCGCGGCGGGTCAGCCAGGTGACCAGGCGGTTGAAGACGTTGACGGTGAACCAGCCGGGCTTGCGGACGTGTGTGGACATGGGGTTCCCCTGTTTGATTGTGGAGCACCGCTCTCTTCGGTGAGCACTGCTCTCGCTCCGTGCCTTCAGTCTGCCGGAGATCAGCGCTCCAAAGCAAGAGCACAGCTCTTGCTTTGGAGCGCTGATCTCTTTTGTGTGCACCGCTCTGCTTTCATGGCACACTGCCCCGCATGAGCACCGCACACGGCGCCCGTGCCCGGGCCAGGATCGAAGTCACCGCGGCCATCAAGGACGAGGCCCGCAGACAGCTCGCAGCCGAGGGCGCCGCCAGGCTCTCGCTGCGGGCCGTGGCCCGCGAGCTCGGCATGGTCTCCTCCGCGCTGTACCGCTACTTCCCCAGCCGTGACGACCTGCTGACGGCCCTCATCATCGACGCCTACGACTCCCTCGGTGAGGCCGCCGAGACCGCGCACGAGGCAGCCGCCGGCGCCGGGCCCCGCCAGCGCTGGATCGCGGTGTGCGAGGCGGTCCGCGGCTGGGCGCTCGGGCACCCCCACGAGTACGCGCTCATCTACGGATCGCCCGTCCCGGGCTACACCGCCCCGCAGACCACCGTCCCGGCCGCCGCTCGCGTCGGACTCCTGCTCATCGGCATCGTGCGCGACGCCTACCGCGGCCTCGGCCTGGCCCGGCCCCCGCTCCCGGCCGAGCTGCGTCCCGAGGCCGAGCGGATGGCCGCCGACCTCGCGCCGGACCTGCCTCCGGAGGTGGTCACGGCCCTCGTCGCGGCCTGGGCCCAGCTGTACGGGCTGGTCGGGTTCGAGCTGTTCGGGCAGTTCAACCGGGTGGTGGAGGACCGGGAGGTGTTCTTCCGGCACGCGGCGGGGCAACTCGCCCACGGGGTGGGGCTGGTGTATCCGCAGCGGGGGCCGGCTGCCTAGGTCCCGACGCCTCGACAGGCGCCGTACTTCCCGGGGAGTACGCCTGATCACCACGGCTGGGTGACGCCGCTCCGGGTGCGTGGCGTCTAGCGTGGCCGGTATGGACGAGCAGCGTGTGCGGGGCGGCCCGCCGCAGTGGTGGCGGCACGGGCCTCCCTGGTGGGACCGGTGGGTGGACGGGGAGCGGGCGCCCCGGTGGCCCTGGCGGTCCACCGTCTTCGTGACGGTCTTCGTGCTGGTCGGCTCCAATTTCGCCGCGCACGGGCAGGAGGGCCAGCGGGCGGCCCTGGACCCGTTCGCGCGCGTGCTGCTCCTGGTGGCCGGGGTGCTGCTGCTGTGGCGGAAGCGGTATCCGGTGGCCGTGGTGTTCGGCACGGCGGGCGCCGTCATGCTCTACCTGGGAGCCGGATACCCGTACGGGCCGGTGCTCTTCACCGTCGCCCTGGCCTGCTTCAGCGCCATCGTCGCCGGGCATCGCCTCGCGGCGTGGGCCGCGATGGGAACGCTGTGGGCCGGGCACGTCCTGGTGGCCCACTGGCTCTACCAGTGGCTGCCCCCGTCGGGGGACTCGTCCGTCTCGTGGGGCGAGGAGATCGTGGTCGCCACCTGGGTGGTGGCGATCACGGCGGTGGCGGAGCTGTTCCGGGTCCGGCGCGAGCAGTGGGTCCGGGAGCGGGCCGAGCGGGCCGCGGCCGCGCGCCGGCGGGCCGACGAGGAGCGGCTGCGGATCGCCCAGGAACTGCACGACGTCCTCGCGCACAGCATCTCCGTGATCAATGTGCAGGCGGGTGTCGGCCTCGCGCTCCTCGACACCGACCCCGAGCAGGCCCGTACGGCGCTCACCACGATCAAGGCCAAGAGCAAGGAGGCGCTCGGCGAGGTGCGCCAGGTGCTCGACACCCTGCGCACGCCCGGTGACGCGCCCGCGCCCCCGCGCCCGGACTCGACCGGCTGCCCGAGCTGGTGGAGCAGGCGGCGAGCGCGGGCCTGACCGTGGATGTCGAGGGGGAGCCGCCGCGCCTCGCGCCCGGCACGGACCTCGCCGCCTTCCGGATCGTCCAGGAGGCCCTGACCAACGTCGTTCGGCACTCGGGTTCGCGGCACGCGCGGATCCACCTCGCGCACGACGACCGCGTGCTGCGGCTGCGCGTCGACGACGACGGGCCCGCGACCGGCGCCGACGCCGGCGGCAGCGGCAACGGGCTGGCCGGTATGCGGGAGCGGGCCACCGCGCTGGGTGGCACCATCGAGGCGGGGACCCGCCCGGACGGCGGTTTCCGGGTGCTCGCCGTACTGCCGCTGACGGCGTCCGCCGACCGGTGAGCCGTAGCAGACAACCACTTGAGGAGGTCCGGTGATCCGCGTACTGCTCGCCGACGACCAGTCACTGGTCCGGGCGGGGTTCCGGGCGCTGCTCGACGCTCAGCCGGACATCGAGGTGGCCGCCGAGGCCGCCGACGGCGAGGAGGCCGTGCGCCGGATCCGCGAGCTGCGGCCCGACGTCGTCCTGATGGACATCCGCATGCCCGCGCTCGACGGCCTGGCCGCGACCCGCCGGGTCACCGAGGACCCGGCCCTCGCGGACGTCAAGGTGGTCATGCTCACCACCTTCGAGCTCGACGAGTACGTCTTCGAGGCGATCCGCTCGGGCGCCTCCGGCTTCCTGGTCAAGGACACCGAGCCGGACGAACTCCTGCGCGCGGTACGGGCGGTGGTCGCGGGCGACGCGCTGCTGTCGCCGGGTGTGACGCGCCGTCTGATCGCCGAGTTCGCGGCCCGTTCCAAGGAACCGGCGGCGGCCGGTGCCCTGGGCCGGCTCACCGAGCGGGAGCGGGAGGTGATGGCCCTGGTCGGCATCGGTCTGTCCAACGAGGAGATCGCCCGCCGTCTGGTGGTCAGCCCGCTCACCGCCAAGACCCACGTCAGCCGCACCATGGTGAAGCTCGGCGCCCGCGACCGGGCCCAACTGGTCGTGCTCGCCTACGAGTCGGGGCTGGTGCGGCCGGGCTGGCTGGGCTGACCCGCCGACCGGAACCGGACCAGCACACTGACGACCCGGGCGGCGAAGAGGACGGGCGCGAGCACGAGTCCGCCGCGCAGCAGCAGGCGCTCCGTCGTGTCCGGGAGGTCGAAGAGCAGCGCGGGCCCGGCCACGGCCCCGAAGACGACCGCCGCCGCGAAGACCGCACTGCACAGCGCGTATCCGATCTCGACGGTGATCGCGTCCCGTTCGGCCTGAGTGCGCCGTCCCTCGTGATGCGTCATACAGCGAGTCAAACAGGAGTGCGCCCGGCGGGCAAGGCAGCCCGCCGGGCGCACGGCCGGAGGCGTTCCCCTGACGGGAATGGTCAGACGCGGCCTAGTCGCGTACGGTGACGCGCTCCGCATCCCTGGGGGTGGACTTGGCGACCACGACGGACGGCTGTTCCCGGCGGGTCCGCAGGCCCGTGAGGGTGATCAGCAGGCCGGCGAGGGCGATCAGCGTCACGACCGTCAGGCCGGGACGGTAGCTGTCGAGAACGGCCTGCGGGGAGACGGCGCCGCCCTCGGGGCGTTCGCGGTCACCACCGCCGTCACCACGGCGAGGAAGATCGCGCCGCCCACCTGGACCGAGGTGTTGAGCAGTCCGGAGACCATGCCCTGCTCGTGCTCGTCGACGCCGTTGGTGGCCTGGACGTTGAGGGACGGGAAGGTCAGCGCGAAGCCCGAGCCGACCAGCAGCATCGTCGGCAGGATCACCGCCGCGTAGACCGGGTTCAGGTCGATGCGCAGGAACAGCACGTAACCGGCGACCATCAGGGCGAAGCCGAGCACGATCAGCCGGGCCGTGCCGAACCGGTCGATGACGGCCCCCACCTTCGTCGCGGACAGCGCCACCAGCGCACCGGCCGGCAGGAAGGCCAGGGCCGTGTGCAGCGCGGACCAGCCGAGCAGCTGCTGCATGTACAGCGTGACCAGGAACTGGAAGCCGATGTAGCTGCCGACGAACGTCAACGCGCCCAGCTGCGCCCGCACTTGGGGCCCCGAGCGCAGCACGCCGAGCCGGATCAGCGGGCTGGGGCTGCGGCGCTCGACGGCGACGAAGGCCGCCAGCATCACCGCCACGGCGGCGAAGGACAGGACGGTCCGGGCCGACCCCCAGCCCACCTCTGGCGCCTCGACGACCGTGAAGACGAGCAGCAGCATCGAGGCGGTGCCGAGGACGGCACCGGGAATGTCGTAGCCGCCCGTGCCGCGCTCGCGCTCACTGCGCGGCAGCAGCTTCAGGCCCACGAGCAGGGCGATCAGCGCGATGGGGGCGGGCAGGAGCATCGTGAGCCGCCAGCTGGCCTCGGTGAGCAGGCCGGAGAAGACCAGTCCCATCGAGTAGCCGGTGGCGCCGCAGGTGGTGTAGATGGCCAACGCGCGGTTGCGGAGCGGGCCTTCGGGGAACGTGGTGGTGATGATCGACAGGCCGGCGGGGGCCGTGAAGGCCGCGCTCAGGCCCTTGACGAAGCGGCTGGCGATGAGCAGCGGCCCCGAGTCGACGACGCCGCCGAGCAGCGAGGCCAGCGCGAAGACGGCCAGGGCCACCAGGAAGACCTGGCGCCGGCCCAGCAGGTCCGCGGTCCGGCCGCCGAGCAGCAGCAGGCCGCCGTAGCCCAGGATGTAGCCGCTGACGATCCATTGCAGCGCCGAGGTCGACAGGCCGAGGTCGGCGCCGATGGACGGCAGTGCGACGCCGACCATGGAGACGTCCAGAGCGTCCAGGAACATCGCGGCGCAGAGCACCAGCAGGGTGCCCCAGAGCCGGGGGGTCCAACGTCCGTCGGACGTGGGGGTGTTGAGCGGAGAGGTCATGCCGGAGACAGTACATGCGTATACATGCGATGCAAATGCATTTAATTCTTGTGCAATAAAATCGATTCTCTGTTACGGTGCCGCGCATGACGGCGGAGCAGGCCGAGCAGGCGCTCGTGGAACAGTGGCGGGACATACTGGCGCTGCACGCGCGCACCCAGTGCGAACTCGACCGGGCCCTGCACGGCCACGGCCTGTGCGCCAGTGACTTCGAGGTGCTGGACGTCCTCGCCGGGCGCCGGGCGTCGAACGGCGCGCCTTCCTACCGCGTCCAGGAGATCTCCGAGCGGGTGCATCTGAGCCAGAGCGCGCTGTCGCGGCTGATCGCCCGGCTGGAGAAGGAAGAACTCGTCGAGCGCGGCATGTGCTCCGAGGACCGGCGGGGCGTGAAGGTCGCGCTCACCGCGAAGGGACGCGCGCTGCACGGCGAGACGCTTCCCGTGCAGCGCGCGGTGCTGGCGCGGATGCTCATGGACGACTGAGCCCGTTCCGGAACCGGGCCTCAGATCGCCGACGCCTCCCGCCACAGCGTGGCGAGCGCCTGGTCGCCCGAGGCCTTCGGCAGCGCGACCCGGTTCCACAGCGCGAAGTACAACTGCTGTGCAGGACCGGCCAGTTCGCACTCGGCCTCCCCGGACGCGCCCCGGGTGGTCACGGGTGGTTCGGGAGACAGCCGTACGGTCCACACCGCGCCCGTGTCGTCCGTGCGCACGTGCAGGACGCGCGGCTCGGCGGTGCGGACCCGGCTCCGGGAGCGGGCGTGGAAGCCGCGCAGCAGTTCGTCGATGCCGTCGGTCGCGAACTCCGGGGTGACCGCGCTCGGTTCGCCGCCGCGCGCGGATTCCGCGTCGAAGCGGTGCACGGCCGTCTCGTGCGCCTGCCGGCGGGCCCAGAAGGCCAGCGGGGACGGCGCGGGCAGGAAGGCCCAGCACTCCACGTCGGGCGCGGCGCCGGCCAGCGTATCGACGAGATGACGATGGCTGTCGCGATACCAGGCCACGAGCTCCGCGCCGTCGATGTCGGTGGGTTCACTCAGGGGGCGGCGCTCGGCGTGCCCCTCCGCGACGTACGACGCGGCCCAGCGGTGCACCGCCCCCGTGTGCCGCAACAGGTCGCGTACCTGCCACGACGGGCAGGTCGGCACCTTGGCGTCCGTCCCGGCCTCCCCGGCGGCCGCGGCCAGCAACCGGCCCTCTGTCTCCAGTGCTTCCAGGAAGTCGGCGGTCTCCATGACGCCGAGTCTGCCGCATGGAGCGCGCTCGAGGCTCAGGGATTCACGACGGCGGCCGAGATGCCTACGGCAGCGGTGTCCCGCCCGTCGCGTTGACGATCTCGGCCGTGATGTACGACGCCTCCTGGGAGGCGAGGAAGACGTACGCCGGAGCCATCTCGGCCGGCTGCGCGGGCCGCCCGATGGGCGCCTGCTTGCCGAAAGTCTGCGTGTCCGGCAGCGTCGCCGGGATCAGCGGCGTCCACACCGGGCCTGGTGCCACCGCGTTGACGCGGATGCCCTTGTCGATCAGCATCTGCGCCAGCCCCTGCGTGAAGGTGACGATCGCGCCCTTCGTCGTCGCGTAGTCCAGCAGGTGCGGGCTGGGCTTGTAGGCCTGCACCGACGTGGAGTTGATGATGCTGCCGCCCTCCCGCATGTGCGGCAGCGCCAGCTTGCACAGCCAGAACATGCCGTACAGGTTGGTGCGCATCACCCGGTCGAACTGCTCGGTGGAGATCGACTCGATGCCGTCGGGCTGCGACATCTGGTACGCCGCGTTGTTCACCAGGACGTCGATCCGGCCGAACTCCTCGACGGCACGGTCGATCAGCGCCCGGCAGTTCGCCTCCTCCCGTACGTCGCAGGAGACGGGCACGGCACGCCGGCCGGCCTCCTCGACCAGTCGGGCGGTCTCGGCGGCGTCGTCCTTCTCGTCGTCCAGATGGGTGAAGAGCACATCGGCTCCCTCACGCGCGAACGCGAGAGCCACCGCGCGGCCGATCCCGGAGTCCCCGCCGGTGATCACGGCCTTGCGGTCGGTCAGCCGGCCACTGCCCCGGTAGGACTCCTCGCCGTGGTCCGGGGGCGGGTCCATCGGGCCGGTCCAGCCCGGGTGCGGCTGGTCCTGGGAGGGAAACTCCGGGGTGGGGTGCTGCTCGCCGGGGTGCTGCTGTTCGGTCACGGGTCTGCCTCCTTCTCCATGGCTGAGCCCGTTGATCAGATCGGGCGAGGCCCCGGGTACCCCGATGCGGGGTGCCGATCACCTACCTGCGGAGACGAGGCCGGCCGTGGCCCGTCAGCGTCGACCTGTTGCCGGTAGGGGGTGCGCGGAGGGCTGAGGGCTGTCACCCGCCCTGCCGGGCGTCGACCCGGCGCCGGTGCGGGCGAGCCGAGGCCGGTACGCCCCGGTGTCTCAGCGCCCGTCCGGGGCCCGCGCCGCCAGTGCCTCCAGCATCAGGTCCACCGCCTCCTCGAAGGAGCTGTCCGCCATCGACGGCAGCTCGGGGCGGACCGCGGTGAGTGCCGGGTACCTCGCCGGGTCCAAGCCCTGGTAGACGTTCCGCCAGGCCCGGTGATCGGCCTCGCGCCGCTGTCGCGGCAGTGCCTCGAACGCGGCGTCCGCGGCGGCGTGGCTGAGGACGGTGTCGATGAAGGCCAGGTAGAGCCGCGCGGCGCGGGCCGGCTCGAAACCCGCCGAGAGCAGCAGGCCGATCCCCGTCTCCACGGCCTGGATCTCGTTCCCGCGCCGGGTCACCCGGTGGGCGGCGAGGGCGGCCGCGCGGGGGTGGGCGAGGTATCCGGCGCGGACCCGCAGGGCCATCTCGCGCAGGGAGGCCACCCAGTCGTCCCCGGGGACGAAACCCGCCATGGCGTCGCCGATGATCCGGTCGGCGATGGCGAGCACCAGGTCGTCGGTGCCGTGGAAGTACCTGTACAGGGCGCTCGGGTCGCACCCCAGGGCCGAACCGAGCCGGCGCACGTTCAGCGCCTCGGGGCCGTGCTCGCCGATCAGCCGCAGGGCGGTCGTCACGATCAGGTCCTCCGACAGCAGGACCCCGGAGCGGGTGGGCCGCCGGCGTCTGCGTTCCTGCGGGACACGGGTGGACATGACCGGGCTCCTCTCGTACTGGCCGACCGTCTGCTCAGCCACTCAGGGAACGGGCCCGGCCGCCTTATGTCAACAGGATTGACGCAATGGGGACCTCGGCTGTTCCATCGCATTCCCGCGCGGCTCTTCCCTTCCCTCGCCCCGAGGAGCCCTCCATGTCGTCCGCACCGAGCCCGTCCACCGGGCCACGCCCCGCCCTGCGCCGTTCCCTAGGCGTCGTCGACGGCGTCGCCCTCGCCGCCTCCAGCACCGCCGCCACCACCAGCATCGCCATCGGCATGGGCACGATCGCGTCCATCGTGGGGCTCCATGCCCCGGCGCTCCTGCTGCTGGCGTTCCTGCCGGTGCTCGGCATCGCCACCGCCTACGCCCGTCTCAACCGCTCCGAACCCAACTGCGGCAACGGCTACGTGTGGGTCGGCAAGTCCCTCGGCCCCTGGCCCGGCTTCCTGACCGGCTGGGTCACCCTGGTCGGTTCGGTCATCTTCTGCGCCTACACCAGCGCGATCATGGGCTCGGTCGTCCTGATCTTCGCCAACCGGACCGGCCTGCACACCCTCGCCGGCATCACCCTCGATCCGTCGTCCACCGCCATCAGCACGGCGGTGGGGCTGGTGGTCCTGCTCGCCCTCACGGCCCTGACCGTCACCGGGATGCGAGCCACCACCCGTTTCCAGTTCGCCCTGCTGGTCTTCGAGTACGCGGTGCTGCTGGGCTTCTGCGGCTGGGCCCTGGTCACCGGCGACCAGGCCGTCTCGCTGTCCTGGTTCAACCCCTTCGAGATCCCCGACGGCACCGCATTCGCCCAGGGCCTGGTCCTCGCGGTGTTCTTCTTCTGGGGATGGGACGCGGCCTTCAGCGTCACCGAGGAGACCCGGAAGCCGGGCGACTCGGCCCGGGGCGGCTTCATCGCCCTCTTCGCGATGCTCGGTCTGTTCCTGTTCGCCTCGGTCGCCTTCCAGCGGGAGATGAGCCTCGCCGAACTCGTCCGCAACGGCCCACAGGCCCTTCCGTACCTCGGACAGAAGCTGGCCGCCGAACCCTGGGCGACCCTTCCCCTGGTCGCGCTGATGTTCTCCGCCGTCGCCTCCGTGCAGGCCACCCTGATCCCCACCGCGCGCGGGCTGCTCGCCATGGGCCGCGACCGTACCATGGGCCCGCTGTGGACCCGGATCCACCCGCGGTACGGCACCCCCGCCGTCGGGACGGTCGTCGTCATGGCCATCGCCGGCGTGATCGCCCTGCTCGCCGTCGCCCTCCCCGAGCTGAGCGACATGCTGCTGGCCGCCGTCAACGCCATCGGCCTGATCGTCGCCCTCTACTACGGCCTCACCGCGCTCGCCTGCGCCGTGCGCTTCCGTTCCGCGCGGCACGCGGGACCCAGGAGGCACTGCTCGCCGTCGGCGTGCCCGCCCTGTCCGGGCTGGTCCTGCTGGGCCTCGGCGGCTACCTCGGATACTCCTACCTGACCATGACCGACCACTTCGAACTCTCCCCGGACAACGGCTGGTTCATGTTCTCGCTGCCGGCCGTGATCGTGCTGGCCGGCCTCGGCATGGCCGCCGTCGCCAAGTACGTCAGACACGCGCCGTACTTCACCACCGGCCGCGGTACCGACGCCGAGGCCCTCACCCTCCCGATGGACCGCACCGCGGTCTGACCCCCATGGAGCTCTTCCGCATGTCACACCCCCAGGCCACGGGACCCGCCGACCTCGTCCTGGCCGGCGGCACCGTGCACACCGTCGACCCCGCCGGCAGCCGCGCCACCGCCGTGGCCGTGCGCGGCGGGCGGATCGCCGCCGTCGGCCACGACGAGGTGCGCGAGCTGATCGGGCCGGACACCGAGGTCGTCGACCTGGCCGGGAAGCTGCTGCTGCCCGGCTTCCAGGACGCCCACGTCCACCCCCAGGGCGCGGGGCTCGAACTCGGCCTGTGCCATCTCGCCGACACCGTCGACCCGGGCGAGTACCTGCGCAGGATCAAGGCCTACGCGGACCACCACCCGGAGGCCGAATGGATCACCGGCGGCGGCTGGTCCCTGGAGGCCTTCCCCGGCGGCACGCCCACCGCCGCCGCCCTCGACGCGATCGTCCCGGACCGCCCCGTCTTCCTGCCCAACCGCGACCACCACGGCGCCTGGGTCAACAGCCGGGCAATGGAGCGCGCGGGCATCGACGCCCGTACCCCCGACCCCGCCGACGGCCGCATCGAGCGCGACGCCGCCGGGAACCCCACCGGCATGCTCCAGGAGGGCGCGGTCCACCTGGTCGGCAAACTGGTGCCGGAGCCCACGCCGGAGGAACAACTCGCCGCCCTGCTCCGGGCCCAGGCCGTGCTGCACTCCCACGGCGTCACCGCCTGGCAGGACGCCATCGTCGGCGCCTACGCCAACATGACCGACCCGGCGCCCAGCTACCGGACCGCTGTGGACCGGGGGCTGCTCACCGCCCGGGTCGTCGGCGCCCTGTGGTGGGACCGCGAGCGGGGTGCCGAGCAGATTCCCGAACTGGACGCCCGACGGGCGGAGTCGAGCCGGGGCCGGTTCCGCGCCACGACCGTGAAGATCATGCAGGACGGCATCGCCGAGAACCACACTGCCGCCCTGCTCGCCCCGTATCTGACCGGCTGCGGCTGCGCCTCGGACAACAGCGGCATCAGCTTCGTCGAGCCGGGGGAGCTGAGGAAGTACGTCACCGCGCTCGACGGGATCGGCTTCCAGGTCCACTTCCACGCGCTCGGCGACCGGGCCGTACGGGAGGCGCTCGACGCCGTGGAGGCCGCCCGTACCGCCAACGGACGGTGCGACACCCGGCACCACCTGGCGCACCTCCAGGTCGTCCACCCCCAGGACGTTCCGCGCTTCCGTGCCCTGGGCGCGAGCGCCAACCTCCAGATGCTCTGGGCCGCGCACGAACCGCAGATGGACGAACTGACCCTGCCCTTCCTCGGCGCCGAACGCGGCGCGTGGCAGTACCCCTTCGGTGATCTGCTGCGGGCGGGCGCGACCCTCGCCGCCGGCAGCGACTGGCCGGTCAGCAGTCCCGACCCGCTCCAGGCCATCCATGTCGCCGTCAACCGGATCACGCCCGACGCACCCGACGGCACGCCGGCCTTCCTCCCGGAGCAGCGCCTCGACCTGGGGACCGCCATCGCCGCCTACACGGCGGGCAGCGCCTATGTGAACCACCTCGACGGCACCACCGGCAGCATCACCATCGGCAAGTCGGCCGACCTCGTCGTCCTGGACCGTGATCCGTTCGCCGGCCCGCCCGAGGAGATCGCCGCCACGCGCGTGCTGCAGACCTTCGTCGAGGGCCAGCGGGTCCACGCGGCCCCCGACGCCTGAGCCCGGCGGGCGGTTCGACGCGCTGCGGGGCTTGTTGCCGAATGGCTTCTGCGGCCCCTGGTGCTCGGGTTCGCGTACGCGTCACGTGTCAGTGGCCCGCAGGGCTCGAGCCCCTGTGCCCGTCAGCGGGCCGTGGCGCGGCGTGTGGTGAAGCCGATGGCCGCGGCCAGGGCCGCCAGGATCGCCACGCTGGTCAGCGCGGTGGGGAGGGAGAACCAGTCCGCCATGAACCCGATGGCGGGTGGTCCCAGCAGCATGCCGCCGTAGCCCAGCGTGGAGGCGGTGGCGACCCCGCTGGGGCCGGCGAGCGCGCCCGCCCGTTCCACCGCCACGGGGAAGAGGTTCGCGAGGCCGATGCCCGTCACCGCGTACCCGAGCAGGGCCGCCCACAGGGAGGGGGCGAGCGAGCCGAGCAGCATCCCGGCCGCGGCGGTGGTGCCGCCGACGACGACCGTCCTGGTCCGCCCCAGGCGTTCCAGGAGCGTCGTGCCGGTCAGGCGGCCCACCGTCATGGCGAGCGCGAAGCAGGAGTAGCCGACGGCCGCCGCGCCCGGCGAGGCGTCCAGGTCCTGCTCGAGGTGGAGCGCACCCCAGTCGGCCAGCGCCCCCTCGCCGTACGCCGTGCACCCCGCGATCAGGCCGAACACGAGCACCAGGCCCCGGGTACGGCCGTCCAGCCGGCGCGGGGCGCTCTCCTCGGGCCGCCTGCGCTCCGGCGGCACCGGGGGCTCGCACCGCAGGAGCGTCCGGCCCGCCACGGCCGTCACCAGCAGCCCGACGACCGTGAGCAGCAGCAGATGCCGGGTGGGGGAGAGGGCACCCGCGACCAGTCCGCCCAGGCCCGCTCCGATCATGCCGCCCAGACTGAACGCCGCGTGGAAGCTGGGCATGATCGGCCGCCCCAGCGCGGTCACCAGATCGACCGCGGCGCTGTTGAACGCGACATTGATCCCGCCGTACGCGGCGCCGAAGAGCAGCAGGACCAGGCCGAGCGCCAGGGCCGAGTGGGTCAGCGGGGGCAGGGCGACGCTGAGCGAGAGCAGGACGGCGCAGACCACGGTGACCTGGTGGTTGCCGTAGCGGCGGCACAGGCGCCCGGTGAGGATCATGGTGATGACGGCTCCGGCCGAGACGCCCAGGAGGGCGAGACCGAGGGCGCTGGCGGAGGCGTTGGTCTGTTCCTTGATGGCGGGGATGCGCACGACCCAGCCGGCGAAGATGAAGCCGTCCAGGGCGAAGAAGACGGTGATCGCGACACGGAGTCGGTGGAGGGAGCTGCCGTCGCCCGGCACGGCACTGTGCGTTCGGGATTTGTTTATTTGCGGCACAAACTCAGGCTAGGTGGGTGCGGCCGTCGCGACAAGGTGCGACTCTGGGACGAGAGCTATCCGCCGAGGGAACTCGGGAGGGGCGCGATGGGACGTGACGTGCCGGCCCTGGTGTTCACACGGGAGGACCGCCGTCGGTACCGGGGCAAGATGCACACCGACCTCGAAGTGCTGGCCCGGATGCTGAGCGAGTCCGGCTTCGAGAGCGAGCGCCCCCGGGTCGGGCTGGAGATCGAGCTCAACCTGGTGGACGACCACGGTCTGCCGGCGATGCGCAACACCGACGTGCTCCGGGCGATCGCCGACCCGGCCTGGTCGAGCGAGCTGGGCCGTTTCAACCTGGAGATCAACATCCCGCCGCGCGAGCTGACGGCGGGCGGCCCCGGCGCCTGGGAGCAGGCGATCCGGGACGCCCTCAACCACGCCGAGGACCGCGCCTCGGCCGTGGGCGCGCACCTGATCATGGTCGGCATCCTGCCGACCCTGGGTGAGTCGGACGTGAGCGAGACCGCCCTCTCCGGCGACCCGCGGTACCGGCTGCTCAACGAGCAGATCTTCGCGGCGCGGGGCGAGGACCTGCGGATCACGGTCGACGGAGTGGAGCGCCTGTCGACGTACGCCGACACCATCACGCCCGAGGCCGCCTGCACCAGCACCCAGTTCCACCTCCAGGTCGCCCCCAAGCAGTTCGCCGACTACTGGAACGCCGCCCAGGCCATCGCCGGGGTGCAGATCGCCCTGGCGGCGAACTCGCCCTTCCTGTTCGGCAGGGAACTGTGGCGCGAGACCCGCATCCCGCTGTTCGAGCAGGCCACCGACACCCGCCCCGAGGAGATCAAGGCCCAGGGCGTACGGCCCCGGGTGTGGTTCGGGAGCGCTGGATCACCAGCGTCTTCGACCTCTTCGAGGAGAACGTCCGCTACTTCCCGGCCCTGCTTCCGCTGTGCGACGACGAGGACCCCCAGGAGGTGCTCGACCGCGGCGGCGTCCCGCAACTGGGCGAACTGACCCTGCACAACGGCACGATCTACCGGTGGAACCGCCCCGTCTACGCCGTCACCGGGAGCGGCCCGCACCTGCGCATCGAGAACCGGGTCCTGCCCGCCGGCCCGACCGTCGCCGACATCATCGCCAACGGCGCCTTCTACTACGGACTGACCCGGGCCCTGGTCGACGAGGACCGGCCGGTGTGGACGCGGATGTCCTTCGCGGTCGCCGAGGAGAACCTGCACACCGCGTCCCGCGACGGTATCGACGCCCGCCTCTACTGGCCCGGCGTGGGCGAGGTGCCCGTCACTGAACTGGTGTTGCGGCGCCTGCTGCCGCTCGCCCACCGGGGTCTGGAGCTGGCCGGTATGGACGCGGTGTGGCGCGAACCCCTGCTGGGCATCATCGAGCAGCGCTGCGTCACCGCCCGCAACGGCGCCCTGTGGCAGGCGGAGGCCGTCCACCATCTGGAGAAGGCCGGCATCTCCGACCGGCGTGAGGCACTGCGGCAGATGACCTCGACGTACATGGACTACATGCACATGAACGCGCCCGCACACACCTGGCCCGTCGACTGACCGCCTCACGCCGGGCTGGGTGCGGTCCGGCCTCGCCAGCCCTGGGCCGGAGTCAGCGGAACAGGCGGGGGTACCTCCGCCGACGTCGTCAGTTCGATGCGCCGTCCCTCGGCCGAGGAGCGGAGCAGGGCGGTCATCGTCTCCAGCACGTGCAGCGCGAGTTCGCCGTTCGCGCGCCGCCCGCCCGGGGTGACGAAGTCCAGCAGCCCGACGCCCCGTGCCCCGTCCTCGTACCCCGCCGACGTGGGGAGGGCGTGCCACCGTGTGTCGCCGAGCGGGTGGAGCCGCACCTCGCCGTCGAAGCGGTTCGGGTCGGGGACCGACAGGGTTCCCGTCTCACCGTGGACCTCGATCGGCGCGGCCGTGGTCGCCACACCGTCGAAGCTCGTCGTGATGGTCGTCAGCGCCCCGTTCACGTGCTCCAGCACACCGGAGACATGACTGTCCACCTCGACCGGTATGCGCTCGCCCGCGCGCGGCCCCGAACCGATGACGCGCTCGGGGCGCAGTCGCCCGGCCGCACCGATCACGGCACGCACCGGACCCAGCAGATGGATCAGGGACGTGAGGTAGTACGGGCCCATGTCGAGCAGGGGGCCGCCGCCGGCGGTGTAGTAGAAGTCGGGCTGGGGATGCCACCGTTCGTGGCCCGGGGTGACCATCACGGCCGAGGCGAACAGGGGGCGTCCGATGCTTCCGGCCTCCACCGCCGCGCGGGCCGTCTGGACGCCCGTGCCCAGGACGGTGTCCGGCGCACATCCCACGCCCACGCCTGCCTTCGCGGCGGCGTCGAGGACGGCGTGCGCGTCGGCCGGCGTGGCGGCGAGCGGCTTCTCCCCGTAGACGTTCTTGCCGTGGCCGATGGCGCCGAGGGCGATCGCGGCGTGCGCGGCGGGCGTGGTGAGGTTCAGCACCGTGTCCACGTCCGGGCTGCTCAGCAACTCCTCGACCGTGAGCGCCCGGACGCCGGGCCGTTCGGCGGCGACCGCCGCCGAACGGGAGGCGTCCAGGTCGGCGACCGCGGTGACCCGCACGGCGGGACGGCCGGTGAGCGTGTCCAGGTACGCGCCGGAGATCACTCCGAGCCCTACGACACCGATGCGGTGCGCGTCGCCCACAGCATGCCCCTCTCGATGACGGTGCGGACGTTGCGGTTCTCGAGGACGTCGACGCTGTGCCCCGGAGTCGTCACCACGATCCGCCCGGCGCCCCACCGGCGGGTCCAGACCGCCGGTGAGGTGACCGGCCGGTGCCAGGGCTCCCACGGCCGGGTCGGGTGGGTGGTGGTGGCCAGGACGTCGATGAGGTCGTCGTGGAGCACCCAGTACTGCTCGGTGTGCAGCTCGAAGTCCTCGATCCCCGCGGTGACGGGGTGTTCGCGTCCGGCCTCGGTGAGGCTGATGGTGTGCGGCAGGAAGTTGTCCTCCGCCCCGCCCCGGCGCTCGCACGGTTCCCTGCCCGGGTGAGTGGCGAACTGGCCGCCCACCAGGTGCAGATAGTCGGAGGAGGCGCGGAACGAGTCGGCGATGCCACCGTGCCAGCCGGTGAAACCCGTGCCGGCCACGACCGCGGCACACAGTCCCGCCAGCTGCTCACGGGTGATCTCCGACATCGTGACGCACTGCACGACGAGGTCGGTGCCGGCCATCGCGGTGGCGTCGGCGTAGACGTCGGTCGACTCCTCGACCCGGACGGCGTACCCGTTGTCCCGGAGGAAGGGCAGGAACAGTTCCGTCGCCTCGACCGGCTGGTGCCCCTCCCAGCCGCCGCGCACCACCAGGGCCTTCTTCGGAGTCATAGGGATCTCACTATGCGCCGGGCGCCCGCAGTCAGGAAAGAGGGCCGGACCTCACGAAAGTTTCGCCTCCGCGGCCCGGGCGCCGACCGTCCAACAGGCCGCGGTGAAACGGACTTCCGAGCCGTGCACAAAGCGGTCGAAGGCGGCCCGGACCGTTTCGACCACCTGGGCGCGGGTCCGCTCGTCCTCCACCTCGGGCAGGAACATGCCGAGCGGACCCAGCCGGGTGAAGTAGCGGACCAGTTCCCGCTCGGGCAAGGCGCAGACCACGTCGATCGGCCGGATGTCGATGCCGGACCACCCGCTCTCGGAGAGGACGCGGCGAATCCTGTCCGGGTCCGCGAAGGCGAACTGGCCCGGCTCGTCCGGGCGGCGCGCGGGAAGGTCCGGCAGGAACGGCCTGGCGGCGCGCTCGGCCGTCGTCATGAACGGGTTCTCGGCCGGATCGCGCCAGACGACGAACCGGAGCGCGCCCTCGTCCCGGACGGCGCTGCGGAGATTGGCGAAGGCCCGTACGGGGTCGTTGAAGAACATGACACCGAAACGCGAGATGACGGCGTCGAAGGTGCCGGGCTCGAACGGGTGCTCCTGGGCGTCGGCGCGCACGAAGGACGCCGGCACGCCCTCCTGCTCGGACCAGGCCCGTGCCGCGTCGATCATCGGGCCGGAGATGTCGACACCGACGCAACTGCCGACCCGTCGTGCGACGGCCCGTGTGATGCCGCCCGTACCGCAGCCCACGTCGAGCACACGGCCCGCCCGCTCGCCGGCCACGGCCTCGACGAGCAGGCGCTCGAAGGGCCTGAACATCTCGTCCAGCACCGCGTGGAGATCGACCCACGCGTGGCCGGCGCCTGCGTTCCAGCGGGCGGCCTGTTCGTCGTCGGTCCTGCGCTCGGCGTCCATGCTCGTGGTCTCCTTCTGCTTGCCCTCGTCGGGCTCGGGATGACAGTGTTTTACTTCAAGTGGACTTGAGGTCAAGGCAATGACAGAACTCGACATCGCCGAAGTGGCGCAGCGCGCCGGGGTACCCGCCTCGACCCTGCGGTTCTACGAGGAGAAGGGGCTGATCGCCTCCAGCGGCCGGCGGGGCCTGCGCCGCCAGTACGACCCCGGCGTCCTGGAGCGGCTGGCGTTCATCGCGCTGGGGCGGACGGCCGGGTTCTCCCTCGACGAGATCGCGCACATGGTCGCGCCGGACGGGCAGCCGCGCATCGACCGGCGGATGCTGGCGGACAAGGCCGACGCCCTGGACCGCAGGATCCGCGAACTCGCCGTCCTGCGCGACTCCCTGCGGCACGCCGCCGCGTGCCCCGCGCCGAGCCACATGGAATGCCCCACCTTCCGCCGCCTCCTGGACGAGGCGACAGCGCCCGGGAGACGCATGCCCGGCCGCTGACGGACCTGCTGCGGCCTTGGTCCAATCCTGGTCCGCGCTTTGCCCGATTCCCGCCGCCCCGAACCTAGCCTCGGCTGCGGACTTCGGGAGGCCACCATGCTGAACACAGTGAAGGCACAGGCAGCGGGTCTGACCAAGGATCAGCGCAATGCCTTCGTGGCCGCCTATCTCGGCTGGGCGATGGACGCGTTCGACTACTTCCTGGTCGTGCTCGTCTACAGCGAGATAGCCGACGATTTCCACGTCTCACTGACCGACATGGCCTTCCTCACCACCGCGACGCTGGTGATGCGGCCCATCGGCGCGCTGCTCTTCGGCATGTGGGCGGACCGCAAAGGCCGCCGCGTCCCGCTCATGGTGGACGTCGTCTTCTACTCGATCGTCGGTTTCGCCTGTGCCTTCGCGCCGAACTACACGGTGCTGCTCGTGCTGCGGCTGCTGTACGGCATCGGGATGGGCGGCGAGTGGGGCCTGGGCGCGGCCCTGGCCATGGAGAAGATCCCGCCCGCCCGGCGCGGCTTCTGGTCGGGCCTGCTGCAGAGCGGCTACTCGCTGGGGTACCTGCTGGCCGCCGTGGCGTTCTTCGTCATCGAGCCCGCCTTCGGCTGGCGGGGCCTGTTCGCCTTCAGTCTGCTGCCCGCCCTGGTCGCGCTGTGGGTGCGCAGCCGGGTGGAGGAGAGCGAGGTGTGGGAGAAGAGCGTCCGGCTCAACCGCACGCCCGCGCACCAGGTGTTCAGGGACCCGGCGGTGCTGCGGCGCTTCGTCTACCTGGTCGCGCTGATGACGGCCTTCAACTGGATGTCGCACGGCACGCAGGACATCTACCCGACGTTCGTGAAGAAGGGCCTCGGCCTCTCCGCGAACACCTCGATCGCCATCGCCGTGGTCTACAACATCGGCGCGATCATCGGCGGTGTGCTGCTCGGCGCGTACTCCGAGCGGCTGGGCCGCCGCCGGACCATCATGATCGCGGCGGCCGGGGGCCTGGTCGTGGTGCCGTTCTTCGTGCTCTCCACGACCGTCGGCTGGCTGATGCTGTCGTCCTTCCTGATGCAGGTGTGCGTACAGGGAGCCTGGGGCGTCATTCCCGCGCATCTCACCGAGATGAGTCCGGACGCCGTCCGTGGCTTCTACCCGGGCGTCACCTACCAGCTGGGCAATCTGGTCGCCGCGCTCAACCTGCCGATCCAGGAGGCCCTCGCCGAGCGCCACGGGTATCCGTCCGCGATGGCGTGGACCATCCTGCCCACTCTGGCCGTGGTGATCGTGCTGAGCGCGATCGGCAAGGAGGCGAAGGGGATCCGCTTCGGGAGCAGCGGGACGCAGGCGCCGAGCGCTACGCCGACGGGCACGGTTCAGCTCTGACCTGCGACGGTCACCGGCTCCGGCGTCGTCGTCACGGTCAGCACCCCCCGCGCCCGCAGCTCCCGAGCACGCTCGGGTCGGCCGTGTCGTCCGTCACCAGCGTCCAGCCTTCGCAGAGAGCCGTCCAGGCGTGGAAGGGGCGGCGGCCCAACTTCGCCGCGTGGGCGAGGACGTAGACGTGGTCGGCGCGGCGGGCCATCAGTTCCTTGAGGCGGGTCTGGCGCAGGTCCGCCTCGCAGATGCCGAGTTCGGGGGAGATGCCGTCGGTGCCGAGGAAGACCCGGTCGAACGTCATGCGCTCCAGGGCCGCTTCCGTGAGCGGCCCGACGAAGCCCTGGCTGAGCGGGCGCAGGGTGCCACCGAGGCACTCCACGTGCACCGTCTCGACGTCGGACAGCGCCTGCAGGGCGGTGAGTCCGGTGGTCGCCACGGTGATGTCCTCGGCCGTGCGCAGCTCATGGGCGAGCGCGCCCACCGTGGAGCCGGCGTCGAGCAGCAGCGTCTCGCCGGGCCGCACCTGTGCCGCCGCCCAGCGCGCGATGGCCTGCTTGGACTCGAAGGCCTCGCCGACGCGCTGCCGCAGCGACGCCTCGGGGTGCGCGGCCAGCGCCATGGCACCCCCGTAGGTGCGGGCGAGACGGCCGTCCGTGGTGAGCTTGGCCAGGTCGCGGCGGATGGTCGAGGCCGTCACACCGAACAGCTGGGAGAGCTCCTCCACGCTGGCCAGACCGGTGGTGGTGGCGAGGTGGACGATGCGGTCGCGCCGCGCCTTGGATCCGATCACAGACATCGGTTCTTGGTGTCCTTAAAGGTCCTGGGCAAAGATCCTGGGCCGCACACGTACCTCCCGCGAACCGCGGTCAGCGGGCGGCCGGAGCGGTCGACATCTCGGCGGCCTGGCGCAGGGCCTCGACCATGCTACCGGCCTCCGCCCGGCCGGTACCGGCGATGTCGAAGGCCGTTCCGTGGTCGACGGACGTGCGGATGACGGGCAGGCCGACGGTGAGGTTGACCCCGGCCTCGATGCCCAGGACCTTGACGGGGCCGTGCCCCTGGTCGTGGTACATCGCGACGATCAGGTCGTAGTCGCCGCGCGAGGCCAGGTAGAACGCCGTGTCCGCGGGCAGCGGGCCGCGCGCGTCGATGCCGTCGGCGCGCACCGCCTCCAGCGCCGGGACGATCTTCGTCTCCTCCTCGCCGTAGCCGAACAGGCCGTTCTCGCCCGCGTGCGGGTTGATGCCGCACACGCCGATCACAGGGTCGGCGGTCCCGGCGCGCACCATCGCCTCGTGCCCGCGACGCACCGTGCGCTCCACCAGACCGGGCTCGATGCGGTTGACGGCGTCGATCAGCCCGATGTGGGTGGTGACGTGGATGACCTTCACCTTGGGCGTGGACAGCATCATCGACACCTCCTCGACGCCCGTGAGATGGGCGAGGAGTTCGGTGTGGCCGGGGTAGAGGTGGCCGGCGGCGTGCAGCGCCTCCTTGTTGAGCGGGGCGGTGCAGATGCCGTCCACCTCACCGCGCAGCGCGAGTTCGGCGGCCACGCGTACGTAGTGGTAGGCGGCGTCGCCCGCGACGGCGGACAGCTCGCCCCACGGCAGGTCGGCGGGGAGCAGCCCGAGGTCGATCACGTTGACGCGGCCGGGCGTGAACTCCGCCTGGGCCGGATCATCGACGGGCACGATCTCGCAGGTGACACCGAGGACGCCGGCGGCCTGCCGCAGGCGCTCGGCGTCGCCCACGACCACGGGACGGCAGTCGCGCAGGGTGTCGGGGTGCAGCAGCGCCGGCACGATGACCTCGGGCCCGATGCCCGCGCCGTCGCCCATGGTCACGGCGATGACCGGGAGCGGCCGGGTGGCCGCGGAGGCCTGGTCGGCGGTGGCGGCGGAGGGGGCTGCGTTCACGGGGCTACTCCTGTGGGGTCAGTGGGAACGTGGCGTGCGGGTGCGGGTGCGGGTGCGGGTGCGGGTGCGGGTGCGGGGCGCAGGGCCCGGACGATGCGCCGCAGCGAGTCGGCCTCGCCGTAGCTGCCGGGCCGGGTGACGACCGAGCGGCCGTCGGGCGTCAGGGAGACCACCGCACCGTGGTGGACCTGGCCGAGTGGGCGCAGGTCGGTGATGCGCAGGGCGTCCAGGACGTGGCGGGCGGTCTCGCCACCGGTGAGGACCAGGTCGCAGTCGTGCGCCGCGTCGGCGACGGCGTCGGCGAGCGCCGCGACCAGCCGGCGCGCCAGGGCGGGGCTGGCCGCCCCGGTGATGCGGACGACCGTGACGGCGGCGACCGGGGGTGCCAGCCGTCGCGGCGAGTGCAGGAGCTCGCGGGTGGTGAGGGTGACGTGGTGGGCTCCGTCCGCGACGAGGTGCGCGACCTGTTCCCGGGCGGACGGCTCGGCCGTACCGACGACGATCAGCAGCGGCCGGACGACGTCCCCGGGGGTGAGGGCGCTCTCCCCTGAGGTGCCCAGGAGCCGCCCCAGCGCGCCCGCGAGTCCGCCCGTGCCCAACAGCCGTATGCCGGGACCCAGTTCGAGGGCCGCCGCGGCGATCGCGTCGAGGTCGGCCTCGGTCTCCGCGTCGCACACCGGATGCCTACCTTGCGCGAAACGCGCACGCAGCGCTTCGCGCAGAGTGCCGGGCGCGCCGCGCACGGCCGTGAGCGGCACGGGGGCGGTCGGCAGGTCGCCGAGTGCGGCGGCGACCGAGGGCGGCGCGGGCCGGGTCTCGGCGCGCCAGGCGTCCGTCTCGTGCAGCGGGACCCCGTCGAGGTGGACGACGCCGCCCCGGACCGTGCGCCGGGCCGCCGGCAGCGTGGTCGCGATCACCACGCCCGCGCCGCCGCGCGCATAGGCGGCGGTCTCGGCGGACAGGTTGCCCCTCAGCAGCGAGTCGACCTTCTTGAACAGGACCGTTCCGGCGGGAACCGTCCGCGTGAGATCGCGTACGGCCCGCGCCGCCTCCGCCACGGGCAGTTGCCGCGAGTCGAGGTCGACCACGACCGCCTCGCCGGGCGCGGACGCCACCGACGCGGGAACCGGCCCCAGCAGGATCCGGGCGGGGGAGCGCAGCGCCACCGCGGTCTCGGCGGCGCCGGACAGGTCGTCGGCCAGGGCGAGCACCGGCCGGTGGGCGGCCTGGGCGTGGCCACCGGGTCCGGCTGTGGAGAGGGACACGGGTACCTCCTCGGGCGGCCCGGTCGGGCTGCCTCGGAAACTGATGATGACACGGACTGCGCGAAATGCGCGAGACCCCTTGCGCACTTCGCGCAACCGTGCCACCTTTTCCGGCGCGACACCTGTTCGTATCCCGCCGGCCGGGCCCTCGACCGGGCCGAGGGGAGAGCCGCACGAACACCACGAGCCGGTCGCCTCCCGGAACGCGAGAAGGTCGACGATGACCCCAAGCCCTCACCACGCACCCCCGGACCGCCCCCTCCTGCGAGAGCCCCTCCGCCGCCGCTCCCTGCTCCGCCTCGGCGCGCTCGGCGGCACGGGTCTCGCCCTCGGTCCCCTGTCCGCCTGCGCCGGACCCACCGGAGCCCCCGGCCCCGGCACTCTCACCCTCGGCCTGAACCGCTCCCTGGTGAGCCTCGACAACAAGCTCAACCAGTTCGACGCGGCCGTCACCGTGCAGCGCGCGGTCCGCCAGGCCCTCACCCGCATCGGCTCCGGCATGCGCGTACAGCTCGTCCTCGCCGACCGGTTCGCCATGACCGAGCCGACCGCCTGGAGCGTGCGGCTGCGCGACGGCGTGCGCTACTCCGACGGCAGCCCCGTCACCGTCGAGGACGTCGCGACCGCCCTGGAGATGTACGGCAAGGTCAACGGCTCCTTCCTGCTCGGGCTCTTCCCGGAGCTGCCCACCGTGGAGAAGACCGGCGAGCGCACCTTCAAGCTGCGCACCAAGCGCCCGGTGCCGGTGCTCGACCGCCTCATGGCCAACATCCACATCACCCCGGCCGCCGCCAACCGCCCCGAGGAACTCCAGAGCGGCGTCGGCTCCGGCCCTTACAAGGTGATCGAGGCGAACAGCGGCGCCGGCGAGTACACCCTCGCCCGCGATCCCCGCTACTGGGGCCGCGCACCCCACGTCGACAGGGTCCGGGTGCGCTTCGTGCCCGAGGAGTCCAGCCGGGTCATCGCCCTGCGCAGCGGCGAACTCGACGTCGTCGACACCCTCACCCCGGACTCGGCCGAGCAGCTCACCGGCCTGCCGGGCGTCACCGTCGAGGAGACCTCCGGCGTCCGCATCTCCCAGCTCTTCTACAACTTCCGCAAACCCGAGGGCCATCCGCTGGCCGACGCCCGCGTCCGCCGCGCCCTCACCCACGCCATCGACGGCGAGGCACTGATCCGGGACGTCCTCACGGACTCCGCCGAGGCCGCCGAAGGAGTCGTCCCGCTCGCCCTCGAAGGCGCCGTGCGCACCGGGACCTACACCTACGACCCGCGCAAGGCCAAAGCCCAGCTGAAGCAACTGGGCGCCGAAGGCCTGCGGATCCGCGTCATCTGGGAGTCGGGCGAGTTCGCCGCCGACACCTCCGTCATGGAAGCCGTCGCCGACATGTTCCGCGACATCGGAGTACGGGCCTCCCTGCTCCAGTTCGAACCCGGCGGCGACATCCTGAAGTGGCGGCAGGGCCGCGGCGGCGACTGGGACGTCATCGGCAACGGCTTCCCCGGCACCACCGGCCAGGCGCTCACGTCCCTCCAGGGCATGTACGGCGGCACCCCCGAACGGGAACGCACCCGCGACACCTACATGGGCTATGTGATCCCCGACGTCCAGCGCCGCCTCGAGGACGCCGCCACCGAGACGGACGCCGCCGCCCGCGACCGCAAGCTCGCCGCCGTGCAGCACACCATCTGGAACACCTGGCCCAGCCTGTGGGCGTTCGCCCCCAAGACACTGCTCGCCCGCCGCGAGCGCGTGCACGACCTGGGCCTGCTCAAGCTCAACTGCTACGACCTGTCCGCCGTACGACTGGAGGGCTGAGCCGTGGCCACCTACCTAGCCCGCCGCATCGGCCAGAGCCTGCTGGCCGTCTTCCTCACCCTCACCACGGTCTTCCTGCTGCTGCGCCTGGCCCCCGGCGACCCGGCCGCCGCCTACGCCGCACCCAGCGCCACGGCCGCCGACCTCGCCCGCATCCGCGCCCAGTTCGGCCTCGACGAACCGCTGGTCACCCAGTACGGCGTCTTCCTGCGCGACCTGTGCACCGGGAACCTCGGCACCAGCTACTCCTTCCACGCCTCCGCGTTCCAGGTCGTCATGGACCGGCTGCCGTACACCATCACCCTCGCGGTCTCCGCCATCGCGGTCACCACCGTCGTCGCCGTACCGCTCGGCGTGTGGATGGCCCGGCGCGCCGACACCAAGCGGGAGCTGGGCGCCAACGTCCTCACCATCACCGGCCAGTCGATGCCGGACTTCTGGACCGGCGTGATGCTGCTGACCGTCTTCGCCGTACTGCTCCCGGTACTGCCGGCCTCCGGCTTCACCTCGTGGAGCGGCCTGGTCCTGCCCACCGTGACCGTGGCCGTCCTCCAACTCGCCCTGGTCTCACGGCTGGTGCGCCGCGAGATGACCACAGCCCTCGCCGCCCCCTACACCACGGTCGCCCGCTCCCGCGGCGTCTGTGAGCGTGCCCTGACCTGGCAGTACGGTCTGCGCAACTCCGCCGTGCCGCTCGTCACCGCCCTCGGCACCCGGTTCGCGGCGCTGCTCAACGGTGTCGTGGTCGTCGAGGTCGTCTTCGGCTGGCCGGGCGTCGGCTCGCTCGTCGTCCGCGCCCTGGAGACCCGCGACTACCCGCTCATCCAGGCCACCGTCCTCGTGACGGCCACCCTCGCGATCCTCGTCCAGCTCCTCGTCGACCTCGCCTACCCGCTGTTCGATCCGCGCGTACGACTCGGAAAGGCGGCCTGACCATGGCCAGTGTCACGTCCACCCCGGCCGCCCCCACCGAGCGGCCCAGCGCCGTCACGGCCCGCGACCTCGCCCGGGCCACCGCGACCCGGCAGCGGCGCGGCTCCCGCTTCAAGATCTGGGCCGGGTCGGTCTGCACGGCCCTGGTCGTCCTGCCCGTCGCCCTGGCGAACCTGCTGCCTCTGCCGGACGCCAACGCCCAGGACCTGGCCGAGCGGAGGCTGCCCCCGCTCAGCGCCGGGCATCTGCTCGGCACCGACCAGCTCGGCCGCGACCTGCTGTCGCGCATCCTGCACGGCGGCCAGGTGTCCCTGTCGGTCGGGGTCCTCGCGGTCCTGGTGTCCGGCCTGATCGGCATCGTCGCCGGGTCGGCGGCCGGCTTCTTCGGCGGCTGGGTCGACGCGCTCGTCTCCCGCTTCCTGGAGGCACAGCTGGCCCTGCCCTGCTGATGATGCTGCTGCTCGTCGTCGCGCTGTTCGGACCGTCGGTCACCGTCATCACCTGCGTGATCGCCGTCGCCCAGTGGCCCGAGGTGGCGCGGCTGACCCGCTCCCTCGTCCTGGTCGAACGCGAGAAGCCGTACGTCGCCGCCGCCCGCGTGCTGGGCCTGCGCGGCTGGTCGGTCCTCACCCGGCACGTCGTGCCCAATGTCGTCCGGCCGGTGAGCCTCGTCGTGCTGCTCCTGCTCGCCCAGGCCGTGCTGCTGGAGAGCGCGCTGAGCTTCCTCGGCGCCGGACCGCAGCGGCCGTTCGCCACCTGGGGCCGGATCATCTCCGACGGCCAGGCCTACATCACCACCTCGTGGTGGCTGGTCACCCTGCCCGGACTGGTCATCGCCCTCCTCGTGGTCGGTGTCAATCTGCTGGGCGACGGGCTGCGGGACCGCACGCGCCGCCGGAAGGGAGCGCGCGCATGACACCGCTGCTGGACGTCCGCGACCTCCAGATCGAACTCGTCACCGCACACGGTGTCGTCCGGGCCGTGGACGGCGTCAGCTTCACCGTCGGACGCGGCGAGACCGTGACTCTCATCGGCGAGTCGGGATCCGGCAAGTCCACCACCGCGATGGGCGTCCTGCGCCTGCTGCCGGAGGGACTCGCCGTGCTGTCGGGCAGCGTCCGCATCGGCGGCCGGGACGTCGTCGCCGACCCAGGCGCGGCCCGCGCGGTACGCGGACGGACCGTGTCCCTGATCCCGCAGGACCCGATGACCGCCCTGAGTCCCGTCCACACCATCGGCCGGCAGCTCGGCGCCGCGCTCCGCCTGCGCCACCCCGAACTCTCCAAGGCAGAGGCCCGCGAGCGGGGCATCGACCTGCTCGGCCAGGTCCGCATCACTCGCCCCGAGACCCGCTGGAAGGCCTACCCGCACCAGTTCTCCGGCGGCATGCTGCAGCGCATCCTCATCGCCATCGCCCTCGCCGGCGACCCGGAACTCCTCGTCGCCGACGAGCCCACCTCGGCGCTGGACGCCACCGTGCAGGCGAGCGTCCTGGACCTGCTGATGGAACTGCAGGAACGCACCGGCATCGGCATGCTGATGATCACCCACGACCTCGGTGTGGCCCGGCTGGTCTCCGACCGGATCCACGTCATGAAGGACGGCCGTTTCGTCGAGTCGGGGCCGGCCGAGCAGATCGTCGACAAGCCTGCCGAGCCCTACACCCGCGCCCTCCTCGCCGCGGTGCCCCGCCTGGGTGCCTGGGACGAGGACGGCACCGCCGTACCGGGAGCCGCCACATGACTCTGCTGACCGTCGAGGACCTGGTCGTCGAGTACCCGACGCCGAGCGGCCCCTTCCGCGCCGTCGACCAGGTCGGTTTCCAGCTCCACAAGGGCGGCTCGCTCGCCGTCGTCGGCGAGTCCGGCTGTGGCAAGTCGACCCTCGCCCGCGCCCTGGTCCGGCTGCTCACCCCGAAGTCCGGCCGCATCGTCCTGGACGGCACGGACATCGCCACCCTGCCCGAGCGCAAACTGCGCCCGCTGCGACGCCGCGTGCAGATGGTCTTCCAGGACCCCTACGGCTCCCTCGACCCCCATCTGACCGCCCAGCAGCTCGTGGCCGAGCCGCTGCGCCTCGCGGGCGTCTCCCACCGTGCCGAACGCGCCCGCCGCGCCGCCGAACTGCTCGACCAGGTCGGCCTGCCCCCGTCCGCGCTGGAGCGCCGCCCGGCCGACTTCTCCGGCGGCCAGCGGCAGCGCATCGGCATCGCCCGTGCGCTCGCCTCCCGCCCCGACCTGCTGGTGTGCGACGAGGCGACCTCCGCGCTCGACGTCTCCGCGCAGGCCCAAGTGCTCGCCTTGCTCAGGGAGTTGCAGGAGGAGACCGGCATCGCCTACCTCGTCATCGCGCACAACCTGGGCGTGGTGCGCGAGATGAGCACCGACGTCGTGGTGATGCGCGCCGGGCGCGTGGTCGAGGCCGGACGGACCGAGACGGTCCTCGCCGCCCCGGCCGACCCCTACACCCGCGCCCTGCGCCGCGCCGCCCTCGACCCGACCGCCATCCACGGCGTGAAACCCCGCCGCGTACTGGAAGGAAGCTCCTCGTGACGACCGGCATCACCCTGCCGAACGCCCCTGTCCCGCTCTCGCGGCTGGTGCTCGGCACCATGACCTTCGGCGACACCGTCGACCTCGGGGGAGCGGCGGCCATGCTGGACGCCGCGCTCGACGCCGGCATCACGGGCGTCGACACGGCCAACGGCTACGCCGGCGGCGAGAGCGAGCGGCTGCTCGGGGAACTGCTCCCGGGCCGCCGCGACCGGATCGTGCTGGCCACCAAGGCCGGCATCCCACACCCCGACCAGGGCGACCACGCGCCCCTGTCACCCGCCGGACTGCGCCTGGCGCTCGACGGCAGCCTGAAGCGGCTGGGCACCGACCACGTCGACCTCTTCTACCTGCACCAGCCGGACCGCTCGACCCCGATCGCGGAAACCCTCGGCGCGGTCGCCGGATTCGTCACCGAGGGCAAGATCGGCGCACTCGGCGTGTCCAACTACGCGGCCTGGCAGATCTCCGAACTCGTCCGCACGGCCGACGAGGTGGGCGCCCCGCGTCCGCTGATCGCCCAGCAGCTGCACAACCTGCTCGCCCGCCGCATCGAGGAGGAGTACGTCGAGTACGCGGCCGTCACGGGCCTGCGCACGATGGTCTACAACCCGCTCGGCGGTGGCCTCCTGACCGGCCGCCACCACTTCGGGCAGGAGCCCGGCTCGGGACGCTTCGGTGATTCCCGGCTCGCCCCCATGTACCGGCAGCGGTACTGGGACGAGCGGCTCTTCTCCGCCGTGGAAGAACTCTCCGCCGTGGCGGAGCAGGCCGGCCTCCCGCTCACCGACCTCGCACTGCGCTGGCTGCTGGACCGCCCCTCCACCGACGCGCTGCTGCTGGGCGGATCCCGGCCGGAGCACCTGCTCGCCAACATCGCGACCGCGGCGGCGGGCCCGCTGCCCGCCGACGTCACCGCCGCCTGCGACGAGATCGGCACCCGCCTGCGCGGCCCGATGCCCGCCTACAACCGCTGACCACGCCCCACCCAAGAAGCCCACCTCACACCCACCGCCCCATGCCCCGCCCCTGGGGCCCGGCTTCACACCCACCGCCCTGACCACCGACCCGTGTCCGGCCCCCTCAGAGACCGGCTTCATGCCCGCCCTCCCCGCCGCCGACCTTGTCCCACCCCAAGGAGCCCCGCCTCATGCCCCCGCCCCAGGCACCCCAGCCGCCTTCGCCGCCGCCCTGCGCTCCCGCGAACCGCTCGTCGGCTACTGGTCCGTCCTCGACTCCCCGGTCTCCACCGAACGCATCGCCCGCCTCGGCTACGACTACGTCGCCCTCGACGCCCAGCACGGGCTGCTGGAGTACGCGGGGGTGCTGCGCTCCCTCACCGCCATCGACACCAAGGGCTCGACGGCCGTCGGCCTGGTCCGCGTCGAGGCCAACGACCCGTCCCCGATCGGCAAGGCGCTCGACGCGGGCGCCACCGGCGTCATCGTCCCGCTGATCGACACCGCCCAGGACGCGGCCGAGGCGGTGGCGGCCGTACGCTATCCGCCCCACGGCCGCCGCAGCTACGGCCCCATGCGCTCCGGCCTGCGCCTCGGCCCCCACCCGGCCGACGCCCACGCCCAGACCGTCGTCCTCGCGATGATCGAGACCGCCGAGGGCCTGGCGAACGCCGAGGCCATCTGCGCCACCGACGGCCTCGACGGCGTCTACGTCGGCCCCTCCGACCTGCGCCTCGCGCTCGGCGGAGCCACCTCCACCGACCCGGCCCTCGCCGACGAGTTCGAAGCCGCGCTCGTCTCGGTGCGCACCGCTGCGGCCCGTGCGGGCATCGCCGCCGGCATCCACACCGCGGACGGCGCGACCGCCGCCAAACGCCTCGCCGAGGGCTTCACCTTCGCCACCGTGGCCTGCGACCTCGTCCACCTGGAACAGGCGGCCGCCGGCCATCTGACCGCCGCCCGCCAGGCAGGAGAGGCCCGATGACCACCCCCGACGGCACCCTGCGCCCCCACCCCACCGAGCCGGGCCGCGCCGAGACCCACCTGGCCGCCCCCGCCGTGCAGAACCACGCCGCGAACCTCACCGTCCTGCCCGGCGGCGACCTCGGCTGCGTCTGGTTCGGCGGCACCCAGGAAGGCGTCCCCGACATCTCGGTGTGGTTCTCCCGCCTCTTCCCGGACGCCGGCACCTGGTGCGCCCCCGTCCGCCTCTCCGCCGACGACACCCGCTCCGAACAGAACCCGCTGCTGTTCCCGGCCCCCTCCGGGGACCTGTGGCTCCTGCACACCGCACAGCGCGCCGGGCACCAGGACACCGCCGAGGTCCGGCTGCGCGCCAGCCACGACGAGGGCGCCACCTGGGGACCGGCCCGCGTCCTGTTCCCGGCCGGCGAGCAGGGCGGCGTCTTCGTACGCCAGCCGATCGTCGAAGTGCCCGGCAGCGACCGGATGTTGCTGCCGATCTTCCGCTGCGTCGCCACCCCCGGCACGCCCTGGTCGGGCGACCGGGACACCAGCTCCGTCATGATCAGCGACGACGGCGGACGCAGCTGGCACGAGCGCCCCGTCCCGGGCAGCACCGGCCTCGTCCACATGAACATCCGCCCGCTGCCCGACGGTTCACTCCTGGCCCTCTTCCGCAGCCGCCGCGCCGACGCCGTGCACAGCAGCAGGTCGTACGACGCCGGCGAGACCTGGACCGAACCACAGCCCCTGGACGTGCCGAACAACAACTCCTCCATCCAGTACGCGGTGCTGTCCGACGGCAGGCTCGCCCTGGTCTACAACCACAGCAGCGCGGCGGACGCGGTCGCCCGCAGGGTGTCCCTGTACGACGAGATCGACGACGAGGGCGTGTCGGACACACCGTCCGGCGCGGGCCCGGCGGTCCCCACGGGCGACGCGTTCTGGGGCGCCCCCGCGCCCCGCTCTCCCTGGCCCTCTCCTCCGACGGCGGACGCACCTGGTCCCGGCGCTACGACCTGGAGACCGGCGACGGCCACTGCCTGACCAACAACTCCCGCGACGGCCTCAACCGCGAACTGTCCTACCCCTCCCTCGCCCAGAGCCCGGACGGCACGCTCCACGTCGCCTACACCCACCATCGCCGCACCATCAAACACGTCCGGCTGGACGCCGACTGGCTGAAGAAGGAGTTCCCGGCCTGATCACCGAGGGTCGGGTCCTCGTCACGTCCCGCGTTTTGGACCAGTGCTTCTGCTGCGCTGCATCAGCGCTGTACGGGCGCTAACCGGCCGCCCCGACAGTGGCATCACCGCCGCCGGCAGGGCGAGCGGAGACCGAAAGGGGACGGCTACATGGGTAGCGCGAAGACGCCTCAGCGCAGGGCCATACTCACCGGTGGGCTGGCTGCCACCGCGGCCATGCTCACCGCCTGTTCGTCGGCGTCGGGCACGAACACGGGCAAGACATCGGCGGTCGGCGCCACGAACTCCGCCTCTCCCGAGCCCGCCGCGCGACCGGACTCGCCATGGGCGGCGTTCGCGCGTCTGATGGACGGCAACAAGCGCTGGGTGGACGGCAAGCTCCAGCACCCGGACCGCGACCCGAAGCGGCGCGAGTTCGTCGCCCAGGAGCAGAAGCCCTACGGCGTGATCCTCTCCTGCATCGACTCCCGCGTCCCGCCGGAGCTGATCTTCGACACCGGGCTCGGCGACCTCTTCGTGATGCGTACCGGCGGGCAGGCCGTCGGGCCGGTGGTCACCGGTTCCGTCGAGTACGGACCCATGACCTCCGGCACCCCGCTGATCGTGGTCCTCGGCCACCAGCGCTGCGGTGCCGTCAAGGCGGCCTACGAGGCGATGCGCGACGGCAAGAAGCTGCCCGGCAACCTCCAGTCGATCGCCGACGCCCTGCGCCCGGCCTACCGGGAGACCGCCAAGCAGCAGCACACCGACCCGGTCGACGCGATGGTGCGGATCCACATCGACCAGACCGCGGCCGGCCTGCGGGGCAACAAGGACCTCGCCCCGCTCGTGAAGAAGGGCGATCTGGCCGTCGTCAGCGCGTACTACTCGCTCGACACCGGCCGGGTGGAGGTCCTGACCGGCGCGCCCTCGGCCTGAACCGGAGGCACCTGCCCCCCGGAGACAACGGGGACCGGGCGGGAAAAACGTTCTACGCCCGGTCACGTTATACTTGCGGCGCCCAAGAAGACCACCGTCGTGCCTGGCAGCACGGCTGCGACAGCGAGGGGGTGGACGCCATTCCGGCACGCCCCGCCCGCATCCAGGACGTCGCGGCCGCCGCCGGTGTCTCGGTGTCCACGGTCTCCAACGTCCTCAACCGGCCCGAGCGCGTCAACGCACAGACCGCCGAGCGCGTCCGCAGCGCGGTCGCCGCACTCGACTACGTTCCCCACCCGGGCGCCGCCGGCCTGCGCACCGGGCGCGCCTGCGCGATCGGGCTGGTGCTGCCCGACGTGACCAACTCCTTCTACGCGCGCATCGCACGGGGCGCCGCCGACGCGGCCTACGACCACGGCTACTCCCTCGTCCTCTGCCACAGCGGGGACGCCCCGGAACGGGAGCAGGGCTACTTCAGCATGCTGGTCGAGCAGCGGGCCGTCGGCGTCGTCGTGGTGCCGCTCAGCGCCGACCCGGGCCGGCTGGCCCGGCTGCGCGAGCGCGGCATCCCGCTCGTCCTGGCCGACCGCGCGATGCCCGACCGGGAGGGCTGCTCGGCCTCCGTCGACGACATCGCCGGCGGCCGCATCGCCGTACAGCACCTCCTCGACCGCGGGGCGCGCGACCTCCTCGTCGTCAACGGCGAGCGCGGCATACGCCAGTGCGCCGACCGCTACCAGGGGGCCCGGCAGGCCGTGCGCAGCCGGCGCGAGGCGCGGCTGGGCCAGGTCGTCGCCGAGCAGATGACGGTCGCGTACGGCAGGAAGATCGCGGACGGGCTCGACGACCTGCCCGACGGGGTGTTCTGCACCAACGACTTCCTCGCGGCGGGCCTGTGCCGGGGGCTGACCGAACGGGGCCTGCGCATCCCCGAGGACATCCAGGTCGTCGGCTACGGCGACCTCGACATCGCGAGCTTCGGCGCCACCACCCTGACGACCGTCCGGCAGCCCGTCGAAGACCTGGGCCGGGCCGCCGTCGAGATGCTCCTCGACGAGATCGAGGCCCGGGCCGACCACGTCCACGAGACCCGCGTCTTCGCCCCCGGCCTCGTCCTGCGCGACTCGACCCGACCGGCCTCCGACGGGCCCTAAGCCTCGAGCCGCAGCGTCACCGGACCCAAGAGCCCCGATGAGAGCTGGGACTCGAAGGCCCACGCGGTCGGCGTGGCCTCCCCGAGATACGGCGCCAGCGTGCCCCGGACCGTCACCTCCAGCCGGACCGTACGCCCGGCGGCGCCGCGCAACGGGAAGCGATACGGCGCGCAGAACGCCTCCCCTGCGAACTCCCCGTCGAGGGAGACCTCCACACTGCCCCGCACCCGCCCCAGATCCAGCACCGGATCCGCCCCCGCGGGCACCTCCACCGCACGCGCGTACGTCACGCCCCGCTCCAACTGCCCAGCCCCAGCGCCCGCCAGTCACCCAGGGGCAGCGGTGCCGGCACGGTGCGGACCCGCACGGGACCGCGCCATGCCGAGCCGCCCCGCAACACCGCTGTCGGCTCGGTGACCACCTCGACAGCAGTGGGCTGGCAGAGCGGCCGATGAAGCGTCAGCACCTGCCCGGTCAGCGGGAATTCGGCGCCGTCCCCGACCCGTACCCGTGCGCCCATCGCCAACGGCAGGTCGAGCGACACCGTTCCCGCCGGCACGGTGAAGCGGAAGCGTTGCGCCGCCGCGTGGACGTCGTCCGTGGACCGCGAGGGCCAGACAGCACCCCCGAGCTCCGGCCGGCCCGTCAGCCACGCCGTGTCCGGCAGCGGGTGTGACCGCACCACGGCGTGGCAGTGCTGCAACTCGCCCCGCCGGCGCTCGTCCTCCACGGTCCGGCCCCGCCAACCGCCCGACCCGGCCTCCCAGCCGGCACCGCTGACCAGGGCCGTCACCTCGGCCCCGCGACGCACGACCAGGTCGACGAACACCGCGTCCCGGGCGTCGGCACTGTCGGCCACGACCTCCAGGGTGTGTTCGCCCGCCCCGAGTGCCGGTTCGTGGCGGAAGAACATCGGCACGGCGCCCCAGTCCGCCTCGTAGTACTCCACCTTCTCCTGCCGCGCCACGACCTCCCCGTCGAGCAGCACGGTGACCGCCGAGGCGGCACCCACGACGAGCACCGCCCGGGCGTCGTCGTGCGGGACGCGGAGCCGCGCGCGATACGCCACCCGGCCGTCCGGCCGCACTCCGTCGGGCGGACGCATGAACCGCGGACGCGGTCCGAGTCCGCCCGGCGCGGACAGACAGAAGAAGCTGCCCAGCGGCGTTCCGTCACCGGCCGAGATCGCCGAGGGACGGCTCTGCGCGTCGGAGAGTTCGTACTCGAGCACGTTGCGGTCCCGGCTCACCGTGACCCGGGCGGAGGCCAGGTACCCGACGCGGTCCGGTTCCAGTGGCTCGCCGTTCCACCACACCCGCTTGACGGCCTCCGCTCCGACGTGGAGTTCGGCGGCTCCCCGGTGGCCGGTCTCGACGATCGCCCTGACCCGGGCGGCCGTGCCGTCGACCGGTACGGGGACGCGTACGAACTCCTCGTTCACCAGACCCTTGATGCCCAGCAGCCCGCCCGGATCCGGGAGGCCGCGGCTCGACGAGTACACGGCGACGTCCCAGCCCGCGTCCGGCGGCACGAGGGGCGACTCGCCGGACAGGACTCGTTCGGCGGCTTCGGCGTCCAGCGGTTCGGGCACCTCGCCGTGAGGCACCGGGGGGAGGACACGGACCCGGTTGCCGTAGGTGGCCCGGGTCGGCTCCCACGCCGCGCCCTCGGTCCACTCCATGGACCAGATCTGGGGCTCGTCCACGGACGATCCCGGCGGCAGGGCCAGATCGCCCCAGGTGTTGTCCATGGTGGGGACCAGCCGGCCCTGCCAGCCGGTCGAGACGTCGATCGCCCGCGCCGGGGTGCCCCGTCGAGGACGTGCCGGTGCCGGCCGGCCCTCGCGCCAGACGACCAGGGCCGCGGGGGCGCCGTCCAGTGGAACCTCGATGGCCGACCGAGCGCCGTCGTCGCAGACGGTGACGCGCGCGGGGTGGCGGGAGCCGGTCGCCGGGTTCCAGACCTCGGCCTCGGCGACCTCGGCCCGCACGGTCACGGACGAGGTGCCGGCGCCGTCGTCCGACGGAGCGGGGCCGGTCCGCAGCGGATGCGCCCCGATCTCGGGGAAGGCAGCCGTGACGAGAGCCACCGCCGCGTCGCCCTTCCGCCTGACGAGCAGCGGCACGTCCCCCGTGGCGTGCCCCGCCGCGTCGGCCACCGCCGCCGCGCCGGCCTCGGGGTCGGGCACCCGCTCCAGCCGGGGATGCGCCACCAGGGCCGCCACCACCGAGTCGTCGCCGGACCGGCCGGAGGCCGTCGCGGGCGGGCGGCCCACGACGACGACTCGCCCGCCCGCGTCGAGCAGTTCGGTCAGGCGCCGCGCCGTCTCCTCCTCCAGCACGCTCGCCGACGGCAGCAGCACCGCGGTGTACGCCAGGTCCCTGATCCGCAGGGCACCGTCGGTGGTCATGGCGCGCTGCACCGAGTCGTCGTCGATCACGTCGAAGGAGATCCCGTGCCGGTCCAGGGCGCCGACGCGCGGGCCGAGCCAGTTGTTCGTGCCGCACAGGCCGAGATAGTGGCGCTGTGTCTCGTCGGCGTCGGCGTGACCGTCGCCCAGCCGGCCGTCGCCGAAGTGCTGGACCGTCGCGTCCAGCGGCACGAGGGCCTGCATGGTGGCGGTGGGGTGCAGGACCGCCACGTCGGCCGCGTAGCCGCCCCAGGACATGATCGAGCAGATCCGGGCCACGGCTCGGGAGAACGCCGGGTACTGCCGCCAATAGGGCTGGCGCCAGTCCGTGGACGGCGGCGCCCACTCGAACCAGCCGCCGGCGGTGCCGAAGTAACTGGCGTGCGGGTTGTACAGGTTGGCACCGCTGCGCAGGAACGGCAGCAGCCAGTGGTAGGTGTCCTCCAGCGTGCCGCCCCAGCCGGAGGAGTGGAACGCCTCGATCCAGACGCGCTCATGGCCGTAGAGGTGGGCCATGGAGGAGTGCACCTTGGCGTCGCCGTGATGGTCGCTGCCGCGGCGCTGTACCAGCGGTGGGTTCGGAAGTAATCGGTGTAGATCTGCGTCGACTGGGCCGGGTAGCCCGCGCGGGCCGGGTGGCTCTGGTCGCTGCCCAGCAGCATCCCGCGCTCCCGGTGCCATGCCGCGAGCGGCCGGAACAGGGCCTCCTCGGTCAGTTCCGCGCGGACCGCGTAGTAGTCGGCACGGATTTTCGACTCCGGGACCGTGGCGTCCGCGCCGAACAGGGCCGGAAGGTGGTCGAGCAGGTCGTAGCCGCGCCGGGCGCGGAACTCCTCGGCGAAGCGCCGGCTCCAGGCGTTCGTGCCCGGCAGTTCGTCCTGGAAGCTGCCCGCGATGACGGTGCCCAGGTGGTCGGGCACGCGCCGGTCGTACTCGTGGTGCACGGCGTCCATCAACCGGCCGACGGCGGCCGGGTCCAGGTAGTCGAAGGCCGTGGGGACGGAGGTCACGAGCCGTACGCCGGTTCCGTCGGGGGCGGCGACGCGCACGGTGCCCGGCTCGTCCGTGGCGAGGCCGAGGCGCCGGCCCCGCGCGGAGTACGCGGCCAGGGGGGTCTCGGCATCGTGCAGAACGACCGCCCCTCCGAGCACGGTGGCGTCGCGACAGCGCAAGGCACCACCCCTGGCCTGGGGGTGACTCCGTGTCACGCTTCCCTGCACGTTGGCGCCCGAGAAGCCGATCTGGTCGTAGAACCACAGGTGCGTGCCCAACTCCGCGGCGATCTCGCAGGCGTCGGTGAAGCGCGCCCACCACTCCTCGCCGAACCAGACCGGATCGTCGGTCCGGGCGCCGAACGTCGGGCCGGCCGGTGCCAGGTTGATGACGACGAGGTTGTGCACGCCGCCCTCCGCGAACGCCCGCATCTGCCAGGCGAGTCGCTCGCGGGTGACCTTCGCGCCCGACCACCACCACAGGGGAGCGGGGCCGAAGTCGCGGGGCGGGTCGTCGAACAGCTGCTGGAGTGCGGGGGAGATCACGGAAGCGGTCCTTCCCCTAAAACGTTTTTAGGCCACCTTCACCGTAGGCGAGCTGGAACGGTCACGCCATATCCGAGCACAGCGCGGCGTGACCACAAGGGGACGCGCCGATATCCGCACGACACCTTGTTGCAACGTTTTTCTCGCCCTATATTCGCTGCGACCAGGCACCCGGAACCGCGATGTCACCAGACGACGGAGTCGCATCATGGCCGGTAACCGCCCCATCCCCAAGCAGCTCTGGAAGGCCGCCGCCCTGTCGGGCATGGCCTCCTACCTCGACGCCGGGCTGATCGTCAGCATCTCCGTCAACCTGGCCATCTACCGCGACAGTTACGACATGGGCGTGTGGATGGCCGGCGCGATCAGCGCGATCGTCACCGGCTGCATCGCCGTCGGGTCCCTGGTCGGCGGCCGGCTCGCCGACCTCTTCGGGCGCCGCCGCGTCTACAACTGGGACATCTTCTGCTTCGCGCTCGGCGCCATCGTCATCACGCTGGCCCCGGACGACCTCACGCTGCTGGTCGGCGTCCTCGTCGCCGGACTCGCGGCCGGCGCCGACCTGCCCACGTCACTGGCCGTCGTCTCGGACGCCGCTCCCTCCTGGGCCCGCGGCAGGCTCGTCGCCTTCACCCAGGTCATGTGGATGCTGGGCATCGCCGTCGCCATCTTCCTCGGCTTCGTGCTGTCGACCACGGGCATGACCGGGGCCCGGCTCATCACCGGTCAGCTGGCCGTGGCCGCGCTCGTCACCTGGGCCATGCGCTCCCGGCTCAAGCTGTCCGGCGAGTACGAGGACGACGAGCCTGCCGGCACCGAGGAGGAGCGGGCCCGAGCGGCATCGCGCTCAGGAACGTGTGGACGCGGGCCGCCCTGCTGCCGATGGCCGCGACATTCGTCTTCTACGTCACCTGGGGCCTCGGCGCCAACACCTTCGGCCAGTTCGGCACGTATCTGCTCGTCACCGTCAGCGACGCCTCGCAGAGCCTGGCCACCGGCATCAACCTGGCCTTCATCCCGATCGGTGTACTGCTGACCATCGCCTTCGTCCGGTTCGCCGACACCCCCTGGCGCGACCGGCTGTTCTACGTGGCCGCCGTCGTGCAGATCCTCGCCTTCGTCATCGCCTCACTGACGGCCGGGGCCCTGGTCGGCATGCTCGTGTTCTTCGTCCTCTACCAGCTCTCCAACCCCTTCGCGGGCGAGGCCAACTACAAGGTCTGGTCACAGCTCACGCTGCCCCGGACACCCGCGGCACCACCCAGGGGTTCACCTACGCCCTGTCGCGCGCGGTCTACGCGGTCGCCGCCTTCTTCACCCCGGCCCTGCTCGACTACAGCCCGTCCGTCCTGCTCTGGACCATCACCGCCTGCATGACGGCGGCGGCGTTCGCCGGCGCGTTCATCATCCGCGTCCTGGTCCCGCGTTCCACCGGCGCGCTGCGTGACAGAGCGGACCTGCGCGTCGCCAGCACCGAGCCGCAGCAGACCTGACAAGGAGCACCGCCCATGGCAACGACCGCGGACCGCACGGCCGTACGGACCGCCGCCCTGCACGACCTGCTCCCGCCGGTCACCCGGCGCCGCACCCGCGTCGGACTGGTCGCCGGCGGACTCGGCACCTACTGGCCGCAGTTCCCCGGACTCCTCCCGCAGCTGCAGGAGTCCGCCGCCTACGTCGCCGAGCGCTTCCGGCAGCTGGACGCGGAGGTGATCGACGCCGGGTTCATCTCCGACGCCCAGGAAGGAGCCCGCGCCGCCGAGCAGTTGCGCAGGTCCGACTGCGACCTGATCGTGCTGTTCCTGACGACGTACCTCACCTCCTCGATGGTGCTGCCGATCGCACAGCGCTCACACACGCCGGTGCTGGTCATCGATCTGCAGCCGACCGAGCGGATGGACCACGCCTCCTTCGACACCGGCGCCTGGCTGGCCTACTGCGGGCAGTGCCCGGTCCCGAGGTCGGCAACGTCTTCCGGCGCGCCGGCATCCCCTTCCGGTCGGTGTCGGGCTGGCTGCGGCAGGAGTCCGCCTGGCGGCGCATCGAGCAGTGGATCCGGGCCGCGCACATCCGCGCCGCGCTCCGGCACGCCCGGCACGGCCTCATGGGGCATGTGTATCCCGGCATGCTCGACGTGCAGACCGACCCCACGCTGCTGTCCACCACGTTCGGCTCGCACGTGGAGGTGCTGGAGTTCGACGACCTGCGGCACCGGGTGGAACGCGTGACCGAGGCGGAGACCCGGGAGCGGATGGCGCTCGCCCGGCAGGTCTTCACCCTCGACGACAGTGTGGTGGAAGAGGACTTCGCCTGGGGCGCGACCGTCTCGGTCGCACTGGACCGGCTCGTGGCGGACTTCGAGCTCGACAGCCTCGCGTACTACCACCGTGGCCTCGACGGCGAACTGCACGAGCGGCTCGGCGCCGGCATGATCCTGGGCGCCTCCCTGCTCACGGCCCGGGGCGTGCCGGCGGCCGGGGAGTACGAACTGCGCACGTCCGTCGCCCAGTTGGCCTCCCAGAGTGTCGGTGCCGGAGGCTCCTTCACCGAGATCCAGGCCCTCGACTTCGAGGACGGCGTGGTGGAGATGGGCCACGACGGGCCCGCCCACCTCGCGGTCAGCGCCCGCGACCCCTTGCTGCGCGGGCTCGGCGTCTACCACGGCAAGCGCGGCTGGGGCGTGAGCGTGGAGTTCGACGTCCAGCACGGACCCGTCACCCTGCTCGGCCTCGGCCAGGACGCCGATGGCAGCCTGTCCTTCGTCACCTCCGAGGGCACCGTCGTCCCGGGACCGCTGCTGGAGATCGGCAACACCACCAGCCGGGTCGACTTCGGCCGCGACCCCGGCGAGTGGGTCGACGCGTGGAGCGCCACGGGCGTCGGCCACCACTGGTCCCTCGCGATCGGCCACCACGGGGCCGACTTCCGGGCGGCGGCGAGCCTGCTGGGCATCGACCACCGGCAGGTGTGACCGGGGGACATGGGTGTCGTCCCCACCCGGGAATGGGTGCGGGCACCGATGGTGACGCCACCGGTGCCCGTGTGAGGCTGGCAGCGTCGCCGAGGCTTTCCCGCCGCTTGTCATGGCCGCGGCCTCGGATGCGCCGAGAGGCGAGACGACGCTGCCCGTCGAAGCCCCCTTGAAGGAGGAGCCCCTATCCATCCCCGCACGGTGAAACGATCCGCCCCCTGCGCGCCCACGAAGGCGGTGACCCGTGGGACACGCTGACAGCCTCCTCGCCATGGGCGGCGCCTTCCTCGCCGCCGCCTTCCTCGCCCGCCTTGGCGGCAGGATCGGACTGCCGACCATTCCGCTGTTCATGCTCGCGGGCATCCTCCTCGGCCCGCACACCCCGGGCCTGGTCATCGTCGAGGACGCACACGACTTCGAGATGCTCTCCGCGCTCGGCCTGGTGCTGCTGCTGTTCTACCTGGGCCTGGAATTCCACCTCGACGACCTCAAGAGCGGCGGCCGGCGCCTGCTGACGGCGGGCGGGATCTATCTGCTGCTCAACGTCGGGGCGGGTCTGGCCTTCGGGTTCGCCCTGGGCTGGGGTGTCCGGGAGGCGCTGGTCGCCGCCGGTGTCCTGGGGATCTCCTCGTCCGCCATCGTCACCAAGATCCTCATCGACCTGGGCCGCATCGGGCGCCCGGAGACACGGCTCATCCTGGGCGTCATCGTCGTCGAGGACATCTTCCTCGCGCTGTACCTCGCCGCGCTCCAGCCGGTCATCAGCGGCGCCCAGGGCGTCGGGGACATGGTCCTCCAGGGCGCGAAGGCCTTCGGCTTCCTGCTGGTGCTGGCCGCCGCGGCCCGCTACGGCACCCGGCCGGCCGGGCGTCTCGTCGTCACCCGCGACAGCGAACTGCTCGTCATCAGCTTCCTCGGCGCCGCCGTCCTCGTGGCGGGAGTCGCCGAGACCCTCGGCGTCGCCGACGCCATCGGCGCGTTCATGGTCGGCCTGATCCTGGCCGGCACGCCCTCCGGCCCACGCATCAGGGAACTGGTGCATCCGCTGCGCGACGCCTTCGCGGCGATCTTCTTCTTCGCCTTCGGGCTCTCCATCGACCCCGGCGACATCGTGTCCGTCGTCGGACCGGTCACCGCGGCGGCAGCCCTGACCGTCGTCATGAACGTCGCCGCGGGACTCCTCGTCGCCCGCGTGTACCGCTACGGCGCGGATCCCGCCGCCGAGATCGCCACCACCCTCGTGGCCCGCGGGGAGTTCGCGCTGATCCTGGCCGCCATGGCCGCCGGCGCCGGACTGGACGACCGACTCGCCCCGTTCATCGCCGGGTACGTCCTGGTCCTCGCCATCCTCGGCCCCATCGCCGCCGGACGCGCGCACCTGCTCGCCCGCGCACTCCGGGCGGGCCGGGAGCTCATGCCCGGCCGCCCGCGCCGGTCGTACGGCACCGGGCCCGAACCCCAGGGCGAACTCGGGGCGAGAGCGCACCACCCGCGCCCGCCGCTCTGCCCGCCGAGGCCGAACGCTAGAGCGCGCTCGGGTTCAGGGTTCGATCGACCAGGGCGTGGTCGTCGGCGAGCAGGATGCGTGTGGGGAGGCGTCGGTCATGACCTGCCGTTCCGGTCGGGATCGCGTACGGGGACAGGGACAGCCGGGCGGACCTCGGCGCCTCCCGCCGGGCCGGGGCCCGGGCCGGGGTCCGCGCCGACGAGCAGCGCCCCGTGCACGCATACCCCGGATGTCGGCCCCTCCGGCGCGCTATCGAGGCCTCGGCCGTCGTCGCGCACGCACAGCTCCACGCCCACTGCGGCCCGCCGCAGCACCGGCTCGGCGTGCCGGGCGGGGCGTGACCGGCCACTCGCCCGAGTTCCCGCAGGACGGCGGTGCGGGTCTGGCTGGCCTCGTCGTGCAGCTCCTGGGCGATGCGGCGCCGCTCGGCCTCCTGGGCGGACAGCACCCGGGCGCTGCCGGTGGCCCGCCCGTCCTCCCGGCGGTCGAACAGGGTGTCGAAGGTCGGGATCGGCTCGGCGACGTCGGCCTGCCCTCCGACCGCCGGGCGCCGTCCCGGACGCAGCAGCGGGAAGATCCGCCGGAACAAGGGCACCACGTACCGCCATCCGTGGCACCACCCCTCCTCGCATGCGAACACCCGCCTCACGGCACGGCGTTCGTACGGCGCTGCCACCGGGAAGGATGAGGGTGGGCCCGATGGTGGCAGCCGCTGGAGGGGGGAGCGCCACACGTGGCCCGACACCCCAGGACCAGCCGTGGCCTCGGCCGCGCCGTGCCTCCAAGCGCTGACGGGCTCCGGAAGGGAGAAGCCGTGTCCCAGTCCGAAGACGACCGTCTGGACGACCTCGCAGCACGTCTCGAACGGGAGGACCCCAGGTTCGCCCGGGCCATGAGATCCGGCCGCCCGGCCCGGCCCCGGGAGCACCGGCGTACCGGGGCGTGGTGGGGGGTCGCGCTCGGCGTGGCCCTCCTGGGGTCGGGCATCGCCCTGGCCCAGGGGCTGCTCATCGCGGCCGGACTCGTCCTCGTCGGCATGGCGGCCCAACTCGTCGATCCGGATCCGGCCCGCCTGGGCCGCCCGGGAGGGAGGCGACGCTGACGCGTGCTCCCCGCCCGAGCCGGACGCAGGGCCGGAGCTACGCCCCGGCCCACTTCCGCAGCAGCGCCTCCCGCTCCTCGCGCGGCGGAGTGCCCTCGGCCGCGTGGTCACGGCCCCACGCGAGGAGGTCGGCGATCTCGGCGCCGCCGCCGGCCAGCCGCTGGAGGAGGGTCGTGGAGAGCTCGTACTCGGACGGCAGGTAGATCCCTCCGGCGACGGCCGCGAGCACATCGACCCGGACGCTCTCCTCCGCCGTCGCCACCTCCACCGAGAAGGCGGGCGGCAGGTCGCCGTCCCCCGTGACCGCGACGAGCGCGGCGTCGAACGCCATGGACGCCAGCCGTCGCACCCCGGACCGCACGGGCACGTCGTGCGTCTCGATCCGGACCACCTCGTCCCAGGTCCAGAACCTGCCCTCGCCGACGCCCGGCGCCTCGACGCCGTCCCGGGACAGTCGCACTCCGGAGGCCGCTCCCGCGGGCTCGGCCCCTACGTACACCGAGTCCTCGCCGATCCAGAACAGGCCGACCATGGCCATGAGCGCCTCCCGCGGATGGTTCGGGGGAGAGCAGTTCTCGCCCCCTGTGTCGTCGCTGTAGGAGACGGCCGCGGCGGGGGAGAGGTTGCGATCTTTCCGGCGCGGCGGAGGGCAGCCGGGTGCCGCCGTCAGGGTGCTGCCGTAACCCGTGTGAACGATCCGGATGGTGGGACGGCCCGGCATGACTGACGGTGGTTCACGTCGGCCGGGTCTTGTGAGCTGGCGAGGCGTCAGCTGCCCGGCCCGTGACGGAAGGACTCACCGATGCGCTCTGCCCGCATGCTGCTCGCGACGGCCACGGCCACGGCCGCCCTAGCGATCGCCGCACCCGCCGCCTGTGCCGAGGCGATGGGTGACCGGGACCACGACAACAGTTCCTACAGCAAGGAGCACCACAAGGACGGCGAACACGACGCGCCGCGCGGCGGGGTACACACGGGTGGCGGAGCGCTGTCCGTGGCGTCGAACGACGACTGGGACAACACCAAGCACGACGAGGACACCTACAAGGACGAGCAGGGCGAGGACTCCTGGGGCGACAAGCAGGACGGTGACCCCTACGGCGACGAGCAGGGCAAGGACTCGTGGGGCGACAAGCAGGACGAGTACGGCAAGCACGACGCGCAGGGCAAGGACTCCTGGGGCGACAAGCGCGACGATTACGGCAAGGACGACGAGCACGGCAAGGACGACGACCACGAGAAGGGCTCCTGGCAGGGCGAGCACGACAAGCCGCGCGGCGGGATGCACACCGGTGGCGGCGCACTCGCCTCAGCGCCCGGGATCACCGCCGGCGGGCTCGCGGTGCTGGCGGTGGCCGGTACCGGTATGTACGCCCTGAGGCGTCAGAAGGCCTCGCGGGGCGTTGCATGACGGATGCCTGACCTCGTAGCCGCCGTGGCCGCCGCACGTGTCCCTCGCGTCGCGGCGGCCCGGCTCGTCCTCCCGCGTGCCGTGTCCTGTGCCGTGTCCTTTCCGCTGCCGTGCCCGAGTGAGGTCTCCGATGGAAGCCAGCCCCCCTGCCCCGCCGAGTCCGGCCCAGCGCCGTCGAGGCGGCGATTCCGCACAGTCGTGACGGTCCTCTGGTCCGTGGTCGCCCTGGTCCTGACCGTGAGCCTGGTCGCCGGCTGGAACGAGTCGTCCGACGACGGCGCCCCGCCGCACGCCCCACCGGCCGTCTCGAGCGCCACCTCCGCGTCCGGCGAACCCGACGCGCCGGCCAGGCCGCACCGGTCCGGCCCTTCCGAGGCCGGCCCGCATCTGCCGCGGTCCCGGCCCGTCCGCCTGCTCATCCCGGGGATCGCGGTGAACGCTCCCTTCACCGACCTCGCCATCGGCCGTTCGGGTCAGCTCGAACCCCCTCCGCCCGACAACACGAACCTGGTCGGCTGGTACGCCAAGGGCGTCTCGCCCGGCGAGGCCGGTACCGCGATCATCGCCGGGCACGTGGACACGGCGACGTCACCGGCCGTCTTCGCGCGGCTCGGGGACCTGAAGAAGGGGGACCGGTTCCACGTGGTGCGGGCCGACGGCAGGAAGGCGACGTTCGTGGTGGACGACGCGGACTCCTTCGACAAGGACGACTTCCCCAGCGAACGCGTCTACGGCGACACCCCCGACGCCCAGGTGCGGCTCATCACCTGCGCGGGCGCCTACGACCGCAAGGCCCGGGACTACACCGAGAACCTGGTGGTGTTCGCGCACCTCGTCTGACATCCGGTCCCCCGGTCCGACTTGGTGTTTTAAAGTGACTGGCACCAGTTCAGGCGACCGTGGGACCTGTGAGGTATTGGCGAACCATGACGACAGAGACGTTTGAGTTCCAGGTAGAGGCACGTCAGCTGCTCCAGCTGATGATCCACTCGGTCTACTCGAACAAAGATGTCTTCCTGCGCGAGCTCGTCTCCAACGCCTCCGACGCGCTCGACAAGCTGCGTCTGGAGAAGCTGCGGGACGACTCGCTCGACGCCGACGTGTCGGATCTGCACATCCGGATCGACGTCGACAAGGACGCCCGCACCCTCACGGTGCGGGACAACGGCGTCGGCATGTCGTACGACGAGGTCGGCCGGCTCATCGGCACCATCGCCAACTCCGGCACGGCCACCTTCCTGAAGGAGCTGCGGGAGGCGCAGGAGGGCGGTGACGCCCAGGGGCTCATCGGCCAGTTCGGCGTCGGCTTCTACTCCGGGTTCATGGTGGCGGACGAGGTGACGCTGGTGACCCGCCGCGCCGGCGAGAGCCAGGGCACCCGGTGGACGTCGCGAGGCGAGTCCACGTACACGCTGGACAGGGTCGACGACGCGCCGCAGGGCACGTCCGTCACGCTCCACCTCAAGCCCGCCGACCCGAGAACCAGCTCCACGACTACACCTCCCCGTGGCAGATCAGGGAGATCGTCAAGCGGTACTCGGACTTCATCACCTGGCCGATCCGGATGGTCCCGGAGACGAAGGGCGAGGAGGCCGGCGCGCCCGAGCCCGAGACGCTGAACTCGATGAAGGCGCTGTGGGCGCGGTCGCGCGACGAGGTGTCCGACGACGAGTACCACGAGCTGTACAAGCACATCAGCCACGACTGGCGCGAGCCGCTGGAGACGATCCGGCTCCAGGCGGAGGGCACCTTCGAGTACCAGGCCCTGCTCTTCGTCCCCGCGCACGCCCCGCACGACCTGTTCACGCGGGACTTCCGGCGCGGTGTCCAGCTGTATGTGAAGCGCGTCTTCATCATGGACGACTGCGAGGCGCTGCTGCCGCCCTACCTCCGCTTCGTCAAGGGCGTCGTCGACGCGCAGGACCTCTCGCTCAACGTCTCCCGCGAGATCCTCCAGCAGGACCGGCACATCCGGATGATGCAGCGCCGGCTGACCAAGAAGGTCCTGTCGACGATCAAGGAGATCAAGACCAGGGACGCCGACCGCTACGCCACCTTCTGGCGGGAGTTCGGCACCGCCCTGAAGGAGGGCCTGGTCACCGACTCCGAGAACCGGGACGCCATCCTCGCCGTCTCCTCGTTCGCGACCACGCACGCCGACGAGCCGACCACACTCGCGCAGTACGTGGAGCGGATGAAGGACGGCCAGGACGCGGTCTACTACATCACCGGCGAGTCCCGGGAGAGCATCGAGAACTCCCCGCACATGGAGGCGTTCCGGGCCAAGGGCGTCGAGGTCCTGCTGCTCACCGACGCCGTCGACGAGGTGTGGGTCGACGCCGTGGGCGAGTACGAGGGCAAGAAGCTGCGGTCCGTCGCCAAGGGCGAGATCGACCTCGACGGCAAGGACGACGAGAAGACCGACGGCGAGCGGGAGAAGCAGGCCGAGGAGTACGCCGGGCTGCTCGGCTGGATGCGGGAGCAGCTCGACGAGGACATCAAGGAGGTGCGCCTCTCGGCCCGGCTCACCGTCTCCCCGGCCTGCGTGGTCTCGGACGCGCACGACCTGACCCCGGCCCTGGAGAACATGTACCGGGCGATGGGCCAGGAGCTGCCGCGCACCAAGCGGATCCTCGAGCTCAACCCCGACCACCTGCTGGTCAAGGGCCTGAACCAGGCCTACAAGGAGCGCGAGGACCGCTCGGCTCTCGTCGAGTCCGCCGAGCTGCTCCACACGCTGGCGGTGCTCGCCGAGGGTGGCCGGCCCAAGGACCCGGCGCGCTTCGTCAAGCTCGTGTCCGACCGTCTGGAGCGCACGCTGTAGGCCGGGGACGGATCAGGGGTGGTCCGGGGTCGTGCCGGTGCCCGGTGGGACGACTTCGCCCCGGACCACCCGCGGCGCGGGGCCCGTCCCGGACTGTTCCTCCTTCGCGGCGCGTGCCTCGGCCTTGAGGATGCGGGCCGACTTGCCGGCCGAGCGGGCCAGTTCGGGGAACTTCTTGATCCCGATGACGGCTGTGACGACGATGAGGATGATCGCGAGCTCGCTCAGTCCGAACATGGTGTCCTGTCCTTTCTCGCCCGGGCCGGGCACGGCGCGAGCGTATCGGGCGGGGAGCACGGCGTGATCGCCGGCTCGGGCCGCGGGGCCAGGTGCCGGCGCAGGTGCGGCAGCATGCCGCGGTCGAGCAGGGCCTGCCGCCAGGCCAGCCGGGCCTGCTCCACCCGTCCGGCCGTCGGGGCACCGCGTCGGCCCAGAGCCGAGCGCAGCAGGGCGCCCAGGGAGAGCAGACCGCTCACGGCCGCCACGAGCGCCAGCGTCCAGCCCGCCGAGACGAGCGATCCCGGCAGCGGGCCCGGCGCGTCGCCGATCTGGAGAAGACAGCCGAGCAGGAGCAGAGCCCCGGCTGACGTGGCCGCCACGAGCGGTGTGAGCACCGCGAGGGCCGGCAGCAGGCTGCCCGAGCCGGCCGGACGCCACGCGTCCTGCCGGGCGGCCGCCCGTACGGTCAGATAGGTCCGGTACGGCTCGCCGGCCGCCGCCGTGATGTCGTCGGCGTGGGCCAGCACGTGGGCGCGCAGTCGGACGGACGCCCGGCCGGTGGGGTCGGTGCGCAGGGCGTCACGGATGTCCGCGGTGCTCAGCGCCAGGTGCAGCACCGCTTCGAAGTCCGCGCGGTCCTCGGGGCGGAGGCGGGACGGATCTGCCACATGGTCTCCCGGTCGATCGCTGACGCGCCCGCCGGGCCCGGCCGTGCCGTCGGGCCCGGCGGCGCGCTCGGTCCGTGTCAGACGTTCACGCCGAAGTCGGACGCGATACCGGCCAGCCCGGAGGCGTATCCCTGGCCGACGGCACGGAACTTCCACTCCGCGCCGTGCCGGTAGAGCTCGCCGAAGACCATCGCGGTCTCGGTGGAGGCGTCCTCGGACAGGTCGTAGCGGGCGATCTCCTGACCGCCCGCCTGGTTGACGACCCGGATGAAGGCGTTGCGGACCTGCCCGAAGCTCTGGCCGCGGTTCTCGGCGTCATGGATGGACACCGGGAACACGATCCTGTCGATCTCGGCGGGCACGGCGGCCAGGTCCACCTTCACGACCTCGTCGTCGCCCTCGCCCTCGCCGGTGAGGTTGTCCCCGGTGTGCTCGACCGAGCCGTCCGGGCTCTTCAGGTTGTTGTAGAAGACGAAGTGCTGGTCCGAGGGGACCTTGCCGGAGGCGTCGAGGAGCAGGGCGGAGGCGTCGAGGTCGTGGTCGGTTCCGGTGGTCGTGCGCACGTCCCAGCCCAGGCCGACCAGGACGGCGGTGAGACCCGGCGCCTCCTTGCTGAGCGAGACGTTGCCGCCCTTGGACAGGGAAACTCCCACGGGGTACTCCTTCTTGACGGTGCGTTCCGGGCCCGGGTGGCGAACCCGGCTCTTAAATCTACATCACTGTAGAAGATGAGGGGTCGGTCCCGCGGATCTATACGATGTCCGCACGGGCAACGCGGAGCGGCGGAAGGAGGCAGTGCGGTGACGGATCCCCGGCAGCGCCCCCGGCGAGGACAGGGCGAGCTGGAGGCGCTGGTGCTGTCGGCACTGCGTGAGGCGGACGGTCCGGCGACGGCCGGCTGGGTGCAGGAACGCCTGGGCGGTGACCTCGCCTACACGACGGTCATCACCATCCTGACGCGGCTGCTCGGCAAGGGCGCGGTCACCCGGGAGCGGGTCGGCCGGTCCTTCGCCTGGACACCCGCCTCGGACCAGGCGGGCCTGGCCGCGCACAAGATGCGCAAGGTGCTGGACGCCGAGAGCGACCGCGAGGCCGTGCTCGCCAGCTTCGTCACCGGCCTCGGCCCGGACGACGAGCGGCTGCTGCGTGACCTGCTGGATCAGGCCCACGGCGAGGGGGAAGACTGAAGCCGCATGGGGGTCTTCGTCTTTCTGCCTCTGATCCTGCCGCTCACCGCCTGGCCGGTCGCGCGCTTGGCGGAACAGCATCTGCATCCGCGCACCGCGACCCGGCTGCTCACCGTGATGGCCGCGGTGCTGGCGCTGTGCAGCACGGTGTGCCTGGGCCTGGTGATGGTCGTCGGCACCGCCCAACTGCCCGGCAACCCGCTGCCCGACGGCTGGTCCGACCCCGAGGTGCGGGCGGCGGTGCCGTACGACGAGGTCGTCGGCAAGGCCGCCATTCCCGCGTTGTGCGCCGTGCTCGTCGCGTGCGGCCGGACGCTGTGGCGGCACACCCGGGTACGCCGTCGGGCCCACCGCGCGCTGGCCGGGCTGCCGGACACGGAGGTGGCCGTACTGCCCGACGGCGCCCCCTACGCCTACGCGCTGCCCGGCGGCCGCAGGGGTGCTCCGCTCGCTGCTCAGGGACGGCAGGGCCGCGGTCGGCGCCGGGGTCGTGTCGTGGTGACCACGGCCCTGCTGGACCGGCTCCGGTCGGCCGAGCGCCGGGCCCTGTTCGCCCACGAGCGGGCGCACCTCACCGCCCGGCACGACCGCTTCCTGCTCGCCGTGCAGCTCGCGGCCCGGGCCAACCCGTTCCTGCGGCCGCTGCGCACGGCCGTGGCCTACACCGCCGAGCGGTGGGCCGACGAGGAGGCGGCCCGGGCGATCGGCAGCCGTCGCACGGTGGCGCGCGCCATCGGTACGGCCGCCCTGGTCTCCCGGGGCACCCCGGCGCCCACGCTCGCGGGCCTCGCCGCCCCGGGCCCGGTACCCCGCCGGGTGGCGGCACTGCTCGGCCCGGCGCCCGCCGTGCACCACTGGCCCCCGGTCTTCACCTCGGTCGGCCTGGCGGCGTGGGCCGCGGCGGCGGGAACGGCCGTGTCGGCGATGTCCTCCGCGAACTCGGCCGTCACGATGGTCCTCATCCTGCACGCGGCGACACCACTCTGAGGCGCGGAGGACCGGCCGGCCCGCCCGGTCTCAGCCCTCCTCTTCCTCGTCGCCCTCGAAGAAGTCCCCGACCTCGTCCACGACTTCGCTCGCGACCATGCCCCGACGACTCCGGCCGCGAGGCCGGCCGCGCCCGCGGCGACGGCGGTGCCCATGCCGGGCCCCGAGCGGTGGCCCTCATGACGACGGCCGTCGTGGCCGTGGCTGCCCGGGCCGAACGGGGCGGGGGAGCCGTGGCCCATGGGTGCGCCGTACGCCGCCCGGTGCTCGACGAGTTGCCGGATCCAGCCGTCGACGACGGTGGGCCAGTCCTGGTGCTCGACGCCCTCGTGGGAGAGGTGGAAGCGGGTGAGCGCGTCGTGGCCGGGAGACAGGAAGCCGCCACGTTTGTCCGCCTCCAGCACCACCTCCGTGCCGCCCGGGTTCGCCAGGAACGTCAACTCGATCTCGTTGAGCTGCTGCGCGTACCGCGGCGACGGGACGAGTTCCATCTCCTGGTAGAAGGGCAACTGCTGGCCGGTGCCGCCGATGCGTCCGTACTCGAGATCGGCCGACCTGAACCCGAACCCGAGCCCGCCGAACGCCTCGAGCACGGCCTCCTGTACGGGCAGCGGCGCGATGTTCAGCTGGTCCAGGTCGCCCTTGTCCTTCGCGCCCGCCACCGACAGCTCGGTGCGCACGCCGAGGACGACGCCCAGGCTCTGGCCGTGCAGCTCGGTCACCGGCGTCTCCCAGGGCAGGGCCACGGTGAACGGCACGTCGCGCTGCTCGCCCTCGGCCAGCCGGAAGCCGCCGCCGACGGTGAAGCGGTCGAACGCGACGACGCCTGAGCTCTCACCGCCCTCGTGCTCGGCCTCGACCCGGGCCACCAGCTCCAGGGTGATGTGCTCGATCTCGAAGTCCGCCTTGCCGCCCTGCAGCCGGACCTGCCCGGTGAGCGTGCCGCCGGGCAGGACGGGAGCCGGGTCGAGGACCGTGTCGACCGTGGGGCCGCCCACACCGAGCGCGCCGAGCAGTCGTTTGAACACCATGGTGGCGTCCACTCCTTCACATGCGTGTACTGGCCTTCTCTACAAGCATGTAGAAGTATAGGGGCCGCTCGCACGACGGTGCCGCGGCCCGCCTCCCCGGCGGACTGCGGCACCGCGTGCGCTGACGTCACATCAGCAGCCGCGCAGGGGGCGGTTCAGCCCACGACCCGGCCCAGCTCGATGCGGTCGATGTTCGGCGCCCAGGCGCCCGCGTTGCCGAACGTCACCTCGTTGGCGCCCTTCCTCAGGTCGACCGGGACTCCGACGGTCCAGTAGTCGTCCCAGCTCCAGGTGTTCTTGAAGGTGACCTTCACCGGCGCACCGGACCCGACCGTGATGTCCGCCGTACGGGACATGATGTCCGTGTTGTAGGCGTGGCCGTTGTCCCGGCGGTCGTTGTGCGCGTAGTGGACGACCAGCAGGTAGCGGCCGGCCCGGGGCGCGTTCACCGTGAACTCGGCGGTGCTGGAGGCGCTGTTGCCGAGCCAGCCGATGTACGAGCCGGCCGAGGCGGGCGGGGAGTCGACGAGCTTGGCCCCGCCCGCGAGCGCGGCCGAGGCGCCCTCGTAGGAGAGGACGCCCGTCGCCGAACCGTCGCCCGAGACGTCCAGTGAGCGGACGGCGGCGTGGGCGGACGTCATCGCGACCCGGTTGTTGCCCGCGACCAGGTAGAGCCGCAGCGGGCGGCCCGGCGCCGCCGTGACCGTCTCCCCGTGCAGCGTGAGCTTCACCGCCGCCGAGGTCCGCGGCACCACCGTGTAGTAGCCGTCGCGCGGCGCGTAGACGTCGAACACCGCCTTGTCACCGGAGCGCAGGACCAGGGCACCTGTCCCCACACCGGCCGACGACGCGTAGTCGTACGACGGCTTGCCGCTGATGTCCGCCAGCGTGGCCTCGTACGACGCGGAGGCCGCACCCGTCCGTGCGGTGAGGTCGATCCGGTCGAGCGTGACCTCGGCGTCGCCCTTGGACAGGGTCAGCTGGTGCGTGCCGGCCTTCAGCTGGACGGTCACGTCCTTCTTGGCGCGGTAGGTCCAGTTCTCGGTGGAGGGGTAGGTGACGGTCACCGGGTCGCCGCCGTCGACCGACAGCTTCTGCGTGGCGGGGCCGCCGGACTGGTTGCCGTACAGGATCGCCAGGTCGTAGGCGCCGTCCTTCGGCACCGTCACCGAGAAGGCGACCTTGCTGCCGGGCTGGTTGAGCGAGCCGACGTCCTTGGTGCCGGAGGCCGCGTAGCCGTTGGCGTTCTGGACCGTGCCCTGCGTGTAGACCTTGCCGTCGGTGATGGCCGCGTCCTCCGCCTCGTACGACGCCGACCAGGGGACGGACGCGGCGGACGGAGTGCCGGAGCCGCCCGGGGTGAGGACGACCCGGTACGCCGACATCTTGTGCAGACCGCGCAGCGGGACGGTCACCGAACCGTCGTCCGCGACCTTCACCTTGGTGCGCGCGAGGACCCGGGGTGCCGCGTGCTGCCCCTCGTACCCGGACCAGGCGGCCTCGGCGACGGTCGCGGTGACCGTGCGGCCGAACACCGACCGGGGGACATTGCGCACGACCACGTCCGAGTCACCCGCGGACCCGCCGAGCAGCACCTGCGCCTGGCGGCGGGAGGTGTCGAGGGAGGCGAGCCCCTGGAGGGTGTCGATGGTGTTGGGCTGCGGCGGCGTCACCTTCACGGTGTCGCCGGTCATGCCCGCGTACCAGCGGAACAGCCACCAGCCGCCGTTGGGGATGTTCGACCGCACCACATGGCCGCTGAGATTGCCGGCGGCGTCCCAGTACGCCATGTTGGCGTACACCTTGTTGCGCTCGAACATGGACACCCACTGCACGAGCTGCCCGGGCACGGACAGGTCGCGGCGGTTGGCGTACTCGTCGATGTTGATCTTCAGCGGGGCGATGCCGGCCTCGCGCTCCAGAGACCGGTAGTTGTCGTAGTGCGCCTGGAAGTCGCGCAGGGAGCCGGAGCCGAGCTCGTGCCAGGTCATCACCTGGGGCAGCACGTTCTCGCGCTTGGCGAAGGCGAGGAAGTCCTTCAGCAGGCGGGTGTGGTAGGCGGCTTCGTTGGGGCCGGCGATCCGCGCGTCCGGGTCGATCGCCCGGATCCGCTGGTACACCGTCTTCCAGTCCTTGAAGAACCGGTCGCGGTTCTTCTCGTACTGCGCCTGGTCGGCGACGTCGAGCTTGTACCAGATCTGGTCCGGCTCGTTGAACGGGATGTAGACGAACCGGTCGCTGTTCGGGTCGGCGGAGACCTCCTTGACGATCTTGTCGACCTTGGGGAGGTAGTCGTCGATGCCGAGGTCCTCGTACGGCCACTTGGCGTAGATGTCCTGCATCATCACGTTGATCTCGCCGCCGCCGTTGCGGAAGAACGACTTGGAGACGGTGAGCGCGTCGCCGTTGGGGTGCTGGGCGCCGCCCTCGGGCTTCTGCGAGACGCTGGTGATCTTCAGGGGTTCCATCGCGGCGTCGCTGGGGACACCGTCGTCGCTGAGCCCGTACAGCGATCCGTTGGCGCCCAGCATCACCGGGCCCTCCGAAGCGCCGAGATCGACGGTGAGGCGTTGCGGGTCGGCCGCGGCCGCCGGGCCGGCCGCGGGAGGGTGCCTGCCATGGCGGCTGCTCCAAGTAGTGCTGTCAGCAAGGCGGTTCTGGTTCGGGATCTGGTGCGGGCGGGGGTGATCACGCTGCTGGACCTCCAGTCACTTGACGGCTCCACTGGTGATTCCGGAGACGATCTTTCGCTGGCCGACGAGGAACACGGCGACCATGGGCAGGCTCATCACCACGACGTACGCGAAGACGAGATGCCAGTTGTTGAGGTAGAGCTGGGCGCTGGCGACCTGGTAGAGGTTGAGCGGCAGGGTCGCCCGGTCTCCGCCGCCGAGGACGAAGAACGCGTAGAAGACGTCGCTCCAGGCGTAGAGCATCACCATGATCGTCGCGGTGGCGATCACCGGCCGGAGCAGCGGCAGCACGATCCGCCAGAAGATCCGGGCCGGCGACGCCCCGTCCATCCGGGCCGCCTCTTCCAATTCCATGGGAATGGCGCGGATGAAGCCGGTCATGAAGAAGATCGACGTCGACAGGTACATGCCGGTGTAGACAGCGATCATGCCCGGCCTGGTGTTCGCCAGGCCCAGCTGCCGCAGCTCCATCACGATGGTGATGACGGCGGGCGGCAGCAGCAGCCCGCTGATGCACAGCGCGTACGCGGCCGAGACCAGCTTCGACTTGCGGCGCGCGAACACCCAGGCGGCACCTGCGCCAAGGATCAGCACGAGGACCACCGAAGGCACCACGACCAGCAGCGAGTTGAGGAACCCGCGCAGCATCTCGCCCTCGCTGACGGCGTCCGCGTAGTTGCTCGCGGGCTGCCAGTGCCGGGGCAGATCCAGGTTCGGCTTGATCGCCTCCGCCTGCGGCTTGGCCGAGGTGACGGCCACCAGCCACAGCGGCACGCCCACGGCCAGGGCGGCGAGCAGGACGACGAGGGAGGGACGGCCGTAGCGCCACACCGCGGTCACAGCAGTTGCTCCCTTCGACGCAGCCCCATGACCAGCGGAATCGCCACGGCGACCACGACCAGGAACAGGACGAGGCTCATCGCGGAGGCCTGCGCGTACAGGCCCTGCCCGAAGATCCGGAACATGTAGATGTTGAAGACCTCCGTGGAGGCCGCCGGTCCGCCGCCCGTCGTGGCCTGCACGATGTCGAAGGTGTTCATCGAACCGATCAGCGCCGTGGTGACGTTGAAGGTGACGGCCGGCGCCAGCATCGGCCAGCGCACCGACCAGAAGGTCCGCCAGGGCCCCGCGCCGTCGCACTTCGCCGCCTCCAGCATCTCGCCGGGAATGCCCTTGAGCCCGGCCAGATAGATCAGCATCGACAGGCCCATCCACTTCCACCCGTGGATGAGGGTGACGATCACCAGCGTCCAGGTCGTCGAACCGAGCCACGGAACGTCCGTGCCGAGGAGGGAGTTGACCGCTCCGTCCTGGTCGAGCAGCGCCTGGAAGACGTAGCCGGTGGCCAGCGCCGAGATCAGCACCGGCAGGAAGAAGACGGCCCGGAAGAACCGGTTGAAGCGGCTGTCGTCCTCCAGCAGCAGCGCCAGCACCAGCCCGAAGCCGTTCTGGAACAACGCCGCCAGCAGCGCGTACACCAGCGTCGTGCGGATCGCCCGCAGCAGCGAGCCGTCCTCGGCGATGGTCCGGAAGTTGTCCAGGCCCGTGAAGGCGATGTCCGCGTGGTAGGACGACCAGTTGGTGAACGGGTAGTAGAAGTTGAGCAGGTTCGGCACCAGGAAGAAGCCCGCGAAGACGACGATCGCGGGGAGCGCGAACCACCAGGGGTGGTGCACGGCCGCGCGCGGCAGCCGCCCCACCTTCTTCGGCGCGCCCCTCACCGGGGCCGGCTCGGTACGTACAGCCGTGTCCGCCATCGTCAGAACCCGGGCGCGCCCTGGGCCTTGGCCACTTGCGCGAACTGGTCCTGGATCGCCTGAGCGACCTGCTGCGGGCTCTTCTTGCCGAAGATCATGTCGGCCAGGTAGAGGTGGGTGTCGGGGGCGACGATGGCCTTGGCCTGGAAGACGCCGATGGCCTTGTGCAGGGCCGCCACCTGGGCCTGGGACGTCTCGGGCAGGCCGTCGGGGTGGGCACGGACGGCTGCACGGACGGGATCTTCATCGTCTTGATGTAGTCCGGGTAGTCCGGCCCGAGCCAGAAGGCGAGGAACTGCCGGGCCGCGTTCTGCCGCTTCTCGTCACCGGTCTTGAAGGCGACGACACCGTTGGTCTGGTCGGGGGAGTACAGGCCCGTCGCCGAGGAGTTGGCGACGGGGAACCAGCCGATCTTCTTGTCGATCTCGGCGGTGGAGTACTTGGCCTGCAACTGGCTCTGGAACGACGTGACGTTGAGGACCATCCCGACGTCGCCCTTCCACAGCGCGTCGGCCTGCCCGGTGAAGGTGCCCGTCCGGTAGTTCTTCTGCGCGAGACCGGCGTCGAGCAGCTTCTCCTTGTACTTCTTGATCGCGCCGACCACGACCGGGTCGGTCCACTTCTTCTTGCCCGCGTTGAGGTCGGCCCACCACTGCCGGTCGAGGTCGGTGAGCTGGACCTGCATCTGCCACTGCAGGGGCCACTTGTCGCCGCCGGCCTCGTAGAAGGCGGCCGCGTCGGTCTTGTCGACGACCTTGTGGCCGAGGGCGAGCAGATCGTCGTAGGACTTGGGGAAGTCCTTCTCACTCAGCCCGGCCTGCTTGAAGACGTCCTTGTTGTAGTAGACGCCGAGCATCGCGGGGCTGGTGACGATGGCCGCGTACCGCTTGCCGTCGATGACGCCGAGGGACTTCTCGGTGTCGCCGAGCTTGGACACCCACGGTTCGCCGTCGAGGGTGAGGAGGTTCTGCTGCGGCTGGACGAAGGGCAGTGTGGAGATCGACGGCTGCCAGAACATCAGGTCCGGGCGGTCACCGGAGGCGAGTTTCGTCGGCACGTTCTGCTCGTAGAGGTCCGGGATCGCCTGGGTGTCGACCTCGGCGCCGGTGGCCTTCTCGAAGGCGTCGATGACCTGCTTCGGCGCGTTGACCGTGTTCTGCGCGGTCCACATGGTCAGCTTCACGCCGTCCAGCCGGGCGGTCGGATCGACCGCGGTCCGCTTGGCGTCCGAACCGTCCGAACCGGAGTCCCCGGCGGTCGGGTCACTGCACGCGGTGGCCGCCAGACCGGCGGCACATATCAGCGCCAGGGCGGGGAGAGCTCTTCTCTTCATCGTGTGCCTTTCCGGAGCAGGCGGTTCGGTTCACAAAGCGGGACTCACAACTGCTGGGCTCATCAGGACTGTTCAAGAGGGCGGTGGCCCCGAGCTCTCCCGCACCACGAGTTCCGGTACGGACACGGGGTGCGGGGCGACCGGCGCGGACTCCTCCAGCACGCCGTGCAACAGGGCGAACGCGGCCCGTCCCAGGCCGGTGAAGTCCAGGCGTACGGTCGTCAGGGACGGCGTGAGGAAGGCGGAGTGCGGGGCGTCGTCGAAACCGGCCACGCTGACCTCGCCCGGCACCGAGCGGCCGGCCTCGTGCAGGGCGCGCAGCACGCCGAGCGCGAGGTCGTCGTTGCCGCACAGGATCGCGGTGACGGACTCGTCCTTCGCCAGCTCCAGACCGGCCGCGTGTCCGCCGGCCGGTCCCCAACTGCTCTGCGCGGGCCGCGGTTCCGGGGCGCCGGCCTCCTTCAGCGCCTGCCGCCAGCCGCTGGTACGGGCGCTGGTGCGGCGGGTGCTGGACGGGATGGCGACGTAGTGCACGGTCTCGTGGCCCAGGGCGAGGAGATGCCGGGTCGCCTGGTAGGCGGCCTCGCGGTCGTCGGCCCACACCCACGGGCGGTCGCCGCCGGGCGGACTCGCCGGCGTCTCGACCACGCCCACGACCGGCAGCCCGGCGGGCACCGCTCCGAGCGCCCGGACACCGGCCGGGTCGTAGGCGATCACGATGATGCCGCCGCCCGCGTCCGCGGCGCGCTGGACCTCCGCGGCGACGGCAGTGTCCTCGGCGGACTCCAGGACCCCGATGCCGACCGCGTACGAGGCGGCGCGGGCGGCCTCCTCGATGCCCTGGAGGATGGAGGCGTAGCCGTAGTGGGTGGTGTTCGCGGTGAGCACGGTCACGGCGCGGCTGCGTCCGCTGGCCAGGGCGAGGGCGGTCGCGTTGCGGCGGAAGCCCAGTTCGTCGATGGCGGCGAGCACCCGCTCCCGGGTGGACGGCCGGACGCTGGGATGTCCGTTGATCACCCGCGAGACCGTCTGGTACGAAACACCCGCGGCGGTGGCGACGTCCCTGATGCTCGCCGGGCGCCTTGTGTGACCGGTCACATTCATGCGAGGATTGTGACCGGTCACACTTGGGTCGTCAAGAGACCGTAACGAGGGATTCACGCGGACCTCCGTTCCCCGGCAAAGGGGCGGGGTCAGGAGGGGGAGCACCTTGACGGGCACGGCGGAAGCGGCGCACATGGCCTCCAACCAGCGGCAGAACGCGTTCACTTGGGGGCACGAGGCCCTGCGGGCCCGGTTCGTCGTCGCCGCCGACGGGACCCTGCGGCTGACCCGGCTGACCCGGCTGACCCACCCCGGCGACGACCACCCGACGACGACAGCCCTGCCGCCGTGGCGGCCGCCCTCCCGCTCGTGGAGCTCACCGCGCTCGGTCACGGCAGCGGCTGGTCCGGCCCCCGCTTCACCGGCACGGCCTTCGGCGCACGGCTCGCCCACCGGACCCACCGCACGGACAGACGCGACGGCTGGGACCGGCTCACCGTCGAACTCCACGATCCGGACACCGGGCTGACGGCGTTCGCCGAACTCACGTCACCCACCGGACTGCCCGTCCTCCGTTCCCGCGTCCGGCTCCGCAACGAGGGCCGTGAACCCCTGGTCGTCCAGTCCGTCAGCAGCCTCCTGCTCGGCGGACTGCCCGCCCCGGACGCCCTCGACGTCCACCGGGCCCGCAACGACTGGCTCGCCGAGTGCCGTTGGTACACAGAGCCGTTGCGCGCCACCGTCGCCGACATCCACGTCGACGTCCACGAGCACGACAGCCGCGCCGCCATGGTCCTCACCGGGCGCGGCAGCTGGCCCACCGACGGCCATCTCGCCATGGGCGCGCTGACCGAGCGGGGCGGCGGCCGGGCCTGGGCCTGGCAGGTCGAGTCCCCGGCCGGCTGGCGCTGGGACCTCGGCGAACGCGCCCACGGCAGCTACCTGGCGCTGAACGGCCCCACCGACGCCGAGCACCAGTGGCGGGTCCGCCTCGAACCGGGCGAGGAGTTCACCACCGTGCCCGGGGCCCTGGCCCTCGGATCCGGTCTCGACGAGGCGATGGGCGCCCTGACCTCCTACCGCCGGGCGATCCGCCGCCCGCACCCGGACCACACCGCCCTTCCCGTCGTCTTCAACGACTACATGAACACCCTCATGGGCGACCCGACCACGGCCAAGCTGCTGCCGCTGATCGACGCCGCGGCCGACGCCGGCGCGGAGTACTTCTGCATCGACTCCGGCTGGTACGACGACGACACCCGGGGCTGGTGGGACAGCGTCGGCGCCTGGCAGCCCTCGCCGCGCCGCTTCCCGACGGCGGCATCCAGGCCGTCCTGGGCAGGATCCGGGAGCGCGGGATGGTGCCGGGGCTGTGGCTGGAGCCGGAGGTGGTCGGGGTGCGCAGCCCCGTCGCGGCCGAGCTGCCGCCCGAGGCGTTCTTCCAGCGCGACGGGGTCCGCCTGACCGAGCAGGGCCGCCACCAGCTCGACCTGCGGCACCCGGCCGCCCGCGCCCACCTCGACAAGACCGTCGACCGGATCGTCGGCGACTGGGGCGTGGGCTACCTCAAGCTGGACTACAACATCGTCGTCGACCCCGGCACCCAGGCCACCGGCGACCTCGCACCCGGAGCGGGCCTGCTCGGCCACGTCCACGCCTACCTGGACTGGCTGTCCGGCGTCCTGGACCGCCACCCCGGCCTGGTCGTCGAGAACTGCGCCTCGGGCGGCATGCGCATGGACGGCGCCACCCTGGCCGTGGCCCAGCTCCAGTCCACCAGCGACCAGCAGGACCCGCTGCGCTACCCGCCCATCGCCGCCGCCGCGCCGACCGCGGTCCCGCCCGAGCAGGGCGCCGTCTGGGCCTATCCTCAGCCGGAGTTCGACGACGACCTGATCACCACGACCCTCGGCGGGGCCCTGCTCGGCCGTATCCACCTCTCCGGCCACCTCGACCGCATGTCGGAACACCAGCTGGCCCTCGTGCGGGACGCGGTCACGGTCTACAAGTCGATACGAGGCGACCTCGCCCGGGCCCTGCCGTTCTGGCCGCTCGGCCTGCCCGGCTGGACCGACGAGTGGCTGGCGCTGGGCCTGCGCGTACCCGGCGACCGCACGGCGTACCTCTCCGTCTGGCGCCGCGGCGGACCGGCCGAGCTCCGTGTCCCCGTCCGGCACCTGGCCGGCCGCACCGTCCGCGCGGACGTCCTGCACCCGTCCGCCGCCGAGGCGGGCCGGGCCGTCTGGGACGGGGACGGGCTGACGGTGTCCGTACCGCGTATGCCCGGGGCGCTGCTGATCCGGGTCACCCAGGACGGCTAGGGGACCTCAACCGCTCACGGCGTTCGGCTCCTGCGCGCGCCCCCGCGCGGCGTTCCGTTCCCGTGCCTGGTCGCTCGCGTCGCGGCGGAACAGCCATGCCATCTCGGGCTCCATCACCCAGCGGAACAGCCGCCGCACCGGCGGGGTGCACAGCGCGGTCACGAGCGCGGCGGCGGCGACCGTCACGGTGATCTCTCCGAGGGGCCGGTGGACCCACGCCGGCTCGTACCAGCCCAGAACTTGGACCCCTGGGCGACGAACCCGTGCAGCAGGTAGCCGTACAGCGTCCCCGCGCCCAACGCCGTGAACCACGCCCGGCGCCCCGGTACCCAGGCCAGGAAGCAGGCCACCAGCGCCAGCGAACAGCCGAAGGTCACCAGCGTCATCATCGGCCCGTACCAGGCGGGCGCCGCGAGTTCCTCGGCGCTGTCGCGGTGGTAGAACCAGGCACCGGTCATCCGCGGCACCGCCCAGTAGGCCAAGACGAGCGCACCGGCGAAGACCGGCACGGCCAGGATCCGCGCCGCGCGGCGGCGCACCAGCTGGAAGTGCTCCGGCCTCAGGAACAGGCCGAGGACGAAGTACGGCAGGAACTGGAGGGTGCGCTGCAGGTCGAGGTCGTTGCCGATGGAGGGGGAGAGCGTCGCCAGCATCGCGATGAGGAGGGCGAGCGGCAGCGGCCACCGCACGCGCCGCCACACCGGCGTGGTCAGCCGCCAGATGAACAGCGCCGCCAGGAACCACGTCAGATACAGCGGATCCAGCAGGCTGACGGGCCGGTCGGGTTCCTGGTCCGTCCACCGGGTGAACAGCGTGTACGCCGTCTCGAAGACGACGTACGGAACGGCGAGGCCGGTGACCAGACGCCTGAGCCGCCCCGGGGTCGGGTCGAACGAGCGCGAGAAGTAGCCGGAGATGATGATGAACGCCGGCATGTGGAAGGCGTACACGACCATGTAGAGGGCGCTGACCGCCCGGCTGCCCTCCCGCAGCGGCTCCCACGCGTGCCCCATGGCCACCAGCACGATCGCCAGGTACTTGGCGTTGTCGAAGAACGCGTCCCGCTGCCCGGCCTGCTTCGGCGGGGCAGCGGTCTCGGGCGATGCGTGTCCGGCCGGGGTGACGGCTGCGGGGTGCCGGTGAGACATCCCCGCCGCCTCACCACTGCGGAACGACGTAAACCGCTTTCCGGTGTGGATGTCGCACGGATCACACGATCGTGGAACGCTTGGGCCGGGTCAGCTCACCGAGCAGGCCGCGCCGTTCAGCGTGAACGCCGTGGGGCTGGGGTTGGTGCTCGCCCGGGTCGCCGTGAAGCCGAGGGTGACCGAGCCCGCAGCCGGGATCGACGCGGTGTACGGGGCGGATCCGACACTCACCTCGGGGCCGCTCTGCGTGGCCGTGCCGCCCCAGAGGTTGGTGACGCGCTGGCTGTCGGGAAGGTCCAGCGCAGCGTCCATCCGTTGATCGCCGATGTGCCGGTGTTGCGCACGGTGATCTCGCCCTGGAAGCCGCCGGGCCAGCTGCTCGTCACCCGGTAGCCGACGCCGCAGGACGACGCCGAGCCGCCGGAGGAGGTCGTGACGGTCACCGTCGCCGAGCGGGGCGAACGGTTGCCGGCGGCGTCACGGGCGTACACCGCAAAGGTGTAGGACGTGGCCGGGGACAGGCCGGTGAGGGTCGCGGTCGTGGTGGCCGTGGAGGTGGCGACGGTCTCGGTGCCTCCGCTGACCCGGACCACGTCGTAGCCGGTGACACCGGTCGCGTCGGTCGCGGCGGCCCACTTCAGACTGACGGACGAAGCGGTCACCCCGGACGCGGCCGGAGTGCCGGGAGCCGTCGGGGAGTGGTGTCACCTCCGCCGCCGGAGTAGATCGCGGCCTCCTTGGCGGTGGCGGCGATGCCGTTCGCGCCGTTGAAGATGCGCTGCCCCCAGGAGGTGAGCTGGTTCGGGTCGAAGTTCGTGACCATGTCCAGGTACTCGACCCCGCCGCCGTTGCCGCTCCAGGACCAGCCGAGGTAGCCGAGGCGGAGCTGCTGGGCGACGGCCAGGATGGTGTCCTCGTCGGGGTTGCCGTCCGAGTGGTCATGGCCGAACTCGCCCACGACGATCGGGAGTTTCGCCGTGACGAAGCGGTTCAGGTAGTCGGTGATCTCGGCGGCGGTGTCGAAGACGCCGTACATGTGGATCGAGAAGACCGTGTTGGCGTCCGGGTCGGCGGCGAACACCGACGCGGCGTTGTCCCGCATGGTGAACGCCCAGTCCTGGCCCCAGTTGGGTGCGTCGACCATGATCGTGTGGTCGAACCCGGCGGCGCGGAGTTTCTGGATGGCCTCCTTGGTGTCGGCCGTCCAGTTCGCGTAGCCGATGTTGCCGTGCGGCTCGTTGCCGATGTTGACGATGACGTAGTCCTCCTGACCGGCCAGCGCGCTCTGCACGCTGATCCAGTAGTCGGCGGCACGGGAGAGCGTGACGGCCCCGCTCTGCTCGCCGTAGCCGGTGGTGTCGTGCACCTCCAGCACGCAGATCAGCCGGTTCTGCTTGCACTGCGCGACCACGTTCGCCACGTCGGCGGTGTCGTTGCGGGTCCAGCGGTCGCCACTGGAGAGGACCACGCGGACCGTGTTGGCGCCCTTGGCCTTGATGTGGGCCAGGGAGCTGACCCGGTCCGGGAACCAGGTGTGGGCGTGGTTGACGCCCCGCATCACGAAGTCGTTGCCGGAGGCCTCCAGCAGCCGGCCGTTCTCGATCCGGAAGCCGGTGGGAGCGGCGTGCGCCGGTGTACCGAGGAGAGGAAGGAGAGCAGGAGGCCGAGGAGTGCCGCGGCCACGGTGGCCACGCGTGGGGCGGAGGCGGTGCGGGATCTCATGGCGGCTCCAGAAGTGGGGGTCGAGGTGGATGGGACCTGTTCCGGGGTGCGTCGAGTCCTTGCGGGCGGCGACTCGGGGTGTCAGGCCGCGGGCGACTTCGCCGTACACGTGACGGTCGCCGCCGGGGCGCCGGCCGTTGCCGGGGCGGTGGCGACGAAACCGAACGCGGCGCTCGCACCCGGGGCCAGCGCGCCGTTCCACGCCGCGTGGGTGACGGTGGCCGTGCCGTCGGCGGCCGTGGTGAGGACGCCGTTCCAGACCTGGGTGAGGCGTGCGCCGTTCGCCGGTACGACGGTCGCGGTCCAGCCCGTGGCGGCGGAGGCGGAGGTGTTCGTCACCGTCACTTCGCCCTGGTATCCGCCCTGCCAGCTGGAGACGGCCCGGAAGCGCGCGGTGCAGGCGGCGGGTTCCTCCGGGTCGCCGGGGTCATCGGGGTCCTGCGGGACGCCCGCGTCGAGGACCGCCGCCAGGGCCGGGTACCAGCGGGCGGCGATCTTGTCGTCGCCGGACGCGTCGGGGTGCACACCGTCGTAGGTGTCGGTGGCGGTGCTGAAGCCCGTCCACTGGTCGACCACGGTGATCGGCGAGCGTCCGGTGCTGGTCGCCCGGGCCCAGTCGGGGATCCGTGCGTTGAAGTCCACGACCCGCTGCGCACAGGCGGCGCAACTGGCCGGGTTCATCGGGATGAGCTGCGCGACGAGGATCCGCATGTCCGGGTTCGACGCCCTCATCTGCGTCACGAGCTTGGTGTACGCGGCGAGGATGCGGTCGGGTGCGATGCTGCTCCAGACGTCGTTCGTGCCGAAGTGCATGACAACGATGTCCGGGCGGGTGGCGGTGAGCCTGGCAGGCAGCAGGTTCCGGTCGGCCACGTTGGTCACCAGCTCGCCGCCGTGCCCCTCGTTGTCACCGTCGTGTGCCTGTCCGCAGCCCTGCGGCGGCAGGGTGCCGACGAAGTCGATGTCCCGGTATCCGCTGTTCACGAGCCGGTTCCACAGCACCGCCCGCCAACAGCCCGGCGAGCCCGTGATCGAGTCGCCGAGCGGCATGACACGGACGGGATCCGCCGCCGGGGCGGCCGTGGCCCGGGGCGCGAAGGGGCCGCCGAGGGGGAGGAGCAGGGCGGCCAGGAGGCCGAGGACGGGGATGACGCGTAAGTGCGAGGCCGAGTGGCGGGTTCTGAGCATGCTGGTCCCTTCCCTGGAGGAGGTGGGAGCGCTCCCATGACATCAAGCCACTGTTGTCATTGACGCGTCAAGAGGGGTGAGGTCTCCGTGGGACCGGCAGTTGGGGCTGCCGGCAGCCGGGGCGTGGTGGGCTGTGTGAGTGCGGGACGGTGATCGACTCGATGGGACTCGGCACCCAGGTGGCCAGGGCTGCTGTTCTCTGTCAGCGGCACTCGAAGGCCCGCGGATCAGCCGTGGGTGTCCAGGCCGTCGCGATCCAGTGCTGCCCGGATCCGGCGGAGCCACTCCGTGCCCAGCCGGCGGCCGTTCGGCAATTGGTCGCCTCGGTCCCAGCGCCACGTCGTGATCATCGCCAGCACGAGGATCCGGCACTCGCGCAACAAGTCCTGATCGACACCCGGATAGTGCTCGCCGACTTCCTCGGGCGCGTGGGCGAGGTCGAATTCGACGGGCCCGCGGCAACACGTCTCGAGGTCGATGAACAGCAGTCCGCTCTTCGTGGTGAGCACATTGCCCGGGTGCGGCTCGCCGTGGAGCAGCTGCTCGGCACCGCCGCGCTCGCCGATCGCTCGTCTCAGGCTTCGCAGCGTGTCGCCGAGCAGCTCCCGGTCCGCGTCGGCGAGCGCCGGGGTGCGGTCGCGATCCGCCACGAGTTGTTGAGCCTGTTCGACTCGATCCGTGAATCGCGGCGTCGGGACATCGAGGGTGCGCATGCCGGCATGCAGCCGCTCGAGCGCACGGGCGTAGTCGGCCGGGGCGACCTCTCCGGGTGCCACGGGTCCGTAGTAGGTCCACAGCGTGATCACGAAGCCGTCACGCGCATGGACGCGTGGCCCCACTCGAGGATCCAGAGCAGCCACAGGGCACCCTGATGCGGCGAGCCGCTGGGCAAGCTCGACCTCGAACCGCGCGACCTGATCCGCTGCGGGTGCCACCCGGGCCAGGACGTCACAGGGCAGCAGACGCAGAGTGAGCTTGTTCGAGTCATGAAGAACGATCGCGTCGTCGACGGTCAGGCCAAGTGATGAGGCGGTCGACATGGCCGCGGCCGTCGCGCGCGGGACGTCTGAAGCCTGCATCGTCGCCTGGCCCCTCTCCCTGAGCGCTGCCATACCTCTTCACAGCGGTGCGGCCTGCGCACGATACCAAGCCGGGAGAATTCCACGGCGAGGACGACCGCGTGGTGCCCGGAGCAGCAACTGCCCTGACCGGCTGGGCTCTTGGTGGGCCCCTTCCGCCGGCGGCATGCCGACTTGTGGCAGCACGTGGCCGTGCTCCCGGACTTTTGCCGTGGCATGAGGCATTCATGACCGGATGCCCAGAGAGTCGAGGTCATGATGGTCAGCGTCAGTAAGGCATGCCTTGGCTAACACGCTTGCGCGTGGGGCCCGGGCGTCGGGCCGGGAGGGCCGCAGCACATGTGGGACGACGCTTTTCCGAGCTTCCTGATCGGGCTGAGGGAGGGGCTGGAAGCCGGCCTCGTCGTCTCCGTGCTGGTCGCCACCCTCGTGCGGGCGGACGCCAGGGCGCGGCTGCCGCAGGTGTGGACCGGCGTGCTGGCCGCCATCGCGCTCTCGATGAGCTTCGGCGCCGTCCTCACCTTCACCGCCGCCTCCCTCTCCGCCACCGCCCAGGAGGCCTTCGGCGGCACGCTGAGCCTCATCGCCGTCGCCTTCGTGACCGCGATGGTGTTCTGGATGCGCAGCTCGGCCCGCGGCCTGGCGGGCGAGATCAAGGAGAAGGTCAACGACGCGCTGACCATGGGCGCAGGTGTCCTGGTCCTCACGTCCTTCCTGGCGGTGGGGCGCGAGGGCCTGGAGACCGCGCTGTTCCTGTGGACGACGGCCCGGGCGGCGGACGAGTCGGCCGGGCCGATGACCGGGGCGGGCATCGGGCTCGGACTCTCGGCCGTCCTGTGCTGGGGGCTGTACCGGCGGGTGCTGCGCATCAACCTCACCCGCTTCTTCACCGCCACCGGTGTGGTGCTGATCGTGATCGCCGCCGGCGTGCTCGGCTACGGTCTGCGCGACCTTCAGGAGGGCGGGGTCCTGCCCGGCGGGGCGGCCTACGCCTTCGACCTGAGCGGCGGTGTCGACGCCGGGTCCTGGTACGGCACCCTGCTCCAGGGCGTGCTCAATCTGACGCCGACGATGACGTGGCTTCAGGTGGCCGGGTATGCCGGGTATCTCGGGGTGGTGATGCCGCTGTTCGTGCGGGGAGCGCGGGGAGTGCGGGGAGCGCGAGAATCTCGGGGACCTGTCCCGGCGGCACCCCCGGCAGGCGCAGCCGCACCCGCACCCGAAACCGCACCCCCATCGGCACCGCCCCCACCCGAGCCCGCACCTGCCCGCCCCCGCCCCGCCTGGCTGCTCCCCGTAGCCGTCGTAGCCGTCCCCGCCCTCCTGGCCGGGCTCGTCGTCGCCCTGGTGCGTCCCAAGCCCGTCGGTGGTGAAACCGTGGCCGTCTCCGCGACTGACTGCGGGCAGGGCTTCACCGCGCCCAAGCCCGGTCGGCAGGACTTCCAGATGCGCAACACGGGGAACCAGACGGCCGAGGTGTACCTCATCGACCCGACCACCGACGCCGTCTACGGGGAGGTCGAGGGCCTGGCCCCCGGCACCACCCGGGACCTCGTCGCCACCGTCGCGGGCGGTACGTACGCCTGGCGTTGCGTACCCACCGGCGGAAAGGCCGTCACCTCCAAGGCGGTCCAGGTGAGCGGCGCCGCCGGTGCCAAGGCCGTCGTCCCCGTCTCCGCGCAGGATCTCGCCGCGCCGCTGCGGGCCTACCAGGCGTATGTGAACCGGGGCCTGGCCACCCTCGTCACCGAGACCCGGAAGCTCAGCGTCGACGTGGACGCCGGACACCTGGACACCGCACGCGCCGACTGGCTGACCGCGCACCGCACCTACGCCTCCCTCGGGGCCGCCTACGGCACCTTCGAGGACTTCGACCAGAAGATCAACGGCAGGCCCGACGGGCTTGAGTCCGGCGTGCACGACAAGGACTTCACCGGCTTCCACCGGATCGAGTACGGCCTGTGGCACGGTCAGTCGGCCGCTGAACTCAAGGGCCCCGCACAGCAGTTGGCCGACGATGCGGCTGGGCTGCGACGCGCCTTCCCGCACCAGGACTTCGACGCCTCCGACCTGCCCCTGCGCGCCCACGAAATCCTGGAGAACACCCTCCAGTTCGAACTCACCGGCGACACCGACCAGGGCAGCGGCACCGGGCTGGCCACCGCCGACGCCAACCTCGCCGGCACACGCGAACTGCTCACCGTCCTCAGGCCGTTGCTCACCACTCGGGCCCCGCACCTGCTGCCCGCGGTCGACGCGGACATCGCGCGCCTGCAGACCCTGCTCGACGCCGAGCACCACAAGGACCACTGGACGCCCGTCGAGCGGCTCGGCCGGACCGCGAAGGCCCGGATCGACGGGGCCACCGGGCAGCTCCTGGAAGACCTGTCGCCCGTGCCGGACCTGCTCGAGATCAGGAGGTCCGCGTGAGCGACGAACGGCATCACCGCACCGCACACCTGGAAGGGAACTCCGCCATGTCCTCCGCTGACACCCCGGCCACCGCCGGCCGCCGCTCCTTCGTGAAGACGGCCCTGGGCGCCGGTGCCGCGGGCGCGGTGCTGGCCGGGGAGGGGGCCTGGTGCTCGCCGGGAGCGGCGGAGGTACGGCCCAGGCGGCCGAGGACGCAGAAGCCGCCCCGGTGGCCTTCCACGGCACCCACCAGGCCGGAATCCTCACACCGGCACAGGCCGCCGCCACCTTCGTCTCCTTCGACGTCATCGCCGACGACCGCAAGGAACTCGCCGAGCTGTTCCGGACCCTGACGCAGCGGGCCCGCTTTCTCACCACCGGCGGCACGCCCACCGACCTGGGCGTCGGCGCGCCGCCGTCGGACAACGGCATCCTCGGCCCGGTCGTCCCGGCCGACGCGCTCACCGTCACCGTCGGCGTCGGCGCCTCCCTCTTCGACGACCGCTACGGGCTCGCCGAGGCCCGGCCGCGCCGGCTCACGCCCATGCGCACCTTCCCCAACGACAACCTGAACCCCGCCGAGTGTCACGGCGACCTGTCCCTGCAGATCTGCGCGGCCCGCCAGGACACCGTCCTGCACGCGCTGCGGGACATCGCCAAGCACACCCGGGGCGCCCTGCAGATCCGCTGGCGCGTCGACGGCTTCCAGAACGGGCCCCGGCCCAGCGGCACCCAGCGCAACCTGCTGGGCTTCAAGGACGGCATAGCCAACCCGGACGTCGCGTCGGCCCGCGAGATGGACCACCTCGTGTGGGTCGGGGACGGGCAGGGCGAACCGGGCTGGGCCACCGGCGGCAGCTACCAGGTCGTCCGGATCATCCGCATGCTCGTGGAGTTCTGGGACCGGGTGTCGCTGTCCGAGCAGGAGCTGATGTTCGGCCGGCGCAAGGACACCGGCGCCCCGCTGGACGGCGCCAAGGAGACCGACAGCCCGAACTACGCGAAGGACCCGCACGGCACGGCCATCCCCCTGGACGCGCACATCCGCCTCGCCAACCCCCGCACCGCGGCGAGCGACACGTCCCGCATCCTGCGCCGGGGTTACAACTACGACCGGGGCGTCGACAACGTCGGCGATCTCGACATGGGCCTCGTCTTCTGCTGCTACCAGCAGGACGTGCGGCGCCAGTTCGAGGCCACGCAGACCCGGCTGATCGACGAACCCCTCGTGGACTACATCTCGCCCACCGGGGCGGGTACTTCTTCGCGCTGCCCGGAGTCCGGGACTCCGGCGACTGGCTGGGCAGAGCACTGCTCTCGGCGTGAAGTCCCGCCTGTGTCAGAAGTGTTGACGGCGCAGTGAAAGCGTTTTAACTTCCCCTCACCGGACACGCCGAGGTGAGGGGGAGCCGTGGCAACTGCCTTACGGGAACGAGCAGGTGTTAAGGGGGGAAGTCCGAACCCGGGGCACACCGACGGGGCGCAACGCAAACGTAAAGGTTTTCAGAGCCGGACGTTGTTCCTGCTCATGCTGCCCGGCGTCGCCTACTTCCTGCTGTTCCACTACGGCGCGCTCGTCGGCAACGTGATCGCGTTCAAGGAGTACGTGCCGTTCGACGGCCTGTGGGGCAGCCCCTGGGTGGGGCTCGGAAACTTCCAGCGCATGTTCGAGGACGGCGCCTTCTGGGACGCGGTCCTCAACACCCTCTGGATCGCCGTCCTGCAGCTGGTGTTCTACTTCCCGGTGCCGCTCGGTCTCGCCCTGCTGCTGCACACCCTCACCTGGAGCTCGGTGCGCCGGTTCGTGCAGTCGGTGGCGTATCTGCCGCACTTCATCTCGTGGGTGATCGTCGTCGCCCTGTTCCAGCAGGTGCTCGGGGACACCGGCCTGCTCAACAGCGGCCTGAGCGGGGCCGGTCTGCACACCGTCGACATCATCGGCAACCCGGACGCCTTCAAGCCGCTCGTCGTCGCCCAGGTCATCTGGAAGGACGCCGGCTGGGGCACGATCATCTTCCTCGCCGCGCTCGCCCAGGTCGACGAGCAGCAGTACGAGGCGGCGGCCATCGACGGCGCCGGACCCTGGCGGCGCTTCTGGCACGTCACCCTGCCCGCCATCCGCCCGGTGATCGTGCTGCTGCTCATCATGCGGCTCGGCGACATCCTCTCCGTCGGCTTCGAACAGATGCTGCTGCAGCGCGACGCGGTCGGACCGGAGGCCTCCGAGATCATCGACACCTTCGTCTACTACCAGGGCATCGTCGGCGGCGACTACGGATTCGCCGCCGCCGCGGGCCTGTTCAAGGGGCTCGTCGGCGCCCTGCTCGTCTACGCGGCCAACAAGGTCGCCCACCGCCTCGGCGAACAGGGGGTCTACCGGTGAGCGCGTCCGCCCGCCCCGGCTGGATGGAGAAGCCCGGCCGCTCACCCAGACCGCGAAGGCCCTCGCGCTGGCCGCGGTCGTACTGCTGGTGTGCGTGCCGTTCCTGGTGATCGTCTCGACGTCGCTGGCCTCCACCCAGGAGGTCGTCGACAACGGCGGCTGGGTGCTCTGGCCCAGCGAGCCCACCCTCGACGCCTACCGCGACATCTTCGACGGCGGCATCGTCACCCACGCCCTCGGCGTGAGTGCCGGGGTGACGATCGTGGGCACCCTGCTGAGCCTCGCCTGCACCGTGACCCTGGCCTACGCGCTGTCCCGCCCCGGCGTCCTCGGCGGCAGACCCGTCCTGCTGCTGGTGCTGTTCACGTTCCTCTTCCCACCCGGCATGATCCCGAGCTTCCTGCTCGTCAAGGAACTCGGCCTGCTCGACTCCTACGCCTCGCTCGTGCTTCCCGTGCTGGTCAACGTGTTCAACCTGGTCGTCCTGCGCGGCTTCTTCCAGTCCATCCCGGAGGAGCTGTACGAGGCGGCCCGGCTGGACGGGGCGGGGGACTGGCGGGTGCTGGTGTCGGTGGTACTGCCGCTGTCCAAGGCCGCGCTCGCCGTCGTCGGCCTGTTCTACGCCGTCGCCTACTGGAACTCCTGGTTCTACGCCTCGCTGTACCTGGAGAGCGACCACTGGCCGCTCCAGCAGGTGCTGCGCACCTATGTGGTGGCCGGTGCCGGACTCACCGACGCGACCACCGGCGAGGCCACCGTCACCGCCCCGCAGACCGTGCAGATGGCCGTGCTGGTGATCGCCACCGTGCCGATCCTGCTGGTCTACCCCTTCCTGCAGAAGTACTTCACCAAGGGCGTGCTCACCGGCGCCATCAAGAGCTGACACGAGGTGGTTCATCCATGCCCCGCATGTCCCGACGCACCCTCCTGCGCTCCATGGCGGCCGGCGGTGCCGCCGTCTCCGCCCCCGCTCTGCTGACCGCCTGCTCCTCCGGTTCCGGCGACAGCGACGTCTCCAACGCGGGCAAGAAGCTCGCCCCCTGGCCGGCCTACCGGCCCGCCACCGGGCCCAAGCCCGACCTGGCCCCCACCGACGCCGGTGTCCAGGCCGGATACACCTCCTACCCGTCCGACCTGGTCAAGTCCGTCTCCCGCACCCCGGGCGACGGGTCCACCGTGCGCGTCATGACCGTGTCGTTCGGCACGCCACCCAAGCCCGCCTCGCAGAACCGGTTCTGGGCGGCCGTGGAGAAGGCCCTCGGCGTGAAGATCGAGTACACGATCATCTCCCAGGCCGACTACCAGAAGAAGATGGCGACGGTCATGGCCGGCGACGCCGACGCCCTGCCCGACATCATCAACATGTTCTCCGGCTTCACCCTGCCCCGCGAGGCACAGTTCGTGCAGCGCCGCGCCCAGGACCTCACGCCGTACCTGTCCGGCGACGCGATCGCCGACTACCCCAACCTCGCCAACATCCCCACCCACGCCTGGCGCGACATGGGCCGTATCGGCGGGCGCGTCTACGGCATCCCCTTGGAGCGCCCGCTGCCCGGCTCGACCCTCTGGATCAACCAGGACATGTTCGCCGACGCGGGCATGAAGGAGGGCTGGACGTCCGAGGACTTCGCCGCAGTGGCGCGGCGGGGCACGCGCGGGAAGACGTACATGCTGGGTGCCGCCGCCCAGTCGGGCTTCGGCAACGGCTACCACTCCGCCGCCCACAACGCGCCCCAGAGTTGGGCCGTCACCGAGAACGGCACCTTCCTCCCGGCGGCGGCCGACGAACGATACAAGGCGTCGATCGCCTTCCGGGCACAGCTGCGCAAGAACGGCTCCTACCACCCCGACGCCACGTCCATCTCGCAGATCGACCTGACGACCCTCTACTACAACGGCACCGTCGGCTCCATGCAGGACGGCTTCGGCGCGTACCTGCCCAAGTACCGTGAGTCCAGGGGCAAGATGACCCCGGCGGCCGCCCTTCCGTACAGCGTCGGAGGTGAGCCCGGCGGTGTCGTCGCCGCCCGCCGCTCCTTCGGCTACACCGTCCTCAAGCAGGCGAAGAAGGAACGCGTCGAACTGCTCCTGCGCATCCTGGACTACCTCGCAGCGCCCTTCGGCAGCGAGGAGTGGGAACTCGTCCACTACGGCGTCGAGGGCGTCCACTTCACCCGCGCCAAGGACGGCTCACCCGAGTACACCGAACTCGGCGAGGTGGAGAACAACACCAACCTGCCGCTGAAGTACCTCGCCGAAGGCCCCCAGGTGCTGTTCGTGCCCGGCATGCCCGACGCCGTACGCGCCCTGCACGCCTGGCAGCGGAAGGTCGTACCGCACGCCGTCCGCAACGCCTCGTTCGGACTGCAGTCCTCGACGCACAACGCCCAGGGCGCCACCCTCCAGACTCTCCTCGACGACACCGCCACCGGCATCATCGCCGGACGGCTGCCCCTGTCCGAGTGGGACGCGACGGTGAAGAAGTGGCGGAGCCGGGGCGGCGACAGAATGGCCGAGGAGTACGCGAAGGACTACGCGGCCAACACCTGAACAGCGGTGGGCGGAAGAGGAGACGCGGGGGATGGGGAACGACATGGGGTCCAAGGGGCGGGTCACGATCCGCGAGGTCGCCGAGCGGGCGGGCGTGTCCACGGCCACGGCCTCGCGCGCGCTCAGCGGCAATCACCCGGTGCCCCCGGCGACCCGGGCCCGGGTGCTGCGCGCGGCCCGCGACCTCGACTACGTCGCCAACGCGCACGCCCGCGCCCTGGTCGGCGGCGGCCGCAAGATGGCCGCCGTCGTGGTCCGACAGGTCACCAGCCCCTTCTACGCCCAGGTCGCCGAGGGCGTGGAGGCCGAGGCCGCCGACCGCGGCTGGCTCTGCGTGGTCGGCGCCACCGGTGGCGACGCTCAGCGCGAGATGGAGTTCGTGCAGCTCATGCGGGAGGAGGGCGCCCGGCTGGTGATCCTGGTCGGCGGGGTCGTCGAGGACGACGCCTACCGCGAGCGGGTCGCCCACTACGCCCACGCCCTGGACTCCTCCGGAGCGCGGCTCGTACTCTGCGGCCGGCCCGCGCCCGACCCGGAGATCCCCGCACTGGTCGTCGAGTTCGACAACGAGGCCGGGGCCCGCGCCATCACCGCGCACCTGCTGTCGGCCGGGCACCGCAGGATCGTCTTCCTCGGCGGACTGCCCGGCAACACCGCCCTGGACGCCCGCGTCGCCGGCTACCGGGCCGCCCTCGCCGAGCACGGACTGCCGCCGGAGGCCGCGCACGTCGTCGACTGCGGACTCGGCCGGGCCGCCGGCCATCGCGCGATGACCGAACTCCTCAAGTCGACGGGGGAGTTCACGGCGGTCTTCGCCGGGGACGACATGGTCGCCGCCGGCGCCCTGCGCGCGATCGCCGACGCCGGGCTGAGCGTCCCCGGGGACATGTCCGTCGTCGGCTACAACGACATCCCGCTGGCCGAGGACTTCAACCCGCCCCTCACGACCGTCCGCACACCCGCGGAGGAACTCGGCCGCGCCGCCGTGCGCATCGCGCTGCGCGACCCCGAGCACGCCGCCGGGGCCCACCATCTGCTCGGCACCCACATCGTCGTCCGCGACAGCGTCGGCGCGCCCCCGCCCGGGCGTGCCCTGTGACCAACGGAGGAACCGCACCCGCATGAGCGCGCCGCACGTGTCGCTCCCCGATCCGACGCACCTCCCCAACCTGCCCCACCTGCCACCCCCGGACCGGCTGACCTCGCCCGTCACCGGCTGGACCCGTGCCCACTGGGAGACGATCGCCGACCGTCTCCTCGACGCCCTGACGCCGTACGCCTCCCCGGGCCTGGCCCAGTACCGGCTGCCCGGGCCGCCCAGCCACTCCGGGCCCTGGTCGGACGGACTGGAGGGCTTCGCCCGGTCCTTCCTGCTCGCCGCGTTCCGCATCGCAGGTTCGGGCGGACAACACCCGGGGCTCATCGAGCGGTACGCGGCCGGGCTCACGTCGGGCACCGACCCCCGCAGCCCCGACCACTGGCCGCCCATCACCGACCGCGGCCAGCCCATGGTCGAGGCCGCGTCCATAGCGATCGCCCTGCACGAGACCCGCCCGTGGCTCTGGGACCGGCTCGACGACCGCGTACGGCAGCGCGTCGCCGACTGGCTGGGAGGCTTCGTCGGCGCCGTGGTCAACGACTCCAACTGGCGGCTGTTCCAGGTCATCACCGAGGAGTTCCTCGCCTCCGTCGGCGCGCCGCACAGCCGTGCCGAGATCGACGCCGGGCTGGCCCGCCTGGAGGACTGGTACCGGGGCGACGGCTGGTACACCGACGGCGACGGCCGCAAGTTCGACTACTACAACGCCTGGGCACTGCACCTGTATCCGGTGCTGTGGGCCCGGATCGCCGGACCGCGCGCCGAGCCGGTGCTGGTGGCGGGCCATCGCGCGCGCCTGCGGCGCTTCCTCCACGACCACCAGCACTTCTTCGGCGCCGACGGGGCCCCGGTCCACCAAGGGCGTTCCCTCACCTACCGGTTCGCGACCACCGCACCGCTGTGGGCCGGAGCCCTCGCCGACGCCACGCCACTTCCGCCCGGCCGCACCCGCCGCCTCGCCTCCGGAGCGCTGAAGCACTTCGCCGAGCGCGGTGTGCCCGACGCACAGGGACTGCTCACGCTGGGCTGGTACGGGCCGTTCCTCCCGTCACCCAGCGGTACTCGGGCCCTGCCTCCCCGTACTGGGCGAGCAAGGCCTTCCTCGGCCTGCTCCTGCCCACCGACCACCCCGTGTGGACCGCGCCGGAGGAACCCGGACCGGTGGAGACGGGCGACGTACGCCTCGCCTTACCGGCCCCGGGCTGGCTGCTGCACTCCACCGCGGCCGACGGGATCGTACGGCTCGTCAACCACGGCAGCGACCGCCTGCCGCCCCCGTCGGCACAGGCCGAAGACAGCCCGCACTACGCCCGGTTCGCCTACTCCAGCGCGACGGCGCCCGAGACACCGGCGGACCGGGCCCCGACAACCACATCGCCCTGCTCGCCCCGACGGCACGCCGAGCCCGCGCGGCCGTATCCGTCCCCTCGGCGTCGAGGGCGCAAACGCCGCTTCCTGGCACCGGGCCGTGCTCCCGGGGGGCGGCGAAGGCCATCGCATCGAGACGGTCAGCGTTGTGCACGGCCCCTGGGAGGTCCGCGTGCACCGGGTCGACGCGCCGCCCGGCACACCCGTGCGCGAGGGGGCTGGGCCGTCGCCCACGACCATGCGCCCCCGACCGCCCGGACCGGCCCCGGCTGGGCGCAGGCCCGACGCGAGGACGGGCTGACCAGCACGATCGTCGGCCTGCACGGGTGGCGGGACGCCGGGACGGCGGTGGCACACGCGGTCGGCACCAACGCCCACGGCCACCACTCGGCGACCCCGTACCTCACCCTGCCCGCCCACCCGGACGGTACCCACCTCCTGGTCACCCTCGTCGTGCTGAGCGCCGACCCGGAGGTGAACGACGGCGACCCGTACGCGCGATGTTCAGGAACGCGCGTACGGGTCGCCGAGACCGGTGAGGTGGAGATCCGCTTCCCGGACGGCACCCGGGAGCGGGTGCCGCGATGACCGGATCAGGCCGCGGCGCGGCTCCTCGTCACCGCCTTCTTCAGCAGCGGCCAGGCCAGCAGCACCACGATCACCGCGTACACCGTCACGGCGAACGGTGTGTTGACCAGTCCCGTCACGCTGCCGTCGCTGATCTGCAGGGCGCGCCGCAACTGCTGCTCGGCGTTCGGGCCGAGGATCACTCCGATGACGGCGGGCAGCACCGGCAGGCCGTAGCGGCGCATGCCGAAGCCGATCAGGCCGATGATCAGCAGGATCACCAGGTCGATCACCTCACCGCCGACCGCGTACGCGCCGACCGCCGCGAAGAACATGATGCCCGCGTACAGGTAAGGCCGCGGGATGCGCAGCAGCTTCGCCCACACCGGCGCCAGCGGGAGGTTGAGCGCGAGCAGCAGCACCATGCCGACGAACAATGAGGCGATCAGGCCCCAGACCAGGTCCGGTTCGCGCTCGAAGAGGAGCGGGCCGGGCTGGATGCCGTACTGCTGGAAGGCGGCCAGCATGACGGCCGCGACCGCCGTGGTCGGCAGGCCCAGGGTCAGCATTGACACCAGGGTGCCCGCCGCCGAGGCCGACGCCGCCGACTCAGGGCCCGCGACACCCTCGATGGCGCCCTTGCCCCACTCGTCCTTGTGCTTGGACAGCCGCTTCTCCGTCACGTACGACAGGAAGGTGGGGATCTCCGCGCCGCCCGCCGGGATCGCGCCGAACGGGAAACCGATGAACGGGCCGCGCAGCCACGACTTCCAGGTCCGGTTCACATCGCCGCGCCCCAGCCACGGACGCCCCACCGGGATCGGCTCGGGCGGCCTGCGCCGCAGGTGCGCCGCGACCCACAGGGCCTCGCCGATCGCGAAGAGACCGACCGCGACGATGACGACGTCGATGCCGTCGGCGAGTTGGAGCGAGCCGAACGTCAGGCGCTGCTGGCCGGTCATCTGGTCCAGGCCCACCAAGCCGAGGGTGAGACCGATGAGCAGGGAGGCGAGGCCACGGATGCGGGACGAGCCGAGCACCGACGTCACGGCGATGAACGCCAGCACCATGATGGCGAAGTAGTCCGGCGCGCCGATGTCCACGGCCAGCTTGGCGACCGTCGGCGCGAGCGCGACCAGCAGGAGCGTGCCGATCAGGCCGCCCGCGAAGTGCCCGACAGCGGCAGCCGCGAGGGCCTGCGCGCCGCGGCCCGACTTGGCCATGGGGTTGCCCTCCATGGCCGCCACCACCGCCGCGCTCTCACCGGGCGTGTTGAGCAGGATCGAGGTGGTCGAACCGCCGAACATCGCGCCGTAGTAGATGCCGGCGAACATGATGAACGCGCCGATCGGGTCGAGCCCGTACGTCACCGGCAGCAGCAGCGCGACCGCCATCGCCGGGCCGATGCCCGGCAGTACGCCGATCGCCGTGCCGAGCAGCACACCGATCACGGCCCACAGGAGGTTGATCGGTGTGAGGGCCGTACCGAAGCCGTCCAGGAGGGAGTTGAAGGCGTCCATGTCACAGCACTCCCATCAGCGGACCGCCGGGCAGGGGCACTCCGAGCAGATTGTTGAAGACGACGTAGGTCACGAGGGACAGCCCGGCCGCGATCAGCGGATCACGGTCGATCCTGCGGCTGCCGAGCGCGAACGCCGCGCCCCAGAACAGCAGGGCGCCCGCGACGGGGAAGCCGAGCGGCTCGATCAGGACGGCCGCGCCGAGGAACACCCCGGCGAGCAGCAGCACCGTGCGCCAGTCGGCGGGTTCTGACAGGTCGACGTCCTCGCCGGTCTCGGCCTGGCCCCGGCCGCCGCGCAGCACGTCCACGGCGAGCAGGGCGGCGATCACCAGCAGGCCGGCACCGACCACGATGGGCACGGTCTTCGGGCCGACCGGGCCGCGCTGGGCGATGTCGACGTCCATGGTGAGCGCGTCGGTCAGGACGAGCACGCCCAGGACCAGCAGCAGCGCGCACACGCCGAGTTCGGAGTGCTCCCGGAGCCACGAGCGCCGCTCGCCGCTCTCCGCGGGGGAATATCGGTGGTCTGCGTCGTCACAGTCCCAGCTCCTTCAGCACCGAAACCACGCGCTTGTCCTCGGCGTCGAGGAAGGCGCCGAACTCGTCGCCGGTGAGGAAGGCGTCGTCCCAGCCGTTCTGCTCCATGGACTTCCGCCACTCGTCCGAGTCGTGGAGCTCCTCGATCAGCTTCACGAGCTTGTCGCGCTCCCCGTCGTTCAGGCCGGGCGGGGCGACGATGCCGCGCCAGTTGGTGAAGTTCACGTCGTAGCCGGCCTCCTTCAGCGTGGGCGCGTCGAGCCCTTTGACGCGCTCCGGGCCGGTGACCGCGAGCAGACGCAGCTCGCCCGCCTTGATCTGGTCCAGGTACTCGCCGACGCCGGAGACACCGAAGGCGACCTTGTTGCCGAGGATGGAGGCGAGCAGCTCACCACCGCCGTCGAAGGGGATGTAGTTGACCTGCTTCGGAGGGATCCCGGCGGCCCGCGCCATCAGCATCGGCGCCAGGTGGTCGGGTCCGCCGGGCGACGAGCCGCCGCCCACCGGGAGCTTGCCCGGGTTCTCCTTCCAGGCGCCGATCAGATCGTCGATCGTCTTGTACGGGGAGTCCTTCGCGACGACCACCACGTCCTGCTCCTCGGTGAGCCGGGCGATCGGCGTGGTGTCGCCGAGCGTCTTCGGCGCGTCGTTGGAACGGACGGCGCCCACGACCCGAGGCCCATGGACATGGCGAGCTTGCCGTTGCCGTGCTCGCTCACCAGCCGGCTCAGCCCGACGGTGCCACCGGCACCGGGCAGGTTGAACACTTCGATGTTGTGGGTCAGTCCGGCGTCCTCGGCGTTCTTCGCGGCCGTCCGGGCCGTGATGTCGTAGCCGCCGCCGGGCGTGTTGGGGACCATGAAGCGCAGGCCAGGGATCTGTGTGCCGGTCTCGGAGCCGCTGCCGGTGGTCAGCAGCGGCGGTCCGACGAACACGAGCACGGCGGCCCCGAGCAGGGCGAGGGGAGTGCGCAGGCGCACGAGTGCCACCACCTGTCGGTACGTCGATGCGGGTAGGTAAAGGCCCTGTGGGGGAGGGTGATGTGGGCCACATGCTGCACCGGACGCCACGAGCTGTCTCTCTTGCGGAACCAACGGAGGTTTTGGTCTTTACGGTCGCCGTGAAACCCGAGCACGGCGTGCACGTCTCTTTCCCTCGCCGCAGGTGGGCACCATGATGGGCGGCCCCGGCGCGGAAGGAGCGGCACGATGACCAGCGAGCCCGGTACGTCCGGCACGACCGACACGATCGACGTCCTCGTGGTCGACGACGACTTCATGGTGGCCAAGGTCCACCGTGCCTTCGTCGAGCGCGTCGAGCCGTTCCGTGTCGTCGGCGTCGCCGGCACCGGCGAAGAGGCCGTCACCGCCGTCGACGCCCTGCGCCCCGACCTCGTCCTGCTCGACCTTCACCTGCCGGACATCTTCGGCCTCGACGTCATCCCCCGGCTGCGCACCGCCGGGCACGACTGCGACGTCATGGTCGTCAGCGCCGCCCGGGAGGCCGAGACGGTACGCGGGGCCGTCCGGCACGGAGTCGTCGACTACCTCCTCAAACCGTTCGAGGCCGAGGAACTGCGCACCCGGCTGGAGCGCTACGCCGACCGGCGCGGCCGGCTGCTCGGCACGGTCGTGCGCAGCCAGGCCGACGTCGACCGCGTCCTGGCCGGAGCGGCAGGGCCCGGCTCGGCCGCCCCCGCCCTGCCCAAGGGCATGAGCGTGGAGACCGCCGAGCTGGTCGAGCGGGCCCTGCGCGAGGCGGACGGCACCCTGTCCGCCAGCGAGTGCGCCGCCCTGACCGGCGTCTCCCGCGTGAGCGCCCGCCGCTACCTGGAGCACTTCCAGACCGTCGGCCGGGCGGAGGTGTCCCTGCGCTACGGAGTGGCGGGCAGGCCCGAACGCCGGTACCGCTTCCGCGACCTGCCCACCCCACTGCGCCCGAACGGCCGGGCTCGCGCCTGAACCCGCTCGCGGATTTCGGCTACCGCCGGGGCCCCTGGCCGACCGGGGCTGCTCGACCTGGAGGCCCCCGTGTGCGACTACTGGCCGGAGTTCGCCGCCGCCGGCAAGGAACGGATCCCCACCCGTCAACCGCTGTCCACTCGGGCCGGTTCGGCGGCCCTCGACCAGGCGCTGGACAGGGCACGGGCGGGGGACCGGATCACCACGTCATGAGATCTCCTGCTCGGCCCAGATGACCTTTCCTCCGGGCGTGTACCGAGCACCCCAGTGATGGGAGAGCTGGGCCACGAGGAAGAGCCCACGGCCGCCTTCGTCCGTGCTGCGGGCATGCCTCAGGCGAGGAGCCGTACTGCTGCCGTCGGCGACCTCGCAGGTCAGGCGGGCATCACGGAGCAGTCGCAGACGCACGGGGCCCGAGGCGTAGCGGATCGCGTTGGTGACGAGCTCGCTCACGATGAGCTCCGTCGTCATGGCCAGTTCCTGACAGTTCCAAGCCTCGACCTGACGCGTCGCGGCGGCCCGGATGTCACCGACGGCGGCCGGGTCCAGCGGCACGTCCCAGGAGGCGACCTGATCGGGGCCCAGCGCGTGGGTGCGGGCGAGCAGGAGGGCGACGTCGTCCGGCTGCGGCGCGGGAACGAGCCGGCGCACCGCGCCCGCGCACAGCGTTTCCAGGTCGGAGTCGGGCGAGCACAGGAGGTGTCCGAGACGGGACATGCCGCGCTCGATGTCGCGGTCGGTCCCCTCGACGAGGCCGTCGGTGTAGAGGCCGAAGACGCTGTTCTCGGGGAGCTCGATCTCGGTGGCCTCGAAGGCCATCCCGCCCAGTCCGAGCGGAGGCCCGGCGGGAAGCTCCGGGAAGGAGACGTGGCCGTCCGGAGTGACGACGACCGGGGGTGGATGCCCGGCCCGGGCCAGCGTGCACCGCTGTGTCACCGGGTCGTAGACGGCGTACAGACAGGTCGCTCCGAGGAAGGCTGTGATGGTCTGGTCGGCCGTCCGGTCGGTGCTCGGCTCCTCGCTCAGCCGGAGCACCAGGTCGTCGAGGTGCGCCAGCAGCTCATCGGGGGCATGTCCATGTCTGCAAGGGTCTGGACAGCGGTGCGCAGCCGGCCCATCGTCGCCGCCGCGGTGATGCCGTGGCCGACCACGTCCCCGACGACCAGGCCCACACGGGCGCCGGACAGCGGGATCACGTCGAACCAGTCCCCGCCGACCCCGTCCGACGCGTCTGCCGGCAGGTAGTGGGAGGCCACGTCAAGCGCTGTTCCGCCCGTCAGGGCGTGGGGCAGCAGGCTGCGCTGCAACGTGACCGCCGCGGTGTGCTCCCGTGTGTAGCGGCGGGCGTTGTCGACGCACAGCGCCGCCCGCGCGACCAGCTCCCGGGCCAGCAGCACGTCGTCCTGCTGGAACGAGGTGGGGTTCAGCGACCGTGTGAACGTGGCGAGACCGAGGACGGTGTTGCGCGCCCGCATCGGCACGGAGATGAGGGAGTGCAGGCCGAACTCGCGGATGCTGGCGGCCCTGGCCGGCTGCTCGGTGGCCCACAGGGGATCGCTCGGGTCGAGAACGGGTATGAAGATCGGTTCGCCGTCGACGAGCAGGTTCGCGTCGTGCGGCGGGGGAACGAAGTCGACCTTGTCCCCAATCTGCGCGACGGCCTCCGGACAGCCCGGTCGTACGGAACTCATTCCGGCCCGGCGCATCACCGGCCGGGCCGGCGCCGGCCCGGCGTCGGGCAGCCACGCCCCCTGACCCTCACCGCTCAGGACCGGCTCGAGAAGGTCGACGATGACGAAGTCGGCGAAGCGGGGAACAGCGAAGTCAGCGAGTTCCTGCGCCGTGCGCATCACGTCCAGCGTCCTGCCGATGCTGGTCCCGGCTTCGCTGACCAGCGACAGCAGCCGCCGGGCGGTCCAGCGCTCGGTGACGTCCATGACCATGTAGCACAACCCGGTGACGGAGTCGCCGGCATCCACCAACGGGAAGAACGAGGTGGAGTAGGCGTGCTGACGATGCGGGTCCGCCCAACTCCATCCCATGTACTCGTAGTCGGTGACCGGCGCGCCGGTCGTGAGCACCTTGCGCATCACGCCCTCGATGGTCTCCGCCTGCAGTCCCGGCAGCAGCTCGCTCAGACGTCGCCCGAGCCGCTGCTCACGTGGGACACCGCCGAAACGCTCCAGGGTGTCGTTCAGCCAGACGTAGCGCAGATCCAGATCCATCACCGCCATGCCGACCGGAGAGCGGGTCAGGAAGCCGTCGAGGACGGACTGGCCCATCGTCCACTGCTGCCGCTCCTCCCGTGCCGAGATCAGGAAACACTCGTCTTCGCCGACGTGAAAGGACCCGGACACGCGCAGGCCGACCTCGATGGGGCCGCCGTCGCGCCATACGGCGACCCGGCCGCTCCAGCCCATCCCCGCGCGGCACCGCTCCGCGATGCGCGCCACGCGTACCGGGTCCCCGGGCATCGCCAGCAGGTCCGCGGCGGGGCGCCCGACCACCTGCGCGCTGGAGTAGCCGAGGAGCGTTTCGGCACCCCGCGTCCAGCCGACCACCGTGCCCGCTGCGGACACCAGAGCGACCGCGTCGTTGGACGCATCGAGGAGATCGCGCGGTCCTGCGGGCGGCGGCGCGTCGGATTCGTCTCGCACAGGCGCCATGGGTCTCACCTCTACACGCAAGTATGTTCCCGCTCCGGTCCTGATGCGCATGCTCCGGGCGCGGGGCGGAGCCGGGGCCTGCGCACGGTTCTCCTCGCGGCCAGGCCGGCCCCTACGACGAGGCACGTGGGTGCGGTCGTGGGGGCCGGCCGGTCATGCAGAGCCCAGGGTCGCTGCGACGTCGCCGCAGTCTTCGGGGCGGGCGGTGGCAGACGAGGAGGTGGCCGGGAGCGGGCCTCGCCTGCACACCCCGTACAGCGTCGGTACAGCTCCCTACCGGACCGCTGGCGCCGCGCAGTCGATGTCCCCCGCCGGCAGACGGCCCGTGGCGAGGTACGCGTTGACCGCGTCGTCCACGCACGGTGCGCCGAAGACGCCGTACACCCCGTGCTGGTCGGCGCCGCGCAGGGTGATCAGGCGCGAGGAGGGCCACCTGCCGCGCACCGCCTCGGCGCCGTCGTAGTAGGTGCGCGGGTCGCCCGTGGCGTTGACGAGGAGCGCCGGCAGGTCGCCCCGGATCCTGGTGGGACGCTCACGCGGCCGGTCCCAGTACGCGCACGGGTTGATGTTGTTGGTCACGGGCGCGAACAGCGGGTCCTGGGCGCGGCCGCGCTGGACGTCGCGCCAGTAGACCTCCGGATCCCGGGGAGCGGCGTTGTCGCCGCACACGATCGCCGTCTGCGCGCTGCCGTAGGGGGAGTCGGAGCCCGTGAGCACGAGGTCGAGCACCCCTGCGAGCCACGGGGACGGCGTGACCCGCTGCCCCCGCGACGCCCGCAGCATGTCCCGTACGCCCTGCGCGAAGTCACCGTAGGCGGTGTCATTGTGCTGCGACAGGCCGTTGAGCACGACGATCGGCATCACATGCTCGTCCAGCCGGTGGTCGCCGAGTCGCAGTGGCGTGCGGCCCGCGGCGACCCGGACGCGCTCCACGGCGGCCAGCACCTCGCCCCGCGTACGGCCCAGCCCGTAGGCCGCGTCGCGGGCGGCGGCCCAGGAGGCCCACCCCTGCAGGGCCTGGCGGTTGACCGGCTCGACGCCCCGCCACAGCCGGGCCGTGTAGCGGTCGGGGTCGATCACACCGTCGAGGACGACCCGGTCGGTGCGGCCGGGGAACATCGAGGTGTACACCTCACCGAGGTAGCTGCCGTACGAGTAGCCGAGATAGGAGATCCGCCGCTCGCCGAGCGCGGCCCGGACGACGTCCATGTCGCGCGCGGTGTTGCGGGTGGTGGCGTGCGGGAGGACATCGCCCGCGTGGGTGCGGCAGCGCTCGGCGAGTCCCTTCGAGAACGCCGCCGTGCGGTCGAAGCCGGCCCGGTCCTCACCCGCGGCGCGCCACGCCGAGCCGGTCGGCCAGCGGCAGTCCAGCGGTGTGCTGCGGCCGATGAAGCGAGGGTCCACGCCCACCACGTCGTACCGTGCCCCGACGTCCTTCATCGCCTTGCGCACCCCCGGCGCGTCGCCGAGCGACGGTCCGCCGGGGCCGCCGCCGTTGAGGAGCAGCGGGCCGACACGGCGGTCGGTGTCGGTGGCGCGGATCCGGGAGATCGCGACCGTGATCGTGCGGCCGCCGGGGTCGGAGTAGTCCAGCGGTACGGTCACGTCGGCGCAGCGGGCGCCGGCCTGCTCCAGTTCCTTGCCGGTCGTGTCGTCGGGGCCGAGGACGCAGCTCTTCCAGGTGAGGCGCTGATCGTGGAAGCGGGCGAGCGGGTCGGAGGCCGGGCGGGCCGTCGCGGTGGCGGGCAGTGCGGTGAGGGCGAGGGCGGCGGTCGTCAGGGCCAGGGCGGCTCTTCTGGCGGTTCCCAAGGCACCGGATAACACGTAGGGGTCCCTTCTGTCGCTGATGCCCCTCGGTGATGAGCATGGACATGCCCGAGAGGGGTGCTGTGCGACAGAACGGTAGGGACGGCCCGCCGTCCGATCACTCCGGCTGGCAGCCGGATCCAAGTGGGGTCAGCACCAGTGGCGAGGCGGGGGAACGCCGTTTCCGTGGCGGCGACGGCAATCGGAAACTCTGCCCCAAGCTGGGAGAATGCTCGGGCAGACCTTGTGCAGGTCGCTGCAGGGGGGTTGTCCAGACATTCGCTCGCGCCTAGGGTCACCTTCCGAGTGCAAGCGCTTTCCAAGCGTGTGTCCGCCGGCTGTCCGAGGAGCGCCGCATGTCCTTGTCCCCCACCCGCCGCCGCGTGGCCGTCGTCGGTACCGGAGCCATCGTCAGCGGCAGCCACCTGCCGGCGCTGCGGGCCCACTCCGACCGGGTGGAGCTGGTCGCCGCCGTCGACGTGGACGCCGAGCGGCTCGACGCCTTCCGCGAGCTGGCCGGGGGCCAGGTCGCCGGGTACACCTCGGTGGACGCGATGCTGGACGCCGTACGCCCCGACCTGGTCCTCATCGGGACACCGCCCTCCCTGCACCGGGACCAGACGGTGGCCGCGCTCAAGGCGGGCGCCTGGGTGCTGTGCGAGAAGCCGCTCACCCTGTCGCTCGCCGAGTACGACGAGATCGCCGCCGCCGAGGAGGCCTCCGGCGCGTACGCCTCGGTCGTCTTCCAGCACCGCTACGGCTCCGGCGCCGTGCACGCCCGCGAGCTGATCACCAGCGGCGAGCTGGGCGCCCCGCTGGTCGCGCACTGCCAGACCACCTGGCACCGGGACGCCGCCTACTACGCCGTGCCGTGGCGCGGAAAGTGGGCCAGCGAGGGCGGCGGGCCCACCATGGGCCACGGCATCCACCAGTACGACCTGCTGCTGCACCTGCTCGGGGAGTGGGAGGAGATCCGCGCGATGGCCGCGCGGCTCGTCCACGACACCGAGAGCGAGGACGTCTCCACCGCGCTGGTCCGCTTCCGCGGCGGCGCCCTCGCGACCGTGGTCAACAGCGTGCTCTCCCCGGACGAGGTGAGCCGGATCCGCGTCGACTGCGCGGACGCCACCGTCGAGCTCACCCACCTGTACGGCCACACCAACGACAGCTGGGTCTACACCCCGGCACCGCACGTGGCCTCCGAGCGCGCCACCGCCTGGCGCACCCCGGCCGACGACGTGCCCAGCTCGCACACCGCCCAGCTGGGCGCACTCCTCGACGCCTACGACAGCGGCACCCGACCACCGGGCAGCGGCCGCGACGCCCGCGCCACCCTCGAGTTCGCCGCGGCCCTCTACAAGGCGGCGTTCACCGGCCGATCCGTGCACGCGGGGGAGATCGGCCCCGGCGACCCCTTCTACGAGGCCATGCACGGCGAGTACCCCGACTGGGCCCCCAAGGAGCGCGCATGACCATCCGCGTCACCCACACGCACGGCGAGGACATCGCCGTCACGGCGGCGAACGGCACGGAGATCCTCCGCTACGTCTACCGCCCCGACCCGGATCCCTTCGAGTCACGCAAGCCGTACGCCCACCCGGTGCGCACCCTGTCCGGCCGCACGGTCACCGGCTACCGCCCCAACGACCACCGCTGGCACAAGGGCCTGCAGATGACGGCGAGCCATCTGTCCGGCCAGAACTTCTGGGGCGGCAACTGCTACGTCCACGGCCAGGGCTATCTGCCCCTGCCCGAGCGCGTCGGCTCGATGCGGCACGACGGCTTCCCGGAGCTCACCGTCGAGGACGACCGCCTCGCCTTCACCGAGGACCTCACCTGGGTCGAGAACGGCGGCGCGGAGTGGGCCCGCGAGGTACGCGGCCTCACCGTCCACTCGGTCGACGAGGAGGCCGGCGCCTGGGCCCTGGACTGGTCGATCCGCCTCACCAACGTCCGTGCCGAGCCGCTCGCCTTCGGCTCCCCGACCACGGCGGGCCGTGACATGGCCGGCTACACCGGACTCCAGTGGCGCGGCCCGCGCGACTTCACCGGCGGCACGGTCTTCGCCCCGGACACCGACGCCGACGCGGGCAAGCTGATGGGCACCCAGGGCCCCTGGCTCGCCTTCACCACCGAGCACGACGACGTCGACGGCCACTCCACGCTCGTCTTCGCGCACGGGCCCGAGAACCTCGACGAGACGTCCGCGATCCACGAGTCGCACTGGTTCGTCCGTTCCGAGCCCTTCCCGACGGTCGCGTTCTCCTGGGCGTTCTTCGAGGAGTTCGAGCTGCCGCCGGGCGAGTCCTTCGCCTACCGCTACCGGCTGGTGGTCGCCGACGGCGCCTGGGACCGCGACCGGGTCGGCACGTACCTGGAGGGCCTGCCGTGGTGAACGAACCCAAGCCGGCGGGGCTCGCGCACCCGCTGCCCGGCGCGATCGGCCTGTCTCATCTGAGCGCCTACGACTGGGAGGCCGCCGACGGTGTCTGCGGCGGCAGCCCGCATCTGCACCTGGTGTGCACGGAGGCGTACGTCGTCACCGGCGGCCGGGGCGCGGTCCAGACGCTCAGCCCCGACGGCTACCGGGACATCCCCCTGGAGCCCGGCTCCATCGCCTGGTTCACCCCCGGTACCGTGCACCGCATGGTGCAGGGCGGCGATCTGCGCATCACCGTGCTGATGCAGAACAGCGGCCTGCCGAGGCCGGGGACGCCGTGTTCACCTTTCCGCCCGAGGTGCTCGCCGACCCGGAGAAGTACGCCGCCGCGGCGACCCTGCCGCCCGGCACGGGACCGGAGACGGCGGCCGCCGCCCGGCGCCGCAGGGATCTCGCCGTGGAGGGTTACCTCGTTCTGCGCGAGGCCCTCGTGGCCGGGGACAACGGCCCGTACCGGGAGTTCCAGCGGGCCGCCGCCCGGATCGTGCGTGACAAGGTGCCCACCTGGCGCGAGCTGTGGCGGGCGGGCGCCCTGGCCACCGCCGAACGCACCGGTGCCCAGCTCGACGCACTGGCCGCCGGCGAGCCCGCCTACCTCGACGGGGCCACCGCCCACGAAACCGCGCCCACGAGGCTCGGCGGCTTCGGCATGTGCGGCCGCCGGGACGAGTACGCGCTGCCGGGCACGACGCTGCCGTACCAGGGGGAGTAGCCGGGGGGATCTGAGGGGGGCCATGGGGGACCAGGGGGGCCTCAACCGAACTCCGAAGAGAGGAGAGGTGACCTCGGTATGCCCGGACACAGGACAAAGGGGTTCTGCGCGTCGGCCGCCGCACTGGCACTGTGCGCCGTGCTGGCGGGCTGCGGAGGATCCGGGGAATCGGCCGGCGGCGGCAAGGTCGTGCTGCGCTACACGTGGTGGGGCAACCCCGACCGCGCGGAACGCACCGAGCAGGCCGTCGCGCTGTTCGAGAAACAGCACCCGGACATCGACGTGACGACGTCGTTCTCCGGCTACGACGCCTACAAGCAGAAGCTGGCCACCCAGGCCGCCGGTGGTGACGCCCCCGACGTCATGCAGCTGGACTACCGCCAGATCGACCAGTACGCCTCCGGTGGCGTCCTGCTCGACCTGGCGAAGCAGAAGTCCGTCCTGCGCACCTCCGAGATCGACCAGGGCCTGCTCGCCACCGGCCGCGTGGACGACGTCCAGTACGCGATCCCGCAGGGCCGCGGCACCGAGACCGTCGCCTACGACGTCGCGACCTGGAAGAAGTCGGGCGTGCCCCTCCCCGGCAAGAGCTGGACCTGGAGCCAGTGGGCCGACACGATGCGCGCCCTGGCGAAGAAGACCGGCAAGCCCGGGGCGACCGACCCCGGCTGGAGCGAGGACTCCTTCGAGGTCTGGCTGCGCGGGCAGGGCAAGGCCCTCTACACCGAGGACGGCGGGCTCGGCTTCACGGCCGACGACCTCACCCGCTGGTGGACCTTCACCGACGAGCTGCGCCGCGAGGGCGCCGTCTCGCCCGCCGAGCAGACCACCCAGCTCGACGGCTCCGTCGAGAACACCCCGCTGGGGCGCGGCAAGGCGGTGACCGACGCCAACTGGGACGCCCCGGCGAGCGGCTTCCTCGCCCTCGTCAAGGGCGGCGTCGCGCTCGCCCCCATGCCGTCCGGCGAGGACGGCACACCCGGCCAGTACTTCAAGCCGTCGATGTTCCTCGGAGTCTCCGCGAACACCGCCCGTCCAAGGAGGCGGCACAGCTCGTCGACTTCCTGATCAACGACCGGCAGGCCGCGAAGATCCTCGGCGCGAGCCGCGGCATCCCCGTCAACGAGACCGTCCGCGACGAGATCGGCCCGCAGCTCAAGGACTTCGACAAGACCATCGCCGACTTCCAGGCGTCCCTGGAGGGCAAGCTCAAGGACCCGCCCCAGGCACCGCCCTCGGGCGACAACGCCCTGCAGAGCACCTTCCAGCGCGACTACGACCAGGTGTCCTACGCGCGCATGTCGCCCCGCGAGGCGGCCGAGAACTACATCACCGAGGCGAAGGCGGAGCTGAGGTCATGACCACCACCGACATCCCCGCGCCCGCCGCCCGCACACCACGGTCCGCACCCGCCCCGAGGAAGCGTCCCAAGCGCGAACGCGAGGGCGCCGCCTGGGTGTTCCTCTCGCCCTGGGTCCTCGGCGCGATCGTCCTGACGCTGCTGCCGATGGCCGTGTCGCTGTACCTGTCGTTCACCGACTACGACCTGTTCAACCCGCCCCGGTGGGTGGGCCTGCGCAACTACACGCAGATGTTCACCGAGGACCCCCGCTACTGGCGCTCCGTCGTGACGACACTGACGTACGTCGTCATCGCCGTGCCGCTGCAACTGGCGCTCGCCCTCGTCGTCGCGCTCGCCCTGAAGGGCATGAAACGCGGCAAGGCCTTCTACCGCTCCGCCTTCTACGCGCCCTCGCTGCTCGGCGCGTCGATGTCCATCGCCCTCGTCTGGCGGGCGATCTTCAACGACGGCGGCACGGTGGACAACCTGCTGGGCACCGGTGGCTGGGTCAACAAGCCCGGCTGGGCCCTGCTCTCCGTCGCCCTGCTGACGGTGTGGCAGTTCGGCGCCCCGATGGTCATCTTCCTCGCGGGGCTGCAGCAGATCCCCGCCGAGCTCTACGAGGCGGCGGCGGTGGACGGCGCCGGGAAGTGGCGGCAGTTCCTGTCGGTCACCGTGCCGATGCTGTCCCCGGTGCTCTTCTTCAACCTGGTCCTGCAGACCATCCAGGCCTTCCAGGTGTTCACGCCCGCCTTCGCGGTCAGTGCGGGCAAGGGCGGACCGGCCGACTCGACCCTCGTCTACACGATGTACCTCTACGACCGCGGCTTCGTCGCCTCCCACATGGGCTACGCCTCCGCCATGGCCTGGGTGCTGCTCCTCGTGATCGGTGTGGTCACGGCGGTGCTGTTCCGCACCTCACGCTCCTGGGTCTTCTACGCCTCCGAGGGGGACCGATGACCTCGACCGCCGTCACCCACAAGCCCGTTCGCTGGGGGCGGGTCGCCGTCCACCTGGGCTGCCTCGCCGCGCTGCTGGTCATGCTGTACCCGCTGGCCTGGCTGCTGGCCACCTCGCTCAAGCCCGCCGACGAGGTCATCGCGAGCCTCGACCTGCTGCCCAGCCACCTGGAGTGGTCGAACTACTCCACCGCCCTGGAGGGCGTCAACGACGTCTCCGTCTGGCGGCTGCTCGGCAACTCCCTGCTGATCGCCGGCGGCGCGGTCCTCGGCAACGTCCTCAGCTGTTCGCTCGCCGCCTACGCCTTCGCCCGCCTGCGGTTCCGGCTGCGCGGGCCGTTGTTCGCCTTCATGATCGCCACGATCATGCTGCCGCACCACGCGGTGCTGATCCCGCAGTACATCATCTTCAACCAGCTCGGCCTGGTGAACACATACTGGCCGCTGATCCTGCCGAAGTTCCTCGCCACCGAGGCGTTCTTCGTCTTCCTCATCGTGCAGTTCATGCGCGGCCTGCCGCGCGAGCTGGAGGAGGCGGCCCGCATCGACGGCTGCGGCCCCTTCCGCAGCTTCTGGAAGGTCGTCCTGCCGCTCACCCGGCCCGCCCTGATCACCACCGCCATCTTCACCTTCATCTGGACCTGGAACGACTTCTTCACCCAGCTCATCTATCTCTTCGACCCGGACAAGTTCACGCTCACCCTCGCGCTGCGCTCCTTCGTGGACGCCTCCAGCACCTCCGCGTTCGGCCCGATGTTCGCGATGTCCGTCATCGCGCTGCTGCCGATCGTGCTGTTCTTCCTCGCCTTCCAGCGGTTCCTGGTGGAGGGCATGGCCAGCTCCGGACTCAAGGGATGAGCGGGATGCGCGCACGCGAGGCGGGTGAGGTGTTCGGCCCGCGCATGACTCTGTTCGCCGACGTGCTGAGCGTCGGTCTCGCCACCTCGGTGGCGTGCCTCCCGCTGCTGACCGCACCGGCCGCGCTGTCCACGGCGTGCGCCGTCCTGCGCGGGGCCGGGCAGGACCGACCCGTCACCGCCGGACGGTACTTCGCCCTGCTGCGCCGGCGCCTGCGGGCCGGTGACCTGCTGGCGGGGGCGTCGCCCTGGCCGGGCTGCTGCTGTTCGCCGCGGACCTGGCGCTGGCCGGGGCGGGGCTGCCCGGGGCGCGGCTGTTCGCGGTGGCCGCCGCCGCCATCGCCGCCTGCGCGGCGGTCGTCGGCCTGCGGGCCTGTGCGCGGCCGGAGTCGCTCACCGACTGGCGTGCGGCGGTGCGGGGGGCGGCCCGCGACGCCGTGGTGGACGTGGGCGGCAGCGGACTGGTGCTGCTCGCCGTGGCGACGGCGGCGCTGTGCGCCTGGATGCTGCTGCCGCTCGCCTTCTTGGCCCCGGGGCCGCTGGCCCTGGCGCTCACCGCTGTCGACGTGCGCCGGTCGGCTGCTGTCCTCCTTGAATAACCAAGAATCAAGGGGCCATTGAGACACATCAGGTGTGAGCACCCTGCGGTGGTGGCGCACCGCCACCACCGCGAGTGTCGACCGGCTCCTGCTCCTCCTCGCCGGACAACCCGTTCGGCTTCCCCTTCTCGATGTCTTGCGCCCGGCACGACTTCGGCTACCGAAGCTACAAGGCCGCTGGCACGTACAGCGCCGACAAGTCCCCTCTCGACAGCGCCTTCTACGAGGACCTCGAGCGGATCTGCGCCGCCTACCCGGGCGGCACCAAGAGCGGGTGCGACAGCACGGCCTGGACGTACTACCAGGCCGTGAAGGCCTTCGGCTGAGGGCTCGTCACTTCCGGGCGTGGGGCTGAGGCTCCACGCCCGATCGCGTTCGGGCTCAGCCGCGCACCAGGTCGCCGATGCTGATCCGCGGCCACGTACGGGCCGCCGTGAGGAGCGCCTGGGTCCGTGCCGAGGGGGTGGCCGCTGCTGCCGCCAGGGCCGCCGCGGCGCTCGCGATGCCGAGGACCGCGCCCGCGGCCACGTCGCCCGGGTAGTGCACCCCCGTGTGGATGCGGGAGTAGCCGACGGCACTCGCCAGCGCACCGAGCGGCACCGCCGCGGGGGGCAGGACCACGCCGACGGCGGTGGCGAAGGCGACCGCCGACGCGGTGTGCCCGGACGGGAAGGAAGCCGAGGTCGGCATGGGCACGTGCCGGTCCACCGTCACCCGGGCCGCCTCCCGGTCCGGCCGGGCCCGGCGCACCAGACGCTTGCCGAGCAGATTGGCGGAGGCCGACGCCACGGCGATCGCTCCGACGCCGGCGATCGCGGCCCGGCGCGGGCGCTTACCCGCCAGCGCCAGGGCGGCGGCGATGCCGAACGAGATCTTGGAGTGGTCGGCCGCGTGGGACAGATGCCGCAGCGTCCGGTCGAGGGTGGGCGTGGGGGTGGCGGCCACCGCCGCGTACAGGGCGCCGTCCACGGCCCTGAGATCGCTGAGTACGGCGGTCAGGAGCCGGGCGCGTCCGCCCGTGGACCGTCCGTCCCCGGGAGCGGACGGGGGGCGTCGGCGTCTGTGGTCGTCGGATCGGTCATGTGCTTCTCCCCGCAGTGGCCTTCCCCAGCAAGGTACCGGCACACGCCGGGCGCACGCTCGGCGCCCCCGCGGGCCGGTACCTCCCCGAGTGCCCAGGCGGCCGTCGGCCATCCTGGTGAGCCGGGCCACGGCGTCCGTGTGCGCGCGTCTGCTGAACTGAGGGCATGGCGCCCCCGCTCACACGAGTCCTGCACGCACTCGACCGTTTCCATGCCGCCCACCCCTGGGATCACAACGCCCACTTCCACCCCTGGGTCCTGCGGCAGCTCCCAGGACGGACGGGGAGCGCCCTCGATGTGGGCTGCGGCAGCGGCGACCTGGCCCGGCTGCTGGCCACCCGGGCCGACCGGGTGCACGGGGTCGACGCCGACCCGGCGATCACGGCCCGGGCGCGGGAGCTGACCCCGGCGGCGGCCCCGGTGACGTACTCGGTGGCCGACGCGCCGGGCGGCCTTCCGGATGAGTCGTACGACGTCATCACCTGCGTCGCCGTGCTGCACCATCTTCCGTTCACCGAGGCCCTGGAGGCGTTCCGTGACCGTCTGGCCCCCGGCGGCAGGCTGGTGATCGTCGGGGTCTGCCGGGAGCGGACGCCCGGAGACCACCTGCTCGGTGTCGCGTCGGTCCCGCTCAACATCGTCATGGCGCTGCTGAAGAACCGGGGCCGCCCGGCGCCCCGCCCGGTCTCGATGACCGCCCGCACGAGCCCGCGGACATGACCTTCCCCGAGATCGTCCGCGAGGCCCGTGCCGTCCTGCCCGGCGCCCGCCCGCGCCGCCGTCTGTTCTGGCGCTACACGCTGGTGTGGCACCGCCGCTGACCCGCCACCGCTTCAGCCGGCGGCCCGGAAGGTACGCAGCCGCAGCGAGTTGCCGACGACGAAGACCGAGGAGAAGGCCATGGCCGCCCCGGCGATCATCGGGGTGAGCAGTCCGGCCGCGGCCAGCGGCAGGGCCGCCACGTTGTAGGCGAAGGCCCAGAACAGGTTCGAGCGGATGGTGCCCAGGGTGCGGCGGGAGAGCCGGATGGCGTCCGCCGCGGCCCGCAGATCGCCCCGTACGAGAGTCAGGTCGCCGGCCTCGATCGCGGCGTCCGTGCCGGTGCCCATGGCCAGACCGAGGTCGGCCTGGGCGAGGGCCGCCGCGTCGTTGACGCCGTCACCGACCATGGCGACCGAGCGGCCCTGGGCCTGCAGCCGCTTGACGACCTCGACCTTGTCCTGCGGGAGGACCTCGGCGACGACGTCCTCCGGCGCGATGCCGACCTCGCGGGCGACGGACCGGGCCACCGCCTCGTTGTCGCCGGTCAGCAGGATCGGGGTCAGTCCGAGGGCGCGCAGCCGCCGGATCGCCTCGGGGCTGGTCTCCTTCACCGCGTCGGCGACCTCCAGCACCGCACGCGCCTCGCCGTCCCAGGCGACCGCGACGGCGGTGCGCCCGGCGTCCTCGGCCGCCGCCCTGGCCCGGGCCAGGCCCTCCGGCAGCTCCATCGCCCAGTCCGCCAGCAGCCGCTCCCGGCCGACCAGCACCGCGTGGCCGTCGACGACGCCCTGGACGCCGAGTCCGGGAACGTTGGCGAAGTCTTCCGGGGTGGGCAGCGAGCCCAGCTTCTCCAGCGCGCCGTCGGCGACGGCACGGGCGATCGGGTGCTCGGAGGAGTGCTCCAACGCCCCCGCCAGCCGCAGCACTTCGGCCTCGTCGGTGCCGTCGGCGGTGTGCACGGCCAGCAGGGTCATCCGGCCGGTGGTGACGGTGCCGGTCTTGTCGAGGACGACGGTGTCGACCCGGCGCGTGGACTCCAGCACCTCCGGGCCCTTGATGAGGATGCCGAGCTGGGCGCCCCGACCGGTGCCCACCATCAGCGCGGTCGGCGTGGCCAGACCGAGGGCGCACGGGCAGGCGATGACGAGGACGGCGACCGCGGCGGTGAAGGCGGCCGTCAGTCCCACACCGTTGCCGAGCCAGAACCCCAGCGTGCCCAGGGCGAGAGTGATCACGACCGGCACGAACACGGCGGAGATCCGGTCCGCCAGCCGCTGCGCCGCGGCCTTGCCGTTCTGCGCGTCCTCCACCAGCCGGGCCATCCGGGCCAGCTGCGTGTCGGCGCCGATCCGCGTGGCGCGCACGACGAGCCGCCCGCCGACGTTGATCGTGGCGCCCGTGACGGCGTCCCCTGCGCCCACCTCCACGGGCACGGACTCGCCGGTGAGCATCGAGGCGTCCACGGCGGAGGAGCCCTCCTCGACCGTCCCGTCGGTGGCGATCTTCTCGCCGGGCCGGACCAGGAAGCGGTCGCCGACCCTCAACTCCTCCATCACAACGGTCTGTTCACGGCCGTCGGCGCGCAGCACGGTGACGTCCTTCGCGCCCAGCTCCAGCAGCGCCCGCAGCGCCGCACCGGCCTTGCGCTTCGCCCGGGCCTCGAAGTACCGCCCGGCCAGGATGAAGGCGGTCACACCCGCGGCCGCCTCCAGGTAGATGTTCCCGGCGCCGTCCGTGCGCTCGATGGTCAGCTCGAAGGGGTGCGTCATGCCCGGTGTGCCCGCGGTGCCGAAGAACAGCGCCCAGAGCGACCACAGGAACGCGGCCGAGGTGCCCACCGAGATCAGCGTGTCCATGGTGGCGGCGCCGTGCCGGGCGTTGGTGAACGCCGCCTTGTGGAAGGGCCACGCCGCATACGTCACGACGGGCGCCGCCAGCGTCAGCGACAGCCACTGCCAGTACTCGAACTGCAGCGCCGGGATCATGGCCATGGCCACGACGGGAACCGCCAGCACCACGGCCGTGACCAGTCGCTGCCTCAGCGGGCGGAGTTCGTCGGCCGGCCGGTCCTGTTCCTTCTGCTCGGCGGGGGGTGCGGGTTCCCGGGCGGTGTACCCGGTCGCCTCGACGGTGGCGATGAGATCGCCGACGGAGACGTCGCCGGAGTAGCTGACCTTCGCCTTCTCGGTGGCGTAGTTGACGGAGGCGCTCACCCCGTCCATGCGGTTGAGCTTCTTCTCGATGCGCGCCGCGCACGAGGCGCAGGTCATCCCGCCGATGGCGAGTTCGACTTCGGCGCCGGCAGCGGTCGTGGTGGTGGTCATGGTTCACACCCGTCCGGTCAGCTCGTAGCCGGCCTCGTCGACGGTCGCCGCGATCACGGCGTCGTCGGGCTCGGCGGCACTGGTGACGGTGACCTGACCCGTGTCGAGGTCGACCTCGACACCGCTGACGCCGTCCAGCTCGCCGATGGCCCGGGTCAGCGTGGTCTCGCAGTGGCCGCAGGACATTCCGGAGACGGCGTAGGTGGTGGCGGGCATGGTGGGCCTCCTGTGAGCGGTCCTGATCGTCGAATACGGGGAGGGGGTATACCCTCGCCGAGTTCCTGTATACCCCTGAGGGGTATCGAACGCAAGCGTCGGAACAACTTGACTCGGTACCCCCTGGGGGTATCGTGAAGTGCGTGGAGGGCCCCCACATCAGAGCGGGAGGCCCGGTCCTTCGAGGAGACGCCGCCATGCGTACCGGACTCAAGATCACGACCTTCGCGGCCGTCCTGGCCGCGACCTTCGGCACGGCCTACGGCGTCGGCCAGGGCATCGAACCCGTTGTCGCCGACAGTTCGCCGAAGCACGAGGACGACCACACGCGAACCGCACCGCGGCCGGAGCGCAGCGGCGGCCACGCCGGACACCAGACGCCTCCGGCCGGCGGACTGCAGATCTCCGAGGACGGCTACACCCTCGACCTCGAGACCCCGCGCGTCAGCGCCGGGCAGCGCGCCGACCTGCGCTTCACGGTCCGGGACGCAGGCGGCCGGGCCGTCACCGCCTACGAGCGCGAACACGACAAGGAACTCCACCTCATCGTGGCCTCACGCGACCTGGCCACCTACCGTCACCTGCACCCCACCCGCGCCGCCGACGGAACCTGGAGCACCCCCGTCGACCTGCCCCGCGCGGGCGGCTACCGCGTCTTCGCCGACTTCACCCCGGCCGGCAAGGACGCCCGCAACCTCACCCTCGGCGCGGACCTCGCCGCCTCGGGCCCGTACCGGCCGGAGGAACTCCCGCCGGCGAGCACCACGGCCGAGACCAACGGCTACGAGGTCGAGCTGGCCGGCGCCCTGCGCCCGGGCAAGGCGAGCGAACTGGAACTGAAGGTCTCCCGGGCCGGCAAGCCGGTCACCGACCTCCAGCCCTACCTCGGTGCCTACGGCCACCTGGTGGCCCTGCGCTCCGGCGACCTCGCCTACCTCCACGTCCATCCGAACGGCGAACCCGGTGACGGAAAGACCAGGCCCGGCCCGGACATCTCCTTCACGGCCACAGCCCCCAGCGCCGGTTCCTACCGCCTGTTCCTCGACTTCAAGCACGACGGAAAGGTCCACACTGCGGCCTTCACCGTCCGGGCCGGCGAGGCGACCACCGCCGAACCGGGTACCCCCCAGGGGCACTCGGACGACGGTCACGGGCACTGAGCGTCAGCCGAGCGCCCGGTCCAGGTTGAAGGCCGCGCTGATGAGCGCGAGGTGCGTGAACGCCTGAGGGAAGTTCCCCTGCTGCTCCCCGGCGCAGCTGATCTCCTCGGCGTACAGGCCGAGATGGTTGGCGTACGTCAGCATCTTCTCGAAGGCCAGGCGCGCCTCGTCGATCCGGCCGGCGTGCACCATGGCCTCGACGTACCAGAACGAGCAGATGGAGAACGTGCCCTCGTCACCGCGCAGCCCGTCCGGGCTGGCCTGCGGGTCGTAGCGGTAGACGAGCGAGTCGGACACCAGCTCCTCGGTCAGCACGTCCAGCGTCGACAGCCACTTGGGATCGGTCGGGGCGATGAACTTCGTCAGCGGCATCATCAGCACGGCCGCGTCCAGCACATCGCCGTCCTCGTACTGGACGAAGGCCCGGCGCGCCTCGGACCAGCCGCGTTTCATGATCCGCCGGTAGATCGTGTCGCGGCACTCCCGCCAGCGCGGCAGGTCGGCGGGCAGGCCGCGCCGGTGCGCCATCCGGATGGCCCGCTCGATCGCCACCCAGCACATCAGCCGCGAGTACAGGAAGTTCTTGCGCCCGCCCCGGGTCTCCCAGATCCCCTCGTCGGGCTGGTCCCAGTGCGCGCACACCCAGTCCACCAGCGCGCACACGTCGTCCCACTGGTCGCTGGAGATGGGCTTGGCCCACTTGTCGTAGAGGTAGATGGAGTCGATCAGCGCGCCGTAGATGTCGAGCTGGAGCTGGTCCGCCGCCGCGTTGCCGACCCGGACCGGGGCCGAGCCCTGGTGGCCCTCCAGATGGTCCAGTTCCCGTTCGGGCAGCTCGGTGCGCCCGTCGATGCCGTACATGATCTGCAGCGGGCCGGAGGGCTTGCCGTCGCCCGGGCTGATGTGCCGGGTCACGAAGTCCATGAACGCCTCGGCCTCGTCGCTGAAGCCCAGCCGCAGCAAGGCGTAGACGCAGAACGCCGCATCGCGCACCCACACGTACCGGTAGTCCCAGTTGCGTTCGCCGCCGAGCTGCTCGGGCAGACTCGTCGTCGGCGCGGCCACGATCGCCCCGGTCGGCGCGTAGGTGAGCAGCTTCAGCGTCAGGGCCGAGCGGTGCACCATCTCCCGCCAGCGCCCCTTGTACCGGGAGGCCGACAGCCAGCGCCGCCAGTACGCAACCGTCGCCGTGAACTGCTCCTCCGCCTCGGTGCGGGCGCAGCGGCGGGGCAGTACATCACCGCCGACCTTGTCCAGCGCGAACACCGCCGACTCGCCCTCGGAGAGCTTGAAGTCGCCGCGTGCGTCCGGCCCGTCCGTCTCCAGCGGCACGGTCGCCGTCAGCGCGAGCGCCAGCCCCTCGGCCTCGAAGAGCGCCGTGTCACCGGCCAGCCGGACGGTGTGCGGCCGGGTGCCGTAGTCGAACCGGGGGGCGACGCGTGTGCGGAAGGGGATCGAGCCGCGCACACACACCACCCGGCGGATCAGCCGGTGCCGATCGGCCTCCGCCGACGCGCCGTCGACCGGCATGAAGTCCTGCACCTCGCCCACGCCGTCCTCGGTGAAGAACCGGGTGATCAGGACGTTGGTGTCGGGGAAGTAGAACTGCTTGGTCCGCGCCGGCACGCTCGCCGCCAGCTCGAAGCAGCCGCCCCGCTCCGCGTCCAGGATCGAGGCGAACACGCTCGGCGCGTCGAAGGCCGGGCAGCAGTACCAGTCGATCGTGCCGTCGGTCCCCACCAGGGCCACGCTGCGCAGATCACCGATCAGTCCGTGCTCGGCGATCGGGAGATACCGCCGGCCGCCGGCCACGCCCCGGTCCTGTGCCGTTCCGCCCATGACAGCCTCCCTGGCCCCTAGGCGCCTCAGCCCCAGCCTAGGGCGTGTCCGCGAGGTCCCGCCTGTGCCGCGCACCGGCAGGCCGAGAGCACGCTCACCCGGACTCTCGCTCGGCTGGACCAGGGGTACCCCCTGGAGCCGCCCGCGGACCGCCGCTGTCAGACCGTGACGACCCGCAGCCCGGCCTCCTCGAACCCCCGCACCGTCTCCGCGTCCGCCGCCGTGTCCGTGACCAGTGTGTCCACCGCCTCGGCCGCGCAGATCCGGGCGAACGCACGCTGCCCCAGCTTGCTGGAATCGGCGGCCACCACCACGCGCTCCGCCCGCTCGCACAGCAGCCGGTTGATCGCGGCCTCCGCCTCGTCGTGTGCCGCGGCACCGTGCGTGACGTCGAAGGCGACGACGCCCAGCACCGCCACGTCGACGGTGATCTGCCCCAGCACCCCGTCCGCGAGCGGCCCGACCAGCTCGTACGACTGGGCCCGGGCCACCCCGCCGGTCAGCACGATCTTGAACTGCGGCCGTACCGCCAGCTCGTTGGCGATGTTCAGCGCGTTCGTCACCACCGTCAGCGCGGGCGATCCCGAGGCCAGGTCCCCGCGCACGGCCAGGGCCCGCGCCACCTCGGTGGTGGTGGTACCACCGGTCAGCCCGACGGCCTCACCGGGCGCGACCAGGTCGGCCACCGCCTTCGCGATGCGCTGCTTCTCCGAGGCGTGGCGGGCCGTCTTGTAGCGCAGCGGCAGCTCGTACGACACGCCGTGCACCACCGCTCCGCCCCGCGTGCGCACCAGCATCTGCTGCTCGGCCAGCCGGTCGAAGTCCCGGCGGATCGTCGCCGCCGACACACCGAGTTCCGCGGCCGCCTCCTCGACGTCCAGCCGGCCGCGCTCCACGAGCAGTTCCAGCAGCGCCTTCCAGCGGGCGTCGCGCGACATCCGCACCCCTCCATGTCTCGATCTTCGGGCGACCCTAGCGCACTCGACCCGGCCGCATGCTTGATGATGCTCGAAAGCTGGCGCTATCTTGCAGGAACAATCAGAGCGGAGGGTGCGGCATGACGCATGTCGAGGATGAGCTGACCAGCCAGCCCGAGTGCTGGACACGCGCCGCGGCGGAGGCGGAGCGGTGGGCGAAGGCGCTGCCGGCGCCGGGGGAGCGGGTCGCGATCATCGGCTGCGGCACCTCGTACTTCATGGCTCAGGCCGCCGCGGCCCTGCGCGAGAGCGCGGGCCAGGGCGAGACCGACGCCTTCGCCGCCTCGGAGTTCCCGCACGGCCGGGTGTACGACCGGGTCGTCGCCCTCACCCGCTCCGGCACCACGACCGAAGTGCTCGATCTGCTCGGCAGGTTGAAGGGCCGCACCCCCACCGCCGCGATCACGGCCGACCCGGACACGCCGGTGAGGGCGGCCGCCGACGAGCTCGCCGTCCTGGACTTCGCGGACGAACGCTCCGTCGTCCAGACCCGGTTCGCCACGACGGCCCTCACCCTGCTCCGCGCCCACCTGGACCTCCATCCCGGCACCGCCGTCACCGACGCGCGCACGGCGCTGGCGGAGCCCCTGCCCGAAGGGCTCGTGGAGTGCGCCCAGTTCACCTTCCTGGGGCGCGGCTGGACCGTCGGCCTCGCCAACGAGGCCGGGCTGAAGATGCGCGAGGCGTCGCTGGCCTGGGCGGAGGCCTACCCGGCGATGGAGTACCGGCACGGACCCATCAGCGTCACCACGAGCGGCACCGCGACCTGGATGTTCGGTCAGGCCCCCGAGGGGCTGGCGGAACAGGTGCGGTCCACCGGCGGGGCGTGGATCGAGGGGCGACTCGACCCCCTGGCCGAACTGGTCCGCGCCCAGCGCCTCGCGGTCGCCGTCGCCGCGTCCCGCGGCCTCGACCCGGACAGCCCGCGCCACCTGACGCGCTCGGTGATCCTCACGCCCTGACCATCGACCCTGGAGACACCGTGCCCCTCGCCACCACCGGAGAGCTCGTCACCCGCGCAGCCACCGCCCGTTCGGCCGTCGCCTCGTTCAACGTCATCACCCTGGAACACGTCGAGGCGGTCATCGCGGGCGCCGAGTCCGTGCACGCCCCCGTCGTCGTCCAGGTCAGCGAGAACGCGGTCAAGTTCCGCGGCGGGCAGCTGCTCCCGCTCGCCCGGGCGGCCGTCACCGCGGCCGAACAGGCCGCCGTACCGGTCGCGTTGCACCTCGACCACGTACAGAGCCCAGCGCTCCTGCACCAGGCCGCGGCGGCCGGATTCAGCTCCGTGATGTACGACTCGGCCCGGCTGCCCTACGCCGAGAACCTCGCCGCGACCCGGGCGGCCGTCGACTGGGCACACGACCGAGGGCTCTGGATCGAGGCCGAGTTGGGGCAGATCGGCGGCAAGAACGGCAGACCCCCGCTGGACGCCCACGCCCCGGGCGCCCGCACCGACCCCGACGAGGCCCGGTCCTTCGTCGCCGACTCCGGTGTGGACGCCCTGGCCGTCGCCATCGGCAGCACCCACGCCATGACCACCCGTACCGCGACCCTCGACCACGCCCTGCTCGAACAACTCTCAGCCGCACTGGACGTCCCGCTCGTCCTGCACGGCTCCTCCGGCGTCCCGGACGGCGAACTCACGGCGGCGGTCGCGGGCGGTATCGCCAAGGTCAACATCGGCACCGCCCTGAACGTCGCGCTGACCGGCGCGATCCGGGACTTCCTCGCCGACCGCCCCGAGGCGGTCGATCCGCGCGGCTACCTGACGGTGGCGCGGGAGGCGATGACACGGGCGGTGGCGCGGACCCTGAAGGTCCTCGGCGGGGCTACGGCCTGACAGCCGTCAAGCCCTCGACGGGGCTGCGGCCTGACAGCCGTCAAGCCCTCGACGGGGGCTACCGCTTGACGGCCTTCAGTACCACGAACTTCCGGTCGCTCGCGACCAGCTGACTGTTGCCGAACAGCCGCCGCAGCTTGACGTGGTAGCCCAGATGCCGGTTACCGATCACCCACAGCTCGCCGCCCGGCCGCAGCGTGCGCCGCGCCCCGGTGAACATCCGCCAGGCCGTGGCGTCCGTCGTCGCCTGGTGCGAGTGGAACGGCGGATTGTTGAGGACCAGGTCGACACTGCCGGACGGCACGCCCGCCAGCCCGTCGCCGACCCGGAACTCGGCGTGCCCCGGCACCCCGTTCGCCTGGTACGTCGCCTCCGCCGAGGCAACGGCCTGGAACGACTCGTCCACGAACAGCACCTCGGCCGCCGGATCGGCCAGTGCCACCGCCGTACCGACCACGCCGTTGCCGCAGCCCAGGTCCACCACCCGCCCGCCGCCCCGGCCACGCGGCAGATGCTGGAGGAAGAACCGGGTGCCGACGTCGAGCCGGTCCGCGCAGAAGACCCCCGCGTGGTTGACGACGGTGCGTCCCGCCACCGGGCCGATGCCGTCGGGAAGCGTGTAGACGTACGGCCACGGACTGCCGGGCCGCTCCAGCGCGTGGTCCGGTGTGCAGAAGATCAGCCGAGCCTTCTTCTCGGCGAGCGAGGTGCGGGTCGGGCCGAGGATCCGCTCGAAGAGCTGGAGCGTCGAGGTGTGGATCTCCTTCACCATGCCCGTCCCGACGACGACCGTCCCCGCGTGCACCGCCGGCGCCAGCCGCAGCAACTGGTCCTCCAGCAGCGCCAGGCTCTTCGGCACCCGCACCAGCAGCACGTCGATCCGCCCGGGCGGCGGGTCCTGCGTGGTGAGCAGCCGCACCGCACCGGGCTCCGCCCCGGCCCGCGCGAGGTTCGCCCGCGTCGCCTCCTGCGCCAGGTACGAGTCGGTGATCTGCACCGGCCGGTGCGCCCTGAGCGCCGTGACCAGCGCGCCCCAGCGGTCCCCGACGACCACCACCGTGCCCGGCAGCGGGATCCGCTCCTCGGCCAGGTGCCTCAGCAGATACTCGTCGGAGGCGTCCCAGGCACGCAGCCTGTCACGCGGGTCCTCGGGAAAACGGCTCAGCGCGAGCTCGCCCCACGGCGTCGTCATACGGTCGTCCATCGTGCGTCAAGGCTAGCCGAGCCGCAGCTCACGGCCGGTGGGGGAGGATGGGAAGCATGGACGCCGAGCTGTTTCCCCGGGAGCGTACGGAGGTCGCGCCGGGCGCGGTGCACGTGCCCGGCTGGCTGGACGCGCGGCACCAGCGCGAGCTGCTGGAGGCCTGCCGGGAGTGGGCGCGCCCACCGGCCGGGCTGCGCACGGTCCGCACGCCCGGCGGCGGCACCATGACCGCCCGGCAGGTGTGCCTGGGCCGGCACTGGTACCCGTACGCCTACGCCCGCACGGTCGTCGACGGCGACGGCGCACCGGTCAAGCCGTTCCCGAGTGGCTGGGCGAGCTGGGCCGCCGGGCGGTGCGGGACGCACTGGGGGAACCGGTGCCTGCCTACGACGTCGCCCTCGTCAACTTCTACGACGGCGACGCCCGCATGGGCATGCACCGCGACAGCGACGAGAAGTCCGACGCGCCGGTGGTGTCGCTGAGCCTCGGCGACAGCTGCGTCTTCCGCTTCGGCAACACCGAGACCCGCACCCGGCCCTACACCGACGTCGAGCTGCGCAGCGGCGACCTGTTCGTCTTCGGCGGTCCGTCCCGGCTCGCCTACCACGGGGTCCCCCGGGTACACGCGGGCACGGCACCACCCGGACTGGGACTGACCGGACGGCTCAACATCACGCTCCGGGTCAGCGGCCTGTAGGCCGCCGGCCCGGCGGATCATGGGAGACTCGCCCTCATGAGCGGGAAGGCGGACCCCCGGCCGGCGGGGGACGGGAGCACCTCGAAGACGCGGCTGGACCGGGGGCGCTCGGCGCTCGGGCCCGCCCTGGAGCTGGTGCACACCGGACGCGCGCCGACCCGGGCCGTACTCACCGCCGAGCTCGGGGTGACACGGGCGACGGCCGGTGCCGTCGCCGCCGAACTGGAAGCGCTCGGACTGATCCGGGTCGACGCCCGGCCCGGCGCGGCGGCCGGTTCGCAGGGCAGGCCCTCGCACAAGCTGGCCGTCGCTGCGGACGGACCCGTGGCGCTCGCCGCCCAGGTGCACGCCGACGGGTTCCGGGCGGCCCTGGTCGGACTGGGCGGCCGGATCGTCGCCACCGCGCCCGGCTGCGAGGTCGTCGACGCCGACCCGGCGAAAGTGCTCGCCTCCGTCGTCACGGCGGGCGCCGAACTGCTGCGGGAGACCGGGCGCCGGTGCGTCGGCGCGGGACTCGCCGTACCGTCCGCGGTCGCCGAACCCGAAGGGCTCGCCCTCAACCCCCTGCACCTGGCCTGGCCGGCGGGCGCGCCCGTACGGGACATCTTCGCCGAGCAGGTGCGCGCGGCCGGCATCGACGGACCCGCGTTCGCCGCGAACGACGTCAACCTCGCCGCGCTCGCCGAGCACCGGCACGGCGCCGGACGGGGCGCCCGCGACCTCCTCTGCGTGGCCACCGGCCACCGGGGCGTCGGCGGCGCGCTCGTCCTGGACGGCCGCCTGCACCGCGGCAGTTCAGGCCTCGCGCTGGAGGTCGGACACCTCACCGTGCATCCCGAGGGCCGCCCCTGCCACTGCGGCAGCCGCGGCTGCCTCGACGTGGAGACCGACCCGCTGGCCTTCCTCACGGAGGCGGGACGCGAGCCCGGCCCCGAGGTGTCCCTGCTCCAGCAGTCCATCGACCTGGTCCGTCACCACTACGACGACCCGGGCGTACGCACCGCCGCGGAGACCCTCATCGACCGGCTCGGCCTCGGGCTCGCCGGTCTGGTCAACATCCTCAACCCGGACCGGATCATCCTCGGCGGTCTGCACCGCACCCTCCTGGACGCCGACCCCGACCGGCTCCGCGCGGTCGTCGCCGACCGGAGCCTGTGGGGCCAGAGCGGCGGCGTCCCGATCCTGCCGTGCACGCTCGACCACAACAGCCTGGTCGGCGCGGCCGAACTGGCGTGGCAGCCGGTGCTGGACGATCCGCTCGGGGCGCTCGCTTAGATCCCGTCCGCGGAACCCCGGGTGACGCGACCCCGACCGCGTTCGCCCGGCGCCCGCCCCGGATCACCCCTGAGCGGTCCCCGACCCGACCCGGAAAAGCCCCTGACAGCCGCACCGAACGGTCCACGGCGCACCTAACGTGACGACGGTGCCCCGGCCGGGTCCGCACGCTCGACACAACCGCTCTCTCCACGAGGAGGAACCATGCCGTCAAGGGGCGGATCCGCTTTACGGCGCATCGCGGCGCGGGGCACGGCCATGTCCGTGGGAGCCGCCATGGCCGTCATCACCGGCCTCGCCGCCGCTCCCGCGGTCCATGCGTCGCCGTCTGCCGCGGGGGCCCTGCGGTGGGCGCCGTGTGACGACCAGGAGATGCCGGGAGCCGAGTGCGCCACTCTCTCGGTGCCGGTCGACTGGGCGCACCCGAACGGGCCGAGACTGAACCTGGCGGTGGCCCGCCGCACGGCCACCGACCCCGGCGCACGCGTCGGTTCGATGGTGTTCGGCCCCGGCGGGCCGGGCGACTCGGGTGTGGAGACGGTGGTGGACCGCGTCAGCCGGTTCAGCCCCGAGGTCCGCCGCAGGTTCGACATCGTCAGTTTCGACCCGCGCGGCGTGGGCGGCAGCAACCCGGTGACCTGCTCCCGCGACCTGCTCGCCGAGCGGCCGTCGCCGGAGCTGAAGAGCCAGGCGGACTTCGACGCGACCATGGCGTACAACAGGCGGCTCCGGGCCGACTGCCGGGCCCGCACCGGCCCGGTGTTCGACCACCTTGACACCGCCCGGACGGTCCGGGACGTGGACGCCCTCCGAGCCGCCCTCGGCGAGCGGAAGCTGACCTTCCATGGCAGCTCGTACGGCACGCTGCTCGGGGCACAGTACGCCGAGACCTACCCGCACCGCGTGCGCGCGATGGTGCTGGAGAGCGTCATCGACCACAGTGTCCCGACCACCCGTGACTTCCTGCGGTCCGCGGCGGCCACGGCACAGGATTCGTTCCAGGAATTCGTGAAGTGGTGCGGCGGTGCCGCGGACTGCGCGCTCCGCGGCCGCGACGTCCGCGCCGTCTGGCAGGACCTGTTGGCCCGGGCCGGGCGCGGCGAACTGGAGGACCCGGCGAAGCCGGGCACCCCGCTGTCGTCTTCGGACCTGGTCAACAAGATCGCGTTCCGGAAGTTCTACACGGCCGACTACGCGGGCCTGGCCACGGCGATAGCGGGGATGGACGCGAGCAAGCCCCTGCCCACATCGCCCACCTCGATCGCGCCGCTGCCTCCGGCCACCCCGGTCTTCTGCTCGGACTGGCACCTGCCCGTGCGCGACTACCGGGAGTACGCCTCGCTCGTCGCGATGATGAACAGGACCGCGCCCGACCTGCCGTACCTGCTGCCGATGCACATGGCGGCGGCGTGTCTGGGCGCGCCGACCGCCAACCCGCAGCACCGCCTGGACGCACCCGGCGCCCCGCCGATCCTGCTGTCCAACGCGCTGCACGACCCCGCCACCGGCTACCCATGGGCGGTCTCAGTGGCCCGGCAGCTCGGCCGCAGCGGCGTGCTCCTCACCTACGAGGGCCACGGCCACGGCAGCGTCACCAGCGGCCCGTGTATGGAGGACGCCGTGGACAGCTACCTCACCGACCTGACAGTCCCACCACGGGGCACCAGCTGCCCGGCCGTGCCGTCGTGACAGCTTGCCGATCCACCCGGACCCGCCTGTCAAGGCAAGACCATTGCGCCGACCGGGGCCAGACTCCACAGCGCCGCGACCAGCGGCCGACGCAGGTCCGCCCGCCGGACGCACAGTCCGATGGGAAACGGCTCGGGCACCGGATCGGCCGGGAGCACCGCCAGCCGGTCGCGCACCGCGCTGTGCTCCAGCACGAGGCGTGGCACCACACCGGTGCCGCAGCCCAGTGCGACCAGCGTGAGCAGCCCCTCGTGGCCGTCCGGTTCACAGGCCACGTCGGGTGCCGCGCCCCGGGCGCGGAACCAGCGGTCGGCAGCGTCGCGGACGAGGCCGCGGTGGGGGAGGACGAACGGCCCGTCGAGCCCGGGATCCGGCCGCTCCCGGGCCGTGACGAACACCAGCTCGGTCACCGAGACCGTCCGGCACACGAGCGCCTCCGGCAACCTCGGCGGGATCCCCGCCACGGCCGCGTCCACCTCGCCCTCGTCGAGCCGGGCCAGCGCGGCCGCAGCGTCCCCGGTCCGCAGATCAAGCCGCACCTGCGGATGAGCGGCCCGGAACGGGGCCAGCAGCCCCGGCAGCAACGCCTGGCAGGCGGTCACCGTCGCGAACAGGGCGAGACGGCCGGTCAGTTCGGCCGGGTCGGGGTGCTCCTCGCGGTAGGCGCGCCACAACTCCAGGGCCCGGACGGCGTACGCGCGGAAGCGGTGCCCCTCCGCCGTGAGGGCCACCCCGCGCGGCCCCCGGTCGAACAACCCGAGAACGTCACCGGCCCCATCGCCCGCACCATCTCCCGCACCGGACTGCGGGCGGTGCGCGAGGGCCTGGACACGCCCGGGCGGGAGATCTTCGACCGCGCGTACACGGCCACCTACCCGTCCGCTCGCGAGATCGTCGCGGAGATCTACGACGAGGTCGCCGACGGCACCGAACTGCGCAGCGTGATCCTCGCCGAACGGCGGCTCGGCGCCCGCCCGATGAGCGCGATCGGCGGATCCCCGATGTGGTCGGTGAGCGAGCGGGTGCGGGCCCGGCGCGACACCCGCGGCCTGCCCGTCGACCCGTTCACCGCCGGCGTGTTCGTCGCCACCATGACGGCCCAGATCGACGAGTTCGCCGAGCGCGGCCACCCCTGGTCGGAGATCGTCAACGAGTCCGTCATCGAGGCAGTCGACTCCCTGCTGCCGTACATGCACGCCCGCGACGTGGCGTACATGGTCGACAACTGCTCCCGCACGGCCCGCCTCGGCGCCCGCCGCTGGGGCCCGCGTTTCCAGGCGGCGTACGAGCAGATCGCCTACCCGGCCGCCGAGAACCCGGCGGACACCGCGCTGCTCGCGGCCTTCGACACCCACCCGGTGCACGAAGCCCTGGCCGCGGCGGCGAGGCTGCGGCCGTCCGTGGACATCTCGGTGACCTGAGACCCACCCCACGGGTGTCAGGCTTGTCCGCGCCGCTTCCGGGCAGGCTCGCCGCTGAGCGGGCAGGCTGGTCCGCAGGCAGCACGCCCGCACCGCACCAATGAGGAAGAAGACGCAATGACCGACAAGCTCACCGTGAGCGTCCTGGGCACCGGCATCATGGGTGCCGCGATGGCACGCAACCTCGCCCGTGCCGGGCTCACCGTCCGCGCCTGGAACCGCACCCGTGCGAAGGCCGAGCCACTGGCCGCAGAGGGCGCGTACATCGCGGACACCCCGGCGCAGGCGGTCCAGGACAGCGACGTCGTCCTGACCATGCTCCACGACGGTCCCGCCGCCCTGGACACGATGCGCGACGCCGCCCCCGCCCTGCGCCCCGGCACCGTCTGGGTGCAGTCCACGACCGCCGGTGTCGAGTCGATCGGCTCGCTGGCCGCCTTCGCCCGCGAACACGGCCTGCTCTTCTACGACGCACCCGTCCTGGGCACCCGCCAGCCCGCCGAAGCCGGACAGCTGACGGTGCTCGCCGCCGGCCCCGCCGAGGGCCGGGAGAAGGTGACCCCGGTCTTCGACGCCGTCGGCGCCCGCACCGTGTGGGCCGGCGACGACGGGGCGGCGGGTGGCGCCACCCGGCTGAAGCTGGTCGCCAACAGCTGGGTCCTCGCGGTCACGGCCGCCGCCGGCGAGGCCCTGGCACTGGCGAAGGCCCTCGATGTCGACCCGCACGACTTCTTCGACATCGTCGCCGGTGGCCCGCTCGACATGGGCTACCTGCGAGCCAAGTCCGAGATGGTCCTCGGCGACCGGTTGACGCCGCCCCAGTTCGCGGTGAGCACCGCCGCCAAGGACGCCCGCCTGATCGTCGAGGCCGGTGCGGCGGGCGGCGTCCGCCTGGACGTCGCCGAAGCGGCCGCCGCGCGGATGGAGCGGGCCGCCGAACAGGGCCATGCCGACGAGGACATGGTCGCGGCCTACTTCGCCAGCTTCGCCGGGAAGCCGTCCGCCGCCTCCGACGAGAAGCCGTCCGTCTGATCACCTGGAGGTACCCCTCATGTCCAAGCCGCCGCTGCCGCCCGACGCCGACGCCCTGCTGAGCCGGCCCAACCCGTGCGTCATGGCCACGCTGCGCTCGGACGGCACACCGGTCTCCACCGCCACCTGGTACGTGTGGAAGGACGGCCGAGTGCTGATCAACCTCGACGCGGGCCGCGTCCGCCTGAAGCACCTGCGCCGCGACCCCCGCGTGACCCTCACCGTCCTCGCCGGCGACGACTGGTACACCCACGTCACCCTCATCGGCCGCGTCACCGAGATGTACGACGACGAGGGCCTGGACGACATCGACCTCCTCGCCCGGCACTACATCGGCAAGCCCTACCCGGACCGCGTCCGCCCAAGGGTCAGCGCCTGGATCGAGGTGGACCGCTGGCACGGCTGGGGCGCGATGAAGGACAGCGACCAGGCAGGGGGATGAGCCCGGCGACCACGCCGGTCAGCGCCACGCCACGGCGAACGCCCGGCCCGGGTTCTCCCTGAGGACGCGCCCCACCAGGTCCTCGCCCACGGCCTGGACGAGCCGCGGACGCACCCGGCGCAGCAGGTACGGCATCCCGGGGCCGCCGCCCACCGAGCGGGCGGCGGCCGTCGTGGTGTCCGCGCCCAGCAGCAGCCGGTCACCGAACCCGGCGTCGGCGAGCGCCCGTACGGCGTCCGGCATCCGCCAGTCCGTGGCGTGGTGTGCCTGCGACGGCCCGTCGAAGGCCAGATAGCAGCCGGACTCCGCGGCCTGCCGGTGCACCACGGGGTCGGGGGAGCGGTTCAGGTGCCCCAGCACCACGCGATGCGGCGGCACCCCCAACTCCCCGCACAGCAGATCCAGGACGTCCAGCGCGCCGGTGCCCAGCTCCAGATGCACCGCGATGGTCACGCCCGTGGCGTGATGCGCCTCGGCAGCCGCCGCCATCGTCCAGCGGGCGTGCGCGTCCAGGGCGTGGAAACCGCCCGCGACCTTGACGAGCCCCGCCCGCACCCCGGACACCCCGATGCCCGTGGTGAGTTCGGAGACGAACATCTCGGCGAGCCGGCCCCGCAGCCCGGCGAGCGTGTCCTCGTCGTAGTGAACGGCCTGGTGCAGACCGGTCGCCGCCACCACGCGCACACCGGTCTCCCGGGACAGCGGCGGCAGATCGGCGGCCCGCCGCCCGAGCCCGTACGGCGTCCACTGCACCACGGCCGCGCCGCCCTGCTCCCGGAACGCCCTGAGCTCCGCCCGTGCCGCCGCCACACTGCGCAACTCCTGCCCGGGCAGCCGGGGACTGCCGAAGAACAGATGGTCGTGGGCGTCGCACACACCCAGGTCGCCGGGCGGAACGTCCCCCAGCACCGTCCGGACCGCGCTCACCACTGGCGCCCCCGGAGCAGCCGCTCCCGGCCCGGCGCCGACAGGTGCAGCACCTCGAACACGTCGCCGTCGGCCCTGGTCGTGTCGTGCTCCCAGAGGGAGAAGTGCACCAGCTCCCAGCGGCTCGTATCGACGGCGGCCGCGGCGAGCAGGGCCCCGTCCTGCGAGGCCAGCCGCCGCACCTCTTCCACCGCGTCCTCCACCGTCTCGGCCAACAGCCCCGCGTCCGGTACCGGTCGGCGCCGCCGCACCGCGAACCGCGGGTCCCCACCGGCCCCTTCCTCGTAAGCGAGCCCCGTCCACTGGCATACGGACGGCCGTCCGAAGTCGTCGCTGAGCCCCTGGAAACCGCGGCCCCAGAGGAAGGAGTTCATGCCCTCGACGGTGTTCCAGAGGTAGAAGGGCGCGTACTGGTTGACCGGCGAGCCGCGCAGGCCGCGCTCGCGTGCCAGATAGACCTTGACCCCCAGGCCCTCCCAGTCGTCCAGCAGATGCCCGACGCGGGCCACCCGGTCGCGGATGACGCCCATGTCGTAGTCGGCGGGCAGCGTGAGCTCGTACTGCATGGCGTGCATGAAAGGTCTCCTCATCAGGGGGTGCGGGGCGCCAGCAGGGAGAGCAGCCCGCGCACGCCCGCGTCGAACGCGGCCGGGGAGCCGGAGGCGCGGGCGAGGACGTATCCGCCCTGGACGGTCGCGACGATCGCCGCCGCGATCTCCTCCCCGTCCAGCGAAGGCGTGAACAGGCCCTGCTCCTTGCCCTCCTCGACGATCCCGGCGAGCCGCCCACGGAGCCAGTCGAGCGTCTCGTCGACCGGTGCGCGCAGTTCGGCGCTGGCGACCACGTCCGGGTCCATGGTCAGCCGGCCGATCGGGCATCCCCGGAGCACGTCCCGCTCGCGCCGCAGATACGCCTCGATGCGCTCGTAGGGCGTGCCCGGGCCGTCGAGTACTCCCGCGGCGGTAGCCCGCATCTCCTCGGCGGTCCGCCGGATCGCCGCCAGCGCGAGGTCGGGCTTGCCCTTGAAGTGGTGGTACATGCTGCCCTGCCCGGCGTCCGCCCGCTCCAGGATCGCCTTGGGGCTCGTGCCCACGTAACCGCGCTCCCAGAGCAGCTCGCGGGTGGACTCGATCAGCCGTTCCGATGTACTCATGCCCGTACTGTACATACCAGTAGTTACAGAAGTCGAGGCTCGGTGAAGCAGCCCGGACCCGCCCGCCTACTCCCCACGAGGTACGCACAGTGCCGCTGGCCGTACGACGACCCGGGCCCCCGCACAGGACGACTCTCGGAAGCGACACACAGGACATCGCGGCAACACCTCCGAGGAGTTGGACGACATGCAGACCCTGGCGAACTTCGGTGACGGCGGCCCCGGGCCGTGGATCCTGCTCTTCCCCGTGATCTGGGCGCTGGTCATCGGCGGCGGCATCGCGCTGCTGCGCCGCACCGTGTGGCGCGGGCGCCGCGGCGGCCCCTGGCGGCGGCCCACGGTCGAGAACGACTCGCCCATCGCCGTGCTCGGCCACCGCTTCGCCTCCGGCGAGATCGACGAGGACGAGTACTGGCGCCGACTGTCCGTGCTGAACGAGGAGTTCGGCCGCAAGGGAGGCGCGGCATGACCACGACGACCGCCCTGACGACCACGCGGCCCGCCGCCCGGGTCGTCGACGCGGTGAAGGTGTACGGCGGTGGCGACACCGCCGTACGCGCCCTCGACGGCGTGACCGTGACCTTCCCGGCCGGCCGCTTCACCGCGATCATGGGTCCCTCGGGCTCCGGCAAGTCCACGCTGATGCACTGCGCGGCCGGCCTGGACACCCTCACCTCGGGCACCGCCCGCATCGGCGACACCGACCTGGGCGGGCTCGACGACCGCCGCCTGACGCTCCTGCGCCGCGACCGGGTGGGCTTCGTGTTCCAGGCGTACAACCTGGTGCCGACGCTCACCGTCGCGGAGAACATCACCCTGCCCCTGGACCTGGCGGGCGGCCGGGGCGACCCGGAGTGGATCGACGCGCTGATCGACGTCGTCGGACTGCGCGACCGGCTCCATCACCGGCCGGCCGAACTCTCCGGCGGACAGCAGCAACGCGTCGCCGTGGCCCGGGCGTTCGCCGGGCGGCCGGACGTCGTCTTCGCCGACGAGCCGACCGGCAACCTCGACTCCCGCTCCGGCCAGGAGGTGCTCGGGCTTCTGGGCCGTGCGGTGCGCGAGACCGCCCGCACGGTGGTCATGGTCACCCACGACCCGGTGGCCGCCGCCCACGCCGACGAGGTCGTCTTCCTCGCCGACGGACGCCTCGTCGACCGCATGGACTCCCCGACCGCCGACCGGGTCCTGGACCGGATGAAAGCCTTCGAGGTGCCCTCGTGAACGCCTCCCTGCGCCTGAGCGCGTCCTCCCTGCGTGCCCACCGGCGGCGCTTCGCCGGGACGTTCCTCGCCGTGTTCCTGGGCGTGGCGTTCCTGGCCGGCACGCTCGTCATGGGCGACACGCTGCGCGCCAGGTTTCGACTCGATGTTCGGCAGTGCGACCAGGGGCACGGACGCCGTGGTCCGCAGCGCCGACGCCATCACCACGCCCGGCGAGAGCCAGGGCGTACGGCAGCCGGTCGCCACCGACCTGGCCGCGACCGTCGGGAAGGTCGCGGGCGTCGCGGCCGCCGTGCCGAACATCCAGGGCGCCGGCCAGCTCGTCGGCGCGAACGGCGAGCCGGTCGGTGGCCAGGGCCCGCCCACCCTCGCCGGCAACTGGATCACCGACCCCGAGCTCAATCCGTACCGGCTCGCCGAGGGCCGGGCCCCGCAGAAGTCCGGCGAGGTCGTGGTCAACCGCGGCGCCGCCGAGAAGGGCGACCTGAGGATCGGCGACACGACCACCCTGCGCACCCCCGACCCGGTTCGGGTGACCATCGTCGGGCTCGCCACCTTCGCCGGTGAGGACGGCATGGCGCAGGTGACTTTCACCGGGATGACCGTGGCCGACGCGGAGAAGTACCTGACGGCCCGGCCGGGCGAGGCGGCGAGCATCCAGGTGCGGGCCGGGCCAGGTGTGAGCCAGCAGGAGCTTGTCGACCGGCTGACGCCCGTCCTGCCCCGGGGCGTCGAGGCCATCACCGGTCAGGAGTCGGCCGAGGAGAACAACGAGATGATCTCCAGCCAGTTCCTGGGCGTCTTCACGACGTTCCTGCTGGTGTTCTCAGGCGTCGCCCTGCTGGTCGCGACCTTCTCCATCCACAACACGTTCGCCATCGTGGTCGCCCAACGCACCCGCGAGAACGCCCTGTTGCGGGCGCTGGGTGCCTCGCGCCGCCAGGTCACCGTCACCACTCTCGTGGAGGCCACCGCCGTGGCCGTGACCGCCTCGGTGGCGGGCCTCGCGGGCGGCATCGGCGTCGCGGCCGGGTTGCAGGCCCTGTTCCCGGCCCTCGGGTTCCCGTTCCCCGAGGGGACTTGGTGGTCAAGGCCCTGTCCCTGGCGCTGCCCCTGGCCGTCGGGATCGTGGTCTGCCTGGGCTCCGCCCTGCTGCCCGCCGTACGCGCCGGCCTGACCGCGCCCCTGGCCGCCCTGCGCGAGACAGCCGTCGACACCTCAGGGGCGTCCCGCCCGCGCGCGGTCACCGGCACGGCGCTGATCGCCCTGGCCGTCGCCCTCACGCTGGCCGGTGTCCTCGTGGCGCCGTCCGTCTGGCTGGCCGGCGCCGGCGCGGTCCTCGCCCTGGTCGCGTTCGTGGTCCTCGGCCCGGTCGCCTCCACCACCGCCGTACGGATCCTCGGCGGCCCGCTCCACCGGCTGCGCGGGGTCACCGGTGCCCTCGCCCGGCGCAACGCCCTGCGCAGCCCGAAGCGCACCGCCGCCACCGCGAGCGCCCTGATGATCGGGGTGGCCGTCGTGTCGCTGTTCACGGTGTTCGGCGCCTCGCTGAAGGCCACCATGGACCAGACCGTGTCCCGGTCCTTCGCGGGCGACGTGGCCGTCAGCGCCCCGTCCTTCGGCGCGGGCGGCAGCGGACTGAGCCCCCGGCTGGCCGACGCGATCCAGGAGGTGCCCGAGGTGAACACCGCCGTCGGACTCGGCCGGGGTGTCGCAGAAGTCGACGGCGAGGGGCGGGCCCTGACGGTCACCGACCCGGTCGCCCTGGAACGCACCTTCGATCTGGGCAAGGTCGACGGCTCCCTGCGCGACCTCGGCACCGACGGCATCGCCGTCACCGAGAAGGAGGCCGGCAGGCAACACCTCGCCACCGGCGACACGGCACAACTCACCTTCACCGACGGCAGGAAGGAGACCTTCACCGTCCGCGCGGTCTACGGTCGGTCCGAACTCGCCGGCGACTACGTCATCACCCGCGCCGCCTGGGCGCCGCACCGCACCCAGGACTCCGACAGCCTGGTCGCCGTCACCTTCCAGGACGGCGTGAGCCCGGACGCGGGCAAGGCGGCGGTGGAGAAGGTCGCCGACCGGTACGGCAACCCGGAGGTGCAGACCCGCGACGAGTACGCGCAGTCCTCGGCCGGCGGCATCGACATGATGCTGACCCTCGTCTACGCCCTGCTCGCCCTCGCCGTGGTCATCGCGCTTCTCGGTATCGCCAACACCCTGACTCTGGCGATCCACGAACGCACCCGTGAACTCGGCCTGCTCAGGGCCGTCGGGCAGACGCGCGCCCAGTTGCGGGCCATGGTCCGCTGGGAGTCCGTCCTGGTCGCCGCCTTCGGTACGGCCGGCGGTCTCGCCCTCGGCGCCTTCCTCGGCTGGGTCCTCGTCAGGGCCTCGGACGGCGCGAGCGACAGCGCCTTCGCCTTCGCCCTGCCGCCCGCGCAGCTGGCGGTCGTGGCCCTGGTGGGTTGCGCGGCCGGTGCCCTGGCGGGACTGCGCCCGGCCCGGCGCGCGGGACGCCTGGACGTCCTGCGGGCCATCGCCACGGAGTGACGACGCCGGGCACCCGCCGCGCACGGGTGCCCTCGCCGCGGGAACGCCTCCACAGCCGCTCCGCAGGGCACACGGCGGGCTCCGCACCAGGCGGACGCGCGACTGCCGTGCGGGCCCCTGCCCGGCTCAGGTGAAGGAGACGCACCGCCTCACCGTCGAGGCGAGCGTGCCGTCAACCGCGGGCCGCCCGCCGGGGCGTGACCGTCCCCGGCCCAGCAGTCCCGAGGGCCGACGCCCCGGGCGGACGGCACCCGGCGGCGTCCACCCCGGCAGCGACGCCCTCCGGGAAGGGTGGTCACCGCCCGGTCAACCGGCAACGGCGGACCGGGCGGGAGCATGGTCGGGCCGGAGCTCGTCGGCGGCGTGCGCGACCTCCGCGAACCTGCGCGCGGGTTTCTCCTGGACCGCGCGCCGCGTCCGGCGTGACGGTGCCGCCACCGCGGGGCGGACGTCGGAAGGGTGAACCACACGACCTTGCCGGACTCGCCGTCCGGCCGGACGCCCCAGCTCTCGCTCATGGCGGCCACCATCGCGAGCCCCCGCCCGCAGGTCGCCAGCGGCGCGATGTCCTGGGGATCCTCCACCACGGGCATCCGCGGGTCGTGGTCGCGCACCGAGACCGTGAGCCGGTCGAGCAGCAGCTCTATCTCCACGGTGCAGGTCTTGTCGGGCTGGGCGTGCCGGTGGACGTTGGACAGCAGCTCCGTCACGCCGAGCGAGGCCCGGTCGATCAGGGCATCCAGATGCCAGTAGCGCAATTGCGCAGATACGATTCTGCGGACCTGACCGATCCGCGACGGCAGGGCTTGGAGCTCCACCGTGCAGTGCCTGCTCGGATAGCTGATCACGGCTGCGACTCCCCGACGTGAGGTCCGGAAGAACACGGAGTTCGGATCCAGCAGGGCGCTTTGCTGACACTGCCGCCCGCTGTCGTGGCCGGCGGGCTGGTTCGCAGCGTTATCGCCGGTAAACCCAGAGTGACGTGAGACCAGAGTGACGCAGGGGGTGGGGTACCGCAACTCGCGGACATCTCAGTGGCCACGCCCCGCCGCTCGGCGCACGGCCTCGATGAAGCGCCGTGCGGCGGGCGGCCCCGGCTCGCCCGGAGCGGGGTCGTGGTCGCCCAGGGTGAGCTGGTACCGCTTGCCGTTGAGATCCGCCGTGGCCCGGTCCTCGGGCCGAACCACGGCTTGGAGGCGCGCACCGCCTGCACCGGGGCGCTGTCGATCTCACTGCCGTAACTGGTCAGCAACTCGAGCCGGCCGTCGCTGATCCGGACCTGTCCGGCCCGGGTGAGCGAACGCAGCCGCTTCCCGATCCGCACGCCCGTGGCCCTGAACTCCGGCTCCGCCATGCCACCCGCCCCTTGTGCGCGTCGGTGTACCGGCCCGCGCTCCCCGCGCGGCCGGCACAGGCTCGTGTCCTGATCCAGTGTGCCCCGTCCGGGGCCTGACTCCCGCGATGCAGTCTGCCCCCACCCCTCGTCGAGCACCAGTGCATGCGACCCCTCTCCAGGGGGCGCCCGGAGCACACACTTAAGTGCGCCCCCGGGAGCGCGCGCCCCTTGCCCCGGGTCCTGCCCCAGGGGGCGCTTTGGGGGCTCAAAGATGCGTTTATGCAGGTGAGAAGCGTGCGGAAGGTGCTTATGATCGAGGTGTCGGCCGCGCGACCCGTCGTCGGCGCGCAGCGTTAGGAGCCCCCTCGTGAGCACTCCCCAGCAGACCCGGACCGGCGTGACCGTCGACGTCGACCGCAGTGACGCCGCCTACCGCGGGTGGCTGAAAGAAGCCGTCCGCAGGGTCCAGGCCGACGCCAACCGCTCGGCCGACACGCACTTGCTCCAGTTCCCCCTGCCGGAACGGTGGGCATCGACCTGTACCTGAAGGACGAGTCGACCCATCCCACCGGCAGCCTCAAGCACCGGCTCGCCCGCTCCCTCTTCCTCTACGGCCTGTGCAATGGCTGGATCCGGCCGGGCAGACCCGTGATCGAGGCCTCCAGTGGCTCGACGGCGGTCTCCGAGGCGTACTTCGCGAAGCTCATCGGCGTGCCCTTCTTCGCCGTCATGCCGCGCACGACGAGCGCCGAGAAGATCCGCCTCATCGAGTTCCACTCCGGCCGGTGCCACTTCGTGGACGACCCGCGCTCGATGTACGAGGAGTCCGCCCGTCTCGCGGCAGAGACCGGCGGCCACTACATGGACCAGTTCACCTACGCCGAACGGGCCACGGACTGGCGCGGCAACAACAACATCGCCGAGTCCATCTTCCGGCAGCTGCGCCTGGAGCGGTTCCCCGAGCCGGCGTGGATCGTCGCCACGGCGGGCACCGGCGGCACCTCCGCGACCCTCGCGCGCTACGTCCACTACATGCAGTACGACACCCGCGTCTGCGTGGCCGACCCGGAGAACTCGTGCTTCTTCGAGGGCTGGACCACCGGCGATCCGGACGTCACGTGCGACTGCGGCTCCCGTATCGAGGGCATCGGCCGGCCCCGTATGGAACCCAGCTTCGTGCCCGGCGCGATCGACCGGATGATGAAGGTGCCCGACGCGGCCAGTGTCGCCGCGGTACGGGCACTGGAGCGGGCCATCGGCCGCAAGGCGGGCGGCTCGACCGGCACGGGCCTGTGGAGCGCGCTGAAGATCGTCGCGGAGATGGTGTCCGAGGGACGGCAGGGGAGCGTGGTGACGCTGCTGTGCGACCCGGGGGACCGGTATCTCGACAAGTACTACTCGGACACCTGGCTGGCCGCCCAGGGGCTGGACATCGCGCCCTACACGGCCGCGATCGACACGCTGCTGGAGACGGGTGTCTGGCCCGACTGAGCCGAGCCGAGCCCACAGGTCCGGTGGGTCTTCTAGGACGCCGTCAGCCGCCGGTCCAGCGCCGTGACGGCGTCCCGGAACGCGCGGGCCCGCGCGGCCCGGACCGGCTTCATCAAGAGCCGGTACGCCGCCGCCCCGTCGGTCGCGAACGTCCACCTGACCCGGGTGCCGCTGCCCGCCGGTACGAGCCGCCACTCCTCGACGATCGCCCGGATCCCCGGCACGTTGGTGAGGTCGACGCGGTAGGCGTACAGCTCGGGCTCCTCGGCCGCGAGGATCGACTCACGGAACCGGACGCCTCCCATGAGCCGGATGTATCGCTCCGACCCGTCGCCGACCGGGCGGGCGTCCGTCACCTGGGGAAACCAGTCCACCCAGCCCGGCACGTCCTGGAGGGCACGGTAGACGGCCTCCACCGGAGCGGAGATCTCCAGCGCGGAGACGTGCCGTACGGGCGCGACCTCGAGGAAGTCGAGCCCCACCGGGCGCAGACGGTGAGCCATGGACGAAGCCCTCCTTGGCGAGGAAGCGGGAGATGACCGGCAGCGTCACCCTAGGGCCCCGGCCGGCGGCCCGTCAGGTGTCTGCCCCGTCGTCCTCGGGCTCCCCGGCCACCACCAGCCGCCGCAGATGCTCCGTGACCACGCCGCGCGCCTCGTCCGGCAGGCCGGCGTCCGTCACGAGCGTGTCGATGCTCTCCAGCGCGGCGAACGAACTCAGGCCCACCTTGCCCCACTTGGTGTGGTCGGCGACCACCACCACCCGCCGGGCCGACTGTACGAGCCGCCGGTTCGTCTCGGCCTCGGCGAGATTCGGCGTCGACAGGCCGGCCTCGACCGATATGCCGTGCACCCCGAGGAACAGCAGGTCGAAGTGGAGCGCCGCGATCGCCTGGTCGGCCACCGGCCCCACCAGCGAGTCGGACGGCGTGCGCACACCGCCGGTCAGCACGACCGTGGCGGCGCCCTGCCGCGGGCCAGAGGTGCGCTGCGCCGCGTGGAAGACATCGGCCACCCGCACCGAGTTGGTGACCACCGTCAGGTCCGGCACGTCCAGCAACTGCTGCGCCAGCGCGAACGTCGTCGTACCGCCCGACAGGGCGATCGCCGCACCCGGGGCGACCAGCTTGGCCGCGGCACGTGCGATGTCCTCCTTGGCGGTCAGCTCCAGGCCCGACTTGGCCTCGAAGCCCGGTTCGTGCGTACTCGCCTCGACCACCGGGACCGCGCCGCCGTGCACCTTCTCCAGCACACCCTGGCGGGCGAGCGCGTCGAGGTCGCGGCGGACCGTCATGTCCGACACGCCGAGTTTGCGGGTCAGCTCGTTGACCCGGACACCGCCCCGGCGGCGGACCTCGTCGAGGATCAGGGATCGCCGCTGCTCCGCGAGGAGGTTCTGATTCTCGCTCACGTACGCTCCGGTCCTTTCGCCTCAATGCCGTCCGACACGCCCCGCACACCCGCCCCCTCACGGGACATTCTCCCCGGCTCCGGTGCGCGGACGCCCCATCCTCGCATGTCGCGCGGCCGACGGCGCCACCGACCACTCGTCGCGCACATGTCACCCATGGCTCGCCCGTGGCTCCGCGAGGTCACAGATCGGGGAGATTCCGTGACAGGAGGTGTGCGGCACCCCAGAAGTGGAGATCCTTGTGCCCGCACGGACAGAGCCGACGGCGTGTCACGGGGGAAGTGCGAATCAGTGGAACGTGCGCAGGAACATGCGTCGACCGGCGGGCCTGACAGACCCGCCCCGCGATCCGGTGAGACCGGGACCGCCCTGGAACTCCTGGTCCACGGCGTGGGCGGCACCACGCCGCAGGAGATGCTCAACGATCCGCGCACCGTGCGGATCACCGGTGACGACATCGCGGCCGTCTTCCGGCGCGCCGACGACGTCGACGCGGAGACCAGCCCCGACGCCCACCGACGCGACGGACCGGTGCCCGAGGCCTACGTCTGGTGCAACCTCACCTCCGGCAACGGCACCCGCGCCCTGTGGCTGTTGCTGCTGCCGTTCATGGTCGTCAACCTCGCCCACTGGATGCGCCCCCACGCCCGGGGCCGCCGCCGTACCGTCCGCCTGTACGGCCTCCTGGTGCGACTCGCGGGGCTCACCCTCACGGTGCTGCTCGTCGCGGCGGCCTGCGAGGTCGCCCTCGACCTGGCGGCCTGGCAGTGCGCGGGCACGCGCGCGTGCGCCGACCGCCACTCCTGGCTGGGGTTCCTCTCGCCCACCGTCTCGGACGGCGGCTGGTGGAGCAGCCCCGGCCGCAGGCTCGCCCTCGCCTCTTTCGTCCCCACCGCCCTGACCGGTCTGCTGTGGTACCTGTCCCGGCGCACCTGGAGCGACTACGAGTCCCAGCAGCCGCTCGCCCGCGACCCCGAGCCCGAGGAGGACGGCGGCCCGACCGCGCTGGGCCGGCCCGGCTTCTGGTACGGACGCCGGCTCGTCGCCCGGCTGCGCGCCGCGCACACCGCCGCCGGCCTCGTCACGGTCGCCGCAGCGGTCGGCAGCGCCGCCGCCCGGCATGACCGCGAACCCGGCGGACCCGCCGTACTGAACACCCTGGGCCTGCTCCTGGAAGCGGCGTTGGCGGCCTGCGCGGTGGCCGTGGTGTGGGTGGTGTGCCGCCGCGGCCGCAGCGAGAAGCGACTCGACCATGAACTCGACGAGCGCTTCGTCCGACGCCTGCCTCTTGGCGCCCTGGTGCTGCTCGCCCTCTCGTTGCTGTACGCCGGGTGGGAGCGCCCCGGGTGGGAGTCGTCCGGCCGGCTGCCGGGCGACGCGACCTTCGGCGGTATCGCCCTGGTGCAGGGCCTGCTCGTGATCGTCCTGGCTGTCGTCGCCCACGTCCTGTACCGCACCCGCCCCCACCGGCGGGCCGTGCTGCGGGGTCTCGGCGGACCGGCCGTCGCGATGCTGGCCTGCGCCCTGGGCGGGGTGATGTCCGGCGGCGTGTCCCAGCGCGTCTCCGACTGGCTGGACGGCACCGGCACCTCGATCGACGGCCCACCGGTCCTGCTGACCTGGCAGGCATCCGTGATCCCGCCCCTGATCGTGGTGCTCCTGGTGCTCTTCGGCTGGCTGGCCCACCGCGCCTGGCAGCTCGCCCGCGCCGAGCGCGAGGCCGTGGCACGCGACTACCCCGACGAGGCCCAGGACCGTGCCCGCACCCGCCGAATCGCCAACGCCCGCGCGATGGCCGCGCTCACCGACCGAGGGCCCCGCGTCGTCGCCGTCACCTCCGCCGTGACCCTGCTGCTCGGCGCCGGAGCCCTCGTGGGCGCACTGACCACCGACGAGACACCCGGCGAGGCCGCGCAGGGCACCTACCCCGTCGTCCACGGCGCCGCCGAGACCGCCCAGGCCCTCGGCTCCTGGCTGATCGGCCTCGGCTTCATACTGTTCGTCACCTGGGGCCGGCGTGCCTACAAGGACGCCGCGGCACGCCGCACCATCGGCATCCTGTGGGACGTCGGCACCTTCTGGCCCCGCGCCGCCCACCCCTTCGCCCCGCCCTGCTACGCCGAGCGCGCCGTGCCCGACCTGACCTGGCGGGTGGCGACCTGGACCCGGGTCACCGGCGGACGGCTGGTCATCTCCGGGCACTCGCAGGGCAGCGTGCTCGCCGCCGCGGCGGCCTGGCAACTCGCCCCCTCCGCCCGCAGACGCGTCGCGCTGCTGACGTACGGCTCCCCGCTGGAGCGCCTCTACGGCCGCTGGTTCCCGGCCCACTTCGGCCCGGCCGCCCTCGGCTCGCTGCACCGGGACGTCGACTGCTGGCGCAACCTGTACCGGCTCACCGACCCCATCGGCGGCCCGATGCGCCTGCCGGGCGACCGCGACCACGGCGTCGACCACGTGCCGCTGACGGACCCGCTGGCCTACGGCCGCACCGACCTGCACCCGCTGCCCGCGCCGATCCTCGGCCACTCCGACTACCAGGCCGACCCGGCCTTCGCCGAGGAGCGCCGCAAGCTGCTGGCCCGGCTCCGGCCGGGTCTGCCGGCACCGCGCGACGAGCCGGAGCCGCCCGCCGCGTAGGCGGTCAGGGCAGCTCGGGCAGATCCTCGTCGTAGAGCAGCGTCAGGTCGTCCGTGCTCGGCTCGGCGAGCTGGGCGACCCGGCTCGCGTGTCGCTCGACCATCGCCTCGAAGGTCTGCCGCGCGGTACGGCCGTTGCCGAACGCCGGGCCCTTGGGGATCTCCGTGAAGTACTTCCGCAGGGCCTCGGCCGCGCCCGGTGCCAGCCGGTACTCGTGCTCCTCGGCCTGCTGCTCCACGATCCGCAGCAGGTCCTCGGGGCCGTAGTCGCTGAAGGTGATGGTGCGTGAGAAGCGGGAGGCCACGCCCGGGTTGACCGACAGGAAGCGCTCCATCTCGGCCGTGTAGCCCGCGACGATGACCACGACCGCGTCCCGGTGGTCCTCCATCAGCTTCACCAGCGTGTCGATGGCCTCCTTGCCGAAGTCACGCCCCGCGTCCTCGGGGACAGCGCGTACGCCTCGTCGATGAACAGCACGCCGCCGCGCGCCTTCTCGAACGCCTCCTGCGTGCGGATCGCGGTCGAGCCGATGTGTTCGCCGACCAGGTCGACCCGGGAGACCTCGACCAGGTGGCCCTTCTCCAGCACCCCGAGGGAGGCGAGGATCTCGCCGTACAACCGCGCGACGGTCGTCTTGCCGGTGCCGGGAGAGCCCGTGAAGACCAGGTGCCGCTTGACCGACGCCGCCTTCAGGCCCGCCCGCTGCCGGCGCCGGCCGACCTCGATCATGTCGGTGAGGGCGCGCACCTCGCGCTTGACGCTGTCCAGGCCCACCAGCGCGTCCAGTTCGCCGAGGACGTCCTTGGAGGTGCGGGCCGGCTGCTCGGGCTCCGCGACCGGGGCCGGGGCCGGGGGCTCGGGTTCGGTCCGCTGTCCCGGGAGTGCGCCCAGCAGGCCGGGGGAGTGGCTCACCGTCTGCACGGCCGTCTCCCGCGCCACGGGCGCCCTGAGCCCGGCGCTCTCGTCACTGGTGCAGTCCTCGACGAGGGGGCCCGACCCGGACGCCGCGTCGGCGCCGCTGTCCGCGAACTCGTAGCCCCGCGCGCGCACCGCTCCGTGCGGCACTTCCGCAGCGTCGTACGGCTGCCGTCGATCACATGGAAGCCGTAGCCGCCGCTGCCCGTCACGCGGCAGTTCTGGAAGCTGCCCCGGCCACCGGCCGAGACGTAGACGCCCGCCTCCGCCGGCGACTCGATCGTGCACCGCTCCACGGTCGGGTCGGCGCCCTTGGTGACGATCACCCCGGTCTGGGTGCCGTCCAGGGTGCAGTTGCTGAGCGTGCCGCCGCTGCCGTGGTCACGGAACCAGGCGCCCGTCGCGGCGTCCCGGATCCGGCAGTCGTCGAGCTGCGCGGTCGCGCCGTCGCTCACCGACACGGCCGTGTTGCGCACCTGCGACAGATCGCTGTCGACGACGTCCGCGCGCGAGCCCCGGTCGAGGACGAACAGGGCGTCCGGCACGTCGTGCACCCGGCACGAGTCGAGCACCGCCGTGGCCCCGTCGCTCACCCACACCGCCGGGTAGTCGCCCGTGCTGTCGAAGATCTCGCACTGGTTGGCGTCCACGCGGGTGCCCGGGTCCCACACCGACAGGCCGTTGCGCCCGAACTGCCGCACCGTGGTCCGCGTCAGCGTGAGGACGGAGCGGGAGCGCAGGTCGACCGCGTTCTCCGGGATGTCGTGGATGCGGCAGTCGGCGAGCGTCAGCACGGCGTCCGTGTCGAGCGTGACCCCGTCGGCCGTCGTGCGGTGCACATCGCAGTCGGTGAGGTGCGCGGTGGCCCGGCCGGTGATCTGGACGCCGCTGCCCCGGACCTCGTAGACCTCGCAGCCCACGGCCTCCAGCGCCGAGTTCTCCCCGGTCGCCGACAGGCCCGAGCCCGACGCGTGGTGCACCCGGCAGCGCTCCAGTCGGGGATGGGCACCGCCCCGCACCGCCACCCCCGACTGTCCGGCCGCGACGACCTCGCACTCCTCGAACACCCCGCCCGCGCCGTCGAGTACGGCGATGCCGACGCCCGCCGGATTGTCGACCGCGCAGCGCCGCACCGTGGGCCGGGCACTGCCGCGCACCTCGATCCCCGCCGCCGACCGCGTGACGACCCGCACGTTGCTCAGCTCCGGGGTGCCCTCCTCCACCAGAACGGCCGGGGCGGCCGCGTCCTGGCCCTCCACATGCAGGTCCTGGACCACCGCCGAGGCACGCACGGTCAGCGGCACCCCGTCCAGGGGCGCGATCCGCACCGAGCCGGGGGAGCCCTCGGGGCCCCGCAGGGTCACCGCGCGCTGCACGACGAGGTTCTCCCGGTACGTGCCGGGGCGACGGTGAGGACGTCTCCGTCGGTCGCGGCCTCCAGGGCGGCGCCGAGCGATGCGTACTCACCCGTGCGGCGCCGCCACCGCGACGTGCCGCTGTGCGTCACCTGGACCGTGCCCTGTGCCATGGTGTAGCTGTGCCCCCACCTCGGTCGTACTGATGGCTCGTTCGCCCTCGGGACGCGGCTGCCGATGCCAGGGCCACGACCACGCCCCGGCCCCTTCGGGTCCCGTGCGCACGCGGGCTCGCCACCGGCGCGCCCCTCCTGCTCGCTCGCGCGCGGGTTGTGCCGAACGGTTCGGCCGGACCACCGTAGCGTGCGCGCGGGTGGTGGGTTGACCAGAGCCGGAAGGCTGTCAGCTGCCGGTGCCCGTCCTGCCCCAGTCCGGGCCGGCCTTGTCCCATGCCTGGTCCCAACGGGCGTACCGGCGGCGGACCATGCGCCAGACGATCAGTCGCCTGCCGCCCTCGACGAGACCCCCGACGACCAGGGCGGCGCCGAGGCCGGCGAGGACGGCGTGCGTCGACGCCGTCGCGGAGTCGAGCGGGCGGGCCACCATCCGGCCGTGCCGGTCGGTCCATATGTGGAACTCGTCGCCCGGATGTGGGTCCTTGAGGCTTGCCAGGACCGGGCCCTGGTGCCCGGTGCCGTCAGGCGCGGTCCAGTCAGCGAGGACGCGGTTGCGCAGATCCCGCCCCGTGGAGGTCTCCGGGTCGGCGTCCAGCGGGGAGCGGTCCAGCTTGCGGACCACGGTGGCCGTCACCATGTGCCGGGCCTCGTGCTGTTCGCGGACGGAACGCTGGAGAGCGTCCTGCGCGGTGCCCCCGACGAGGGAGCCGGCCACCGGGGCGGCCAGCAGAATCAGCAGCAGGGCGGCCAACGCCACCCAGGCCTCGGCCAGATCGGTCCCCCGGCACAACGGATTGCGCCGCCAGCGCCAGAGCCCCGTGATCGCTCGCACCGCCTGCACCCCCTTCCCGCTCCGTGATAACCCCCGCGGAGCCGTCCACGCGCCGAACCCGGCGAAGAGAGAGCGACATCACCTCTCCCCGGCGACTCTCATGAACTTCTCACACAACGCCAACGCCCGGGCCCGCGGCGCGGTTCCCGCTCGGCCGGGGGACCTCCCGACCGGGCTACCCGAGGATGCCGACCGGGTCCCCGACCCGGATCGTGCCTCGGGACAGGGGCACCAGGTTCTGCCCGAAGACCAGCTTCCCGCCGAGCCGCCGGTGCCGCCCCAGACTGTGCAGGGGCTCGCGGCCACGCTCGGCCGAACTCTGGTCGGTCGTCGTCACCACACACCGTCCGCAGGTCTTGGCGACGCGGAAGGACACCTCACCGATGGTGAGCCCCGACCAGTCGTCCTCGGCCCAGGCGGCGGTGCCCGCGACGACCACGTTCGGCCGGAAGCGGTTCATGGGCAGCGGGCCCTCGTGCGCGTGATCGCCCTGCGCGATGAGGGCGTTGAGGGCGTCGAGCGAGGCAGTGGTCGTGAGCAGCAGCGGGAAGCCGTCGGCGAAGGAGACCGTCTCGCCGGGCCGCGCGTACTCCGGGTCGACGGGCCGGCGACCGGCCGGGTCGTCCATGTGCACCAGGCGTGCGCCGATGCCGAGGTAGGCGCTGCACCAGGCGTGCGCGGCCGGGTCCTCGGCCGGGACCGCCTCGACCTTGTCGCGGAAGATCTCGACCGGCACGGTGCCGAACGGCCGGGGCACGGGCACCGTCAGCGGCTCCATGCCGGGCGCGGACAGCCGGACGCCGCCACCGGGCAGGAGCTCGGCGGCGGCCAGTGCGAGGCGCGGCTGCTGGCGCTGGGTGAGGACCTTTCCCCCGTCGTCGATCAGCGCCCAGCGCCGGTCACCGGCCAGCCCCCAGGGCTCCACGGCGGCCTCCCGGGGCGCCGGGCCCCGGACCGCCTTGACCGGATGGATGTGGATCGAGTGCAGGTGCGCGTTCCCCATGGGGCCATCGTGCCAGTCGGCACCGACAGCCCCTGGGAGGCCGCTCAGTAACCGCGGTACTGCTGGTTGTTGTACGGGTCCTGATAAGGGGCAGGGGCCGGCCGGGGAGCCGCGGGGCGCATCGCCTCGTAGCCCGCGCCGGGCGCCGCCGGACGCGGCTGCTGAGGCTGGGGGCCGGGATAGCCGCGCGGAGCGGTGGCCTGCTGCGGGATGTACGCCGCGGGGCCTGCTGGAGCGGGGCGGGCTGCGCCGCCTGCGGGTACCCGTAGGCGGGCTGGGACGGGGCGGCCGGAAGAGCGGGCAGCGCCGACGGGAGCGCGGGCAGGTTGCCGCCCGGCATGTCGTACTGAGCGGGGACCCGGATCGGGGCGATCTGCGGGGTGCCCCGCTCGGCGACGAGCTTGTCGTAGATCGGGGTGTCCGGGAAGGAGGCGGAGTAGTAGCCGCCGCCATAGGTGGAGCGGGGGGAGGTCATGGCACATAAGTTAAGCCCACGATGTGCTGGTTGGGGAGACCGATAAGAGGGTTGTTTTCCGTGTCCGCGGTGACCCGGGATCCCCAATGCGAGCGAACTCGGCAAAAAGGGGCGCCGAACAGGGTTCTGATCGTGTAAAGGCCGAGTTCCGGGCGGGTTACCAGCGGTTGGCCGCCGATCGCCGGTGGTCGGACATGGGAGTTCGCCGCCGAGAGGAATAGGTTGTGCGAACGGAACACCACGGACCGCCGGGACGGGCCCGGCGCGGTGACACGCAATGGGGGCGGACATGCAAATGCTGAAAGGTTCAAATACTCCGGTGCCCACCGGGGCGCTCCGGGTGGAATTGGGCTGGCGTACCGGACCCGGCGTGCCCGACGCTGATGCCTCCGCTTTGCTGCTGGTAAGTGGAAAGGTCCGCTCCGACGCGGACTTCGTCTTCTACAACCAGCCCGCGCACTCCTCCGGCGCGATCCGGCACGAAGGCAAGCGCACCGCCGACGGCCAGGTCGCCGACACGCTCCTCGTCGACCTCACGCGCGTGGAACCCGCGATCGAGACGGTCGTCCTCGCCGCCTCCGCCGACGGCGGCACGTTCGGTCAGGTCCCGGGGCTGTACGTCGAGGTCCAGGACGCGGACCGGGGTGGCACCCCGGTGGCACGCTTCGACAACCCGGGCGCGACCACGGAAACCGCCTTCGTCCTGGGCGAGTTCTACCGCCGCCAGGGCGCGTGGAAGTTCCGTGCCGTCGGCCAGGGCTACAGCAGCGGGCTCGAAGGGCTGGCCACGGACTACGGCATCACCGTCGACGAGCCGCAGCAAGCGGCCCCTGCCCCTGCCCCTGCCCCGGCGCACACGCCCCGCCGATGACGCAGCCGGTGGCCCCGCCACCGCCCGCCGCGCCCCCGCGGCGCCGTCCGCACCGGTCCGCCTCACCAAGGTGACGCTCACCAAGGCGGCCCCGTCCGTGTCGCTCACCAAGCAGGGCGGGACCTCCGGCGCCCTGCACGTGAACCTCAACTGGCAGGTGCGCAAGCAGTTCTCGGGCTGGAGCAGCAAGTTCGGCCGACCGGCCGCGATGCACTCCGACCTCGACCTCGACCTCTGCGCGCTGTACGAACTCACCGACGGCAGCAAGGGCGTCGTCCAGGCCCTGGGCAACACCTTCGGAGCGCTGCACCAGCCCCCGTACATCCACCTCGACGGCGACGACCGCACGGGGGCCGTGGCGAGCGGCGAGAACCTCACCGTCAATCTCGACCACAGGAACGCCTTCCGGCGCATCCTCGTGTTCGTCACCATCTATGAAGGCGCCCGTTCCTTCGCCGACCTGAACGCCACCGTCACGCTCCAGCCGCAGCACGGGGCTCCGATCGAGTTCTCCCTCGACGAGTGCACGGTGCCGTCGCCCGTGTGCGCACTCGCCCTGATCACCAACACCGGCGGCGACCTGGTCGTGCAGCGCGAGGCCCGCTATCTGGTGCCCGAGCGCGGAGCGAGTCCGCAGCGGACCGTCGACCAGGCCTACGGGTGGGGCATGAACTGGACCCCCGGCCGGAAATGACTCCTGGTGGCGTCAGCCCTCGTCGGGCACGGCGTCCGGGCGCGCGTAGGTGCGGCCCTTCCAGGCCGCACCTCGTCCCCGGTAGTGCTGCACCGCCGAATCGACCGTCATGAGGAGATAGAGGAACGCGGTGAACGGCAGCAGGGGGGCGAGCCACAGGGGCTGCCGGTAGTAGCGGAGCATCGGGACGTACGTCCCTGTCATCACGAGCCACGCCACCCCGGCGGTGACCGCTGCCGCCGTGTTCCCTGTCGCCAGGCCCACTGCCAGGGCCGCGGGCGGCACCAGATACACCAGCGCCAGCCCCGCGACCGTCCCGGCCAGCAGCAGGGGTTGTGCCGCAGCTGGGCGTAAGCGCTGCGCGACACCATTCGCCACAGGTCGTGCAGCCGCGGATACGGACGCACGCTGTCCACCCGGTCGGCGAGACCCAGCCACACCCGGCCGCCGCTCCGCTTGACGGCCCGCGCGAGCGCCACGTCGTCGATCACGGCGTGCCGGATCGCGTCCGGGACGCGCGCCCGCTCGGCGGCCTCCGCCCGCAGCAGGACACAGCCGCCGGCCGCGGCCGCCGTCCGTGTCCCCTCCCTGCCGATCCGGCGGAAGGGATAGAGCTGCGCGAAGAAGTAGACGAAGGCCGGCACGACGAGCCTCTCCCAGGCGCTCTCCACCCGCAGCCGGGCCATCTGTGAGACGACGTCGAACCCTCCGGAGCGGGCCGCGGCCACCAGCTCCCGCAGACTGTCCGGCGCGTGCGCGATGTCGGCGTCCGTCAGCAGCAGGTACTCGGGACCACGCGCGCGTGCCAGGCCGATACCGTGCCGCACCGCCCACAACTTGCCGGTCCAGCCCGCGGGTGGCTCGCCCGGGGAGCCCACGGTCAGCGGCAGCCCGCCGTGCCGGCGCGCCAGTTCACGCGCCAGGTCACCGGTACCGTCCGAACTGCCGTCGTCGACGAGGAAGACCTCCGCCCGCCCCGGATACTCCTGCCCGAGCAGCGACGGCAGCGCGGTGGGCAGCACCGCCGCCTCGTCGCGCGCCGGGACGACGACGCACACGGACGGCCACGCCTCCGGCTCCCCACGGGGTGGCAGTCGCACATCCGTACGCCAGAAAAAGCCCTGACAGAGCAGCAGCCACAGCCAGGCGAGAAGTGATCCAGCGGCAGTCCACACAACGGCGCTCACGCGCGTGAGTCTGCCCCACCGGACCTGCCCGAGACGGCTCATCGTCTATCGTGATCGGGTGAAGATCGCGCTCATGGACTCCGGAATCGGTCTGCTGGCGGCCACCGCCGCGGTACGGCGGCTGCGCCCCGACGCCGATCTCGTGCTCTCCCTGGACCCCGACGGCATGCCGTGGGGCCCGAGGACCCCGGAAGACCTGACCGAGCGTGCCCTGGCCGTCGCCGAGGCAGCCGCCGCGCGCCGCCCCGACGCCCTGATCGTCGGCTGCAACACCGCGACCGTGCACGCGCTCACCGCCCTGCGTGCCCGTTTCGAACCGGATCTTCCGGTCATCGGCACCGTCCCGGCGATCAAGCCGGCCGCGGCCGGCGGCGGGCCCCTCGCCATCTGGGCCACCCCGGCCACCACCGGCAGCACGTACCAGCGCACCCTGATCGGGGACTTCGCCGACGGAGTACCCGTCACCGAGGTGCCCTGCTGGGGCCTCGCCGAGGCCGTCGAGCACGCGGACGAGTCGGCGATCGACGCCGCGGTCACCGCGGCCGCCGCCCTGACTCCCGACGAGGTGACCACCGTCGTCCTGGGCTGCACCCACTACGAGCTGGTGGCCGAGCGCATCCGGGCCGCCGTCCAGCGCCCCGGCCGGCCGCCCCTCGTGCTGCACGGCTCCGCGGGCGCCGTGGCCGCCCAGGCCCTGCGCCGGCTGGGTGAGCAGCCCGCGCCGTCGGCCGCCCCCACGGCACGCTGACCGTGCTGCTGAGCGGCCACGAGGGCACGCTGCCCGCGCCGGCCCTGGCGTACGCCGAAGGGCGGCTGCTGCAGGCGGTCACGCCGGCCGGCTGACCGGCACCGGCCACCGACGGCCGGCGGCGAGCCGGATCAGCTCCGCCCTCCGACCGGCGCAGTCACGCTCCGCCACGAGGTACCAGCGGAGCGAAACCTGAGTAACCTCATATGCATGAGGGACCACCGCCACGGCGAGAACGCCTCCCACCAGCCCCCCGACGTCTGGACCGGCCGGGCCACCAACCGGGTCCAGTGGCTGCTGGCGCTCATCGGCGCGGCCTGCATGGCGCTGGGCGTCGAGCTGGCCGTCGACTCGGCGTGGACGTCCGGCACCGCCCCGCTCATCATGGCCGTCGTCGGGTGCATCGCCGCCGGGCTGCTGGTCCTCTTCGGAACGCTCGCCTTCGTGCACGTCGCCCTGAAGGTCGACGAGGAGCACCTCGAGGTGCGATGCGGTCACATCGGGCTGCCCCGGCGCCGTATCCCGCTCTCCCACGTGGCGGGCGCCACGTACACCTCGCACGTCACCCCCCGGCACTGGGGCGGCTGGGGCTACCGGTGGCGGCCCGAGAAGGGCACCGCGGTGGTCGTACGACGGGGTGAGGGCGTCGTGCTGGAACTGTGGGACGGACACACCTTCACGATCACCGTGGACGACGCGGAGGCGGCCGTACGGGTGATCAAGGCACGGCTGGGACCCACGAAGCCGGGCGCTCCCGCGCACTGAGCGACCCCGGCCCCTGCCCCGGCGGGGTTCGGCCGTGTCACCGAGCAGGCGTGCGTCCGGCACCCCGCGGACGTGTGTCCGGTGCGGGGTCCGCCGGTTCGTCGGTGAGAGGGCGGGCCGTGGCCGTGCCCGCCAGCAGGCCCGCGCCCACCGACACCGCGGTGAAGCTCAGCGCGTTTCCGATCGCGGCGATGGCCGCGAGCGCCGTCAGGGTCGCGCCCGCGGTGAGCACCACCGGCGTCGGACGCGGACCGCGCCACAGCGCGAACAGCATCCAGCCGAACGCCGCCGCCAGCAGCGCCACACCCACGATGCCCTGTTCGGCGGCCTGCTGAAGGGGCGCCGAATGAGGCTTGCCGTCGGACAGCAGTGACTGCGCGGACGTCGCGCTCAGCTCCCCGAAACGTCCCGGGCCGACTCCCAGGGCGGCGTCGCCGCGCAGCAGGTGCCACGCGTCCTGCCACAGCTGTACGCGGTGCGGCGTCAGCCGTCCCTCCAGCGCGGCCACGAGCCCGCCCGGCACCGCCCGCGCGGCGACCGCCCAGGTCAGACCGGTCACCAGAGCGGCGACCGCGGCCAGGACGGCGAGTCCGGCGCCGCGGTGACGGGTGCGGCCGACGGCCAGGGAACAGAGCAGCACCGCGAGGCAGGTGACGCAGCCGGTGGTCGAGCCGAGCACCCCCGCCAGCACCGCGGTCCCGGCGGCCAGCAGACGCAGGGCGAACCGCACGGCCGGTACCTCAGCGGCCCAGGCAGCGCAGCAGGCGGCACCGGCCGACAGCGTCAGCACGGCCGCGGTGGCCCCGGCGTGCCCCAGCGGCGTGTTGATCTGCGGGCCCGGAGCGAGATGCGGCACGGCCACCGTCAGTCCGATACCGGCCAGTGCCCCGGCGAAGGGCGCGCCGACCGGCAGCAGCGCCCCGCCGATCCGCCCGGCGGCGTACCCGGCCGCCACTGCGAGCACCGCGAGCAGCACGCCCTCGGGTCGTCCGTCGTGCGCGGCCGCCGTGATCAGGGACCAGCCGGCGCAGCCCCCCAGCACCACGACGCCCGCCGCGTCGGAAACGATTCGTCTCTCACCGTCCGCGTCCGTCCCGGACGCGGACGTCATCCCACTGGCACCCACCCCGCCCCGCCCCCGCGCACCACGTCGCCCCGACCTGTGAAGACCCCGGCCGCACGGGCCGCCACCGGCCGCACGACTGAGGCTTCGGGACACCGTAGCCGCTGGTGGGCGGTTTGTGGATGTGTCGTGACGAAATGAGCAGGAACGTTGCTGCCGGGATGTGCCGGAACGGGCCGGCAGCGAGCCGAGGTGGGATCGGACCGCGTGGCCGGGCGGGCTGCGCGGCCGGCCCGTGGACCGCGCTGTCGGCGTCAAGGTCACTCGCCTTACACTCCGGGAGTGACCGTCACCGCAACCTCCGTCGGCGAGTCGGACCAGCTGGAGCCGCGGATCGCGCCCGGGGCGCGATCCTGGGCCCGGCGGCTCGTGCGCCTCGTTCCGGCCGCCGCAGCCGCGCTCTCCGGCCTGCTTCTGTACGTCAGCTTCCCGCCGCGCACCCTGTGGTGGCTGGCCGTGCCGGCCTTCGCCGTCTTCGGCTGGGTGCTGCGCGGCCGCGGCTGGAAGGCGGGGCTCGGCCTCGGCTACCTCTTCGGGCTCGGCTTCCTGCTGCCGTTGCTGGTGTGGACGGGGGTGGAGGTCGGCCCCGGCCCCTGGCTCGCCCTGGTGGCCATCGAAGCGATCTTCGTCGCACTGGTCGGCGCAGGCATCGCGGCCGTGTCCAAGCTGCCCGGCCGGCCTTTGTGGGCGGCCGCCGTGTGGATCGCCGGCGAGGCGGCACGCGCGCGTGTACCGTTCGACGGCTTCCCCTGGGGGAAGATCGCGTTCGGGCAGGCCGACGGCGTGTTCCTGCCGCTCGCGGCGGTGGGCGGCACCCCGGTGCTCGGCTTCGCGGTGGTCCTGTGCGGCTTCGGCCTGTACGAGGTCGTGCGTCTCGGTCTGGAAAGGCGGGCCACCGGGGTAGTGCGGCACGCGGCGGCCGCCGTCGCCGTGTTGAGCGTGGGCGTCCCTGTCCTCGGGGCGGTCGCCGCCCGGCCGCTGGTCAGCGACAAGGCGGAGGACGGCAGTGTGACCGTCGCGGCGATCCAGGGCAACGTGCCCCGCGCGGGCCTCGACTTCAACTCCCAGCGACGGGCCGTACTCGACTACCACGCGCGCGAGACCGAACGCCTGGCCGCCGAGGTCAAGGCCGGCAAGGTAGCCCGGCCCGACTTCGTGCTGTGGCCGGAGAACTCCTCCGACATCGACCCCTTCGCCAACCCCGACGCCCGCGCCGTGATCGACAGGGCGGTCAAGGCCATAGGCGTACCGATCTCGGTCGGTGGGGTCGTCGAGCGGGACGGCAAGCTGTACAACGAGCAGATCCTCTGGGACCCGGCGAAGGGCCCCGTCGACACCTACGACAAGCGCCAGATCCAGCCGTTCGGCGAGTATCTGCCGCTGCGCTCGCTCATCGGCGCGATCAACCCGGACTGGACGGCGATGGTCCGCCAGGACTTCAGCCGGGGCACCGAGCCGGGCGTGTTCACCATGGACGGCGCCAAGGTCGGCCTCGTCACCTGCTACGAGGCGGCCTTCGACTGGACCGTGCGCTCCGAGGTCACCGACGGCGCCCAGATGATCTCCGTGCCGAGCAACAACGCCACCTTCGACCGCAGTGAGATGACCTACCAGCAGCTCGCCATGTCCCGGGTCCGGGCGGTCGAGCACAGCAGGACCGTGACCGTGCCGGTGACCAGCGGGGTCAGCGCGATCATCATGCCGGACGGGAAGATCACACAGAGGACCGGCATGTTCGTGGCCGACTCGCTCGTGCAGAAGGTGCCGCTGCGGTCCTCGCAGACCCCCGCCACGCAGCTCGGCGTCCTGCCGGAGATCGCCCTCGTGCTGGTCGCGGCCGGCGGACTGGGGTGGGCCGTCGGCGCAGGGCTGCGCGGGCGACGCGCCGGTGACGTGTAGCCGTACGCCGGGGGCACGCTGCCTGAAACCCGCCGGGGTGGCGGAACCCGCCCCTTAGGGTCGTGACCATGGCTACTCCTGACTTCATCCGCACCCTGCGTGCCTCGGCCGGCCACCAGCTGCTCTGGCTCCCCGGAGTCACCGCCCTCGTCTTCGACGACGAGGGCAGAGTGCTGCTCAATCGCCGGTCCGACACACGTCGGTGGTCCGTGATCGGCGGCATCCCGGACCCGGGCGAACAGCCCGCGGCCTGCGCGGTGCGGGAGGTCTACGAGGAGACGGCCGTGCGCTGCGTCGCCGAACGGATCGTCCTCGTCCAGGCGCTGGACCCCGTCACCTACGAGAACGGCGACACCTGCCAGTACATGGACATCACCATCCGCTGCCGGGCCGTCGGCGGCGAGGCCCGAGTCAACGACGACGAGTCCCTGGACGTGGCCTGGTTCGACGTCGACGCCCTGCCCGAACTGAACGAGTTCGGGCTGCTCCGGATCAAGCAGGCTCTGTCGGACGCCCCCACATGGTTCGACCCCACTGCCTCCGGCTGAACTATGGGGCATGACCACATGGGGTCGAGCGTGGGCGCTGCCTAGGGTCGAGGCATGACCGCGCCCCGTGTCCTTCCGGCTCCCCACGCCTCCCCGCTCGACCTCGGCGGCCGCACCGCGCTCGTCACCGGCGCCGCCGGCGGCATCGGCCGCGCCTGCGCGCTGCGGCTCGCGGCCGCCGGGGCCAAGGTGAGAGCGGTCGACCGGGACGCCGCAGGCCTGGAGACGCTCGCCGCACAGGGACACGACCTCACGGGCACCGTGGAACCGCACGTCCTCGACCTCACCGACCTGGACGCCGCCGAACAGGCCGCCGCGGGCACCGACGTCCTCGTCAACAACGCCGGAATCCAGCTGGTGCGGCCCCTGGAGGAGTTCCCGCCCGACGTCTTCCACACCGTGCTCACCGTGATGCTGGAGGCACCGTTCCGGCTCATCCGCAGTGCCCTGCCCCATATGTACGGGCAGCGGTGGGGCCGCATCGTGAATGTGTCCTCCGTCCATGGGCTGCGCGCCTCGGCCTACAAGTCGGCCTATGTGGCCGCCAAACACGGGCTGGAGGGACTGTCCAAGACCGCCGCCCTCGAAGGAGCTCCCCACGGTGTCACCTCGAACTGTGTGAACCCCGCCTATGTGCGCACCCCACTGGTCGAGAAGCAGCTCGCCGACCAGGCCCGGGCGCACGGCATCCCCGAGGGGCGGGTCCTGTCCGAGGTGCTGCTGCAGGACAGCGCCGTAAAACGGCTCATCGAACCGGAGGAGGTCGCCGAGGCCGTGGTGTATCTGTGCAGCCCGCAGGCGTCGTTCGTGACCGGTACCTCGCTCGTCCTCGACGGCGGCTGGACCGCTCACTGAGGGACCGGTCCGTCCGTCGGCCGGGGAGTTTTCCACAGGCCTGACGGGACGGCCGGGGCATGGTGAATCCTGTGGGCATGTCCAGCGATCACGTACAGCAAGCCGAGCGCTCCGCCGGTGCCGAGGCCCCGACGGCGAGCGCCGAGACGCCGTACCTCGAGCTCCTGGCCCGGGGCGCGTCCGCGGAGGCCTACGAGCAGCCGGTGCTGCTCGCGCGCGCCGAGGGACGCCCGGCGGAGTGGATCGCCGCGCTCCAGCGGGCCAAGCCGCTCGCCCTGCGCGTGCGCTCGGAGCTGGAGGGACGGCGCCGGCGCGAGGCCGAGCTGTCCGCGCTGTTCGAGACCGCCCACGACCTCGCCGGCCTGCGCGACCTGGACGCCGTGCTGCAGGCGATCGTGCAGCGCGCCCGGTCACTGCTGGGCACGGACGTCGCGTACCTCAGCCTGAACGACCCGGCGCGGGGCGACACCTACATGCGGGTCACCGAGGGCTCGGTCGCGGCCCGGTTCCAGCAACTGCGGCTGGGGATGGGGGAGGGGCTCGGCGGCCTGGTCGCCCAGACCGCACGCCCCTATGTCACCGACGACTACTTCAAGGACGACCGCTTCCAGCACACCCTCACCATCGACGCGGGTGTGCGGGACGAGGGGCTCGTCGCCATCCTCGGCGTGCCGCTGACACTCGGACACCACGTCATCGGCGTGCTGTTCGCCGCGGACCGTCGCGCCCGGGTCTTCGAGCGGGAGCAGATCGCCCTGCTCGGCTCGTTCGCGGCCCTCGCCGCGGCCGCCATCGACACCGCCAACCTGCTCGCCGAGACCCGGTCGGCCCTAGCCGGCCTGGAGCGGGCCAACGAGATCATCCGGGACCGCAGCGGTGTCATCGAGCGCGCCTCCGACGTGCACGACCGGCTTGCCGAGCTGGTGCTGCGCGGCGGCGGGGTCCACGACGTGGCCGCCGCGGTCTCCGAGGTCCTCGACGGCACGGTCGAGTTCGCCGAGGCCGCCGCGGCACCGTCCGAAGCCCTGGAGGTCTCCCGCGCGGAGGGGCACGCGGTGCGGCACGAGGACGACTGGATCGCCGCCGTCGCCGCCGGCGGGGAACTGCTCGGCGCACTGGTGCTGCGTGGCCATCCGGGGCTCGACCCCGTCGACCAGCGCACTCTGGAGCGCGCCGCCATGGTCACGTCCCTGCTGCTGCTCGCCCGCCGGTCCGCCGCCGACGCCGAACAGCGCGTGCGCGGCGAGCTCCTGGACGACCTGCTGGACGCCCGCGACCGCGATCCGCGCCTGCTGCGGGAGCGCGCGGCCCGCCTGCACGCCGACCTCGACGCCGTGCACGTGGTGCTGGCCGCGCGTCTCGAGGGCGACGCGGCCGACGCCGACCAGGAGGCGGACGCCCGCAGACGTCTGGCGGCCGCGGCGTCCCACCTGGCAGCGACCCGGCACGGCCTGGCCGCCGCGCGCGACGGCGGCACCGTCCTGCTGCTGCCCCTCGAGCCCGGCGACACCGCCACCGCCGTGGCCCGCCGCGCCGCCCGGCATCTGGGCACGGCGGTCCACGCGCCGGTCACTGTCGGGGCCTCCGCACCCGCCGAGGACCTCGCCACCCGCCCCGACGCCGTGGCCACGGCCTACGCGGAGGCCCGGCGGTGCCTCGACGCCCTCCGGCTCCTCGGCCGCAGCGGGGACGGGGCCGCCGCCGAGGACTTCGGCTTCCTGGGACTGCTCCTGGCCGGCGACCGCGACATCCCGGGCTTCGTCGACCGCACCATCGGCGAGGTCGCCGAGTACGACGCCCGACGCGGCACCGAGCTGCTGCGCACGCTCGACGCGTACTTCGCCTGCGGCATGAGTCCCGCCCGCACCAAGGACGAACTGCACGTCCATGTGAACACGGTCGCCCAGCGCCTGGAGCGCGTGGGCCGCCTCCTCGGCGACGACTGGCAGAGTCCGGCCCGCGCGCTGGAGATCCAACTCGCCCTGCGTCTGCACCGGTTGTCGGCACCGGGACGGCACTGACCCCCGTACGCTCGGCAGACGCACGGGGCCGGGACGCACGGGGGCCGGGACGCACGGGGGTCGGTGCCGGGACGTCTCAGACGGTGCGGGCGCCCGTCGTCGAGGTGGTCGCGGCCTCCGCGTCGGCGGGTGGGGCGACGTCGGCCAGGTCCCGGTGACGGGTCTCCTTGGCCGCCGCCACCGCGACGACCGTGAGCACGGCGGCGGCGATGACGTACAGGGCGATCGGTGTGGAGCTGCCGTAGTCCGACAGCAGCGCGGTGGCGATCAGCGGCGCGGGCGCACCCGCCGCGACCGAGGCGAACTGGGCGCCGATGGACGCGCCGGAGTAGCGCATCCGCGTCGCGAACATCTCCGAGAAGAACGCGGCCTGGGGCGCGTACATCGCCCCGTGCAGCACCAGACCCACCGTGACGGCGAGAATCAGGTTGCCGAAGCCGCCGGTGTCGATCAGCGAGAAGAACGGAAACATCCACAGCCCGACACCGACAGCACCCATCAGATAGACGGGACGTCGTCCGATCCGATCGGACAGCGCCCCCCAGGCCGGGATGACCGCGAAGTGCACGGCCGAGGCGATCAGGACCGCGTTGAGCGCCGTCTGCTTGGAGACACCGGCCGAGGTGGTGGCGTAGACGAGGATGAACGCGGTGATGACGTAGTAGCTGATGTTCTCCGCCATGCGCGCCCCCATCGCGACCAGGACGTCACGCCAGTGGTGCCGCAGCACGGCGACGAGCGGAAGCTTCTCCGCGTCCCCGGCCCGTTCCGCCTTGCGGGCCTCGGCCTGCGCCAACGCCTGCTTGAAGACCGGCGATTCATCGACAGACAGACGAATCCACAAACCGACGATCACCAGCACCCCGGAGAGCAGGAACGGGATGCGCCAGCCCCAGCTGCCGAACGCGGCGTCCGACAGCACGGCCGTCAGCAGGGACAACACTCCGGTGGCGAGCAACTGCCCCGCCGGCGCGCCGGTCTGCGGCCACGAGGCCCAGAACCCGCGCCGCCGCGCGTCCCCGTGCTCCGACACCAGCAGCACGGCACCGCCCCACTCACCGCCGAGCGCGAACCCCTGGACCAGCCGGAGCACGGTGAGCAGCACCGGCGCGGCCGTTCCGATACTGGCGTGCGTCGGCAGCAGCCCGATCGCGAACGTCGCCCCGCCCATCAGCAGCAGACTCAGCACCAGCAACTTCTTGCGCCCGAGCCGGTCACCGTAGTGCCCGAACACCAGCGCGCCCAGCGGCCGGGCGGCGAACCCGACCGCGTAGGTCAGGAACGACAGCAGCGTGCCGACGAGCGGGTCGGAGTCCGGGAAGAACAGCTTGTTGAACACGAGCGCGGCGGCGGAGCCGTAGAGGAAGAAGTCGTACCACTCGATGGTGGTGCCGATGAGGCTGGCGGCGACGATGCGCTTGAGGCTGGCGGGGGGTGGGGGAGCGGTCGCGGGGGTGGACATCGGCACCACTTCCATGCGGTTGGCGGGGACGTTTTCGTGTCGCCATACCGTAGGAATTCGCAGGTCAGTGGCACATGTGGTGGGACACCATAGTTACGGGTGCGCAGGTGCGTGCGGTCACCATGACCGCGTCGCCGACGCCTCCACGAGAGCCCTCAGCTGAGCCCGCGAGAGTGCTGTCCGAGGACTCCCGTGCTGACTTGGTGCTGACTACGCTGCGTTGAACTCGGCCATCTGGGGCTGAACGGCCAGCATTCGTCGCCTGGTCCTGAATGAAGCTGAGGCCCGAGAACACGAGGGCCAGGTCCGAGGCGAACGGAATGGTGAACCGGTGCATTGCCCAGCGGCCGCGAGCGATCACCGTGGGCAGGGAAATCTGTAGTTGGCGTAGCCTTTGGGCGGGGTGTTCCGGAAGTGGTCCGGATCTCGGTCTGGCGGCGCCGGTTTGGGTCATGGTGCGGCAGCAGTGCGGGCGATTGGGAGCGAGCGGGACCGGACGGGATGGATGGTTGGCTGCCCGGACGCTGGCTATCTGGGATCGAGTGTGTGGTCGTGAACCCGTAGGCTGGTCCAAGATCGTGCGGAGTCGGAGATCGTGCCCCGGCGTCGGCCGACCGCCGCCGCAGCCACCTCGTGGAAGCTCCTCCGCACCCTCGGCCTGGAGACCGTCGCAAACGGCGCAGGCGCACTGTTCAAGAAAAACTGATCCCAGGGCCGGGCACCCGAGTGTCCGGCCCTCCTGCTCCACAAGCGAGTCCTCCTAGTGGAGTGGGGCCGTTCGTGGTCGCGTGGGGCCCTCGGGGGTGGCGTCGCGAATGAAGCCGGAGGGTGCCTGGCCGGCGCGTGATCGATGGAGGCGGGGAGCGCCTCGGAAGGCGCGGTAACGGCCCTGCACTTGGAATCCCCGCATCCACCACGCCTTCATCCCGGTCGGGGCCTGCTGGCTCAACCCCAGGAGGGCCGCTCGCTGGTCAGACGGGCTGTGCCGCCCCGGAGCCCGTTCGGCCGCTCACCGGCCAGGTCAGGCCAGGGTGACCTCGACCGGCAGCTTCTTGATGCCGTTGACGAAGTTGGAGCGGACCCGGGGGACGTCGCCGGCGAGCTTGATGTCGGCGACGCGCGGAATGAGCTCCTCGAACACGATGCGGATCTCGGTGCGGGCGAGGAGATTGCCCAGGCACAGGTGGGGGCTGCCCTTGCCGAAGGTGACGTGGTCGTTGTGCTGCCGGGTGACGTCGAAGTCGTAGGGGTTGCCGAAGACTTCTTCGTCGCGGTTGCCGGAGGCGTACCACATGACGACCTTGTCGCCCTCCCTGATGTGCTTGCCGCCGAGTTCGACATCGCGGGTGGCGGTGCGGCGGAAGTGGTAGACGGGCGGGGCCCAGCGCAGGAACTCCTCGACCGCCGTGGGGATCAGCGACGGGTCGTCCTTCAGCCTCGCCAACTGCTCGGGGTGTTGCAGCAGGGCCAGCATGGAGTGGGAGATGGTGTGGCGGGTCGTCTCGTTGCCCGCCACCACCAGGAGCAGGAAGTAGTTGTCGAAGTCCTGGGCCGAGAGCGGGACGCCGTCGCGCGGCGTGGTGTTGACCAACTTCGAGACCAGGTCCGTACCGTCGCCGCCGCGCCGCTGCCGCGCCAACTCCCGTCCGTACTCGAAGACTTCGATCGACGCGGGGGAACGAAACGGCAGGTCGCGGTACTTCTCGCTCTCCTCGCTGTGCAGAAGGACGTCCGCGTAGTCGGGGTCGGTGTGGCCGATGATCCGGTTGCCCCAGTCGATGAGCTGCTGGTTGTCCTCCGGCGGGACGTCGAGGAGTCGGGCGAGGACGTTGATCGGGAAGTCGGCGGAGACGTCGGCGACGAAGTCGAAGGTGCCCTTGGCGAGGGCCGCGTCCAGGGTCTTGGTCAGCTGGAGCCGCTCACCGCCGTGCTCATCGGCGTCAACAGCGCTACAAGGTCCGCTCGGGCATCCGCGTCAGCGGCCTGGACGAGCACTGACCTTGCCCGACGGACGGGGGCGGTCGGTTACTGAGCCTCCACCGGCTACTGAGCCCCGTACACCGGCTGCGGCGCCTCCGCCTCCGCCAGCAGCTTCAGCGCCGTCTCGCCCGCCTCCGCGGGCTCCAGCGGACGCCCTTGTCGGCGGTCGGGCCGGGGCGCCACCCCTCCATGACGGTGATGCGTCCGCCCTCGGCCTCGAAGACGCGGCCGGTCACGCCGGCCGAAGCGGCGGAGCCGAGCCAGACGACGAGCGGGGAGACGTTCTCGGGGCCATGGCGTCGAAGGCGCCGTCCGCAGGCGCCGCCATGGTGTCGGCGAAGGTCTGTTCTGTCATGCGGGTGCGGGCGGCCGGTGCGATGGCGTTGACCTGCACTCCGTAGCGGCGCATCTCGGCGGCGGCGACCAGGGTGAGGCCGACGATGCCGGCCTTGGCGGCGGAGTAGTTGCCCTGCCCGACACTGCCGAGGAGCCCGGCACCGGAACTGGTGTTGATCACCCGGGCCTCGGGCGTGCGGCCCGCCTTCGCCTCGGCCCGCCAGTGCGCGGCGGCGTGCTTCAACGGCAGGAAATGTCCGCGCAGATGGACGCGCATGACGGCGTCCCAGTCGTCCTCGTCGAGGTTGACGAGCATGCGGTCGCGCAGGAACCCGGCGTTGTTGACGAGCGTGTCGAGGCGGCCGTACGTGTCCAGGGCGGTGCGTACGAGGGAGGCGGCGCCGTCGCTGGTGGTGATGTCGCCGGTGTGGGCGACGGCGTCCCCGCCCCGTGCCCGGATCTCGTCGGCGACCTGCTGTGCGGGGCCGGCGGTTGCTCCGGTGCCGTCGAGGCCGACGCCGAGGTCGTTGACGACGACCTTGGCGCCCTCGGCGGCGAAGGCGAGGGCGTGGGCGCGGCCGAGTCCGCGGCCGGCTCCGGTGACGGCGACGACGCGTGCGGTGCACAGTCCGGTCATGGTGTCGATGTCCTTCCGATGGTGGGGCGTTGTTGGCGGTGGCCTACTTGTTTGGCGGTGGCCTACTTGTTGGCGGTGGCCGCGTCCAGAAAGGCCGGCCGTTCCCCACCGCCGTGCACCAGGAGGCTGGCGCCGCTGATGTAGGAGGCGCGGTCGGAGGCGAGGAAGACGCAGGCGTCGCCGATGTCCGCCGGTTCGGCGAGGCGGCCGAGCGGCACGGTGCGGCCGACGGCGGCGATGCCGTCCTCGTCGCCGTAGTGCAGGTGCGAGAGTTCGGTGCGCACCATGCCCAGGACGAGGGTGTTGACGCGGATCCGCGGGGCCCATTCGACCGCCATCGTCCGCGCCAGGTTCTCGAGACCGGCCTTGGCGGCGCCGTACGCCGCCGTGCCGGGGGAGGGGCGGGTGCCGCTGACGCTGCCGATCATCAGGATCGACCCGCCGCCGGGCTGGTCGCGCATCACCTCGTACGCGGCGAGCGAGGCGGTCAGCGGGGCGAGCAGATTCAGCTCGACGACCCGTGCGTGCCGTTCGGCTCCGCCTTCGTCGAGCATGCGGTACGGGGTGCCGCCGGCGTTGTTGACCAGTGTGTCCAGACGGCCGTATTCCTCCCGGACCCGGTCGAAGAAGGAGACGGTCGCCTCCTGGTCGCGCAGGTCGACGGCCATGAAACGGGCCGTCCGCCCGCCCGTCTCGACCGGCTTCTCAGGGGCACGCCGCGCGCATGCGACGACCTCGGCGCCGGCCTCCAGCAAGGCGCGGGTGATGCCCGCGCCGACGCCCCGCGTGCCGCCGGTGACGACGGCGACGGACCCCGACAGATCGGTGATCGATGTCAATGGACACCTCCCGCAGCGCGTGGACCGCTGCTATCTTCCACCTAACAAACGTTTGGTGGAAAGGTAGCTGATCCGCTCATGGGTGTCTCCACCTCCGCCCCGCAAGAGGGCGTCGCCGTTGTCACCATGGACTTCCCGCCCGTCAACGCGCTCCCGGTGCGGGGCTGGTACGACCTGGCCGCCGCGGTCCGCGCAGCGGGGGCCGATCCCGAGGTGCGGTGTGTGGTGCTGACGGCGGCCGGACGCGGCTTCAACGCCGGCGTCGACATCAAGGAACTGCAGCGCAGCACGGACCACGCGGCCCTCATCGGGGTCAACCGCGGCTGCTACGAGGCGTTCGCCGCGGTCTACGACTGCGAGGTCCCGGTCGTCGCGGCGGTGCACGGCTTCTGTGTGGGCGGCGGGATCGGACTGGTGGGAAACGCGGACGCGATCGTGGCGAGCGACGACGCGACGTTCGGCCTGCCGGAGCTGGACCGGGGCGCGCTCGGCGCGGCCACCCACTTGGCCCGGCTGGTGCCGCAGCACCTGATGCGGACCCTGTACTACACCTCGCGCACCGTCACCGCCGCCGACCTGCATCGGCACGGGTCGGTGTGGCAGGTGGTGCCGCGCGAGCAACTTCAGGACGCCGCTCTGGAGTTGGCCCGCGAGATCGCCGCCAAGGACGGCTCCCTCATCCGCCTCGCCAAGGCCGCGATCAACGGCATCGACCCGGTCGACGTCCGCCGCAGCTACCGCTTCGAGCAGGGCTTCACCTTCGAGGCGAACCTCGGCGGCGTCGCGGACCGCGTACGCGACACCTTCGGCACCGCCGGCACCGCAGGGAAGGAGCCCTCATGAGCAAGGTGATGACCGCCGAGGAGGCCGTCGGCCGCCTGAGCAGCGGCATGACGATCGGCATCGGCGGCTGGGGATCACGGCGCAAACCGATGGCACTGGTACGCGCACTCCTGCGCTCCGACCTCACCGACCTCACCGTCGTCTCCTACGGTGGCCCGGACGTCGGCCTCCTCGCCGCCGCCGGCAAGATCCGCAAACTGGTCGCCGCCTTCGCCACCCTCGACTCCATCCCCCTGGAACCGCACTTCACGGCGGCCCGGCAGCGGGGCGAGTTCGAACTGGTGGAGCTGGACGAGGCCATGGTCATGTGGGGCCTGACCGCCGCCGCGCACCGGCTGCCGTTCATGCCGATCCGGGCCGGTCTCGGCTCGGACGTGATGCGAGTCAATCCGCACTTGCGCACGGTCACCTCGCCCTACGAGGACGGCGAGGAGCTCGTCGCGGTCCCCGCGCTGCGGATGGACGCCGTCCTGGTGCACCTCAACCGCGCGGACCCGCACGGCAACGCCCAGTACCTGGGCCCCGACCCGTACTTCGACGACCTGTTCTGCCAGGCCGCCGACGCCGCCTACGTCTCCTGCGAGCGGATCGTGGACACCGCGGACCTGCTCAAGGACGCCGGCCCGCAGACCCTGCTGGTCAAACGGCCCTTCGTGACCGGAGTCGTGGAGACACCGAACGGCGCGCACTTCACCTCCTGCGCACCCGACCACGACCGCGACGAGCCCTTCCAGCGCGCCTACGCGCAGGCCGCCCGCGAACCGGAGGCCTGGCGGGCCTTCACCGAGCGCTTCCTCTCCGGTGACGAGGACGCCTACCAGGCCGCGGTGGCGGCCTTCCACGAGTCCCACGGCGAGGAGGAAGCCCGATGACGGTCACCCGGGCCGAGTACTGCGTGGTCGCCTGCGCCGAAGCGTGGCGGGACGCCGGGGAGATCCTGGCGAGCCCGATGGACACCGTCCCGTCGATCGGGGCCCGGCTGGCGAAGCTGACCTTCGCCCCCGACCTGCTCCTGACCGACGGTGAGGCGTTGCTGACCGCGGACGTCCCGGCGGTCGGCGCCGAGGCCGAGGTGGTCGAGGGCTGGCTGCCCTACCGCCAGCACCTGGCCCTGGTGGCCACCGGGCGGCGGCACGTGATGATGGGCGCCAGCCAGATCGACCGGTACGGCAACCAGAACATCTCCTGCATCGGAGACTGGGCCAGTCCGAAGCGCCAGTTGCTCGGCGTGCGCGGAGCTCCGGTCAACACCCTGAACAATCCGACCAGTTACTGGATCCCCCGGCACTCCACGCGGGTGTTCGTGGAGCACGTCGACATGGTCTGCGGTGTCGGCTACGACCGTGCCGCCGCGGCCGGCCCCTCCGCGATCCGCTACCACCACCTGGCCCAAGTCGTCACCGACCTGGGCGTGTTCGACTTCGCGACACCCGACCGCACGATGCGGCCGCGTTCCCTGCACCCCGGCGTCACCGCCGAGCAGGTCACCGACGCCACCGGCTTCGCGCTCACCATCCCGGACGACGTGCCGTACACCCGCGAACCGACGCCGGAGGAGCTGCGGCTGATCCGCGAGGTCGTCGACCCGAACAGGCTGCGCGAGCGCGAGGTGCCCGCGGCATGACCGGCGCGACCATCGACACTCCGCTGACAAAGCTGGTCGGTGTCCGGCACCCCCTTGTCCAGACGGGCATGGGCTGGGTGGCCGGACCCCGCCTGGTGTCCGCCACCGCCGACGCCGGGGCCCTCGGCATCCTCGCCTCCGCCACCATGACGGTGGAGCAGCTCCGCTCCGCGGTCCGCGAGGTCAAGTCCCGTACGGACGCGCCCTTCGGGGTCAACCTGCGGGCGGACGCGGGCGACGCGGCCGAGCGGGTCCGGATCATCATCGACGAAGGTGTAAAGGTCGCCTCGTTCGCGCTCGCGCCTTCACGGGAGCTGATCGCGCGCCTCAAGGACGCCGCCGTCGTCGTCATCCCGTCCGTCGGCGCGCGGCGGCACGCCGAGAAGGTCGCCGCGTGGGGTGCGGACGCCGTGGTCGTGCAGGGCGGCGAGGGTGGCGGGCACACCGGCAGCGTCGCCACGACTGTGCTGCTCCCGCAGGTCGTGGACGCCGTGGACATCCCGGTGATCGCGGCGGGCGGCTTCCACGACGGGCGCGGTCTGGTCGCGGCCCTCGCCTACGGCGCCGCCGGGATCGCCATGGGCACCCGCTTCCTGCTGACCTCCGACAGCACCGTCCCCGACCCGGTCAAGGCCCGCTACCTCGCCGCCGCCGTGCAGGACGTCACCGTCACCACCAAGGTCGACGGCCTGCCCCACCGGATGCTGCGCAGCGAACTCGTGGACACGCTGGAGCGCTCCGGCCGGACGGCGTCGCTGTGGCGCGCGGTCCGTCACGCCGCCGCCTTCCGCCGCGAGTCCGGCATGAGCTGGGCGGCGATGGTCCGCGACGGCCTGGCGATGAAGCACGGCAAGGACCTGACCTGGAGCCAGGTCCTGCTCGCCGCCAACACCCCCATGCTGCTCAAAGCGGCGATGGTCGACGGCCGCACCGACCTCGGCGTGATGGCCTCCGGGCAGGTCGCCGGGCTGATCGACGACCTGCCGAGCTGCGCCGAACTCGTCGACCGCGTCATGGCCGAAGCGCATGCGGCGCTGCACCGGCTGCCCGACTCCGAGTGATCTGCCTGCCGCGAACGCGTAACCCATGGGTTACGCTTTTGGTGTGGACGAACTGAGTGAGGTGGCCGACGCCGTCGCCGACCCGGTGCGACGGGAGATCCTGCTCATGCTGCGCCACGCCCCCCTGACGGTGGGCGAGATCGCCGCCCGGTTCCCCATCAGCCGACCCGCGGTCAGCCGTCACCTGCGCGTGCTGCGGGAGAGCGGCCTGGTGCGGGACGAGCAGATCGGACGCCACCGGAGCTACTCGCTCGTCCCCGCCCGACTCGGTCACCTCGCCGCGTGGCTCGCCCGGTTCGACGACCGACAGCCCGACTGGGCGCAGCGCCTGGCAGCACTGGAGACCGAGGTCCACCGGACGCGGCGGGAGCGGAGCCAAGCCGAACCCGCCGACACCCACACCCAGAAGGACACAGCATGACCCCTGAACCCACCGGACACCTCGTACCCACGTCGACCGGATACGACCTCGTCCTCACCCGCACCTACCGCGCCTCTGTGGATGACGTCTGGGCGAGCGTCACCGAGCCGGAGCGCACCGCCCGCTGGTTCGGTCCCTGGCGTGGCGAGGCGGCGCCCGGCCGCACCGTCGAGGTGCAGATGGCGTTCGAGGAGTCAGCGCCCTGGTGTCCGCTGCTGATCGAAGCCTGCGAGCCGCCACGGCGACTCGCCGTCTCGATGCAGGACGAGGCCGGTCACTGGTCGATGGAAGCGCTGCTGGCCGAGGCCGAAGGCACCACCGAACTAAGGCTGGTCCACCACCTGACCTCCACGGACCAGCTCGGTACGACCGGCCCCGGCTGGGAGTACTACCTGGACATGCTCACCGCCGCGCACACGGGCGGGCCCCGGCCCGACTTCGCGGACTACTACCCCGCGCAGAAGGCGTATTTCGAGTCCCTGGCCTGAGACGCCGTCGGCGCCGTCCGGCCTGACGCGGGCAGACTCAGAGCCGCTCGATGATGGTCACGTTGGCCTGGCCGCCGCCCTCGCACATCGTCTGCAGGCCGTAACGGCCGCCCGTGCGCTCCAGTTCGTGCAGCAGCGTGGTCATGAGCTTGGTGCCGGTGGCGCCCAGGGGATGGCCGAGGGCGATGGCGCCGCCGTTGACGTTGACCTTCTCGGGGTCGGCGCCGGTCTCCTTCAGCCAGGCCAGCACCACGGGCGCGAACGCCTCGTTGATCTCGACCAGGTCGATGGCGTCGAGGGTCATCCCGGACTTCTTCAGCGCGTACGCCGTGGCCGGGATCGGTGCGGACAGCATGCGGATCGGGTCCTCGCCGCGCACCGAGAGGTGGTGGATCCGGGCGCGCGGGGTCAGCCCGTGTTCCCGTACGGCCCGTTCGCTCGCCAGCAGCATGGCCGAGGCGCCGTCGGAGACCTGGGAGGAGCAGGCTGCGGTGATGCTGCCGCCGTCGATGACCGGCTTCAGCCCGGCCATCTTCTCCAGGCTGGTGTCGCGGCGCGGGCCTTCGTCGGTCGTCACCTCACCGTAGGGGACGAGCTCCCGGTCGAAGCGGCCCTCGTCGATGGCGCGGAGCGCCCGCTGGTGGGAGCGCAGCGCGAACTCCTCCATGTCCCGGCGGGAGATGCCCCACTTCGCGGCGATCATCTCGGCGCCCGCGAACTGGTTGACCGGCCGGTCCCCGTATCGGGCCCGCCAGCCCTCGGAGCCGGCGAAGGGCCCCTGGGTGAGGCCGAGCGGCTCGGCGGCCTGCCGGGTGGCGAAGGCGATGGGGATCATCGACATGTTCTGCACACCACCGGCGACCACGAGGTCCTGCGTGCCGGACAGCACCGCCTGGGCGGCGAAGTGCACGGCCTGCTGCGAGGAGCCGCACTGCCGGTCCACCGTCACTCCGGGCACCTCCTCGGGCAGCCCGGCGGCCAGCCAGCAGGTGCGGGCGATGTCGCCCGCCTGTGGTCCGACGGTGTCCAGACAGCCGAACACGACGTCCTCGACGGCCGCCGGGTTGGCGCCCGAGCGCTCCATCAGCGCCTTGAGGACGTGCGCCCCGAGGTCGGCGGGGTGCACGGCGGACAGTCCGCCGCCTCGCCTGCCGACCGGGGTGCGGACCGCTTCGACGATGTATGCCTCGGCCATGGCCACTCCCTTTGAAGCCTCTTGGGGGTCATTCCCGCAGCGTGATGCCCTCCAGCACCATCGACAGGTACTGGCGGGCGATCTCCTCGGGGCTGTGCTGTCCGCCCGGCCGGTACCAGGACGCGGCCACCCAGACGGTGTCGCGCAGGAAGCGGTACGTGAGCCGGACGTCGAGGTCGGCGCGGAAGGCCCCTTCGGCCACTCCGCGCTCCAGCGTGCCCAGCCACGCCTTCTCGAACTTCACCTGCGAGTCGGCGAGATAGGTGAACCGCGGCTGGGTCTGCAGGTGCTTGGACTCCTTCTGGTAGATGGCGACGGCGGCGTGGTGCCGGTCGATCTCCCGGAAGGACTCGGTGACGAGGGCCTCGATGGTCTCCCTGGGCCCGAGGCCGGCGGCGAGCACGGCGTCGTAGCGGGCCCACAGGTCGTTCAGGAAGCCGGAGAGGATCTCGTCGAGCATCGACTCCTTGGAGTCGAAGTGGTAGTAGAGGCTGCCCGCGAGCATCCCGGCCTCGTCCGCGATCCTGCGGACGGTGGTGGCGCGGTAGCCCTGCGCGGCGAACACCTCGGCGGCGGTGGCCAGGAGTTCCTCGCGCCGCTCGGGCGCGGCGCTCACGGCCGTCTTCTTACGGTCACTGTTGCTGTTCGGCACCGGATCATTCTCGCCTCACGCGTGCTGGCTGCTGACGGAGACGACCTCGCCGGTCATGTACGACGAGTAGCCGGACACCAGGAACACGATCACGTTGGCCACCTCCCACGGCTCGGCGTACCGCCCGAACGCCTCCCGGGCGGTCAGCTCCCGAAGCAGCTCGGGGGTGGTGACCTTGACCAGGTGCGGGTGCATGGCGAGGCTCGGCGCGACGGCGTTGACGCGGACCCCGAACTCCGCGGCCTCCAGCGCGGCGCACCGGGTGAGGGCCATGACCCCGGCCTTGGCTGCGGCGTAGTGCGCCTGCCCCTGCTGCGCCGCCAGCCGACCACCGAGGCGTTGTTGACGATCACCCCGCCGCCCCGCCGTCGGCCTTCATACGGCGCAGCGCGGCACGCGTACAGCGGAAGGTGCCGTTCAGGGTGACGTCGAGGACCTTCTCCCACTGCTCGTCCGTCATGTCGACGAGGTCGGCGGTGCCGCCGAGACCGGCGTTGTTGACGACGATGTCCAGCCGCCCGTGCCGCTCCTGCACGAGGTCGAACAACGCGGTGACCTGCGCCTCGTCGGTGACGTCACAGGGGAGCGCCGCGACCCGGTCCGCGCCGTACGCGTCGGCCAGTTCCGCCGCGGACTCCTTCAGCCGACGCGCGTGGGCGTCGGAGACGACGACCCGCGCGCCCTCCTCCAGCAGCCGCCGCGCGGTCGCGCCACCGATCCCGGCGCCCGCGGCGGCGGTGACGAGGGCGCTACGACCGCTCAGCAGCCCGTGTCCGGGCAGGTAGGGCGGCGGCGTGCTCATGGACGGGCCTCCTTCGGCAGGCCGAGGACGCGCTCGGCGATGATGTTCCGCTGGATCTCGTTGGAACCGGCGTAGAGGGTGTCGGACCGGGAGAACAGGAACAGCCGCTGCCAGTCGGTGAGGTCGTACGGCGCACCCGCCGCCGGCATCCCTTCCGCTCCGCACACGTCCATGGCGAGCTCGCCCAGTTCCCGGTGCCAGGTGGCCCAGAAGATCTTGCCGATGGACGCCTCGGGTCCGGGCGCACCGGCCGCGATCCCTTCGAGCATGCGCAGCGCGTTGCAGCGGATGATCTCCAGGCCGGTCCAGGCCCGGGCGACCCGGTCGCGGATCAGCGGATCCCGGGCCGCTCCATTGCGTTTCGCCAGCTCGATGATCGCTTCCAACTCGCGTCGGAAGCCGACCTGCTGGCCGAGCGTGGACACACCCCGCTCGAAACCGAGCGTGGCCATGGCCACTCTCCAGCCCTCACCCGGTGCCCCGACGATGTGGGAAGCGGCCGTGCGCGCCCCGTCGAAGAAGACCTCGTTGAACTCGGACGTCCCGGTCAGCTGGGAGATCGGCCGTATCTCCACACCGGGCTGGTCCAAGGGGACGAGCAGGTAGGACAGCCCACGGTGGCGGGTGGAACCGGGCTCGGTGCGGGCGACGACGCAACACCAGTCGGACTCGTGCGCGAGGGAGGTCCAGATCTTCTGCCCGGTGACCACCCACTCCTCGCCGTCGAGTTCGGCCCGCGTGCGCACGCCGGCCAGGTCCGACCCGGCGTCCGGCTCGCTGTAGCCCTGGCACCACAGTTCCTCCACCGCCACGACCTGAGGCAGGAAGCGTTCGCGCTGCTCGGGCGTGCCGAAGGCGATGAGGGTGGGGCCGAGCAACTGCTCACCGATGTGGTTGACGCGTGCGGGCGCGTCGGCGAGGGCGTACTCCTCGTGGAAGACGACCTGCTCCTCCAGCGTCGCCCCCCGGCCGCCGTACTCCTTCGGCCACCCCACGCAGGTCCAGCCCTCGACGGCCATGTGCCGCTCCCACGCGAGCCGTTCGGGAAACGCCTCGTGCTCCCGGCCCGGACCGCCGCGGCCGCGCAGACCGGCGAACTCGCCCGTGAGCTGGGCGCGCAGCCACCCGCGGATCTCGGCGCGGAACTCCTCGACGCTGCTCATGGCGGCTCCGGACGACTCTCGACGGCTGACGTCCCGCACGTTAATCTACCAAACACTTGTTAGGGAAGGAGGGGGTCGATGTCCACCGCCCGGACGGCACCCGAGGAGCCGGTGCGCTACGAACGCCGCGGACCCGTCGCCGTGGTCACCATGAACCGCCCGGAGTACCGCAACGCCCAGAACTCGGCCATGACCTACGCCCTGGACCGGGCCTTCTACCGCGCGGCCGAGGACGACGAGGTCAAGGTCGTCGTCCTGGCGGGGGAGGGGAAGCACTTCTCCGCCGGGCACGACATCGGCACCCCGCAGCGCGACGCCCACCTGCCGTTCGAGCGCAGGGCCGGACTGTGGTGGGACCACTCCGGCAAACAGGGCGCGGAGAGCCGCTTCGCCCGCGAGTCGGAGGTCTACCTGGGCATGTGCCGCCGCTGGCGGGAACTGCCCAAGCCGGCGATCGCCTCGGTGCAGGGCGCGTGCGTCGCGGGCGGGCTGATGCTCGCCTGGGTGTGCGACCTGATCGTCGCCTCCGAGGACGCCTTCTTCGCCGACCCGGTGGTCCGCATGGGCATTCCGGGCGTCGAGTACTTCGCGCACCCGTGGGCGATGCCGCCCAGGATCGCCAAGGAGTTCCTCTACACCGGCGACCGCATGAGCGCCCGCCGGGCGTACGAGGTCGGCATGATCAACCGCGTCGTACGGCCCGCCGAACTCGCCGACCGCACCATGGAACTGGCGTCCCGCATCGCCGAGATGCCTCGCATGGGCCTGGCCCTGACCAAACGCGCGGTCAACCAGGCGGAGGACCTCCAGGGAATGCACGCCGGCATGGACTCCGTCTTCGGCCTGCACCACCTGGCCCACGCCCACAACGCCGAGACCGCCGCCGACTCCCTCGGCGGCATGGACGTCCGCGCGATGAAGAAGGCGGGATCCTGATGGACCTCTCCTTCTCGCCGTCGGAGGACGCCTTCCGTGCCGAGGCCCGCGCCTGGCTCACCGCCCACGTGCCCGACACCCCACTGCCCTCCCTGGAGACGGCAGAGGGCTTCGCAGCCCACCGAGAGTGGGAGCACACGCTGCACGCGGACCGCTGGTCGGTGGTGTCCTGGCCCGAGGAGTACGGTGGCCGGGGCGCCTCGATCCTCGAGTGGCTGATCTTCGAGGAGGAGTACTACGCGGCCGGCGCCCCCGGCCGGGTCAGCCAGAACGGCATCAACCTCCTGGCCCCGACCCTCTTCGAGCACGGCACCGCGGAGCAGCGCGCCCGGGTCCTGCCGCCGATGGCGAGCGGCGACGTCGTCTGGGCCCAGGCCTGGTCCGAACCGGAAGCCGGATCCGACCTCGCCTCGCTCCGCTCGACCGCGCGACGCACCGACGGCGGCTGGCTGCTCGCCGGCCAGAAGACCTGGTCCTCCCGGGCCGCGTTCGCCGACCGCGCCTTCGGCCTGTTCCGCAGCGACCCGCACACCGACAAGCCCCACCAGGGCCTGACGTACGTGATGTTCCCGCTTGACGCCGACGGTGTGACCGTACGCCCCATCGGGCGCCTCGACGGCAAGCCGGCCTTCGCCGAACTCTTCCTCGACGACGTCTCCGTGCCCGACGAGGACGTCATCGGCGAGGTGGGGCAGGGCTGGCGGGTCGCGATGAGCACGGCCGGCAACGAACGCGGCCTCACCCTGCGCAGCCCCGGCCGCTTCACGGCAGCCACCGACCGCCTCACCGCGCTGTGGCGCACCACCGCCGACCCGTCCGACACGGCGCTGCGCGACCGGGTCGCCGACGCGGTCATCGGCGCCCGCGCCTACCGGCTGTTCACGTACGCGGCCGCCTCCCGCCTGGCGGCGGGCGGATCGATCGGTGCGGAGTCGAGTCTGAACAAGGTCTTCTGGTCCGACCTGGACATCGCCCTGCACGAGACCGCCCTGGACATCCTCGGCCCGTACGGCGAACTCGCCGACCACGCCGCCGAGTCGCCCGCGCACGGCAGCTGGGCCGAGGGCTACACGTTCTCCCTCGCCGGACCGATCTACGCCGGAACCAACGAGATCCAGCGCGACATCATCGCCGAGCGGCTGCTCGGCCTGCCGAAGGGGCGCCGGTGATGCGGTTCCTCCTCGACGACGAGCAACGGGAGTTCGCCCGATCGCTGGACGGCATGCTGACGGCGGCCGGGACCCCGGCGGTCGTCCGGGCATGGTCCACCGGAGACCACGGCCCCGGGCGTGCGCTCTGGGCCCGCCTGGCGGAGGCCGGCGTCTTCGCCCTGGCCGTACCGGAGGAGCAGGAGGGTGTGGGCGTACGTCCCATCGAACTTGCCGTCGGCTTCACGGAGTTGGGCCGTCACGCGGTACCCGGTCCGCTGGTGGAAACGGTCGCCGTGGCCGCGCTGCTCGACCACCTGGACGACACCGCTCCCGCCACGGCCTGGCTGCCGGGCATCGCCTCGGGCAAGACGGCCGCCTCGCTGTGTCTGCTGACGCCCGACAGCCCCTACGCCCTGGACGCGGACGCCGCCGACGTCGTCTTCGTCGTCACCGAGGACACGGTGCGCGTGGCGGAGTCGGCGGGTCCCGTCCAGCCGTCGGCCGACCCGGCACGCCGCCTGGCCCGCCCGCTCGGCGGGACCGTCCTGGCCCAGGGCCCCGGCGTGCGGGCAGCTGCGGCGCACGCCGCCGGCATCGCGGCACTCGCCACCGCCGCCCAGGCCCTCGGACTCGGCCGGGCCCTGCTCGACCGCACGGTCGACTACGTGAAGCAGCGCACCCAGTTCGGCCGGCCCATCGGCTCCTTCCAGGCGGTGAAGCATCGCCTGGCGGACACCCTGATCGCACTGGAATTCGCGCAGCCCCTCATCCACGCGTCGGCGATCGCTCTGGCGGCAGGGCAGCCGGACTGCGCCCGCGACCTCGCGGCGGCGAAGGTGGCGGCGGGCGAGGCGGCCTACGGAGCCGCCCGCACGGCTCTGCACTGCCACGGCGCCGTCGGCTACACCGAGGAACTGGACCTGTCCCTGTGGATCCGCAAGGCCCGTGCCCTGCGCACCGCCTGGGGAACACCCGCGGCCTGCCGTGCGCGGGTCCTCACCGGCTGATCGCGCCCCGCACCGTGCACGCAAGGAGCTGATACGTCCCGCGAGCCGAAGTGGTAGCCGATGGCCGCGCGGTTCACGCCGGCGGCCGCGGCGATGTCACGAACGGTGGTGCGCGCCCAGCCGCGTTCGATGAGGCACTGCTTGGCGCCGGCCAGCAGATCTTCACGGTTAACCATGCACCGCACCGGGCGTTCTCGTCAGGAGGTGCTGTCGGTGTCCGGCAGGGTAGGGGAGGCATTCTGACCAGGGCAGGGCCACGCATTCAGTCCTGGATGCGAGGTTGTGGAACTGCGGATGGTCGTCGCACACCAAGCCGAAGAGGGAGCAACTACCGGGTCGAGTGGGTACAGGAGGCGCACGTCGGCGGTGAGCTACGACCTGCCCAGCGTGTAGGACCGCGAGAGGACGCTAAGGCCGAGGGCACCGCCACGGACATCAACATCGTGAAGTGCAACCCGGCCAGTTGGTGTCGGCATCAGTGAGTGAGTGGTCACGTGGTTGTCCGGCGGGCGCTGCTCCGGCTGAAGAACGCGGAGACCGGTGCCCACCGCCCGGTCCGCTCGTCACTTCGTGGATGGTCTCGGCGGTTCAGGTGCTCCTGCGCGGCCTGCGTGAATCGCTCGATCGCGGCGAGCAGCTCCTCATGACAAGTCCAGGAGCGCTCCGGGTCCGGCGGAACGACTCCTCCGGCCACGCGCTCGCTATGCCCTGCCCGCCGGAGCGTGCGGAAGAGGCCGGTGGCGGCGGCGCGCACCTGCCGCGCGGCCTCAGCTACCTCGACGGGCCCTTCGAGCTCCACATGCTGGACAGCCGTCGATACCGGGTCCGGGTTGTTCACCGCCGATATGCGGTCCCGGAAGTCCGCTTCCGCCGCGGCCTCGCGGGCGGCTTCCCTGCGGGAGAGGCTGCCTGTGTTCGCGGCCGCCCTGTCCAAACCCCTGGCCAGCCGAAGGACCGGGTATACCTCGGCCGCGTAACTCTGGGCTGCCGTCATGAGCCGTACGTAGGCTTCCCTCTGCGCCGCGCGGCGGGCCGTGTCGAGGGGGCCGACGTAGGCGCTGGCGGCCTGGGCGAGACCGGCTTGGACAGCGGCTGCGGCTTGCCGTCGAGCACCACGGACGGTGAACATCCCGGTGAGGGCCGCGCCCACCACAGCTCCTCCGGCGCCCATGACGGCGGTGGCTGTCTCCTGTCCCATACCCCACAAGCTCATGTCCCCGATCTTCGCCTATGGTGCCGGGGTTGGTCCCGGAATCGTAGGCAGGAGACCACGGGCTGGCGCTGGCGGGAGGTGCCGAGGTACTCCGGCCGGCGGGCCCCCTCCGTGACCGGCTGCCGAGAAGATTGCACGTTCCGGTGGATCACGTCCTGGCCCACGATCGCGATACCGCGGCCGCAGTGATCTCGCAGGCCCTGGGCCACGCTGGACTTGCCTGACGCCGAATTGCCGCGGATCACCACCAGTCGGGTGTTCTGGCGGCCGGCCGCAGTGGCAGTAGGCAGACGACGGTGTGCGCCGCTCGGTGTGCCGGTCATGCGGGCCAGCCCGTCTCGCTGTACAGGTCCCCGTTCTGGATCTTTGCGATGGCTTGGCGGGTGTAGGAAACGAGGTTGCCGGGCAGCGCGGCGGGGTCCCAGAATTTCCACTGGGTGCACTTGTCCGGTTCACGCAGTTCCGGCTCGCCGCTCCAGGTGCGAGCGCGGAAGAACAGGCCCATGCGGGGCCGGTCCCCAGCCTTGTCGATGTGGTGGACGACGTGGACGAGTTCTACGTCCGCTCGTTCGATGTGCAGGCCGGCTTCCTCCCGTGCCTCCCTGATCAGGCAGGTGATGGCGCTCTCCTGCTCGCAGTGGCCGGCCAGGGCGTGCCAGGTGGACGGCGCGAAGGCGGAGTTGGGGTGGCGTAGTCCGAGCAGCACCGTCCCGTCGGGGCGCTCCAGGTAGAGGTGGACGCCGATGACGTTGAGGACCGTGCCGTGCGGGGAGGCCGGGCGGCGCTCCTCGTGTGATGAGAGCCCGCTCTGTGGCGCGGTGCCGGCCGGGTGGCTGGCGGCGTGGCGCCGTACGAGGTCGCTGGTGGTGGGGGCGATGCGCAGGCGGTGGAGGTCGTCGGGGTGAACCAGGCGAGCATCACCCCTTCCGTCAGGTGGAGTTCGCGAGGATCGCCGTTCCAGCGGCCGGCGTAGATGGCGATGGCCACGGGCGCGTCGGCGTCGTCGGAGGCGTACTCGGTGCCGAACGGGGTCAGGTCGGCGATGTCGAGCCCGGCTTCCTCGGCCAGTTCGCGGCGCACGGTGTGTTCCAGGGCGGCGTCCTGGGGCTCTCGGCCGCCGCCCAGCAGGGACCACATGCCCGGCTCCCGGATCTGGCCGGGGAAGTAGTCGCGCAGGTGGAGCAGGTACTCGCCGCGGTCGTTGTAGATGAGGGCGGAGGCGTTGACGCACTCCGGTTCGGTCTCCGGCGTGAGCTTGAGCAGCTTCTCGCGCAGGGAGGGGGAGGTCACCCTGTCCACGGGCCGCCACTCGATGCCGCCGACCTCTTCTTCCTGCAGCACCACCGGCGCCTCGGCCGCGGTGTGCAGGCTGAAGAGGAACCGGAGGTCGAAGTGCTGGTGGCCGGGTTCGCCTTTGCCCGGGTGGGCCTCGATGTCGTGGATGTCGATGTCGAACGGCACAGTCTCGTAGCCGGGCCACGGTGCCACGGCCTGGGGCGGGATCCCGGTCTCCTCATGCAGCTCCCGCAGAGCCGCTGCTGCCAGGGACTCGTCCTCGGGCTCGGTGTGTCCGCCGGGGGCGAGGACCTTCCCGCTCGCCAGGTGCAGCACGTGCAGGACGCGGCCGAGCGGGTCGACGACGATCGCGCCGCAGGTGACGTGTCCGGTGAAGGTGGAGCGGCTGGCGATGTCGGTGGGACGTTCGAGGGCGTCCAGGAGGCCGCCGAGCTGCTCGCGCTCGTGGGGGTGACGGGCGAGGTAGGTCTCGACAGTGGTGCGGATGTAGTCGTGTGACAAGGGCATGGGGCTACCTCAGAAGGCGTGGAGCGGTACAAGTCGAGGCGGGGTGGGCGTTTCGTGTCAGCTCAGCCGCATCCCCTCCAACGGGATCTCCTCGATGGCGGTGGGGCGAGCGGTGGGCAGGTCCCACCGCTCTCGTGCCGTCTCCACCGCGAGCCGGGCTTGCCGCGCTCCTGGCGGCCCCCATCCCAGCAGGGCGGCTGCCTGGGCGGGGTGGCGAGCAGGCGAGTGAGGGGGTGACCGGCGGCGGGGTCGACGGCTGCCGGCCCGATGGCGGTGACCCGGGCGGCCAGGCGGAGCCGGGCGTTGGGCCCTACCCCGCCGTAGACCTCGCCGGTCTCGTCCAGCACCCAGCCCAGTCGCACCGGATCGGCCAGGCTGAGCTGGGCTTCCTCGGCGGCTTCGCGGTGCAAGGTGTCCTCGGGCGTCGCGTCGGTCTTCTCCACGGTGCCGCCGGGCAGCATCGGCAGCGCGCCCCGCGGGCCGGGGTCGGCCACCAGGACGACCCGGCCGTCACGTACGAAGCACCACGCCCAGGCTTGCTGCACGGGCAGCCGCCCGGGGACGGGGCCGCGGTTGATAGGGCTGTCCCACAAGGGCCGGTAGCGGACGTGCACGTCATGGCGGTCCAGCGCCGGGACGTCGAGGATGTGCCGGCCGTCGGCGAGGTGGGCGGTGGCGGTGTTTCCGAGCCGGGCCCGGTAGGCGGCGAGCATGATCTGCCCGTCCACGGGTCGCAGCCGCTGCACCGCGTCCCGGGTCTCCAGGAAGGCGTACTCGGACAGCTCCTCGCGCGGCAGGCGGATCGCCTCCACCTGGTCGGGGGTGAGGGTTCCCCGTCGAAGACGAACCGGATCTCGCCGGGGCATGCCGTGGCGGGCTTGAGGTCGGGGTGGTGAGGGGAGAAGGAGTGGACGGCGAGCACGGCCGACAGGGGTAGATCCAGGCCCAGTTCCTCGGTGATCTCGCGCCTGCAGGTGACGTGCGGGTGTTCGCCGGGTTCGACGACGCCTCCGGGCAGCAGCCACGAGTCGTCCTCGCGGTAGGTGGGGTGCACCAGCAGGACCCGGCCGACCTCGTCGGTGATGACCGCGGCGGCGCCGAGCCACGCCGCATGCCGCTGCGCCACGGGCAGAGCGGCACGCGGTGTGACGTGATCCGAAGGCGAAACGGGAGAGGACACGTAGCTCTGCCTTTCACGACGGTGGACGGGCGAGTGCAGCGCAGACCGGCGAGGGGTGATCAGGATGTGTCGCCGCTCATCCGGCTCTGCAGCTCCCACAGGGTCCGGAAGAGACCTGGCTCCTGGGTGAGCTGGGTGTAGGTGCCCTCCTGGACGATCCTCCCTTCGTCCAGGACCACGATCCGGTCGGCGACGGCCACGTTGGTGAGGCGGTGCGTGATGAGCAGGATGGCGCGGTCCTTGGCCAGTTCGCGCAGGCCGGCGAAGATCCGGTGCTCCGCGCGGGCGTCGAGGGCGGCCGTGGGTTCATCCATCACCAGCAGCGCCGCTTGCCGGTGGAAGGCGCGGGTGAGGACCAGGCGCTGCCACTGTCCGCCGGAGAGTTGCTGTCCGCCGAACCACTCGCTGGTCAGGAGGGTGTTCAGGCCGGAGCGGAGGCCTGGCAGCATCTCGGCGGCGCCGGACGCCTCGCATGCGGCGAGCAGTGCTGCGTCGCTGGTGTCGCCCTGCCCGAAGGTGATGTTGTCGCGCATCGTCAGAGGCAGGTAGGTGAACTTCTGCGGCACCAGCGCGACGTGCTCCCACGACCCCCACGGGTCCAGGTCCGCGGTGGAGGCGTGGTCCCAGGCCACGTCGCCCTCGGTGGGCAGCAGCAGCCCGCACAGCAGGCGGGAGAGGGTCGTCTTGCCGGAGCCGTTCTCCCCGACCAGCGCCACGATCTCCCCGCGCCGCACGTGCAGGGAGACGTTGCTCAGGCTGTCTTTCGGGGCGCCGTCGTAGCGGTAGGTGACGTCGCGGACCTCGAAACGCTCCGGGGCGGCGGTCACGGGCGCGGTGCCGCGGGAGTCGGTCATGGCCTGGCCGCGGGCGTTGTCGAGGAAGTTCTGCCAGTCCTGCACGTACCAGCCGGTGCGCACCAGGCGTGCCCCGCCGTTGATGATGCCGCGCACCGAGCCGGTGGCGGTCTGGAGGGCGAAGACGGCGCCGCCTCCGGCCGCCAGGCTGATCCGCCCGGAGGCAAGGAGCCACAGCAGCGCAGCCCACACCGCGGTAGAGGCGATCCCGCCGGCCACTGCTCCGGCCAGCCCCATCCAGGCACCGGTGTTCGCGGCTTTTCGTTCGGCTGCGTTGACCGAGTCGGCCAGCCGCCGGTACCGGCCGATCAGGAAGGGGCCTGCCAGGCAGGCGCGCATCTCCTCGCTCGACTCCATGTAGGCCATGTGCCAGCGCAGCTTGCCCAGCATCCGGCGTCGGCCGGAGGTCTCCAGTCCGGCGAGGTAGAGCACGCGGGCGGAGCGGACGTAGGCGGCGGCCTGCGGCAGGCATGCGAGGAAGAGAAGGGGAAGGAGCAGGGGGTGCAGGACGGTCAGGACGGTGGCGCCGGCCGTGAGTGTCGCGGTCGCCGCGAGGACGTCTTGTGCTTCTTCGACGAGGTCGGGGGTGACCTGGGCGCCGCGGTCGGCGATGTCGTAGGCGTCGTTGTAGCCGGGCTTGTTGTTGGCGGCCAGTTCCGCGCCGAGCGCGGCCTCGATCATCGTCAGCTCCGCTGCCCGGCCGAGCACCGGGCGCAGACGGCCGGTCAGCCAGACGACGGTGATGCCCAGCAGCGCGCGCAGGCCGGTGGCGGCGGTGATCACGGCCAGCTGCGGGGCGGCGTCCCACAGCCGCTCGGTGATGTCGCCCGAGGAGATCAGCGCGGTGATCGTGCCCGTGACGGCCAGGAGGCCGAGGGCCGCGAGGACGCCGGTCCCGATCACACCAGCAGGCCGATGGTCGCGCCGCGGTCCACGCGCCAGGCCATCTGCACCGAGCGCCGAACGAGCGAGGGCAGGCGCCGCGCCATGGTGCGGGAGGTCAGCAGGGATCCGGCCTGGAGCCTTGACTCGTCACGGTAGAGGTATTCCTCCTCTCGAACACCGGCCTCCTGCGCTTCGTCGTCCTGCGCGGTCCCCTTTGGCGGTTGCGGCGGCTGGTCCTGCGTAATGGCCGAGGTCATCGCTCCCCCTAGGACGGTCGCTGCGGCAGAGTCGTCAGGTCTAACGACCCGGCTGCGATATCGAACACACGTCATTCGGTCGTGCTGGGGAGCCCGCTATTTCCTGCGTGAGGGAACCCGCGGGTGCGGGATCCCTGGTCCGGCTTGGAGGGCTGCGGGCAGGAAGTGGCCGAAACGCCGACACCGCCAAAGAGCGTGGGCAGGAAGTGGCCGAAACGCCGACACCGCCAAACAGCGTGGGCAGTACGGCGGGTCAACCCCGTCGTCCCCTCCTAACTGGGATCTGGTTCGGCCTGTAGCAGCCTTTCCAGCTCTGCCTCGGCTCGGGCAACCGCGCCTGTCAGGCCTCATGGTGGTGGGCGGACAGGACGCCGGATCCCAGTCCGGCCGCAACGACGGGGTGGTTCAGTGCGTCTCGTGCGGCGTAGGCGTCGAGTCGGGCGACGCTGACGGGGGAGTCGAGTACCCGGGCGGCGTATCGTCCGGTGCGGTCCAGTTCCAGGGCTGACAGGGCCGTCCGGGTCTGGAAGGCGGCGGTCGGTGGATCGGGGTGGGCAAGGAGCTGGACGGCTTCATCAAGGGTGCGGTCGGAGGAGAGCGATGGCTCTCTCCCAGGGCTCCGTGGACTGGCTGGTGTCGATCAGGTCGCGGGCCTGCTGGTCCAAGCGGTGTTCCATCAGGGCCATGATCTTGATCTGGCGGCCGTCGAGGAGGCGGTTGCCGATGCCGCGGTGCTGAGCCATGGCGTCGGCGGCCTCGGTCCACCGGCCGATCCGGGCGAGCACGCGGGCGCCGTCCACGAGCAGGGTGACGTACAGCTCCTGGCACACCGTGCGGTGGTCCTCGTCCGTGCCGGTCAGGGTCGACAGGTCGACGGTGCGGCCGTCGATCTCGGTCTTCTCCCGCTGCCGCGCGGCGTGGTTGAGGCGGACCAGCAGGTCGTAGGCGGCCTTACCCTGGCCGTCGCGGGTCAGCAGCCGGGAGAGGTTGAACGAGGAACGCCTCCCCGCCCACGTGGACTTCGTGGACGCTGCCGGGATCAAGACCGTGTACGTCGTCGACGCCTCCCCGATCGGCACGAACATCCGATCCACGATCGGCACCTACAGCAACGTCCTCGACGAACTGCGACGCGTCCACGCCGCCCTCCCGGTGGCGAAAGAGCACGGATACAAGCCCGGAGACTTCTCCTACAACACCGGAAAGCAGCGCTGCTGCGAATGACGTGCCCTAGACGCGCTCCTCGATGGTCGAGTCGGTCCTCGCCACCCGGTGGATCGGAAGTGGAGTGGTGAGAACCCTTGATGTGTGGCCGCGTCTGCCGTATAGGTGTGACCGCGCGTCCTGATCGCGCGGTCACATTGCCTGACGCGGTTCGATGCGTGAACGTCGCTGTGTAGGGAGTTTTCATGGCACGAGAAGTGGGGCGCGCTGCGAGCTCCACCGCGCCACGCAGTGCTGACGTCGCTCAGCTGGCGGGGGTGTCGCGCAAGACGGTCTCCCGGGTATTCAACGATGAGCCGTACGTCTCCGAAGAGGTGCGTCGGCGTGTCCTCGCGGCCGCCGAGGAACTGGGCTATCGGCTGAACCACGCTGCCAGGGCGCTGGCCTCCGGACGCACCCGTTCCCTCGGTGTCGTCGCTCTGGGGACCGCCGGATACGGAACCGCCTCTCTGCTCGTGCACATCGAGCAGGCCGTGCGGGACGCCGGTTACGCGCTGCGCGTGGTCAATACGCCGGACGGCGCCCCCGAAGACATCGCCGGTGCCGTGGAGTCACTCTTGGAGCAGGGCGTGGACGGCATCATCGTCTCCGAACCCATCGTCAAGGGAGAGGTCTCGGTCCGCGTCGACGTGCCGGTCCTCTTCATCGGAGCACCACCTGCACCTGCCTTTACCGCCACCCGGACCCTGACCGTGAGCGTGGGCGCCCACGAACTGGCGAGGGCGGCCACCGAGCACCTGCTCGACCTTGGACACGAGACCGTCCATCACCTCGCCGGCCCACGACGGTGGTACGCCACCCAGGACCGCATCGAGGGATGGCAGGCGGCACTGGCCGCACGGCGCGCGCACGAACCCCCACTGCTCAATGGTGACTGGTCAGCCGCCTCCGGGTACGCGGCAGGCCGCGCGCTGGCCACGGACCGATCCGTGACCGCGGTGTTCGCCGCGGGCGACGAGATGGCCATCGGCCTGATCCATGCGCTGCGGGAAGCCGGACGTCGTGTACCGGAGGACATCAGTGTCGTCGGGTTCGACGGCAACCCGGTCTTCGCCTACGTCTCCCCGCCTCTGACCACCGTCCGTCAGCCCTTCGAGGCCGCGGCGCGGGAAGGGATCGGGCTTCTCGTGCACGCCGTCGAGAAGCCCGATGTCGAGTTGCCATCAGCGGGCGACCCACCTGTCGAACTCGTCGTCCGCGGTTCGACCGCACCCCCACCGTCCCACTGAGACCAGACCGCTCTCCGCACCCCTGACAACCGTCCCACCCGCCCCAGGCGTACGCCGGCCCTGGACACCGTCTCTGTCTCCCACCGGCCATGCCGCCGGGACGCTCACGCCGGGCTGCGTTCCCTTCTACAACGGCTACAACGGCACTCCCACCGACGGCACGGACGCCGTTCACAGGCCGGCACCTGATGCATGCCGAACTACGCCATGACGACTGCTCGGAAGCCGGGGCCGGACGCCACCTGGTTGACCCCAGTGGCGACAAGTGACGCTTCGGAGACGCCGATGAGCTGGCCAGAAGCAGTTTTGTGCCGCAGTCAGGGCGTCGTCCGGCACCTGACTCCCCACTGCTCCCCGAGGGCGCGGGGTTGAAGGAAACCGTGCGCACACCCTTGACGCGCGATCTCTGGCTGCGTAGACAATGACCGCGCGGTCATACAGCTGACCTCGATGGTTCCCGCGTTCGGCCAGAGGAGACACCATGACACGAGTGGTAGGACGGGGCGGGAGCCCTTCCGTGCCACGCAGTGCCGATGTAGCCCGACTGGCCGGCGTCTCACGCAAGACCGTGTCGAGGGTTCTCAACAACGAGCCCTACGTCTCAGCCGACGTTCGGCGACGCGTCATCGAAGCCGCCGAGGAACTCGGCTACCGGCTCAACAACGCGGCTCGAGCACTGGCTTCCGGACGAACACGTTCCATCGGTGCAGTCGCTCTCGGCACGGCCGGGTACGGGACCGCATCACTGCTCGTGGCCATTGAGAAAGTCGTGCGGGGCTCCGGTTACGCACTCCGAGTGGTCAACACACTGGACGGCGAACCGGACGATATCGCCGGCGCCGTGGACTCCCTCCTGGAGCAGGGCGTGGACGGCATCATCGTCTCCGAACCCATCGTTGAAGGAGAGGTGTCCGTCCGCGTCGACGTGCCGGTCCTCTTCCTCGGCGCCCCACCGGCCTTCGGCGGCTCTCGAGCGGTGACGGCAGGGGTCGGAGCCGACCTGCTGGCGGGGGCCGCCACGGACCACCTGCTCGATCTGGGGCACCAGACCGTCCACCACCTCGCCGGACCGCTGCGCTGGTACGCCGCCAGGGACCGCGTCGAGGGATGGCGGACAGCTCTGACGGCACGCGGCAGGCACCAACCGCCCCTCCTGGAAGGTGACTGGTCGGCCGCGTCCGGCTACCTGGCGGGCCGCGAACTGGCCGCCGACAGCGAGGTGACCGCGGTCTTCGTCTCGGGCGACGACATGGCAATCGGCTTGATCCACGCCCTGACAGAAGCCGGTCGACGCGTGCCCCACGACGTCAGCGTCATCGGCTTCGACGGCAACCCCGTCTTCGCCTACGTCACCCCACCCCTGACCACTGTGCGCCAGCCGTTCGACGCCGCAGCCAGGGAAGGACTCAAGCTCCTCATCCACACGATCGAAGAGCCCGGCACCGAAGTGCCATCGGCGAGTGACCTACCGGTCGAACTCGTCGTCCGAGCCTCGACCGCACCCCCACGGTCCTCCTCGGCTGGACAGCGCACTTCGCCGTCACGTTCACACCCATCGCAACGGTCACAGGCCTGATCGCAACTGCCCGAGCCCCCACGCAGGCCATCACGGACCCCGGCAAGAGAAGGCCGACACCCCCAGAAGCGCCCACGCGGCGCGTCATGAGTGCGTCTCACCGGATCAGCAGGCGCGCTCGCCTCCCACATCTCCCGGAAAGGCCGAACCACCATGCCCCGATCCCGACGCAGCTTCGTCGCCGCCTCAGGCGCGGCCGCGGCCGCAGCCGTCCTCGGCGCAGCGTCTCCGTCGTCCGCGTCCGCTTCCGCCGACGGCGTGTCAACGACGTCTTCGACCGCGGCTGACGCCGATCTCATGCGGCTCCCCGACATGCCCCTGCACGACCCGTTCATCGTCGCCGACGAGAAGACCGGGACCTACTACCTCTACACGTCCAACGACCGGTCGGTATCAGGTGTGGACGGCACCGGCACGATGGTCTACCGCAGCCGCAACCTGCGCGACTGGATGCGCCCCGTCGTGGTCTTCCTGGCCGCAGACCAGGAGGGACTGTGGGCAACCAGCGGTGGGTGGGCGCCGGAGGTGCACGAGTGGGGCGGCAAGTACTACCTGTTCACCACTCTGCACAACCAGAACAAGCCGCTTCCGATACCACCGCCCAGCCAATGGGGTACGCCGTTCCCGATCGGGAACTACATGCGCGGCACGATCATCGCTGTATCCGACTCGCTGCTGGGTCCCTTCACCGTCATCGACCCCTCGCGTCCTACTCCGCCCGAGAACCTCATGACCCTCGACGGGACGCTCTACGTCGACCCGTCCGGGAAGCCTTGGATGGTGTACGCGCACGAGTGGCTGCAGACCATCGACGGAACCATCGAAGCGATCCGGCTGGCTCCGGACCTGTCGGGAACCGTCGGCGATCCGACCTACCTGTTCAAGGCCTCGGACGCGTCCTGGATCAGCGAGCAGGTCCCCAGCGGCGTACCGAACCAACTCCCGCCCTACGTCACCGATGGCCCGCAGCTGTACCGCAGCCCTGGCGGCTCCCTGATCATGCTGTGGTCGACGTACGAAAAGAACCTGGTCAACCCGGACGGCACCGTCGGCGGCCTCTATGTGCAGACCTATGCCGTCTCGAAGTCCGGCAACATCCGGGGGCCGTGGAGCCAGCGACGGCCGCTCGTCCGGAACGACAGCGGTCACGGCATGCTGTTCCACACCTTCGACGGCCGGCTGATGATGGTGCTCCACCGCCCCTTCAACAACGCGCGCGGCAAGCTGTACGAGATGCAGCTGCTCGGCCACGAGCTTCGGGTGCTCCGCCAGCGCACCGATCTCGATGGCGGCGGGTGACGTCCCCCGTACGACCGCCGGCTTCACCATGCTCGGATCACTGGGGCTCGCGTCCCCATGAGCAGTGGGGTTCTTCCTCACCGCGACGAGCGCGGTGTTGCTCGGCGTCGCACTGTCCGCGTGTAGCGACGACCGCGGCTCCGGCGGTTCGTCCGGCTCCGCGAAGAGCACCCGGGACATGTTCAACAGCTTCGGCTTGTGCCTGCCCGCCCGCGTCCTGTTCGGCACCCCATACCACCACGACCGCGGAGCGGTTCACCGTCATCAGGGTGTGGTCGACAGGGGAGCCGGAGAACGACAGCTGTCCTCGCCGCCTACCGGCACCCGCACTTCGGGCTGGAGCTGTCCCCCTCCTGGACCGCAGCTCCAACCCCGCAGGCCGCGCTGGAGTTCGGCGCGCGGACGTGTGGGTGTTCGTCACCACAAACCCGCCGACGGCCTGCGACGAGGGTCGTCGGCATCCACCAAGGAGGAGCTATGTACAGAAGAAGGCTCGGTAAGGCGCTGGGAACCTTCGCCGCGGCAACCGCGATGGTGGCGGTACCCATGTCCGGTGCGCAGGCCTACAACCCAACGGGCGGGATCCTTTACCAGCTCGGCAACGAGCCGTGCCTGAAAGGGCGTGGCAACTGCGCGATCTACGCGAAGTCGGCGCAGCTGCCGGGCGGGCGTCTCGTCGCGTCGTTCGAGAAGGCCACGGTCGTGGCGGAGACGGGAAGCGCCGACGGAGAGACTCTCCCGATCTACAAGAGCGACGACTACGGATCGACGTGGCAGCCGCTGTCCGAGGTGAAGGCTCCGGCGTACCTCTCCCGCGATCCCCGTTACGCGAAGTACAAGAGCAACTGGGAGCACCGTTCCTTTACGCGCTTCCGCAGGACGTCGGCAAGCTGAAGAAGGGCACGCTGCTCCTGGCCAGTGTCGTGACGGGCGACGACCACTACTACCTCGAGCACAAGGCAGCCGACCCGAACTGGACGCCGTCCAACGACGGTGACCGCAGTGACATGGCGATCGCCCTGTACTCCAGCACAGACGAAGGCACTACCTGGAAGGTCGTCAACGTCATTGCGACAGGCGGCTGGCAGGGCGGCAGCGCGGGCGCGATCGGCAAGAACGTCGCCGCCGCGAACACGTACAAGCAGGTGGATCCCCTCTGGGAGCCGTACCTGATGGTCCACGAGGGCCAGCTCGTCTGCTACTACTCGGACGAGAACGACTACCTCGGCTTCGATCCGGTCACCGGCGTGCCGACACCGGACCCCGAGAACGACACCGCACCCGATTCGCACGGCCAGATCCTCGTCCACAAGACATGGAACGGCCGCAGCGCGAAGTGGAGCGACCCCGTCGTCGATGTCGCGGGACTGACCCAGGACATGGGAGGCGGCAAGACGGAGATCGGCGGCGGCCGGCCGGGCATGACGACCATCGTCCCGACGACGGACGGCAAGTGGCTCCTCACCTACGAGTACTGGGGCGGCGGAGTCAACACCAGGTACGTCATCGCCGACGACCCGCTGAAGTTCTACACGGGCTCCACAGACGGCCCCGTCACCTCACTGCCCCTGGCCGCCGGCTCCCGCCCCTCGCGACCGGTGGCAGCCCGGTCGTCATCAGGCTTCCCGACGGGCGCCTGGTGTACAACGCCGCCGGCAGCGGCAACGTCTGGGTCAACGAGAGCGGACGCAGCGACGGCGTGTGGAAGGAGTACCAGACGACCCTGGGAGCCGGCTACACCCGCAACCTGCAGTACGTCGAGGGCACCGGCCGCATCTCGATCCTCCGGCACCAGGGCACATCGACGATCGCTTACGCCGAGGTCGATCTCGGCCACTCGGAGGGCGCCTACCACCAGCTGGTGAACCGCAAGACCGGCCAGGTGATCGGCACCGGGGCAAGACCAATGACGCGAACATCGGAAACGGAGACCTTCCTGACGTCCGTTTGGAGGATGCCGGCTCGGCGGCGAACAAGGACACCCAGTACTGGCACGTGGTGGCCGCGCCGAAGGGCGGCACGACGCTGCTGAACAAGTCGGGCGGCCGCATGGCGGGCATCTGGACCGGGAACGCGACGGTCGGCCAGAGGATCGGCCAATGGGTCGACAACAGCCCTACAGGCGTCTGGAACCTCATCAAGACCGCCGACGGGTATTACAAGTTCCAGGCCGCCAAGAACACGAACGTCTACCTGACCGGCGCGTCCCAAGGTGCCCCGCTGACCTTGCAGAACGCGGTCGAGGACGGCTCGCAGGAGTGGCGGCTCGTCCAGCAGGCTCCCACTTCCGCGGACCTGACGAAGGGCGAGCGGTCCAGGAACCTGATCGCGACGAGCAGTGTCGGGGCGAAGGCCACCGTCTCACTTGACGCTGCGGCGTCAGATCCTGCCGGCACCGCCTTGCACGCGAACACGACGGGCCGCGCCTATGTGTTCGCAGCCGACGGGAAGGTCACCGACCTCGGCCCGGTCTCGTTCGACGAGGACCAGAAGGGCAGTGTGACGCTTCCGGTGACGATCGCGGGCGGGAAGAAGATCAAGATCGCCGTGGTCTTCGACGACACGCCTCTGATGTGGGACTCGGCTACCGTTCGGGCTGCTGGCGCCGGAGGTTGACCTCAGGTGGGGTGAGCCGACGCGTCCGCTCACCCCACGTGAGCCATGGTAGGACCCCGTTTGGTCCCTCTGGCCGGGGACTGTTCAGAGCATGTTGTGTGTGGACGCACAACAACTGAACTGCGTATGGGTGAAGTTCGCGTTGTTCGTATCGGCCATCTGGGGCCGATCGGGCAGCAGCCATATTCGGTGAACCGCCGGGGAGCCTGACAAGCCGATCAGCCGCCGCCCAGCGCCGGGACCGAGGGCTTGTCTCCCCGATCACAAGTGGTCCTTACGCGCGGGACGCCATGTATGAACCCACCAAGCGAGCCAGCTGTCGGCCTGTCACCCGTAGTGGTTCCTCGCTGCGGTTGACCTGGGCCGTCACTTCTGCGCCTTCCAGGGCGCTGATGATGGTGGTCGCCAACTCCTGGGCGTCGCGGGCCTGGAAGCCGGAGCGCAGGAGCTTGTCGGTGACCATCTGCTCCCAGCTGCGCAGCGCGTCGGCGCATGCCTGCTGGATCTCGGATTCAGGCCCCAAGGTTTCCAACGCCGCCGCCGTGACCGGGCAGCCGTCGGTCCAGCCCGACGCGCGCAGCCCCTCGGCGAGTTGTCGGACACAGGCCTCAACGGCCGCGCCCGGATCCTCCTCGCTGTCCAGCGTCTCGCGGAGCAGCGCCGCAAACTCCTCACCGCTGTAGTTGATGGCGGCGACCGCGACGGCCTCCTTGCCACCCGGGAAGAAGTGGTAGACGGAGCCCAGTGTGGCCTCCGCCTCGTTGGCGATCTGCTTGATGCCCGTGCCGACATAGCCCTGGCGCTGCAGGAGGCGCGCTGCGGCGATGACGATCCGGTCCCGGGTGCTGGTCTGTCCCATGCGCGCATCTTACTGGTTAGAACACTCTTTTTAGAGTCGTGCTACATTGCCTCAGCGCTCTGAATAGAGCACTCGTTTTACTCCTGTCCTTGTGAGCACACACCGCGGAGGTCTTCCCATTGAGCGGCAGCAAGCAGTCCGTGACCGTCATCGGGCTCGGCCCCATGGGGCAGGCAATTGTTCACGCCTTACTCGGCAAGGGGCACCAGGTCACCGTCTGGAACCGCACCGCGTCCCGTGCCGATGCCGTCGTCGCGTGCGGCGCTGTACTCGCGAGGAGTGCCGAAGATGCCCTGGCGGCCAATGAGCTGGTCGTCCTGAGCCTTACCGACTACGACGCGATGTACGCCGTCCTGGAGCCGGCCTCCCACGCCCTGGCCGGCCGGGTGCTGGTCAATCTCAGCTCCGACACCCCGGAGAAGACCCGCGCTGCGGCGCGGTGGGTGTCCGAACACGGCGGGGTCCACCTCACCGGTGGCGTCATCGCCTCGCCCTCCGGCATCGGACAGCCCGGGTCGTCCACCTTCTACAGCGGGCCGCATGAGGTGTTCGAGGCGCACCGGTCGACCCTCGAGGTCCTGACCGGCACGGACTACCGGGGCGACGATCCCGGCTTGGCCGCGCTCCTGTACCAGATCGTGGTCGGCATGTTCTGGACGTCCGTGCTCGGTTACTGGCAAGCCATCGCGCTCGCCGATGCCAACGGACTCACCGCGTCGGACGTCCTCCCGCACGCCACCGAGATGCTGACCGGGATGCCGGGCTTCCTCTCCTTCTACGCCGAACGCATCGACGCCGGCGAGCACGGCGGCGATGTGGAACGGCTGGCCATGGGCATGGCCAGCGTCGAACACGTTCTGCACACCAACGCCGACGCGGGCGTCGACACGGCGCTGCCGGCTGCCGTGGCCGCTCTGTTCCGGCGTGGCATGGACGCCGGATACGGGGCGGACAGCGCCTCCAGCCTGGTGGAGCTGATGAAGACGGCCAAGGCATAGTCGGACCGCCGGTGCCGATCACCTCGACGCCGGTGGCCCGATCAGCCCCCCTCGCTGCTCGTTGCGTTTGCGGCCGAGGTCGACGCAGAGGTGTCTGCCGGTGACCGTGATGCCACGCGTTCGTGGGAACCTCGGCCCTGACCTGCTGGAGCCGGCGGTGTTTCGCTCTCCGGCCCCCGATCTGCCGATCGTGGTCTCGTGTCGATCGCGGGACCGAGGAGCCTTCTGCTACCCGAGTCGCTCACGCCCGACGTTGAAAGCCCCGCCTCCGGGCCGTGGCGATCCCCGTCATGGAGCCTGCCGGCAGCGCTCAGGCGTGCGCGTCCCAGGTCTGGACGAGCAGCGCAAGGCATCCATGGTCGCGGACGTTCCCGTACGCCGCATCGGCGGCGTCGAGGACGTGGCCGACGTGATCGCCTTCCTGACCCGGGCCGAGTCGGGCTATGTCACCGGTGCGACATACGACGTCAACGGCGGGTCCCACATCCATTGACCTGAGCTTCGCCGTCGAGGGGGCGTGATCTTGCTGGGAGAAGCCGGGTGTCCATGGACGAACTGTTCGATGCGGCCACAGGGAGCGACCACCCGGTCCACCAAGTCCGGCGGACACACCGAGGTCAACAGACCCAGTCCGCACGTTCGTCTTGGGGGCGTGCAGAAGTCTCCCAGCGCGTCGACGACCTTGCGAGTCAACTGGTGGAGATCCGGGACGGCGGCGGGATCCTGCGGCACCAGGACCACGTGCACGGTCTTCTTGTCGTCTTTGCCGGGCAGGACGATGGTGGCCGCGTCCTTGACGGCGGGGAGTGCCATGAGGAAGTCGTCGAGCAGGCGGGAACAGACGTTGTCGGCGGTGAGGCGGTCACGATGATGTCCCGGACCCGGTCGACCAGGTACAGGAATCCTCTCGTCCTGGCGGGCCACGTCGCCGGTGCGGAACCAGCCGTCCTCGTCCAGCACTTCGGTCGTTCGCTCCGGGTCGTTCCGGTAGCCGTCCATGACCGTACGACTGCGCACGTACAGCTCGCCGGCCTGTCCCACCGGTACCGCCTCGCCGGCGCCGTCCAGCAGTCTCACCTCGACTCCGGGTCCTGGGCGGTGCGGCACCGATGATCGCCAACGCGGTCTTCCACGCCACCGGCCGCCGCGTCCGTGACCTGCCCCTCACCGTCGCAGCGCTGTTCTGAGCCGCGGCCGGGTCACGGCACGGTCCCGGCGACGACGCAGGGCGCACGGTTCGTCATTCCTTCGGGTGGCTTTGTTCCTCCAAGTGCCGAATATGCCCTGATGGCTGCCACGATGAGTGACGGATGGCGCCCGGTCGCCACCGTTCGGGTCCAGGGGTTCCCGGCAGCACAGGAGGTTCCTCGTTGTCCCAGCACCAGCTTCCCGCTCAGCACCGTGGCGGCCCGGCGGCACCGCCCGACGACGTCACCCGGGCGTCGGCCGAGACCCTGCCGTTGACCGCGGGGCAGCGCGAGGTGTGGCTCGCCGAGCAGCACTCCCCGGGCCTGCACACCGCCCTGCGGCTGGGCGAGTACCTGGAGATCCACGGACCGGTCGACCCCGCCCTGTTCGAGACGGCACTGCGCCGCGTGGTGGCCGAGACCGACGCGTTGCGGGTCCGCCTGGTGCCCGGTGACGACGGCCCCGTCCAGATCCTGGAAGCCGAGCTGCCCTGGACACTGCCGTTCGTCGACGTCAGTGACGCCCCCGACGCGGACGCCGCCGCCCGGGCCTGGATCTCCGCCGACCTGGCCCGGCCCATGGACCTGGCCTCCGGCCCGTTGTTCAGCTACGCGCTGTTCCGGCTGGAGCCGGACCGGTACTGGTGGTACCACACCTACCACCACGCCGCCGTCGACGCCTTCGGCTACGCCCTCGTCGCCCGGCGGGTCGCCGAGGTGTACACCGCCCTGGCCCAGGGGAGGAGCCCGGCCCCTGCCCCTTCGGCCCGCTGTCGGAACTGGTCAGGGCCGACCAGGACTACCGCGACTGCGAGGACCGCATCGCGGACCGGGAGTACTGGCTGCGCCAGCTGTCCGGATGGACGGGGACCGCCGCCGGAACCGCTGGAACCGCCGCCGGGACCTTACCCCGGACACCGGCCGGAACCGCCGGGTCCGCGCCCGGCACGGAAGAGACGGGTCGGGAACCCGGCGTACCCGCGCAACGGCAACCGTCCGGAGCCCCGGCCCTCGAGCACATCCCCCGAACCGACCTGCTGCCCCTCCCGGACCCGCGGAAACTGAAGGCGGCGGCCTCGCGCGCCGAGGTCTCCCGGTTCCGTCTCGTCTTCGCCGCCGTGGCGCTGTACACGCACCGGCTGACCGGCGCCCGGGACGTGGTGCTCGGGCTGACCGTGTCCGGCCGCGTCGCTCCGGCCACCCGGACGACGCCCGGGATGCTGGCCAACAGCGTCCCCGTACGCCTGACGATCCGGCCCGACATGCCGCTGCGGGAGCTGCTGGCCCAGGTCGACACCAAGATGCGCGAAGCCGTGGAGCACCAGCGCTACCGCGCCGAGGACCTGCACCGCGACCTCGGACTCTCGCGCGGCCCCGGAGTGGCGTACTCCCCGATGGTCAACCTCATCGGGTTCGACTACGACATCTCCTTCGCGGGCCGGCCGTGCACCGCCCACAACCTGTCCTTCCCGCTCGGCGCCGACCTGATGATCATGGTGTGGGACCGGCGGGACGGCTCCGGCCCGCACATGCGCCTGCACGCGGCGCCCGGACTGTACGACGACTCCGGCCTCGTGGACTGCCGACGGCGGCTGCTGCACCTCCTTGAGCACATGACGGACCTCGACCCCGATCTGCCCGTCGGCCTGCTCGACTTTCTGCCGGCAGACGAGCGCCGGAGCCTGCTCGCGCGGGGAGACGCCTCCGCGGCAGGTGCCCCCGCCGTCCCCCTGGCGACGCTGTTCGAACAGCAGGTGCGCCGTACCCCGGAAGCGGACGCCGTAGTGACGGCCGAACTCACGCTGTCCTACCGTGAGTTGAACGCGCGCGCGAACCGGCTCGCGCACGCCCTGACAGCTCGCGGCATCGGACCCGAGCATCTCGTCGCCCTCGTCCTGCCCCGCTCGGCCGAACTCACCGTGGCCCTCCTCGGAGTGCTCAAGGCCGGAGCCGCCTACCTGCCGGTGGACCCGGAGTACCCGGCGGAGCGCCGGGAGTACATGCTGGCCGACGCCTGCCCCGCCCTGGTCGTCGACGGCCCCCGGCAAGTGACCGAACTGGCTGAGGACTTCCCGGATACGGACCCGGGCATCACCGTGGACCCGCGACACCCGGCGTACGTCATCTACACATCGGGTTCGACCGGGCGGCCCAAGGGCGTCGTGGTCACCCACACGGGCATCGCCTCTCTCGTGCAGTGCAAGGCGCGCCTCATGCGCGTCACCCCGACAGCAGAATGCTCCAGTTCTGCACGCCCAGCTTCGACGCCTCCGTCGCGGAGCTGTGCGCGGCCCTGCCGAACGGGGCCGCGCTGGTGCCGGCTCCCGTGACCGACCCGGTGTCAGCGCTCACCGACCCCCGCCTGCGCGTCACCCACGCGATCGTGCCGCCGTCGGCCCTGACCGCGGTGTCCGAGACGGACCTGTGCGCGTCGACGGTGATGGTGGCCGGAGAGGCGTGTCCGCCGAGCCTGGTGGCCCACTGGACACCGCGTCTGCGCATGGTCAACGGCTACGGGCCGACGGAGACGACGGTCGCCGCGGCCTTCAGCGACCAACTGGTGCCCTCGGACGCGGCCCCGCCGATCGGACGCCCGGTCCCCGGCAGCCGCGTCTACGTGCTGAACGCCATGCTGCAGCCGGTGCCGCAGGGCACGGCCGGGGAACTCTACGTCGCCGGGCCCTCCCTCGCCCGCGGTTACCTGGGACGACCGGCGCTGACGGCCGAGCGGTTCGTGGCCGACCCGTACGGCCCTCCCGGAAGCCGCATGTACCGGACCGGTGACGTGGTCCGATGGCGTGCCGACGGCCAGCTGGACTACGTCGGCCGAGCCGACCACCAGGTCAAGATCCGCGGATTCCGGATCGAACCGGGCGAGGTCGAGGCCGCGCTGGCGGCCTGCCCCGGCGTGACACAGACCGCTGTGCTGGCCCTCCCCGACCGACGGCAGGGCGATCTCCGGCTCGTCGCCTACGTCGTGCCGGCCGACGAGCACCCGGCACGGCCCGAACTCCTGAGGGAACACCTGCGCCGGCGCCTGCCCGCCTTCATGGTGCCGTCGAAGTTCGTGCTGCTCGACGCGCTGCCGCAGACCCCGAACGGAAAGCTCGACCGCGCCGCCCTGCCCGAGCCCGAGGACACACCCGTCTCGTCCGACGCGGCCCCGCGCACGCCCCGGGACCAGCTCCTGTGCGAGCTGTTCGCGGAGGCCCTCGGACTGCCCCGGGCCGGCATGGACCTCCACTTCTTCGACGCGGGCGGCCACTCGCTGCTGGCGATCCGCCTGGTCTCCCGCATCCGCGCGGTGCTCGGCGTCGACCTGACCCTGGGCACGCTCTTCGAAGCCCCCACCGTGGCCCTCCTCGCCGACCGGCTGGACGGCGCGGACCGGGAACGCCGCCCGGCCCTGACCGCCCACGAACGACCGGACCCCGCCGGCCCCGAGGATCCCGTCTCCCTCTCCCACGCCCAACGGCGCCTGTGGTTCCTGTACCGCGCGGAAGGTCCCGGCCCCACCTACAACATCCCCCTGGTCCAGCGGCTGACCGGTGAACTCGACCGGGACGCGCTGGAGAAGGCACTGGCCGACGTGGTGGACCGGCACGAGAGCCTGCGCACGGTCTTCCCCGACGTCGACGGAGAACCCCGCCAGCGGACCCTGGACCCCTCCACGGCCCGTCCGACGCTGCCCGTCGCCGAGATCGACGACGAGGAGGCCCTGCACGCACGTCTGCTGGACGCCGTCCGCTACCCCTTCGACCTGGCGATCGAACCACCGCTGCGCGCCGAACTGTTCGCCCTGGGCCCCACCGAGCACGTCCTGGCGATCGCGGTCCACCACATCGCCGCCGACGGCTGGTCCCTGGCACCCCTGGGCCGCGACCTGGCCACCGCCTACGCCGCACGCCGCCGGGGCGAGGAGCCGCACTGGGAACCGCTCCCGGCGCGATACACCGACTACACCCTCTGGCAGCGCGACCTCCTCGGCGACCCGGACGACCCCGGCGGACTCCTGCACCGCCAGCTGGCCTACTGGTCCGACGCCCTGGCGGACCTGCCCGAAGAACTCCCGCTGCCGTACGACCGGCCTCGCCCCGCCGTCGCCTCGTACCAGGGCGGACGCGTCCCCCTGCGGGTCGACGCGGAGCTGCACACCGCGCTGACCGCACTGGCACGCCGATCCGGAGCCAGCCTCTTCATGGTGCTGCACGCGGGCCTCGCGGCACTGCTGGCCAAGCTGGGCGCGGGCACCGACGTGCCGGTCGGCACCGTGATCGCCGGCCGTACCGACCAGGCCCTGGACGACGTGGTCGGATTCTTCGTCAACACCCTGGTGCTGCGCACCGATACCTCCGGCGACCCGGCCTTCACCGCACTGCTGGACCGCGTCCGCGGCACCGCACTGGCCGCCTACGCCCACCAGGAGACCCCCTTCGAGCACTTGGTGGAGACCCTGAACCCGGTGCGGTCCCCGGCCCGCCACCCGCTGTTCCAGATCGCGCTCTCCCTCGACGCCGACGACACCACCGGATTCACACTCCCTGGTCTGCGCTCCTCCCGCGTCCCGGTGTCGACCGCGACCGCCAAGTTCGACCTGGACATCGGAGTGCACGAACACCGCTCCGACCAGGGCGAGTGCCTCGGCCTGAACGTGACCTTCGACTACGCCGCCGACCTGCTCGACCACCGCACGGTGCAGGACCTGGCCGCACGCTGGGCCCGCCTGCTGGAAGCGGCCGTCCGCGACCCGGACCGCCCGATCAGCCGCCTCGACGTCCTCAGCGACGACGAGCGCCGCCTCCTCCTCGACGGCGCCGGTCCCGCCACTGCCGCGACGGCACAGTCACCCGCGGCCACGATTCCCGAGCTGTTCCACGCGCAGGTCCGCGCCACCCCCGACGCGGTCGCCCTGGCCGCCGACGACACGGCGCTCACGTACGCCCAGGTGAACGCCCGCGCGAACCGCCTCGCCCACGCCCTGGCCGCGCGCGGCGTCGAAGCCGAGGACATCGTCGCCGTCGCCCTGCCACGCTCGGGTGACCTCGTCGTGGCCCTGCTCGCCGTGCTCAAGGCGGGAGCCGCCTATCTGCCGCTGGACCCCGACTACCCGGCCGCGCGCCTCACGGCCATGGTCGACGACGCGCGGCCCGTCCTGCTCCTCACCGACACGGCCACCGCCGCGACCGCCGATCCCCCACGGGCACGCCGCGTCCGTCGCGCGACGCGCCGCAGACACCGCGACTTCTCCTGGACGCGCCGCGGACCGCGGCAGAGCTGGCCGGAATGCCGGACACCGACCCCGAGCCGCGGCTGTCCTGCGACCACCCGGCCTACGTCATCTACACCTCGGGCTCCACCGGCGCACCCAAGGGAGTCGTCACCCGCCACGCGAGTGTGACCGGCATCGCCGCCCAGTACCGCGACGAGGTGTTCCGCCCGGCGGCCGAACGCCTGGGCGGCCGGCCCCTGCGGGTCGCGCTGACCGCCTCGGTGTCCTTCGACGCCTCCTGGGGCCAGCTGGCCGCCCTGATGGACGGTCACGAGCTGCACGTCCCCGACACCGCGACCTGGACGGACGCCGACCGGTTCGTGGCCTGGCTGGTCGACCGCCGGGTCGACTCGGTCGACCTGACGCCCTCATACCTCCGGGTGCTGACCGACCGTGGCCTGTTCACCCACGACGCCTGGCGGCCGAGCGTGGCCGTGCTCGGCGGCGAGGAACTGCCCGAGCCACTGTGGCGGGAACTGCGGGCGGTGGACGGACTGACGGCCCACAACATGTACGGCCCGACCGAGTGCACCGTCGACTCGGTGCGCGCACGGCTCGACAGCGCCGACACCCCCGTCCTCGGACATCCGGTCTCCGGCACCCGCGCCTACGTGCTGGACGCCGCGCTGCGACCGGTGCCACCCGGCGTCACCGGCGAGCTGTACCTGGCCGGTGCCGGACTGTCGCGCGGCTACTTGCGCCGTCCCGGCCTGACGGCCCAGCGCTTCGTCGCCGACCCGTACGGCCCGCCGGGCACGCGGATGTACAGGACCGGAGACCTGGCCCGCCGGCGCGCCGACGGACCACTCGTCTTCGCCGGACGGGCGGACGACCAGGTCAAGATCCGCGGCCACCGGGTGGAACCCGGCGAGGTCGAAGCAGTCCTCACCACCCACCCCCACATCGCCCACGCCGCCGTCGTCGCCCGCGCCGACCACCGCGGAGAACTCCGCCTGGCCGCCTACACGGTTCCCGTCGCGGGAGCCGAGACCGACCCCGCCGAACTGCGGTCCTTCCTCAGGCGGCGCTTTCCCGCCCACATGGTGCCTTCCGCTTTCACGACGCTGGACGCCCTGCCACTGACGCCGAACGACAAGCTCGACCGCGACGCCCTGCCCGCCCCGGACTTCACCACCACCGTCGCGAGCGGCCGTCCCCCGGCACCCCCGAGGAGCGGACGCTGTGCGTCCTGTTCGCCGAGGTGCTGGACCTGCCCGAAGTCGGCGTCGACGACGACTTCTTCGCCCTGGGCGGCCACTCCCTGCTCGCCACCCGGCTGGCGAGCAGGATCGGCGACACCCTGGCCGTCCCCTTCGGTCTGTCGGCGCTCCTGGAGGAACCGACGCCGGCGGGCCTGGCCCGACGACTGCGCGCGGACGACCCGCACGGGGCAACGTCGTACGTGCCCGACTCGGAAGCGAAACTGAGCCCCGCGCTGCGCTTCACCCCGCCCGCCCGGCCGGCCGGCGACCCGCGCGAGATCCTCCTGACCGGAGCCACCGGATTCGTCGGCGCGTTCCTCCTGCCCGAGCTGCTGAAGGGAACGGCGGCCCGGGTGCACTGCCTGGTCCGGGCGCGGACCGACGCCCAGGCCCGGGAACGGCTGGCCGCGGCACTGCGCGGCTACGGGCTCACGGCACCCCTGGACGATCCACGGCTGAACATCGTCCGTGGCGACCTGGCCGCCATCGACCTCGGCGTCGGCCCAGCAGGCTGGGCACAGCTCCGCGAGACGATCGACACGATCGTCCACAGCGGCGCGCACGTCCATCACCTCTCGCCCTACGGACGCCTGAAGCCGGCCAACGTGGACGGCACCCGGACCCTGCTGCACCTGGCGGCCGAAGGGCGGCCCAAGACGTTCCACCACCTCTCCACCCTCGGCGTGTTCCGACCCGGGGACGAGGCCCGCCCGGTCACCGAGGACTCACCGATCGACGGCGAGCGGCATCCCTTCGGCCGCGGGTACGCGGCGAGCAAGTGGGTGTCCGACCGGCTCGTGGAGCACGCCTTCGAGCGGGGAGCGAGCGGCGGGATCTACCGGCTGGGCCGCATCTGGGCGCACAGCGCGACCGGCGCCGTCAACCCGGACGACATGTTCTCCCGGCTGCTCACCAGCTGCGCGGCGCTCGGCTGCCATCCGGCGGACCCGGGACTCGACGAGTCCCTGCTCCCCGTCGACGTCCTCGCCGGCGCGCTCGTGGCACTGCTGGGAGACGGCGACGGGACCGGCTCCGTGCACCACCTCCACCATCCGGGCACGATCGGCCCCGGCGCCTTCCTGGCCGTGCACGACCGGCTGCGCGGGACCCACTCAGAAGAACTTCCGCTCACCGCGTGGCTGCACCGCCTGCGCCGCGCGACCGAGCGGGGCAGGACCTGCCGATCCTGCCCTACCAGTCATATCTCGAAGAGTTCGCCCAGCGGCCGCCGGCCGCCCGGCAGCCGGTCCTGGAGTTCCGCAACGACCGGACCGTGCAGCGGTTGCGGCACCTGGGGATCGCGATCCCCGACCTCGACGAGGCGGCGATCCGCGGCTACTGGGGCTTCGTCGGACAGCCCCGGGAGCACGTGCCGAAGCCGAAGCCGAAGCCGGAGCCGTAGCCGTATGCCGAAGGCGTAGCAATGTTTGCCGTTGGCGGTACACCCGCCGGAAACCAGTGATTGTGGCGATGGCCTTGCTCGACAGCCCACCCGCTGACACCCCGACCCACCATGCCCCGACGAGAGTGCGGATGCGGCCGCGTTCGATCGTGCCCGGCCGCCAGCGCTGGGAAGTCGACCACGTCCGGGGCAGACCCGCCGTGGCGCGGCTGACCGAGGCGTCCCTGCGGCAGGCCTCCGGCATCCAGGAAGCCCACGTCAGCCCGGTCACCGGCCGGGTGCTGCTGCGGCACGACCACACCCTCAGCCCACGCGAGGCCGCCCGGGTGCTGCATCGGACGGTGCACCGCACCCTGGCCGCCCTGCGGGCGCGCGCCGCGGATCTGCTGGGCCGCGCCGCCGCCGCACCGCGGAGTGAGACCGCGGGCGCCGGCCACCCCGGTGGCCGAGCGGCGCACCGCGCGCCCGAGGGCCGCGCCCGGAGCCGGGTGCCGAAGGTGCTCGGAGCCGCGGGCGCCCTGGCGGCGGCCGTCGCCGGCGGCCCCTTCCTGCTGAAGCTGCTCAGCCGGCCCCTGATCACCCTCGGGCTGGCCACCGCCGCGACGGTCGGCGTCGTCCGGCGAGCGTGGCGCACATCCGAGCGCGCCCAGCGGGAAGCGGACGGCACCGCGCCGCGCGGCCACGCCCTGCGGCGCATCATCGGCCCGCACAAACGGAAGTTCGGCCTGGCCGCCCTGCTGTCCGGTCTCTCGCAAATGGCGGAGATCGCGCTGTTCGCCCTCAGCCCTTCGATCGTGCTGCTGGTCGCCAAGGGCGGCAGCGCGACCCTGGCCGGACTCGGCGTCGCCACCGTCACCGGTCAACTGTCCCTGCTCGCCGGCGCGGCAGGAGCGGCCTGCCTCGCCATGGCGGCCACCGGCTACGGCGCCAGTGTCATCTGGCGCCGGCTGGCGCAGGACATCGAGGACGACTGGCGCACCCGCAGCTACGAGCACATCCAGCGAATGGCGCCGGCCGACCTGGAGAACGAGCGGGTCAGCCGGATCAACGCCGTGCTGTCCGAGGACATCGGCCAGATCAGCACCTTCGTCGCGTCGAACATGAACGACGTGGTCCAGATGGTCGCCAGCCTCTCGCTGCTGGTCCCGGCCTTCCTGTTCCTCGCCCCCAGATCGCCTGGATCGCCTTCGCGCCGATCCCGCTCGTCGCCTGGCTGTCCTTCCGCTTCCACGAGCGCGCGGTTGCCGCCAACGCCGCCTCCGACGAGCAACGCGCCCGGCTCAACAGCCGGGTGACCGAGAACCTCCACGCCCACACCACCATCAAGTCCGCGGTCACCGAGGACCACGAGATCGCCCGGATCACCGACCTGAACCGCGAGTACAGCGAGGCCAATCGCGCCACCGGACGCACCGCGGCGATCCCGCCGCAGATCCTGCGCCTGGCCGGTGGTTCGGCCCTGGTCGGCACGGTGCTCCTGGGCGGTCGGGCCGTGCTGGCCGGCACGCTGTCGACCGCGGCGTTCGGGCCGCTGATCGAGATGCCGGGCATCGCCATGCTGAAGCTGTCCCGGCTGGGCAGCACCGCCGACCAGTACCAGCGCGCCGTCACCGCCCTGGAACGGGTGGAACGGCTGCGGGAACTGCCCGTCGAACCCGTCGAGGGAGGCCGCCCGGTGCCTGCCCGACAGGTGAAGGGAGAGATCGAACTCCGCAAGGTGACCTTCGCCTATCCCGGCCGGCCACCGGCGCTGCGGGAGACCTCCCTGCTCATCCCGCCGGGCCGGACCACCGCGCTCGTCGGTGCCAGCGGCGCCGGCAAGACCACGGTCGCCAAACTGCTGATGCGCTTTCACCACCCCGACGCCGGGCGGGTGCTGCTCGACGGCACCGATGTGCGCACCCTGGCCCTGCCCGACCTGCGGCGCGCCATCGGATACGTCACGCAGGAGCCGTTCCTGTTCGACGCGACGATCGCGGAGAACATCCGCTACGGCACCTTCCACGCCACCGACCACCAGGTTGCCGCCGCCGCCCGCACCGCCGGAGCGGACGCCTTCATCGAGTCCCTGCCCGACGGCTACGCCACCCGGGTCGGTGAACGGGGCGCCGCGCTGTCCGGCGGGCAGCGGCAGCGCATCGCGCTGGCCCGCACCATCCTGGGCGACCCACCCGTCATCGTCCTGGACGAGGCCACCTCCGCCGTCGACAACGAGACCGAGGCCGTCATCCAGCAGGCCCTCCAGGTGTTCGGCAAGGACCGCACCATGGTGGTCATCGCCCACCGGCTGTCCACCGTCCAGGGCGCCGACCAGATCTATGTGATGGGCCCGGGCGGACGGGTGGCCGAACAGGGTACGCACGAGGAACTCGTGACGCGCGGCGGCACGTACAGCACCCTGTGGAACCTGCAGTCCGGGAAGGCGAACGGGCGTACGCCGGTCACCGGGACGACAGGGCGGCCGCTTCGCTGAAACGTTCGTCATTCGTTCGGGTGGCAACCGTTGCAAGACTCCGAAAACCGCCTCTGACCTGGCATGATGATATCTTGATCCGGCCTTGCGGTACGCGGGCCGGACGTATCGTCACCTCCTCGGTTCACCCGGAAGGGTGGCCGGACATTCGATATGCCTCCACCATGCCGTCCGGCACTCACAGCCCGAGCACCCCCCTTCACGCACGAGTCGAGCCTCGGGCCGCGCTCCGGGGCCGGAACGGAGAGCTGACATGACGCACGCGACCAATCCCTTCGACGACGAGGAGGCCCGCTTCCTCGTGCTCGTCAACGACGAGGGCCAGCACTCGCTGTGGCCGGCCTTCGCCGAGGTGCCCGACGGCTGGACCGTCGCCCACCCGAGGACACCCGGCAGGCCTGCCTCGACCACATCGAGAAGGCGTGGACCGATATGCGGCCGCGCAGCCTCGCCGAGGCCATGGACGCCGGGGGTGAGGCCGATCGGCCGGCGAGTCGCTCGCGGACCCCGCCTCGGTGAACCCGTTCATTCCTTCGAGCCGTCAGGACACCGCACGTGTTTCTCTCAGAATCCCGCGCCGCGCTTTCCCGTCATCCCGCACTGAAGGACTTCGCCGCCCGCGTCACCGACTTCCTGGACATGCACCTGCCCGAACCGGCCACGGAGGAGACCGGCCGGCCACCCTGGCTCGACCTGCGGCGGCGCGCCGCGGAGGCGGGCCTGACGGGGTTCGACCTCGCGCGCGCCCGCGACGCGGCCCCGCTCGTCCCCCGGGCCTCGAGCGGGTCGCCCAGGGGCTGGCGATGTTCCTGGCCGGGCGGCGGGACTGCGACGCGCGGGAGATCTTCAGCACGGGCCATGGCGCCATGGCGCTCAGATACGGCACGCCTCTCGTCGTCCAGGCCGTCCGCGACCGTGTCGTGGACCGGGGCGAGCTGGCGGGCGTGGCATCGAGCGAACCGCACTCCGGGTCGGATCTGCGCGGCCTGCGGACCGTGGCGGTCGACCATGGCGACCATCTGCTGCTCTCCGGTACCAAGGGCCTGGTCAGCCGGGTGGAAGAGGCCACCGGGTTCGTCGTCTTCTGCAAGGTCGTCGGCCCGGAGCAGGCTGCCGAGCGGCATGCCGGCGGCGCATGGCTGCGTGAGGTGCCGCTGTCGGCGCTGTGGCTGCCGACGCAGACCGTCGGCGTGCTGTCCGAGACCACCGTCCCCCTCGGTCTGCGGGGGTGGAGCATGGGGCATCTGCACTTCGACAACGTCCGGGTCGGCAAGGACTGCCTGCTGGGGGCGCCCGGTGACGGCCGCCGGATCTTCGACACGCACTTCTCCGGGTGGCGTCTGATGATGGCTCTGGTTTGTCTGGGGGCCGCGACCGCCGCGATCGAGGAGACGATGGACCGTGCCCGTCGGCGCAGCGTGGGCCGGACGTCACTGGCGAACGTGCCCTCCGTCGTCTCCCGGCTCGGCATCGCGGCGGCGGAGGTCCAGGCCGCGACGGCCTGGTGCTTCTCCCTTCTGGAACGGATGGACCAGGAGGGAGACGTCGATGTGGCCGCCTGCTCCGCCGCCAAGGCCCTGGCCACGGACATGGCCTACCACGCCGTCGACATCGGGCTTCAGCTGCACGGCAGTGAGGGCTACACCCGCTGCGTCCCCATGGAGAAGCGGCTGCGGGACATCCGCGGGCTGCGCATCGCGGACGGCCCCAACGACACGCTCTACAGCGTGCTGGCCCAGTCCCTGCTGGCGGGCGCCGGGCCGGGTGTGCCGCTGGTGGCGCAGCGAAAGCCGTGAGGATTCAATCGAGTTTGCTCCTGAGCATCGAAAGATAGAACGGGAGTTTTTGCACCGCCTTTTTGGGCACCACGTAGACCTCTACTTTTCCCTGTAGATGGTAATTGATGGTGAGGGTGCACTTTCCCTGTGAATGGCGCACTTCGGCGGAGTAAATAATTTCCTCCGCTGCGGCTTCCAGTTCCCCATCCGGCCCGCCCGTCGCGGATTTATCCATGTGAACTCCCGCCTCAAAAATAAACTGGAAGACAGGGCGCCTCGGCGCACCGTGGTCATGCTAGGACACCATAAAGGCAGGGAAGTTCAAGGGGTGTGACCGGTCTACTCGAAAGGGTGAACCATCTGGGGTTATTCTGGCGATGGCGACCTTTGGGGCACTAGACTCAGTTTTTCGAGGATGCTGACGCAAAATGTCGGCACGGTGCGAGAAGGGCTGTACTGGCGATGCTTCCTGTGATTCCCGTCTTCTTGATCGGGGCTGCTTCCGCGCCCCTCATCAAAAAGATCGTCCGCGGGACTGTGAAGTCCTCCGTAAAGCTGGCGCTGGACGCCAAGCGTGTGGCCCACGAAATCAACGAGGACCTGAGCGACATCGCCGCCGAAGCCACCGCCGAGGTGTTCGCCGCCGACCTCAAGGAGGGATCGGAAGTGCCACGCCAGACGGCCAAGAAGGCTCGTCCGACCACGGCGACCCCTTGACCGGTGGGACCGGCAGGCCGCGGCGGTGCCGACGGCGGTGTGGTGCAGCGCCTCGCGGCGCGGACGATGTCGGCGAGGGGGGTGGACACCCAGGCGTCCAGTTGCCACGGCGGAGCTCCGTAGGATGCGCGGGAGGCGTAGGCCCACGGTGCCCGGAACACACACCGGGACGCCCGGTGATCCACCGGCCGTCCCGGGCTGTCCGCGGGTTACTTCTGTGTGAGCGGTGTGACGCCGATCCGGTCGATGACCGGTGCGTACGGGGAGCGTTGGTCGTACTGGTTGTAGGTGTCGCCGTTGAAGTCGGGCAGTTCCTCCGCGGTGAAGGTGAGCCGGTTGGTGCCCTTCTTCAGGGTGACCGGGACGGTCAGGTCCCAGAAGTTGTTGAAGTGGAAGGTGGTCGGGAACAGCAGGCGGCGGGCCGGCCCCCCGTTGACCGAGAGGTCGGCGTGGCGGGCGATGGGGTCGGGGTTGTAGTGGGTGGCGGGTGCCTGTTCGGCGTTGGAGTAACGGATCGTCAGCGCGTGCCGTCCGGGCCGCTCGGCGACGACGTCGACGGTGAGGGCGTTGGCCTTGCCGTCTCCGATGTCGGTGACCGCCTTGCCGCCGGAGGCGAAGCTGTAGGACTCGGTCACCTTGGCGGCGCCACTGACGGTGCCGGACTCCGCCTGGTACACCTTCGGCACCAGGGTGCCGTGGGACGGTGTGACGCGCAGGCGGTCGAGGAGCAGTTCGCCCGACGTGCCGGTGACGGTGATCTTGTTGATCCCGCCGGACAGGAACAGCCGGACGTCGTCGGTGCCCTTCTTCCCGCCACCGACCTTGGGCACGTCGAGCTTCTCACCGTTGAGGGAGAGGCTTGCCCGGCCGCCGCCGAGGTGGTCGGTGGACACGGTCGCCTCGCCGTCGGAGGGCGCGTACACCCAGAAGGTCGCGGAGGCGCCCTTGGCCAGCGGTACCGCGCCGGGCCCCGAGGCGCCGGGGTGTGCGTAGTCGGGCCGCGCTCCGGAGAGGGTGGCGTACTCCGCCTCGTAGATCGCGGGCGCGGTCACGTGCTCGTCGCGCAGGGAGAGGTCGATCTTGTCGATGATGGCGTCGCCCTTGGTGACGCCCAGCTCGGGGTCCTGCGCGGCGAGCGTGATGCGGTGCTTGCCGGCCGTCAGCTTCACCGTGGTGTCGGTGTGGCCCCAGACCACCCACTTGTAGCCGAGCGGCAGTCTCAGCTCCTGCGGGTCCTTGCCGTCGACGCGCAGGAAAACGTTGGTGGGGCCCTGCTCCTTCACCAGGTCGTACAGGTTGTAGGAGTTGGCGAAGACGCTGAGATCGTATGTGCCGTCCTGCGGGACGTCGACGTCGAAGGCGAGCACTCCGTCGGATCCGGTGCGCAGGCCGCCGACGTTGTACATGCCCGAGGTCGCGAACTTCCCCACCTGTGAGGGCGAGCCCTCGGGCCCGTTCTTGGAGTAGCCGCGGCCGGTGTAGGTGGCGTTCTCCGCTTCGTAGGTCTTGCGCCAGCTGACGGAGGGTTCGGCCGGTGTTCCGCCGTTGCCGCCGGGGGAGAGGATGACCTGGTACGCCGACATCTCGTTCATGCCGGTCATGGGGAGGGTGACGGTCCCGTCCGCGCCGACCTCGATGTCCTGGTCCGCGAGCCGTAGCGGCTGGGCGGAGTCGCCGACCTGTCCGGTCCAGGGGATCTCCTGCACCGTCGCGCGCACGGTCTTCCCGAACAGCTTCGGGTCGATGTTCTCGAAGACGACGTCGGCGTCACCGCTCTTTCCGCCGAAGAGGGCCCGGGACTGCTTCTTGTCCTCGTCGAGGGTGGCGACGCCCTGGAGCGTGTACTGCTGGTTGGGGTGCGGGGCGGTCACCCGCACGGTGTGGCCGGACATCTGCCCGTAGGCGTTGAACAGCCACCACTGCCCGTTGCCCTTGTTGGCCTCCACGGCCGAGTCGTTGAGGTTGCCGTCGATGTTCCAGTACGCCAGGTCGGCGTCGATCTTGGACTCCTCGATGGCGGACACCCACTGGATGACCTGGCCGGGCACGGACAGGTGGTAGTTGTGCCCGTACTCGTTGACGTTGATGGGCAGCGGGTCGATGCCGACCTCTTTCTCCATCTGCCGGTACTTGGCGACGCTCGTGCGGACCGCGGCGGGTGACGACAGCTCGTGCCAGGCCATCACGTCCGGCACCACGTCGTTGGCCTTGGCGTACTGCAGGAAGCCCTTGATCTGGTCATAGAGCACGCTGGTGTTGGGGCCGGCGATGCGGGCGTCCGGGTCGAGGCCCTTGATGAGGTGGTAGACCTCCTTCCAGGCCGCGAAGTAGTGCTGCGGGTCGTTCAGCCAGGAGACCTTGTTGTAGCTCCACTCGCCGGTGCCGAACATGTTCCCTTCGGGCTCGTTGAAGGGCACGTAGACGACGTGGTCCTTGTACTCGCCCATGGTCAGGACCTGTTGGACCTGCTTCCTGATCTTCTCCTTGAAGTCGGCGAGCCGTGCCGGACCGTCCGCGCCCGGCCACTGGTACGGGAAGCCGCGGTAGATGTCGGTCATGTAGATGTAGACGTCCTTGCCGCCCGAGTCCACGAACGGCGGCAGGACCTCCAGGGCGTCCGCGCCCGGGTGCTGAGGCCCGTCCTGTGCCTTCGTCGAGACCGTGCGGACGTGCATGCCTTCCAGGAGGTTGCGGCTGGGCACCCCGTCGCCGTAGATGCCGTACAGCGAGCCGGAGGCGCCGCCGTGGAAGGGGCCGGTGTCGGTGCCGAGGTCCACGACGAGCCGTTCCGGCTCGGCGGCGCCGGCCGTGCCGGTGGTGGTGGCCAGCATGGTGGCGAGGAACACCACGGCCACCGCCGCGGCGCCTGCTCCTGTTGTTCTTCTTCTCCTGCGTCGCACTGAAGTCTCCGTGTCGTCCGTGAGGGCACAAAGAGGGGGCGGGGCCGTCGAGACCCGTAGATCGAACCGGTTCGACGCAAGGGGAGTTCACCTGGCTCGCGGTCACAGGGGAGGTGCTGGAAGGCGGCTGGTGTTACGGCGATTCGTCGAACCGGTTCGCCGGAAATTAGCACCGGCGAACCGAGCCAGCAATACTCCCGGCACGATTTGCTCTACCGGTGCGGACGGATCCCTGGTGCGCGACAGGCGGAGAAGAGGTGGAACCTCCTGGTGAACGCGATGGACACGCAGAGTGGGAGATGGTCGCGGTCCGCGCCTACCGGTTTCCGATGTGTTCCGGGAAGTGCGCGCAAGGCATTGACACCCGTGCGGTCAGCTCCTACCTTCCCTTCACGCGAACCGGTTCGACGGCGCCGGACCAGGCATGTGAAGGAGTCCCCGTGAACATCGGTGAGATCGCCAAGCGGGCCGGTGTCTCGCGGAGCACCGTCTCGTACGCGCTGAGCGGTAAGCGCCCCGTGTCGGACGACACCCGCGAGAAGATCCAGCGGGTCATCGACGACCTGGGGTACCGGCCCAACGCGAGCGCACGGGCGCTGGCCAACGGCCGGACCAGCACCATCGGCCTGGTCTTCCCGCCGGCCGGGGACCACTACACCGGGATGCAGCTCGACTTCATCGGCAGCGTGGTGGAGGCCGCGGCCACCTACGACTACGACGTACTGCTCTCGCCGAGCGGCGTGGACAGCGACCGTTCGTTCCAGCGGTTGCTGGGCGAGCGGCGGGTCGACGGCGCGATCCTCATGGAGATCAGGCTTCAGGACGACCGGGTCGACCACCTCCTGGCCGAGGACTTCCCCGCCGTGTGCATCGGCCGCACCGCGCGGCCGGAGGGCGACTGGTGGGTCGGCCTGGACCACACCGCTCTGGCGGCGGCCTGTGTCCACCACCTCGCGGACCTGGGCCACCGCAGGATCGCCTTCGTCAACCGGCCCGAGCGGCTCCTGCGCGCCGGGTACGAGTCCGCGCACCGAGGGCTCGACGGCTTCACCAAGGCCGCCGCTGAGCGCGGACTCACCGTCCGCACGTACACCTGCGAGGACGACGCACCCTCGGGCCAGGCCTGCGTGGAGCGGATCCTGCACGACGACCCCGCCACCACGGCCCTCGTCACACTGAACGAGGCCGCGCTCGGAGGCCTCTACCGGGGCCTGGCCCATGCGGGCCGCCATGTGCCGCGCGACTTCTCCGTAACCGGCGTCGTGGCCTCGCGCTGGGCCGAGACGGTGACCCCGCAGCTCACGGCGGCCGATGTACCGGCGGCACAGATGGGCCGCCTCGCCGTGGAACTGCTCGTCGAGCGGCTCGACCACCCCGACGTGCCGCCACGCCACCACCTGCTCGCCCCGCCGATCTCACTGCGCGCCAGCACCGGGCCCGCCGGTGCCGGCCGGCCCGCGGATACGCACAGGCCGGCGGAATCCGACTCGACCGCCTGACTGGTCGCCTTTCGCATCCGTCCACCCGGGGGCCCTGCCCTCGTTCTCGTCTCCTGCCCCGTCACCGTCCGACCGGCTGCCCCACAATCGCGCGGCGCCGTTCGTCCGGCCCAGCCACACCCGACGCTGGCATGCCCATGCCTGAAACCCAGAGGAATGCCCCATGAACCGATCCGCCAGACGCCGTCTCGCCGCTGCGGCCGTGACCGTCGTCGCCCTTACCACCGCCACCGCGTGCTCCTCCGGCGAGGGCAACACGTCCGCGAAGCCGGCGGACGGCGGCACGTACACCATCTGGGACCCGTACCCGCAGTTCGCGAAGGACTCGGACTGGGCGAAGCTGCTGGACGGCTGCGGCAGCAAGGCCGGGGTGAAGATCAAGCGGACGGCCTTCGACACCAGCGACCTGACGAACAAGGCGCTGCTGGCCGCTCAGCAGGACAACGCCCCGGACGTCCTCATCCTCGACAACCCGGTGGTGTCGACGCTCGCCGAGGCGGGGGTGCTCACCACGACCGACGAGAACAAGGTGGACACCTCGAAGGTGGACCCGAACCTGCTCGCGGCCGGACAGGCGGGCGGCAAGACCTACGGCACCCCCATCGGCGCCAACACCCTCGCCCTCTACTACAACAAGGACGTCCTGAAGAAGGCCGGTGTCGACGTCGCCTCGATCAAGGACTGGACGTCGCTGACGGCAGCGCTGGACAAGGTGAAGAAGGCCGGCAAGAAGGGCATCACCTTCTCCGCGATCGGCACCGAGGAGGGCAGCTTCCAGTTCCTGCCCTGGTTCTGGGGCTCGGGCGCGAAGCTCACCGAACTCGACTCCGCCCAGGGCGTCTCGGCCCTGTCCCTGTGGAGCGACTGGCTGAAGAAGGGCTACGCGCCCAACTCGGTCATCAACAACACGCAGACCACCAGCTGGCAGGAGTTCGCGAGCGGCGACTACGCGTTCGCCGAGAACGGCACCTGGCAGCTCGCCAACGCCGAGAAGGCCGGCTTCGACTACGGCGTCCTGCCCATCCCCGGTGCCGACGGGGGCAACGCCGCGGCCCCGACCGGCGGTGAGTTCGTCACCGTCCCCGTCCAGGGCGACACCGCACGCTACGCCACGACGCGGAAGCTGGTCTCCTGCCTGACCAGCACGCAGAACCTGTACGACACCGACACCACCCTCTCCTACGTGGCCCCACCAGCGAGGTCCAGGACAAGCAGGTGGCGGCCAACGCCGAGCTGAAGCCCTGGGTCGAGGCGGTCAAGGCCGCCAAGGGACGCACCAGCGACGACCTCGGCACCAAGTACCCGAAGATCTCGGAGCAGATGTGGAAGGCGGTGCAGTCCGCCCTCAGCGGGTCTCAGTCGCCGCAGGACGCGCTCGCCGCAGCGCAGAACGCCGTCAAGTAATCCGTCGGGCAACCGCATTCGGGCTCCTTGATGAACCGCACGACACACCTGCCGGACCGGCAGCCGGTGCGCGACCGGAACGGGGCGGCCACCGTCGCCCCGCCCCGGTCCGCGCTGCCCGCCGGCGCCGCCGTCCCACCTCCCGGCAGTGGGCCGCCTGGGCCTTCCTCGCCCCGGTGACCCTCTACCTCGCCCTCTTCTACGCCTATCCGCTCTACCGCAACCTCGACCTGAGCCTGCGCGACTACACGGTCCGCTCCTTCGTCCAGGGCGACGCGCCGTTCACCGGACTGGAGAACTACCGGAAGGTCTTCGACGACCCGACCTTCGCCCCGGCCCTCACCCACACAGTGGTGTTCACCGCCGTGTGCCTGCTCTTCCAGTACGCCATCGGCCTGGCCCTCGCGGTCTTCTTCAACCAGCACTTCCGGCTCTCCGCGACGCTCCGGGCCCTGTTCCTCGTGCCGTGGCTGCTGCCGCTGATCGTGTCGGCCTCGACCTGGTCGTGGATGCTCAACAGCGACTCGGGCATCGTCAACGCCCTGCTCAGTGCCGTCGGCATCGGCCCGGTGAACTGGCTGACGTCACCGGAGTGGTCGCTGACGTCCGTCATCATCGCGAACATCTGGATCGGCGTGCCGTTCAACCTCGTCGTGCTCTACAGCGGTCTGCAGTCCATCCCCGTGAGCCTGTACGAGGCGGCGGCCCTCGACGGCGCGAGCGCCTGGCGGCGCTTCTGGAGCATCACCTTCCCGCTGCTCCGCCCGGTCTCCGCCATCACCCTCCTGCTGGGCCTGGTGTACACGCTCAAGGTCTTCGACATCATCTGGATCATGACCAAGGGCGGCCCGGCGGACTCCTCCACCACCTTCGCCACCTGGTCCTACCGGCTCGGCTTCGGCAACCTGCTCCCCGCCTTCGGCCCGGCGCGGCCGTCGGCAACCTGCTCGTCGTCGCGGCCCTGGTGTTCGGCCTGGTGTACCTGAGGGTTCAGCGAAAGCAGGCACTGTCGTGACCCGGACCGCCGTGAACACCCTGAGGCGCCGCAACCGTACGTGGGGAAGACGACCACCGGCGTCCTCCTCACCGCGCTCATGCTCTTCCCGGTCTACTGGATGCTCAACGTGTCCTTCACCCGCGACCAGGACATGCGCAAGAGTCCGCCGGACCTGTTCCCCGTCCACGGCACGTTCGAGGGCTACCGCGCCGTCCTCGACCAGCAGTTGCCCTACCTCGGCACCAGTTTGGTCATCGGTCTGGGCACGGTCGCCTTGACCGTGGCGCTGGCCGCGCCCGCCGGCTACGCACTGGCGAAACTCCGCCCACGCGGCGGTGGCCTGCTGAGCTTCCTGCTCCTGGTCGCCCAGATGGTCCCCGGCATCATCATGGCGATGGGCTTCTACGCCATCTACCTCCAACTGGGCCTGCTCCAGTCCGTTCCCGGCCTCATCGTCGCCGACTCGACCCTGGCCGTCCCCTTCGCGGTCCTGATCTTCACCGCGTTCATGTCCGGCATCCCCGGTGAACTGCTGCAGGCCGCGCAGATGGACGGAGCCGGGCCCCTGCGCACCTTCCGGTCGGTCGTGCTGCCCATGAGCCGCAACGCCGTCGTCACGGTGTCGCTGTTCGCCTTCCTGTGGTCCTGGTCCGACTTCGTCTTCGCCAGCACGCTGGCCAACGGCGGCGCCCACGAGCCGATCACCCTCGGCATCTACCACTACATCGGCAACAACAACCAGGAGTGGAACGCCATCATGGCCACCGCCGTCGTGGCCTCCCTGCCCGCCACGGTGATCCTCGTCCTCGCCCAGCGTTACGTCGCCGCGGGCGTGACGGCCGGTGCCGTCAAGGACTGACCTCCTCACGATCACCTCCGGTGACCCCTGCTGAAGAAACGAGTAGCCCTCCATGACCGCCGCCCGATCCGGCCCGGCCTTCTCCCTCCACGACATCCCGTTCAGCACGCACGGCTCCTGGTTCGGCATCTCTCCCGTGCTCGCGGAGAAGACACGCTCCGAGGACCTCCACCTCGTCTCGCACCAGAACGGCATGCACGCCATCCTGCGTTTCACGCCCCTCGACGCGACGACGGGCGCCCGGGCCGCAACCCGCGTCGCAGCGACTCCGGGCCTGCTCAGCTGGACCGGCGCGGGAGGGCGCATCGGCCTCGCCTACGCCTCACCGGAGACCGTCCGCCTGCGCGGCGAAGGACTCGGCCTGCGCATCACCGCCGCGGCGGACATCCTGACTCCCTTCACGGGCACCTACTTCCACCGTGACCCGGTGGCCGCAGCGCACGTGTTCACCTCGTACGAGACCGGGCGCCGCTACCGCGTCACCGTGCTGTCGGGCTCCGTCGCCGAGGTGTCCGGCACCCAGGCCCTCGGCTCCGGCGAACGTGGCCTCACCCTCACCCAGATGCCGGCGGGTTCTGGGAAGCGGCCGTGGAGGAACTGGACAGCGCACGACGCCCCTATGCCCCTTCGCAGACGTTCGACCAGGTCGTGGCGGCGGCCGATCACTCCTTCGCCGCCTTCGCCGACGCGGTGGCCCCGTGGCGTTCGTCCGACACCCCGGCCGCCGAACTCGCCGCGTACGTCCTGTGGTCGGCCACGGTCCGCCCGGTGGCCCTCGTCACCCGCCCGGCGGTGCTGATGTCCAAGCACTGGATGGACAAGGTCTGGAGCTGGGACCACTGCTTCAACGCCCTCGCCCTGGCGCCCGGAGCGCCCGTCCTGGCCCGGGACCAGTTCTCCCTGCCGTTCGACCACCAGGACGAGACCGGTGCCCTGCCCGACTCGGTGACCCACTCCGAGGTCCTCTACAACTTCGTCAAACCCCCATCCACGGCTGGACGCTCTCCCGGCTGCGCAGACGGCTGCCCGAACCCCTGGGCCGGACGGAACTCGCCGAGATCTACGGCAAGTTGGCGCGATGGACGGACTTCTGGCTCACCGCCCGCCGCGCACCGGGCGCCGCCCTGCCGCACTACCAGCACGGCAACGACAGCGGCTGGGACAACGCCACCACCTTCGACCCGAGCGTGTCGTCGTCACCGCCGACCTGGCCGCCTTCCTCGTCCTCCAACTCCGCGAACTCGCCGGTCTGGCCACCGAGCTGGGCCTCACCGACGAGGCCCGCCGCTGGCTCCGCACCGCCGAGGCGACCCAGGCCGCGATGCTCGACGAGCTGTGGACGGGGGAGCGGTTCGTCGCCCGTGGCGTCGACAGCTCGCGGACCTGGGACAGCTCCAGCCTGCTGGACCTGATGCCGATGGCCCTGGGTGAGCACCTGCCCGAGAGCATCGGCAAGGCCCTGGCCGCCCGCATCGAGACCCACCTGACCCCGTACGGACTGGCCACCGAGCGGCCCGACTCCCCCCACTACCTCTCCGACGGCTACTGGCGCGGCCCGATCTGGGCACCCGCCACCGTCCTCATCGAGGACGGCCTGCGCCGCGCCGGCCACCACCGCCTCGCGGACGAGATCAGCGCCCGGTTCCGGGTCCTGTGCGAGACCCACGGCTTCGCGGAGAACTTCGACGCCCTCACCGGAACGGGCCTGCGCGACCGCGCCTACACCTGGACCGCCGCCGGCTATCTCCTCCTGGCCGAAGCCCACGAACTCATGTGACCTAGGGCAGGGCCTGTTCCGCCCAGATCACCTTGCCCTGCGGGGTGTACCGGGTGCCCCAGCGCTCGGCCATCTGCGACACCAGGAACAGGCCCCGGCCACCCTCGTCCGTCGTCGCGGCGTACCGCAGATGCGGGGAGGTGCTGCTGCTGTCGGCCACCTCGCAGATCAGCGTACGGTCGCGGATCAGCCGCACGTGGATCGGCCCGGAGCCGTAGCGGATGGCGTTGGTGATGAGCTCGCTCAGGATGAGCTCCATGGTGAAGCCGAACTCCGAAAGGCCCCATGCTTCGAGCCTTCGGGACACGGCGTCGCGCATGCCCGCGACGGCGGCGGGGTCCGGCGGTACGTCCCAGTCGGCGATCCGGTCGGGCGGCAGTTGCCGGGTGCGGGCGACGAGCAGGGCGACGTCGTCCTTGGGGCGCCCGGGGAGCACACTGTCCAGCACGTCCTGGCAGGTCTCCTCGGGCGGCCGGCCGGGGTGGCCGGTGAGGGCGTCGCGCAGCAGCTCCATTCCCACGTCCAGGTCGCGCCGGCGGTCCTCGATGAGGCCGTCGGTGTACAGGACGAGCAGGGTTCCCTCAGCGAGGCACAGCTCCGCGGTCTGGAACGGCATGCCGCCGAGGCCCAGGGGCGGACCGGCGGGCACGTCCGGGAACGTGACGGTTCCGTCGGGCCGGACCAGCGCGGGAGCCAGATGCCCGGCACGCGCCATGGCGTAGCGGCGGGTCACGGGGTCGTAGATCCCGTACAGGCAGGTGGCGCCCACGACGCCCGCCGCGCTCTCCGCCGTCTCGTTCTGGTCGATGCTTCCGACCAGGTCGTCCAGATGGCTCAGCAGCTCGTCGGGTGGCAGATCGAGGGCGGAGAAGTTGTGCACCGCGGTACGCAGCCGTCCCATCGTGGCGGCTGCGTGGAGGCCGTGGCCGACGACATCTCCGACGGCCAGTGCCACCCGGCTCCCCGGCATGGGAATCACGTCGAACCAGTCTCCGCCCACGCCCGACTGGGCGGGAGGTAGCGGTAGGCGATGTCGAGGGCGTTCTGCTCGGGCATGGCCTGCGGCAGCAGGCTGCGCTGGAGGGTGACTGCCAGGGCGTGCTCGCGGGTGTAGCGGCGGGCGTTGTCGATGCTTATCGCGGCACGGGCCACCAGCTCCTCCGCCAGCGACAGGTCCTCCTCGCTGAAGCGCTCATGCTGTTGCGTGCGCCAGAAGCTGGCCATGCCCAGCACGACGCCACGGGCCTGGATGGGGCGGTGATGAGGGAGTGGATGCCGTAGTCGATGATCGCCTGGGCCCGCTCCGGGTCCTGCACGCGCCAGCCCGTGGCGGTCGGCAGATCGCTCACCAACTGGGAGCGGCCGCTGCCGTAGCCCGCGCCTGGGCGTGGCGGGAAGATAGTCGAAAAGCCGGCCCCTTTCGGAGAACGGATGCTTGTCCGCGATGCCGGACACGGCCGCGCGTCGCATGTCCGTCGCCGTGGGGCCGGCTCCTCGCCGTGCACGACGGCGTCGGCCAGGTCCACGGTGACGAAGTCCGCGAAGCGAGGAATGGGGACCTGCGCCAACTCGTCGGCGGTGCGCAGCACGTCCAGGGTGGTACCGATGCGGAGTCCGGCGTCGTACAGCAGCCTGAGCCGCTCCCGTGCCACCTCCGCCCTGCCCGTCACCGCCTGCAACTCGGTGGAGTCGCGTAGCGTCACCACCGTTTCCCTGGGGCCTCCCGCGCGCCCGTGGGCCGCTGGTTGACCGCGATCAGCCGCTCTCCCGCGAGGTGCACCTCGTCGGTGGCCTCGCGCCCGGAGGCGAGCAGCGCCTTCATCCCCGGATCGAGGCCCGGCAGTTCCGAGACGAGCCGTCCCTCGATGTCCGGGGCAGCTCCAGCAGCCGCCTGGCCTCATCGTTCGCCAGCATCAGCCGCCCGTCGGCGGCCACGATCAGCACCCCTTCCCGGACGGAGTGGAGCACCGTGTCGTGGTGCTCGTACATCAGGGTCATCTCGTCCGGGCCAGGCTGTGCGTCTGCCGTCGCAGCCGCCTGCCCACCAGTGCCGTCACACCGGTGGACAACACGAGCGCTCCGGCCCGGCGCCCAGGATGATCGGTAGCTGCCGGGTCAACTGGCTTTCGACGTTCTCGACCTTCATCCCGGCCGAGACGAGGGCCACCACCTCGCTGCCGGCGTTCCTGACCGGGACCGTGGCCTGCACCTCGCGGCCGAGCGGGCCGTCGACGCTCTCCACGTACACCTTCCCGTCAGCGACGGCCCGATCTCGCCCACGAACCGCTGTCCGATCCGGTCCGGCAAGGGGTGCGTGTACCGGATGCCCTCGGTGTCCATGACCACGATGAAGTCGACGCCGGCGGCCCGGCGTGCCGCCTCGGTGAGCGGCTGGAGAATCCTGCTCGGATCCGGGCCTGCAGTGCCGCCAGGACGCCCGGCGAGTGCGCGAAGGTCTGTGCCACGGCCGTGGAGCGGCGCCTGGCCTCGGCGCTGGTGTCCCGCTCCGACTGCAGGATGAGAGCGAGGACGCCGCAGGCTACGAGCAGCACCACCAGAGCCACCTGGAAAACCAACACCTGCCCGGCTACGCTCCGCGTGCTCTTGCCGATCAGGCGCTTGACCGATAGGGGTCGAAAGCGGGCGACAGGTCTCGCCATGCGACCTTTGTAACACCGGTGATCCCAAGTGGCCAGGGCTCGCCCGATCCCCGTCCGACTGGCCTCGGCCGTGTGTGCGGCCGTGCGTGCGGCCGTGCGTGTACGGCCTCACTCCCTCCGTACGTGACCCACGCTCGGTGTCCGATTAGGTGGATATGATGCCTTTTGTGATCACGCCTGCACGGTTGTGGCGCCGTCGCCCCGCCTACAGCGGCCGATGGGAAGCTGCCCGGCTGTCGCCCCTGGTCCTGACCGTTCTCATCGCCGGCCTGGCGTTCTCCACGCCCAGGGAGATCGCCTTCAGCCGCCTTCTGCCCGCCGCGCCCGCCCTTGCGGCCGCGATGTGGCCCGTGCTGCCCACGATGTTGCTGGAGCGTTCTGCCTGCTGCTGATGATCGTCCTCAGCTTCTTCCACACCGATCTGGGGACGCAGTACACCTCGGCCGCGATCATCGCGGTCACCTTGGCAGCCGCATACGGGAGTCATGTCCGACTTCAGCGGGAGGAGATACTCTTCCAGGTCCGGCTTGTCGCCGACGCGGCCCAGCAGGTGCTGCTGCGTCCGCTGCCGCGCCGCATCGAGGACGTCGAGATCGTGTCGCTGTATCTGGCGGCCCAGGAACAGGCCCGCATCGGCGGCGACTTCTACGAGGCGATCGACACACCGCACGGGGTCCGGCTGCTCATCGGCGACGTACGGGGCAAGGGCCTGTCCGCGGTGGGGCGGCCTCGGCGGTGATCAGCTGTTTCAGGGAGGCCGCGTACGACGAGCCCGACCTGCAGGGCATCATCCACCGCCTGGAGACCACCGTCACCCGCCACAGCGCCGCGTTTCCCGTCCATGATCAGCCCGAGCACTTCGCCACTGCTCTCCTCGCCGAGATCCCGCGCGGCGGCGGCCAGCTGCGCCTCCTCAACTGCGGGCATCCCCCGCCGCTGATCGCGAATTGCGGGAAGGTCCGGGTCCTGGAGCCCACCATCCCCTCCCCGCCCTCAACCTCGCAGAGCTCATCGGCGACCGCTACTGGGTCGACATCGTCGCCTTCTCCCCGGGTGAGCAGTTGCTGCTCTACACGGACGGCGTATCGGAGGCCCGCGACCACACCGGCCAGTTCTTCCCGTTGCCGGACTGGATGCGGCGGCAGGACCTGGAGCACCCCGGCGAGCTGCTCGACCAGCTGCACCGGGATCTGCTCCGGCACAGCGGCGGACGCCTCGACGACGACATCGCGGCCCTCGCGCTGAGGCGCACCGACGCGCCGGACCAGGGAGCCGTCGGCGCAGAGGGCTGAATCGTCGCACCGTGCCGGTCGGGGAGGGGAGCGTGATCTATAGCAAAAGTGTACGTTTCATTCTTTTCCGGGCTCCGAATGAGTTCTACCCTCAAGTACAGATGGCGGGCGGATGGCCGGCCAGTCGACCACCGCCGCCGTAACGAGCGGAGGCGGAGATGAAAGCGTCGATACGGCGGTCCGCGATTCTCACAAGCGCGGCTGCTCTGGTGATTGCCGTCTGCGGTACGACGGGTACCGCCCATGCCGAGCCGGGCGATGGTGAGCTCCAGTTCGGCTACGTCCTGCCGGAGACGGGACAGTTGGCCTACCTCGGCCCACCCCAGATCGAGTCGCTGAAGTTCGCGATACAGAAGATCAACGACGCCGGCGGGGTCCTGGGCAAGCCCGTGCCGAATGTGGTCGCCAGTGACGAGGCGGGCCAGGAGGCCGTTGCCGCGCAGTCGGCGGACCGGGTCCTCGCGGCGGGCGTGGACGCGATCATCGGCGCCGCGGCTTCGGGATGTCGCTGGCGTTCATCGACCGGGTGACCGGAGCGGGCGTCGTGCAGTGTTCGGGTTCGAACACCGCTCCCACCTTCACCGACTACGAGGACGACGGCTTCTACTTCCGTACCGTCCCGAGCGACGCGTTGCAGGGGCCCATCCTGGCCGATGTCGTCCGCGGCGACGGTCACGACCGGGTGGCCCTGGTCGCGCGGGCGGACGACTACGGGCGCGGCCTGATGGAGGCCACCCGGGAGACGCTCGAGGAGCGGGGCGCGACGGTGACGCTCGCCGAGACCTACGACCCCGAGGCGACCAACTTCGACCAGGTCGTCCAGCAGATGGAGAACTCCAGGCCGGACGCCGCCGTGGTGATCGCCTTCGAGGAAGGCACCCAGATCCTCCAGGGCATGATCGAGTCCGGCCTCGGGCCCGACCGGATCGGCGTCTACGGCGCCGACGGACTGCGCAGCGAGGAACTGCCCTCGCTGGTCGCCCCGGGCCAGCCGGAGCGGCTCTCCGGGATGAAGGGGACCGCGCCGGCGTCGGCGTCGAACGAGCAGTACGTGAAGGACCTCCAGGAGTTCGCGCCGGATCTGAAGGAGCTCCAGTTCGCACCGCAGGTGTTCGACTGCGTGACGACGACCGCGCTCGCCGCCGAGAAGGCGGAGTCCGACGACCCGGGCGAGTACGTGAGGGAGATGAACGGGATCACCAAGGACGGCGAGAAGTGCAACTCGTTCGCCGCCTGCAAGGAACTGCTCGCCGACGGCAGGGACATCGACTACGAGGGTGTCAGCGGCCCGCTGAACTTCACCGACAAGGGCGAACCCGGCCAGGCGACGATCGAGGTGTACGGCTACAACGACGAAGGGCAGCTGGAGACCCTGAGCACCGAGACCAGCACGGCCGAGGAGTGACCGGGAGGACTGACAGCGGGAGTCAACGGACGCGGGCGAGCGTGCCGAGGTACAGCTCGATCACCTTCTCGTCGTGCAGCAGGGCGGTGCCGGTGCCGGTGTACGCGTTGCGGCCCTGGTCGAGGACGTAGCCGCGGTCGCAGAACTGCAGGCACCTGCGGGCGTTCTGTTCGACCATGAGCACGGCGACGCCCGCGCTGTTGATCATTCTGCACCGGTCGAAGACATGGTCCTGATGGAGCGGTGACAGGCCGGCCGACGGCTCGTCGAGCAGCAGCAGCTGCGGCTCCGTCATCAGCGCGCGGGCCATCGCGAGCATCTGGCGTTCGCCGCCGGACATCGCGCCGGCCTTCTGTTTGCGGCGCTCGGCCAGCACGGGGAAGAGCTCCTCGACCACCGTGACCCGCCGCGCGTGGTCCTTGGGCCGCAGATAGACCCCATCCGCAGGTTCTCCGCGACGGTCAGCGTGGGGAACACGTTCTGCAGTTGCGGTACGTAGCCCACGCCCCGCCGGACCAGTTCGTGCGCGGGCCGGCCGGTCACGTCCTCGCCGCGCAGCCGCACGGTGCCGCCGCGCACCCGCAGCAGCCCGAAGACGGCCTTGACCAGCGTCGACTTGCCGGCGCCGTTGGGGCCGATCACCCCGACCACCTCACCCGGCCGCACCTCGACGCTGCAGCCGCGCAGCACATCCACACCGGGACGTAACCGGCGACGATGTCGTCGGCCGCCAGCACCGGTGTCTGCTTCTCGGTGGACATCGCTACTCCTCCCTGCCCTGCTCCTCCGTGCCCTGTTCCTCGGCTGCCTCCGGCTCGTCGTGCCGCTTGCCCAGATAGGCGTCCACGACGGCGGCGTTCCGGCCGATCGTGTGCGGTGGGCCCTCGGCCACCAGGTGGCCGTCGGCCATCACGGCCACCCAGTCGCTGATGCCCATCACCACGTCCATGTCGTGCTCGACGAAGCACACCGTCAGCCCTTCGTCGCGCAGCCGCGTGATGTGGCCGAGCAGCGACTGGGTCAGCGCGGGGTTGACCCCGGCCATCGGCTCGTCGAGCAGGAGCATGACCGGCCGGGCCATCAGCGCGCGGGCCAGTTCCAATAGTTTGCGCTGACCGCCGGAGAGCGTGCCGGCATGGTCGTCGCGCAGGGGACCGAGCCGGAACCGGTCCAGCAGTTCGTCGGCCCGGCGCTCGAACTCCCGCTCCTGCCCGCGCCACAGTGGTCGCAGCAGCGCGGGCAGCACCCGCTCGCCGCGTTGCCCGGGCGCGGCGAGCAGCAGGTTCTCCAGCACGGTGAGCCGGGCGAGCGTCCTGGTGAGCTGGAACGTACGGACCAGTCCGCGCCGCGCCACCCGGTGCGCCGGGGAGCCGGTGAGCGGCTGTCCGTCGAACGACCACCGGCCGCCGTCGGCCCGGTCGAACCCGCTCACCACGTTGAACAGCGTGGTCTTGCCGGCACCGTTGGGACCGATGAGCGCCGTGATGGTCCCGCGCTGCACCTCCAGGTGCTCGACCCGCACCGCGACGAGGCCGCCGAAGGTACGGGTCACCTCGTCCATGACCAGCAGTGAGTCGGGCTTGCGCACCCCCGGCTCGGGATCGATCGCGGAGAGTCGGCCCGTGCGGGACACGACAGGGTCAGCGGCCACTGAGCAGCATCTCCTTCCGGCTGCCGAGAATCCCCTGCGGCCTGAACGCGACCAGCAGGATCAGGGCGACCCCGACCAGGGCGAAGCGCACCGCGCCGACCTCCGAGGTACTGATGAGGTCCGGCGAGATGTACTCGGCGTCGATGGCCTGGCGGAGCGCGCTGTCGAGGAAGCTCAGGACGAACCAGAACAGGATCGCGCCGACGACCGGCCCGAGGATCCGCCCGGCACCGCCGAGGACGAGCAGTGTGTACAGGAAGAACGTGACGCCGGGATCGTAGTTGTCCGGGTTCACGGACTGCACCTGGATCGCCTGCATCATGCCCGCGACGGCCCCGATGACGCCGCCGAGCACGAGGCTCTGCATCTTGTACGCGTAGACGTTCTTGCCGAGGCTGCGAGCGGCGACCTCGTCCTCACGGATCGACCGGATGACACGGCCCCACGGGCTGTGGATCAGAAGGGCGAGCAGAATGCCGGTCACGAGCACCAGCGCCCATCCGACGATCATCACCCAGAGGTCGCGGGAACCGAACCTCACGAGCCACACGCCGTAGGTGCCGGGCTCGACGGGGTTGAGCGCGTAGAAGTCGTTCGCGAACCGCTGCAGCCCGAACACCCCACCGGTGACCGGCTCGGCCCAGTTGGAGCGGTAGAACAGCCGTAGTGCCTCACCCGCCGCGATCGTGGTGATCGCGAGGTAGTCGGCGCGCAGCCGCAGGGTGGGCAGGCCGAGGAGCAGGGCCAGCACGATCGCGCAGGCGATCCCGCCCAGGACGCCGAGCCACATGGGGCCGTCGTACGTCGACACCGTGATGGCGAGCCCGTAGCCGCCGACCAGCATGAATCCGACCTGGCCGAAGTTGAGGAGCCCCGTGTAGCCGAAGTGCAGGTTCAGCCCCGTCGCGGCGAGCGCGTAGACGGCGGCGATGGGGCCGATTCCCGAGCGCAGGGCGTCGGAGACGATGGCGGAGAAGTCCACGGCGCACCCCCTCACCCGACGCGTTCGGCCCGGCCGAGGATGCCCTGCGGCCGGACGAGGAGAACGACGATGAGGACGAGCAGCGCCCACGCGTACTGCAGGTCGACCGGGAACCACAGGGTGGACATCTGGGCGACGACGCCGATGACGAGGCTGCCGACCATGGCACCGTAGGCGGAGCCGAGCCCTCCAGGATGACTCCGGCGAACATGAGCAGCAGGAGCTTGAAGCCCATGTCCCAGGTGACGATCTCGACCAGGCCGAAGAAGACCCCGCCGAGCGCGGCCAGCCCACCGCTGAGCATCCACACGAACAGCACCACCCGCTGCACGTCGATGCCCGACGCCTCCGCGAGGTCACGGTTGGCGGAGACGGCCCGGACGGCGGTGCCGATCCGTGTCTTCTGCAGGAGCGCGGCGATGCCGAGGAGCACCACTACGGCGAGCACCGTGACGGTGAGGTCCCGTGGGGTGATGCCGGCCGGCCCCAGGCCGATCGCGCTCTGGATGTCGTACTGGGCGTAGGAGGCGGGCCGGGTCCCGTACAGCACGAGTACGACGTGGCGCAGCAGCAGTGAGAGCCCGATGGTGACGATGAACATGTTGATCAGCCCGGTGCCCCGGGCCCGCAGCGGGCGCCAGATGCCGCGCTCGACCGCCCCGCCCAGCAGGGCGCCGAAGACCACCGCGGCGAGGGCGGCGGGAACCAGGTGCCAGCCAGGACCGGCCGCGGAGACGTTGAGGAAGAACGCGAAGGTGGCGCCGATCGTGACGAACTCACCGTGCGCGAAGTTGATCAGATGGATGGTGCCGAAGATCAGCGAGAGCCCGACTGACGTGATCGCGATGATCACCCCGAACTGGACACCGTCGATCAGCGCCTGCAGAGCGCGCGCGGCGAACGTGGGGCCGCGCGGGACTTCCTCGCCCTGCGCCCGCACGGAGATCACGGGCACCGTCACGAGGACCAGGGCGAGGGCCGGCACGAGCATCCGCTGATAGCGCACGATGGCCCCGGTACGTCACAAACGTCCCTTATGGGATCAGTGTAGGTGCAGGTCGGGGCGACAGCGGGGCACGGGACGTCTCGTACGCGACCGGTGTACACCCGGGGCCGCCGATTCCACCGGATGCCGGACCGCCTCGTGTGAGGGGACGCGCGACGTGGGACCGATGGTGCATGCGCATCGTGGTCACCGGGTCGACCGGAAACAAGGACGTGGTGGGGTGATGCCCGTGACCGCCGACGAGGTGCCGGCGCGCCCCGGGCGACCGCGGGTACTGCTGCTGCTCGCCGCCGCCCACGGCGGGCCGGCACTGGCGGTCACCGTCGTCACCGGCCTGCTGGCGCTCGGCGGCGGCCTGCACCCCTCGGACGCTGCCGCCGTCACCGCGGCGGTGTTCACCGGGCAGCTCACCATCGGCTGGGGCAACGACCTGCTCGACCTCTCGCGCGACCGTGCCGTGGGCCGTACCGACAAGCCGTTGGCCGTCGGCTCCCTCCCGGCCCGCTGGGTGGCGCGTGCCCTGGTCGTGGCCGCACTCGCCTCCGTCCTGCTGTCCCTGCTCGTCGGCTGGCGCAGCGCGCTGGCCAACGTCGTCCTCGCCACCGGCGCGGGACACGCCTACAACCTCGGGCTCAAGGCGACCAGGTGGTCCTGGGTGCCGTACGCGTGCGGCTTCGGGACGTTGCCCTCGGTCGTCACCCTCGCCGGCCCGGCCCCGAGCTGGGCGCCGTGGTGGATGACCGCTGCCGGCGCCGTGCTCGGCGTCGGAGCGCATCTGCTCAACGTGCTGCCCGACCTCGCTGACGACGAACTCACCGGTGTCCGCGGCCTGCCGCACCGGATCGGCGAACGCCGCTCGCGCGGCCTGGCCGCCGTGCTGCTCACCGCCGCCTCGGTACTCGCCGTGGCCGGTCCCGCCGGATCCCCTCAGGCGTGGACGTGGGTGGCCCTGGCCGTGGTGGTCGCCCTCGCGGTGCTCACGTGGTTCGCCCGCGGGCGTGCTCCTTTCCGCGCCGCGGTGAGCATCGCCCTGCTCGACGTCGTACTGCTGACGGCCGGCTGATGGCGCCGCCAGGCTCGTCGGCACCGCCGCGCCCCACCGCCCCATTTCAGGAGCCAGCATGACCATGCGCGTCCTCAGCGTCCGCGGCACCCTGCCCGAACACTGCCACCGGCAGGAGAAGATCACCGAGTCCTTCACCAGCACGCTGGTCGGCAACAGGGTGGATCGCGGCGTCGTCGAGCGGTTCCACCGCAACGTGTGTGTCGAGACCCGGCACACCGTGCTTCCGCTGGAGGAGTACGGCCGGATCGAGGACTTCGGCCGGTCGAACGACGTCTTCATCCGGGCCGGCGTCGAACTCGGCGGTCGCGCGGTCGTCGACGCGCTCAAGGGCGTCGGCCTCACACCGGCCGATGTCGACTACATCCTCTCGTGCACGGTGACCGGCCTGGCCGTGCCCTCCCTCGAGGCCCGCGTCGCGGCGGAGATCGGACTGCGCCCCGACGTGGTGCGCCTGCCCCTCGTCGGCCTCGGCTGCGTCGCCGGCGCGGCCGGCATCGCCCGCCTGCACGACCTGCTGCGCGGCCGCCCGGACGCGGTGGCGGTGCTGATGTCGGTCGAGTTGTGCTCCCTGACGCTCCAGCGCGACGACACCTCGGTCGCCAACTTCGTGGCCAGCGGCCTGTTCGGGGACGGTGCGGCTGCCGTGGTCGCCGTCGGCCGCGAGCATCCCCTCGCACAGTCCGACGACCCCGCCGCTTGCGAAGTGCTCGCCTCGCGCAGCCGTCTCTACCCCGACTCCGAACACATGATGGGCTGGCAGATCGGCTCCGGCGGCTTCCGGGTCGTGCTCGACGCCGCGGTCCCCGACCTGGTGCGCCGGTACGTCGGCGACGACGTCCGCGGCTTCCTCGCCGACCACGGGCTGACCCGCGACGACCTCCACTGGTATGTCGCCCACCCCGGCGGTCCCAAGGTCCTGGAGGCGTTGCAGGACGCCCTCGGCGTCGAGCGGGACGCGCTCGGTGTGACCTGGGACTCGCTGCGCCGGATCGGCAATCTGTCCTCCTCCTCGGTGCTGCACGTCATGGCGGACACGCTCGCCAACCGCCCACCCCCGCCCGGCTCCTACGGGCTCATGCTCGCCATGGGCCCCGGCTTCTGCTCCGAACTCGTGCTCCTGCGCGCCCCCGGGGGCGGACAGTGAGCAGCGAGGCCCTGTTCACCCTCCTGGTGCTGGCCGTGGGCCTGGAACGGGTCGCCGAGCTGGCCGTCTCCCGCCGCAACGCCGCCTGGAGCCTCGCGCGGGGCGGCGTGGAGTCCGGGCGCGGGCACTACCCGTTCATGGTGGTGCTGCACACGGGCCTGCTCGTCGGCGCGCTCGTGGAGGTGTGGGTGCGCCGGCCGGCCGCCGTACCGGTCCTGGCCTGGGCCATGCTCGCCCTCGTCGCCGTCTCGCAAGGGCTGCGCTGGTGGTGCGTCACCACTCTGGGCCGGCAGTGGAACACCCGGGTGATCGTCGTGCCGGGCGCCGCGCGCGTGACCGGCGGCCCCTACCGCTGGATTCCGCACCCGAACTACGTCGCCGTCGTCGTCGAGGGACTCGCGCTCCCGCTCGTGCACTCGGCCTGGGCCACGGCTGTCGTCTTCACCGCGCTGAACGCCGCCCTGCTCGCCACTCGCATCCGCGCCGAGGACGCTGCCCTGGCACGGCTGGCCTGAGGAGGCACGCATGGACCTGCTCGTCGTCGGCGGGGGACCCGCGGGCCTGGCCACGGCCCTGCACGCGGCCCGGGCGGGGCTCGACGTCTCCGTCTGGGAGCAGCGGGCCGGCATCGTCGACAAGGCGTGCGGCGAGGGCCTGATGCCGGGCGCCGTCGCCGCCCTGTCGGCACTGGGCGTGCACCCGCCGGGGTACGACCTGCGAGGAATCCGCTACGTGGCCGGGCCCCGCCACGTCGACGCCGACTTCGGAGCGGGCCCGGGGCGCGGGGTGCGTCGTACCACGCTGCACGCGCTGCTGCGCGAGGCGGTGCTGGCAGCCGGCGTACGCGTGGACCAGCGCACCGCGCGTCACGTCGAGCAGGACCAGGACGGGGTGGTGGTCGACGGCACGCGCGCCGGCCATGTCGTGGCGGCCGACGGACTGCACTCACCCATCCGCAGCGCCCTCGGGCTGAACCGGCCGCGCCGGGCCCGTCCGCGGCACGGGCTGCGGCGTCACTACTCGCTCGCCCCTGGAGCGACCACGTGGAGGTGTACTGGGCCCGCGAGGCGGAGGCCTATGTGACCCCGGTGGCCGACGACCTCGTGGGCGTCGCTGTGCTGACCACCGCCCGCCGGTCGTACGACGACCACCTCGCCGCCTTCCCCGAGTTGCGGGCGCGGCTGGCCGGGGCCGGCCGCGCCGGACGGGTCCGTGGGGCAGGCCCGTTGCGCCAGGCCGCGAGCGCGCGTACCGCGGGCCGGGTGCTGCTGGTGGGCGATGCCGCCGGTTACGTCGATGCGCTGACCGGCGAGGGCATCGCGCTGGCGCTCGCGCAGGCGCCTGCCGCGGTGCGGGCCATCGTCAACGGTGACCTGACGGCCTACGAGCGGGAGTGGCGGCGGCTCACCCGGCGCTACCGCTGGCTGACGCACGCGCTGCTCGGCGCGACGAGGACGCTCCCGGCCCGCGCGGCGCTGGTGCCCGTCGCGCAACGGCTGCCGTGGCTGTTCTCCGCGACCGTCGGTCTGCTGGCTCGCCCAGCGGGTCAGCAGGCCGGGTCAGGCCGGCCGACCGGGTAGCCGACCGTCCTGCGGGGGAGGCGCTTTCAGGCGATGGAAGCCGAAAGGATGGCCGATACGGCGAGATTGCAGGACGCCGTCACCCAGACCGCGGGATGCGGCTCCGGCTCCACCAGTGCCGCGCCCAGGCGCCCCGGCGTGATCAGGTCGACCACCAGGAACGCCACCGCCATCATCACCAGACCCAACAGGCCGAACGCCGCTGTGGAGACCAGTCCCTTGCCGAAGTCCTCGTAGGTCGTCCAGATGGACGTGAAGACGATGCCACCGATACCGAGCAGCGCGGAGCTGAGCACCATCGCGGCGTTGCGGTTGCGCTGCTCCCAGATCTGCCGACCGAGCTTTCCGGGCGTCAGCACGTCGACCAGGACGATGCCGAGGACCAGCAGGACCAGGCCCAGTCCGCCGTAGGCGGTGGCCCTGCCGAGTCCGTTGACGATGTCGCTCATGGGGTGGCGGCTCCGTAGCGTGAGGGATCGTGAGTGATCGCGGTCAAGGAGGAGCAAAATGTAACGCACCCCTCCGATGACCTGACCGCCCGCCTCGGCCCACGACTCTCGGACGGACTCCCTTCGTTCAGGGACGACTGGTGAGGTAGCCGCCCATGGAGGTGAAGTACTCGGTCGCGCCCAACTCCCGGCCGTCCTCCGTCCTGACGCGGGTGATGGCCAGACCGTGGTTGCGGCCGGTACGCGCGTCGGCCCCGGCGACGATCACCACGCCGTCGTCCTCGCGGTAGAAGATGCGGCCGGGGGTGCCGCCGTAGCGGCCCTCGGAGACCACCGCGGCGAGGACCTCGAGTCGCTTGCCCTTGTGGAAGGTGAAGGCGCTGGGGTACGGCTCGGACTGGGCGCGGATCAGGCGCTGGAGGTCCTCGGCCGGCCAGGTCCAGTCGATGCGGCTGTCCTCGATGGACCGCTTGTGGAAGAAGCTCGCCTGGGACCGGTCCTGCTTGGTGAACTCCGTCTCGCCGGCGGCGATGCGGGCCAGCGCGCCGATGGTGACCGGGGCGATGAGATCCACGGTCTTGTGGAAGAGGTCGGTGGCGGTGTCCGTCGGTCCTACCGGCACCGCCTCCTGCCGGACGATGTCGCCGGCGTCGAGTTCGTCGTTCATCATGTGCGCGGTCACGCCCACTTCGGACTCTCCGTTGATCAGGGCCCAGATCAGCGGGGAGAACCCGGCGTACTTCGGCAGCAGCGAGTCGTGCACGTTGAGAGTGCCGTGGCGCGGGAGGTCGAAGATGCGCGGCGGGATCCAGGTGCGCCAGTTGTTGGCCACGATGATGTCCGGGTCGGCCCCCTTGAGGCGCTCGAACAGCTCGTCGTCGTCAGGGCGGTTGCGGATCACCACCGGGACGCCGTGCTCTTCGGCGAGGTCGGCGACGGAATCGCTCCAGATCTTCTCGTAGGCGTGCTCGCTCTTGGGGTGTGTCACCACGAGGACCACGTCGTGTTCGGAGTCCAGGAGGGCTTGAAGGGTGCGGTGCCCCCAGGTCTGGTAACCGAACATGACGACCCGCATGGGCTTCCTCCTCAAGGCAGGGATTGAACCGAGGTAAGTAAAGCAAGGCTTGCCTTAGTGCACAACGGGCCCTTGTGAACCAGCACTTGAAAGCTTAGGCTCACCTAAGTTCTCGGTTGTCGCTCCGTCAGCGTGCCCGCTCCTCGCACTTTCCCCACACCTGACTGGCGCCTGCCCCGCACGATGGGAGAGACATGTCACGGGTTCTTCCTGGTGACGCAACACCGGTACACGACCTCATTGGCATCGGCTTCGGACCGTCCAATGTGGCCATGGCGATCGCGATCGCCGAGCACAACGCACGGGCCGGAGCGCAGGAGGCGATCTCCGCTCACTTCTTCGAGCAGCAGCCCCGCTTCGGCTGGCACCGCGGCATGCTCATCGACGACGCGACCATGCAAGTGTCCTTCCTCAAGGACCTGGTGACGCTTCGAAACCCCGCCAGCGAGTTCAGCTTCCTGTGCTACCTGAAGAGCAAGGGACGGCTGATCGACTTCATCAACCACAAGAACCTCTTCCCGCTGCGGGTGGAGTTCCACGACTACTTCGAGTGGGCAGCGGCCCAGGTCGAGGGCATGGTCTCCTACGGTCACGAGGTCGTCGGCGTCGCGCCCGTCATGCGTGACGGAGCCGTGGACCACCTGGAAGTGACGGTCCGTTCGGGCGAGGGGCTCATGGTCCACCGGGCCCGTAACCTCGTCATCGGCACCGGACTGCGCCCGATCATGCCGGAGGGCGTGGAGCGCGGCGACCGCGTCTGGCACAACTGCGAACTGCTCGCCAAGGTGGATGAGTTGGAGGGCACCTCGCCCTCTCGGTTCATCGTCGTGGGCGCCGGCCAGAGCGCCGCCGAGAACGTCGCCTACCTGCACCGCCGCTTCCCCGAGGCCGAGATCTGCGCGGTCTTCTCCCGCTACGGCTACAGCCCCGCCGACGACAGCGGCTTCGCCAACCGGATCTTCGACCCCGAGGCGGTCGACGAGTACTTCGCCGCGCCCGAGAACGTCAAACGCCGGCTCATGGACTACCACGGCAACACCAACTACTCCGTGGTGGACATCGACCTGATCGACGACCTGTACCGGCAGATGTACCAGGAGAAGGTCCTGGGCACCGAGCGGCTCCGCTTCCTCAACGTGTCCCGGCTCACCGACGTCGAGGAGACGCCGGACAAGGTCCGTGCCACCGTGACGTCCCTCGTCACGGGCGATGAGACGCCACTCGACGCGGACGTCGTGGTCTTCGCCACCGGCTACAGCCCCGCCGACCCCCTCGGCCTCCTCGGTGAGGTCGCCGATCACTGCCTGCGCGACGACGAGGGCCGGGTCCGCGTCGAGCGGGACTACCGCATCGCGACCGAGCCCGGCCTGCGCTGCGGCATCTATCTGCAGGGCGGCACGGAGCACACCCACGGCATCACGTCGTCCCTGCTGTCCAACACCGCGATCAGGGTCGGCGAAATTCTGGACTCGCTCCTCGAACGGGGTCTCAAGTCCGCCTCAGACGAGGTCCGGACGGTCGCCGACGGGACCGGCAGCACCGCCCGTTAGCCCGCTCTCCTGAACCAAAGGGATAACGTACGTCGACATGGGCACGACTGCAGTGGAGCGCCCCGCGCTCGGGGGCACAACACCGGCCCGGCGGCGGCGGGTCGGGGGTCTGGGCACGCTGGTGGTGATCCTCGTGATCGCGGGCGCGGCGTCGTTGGCCGTCGGCGCGCGCGCGTTGAGTCCTGCCGAGGTGTGGCACGGCCTGTTCGCGGCGCCGGACGCCGACCAACGGCTCACCGAGATCAGGCTGATCGTGCAGACCGTGCGGGTGCCCCGGACGGTGCTCGCCATCGTGGCGGGCATCGCCCTGGGCGTCGGCGGGGCGTTGATCCAGGGGTACACCCGCAACCCGATCGCCGACACCGGCCTGCTGGGGGTGAACACCGGCGCCTCGTTCGCCGTGGTGTCGGTGATCGCCCTGTTCGGACTCACCGACCCTTTCCAGTACGTCTGGTTCGCCTTCCTGGGCGCCGCGGCCGCCGGTGTCGTCGTGTTCGGGCTGGCGAGCATCGGCAGGGGAGCCGGCAACCCGCTGACGCTCGCCCTGGCCGGCCAAGGGGTCGCGGTGTTCCTGATGGCGATGACCACGGCGGTCGCGCTGTCCGACAAGGAGTCGCTGAACGCGCTCCGGTTCTGGAACGCGGGCTCCGTGGCCGGTGTCGGCTTCGACGTCATCTGGCCGGTGACCGGATTCATCGTGGTCGGGCTGGTGCTCGCGGTGACCACGCTGCCCGCCCTCAACCTGCTCAACCTGGGCGACGACGTGGCGCGGGGCCTCGGGGTCAACATCGCACTGAGCCGGACCGTCGGCATCACCGCCATCACACTGCTGGCGGGCGCGGCCACGGCGGCGTGCGGACCCATCGCGTTCCTCGGGCTCATGGTGGCCCATGTGGCCCGCTACCTGACCGGGCCGGACTACCGCTGGCTGGTGCCGTACGCCGGTCTGCTCGGAGCCGTCGTCCTGCTGGTCTGTGACATCGTCGGCCGCTTGGTGGTGCGGCCGAGCGAGCTGGACGCGGGTGTCCTGGTCGCTCTCCTCGGTGCCCCGTTCTTCGCGGGGCTGGTCTGGCGCGGAAAGTTCAAGAACGCATGAACGAGACGGTTGTGCGGCCGAACGGGGCGGACGTGAAGACATCGGTGGCGCCGGGCCTGCGGTTCGCGGGGGTGTCGTTCGTCTGGCGGCCCTGGATCGTCCTCGTCACCCTGCTCCTCGCGGCGGCGGCCTTCCTGGTGTTCTGCCTGTCCATCGGCGTCGGGGACTTCCCCATCGGCCTGCCCCAGGTGATCGCCACGCTCCTCGGCCGGGGTGAGCAGGTCGACGAGTTCGTCATCATGGACCTGCGGATGCCGCGTGCCCTGGCCGGGCTCGTCGTGGGCATCGCGCTGGGGGTGTCCGGGGCCATCACGCAGTCCGTCGCGCGCAACCCGCTGGCCAGCCCCGACATTCTGGGGATCACCTCGGGGGCCAGTGCGGTCGCGGTGTTCCTGGTGACGGTGTCGGGCGGGACCGCCGCGGCGATCGTCGACTCCGTGGGCCTGTCCGCGGCGGCGCTCGCCGGCGGACTCGGCACCGGTCTGCTGGTGTACTTCCTGGCGTGGCGGCGCGGGATCGACGGCTTCCGGCTCATCCTCATCGGCATCTCGGTGAGCGCGGTGATGGAGGCGATCACGACCTGGCTGCTGGTCACGGCCGACATCAGGGACGTCGCCCGGGCCCAGGCGTGGCTCGTCGGCTCGCTGGACGACCGGTCCTGGGACGAGGTCGGGGTGGCGCTCTGGGGCACGCTCGTCCTGTTGGCCGTGGTGGCGTGTGTCGCCTTCCAGTTCAAGCCGATGCATCTCGGGGACGACGTCGCCGCGGGCCTGGGCGTCCGGTACACGCGGGTGCGTGCGGTCCTGTTGCTGTGCGCGGTCCTGCTGGCCGGTGTGGCGGTGAGCGCCGCGGGCCCGGTGCCGTTCGTCGCGCTGGTGGCGCCCCAGGTGGCCATGCGGCTGGCGAGGTGCCCGACGCCGCCGCTGGCGGCCTCCGGCGTGGTGGGAGCCCTGTTGCTGATCGGCGCGGACCTGGTCGCGCGTACGGCGCTGCCGATCGGCCTCCCGGTCGGTGTGGTCACCGCCGCGATCGGCGGCCCCTTCCTCGTCTATCTGCTGGTGCGGGCGAACCTCAGGTAGCCCCGGTGCGAAGGTCAGGAAGCATGAACGGAGGGGGACTTGTGGGTGCTCAGCACACAACAACCGAGATCGAGTCCAAAAGCGTCGACGCCGCACGGCTGGCGGCCCGTGGCGTCACGGTCGGGTACGGCGCCCGGACGGTCATCGAGGATCTCGACGTGGCGATCCCGTCCGGGGTCGTCACCACGATCATCGGTCCCAACGGCTGCGGGAAGTCGACCCTGTTGCGGACGCTGTCGAGGCTGCTCAAGCCGGCCAGGGGAACGGTCGTGCTGGACGGCGACGACATCGGCAGGCTCAGGACCAGGGACGTGGCGAAGAAGCTCGGCCTGCTGCCGCAGGCCCCGGTGGCGCCGGAGGGGCTGACGGTGTCCGACCTGGTCGCCAGGGGCCGCCATCCGCACCAGAGCTGGCTGCGGCAGTGGTCGTCGGACGACGCCGCCGTCGTGGAGCGCGCGCTGGCCATGACGGGCGTGTCCGACCTGGGCGACCGCCCGGTGGACTCCCTGTCCGGCGGACAGCGTCAACGCGTCTGGATCTCCATGACGTTGGCCCAGGGCACCGACTTGCTGCTGCTGGACGAGCCGACCACCTACCTGGATCTGGCGCACGCGATCGACGTGCTCGACCTGGTGGACGACCTGCACGAGTCGGGGTGCACCGTCGTCATGGTGCTGCACGACCTCAACCTGGCCGTGCGCTACAGCGACAACCTCATTGTGATGAGGGCCGGTTCGGTCCTGGCGCAGGGACACCCGCGTGACGTGATCAACGCCGAGTTGCTGCACGAGGCGTTCGGACTGCGCGCAGAGGTGATCGACGACCCCGTGAGTGACCGGCCGCTCATCGTGCCGGTAGGGCGCGCGCACGTCGAACTCTCCTAGATCCCGATAAAGTTGGAGAAGTTAGGCTAGGCTAACCTCATCTGCACACGCTAAGGTTTGCCTGCCCTTAGACGGGGGTGCAGTGGAAAGCGCGAAAGCAAGGGGAATGCGGATGCTCCTCAACAGAACGACGCGGACGAAGCCGTGGCGGCGGCTGGCGGCCGCACTGTCCGCCGCGACACTCGGCGTCGGCCTCCTCGCGGGGTGCGGTTCCGGCTCGTCGGACTCGACGGACAACGCGAGCGACACCGACTCGACTGCCGCCGCGGGCGTATTCCCGGTCACGGTGGAGCACGCATTCGGATCCACCAAGATCACCAAGGCTCCCGAGCGGGTCGTCACCGTCGGCTACACGGACGACCAGACCGTCCTGGCGTTCGGCATCAAGCCGGTCGGCATGACCGACCAGTACCCGAACCCAGCGGGCAAGAGCCCCGACATCAACACCCAGTGGCCCTGGGTGAAGGACAAGTGGGGCGACACCAAGCCCGAGGTCATCATGAAGAACGGTGACTCCGGCCCCAACTACGAGAAGATCGCCGCCCTGCGCCCGGACCTGATCATCGCGGTCTACTCCGAGGTCGATCAGGCCGGCTACGACAAGCTCTCCAAGATCGCTCCGACGGTGGGCCGCACCAAGGCCGAGAAGGAGCCGTTCAGCGCGCCCTGGCAGGACAACGCGCTGCAGATCGCCAAGGCCCTCGGCAAGGCCGACGAGGGCGAGAAGATGATCGCGGACGTGCAGGACCGGCTCGACGCGGCCAAGAAGGCGCACCCCGAGTTCGGTAAGGAAACCGCCGTGGCGCTGTCCTGGTACGAGGACTCGGTGGCGCCGTTCACCTCCACCGACGTGCGCGGACGGCTGGTGTCGGGCATCGGCTTCAAGTACCAGACCGAGATCGACAAGGTCGCGGACGGCGACTTCTACACCAAGCTCTCACCCGAACGCATCGACCTGGTCGACGTCGACCGCATCTTCGTCATCAACGACAAGGCGGACACGCAGGCGCTCAAGAAGTTCAAGCTGTTCGCCAACCTCGACGCGGTCAAGAACGGCAAGGTGTCGTACCTGCTGGACAGCGAGGGCCCGGCGGTCGGCGCGGCCATCTCGCAGGGCACCCTGCTCTCCATGCCGTACGCGATCGACGAGCTCGTCAAGTCGGTCGGCCAGGTGTGAGCACCACCGACACGCGTGTCGCCCCGGCGACCCTGCGCACGGCGACCGGACGCGAGGCCTCCCGATGGGTCGCGGCGCACTGCCGCGAAGTGCCCTGGCTGACGGTCGCCACCGTGCTCACCACGGTGGCCGGGGCGGCGCTCCAAGTGCTCCCCGTGCTCCTGCTCGGGCGTGTGGTCGACGGGGTGGTCGAGGGCGAAGCGCGGTCGATCCTGGTCACCATCGGGGCGCTGATGGTGGCCGCCGCACTGCTCGGCGCGGCGGCCACCGCGGTGTCGACCTACCTGATCGGGCGGCTGGGCGCGGATCTGCTCGCGCGGCTGCGCGAAGGCGCCGTCCGCGCGGTGCTGGGAATGCCGAGCGCACGGATCGAGCAGGTCGGCCGGGGAGACGTGCTCTCCCGGGTCGGTGACGACGTGGCCGTCATCTCCAAGGGCATCCGTACGGCCATCCCCACCGTGTTCTCGGCGGGCGTGCTGGTCGTCATCGCCACGGTCGGCATGTTCGGACTGGACTGGCGGCTCGGCCTGGCCGGCGCCGGCGCGCTGCCCGCCTACGCGCTGGCCCTGCGCTGGTACCTCCCCCGGTCCGCCCCGCTCTACCGCGAGCAGCGGGCCGCACAGGCCGACCGGGCGCAGGCGCTGATCAGCGGCCTGAACGGCATCGACACGGTCCGGGCGTACCGCCTCGAGGGCGCCTTCCGCGAGAAGGTCGGCCAGGAGTCGTGGCGGGTGCGCGACCTCGGCATCGAGGTGTTCCGGTTCTTCGGCCGGTTCGTCGGCCGGGAGAACCGCGCCGAGTTCATCGGGCTGGTCCTGATCCTCCTCGTCGGCTACGCGCTGCTGGAAGCCGATGCCGCCAGCCTGGGCGAGGTGTCGGCGGCCCCGCTGCTGTTCCACCGGCTGTTCGTCCCGCTCGGCGCCATCATGTTCACCTTCGACGAGGCACAGAAGTCGGGCGCGAGCCTGACCCGGCTCGTCGGGGTACTGGCGGAGCCCACGGAGGACCGGCTGGTGGGCGACACGGCCGTCGAGCCGGCGGACGCCGGGCCCTACCCGGTGACGGTGGAGGGCCTGACGTTCCGCTATCCCGGCGGTGAGGAACCGGTGCTGCGGGACGTCAGCCTGACGATCCCGGCCGGCGGGTCGCTCGCGCTCGTGGGGGCGACGGGTGCCGGCAAGACGACCCTGGCCGCGCTGATCGCGGGCATCGGAACCCCGCAGGCCGGGTCGGTACGCGTCGGGTCGACCGACCTCGCCGGTCTGGACGAGGCCGGAGCCCGCGCCTTGGTGAGCATCCTGACGCAGGAGACCCACGTCTTCTCCGGTCCGCTCGCCGACGATCTGCGGCTGGCCGCGCCGGACGCGACCGACGCCGAGCTGATGGAGGCGCTGCGCACGGTGGGGGCCGACGGCTGGGTCGACGCGCTGCCCGAGGGGCTGAACACCCCGGTCGGCGAGGGCGGTGAGCGCCTGGACGTCACCAAGGTCGCCCAGATCGCCCTGGCCCGGCTGGTGCTGGGCCGCGCGCCGGTCGTGGTGCTCGACGAGTCGACGGCGGAGGCGGGCAGCGAAGGCGCCGCCGAGCTGGAGCGGGCCGTGCTGGCCGCGTGCTCGGGCCGCACCACGTTGTTCGTGGCCCACCGGCTGACCCAGGCGATGGCGGCGGACCGGATCGCGGTGCTGGACGCGGGACGTGTGGTGGAGCAGGGCACACACGAGGAACTGGTGGCTCTGGGCGGCCGGTACGCACGACTGTGGCGGGCCTGGCGAGAGGGCAGCTGAACAACCCCTGATGTGAGTTGGGCCGACATTCGTACGGTGGAAGGAACGCGGAGTCTTCGATGATGGAACCGAGCTCTCGTCACGTACTGCTGTCCCCGAGCAACTGGCCGCCGTACGCCGGCGCACCGGCGACCACACCGACCGGACGATCGCCGCGGCATGCGCCATCGGGCTGTCGTACTGGGCGACGGGACTGGGCCCCGACGGCATCGACCTCACCCCCGGCACCCTCTTCACCGAAGTCCTCGGATGGGTCGACAACGGCGGGGGCCTGCCCGCGGGGTGGCAGGTGGGCGCGGACGCGCGGAGCATCGCCGTCCCGGAGGGAGTCGCGCTCGCCGACGCACAGCTCGCGCTGGACGACCTGGCCGACTTCCCGGACCGGCCCATCGGAACCGTCGGCCCGTCCACCGTGGCGGCGAGGCTCGAGGCCCTGGCCGAATGGAACGACACCCGGGCGGACCGGGTGCGCCCGACCATCGTGGAGATGTTCCGCGAGCAGGCGCGAACCAGGCCGGACGCCGTCGCCCTCGTCGACGAGCACCGGTCGCTCACTTACCGTCAGGCACTGGAAATGTCCGGCCAGTTGGCCCACCACCTGATCGAACGCGGACTCACCGCAGAACAGGTCGTCGGCATCTCACTGGGCCGCTCCGCCGACATGGTGATCGGGCTGCTCGGCGTGCTCCAGGCCGGCTGCGCCTTCGTGCCGCTCGACCCGCAGTGGCCCGCAGCACGCCGGGCCGTCGTCATCGAGGACGCCCGGGTCGTGGCCCAGCTCAACGACTCCGGCGAGCACGACCCGCACGAACCGGAAGCCGTCGCCGTCGACTTGGACGACTGGGCGTACGGCGCCTACCCCACCGAGGGGCCCGAGGTGACCGTCCTCGGCGACGCCCTGGCATATGTGATCTTCACGTCCGGATCGACCGGGCGGCCCAAGGGCGCGATGATCCGGCACGAGGCGATCAGTGAGCGTCTGCTCTGGCAGGTCGACGAGATCCTCCGCTTCGGCCACGACGACGCGTCCCTGTTCAAGGCGCCCCTGTCCTTCGACATCTCCATCAACGAGATCTTCCTCCCGCTGGTGAGCGGTGCCCGGCTGGTGATCCTGCGGCCCGGTGGCGAACGCGACCCGCACCACCTGCTGAGCGTGATCGCCGAGCAGCGTGTCACCTTCACGTACCTGGTGTCGTCCATGCTGGACGTGCTGCTGGAGATCGCGGGCGACTCCGGCAGACTGGACAGCCTGCGGCACGTGTGGTGCGGCGGCGAGGTGCTGACCCCGGAGCTGTACGAGCGGTTCCGCACCAGGCTCGACATCCCCATGTACCACGGCTACGGCCCGGCCGAGACCACGATCGGCGTCTCGCACGTCATCTACCGGGGCGCGGCCGAACGCCTGTCGACGTCGATCGGCAAGGCCAACCCGAACACCCAGCTGTACGTACTGGACGACGAACTGCGCCCGGTCCCGGTCGGGGTCGGCGGCGAACTCTACGTGGGTGGATTCCTCCTGGGCCGCGGATACGTCAACGCCCCCGGCCTGACGGCCTCCCGGTTCGTCGCCAACCCCTTCGCCGACGACGGCTCCCGGCTGTACCGGACCGGTGACCTCGCGCGGTTCGCACCGGACGGATCGCTGGACTTCCTCGGCCGGGCCGACAACCAGATCAAGATCCGCGGCATGCGGCTGGAGATCGAGGACGTCGAGGTCGGTCTCGCGGAGCACCCAGGAGTACGGCACACCTGCGTCGTCGCGAAGAAGAACACGGCGGGCGGCACCTACCTCGTGGGCTACGTCATCCCGGCCGCCGGGCACGAGGACCTGCGAGCCGACGAGGTCAAGGCATGGGCCGGCCGGCACATGGTCGAGTACATGGTGCCCGCCCACATCGTCGTCATGACGGAGTTCCCGCTCACCGCGAACGGCAAGCTCGACCGGAACGCCCTGCCCGAACCCACGATGAACACGGGCGAGCTGACCCGGCCGACGACCGAGAACGAGCGCGCGGTGTGCGCCGCCGTCGCGGCGGTGCTCAGGCTCGAAGAGGTCGGCGTCGACCAGGACTTCTTCCAGCTCGGCGGAGACAGCATCCTGGCCATCTCGCTGCTGAGCGCGCTGCGCGACACCGGTCTGCACGTCACGGCACGGCAGATCTTCACCCACAGCACCGTGGGGGCGCTGGCGGCGGTGGCGAGCCGGGAGGACGTCTCCACCGTGGACCACCGCGACGTCGCCACCGGCCCCGTCGTCGGCTCACCCATCGTGCAGTGGCTCGGCGAGACCACGGACGCGATCGACGGCTTCGTCCAGTCGGTCGTACTGAACACCCCGGCCGACCTGACCGCCGACGCCCTCGACGAGATCCTCACCGCCCTGGTCCGCCGCCACGACATGCTCCGCGCCCGGCTGGTGCGCGGCGACCGGTGGAGCTTCGACATACCGGAGGCCGACGAGGCCACCGCGTCCTGGCAGGAGAGCGACCGGCCGCTCGACGCGTGCGTCGCACTCGCCACCGACGGACTCGACCCGGCGGGCGGCGTGATGCTGCGGGCCGTCTGGCGCCGCACCGCACGACAGCTGGTCCTGGTCGCCCACCATGTGGTGATCGACGGCGTGTCCTGGCGGATCCTGATGGAGGACCTGGCCACGGCATGGCGGCAGTTCACCTCCGGCACGCCGGTGGAACTGCCCCCGGTGGGCACGTCGTTCCGGCGCTGGACGCAGCTTCTGGAGCGTGCGGCGTTCGACGCGGACAGTTCCTTCTACTGGCGCCCCCTGCCCGGGACGGACGGGCCGGTCGGCAGGCGCGCGCTGTCCGAGGCCGACACCGTCGCGCGGGAGCGCACCCGGACCGTCTCGGTCGGCCCCGACGTCACGGCCGCGCTGCTGGGCGAGATCCCCGCGAAGTTCCACGCGGGCGTCAACGACGTCCTGCTGACCGCGCTCGCCGTCGCGCTCGCCCGCCGGCGTCGCGACCTCGGTCAGGACCAGACCTTCGCGCACATCGAACTCGAAGGCCACGGCCGCGAAGGACAGTTCGTGGCGGGCTCCGCCGGTTTTGAACCCGAACTGTCGCGGACCGTGGGCTGGTTCACCACCCTGTTCCCGGTGACCGTGGACCCCGGCGCGGCGTCCGACTTCACCGCGCCCGCGTACCTGGCCGCCGCGCTCAAGGCGGTCAAGGAGGATCTCGCCGAGGTGCCGGACAACGGCGTCTCCTACGGCGCCCTGCGCTACCTCACCCACACCGAGTTCGACGCGCCCGCCCCGCAGGTCCTCTTCAACTACCTGGGCCGCTTCGACGCGGGCGCCGCCGGGGACTGGCAACTCGCCCGCGCCACCGGCCAGCTGGGCGAGAAGCGCGACCCGAGGATGCGCCTGCCGCGCCCCCTGGAGTTCAACGCCATCGCCGAACCCGCCGCCACCGGCGCGTACGAACTGGTCACCACCATCTCCTGGCCGGACGGCATGTTCACCGACGAGGACATCACCACCCTCGGCGAGTACTTCGAGGCGGCCCTGGCCGGACTGGCCGCCCTCGACCGGGGCGGCCACTCGCCCAGCGACTTCGCCCTGGTGCCGCTCACCCAGACCGACGTCGACGACCTGGACGGCCCCGCGCTGCGGGACATCCTGCCGCTGACCCCGCTGCAGGAGGGCCTGTACTTCCACTCGGTCTTCGACGACGACTCCGCGGGCGCCTACGTCGAGCAGCAACTCCTGACCCTGGACGGCGAGGTGGACGCCGGCCGGCTCGCGGCGGCCGCCACCCGCCTGCTCAGCCTGTACCCGAACCTCGCCGCGCGGTTCGTGGCCCTCGCCGACGGCCGGGTGGTCTCCGTGCTGGAGAGCGGCGTGGAGGCGCCCTTCACCACGCTGGACCGCCCCGGCATCACCGACGCCGGGATACGCGAGCTGGCCGAACGGGACCGCCGCGCCGGATTCGACCTGGCCACCGGCCCGCTGATGCGGTACACGCTCGTCCGCACGGGCTCCGGCCGCAGCGTCCTGGTGCAGACCGTGCACCACATCATCGCCGACGGCTGGTCGGTGCCGCCGATGCTCCGCGCGCTGCTCGCCGAGTACCACGCGCCGGGGACCGTGTACCCCGTCGGCGGCTTCTCCGACTACGTCGGCTGGCTCGCCGGACGGGACGACGACGAGAGCGACCGCGTCTGGCGCGGGCAACTCGCCGAGCTGCCCGGCCCGTCACTGGTCGCCGAGGGGCACACCCCCTCCGACCGGTTCACCGACATCGCCGTGGAGCCGGAGGGCGACATCGACGCCGCCGCCCGCTCGGCCGGCGTTCCGCTGAGCGTCGCCGTGCACAGCGCCTGGGCCGTGACCCTGGGCGGCATCCTGCACAGCACGGACGTGGTGTTCGGTTCGACGGTGTCCGGGCGCGACGCCGACGTGCCCGGCATCGAGGACATGGTGGGTCTGTTCATCAACACCATCCCCGTGCGTGCCGGCTGGACCGGCACGACCACGGCGGGCGAGCTGCTCGCCTCGGTACGCGACCATCAGAGCGCCGTGCTGCCGCACCAGCACATCTCACTCGCCAGGATCAGCCGCCAGGCCGACGTCGGCTCCCTGTTCGACACCCTGGTGGTGTTCGACGTCGCGACCGATGCCGCCGCTCTGCGGCGACCCGGCGACACGCTGGTCATCACCGACATCGTGAACGAGGGCGCTCCCCACTACCCGCTGACGCTGGTGGTGGAGCGCGCGCTCGACGGCCGTCCGCGCTTCAACCTCATCTACGACGGCGAGCTGCTGCGGGAGGCGAGTGCCCAGGCGATCCTGCGCACGTTCTCCGCGCACCTCACCGGCCTGCTCACCCGCCCGGACGCCCTGGTCGGCGACCTGGCGCGCGAGCCGGGGCGGCTGCCCGCGCCGATCACCCCGACGACGCTGGGCGCGCTGTTCGACGCCGCCGCGCACCGCGACCCCGCGGCCACAGCTGTCACGCAGTGCGGTCTCGACGGCGGCACCCGGACCCTGACGTACGGCGAACTGGCCGAGGCCAAGAACGACTTGGCAGCCGCCCTGCGCACGGCCGGTGTCGGGCCGGGCAAGCGGGTCGCCGTCGCCGTCCCGCGCTCCCTGGAGCAGGTCGTCGCCCTGGTCGCCGTCGTCAGCGCGGGCGGCGCGTACGTGCCGCTGGACCTGGCGTACCCGGACGACCGGCTGGAGTACATCCTCGCCGACGCCGCTCCGCAGGTCGTCCTCGTCGATCGCGACCAGCGGGACCGCTTCACGGAGCTGCTGGCCCGGTCCGGTGTGCCGGCACTGGTACTGGTGCGGGGCGACGCACCGCCGGTGGGGGACGCCCCCCGGTCCGAGGTGAGTTGGCAGGACCCCGCGTACGTGATCTACACGTCCGGATCGACCGGCCGGCCCAAGGGCGTCGTCGTCCCGCACTCCAGTGTGGTGACGCTGCTCGCCAACACCCGGCCCGACATGGCCTTCGGACCGGACGACGTGTGGGTCCAGTTCCACTCCTTCTCCTTCGACTTCGCGGTCTGGGAGCTGTGGGGAGCCCTGGCGTACGGCGGCCAGCTGCTGGTTCCGGAGTACGGGCTGACCCGCTCCCCGGTCGACTTCCACCGGCTGGTCCGCGAGCGCGGGGTGACCGTGCTCAACCAGACCCCCTCGGCGTTCTACCAGTTCATCGAGGCCGACCGGCAGGCCGGCGAACCGTTGCCCGCACTGCGCCGGATCATCTTCGGAGGCGAGGCGCTGGACCTCGGGCGGCTGCGCGGCTGGGTCGGGCGGCACGGCACCGCCTCGCCCGAGCTGGTCAACATGTACGGCATCACCGAGACCACCGTCCACGTCACCCACCGGGTGCTGACCGACGAGGACTTCGACTCCGGCGACGACGTCAGCCCGATCGGCGGCCCGATTCCCGGCCTGGTCACCTACCTGCTCGACGACCGGCTCCGGCCGGTGCCGCCGGGCCGGGTCGGTGCCATCTACGTCGCCGGCGACCAGGTGTCGCTCGGTTACCTGGGCAGGCCGGGGCTCACCGCGGCCCGGTTCGTGGCGAATCCGTTCGCGGGCGACGGCTCCCGCATGTACCACACGGGCGACCTCGCCCGGCGGACACTCGACGGCGAGCTGGAGTTCGCCGGGCGGGCCGACGACCAGGTGCAGCTCAAGGGGTTCCGCATCGAGCTGGGCGAGGTGGAGGCCGCGATCAGGGAGCTGGACGGAGTGGTCGACGTGGCTGTCACCGTGGCAGCCACCGGGGATCACCTGGTCGCGCACGTGGTGGGCAGCGTGCCCGCCGACCTCACGGATCGCCTGTCGTCCAAGCTGCCTGTGCACATGATTCCAGGCAGGGTGCTCACGATCGACGCCCTGCCGTTGACGGTCAACGGCAAGCTGGATCGAAAGGCCTTGGCAGAACGCACCCTCAAGGGCGCGGAACCGTATATGACGGCGGCTCCGCCGCGGGGCGCGACGAGCCACGGCGCACCCCCCGGCGAAAGCACGGCTGTTGCCGCACTCGTCGACATCTTCACCGAAACCCTGCCCGGCACCACCGTCGACGCCGACACCGACTTCTTCCGCGCCGGAGGCGACAGCATCGTCGCCATCACCGTGGTCAACCGGGCCAGGGCGCAGGGACTGCCGATCGCACCCCGGGACGTGTTCCTGCTCAAGACACCGCGCGCCCTCGCTGAGCACCTGGCGACAAGCACACCTCGGCGCACAGCCCCCGCTCACCGCGAGGACGGCCCGCTGACCCTCACGCCGATCATCCTGCGCCAGCGGGAACTCGGCGGATCCCTCGCCCGGTTCGCTCAGGCCCGGACGCTGCTCGCTCCCGAGGGCACCGGGTTCGCCGACGTCGAGCGCGCCGCCGACGCCGTCGTGGCCACGCACCCGGCCCTCCGGCTGCGCCTGCGCGTCGAGCACGGCGTATGGGCCCTCCGCACCGACCCGGCCCGCGAGATCACCGTCGTACGACCGGACACCACCGATGCCACGACCGCGGCGAACGAGGCCGCCGACCGCCTCGACCCCGAGTCCGGGGACGTCATCGCGTTCTCGTGGCTGGAGTCGACCCGGACCCTCGTGGTCACCGTGCATCACCTCGCCGTCGACTCGGTCTCCTGGCTGGTCCTGCTGGACGACCTGGCCACCGCCCTGCGCGGGGAGCCGCCGGCGCCGCCGACCACGCCCTACGCCGAGTACGCCGAAGCGCTGACGCTCCGGTCCGTCCACGCGAGCGACGACCTCGGGCACTGGATCACCACACTCCAGGCGCCCCCGCTGCTGCCCGCCGTCGACGGACCGCGCGAGGCCACCGTCGTCCTCCCGCCCGAGGTGAGCGACCGCGTGACCCGCACCGCGCCCGCCGCACTCGGCGTCGGTCTCACCGAGTTGCTGTGCGGCGCGCTGCGCACGGCGCTGACCCGCATCCAGCCGACGCCCACCGACGTCGCGATCGACCTGGAGCGACACGGCCGGGTCCCGGCCCTCGAACACCACGACTACACACGCACGGTCGGCTGGTTCACCGCCATCGCGCCCGTACGGCTCACCGCGCACACCGACCCCGTCGCCGCGGCCCGCGAGATCGCCGACCGCCAGCCGGACGAGCGCGCGCACGTCGCCTACGGCGGGCTCCGGTACCTCAACCCGCAGACGGCTCCGCTGCTGACCGCCCGCCCGCAGGTGCTGTTCAACTACCTCGGCCGGGGCAGCGAGTCCCAGGCGCTGCACCTCACCGGCGGCGACCAGGGCAGCCCGTACGCCGTCGAGGTGAACGCCTGGCTCGACGAGGCCACCGGCAGCCTGCACGCGGCGTTCACCCTCGCCGAGGGCATCCCGGACGAGATCACCGAGCACTGGATCGGCGCACTGCACGGCATCGCGGACGCCTCGGCGACGGCCGAGCGCACAGCACCCGTCACCCCGCTGCAGCGAGGCCTGTTCTTCCAGGCCCAGATGGCCGGCTCGGCCGGACACTACGTCGCGCAGAGCTGGTTCACCTTCGACCGGCCGCTGGACACCGACGCCCTGGCCGAGGCGATGGCGTACGTGATCGCCCGGCACCCGGTCGTGGGCGCCGGCTTCACCACCGACGGCGACGGACACCCGGTCCAGGTGCTCGCGGCGGGCCGTCGGGTCGACGTCCGTACGATCGCCCTGTCCACGGAGGCGGAGGTCGACGCCCTGCGCGCCCGCGACCGCGACACGGGGTTCGACCCGGGGGAGCCGCCGCTGATCCGGATGACCGTGGTGCGCCTGCCCGGCGACCGAGACGGCCTGCTGCTCAGCTATCACCTGCTGCTGTGGGACGGCTGGTCGCGCGAGATCGTCCTGCGGGAGCTGTTCGACGCCTATGAGGCCGCCCTCGTGGGCGAGTTGCCGACTCCGGCCCCGGCCACGCCGAGCTTCGAGGATCACGCGCGGGCACTCCAAGCCAAGGACCCCGCCGTTGCGGAACGCTTCTGGGCGGAGCACCTGGCGGGCCTCCCCGGCCCGACGCTGCTCGCGGGACCGGCGCCGGTCCTCTCGGACGACCTGCCGCGCGCTCTGGTGCACACGCTGTCCGCCGAGCAGTCGGACCTGCTGCGGGAAGCGGCCAGGGCGCACGGCGTCACCCTGAACTCGGTGCTGACCGGCGCGTTCGGCCTGCTGCTGGGTGCCCGCACGGGCCGCGGTGACGCGGTGTTCGGCGTGACCGTCTCCGGCCGGGAGGCCGAAGGCCTGTCCGACGTCGTCGGTGTGCTGCTGAACACCGTGCCCATGTGGACGCGGGCCCGGCCGGACGACACGGTCCGGGAGTACCTGTCGGCCGTGCAGGCGGCCAGGGCCGAGGCGATGGAGCACGAGCACCTGGGGCTCGGCGAGATCCAGCGGGCCAGTGGGCACGACTCCCTGTTCGACAACCTGTTCGTCCTCCAGAACTTCCTGGACATGGACGCCTTCGCCGAGATGAACGCCCGGCACGGCATCACCTCGGTCAAGGCCGACGACTCCACCCACTATCCGTTCACCTGGGTCGTCACCCCCGGCGACCGGCTCACCGTCAAGCTGGAGTACCGCGACGAGGACACCGGGAACGCCCGGCGTCTCCTCGACGACTACCTGCGCGTGCTTCAGGACCTGGCCCGGGCGACCGGACCGGTCGGAGCGCTGCCCGGGCTCGGGCCGGAACCCTCCCCGGGCGAGCGGACGGACGTCGGCACGGACACCGTCGTCGACCGGTTCGACCAGGCGGCGGACCGTGCCCCGAGCGGGTCGCGCTCGTCGCCCACGGCTCGACCATGACCTTCGCCCAACTGCGGGACCGCAGCCGCGCGGTGGCGGGTGTGCTCGCCCGGCGCGGTATCGGCCCCGAGACGACCGTGGGTCTCGCCGTTCCGCGCTCCCTCGACTCGATCGTGGCGCTGTTCGCCGTACTGCGCGTCGGCGCCGCGTACGTACCGCTGGAGCTGGACCACCCGGACGAGCGGATCGCCGCCATCGTCGAGGACGCCCGCCCGGACGTCATCCTCACGGTGAGCGCGGTCTCCCCGCGGCTGACCGGCGACCTGATCGAACTGGACCGGCCCCTCCCGGAGGGCGAGCCGTTCGTCACGTTCACGCCGGACGACCCCGACCGGCTGCGGCACCCCGCGTACACCATCTACACCTCCGGATCGACCGGCAAGCCCAAGGGGGTGGTGACCGAGTACGCCGGACTCACCAACATGCTGATCAACCATCAGCGCCGTATCTTCGAGCCGGTGCTGGCGGAGCACGGCCACCGGGTCTTCCGGATCGCGCACACCGTGTCGTTCGCGTTCGACATGTCGTGGGAGGAGCTGCTGTGGCTCGCCGACGGGCATGAAGTGCACATCTGCGACGAGGAGCTGCGCCGCGACGCACCGCGCCTGGTCGAGTACTGCCTGGAGCACGCCATCGACGTCATCAACGTGACGCCGACGTATGCGCAACAGCTCGTCGCCGAGGGGCTGTTGGACAACCCGGCGCGACGGCCGGCGCTGGTGCTCCTGGGCGGCGAGGCCGTCACCCCGACGCTGTGGCAGCGGCTCGCCGACACGGAGGGGACGGTCGGCTACAACCTGTACGGACCGACCGAGTACACCATCAACACCCTCGGCGTCGGCACCTTCGAGTGCCAGGACCCGGTGGTGGGCGTGGCGATCGACAACACGGACGTGTACGTGCTGGACGCATGGCTGCGGCCACTGCCGGACGGCGTTCCCGGAGAGCTGTACGTGTCGGGCATCGGCATCGCGCGCGGCTACCTCGGGCAACCGGCCCAGACCGCGCACCGCTTCGTCGCCTGCCCGTTCGGCGAACCCGGCGAACGCATGTACCGCACCGGTGACCTGGTGGTACGGCGGCCCGACGGGAACCTGATGTACCTGGGCCGCACCGACCAGCAGGTCAAGATCCGGGGGCACCGCGTCGAACTCGGCGAGGTCGAGGCCGTGTTCGCGGCGCACCAGGCGGTGCGGTTCGCCGCGGCGGTCGCCCAGCCCGACCCGCAGGTCGACGGCGCCTACCGGCTGGCCGCCTACCTCGTGCTGGACGGCGCGGACCTGGCGGCGGTGGCCGCCGAGGTGGGCGCCGGGCTGCCGGACTTCCTGCGCCCGACGCACTACGCCCAGGTCGACAGCATCCCGCTCACGGTGAACGGGAAGGCTGACACCAAGGCGCTGCCCGAGGCCAAGCCGCTGGGCGCGCTGACCACGGTGGGGGAGCGGGGCCCTCAGACCGAGACCGAGACCGTGGTGTGCGAGTACTTCGCCGAGGCACTGGACCTGGACGACGACGAGGTGAGCGCGGTGAGCGACTTCGTGTCCCTGGGAGGACACTCCATGCTGGCGGTACGTCTCATCGGACTGCTCCGCCGCGAGTACGGTCCGGTGATCACCATCCGAGACCTGTTCACCCTGCGAACCCCGGAAGCGATTGCCCGCCACCTCGATGACAACTCCTGACACGCAGCGGCCCCGCCCGGGGTCCGACATCCTCCGGACCGCACTGCGCCGCAACCTGGGCGCCATGGTGTGGGGCACCGTCCTCATGGGCCTGTACCAGGCGGGCGAGACGGCCTTCCCGATCGCGCTCGGCCTGATCGTCGAGCACACGATGCAGAACCGGAGCCTCGGCTCGCTCGGCCTGTCGATCGCGGCGCTGGCCGTGATCATCACGACCGTGTCGCTGTCGTGGCGGTTCGGGATGCGCATCCTGCAGAAGGCCAACACGACCGAGGCGCACCGCTGGCGGGTGAAGGTCGCGGCCTGCGGACTCCAGCCGGTGGCCAGGGACGTCGACCTCAAGTCCGGCGAGGTGCTGACCATCGCCACCGAGGACGCCGACCAGACCGCCGACATCATCGAGGTGGTGCCGCTGCTCATCAGCTCGCTGGTCGCGGTGGTGGTCGCGGCGGTCGCGCTGGGTCTGGCCGACATCCGGCTCGGCCTGCTGGTGATCGTGGGCACCGGTGCGATCATGTCGATCCTGAGCGTGCTGTCCAAGCGGATCGGCGCCGGCACGCAGGAACAGCAGGCGCGGGTGGCGCGAGCGGGCGCGAAGGTCGCCGACCTGATCACGGGCCTGCGCCCGCTGCACGGCTTCGGGGGCAACCACGCGGCGTTCCGCTCCTACCGGAAGGTCAGCACGGAGGCGAAGCTCCAGGCGATCACCGTCGCCAAGGTGAACGGCGCCTACGCGGGTGCCGCGCTGGCCCTCAACGCGGTCCTCGCCGGCGCCGTGACCCTGACGGCGGGCTGGCTGGCCTTCGACGGGCAGATCACCATCGGGGAACTCGTCATGGCCGTGGGGCTGGCGCAGTTCATCATGGAACCGCTCAGGCTGTTCTCGGAGATGCCGAAGTACGTGATGATCGCCCGCGCCTCCGCCGCCCGGATGGCACTGGTCCTCACCGCGCCGCCGGTCAGTACACCCGGCCCGGAACGCCCTGCTTCCGGTGGGGCTCTGGAGCTCGACTGCGTCAGGTACGGCACCCTGCGCGATCTCAAGTTCCAGGTCTCCCCGGGCGAGTTCGTGGCGATCGCCGCCTACCAGCCCCGTGCGGCGGCCGACCTCGCGTCGATCCTGGCCGTGAACGTCCCGCCCGAGGCGTACGAGGGAGCGGTGCGGGTCAGCGGGCAGGAGCTCGCGGACCTGGCGGTCGAGGCGGTCCGCGAACACATGCTGGTGAACCCGTACGACGGCGAGATCTTCGCGGGCACCCTCCGCACCAACATCGACCCGTCCGGCACCAGCCGGACGGTCCCCGAGGCCGTGGAGGCGTCCATGCTGACGGATGTCGTCGCACTCCACCGGGACGGACTCGACTACGCCGTCCGCGACCGCGGCGCGAACCTTTCCGGTGGACAGCGCCAACGGCTCTCCCTGGCCCGGGCGTTGGCCGCCGACACCGACGTTCTCGTCCTGCACGACCCGACGACCGCCGTCGACGCGGTCACCGAACAGCTCATCGCGCGCAACGTCGCGAAGCTGCGCCGCGGTCGCACGACCGTCGTGATCACCAGCAGCCCGGCCCTCCTGGACGCGGCCGACAGGGTCCTCGTCCTGGACGACGGAGTCATCACGGCCGAGGACACCCATCGGAACCTCCTCGCCACCGACGAGGACTACTGCCTGGCGGTGGCGCGGTGACGTGCCGGGCGTCGCGGGGCAGGCGGAACTTCGCGCACACCCCCTAGGCGAGGGCCCAGGCGACATCCCTGAGCAGGGCGTGCCGCCAGCCCGCCCGGTCGTGGCCGGAGGCCGATCGCGAGACCCGTACGGTCGCGCCGGCCTGTGCGGTCAGGGACTCGGTCAGTTCGCAGTGGGGAAGCATCCTCATCTCGTGTTCCCCGACGTCGAACGCGACTCGGAGACCGGACAGTTCGGGGCGCTCCCGCAGGCGCGCGGCGATGGTGCCGCCGACCGGGCCGCCCATGGGGTCCGGCAGGTCCAGGGCGCCGGGCGTCCACCAGAACGACCCCGACTGGCAGGCGACGCGGGACACCAGGTCCGGGAACTCCAGCGCCGCGTACATCGCGCTCAGCCCGCCGAGGCTCTGTCCGGCGACGACCAGCCGGCCGGGGTCGGAGGGTAGGCCGGACTCCACCACCAGCGGCAGCAGTTCGTCCCGGACCGCCTCCCACAGTTCGGGCCTGCAGGTGAACTCGGCCGCCCTGTCCTTGGCCGGCAGGAAGACGAGGGTGACCGGGGGCATGTCGCCACCGGCGACGGCGGAGTCGAACGCGGTCATGGCCGGGTGCAGGTACAGCCAGTCGTCCCCGTCGAGCAGCAGGACCACCGGTCCGCCGCCGCCGGCCGGGTGCACTCGTACGGTGCGCCGCCCGCCGAGCCGTTCACTGGCCCAGCGGATACGGGTGCGGGGGAGGGGAAGGACGTCGTCCGCGCCGACGACGGGCCAGTGCGGCTGCACCGGGGCGTCCGGCGTCGACGCGATGGACCGGTCGCCGCCCGCACCGACCGGGTTCAACGGATCGGCGTACGCCCCCTCGCCGGCGACGAACCGGTAGCTCACCCGCAGCCGCGCGGGCATCCGCACCTCGGCGTACCAGCAGTCCGTGTCTCCCCAGCGGCGCAGGGGTACCGGCTCCGACCAGCTCTCGAACTCGATGCTCGCCGCGGACCCGCGCCACAGGAACAGCGTCACCCAGCCGCCGCCGTCGCCGGGTACCGGCACAGGTACCCCCGCCGCGGCCCAGAACTCGTCGGTGCCGGGTTTGCCGGGCAGCCCGAACGCGGCGAAGGCGTTCTCCGTGTCGGCCGTGACCAGGCCCATGAACGACTCCTTGTGAGAGGGGAGGGGCGACGGCTAAGCTCCTGTCAATTAGGCCAGGCTAACCTAATGTTGACGTTCCGAGGAGGCACTCGCCATGAGCACCAACCCCTTCGACGACAACGAAGGACGTTTCCTGGTCCTCGTGAACGACGAAGGCCAGCACTCCCTCTGGCCGTCTTTCGCCGAGGTCCCCGGGGGCTGGACGATCGTCTTCGCCGAGAACACCCGAGAGTCGTGCCTGGAATACATCGAGTCCCACTGGACCGACCTGCGCCCCCGCTCCCTGTCGGCGTCCACGGACGGCTGACGAAACCGACGTGCCGTGGTGCCGACCCGGGCCGGTTCTGGGTCGCCGTCCGTCAGCGGGCGAAGACGGTGCTGGCCAGGGCCACGTGGACCGTCGTACCCGCGAGGATGCTGAGCAGGGCGTTGCGGCGCCACAGGTGCAGGCCGACGGTGACCGCCAGGGCGATGAGCGGGGCCAGGGCGCGCACGTCGGTGACGGGCAGGTCGCGCAGGCAGTAGACAACCAGGATCACCATGACGCCGGCGGGCATGCGCGTGCCGAGGTGCCGCGCGGTGGCGCCGGCACGCAGGGGGGAGAGCGCGGCGAAGGGCAGAGCGCGCAGGGACCAGGTGACGGCGGCGGTGACGAGGATCGCGACGACGGCGTAGCCGGTGTCAGACATGGGCGGGCTTCCTCCCCTCGGCGAGGTGGCGTGCCAGGAGCCCGGCGGTGAACAGCGCGAAGGCGGCCAGCAGCATCTGGTGGGGGAAGAGGAGCCGGTCGGGGACGGCGTCCAGGGCCAGCACGGTGAACAGGGCCGTCAGGGCGAAGTCCAGGCCCGTGACGCTGTCGGGGACGAGGGAGCCGAGCAGGGCGAGTGCTCCGGTCGGCGCCCTGCCAGCGCACCCACACGTCCTGCACCACGTCCTCTGCCTCGGACACACTGCCCAGTACGCGGTAGGCGATGCCGAACAGCCGTGGACGCAGCCGCTCGAACGCGTCCGCCGCCGCGTTCAGCGCGTCGTCGGGGAAGGGCTGCCGCTGGTCCATGCCGCCGATGCCTCCGCGGGTCGACTGTCGTGCTCCGACAGTAAAGCCGGACATCGCCGATGAGTTCCGTCCCGTCGCCCGGTCTACCTCTCCGAACGGCCTACCGAGCCAGACGAGCGTTCAGGAGACGGTGACATGAGTGTGACGACCCCTCAGACCCAGGCCCCTCAGACCCAGGCCCCTCAGACCTCAGCCACGCAGACCGAGCCCGAGAGCACATCCGGCTTTCTCGCCGCTCGACCCGTATGGCTGGTCGGCGTGCTGGCGACCCTCGCCGGCGCCGTCGTGACGGAGGCGTTCGCACTCCTCGCCCGCGTCACCGGTGTCCCGATGGAGGCGGCCGGTCCCGGCGCGAAGGAGGCCGCGGAGATCCCGGTCGGTGGCTTCGGCGGGGGCGTGGTGTTCTGGTCGGTCGCCGGGATCGTCCTCGCGGTCGTGCTGGCCCGCTGGGCGAAGCAGCCGGCCCGCACCTTCACGGTGACCACCGTCGCGCTCACCGCCCTGTCCCTCGCCGGCCCGGCCGTCGCCCCGCACACGGCCACGTCCACCCAGATCGTCCTGGCCGCGTCGCACGTCGTGGCCGCCGCGGTGATCATCCCCCTGCTGGCGCGGCGGCTGTCCCACGGCCGGCGGTGACGCCCCGCCCCGAACGAAGCCGACACCGGCCCGTCGCGCCAGCCGCCGACGGGCCGGTCGCTTTTGCGCGGGGCGCCCGGCAGCAGTTGCCGGTCACAGTCACCCTCCGCGCCGCGACTGCCACCGAACGGCCCAATCACGTTGCACCGGAGGAGGCGACGGCGGATGACGGGTGTGATTGTGGTGGAAGGGATGCGCTTGCACACCTGGACGAGGAGGCGCGATGGCGGACGGACTGGCCGAGGGCGGCACGGCGTGTGCTGCCCCGAGGAGCGGCACCGATCTGCCGCATGACCGGTCCCCGGACCCCTTCGAGCAGGTGAGCGCCGTCGCCGACGCCGTCCTCTACGAGGGCTACCTCCTCTACCCCTACCGCCGGTCCTCCGCCAAGAACCGTGTCCGATGGCAGTTCGGCGTGCTGTTCCCCCGGGACTGGGTGGAGTCCGACGGCCCCGTCGTCCCGGGCGTGTCCGGCTCCGCCGACTCCTGGTACCAGCGGACCGAGTGCCTGCTGCGGATCCGGCAGCCCGGCGACGCGTCCGTACGGGTGCGGATCCGTTACCTCCAGACGCAGCGCAAGCAGGTGGAGGACACCGGCCACCGCCCCGTCGCATCCCTGCGCGCCGACGACGGCACCGTGCATCTGACCTTTGACGAGGCAGTACCGCGTGAGTGCGAGATCGAGGCCCCGCTCGACGAGCTTCTGCGGGGCGGACGTACCGTCCCCGTGGGTGCGACGGCCGGTGAGGAGGTCGAGCCGCTGCCCGGGGGAGCCGGGCGGGTGGTGCGGCGCCGCGGAGAGGTCGAAGCCGAGACCACCGTCACCGCCGAGCGGCTCTCGGACGATCTCTGCCGGATCCGGGTACGGACGGCGAACACCGGTCCCGCCCCCGAACCGCGGACCGTGCGTGACGAGGCACTGCGCCGGGCGCTCATCGCCACGCACACCCTCATCGGCGGCCACGGAGTGGAGTTCGTGTCGTTGATCGATCCGCCGACGATGCTGGGCGAACACGCCCGCTCCTGCCGGAACGAGTTCACGTTCCCCGTCCTCGGGAATGCCGCGGCAGACGTGCTTCTCTCCGCACCGATCCTCCTGCCCGACCACCCCCAGGTGGCCCCCGAAAGCCCGGGTGACCTGCACGACGCCGCGGAGATCGACGAGATCCTCACGCTGCGCACGATGCTGCTGACCGACGAGGAGAAGCGCGAGGCACGGGCCACCGACCCGAGGGCCGCCGCGATCCTCGACCGGGTCGACACCATGCCGCCGGAGGTCTTCGAACGGCTGCACGGCGCCGTCCGTTCGCTGGTACCGGCCACCACGGTGACGCCGCCCTCCACCGAACGCCCCGCCTGGTGGCAGGAGGGCGCCGACGACGGACTGTCCCCGGCCTCCGACACGGTGCTCGTCGACGGCGTGCCCCTCCGCGGCGGCAGCCGCGTCCGGCTCCGCCCCCGGGGACGTGGCGCGGACGCCCAGGACATGTTCCTGGCCGGCCGCACCGCCGAGGTCGCCGCCGTCTTCCACGACGTGGACGGCAGCGTGCACCTGGCCGTCACCCTCGACGACGACCCCGCAGCCGAACTGCACTCCTGGTACGGCCGCTTCCACTACTTCCGGCCCGACGAGCTCGAACCACTGGAGCCCGCCGGATCGCCGGACGAGCCGTCGGCACCGGCTCCCGCCGCGGCGAAGACGCGGCACACGACCGACTCCGAGACCCCCGCAGCGGAGGCCGAGTGACATGACAACGCACAGCAGTACCGCAGAAGTCAGCAAGGAACCCAGCCGCGCAGACGAGCGGCAGGGCTTCGAAGAGATCACCATCCTCTGGATCTCCGAAGGCATGAGCTGCGACGGTGACACCGTCTCCCTCACAGCCGCGGGCCAGCCGTCCATCGAGGACGTGGTGCTCGGCCTGATCCCGGGCCTGCCGAAGGTGAACCTGGTCAACAAGGTGCTCTCCCCGAGCCTGGGCGGCGAGGACTTCCTCGCCCCCTACCGGGCGGCCGTACGCGGCGACCTGGAGCCGTTCATCCTCGTCATCGAGGGCTCGATCCCCAACCAGAACATCATCGAGGGCGACGGCTACTGGACGTCCTTCGGCAACGACCCGGAGACCGGCGAGCCACAGACCCTGAACTGGTGGATCGACCAACTGGCCCCCAAGGCCTGGGCGGTGGTGGCCGCCGGCACCTGCGCCACCTTCGGCGGCATCCACGCCATGGCCGGCAACCCGACCGGCTGCATGGGCCTCGCCGACTACCTGGGCTGGGACTACACCTCCCAGGGCGGTCTGCCCGTCGTCAACGTGCCCGGCTGCCCGATCCAGCCCGAGAACTTCATGGAGACGCTCGTCTGGGTCCTCTACCACGCGGCCGGTTCCGCGCCCCCGCCCCCGCTGGACCACATGCTGCGCCCGCAGTGGCTGTTCGGGAAGACGGTCCACGAGGGCTGCGACCGCGGCTCCTACTACGAGCAGGCCAGCTTCGCCAAGGACTACAACTCGCCCAAGTGCCTGGTGAAAACAGGCTGTTGGGGCCCGGTCGTCAACTGCAACGTGCCCAAGCGCGGCTGGATGGCCGGCATCGGCGGCTGCCCGAACGTGGGCGGCATCTGCATCGGGTGCACGATGCCCGGCTTCCCCGACGCGTTCATGCCGTTCATGGACGAACCCCCCGGCGGCACCCTGTCGTCCCTGGCCATCAAGCCCTACGGCGCCGTCATCCGCCGTCTGCGCGGCATGACCAACGAGCTGGTCAACCACGAGCCCAGGTGGCGCCACAACAAGCGCAAGCTGACCAGCGGCTACGACCCGCGCTGGCGGCCCTGATGACGTCCCGCACGCACCTCACCACCCATCGACCGAACACCGACAGCGAGGGGCAGAACCGCCGATGACGACCACCGAGGCCCGGCCCACGGAGCGCAAGCCGCCACAGCTCGTGGACATGTCCTGGGATCCGATCACCCGGATCATCGGGAACCTGGGCATCTACACGAAGATCGACTTCGCCAACCGGGAAGTCGTGGAATGCCACAGCACCTCGTCGCTTTTCCGCGGCTACTCGGTGTTCATGAAGGGCAAGGACCCGCGCGACGCCGGCTTCATCACGTCCCGGATCTGCGGCATCTGCGGCGACAACCACACCACCTGCTCCGACTACGCCCAGCAGATGGCCTACGGAGTCAAGCCGCCCCCGCTGGCCGACTACATCGTCAACCTCGGCGAGGCGGCGGAGTACATCTTCGACCACACGATCTTCCAGGACAACCTGGTCTTCGTGGACTTCTGCGAGGCGATGGTCAAGTCCACCAACCCCGGTGTGCTGGCCCGCGCCGAGAGCACGTCGGCACCCCGCGGCGACATCCACGGCTACCGCACGGTCGCCGACATCATGCGGGCCTTCAACCCCTTCGAGGGCGAGGTCTACAAAGAGGCCCTGAAGGTCAGCCGGATCACCCGCGAGATGTTCTGCCTCATGGAGGGACGGCACGTCCACCCGTCCACGCTGTACCCCGGCGGCGTCGGCACGATGCCGCAGCCGACCACCTTCACCGACTACCTCAGCCGGCTCATGCGGGTCATCGACTTCGTGAAGAAGGCCGTCGCCATGAACGACGACGTCTTCGACTTCTTCTACGAAGCGCTGCCCGGCTACGAGGAGGTCGGCCGCCGCCGTGTCCTGCTGGGCTGCTGGGGCGCCTTCCAGGACCCCATGACCGTCGACTACCGCTACGAGACGATGAACACCTGGGGCAAGCAGATGTACGTCACCCCGGGCGTCATCGTCGACGGCGAACTCGTCACCAACAACCTCGTCGACATCAACCTCGGCCTGCGCATCCTGCTCGGCAGCTCCTACTACGAGGACTGGGTGGGCGAGCAGCCCTTCGTCACCCACGACCCGCTCGGCAACCCCGTCGACATGCGCCACCCGTGGAACCAGACCACCGTCCCGGTGCCGCAGAAGCGCGACTTCGACGACAAGTACAGCTGGGTCATGAGCCCCCGCTGGCTCGACCCGCGCACCGGGGACCACCTCGCCCTCGACACCGGCGGCGGCCCGCTCGCCCGGCTCTGGTCGACCGCGCTGAGCGGCCTCGTCGACACCCCGTACGTCAAGGCCACCGGCCACAGCGTGCGCATCTCCCTGCCCAAGGGGAGAAGCTCCCGGAGACGACCTTCGAGTGGCGCATCCCGCAGTGGAGCAACACCATCGAACGCGACCGCGCCCGGCCCTACTTCATCGCCTACGCGGCCGCGATGGCCCTGCAGTTCCTCGAAGAGGCCATGGGACTCGTGCGGGCGGGCGAGACCAAGGTGTTCGAGAACTACGAGGTGCCCGACGAGGCGATCGGCTGCGGCTTCCACGAGGCGGTGCGCGGTGTCCTCTCCCACCACCTGGTGATCAAGGACAAGAAGATCGCCAACTACCACCCGTACCCGCCCACCCCGTGGAACGCCAGCCCCCGCGACATGTACGGCACCCCCGGCCCGTACGAGGACGCCGTCCAGGGCCAGCCCATCTTCGAGGAGAACGGGCCGGACGACTTCAAGGGCGTCGACATCATGCGCACCGTCCGCAGCTTCGACCCTGCCTGCCGTGCGGTGTGCACATGTACGTCGGCAAGGGCAGGACGCTGACCACCCTGCACTCGCCGACGTACGGGGCGAACCATGGCTGAGGCCGCCGCCCCCGTCCGGCTGCCGGACCCGGACGTCGAGGCCCGGCTCGCACGGCTCGACGAGGTACTGGACGGACTCGAGCCCGTCCCCGGCCCCGCCACGGAGGCGGTACGGCTGCTGACGGAGGTCTACGGCGAGGCCCTGGCCCGCGTCCTGGACCACGCCGACGAGCAACTTGCCGAGCGCCTCGCCGGGGACGAACTGCTGGGGCACCTGATGGTGCTGCACGACATCCACCCGAGCCGGCCGAGCGCCGGGCGGCCCGCGCGGTCGAACGGTTGCGCCCCGCCGTGCAGGAGCGGGGTGGCGACGTGGAGTGGGCCGGTGTGGAAGGGCAGGTCGCCCGGGTGCGCCTGACGTCGGGCGGCGGGTGCGGATCCGGCTGCGGTGACAAGGCCTCACAGGTCACCGACGCGGTCCGGGAGGCCGTGCTCGCCGTGGCTCCCGAACTGACGGCGGTGGAACCACTGCCCAGCACGCCGGCACCCGCGTTCGTGCCGCTGACCACGCTGACGCACCGAGGCGCACGATGACCACCGACGGGGCACTGGCCCGCCTCATCCGCACCTCGGCCGACCGCCCGGCGGCGGCCCGGGCGGAGGCGTGCGACCTGTGCGCCGCGCCGGTCGCCGAGGAACACGCCCATCTGTACGACACCGGGCAGGAGGAGGTGTGCTGCGTGTGCGGCCCCTGCTCGGTGCTGTTCGCCGGGGCCGGGGCGGGCGACGGCCACTACCGGCTGGTGCCCCGGCGCCGGGTCCGGCTGCCCCACCTGGACACGGCGGTGCTGGGCGTCCCGGTCGGCCTGGTCTTCTTCGTGCCCGGGCGGACGGCACCGTCACCGCCGAGGGCCCGAGCCCCGCGGGCGCCATGCGGTGGGAGGTGGACGCGGCGGCCTGGAAACAGCTGGCCGAGACGTGTCCGCAGCTCACCGGCGTGGAACCCGAGGTGGAGGCGCTGCTGGTGAACACCGTCCACGGCCTCGACCACCACTGGATCGTGCCGATCGACGACTGCTACCGGATGGTCGCCGTCGTACGCCGGGAGTGGCGCGGCCTGTCCGGCGGCGGCCAGGTCTGGCCCGCCGTCGAGCGGTTCTTCGAGGACCTCACCGAGCGGCCATGAGCACGCACTCCGCAGGTCGGAGGCGAGGAAGGAAAGCACCCCATGGGCAACATCAGAGTGGGCCGGCCCCAGGCGAAGCCCGACACCCCCGGCACGTCGCCGGCATGCACCAGGGCAACAGGGGCCGGTACGAGAAGCAGAAGGGGCACCACGAGGACGGCACCGCCGACGCGCGCCGCTCCACGGGAATCCACTGGAAGCGGCATGACGCCCTCGTGGAGACCATGCCGAACATCTCGCCGGGATGACAAGAGAGCAGGGAGTCGCCGCAATGAAGGTCCAACGAGTACGCAGACGCGTCGTGCGCAGGCGGGGCGCGAGCGGACAGCGGGTGCTGATGGCACAGGCCGCCCTGGTGGGCGGTGCGGCCCTGGCACTGCTGGCCTGGGAGCTGCCCAGCCTGAGGCGCGAGGTGCGGATCTGGCGGATGGCCGGCGGATTCCGCGCCGGACACCGCTACCCGTGAGCAGGCCGTGCACGAACTGTCGATCGCGACCGCGATCATCGAGCGGGCCGGCGAACTGGCCCGGGCGGACGGGACCGAGGCCGTCTCGGCGGTGACCGTCCGGGTCGGCGAGCTGGCGGGCGTCGTCCCCGACGCCCTGGGCTTCGCCTTCGAGGTGGCCCGCGACGGCACCGCCCTGGCAGGGGCCCGGCTCGTGGTCGAGCAGGTCCCCGCGCAGGCCTGGTGCGCCCCGTGCGCCGAGGAGTTCCCGGTGGGCATGCCCCCGTTCTTCTGGTGCCCCCGCTGCGACCAGCCCTCCAGCGACCTGCGCAGCGGCCGGGAACTGCAGATCGCCGGCATCGAGCCGTCACCGGCCCCGGCATAGCGCGGAGGGGCCCGCCGACACGTCGGCGGGCCCCTCCGCGGATCAGCAGATGCGCGGCAACTGCTCGCCGAGAGGCAGATCCACCACCCGCGTACCGCCGAGACCGGTGGCGACCACGACCATGCCGGGATGCTCGGCCACGCACTCGCCGATCAGCGTCGCCCCCGCACCCTGCGGATGAGCACGCATCGCCGCCAGCACCTCTTCCGCCGCCGACGGTGGCACGAAGGCGACCAGCCGGCCCTCGTTAGCGACGTACAGCGGATCCAGCCCGAGGAACCCGCACGCGTTCGCCACCGCGTCCGGCACCGGAATGTCACGCTCCTGAAGCCGCACCCCGGTCCCGGAGGCCCGGGCGATCTCGTTCAGGGACGCCGCGAGACCGCCCCTGGTGGGGTCGCGCAGCACATGGACGTCGGGCGTGACGGCCAGCATCGCCGCCACCAGATCCGCCAACGGCGCGGTGTCGCTGGCGACCTCGACCCCGAACTCCAGCCCCTCACGGACACTCATGATCGCCACACCGTGCAGACCGATCGGCCCGCTGACGATGACCGCGTCACCCGGCCGGGCACGCTGCGGCCGGATGTCCACCCCGTCCGGGACGAGTCCGACCCCGGCGGTGGTGACGTACACACCGTCGCCGTGCCCGGACTCCACCACCTTGGTGTCACCCGTGGCGATCGTGACCCCGGCCGTCTCGGCCGCCGCACCCATGGCGCGCGCGATCCGTTCCACGACCGTCAGTTCCACGCCCTCCTCGAGGACGAAGGCCGCGGACAGGTAGGCGGGCCGCGCACCGCTCATCGCCAGATCGTTGACGGTGCCGTTGACCGCGAGGTCGCCCAGGCTGCCGCCGGGGAAGAACAGCGGCCGGACCACGTAGGAGTCGGTGGAGAACGCGAGCCGCGCACCGCCCAGTTCGAGGACGGCGGAGTCGGCGAGGCCCGAGAGGACGGTGTTGCCGTAGGCGGGGGTGAAGACCTGCTCCATCAGCTCCGCCGACAGCGCACCGCCTCCGCCGTGCCCCATCACCACGACCGGCTGGTCGCGCAGCGGGGCGGGCAGGTCCAGCCGGCGGGGTCGACCACATCGGCGAGTTGTTCAGACAACGGGGTTCATCTCCTCCCGCGCGGCCCGGCCGGCCTGCGGTGTCGGGGCGTTCATCCGGCGGTACAGGTAGTACGCCGCGCAGGCACCCTCGCTGGAGACCATGGTGGCGCCGAGCGGGGTGCGCGGGGTGCAGGTGGTGCCGAAGGCGGCACACTCGGTCGGCTTGATCAGCCCCTGCAGCACCTCGCCGCTGCGGCACTCGGCGGGCTCCTCGGTCCGGATGCCGGTGACGTCGAAGCGGTGCTCGGCGTCGAAGGCGCGGAACGCGTCGCTCAACCGCCAGCCACTGGCCGGGATGCGTCCGATGCCGCGCCAGGACCGGTCGGTGACCTCGAACACCTCCTCGATCATGCGCACGGCGGCCGGATTGCCCTCCTCACGCACCGCACGCGGGTACGCGTTCTCCACCGTGTGCTCGCCCCGCTCCAACTGGCGGACCGCACGGCGGATGCCCTCCAGGATGTCCAGCGGCTCGAACCCGGTCACCACCATCGGCACCTTGAACCGCTCGGCGAGGTCGGGTACTCGGCCATGCCCATCACGCTGCACACGTGCCCGGCGGCCAGGAAGCCCTGCACCCGGCAGGCCGGAGCCGTCATGATCGCCTCGACGGCCGGGGGCACCCGCACATGCGACACCAGCAGGCTGAAGTTGCCCAGTCCCAGGCGGCGCGCCTGGTGCACGGCCATCGCGTTGGCCGGGGCGGTGGTCTCGAAGCCGATCGCGAAGAACACCACCTCCCGGTCCGGGTGACGGCGGGCCAGCTCCAGGGCGTCGAGCGGCGAGTAGACCACGCGCACGTCACCGCCCTCGCCCTTGACCCTGAACAGGTCACGGCCGGTGCCCGGCACCCGCAGCATGTCGCCGAAGGAACAGAAGATCACCTCGGGCCGTGAGGCGATCTCCAGCGCCTTGTCGATGACCTCCAGCGGCGTCACACACACCGGGCAGCCAGGGCCGTGGATCAACTCCACCTGTTCCGGCAGCAGTTGGTCGATACCGTGCCGGATGATCGAGTGGGTCTGTCCGCCGCACACCTCCATCAGGGCCCACGGCCGGGTCGCGGTGGCACGGATCTCGTCCAGCAGCCGCCGGGCCAGATCCGGGTCGTTGAACTCGTCGATGTACTTCACGCCGTTCCCGCCTCCTTCGCCGCCTGCTCCCAGGCGTCGCCGAACTCCTCCTCCAGCAGCCCCAGTTCCTCGAACAGCTTCAGCGAGGCCAGGGCCGACTCCTCGTCGAGGCGCTGCAGCGCGAAACCGACGTGCACGATGACGTACTCACCCACCCGCACATCGGGGACGTACTCCAGGCACGCCTGTTTCTGCACGCCACCGAAGTCGATCAGCCCGGTGAGCGGATCCGCGCTGCCGTCGATGGCCACGACCTTGCCGGGCACTGCCAAACACATGGGTCACTCCTCCTGTCGCAGGTGCGCCGCGACCACCAGTTGGCCGAGGGCCAGACCGCCGTCGTTCGGCGGGACTTCGCCGTGACGGAGCACCGCGAAGCCGTCCCCCGACAGCAGCCGCGCGCACTCCTCCTCCAGCAGCGCGTTGGCGAAGACCCCGCCGCTGAGGGCGACGACGCCCAGGCCGGTGTCCCGGCGCGCCCGTCGGCAGACCTCCGCGACGGCCCGGGCCACAGCACGGTGGAAGCGGGCGGCGAGCACGGGGGCCGGGGTGCCGCGCCGCAGATCACCGATGAGTGCCTTCAGCACCGGGGCCGGGTCGTACGCGCCGGCGGCGAAGCCGAAGCCGTACGCCGAGGCGTCGGCGTCCCAGGCGACGGCCGCGGCGGCCTCCAGCTCCAGGGCGGCCTGCGCCTCGTATCCCGCGCGATGGCACACGCCGACGAGCGAGGACACGGCGTCGAAGAGCCGGCCCATGCTGGAGGTCGCCACGCAGGCCACGCCGCGCGTCAGTTGCCGCTTCAGCACGGCCCGTTCCCCGGCCGCGCAGGCGGCCACGCTCGGCAGGTCCGCGTCCCACGGCAGGCCCGCCGCCCACAGCCGGGCCAGGGCCAGGCGGCACGGGTTGGCCACGCCCGCGTCGCCGCCGGGCAGCGGGGCGGGGGCGAGGTGGGCCAGACGGAGATGGCCGGTGTAGTCGGCGAGGAGGACCTCGCCGCCCCAGACGGTGCCGTCGTCGCCGTAGCCGGTGCCGTCGAAAGCGACGCCGATCACGGGCGTGGTGCCGTCCAGGCCGTGCTCGGCCATCGCGGAGGCGATGTGCGCGTGGTGGTGCTGAACCAGCACAGGGGGGTCTCCGGTCAGCCGGGCGGCCCATCTCGCCGAGTGGTAGCCGGGGTGCCGGTCGGCGGCGACGAGCTCGGGCTGACGCCGGTCAGGGACCGCATGTGCGCCTCCGCCCGCCCGGCCGCCGCCAGGGTGGTCAGGTCGCCCATGTCGCCGATGTGCGGGCCGAACCAGGCGTGGTCGCCCTCGCCGAGGCACAGGGCGTGCTTCAGGTCGCCCCCCACGGCGAGCGCCGGCCGTACCGGAACCGGCAGGCGCAGCGGGCGCGGGACGTATCCGCGGGACCGGCGCAGCACCTGCTCGGTGCCGTCGGGGCGCACCCGGAGCAGGGAGTCGTCGCAGGGCGCGGCGATGGGCCGGTCGTGGGCGAGCCAGGCGTCGGCCAGCCCCGCCAGCCGGGAAAGGGCCTCGTCGTCGTCCGTGACGATCGGTTCCCCCGAGCGGTTGCCGCTCGTCATGACCAGCACGCGCGGCCCGGGCGGATCGCCGGGCAGGCCGAACAGCAGGGTGTGGACGGGGGTGTAGGGCAGCAGCACGCCGAGGTGCGGGCTGCCGGGGCAGACGGCGGACGCGAGAGGCGCCCCGTCCTCGCGTCGGCGGAGCAGGACGATGGGGCGCCGAGGGCTGGTGAGAGCGGCCTGCTCGGACGCGGAGAGCACGGCGATCCGCCGTACGGCGTCCAGGTCGGCGCACATCACCGCGAACGGCTTGCCGCCGCGCGCCTTGCGGGTGCGCAGTGTCTCGACGGCCCGGTCGTCGGCGGCGTCGCACGCCAGGTGGTAGCCGCCGAGTCCCTTGACGGCGACGATCCGCCCGGCGGCCAGCAGCGCACGCGCCGTCGCCAGGGCGTCGGCGTCCCGCGCCGGGCGGACGGCGCTCCCGGCGCCGGGCACTAGACGGAGCCGGGGACCGCAGCGGAGGCAGGCCACGGGCTGGGCGTGGAAACGCCGGTCACCGGGATCGCCGTACTCCCGGGCGCAGTCGGCGCACATCGGGAAGCCGGTCATGGTCGTGACCGCCCGGTCGTACGGCATACCCGTGGCGATGGTGAAGCGCGGCCCGCAGTGCGTGCAGGTGACGAACGGGTGCCGGTGCCGGCGGTCGGCCGGGTCGCCGAGCTCGCGCAGGCAGTCCGCGCAGGTCGCCGTGTCGGGCGGGAGGAGGGTGCGGCCGGGGAACGGTCGGTGGAGCGGATGCTGAAGGTGTCGTCGGCGCCGACGACCGGCAGGTCCTCGACCCCGACGCCGGTGACAGCGGCCAGCGGTGGCGGCTCGGTCGCCAGCCGGTCGCAGAAGTCGGTGACACCGTCCGGCGGGCCCTCCACCTCGATGAGGACACCACTCGCCGTGTTGCTCACGAAGCCGCAGAGCCCGAGATCCGTGGCCAGGCGATGCACATACGGGCGGAAGCCCACGCCCTGCACCGTGCCGCTCACCGTGACGCGGCGGCGCACCGCCCCTGTGACGGGCGCTGTCACGAGACGAGGCCGGCTTCGGCGTCCTCATGGGTGTGCGTGTGCGGGCGGGGCGCCAGGGGAGGCCGGTGGACCGGGGTCCCGTCCCGTACGGCGAGCACCCGCTCCAGCAGAGCGTCGACGCCGACTCCGGTGCGGGCGCAGGACCGCACCACCTCAACCCCCGGGTTGACCCGCTGGACATGGGCGTCGAAGGCGGCTTCGTCGAACCCTGCGGGCCCGGCCAGATCGGTCTTGGTCAGCACCACCAGATGGGCGGACCCGAAGGCCGTGGGGTACTTCAGCGGCTTGTCCTCGCCCTCCGTCACCGCCATGAGCACGATCCGCAGGCTCTCGCCGAGGTCGTAGGAGGCCGGGCAGACGAGATTGCCGACGTTCTCCACGAAGAGCAGCGAGGTGTCCTCCGGCAGCCAGCTCTCCACGTGCCCGCGCAGCTGCCGCGCCTCCAGATGGCACAGCCCGTCGGTGAGCAACTGCTTCACCGGAGCTCCGGAACCTGCCAGCCGGTGCGCGTCGTTCTCGGTGGCCAGATCGGCGGTGAGCGCGGCCACCGGAAGGCCCCGCTGGACAGCCCTGGCCAGCACCCGCCCGAGCAGTTCCGTCTTGCCGCTGCCCGGGCTGGACAGCAGGTTCACCACGCTCACCCCGCGCCGGGCCAGCTCGTCGCGCAGGCTCGCGGCCAGCGAGTCGTTCCTCGCCAGGACGGCCTGCGTGACCTCGTCCACGGAATCGCACATGGCGCCGCTCCTCGCGGTCGGTAGGGAAATCGGTCCGCTACCGATCCTCGGCGCCGCCGCTCACCGTGCCCGGCAGCCTGGCCGACGACAGGGCGGCGGATTCGTCCGGGCGGCTCAACGGGGGCGTGGCCGCCGGGTCGGCGAGCAGCACCGGGACCATCGTGTGCAGAGCGGCGACGGCCCGCCCGACCGCCTCGCGCACGGTCGCGCTGATGCCCGGCGCGATGTCCTCGTCGGCCGGTGCCCGCAGCTCCGGCTCGCAGGCGAGGACGAGAACCCGGGGAGCGGCTCGTCGCCCAGGTGGGCGGCAAGGGCCAGGACCCTCGCCGGGTCCATCCCGTGCGCCTCGGGCGGGGGCCCTGCGTGGCGCGGTCCGGCAGGTCCGGCTCGATCAGCGAGAGGGTGCCCGGCTCCTGTCCCCGGACGGCCGCGTCGACCAGGACGGCCATGTCGTAGCCGTCGAGCAGTGCGTACGCGAGGTCCATCCCACGGATGCCGAAGTCCCGCACCCGCACCTCGGGCGGCAGCGGGCGCTCCTCCAGGGCACGGATCACCTCGGGCCGAAGGCGTCGTCCGCGAGGAAGACGTTGCCGACGCCCGCGACGAGCAGCCGTGCGCTCATCGGGCACCGCCGGCGGTCAGCGGCCTGGGGGAGCCGTTCGGGAGCTTGCGGACGAAGGCGGACCGCAGCGCGTGGTAGGGAGCCTGCTGGTCGAAGAAGATGGCTCGCATGCGGGCGAGTTCGGTCCGCCGGAACTCGGCGAGGGGCCGCTGGAGCTCGTCCGCGTGACGTGCCGTGGCCTTTCCGGCGATCCGGTCTGCGAGATCCGGGCCGTCGGCGAGCTCGGCGGCCAGGCGCTCCACCTCGCCCGGGAACTCCTGGGCCGGGACCGGGACCAGACGGTCCACCAGTCCGATCCGCTCGGCGGTCGCGGCGCTCACCGGCAACGCCTCGGTCGTCAGCCGCTCGGCCGTCTCGGCGCCCACCCGGCGGGGCAGCGAGTACGTCCAGTACTCCGACCCGTACAGGCCCATGGTGCGGTAGTGCGGGTTGAGGACGCTGCCCGTGCGGCACCAGACCTCGTCGGCGGCCAGGGCGAGCATGACGCCGCCGGCCGCCGCGTTGCCGCCGAGCGCCGCGACCACCAGCCGGTCGGTGGTACGCAACACCGCCTCGACCAGGTCGTTCATGGCGTTGAGGTTGGACCAGGACTCGCCCGCAGGGTCGCTCGACGCCTCGATGACGTTGAGATGGATGCCGTTGGAGAAGAAGTCGCGGGCGCCGCCCAGCACCAGCACCGACGTGGGGCGGCTGAGCGCGTACCGGTAGGCGGCCAGCAGCCTGCGGCAGTGGGTGGTGCTCATCGCCCCGCCGGGGAACGAGAAGGTCACGAAGCCGATGTCACCCTGCTGCCGGTAGCGGATGTCGGTCCAGGTGGTGCGGTCCGGGGGCAGTTCGAGCGGGGCGGCGATCTCGGGCAGCCAGTGCGGGCGCTCGCTCGAGCTCGGCATGCCATGGGATCCGGGCGGGGCCGGGAAGCCGGCGAGCACCGAGGCCGCCGGGCGGCGGAACGGTGCCGGGTCACCTGAGCTCTTGCGGGGGCGCAGCTCGGGGATCCACACCGCTCCGTCCCGGGTGGCCCGGCAGACCGCGCCGGACCGGGTCGCGAGGAGCTCCCCGGGCTCCCCGCGCAGCCGGTCCTCGGGGTGCCCGCCGTGCAGGAACACCTCCCGGCCGCAGATCTCGTCCAGGACGCCCGGCTGTGAGTCGGCCCCGCGCAGTTTGCGCAGCACCGTGGCCGTGTCGTCGTTCTCCCAGTCGATCCGCCGCCGCTGCTGCCGGAAGAAGTCGCGCCACACCACCTTGATCCCGGGATCGCTCTGCGGGCGCGGCTTGAACGAACCGTCGGCAAACCGCCCCACCGCCTGGAGGACGGCGGCCGAGGCGGCGTCGGAGAGCTCGTTGCGGTACACGTCGCTCTTGCCGGCCGGCGGCACCGGGAAGGCCCCGTCCGCCCAGACGTCGCCGGCGTCCATCGCCGCCTCGGCCTGAAGCACCGTCACGCCCCACCGGGGCGCCGCCTCGGCGATCGCCCAGTCCAGGGACGACGGGCCCCGGTCGCCGGGTGGCCCCGGGTGCACGATCAGGCAGGTGTGCTCCTGCCACACGTCCTCCGGCAGGGCCGACTTCAGCATCGGGGCGACGACCAGGTCCGGGCGCACCTCCCGTACGGCGGCCCGGACCGCGTCGGGGCCGTGCGAGGCGAGGACGAGGTCCACGCGGTGCCCCTGGTCCGACAGTTCGGCGTACACACGCTGGGACAGACTGTTGAACGCGCTGGCGACGAGCAAGATGTCCATGACATGGCATGCTCGCCCTTCGGGAGAGGGCCGAGAAGGACCACCACGGCGTTTCGCGGCCCTGGGCCGCTTCCGGGCTACTCGCCCGACGGAGCCGTCAGCGGGACGCCCAGGCCCACCGGAGTGCCGAAGTCCGGCGTGCCGTCGGCGTTCCAGGCGAACTTCTGTGCCCTGGTCGAGCGGTTCATGTCGCAGCCGCCGCCCGCGGAGCTGTTGGCGTGGTACACCATCCGGTCCTCCGTGCCGTCCGGTGACTTGGTCCGTCGTCCGCGCCTCGACCGCACCGCCACGGACGCGCGCACCGTCAGGCGGGTGAGCGCGGAACGAGTTCGCGCTCGATGAACCGGTTGAGGTGGTGCCGTGCCTCCTGCGTGGTCAGGGGAGGTGCCTGGCGCAGTCGTTGCAGGGCGAGTCCGTCGGCGAGGGCGGCGAAGCGGGCCGTGAATCCGTCGAGGTCGTCACAGCTGAACTCGCCGTCGCGAACGCCTCGTTCGGCCAGCGCGCGGATCTGCCGGTGCCACGCCGCGTACCGGTCGGCCTGCCCGCGTGCGAAGGCCTCGTCGGTGCCCTGCTCGCCCGCGTGCCAGTACTCGAACCACATCCGCCAGTGCCGGTCGGTGTCCTGAGTGAACAGCGCGTCGACGAGCAGCCGGAGCGCCTCGGGCGCGCTGGTCGCGTGCTCGGCGGCCTCGCTGAGCGCCGCGTAGTACCGCTCGATGTGCAGCACCATGGCCTCGGAGAGGACCTCCTGCACACTGTCGAAGTGATAGGTGACCGTGCCGACGGACACCCCGGCGGCCGCCGCCACGTCACGCACGCCGACCGACGCGTAACCGCGCTCCGCGATCAGCGGGACGGCCGCCTCGACGATGAGGCGCCGGCGCACCTCCGTGGGCTGCCGCGTCCGGTCGGCGGCTGCGACGGCACGGCGCGGGCTCCTCGCGCCCTGCCGCGGCTGCTCGGCGGCCGTCATCCCGACGTCCTCGGGTGGTGCGGTGCCATGCGCGCTCGGCCACTGTCTCTCCGTTCCCCCGTGCTTCGACACGGCTGTCCATGATGAACTCCGCGGCCGTGGCGCGCAGCTCCGTCCGCGTCATGATCTCAGCGTCCCAGTCGTCCCCGCGCCGCAGCCGGATGTGCCACTCGGAGACGGCCCGGGCCGACAGCGGGTCGTCCGAGCGGATGGTGTACGTCTCGCGGGCGCTCTCCTCGTAGCGCAGCCCGTCCGGGTAGGTCCGGGATCCTCCGTATCCGGGGTCGACCTCCAGGGTCCACTCGCCCCTGGCCACGTCGTGCGTCATCAGCCGCTCGGGCGGGGGTGCGCGGGGGTGTCGTAGCCGACCGCCATCGGTACCGCCTGCTCCGGTTCCTCGAACCGCACAACGGCCTCGTCGGCGGCCTCGCGCACGGGCAGCAGTACGGCGCTGTCGGCCGGGACGACGTGCAGCGCGCCGCGTTCGCCGTGCGGCCACACCCAGGGCCAGTACGCGTCGGAGACGGCGACGCGGACACGGTGGCCGGGCGGGAAGGCGTAGCCGATGCCGTTGAGCTCGAACTCGACGTCCTCGTACGTCCCCGGAGTCCACTCGACAGCCTGCTCACGCCCCTGCCTGCTGAGCAGGTTGAGCACGCCCCGGGTGACCAGCGTGGACGAGCCGTCGGGAGCGACGTCGCACAGGCGGGCGACGACATGGGCCCGTGGGGTGGTGCTGTCGAGGCGGAGCCGGACGCGAGGGCGGCCGAGGATCTCGACGCGCCGGTCGAGGGGCGCGGAGTCGAAGCAGACGGACCGCCCGTCCTCCTCGCGCTGGTCGGGCGGCAGGTCGGCGGCGTTGCCGAACGGGAAGAAGCGGCCGGCGTCGAGGCCGGTGTGCCGCGGAGAGCGGACGAGGACCGGGTCACGGCTCTCGCCGAGCGGGCGGGTGTCCCACGTGACGTCCGGGCTCGGCCACTCGGTGTCACTCACCCAGCGCCCGGGGAGCTCGTCGTGCGACGGGGCGGGCGGTACGGGGTCGCCCAGCCAGGCACGCAGCAGCGGCTCGGCCATGATCCCCGTGTCGATGCCCTTGAGGTGCTGGTCCCACCAGCGCAGGGTCTCCTGGAGGAACCCGATGGCCGGGCCGGGCGGCAGTCCGCGGTCGGGTACTGGTGCGACCAGGGGCCGATGATGCCCCGCACCCGGTCGCCGGGGAGGTGCTCCACGAGCCGCAGCACGGTGTCCCGGTACGGGTCGTTCCAGCCGCCCACCGCGAGCACGGCCGCGTCGATCGCCGTGTAGTCCTCGCAGACGCTGCCGTGCCGCCAGTAGTCGTCCCGCTGCTGGTGCGCGAGCCAGGTGTGCAGGAAGGGGTCGAGCGCGTCGAGGCGTTCGCGCCACATCGGCAGCCAGCGGTCCGCGCCGACGTTCGCGGGGTCCGGCGGGCGGGCGGCGAAGGCGAGCATGGTGCCGGCCCAGGCGAGCATGTCGATGCCCAGGACGGCACCGCCCGTGTAGTGGACGTCGTTGTCGTAGCGGTCGTCGGTGGAACAGACCGTCACGATCGCCTTGAGCGGTTCGGGGGCGAGGGCGGCGATCTGGAGGGAGTTGAAGCCGCCCCAGGAGATGCCGAACATGCCCACGCTGCCGGTGCACCAGGGCTGTGCGGCGAGCCAGTTGACGACGTCCACGCCGTCCGCGAGCTCCTGGGCGTCGTACTCGTCGCCGGGTGTGCCCTCGCTGTCGCCGTGGCCGCGGATGTCGACCCGGACGGAGGCGTAGCCGTGACCGGCGTACCAGGGGTGGCGCTGTGCGTCGCGCGGGGCGGTCCAGTCGCTCTTGCGGTACGGCAGGTATTCGAGCAGCGCGGGCACGGGGGCCGTGCCGGCGTCGGCCGGGCGCCAGACACGGGCGTGCAGGCGGGTCGTGCCGTCCCGGGTGGGGATCCACACGTCCTCGCGGACGACCTGGCGTTCGAACCGGTCGCGGTACCTCACGAAACTCCCTCGGCGATCGAAGCGGGCGGGGTGTCCGGGGCGGTGGGGCCGTCGGCGGGCCGCCAGCGGCGCACGCGGTGGCCGTCGCCGTGATCGGTCCACACATCGCCCTCCCGGGTGTCGTCGGCCCAGTCGGGGACCGCCGCCACCGGCGGCCGTGCGTCGGGGTCGGGTTCGAGGGCCGCCGCCATCAGCTGCCGCGTGTAGGGGTGCCGCGGGTCGGAGAAGACGGCTTCCGTCGGGCCCTCCTCGACCACGACACCGCCGCGCAGGACGACGACGCGGTCCGCGACGCCGCGGACGACGGCCAGGTCATGGCTGATGAAGAGGCAGGCCAGGTCGCGTTCCCGGCGCAGGTCGTCGACCAGGCGCAGCACCTCGGCCTGGACCGACACGTCCAGCGCGGTGGTGATCTCGTCGGCGACGAGGACGTCCGGCTCGCCCGCCAGCGCCCGTGCGATGCCGACGCGCTGACGCTGACCGCCGGAGAGCTGGGCCGGCAACCGGTCGGCGAGGGCCGGGTCCAGGCGTACGTCGGCGATGAGCCGCCGGGCGCGCTCGGCCGCTTCGGCACGGCCGCCGGCCGTGCCGAAGAACCGCAGAGGTCTGCGGACGGCGTCCCCGACCGAGCGCCGGGGTTGAGCGAGGTGTCCGCGTTCTGGAAGACGAGCTGCACGCGTCGCCGCAGGGTCAGCGGCCGCCGCTGCGCGGCCGGGCCAGGTCGCCCGCCTCGTGGGTCATGGTGCCGCCGGACGGCGTACGCAGTCCCGCCAGTGACCAGGCCAGAGTGGACTTGCCGCTGCCCGACTCGCCGACCAGGGCGAGGACCTCACCGCGCCGGACCTCGAAGGAGACCCCGTGCACGGCACGGGAGCGGCCGTAGTCGACGGTGACGTCCCGGGCCGAAACGGCGACCGGAGCGTCCTCGGGCACGACGGCCCGCGGGCGGATCTCGCGCTCACCCGTCTCCCGTACGAGAGCGAGGCCGGCGTCGTCCAGCCGCGGCACGCTCGCCAGCAGCCGCTTGGTGTACGGCTCCTCGGCAGCGCGAACAACTGCCGCGTGGGCGCCGACTCCACCACCCGGCCCGACTTCAGCACGCACACCTCGTCGGCGAGGTGCGCGACGACGCCCAGATCGTGACTCACCAGCACGGCCGCCAGACCGAGTTCGTCGCGCAGGGCGGCGATCAGGTCCAGGACGCCCCGCTGGGTGACGACGTCCAGGCCCGTCGTCGGCTCGTCGAGGACCAGCACCTTGGGGCGGGCGGCGATGGCCATGGCGAGTGCGACGCGCTGCTGCTGGCCGCCGGACAGCTCGTGCGGATAGCGGCGGGCCAGCTCGGCGGGGCGCGGCAGCCGGACCTGGTCGAGCAGGTCGGTGACGGGGATGTCGCCGCCGGCCTCCTCGATCTGCCGGCCGACGCGCATGGAGGGCGTCAGCGCCTGGCCCGCGTTCTGGGCGACCATGGCGACCGTCCGGCCGCGCAGCCGCCGCAGCTCGCGTGCGGGAAGGGCGAGGACGTCCCGGCCGTCCACCGTCACCGAGCCGCCGGTGACCCGGGAGCCGTGCCGCAGATGCCCGAGCAGGGCCGCGGCGAGGGTCGACTTGCCGCTGCCGGACTCGCCGACCAGCGCGAGCGTCCGTCCCGCGGCGGTCTCCAGCGACACCTCGTGCACCACGGGTACCTCACGGCCGCCGGAACGGTAGGCCACGGACAGGGAGTTCACGGAGACGAGCGGGCCATCACGAGCCCTCCCTGATCCGGTCCACGCCCCAGGCCTTGGAGAGGCCGTCGGCCGCGAGGTTGAGTCCGATGACGAGCGTGGCCAGGGCGGTGATCGGCGCGATGCTCGCCATCGGCACGACGGTGATGGCGGTGCGGTTCTCGGCGACCATCAGGCCCCAGTCGGGAGTCGGCGGGTCGGCGCCGAAGCCGAGGAAGGACAGCGAGGAGATCAGCAGCACGACCCAGGAGGCGCGCATCGCGAACTCGACGCACACCACGTCGGCGATGTTCGGCAGGACCTCGCGGCGCAGGATCGACCAGGTGCCCTCACCGCGGGCCCGGGCGGCGGTCACGTAGTCGGCGGGCACGACCGCCAGGGCGGCCCCGCGCACGACCCGTACCACCTGGGGACGAAGACGACGGCGACGGCGAGGACGATGACGGCCGGTCCGGTGCCGAGCGCGGTCACGACCACGAGCAGCGCCAGCACCGCCGGCACGGCCAGCACCGCGTCCAGCACCCGCCCCAGCAGGTCGTCGAACCAGCCGCCGCGCAGGGCGGCCGCGCAGCCCGCGACGGTGCCGAGGGCGACGCTCACGACGGTGGCGGCGACGGAGACACCGAGTGCGTACCGGCCCCCGTACAGCACGCGGGCGAGGACGTCGCGGCCGTACTGGTCGGTGCCCGCCCAGTGCGCGCCGCTCGGGCCGAGCAGGGCACTCGAGGCGTCGCCCGCGATCGGGTCGTACGAGGTGAGCAGTGGGGCCAGCAGCGCGATCACGACGTGGACGGCGACGATCGCGAGCCCGACGACGGCCGTGCGCGAGGAGCGCAGGGTGCGCCACGCACGGGCGTTGCGCGAGGCCGGGGCGTCGGCCGCCCGGGCGGTGTGGACCGTGGTCATCGGGTCCTCCCTCGGGTGCGGAGCCTGGGTTGAGGGCCATGGCGCCGAGGTCGGCGGCGAGGTTGCACACGACGTAGACGACGGCGCTGATCAGGGCGATGGCCTGGATGACGGGCAGGTCCCGGTTCTGCACCGAGGAGAGCATCAGCTTGCCGATGCCCGGGTAGTTGAAGACGTTCTCCACCACGGCGACACCGCCCAGCAGCCAGGCCACGTTCAGCGCGATCACGTGCAGGACGGGCAGCAGGGCGCTGGGCAGGGCGTGCCGGGTGACGACCCGCCAGGTGGACAGGCCCTTGAGGCGGGCGGTGGTGACGTACTCGCTCGCCATCACGTCGATCACCGAGGTGCGGGCCATACGGACGATATAGGCGGCCATCACCACCGCGAGGGCGAGGGCCGGGAGCCAGACGGCGGGCAGCAACTGGCCGACGGTGGCGTCGGGGCCGTACAGGACGACCGCGGGGAACCAGGGCAGCGCGACCGAGAAGCACAGGACGAGGACGGTGGCCACGACGAACTCGGGACACTCATGCCGACGAGGCTGACCGTCGAGATGAGGTGGTCGGGCCAGCGGTCGCGGTAGAGCCCGGCGACGACGCCCAGCAGCAGCGAGCCGGTCACCGCGAACAGGATCGTGATGAGGGCGATCAGCGCGGAGTTGCCCAGGTACTGGGTGACGTCACCGCCGACCGCCGTCCCGGAGACGAGGGACGTGCCGAAGTCGCCGTGCAGGGCACCCCACATCCAGTCGCCGTACCGCTCCCAGGCGGGCCGGTCGAGTCCGAGGCTGCCGCGCAGCTCGGCCACCGCCTGCGGGGTCGCGTCCTTGCCGAGGACCTGGGTGGCGACGTCGCCGGGCAGGGCCTGCACGGCGAGGAAGACCAGCAGCGAGGAGAGCAGGAGCGTGCCGAGCGCGGCCGCGGTCCGGCGGGCGACGAAGGAGAGCATGTTCAGGCCCCCTTCAGACCGATGCCGAGGTAGTCGAACTCGAAGCCGTGCTCGGCGTAACCGCGCACCTGGCGCGAGAGGCCCACGAGCCGGTCGGCGAACATGGGCGTCATCGCGCCGCCCTTGTCGATCACCCAGGTCTGCGCCTCGCCGTAGAGGTCACGGCGCCTCGCGTCGTCGGTCTCGGCACGCGCCCGGTCGAGCAGCGCGTCGAAGCCCGGGTCGGACCAGGCGGTCTCGTTGTACGAGGAGCCGCTGCGGAAGACCTGGTTGAAGAGCTGGTCGACGGGCCGGCCGGTGTACCAGTAGGTGGCCATCAGTGGCTGCTTCATCCAGATCTGTGTGTAGTACGAGTCCGCCGACGCCGTCCTGACGCGGACCCGGATGCCCGCCCGCTTCGCCGACTCCTGGTAGGCGAGCGCCATCGGTGTGAAGAGGGGGTCGTACGCGGAGGTGTACAGGTCGACGGCCAGGTGCTCGTGGCCCGCCTTCTTCAGCAGGAACCGCGCCTGCTCCGGGTCGTGCCGGGGGTGGGCGGAGATGTGCGCCGGGTCGTCCGGAGGCACCGGGTTGTCCCAGCCGGGCCTGCCTGCGCCCTGCAGCGCGGCCTTCACGATGTGCTCGGGGTCGTAGGCGAGCTTCATGGCCCGCCGGACACGGACGTCGGTGAAGGGCTTGTCGGTGGTGAGCATCGGCAGCACGTACCACTGGGCGTTCCGCACTCGGGCGATGGTCGCCCGGTCGGAGGCGGCCACGACGCGGGCGGTGGCGAAGTCCAGGTTGGTCTGGGACAGCAGGTCGACCTGCCCGGCGAGCAGGGCGCCCGAACGGGCCGACATGTCGGCGACCGAGTAGAAGGCGATCGCGTCGAGCACGGGGCGCCCGGCCCAGTGGTCCTCGTACGCGGTGACGCGCCCGGGCCCGGCCGGTGCGAACGACTCCAGCCGGAAGGGGCCGGTGCCGATGCCGGTGCGGCCGATGGACCTCCCGCTGCCCTCGGGACGACGTAGCAGTTGTAGTGCGTGAGCAGGCTCGGGAACTCGGCGTTCGGGGCCCTCAGCGGTACGACGAGGGTGTGGGCGTCCGGTGTGCGCAGCCGCCCGGGGTCGACGAGCGGGGCGAGGACACCGGCCTGCGGGGACGCCGTCGCCTCGGCCAGGATGTGGCGCAGTGTGTAGGCGGCGTCGGCGGAGGTGAAGGCGCGGCCGTCGTGGAAGGTGACGCCCTTGCGGAGCCGGAACGTCCAGGTGCGCGCCTTGCTGTCCGCTTCCCAGGACTCGGCGAGGTCGGGAGCGACTTCGCCGTCGTCGCCGATGCGGACCAGCCGGTTGTAGAGGGCGCCCAGGTACTCGTAGGCGGACAGGGAGCTCGCCGGGTCGAGGGTCTCGGCGTCGGAGGCGGGCGGGCGGGCGATCCGCAGGGTGCCGCCGCGGTCTGGCGCGCCACGTCGGGCAGCGGCCGGCAGCACGGGTGCGGCGGTGGCGCCCGAACAGCCGGACAGCAGCCAGGACGCGCTGAGCGAGGCCGCACCGGCGGCGCCCGCGGCGAGCACCGATCGGCGCCCCGGGCGGTGGATGCCGGACATGAACCGACCTCCCCTGTCGCTATTCGTTCAGCCGAACGATTGAGTGAAGTCCGTGAACGATAGCGAGCAGGCGGTTTCAGGCCAACCCTTGTGGCTGTGAAGAAGTGGTACAGGCCGCCTTGCCCTGGTCGAACGGCTGACGCAGGCTGGTCCTATGGGCGGGCAGGACGGCCCACGCTCATCACCTCCGTCCAGCGGGCCATGCGGCTGCTGGAGGCGGTGAGCGCGCACCAGAACGGCGCGCCGGCGAAGCAGCTGGCGCGCGAGACGGGCCTGCCCCTGGCCACCGCGTATCACCTGCTGCGGACGCTGGTCCACGACGGCTATGTGCGGAAGCTGGACGACGGCGGGTTCGTCCTCGGCGACAAGCTGCAGACGCTGCAGACCACGGGTCGCGCGCAGGCGCTGCTGAGCCGCGTCCGGCCCACCCTCGCCACACTGCGGGACGAGCTCGCGTCCGCTGCCTACCTCACCTTCTACGAGGACGGCGAGATCCGGGTCGCCGAGATCGTCGACGCACCGGGCACGCCCGCGTCGACCTGTGGGTGGGGTTCGAGGACGCGGGGCACGCGACCGCGCTCGGCAAGTCCGTGCTGCGCGAGATGGACGTCGAGGCCCGCAAGGACTACCTCGCCCGCCACCACCTCGCCGACCTCACCCCCCGGACGATCACCAGCCCGCCGGAACTCCTGCGGCGCCTGGAGACCTCACCCCTGGCCCCGGCCGTCACCGACCTGGAGGAGTACGCCCTCGGCACGGTCTGTGTAGCGGTCCCGGTCTACAGCGGGGACACCATCGGTTCCCTGGGCGTCTCGCTGCCGGCGAACCGGCTCTCCCGGCTGCCCGAGATCCGCGAGCGGCTGCTCCCGACCGCGAGCCGCGTCACCCGGAGCCTCTCGCTCACTATCTGAAATTCCGCTCCTTGCCGGTGATCCCGATCACCCCTTTATCTGGATGAAAGAGACATTCAGGGGTGCGCTCCCAGCCTCGCGCCCCGTGCACAGGTGAGGGACACGGATAAGAACATGAGCCATGCGCGAGACCTTGGTGACGACCACTGGCCTGTACGGCCGTCCGGCGTCCGAGTGGCCGGTGCCAGGGCTTCGGCCCGCCGACGCGCCCTCGCACAGCTGGCCGCGGGTACGCCCGTCCTGCCCGTACTGATCGTCTTCGTCGTCCTGCTCGCCGACCTCGTCGGCGGAGCGGGGATGATCTGGCTGCCCCTCCTCGCGGTCGGGCCCGCGCTGGCCGCCACGACCAACGGGCCGCGCGGAGTCCTCTGCGTCGGTCTCCTCGCCGCGGTTCTCGGCGCGCTGCTGGGGCCCGGGACGGCGTTCCGGGCCATGAACTGGCCGCCGTGCCGTCGGCCTTGGTGGCCGTCACCCTCGCGAGCGGCCTGGCCAGTGTCCTGCGCGGGCGACGCGAACGGGTGCTCGCGGCCGTCCGCTCGGTCGCGGAGACCGCTCAGCACGCGCTGCTCAGGCCCGTACCGGCGAACGTCGGTCCCTTCCAGGTGGCCGTCCGCTACAGCGCGGCGGCCGCCGAGGCTCGGATCGGCGGCGACCTGTACGCGCTGATACCCACCCCGCACGGCGTGCGGCTGATCGTCGGTGACGTACGCGGCAAGGGGCTCCCCGCCGTGGGCACCGCCGCGCTGGTCCTGGGCGTCTTCCGCGAGGCCGCCCACGACGAGCCCGACCTGCTGGCCGTGGTCGAGAGGATCGAGCGCAGCCTGGCCCGCAACCTCGGCCACGACGACTTCGTCACCGCCGTGGTCGCCGGATATCCGCCGGGAGGGCATCTCGAGGTGGTGAACTGCGGGCACACGCCTCCACTGCTGGTGCGTGCGTCGGGGAGTGTCACGCCGGTCGAGCCCGATCTGCCGTCCCCGCCCCTCGGGCTGCGCTCCTTCGCCGGCCACGCGCCCGGCCTCCAGGAGCTCCCGTTCGCCGACGGCGACCAGCTGCTGCTCTACACCGACGGCGTCACCGAGGCCCGCGACCAGGGCCGCGCCTTCTATCCGCTCGCCGAAGGCCTGGAGCGCCACGTGTCCCACGAGCCGGCCCGCACCCTCGGCGCCCTGCACGAGGAACTGCTGGCCCACGTGGGCGGCCGGCTGCACGACGACGCGGCGCTCCTGCTGATCCGGAAGCCGACCGCGTCCGAAGCGGGCGTGGTGGCCGAGGCGACCGCTCCCGCCTCGGTGTCCGAGGCGCGGTGCTGATCATGACGCGTGTTCGTTCTCCTCTGTTCCTGCTCCTCGCGCCCTACTCCTGGCGCAGGTCCTTGACCCGCTTGAGTTTGCCGAGGGAGCGTTCCAAGGTCTCCGGTTCGACGATCGTCACCTCGACCGTGACGCCGACGCCGTCCTTGACGTCCTTCGCGATCGCCCGGGCGGCGGTCTCGCGCAGGTCGGCGGGCGTGCCGGGGCGGCTCTCGACGCGGACGGTCATGTGGTCCAGGCGGCCCCGGCGGGTCAGCTGGATCTGGAAGTGCGGTGCGACGCCGGGCGTGCGCAGCACGATCTCCTCGATCTGGCTGGGGAAGACGTTCACCCCACGCAGAATGATCATGTCGTCGCAGCGGCCGGTGATCTTCTGGATGCGGCGGAACGCTGGCCGGGCCGTGCCGGCAGCAACCGGGTCAGGTCGCGCGTGCGGTACCGGACGATCGGCAGGGCCTCCTTGGTCAGCGACGTGAAGACCAGCTCGCCCTCCTCGCCCTCGGGCAGCACCTCACCCGAGATCGGGTCGACGACCTCCGGGTAGAAGTGGTCCTCCCACACGTGCAGCCCGTCCTTGGTCTCCACGCACTCCTGCGCGACACCCGGGCCGATCACCTCCGACAGGCCGTATATGTCGACGGCGTGGATGTCCATCCGCTCCTCGATCTCGCGGCGCATCTCCTCCGTCCACGGTTCGGCGCCGAAGATGCCCACCCGCAGAGAGGTGGAGCGCGGGTCGACGCCCTGCCGCGCGAACTCGTCGAGCAGGGTGAGCATGTAGGACGGGGTGACCATGATGATCTCGGGACGGAAGTCCTGGATGATCTGCACCTGGCGCGCGGTCATGCCCCCGGAGGCCGGGATCACCAGGCACCCGCCCGCTCGGCGCCGTAGTGCGCGCCGAGGCCGCCGGTGAACAGCCCGTAGCCGTAGGAGATGTGCACCTTGTGGCCGGGCGTCCACCGGCGGCCCGGATCGAGCGGGCGACCAGGTCCGACCACATCGACAGGTCGTTCTCCGTGTAGCCGACGACCGTGGGGCGGCCGGTGGTGCCGCTGGAGGCGTGGACGCGGCGCACCTGGTCCATGGGGACGGCGAACATGCCGAACGGGTAGGTGTCCCTGAGGTCCGCCTTCGTGGTGAAGGGAAAACCGGCGAGGTCCTCCAGGGAGCGGCAGTCCTCGGGCGTCACCCCGGCCGCGTCGAACTTCTTCCGGTACGCCTCCACGTTCTCGTAGGCGTGGCGCAGGCTCGCGCGAAGACGGCCGAGCTGGAGCTCGCGCAGCTGCTCGCGCGTCAGGCGCTCGGCGTCGTCCGACAGGTCGTGGGGGAGGGGCTCGCCGCGCCGCTGCCCGGTCGTGCCCGCGGCCCGGGGGCCGTCCTCTCGCTGGTCATCCCGACTCCTTGGACGTCGTGCTCCTGATGCTGCGGCTACGGCCCCGGAACTCCGCTGTCACCTCGTCGCCGCGCCGGACGCTCACGTCGTGGAGTCCGCTGCGGCCGTACCGGGTGAGCTCCTCGGCCCGCGCCACGAGGACATCGCCCTCGTGCGCGGGGCCACGAAGGTGATGTCGGCGCCGGCCGCGACGGTCACCGGGCCGTGGCTGTTGCAGGCGCAGGCGAAGGCACTGTCGGCCGGCAGGAAGACATAGCCCCGTGGGCGATTCCGTGCCCGTTCACCATGGACGGGGTCACGGTCATCCGGAGCGCGGCGGTCCCCTCGCCCTCACTTCTCCCACCACCTTGTAGCCCGACCGAACATTCGGTTAGCTTCGGTTCGCCAAGTAATCCAGCCGCCCAGGTGCCTGTCAAGGGTCAGGGGCTTACCAAGGCGCGCCGGCTTGTCATACCATGGACCGAACGAATGGTCGGTTGGGAAGTGGGACGGATGGACACGACACACTCCAGCCCCCCGGGGGCGGACGGCACCGAGCCGGCTCTTCAGCAGCACTTCGACGCGACGATCGCGCGGGACCAGCGGATCGAGCCGCGCGACTGGATGCCGGACGGCTACCGCAGGACACTGATCCGCCAGATCGCGCAGCACGCGCACTCGGAGATCATCGGCATGCAGCCGGAGGGTGAGTGGATCACCCGAGCGCCGTCGCTGCGCCGCAAGGCCATCCTGTTCGCGAAGGTCCAGGACGAGGCGGGACACGGGCTGTACCTGTACTCGGCGGCGGAGACGCTGGGCGCCGACCGAGCGGACCTGACCGAGCGGCTCATCGAGGGCCGCCAGAAGTACTCATCGATCTTCAACTACCCGACACTGAGCTTCGCCGACGTCGGCGTCATCGGCTGGTTCGTGGACGGTGCGGCCATCTGCAATCAAGTACCGCTCTGCCGCAGCTCCTACGGCCCGTACGCGCGCGCCATGGTGCGCATCTGCAAGGAGGAGTCGTTCCACCAGCGGCAGGGCTACGAACTGCTGATGACGATGATGCGCGGCACCCCGGCGCAGCGCGAGATGGTGCAGGACGCGGTGGACCGCTGGTGGTGGCCGTCGCTGATGATGTTCGGCCCGCCCGACGACTCCTCGCCCAACTCGGCGCAGTCCATGGCCTGGAAGATCAAGCGGCACAGCAACGACGAACTGCGGCAGCGGTTCGTCGACATGACCGTCCCGCAGGCCGAGAAGCTCGGCGTGACCCTGCCCGACCCGGAGCTGCGCTGGAACGAGGAGCGCGGGCACCACGACTTCGGCACCCCCGACTGGGACGAGCTCATGCGGGTCATCAAGGGCGACGGGCCGTGCAACGCCCAGCGGATGGAGCGGCGCCGCACGGCCCACGAGGAGGGCGCCTGGGTGCGTGAGGCGGCCACCGCCCACGCCGCCAAGCAGGCCGCCCGCGCGCAGAAGGGAGCGGTGGCATGACCACCGAGAAGCAGAACTGGCCGCTGTACGAGGTGTTCGTGCGCGGCAAGCGCGGGCTGAACCACGTCCACGTGGGCTCGCTGCACGCCGCCGACGACCGTATGGCGCTCACCCACGCCCGTGACCTCTACACCCGGCGCAACGAGGGCGTGAGCATCTGGGTGGTCCGCTCCGAGCACATCGCCGCCTCCACCCGCGACGAGAGGGACCCCTTCTTCGAGCCCAGTGCCGACAAGGTCTACCGGCACCCGACCTTCTACGACATCCCCGACGACGTCCCCCACATCTGAAGGAGAGGGCATGAGCGACGACCACGTCTACATGACCCTCGCCGAGGGGCACGAGGACGACACCCGCTGGGCCTACGGCACCGGCTTCGAGGACCCCCTGCACGGCGTGGACACCGCCGTGCCCGACGGCGTCGACGCCGGTGAACTGGCCGCCCTGTGCGTCACCCTGGCCGACGACGCCCTGGTCTCGGCGCAGCGGCTGGCCGAGTGGACCACCCGGGCCCCCGAACTGGAGGAGGAGGTGGCCCTGGCCAACATCGGGCTCGACCTGCTCGGCCAGGCCCGCATGCTCTACTCCCGGGCGGGCCAGGTCGACGGCACCGGACGCGACGAGGACGCCTACGCCTACTTCCGCGACCCCGGCGACTTCCGCAACGTACGCCTGGCCGAACTCCCGGGCGGAGACTTCGCGTTCTCGATCGTGCGGCTGCTGGTGCTCTCCAGCTGGCGCCTCGCGCACTTCGAGCGGCTCACCGCCCACCGCGACCCGGTGCTCGCCGCGATCGCCGCCAAGGGCGTGAAGGAACTGGCCTACCACCGGCAGTACGCGGCCGAGTGGGCCGTGCGGCTGGGTGACGGCACCGAGGAGTCGCACCGCCGGATGCGCAAGGCGCAGGAGCAGGTGGCCCCCTACCTGGGCGAGCTGTTCACCGCGTACGACGTGCGGGACGAGGTCGTCGCCGTCCTGCGCCAGGTCACCGAGGCGGCCGGCCTGCCCATGCCCGTCTACCGTCCGCTGCCCGGCTCGGGCCGCATCGGGGAGCACACCGAGCATCTCGCCCCACTGCTGGCCGAGTTGCAGGGCGTGGCCCGCGCGCACCCGGAGGCGACATGGTGACGACACTCCTGGACGCGCGGCGGGCCCGGCGCGTCGCCGAGCAGGTGCCGGACCCCGAGCTGCCCATGCTCACCCTGGCCGACCTCGGCGTGCTGCGCGAGGTGTCCCTGGCCCCGGACGGGACGGTCGTGGCGAGCCTGACCCCGACCTACTCGGGCTGTCCGGCGATGGCGGAGATGCGGGCCGGCGTGGCCGCCCGGCTGCGCGCCGCGGGGTACGCGCGCGTGGAGATCCGCACCGTCCTCGACCCGCCGTGGACCAGCGCCTGGATCACCGCGGACGGCCGCCGCAAGCTCGCCGAGCACGGCATCGCCCCGCCCGGTGCCGCGCCCTCGCACGCCACCGGCCCGGTCCCGCTGGTGCTGTCGCCGACCCGCCGCTCGGTGCCCTGCCCCCGCTGCGGCAGTGCCGACACCGAGGAGACCTCCCGCTTCGGCGCCACGTCCTGCAAGGCCCTGTGGCGCTGCCTCGCCTGCCGCGAGCCGTTCGAGTACGTCAAGGAGATCTGATGGAGGACCTGATGGAGCCGGCCCCCGCCCCGGCGGCACGCGCGCGTGCCCGCCGACGTCCGGTCTTCCACCCCTGCGGGTCGCCGCCGTGCGGCCGCTGTGCGAGGACGCGGCGGCCGTCAGCTTCGACATCCCGGCCGAACTGGCCGAGGAGTTCGCCTTCGAGCCCGGCCAGTCGCTCACCCTGCGACGCGAGATCGACGGCCGGGACGAGCGCCGCTCGTACTCGATCTGCTCACCCGCCGGCACGGCGCCGCGCATCGGCGTCCGGGTCGTACCCGGCGGCCTGTTCTCCTCCTGGCTGGTGCGCGACGTACGCCCCGGCGACACCGTCGAGGTGATGGCGCCCACCGGCGCCTTCACACCCGACCTCACCACGGCCGGCCACCACGTCCTGATCGCGGCCGGCTCCGGCATCACGCCCATGGTCTCCATCGCCGAGTCCGTCCTGGCCGCCGACTCCCGCTCGATGGTCACCCTCCTCTACGGCAACCGCCGCACCGGCACCGTGATGTTCGCCGACGAACTGGCCGACCTGAAGGACCTCTACCCGACGCGGTTCCAGCTCGCCCACGTCCTCTCCCGCGAGCCCCGCGAGGCCGAGGTGCTCTCCGGCCGCCTCGACGCCGACCGGCTGTCCGCACTCGTCGACGCGCTGGTCGACGTGGAGTCCGCCGACCACTGGTGGCTGTGCGGCCCGCACGGCATGGTCCGCGCCGCCCAGCAGGTCCTGACGGGCCTCGGCGTGCCCGCCGACCGCGTCCACCAGGAGCTGTTCTACGCCGACGACGAACCCGTACGCGAGGTCCGGCACACCGAGACCGGCCCCTCCGGCCCGGTCAGCCAGGTCACCGTCACCCTCGACGGCCGCTCCACCACCTCCGCCCTGCCCCGGGAACGCACCCTCCTCGAAGGCGCCCAGCAGACCCGCCCCGACCTCCCCTTCGCCTGCAAGGGCGGCGTGTGCGGCACCTGCCGTGCCCTGATCACCGACGGCAAGGCCGACATGCGCCGCAACTTCGCCCTGGAACCGGCCGAGGTCGACGCGGGCTACGTCCTCACCTGCCAGTCGTTCCCGGTCTCCGACGCGCTGACGGTGGACTACGACTCCTGAGCCGCGCCGAACGACCGACTGATACGCCGCGGTCGGCGACGAGTTGACCCCCGCCGGGGTTCACCCGGTGCGCAGCACGCGCAACGCCGTGAGTGCCACGTGGAGTTCGGTGCGCCGTTCGCCGGACTCGAGGTCGGTGTCGAGGAGGCGTTCGACGGTGCGCAGCCGCTGGTACATGGTTTCCCTGGACAGGCCGCCGCGGCGGGCCGCGGTGGTCTTGTTGCCGGCGGCGTCGAGGTAGTGGCCGAGGGTCGTCAGCAGGTCGGTGCCGTGCCGGGTGTCGTGGTCGATGAGCCGGCCGAGGCGGCGTTCGGTGTAGTCCTGGATCCGGGTGTCCTCGCGCAGGGCGTACAGCAGGCGGCGCAGGTCGATGTCCGGCAGCTCGTGGAAGGAGCGGTCCGCGGGAAGCGGCTGTCCGGGCGGGGTGGCTTCCATGACCCGGGCCGCCTCCCGGAAGGAGCGCGCGGTGTCGGCGAGGTCCGCCACCTGTGAGCCGACGCTGACGGTCGCCTCCGGCACCAGATTCCGGGCGGTGCGGCTCAGGCGCTCGGCCACGGGGCGCCAGGGCCGGTCCGGCCGCAGGGCCGGCAGGATGCCGAGGCGGCCGGGGGACAGCTCGCCGACGAGTGCCGGAATCCCCGCCGATCTGAGGTCCCGGTGCAGCCGGGTCTCCAGCTCAGCGCCCGCTGCCTCCGGAGCGAGGTCGACGAGGACCGCCATGAAGCGGCTGTCCTCGGTGGGCAGACCGAGCGCGGCGCAGCGGGCCCGGGCGTCCTCGGGGAGTGGTGGCGCTGTTCCGCCAGCTCCCGCAGGGCGGTGCGGTGGGCCGTGTGCTCCCAGGGCGTGGAGTGGATGAGGCGGGCGACGGTCAGGGCCATCGCCGTTCGCTCCAGGACGGTGACGTGTTCCGGCCCGAAGTCCGGCCCGTCCCCGGGCGGTCGGAGCATGGCCAGGCGGCCCCAGCGTTCGCCCTGGTAGGACACCGGCGCGGTGAGCCAGCCCTCCGGGCCGCCCCTCTCGGTGCGGTCGCCGGGCTCGGCTGCCCGGGAGCGCTGCTCCCAGTCGGTGAGCGCCTCCTCCACCGTGCTCCCCGACGGCTCGCAGATCAGCGCCCGATGGACCAGGTTCTCCAGGACGATCGTCCGGCCGCTCATCTCCGCCGCCGCGCGCACCACGTCCTCCGGCCCCGCGCCGCGCAACGTCAGGGCCGTGAACGCCTCGTGGATCCGCTGGGTCCGGCGCATCGCGTCGGCCTGGCTGCCGAGGATGAGGGCGTGGACGACCTGGGTGACCTCCAGGAAGTTGACGTCCCGGGCGAGAGTGACCAGCGGAAGCCCGCGGGCGCGACAGGCCTGGACCAGGGCGTCCGGCGGGCGGTGGTAGCGCCGTACCAGCTCGATGACCAGGGCGGCCGCCCCCACCTCCGTGAGTTCGTCGACGTACCGGCGGACACCCGCGGCGTCCTCGGGCAGGGGCATGCCCGTGGTCAGGACCAGCTCGCCGCCCTTGAGGAAGGAGGCCGGGTCCGTCAGCTCGGTGATGTGCACCCAGCGCACCGGCCGGTCCAGCCGGTCCAGCCCGGTGACGACCTGGGGCTGTCCGGCGGCCAGGACGGGCAGGCCGAGGACGTCGGCGACGGTCGGGGGGTGCGGTTTCACGGTGCCTCCTGCATGCCTGGTCACTCTGACAAGCGGCACTGACCTGCGCAAGTGCTGTCCATGGAAGGGACAGGTGGGACCCGACGAGTTCGACGGTTGACACAATGTCCGTCGGCGTCGGCCCGGACGCTCGGCGCTTCCACCCCCGAGAGGTCTGACACCCGATCGTCCATGAAGACATGAATCAGTCTTCATACGTTCCTGTAGGGTGGGGGTCCCGCGCCCCCGCCCTAAGGACCCTTGATGACCTCCACGCTCACGACCCGGCCGGTCGAACGGGCGAAGCCCGCACGCACCGGGGACGTGCCCCGGCGGCGCACCCGTGTCCTCGCGCTCCCCGAGGCGCGCTGGGCCGCGGCGGCCACCGTCCTCTTCCTGCTCGCGCTGCCCTTGCAGTTGACCGGCGCACCCGCCTGGACCTGGGGTCCGCTCTACGCCCTGTCGTACGTCACGGGCGGCTGGGAGCCGGGCTGGGAAGGCCTGAAGGCGCTGAAGGAGCGCACCCTCGACGTCGACCTGCTGATGGTCGTCGCCGCCCTGGGCGCGGCCTCGATCGGGCAGGTCATGGACGGCGCGCTGCTCATCGTCATCTTCGCCACCTCCGGCGCGCTGGAGGCCCTGGCCACGGCCCGCACCGCCGACTCCGTCCGCGGCCTGCTCGACCTGGCGCCCGCCAAGGCCACCCGGCTGACCCCCGAGGGCGGCGAACAGACCGTGCCCGTCGAGGAACTGCTCGTCGGCGACACCGTCCTCGTACGCCCGGGAGAGCGCGTCGGCGCCGACGGCCGCGTGCTGGACGGGGCGAGCGACGTGGACCAGGCGACCATCACCGGCGAACCGCTCCCCGTGGCGAAGGAGCGGGGCGACGAGGTCTTCGCCGGCACCCTCAACGGCACCGGCGCCCTGCGCGTCCGGGTCGAGCGCGACGCGTCGGACTCGGTGATCGCCCGGATCGTCCGCATGGTCCAGGAGGCGTCCGAGACCAAGGCCCCACGCAGCTGTTCATCGAGAAGGTCGAACAGCGCTACTCGCTGGGCATGGTCGCCGCGACCCTGGCCGTCTTCCTGGTACCGCTCGCCTTCGGCGCGGAGCTCACCGACGCACTGCTGCGCGCCATGACGTTCATGATCGTGGCCTCGCCGTGCGCGGTGGTGCTGGCCACCATGCCGCCCCTGCTGTCGGCCATCGCCAACGCCGGACGGCACGGCGTGCTGGTGAAGTCCGCCGTGGTGATGGAGCGGCTCGGCCAGGTGGACGCGGTCGCGCTGGACAAGACCGGCACGCTGACCGAGGGCAGCCCGCGCGTCAACGATGTCCGGCCACTGCCCGGGCCCGGCCTGGACGAGAGCGAGTTGCTGACCCTCGCGGCGGCCGCCGAGCGGCCCAGTGAGCATCCGCTGGCGCGGGCGATCGTGGCCGCCGCCCATGAGCGAGGCCTCGACCTGCCCGACGCGGAGGACTTCGCCTCCGCGCCGGGTGTGGGCGTGACCGCGGTGGTCGGCGGCCGTACGGTCGCGGTGGGCGCCCCGGCCCGGCTGCTCGACGACGCCGTCGGGACCGTCGCCGAACTGGAGGAGTCGGGCCGCACCGCGGTCCTGGTCGTGGTCGACGGAACCCCTGCCGGACTGCTCGGTGTCGCCGACCGGCTGCGCCCGGACGCCGCCGCCACCGTCGCCGCGCTCACCACCCTCACCGGCACCGCCCCCGCACTCCTCACCGGCGACAACCCCCGGGCCGCCGCGCACCTCGCCGCCGAGGCCGGTATCGACGACGTGCGCGCCGGGCTGCTGCCGCAGGACAAGCTGGCCGCCGTGCAGGAGATGGCGGCGGCGGGCCGCAAGGTGCTGGTCGTCGGGGACGGCGTCAACGACGCGCCCGCCCTGGCCGCCGCCCACACCGGCGTCGCCATGGGCCGGGCGGGCTCCGACCTCGCCCTGGAGACCGCGGACGCGGTGATCGTGCGCGACGAACTCGCCGCGGTCCCCGCCACCGTCGCGCTGTCCCGCCGCGCCCGCAGGCTGGTCGTCCAGAACCTCGTCATCGCCGGGGTGTTCATCGCCGGCCTCGTCGTCTGGGACCTGGCCGGCGATCTGCCGCTGCCACTGGGCGTCGCGGGCCACGAGGGCTCCACGGTGCTGGTCGGCCTGAACGGCCTGCGCCTGCTGCGGGAGACGGCCTGGCAGCGGGCGGCCGCCGAGGGAAGCGGCTGACGGAACGGCCTCAGCGCGGTGGCGGCCCGCTGCTGGCACGCACCACGAGGTCGACGGGGACCAGGGTGTCGACCCGGGGCCGTTCCCCGGGGCCGTCGATGCGGTCCAGCAGCAGACGCAGGGACCGGGTGCCGATCTCGGCGAAGTCGGTGCGGACGGTGGTCAGCGGGGGCAGGAAATGCGCGGCCTCGGGGATGTCGTCGTAGCCCACGACGCTGACGTCGCCGGGGACGGACCGTCCGGACTCGTGCAGGGCGTGCAGCAGGCCCAGGGCCATCTGGTCGTTGGAGGCGAACACCGCCGTCACCTCCGGGCTCCGGGCCAGCCGGCGGCCCAGCTCGTAACCGGAGTCGGCACTCCAGTCCCCGACGAGCGGAGCGGGGACCTCGGCACCGGCCGCCTGGAGCGAGGCCTGCCAGCTCGCCCGCCGGTGGTCGGCGGAGGTCCAGCCGGTCGGGCCGGCGATGTGCCGGACGGTGGCGTGCCCCAGACCGAGGAGGTGCTCGGTGGCCTTGCGGGCGCCGGTACGGGAGTCGCCGGTGATCAGGGGAGTGTCGTCACCCAGGGCGTTCTCCAGCACGACCAGGGGAGTGCCCAGGTCGGTCTCCGCCAGTGTCCGGCCCACCCACTGCTGCGGGGCGATCGCGATGACGCCGTCCGCGCCCTCGGCCGACAGGCGGTTCACGGCTTCGACGACGGTCTCGTGCTCGGCCGTGTCGAGCGCGATGGAGCTCAGGAGGTAACCGGCGTCCTGGGCCGCGGTGTTGATCGCCGTCAGGATGGAGGCGGGCCCGTACCGGGCGGCGTCGAAGGAGATGACCCCGAGCATCCGGGTCCGGCCGCTGGCCAGGGACCGTGCGCTGCGGCTGGGCCGGTAGCCGAGGGTGCGCATGGCCTCCAGGACCGCCTCGCGCGTCTCGGGGCGGACGGCCGGGTGCTCGTTGAGCACCCGGGAGACGGTCTGCTTGGAGACGCCGGCCAGCCGGGCCACGTCGGCCATCACCGGCCGCGTCCCCGCGAAGTTGCGCCTGCTGCGACCCTTGGGCACAGGGCTGTCGGTGGCGCTCGGTGTCATGGCGGGTGATTCCTCGACGTCGGATAGGGCGGTCCTGGCCCGCCCGGAGCACAGCATAGGCCGGGCGGCGTCCATGAGGGCTTCAGCCGGTCCCGACCGCCCAGGAGCGCGTGACCACCCACTCGGCGTGCCGCACCCCGGCCGCCCTCCAGGCGTCCCCCGTCTGCCCCGGCACATGCACCGGGGCGTCCGCGGCCAGGGGCAGCACCCGCAGCCGCAGCCCCCGCGCCCGCACCTCCTCGACGGGCAGCCGGTCCAGGCCGATGTCCCATTGCCTCCCCGAGTAGAACTGGTCGGCGACCAGGACGTCCCCCACGTAGGCCCGGCCCACATCACCCGTCCAATGCAGCCGCAGCAGGACACCGGCGGGCGCCCGCAGCAGCTCCTCCGGTACGTCGACGCGGTACTCGGCGGCCACCGTCTCGACGTACTTGTCCGCCGGCGCGCTCGCCCGGCCCTGTACGCCGGTCACCGGCTCGGGCGCCGGGCCTGCGGGCCTGACCAGGGTGACGGCCGCGGCGGTGTCCGGCAGGGCCCCGGCCTCGATCGTGCAGCGGGCGAACACGCCGTCCGCCGCCACCCGCACCCGGGCCCCGTCCACCACCGGGACCGGGTCCGGCGCGGGCAGCACCGCGAACGACGGCTCGGCGGCCGGGCTGTGCAGCCGGATGCCGTCCTGGTCGAAGACGACACCGTCTTCGCACAGCACCAGCCGCTCGGCTCCCCAAGCGGCACCCCGGTAGACGGTGCGGGCCGTCGCCGCGTCCAGGACCAGCAGACCGACCCGTGAGCCGTCGGCCGCGTCCACCTCGACCAGGGCGTCGGTGCCGGGTCGCAGCCCGCTGACCAGGATCCGCCCGTCGAGCGGGGTGACATCCCGGACGGAGTGGCCAGGGCCGCCACCGTGTCCGCGTCCAGGGCGAGTTCGGGCGCGATGCCGTCGGTCGCCGCCAGCACCAGGACCGTACGGCCGTCGGCCTCGACGGTGCACACCGGCTGGGCGGTCGCCCACTCCAGCCGCAGCCCGGCCACCTCCAGCCGCAGCGGCCAGCAGAAGTACGCGCCGGAGGGCACGGTGACGGGAGTGCTCGGCAGCGTCAGCGTCGGCGCGCTCGGGAAACCGACCGTGAAGGCCGTCTCCGGGTGGTCCGGCAGCGGCTCGTGCGGCTGGTGGTTGGTCACGAACAGGAAGCCCGAGGCGCCGTCGGTGCGGACGGCCCAGCGCAGGGTGTCCCGGTCGTGCTGCCCGGCCGGCCGCCGTTCGGGCAGCACGGACTCCATGGGCGCGATCCGGTGCCCGAAGTCGGCCAGCAGCAGGTGCTGGAGCCGCAGTTCGTGGTACGAGGGCCGCACCTGACCGTACTCGCCGAGCGGGGCCTGGAAGTCGTAGGTCAGGACCGGCAGGTCATTGGGGTAGCCGGTGTCGTGCGACTCCTGAAGGGACGTGAGCTCGCCGGGCGGGTTGGTGCCGCCGTGGAACATGTAGTAGCCCTGCCACACCGAACCGCAGCCGATCTTGGTGAGCCCCAGCGCGCCGACATCGGCGGCCTCGACCCGGGGCCGCCGGTGGTAGGCCACCGCCATGCCGCCCCCCAACTCACAGGTCGCCCAGGGGAACCGGTCCACCGGAACCGGACCGCCGCCGCGCACCGACGTGGGCCGCAGGTCGGCACCGATGCCCTCGTCGTCGCGCTCGTGGGTGAAGAAGAAGTGCTTGCGGCAGGTGTCGGGCCAGCCGCCGTCCGCCTCCGTCCAGAACGCCTCCGGATAGCCGCCGTACAGCGGGAGCAGTTCATCCCCGGGAGCCGCACCCCGCCCCAGGCGGTCGACGTCCACAGCGGCGCGCTCAGCCCGGCCTCCTGGGCCACGCGCTTCAGTGTGCGCAGATGTCCCGGCTGGTCGTAGAGCTCGTTCTCGACCTGGATCGCGATGACCGGACCGCCGTGCTCCCGGTCCAGGCCGCGCAGTTGCCGCGCGACGGCCGTGAACCAGGCGCGTACGGGCTCCAGATAGGCGGGGTCGTCGGTGCGCGGTGCGCGGGTGCGGGCGAGCAGCCAGTCCGGCAGGCCGCCGTTGCGGACCTCCGCGTGGCACCACGGGCCGATCCGGGGAATGAAGTCCAGTCCGTGGCGGGCGCACAGCTCGGCGAAGCGGCGCAGGTCACGGTCACCGTCGAAGCGGACCCGGCCCTCCACCTCCTCGTGATGGATCCAGATGACGTAGGAGGCGACGGCGGTCACCCCGCCCGCCTTCATCTTCAGCAGCTCCTCCTCCCACTCCCGGGCCGGGCAGCGGGAGTAGTGGAACTCGCCGGAGACCGGGAACCAAGGACGGCCGCCACGGGTGAACCACCGGCCGGTGACCTCGATCCGGTCGGGCACGCCCGGGGCGTCGGCGAAGGGCAGGTGGCCGGTGAGCGGGGGAGCGGAGGGCGCGGGCACGCGCAGCCGGTGCGGGGTCACCAGGTGTTCTCCGGGCCGAGGTCGGGCGTGCCGGTGAGCTGGGCGCGGGTGGCGGTGGTGCCGTGCAGTTCCAGCAGGACCAGCTCGTTCGCACCCGGACGCAGCACCGGCGCGGGAACGTAGAGCGTGCGCTGCGGTCCACGGTTCCAGTAGCGGCCCAGGTGGAAGCCGTTGATCCAGGCCTGCCCCTTCGTCCAGCCGGGCAGGGAGAGGAAGGCGTCGGCGGGCGTGTCCACCTCGAAGGTGCCGCGGTGGAAGGCCGGCACGCTGACCGCCGCCTCGCCGGCCGGGGCGAACGGCACCGCGCCCGGATCGTCCAGCGGCAGCGGGTGGCAGTCCCAGCCCGCAGGACGGTGCCGTTGAAGGAGACCGGTCCGAGCAGGCCCTTCGGCGCGCCGATGCGCGGTCCGTAGTTGACGCCGCCCATGTTCTCGACGAGGACCTCCAGCGTGGCACCGGGGCGGGGGACGCGCACGGGCAGGCTCTCGTCGTGGCGTTCGCGCTCCAGTACCCCGATCGGGGCGCCGTCGACGAAGACCTGGGCACGGTCGCCGACACCACCGGCGAAGTGCAGCAGGCCGTCGCCCGAAGCGGGAAGAGCGGTGCGGTAGAGCGCGTAGCCGGTGCGCTGCTCGAGCTCGCCCATGGTCAAAGGGGCGTCGGCGACGACCGGAGCGGCGAGCGCGGCAGCGAGGGGGAGCAGAAGCGCCTGCCCGTCCAACTCGACGCCCTTCGGCGGGAGTTTGGGAACGGGAGCCGGAACGGGCTCGTCGGGAACGGACACATGGCGGGCGATGACCTCGCGGAAGGCGTGGTATTTCGGTCCCGGGTCGCCGCACTCGGTGAGCGCCGCGTCGTAGTCGTACGACGTGACGGTGGGGTTGTAGGCGTGCTTGTGGTTGGCGCCGTTGGTGTACCCGAAGTTGGTGCCGCCGTGGAACATGTAGATGTTGACGGACGCCCCGGAGGACAGCAGCCGGTCCAGGTCGGCGGCGGCGTCGGCCGCGTCCCGCACATGGTGCGGACCGCCCCAGTGGTCGAACCAGCCGATCCAGAACTCGGCGCAGAACAGCGGGCCTTCGCTCCGGTGCTCGCGCAGCCGCCCGAGGCACTGCTCGACGCGACTGCCGAAGGTGGCGGCGGTCAGCACGCCCGGCAGGCTTCCGGCGGCCAGATGCTCGGGATCGGCCTGGTCGCAGGTGAACAGCAGCTCCTCGACGCCCCGGGAGCGGAACGCGTCGGCCAGGTGCTTCAGGTACGCGATGTCGTCGCCGTAGGCCCCGTACTCGTTCTCCACCTGCACGGCGATCACAGGGCCGCCCGCCGCGGCCATATGCGGCCGGAGCGCCGGCAGCAGCAGGTCGAGGTAGCGGTCCACGGCCCCGGTGAAGCGGGGGTCACTGGTGCGCAGCCGGATGTCGGGATCGGAGGTCAGCCAGTCGGGCAGGCCGCCGCCGTCCCACTCGGCACAGATGAACGGGCCCGGACGCAGGAGCACGTGCAGTCCCTCGTCCTGGGCGAGCCGGAGGAACCGGGGCAGGTCGAGGAAGCCGTCGAGCACGAGCGGCCCCTCGGGGTCGGGCTGGTGGTGGTTCCACGGAAGGTACGTCTCCACCGTGTTGAGCCCCATCAGCCGTGCCTTGCGCAGCCGGTCGGACCACAGGCCGGGGTGGACACGGAAGTAGTGCAGCGCGCCGGAGACGATCCGGAACGGCTCGCCGTGCAGCAGGAATCCGTCGGACGTCGTGGTCAGAGCGGGCATGCGGAGGCTTCCCTTCGGGACAGCGGGACAGCGGGAGTCAACGGGATCGGGTGCTGCGGATCAGCCAGAGCGTGGCGGCCAGGCAGAGCGCCGACACGCCGCACAGCAGCAGCGGCACCGCGCGGACCCCGGACCACTCGATGGCTTTGCCCAGGGCCGGACCGGCGGCGACACCGCCGGCCATGGAGGCCGCGATGACCAGCGCACCGGCCCTCCGGGCCCGCGGGGCGGCCCGGTTCAGCCAGGGCAGTCCCGTGGGGAAGATCGGCGCGATGAACAGACCGACACCGGCATAGGCGTACGGCGCGAGCGCCGGGACGGACGCGGCGAGCAGACACACCGTCATGCCCGCGCACGAGACGGTGATGATGGCCTGGGCGGAGAAGCGCAGCGCGAGCGGGGCGACCAGGAAGCGGCCGACGGTCATCATCAGCCAGTACACGGAGGTTGCCGTGGCGGCGACGCCCGCGCCGTAGCCGACGGTCTCCAGGTGGGTGGGCTCCCAGCCGCCGACGCCGGCCTCGATGCCGACGTGCAGGACGTAGAGCGCGACGAAGACGGCGAGGACCGAGCCGAGGCTCCGCCGCAGCACCGCACCGCTGTGCGTGTCGCTCCCGGCCGGGAGGGGCGCGTCGTTCCGTACGCCCCTCAGACACAGCAGCAGCGGCAGGTTGGCGAGGGCGAAGCACAGGAAGACGGCCGGGTAGTGCTCGGAGCCGACCGCGCCGATCAGCGCGGGGCCGAGGATGGCGCCGACGCCGAAGTGGGCGTTGAGGATGTTCAGCATCGCGGTCGAACGGTGGCCGAAACCGACGGCGAACAACTGGTTGAGCCCGTAGTCGATGCCGCCGAAACCGAGCCCGGCGAGCAGGGCGGCGGCCAGGGCGACGGACCAGTCGGGCGCCAGCGCGAAGCCCGCCGCGCCGGCCGCCATCAGCAGATAGGAGCTGCCCAGGATCCGCCGGTTGCCGACCCGGCCGTAGAGCCGGTCGAACAGCAGCACACCGGCCACGCCACCGACGAAGTGGGCACTGAGCCCCAGCCCGGCGACGGACGGGGACAGCCCGAACTCCTCCCGGAGAGCAGGGATCGCGGGGCCGTACAGGGCCTGCAACGCACCGATGAGCACGAAGCCCACGCAGGAGGCGACGACGGCGGCCCTGCTGAAGACCGGGGCAGGTGGGGTCGGGGAGAGCGGTGCGGCGCGCTGTGCGGTTTGCTGGTCGGTCACGCGTACTCCGGAGGACGGCCGGCCGGGTGGGGCGGGCGGAGGACACAGTCGCGTACGGCTGAGCGGGGACTCAGAGTGATGTTACCGGTAACATCAGAGGGGTCAACACCGTTTTCCGCGGCTGCCGAACGCCGGAACGATGTGCGGTCGAGGCTGTTGATCTAATACGCGGGTGGAAAACTCCAGGAACGGTGAAACGCACCCCGCCGTCGACCCGTGGCCCGGATACTTCGCCGAACGGGGACACCCGGAGGCTCGCCGCATCGGCGCCGGTGTCGAGGGCGTCGTCTACGGGCTGGGCGATGGCCGGGTCGCCAAGGTGTGGACCGGTCAGCCGCCGGCCGAACCGGCCCGCCAGGTGTACGCGGACATCGCGCGACACCGCCTGCCCTTCGCCACCCCGGAGATCTTCGACGTCGAGCACCACCGGGGCGTCGTCGTGACGTACGAGCGTGAACTGCCCGGCGTCCCGATGCGGGGCGACTCCGCGCACGAGGAGTACGAGCGCGAACTGCCCGCCCTGCACGAGGACACGCTGCTCGCCGTCCTGCGTGGACTCGCCTCGGTGCCCGGCACGGACGCCATGCGCCGGCTGACCGTCCAGGGCGACGACCGCCCGCTGTGGCAGGGCCACGACCGATTCCAGGACGCGCTCGCGGCGTCCGTCGCCAGGGCCGCGGCCCGGCATGGCGCGGCACTCGCTCCGCATGTGCCGGGCCTCGACGCCGGGGTGGCACGCACGCTGAACGCGCTGCGCTCACTCCCCGACGGCCCGGTCACCGCGATCCACGGTGACCTCGTCCCGCCCAACATCCACGTCGACACCGCCGGCCGACCCGTCGCCGTACTCGACTTCGGCTGCTGCACGACCGCCGGCGACCCGGCGTTCGAGGCGGCCGTCACCGCAGCCGTCTGCGACATGTACGGCCCGCACGCCCGGGAGCACACCGCTGCCCTCACACGGCTCTTCGCGCGAGAATTCGGCTACACAACCGCCACCCTCACCACCTACCAGGCCGCATACGCCCTCATCACCTACGACCTCTTCGGCCTGGACGTCAACGACGGACACTTCCGGTGGTGTGCCGAACAGTTGCGGAGCAACCCGGTCTTCAACGGCGGCGTGTCCTGACAGCCGGTTCGACTCTGCCGGACCAGCCGGATCCGCTCGAACATATCCTGCGATCTCGAGGACCGCGTCGACGCAAGGGAAGGGAACCCCGGCATGGCCGTCATCCACCCCACCACGCTCAAGCCGAGCAAGCTGGAACTGCTCACCTCCTGGCTGCCTTCCCGTCCCTGGTACCGCGGCGGCGCGACGGAGCCGCGGTTGGCCAAGGCCGGCGGGTTCCGGCTGGACGACCCGCACGGTGAGGTCGGGATCGAGTTCATCGTCGTCACCGACGCCTCCGGCCCCCACCCGACCACCTACCTGGTGCCGCTCACCTACCGCGGTGCCCCGCTCGACGGGGCGGAGCACGCCCTCGTGGGCACCATGGAGCACGGCGTCCTCGGGCAGCGCTGGGCCTACGACGGCTGCCACGACCCTGTGCTGCTCGCCCAGTTGCCGGCCTTGATCGAGGGACGAGTGCAGGCCCAGGACCAGAACACCAGCGGCGTCCCCGACCGCGAGGTCACCGCCTCCTTCACCGGCGAAGGCCCCATCCCTTCGGACTTCACCGTCACCGACGACCGGAACGGCACCCGACTGACGACGCCGCACGGCACAACGCTCCACTTGCACCGGGTCCTCCAGCCCGCCGCCGACGCCCCGTTCGCTCCGTCGCAGGGAGCCGTCGGCCGTGTCACCGGCACCTGGCAGACACCTGACGGCACCCGCGCCCGGGGGACGTTCGCCGTTCTGCGCGGCGACCTCCGGGGATAGGCATCGCCCTGGCATCACCATGCGTGCCGCGGGGTAAGTAGACACCGCTTGGACAGTGCGTACGACGCTGTGGGGGAGCGGATATGCAGGTACAGGTCACCGTCCTGGACGGGGTTCCAGGCGACTCCGACGATCTGCTGAGCTGGCTGCTGGAGGACCCGGCCGGCTCATTGACCGAACCGTCCCTCACCGGCGGCGGCGCGGAGCAGATGGGGGCGGGGGAGCTCATTCTGGCGGGTATCGCCACGGCGGTGGCACTCGGCGATTTCCTCATCACAGCGGGCACATGGCTGGAATCCCGCCGCAATCGGGCCACGCCAGGGCGGCGTCTCCACATCGAGCGGAACGGAACCAGTATGTCCGCCACTATCGATGGCGCCGGCGAAGAGGACATCGAACGAGCCTTGCGGGAACTGCTCCGCCCTGACGAACATCCCGAGGAGGGAAGAGAGTGACTCTTCCTGATCCGGCCCAGTCCCGAGCAGTCCTGATCGGCAATACCTCCGGTGTCAAGAACATGCCCGATCTCAAGGACATTCCCGCTGTTGAAGCCAATGTGCTGGACCTGCGGCAGGCCTTGACCGACGGAAGCGTATGGTCCTTACCGCCGGAGAACTGCGTGACGATACTCCAGCCGAAATCCAGTGAGGTAGTCAAGAGAGCGGTGAGGGATGCGGCAGCGGCCGCTGCGGACACATTGCTCGTCTATTACGCAGGCCATGGTTTGCGGGCAGGGTCGGATCATTCGCTGTATCTGACCCTGCCGCACACCGAGGATCCCGACGAGGGAGTGCGCTACAACGACCTCGCCCTGCGTCTGAAGCCGCCGACCCGCAAGGGACTCCGTACCCTCGTCGTCCTGGACTGCTGCTACGCGGAGCTGGCTGCCGACGGCATGGGCACCGCCGACGACGAAGAATTCGCCCGGGAGACAGAAATCAAAGGCGTCGGGTTGCTCACGGCCGCTGCCAGGACGCGGAAGGCGCTCGCCCCGGCAGGAGAAAGACATACCGCGTTCACCAGTGAACTCCTCGCGGTGCTCCGCGAAGGAGACCCGCAGGGGCCGGCCTTCCTGGACCTCGACGACGTCTTCAACGCGGTCTCCCGGCGCCTCGACGAACGCCGCAGGACGCTACGGCATCTCCCTGAACCGCGTCTGAAATGCGAGCAACTCGGTTCCCGAATAATTCTGACCCGTAACAGTTCCTACCGGGAACCGCCCCCGCCCCCTGTGCAGACAGACCGCCCGCCCCACACGGGTAGCCGCGTACGCGATTACCTTCGCCGGCAGTCGAAGGTGGCCGATCTGTACGTGCTGCCGGACGGTGCTTCATCATGGAGAGTGTGGCGAGCGAGCAAGGTGCATTCACTCAAGGCCGGCGAGGAAATTATCGCACTGTGGATATGGTCTCCTTGGGCTGAACCTTCGAGCAATCTCGTTCTCACCAGTACGGGCCTGCGCATCAGGGACAGCGGCACACAGGTGTACATCCCCTACGAGGAGTTTCAACGGTACAAGTTCGACTCCGATTACCTGCCGGATGTCTCCGCCTACGGTGACTTCGACCCGAAGTGGTGGCTCACCATTGAGGGTCCGCAGTCGTGGACCTCAAAACAGCTGGGTCACAGTGCGCCCGAGAAAATGGCTGAACGCCTCCAGTCTGTTCAGAGAATGGTGACTTAAAAGGGGTAAAACGTCGGGCACCCTCACACCGCGTACGCGGCGCTCGTCGCGGACGGCTTTCGCGCCGTCCCCCGAACCTCCAAGATCCAGCAGGATTGCCCGGGGCCCGATCGGGTACGCGAGCAGCACCGCGTCCGGGGCGGATCTTGTCCCGGGCAGGCCGCACGACCGCCGCTACCAGGGAATCTGCCATGGAGACACCCGCAAACGACCCCACGCCCACGCCCGCCCAGCGGGCTTTGGACGTCCTCGCCGAGAACACGGAGGACGCGGCGGCTCTGGACGCGCTCGCCAACAGCGACGTGCTCATCCCCGTGCCCGACGACGCGAACGACGCCGACGCGGCCAACCCCTCGGCGGTGGCGCTGCCGGTGCTGGAGCAGCCGGGCGGCGAGCCGGTGGTGCCCGTGTTCACCTCCGAGGTGGAGATGGCCGGGCTGCTGCCGTTCGTCTCGCGCTACCGCCTGGTGCCGCTCGGCGCCCTCGCCGCCCAGTGGCCGGCCGACGACCTGTCGCTCACCATCGACGGCAGCTCGGAACACCGCCTGACGCTCACCTCGGAGGGAGTGCGCACCCTGCTGGCACGTCCGTAGGACCGACCGGTCCGGGGCCGGACGCCGGGCGGCCTACTCGCCCAGCGTCCGAGCCAGTGCGGCCCTCTGCAGCGGCAGTACCTCCGCGTGCAGGTCACGGCCCTTGGACGTCAGGGCGACGTACACACCGCGCCGGTCCTCCACGCATACGGAGCGTGTCACCAGCCCGTCCTTCTCCAGCCGGGCGATGAGCCGTGACAGCGCGCTCTGGCTGAGGTGGACCCGCCCGACCAGGTTCTGCACCCGGCACTGCTCGGCCTCCTCGGGCGCCGCCGTCGCGAGAATGTCCAGGACCTCGAAGTCCGACGCGCCCAGGCCGTGCGGATGCAGCACCCGGTCGATCTCGCACATCGTGCGCGCGTGCGCCGACAGGATGTCCCGCCAGCGTTCCTCGAGCCGCGCACCAGCCGTTTTCGCCGCCATATCCGAACCGTACACCGCCGTTCGATGACTGTGCATGGAGTGCGGGCCCGGGATTTCCGCGGATATCAGGTGCATGCCAGGAGCACTGTCCGCCTCACACCACGTCGACTCCGCTCGCACCCCCGCTACGTCGACTCCCGTTTCACCAGCTCCGTCGGCAGGATCACCGCCGCCGGATCCTCGCCCCCGATCTGTGCGAGCATCACCCGGACCATCTCGGTGCTGATGCGGTCCCAGGGCTGCCGTATGGTCGTGAGCCCGGGGCTGGAGGCCAGGGCGGCCGGGGAGTCGTCGAAGCCGCCGACCGCCACATCCTGCGGCACCCGCCGCCCCGCCCGCTGCAGGGCCGCCAGCACGCCCTGCGCCATGAGGTCCGAGGCGACGAACACCGCGTCCATGTCCGGGGCCCGCTCCAGCAGCCGCTCGGCGCCCGCCTCACCGCTGGCCCGGCTGTAGTCGCCGGAGACGACGAGGCGCTCGTCGTACGCCAGACCCGCGTCCGCGAGTACCTCCTTGTAGCCGGCGAGGCGCTCGACACCGCCGGGCGTGTCCAGCGGACCCGTCACCATGCCCACCCGGTGCCGCCCGAGCGACAGCAGGTGACGCACCATGTCGCGGGCACCGTCGCGGTCGTCGGCGGCCACGTAACTGACCTTCGAGCCGAGCCCGATCGGCTTACCGCACGCCACCAGCGGCACACCGGCCCCGCGCAGCTGCTCGGCGACCGGATCGCCGGAGTGGCTGGAGACCAGCAGTACCCCGTCCACATGCCCGGCGGTGATGTACCGCGTGATGCGCCGCCGTTCGTCCTCGGTGCCCGCCAGCATCAGCAGCAGCGGGATGTCGTGCGCGGCGAGCGCCTGGGTGCAGCCGCGCAGCAGCACGTTGAAGTTGGGGTCCTCGAAGAACCGCTCCTGCGGCTCCGTGAGCAGGAAGCCGATCGAGTCGGACCGCCCGGTGATCAGGGAGCGGGCGTGCCGGTTGACGACGTAACCCGTCCTGCGGATGGCCGCGTTGACCGCCTCCTGCGCGGCCGGGCTGACGTAGTGGCCGCCGTTGAGCACACGCGAGACGGTGCCGCGCGACACCCCCGCCTCGCGCGCCACATCGTGGATCGTGGGCGGCCTGCGCCTGCCCCCCGCAGCGTTCATGGTCATGACTTTACGGCTCCGGAGAGCAGATCCAGACTCCAGAACCGCTGGATGACCAGGAACAGAGCGACCAGCGGGAGCACCGCGAGGAACGCGCCCGTGATCACCAGCGTGTACAGCGCCGGGGTGTTGGCGCCCTGCTCCAGCAACGTGAACAGGCCCAGCGTGATCGGGAACTTCTCGTCGTCGCTGAGCATGATGTACGGCAGCAGGAAGTTGTTCCAGATCGCCACGAACTGGAACAGGAACACCGTGACCATGCCGGGGGTCATCATCGGCAGCGCGATCCGCGTGAAGATCCGCCACTCGCTCGCCCCGTCCATGCGACCCGCCTCGACCACGTCGGCGGGCACCGCGGCGGCGGCGTAGATCCGCGCGAGGTAGACGCCGTACGGGGAGAGGATCTGCGGCAGCAGGACGGACAGGTACGAGTCCGTGAGGTCGGCCTTCGCCAGCAGCAGGTACTGCGGGATGGCAAGGATCACCGGCGGCATCAGCACACCCGCGAGCAGCACGTTGAAGATCGCCTCGCGGCCACGGAAGCGGTAGGTCGCCAGCGCGTAGCCGCTGAACGCCGATACGCAGGTCGACAGCAGGGCGCCCAGCACCGCGTAGAGCGCGGAGTTGCCCATCCACTCCCAGTAGACGCCGTCGCGGTAGGCGGTCAGGTCCTGGAAGTTGTCGACGAAGCCCGTGCCGGGGAGGAACGTGAACGTCGAGAACAGCTCACGGCCCGACTTGGTGGCCGCGATGACCACCCAGGCCACCGGCAGCAGGCAGTAGAGCGCCCCCAGGAGCAGCGTGACCGTCGGGATCAGGGCGATCCGGCGGCGCAGCGGCGGGCGGCCCTGGGTAGTGCCGGGCCTGCTGCCCGCCACCGGCTCGGCCTGGGGGACGGCAAGGGAGCTCATCGAGCGGCCTCCTGCTTCTGACGACGGTTCGCGGCTCGCAGGAAGCCGAAGGACAGCAGGAGCGTGGCGATCGCGATGATCACGGCCTGCGCCGCCGCACTGTAGGTGTCACCCTCGCCGAACGCGTCCCGGTGCACCTTCATCAGCGGACTCCACGTGGTGGACACGGAGTTGGTGAGCGGTTTGAGGGTGGTCGGCTCGCTGAACACCTGGAGCGTGGCGATGATCGAGAAGAAGAAGGTCAGCACCAGCGAGGGTGCCACCATCGGGATCTTGATCCGGAGCGCGATCTGCAACGGGGTGGCGCCGTCCAGCTTCGCCGCCTCGTACACCTCCGCCGGGATCGCCTGGAGCGAGGTGTAGATGACGATCATGTTGAAGCCGGTCCCGCCCCACACGGCGATGTTCGACAGCGCCAGGTACAGCGGCCCGCCGTCCAGCAGGTCCGGCTGCGGCAGCCCCAGCTTGTCGAGCACGAAGTAGAAGGGGCTGACGTCCGGCAGGTACAGAAAGCCCCACAGCAGCGCCGCCACGACACCCGGGATGGCGTACGGCAGGAAGATCGCGAGCCGGGTGAAGGGCGCGAGCCGTACCTTCTCGGAGTCGAGCATCAACGCGAACAGCAGGGCCAGGCCCAGCATGACCGGGACGACGATGCAGCCGTAGCCCAGCACGCGCAGGGCCCCGTGCATGAGCTCGCTGTCGGTCAGGGCGTCGGTGTAGTTCTCCAGGCCGGCCCAGACCTCCTTGCGCGCGCCGGAGCCCAGGCCGAGCCCCGACACCTTCACCTTGTGGAAGCTGAGCCAGACCGCGTAGCCGATGGGCAGTGCGAAGAAGAGCGCGAACAGGATCGTCGCGGGGAGGAGGAAGGCGTACGGGGCCCCCTTGACCCCGTACGACTGCCGGTGTGCCGTGCTTTTCACTCCGCGACCTCGAAGCCCTGCTTCTTCATGTCGGCGACGGTGTCGTCCTGCATCTTGTTCAGGGCGGCGCCGAAGTCCGACTTGTTCTTCGCGGCGGCGCCGAAGGCGTCCTTGAAGCTGGTGTAGGCGACGTTCACGTTCGGGCCCCAGGCGGAGGGCGCGGTGGTCTCCGCGATGTCGGCGGCCTTGGAGTAGAAGTCGGCCTGGTTCGAGAAGTAGGCCGGCGGCTTGAGGAAGGCGCCGCTGGTCTGGGCGTCCTTGGCAGCCGGGTAGATGCCGCTCTCCGTGGCCAGCGCGTTCAGGGCCTCGCTGTCGGTGTTCAGCCAGGCGGCGAACTTCGCGGCGGCCTCCTGGTGCTTGGAGTCCGTGGTGACGCCCGTGGAGGAACCGCCCCAGCTGCCGGTGCTGTTCTCGCCGGCCGACCACTGGGGGAGCGGGGCCATGGCCCACTTGCCCTTGGTGTCGGGAGCGGCGGTGGTGAGCGTGCCGGGTGCCCACACGGCGCTGACCCAGGCGATCTGCCGGCCGGTGTTGATCGCCTTGTTCCAGGCCGGGGTGTACATCGGCTGGTTGTCGATGGCACCCTCCTCGACCAGGCCGCCCCAGAACTTCGCGACCTTCTGCGTCGCCGCGTCGTCGATGGCGACCTTCCACTGGTCGCCGGAGGTCGTCCACCACTTCGCACCGGCCTGCTGTGCGAGGCCCGCGAAGAGCCCGGAGTCGTTGGCGGAGAAGGTGGTGAGGTCCTTGTCGGGGGCCGCCTTCTTGAGCTTGCGGGCGGTCTCGGCGAACTCGTCCCAGGTCGTCGGCACCGTCAGGCCGTACTGCTTGAAGAGGTCCTCGCGGTAGTAGAACATCATCGGCCCGATGTCCTGCGGGACCGCGTAGACGGCGTCCGTGCCGAGCGTGGTCTGCTGCCAGACACCGTCGGCGAAGCTGTCCTTGGCGTCGCCCACGTTCTCCGATATGTCCGCGAGCGCGTCGTTGCTGACCAGCGTGGGCAGCGCCTGGTACTCCGCCTGCACCAGGTCGGGGGCCTTGCCCGCCTTGTGCGCGGTGAGGATCTTGGTGACCAGCGTGTCACCGGAGGCCTGCTTCTTCACCGTGACGGTGATCTGCTCCTTCTTGCCCGGCCCCTTGTTCCACAGGTCCACGACCTTGTCCATGCCGGGCGTCCAGGTCCAGTACGTCAGCGAGACCGGGCCCGACTCGGCCCCGCTGTCTCCGGACTCGGTGCCGCAGGCGGCGAGGGCGGTGGTGCCGAGCACCAGGGCGACGGCGGATCTCACGAGGCGGCGGCGCTTCGTGTACGGCATGGATCTCTCCCCTGACCTGGGGTCCTCGCCCGCTGCGAGGACCCGCCATGCTTCTGTGAGCGTTCACAGTAGAGAAACATCCCGGACACTTGTCAATGGTTGTTGCTGTGCGGTTATGTTGGCCTCCGCACTGCGCCGCTGTGTGTGCACGTTCCCAATTGATCGATCGACCGGGAGACCATCCATGCCGGAGACCACCCCCAGGGGCCTCACCAGGCTCGCCTTCGGTGGGGACTACAACCCCGAGCAGTGGCCGGAGAGCGTCTGGCAGGAGGACGTCCGGCTGATGCGGGAGGCCGGCGTCACCATGGTGAGCGTCGGGATCTTCTCCTGGGCGCTGCTGGAGCCCTCACCCGGCGCGTACGACTTCGGCTGGCTGGACCGCGTGCTCGATCTGCTGCACGAGAACGGCATCCGCGCCGACCTCGGCACGCCCACCGTCTGCCCGCCGGTGTGGTTCTACCGCGCCCACCCCGAGGCCCTGCCCGTGACGGCGGAGGGCGTACGCCACGAGTTCGGCTCCCGCGCCGCCATCTGCCACAGCAACGCCGACTACCGCGCGGCCGCCGCCGGCATCACCACCAAGCTCGCCGAGCGCTACGGCGACCACCCGGCCCTGGCCATGTGGCACGTGCACAACGAGTACGGCGTCCCCGTCTCGGCCTGCTACTGCGATTCCTGCGCCGCCCACTTCCGCCACTGGCTCGCGACGGCCTACGGCACGGTCGACACCGTCAACCAGGCCTGGGGCACGGCCTTCTGGGGCCAGCGCTACACGGACTTCGAGCAGATCAACCCGCCCCGGCTCACTCCCACGGCCGTCAACCCGAGCCAGGCGCTGGACTACAAACGGTTCGCCGACGCCACCATGCGCGAGAACTTCCGTATGGAGCGGGACATCCTGCACCGCCTCTCGCCGGGCGTCCCGGTCACCACCAACTTCATGACGGCCCTGAGCCAGTGCGACTCCGTCGACTACTGGGCCTGGGGCCGCGAGGTCGACATCGTCACCAACGACCACTACCTGATCACCGACGGCCGCCGCACCCATGTCAACCTCGCGATGGCCGCGGACCTCACCCGCTCCGTCGCGGGCGGCGCCCCCTGGCTGCTGCTGGAACACTCCACCTCGGGCGTCAACTGGCAGCCCCGCAACCCCGCCAAGGCCCCCGGCCAGATGGCCCGCAACTCCCTCACCCACGTTGCGCGCGGTTCCGAGGGTGCCCTGTTCTTCCAGTGGCGACAGTCCCGGCGCGGCGCCGAGAAGTTCCACTCGGCGATGCTCCCGCACGGCGGCACCGACACCCGCGTGTGGCGGGAGGTGACCGAACTCGGCGCCACCGTGGAGGCGTTGAGCGAGATCCGTGGCACCCGCACCGAGGCCGACGTGGCCGTGCTGTGGGACTGGCAGTCCTGGTGGGCGCAGAACCTCGACTGGCGCCCCAGCGAGGACCACGACGCCCGCGAGCGCGCCGACGCCTTCTACGAGGCCCTCTACGACCGGCACCTCACCGTCGACTTCGCCCACCCGGAAGCCGACTTGTCGAGTTATCCCCTTGTCGTCGTACCTGCCCTGTACCTGATGACGCGGGCGGCCGGGAACAATCTGAAGGCGTACGTGGAGAGCGGCGGCACGCTGGTCGTCTCGTACTTCTCCGGCATCGTCGACGAGCACGACGCGGTTCACGAGGGCGCCTACCCGGGCCCGCTGCGGGACGTCCTCGGCCTCACCGTCGAGGAGTTCTCACCTCTGCTGCCCGGTGAGCGGGTGCGCGTCGCCGGACCCGACGGAACCGAACTGGGCGCCGACGTGTGGACGGAGTTCGTGGTGCCGCGCGGCGCCGAGACCGTCCTGACGTACACCGACGGCCTGACCGCCGGCCGGCCCGCCGTCACCCGGCACCGTCTCGGCGACGGCACCGCCTGGTACGTCTCCACCCGGCTCGGCGCCGATGGCCTCGACGCCCTGCTCGGCGGGGCGATCGAGGACGCGCGGCTCACCCCGCGCGGCGATCTGCCCCGGGACGTCGAAGTGGTGCGCCGCACCGGCGAGTCGGGCACCTACCTGTTCGCCGTGAACCACACCGCCTCGGACGCCAAGGTGCCGCTGGAGGCCCCCGGCACCGAGCTGCTGACCGGCGAACGCGCAGCAGGCCGGCTGGCGGTCCCGGCCGGAGCCGTCCGCGTCGTCCGGCTGGACGGCTGAACCCGCTGTCGGCCGAACCGACTCCCTCCGCCCGCGCGAGCCACGAGCCGCGGGCGGAGGGCCGCCCCTCACCCGCCTCCTGGTGAGGGCACCCCCATCCCCCACGTCGAAGGGACGACGGACGACGATGTTCCATCCCAGACGCACACTCAGAGCCCTGCTGCTCCCGCTGGCCGCGGGCTCGCCCTCACCGCGCTGCCCGCCCAGACCGCCCACGCCGCGAGCACCCTCACCAACGGCGGCTTCGAAGCCGACGGCTCGGGCGCGGCCACCCCGGCGGCTGGTCCGAGTACGGCGACACCGGCGCCTCGTTCACCGAGTCCGGCGGCCACGCGGGAAGCTACCGCCTGAGCCACTGGGCCGCCACCGCCTACAAGGTGGAGACGTACCAGTACCTGTCCGGGCTCAGCAACGGCAGCTACAAGCTCACCGCCTGGGTGCGCTCGGGTGGCGGGCAGAAGTCCGCGTACCTGGCGCTGAAGAACTGCGGCGGCGCCGAACAGCGCACCGACCTGCCGGTCTCGGCCAGTGGGTGGATCCGGATCGTCGTGCCGGTCAACGTGACCAGCAACCAGTGCACGATCAGCGTCAACAGTGACGCGAACGCGGGCAACTGGATCAATGTTGACGACCTGACCTTCACGCCGGGCACGTCCGGCACGTCGATCAAGGGCGCCGACATCTCGTCCCTGGCCAAGAGCGAGGCCAAGGGCGGCGTCTACCGCAACAGCTCCGGCACCGCCGGTGACGCCCTGGCGATCCTCAAGTCGTCCGGCATGAACTACGCGCGCCTCAAGGTCTGGGTGAACCCGGCCGACGGCTACAACAACAAGTCCCGCGTCCTGGCCATGGCCAAGCGCGTCAAGGCGCAGGGCATAAAGCTGCTGGTCGACTTCCACTACTCGGACTTCTGGGCCGACCCCGGCCGCCAGGACAAGCCCGCCGTCTGGGCCGGACACTCGTACGGTCAACTCAAGACCGATGTGTACAACCACACGTACGACGTGTTGAACGCCTTGAAGGCGCAGGGAACCACCGCCGACATGGTCCAGGTCGGCAACGAGATCAACGGCGGCATGCTGTGGAACGAGGGATCGACCTCGAACTGGACCCAGCTGGCCGGTCTGCTCAACTCCGGCTACGACGCGGTCAAGGCGGTCAACGCGTCCACCACCGTCGCCCTGCACCTCGCCGAGGGCGGTGACCGGGACGGCACCCGCTGGTGGTTCGACAACGCGCGCTCCAACGGCGTGAAGTTCGACGCGATCGGCCTGTCGTTCTACGGCTACTGGTACGGCACGCTGTCCGACTTCCAGACGACCCTCGACGACGCGGCCTCCCGCTACGGCAAGCCCGTGTTCGTGGCCGAGACCGCCTACCCGTTCCGCCTGGACAGCGAGGACTCCCACGAGAACATCATCGACACCAGTGGCGAACTGGTCTCCGGCTACCCGGCGACCGTCGCCGGCCAGACCCGGTGGATGAACGACGTGGCGAGCATCGTGGAGGCCGTGCCGGGCGGCCGCGGCCTCGGCATCTTCTACTGGGAGGCGACCTGGACCGCTGTGGGCGGCAACGGCTGGGACCCGACCCACGCCTCGTCCGGCAACGCCTGGAGAACCAGGCGCTGTTCGGCTACGACGACCGGGTGCTCTCGTCCACGTCCTGGTTCCGCCACCGCTGAGCTCATGGGGGAGGAGGCACGGCATGGCCTGCCGGGCCTCCTCCCGCCCTCGCCGGACGGCCTGAAGTCCTCCGTGGCGTACGGCAGTTCGGTATCGGTCAAGGATGCCGAGTGCCGGACACGACCGCGTCGAGTGCGGGACAGTGGGAAGACGCGGTGTAGAGGACAACGCCGCGAGGCAGGGGCACGACATGCTGAGGACTCCCAGCGACGAGACGCGGCTGCGCATCCTGGCCTGGCTGAAGGAACCCGGACCCGCCGCCCGCGGCGTCACCGCGGACGCCGTCGCCGAGAGGTTCTCTCTGTCCCGCCCGGTCGCCGTCACCCACCTCCGGCTGCTCGAGGCCACCGGCATGCTGCGCGCCAGCCGGTCGGCGGGCCGCGTGCACTACCACCGCGACGAGATGCGGATCGCCGAAGTCGCCCGGATGTTTGAAAAAGGCTGGTAGGCGACCCGGTACAGCTGTTTCGCCCCGACGTGAAGGACCCGCGCGATGGACCGTCCCACGGCACTCGTCCCACGCCACTACGTCGCGGTGGGCCACGGCCCCGAGGACGTGGTCGCCGACCCGCGCGGCCGGGTGCTCACCGGACTGGCGGACGGTCGCATCGTGCGCCTGGACGGTCTGGCGGACCCGGCCACGGCCCGCTCCGAGGTCGTCGCCGAGACCGGCGGCAGGCCGCTCGGGCTGGAACTCCTGCCGGACGGCGACCTGTTGGTGTGCGACGCGGAACGCGGACTGCTGCGCGTCGACACCGGCGACGGCACGGTCCGTGTCCTCGCCGACTCGGTGGCGGGGGAGCGGCTGCGGTTCTGCAGCAACGCCGTGTCCCTCTCGGACGGCAGCGTGTACTTCACCGTCTCCAGCCGCCGCCACCCCTTGGACCAGTGGATCGGCGACATCGTCGAGCACACCGGAACGGGACGGCTGCTGCGCCTCGCACCCGGTGCCGACACGCCCGAGGTGGTGCTGGACGGCCTGCAGTTCGCCAACGGGCTGGCCGCCGGAGCCGACGAGTCCTTCCTCGTCGTCGCCGAGACCGGTGCCCGCCGGCTCACCCGCCACTGGCTCACCGGGCCGAAGGCCGGCCGCGGCGAGCCCTTCGCCGAGAACCTCCCGGGCATGCCGGACAACCTCTGGCGCGGCGCCCCGGACGGACCGATCTGGGTCGCACTGGCAGGGCCCCGTGTCCCGGCACTCGACCTGCTCCACCGCGGCGCGCCAACGCTCCGCCGCGCCGCCGCCCGCGCGGCCGTACACGCCCCGTTCCGCCCCACCGGCACGATCGCCGTCCTGGCCGTCGACGACGAGGGCCGCGTCCTGCACCACCTGGCCCGGCGCCGCTCCGGCTTCCGCATGGTCACCAGCGTCTGCGAAGCGGCCGGCCACCTGGTGCTGGGCAGCCTCTGGGAGCCGGGCGTGGCGATCTGCGCGCCACCAGCCCGGAAGTGACCCGAGCCACCCCGCCCAGAGGTCCCCTGGCACGCCCCCAAGGGTTAGCCTGAACTCCGGCCGCGACCACCGCTCGCGGCGCGGCGGTGGGGCCCGCCGTACCCGAACCGCGGCATGGACGCCGCCAACGGTCCCTACTTGCGACGGCACGCGCCCGTACGACCCCGGGCCCCGGCGAGTAGGAGAAACCCCACGATGACAGCCCCCGAGGCGGAGAGCCTGCGCACCCAGCCGCCCTCCACCCCGAGTCCGTCCCCCGACCTGCCCAGATGCCCGTCGTCACGGTCGTGACGCTTGGCGGGGCAGCGGGGGCCGCCGCCCGGTACGCGGCCTCCCTGTGGTGGCCGGCGCAGACCGGCGCTTTCCCCTGGACGACCCTCTGGGTCAACATCGCCGGCTGCGCCGTGATCGGCGTGTTCATGGTGATCATCACCGAGATCCGAACCGCCCACCCCCTCGTCCGTCCCTTCTTCGGCACCGGCGTCCTCGGCGGCTTCACCACCTTCTCGACCTACGCCGTCGACGTCCACAAGCTGCTCGACCGCGGCGACGCCGGCACCGCCCTGGCCTACCTCGTCGCGACCCCGCTCGCGGCACTCTCGGCCGTATGGCTCGCGGCCCGGGCGACCCGCCGAGTCCTGGGCAAAACGGACACGAAGGGTAAGGAGTCGTTGTGAACTGGCTGCTGGTCGTCGGCGGCGCGATGGTCGGCGCCCCGCTCCGGTACCTCACCGACCGGGCGGTGCGGTCCCGGCACGACTCGGTCTTCCCCTGGGGCACCTTCACGGTGAACGTCACCGGCTGCCTGGTCCTCGGCCTGCTCACCGGAGCCGCCGGACAGCTCCAGCTGCTGCTCGGCACCGGTCTGTGCGGGGCCCTGACGACGTACTCGACGTTCTCCTACGAGACGCTGCGACTGGCGGAGACCGGGGCGCGTCTCCAGGCCGCCCTCAACGTCGCGGCGAGCGTGACGGCCGGTCTCGTGGCGGCGTTCGCAGGGGCGGCACTGGTGAGTGTGTGACGCGCGTCCATGAGCTCTGTTCTCGTCCGCGTGTAGTAAGACGGTCCTCTCCGCTCCCGCATGCCCCTGCACAGAACGGGATCCCATGAGCGTCATCAACGTCGGTCAGGCCGTCGTCCTCGGAGCCGTCGAGGGGGTGACCGAGTTCCTGCCCGTCTCCTCCACCGGCCATCTGAAGATCGTCGAGGGGCTGATGGGCATCCCCGTCGACGACGACGCCGTGGTCGGGTTCTCGGCCGTCATCCAGGTCGGCGCGATCGCCGCCGTGCTCGTGTACTTCTTCAAGGACATCGTGCGGATCGTCTCCGCCTGGGGGAGGGGTCTGCGCGACCGCGAGGAGCGTTACCACCACGACTACAAGTTCGCCTGGTGGGTCATCTGCGCCACCATCCCGATCGTCGCCGTCGGACTCGCCGCCAAGCCGCTCATCCAGGGCCCGCTCGCCTCACTGTGGGTGGTGGCCGGCTCGCTGATCGTCGGCAGCGGCGTGATGTGGGCGGCGGACCAGATGGGCCGGCACAAGCGCGGCGAGGACGACACCTCGTTCAAGGACGCGATGCTCGTCGGCAGCTCCCAGATCCTCGCCCTGCTCTTCCCCGGCTTCTCCCGCTCCGGCGCCACCATGTCCACCGCGCTGATGCTCGACCTGGACCGCGTCGCCGCCACCCGGCTCTCCTTCTTCCTCGGGATCCCCGCCCTGACCGGCGCCGGCCTCTACGAACTCAAGGACGCCCTGGGTGCCGGCGTGGGCGCGGCCCCGCTCGCCGTCGGCACCGTCGTGTCCTTCGTGGTGGCCTACGGCTCCATCGCCTGGCTGCTGAAGTTCGTGGCCAAGCACTCCTTCAACGCCTTCGTGATCTACCGGATCGTCGTGGGAGTCCTGCTGTTCGGCCTGCTCGGCACGGGCGCGCTCCACAGCTGACCCTCCGCACGGGCCAGGGGCCGGACGCCTGAACACAGGGTTCCGGCCCTCTGAACGGTTCCTTGCGGCCTCTTGACAGGTGCCTTCCGCGCCCCTCAGGATCACCAACGTGAACCTGTCAGACAGCCGGACAGCCGGACAGCCTGTGCGTCGTGTCAGCGCCATGGAAGCGGTGCTGGAATACCTGCGCGGCGCCATCGAACGCGGCGAGTACGCCATCGGCGACAAGCTCCCCTCCGAGGCGGAGCTCTGCCGCACCCTCGAGGTCTCCCGGCCCGTGCTGCGCGAGGCGCTCCGGGCACTGCAGACCATGGGTCTGACCGTGTCCCGGACCGGCAAGGGCACCTTCGTCGTCGCCAGCACCGTCGAGGACCCCACCTTCGGCGACTACTCGGCCAGCGACCTGCTGGAGGTGCGCCGCCACGTCGAGATCCCGGTCGCCGGCTACGCGGCCCGGCGCCGCACCCCGGAGAACCTCGACCATCTCGCCCACCTGCTGGACCGGATGGAACGGGAGACGGACACCACGGCCTGGGTCGCCATGGACACGCTGTTCCATCTCGCCGTGGCCGAGGCCGCCCAGAACCCGGTCTTCCGCCGGGTCATCGAGGAGATCCGGGACGCGCTGGCCCGCCAGTCGGCCTTCCTCAACGAACTGGGGGCCGGCGCGAGCAGTCCAACCGCGAGCACCGGGCCATCGTCGAGGCGCTGACCGACGGTTCCGAACAGGACGCGGTGGAGGCCATGTCCCACCACCTCGACCGCGTCGAGACCACCCTCACCGACATCGTGCGTCCCCCGCGCACGGACAGCTCCACGGAAGGCGGACCCGAGGCGTGAGCGAGTCACTCCAGGAAGCCGTAGAAAAACCGGCGCACGTCGACGCCGGCGACGCGGGCTACAGCAAGTCACTCAAGTCCCGGCACGTCAACATGATCGCCATCGGCGGCGCCATCGGCACCGGCCTGTTCCTCGGTGCCGGCGGCCGCCTCGCCGACGCGGGCCCGTCCCTCTTCATCGCCTACGCGGTCTGCGGCCTCTTCGCCTTCCTCGTCGTGCGCGCCCTCGGCGAGCTCGTCCTGTACCGGCCCTCCTCCGGCGCCTTCGTGTCGTACGCCCGCGAGTTCATGGGGGAGAAGGGCGCCTACACCGCGGGCTGGATGTACTTCCTCAACTGGGCGACCACCGGCATCGCCGACATCACCGCCGTGGCCACCTACACCCACTACTGGGGCATGTTCTCCGACATCCCGCAGTGGGTGATCGCGCTGATAGCGCTGGCCGTCGTGCTCACCGTGAACCTGATCTCGGTGAAGATCTTCGGTGAGCTGGAGTTCTGGTTCGCGATCATCAAGGTCGGGGCGCTCGTCGTCTTCATGTGCATCGGCATCTTCCTGCTGGTCACCCAGCACCCCGTCGACGGCCACAGCCCCGGCCCGTCCCTGATCAGCGACAACGGCGGCGTCTTCCCGCACGGCCTGCTGCCCATGCTGCTGATCATCCAGGGCGTCGTCTTCGCCTACGCCTCCGTCGAACTGGTCGGTGTCGCGGCCGGTGAGACCGAGAACCCCGAGAAGATCATGCCGAAGGCGATCAACTCGATCATGTGGCGTGTGGGCCTGTTCTACGTCGGCTCGGTCGTCCTGCTGTCGATGCTGCTGCCGTGGAACAAGTACACGGCGGGGGAGAGCCCCTTCGTCACGGTGCTGTCCAACATCGGCGTCCCGCCGCCGGCGGCGTCATGAACCTCGTCGTGCTCACCGCCGCGATGTCCTCGCTCAACTCCGGCCTCTACTCCACCGGCCGCATCCTGCGCTCCATGGCCATGGCCGGCTCCGCGCCCAGGTTCACCTCCGTGATGAGCCGCAGCCAGGTCCCGTACGGCGGCATCCTGCTCACCAGCGGCATCTGCGTCCTGGGTGTCGGCCTCAACTTCGTCGTGCCCGCCGAGGCGTTCGAGATCGTGCTGAACTTCGCCGCGATCGGCATCCTCGCCACCTGGGGCATGATCATGATCTGTCACCTCCTCTTCTGGCAGAAGACCCAGAAGGGCGAGCTGACCCGCCCGGGCTACCGACTGCCGGGCTCCCCCTGGACCGAGATCGTGACGCTGGCGTTCCTCGTCTCCGTCCTGGTCCTCATGTACGCCGACGGCGGCGCGGGACGCACCACCGTGCTGTGCCTGCCGCTGATCGTCGGGGCCCTGGTCGCCGGATGGTTCGGCATCCGCGGCCGGGTCGCGCGCAAGTCCACCACCGGAGCCGACGCGTGACCCACGCGCCGCTCCCAGAGAAGCAGGCAGTGATGTTCAGCAGTTCCCTCGCGGACGCACCCCTTGTCCGTGAACCCGTCCACGCCCCCGTCGCCCACCTCATACGCGGCGGAATCGTCGAAGGCATCCACTACGGCTCCGTCGTCGTCCTCGGCGCCGACGGAGAGGTCCAGCTCCAGATCGGAGACATCGAGGCCGCCTTCTACCCGCGCTCCGCGCTCAAGCCCGTGCAGGCCGTGGCCATGGCACGGGCCGGCCTCCCGCTCGACGGCGAGCTGCTGTCGCTCACCGCGGCCAGCCACTCCGGCGAGGAACGCCACCTCGCCGGAGCCCGGCGCATCCTCGACCTCGCCGGGCTCACCGAGGACCACCTGCGCAACGTCCCGGACATGCCGTTCGACCCGGTCGTGCGGGACGCCTGGGTGCGCGAGGGCCGGATGCCCTCACGACTGGCCCAGAACTGCTCCGGCAAGCACGCGGCCATGCTCTACACCTGCATGCTCAACGGCTGGTCGCTGGAGGACTACCTCGACCCGGCCCACCCGCTCCAGCAGGCCATCGCCGAGATCCTCGAGGACCTCACCGGGCAGCGCATCGCCGGGGTGACCGTCGACGGCTGCGGCGCGCCCCTGTTCTCCATCTCCCTGCACGGCCTCGCCCGGGCCACCGCCCGGATCACCACTGCGGCCCCGGGCACGCCCGAGGCCCGCGTCGCCGACGCGATGCGCGAGCACGCCGAGATGGCCTCCGGCTCCGGCCGGGACGTCGCCGCGCTGATGCGGGCCGTGCCAGGGCTGTTGTCCAAGGACGGCTTCGAGGGCGTGCAGGTGGCTGCGCTGGCCGATGGGCGGGCCGTTGCGGTGAAGATCGCGGATGGAGCGAACCGGGCCCGTGTGCCGGTGGCTGCCGCCGCCTTGGCCAGGGCGGGTGTCGATCCGGAGCTGCTCACCGAGTTCGCGGGGGAGCCGCTGCTCGGGGGTGGCCGGGAGGTCGGGCGTGTGCGGCCCGTTCGCTCGCTGGAGCCGCTCGCCGGTGCTGCCCGCGCCTGACGATGTGCCGGGTTCTGCCGTCCGGCGGCTGCGGGTCCCCTGTGGCGGATCGCGCAGTTCCCCGCGCCCCTTCAGGGCGCGCATCCACCCTCACTCCTCAGAAAAGGGATCCCTCACCCTCATGACCGCCGCCACCCGTTCCGAACACGATCTGCTCGGGGACCGTGACGTTCCCGCCGAGGCCTACTGGGGTGTGCACACCCTGCGTGCCAAGGAGAACTTCCCCATCACGGGCATGACCATCTCCGCCTACCCGCACCTGATCGACGCCCTGGCCGCCGTCAAGGAGGCCGCCGCCCTCGCCAACGAGGAACTCGGGCTGCTGGAGCCGAAGAAGGCCGCCGCCATCGTCGCGGCCTGCCGCGAGATCCGCGACGGCGAGCTGCACGACCAGTTCGTCGTCGACGTGGTGCAGGGCGGCGCCGGCACGTCCACCAACATGAACGCCAACGAGGTCGTGGCGAACCGGGCGCTGGAACTGCTGGGCCATGCCAAGGGCGAGTACCAGCACCTGCATCCGAACGAGGACGTCAACCTCGGGCAGTCCACCAACGACGTCTACCCGACCGCCGTCAAGATCGCGACGGTGTTCGCGGTGCGTGGGCTGCTCGACGCGATGTCCGTCCTCCAGGACGCGTTCGCGGCCAAGGCCGTCGAGTTCCGCGACGTGCTCAAGATGGGCCGTACCCAGTTGCAGGACGCGGTGCCGATGACGCTGGGCCAGGAGTTCTCGGCCTATGCCGTCATGCTGGACGAGGACCGGTCCCGCCTTGCCGAGGCCGTCCAGCTGATCCATGAGATCAACCTGGGCGCGACCGCGATCGGCACCGGCCTCAACGCCCCGGCCGGATACGCCGAGTCGGCCCGCCGCCACCTCGCGGCCATCACCGGCCTGCCCCTGGTGACGGCGGCCGACCTGGTCGAGGCGACCCAGGACTGCGGCGCCTTCGTCCAGATGTCCGGCGTACTCAAGCGCATCGCGGTCAAGCTCTCCAAGAGCTGCAACGACCTGCGGCTGCTGTCCTCGGGCCCGCGCGCCGGACTCGGCGAGATCAACCTGCCGCCCGTGCAGGCCGGTTCGTCCATCATGCCCGGCAAGGTCAACCCGGTCATTCCCGAGGTCGTCAACCAGGTCGCCTTCGAGGTGATCGGCAACGACGTCACCATCACCATGGCCGCCGAAGCCGGACAGCTCCAGCTCAACGCCTTCGAGCCGATCATCCTGCACTCCCTGTCGGAGTCGATCACGCACTTGCGCGCCGCCTGCCTCACCCTCGCCGAGCGTTGCGTCGACGGCATCACCGCCAACACCGAGGCGCTGCGCGCGAGTGTCGAGAACTCCATCGGCCTGGTCACCGCCCTCAACCCGCACATCGGCTACACGGCCGCCACCGACATCGCCAAGGAGGCCCTCGTCACCGGCCGCGGCGTGGCCGAACTCGTCCTGGAAAAGGGGTTGTTGCCAGCCGACCGGCTGGCGGCCCTGCTCCGCCCCGAGGTCCTGGCCGGCAGCGGCCCCGCCCCGGCGGCCTGAGGTAAGCGAGCGCACGGGACCGGCACGGGGAGAATGATGATCATGAAGTCGCCGACGACCTTCCAGCCGGTCCTGGAGCGCATCGCCGAGGAGATCGAGCGGACCCCCGGCCGCGGCCGGCCCGCCGACTACATCCCGGCGCTCGCCGCCCGCGACCCGCGCAGCTTCGGCATGGCCGTCGCCGAACCGGACGGCACGGTGTACGGCGTGGGGGACTGGCGGCAGCCGTTCTCCGCGCAGTCCATCACCAAGGTCTTCACCCTCGCCCTCGACCTGGCCCGCGAGGGCGACGCCCTGTGGGAACACGTGGGCCGCGAGCCCTCCGGCAATCCCTTCAACTCCCTGGTCCAGCTGGAGTACGAGAACGGCATCCCGCGCAATCCCTTCATCAACGCGGGCGCGCTCGTCGTCACGGACCGGCTGCACACCCGTACCGGAGACGCGTCGGGCGAACTGCTCGAGTTCCTGCGGGCGGAGAGCGGCAACCGGGACTTGACCTTCGACGAGGAGGTCACCGCCTCGGAGACGGCCCACGGCGATCGCAACGCCGCGCTCGGCCACTTCATGGCCTCCTACGGCAACATCGACAACCCGGTGCCGGTCCTGCTGGAGCAGTACTTCCGGCAGTGCTCGATCGCCGCGTCCTGCGCCGACCTCGCCCTCGCCACGACCTTCCTCGCCCGCCACGGCATACGGGCCGACGGCACGCGCCTGCTCACCCGCAGCCAGGCCAAGCAGATCAACGCGATCATGCTGACCTGCGGGACGTACGACGCGGCGGGCGACTTCGCCTACCGGGTCGGTCTGCCCGGCAAGAGCGGCGTGGGCGGCGGCATCATCGCGGTCGTCCCGGGCCGCTGCACGCTGTGCGTGTGGAGCCCGGGCCTGGACGAACGGGGCAACTCGGTGGCGGGCGTGGCGGCCCTCGACAGATTCACGACACTCACGGGCCTGTCGGTGTTCTGACCGACTTCTTCAACAGGGCCGACGGTCGCATTCTGTCCTTGAGGGGCGCGGGGAACTGCGCGACCAGCCCCCACCGGCCCACGGCCTGCGAACCACCGCACCCCGCAGACGCCCCGCAGCCCCGATCGCCCAGCACTTGATCACCACCCGGTCACCGTTCGTCCTCCCCCGGAGGGCTCCACGTCGCCTGAAAGCCACCACGCATCGACAGGCTGACCGAGTGTTGGCCATGGCTCCCTTCGTCGATCTCCGCCGCTGCCAGATACTGGGTCTGGCCGGCACCGCCTTCCTCGCAGCGGGCGGTGAGACGTCCGGAGCCCTGCCCGTGGCAGACCTCCTCCACCCGGCCTCGGCACGAGCCGCCCTCGGACTGGTCGGTGTCTACTTCGGCCTCGTCCTGCTGATCGCGGCCTGGGCCCTGCTGGGCCGCCTGGTCCGTGGGCCGAGACCGCCCGCGCCCCGCGCCCTGCTGGCCGTCCTGGCCGTCTGGGCGGCCCCCCTGCTCGTCGCCCCACCGCTGTTCAGCCGGGACGTCTACAGCTACCTCGCGCAGGGGGCGATGGTCGAGGCGCACATGGACGTGTACGCGCACGGACCGTCCCAGCTCGGCGGCCCGCTCGCCGACGAGGTCGCCCCGCTCTGGCGGCACACCGGCGCCCCCTACGGCCCGGTCTTCCTCGCCGTCGCCGCGGCCCTGTCCGGCCTGACCCGTGGGGAGCTGCCCGCCGGACTGTTCGGGATGCGGCTCGTCGCGCTCGCCGGCGTGGCCCTGATGGCGGCCGCACTGCCCCGCCTCGCCCGCCACAGCGGCGCCGACCCGTCCGCCGCGCTGTGGCTGGGCGCCCTCAACCCGCTCGTCCTGCTGCACCTGGTCGCGGGCGCCCACAACGACGCCGTCATGCTGGGCCTGCTCGGTGTCGGACTGGTGGCGTCGCTCGGCCGGTGGCCGGTCCTCGGCGCGGTCCTGGTGACGCTCGCAGCGCTGGTCAAGGCGCCCGCCGCGCTCGGACTGGCCGCCGTCGTCGTCCTCCAGGTCCGCGCGGGGCGCAGTCCGGCGAAGGCCGTGCTGACGGCCACCGTCGCGGCAGCGGGGACGACCGTCGCCGCCACGGCCGTGGCCGGCACCGGATACGGCTGGATAGCTGCCCTCAGCACCCCCGTCTCACCCCAGAACTGGGCCCTGACCACATTGCTGGGCCGCGCCACCCGGGCGCTGCTGGAACACCTGGGCAGCGGTCTCGCGCCCCTGGCGATCCCCGCCTGGCACGCCCTGGGCATCGTGGCGGCCGTGGTCGCGGTCGTGCTGATCTGGCTCCGGCTGCGCCCCCGGCCGGTGTACGCGCTCGGCCTGAGCCTGGCGGCGGTGGCCGCCCTCGGCCCTGCGATCCGCCCCTGGTACGCCCTGTGGGGCCTGTTCCTCATCGCCGCCGCCGCGCCCAGCACCTCCGTACGCCACCGGATGGCGGCCGTGACCGGCGTACTCGCGCTGCTCGTCCTGCCGAGCGGCGGCGCGGCGGACACCGGACAACTCGTGCTGGCCGTCTCCGGCGGCGCACTCGCGGTCGTCGTGCTGTGGCAGGCCCACCAGGCCGAGCTGGCGCCGGCGCTCGGACGCACGGCATGACCCCGGCCCCGCCGCGCACCGACCGGGGCCGGCTGCTGCTCGTGCTCGCCCTCGCCACGGTGGTGACCGTCTTCACGGCGACCGTGCCCCTGCTGCGCGACTGGTTCGATCTTCGCGTCTACTACGGAAGCATCGACAGCTGGGTCCACCACGGCGGCCGGATCTACGACTACCGGGTGCCCGGCACGACGTACGGCTTCACCTACCCGCCGTTCGCCGCGGTCGTCATGCTGCCCATGGCCCTGCTGGACCTTCGCACCGCCATCGCCGCCGCCCTGCTGCTCAACCTGGCGGCCCTGGCGGTGATCCTTCGCCTGCTGGCCGGGCCGGCCTGGCGGCGCCACGGCTGGTACGGCTGGGCCCTGACCGCCTGCCTGCTCGCGCTGTTCGAACCGCTCCGCGACACCCTCAGCTTCGGCCAGGTGAACCTGCTGCTGCTGGCTCTCGTGCTCACCGACGCGACGCTGCTGGCCACCGGACGCACCCGCTGGGCGGGTATCGGCATCGGGCTCGCGGCCGCGATCAAGCTCACCCCGGCACTGTTCATCGGTCTGCTGCTGGTGGCCAGACGATGGCGCGCGGCGGCGGTCGCCACGGCCGTCGCCCTGGGGGCCACAGCCGTCGCGGCATGGGTGGACCCCGGCGCCTCGCGCTTCTACTGGACCGAGGCGCTGTGGGACACCGACCGCGTGGGGCGCCTCGGCTACGTCTCGAACCAGTCGCTGCAGGGCATTCTGGCGCGCCTGGGCGAACCGGACCGGGCACTGTGGGCGGCCGCCGTTGTGCTGGTCCTCGCCGTGTGGGCGCTGCGGGCCCGCCGGGCGGTCGCCGCGGGGGACTGGACGGCCGCGTTCGCCCTGACCGGCCTCGCCGCCTGTCTCGTCAGCCCGATCACCTGGGTGCACCACCTCGTGTGGCTGCTGCCCTCCTTCGCCGTGCTGATCCGTGCCGGGCACCTCCGGATCGCGGTCGCGCTGTACGCCGTGCTGTGCACCAGCGTGGTGTGGCTGTGGTTCGACGACGCGTCAGGCCCCGACGGGTTCCTGGGCAGCAACATGTACGCCTGGATCACCCTGGGCCTGCTGCTCCGGCTGCCGGTCGGTCAACTCCGGCCGGGACGCCGGACCGGCAGCCGCAGCACCAGCACCACGACCGTGGCGCCCAGCCCGGTGGCACCCGCGATCAGCCCCGCTTCCGTCCAGCCGGCCTCGGGTTCCTCCGGCACGGCGGCCGCGGCGGCCGGTGTGTCCGTCGACGGACTCGGGGAAGGCCTCCAGGCGTCGAGCGAACCCACCGCGTCGACCCGCCCTCCGGCCTTGAACCCCCAGTCGAGCAGCGAGCGCGCCTCCTCGTACACGGCCGATCCGCCGCCCTCCTGAGGGTTCATCACGGTCACGACGAGGGTGCGCCCGTCCCGGCGCGCCGCCGCGACCAGCGTGCTGCCCGCCTTGCTGGTGTAGCCGTTCTTGATGCCGATCAGCCCCCGGTACGGCTTCACCCCGGGGGCGCCGCTGAGCAGCCGGTTGGTGTTGCGGATCGGGTACGACCAACCGCCACCGCCGGGGAATCTGGCCTCGACCGTGGCGCAGTACCGGGCGAAGTCCGGGTCGCGCAGTCCCACCCGGCCGAAGACCGCCAGATCGAACGCCGACGACACCTGGCCCGGAGCGTCGTAGCCGTCCGGTGACACCACCTGCGTGTCGAGGGCGCCCAGGGACCGGGCCTTGGCCTGCATCTGCCGGGCCGTGGCCCGCCAGCCGCCGTTGAGCTCGGCCAGGACGTGCACGGCGTCGTTGCCGGAGTTGAGGAAGACACCCCGCCACAGGTCGGTGACCCGGTAGGTACGGCCTTCGGTGACCCCGACCAGACTGCTGCCGTCACCGATGCCCCGGAGTTCCTCCGCGCGGACCGTGTGCCGGACGCCCGCCGGCAGCTCGGGCAGCACCGTGACGGCGAACAGGGTCTTCAGGGTGCTGGCCGGGGGCAGCCTGCGGTGCGCGTTGTGCGCGGCGAGCACGTCGCCGGTACGCGCGTCGGCCACCAGCCAGGACAGCGCGGAGAGCCGGGGGACACGGGGCGCGCCGGCGCGTGGACGGACCTGGACGCCGGGCCGGTTCAGCAGCAAGGGATGCGGGGCCGCCGCCCGCGGCCCGCCCGGTGGGCTGGGCTCCGCCCGGCCGGGTCCGGCCGCCGCGGCCGGCATGAGGGCCAGCAGCCCCGTCGCACACAGCACACCGGCCGACACGGCCACCCGGGACGAGAATCCGATGATCATATGATCAACGTAGAAACAGAGATGCCCCGTACGGCGACAACCGGGCCGGACACCACGCGCGAACCCCCGGATGCCACACGCACGGCCCAACGGTCCGCCGGCAGGCTGCTCGGTCGGCCGTCCCTCAGCCCGAGGGCAGCGTCGGCTGGATGCGCCGCAGGAACGTCGCGTTGTCCGGGGTCTCGCGCATCCGCTCCAGGAGCGTTTCCAACGCGCCCTGTCCGTCCCGGTTCTGCAGCACGCGACGCAGGCCGTGCACGGCCGCCAACTCCGCCGGGGGAAGGAGGAGTTCCTCGCGCCGGGTGCCGGAGGTGATGATGTCGACGGCCGGGAACACGCGGCGGGACGCCGGTTCGCGGCTCAGGCGGAGCTCCATGTTGCCGGTGCTCTTGAGCTCCTCGAAGTAGAAGTCGTCGGCCCGGGAACCGGTCTCCACCAGCGCGGTCGCGAGGATCGTGAGGGAACCGCCCTCCTCGGCCGACCGGGCGGCGCCGAAGAACCGCTTGGGGCCGGACAGCGCGGACGCGTCGACACCCCGGAGAGGATGCGACCGCCGGGACCGGCCGCGTTGTTGTGCGCCCGGCACAGCCGGGTCAGCGAGTCGAGGAGGAGGACGACGTCCTCGCCGGCCTCGACCAGCCGCCTGGCCCGCTCGATCACGAGCTCGGCCAGCGCGATGTGCTGCTTGGCGCCGCGGTCGAAGGTCGAGGCGTACACCTCGCCCCGCACACAGCGCCGCATGTCGGTGACCTCCTCGGGCCGCTCGTCGAGGAGCAGCATCATCAGCCGGCACTCGGGGTGGTTGCCGGTGACCGCGGCGGCGAGCTGCTGGAGGAGGACGGTCTTGCCGGTCTTGGGCGGGGCCACGAGGAGCCCGCGCTGGCCCTTGCCGACCGGTGCGATCAGATCGACGACCCGTCCGGCCGGTCCGGCGGCAGGGTGCTCGAGACGGAGGCGCTCGTGCGGATGCAGCGGCGTCAGGTCCCGGAAGTGACGCCGGCCGCGCAGTTCCTCGGGCGTACGGCCGTTGACCCGTGCGACGTCGGTCAGGCCGCGCCGGTCGCCGAGTACGCCCTCGACGAGGTCGCCCTTGCGCAGGCCGTACCGGCGGATCAGCGCGGGGGAGACCGGCGGGTCGGCGGGCGAGGGCATGCAGCTCTCGGCGCGCAGATGACCCTTCCCGCCCGTGTCGACGTCGAGGACGCCGGTGATGGTCGGGGCCGGGGACTGCTGGACGGGTGGGTGTTCGAGTGTGGTGGTCATGGTGGTGTGTCCTTTCACGGACGGCAGGCGGGGGACATGCGCGGGGAAGGGGAGAGAGCCGCGAGGGGAGGGCCTGGGGCACGCCTCCGGGCGGCGGGGAACAGCACCTCGGGTACGACGAAGAACGTCCTGCTCAGCGAGGTGGTGCTGGAAAAGGAAAAGAGAAAGAGAAGAGAACTGGCACCGGCGCCCGAAACCCGGGCGTGCACGAGTGCTGGTGCCACTCTACCACCGAAGGCTCAGCGCGTGGCCAGCATGCCGTACAGGAGGGGGATCCGCGGCTCGGGCAGGCGCCACCAGCCGGACTCCGTACGGATCATCTGCGGCCAGCGCGGCCAGGGAAGTTCGTCGCCCTCCCGCAGTCGCCGGACGGCGAGTCCCGCTCCCGTCAACGCGTTGACGACCTCTCCCATTCCGTGCATCCACTCGTAACTGTCCGTGGCGCCCTCGACGGCCGGGCCGTCCGTGTACGTGTGGGTCGCGTCCCGGTGCACGGGACCGCCGCCGCCCAGGTAGTCGTGGCGCAGGAGCAGCTCGGGGCCCTCACCCGAAGCGGGCTTCGGGCCGAGCGAGTTGAGCAGGGGATGGAACTCGACGACGTACAACCGGCCGCCGGGGCGCAGGAGCCGGCCGACGGTCCGTGCCCACCGGTCCAGGTCGGGCAGGTAGCACAGGGCGCCCTTGCCGGTGTAGACGACGTCGAACTGCCGTCCGTCCAGGGCCTCGACGGCGTCGTACACGTTGGCCCGCACGTACGACACGTCCGCGCCGGCCCGTGCGGCGATGCCGTTCGCGGCCGCCACGGACGCTTCGGAGAAGTCGAGGCCGACGGCCCGGGCCCCGCGCCGCGCGAAGGCGATCGTCTCCGTGCCGAGATGGCACTGCAGATGCAGCACGTCACGGCCGGTCAGGTCGCCGAGGTCCGCCCACTCCCACGGAGCGAACCACCGCTCGGGGTCGAGGCCCTGGTCGAGACCGTAGAACCGGCTGGCGAGATGGACGGGCGTGCGGGCGTCCCAGTTCGCCTGGTTGGCCCGCATCAGCCGGTCGTGCTCGGCGGACGTCATGCGGACATCCAATCGCGAACCGGCCGCGAGCGGCGGCGGAACGCGGGAAACGGACCGCCGGACGTGTCGCTCAGACCGAGCGCGCCCGTGCCTCCTCGGCGATCTGCTCGAACCGCTCACCCATGGCCGCCGCCAGCGCCTGCGCCGCCGACAACGGGCGCACCATCACCGTCAGTTCGTCGATGAGCCCGTTGTCGTCGACGTGGATGAAGTCGCAGCCGTTGATCTCCCGGTCGCCCACCCGCGCGGTGAAGACCAGGGCGTGGTCACGGCCGTGCATGTCGTTGATCTCGCGCACGTAGCGGAAGTCCTCGAAGACCTGGGAGACGGCGCGCAGGATGGCCGCCGTGATCGCCTTTCCGGCGTAGGGCTTGAACACGGCCGGGCTGGTGAACACGACGTCCGGCGCCAGCAGCGCCTCGGCGGCGTCGAGGTCGAGCGCCTCGACCGCCTCTCGGAATGCACGCATCGAACCTCGCCTTAGTCAACAAATTGAGTAGGTGCGGAGTAGATTAGTCAACCGCTGCTACCGTGTCCACATGTCTCTGAAGTACGCCGTGCTGGCCGCCCTGCTGGAGGGCGAGGCCTCGGGCTACGAGCTGTCCAAGGTGTTCGACGTGTCGCTCGCGAACTTCTGGGCCGCGACACCGCAGCAGCTCTACCGGGAGCTGGAGCGCCTCGCGCGGGACGGACTGATCGAGGCCAGGGTGGTGCGTCAGGAACGGCGCCCCGACAAGCGGATGTTCACGCTCACCGAGGCGGGCCGCCAGGACCTGCGTGCCTTCGCCGCCGCACCGCCCCGCCGGCCCACCGCGATCCGCGACGAACTGCTCATCAAGATCCAGGCCATGGACGGAGCGGACCCGGGGGCGACCCGGGCGCTGGTCGAGGAGCGCGGGGCCTGGGCCCGCGGCAAGCTCGCCCGCTACGAGCGCGTGCGTGAACGCCTCCTGGCCGGCCGCGGCGAGGAGGAGTACCTGCGGGAGGCCGAGCGGGTCGGCCCGTACCTCACACTGATGGCGGGCATCGCCTTCGAGGAGGAGAACCTCCGCTGGTGCGAGCGCGTACTGACAGTCCTGAAACAACGAGCTCCTCTAGGCTGAGCCGGTGTTCAGCCCCGAAGGCCCCAGTCCGCGCGAGCTCGCCGTCCAGGCGCTCTCGTCCGTCGAACGCGGCTACGACCTCCTCGCGCCGAAGTTCGACCACACCCCCTTCCGGACACCCGACGCGGTCCTCGACGCCGTCGGGTCGGCACTGCGACGGACGGGCCCCTTCGACGCCGGACTCGATCTGTGCTGCGGCACCGGCGCGGGCGTCGGCGTCCTGGCGCGGGTGTGCCGGGAGCGGGTCACCGGGGTCGACTTCAGCGCGGGCATGCTCGACGTAGCGCGGCAGCGGGTCCGGCCCGGCGGCCCGCCGGTCTCCTGGGTGCGTGCGGACGCCGCGCGCTGCCCTTCGCGCCCGCCTTCGACCTGGTGGTGAGTTTCGGGGCCTTCGGGCACTTCCTGCCCGCGAGCTGCCCGGACTGTTCGCCCAGGTCCGCTCGGTGCTGCGGCCGGGCGGCTGTTTCGCCTTCCCGTTGGTGGCCCCGCCCCGCCCGGGCTCGCTCGGCTACTGGATGCTGTTCGGTTTCGACACGGTGATGCGGGTGCGCAACGCGCTGTGGCGACCTCCGTTCGTCATGTACTACCGCGCGTTCCGCCTCGGTGACGTGCGGCGGGAACTGACGGAGGCCGGATTCCGGGTGGAGCTGCGTGTGTTGCCGGAGTTCGGGCAGCGAGGGGACGGCAGTCCGCGGGTGCGTCTGGTCGTGGCCCGGACTCCGGACTAGTCAGCCGCGCAGAAAGTCCAGCAGATCGGCGTTGAAGGCTCTCACGCAGGCGCCCACCAGCCCGTGCGGGCGCTGGGATACACCCTCAGAGCCGCGTCCTTGACCAGCTGTTCCTCGTCACGGGTGGTCATTCGGTCGGCGGCGTACGGCGTGACGCCCCGGCAGTGGCGGGCATCGGGGTCCGGCCCGGCAGGGTGAACTCGTAGACCAGCGCGTCCTGTGGGGCTTCCACCACGAGGTCGGTGATCTCCAGGGGCCGCGCGTACTGGTCGTGCACGCGCCGGGTGACTCGCACCGACGCCGTGCTCGGCAGGCGGGTGATGGCGTCGCGGTGGTGCAGGGTCAGTCCGGCCCGGCGCATCCAGTCGTAGGCCCGGCGCAGCTGTGCGGCAGCGGTGCCGTCGGCGCGGTCGCGGTAGCGGGCCAGCTCCTCCACCTCCGCCAGCGCCACCGCGGAGAACGACGTCACGGCCGTGCGCAGCCCCGTCCGTCGGCCGTGGCGTACCGGTAGCGGTGGATCAGGGTCGGACGGCCCGGGGCCAGACCCAGGGCCTCGGCGTGGTCCGGCGGGGGTGCCTCCCAGGTGACGGTGGCGCGGGCGACCGTGCCGGGGGTCGCGGCCCGGGCGCCGACCGGGAAGGTGAGCGAAGCCGGGGTCCCGACCGGCAGGCCGGGCAGGGTGGCGTGGCTGCCGCGCCGGTCGGTGGCGACGAGGCCGTCGCGCCGCAGCAGCTCCAGCGCCTGCCGAACGGTCTCCCGGCTGACCCCGAAGTGCCCGGCCAGCCGCCGTTCGCCGGGCAGCCGTTCGCCGGCCGGGACGGTGCCGTCGCGCAGTTCGCCGAGCAGTTGCGTCGCGATCCGCCGGTACAGGGGCTCTCCTTCGGTCGGCGGGTGGTCGTGCGCAGTGGTGCGGGCCATGCCGCGCCTCCTGTTGGTGACGTGCGGTAGCCGTACGGGTCCGGTGCGCCACCAGGTCTAGCATTGGTCTAAACCAGCAGGGAAGGGCGGCCGGGCGGTTCGGCCGAAACCGGCCCGCCCGCACCCGCCGTCACAGCACGCCGTACAGGGCGTCGACCAGCGCCATTTTCCGGGGGTCGTCCGCGATACGAGGCCCCATGCGGTTCATCACGTACCCCATCGACACCTCCGCCTCCGGATCGGCGAGCCCGCAGGAGCCGCCGTAGCCGTCATGACCGAAAGCGCGCGGATTGGGGCCGTAGGAGCCGTTGGGGCCGCTGAGCCACAGGCCGAGCCCCGCCTCCGTCTCGCCCTCGAGCCCGGCGCCGAGCACCAGGTCCCGGCAGCTGCCCTGCCCTTCGCGCACCCGCTCGACCGTCTCGGGGGACAGGACGCGGTGGCCCCGGTACGAGCCGCGCCCCGCGAAGACGCCGTACACCTCGGCGACCGCGCGGGCCGTGGCGTGCCCGTTGGCGGCGGGAATCTCGGCGGCCCGCCACGCGGGGGTGTTGGCTCCGTCGGCCGACACCGGCGGGTTCGTCAGCGCGGCGATCGCGGCGGGCGCCAACTGTGCGAAGACAGCGGCTTGTTCACTGCTCCCCGCGACCGGCGGGCCGACCAGCTCGGCCACCCGCCCGGACTCCTTCTCCGGCAGGCCGATCGTGAAATCGATCCCGAGCGGCCCGGTCACCTCCCGCTCCAGGAAGGCTCCCGGCCGCAGCCCCGACACCCGCCGTACGACCTCACCGACCAGGTGACCGTAGGTCAGCGCGTGATAGCCGGACCGGGTTCCCGGCTCCCACCAGGGTTCTGTCGCCGCGAGCCGCTGCGTGGTCAGCTCCCAGTCGCACAGCTGCTCCAGCGAGTGCGGCTCACGCAGCCCGGACAGGCCGGCGCGGTGGGACAGCAGATGCCGTACGAGAACCTTCTCCTTGCCCGCCGCGGCGAACTCGGGCCAGTACACGGCCACCGGCGCGTCGAGGTCCAGCAGCCCCCGGTCGGCGAGGACATGTGCGCACAGCGCCACCGGCCCCTTGGTCGTCGACCACACATTGACCAGCGTCTCCCGCTCCCACGCCCGGGTGCGCGCCGTGTCGGCCCAGCCGCCCCACAGGTCCACGACCGTCCTGCCGCCCACGGTGACGGCCACCGCGGCGCCCAGTTCGCCGCGCTCCCGGAAGTTCTCCTCGAACGCCCTGCGTACGGCCGTGAAACGCGCGTCGCAGTGACCGTGCACCTGTGCTTCGACCTCGGACATGGGGCCTCCCGCCGACCGTCTCCGGGCCGGGCCGCGGAGGAGCGGCCCTGGCGCCGAAGAACGTACCGACTGGTCGGACCGGGTGGAAGTCCGCCGACCGTGAACGGCCGGATCAGATGTACGAGCGCATCCAGCGCAGCTGGGCCGCCTCCTGGAAGGGACCGCCGCCCTCATGGTCGTTGAAGTCGTACACCTCGATCGTCTTGTCCTCGTGGCCCCAGGCGTTGAAGGCCGCGAAGACGGTCGACGGCGGGCAGGTCATGTCCTCCAGCGCGGCCGAGAACAGAGCGGGGGCCCGGCCCCGGGCGGCGAAGTGGACGCCGTCGAAGTACGAGAGCGTACGCAGAGCCTCCTGCGTGCGGCCGCGGTGCGTCTTGAGGTACAGGCCGATCTCCCGGTACGGGTGGCGGTCCGTGACCGTCACCGCGCGCGGGTAGTCGCACAGGAACGGCACGTCCGGCGCGATACCCGCCAGATCGGGGATCAGGCCGCCCATCGCGATCGTGATGCCGCCGCCCTGGCTGGCGCCGACGGCCACCGTGCGCGACGCGTCGGTCAGCGGATGGGAGCGCGCCGCCTCGACGGCACGCACCGCGTCCGTGAACACCCGTCGGTAGTAGTAGTGCTCGGGCGCGTCGATGCCGCGCGTCATGAAACCGGGGTACGCGGGCGCGCCGCCCACCGGGTCCGCCGTGCCGCCGCCCGCGCCCCAGGCGCTGCCCTGTCCGCGGGTGTCCATCACGAAGTGCGCCCGGCCGGTGGACGCCCACAGCAGGTGCTCGTGCGGCAGTCCGCGTCCTCCGCCGTATCCGATGAACTCCACGACCAGCGGCAGCGGGCCGTCCGCCCGGCCGGCAGCGTCAGCCAGCCCTTGACCGGATGACCGCCGAACCCGGCGAACGTCACATCGAACACCTCGACGGTGGACAGGCCCGTGTCGACCGGTTCGAAACGGGCGTCCAGATCGTGCTCGCGCGCCTCCTGGAGGGTCTTGGACCAGAACGCGTCGAAGTCCTCGGGCTCGGTGGAGGCGCTGCGGTACTCGCGGAGCTCGTCGAGAGGAAGGTCGAACAGGGCCATCTGGTGCCGCCTTTGTGAAGGGCCAGTGCGGATGATCACACCGTACGTGCGTCATCGGATGACTCGCCAGGTCTTTCCTCGCAGCTGCCCGGAGCTCTCGGAAGCCGCCCTCGATCGGTGTCGACCCCAGCGCGCCCGGAACTGCGGTGTCACGCCCAGCGGTGCGTCCACTCCGGTTCCGTACGGGCCCACTCCCGCTCCCACTCGGCCAGCCGGCGGCGCAGCAGCACCCTGCGCACGACACAGTGGCCGAGGAGCACCACGAGCACCGCACCGCCCGTGGCGCAGGTGCCGATGGTCAGGGTGTGCTGCCAGACCGCCGTGCCGTCCACCGGTGGAGCCACGCTCCGCCCCCGCGAGTCGAACCAGACGTCCACGACCTCGCCCCGGTCGGTGCCCGCGGGGACCCGTGCCGTCGCGGTGCGCGCGCCCTCGCCCGGCTCCGTCCAGCGCACGGTCGCCCGGTACGCGTGCTGCCCGCCGGCCTGCACCGACGGCAGGGCGTCGCCCTTCCTGCCGACCACCTCGGCGCGGACGCGATGACGCTCCGCGCGCTGCTCCACCGAGACCGAGCGCGCCTCGTCATGGGCCCACCAGGCAGCGGCGGCCCCCACCAGCGGCGCACCCACGAGCACCAGGACGGCGACGACCAGCACCGTCCATGCCTCGACGACGTCCGACCGGCGCCGCAGGGGACTGCGCCGCCAACGCCAGCCGCGCACCCGGGTTCGCATGTCGACCTCCTCGCCGTCCCGCGGCCGGAGGGCCGGACCGGCCGTGCGGTGGCGGCCTCGCCGCTTCCTCCGGGCCCCACCACACGTGCGAGGCCCACACGGATCTGGTAGCCCTCCGGCATGCATCGATCGCTCGGCGCGGTCCGGGTCGCCGCGTGCCGGAGCCCTTCGGCTGGGGTGCCCGGGCCGGCCGCGGCGAAACACCGGGCCCCGCCCCTGTGGCGAGCCCCACGCCACGCGCGTGAGGACACCGGGGGAGGGGCCGTCGTGGCGGTCAGCCGAAACGCTCGATCCGGATGCGGTCCACGGGCTGTCCGGCCGTCACGAGCAGCCGGGAGGCGTGCTCCGCGAAGGAGTTGGAGCCGCACACATAGGCCTCCCACCCACCGGAAGGCGGCTCGGTCAGGAGCGGCACCACATGTGCTGCCGCCATACGTCCCACCGGCACACCCTCCGGCGCGCTCCGCGTGAAGAGAGGCGTCGTCTCGGTCCCCAACTCCTCCGCGTAGACGAGCTCCCCCGGGCTGCGCGCGGACACCAGCAACCGCAACGGCACCGTCAGGTTCCGTGACCGGTGGTGCCGGACCATCGACATCAGCGGTACGACGCCGGAGCCGGCCCCGATGAGCAGCGCGGGCCGGTCGCCCGGCCAGGCGAAGAAGCCGCTCACCGGGCCCCGGACCTCGACCTGGTCGCCGGGCCGGGCGACGGTGTGGAACCAGCCCGAGACCTCGCCGCCCTCGACGTGATCCAGCGTCAGTTCGACATGCCCGCAGTCGTCCGGCGCGGACGCGATCGAGTAATGGCGCTGGGCCACATAACCGTCCTCGGCGGTCAGCCGCACCATCAGGTGCTGGCCGGGCAGATGACCCGGCCAGCCGGGCACGGCGAACCGGAAGGTGGCGGCCCGCGCGGTCTCGCGGCGGATCTCGGTCAGTGTGGCGGTCTGCCACACGGAGGCCGCCTGCTCGTTCACGGCGATGCGCCCCGGCACGGCGAACCGCGTGGCGGGCACGAAGGTCTCAGTCTCCGGAGTACCTCTGCTCCTCCCACGGGTTGCCCCGCTCGTGGTAGCCGTTCCGCTCCCAGAAACCCGGCTCGTCGTGGTCGAGGATCCGCAGGCCTGCTATCCACTTGGCGCTCTTCCAGAAGTACAGGTGCGGCACCAGCAGCCGCGCCGGACCGCCGTGCTCCGGGGCGAGCGGCCGACCGTCGTACTCCCATGCGATCCAGGCGCGCCCACCGGTCAGGTCGGCGAGCGGGAGGTTCGTGGTGTAGCCGGTGTGCGCATACGCGACCGCATGGGTCGCCGACCCATGGGGCCGGACCACATCCAGGAAAGCGTCCAGGGACACCCCCGCGAACCGCACCCCGAACTTCGACCAGCTCGTCACACAGTGGATGGCGCCCTCGTACACCGACGACGGCAGCCGGTGCGCCTCCTCCCAGTCCCAGGTACGGGGTTCGTGCACCAGGCCGTCGACGCGGAACGTCCAGTCGGCGGGCGCGAGGTCGGGAGTGACCTCGGCGGACAGCACGGGCCAGTCGTCGCCGGCGTCGTACTGGCCGGGCGGCAGGCCGGGGTCGTCGACGCGTGGGCGCCCCGTGAAGCCTCGGGTGATGTGCATGCGGTGGTGCCTCCGGGCCGGTCGGCGGTGCCCCGCCGGGCCGGCGTGATGTGTGATTGCGTATTCAACCGTACGTGTCGTGTCGCTGGTCGCGACGGCCTGGTGGCGCCGCCTCAGTCGTGCCGCCCGGAACCGGATCGCGCGTTGTAGCGCACGAGGTAGTCGGCGAACCGCGACAGGTCCTCGGCCGGCCAGTCCGCCAGCCGCTGCCGGAATGCCGCCCGGCGGCTCTCGGTGACCTGGGCCAGGATGCGCCGGCCGGCATCCGTCAGATGCAGCACCAGGACACGCTGGTCCGCCGGGTCGGGGCGGCGTTCGATGAGGCCGGCACGTTCCAGCGCGGCCACCTGGCGGCTGACGGTGGACTTGTCCAGCGCGTAGTGGGCGGCGAGGTCGGTGGCACGGCACCCGCCGCTCTCCTCCAGATGCCCCAGCAAGGTGTACGACACCAGCGACAGCTCCGGGTGCATCCGCCCCGCCGCGGCACGGGCACGGCGGGCGAAGACCGTCATCTCCCGCTGGATGGTCTCCACGGCGTCGGCTGCGTGCACCGGACCTCCCTCACCACATGACTGCTCGGCCCTTCCATGGTTGCATGACGCAACCACCTGCGGTCCGTGGGGCGGGCCGCAGCGCCGTACCCGGCGACCGGCCCGTCGGGTAGTGTTGCCGTCCGGCTGCGGACCACCCCAGCCGCCGGAAGCAGAGGAGGTGAGACCCATTACCGCTGTGTCAGCTCGGGTGCTCTCCCCTCGATGTCGCGCGGATCGCCGGCCCTAGGCGACCGCCGGAGCGCCCTTCGGCTCCCGAAAGGCTCCTGGCTCCCATGCCGTCCGTGTCTTCTGTCCCACCCTCCAAGCCGTCGTCCCGTGACTCCGTGGTCGTCGCCCTGCGCACCGCCGGGTGCGTCTTCGCCGAGGACGAGGCCGAGTTGATCCTCGCCACCGCCCGCACCCCGGCCGAGGCCGCCGCCATGGTCGAGCGCCGCGTCGCGGGGCTGCCCCTCGAACTCGTCGTCGGCTGGGCCGAGTTCCGGGGCCTGCGCATCACCGTCGCCCGGGCGTCTTCGTGCCGCGCCGCCGCACCGAGTTCCTGGTCGAACAGGCTCTCGCCCGGGCGCCGGGCGCCGCCGTCGTGGTGGACCTGTGCTGCGGCTCCGGCGCCGTCGGCGCGGCACTGGCCGCGGGGCTCGGCCGCGTCGAACTGCACGCCGCCGACATCGACCCGGCCGCCACGCGCTGCGCCCGTGGCAACGTCGCCGCCGCCGGGGGCGCGTCCATCAGGGCGACCTGTTCGAGGCGCTGCCGGGCGACCTGCGGGGTCGCGTCGACATCCTCGCGGCCAATGTGCCGTACGTGCCGAGCGACGAGATCGGCCTGCTGCCGCAGGAGGCCCGTGGCCATGAGCCGCTGGTCGCCCTCGACGGTGGCGCGGACGGCCTCGACGTCCTGCGCCGGGTCGCGGCGGAGGCGCCCCGCTGGCTCGCCCCGGCGGCTGCGTCCTGGTGGAGACGAGCCGGCAGCAGGCCCCGACCGCGCTCGCCGCCTTCGCACACAACGGCCTGACGACACATCTGGCCGTCTCGGAGGAGCTGTACGCCCATGTCGTGATCGGCGTCAGACCGTGACTGCGCCCTGAGCCGGGGAACCGGGCCGGTCGGCCGTCGGCGCGGCCGGGGGCTGATGCACGCCGCCACGCTGCTCCCTCGCGGAGGCCCCGGGCGGCACCCCGCCCGGCGCCCGCTGCCGACCGGTCAGGCCGTTCGCCCGGCGCTGCGGCGCGGCCCTCAGTCCGGTGCCGTCGCCCGCGCGATGAGCAGGGCCACGTCGTCGAAGTTGTCCGGCTCGTGCAGCGTGCGCAGCAGCAGGTCGCAGACCTCCTCCAGCGGCCGGTCCGGCCCTTCGAGCAGGGACAGCAGCCTGTCGAGCCGTTCGTCGAGCGGATCGCGGCGGGTCTCGACGAGACCGTCGGTGTAGAACACCAGCCGGTCGCCCGGCTCGAGGTCGACGGTCGTCGTGGAGAAGGCGACGCCGCCCACGCCGAGCGGCACCCCGGTCGGCAGGTCGAGCAGCTCCGGTGACCGGCCGGCCCGGAGGCGCACCGGCGGCAGATGCCCGGCGTTGGCGATCCGGCACTGCCGCAGATGCGGGTCGTGGACGGCGTAGGCGCAGGTGGCGATGGCCTGTTCCAGCCCTGCCGCGATCTTGTCGAGATGCTCCAGGAGCAGGGCCGGATCCAGGTCGAGCGAGGCCAGCGTGTTGGTCGCCGTACGCAGCCGCCCCATGGCCGCCGCCGCGGGAATGCCGCTGCCCATCACGTCGCCCACGACGAGCGCGGTCTTGCAGCCGTCCAGCTCGATCACGTCGAACCAGTCACCGCCGACCTCGCTCGTGGCGCCGGCCGGCTGGTAGCGGGAGGCGACCTCCAGCCCGCCCGTCATGGGCGGATGGCTGGGCAGCAGACTGCGCTGGAGGGTGAGCGCGGTGTCACGGGCGCTCTGGTACCAGCGGGCGTTGTCGATCTGCACGGCGGCCCGGGCGGCCAGCTCGCGCGCCAGCAGCAGGTCGTCCTCGCTGAACGGCAGCGGATTGCGCGTGCGCTTGAGGTCCAGGGCCCGAGCACCTCGCCGCGCGCGATCAGCGGCACCGCCAGATAGGAGTGCACCCCGGCCCGGCCCAGCAGCTCGGCCGCCTCCGGGGAACGCGCGATGCGCGGCAGGTCCTCGTCCTTGACCTCCGGCAGCATCACGGGACTGGCCGTGCGCACGCACTGGGTGACGAGCCGGTCGGGTGCGTACCGGGCCACCTGCCCGGGTGGGTCGGCCGCCTCCAGCGCCTCGGCGGAGTCGTACCCCTGGACCGCCAGCGCCCGGATCACCGCCGACTCGGCCGGACCGAGGCTGGTGCGCCGGCCCTGCACCACCGCGTCCAGCAGATCGACGGCCGCGATGTCGGCGAGCTCCGGCACCGCCACGTCGGCGAGCTCGTGGGCCGTGTGATCCAGGTCCAGCGTGGTGCCGATCCGCCCCGAGGCGTCGGCGATCAGAGCCAGGCGCCGCCGGGCGGCCTCGGCCTCGATGCCCGCCCGGTACTGCTCGGTGACGTCCACGATCGAGACGGCCACGCCGAGCACGGTCCCGAACGCGTTCTCCAGCCGGTACAACGAGATCGACCAGGCGTGGTCCTGGTCCCGGTCGGCCGGGGTACGGCCGATGGTGGACTGGTCGACGACCGGCCGGCCGGTGTCCAGGACCCGGCGCGCAGCGGCCTCCAGGGCGTCGACGTCCATCCGCGGCACCACCTCGCGGACCGTCCGGCCCAGGTGCTCATCCGCCGGCACGCCGTTGATCTGCTCCAGCGCCGCGTTGACCGAGACGTACCGCAGCTCCGTGTCCAGCACGGCCAGCCCGATCGGGGACTGCGCGATCATCCGCGTCGACAGCGCCACCTCGCGCTCCAGCCGGTGCACGGTCGACTGGTCGGCGCACAGCCCCAGCGCGTAGACGTCCCCCTGGTCGTCCAGCAGCCGCATGTTGCGGAACTCCACGAGCCGCGTACTGCCGTCCTTGCGCCGGATCGGGAAGGCCCCGGCCCAGCTCTGTCCGGTGCCCATCACGTCGGCGAACAGCTTGACCACCAGATCGACGTGCTGGTCGTGGACCATGATCCGGGCGGCGTACTGCCCCAGTGCCTCGCGCGCCTCGTATCCGAACAGCTCCTCGGCCTGCGGACTCCACAGCACGATGCGGCCCTCGGCGTCCAGGACCACCGACGCCACGCGCAGGACGTCGAGCAGCCCGCTCGGGCGCGCCGACCCGCGCGCCGGTTCGTCACCCTCGGCCACGGGAGACCCGGCTGCACTCATCCCACGCCCCGCCTTCACCGATCATCGCGGCACGCCGTCACAGTGCCGACACCCCATGTTCTATCGCGCGGAGCCGATTTTCCCGAGGCCCCTGCCATCACCTTCCACCATCTCCCAACACGGAGCCGCCTGCTCCACAAATCCGTCGGTGGAGGTGGGGCATCGCCGGTAGTGCTCGGCGGAAGGTGGTGCTTTGCTGGGTGAGGGGCGGACACGAGGTTGCCGTGAGAGGAGCGATCACGATGGACCAGGAGCAACCGCACCCCCACTCCGTCATGGTGGAGATCAGCGGGTGCAGCAAGCACGACGCCCGAATCGTGTTCGACACGCTGTGCGCCTGCTACGAGTCCGACCGGTGCGCCGACGACGTACCCGAGGAGCTCCACGAGACCCGCCCGACCGTGTGGCTCGGCACCTTCGACGTCGCCGACGAGCACGAGGGCGCGCGACCGGCCCGGCTGTCGTCCTCCGTCGACGCCGACCTGCACGGCGGGTACTGGGCGATCGAGCACTTCCGCATGAGGCTTGACTCGCTGTTCGCCGTGCAGGACCTGAGCACGGTCTCCGGCGACCAGGAGAAGGAACTGCATCTGCGCCTCGAGAGCCGGTGACCGCGGCCCCTCACGCACTGTCTTCGCCCGAACCCGCAGACCCTCCCCGGCCGCGGCGCCCAGGAGCACGGCGGCCGGCTGCTGGTCGGCGGTCCGGCGCCGAATCCCGGCGTCGTGCGGATGCCGACACCGACCTCGCACAGGTCCGGGATCACGACGCCCTGACCGCGGCACGACCTTGCCCGGGCATTCCCGACCAGAACAGGGACGCGGCTACAGAGAGGCCAAGATCCAGGTCATAGGCATACTGTGCCCTCCATCACCTTGTGCAACTAGTTGCATAAACCGTCGGCGGTCCTCTACAACTACAGACACGACACCGCGCACGGAGGGCCCGATGAGCCGATACCCCCACCTGCTGACCCCCCTCGACCTGGGCTTCACGACCCTGCCCAACCGGGTCCTCATGGGCTCCATGCACGTCGGTCTGGAGGAGGCCGAAGGCGGTTTCGAGCGCATGGCCGCCTTCTACGCCGCCCGCGCCCGAGGGGGAGTGGGCCTGATCGTCACCGGCGGCATCGCACCCAACGACGAGGGGCGGCCCTACGAGGGCGGCGCCAAGCTCACCACCGAGGCCGAGGCCGGGCAGCACCGGGTCATCACGGACGCCGTGCACCGCGAGGGCGGGCGGATCGCCATGCAGATCCTGCACTTCGGCCGCTACGCCTACCACCGGGACCTGGTCGCGCCCAGCCCGCTCCAGGCGCCGATCAGCCCCTTCCCGCCTCGCGAACTCACCGACGCCGACGTCGAGCAGACCATCGACGACTACGCCCGCGCCGCCCGCCTCGCCCGCGAGGCGGGTTACGACGGCGTCGAGATCATGGGCTCCGAGGGCTACCTCATCAACGAGTTCATCGCCCAGCAGACCAACCAGCGCACCGACCGCTGGGGCGGCTCGTACGAGAACCGCATGCGCTTCCCCTCGAGATCGTGCGGCGGGTGCGCGAGGCGGTCGGCGAGGACTTCATCGTCATCTACCGGCTGTCCATGCTGGATCTCGTCCCCGGCGGTTCGACGCTCGACGAGGTGATCACGCTCGCCAAGGCCGTGGAGGCCGCCGGTGCGACGATCATCAACACCGGCATCGGCTGGCACGAGGCCCGCATCCCCACCATCGCCACCTCCGTCCCGCGCGGCGCCTACACCTGGGTCACGAAACGGCTCATGGGCGAGGTGTCCGTCCCGCTCGTCACCACCAACCGCATCAACACCCCGAACTCGCCGAGGAACTGCTCGCCGAGGGCGCGGCCGACATGGTGTCGATGGCCCGCCCGATGCTCGCCGACCCGGACTTCGTCATCAAGGCCGAGGCCGGCCGGCCCGAGGCGATCAACACCTGCATCGGCTGCAACCAGGCCTGCCTCGACCACACCTTCAGCGGCCTGATCACCTCGTGCCTGGTCAACCCGCGCGCCTGCCACGAGACCGAACTCGTGCTCTCCCCGACCCGGCTGCGCAAGCGCGTCGCGGTCGTGGGCGCCGGACCGGCCGGCCTCGCCTGCGCGGTCTCGGCGGCCGAACGCGGCCACGACGTCACCCTTTTCGACGCCGCGAGCGAGATCGGCGGCCAGCTCAACGTCGCCCGCCGGGTCCCCGGCAAACAGGAGTTCGACGAGACGCTCCGCTACTTCCGCACCCAGCTCGACTGGCACGGCGTCGACGTCCGGCTGAACACCCCCGTCACGGCCGCGGACGTCGCCGACTACGACGAGGTCGTCGTCGCCACCGGCGTCACCCCGCGCAGCCCGGACATCCCCGGGGTCGACCACCCGAGCGTCCTCGGCTACCTCGACGTCCTGCGCGACGGCGCACCCGTCGGCGACCGGGTCGCGATCCTCGGCGCGGGCGGCATCGGCTTCGACGTCGCCGAGTACCTCACCGACAGCGGCGACAAGGCCCACGAGAACCCGCCGACGTACTTCCGCCAGTGGGGCGTCGACCTCGACTACCGCGCCCCCGGCGGCCTCGCCGCGCCGGAGCGGCCCGCCCCGCCGCGCACCGTGCACCTGCTCCAGCGCAAGACGTCCAAGGTCGGCGCCGGCCTCGGCAAGACCACCGGCTGGATCCACCGCACCGAACTCAAGCACCGCGGCGTCACCATGGTCCCCGGCGTGCGCTACGACCGCATCGACGACGCCGGACTGCACATCACCGTCGGCGACGAGAGCACGGTGCTGGAGGTCGACACCATAGTGCTGTGCACCGGGCAGGAGCCGCGCCGCGGCCTGTACGAGGAACTGGTCGCCGCCGGACGCAGCACGCACCTCATCGGCGGTGCCGACGTGGCCGCGGAACTGGACGCCAAGCGCGCCATCAAGCAGGGCACCGAGCTCGCGGCGGCGCTGTAGGGGCCCTGCGGCCCGTCCCTAGGATGACTGGCATGTCACTCCCGCACGCGATCCTCACCGCCTTGCTCGAGAAGCCGTCCTCCGGGCTGGAGCTGACCCGCCGGTTCGACAGGTCGATCGGCTACTTCTGGTCCGCGACGCACCAGCAGATCTATCGCGAGCTGGGCAGGCTGGAGACCGACGGCCTGATCCGCGCCCTGCCGGCCGAGCAGCCGGCCCGCGGGCAGAAGAAGAGCTACGAGGTCCTCCCCGCGGGCCGCGCCGAACTGGCTCGCTGGACCGCGACCTCCCAGGACCCCAAACCGCACCGGGACGCGCTGCTGCTGCGCCTGCGGGCGGCGGCCGTGGTCGGCACGGCCGGCCTGGAAGCGGATCTGCGACGCCATCTGGAGCTGCACGAGCGGCAGCTGGCGGAGTACCAGGAGATCGAGGGGCGGGACTTCCCGCCCGGCCGGGACGGAACCGAGGACCGGCTGCGGCACCTCGTGCTCAGGGCCGGCATCGACCTGGAGACGTTCTGGACCCAGTGGCTCAGGCGCGCCCTGGCGGACTTCGCCGAACTCCCGGACGGGGAGCAGACCCGCCCGGCCTGACCGCGACATGACGGCGGCTCGCCCGACCGGAGCGCTTCGGGAGGGCGGGCCGCCGTCCGTACCGGATCAGAGCCGGTACGGCTTGTTGCGCCGGCGCAGGTACCAGGCCGTGGCGAGAAGGCCGGACCCGACCAGCGTGCCGCCCGCCACCAGGGTGACGGTGCCGTAGTCCGTCGCGGACCCGCCGACCCCGCCCATGACGCCACGCGACGGCGAGGGCGAGGCGGTGGGGGACGGGGACCTCGTGGGGAGGGGCGGGAGAGACGACCACCGACTGGGTGCCCGCCGTGGTGCCGTCCGAGCAGATGACGATGACCGTGTACGTGCCCGGACTGACGCCAGACCAGGCCGCCGACTGACTGGTGGACGTCCCCGACAGGGTCACCTGACGCCCCTGCGCGAAGCTGCCCTGGCTGCTGGTGAGGAGTGAGGCGGTGCCCCAACTGCCACTGATGTTGGTGCACGCGCTGGTCGTGACCGACACCGTGGAACCCGTGGTGCTCACGGAGATGCCCGGGCCCGCGGCGGCGGGAACCGCGGCCAGGGCGAGGGCAGCGCGGCGGCGGCTGCCACAGCCAGGCCGGAGCGGAGAACTGGCGATGAGTTGCGCATGTTGACTGCCCTCCGGCGGCACGGTTGGCGGTACGTCCTTGCGCCGCCAAGGGTCGGGAACGCCCGTGCTGCCTCGGGGTCAGCCAATGCTCCTCCGGCCCGGGCCGCACGCCGGGTACCCCCGTGCAGGTGACGGGTTCCTTCGGGAGACCCACGCGGTACGGATGTCACCGCCGTCCGTCCGGCGTCATCTCTCCCCTCCCGTCGTCACCGTCCTCTCCTGCGAGAAGCCGCCCCATGTGCCGTCCGGCAGCATCGCCCGGATCCGCACCCGGTGGGTGACGCCGGCGACCTGCCCCACATAGAAGCTGTACGTCGCCCGTTCGCGCGGGGCGCTCCCGCCGTACACGAGGGACGTGGCCGGCCGGCCGTCCAGATGGATCTGGTATTCGGCGACCTCGCCGTCGAGGCGGGGCGGCACCCAGCTGAGGTCGAGGTGGTACGCCCGGTCCTCGCGGTGGCTCGTCGCCCGGAAGCCGGTGGGGGCCGTGGCGCGTCCGTCGTCCCTGCCCGGGTGGTGAGCCGGACGACGGTACTGGCGGGGGACATGTTGCCGGCCGCGTCCCTGGCCCGGACGGTGAACGAGTAGGGCGTGCCCGGCCGCAGCCCCGTGACCACGGTGACCGTCTGGCCCCGCTGACACTGTGGATCTTCCTACCGCCCTGGTGGATGTCGTACGACACCACGTCCCGGTCGTCCGTCGAGGCGGACCAGGACAGCTGGACCGCCCGGCTGCCGGCCGCTCGGCCGCCGGGCGCCGACGGGCGGGTCGGTGCCGAGTGGTCGTCCGCCACAGCAGCCGGCGTCCTCGCACGCACCTCGCGGCTGCGCGGCCCGAGCCGCCCGTCGGCGTCGCGCGCCCGCACGGAGAAGACGTACACCGTGGAGGGACGGAGCCTGGTGACATCCACCATGTGCTGCGAAGCCGGCACCTCCTTGACCTTCCTGGTGCCGCGATACACCTCGTAGACCTCGGCCCGCACGGTGGCGTTCCACATGACGTGCACGCTCGACGCGCTGCCCGCCGCGGCGGTGACGCCCGTCGGCGCCCCGGGCACGCCACCTCCGTCCTCTTCCTCCGCACCGGCCCAGCCGCAGGAGGCGACCAGCGCGAGGGCGCAGCAGAGCAGGACGAGCCGGAGGAGGGCAGCGGACCCGGAGACGGAATCAGAGACGGAAACGGAGACGAGAAGGCGTCGCACGACACTGCCTCCCGGGGCGTCACTCGGCAATGGTCCGGACCAATATGACCTGACTGACGCGCTCACATCAAGAGGGCGAGGTGTCACCTCGCTGTTCACGACCACCCGGAGGAGTTACGTATGCTGAGGTTCCACACGGCCGAACTCCTGGCGGACACCAGGGAGTTAGGGCCTGTCGCGCGGACCGCTGTCGTCGCAGATCCCGCGCCGGCGCGGGTGGCCGGGCGGCCCGAGACCTCACACGGACTCAGGCCCCGGCCCCCGTCGGAGGTTGGGGCCGCCCTGCTCCGTCCGGCCCTGCTGTGATGGCTGGGTGACCTCTCCGGGAACAGATGGGCCTGAGTGCCCGTCAGATCCCCCAGGAGAGGTGCCCGTATCGTGCGTGTCCAGTCGCTCACACTGGCCGCGGCCAGCGCCGCCCTGCTCGCCCCGACGACGCCCCCGCCGCCCAGCTCCGGCCGCAGGTCCAGCCCGTGGTGTGGCGCGAGAATCCCGTCCGCGCCACCGACCTGCTGGCCAAGGCTCGGGACTGCGCCTCCGTCTCGCGCGGCCGCTACCGCAGCGACAACGGCGCACCCGCGAAGATCCCCGTCTGCGGCACCCCGGACGCCGTGTTCTGGAAGGCCGACATGGACATCGACTGCGACGGCCGCCCCGGGCCCCGCTGCAACCGGCGCACGGACCCGCACTTCGCCGCGGCCACGGCCTACGCCCAGTCCGACGGCCGCCCTTGAGCTCGGAGCGCCTCCCTTTCGTCGTCGTGCCCGCCCCGAGCCGCATCTGGGACTACCGGGACCACGGCGTGGGCGGCGGCTCGGTCGTGGCCGTCGTGTACCGCGACCGTGTGCAGTACGCGGTCGTCGGCGACACGGGCCCGCGGAACATCATCGGGGAGGCGTCCTACGCGACCGCCAGGGCACTCGGCATCCGGCCCGACCCGCACGGCGGCGGCACACCGTCCGGTGTCACCTACATCGTCTTCAAGAACGCCCGCGTGTCACCCATCGAGGACCACGCGGCGGCGGTGGCCACGGGGGAGCGGCTGGCGAGGGAGTTCATCGCCGGCAGCTGAGCGGTTGACGGAACATCAGCGGTGCGGGCGGCATGACGGGGACGGCGACGGTCCACCAGGTTGGAAAAGCGATGCCGCCGGCCCCTCGCCGGCGGCGGACGCCGGGAGTGGTGCCCGGGCACACCGCTCGCCGGTGTGCCCGGGCCGGCCTCACACCTTCCGGTACGTGTACGCCTCCGCCGCGGCCGACTCCACCGCCGCCAGATCGGCTCCCGTGGCCGCCGTGACGACCGCGGCCACGGCTCCCTCCACGAACGGCGCGTCCACCAGCCGCGTCCGCTCCGGGAGTTCGTCGCCCTCCGCGAGCAGCGCCTTCACGGTGAGCACCGCGCTGCCCAGGTCGGTGAGGACGGCGACGCCGGCACCGCGATCGACGGACGTGGCCGCCGCGGCGATCAGTTCGGCGCTGGTGCCGAGCCCTCCGCTCTCGGTGCCGCCCGCCGGGGCGACGGGCACCGCCGGGCCACCTCCCGCCAGCCCCTTGGCCAGCGCGGCGACCGACGAGGCCACCTCCGCGCTGTGCGACACCAGCACGATCCCCACGAGCCGCTCGTCACTCACCTGCGGCCTCCGCGAGTCCGGCCACGAGCAGCGCCGAGGAGGTGGCGCCCGGGTCCTGGTGCCCGATGCTGCGCTCGCCCACATAGCTCGCGCGGCCCTTGCGCGCCTGCAAGGGCGTCGTCGCCACGGCTCCCTCCTCCGCGGCGGTCCGGGCGGCCGCGAACGACGTGCCGAGGGCGTCCACCGCGGGCACCAGCGCGTCGATCATGGTCTTGTCGCCGGGCGCGGCACCGCCGAGCGTCATGACCGCGTCCACTCCGGCCCGCAGCGCCTCGGTCAGCTGCTCCGCGTCGACCTCGGCGGCATCAACGAGCGCCTTGCCGGTACGGCGCAGCAGCGTCCCGTACAGCGGCCCGGAGGCGCCGCCGACCGTCGAGATCAGCTGGCGTCCGGCCAGGGTCAGGACCCCGCCGGGCGTGTCGGGGCCTCCTTCTCCAGCGCGGCGGTCACGGCCCTGAATCCGCGCTGGAGATTGCTGCCGTGGTCGGCGTCCCGATGGGGGAGTCGAGGGCGGTGAGCCGTTCCGCCTCGCGCTCCACGGACGCGGCGGTCACCGTCATCCAACGGCGGAAGAAATCGGCGTCGAGCACTGGGTCTCCTTGCCTGGTAGGTACGTGGTGATCCTCTGCCCCTTCCGTGTCACACGCCCCAGCGCAGCCCGGGCGTCTTCACCGGCGCGTCCCACAGCCGCAGCAACTCCTCGTCGACCTGGCACAGGGTGAGGGAGGCGCCCGCCATGTCCAGGGAGGTGACGTAGTTGCCCACCAGGACCCGGGCCACCGGGACACCGCGCGCCGCGAGCACCCGGTGCACCTCGGCGTTGAAGCCGTACAGCTCGAGCAGGGGGTCGCACCCATGCCGTTGACGAGGACCAGAACGGGATTGCGCGGCCGGAGGTCCTCCACCACCGCCTCCACGGCGGCCTCGGCGATCTCACCGGAGGTCATCATGGCCCGCCGCTCCCGGCCTGGCTCACCGTGAATGCCGATGCCCAACTCCAGCTCACCGGGCGGCAGATCGAAGGTGGGGCTGCCCTTGGCCGGTGTGCTGCAGGCGCTCAGCGCGACACCGAAGCTGCGGGAGTTCTCGTTGACCTGCCGGGCGATGGCCTCGACCTGCTCCAGCGGCATGCCCTCCTCAGCGGCGGCGCCCGCGATCTTCTCCACGAACAGGGTCGCACCGGTACCACGCCGGCCGGCCGTGTAGAGGCTGTCGGTCACCGCCACGTCGTCGTTGACCAGCACCTTTCCGATCTGGATGCCCTCGTCCTCGGCCAGCTCGGCGGCCATGTCGAAGTTGAGCACGTCACCGGTGTAGTTCTTCACGATGAACAGGACTCCGGCCCCGCTGTCCACGGCGGCGGCCGCACGCAGCATCTGGTCGGGCACGGGGGAGGTGAACACCTCGCCCGGACAGGCCGCCGAGAGCATGCCGGGCCCTACGAAACCCCCGTGCAACGGCTCGTGCCCCGAGCCCCCGCCCGAGACCAGCCCCACCTTTCCGGCCACGGGAGCGTCCCGCCTCACGATCACCCGGTTCTCCACGTCCACGGTCAGCTCCGGGTGGGCAGCCGCCAGACCTCGCAGCGCGTCCGCGACGACGGTCTCCGGGACGTTGATCAGCATCTTCACGGGAACCTCCTGATGAGACTAGCATCTGGGCCTCTGACTACATCTTCGCAGGTCAGATTAGGGTTGACCAGTTTTCGATCTTGATGGTCCGTAGCCCTCCGTAGCGGGTCGTGGCGGTACTGATGCCGACTTCACGCCGACTTCCATGACGGGCCGTCAGGTCAGGCCGGTCGTCCCTTGTGGGCCGGCTGGTGATCCTCCAGTCGGCAGTATCGACCTTGCGGCGGCGAAGGTCACGCTGCCGGCGTTCTCGGGTCGACCGTCGAGCAACTCGGTTGGGCGGATGCCTCGGGAGCGACATCAGCCCGGGTGCTGATTCTTGAATCCTTGCGCCGTTCGGCGGGGCACTCCGACTGCTCAGGCGGGGACGGGCTCCACGTCGGCATCGTCAAAGGGGGATAGCTCTCCCCGCCCATGCGCTCGGCCGCATCGATGTAGTCGGCAAGAGCGTCACGGGATCGAGCGAGCGTGGCCATCTGATCGTCCAGTCGCTGCAGCCGTGACCGCATCGCGGCCAGCAACTCGGGACACCCGAGCAGTTCCGGGGCCTCTCCGACCGCACAAGGCAGCAGGTACGCGATGTCCTCGGAGGACAAACCGGCACCAAGCAGGTGCCGGATCTGCTTCACCCGCAGCACGGCGTTCTCGTCGTACTCGCGGTAACCGTTCGCGCCGCGGTCTGCCTCCAGTAGGCCCTGGGCCTCGTAATAGCGCAACTGATGGGCATTGACGCCCGTCCGACGACTCAGTTCCCCGATCCGCATCGAAACCTCGCTTGACCTTCACACCGGTATCAACGTTGACGATGCTGCCATGGACAACAAACCCCGTACTCCCGTGACAGTCATCGGACTCGGACGGATGGGCCAGGCACTCGCCGACGCGTTCCTGAAGGCCGGGCATCCCACAACCGTGTGGAACCGTACGACCTCCAAGGCCGACCTGCTGGTGGCCGAGGGTGCACGGCTGGCGCCAACGGTGAGCGACGCGCTCAAGGCAGGTTCCCTGGCGATCATCTGCGTCACCGACTACCAGGCCGTGCACGAGCTGTTCGGCGCGAGCGATGTCGAGCTGGACGGCACGATGTTGATCAATCTGACCTCGGGCTCCTCGGCCCAGGCCCGGGAAGCCGCCCGATGGGCGGAGCAGCGCGGCGCCCATTACCTGGACGGCGCCATCATGGCCATCCCGCCGACCATCGGCACCGCCGAGGCGGTGATTCTGCACAGCGGTCCGCAGGCGGACTTCGAGGCACACAAGTCGACACTCGACGCGCTCGGTACCCTCACCTACCTCGGTGCGGACCATGGACTGGCGTCCCTGTACGACGTGGCCGGACTGGCCATGATGTGGAGCGTCCTGAACGCGTGGCTCCAGGGCACTGCCCTGCTCAGGACGGCCGGTGTTGACGCCGCAACGTATGCGCCGTTCGCGCAGCAGATCGCCGCCGGGGTGGCCGAATGGCTGCCTGGATACGCCGAGCAGATCGACAGCGGCTCCTTCCCGGCCGAGGTGTCGGCCCTGGAGACCGACGCGCGGGCGATGGCACACCTGATCGAGGAGAGCGAGGCGGTGGGTGTCAATGCCGAACTGCCGAAGCTGATCAAGGCGATGGCCGACCGCTCGATCGCCGCCGGACACGGTGGAGAGCAGTATCCCGTGCTGATCGACGAATTCGGCAAACCCCGCGACGACTGACCCACGCGTCCCTGTTGAGGGCGGCGGTCGCGGCGTCGCCAGCCAGGCCGGCGCGGAGCAACACCGCCGCCGATCACATCGAGGCCACGCGACTGGCCCTGGCCCAGCTGCCCAAGCGGTACCGACGCGGGCGGCAGACCCTCATCCGCTGCGATTCCGGCGGCGACACGCACGAGTTCGTGGCCCGGCTCGCCCAGCGGGGCCGATGGCTGTCGTGCTCGGTCGGCATGACCATCACCGACGCAGACTCCGAAAACCCCATCAACACTCACCACAAAGGGCCCGTCAGTAAGCTGACGGGCCCTCCTGAATGATCGAGGCTAATCCACCCCCAACCATGTGTTCATTGGTTTTTTCATCGCTTTGAGTGAGGGAGAAAGCATTCTTCTTCCTGTCGGCAGGAATTCGGCTTCACGATGGCCGAGCTGGCATTCGGTGACCCACAAGGAGACCGTCCGTGACCAAGACGACCGTCCTTCGCATCCTGGTAACCGCCCTGCTCACCACGGCGACGGCAGCGATTCCCACCGCTGCCGTCGCGGCCCCGCCCGTGCCGGTCCCGACCGGCCAGGAAGTCTTCATCGACCACACTCAAACCGGGGAGCACATCACCCCCAACGGCTTCGCCAAGAACCCGGAGACGTACGTGGACATCTGGGAAGACCACAACGGCGTCGTCTACGACACCGAGAAGTGGATCTACCAGGCCGTCGGCGACAGCACCACCACGTTCCTGATCAAGAACGCGGGCGGCAACAACGTCTGCCTGCAGCCCGCCAGTGTCGAGAACCGCAAGGTGGTCTCCACCAAGACATGCTCTGCCACCAACAAGCAGCAGTGGTGGCATCTGTACACCACCGACACCGGCATCGAGCGGGGCTTCACCCTGCGCCCCTACAACGACACCTCGCTGGCCGTGACTCCCCACGCCGTACCCAGCGGCAACGACCATTATCTGGTCCTGTCACCGGCGGGTGACTACCTCAACCAGGTCTTCCGCAACCGCCTGGCCTGATCCGAAACGGTGGTGAGCGGGCCGCACACACCGGCCCGCTCACGGCCGGTCGACGATGGGAGTGAACTCATCGACGTAAATCTTCGGTACCTGCGGAACCGGGCCCATGTCTCGCGAGCCGATCACCGCATCAGCCCGCCCGGTTTTTCCCGGAGGGACGTCCTGGAGCCAGAACCGGTTGTACGCGGTCCAGCCCTCACCGTCAGCGATGCTGATCTGGACCGAGTAGGTGGCGTCCCGCTTGTAGGTATTGGCTACCTCGATCTCGGTACGCACACCGCTGCTTTCCGGTGTGGCACGCACGACCAGGTCTCCGTACTCCAGGACGCGCGTACGGCCTTCGGAGTGCACCGAAGCCACAGGCGATGGACGCACCTGCGGACTGCTCTGCTCCGCGCTCGGAGTCGCCGGCCGCTGCGACGCCGGTGCCCTTTCAGTAGTGCCGTCCGTACACCCGGCGGCCACCACACACGCCGCCATCAGCCACAGTGCCCGGATCATGCGCGGTCCGGGCACCACTGCACGAGCGCTCACCGGGCGGAAGCCGTCATCTGCTTGCGCGCGGCGGCGACTTCCTTGTCGTGCTGCCCCTTGATGCCGGTCAGCCGGCTCTTGTTGTCGGCGATCTGCTTGTCCTGGATCGCAGACTCCACACCGAACCAGACCTTCACCAGGTCCGTCTGCTTCTTGCAGTCGATGTCGTCGACCGCCAGAGAGATGGACTCCGCCGATGGCTGCCCGTCATTCGTGAAGCCCTGATCCATCGCCTTGTACGGATCGGCAAGTCCCTTGTGTCCCTTGCCGTCCATGCATGACGACCACGCGGCCATCGCCTTGATGACCTCGTCGTCCTTCAACGACTGTGTCAGGCTGTCCCCGGCGAGCTGCGCCACGAAGGTGGGGTCGGTTTCCTTCAGGCCGAGTCGCTCCTTGGACCAGCCGATGCAGCCGCCCGTCTTCAGCTTCTTTCCGTTGTACTCCGCCCGAGCGGGCTTCATGCCCTGGCCGGGAACGGCGATGGGCTCTCCCGCCTTGATCCCCTGGGGGCTTTAGGTGATTCCGGCTTGGTGTGGCCGGTCAGGACCTCAACCTCGACCTCGGACAGATCACGCATGGTCTGCTTGGTGTGTTCCTGCAGTGCCGGGGGGAGTTCGTAGCCGTACTTCTCGGCCTCGGCCCGGTCGGTGATGCCATAACGGCGTTCGATATTGGCGTCGTTGTCACTGGGAGGCGGGTTGGCGCCCGCTCGCGGCAGCGTCAGGTCGATGCCGTAATCCTTCATACAGGACTGCCGGAGATCGTTGGCTGCCTGCTCGACGGTGACCTGGTCCTCGTAGGAGGCCATGTATGTCTCCAGGGGAAGGCTCAGATCCTTGGTCAGGCCACTGGTGGGGATTCTCTTGGGCCAGTCTTCCTTGTTCACGATCGGTCTGCCGTCAGCCGCGGCCTTCGTGGTGTCCAAGGTCGTGCCGGAGGAACAGGCACTGACCAGGAGAGCTGAAGCGGCCAAGGCTACTGCGGCGGCTGTCTGCTTGATGTGCTTCACGGGGGTTCCTTCTTATGCGAAGTGGGAGGATGCGTTGGATCAGGTCGGTGATGTTGCAGTCTCCGTAGGGGCCGTTCTTCGCGAAGTACTGAGATGTGCCGCCGTAGCCGGAGTTGTAATACACGCGGTAGTTGTCGTCCGGTGCACAGTTCTGCACGGACGCCGCGTTGTTCTTCATGTACTGGCCGTTGCCATAGCCGCCGTTGCCGAACACGTACCGGTAGGTCGTCAGTGACGATCCCTGGTACTGGCTGGTGCCCCAGTGGTCGGACACGTTGCCGTAGAACGTCGTGAAGGCCGACTTGTAGTAGCCGTCCTGGATGGCGATGTCCTTCGAGTTGTAGAACAGCCACAGGTCACCGTAAGAGCAGTTGATCCACGGAACATCGCAGTTGTCCATGACCGTGTACTCCGCCGCATTCGCCGGACCGGCGGTCGCCATCACGGCTGCCACGGCCGCGATCGACGTGGCTCAGGCGGCCATCTTCTTCTTGAAGTGGATACTTCTCATGACATCTCCGTCGATAGATCATTTGTGCGGCAAGGACCATCGCACCAGGTGGGTGTCATGGCCATGCTTTTTGCATGATCGGGACCTGCCTGAGGAACAACCTTGACCTGCCTGCGCAGTCGCCCGGCAGCGGCTGGAAACAACGCGAGTCGGACGGATGTGTTCGACCTGTCGGACATTGTTCGAAACCTATTGACGCTGCCCTGGGTGTCGCCTGAGACTCTCGCAACACACGTCACCTGCGTGTAACGGCAGGTTCACGGCAAGGGCTTGCCGCGCCTCGTCGGCTCCTCGTTCCGCGTTCCGCCTTGTCCGTCATCAGCCATGCCTCAGCAGGGAACCTCGACATGACGCACGTCGCACGATCGGCACGACTCCGCAGCGGCGCGAGACGTCGGGCGGGCCATCTCGCCGGACTGACCGCCGCGTCGATGTTGCTCACCCTCGCCGGACCCATCGCTCCCGCAGAAGCGGCACCGGCGGCCGAAGCCGTGGACATCACCGACGGCCTGGCCCTGTGGTACAAGCTCGACGCAGGCTCCGGCGGCACCGTGACCGACGCCTCCGGCAACGGCCGGAACGGCACGGTCAACGGCACCGCCGACTGGTCGGCATCCGGTCAGGGGCTCGCCTTCAACGGGTCGGACACCTACATCAAGGTGCCGGACGACATCATGAAGGGCATGGACTCGATCACCGTCTCCATGGACGTACTGATCGACCCCGCCCAGAGCACGCCGTACTTCCTCTACGGCTTCGGCAACACCAGCGCGGGCAGCGGCAACGGCTACCTGTTCACCACCGGCAACTCCTTCCGCACCTCCGTCGCGACGGGCAACTGGTCGACCGAGCAGACCACCAAGCCGTCCGACTCCCACAACCTGACCCGCGGCGTGTGGAAGCACATCACCTACGCCCAGACCGGCTCCACAGGAGTGCTCTACGAGGACGGCGTCGAGGTCGGCCGCAACACCTCGGTCACCACCACGCCCGGCGCCATCGGCTCCGGCACCACCAAGGCCAACTACATCGGCAAGTCCGTCTACGACGGCGACAAGCTCTTCAAGGGCCGGATACGCGACTTCCGTGTATACGACCGGGCATTGGACGGCCCTGAGGTCGAGCAGCTCTCCCTCCCCGTCGCCACGCAGGGCATCGCCGACGACAAGGACGCCCTGACCCTCGGTGACACCAGCGCCGTCACCTCCGACCTCGACCTGCCCAGGACCGGCCCGGCCGGCGGCTCCTCCATCACCTGGGACAGCGACAACCCGTCCGTCGTGTCGGACACCGGCAAGGTGACCCGCCCCGAGGCCGGCTCACCGGACGGCCGCGCCACGCTCACGGCGACCCTGAAGAAGGGCACCGTGACCGGCACCAAGACCTTCGACGTCACGGTCCGGCCCGCGCTCGACGCCGCCGCCGCCACCCGGGAGGCCGCCGAGGCGCTCACGGTCCACAACCTCGACGACGCCCGCGGCAACCTCACCCTGCCCAAGAGCGGCAAGTACGGCACGACCGTCACCTGGTCCTCCGCGAAGCCGGACGTCGTCTCCGCCGACGGCAAGGTCAACCGTCCCGCGCACGGCGACGGAGCCACCACCGTCGAGCTGACCGCCACCGTCACCAAGGGCGAGGCCACGGCGACCCGCGTCATGACGGCCAAAGTGCCCGAACTGCCCGACGACGCGCCCCTCAAGGGCTACATGTTCAGCTACTTCACCGGCGAGGGCACCTCGGACGGCGAACAGCTCTACGCCGCCCTCAGCAAGAGCAACGACCCGCTGCACTGGCGCGAGCTGAACGACGGCAAACCGGTCCTCACCTCCACGCTCGGCGAGAAGGGCCTGCGCGACCCGTTCATCATCCGCTCCCCGGAGGGCGACAAGTTCTACCAGATCGCCACCGACCTCAGGATCTACGGCAACGGCGACTGGGACGCCTCCCAGCGCACCGGCAGCAAGTCCATCATGGTCTGGGAGTCCACCGACCTGGTGCACTGGACGAACCAGCGCCTGGTCAAGGTCTCGCCCGACAGCGCCGGCAACACCTGGGCGCCGGAGGCCTTCTACGACGCCGAGCGCGGCGAGTACGTCGTCTTCTGGGCGTCGAAGCTGTACGACAACGCCGACCACTCCGGCGACACGTACAACCGCATGATGTACGCCACCACCCGCGACTTCTACACCTTCAGCGAGCCCAAGGTCTGGATCGACCGCGGCTACTCGGTCATCGACTCCACGATGATCCGGCACGACGGCACGTACTACCGGCTGTCCAAGGACGAGCGGAACAACACCTCCTCCACGCCCAACAGCAAGTTCATCTTCCAGGAGAAGAGCGACTCGATCCTGAATCCGTCCTGGACCCGGTCGCCGAGGGCATCGGCAAGGGCGCGATGAACGCCGCCGAGGGGCCGCTGGTGTTCAAGTCCAACACAGAGGAGAAGTGGTACGCGTTCCTCGACGAGTTCGGTGGCCGCGGCTACATCCCGTTCGAGACGACCGACCTCGACTCCGGCACCTGGACCCCCTCCACCGGCTACGACCTGCCCGCCAAGCCCCGCCACGGCACCGTGCTGCCCGTCACCCAGGCCGAGTACGACCGGCTGTTGCGCGCCTACCAGCCGGACCAGGTCGTGCGGAGCGTCGAGGACGTCTCCGTGAAGACCGGGATCGGCAAGGCCCCGGTGCTGCCGGCCACGGTGATCGCCGAGTACGCCGACGGCGTCAAGCGTCCCGTCGCGGTCACCTGGGAGGACGTACCGGCGTCGAAGTACGCCCAGGCCGGCACCTTCACCGTGACCGGCAGCCTGCCGGACGGCGCCGCGTTCCCGGTCCGGGCCGAGGTCACCGTGTCCGAGGAGGGGCCGGACGTCCCGGCCGACCTGCTCCTGCACTACGACTTCGACGAGACCGGCGGCAACATCGCCCGGGACTCCAGCGGGCACGGCTACCACGGCACGTACGTCCGCACGCCCGACTTCGGCACCGGCGTCGAGGGCGGTTCGTTCAAGATGTCCGGCGGCTCGGACTCGCCGTACGTGAAAATCCCCAACGGCGTGCTCAAGAACGCCGACAGCGTGACGGTGTCGACGTACGCCAAGTGGAAGGGCGGCAGCAGCTTCCAGTGGCTGTTCGGGCTCGGGCCCGACAGTGACAAGTATCTGTTCGCCACTCCGTCCAACGGCGGCTCCAGCCTCTACTCGGCCATCACGAAGGCGAGTTGGTCGGCGGAGTCGAAGCTGACGGCCGGCTCGCAGCTCACGCCCGGGCAGTGGCGGCACGTCACGGTGACGCTGGACGGCGCCACCGGCACGATGATCCTGTACGCCGACGGCGTCGAGGCGGCCCGCACGACGACCACCATCAAACCGTCCGAGCTGTACGACGCGGCCAAGGACTACACCGGCTACATCGGCCGGTCCCTGTACGCGGCCGACCCGTACTTCGGTGGCGAGGTCGACGACTTCCGCATCTACGACCGTGCCCTCACGGGCGCCGAGGTCATGGAACTCAGCGGCAACACGGCGGGCATCGCCAAGGCGACGCACCCGGCGCTGAAGGTCGACGCGCTCATCGACAACGCGGGCGGCACGATCACCCTGCCGATGAAGGAAGGGACCGATCTCACCGCGCTGGCACCGGAGTTCAAGCTCGCCGAGGGCGCGACGATCAGCCCTGCCTCCGGCACCGAGCGCGACTTCACCCAGCCGGTGACGTACGAGGTCACCGGGTCCGACGGCAAGAAGCGCACCTGGAAGGTCTCGGCGCTGATCATGAAGACGCCGGTCCTGCCGGGCCTGAACGCCGACCCGGACATCGAGCGCTTCGGCGACACCTTCTACATCTACCCGACGACCGACGGCTTCGAGGGCTGGAGCGGCACGCAGTTCAAGGCCTACTCCTCCACCGACCTGGTCCACTGGAAGGACCACGGCGTCATCCTCGACCTGGGCCGGACGTCAGCTGGGCGGACAGCAGGGCCTGGGCGCCGGCCATGACCGAGAAGGACGGGAAGTACTACTTCTACTTCTGCGCCGACGCGAACATCGGCGTCGCGGTGTCCGACTCGCCCACCGGACCGTTCAAGGACGCCCTGGGCAAGCCGCTGCTGAAGGCCGGTGACTTCCGCGGCCAGATGATCGATCCGGCGGTCTTCACCGACGACGACGGCAAGAAGTACCTCTACTGGGGCAACGGCCGCGCCTACGTCGTCCCGCTGGGCGACGACATGACCTCCATCGACACCTCGAAGGTCACGGACATCACCCGAGCGGCTACAACGAGGGCACCTTCGTCATCAAGCGCAACGGCACCTACTACTTCATGTGGTCGGAGAACGACACCCGGGACGAGAACTACCGCGTCGCCTACGCGACCGGCCCCTCGCCCACCGGCCCTGGACCAAGCGGAGCGTGATCCTCGAGAAGGACCTGTCCCTGGGCATCAAGGGCCCGGGCCACCACTCCGTCGTCCACGTCCCCAACACCGACGACTGGTACATCGCCTACCACCGCTTCGCCATCCCGGCGGCGACGGCACCCACCGCGAAACCACCATCGACAAGCTGGAGTTCGGCTCAGACGGCCTGATCGAGAAGGTCGTTCCGACCCTCGGCGGCATCGACCCGGTCACCGTCGTCCACGCCGGGCCGGACGCCACCGGCACCGAGGGCGAGCCGATCACGCTCGCCGGCGCCGTCTCCGGCGCGGGCACCGCCAAGTGGACCGTCCAGGACGGCGCCCCGTGCGCCGTCAAGGACCCCACAGCCGCCCGCACGACCCTCACCTGCACCGACAACGGCACCTTCGAGGTCACCCTGACCGGCGGACGCGGCACCGACACGGCGACCGTCAAGGTCTCCAACGCCGCCCCGGCTATCACGTCCGCCGACGGCCCCGGCTCACCCGTCCCGGTGGGCAAGCCCGCCGTGGTCACGGCCACCTTCGACGACCCGGGCACGGCCGACACCCAGACCTGCGAGGTCGACTGGAAGGACGGCAGCCGGCCCACGACCGGCACGGTCACCGACTCCGGCTGCCGCGCCGCACACGTCTACGACGACGCGGGCATCCACCGCCCGGTCGTCACGGTCACCGACGACGACGAGGGCACGGACACCACCACGCTCGCGGAGCTGATCGTCTACGACCGTGCCGCCGGACCCGCGGTCGGCGTCGGCACGATCACCTCGCCGGCCGGTGCCTACCCGGCGAAGCCGGGACTGACGGGCAAGGCGGCGTTCACCCTGGACGCCCAGTACCGGAAGGGAGCCACCGCCCCACCGGCAAGGCCACGTTCGTCTTCGGCCCCGCCCGGCTCACCTTCCGCTCGACCGGCTCCGACTGGCTCGTGGTGAACGACTCCCAGGCCGTCTACCAGGGCACCGGCACGGTGGGCGGCAAGGGAGGCTACGGCTTCAGAGTCACCGCCACCGACGGCCCGGACACCTTCCGCATCAGGATCTGGAAGAAGTCCACCGGCGATGTCCTCTACGACAACAAGACCGGCGCCAGGACGAAGGGCATCGTCACCATCGGAAACCAGCGGCGTTAGGCCCCTCTGACGCAGCCCAGAACGGCATCACTGAGGCTCGGCGCGGTCAGCCCCGCCCGAGCCACTGTGTGGGTCCTGGAGTCCAGAGCCACCGGCGTGCGCGGGTGCGGCCCACGATGTCGGCGCTGTGTGCGGCTGCCACCACCACCATGACCGGCCATGCCAGAAGAGTCGTCCCGAGCTGCGCATAAGCGCCGTCCGTGCCCAGCGTGACGACCACGAACTCGGCCGGGAAGACCAGCACTCCGAGCAGTGCTCCTACGAGGGCATGCACCCATGCGCGGGTGGTGGCGCGAGACGCCAGAGCCAGTCCCCACCGAGAATCAAGCCCATCAGCACACCGGCCACCAGGCTTCCTCCACAGAGCAGCCCGCCGTACCGCACGTTACGAGCGGCAAGCTGAGTGTCCCCTCCGCCAGGAAATTCCACCGCGGCCACCCCAGAGCGAGAGCGGCCCAGGGAGGCCCGGAACGCAAGCCATCAGCAGGCCGACTCTCACGCCGCGCCCCAGCATGCCCGCCTGTTCATACATCCCCCAGCTGTCGCACGTGCTGCGTGGAGGAGACTACGTGAGCGGCTCAGCCGGTCACCCTCGCCGCTCGGCGGGCCGTGTCATGTGGATGTGGTCCACCGGGGGCCGTTCGGGCCCAGTCAGTGTCCCAGCGGGCGAGGTTGTGCCGCTCCAGCCGGCGGCTGGTGCAGCCGTACGCGGCGGCTGCGATGACGGGGACGGTGAGGGCGGCGAGGACGGCGTGGACCATGGTGCGGTTGCGGACCTGTGCCCGGGTCAGGGCGGTTCGGTGATCTCTCCGTCGGTGGTGACCCAGACGCGGACACTGCTGCCGGACGGCAGGGCGGGTTCGACGTCGGTCTCGGCGGTGCGGACGGTGCCGTGGGGGTCGGTGAAGCGGACGGTGACCGGGTACCGCGTCTGCTTCGCCTCGTCCGAACCGGGTTCGGGGTGGCGTGGGGCGTCGTGGACCAGGACGGCGGTCGTGTGGTGCCGGGTGGCGGCCTGATGACGGGCGGTCTGCAGGTGGTGACGGTAGGCGGCATCGCCGGCCAGGAACATGACGGCGGGGGTGGCGGCCAGGACGGCGAGGAACAGGGCGAGGGCGATCCACGCCTGCGCGAGGTCGGTGGGGCGCCGCAGGGGTTGCGCCGCCACCGCCACAGCAGGACACGGGGGAGGTCGTCGGGGGCGGCTGTGCCGGGGGATCTGGCGGTCCACGGGGACTCCTTCCGTGTGGGTGGCTGCCTGTGCCGCCCTGCGGGAACCGAGGGGACGGAGGCGGCGGCTAGTGCGGGTGCCCGGCGGACGGGGCGGTCGAGGGGTGGGTGTGAGCCGCCTGGAGGAGTGCGGCGGCGCCGCGGACGGCGGCGGTGTGCGGGGCGGGCAGAGGGGTGACGGGGGAGCGCAACCGCTCGGTGAGGCTCTGGCCCACACCGGGCGCAGCGCGCCCCCGCCTGCCAGGAGGACGCCACGCCGGAGGGCGTCGTGCGTCTGGGTGGTGCGGTCCTGGTCCAGCATCGCGGTCACCATCGCGGCGACCGCGTCGGTGAGCCGCGTGGGCGGGTGAGGCTGTCCAGGTCGCTGACCCCGAGGGTGGTGCGGCGGGCGTCGGTCACCGTGCCGTCGGTGAGCAGGACGACGTCGGTGACGTGGGCGCCGATGTCGACAACCAGCAGCGGCCGGCCAGATCGGCGCGTGCGGCCACGGCCACGGCGCGTGCGGCGGGGACCGTCAGCACGGTGTGCGGCCGCAGTGTCTCGGCCGCGGCACGGGCCTCGGCACGGAAGGCCACCCCGCCGAGGGCAGGGCGGTCAGGATGAGCAGAGGGCGGGTGAAGCGGGGCAGGCGGTGGCCCAGGAGACGGTCGAGCATCCGGGCGGTCCCCGGCGTGTCCACGATGGCGCCGCGCCGGACGGGATGAGTGGCGCCGTCACCGAAGGTCACCGTCGGGACGTCGAAGATCAGTCCGTGACCGGGCATCCAGGCGCGAGTGCGAGCGCTGCCCAGGTCCAGGGCGACACCGCAGCACAGCCGGCACCGGGGCCAGGGCCGGTGCCGGGCTCCGGAGCGGCGCGGGCGGGGTGCGGTGGTCACCGGCCGGCCTCCCTGACGTGCTGGCAGCGTGCGCAGTAGCGGGCTTGCGGCACGATCGCCAGACGCTCCCGCTCGACGGGCTCGCGGCACAACCGGCAGGTGCCATAGGTGCCTTGGTCCATGCGGGCCAGGGCCGCCTCGACGTCGGCGAGGACCATGCGCGCGGAGGCGGCGAGTTTGACGTGGACCTCGCCGTGGGCCTGCGGGTCGAGTCGTGAGTCGGCGGACGCCGCGGCGGACGCGAGCTGTTGGAGCTGCTCCAGGCGGAACAGGCGCTGCTCGTGCAGGTTTTCGCGCAGCGCGGCGAGGTCCTCGACCGACAGGGTCGGGTTGCGGTCGCCGGTGATCTGGTTCACCACTTCACCCCTCGGGCAGGGCGGGAGACGGTTGACTGGGCGGGTGCTCGTCAGGCGGCGTTGCGCTGGCAGGGCACGCAGAACCGCGTGTACGGCAGAATCTCCAGGCGCTCGACCGGCACCGGCGTGGAACAGCCCTGGCAGATGCCGTAGCTGCCGTCCTGGACGCGGGCGAAGGCGGCGTCGATCTCCTTGAGGACCCGCTCGATCGTGTCCTTCTGCGCCGACATCAGCTGTTCGGCCGCTTCCTGCCCGGCCTCGTCGATGGCCCGCAGCTGGGTCAGCCGGGTGGCGCGTTCGTGTTCCAGGCGTTGGCGGGCCTCGTGGGCCGTCAGGCGTTCGAGCCGGGGTTCGGCGCGGGGCGTGTCGAGTGACATGGCAGGTCCTCTCTTCGACCACGGTGGGGAAGCCATGCCCTCACCGTGGCCGACGCGCCGAGGGAAACCCATCGGGCGCGATACCCATCTGCGGCCACTCGAAGGCTCCACAGCGACGTAGCCGGGTCAGGGACGGAAATGGGCATTGGAGCCCATGGCAGGAAGCGTCCGGGCGCGGCAGGCTGGCAACAGGCCGGCCCGCGGGGGTGCGGCTCATGCTCGGGGTACGCGGTGACCGAGGAAGAACAAGAGTCGTGTCAAGAAAAGGCAGGTCGTCGCGGTGTCCCTGTTCTGGCGGATCTTCGCCCTCAACGCCGTGGTGCTGGGGACGGCGACCGCGCTGCTGCTGTGGGCTCCCGTGACCGTTTCCGTACCGGTCCTGCTGACCGAGGCGGTCATCCTCGTCGCCGGCCTGGGCGTCATGCTGATCGCCAACGCCGCCCTGCTGCGGATCGGGCTCGCTCCCCTGGACCGGCTCACCAAGTTGATGACCACCGTCGACCTGCTGCGCCCGGGGCAGCGGCTGCCCGAGCACGGCAGCGGCGGGATCCCCGAGCTGATCCGTACCTTCAACGCCATGCTGGAGCGACTGGAGCACGAACGGGCCGCCAGCAGCGCCCGCGTGCTGCTGGCGCAGGAGGCCGAACGGCGCCGCATCGCCCAGGAACTCCACGACGAGGTGGGCCAGAGCATGACCGCGATCCTGCTGGGGCTGAAGCGGGCGGCGGACGAGGCGGAGGAGCCCCTGCGCGGTGAACTGCACCAGGCACAGGAGATCACCCGGGAGAGCCTGGACGAGGTGCGCCGCCTGGTGCGCAGGCTACGGCCGGGCGTTCTGGAGGATCTCGGCCTGGTCAGCGCCCTGACCTCGCTGACCACCGAGTTCGCCACCCACACCGAACTGCGCGTGGTGCGCCGCTTCGATTCCGGCCTGCCGACGCTGGACCAGGAAGCGGAACTGGTGCTGTACCGGGTGGCGCAGGAGGCCCTGACCAACGTCGCCCGGCACGCCGCGGCCGGCCGGGTGGAGGTGAGCCTGCGCCACACCGACGGCACAGTGGTGCTCGCTGTCGCTGACGACGGCCGCGGGACGGGCGTCGCGCGCGAAGGCGCGGGAATCCGCGGGATGCGTGAGCGGGCCCTGCTCATCGGGGCCACGCTGGATGTCACCTCCCAGCCGCAGGCCGGTACCCGGGTCCGGCTGACCGTGCCCGTCCCCAGGAAGCAGTAATGACCACAACCGACACGCCCGTGATCCGTATCCTCCTCGCCGACGACCATGCGCTCGTGCGGCGCGGCGTTCGGCTCATCCTCGACCGGGAGCCCGACCTCCGGGTCGTCGCCGAGGCCGGAGACGGCGCCGAGGCCATCGCCCAGGCCCGCAGCCACGAGGTCGACCTGGCGGTGCTGGACATCGCCATGCCGCGGATGACCGGTCTGCAGGCCACCCGCGAACTGATCGCGCTGCGGCCGGAACTACGCGTGCTGATCCTGACCATGCACGACAACGAGCAGTACTTCTTCCAGGCGCTGAAGGCCGGCGCCAGCGGATACGTGCTGAAGTCCGTGGCCGACCGCGACCTGGTCGCCGCCTGCCGGGCCGCCATGCGCGACGAGCCCTTCCTCTACCCGGGGGCGGTCACCGCCCTCATCCGCAACTACCTCGACCGCGTCCGCCACGGCGAGGAACCGCCCGACCAGGTCCTGACCCCCCGGGAAGAGGAAGTGCTCAAGCTCGTCGCCGAGGGCCACTCCTCCAAGGAGATCGCCGAGATGCTCTTCATCAGCATCAAGACCGTCCACCGGCACCGGGCCAACCTGCTGCAGAAACTCGGGCTGCGCGACCGTCTGGAACTCACCCGCTACGCCATTCGCGCCGGCCTCATCGAACCCTGACCCGCCCGCCCAGCCACCACCGACACACGAGACACGAGAAGGGGGACGACGCATGGCACGCTCCTTGCCCGCCGTCCCCCGTGGGGGCCGCCGCGGCCCGACGGCGCTGCTCGCGGTGCTGCTCGCCGTCCTCACCGCGCTGCTCCCTCCGCCCTCGTACGGCGACACACAGGCACACCCGCCAGGCAGCGCGGCGCCGACCGGCGCGGTGCAGACTGCCAGTGGCCCCCGGGCCGACGAGGTGCACTCCGCCGACTGCGCCGCCCTGATCCGCAGCCCACGCGATCTTCCCGGCGAGCGGTTCTCGCCGCCGGCCGCCGCCACCCTCACCTCGTACTGCGGGCCCTCGAGCCCGTCGTCGTTCGTTCGCACGGCCCTGCCGGCAGCGAGCACACCCGTCTCCGCCCCCTCGGTGGACCGTCACCGAGGACGAGCACCCCCTCCGGACCCAGGCACCTGAGCTTCTCTCCCTGCCTGTCCCTGCCGTCCCTGACCGCGGTCGCCGTCCTGACCGCGGTGTGCCTGCCGGAGGCCACCTTGACCCGCGCCCTGCGCATCCGAGGGCTGATCGCCCTCGCCGCTGTCGCCCTGTCGCTGTACATCGCCGTCACCGTGCCCGTCCACCTCGGACTCGATCTGCGCGGCGGCACCCAGATCGTGCTGGAAACCCGCTCCACCGCCACCGCTGACGCCGACAGCGAAGCCACCGACCGCACCCTGGAGGTGCTGCGCGGGCGCATCGACGCGCTCGGCGTGGCCGAACCCACTCTCGCCCGCTCCGGAAGCAACCGGATCGTCGTCGAACTGCCCGGCGTACAGGACCCCGCCGAGGCCGCGGACGTGCTCGGCCGCACCGCACAGCTCACCTTCCACCGGGTCACGGGCATGGCTGCCGATGCCGATGACACCGCCGAGCCGCTGCCGAAGCGGCCTCGTGAGCAGGTGCTGGCCGACGAGTCCGGCCGGCTCCTGCGCCTCGAGGCGGCCTCGCTGACCGGCGAGGACGTCAAGGAGGCCGCCGCCCGGTTCGACCAGCAGGGCGGCGCCGGATGGCAGGTCGCCGTCGACTTCAAGGGATCCGGCGGCGACGGCTGGGCCCGCCTGACCGGCCAGGCCGCCTGCCAACCGGTGGGAGACCCCTCCCGGCGCGTCGCCATCGTCCTGGACGACAAGATCATCTCCTCACCCGAGGTCGACCCCTCGGTCGCCTGCGGCTCGGGCATCAGCGGCGGCTCCACACAGATCACCGGATCCTTCGACGCCGGCGAGGCCAAGGAACTGGCCCTGCTGATCAACGGCGGTGCCCTCCCGGTGCCCGTGGAAACGGTGGAGCAGCGCACCGTCGGTCCCACCCTGGGCGCTCAGGCCATCACCGCCAGCGCCTGGGCCGCCGCCGTGGGCACCGCGCTGACCGGGCTGTTCATCATCGCCGTCTACCGGATCGTCGGTCTTCTCGCCATCGTGGCGCTGGCCTGCTACGGCCTGGTCTCCTACGCCGCCCTGGCCGCCCTCGGCGCCACCCTCACCCTCCCGGGCCTCGCCGGGTTCGTGCTGGCCATCGGCATGGCCGTCGACGCCAACGTCCTCGTCTTCGAACGTGCCCGCGAAGAATACGCCGCCCGGCACCGGCCCAGCCCGCGCTCCTCGCTGACCGCGGGATTCCGCGGCGCCTTCAGCGCGATCGCCGACTCCAACATCACCACGCTCATCGCCGCCGGCCTGTTGTTCTTCCTCGCCTCCGGCCCCGTACGCGGTTTCGGCGTCACCCTGGGCATCGGAGTCCTCGCCTCCATGTTCAGCGCTCTCGTCATCACCCGCGTGCTCGCCGACCACGCCGTCTCACGGCGCCGGCTCCGCCGCCGCCCCCACCTGACGGGCATCGCCCACACCGGCGCCGTCCGCGACCACCTCACGCGCACGGAACCCCGCCTGATGCGCCACCCCGGGCGCTGGCTGGCCGCCTCCGCCGCCGTCCTGGTCCTGGCCGTCTGCGGGGTCGTCGTGCGCGGCCTGGACTTCGGGATCGAATTCACCGGGGGTCGCCTCATCGAGTACAGCACCGCCACCCCCGTCGAGCCCGACCGTGCCCGGAACGCCCTCGCCGACGCGGGATTCCCCCGCGCCGTCGTCCAGGCCTCCGGCGACAACCGGCTCACCGTCCGCACCGACCAGCTGACCAACGCGCAAGCGGCCACCGTCACCGACACCGTCGGCACGCTCACCCGCGACGCCGACAAGCTCCGCGACGAAGCCATCGGCCCCAGCCTCGGCGAGGAACTGCGCCGCGGCGCCCTCATCGCCCTCGCCGTCGCCCTCGGCGCTCAGCTGCTCTACCTCGCGGCCCGTTTCCGCTGGCTGTTCGGCACCTCCGCGGTCGCCGCCCTCGCCCACGACGTGGTGATCCTCGTCGGCGTCTTCGCCTGGCTGGGCAAGCCCGTCGACGGCGTGTTCCTCGCCGCGCTGCTGACCGTCATCGGCTACTCGGTCAACGACTCCGTCGTCGTCTTCGACCGCATCAGGGACCTGAGCCGGCGTGACCCCGAAGCACCCTTCGCGGCGGTCGCCAACCGGGCACTCCTGCAGACCCTGCCCCGCACCGTCAACACCGGCATGGGCGCCGCCTTCATCCTCACCGCACTGGCCGTCCTCGGCGGCGACTCCCTCACCGACTTCGCCCTCGCCCTCCTCATCGGCCTCGCCGTCGGCACGTACTCCTCCATGTTCACCGCCACCCCCCTCGCCATCGAGCTCCACAAACGCACCTAGCTCGAAGCGAGGCCGAGGGTGTGTGACGGTCACCGCCCGGGTGGGTGCCGGGGTGCCTCGGCCTCCTCGTCCCTGCCGGTCAGAACGCTGATCATGCCGTTGGGCTCGAGGTAGGCCAGGTGTACGCGGGCGGGATCCCGGATGCCGTGCAGGCGAAGCCGGCTGAGGAGTTCCTGGGTGGTCATGAGCTCGCGGCGCATCACCCCGCGGTCGGGCCATCCGTCCGCGAGGCGAGGGAACGGGTATGCGACGGCGTCGACGGCAACGCTGCAGACCAGGATGGTGGCGACAAGGACGATGCCGTCGGTCCACAAAGACGACCGCACCGCGGACGACGAGTTCCAGGACCGGTGTCCCGAGCACGAAGACCGCACTGAAGTCAGGCATGCGCCCTGTCTGTCCGGTCCGGTGGGCTCGGACCGGCTGGCGCGCTGTACCGGGCGCCGGGCAGGAATCCGAAGCCGGTTAATCGCCGATTCGGGCGGCCCGAGGCATGGCCCCGGTGAGGGTCGAACAGGTGCCCCGCCACCCCCGCCACGACGAAAGCCGCCGCGATGAGCAGCCCGTTCGGCAGCACCATGCCCGCGACGAGCATGGCCGACGACGCGGACAGGACCAGCCAGGCCGGCCCTGTCCGGTATTCCCGCGGCCGACGCGGCCGCCCGGACCCCAGTGCCTGGGCGAACCGCGGATCGCTCCGCCGCACCTGCTCTTCGAGGTCCTTCAGCAGCCTTTCGTCGAAATGCGCCACGGCCCTTCCTCTCCAGCGTGACGAGCCCGATCGGCTTCGCCTCCAGAATCCCTCGCGCGCTCCAGCGGCCGGTATCGGCCCCGGCACCCATTTCCCCCGGAGCCCGATGTGCAGGGAGGCACTGACCGGCGACGAGATGACAGCTGGGCCGATCGGGCTGTCACGGCGGTGTCCGTCCGTTCCGGCCCGTCGGGTGCTGAAAACCTCTGAACGGGACACACGTTCAAGCAGCGGAGCGGCGCATTGACATCGGGCGCCGCCGGACGAGAGGGACGAGACCGTCGATGCGTGCACTGACTGTGCGGCCCGGTGAGAAGGAATGCGTGGAGGTGAGGGACGTGCCCGACCCCGTCCCGGCTGCCGGCGAGTTGCTGGTGGACGGCCTGGCGATGGGGGTGTGCGGCACGGACAAGGAGATCGTCGGGGGCGAGTACGGCTGGGCCCCACCGGGCCGTGAGTGGCTGGTACTGGGGCATGAGTCCCTCGGGCGTGTGCGCCAGGCGCCGCCCGGCAGCGGGTTCTCGGCCGGGGATCTCGTCGCCGGGGTGGTGCGCCGGCCGGACCCCGAACCGTGCGGGGCCTGCGCCCGTGGGGAGTTCGACATGTGCCGCAACGGCCGCTACACCGAACGCGGTATCAAGGAGATCGACGGTTACGGCGCGCAGGCTTGGTGCGTGGAAGCCGACTTCGCCGTGAGGCTGGAGCCGCATCTGCACCACGCGGGTGTGCTCGTGGAGCCGACCACCGTGGTGGCGAAGGCATGGGAACAGGTCGAGCTGGTCGGCGGCCGTTCGTGGTTCGAGCCCCATCGTGTCCTGGTGACCGGTGCGGGGCCCATCGGTCTGCTGGCCGCCCTCCTGGGCATCCAGCGCGGACTGGAGGTACATGTGCTCGACCGTGTGACCGAAGGGCCGAAGCCCACCCTCGTACGGGACTTGGGTGCCACCTACCACGCGGAGGACATCGAGCAGGTCGTCTCCGCCGTACGCCCGGACGTCATCATCGAGGCCACCGGCGCGAACGAGCCCGTGCTGGCCTCGCTGACGGGCACCGCGTCCTACGGAGTGGTGTGCCTGACCGGTGTGTCACCCGTCGGCCGCAGGACGACCGTGGACGCGGGCGCCGTCAACAGGCAGATCGTGCTGCAGAACGACGCGGTGGTGGGTTCGGTCAACGCCAACCTGCGTCACTACCGCCAGGCCGCCGACGCGCTGGCGAAGGCCGACCTGTCGTGGCTCGGGCGCCTCATCACCCGGCGGGTGCCGCTGGAGCGGGCGACGGAGGCGTTCACACCACAACCGGACGACGTCAAGGTGGTCATCGAGTTCTAGGCGGCGAAATCCGAAGGGAAGGTTCTGGATGTCTCACACCTCCGCTCCGTTGGTGGTGGTCATGGGCGTGTCCGGCTCGGGAAAGACCACGGTGGGCCGATCGCTGGCCCAGCGCCTCGGTGTTCCCTACGCCGAGGGGGACGACTTCCACCCCGCACCCAATGTGGCGAAGATGCGAGCCGGCCATCCTCTCGACGACGACGACCGCCGCCCCTGGCTGGACGAGATCGCACGATGGCTGGCCGGCCATGCGGACAGCGGCGGAGTGGTGACGTGCTCGGCGCTGAAGCGCCGCTACCGTGACCGGCTGACGCACGCCGCGCCGCACGTCTTCTACCTTCACCTCGACGGCTCGCCCGAGCTGATCGCCGAACGGATCACCGCCAGGCAGGGGCATTTCATGCCGCCCGAACTGCTTCGCTCGCAGTTCGCCGACCTCGAACCGCTGGGCGAGGACGAAGCGGGCGCGGCCGTCCCGATCGACGGCACGCCGCAGGAGACCGTCGCCCTCGCTCAAGCGGCCGTCACCGCTCCCTGAGCCGCTGACGTCGCAGCACGCAACGCCAGTGGCTCACTCTCCGAGGGGATGGTGCAGGGCGGAGCGCAGGGCCTGGGCGGCACCGCGCACCGCGGCGGTGTGCGGCTGGGGCACCGGCTCCATCGGGGCGTGCAGCCGTGCGGACAACCGGCAGACCAGATCCGGGCGCAGAGCCCCGCCTCCGGCGAGCAGCGGACCGCGGTCGAGGGCGTCCACGAACTGCGGCAGGGGCTCGTCGCGCATCATGGCGGTGATCATGGCCGTGATGCCGTCGGCCAGGTCCGCCGGGCCGCGCTCCTCCAGGTCGATGCCGCCCATCGCTTCCCGGCGGGCGGTGAGGATCTCACCGTCGGCCAGCAGCGCCACCTCGGTCAGGTGGGCACCGAGGTCGATCACGAGCAGCGGACGGAACGGGTCGGCGCCGGCGGCGAGGGTAATGGCCATGACGCTGTCCAGAGCCAGCACGGTGCGCGGTCGCAGCGCCTGCAGAACGCCCACGGCAGTGGTGTGGTGCCGCTGCCCGCTGAGGACGGGCACGGTGAACGCGATCAACGGCTGCGCGTCCAGGGGGACGCGGTCGGACAGCAGGCGGGACAGCATCCTCGCGGTACCGGCCGGGTCGACGATGGTGCCGCGCTGGACGGGACGGCCGGCGCAGTCCTCCGGGCCGGTGACGGTGGGCACGTCGAGGATGCCGGGGCGGCCGGCCGTCCATGCGCGGGTCCGTGCGCTGCCCAGGTCGATGGCGATCGCGGGGCACGTCCGGCGGGCCGGCCAGGGCCGGCGGCGAGCACGAGCGATCATGAGCGGGCCTCCCCGACCTGGTGGCGGCGCCCGAAGCAACGGGCCTGCGGCAGGATGCACAGCCGTGCCGGCTCGACGCGGCGCCGGCACTGCCGGCAGGAGCCGGCTTCCGAGTTCATCGTCACTCTCCCCTTCGCCTCCCACCCTCACCGCCAGGGCAGCCCGCGACCATGGGGCACAGGCCCCATTTCGGGAGGAACGCACAGTGCAGACGGGCCACGCTCGAGGCGCTCGACCGTTTTTGCAGAGTCTGCAGTTTTGCGTACCATGCAAATATGACGGAGGGAAACCTCGCGGCCGTAGGGCTGCGGGAGCGGAAGAAACGGGCGACGCGCGCCGCGCTGGTCACGGCGGCGGTGCGGCTGGCGGCGGAGCACGGGGCGGAGAACGTCACCGTCGACGCGATCAGCGAGGCAGCCGGAGTGTCCGCGCGCACGTTCTTCAACTACTTCGACTCCCGTGACGACGTCTTCGTCATGATCGGTGCGGAATCGAGCGCGAGAGTGCGGCACGCCGTCCTGGCGGCGCCCCCCGGCCTCGCTCCGCTGGACGCGCTGCGCGAGGCCATGGCGGCCGAACTGGCGGAGATCGAGCAGCACCAGGAACTGTGGCGCCTGCACTCCGAGGTACTGCGCCGCTCGCCGCAGCTGCTCGCCCGCAGTATCGGCGCCCACATGGCGGACGAACTCTCCCTGGCCGAAACGCTCGCCGAGCGCATCGGCGCCGGTTCGCCGCTCTTCGCCGAGGACCGCGCGGAACCCATGTCGCCGGACGACGAACCCAGGCGGCGGGCGCTGGGCCTCTATCCGCGTCTGCTGGCCGCCGTCGGCGTCACATCCGTTCGTGTCGCCGTCGAACACTGGTGCGTCCGGCAGGACGAACTCGCCTTCGCGGACGTCTTCCGGGAGACGTTCGAGTATCTCGCCGCGGGACTCCCCGCCCCGAACTCCACACCCTGAAAGAGAAGAAGTGAATCCATCCACGGCGCCCGCGCAGGCGTCACCGTCCCCCATGTCCAACCGGCAGATACTCCAGGCGATGTCGGGGCTGATGGCGGGCATGTTCGTCGCCATCCTGGCCGGCACCGTGGTCTCCAACGCGCTGCCCCGGATCATCGCCGACCTCGGCGCCAGCCAGTCCTCCTACACCTGGGTCGTCACAGCCGAGTTGCTGGCCATGACGGCGACCGTGCCCCTGTGGGGCAAACTGTCCGACCTCTACAACCAGAAACTGCTGCTCCAGCTCTCCCTGGGCCTGTTCGTCGTCGGATCGCTGCTGGCGGGCTTCTCCCATGACGTGGGGCTGCTCATCTTCAGCCGCGTGGCGCAGGGCATCGGGGCCGGCGGTCTCACCGCACTCGCCCAGGTCGTGATGGCCGCGATCATCCCGCCGCGCAGGCTGGGCAAGTACGCGGGCATCTTCGGCGCCGTGTTCGCCGTGGGCACCGTGGCCGGTCCGCTGATCGGAGGCGTCCTGGTGGACACCTCGTGGCTCGGCTGGCGCTGGTGCTTCTTCATCGGTGTGCCCTTCGCCCTCATCGCCATCGCCCTGCTCCAGCGCACGCTGCACCTGCCCACCGTCCGCCGTGAGGCGAAGATCGACTACCTGGGCGCCTTCCTGATCGTCGCGGGCGTCTGCGCGCTGCTGATCTGGGTCACGCTCGCCGGGAACGAGTTCGACTGGGCGTCGTGGCAGACGGCCGCCCTGACCGGTGGGGGAGTGGCGCTGCTGGTCCTCGCGGTGTTCGTCGAGGCGAAGGTCGCCGAGCCGGTCATTCCGCTGGGCATCTTCCGCAACCGCACGGTGACGCTGACCACCGTCGCCAGCCTCTTCGTGGGTGTGGCCATGTTCGGCGGCACGGTCTTCCTGTCGCAGTACTTCCAGGTCTCCCTGGGCAAGTCCCCGACGATCGCCGGCCTGATGAGCCTCCCCATGATCCTCGGCCTGCTGCTCTCCTCCACCGTCGCCGGGCAGGTCATCAGCGCGACCGGGCGGTGGAAGGTGTACCTCGTCGCGGGCGGCGTCACCATGACCGTCGGTCTCGGGCTGCTTTCCACGATCGGGGCGGACACCCACTTCGGCCTGCTCAGCGTCTACATGGCGGTCATGGGCATCGGTGTCGGCATGCTGATGCAGAACCTGGTGCTGGCCGCGCAGAACGACGTCCCGGCGGCCGAACTGGGCGCCGCCACCTCGGTGTTGTCCTTCTTCCGCAGCATGGGCGGCACCATCGGCACCAGCGTGCTCGGCGCGATCCTGGCCAACCGGGTCGCTTCCGAGATGACCAAGAGCCTGGAGGGCACCGGCGCCGCCGGTGGTGGAGGCTCGGCCGGACACGGGGAGTGCCCGACATGAGTGCCCTGCCGGCGCCGATGCGGGACATCGTGGAGCACGCCTACGGGGTGGCCACGGCCGAACTCTTCCTCGTCGCCACGCCCTTCGCGGCGCTCGCGCTGATCGCCGTGCTTTTCATCAAGGAGAAGCCGCTGAAGACCACCAGCGGCATGGAGCGGCTCTCGGAGGAGTCCGCGGACGCCGCCGCCCCTTCCGGCAGGCCGGCCGCGGAGGAACCCCTGCCGCGCGTCGACGCCGGAGCGTGACGCCACGTCGCAGCCGAGCAGACCGGTGAGGAGCCCCTCGCGGGTCGCTCGGCCGACGGGGTCCGTCTCCGGACGGTCCGGCAGGGTGTCGCTGGAGAAACGGACCCACGCGGTCAGGCCGCCCGGCTGGTCCCGGGCGGCCTTCAGGAATCCGACACAGAGGTCCGGCGGAAGATCAGGGGCGACCGTGAGCACCCCCCGGGCGGTTCCGTGGTACTTGACGAAGACCGACCGCAGGACCGGGTCCTGGCCCTGGGCGATCCGCTGCCCCATGCGCTTGTCCACGAACTCGGCCAGGATGCCGGCGATCGGCTCGGCCGCGCAGTCGGGGAGGCCTGCGAGGAGTTCTGCTGCGGGGCGGCTGTCCCGGTCATGGGCCTGCTCTCCTGCTGGTCGAGCCGGTTCGGAGTTACTTGCTCATAGGTGGCTCACAGAGGGAGCAAGACCGCGGAAAACCTGCCGAAGTCGCCCGCTCGGTGTAATGCCCGGGTCCGCACCCGAGCGCCGACGGTCTGTGCACCGTGGAGGCGCATCGGGCCTCGGCGAGCACTCCCTGCCGGCGACGCGGGACGCGGTCACGATCTGACCGCATCTCGTGCGACGGTGACCGGGCAAGCCGCCCGGACATCTCGAACCGCGGGTCGGCACACGACTCGAAGGCCGAGGTGCTGCGATGACTGTTCTCGACTCCCGGGCGCTCAACCGCGCCACCCTCGCGCGGCAGTTGCTCCTCGACCGTGCCGACCTGCCGGTGCTGGACGCCGTCGGGCACCTCTGCGGTCTCCAGGCGCAGGAACCGCAGGAACCGTTCGCGGGGCTCTGGTCACGGCTGCGGGCGTTCGAGCCGACCGAACTGTCGGATCTGCTGACCGGGCGGCGGGTGGTGCGGGCCCACCTCATGCGCCGCACCGTCCATCTCGTCACCGCCGACGACCTGGTGGCCTGGCGGGCCCGGCACGACGGCATGCTGCGCCGGCGGGTGCTCGCGACGTACCGGCGCGAGCTGGACGGGGTGGACCTCGGCGACCTCGCCGCGGCGGGGCGGGAGATCATGGCCGACGGCGAGCCCCGCTCGATGGGCGACCTCGCGCGGTCCGTCGCCGACCGCTGGCCGGCCGTGGGACACCGGCCGCTCGGCGAGATGCTCGCCGCCGCCCTGCTCCCGATGGTGCAGTTGCCGCCGCGCGGCCTCTGGCGCGAGACCGCGGGCGTCCGCTACGCGCCGGTCTCCTCCTGGCTGGGACGCGAGATCGACCCGCCGGCCCCGGACGGCACCGACCCCGTGGGGCAGGCGCTGGTACGGCGCTACCTGGCCGCGTTCGGCCCGGCCGCCTCGGCCGACCTGCGCGCCTGGTGCGGACTGTCCGGACTGCCCGCCGCGGTCGCCGCCCTGCGCGGGGAACTGGTCGTCTTCCGCGACGAGCGCGGCCGGGAACTGCTGGACCTCCCCGACGCGCCGCGCCCCGACCCGGACAGCCCCGCCCCGGTGCGGTTCCTCCCGGCCTTCGACAACGCGATCCTCGGCTACCACGACCGCAGCCGGATCATCGACGACGCGCATCGGGGGCTGTCGGTCGAAGGCGCCCGCGTCGTCCTGGTCGACGGGCGCGTCGCCGCCACCTGGACCACCGGCGCGGAGGGCGTACGGGTCACGCCGCTGCGTCGCTTCTCGCGGGCCGACCGGGCCGGCGTCGCCGAGGAGGGGCGACGGCTGGCGTCCTTCCTCTCCGGCGACGAGACCGACGGCGTGCGGATCGCCGCGTCGCCCGGCTGAGCCACGCGGCCGCGCCGGCCCGGCCCCGCCCTCGGATCTCCTGGCCGACAGGCCCGCCCGGGGTGCCGGGAGCACACTGGAAGGGTGCTGCCGGTGCTCACGAGGGGGTGTCGGCCGATGAAGAAGTCGGAGCACGTGACCGTGCGGTGGTGGCGGTGGCGGCGCAACCCGCTCAAACGGCGCGTGGACGTCGTCGAAGCGTGGGTCGTGCTCGCCGGCTGGGTGCTCGCCCTGCTGGGTGGAGCGTTCGCGGGGCTGGCGGCGTCGGGGGCGGTCGAGCGGGCCGTCGAGCGGCAGCGGGCCGAGAGCCGTCAGGTCCCGGCGGTCGTCGTCGAGGACGCGCCCGCCCCCTACCCGGCCCGGGCTGCGAGCGACCACCGGGTGTGGGGCGAGGTGCGGTGGACCGCGCCGGACGGCTCGACGCACCGGGAGGAGGCGCGGGTGCCGCCGAGGGCCCCCGCCGGGACCACGATCCCCGTGTGGGTGAACAGCAGCGGTGACATCACGAGCCCACCCGTGACCGCCGGCGAGGCCTGGTTGCACATGGCGCTGGGCGGCGGGCTGGCCGGTGCCTTCGCGGGTGGGATCGTGCTGGGTGCCGTAGGGCTGACACGGCTGTCCCTGGACCGGCGGCGGATGACGCAGTGGGACGCGGAGTGGGAGCGGATCGACACGCGGCGGGGGTGGAAGACGGGCTGACCGGGCGGTGGGCCGCGGTGCCCGCCGGAGCGGGCTGAACAGGCGCCGGTGCTCCGGCTTCTCACCACCGCCGCGCCGACCGACATCGCCTCGTTCGCGCGGGCCGACTGGCGTCGCCCTGTCTGCGCGGGCCGACCGGCGTCGCCTCGTTCGCGCGGGCCGACCGACATCGCCTCGTTCGCGCGGGCCGACTGGCGTCGCCCTGTCCGTACAAGCCGACCGGCATCGCCACGTCACACGATCAGGTGCGGCCGACCGTGTCCTGGCCCTCGAGGGTCTCGTGGGCGCCGGGCGGAACGGCCGCCGTCTCCCCGCGGCCCGGGGCCCTCCTCCGGTGCACTCGGCCGGTCAGGCGCGTGGCCAGGGGCTCGGTGCAACGAGCGGCCAGGGGGCCGAGGAGGACCAGGATGAGGACGTACGCCGTGGCGAGCGGGCCGAGGGAGGGCTCGATGCCCGACGTGACGGCGAGACCGGCGATGACGATGGAGAACTCGCCGCGGGCCACGAGCGTGCCGCCGGCACGCCAGCGGCCCTTGGGCCCGATTCCGGCGCGGCGCGCGGCCCAGTAGCCGGTGGCGATCTTCGTCGCGGTGGTGACGGCCGCCAGGGCGAGGGCGGGCGCCAGGACGGGCGGAATGCTCGCCGGATCGGTGTGCAGGCCGAAGAAGACGAAGAACACCGCGGCGAACAGGTCCCGCAACGGCGCGAGCAGGTTCGCCGCGCCCTCGGCGACCTCGCCGGACAGCGCGATGCCGACCAGGAAGGCGCCCACGGCGGCGGACACCTGGAGTTGCTGCGCGAGCCCGGCGACCACGAGGGTGACGCCGAGCACCACCAGCAGCAGTTTCTCGGGGTCGTCGCTGGAGACGAAACGGGAGACGTGGCGGCCGTAGCGCACCGCGAGGACCAGCACGAGCGTGGCCACCCCCAGGGCGATGGCCAGCGTGACACCGCCCGCGGCGAGGCCCGCCCCGGCCAGCAGGGCGGTGACGATGGGCAGGTAGACCGCCATGGAGAGGTCCTCCAGCACCAGGATGCTGAGGATGGCCGGCGTCTCACGGTTGCCGAGCCGTCCCAGATCGCCCAGCACCTTCGCGATGACGCCGGAGGAGGAAACCCAGGTGACACCCGCCAGCACCACGGCGGCGACCGGCCCCCAGCCGAGCAGCAGGGCCAGAGCCGCCCCGGGCAGGGCGTTCAGGACGGCGTCGACGAGCCCGGCGGGGTAGTGGGTGCGCAGGTTGGAGACGAGGTCGGTGGCCGTGTACTCGAGCCCCAGCATGAGCAGCAGCAGGATGACGCCGATCTCGGCGCCGACGGCGACGAAGTCCTCGCTGGAGCCCAGCGGCAACAGCCCGCCCTTGCCGAAGGCGAGCCCGGCCAGCAGATACAGGGGGATGGGGGAGAACCGGAAGCGCCCGGCCAGCCGGCCGAGGAGCCCGAGCCCGAGGATGAGACAGCCGAACTCGATCAGGAAGACCGCGGAGGAGTGCATGGCGGGGTCACTCCCGCCCGAGTATCGCGGCGGCCGCCTCCACGCCCTCGCGGGTGCCGATGACGATGAGGATGTCACCGCCGGCGAGCCGGAAGTCGGGCGCGGGGGAGGGGATCGCCTCGGCCCGGCGCAGCACCGCCACGATGGACGCGCCGGTGTCGGTGCGGATCCTGGACTCGCCCAGCAGCCGGCCGTTCCAGTGCGAGGTGCCGGGCAGTTCGATCCGTTCGGCGACGAGCCCCAGGTCGGTGGTGGACAGCAGGTTCGGCGTGTGGTGTGCGGGCATCAACGCGTCGATGAGCGTGGCCGCCTCCTCCGCCGTCAGGCGCACGGAGAGGTCGCAGGCATCAGGGTCGTCCTCGCGGTAGGCGCTGATGGTCCGGTGGCCGTCGCGGTGGGCGACCACGGACAGGCGGCGGCTGTCCCGTGTGGTCAGGTCGTAGCGGACACCTATGCCCGGCAACGGTGTACTGCTGAGGCGGGGCGCGCTCATCTCTGTCCCCCTTCCGTCGGCGTGAGCATGGCTGTGACGCGCCTGCGGGGGCCGCGCCCGGACGAGCGCCCAGATCCCGGCCTGTGGGCTCATCCTAGGGGGCCGGGCGGGACCGTACCCGTCCTGTGTGCGCTACCTGGACGGCTCCGGGGCAGGGGTGGTGGGCGGGAACGGAGTTGCGGTGGGCGTCCTCGCGGTCGCCCCTTCGACCTGCCGCACGGTGCCTTCTCCAGGCTTGTTCCCGGTGCCCGCGCCGGTGGACAACTGGGACCAGGCGCCCAGCGCCAGAGCCACGGCTGCGGCGGTGGCGACGACACGCGTCACGCGCCGGGCCTTGGCACGCCGGTCCAGGTCGCGCCAGGCCACCCGGACCCAGAGCTCCTCCGGCTGCCACAGGTCACCGACGGCGTGCGGAGGTTGGGGCTGTCGTCCCGCCGCCCGCTCCCGGGCGGCGGGTTCCCTGGGGGCGGAGGCACGTATGGCGTACTCGCTGTCGGTGAGGAACTTCAGCCACACCTCGTCCGGGATCGGGAGAGTGCCGTGCGGCTCGTCGGGCGTACCCCGCCCGCCGCCCGCTCCTTCGGTGGTCACGTCCCGTCGTCCCCTCTCCAACCGTTGGCCTGATGATCACGGACCGCAAGATCAGTATGCCGCCCGGCCTCCGGAGGCGCCGCTTCCCATGGGCTCGGGCGGCGCATCCGAGATCGATTTGGTACCAACCGTGTGCGGTGAGGTCAGGTGGGACGGTCGGGCGTGAAAGGTGCGCCCGGAGCCTCGTACTCGGCGGGAGCGCCTGAACGCGCTCCCGCCGTTCGGGCGTCACGTGACGGCGGGAGCCGCCGGCAGGACGTGGTCGCCGACCTTGTCGGTGCTGAGGCAGAGCGAGCAGACGACCGCGTCGTGCGTCTGGCAGGCGGCCACGTCCGGGCGTTCGAACCGCTGCCGGCACACGTGGCACTCGTAGGTGACGGCACTGGGGTTGCCGTCCGCGTCCAGGATCGGCTCGGCGATGCCGTCGTCGGTGCGGCGCAGGTAGTACCTGCCCTTGGTGACCACAGCCATCAGCGGCGTGAGCACGAACGCGATGACGGCGGCGGCGACGGGGGAGTACGGCTGGAGCGTGTCGCCCAGCGCGTGGAAGTACATCGCGATGGACAGCCCGGAGGCGGCGACGAAGGCGACCACGCCGACGGGATTCACCGCGTAGAGCATGCCGCGGCGGAACTCGGGCGCGTGCGGGGACAGCTTGAGCACGTACTTGTTGATGCCGATGTCGGTGGCGACGGTGACCACCCAGGCGATCGCGCAGTTCGAGTAGAAGCCCAGGATGCTGTTGAGGAAGCTGAACATGTCGGCCTCCATCAGGGCGAGCGCGAAGCCCAGGTTGACCAGCACGAAGACCATCCGGCCCGGGTAGCGCCCGGTGACGCGGGTGAAGGAGTTGGTCCAGGCGAGGGAGCCGGAGTACGCGTTCGTCACGTTGATCTTGATCTGGCTGATCACGACCAGGGCCACGGCCAGCGGGACGACGATCCAGGACGGCATCATCGCGTCGAAGGCGTGCTTGAACTGCTGGATCGGCTCGGGCGCGGCGGCGGGCCCGACCTCCGCGATGATGTACACCGCGAGGAACACACCGATGGCCTGCTTCAGCGCGCCCAGCACCACCCATCCCGGGCCGGCCATCACCACGGCCGTCCACCAACTCCGCTTGTTCGCCTCGGTCTTGGGCGGCATGAAGCGCAGGTAGTCGATCTGCTCGCCGATCTGCGCGATCAGCGACAGACACACGCCCGCGCCCAGCAGCACGGAGGCGGTGTTGACACCGCCGTCCCCGTCGGTGCCCGCGTAGGCGAGGAAGCGGTCGACGGTCCCCGGGTCGGCGGCGACCAGGTAGACCAGCGGGCCGACCATCAGCAGCAGCCAGATCGGGGTGGTCCACACCTGGAGCTTGCTCAGTGCCGTCATGCCGTAGATGACCAGCGGGATGACCATCAGGGTGGAGACCAAGTAGCCCAGCCACAGCGGGAGTCCCAGGCCCAGCTTCAGGCCCTGAGCCATGATCGAGCCTTCGAGGGCGAAGAAGATGAAGGTGAAGCTGGCGAAGATCACGCTGGTGAGGACCGAGCCGAAGTAGCCGAAGCCCGAGCCGCGCGTGATCAGGTCCAGGTCGATGTTGTAGCGGGCCCCGTAGTAGGCCAGCGGGAAGCCGGTCACGAAGATGACGACCGCGGCGACGAGGATCGCGAGCAGCGCGTTGCCGGTGCCGTGCGCCAGGCCGATGCCGGCACCGATGGAGAAGTCGGCCATGTAGGCGATGCCGCCGAGCGCGGTCGTCGCCACCACCATGGGAGTCCAGCGCCGGTAACTGCGCGGCGCGAAGCGGAGGGTGTAGTCCTCCAGGGTCTCCTTGACGGCCTGGTCGGCACCCGGTGCCGCCTTCTGCGCCGGTTCCGGTTCGGTGACCTCGGCCAGTCGTGGCTCGGTACTCATGCCACGCCTCCTTGTCGCTGCGGGTTGTGGGGACTGACAAGGCAGGCACGGTAGGCAGCGGGCGTTACCCCTAAATACTTCCTGCGTGAAGGGAATGTTTCGGTGTCGTCTACGGCACTCCGAGCACGAACAGGACGTACCCCGCGTACGACCCGGAGGCCAGTGCGGCCGTGCCGAGGACCGTGTACAGGGACGGCCACCTGAGCCGGCGCATCGCGAGGGCGAGCGGGACGAACAGCGGGAAGAGCGGGAGGAGATAGCGCGAGACGTTGCCGAAGTACTGCTGGGTGGTCATCACCATGAGATAGGACAGGACCGTGTAGACCACCAGTACGGCCGGCGGTCTCAGGCGTATGAGCAGCACGGTCAGCACCGGCACCGTCAGCACCACGCAGACGCCGATGACGTCCTCGAAGGGCATCGCGAAGAGATAGTCGAAGTGCCCGACCGGGATGGACGTCAGCACGTCGAACGTGTGGACCCCCCAGTCGAACTTGTGCGCCCAGGCGCCGTCCTGGAGCTTGGAGTAGCCGTTGATGTCGCCCATGCGGTAGTTGACCCAGGCGAGGTAGCCGAACAGGCCGAGCGGTGCCATCGCCACGGCGGCCAGAGGACGCCGGATCCCGTCCTGACGCCGGCGCAGGGACAGCAGCGCGGCGACCGCGAGGGCGGCGACCAGTGCGGCGGCGGTGGGTCTGGTGAGCCCGGCCGCGCAGGTCAGCACGCCGGCGGTGAGCCAGCGGCGGGTCATGACGGCATGACAGGCCCACGCGGCCAGGGCCGTGTAGAGGGACTCCGAGTAGCCCGACCACTCGGTGCCCGAGCCGGGCCAGACCGCCCACAGCCCGGCGGCGACCAGCCCCGCCCGGTGGCCGCCCAGCCGCGTCGCCACGGCGTGGACGCCGAGTGCCGCGACGAACGAGGCGAGGACCGAGACGGTCAGGCCGGCGCCGAACAGGCCGAGTCCGGTGCACTCCGACACCAGGCGCATCAGCGCGGGATACAGGGGGAAGAACGCCGCCGAGTTGCCCTCGAGGGTGATCAGGCCCGTCGCCCCCGGGACCGGTTCCAGGGCGGGGTCGTATCCGTGTCGGGCGATCTGCTGGTACCACCAGCCGTCCCAGCTCGCCAGGACGTCCCAGGCGTGTTCGCCGCCGCCGAAACGAGGGTTCTTCTTCCGGAAGTCGCCCGCGGAGTCCAGCAGGTACATGAACACGGCGAATCCGGCCGCCTTCAGCACGCCGTACGTCAGCAGCACGGGCCCGTAGCGCGCGGCGGCCTCGCGCAGCCGCGGGCGGAACTCCCGCGAGCCGCGGGGGCTTCGGAGGGCGCGGGGCCGGACGGCGGCCGGCGCAGCTCGACGGTGCTCATGAGGATCCTGTCGTACGGCGGATGGGCCGGGCCGGGAACACCCAGGCCCTGAAGAGAAGGAAGCGCAGCAGCGTCGCGGCCAGGTTGGCGGCGACGAGCGTCACGAGTTCGGCCCGGTGGCCGGCCCCGGGTGCCACGTGGTGCAGGGCGACCAGCGAACCGCTGGTCAGGACCAGCCCCACCAGGAACGCCACCAAGCCCTTGAGGTGGTGGCGCAGCGCGCCGCCGCGGCCCCGCAGCCCGAAGGTGAGCCGTCTGTTCGCGGCGGTGTTGGCGAGCGCGCTGGCGAGCAGGGCCAGCGCGTTGGCGGCCTGCGCTCCCGCCACGGGCCGGAGCACGCTGTAGAGCAGCAGATAGCACAGGGTGCTGGCGACACCGACGGCGGCGAAGCGCACGATCTGCCGGGCCAGGCCCGCCGGCAGCTCTCCGGCGACATCCCCGCCGCTGCGGCGCAGCGCGCTCAACGGCAGCCGGCCGCGGGCCAGGGCCCGGCCGAGCCGGGCCATGCCGCGCAGGTCGGCCAGGGACGTGGCGAGGATCTGCACCCGGCTGTCGGGATCGTCCACCCAGTCCACCGGAACCTCGTGGATCCGCAGCCCCGCCCGCTCGGCGATGACCAGCAACTCGGTGTCGAAGAACCACTCGCGGTCCTCCACCAGCGGCAGCAGCCGCTCGGCGACGTCCCGCCGTACCGCCTTGAACCCGCACTGCGCGTCGGAGAAACCCACGGCGAGCGTGGAACGCAGCAGCCCGTTGTAGCAGCGTGAGATGATCTCCCGCTTCGGGCCCCGCACCACCCGAGAGCCACGAGCGAGACGGGTGCCGATGGCGATGTCCGAGTGGCCCGAGATCAACGGCGCGACCAGCGGCAGCAGCGCCGCGAGGTCGGTGGACAGGTCCACGTCCAGATACGCCAGCACCGGGGCGCCCGAGCGCGACCAGGCGGCGTGCAGCGCACGGCCCCGCCCTTTCTCGGCCAGCCGGATCCAGTCCGTGCCCGGCAGCTCCGCGACCAGCCCGGCCGCGATCCGCGGCGTCCGGTCGGTGCTGGCGTTGTCGGCGATGGTGATCCGGAAGGAGTAGGGAAAGGTCTCCGCGAGGTGCGCGTGCAGGCGCCGGACGCAGGGCTCCAGGTCGGTCTCCTCGTTGTACACGGGGACGACCACGTCGAGGACCGGCTCCGGGTGGTGCGCGGGCAGGGGCGCCCGGCGCGGCAGCGCGGACGGCTCGGGTACGGGGCGGTCGATCAGGGCCGGCCGCCGTTCGGTTCTCATGGCTGCTTCACGGTCTCTTTCTGGCGCGGGGACGTACCCCCGGCGCCGGTTCCGGGCAGGCCGAAGGTGCCCGTGGCGGGGTGCGGTGACGTGGTGCGGGGCGCTGACGCCCCTGACGGGCAGGGCCGCTCAGGCGGCTACTCGGTGCCGGCCGATGCCGAGGGCTCCTTCGTCTCCGGGGCGGACGGCGGAACCGTCGTGGGCGTCGAGGAAGGAGGAGGGGCAGGGAGCATCGTCGCGATCCGGCTCTCGGAGGCCGAGGCCGTCGGCGCATAAGTGGTCGGTGGGATTGTGCTCCCGGAAGGCGTGCTGCTGCCGGTCGAGGTCGCGGGCGCGGACGACGCGGGACGGGTCGGGGTCGGGCTGGGGTCCGGCGAGTCGAAGGTGGGCGCGCTGTCCTGCGAGGGGGTCGGACTCGTCGCGGGCTGGGGACGGCGATCGTGATCGGCGGGCTGGGCCCTGGTGAGCATGTTCGGCAGCAGGGCCAGCCCGACACTGAGGCCGGCCACCGCGACGGCGGAGCCGCCCGCTTTCCACAGCATCCGCGACCTGCGGCGGGCCCGGATGCCCGCGTGCAGCCGCTGCCGGTGTTCGGGCTCGTAGGGAGTGTGCCGCTGGGTGTCGCGCATCAGGCGCGACAGGTTCCGCTCGAAGTCGTCCATCGCTTCTCCTTTCACCCCACAGGCCTGATGGCGTCGGACAGAATCTGGCGGAGCCGTGCGACTCCGCGAGACGCGTGGGACCGTGCGGTGCCCACGGGACAGCCCAGCGCCTGGGCGACCTGGGCCTCGGGCAGGTCCTCGTAGTAGCGCAGCACCACCGCGGCCCGCTGTTTCGGTGACAGCTGGGCCAGGGCGTCCTCCAGCCGCGAGCGTTCCGCCACGGTGGACGAGACGTCGCCCGGGGCGGGACGGTCGGGCAGCTGTTCCACCGGGCGCTCGCCCCACCAGCGTCTTCGCGCCGAGCGGGCCGCCATCCGCACCAGCACCGTGCGGACGTACGCCTCCGGGGCCTGCTCGGCGACCTTCGGCCAGGCGAACCACAGCTTCACCAAGGCCTCCTGCACCAGGTCCTCGGCGCGCTGCCGGTCGCCGCCCGTCAGCAGACGCGCGACATGGAGCAGCGCCGACCAACGGGCGGCCGCGAACTCGTCGAAGCCGTCCGCCCGAACCTGCTCCATCCTCACCGTCCCGCGTCTCAGTGGCCCCCTACGCCTCTGGAAAGGCGCTGGGCCCCCTTCCACGCTGCATTCACCGGCTGTGATCCACCTCACTCCCAGTGATGAGCGCGCGAAAAGGGCCCGTGCACAGGCACGGGCCCTTCTGGTTCGGTGGTGTGGAGGTGCCGCTTACCTGCGGTCGCCCTTCGGCTTGCCCCGCTGGTCGGGCGTGCCGTGCGGCGGTGGGCTGGACGGCTGCGGCGACGTGGCGGGTGACACCGGAGAGCCTCCGTGTCCCTCGCCCGTCTCAGGACGCAGTGCGCCCGGATCGCCGGACGACGGTTCCGCGCCCTCGCGCAACTGCTCCAGCCGGGACCCCAGCAGCTCGGTCACCGGAAGCCGGTCGGCGTGCGACCGTTCGTACGCCAGCAGTTCCTCGACCTCGTTCGCCGACAGCGACCGCACACGGCTCTCCAGGCCGCCGATCGGCAGATGGTCGTAGTCCGGCAGCGGCAGAGTGTCGCGGGCGGAATCGGCCATGGTTCTCACTTCCCTGTGTACGACGTGTGCGACGAGTTCACGTACGACGAGTCCACGTGCGACGTGAGGTCCGCAGCGGGGTGCCGCGGGGAGCGGAAATCAGCGGCCGCCCGGACCGCCGCTGCCGAACGAGCCGCTGCTGCCCTCGTTCCAGCGGGGACGCTCCTGGGACGCGCTCGTCCGGTCGCTCTGGTTGCCGTGCGTCTTCAGCTCGTGCGGTGTCAGACGGCCCTGGCCCTGAGGCACTTCGTCGGGCTCCCTCTGCTCCCGCACCTCTTTGACCGGCCCCCCGTCGGGCAGCCTGGGCTGTTCCTCGGGCCGCGGCGGGCGCCTCCGCTTGAGCCGGACCCCCAGGATGAAGGCACCCAGCAGCAGGGCCACGACCGCCAGACCCGTCACGACGAACCCGAAGCCGGGGGCGTCCCCGCCCGCGGCCATCTCCATCCATGCGGTATTCATGGCGCGCGAGTACCCCTGGTCCTCACCATGAACCGGCTACCCCGACCGCGAGGACCGTGCGGAGCGGGTCTTCGACCGGTTCTCCTTGCGGACTGCGTCGAGCAGTTCCGCCTTCGACATCCGGGAGCGACCTTCGACACCCAGCCGCTTCGCGACGTCGTACAGGTGCTCCTTCGAGGCCTGCTCGTCGACGCCCTCGCCGCTGCGGCCGCCCTGCTGCCGGGGCCGCGCCGACTGCGGGTCCGAGGGGGCCTTGCGGCCGCCCTCCTTGCGCTCCCAGTGATCGCCGACCTTCTCGTGCGTGTGCTTCAGCGCGCCGAAGGCCGTGCGGTGCGCGCGCTCACCCTCGCCGTACTGCTCCACGGCCGAGTCGTGCGCCTTGATCCACGTGCGCTGTGCCTCCTTGGAGGACCGCTCCAGGGTCGACGGAAGCTCCTGTCGCCCGGGCATGTGACTCACCTCCGTACGTGGTCGTTCCGGGGTCGGCCGGGTGCCCGTCAGCGGGGGCGGAAAACCGGACGGAACCCTTGGGAGCAGCGGGTTTGACCGGCATCGCCGGGGCTACCCGCGCGGTGTGACTTCGACGACATCCCAGCAGGAGCTGTTCCGGTTCCTGGAGGACCGCTTCGCCTGCGCGCAGGCCTGCACCGAGTGCGCCCGAGCGTGCGCGCTGCGCGCGAGCCTTGTGGATCCCGACGGCACCGAGAACCAGGAACTCGTACGACGCAAGGGCATCATGTGCGCGGAGGTCTGCGACGCGACCTGCCGTGTGCTGTCCGAGCAGAACCAGGTGGACGAGACCAGCATCCGTGTCCAGGTCGAGTGGTGCCGGACCGTGTGCCTGGAGGCCGCCCACGTCTTCGACCGGCAGCCGGGGGCGGAGGACTCGGCGGCGATGTGCCGCAAGTGCGCACGGGCGTGCACGGACTTCCTCGCCACGCTGAACTGAACACGACACCGGCGCGGGGCGAACGCCTGGCCCGTCGGCGCCTCACCATTCCCTATTTCTGCAACACGTTCTACGGTGTGCGCCGACAGGACCGGCCTTGGGGAGCCTGGAGGCGCCGTGCACCTCGACCACACGCCCGAGCAGCAGCGGCTGCGCACCGAACTGCGCGCCTACTTCGCCGAACTGGTTCCGGACAGCGCCTACGCCCGGCACGGCGACCCGGCCGCGCAGAAGCGGTTCTACCGCGAGACCATCCGCCGGCTCGGCGCGGACCGCTGGCTCGGCGTGGGCTGGCCCGAGGAGTACGGCGGACGCGGGCTGACGGCGATGGAGCAGTTCATCTTCTTCGACGAGGCCGCCCAGGCCGGCGTCCCGCTGCCGCTCATGGCGCTGAACACCGTCGGCCCGACGATCATGCGGTACGGCACCGACGAGCAGAAGGCGTACTTCCTGCCGCGGATCCTCTCCGGGGAGATCGACTTCGCCATCGGCTACAGCGAGCCCGGCGCGGGCACCGACCTCGCGTCCCTGCGGACCCGCGCGGTACGGGAAGGCGACCACTACGTCGTGAACGGCCAGAAGATCTGGACGACCAACGGCGACACGGCGGACTGGGTCTGGCTGGCGGTCCGGACGGATCCCGACGCGCCGCCGCACAAGGGCATCACCATGCTCCTGGTGCCGACGTCCGACCCCGGCTACTCCTGCACCCTGATCAACACCCTCGCCTCGCACGACACCACGGCCAGCTACTACGAGAACGTACGCGTCCCCGTCTCCAGGCGGGTCGGCGCCGAGAACCAGGGCTGGCGGCTGATCACCAACCAGCTCAACCACGAACGCGTCACCCTGGCCGCCCACGGCACCATGGCGATCCGCGCTCTGCACGACGTGCAGCGCTGGGCGATGGAGACGAAGCTCGCCGACGGCCGACGCGTCGTCGACCTGCCCTGGGTGCGCCGCCTCCTGGCCCGCACCCACGCCCGGCTGGACGCGCTCAAGCTGCTCAACTGGCGGATGGTCGGCGCGGTCCAGGACGGCACCCTCACCCCGCAGGACGCCTCGGCCGTCAAGGTGTACGGCTCCGAGGCCCGGCGCGACGCCTACGCCTGGCTCATGGAGATCGTCGCCGCGCCCGGCGCACTGAAGGAGGGCTCGGCGGGCGCGGTCCTGCACGGCGAACTGGAACGCGGCTACCGCTCGGCGGTCATCTTCACTTTCGGCGGCGGAAACAACGAGATCCAGCGGGAGATCATCTCGTGGATCGGGCTGGGGATGCCGCGGGTGCGGCGCTGACGGGTTGTGACGAGGATTTTTAGTTGGCACAAAGACGGATAGTTGGCACCAAGGTCACTGCCCTCATAGGTGGGTGACTATGCAACATCGAGCAGGCAGCTCTCGCTGCGTTTGATCGCAGTGGTGCGCCATCGACTTCCGGCTGGACCGACCTGTCGCTCTACAGGTGGGAAACTGTGCGGATGCCTCAGCAGTCCTTCACCTTCCTTCCACTGTCCTATGCGGCCAGACCGCCCCGAATCGTCTTGGTGGCACCTGACGACGGTGAGCGCTGGGTCGAGTGGACGGCAGCGGCCCTGGCCAGGCTGTCGACGGTGTGGGGCTGCAGCGGCAGTGTTGTGGTGCCTTCGAGTGCGGTCGGACATCCCGCCGTCGCCCGTTGTCTGGCCGGATTGAACCCCGACCATGTGCTTGCCTACAACCCGTCGTGGGCAACATACGACGCTCTGAACCCGGGCACGGCCGACCGCTTGCTGGCAGAAAACAAGATCGCCGACAGTGCTGCGGCTGAGCACTTCATGCAGATGCTCCGTAAGGAGCCCTGGAGCGGCTCTCCTGTACACGAAGCAGAGGTGGCCGCTGACCAGCTCCGCTCGACGCTCGCTACCAACAAGCGAGAAAACCTGATCCAGTGCAGCCATCTGTTCGACGACGACAACGCCCGCGAACTGACGCCACTGGCCACGGTGGCCACCACGTCCCTCATCGGTGTGCCGAGAAACAGTGTGACCACGGCTGAAGCACTGGCCTTTGCCATGCATGTCGGCATCGAGGAATCCGTCTTTGACGGACAGATCGCTGTAAAGGATTGGCGAGAAGCGGCCCTGTGCGGCACCGAGTCGCCGATGCTGTCGCGGTTGCGCCCGGGTGCTCCGGACGGTTGCACCATGCTGCGTTCACACGAAGCCGGCTTGTGTATCCCGATCTCAAGAGCACTCCGTTCCAGGGAGCGCGTGGCAGTCCTGGGTGATCAGCCCGAGGACTTCGCACTGGCCGAGGCCTTGCGGCAGTTCCGCGGCTCGGTGACATGGATTCCGTGGGACGAACCCGGGCTCAGCGACATGTGGTTGTTCTCTGGTCGCGTCTCGGAGCGGCTGCTGGTGACGAGCGCGTCGCTGAGCAGGGAGGAGACCCAGCAGCGTATCGATGCGAGGTGGGAGAAGCGCCCTGTCCGGCAGATCGAGCCGGAAGCGGAGGAACGTCGCTTCGAGGTGGTAGTCCCTTCAGAGATCGATCTTGCGCATCCGTTCATGGTGGTGCTGAAGGATGCCTGGGAGCAACCCCGTTCGTTGCCGGTCACCATGGAACCGGATGGGTCAGTCCAGGCATCGCTCTCCCTGGCCGCTGAGGTTCCGCGTGGTCTCGACCCGGACATGCACCGCTGGCAGGTCACGCTCACCGCCGCCGACCACCCGCTTCCGCCGCTGGCCGCTCTGGGGTCATCCGCCGTCATCGCAACGGACCCAAACCCGTGGGAGACCTTCGTGCGCGCCGCCGACGGCGGCATCACATACTGGTCCCACCGTTTCGACTTCGTGCCCAGCGGGGCGTCGTTGGCCGGCTCGCTGGCCTCGCCCAAGCTGGCTTGGCCTGGCATCAAACGCATTCTGCAGGTGGCAGCCTCGGCCGAAGGTGTTGAGATGCGCCCCAGCCCGGCCGGGAAACGAGCTGCCATTACGGAGGGTCTCCTGGGATCTCGCGCAGCTCTTGAAGGACTGGCCGTGGGTCCGGGATGGTCATTGCTGCGCCGCTTCCTGCCTGACGCCGCAGCGAATGGCTCCCCGGAAGGCAGCCGGTGGAGGTTGAAATCCGCGGTCGTGCTCTCGTGGGAAGCCGTCGCGACCCACAACGACCCCGGCTGGGAGTTGGCTGCACGCAGAGAGCAGATCGACCAATGGACGTCACAAGGCGTGCTGCGCCGCGGTCTCATTCTCGGCTGTGGTCACTGCCCCATTCTCGAGTTCTATCCTCTTGCCGAGATCAGCCAGAGTTACCGCTGCAGACGCTGTGGAGGAGACAACCAGCTGACCAACGACCGCTGGAAACCAGCGGCACATGAGCCGCGCTGGTTCTACGACCTGCATCCGGCAGTCCTGGAACTCGTCATGAACGACGGAGACGTGCCCCTGCTGGCGACGCAGTACCTGCGCAACCAGTACGGAATGCGGCAAGCCCTGGTGTGTGAGGAGTTCGAACTACTCCAGGAGGGTAACCCGTTCGTCGAGATGGACTTCGCTCTGGCCACCACTGAGGACCTGAGGCTGGGAGAGGCCAAGAGTAACGATTCGCTCGGCGACAGCCCAAGGGTGCGACGGCGCGAAGCTGGCAAACTCATGGAAGGGTGCGTACTCGTCGGGGCCGCCGGTCTCATCCTGGCCACAACAAGGACTGAGTGGTCTGACACGACTGTTGACGCTCTCAAATCCGAGATTGCAGGGCGTCGGAAAGCCGGAAAGGCCGTGCCGAAGATCAGTCTGCTGACGGGCTTGGGAACATCTCCGCACCTTGACCGACTGGCGATCTGAGCCCTCCCCGGGGCGCCGGGCCTCCTTGCGACATGAGTATGTCGCCACGCAGTCAGAAAGGGTTCTGGCCGGAGTCGGCGGCTCGGTACCTAGTGCCCGAAATATCGAGTTTGGGCTTCTGGGTGATCGCGGGCTTGGCCAGCAGCAACGCACCGATCAGGGCGGGGACCGCGAAGGCGACGTTCACGTACATCACCCAGCGCCACGACGCCCATTCGGTGAGCATGCCGCCGACCAGCAGCCCGATCGCGCCGCCCGCACCACCCAGCGCACCGAAGATACCGAAGGCCTTCGCCCTCTCGGACGGTTCGGTGAAGGTCACGCTGAGCAGTGAGAGCGCCGCGGGCGCGAGCACCGCGGCGAAGAGGCCCTGGGCCACGCGTGCCGCGACGAGGATCTCGAAACTGCCGGCCGCGCCGCCGACGACGGACGCGACCCCGAAACCTGCCAGGCCGATCACGAAGAGGGTGCGTCGGCCCAACAGGTCACCGAGTCGGCCGCCGAGCAGCTTCCACCGCGCATAGCCCGCGCCGGCCCGAGGGGTATGCGCGGACCGTGGACCACGCCCGCGCCCTGCGCGTCTCGCGCCGCCGGGCTCCTGCCCGACGCGCCTGGCGGGTGATCCGGCGGAGGCGGTGCCACTTCACTCCGGCGGGCGGGCGCGTCCCCGTCGATCCGGTGGACGCGCCCGCCGACGATCTAGCGGGTGGACGCGGCGTGCTCCCGCACAGTCGCCACCTCGCTCGCCGCCGCCCCGGCCCCCGGCTCGGCGCTCTTCCTCGTGAACCCGCGCCGGCCCGGCAGGACCGCGAGGACGATCAGTGTTCCGGCGGCCATGATGATCCCGCCGATGAAGCTGGTCTGGGCGACTCCGTGGGCGAATGCCTGGTGGACGGCGTCCACGGCGGCCTGGGCCTGCTGGGGCCCGACGGAGGGATCCTGCGCGACCCGCTCCGCGACGGCCAGGCCGGCGCCGACCGAGTCCTTGGCGGTCTCCATCGCCTCCGCCGGGAGCCGGTTGCCCACCAGGTCGGTCAGCTCGTCCCGGTAGGCCGTACCCAGCAGCGAACCCAGCACCGCGATACCCAGCGCCCCACCCAGCTCCAGCGCGGTGTCGTTGACACCGCCGCCGACGCCCAGCTCGGACTCGGGGAAGGAGCCCATGATCGTGTCGGTCGCCGGAGAGATGGCCAGTCCGAGCGCGAGGCCCAGCATCATCAGCGGTGTCAGGAAGTCCCCGTACGTCGAGCCCTTGTCGATCTGGGTGAGCAGGAACATGCCCGCGGTGCCGATGGTCAGGCCGGTCACGACCATCACCTTCACCCCCAGCTTCGGGTGAGCATCCCGGTCAGCGCGGACCCGAGGAACACCGCACCGCCCAGCGGCAGCAGCCGTACACCCGTGTCCAGGGCGCCGTAGCCGAGGACGAACTGCAGGAACTGCGTCGCGTAGTAGATCACGGCGAACATACCGAAGAAGAAGAACATCACCGCGAGCATCGAGCCGGTGAAGGGCCGCAGCGCGAACTTGCGGACGTCCAGCATCGGGTGCGGGTGACGCAGCTCCCAGGCGACGAAGGCGAGCAGACCGACACCGGCGACCACGGCGGCAGTGACGGGGCCGGCGCCCCAGCCGGAGTGCGGGCCCTCGATCGCGGCGTAGATCAGGGAGCCGACGGTGACGATCGACAGCAGACCGCCGACGTAGTCGATCCGGCCCATGCCCTGCGCCTTGGACGGCGGTACCAGGGCGAGCGCGCCGAACACGGCGAGGAGGGCGATCGGCACGTTGATCAGGAAGGTCGAGCCCCAGGCGTGGTCCTCCAGCAGCCAGCCGGAGACCAGCGGGCCGACGGCCACCGCCACCCCGGAGGTCGCGGCCCAGGCGGTGATGGCCTTGGCCCGCTCGCTCCGGGGAAGGTCGCGACCACCAGGGACAGCGTGGCCGGCATCACGACCGCGGCACCGACACCCATGATCGCGCGGGCCACGATGACCAGTGAGGTCTCGTCGACCATGCTCCCCATCACCGAACCGCCGGCGAAGACCAGCAGACCCAGCACCAGCGCGCCGCGTCGGCTGTACTTGTCGCCGATCGCGCCCAGCACCAGCATCAGCGCCGCGTACGGAACGGTGTAGCTGTCGACGACCCACTGCAGATCACTGCTGCTCAGGCCCAGGTCGGTGGTCATGTCGGGGCGGCGACGATCAGCGACGTGTTCGCCATCACCGTTATCAGCAGGCTCAGGCACAGCACGAGCAGCGCCCACCAGCGCCGCGCGTAAGGCCGGGTCATTTTCTCCACGGGGGTGTTCGCAAGGTAAGGCATAAGTAGCTCCTGAGGGGGACGGGGCGGACGAGCGGAATCACTTGATTGCCCGTGAGACGAGCAGGTGACGGGCTGAGATTTCCGGGATTCAAGATCCTTCTGTGGCCCTTGTGGGCTTCCCTCGGCGATCCCCTGGAGGGCGGCGTCGGTGTCCGCGATGGCCAGCTTCTTGTTGATGTCAATGCCGGCCAGTGCGCCGGCCGCTGCGGAGGCCCCGACCTGGGCGACCGGATCGGTGACGTTGCCGGCCACCCACACACCCGGCACCTCGGTGGTGCCGTCCGGGCCGGAGGCGAGAGCGCGGCCCACATTCGGCAGGTCCTGCACCGGCAGGCCCAGGCCTTCCAGGCCCTGGGTTCGGGCCTGCATCTGCGGGACGACCGCGAGGACGCGGCGGGCCACGACCTGGCCGTCGGCCAGGCGCACCCCGGCGAGGGCGCCGTCCGCGTCGTCGACGATCTCGGTGACCGGGGTGTCGATGACGCGGATGCCGCGGGCGGCGAAGCGGGCGCGGGTGTCCTCGTCCAGGTCGGTGCCGTGGGTGAAGTAGGTCAGGTCCTCAGTCAGCTGCCGGAACAACAACGCGGGGCCGATGGAGGCCGGGCCGGTTGCGAGGATGCCGATGGGCTCGTCGCGCACCTCCCAGCCGTGGCAGTACGGGCAGTGCACCACACTGTGCCCCCAGTGCTTGGCGAGCCCGGGCACCTCCGGGAGCACATCCTTCAGGCCGGTGGCCACCAGGACGCGGCGGGCGGTGATGCGGCGGCCGTCGGCCAGGGTGACGGTGAACCGCAGGTCCCCGTCTGCCGACGGGGCGGCAGACTCGGCCGAGACCACATCGCCGTGGACGACGCGTCCCCCGTACTGGCGCACCTGCTCCCGGCCCCGTCGAAGGATCTCGGACGGCGGGGTGCCGTCGAGGGCGATGAGGCCGTGCATGGCCTCTGCGGGCGCGTTGCGCGGGGAGCCGCTGTCGATCACGACGACCGAACGGCGGGAGCGGGCGAGGATCAGTGCACCGTTCAGCCCGCGGCGCCCCCGCCGATCACCACCGCGTCGACGGTCCCCTCGGCCAGTGCGTCGCTCGCATACGCAGGAGTCGTCACAGCTGTCGCCTCCTGCTTTTCCTTGTCAGTCATGGTTCGCTCAACCCTTCGAGTTCCGGGTGGTTTGCAGGGGGCAGCTGTTCAGGAAGCCCAGGAATGGTGGGCGCCCGTCTTGGGCTGTTGTGGAGGGCGGCGCGGAGGAGTTCAAAGGCATGGGTTGCCCTCGATCGCGCCAGGCGTGCACGCAGCCTGTCCGGTGAGCCCAGGACCGTTGTGTACTGAACAGTCAGAAACGTAGGCGGTTCTGTACTGAGTTGTCAAGTTCGACAGGTCGGCCCTCGCTCGCCACGGCGATGCCCGGAATGTCAAGTTTGGGCTTCTAGGTGATCACAGGCTTGGCCGGCAGCAGCAACGCACCGACCAGGGCGGGGCCGCGAAGGCGGCGGTTACGTACATCACCCACCGCCACGACGCCCATTCGGTGAGCATGCCGCCGGGCAGCAGCCCGAAAGGCTCGATGGTTCCGGGTTCTCAGATGCTGGCGAAGTTCTCGCCGAGGCGAACAGCAGAAGACCGCAGTGCCACGCTCTGATCGAGACTCAGTGCGTTGTGGGAAAGGGGGTTCCTGTTCGATGAGCGGGGGCTTCTGCGTGTGCGGGGCGTGATCGCGACGGGGTAGGGGCGGGCAGGGGGCGGCTTGTTGTGGATCGAGCAGGGTGCGATGCCGTCGGTGCTGGGGGAGAGCATGGTGAGTTCGCCGGTTTCTGTGCCGTCCGGTGGTGAGGCGGTTACCGCTGTGGGGTCGAGTGGCTCCGGCGCGGGGCATGGCGAGAGGTCGCCGGTGTGGCGGTCGGGCGGCCGAACGGGCGGTTCCTGACGGCTGCGGCGTGAGAGGCCCAGCCGAACGGCCGATGTCAGCCGTGAACACCTCGGCAAACAGTTCACATGACGGTCGGCGATACGCCGATGCCGCGGGCCCACAGAGCAGATGCGCCACCGTTCGCGCCGGGGCGGCACCCGACTGCCCGCCGCGGCACACGGCGACGGCTTCGGCCTCGGCGGACTACGCGAACATGTCACCGCACACGGTTGACGAGGTGGGAGGCGGCCTGAGTCATGGCGCTTCCTCATGTCCTGACGGGGATGAGCGGGGTGCCGGTCGTTTGGGGTCAGGCCGCGTCGAGCAGGATCCGCGCCATCTCGTCGGGGCGCTCCAAGGCGGAGAAGTGGCCGGTGCGGGGCACGGTGATGCGGTGGACGTCCGTCAGCGCGTTGGCCACGCGGTCTCGCTCGGCGGGCCTGGACCAGTCGTTTTCGCTGTAGACGAGGGTGACGGGTGCCGACACGCGCGGGTAGCGCTCGCGGGCCCGGTCGAATCCCTTGAGGCTGCGGAAGATCCCTCGGGCCACTTTGTCGTAGCCCTTGCGGCGGCCGCTTCTCAGTAGCTCGGTGATGAAGTCCTCGGGCAGCCGGGTCTTGTCGACGTAGCCGCCCTGCAGAATTGCCCGGAAGATGGGCCGCGGCTCTTGGGTGGCGAAGAAGGGGCCCAGCACGGGCATCCGCACGCTGGAGATGATGACGCGGGCGATCCAGTTTCCACGTTCACCTCCCTGGGGGTAGTCGTAGCTGTTGAAGGCCACGACCCGGCTGACCCGGTCCTTCAGGTCGACCGATGCCGACAGGGACAGGGCGCCGCCGAGCGATTCGCCCGACAGGGTGACGTCGTGAAGGTCCAGTCCGCGGACGAATTCGACGACCGCGGCCCGCAGCTGCGGCTCCTCGTACTGTGCGCCGGGGACGATGTCGGACCATCCCATCCCGGGCAGATCCAGCGCGTAGACCGTGTAGTTGTCCCACAACAGCGGGATCACCCGCTGGAAGTAGTCGAGCTGGCCGCGCACGGTGTGCATCAGAACGAGGGCCGGGCCGGTGCCCACCGTGTAGTAGCGCAGCCGCGAACCATCGGCCCGGGTGAAGAACCGCATCTCGCCGCGGCCGTTGCTCCAGGTTCTCGCGTACGTCGCGTCGGGAGACTCGTTGCGTTCCATGGTTCTGTCCTTTCAGGTGAGGAGAATGCCGCAATACGGGCAATCTCCTCATTTCTTTGGTCTGTGAAGTTGATCAGGCGCAAAGACGTGCGGTCGCCCGAAGTGTCCTGTCTCAGAGGCCCGCGAGGGCCGTGTCGGTGATCCGGTGGAGCGTCGGCCGGTCACACGTCTTGGCCATGACCCGCAGGCCGGCCGGGGTGTTCTGCAGGAGCAGTGCCTGCGCTCTGGAGTCGACGTCCTGGCCGACGTCACCGTCCCGCTGCCCCTGCCGGATGCGGGGGCTGACATCCACCACTGACAGCCCTGGCCGGCCGAGCTCAGCGCAGCGTGTCCGCCCAGTTCGCCGGCACGCGCCCCGCCGGTCCCGGCGCGGGCTGGTCGGCAGGGTGGGCGTCCGGGGGAGCCAGGGCCGGACCGGAGTCGTGCGGCTCGGACGTCTCGAAGTTCCAGAACCAGGTCTCGCCCGGCTCGTAACTGCGGATCACCGGATGGCCGGTGTCCCGGAAGTGGCCGGTGGCGTGCTTGGCGGGTGAGTCGTCGCAGCAGCCGATGTGACCGCACTGGGCGCAGCGCCGCAGATGGAACCACCAGCCGCCGTCGGCGTCGCACTCGACGCATCCGGCACCGCTGGGCGGGACGCTGGGGTCGATGCCGGTGTCCATGGTCATGACGGCTCCTGGGCCGGGTCGGGGACGGTATCGGGCTCGGTTTCGGGGTCGGTGGCGGTGAGGGGGAGCAGCACCTGAAAGCGGGTGTCGCCGGGTACGGACTCGACTTTCAGGTCACCGTGGTGCTTGTTGACGACGATCCGCCAGGAGATGTCGAGCCCCAGTCCCGTGCCCTCGCCCACCGGCTTGGTGGTGAAGAACGGGTCGAAGATCCGACCGCGGATCTCGGCCGGCACTCCCGGGCCCGTGTCGCGGAACTCCACCAGCAGCCGGTCGTGCACCACAGCGGTGCGTACGGTCAACGTCCCTTCGCCGCCCGCGCTCTTGATGGCGAAGACCGCGTTGTCGATCAGGTTGGTCCACACCTGGTTCAGCTCGGCCGGGTAGGCCGGAATCCTCGGCACCGAACGGTCGTACTCCTTCACGACCTTGACCTGTGGACCGATCTTGCCCGACAGCATCAGCAGCGTGCTGTCGAGGAGTTCGTGGACATCGGCGACCTGGTAGGGGGCGCGGTCCAGCTGCGAGTACTGCTTGGCGGCGTCTACGAGCTGCGAGATACGGGTGGTGGAGTCCTCGATCTCGGACATCAACAGCTCGGTCTCAACTGTGTAGTTGAGGCACTCGATGGCACTCTGCAGGATTTCCTGCTCTTCGACGGCCGTCGCGATCTGCTCCAGCCAGTCGATGTCGAGACCGCCCTGTACGAAGGTGGGCGCGATCTTCCAGCCGTTCTGGACACCGTGGTCGTCGAGCCAGTCGGCGAGTTCGTCCTCCCGGTCGGAGGCTTCGAGCGGGCTCAGTGGCGGCGCCTTGGAGACCCGCTCGGCCGTACGCTCCTGGAGGTCGAGCAGGGCCTTCAGGGCGTCGCCCTGGTAGGGGCCCGAGGCGATGGCGCTGAGCTTGTTGCGCATGTGCGCGGCCCGGTCCCTGAGCGACGAGGTGGCCCGTACGGCGGCCGTGGCCGGGTTGTTGAGCTCATGGGTGAGGCCTGCGGACAACGAGCCCAGCGCCAGCAGCCGTTCGCGCTGCCCGACGGCCCGCTGAAAGGTCTGCGCACCGAGGAAGAGGCCCTCCAGGAGATGGACCGCCATCGGAAACCACTCGTGCATGAAGGTCGCGAACGATTCGGCGGGTAGGACGAAGAACCGCGTCGGCTCCGACACCCGCACCGAGTTGATGTACCGCTGCGGTTTCCCGTCTTCGACGTAGGCCCGCAGGGCCCCCGCGTACACCCCTGGCTGGGACGTGCGGCTCACCTCGATGTCGTCGCCCCCCACCCGGCGCGACACGACGACCGTGCCCTCGATCATCACGTAGAAGCAGGTCGCCGGGTCACCTTCGGCGAACACCGGCCCCGGGTCGAACAGTTCGACCCGTCCCTCGCTGCACAGCCTGCCGAGCTGCTCGGAGTTCAGCTTCTCGAAGAGGAACAGCGAACTGATCTCCGCCGCGCTGCACGGCATCAGCCGCCCGCTCACGACTGCTCCAGATACCGGTGGACGAGCATCACGGCCATGGCTCCCTCTCCGACGGCGGACGCGACCCGCTTGGCGGACTCCGCGCGCGCGTCCCCGGCGACGAACACGCCGGGGATGTTGGTCTCCAGGTGGTACGGCGGCCGGTCCAGCTCCCAGTCGGCCGGTGGCCGCCCGTCGGCGGTCAAGTCGGGCCCGGCGAGGATGAAACCGCGCTCGTCGCGCAGCACCGTGCCGTCCAGCCAGCCGGTCAGCGGGGCCGCGCCGATGAACACGAACAGCCACTGCGCGTCGACCAGTTCGGTCTGCCCGCTCGTCGTGTCGCGCAGCGTCAGCTGTTCCAGGTGGCCGTCGCCGTGCGCGGACTCGACGACCGTGTGGGCCCGTATCGAGATGTTCGGCGACTCGGAGATCTGCTGGATCAGGTAGTGCGACATCGACACGGTGAGGTCCGCTCCGCGCACCAGCAGGGTGACCGACTTGGCGCCCCTGGACAGGTACATCGCCGCCTGCCCGGCCGAGTTGGCGCCGCCGACGATGTACACGTCGTGGCCCTGGCAGGCGGCGGCCTGGGTGAGCGCGGACCCGTAGAACACCCCGCGGCCCGACAGCTCGTCGGCACCCGGCGCCTCCAGCTGCCGGTACGACACACCGGTCGCCAGGATCACGCTGTGCGCCGCGATCTGCGACCCGTCCGCGAACCGTACGAGCCGCGCCGCCCCGCTGCTCTCCAGTCCGGTCACCTCCCGCGCGGTGAGGATCTCGGCGCCGAACTTCGTGGCCTGGCGTCGCGCCCGGTCGGTGAGCTGGCCGCCGGACACCCCGTCCGGGAAACCGAGGTAGTTCTCGATCCGCGAACTCTGCCCGGCCTGCCCGCCGGTCGCCGACCGCTCCACGAGCACCGTACGCAGGCCCTCCGAGGCCCCGTACACGGCCGCGCCCAGCCCGGCCGGCCCGCCGCCGAGAACGACCAGGTCGTAGAAGTCGGCCGTGGGTGTCGTCGCCAGCCCCACGTGCGCGGCCAGTTCGGGCACCTCCGGCTCGACGAGCGCCGTACCGTCCGCCGTGATCACCACCGGCAGCCGCTGCCCGTCCTGCCCCGCAGCGGTCAGCAGCCGCTGCCCCTCGGGTTCCTCGGTGGAGTACCAGCGGTACGGCACCTGGTTGCGGGCCAGGAACTCCCGTACGTCCGACGAGCGCGCCGACCACCGGTGCCCGACGACCTTCGTGCTCGGCACCGGCCGGAAGTCACTGCACCGCCACGCCTCCAGCAGGTCGTCCAGCACCGGGTAGAGCTTCTCCTCCGGCGGGTTCCACGGCTTGAGCAGGTAGTGGTCCAGGTCGACGACGTTGATCGCGTCGATCGCCGCATTAGAGTCCGCGTACGCGGTCAGCAGCACGCGCCGGGCACCCGGATAGACGTCCAGGGCCTGTTGGAGGAACTCGATGCCGTTCATCTGCGGCATCCGGTAGTCGGCCAGGATCACGGCCACCAGGTCGCCGCGCAGCTTCAGCTCGCGCAGCGCCTCCAGCGCGGAGTCGCCGGACTCCGCGCGCACGATCCGGTACGAGGCGCCGTAGCGCCGCCGCAGGTCACGGGCGACGGCCCGGGACACCCCGGGATCGTCGTCCACGGTCATGATGACGGTCCGCGCAGCGTCCAGGAGCGGTCGGACGAGAGATGCTGATGCCAACTTCGGTGTCTCTGGTTCGGACATGTGCGTCTCCTCGGGCGCCGCCCCGTACTGCGGGGTCAGCCGGCCAGTCGGTTGAGCTTGCGGATCTGTCCGTCGAAGGCGCGCGAGGGCACGATCCGGCGCAGGACGCTGACGCGTTTGGCCATCGCGCCAGCGGTGTACCGGAGCTTGGGCCTGGAATCGGTGGCGGCCGCGACGATCACCTTCGCGACAACGTCCGGGCCGTCGGCGTTGCGCACCGCCGTGGCCAGCACGTCTCGGGAGGCCTCCCGCTGCGCGGCGTAGATCGGCACGGGCGAGTCGGGTGCCATGCTGCTCGCTTCGAAACTCGTGCTCGTGTAGGCCGGCTCGACCAGCAGCATCCGTACGCCGTGCTCGCGAAGCTCGTGGTCGACGGACTCGGCGTAGCCCTCGACCGCATGCTTGGTGGCGGCGTAGACGGCCATGAAGGGGGCTGGGATCAGTCCGAGTACCGAGGAGACGTTGACCACGCGGCCACCGCCCTGGGCGCGCATGTGGGGCAGCACTGCGTTTGTCATCCGGATCAGGCCGAAGACGTTGATGTCGAAGACTTCTTTGGCCTGGTTGATCGAGCTCTCTTCGCCGGCGCCGACCGCGCCCACGCCCGCGTTGTTGACCAGGACGTCGATCCGGCCGAACCGATCGATCACCTCCCCGACCAGGGAGCGGACCGACTCGTCGCTGGCCACGTCGAGATCGAGGAACGTCACTCCGGCGAGCGGCTCGGCGTTCGCCGCATTGCGGCTCGTGCCGACCACCGCGAAGCCGGCGCCCATCAGGGCGAGCGCCGCCGCCCGCCCGATCCCGGAGGAGGCGCCCGTCACAAGGGCCACTCGGTGAGCTGTCTGCATGGTGGTTCCTTGGGTTGTGGGCATGGCTTCGTCGGGCACTGTCCGGCGAGCTCAGGACGGTTGTTTACTGAACAGTCCGGAACTTATGCAGTTCTGTACTGGCTTGTCAAGAAGTGTAGGTCGGCTTTACCTTCTTTGTATGGCCAGACCACGCAGCTTCGACCGCGACCACGTCCTGCATGCCGCCGAGCGGCAGTTCCGGACCTCGGGCTACAACGGCACGAGCGTCGACGACATCAGCGCCGCCACCGGCCTGGGCCGCGGCAGCCTCTACGGCGCGTTCGACGGCAAGCACGGCGTGCTGCTGGAGGCGATGTCCGGGTACTTCGCCCGGCTGGCGCAGGGTCCGCGGAAGATGCTCGACGGACCGGACGAGGGTGCCCTGGAACGACTGCACGCGTACTTGCTCCGCGCCGTCCACGGGGTGCCACTCGCCGCCGACGTACCCCCCGCCTCCGACCGGGCGGGGGCGGCCTGCTTCGCCGCCAAGATGGCCCTGGAGATCGGCGCCTCCGACCCCGAGGTGAAACGCCTGGCCAGCGAGTGCTTCTCCGTGGTCCGGGCGGCGGTGGCCGAGTGCGTGCGAGCGGCGCAGCGCAACGGCGACATCGACCCCGACGCGGACCCCGACGACCTCGCATACCTTCTGCTGACCATCATCCGCGGCAGCGATGTCGTGGGCGCGTACGGCCACAGCCCCGACCGCCTGACCTCGATAGCGGAGAGCGCGTTCGCCCTGCTGCCTCGCCCGCGCCACCACTGACAAGGGCACGGCGCCGTCCGGCCGTAGCGACGGCGTCGGCCTGCGTCCCGTACGGGGTGCAGCAGGCCCATCAACTCCCCATACCGCAGGACGTGCGTGCGAGACCCAACCGTGCCGCAAGAGCGCCGATGCTCATCGCGCTCGCGCCGTTGTCTCCGCTCGACTTCATGTTGACATCAAGTCGGTGCCTGGCGTCCCTGTCCAAGAACCAGGAAGCTGTGGAAAAGCACCGAGAAACCGAGGCCATGCTGGCCCTGCTCGACGCGATGGACCAGATGCCGAGCGCGAGCCTGCTGCGGGCCCGCTCCTATGAACTGTTGTCTCTTGTCCCGGGCTCGTCTGTCGTGGACATCGGCTGCGGTGCCGGGCGGGCCGTCGCCGAGCTGGCCGAGCGTGGCGTCCACGCGGTGGGCGTGGATCCCGATCCGTGGATTCTGGCCGCGGCCCGGGAGCGGTGGCCGGGGGCCGAGTTCTGGGAGGCGGGGGCGGAGGATCTACCGTTCGCCGACGGAAGTGTGCGCGGCTACCGTGCCGACAAGGTCTTCCAATTTCTTCAGGAGCCGTGGCGCGCGGTGGCGGAAGCGCGGCGCGTCCTCTGCCCGGGCGGCAGGATCGTCCTGGTCGGGCAGGACTGGGACGCCATCATGGTCGACTCTGATGACGCGGCGCTCACCCGCACGATCGTGCACGCCCGTGCCGACCTCCTGGGCACGCCCCGCGCCGGCCGCCAGTACCGCAACCTGCTCCTGGACGGCGGCTTCAACGACGTCACCGTCGAGGTGCACACGAGCGTGTTCACCGATCCTGCGATGCTGTCGTTGGCCACCATGCTCTCCGAGGGGGCCTGCACGAGCGGTGCGGTCGGCCGTGGCCAGGCCGATGAGTGGGTCGCCGAACAGCGCCGACGCGCCGAGGCCGGCCGCTTCCTCATCGCCATTCCGTTCTTCGTGGCTGCCGCCTCCGCCTAGAGAGCGGATGGAGCAAGGGCTGCGGGGATCCGCCTGACCGGGGAACGGTGACCACGCCTGTCAGGCACTCGTGGCCGATACGGGTTTCCTTGGCAGGCTGGAGGTGGCCCCCTTCCGTGCGAGACGCCTGGGCATGAGGGTGATGACGGCCCAGGTGTTCAGGGTCTCAGTACTGGATGAGCCGTTCGTGGTCCCGGGCATGGCGGCGTGCGTGCATCATCCACGCGACGACCTGTCGACGCCCCGGCGGCGGGGCAGCATGACGAAGCCGTAGGCGTCCTTGGGGCGGCTGACCGGCTTGACGGTCAGGTTGAAGTGCTGTTTCGCCCAGTCGACGAGCTTTCCGGTGTAAGCGGGCGAGGGCGGCGAGGGCCGGGACGAGCAGACGCCCGAGGAGAACGCGGCGATCGTCACCGGCCCCGTCGAACGGCCGGTCGGCTCGGCGAGTTCACGGCGGGCCTCCGCCTGGTCGTCGAGTAACGGCGACGATCCCGATCCGCACGAGCAGTGGCACGACCTGGCCTCCGCGTCGAAAGGCGTCCCCGTCCCCGAGATCGCCAGGAAGCTGACCCTCAAGGCCGGTAAGAACGCCGGACAGCACCCCTCGGTCGCCTCCGTCTGCCGCGCGCTCGCCGAAGCCGAGGAGACCGGCGCCCCGGCCGGGCCGGAAATCATCGCCCAACGCCGGCCGACCCGCGTGGAGCTCACCGGGCCCGGAAGCGGCGCCACCGACGTGGTGGGCACGGTCGTTGAACAGACCGAGGACCAGGCGAACGACGTCGTGGCCACGCTGCTCGCGCATGCCTGACACCCAGGGGAGCACGCGTGATCCCCTGGGTGTCGCACCATGCGAAGGGCCCCGGGGCGCTCTGAGCCGAACGCCCTGCCCTGATCAGCCTGTTCGGCCGCACGCCCGCTCCCCGCGAGAACGAGGGCCACGACCAGCCCGACGAGGAAGATCCGGCTCAGAAGTTACTCAGGGGTTACTTGTCACCTGGTTCGCCGCTCGTCAGCAGCGCCCCTTGTTCGCCCGCCCCGACGCCTGAGAGCCGCCCCTCAGGCTGAGGACTCCGGTGTGGCGTCATGTTCTGCTCCGGAGCGCTCACTGGCTCGGGGCACCCGCCAGTTCACGCAGGCGAGTGTTGTTCTGCAGCACCCACCGCAAGGTTCCCGGTGCGCGCCCGAGCAGGGTTTCCAGTTGGTCGGAGACTTCGTCGTACCGCCCGCTGGCGATCAGACTGGTCTGGACCCTCAGGTGCGCCGCCACGTGCCGGGCCGTACCCGGATCGCCCAGGTCCTTCTGCAGGGCGGTCTCGTCGAGGAAGGCATCTTGCCAGGCCTCCAATTCCTCAGGGATGTAGACGACCTGGTGTCCCAGAACGGCTGCGTAGTCCTCAGCGAACCCGTACATGTCCTTCAGCTCCGGGCCGGTGAGCGCGTACGACTTCGAGACGTGCGGTGCGGGGTCGACCAGCACCTTCACACACACCTCGGCCACGTCGTGAACGGCGATGGGTGCGAGCCGCTGGTTGCCGAAGGGCAGGCGCAGTTCACCGTTGCTCAGCGGGCCCGCCAGCATCCAGGTCAGATGGGGGTTCTCGGCGAACAGGGTCGCACGCACGTTGATGGTCGGGAGGCCGGACCACTCCAGCACCCGCTCGCAGACCCAGTGCGCCCGCTGCTGCGGTGACCAGTCCGTGACCAGTCCGCCGAGCCAAGAACGCCGCTCCTCATCCGGTGCGGTCATCTTCTCGAACGTCATGTACGACTGCTCGTGGTTGGACATGTGCACGAAGGCCTCGATGTCGCCCTGGGCTCGCGCCGCCGTGGCCATCAAGGTGAGGGCATCGACGTAGTACGGCTGCGGGGTCATGCTGAAGTAGATGCGCTTGACACCCTTCAGTGCGGCGGCCACGTCCGCGAGCTTGAACAGGTCGCCGACGAAGACCTCGGCCCCGGACTCGCGCAGCGACTGCGCGCGTTCGTCGTCCCGTCGCACGAACGCGCGCACCGGGTGGCCCTGTTCGAGCAGCATGTCGATCATCACCCTGCTCACGCCACCGACATGACCGCCGGCGCCGGTGATCAGAATGGGATTGCGCTCCGACATTGTTGTGTCCTCCATCTGGTTGGGGTGGGTCGGCCGTTCAGGAAGCCGAAGATGTGAAGTCGTCCCAGACGGGCGAGGAAGTCGAGGAGTGTGGCATTGGCCTCGGCGCGACGCTCCTGCTACCTGCTTGGTGGGCATGACTGAAAGCCGTCTGGAACCTGATGGGTTTCCTCGCCGGTGAAGGTGAGGCGAGGGTGACGGGCTGAGATCTCAGGGCTTCGAGATCATCGTGTGGCCGCTTTGGGGCTTGCCTCGGCGGTCTTCTGGAGGGCCGCGTCGGTGTCCGCGAGGACCAGCATCTTGTTGATGTCGGCGCCGGCCAGTGCGCCGCCCGCTGCGGAGGCCCCGACCTGGGCGGTCGGAGGAGGGTCAGCTGTTCAGGAAGCCCAGGATGCGATCGGCGACCGCCTTGGGCTGTTCGACGTGCGGGAAGTGCCCCGCGCCGGGTATGACGATGCGTTCGAAGCCGTTCGTGAACAGGTCGTCCATGCCGTCGCTCAACTCCACGGCAAAGCAGTTGTCGTCGGCGCCGTGGAGGTAGAGCGACGGGACGGTGATGGCGCCGAAGGCCCGGGCTTGCAGGGACTGGGTCGCCTCGTCCGCAGGGGGCGTGAACAACTGGCGGTAGTAGCCCAGGATCTCGGTCAGGACTCCTGGAGCACCCAGGGTTTCCTTGAGCGCGGCACGCTCCGCGTCCGGCAGCTCGTAGCCGGGTGACCATTCCCGCCAGAGCCGGTCGACGAAGGCGAAGTCGTCGTGCGCGACGGCCGCCTCCGCCAGGGCTGTCTGGAAGAAGAACATGTACCAGCTGCGTCGCTGCTGGTCACCGTCGGCGACCAATGCGTTCATCAGTTGCCGGCCATGGGGAGCCGCCATGGTGACAAGCTTGCGGACACGCCTCGCGTCGAGGCTCGCTGCCCCGTACGCCGCCGCGGCTCCGAAGTCGTGGCCGACGATATCCGCCTGCTCGCGCCCGAGCGCTTCGATCAGGTTCAGGACGTCCTGGCCGGTCGAGGCAATGCGGTAGGAGCCGTCGGGGGCCGCGCCGCCGGGCCAGTATCCGCGTTGTGCGGGCGCGACCGCCCAGTACCCTTCCTGCGCAAGGTGGTCGAGGATCCCTGCCCAGCTGGCCGCATGGTCGGGAAACCCGTGGAGGAACACAACGAGCGGCCCGCTGCCGGCCTCAAGGATCGGCACCTCCAGTCCGCCTGCCTGAACCGTCCGATGCCGGACGCGGTCGCTCGCCTGGGACCCCCTGGCCGGGGAGTCCTCGCCAAAGGGCGGTCGCTGGGTCATCTGTGTCATGAGTTCAACCCCCAAGCCGCCTTCGCGGCGTCGCGGTCCGGCAAGCCCGGACCAAGTAGCAAGTAAGCGGCGAGTTGCGGGCCCGGACGACCTCGTTCTCCCGCTCGTATTCGAGGAACTCCACTCACGCTGCAGCGGCGGCGATATCCAGACTTTTCATCCGCGCACTGTTGGTCCTCGTCTTGGCGAGCAGCCGGCCGGCGATCGGCAGCCGGGCGAGGCGGACCATCACGGACCGAAGCAGCAACTCGGCGCGGTTGCCCGGGGTGAAGAAACCACGCTGGCTCACGGCGCTGCCGCGGTGGTGGTCGATGAACGGGCGCAGGTGGTCCTCCCAGTCCTGCAGCGCTCGTGGCACGTCGTGGGGGTGGCGTTCCAGCATGGTGCCGAGCAGGTCCGCCCGGCCAGGCCGGTGGATGCCCCCATGGCGGAGTAAACGGTCAGGCACCACGCGGCGTCGCCGACGAGCACGACTCGGCCGCGGTGCCAGTGGTCGAGGTGCACCTGCTCGGCGGAGTCGAACAGGTGGTCCGGGGCCTTCTCGAACTGGTCGAGCAGCCAACCGAGCGTGGAGCCGGTGGGCTCGGGGCCGTAGGCGGCGCGCAGCGAGTCGATGGCCGGCCGGGTGAACTCGGCGTCCACGTCGTCGGTGCGGTAGGAGAACATCACCGTCGGCAGACGGTCGGCGAACGGGAACACCCACACCGATCGGCCCGCCTCGGCCATGGTCAGCCCGTCCTTTGGGCGGTAGCCGGGTATCGGCTCGGGCAGGCTGTACACGGCGATCATGTAGTTCAGCCGACGGATCGGGCTCTGCTCGGGCTCGAACGCAAGCCGGCGCACCGTCGAGCGCAGTCCGTCTGCCCCGACCACCAGGTTGAAACGTTCGACGGTCGTCGTCTGCGTCGTCAGGTCGCGGATCTCGACGTCCACCCCGTCGAGGTACTGGTCCAGCGCGATCGGCACGGTCGAGTACCGGATCTCGACCTCGTCGGGCAGGGCGGTGAAGGCCGCGTCTTCGATGTCGCCCCGCACCACCAGTCGAGACCCGCCGAACACATCGGCGTAGCTCAATCCGCGGCGGCGCCGGCCCGTGCGGTCGACGTCGTAGCTCACGCTTTCCGGAGCGACGCGATTCGGCACCGCATCGGCGAAGCCCAGCCGTTCGGCGGCGGCGAGCCCGGTCCCGAACAGGGCGATGAAGTATCCGCCGCGGCGCCGCTCGGGGGCCTTCTCCAGCACCACCACGTCCCAGCCCGCGCGATGCAGTCGCAGCGCGGAGGCGATCCCGCTGATCCCGAGGCCGACGACCAGGGCCCGCTGTCGCGATGTCGTGTTCCTGTCCATGGGATTGCGCTCCGACATTGTCGTGTTCTCCGTCTGGTGGGGGTGGGTCGGCCCGTTCAGGAAGCCGAGAGATGTGGAGTCGTCGAGGCGGGCGAGGACGTCGAGGAGTGGGGTGTTGCCTCGGCGGGACGCTCCTGCTTGCTTGCTGGGCATGGCTGAAACCGGGTGGAAACTGATCGGTTTTCATGCAGGAAAACAGGTCGCTTTCCTCGTCGGCGAAGGTGAGGCGAGCGGTGGCGGGCCGAGATCTCAGGTCTTTAAGATCACCCTGTGGCCCCTTGTGGGCTTGCCTCGGTGATCCCCTGGAGGGCCGCGCCGGTGGCCGGCATCCTGTTGATGTCAGCGCCAGCCGCTGCGAGGCTCCGACCTGGGGGACCAGATCGGCGGCGTTGCCGGCCACCCACACACCCGCGGAGCCGGCCGTTCGGCCTTCAGGTGCGCGCGGACGTCTGCAGGAACAGCTCAAGGAGTGCCAGCAGCGTCTCGGGAGCGTCCTCGGTCGGGAAGTGGCCGGCGCTCGGAATCTCGACCACGGGTGCGTCGGGGTAGCTGAGCCTGAACGACGGGATGACGTACTCGGGCAGCAGTGCGGTGTCCCGCATCCCGACCGCCAGCATCGCCGGCACGGCGCGCAACGCGGCGACGGCTTCCATGGGCGGCGGCCCGGGCGGGGGACCCTGGGGGCCCTCAAGGACCTGCCGGGGGAAGGCGATGACACCGCGGCACTCCGCCGGGGTCGGGAAGGGGCTGGAGTAGGCGCGGATCCAGGTCGGCGTGGCGATCTCGGGCCGGGCGACATGCTGCAGGTCGATCATCAGGTGGGCGATGGTGTGACCCGCGTTGCCGAGGATCTGCTCGAACGAGCCGTCCGAGAGCGCCGAGTGGGCCCACTGGAACCACCGGCTCTCGACGCCGTTGGCCTTCATGAGAGGGGCGATGTCGTCTGCGAGCGGTAGCACGGTGTTCGTGGCGAAGATCCGGGAGATCCGGTCGGGGTGACGCAGCGCGAACCCGGTGCCGATGGGGCCGCCCCAGTCACGGAGCACCAGGGTGATGTCCGTGAGGTCGAGCGTGTCGACGAGCAACGATTCGAGATTCAGGATGTGTTCGCTCGCGTCGTACGTGCGGTCCTGCGGTGTCTCGCTCTTGCCGAAGCCCATGTGGTCGGGAACGATCACGCGATGGTGACGCGACAGTGGCCCGATCAGGTGGCGCCATTCGTAGCCCCACGTGGGCTCGCCATGCAGCATGACGATCGTCTGATCGGGCCGTGAGGGGCCCTCGTCGACATAGTGCTGGCGGAAGCCGGCAGCCTCGTTGAAGCGGGCGGGATACGGCCACGTGCCGTCGAACGTCTCGTCAGCAGCAATCACGGGATATCGCGCCTTCCGGTGCGGTGTTGTCCGCACTGACCGCGGCCATGAGGTCCTCCGAAGTATTGGTTCTGAAGCAGCCTTCACCGGCTGGCTCTTTCTTGCGCCGAGCTGCGCGCCACGCCCCGAACCTCATGAGTTCAACCTCCAAGCCGCCTTCGCGGCGTCACGGTCCTGCGCGCCCGGACCAAGCCGGTCCGATGAGCTCAGCACGGTTATTTACTGAACAGTCCGAAACCTAGATAGTTCTGTACTGGGTTGTCAAATACGGTGGGTCGGCTTTACCTTCGGCGCATGGCAAGACCACGAAGCTTCGACCGCGACCACGTCCTGCATGCCGCCGAGCGGCAGTTCCGCGCCTCCGGCTACAACGGCACGAGCGTCGACGACATCAGCGCCGCCACCGGCCTGGGCCGCGGCAGCCTCTACGGCGCGTTCGACGGCAAGCACGGCGTGCTGCTGGAAGCGATGTCCGGGTACTTCGCCCGGCTGGGACAGTTTGCGCCGAAGGCGCTCGCCGGACCGGACGAGAGTGCCCTGGAACGACTGCACGCGTACTTGCTCCGTGCCGTCCACGGGGTGCCACTCGCCCCCGACCTACCCCCCGTCCCTGACCGGGCGGGGGCGGCCTGCTTCGCCGCCAAGATGGCCCTGGAGATCGGCGCCTCCGACCCCGAGGTGAAACGCCTGGCCAGCGAGTGCTTCTCCGTGGTCCGGGTGGCGGTGGCCGAGTGCGTGCGAGTGGCGCAGCGCAACGGCGACATCGACCCCGACGCGGACCCCGACGACCTCGCGTACCTACTGCTGACCATCATCCGCGGGAGCGATGTCGTCGGCGCGTACGGCCACAGCCCCGACCGCCTGACCTCGATTGCCGAGAGCGCGTTCGCCCTGCTGCCTCGCCCGCGCCACACCTGAGAAGGGCACGGACGGCCTCGTTGCACAGGCAGCTGATGCGGTCGGCCTACTTCGACTGATCCCGCCTTCATCGTGACTCAGGTCGTGATGAGCCCTGGGACAAGGCCGAGGTCCGTTCCCTGTTGCAGAACACCGCATCCCTCGGGGTCTTCTGGCTGTTCGTCGGGTTCGGGCGCGGCAAGCTCGCGTTCTACAAGAACCTCAACGCATTTCCTTCAGCAACGTCGCCTTCTACGACGCCAGCAAGAATCCGGGATCGGTGCCCGACGAGCGGTTCTATGCAGGGCTCGTCGATGCCTTCGCCCTCTGGTTGCGGCATTGAGCCAATCGCCGCTTATCCACCGACTGAGTAGACTCATCAGCTCTGATCAGGCCGTATCCAATCTCCGCCGCTACTTCGGCACCGGCCAGCTCAGGGGAGCAGCGCCGTTCACGGGTGGTCGTTTCGAGCATCTGACCGGCGGAGGGGGCCGTCAGGCGGTCGCGAACGACCGGCAAGCTCCTCGCCCGGAAGCGGCCGCGGCTGCTGCCCGTCTACGATCAGGTCGTTCGCTGCATTCTCGGTCGGCCGAGGTCGTTCTGGCTCGACCTGCATGGCGCGCTGAGTGCCGACAATCACGCGCTGCACCACGAACTGTTGGCCCTACGGCAGTCCGCCGACCTCCCCGCGACCGTCAGTGCGTTGCGGGTGTGCGACGTGGTGCTCTGGATGCATCACCGCACGGACCACCAACAGAAAAGCTGCATCGGGACCTGAAGTCCGTCGGCCACACACAAGGGAGACCTCCGCCCGGAGAGCAGATGCCCCTGCGCTCCCGGCGAGACGCCCTGTGACCTGCGGTGTACCAAAGTGCCAACTATCTCTCTGATTCCGTACCTGCAGGTGCTGAACCCAATTGGCATCAGTGCAGGTCACGAACGTTGTCCAGTGCCAACTAGCGATCGTGGTCACACGGGCTCCAAGATCACAGGGCGAAGCGGGCCCGGCCGCCGAAGGCCGGGCGGTTGTCCGGGGTGATTCGAATGCAGTGGCCGATGTTCTTGGAGGACACGACCACGCGGTTGTCGGGGAGAGCTGCCGGGCCCGCTCCTCGCCCAGTGGCTCGGTGACGATGACGCAGCTTCCGACGTTGATCAGCCGCTTGCGGAACCAGGGCATGGCCTTGTCGGTATAGGCGTCGGTGGCCGGCCCCGGCGCGTTCGGCGGCCTCGGCCAGGCCATGGACGTATTTGCCGACGTGACGGTGCGCGCTGAGCGGGTCGAGCAGGGCTCCGTGGTGGTCGTCGGAGCCCAGCTCGGCACGTAGCTCGCTCTTGCTCAGCAGCGTGGTGTCGTGGCCGAAGTTGTCAGCCAGGTCGCGCTGCTTGGCCCGCATGCTCTCGAAGTGCTGCGGCTTGAACGCGACGCCCAGACGGCCTACGCGGTGGAAGTCGCAGTCCACCGCCTCGCGGAAGGCGTCGTACAGTTCCCTGGCCCGCGGCTGACCGTAGCGCTTGCGCGCCTCGTCGGGACTGATGGTGATGCCCTGGGTGCACATGCTGCCGTCGCGCCCGGAGGCGCCGCTGTCGGGTCCTCCTGGTAGTCCAGGGGTGCGCTGTCCGGGGCCCGGCTTCAGCAGCCGAGCAGGGCCGGCAGGCCGGACAGGTCGGACAGCTCGTCGAAGGGCTGGTAGTCGGCGCTGCCGCGGGCGCCCATGGAGCCGTTGTGGCCGTAGCGGTTGATCCACACGCGGCGAGCGAGGCCGAGGTCGCGGGTGGGGATGAGGTCGTACTCCCAGCCCTGGGCGACGTGGATGACCTGGGCGGGGTCGATGTCCATGGCCTGGAAGGCGTACTCGAAGGTCTGCCGGGACGGCTTGTACGCCTTGGCCTGCTGGGCGGTGATGACATGGTCGAACTCGACGCCCATGTTGGCCAGGTTCTGGGCGATGAGGTCGTCGTCCGTGTTGGAGATGATGGCGATCTCGTACCGGGACTTCAGCGCCCGCAGGGCGGCCGGGACCTCGGGGTGGGGGCCGAAGGTGGGCACGGCCGCGACCAGGGCCTCGCCGTCGGACTGCCGGTACTCCAGGCCGTGCAGACGCATCGCTGTCTCCAGGCTGGCGGGCAGCAGCTCGCGGAAGGGGCGGTATGCCTCCAGGACGGCGTGGAACCGCATGATGCGGAAGTCGTCGAGGAACTCGTCGACGTTCAGACGGTCCAGGTCCAGCCGGTCGGCCAGGACCTTCAGGGTGGTGGGGCCGAGCTGGAAGTCGACCAGGGTGCCGTAGGCATCGAAGGTGACGATCTGACGCATGGTGTTCAACCTCTTTCCTGGCATATGGGACACCGGGTTCAGGAGGCTGCCGAGGCGTTGGGGCAGCGACCTGTTCAGGGGGATGGGGGCTGAGGGGTGCCCGAGGGCCGCCGCTGGAGGACGAGCCCCCGGGCAGGCCGGGGACGACGAATGCTGATCAGGTACAGGTAGTCGGCGGCAGCATCATTACTGCTCCGATGCGATGAGCCGCTCCGGCTCGAGGCGTTGCGTCAGTGAAGCACTGTGGAGAATCCGGCAACAAGGGACGTGAGGCCGCGAGATCGACCGCGCATTTTGTGCCTGTGCACAATTTCTGGGCATGTGGCCTCTGACCGCCACGCTTTGGCTCCGGCTCTCCCGGTCGCGGCCCCGGCCGGTTGCCTCGACCCGTCCAGCGATCGGTGGATCAGGACATCGTCGCCCGGAAGCGGGCGCCCGCGTCCGTCTCCAGCCAAGCCAGGGCGAGGACCAGCCGGGCGGCGTCGTTCGGTCGGGACAGCTTCAGCCCGGTCGCCTCTTCCGCGGCCTGCAGGCGATTGCCCACCGTGTTCCGGTGACGGTAGGTGCGTGCGGCCACCTCGGCGACCGAGCCCAGGTCGAAGTACCAGCGCAGGGTCTCGACGATGCTGTCGCGGTCGCGCAGCTCCAGCAGTGGGCGCAGCACGCCGATGGCCATCGCACCGGTGAGCTCCTCCTGCGCCGACATGATCGCCCCGATCCAGTGGCCCTCCACATGCCGCACTCCGGGCTGCGCGGAGCTGCGGATCGCGGCACGTGCGAACCGGATGCCCCGCGCCGTCAGCGCCAGGCCGGGGACTTCCGCGACGCCGCAGCGCCACGGGGCGAACGGCCGCAGCATGGCAAGCACAGCCTCTTCATCGCGCCGTCCGTGACCGATGATGCCGAGGAGCTCGTCGCCCATCCATCCGAAGTGACGCAGCAGGCCGCCCCGACGCAGCGCGTCGTCGACCTGGGACACAGCCGGGTCCCCGGTAGGAACGGATTCGACCACGACCACGGTCAGGGCGACGTTCTCGGAGATGCCCAGCAACGTGGAGGCCTCGGCGACGGTCGAGGGATCCTGCTCCCCTTCCAGGACCAGGCGGCTGAAGGCGCGGTTGCGTACCTCCGTACGACGGCTCGCCAGGTCGCGCTCGGTGCGGCGGTAGGCGTCGACGACCTCGACGCTGTTGGCGTCCGTCGCCTCCCAGACGCGGATCAGCCCGTCGAGGAAGTCGGGATCGGCGCTGATGCCACGTGCTCGCCCCTCTGCGAGCACGGCCTCCCACAGGGTCCTGAGGTCCAGCTGGAAGGAGTGCATCAGAGCGGTCAGGGGGAACGCCTGCTCCGCTCGCTCGCGTCCCACGTCCTCGGTGGCGCGCGAGACCGTCCGGGGCACGGGACCGCCGGCCAGCCGGGTCAGGGCGAGTTCGAGGGTTCGTCGCATCCCCTCCCGTTTCTGGACCGGGTCCCAGTCCGCTGACGCGTAGGCGGGCTCCTCAGCTTCCAGTTGTTCGAGAGCACGAGAGGTCAGTTCGTCGAGCCGTTCCTCGAGGAGCCGGCGCGCGATCGCCTGCACGGCGTCGTGGCGAGCTCCGCCCCGACGGCGCCCCGGGCCGCTCATGAGGACCGCCTCTCCCTACGACAGCCGTCACCGGACGGATCCGGGGCCGTATCCGGGTGATGCCGCTGACATGCCGCTGGGGCTCTCTGACAGAGATTGTGCATAGGCACAAAATACGGGGTCGATGTCGCGGCCTCGCGTCCCTTGTTGCCGGATTCTCCGCGGTGTTTCATCTGACGCATCACCTCGGGCTGGAGAGACCTCGTGACATGACCACGCACTTGGAGCAGCTATGGCACTTCCGTAGGCACCTGATCCCCAGTCAGTCACCTTGAGTGGGCGCTGCTGAGGGCGCCGCGTTCCTCGGGTCAATGTCAGCGGTTCGCCAGGCAGAGCGGGATCGATATCACCCAGGACTCCTCCAGAGACTACGCCGAGCTCAGTCTCGATGAGCACAACGCCTTTGACGGACGGACGGCCCACCTCGGAACCGATCGCCGACCAGGTGCTGACCTGTCGCTCGTCAACTTGGCCGAGGTCTGCGCAGCCCGTGAAGCGATCGAGACACAGCCGCGGCAGCCCCGCCCGCCGCCCCCGGGAACCGCAATCGATCGGACCGTCCGGGAGCCGGCTGACAGCGTCGGGCACAGGTCCGACACGGACGAGAGAGAGAACGCACCGATGACCTCAGCGACCACCACCGGCCAGGACGGAACGGCCCTCCCCGGTCACACCGGCCAGTTGCCGGGCCCGCTCCTCGATCACGTGCTGCGGCAGTCCTTCGGACTCGAGGGATATGTCCAGCACCCCCTGGGAGGGGAGATCGACCAGAACGTCCGGATCACCGGCGACGACGGCATGCGCTACTTCGTACGGGTCACCCGCGCGGAGCCGGACTCGGCCGACGTCCTCTGGCAGAACTCGCTCTTCCAGCATCTGGCCGCCACCGTTCCCGACATTCCGGTGCCACGGCTGGTCCCGACACGCGAGGGGAAGTTCCTTGCCACCGTCGTCCACGAGGGCCGAACGCACGTGGTTCGCGTGATGAGCTGGCTCGAGGGCCGGGTCCTGGCGGAACTCGAAGACCACCCCGCGGCGCTTCTGCGCCAGCTGGGAGAAGCCGCCGGGCGGCTGAGCCTCGGACTCTCCAGCGTGGAGCCACCGGTGGGCCTGGAACCGCACGACTGGGACATGCGCCGGGCCGCTGAGATCGTCGAGGCGTCGCTGCACGCCGTACAGGACGCGGACCGGCGGGAGTCGGTGCGCACGATCATGGGCTGGTACGACGCTCTCCTGCCGGCCTGGGACCGACTGCCGCGGAGCGTCGTACACCAGGACCTCAATGACGCCAACGTCCTGGCCGACGCCGACGCCGACGAGGACGGGGTGCTGCGGATCTCGGGCATCGTCGACCTGGGCGACTCGCTCTACAGCGTGCGCGCGGCGGAGGTGGCCATCGCGGCGGGCTACGCCATGGTCCGCAAGGCCGACCCGCTCGCCGCTGCGGCCGAAGTCGTGGCCGGCTTCCACTCGGTGCTCCCCCTGACGGCCGAGGAACTGGCGGCTGTCTATCCGTTGGCGGCCGCCCGGCTGTGCATGAACGCCGTGACGTGGACGCGCCGGGTCGCCGAGAGCGACACGCCGTACGGGCGGAGCCGCATGCAACACACCTGGCCGGCGATCGCGCAGGTGGCCGAGGTCTGCCCCGACGTCGCCGAGGCGACGTTCCGGGTCGCCTGTGGGCTCCCCCGACGCCGGAGCAGCGGGGGTTGGAAGAGGTCCTGGCGGAGGGGGCGGCCCTGGCCGGTGCCCCGTACGCACCGGCCCCGCAGCTGCTCGACCTGCGACCCGCAAGTGATCTCTACGACGAAGTCGACTGGCACGACGCGAGGGCGGTGCGCGCGAGCATCGACGACGTGCTCGACGGACGACGGCGACGGGGCTACGTGCCCCACCTCAGCGCATCGCTGCTCCAGGGGGACCGGCGCCGCCCGGGAGCCGACGAGCCCGCGACGGTCCAGGTCGGCGGCTCGCTGGTCGTGGCCGACGCCGAGGAGGTCGCCAGCCCGGTGTCCGGCGTCGTCGAAGCCCGTGGTGGCGCCGGGATGCCGTTGGTGCTGCGACACGCGGTCGAGGGGCAGGAGTTCTGGACGTGCTGGTGGGGACTCGACGACACGCCGCCCGTCGCGGCGACAGTCCCGGCCGGGGCGCCGTTGGGACGCGCCGCCGCGAGCGAGGAGAAGGACCCGCTCGGGTCCTGCGTCCAGGTGCAGGTCCACCGCACCGCGCGGATGGCCACGTGGCCGCCGCCTCGTGTCGTGCCGCCGTCCGCACGGCAGGTGTGGAGCCACCTGTCACCCGACCCCGCCCGGCTCCTCGGGTTCACCGAATCCCCCGCCGCCGTCCCCACCATCGACGACGTCGTCTCAGTGCGCCGTCGCCACATCGCTCGCTCCCAGCGCAACTACTACCGCGCCCCGATGAACCTCGTGCGGGGGCGGGACGTGTGGTTCCACGACGAGGACGGCCTGGCCTATCTGGACTCGCTGAACAACGTCACCCACGTCGGCCATGCCGAGCCACGCGTGACGGCCGCCGCCACCCGGCAGATGCGCAAGCTCAACACCAACAGCCGTTTCGTCTACCCGCAGATCGCCAGTTACGTGCAGAAGCTGGTGGCCACCCTGCCCGACCCGCTCGAGGTCGTCTTCCTCGTGTGCAGCGGCAGCGAGGCGAACGACCTGGCGCTGCGGATCGCCCGCCAGGTGACAGGTCGTCAGCACATCGTCAACATCGACGGCGCGTACCACGGAAACACCGGCGTGGTGACCGGAATCAGCCCGAACCGTTACAAGGGCCCCGGCGGCGCCGGTGCGCCCGCGACCACCCACGAGGTCGTCATCCCGGACCGCTACCGCAGCACCTACGGGTACGACGACGCGGACGCCGGAGTCAAGTACGCGCGCGACGCCGCGGCTGTCATCGAGCGGATCACTGCCGACGGCCGGCCCCGGCCGCCTTCATCGCCGAGTCCCTGATGGGATCGGGTGGGAACATCGTGTTCCCCGACGGCTACCTCGACGGCGTGTTCACCGCTGCCAGGCGGGCGGGCGCCCTGTGCATCTCCGACGAGGTCCAGGTCGGCGTCGGACGACTCGGGCCCTGGTGGGGGTTCGAGCTCCAGGGGGTGGTCCCGGACATCGTCACGATGGGCAAGCCGCTCGGGAACGGGCATCCCCTCGCGGCGGTGGTCACGACTCGGGAGATCGCCGACGCGTTCGACACGGGTATGAAGTACTTCAACACCTTCGGCGGCAACCCGGTCTCCTGCGCGATCGGCGAGGCCGTGCTCGACATCGTCGAGCAGGACGGGCTGAGGGAGAACGCCGTGAGCGTGGGCGGGTACTTCGCCCAGTCGCTGCGCGAGCTCCAGCAGCGTCAACCGCTCATCGGTGACGTGCGGGCGGAAGGGCTCTACCTCGGAGTCGAACTGGTCCGTAACCGCACCACCAAAACACCGGCCACCGAGCAGGCCTTCATGGTCACCGAACTCATGAAGGAGCGAGGCGTCATCGTCTTCCCCAATGGCGTGCACGACAACGTACTGAAGATCAAACCGCCCATGACCTTCCGCCGCGAGCACGTGGATCTCTACGTCGACATGCTGGACGAGGTCCTGTCCCTCCCCGAGCTGCGCTCGGCCGTTTCCACGGCCTGAGTCGGAAAAGAGCAAGCACATGACCCTGACCATCGGCGCGCTGAGGGCAGAGCCCGGCCGGAAGACCCGCGGGACCCTGCCCGCCGACCTGGGCACCACGACGGTGGACGTCCCCCTGATCCTCGTCAACGGCTCCCGTCCCGGCCCGAGGGTCGTGATCACCGGTGGCGTCCACGGCGGCGAGTTCATCCCCGTCGACGCCACCACCCGCCTGGCCGGGCTGCTGGAACCGGACGAGATCGCCGGCCAGCTGGTGATCTGCCCCGTGGCCAACCCCCGGCCGTCTACGGCGGACGGCTCAACATCTCCCCGCTGGACGGCGTCAACATCAACCGCGTCTTCCCCGGCGACAAGGATGGCGGCCCCACCGACCGCATGGCGGCCTGGCTGTTCGAGCACCTGATCGACGGCGCCGACGCATACGTGGACCTGCACAGCGGCGGCATCGACCAGTACCTGCTCGACTTCGTCGGCTACCGCCTGACCGGCGACGCCGAACTGGACGCGAAGAACAAGGCGTTGGCCCACGCGGTCGGATACGAGCTGGTCATCTTCGGCACCAGTGCCGACGGCGGGAACAGCCACGCCGCGGCGAACCGGCAGGGCATCCCCGCGATCCTCGTCGAGACCGGCCAACTCGGCGACCGCGCCCCGCCACCGTGCGCAGGCTGCTCGACGCCCTCTACCGGATCCTGCACCACCTCGGTGCCATCGAGGCGTCGGAGCACATCAAGCAGCCGGCCGTGCAGCCACGCGACTGGATCTGGACGGGCGACGTCGAGTCGCCGGCCGCAGGCCTCTGGTACCCGGACGCGGCCACCGGTGACGAGGTGACCGAGGGACAGACCATCGGCCGCATCATCGACCCGGTCGACGGCGCCGAGCGCAAGATCACCGCCAACGCCACCGGAAAGATCATCTACAACATGAACGGACTCTCCGTCCGCCCCGGCGCGCATCTCGCCGCCATCGCCGCCCCGCACCACTGACGGGCCGCAGGCCCGCCCACTGATCCCATCCCCCTCATGTGAACGTGGCCTGGTGCCAACCAGCGAGCCCGCTTCACAGGGCTGTGAAGCTGTCGGAGGACGCCGGGCTACAGGCGGATGACGACGAGGGCGACATCGTCAGGGGCGCCCCCGGTGACGTCGAGGCGGACCAGCAGTGCGTCAGCGAGCAGGTCGGGAGGGAGGCCATGGGCCTCGACCAGTGCTGTCGTCAGACGGGCCAGGCCGACGTCGATGTCCTCGTCATGGCGTTCGATGAGACCGTCGGTGTACAGCACCAACGTGTCTCCGGGAGAGTAGGCGAGGCCGGCCTGAGGTCGGGGGACATGGTGCTCGCGGGTGCCGAGTGGCGGATCCGTTGCCTTGTCCATCAGGTCGTAGGTCCCGCCCTGATGGAGCAGGACGGGCGGTGGGTGGCCGGCGTTGCTGTAGATGATCAGCCTGCTGCGGGTGTCGATGAGTACCTTGACCGCGGTCGCGGCCATCGCGCCGTCCACGGATCGGGCGTAGAGGCCGAGGACCTCCAGTGCCTGGGCGGGGCTGGGAGTGGCGCGGATGGCGGCGCTCAGGGCGCTGCGGAGCATGCCCATGACGGCCGCGGCGTGCAGGCCGTGGCCGACGACGTCTCCGACAGCCGCGGAGTAGCGGTCGGGCGGCAGGTCGACGACGTCGTACCAGTCGCCGCAGACGTTCAGTGAGGTGGTCGCCGGCAGGTAGCGCACGGCGATGTTGTCGTGCCGGTCCAGGTCGGGCGCTGAGAGCATGGCCTCCTGCAGGGTGACGGCGACCTGCCGTTCACGGGCATGGGCCTGGAGCAGTTCCTGGTTCAGCCGGTGCAGTTCGCTGGTCCGCGCGTAGAGCTCGGCGGCCAGGCCCTTCTCCCGCTCGGTGAATTCCTCGGTGAGCTGTCGTGCCCGGCCCGAGTGGAAGAAGGCGGTGACGTCCTCGGCCCGTTGGACGATCCACCTCACCGTGCCGTCCGGCCCGGGAAGCGGAGTGTGGATCTTGGACCACCACCGTTCTTCGAACCTGCCCGGCCGGCCGGGAACGGGAATGTCGTAGCGCTGGAGCACCAGGGTGTCGGGTTTCCCGGTCTCCAGGACCCGGCGCAGTGACGCCTCCACGTTCTGTTGCGCGTCCTCGGGTGTGCCCGGGCCTCGCGGCAGGGCGTCGAAGAAGAACTTGCCGATCAGTTCGTTCCTGGCCCGGCCGGTGGTCTGCAGGTACTCCGGGTTGACGTAGCGGATCACCAGGTCCGCGTCCAGAACCAGGTACGGGCTCGGTGTCGTGTCGAAGAAGGCCGTGAAATCGATGTCCACTGTCATCACGCGCTCGGGAGCGCGACTTCCTGGAGGTTCAATCTACGAGCGATCCACCGTCCGGGCTCGTCGGACGGGACTTGGGGCGCGGGTGCGGGGTCACTCGGCGCCATGACGAACCACCGCGACAGGGCACTGCGCGTGGTGCAGGACGGCCTGGCTGACCGAGCCCAGCAGCAGGCCCGTGAAGCCACCTCGACCCCGGGCACCGACGACGAGCAGCTGCGCGTCCGCGCTCACCTCGATGAGGGTGTGGCGCACCCGGCCGACGATCGGCCTGGGCCGCACCGCGACGTCCGGATACCGCTCCTGTCGCCCCGCGAGCGCCACGTCGAGAACGTGCTCCGCGTGCTTGCGCAGATGGGTCTCGTCATAGGTGACGAAGGGCGGATCGGCCGGCCCGTCGTAGGCATCCGAGCCACCTGCCCGGCACACATGCAGCGCCGTGAGGTCCGCGCCGCGCAGGGATGCCTCGGCGAAGGCGAAGCGTACGGCTTCCTCGGAGGCGGGCGTGTTGTCGACCGCCAGCACGACGGGTCCCTCCGGGCTCGGCCGCCCCCGCACCACCAGGACGGGGCAGCGGGCGTGCGCGGCGAGGTGTGCGGACGTCGAGCCGAGCAGCAGGCTGCCGAAGGCGCCCAGACCACGGCTGCCGACCACCACCAGCGAGGCCGTGCGCGAGGCGATCTCCAGCACCATCAGTGGCTCACCCACGGTGACGTCGCGGGTGATGTCCACATGCGGTGCTGTGCCGCGGGCCCGCCGCGCGGCCTCCGCCAGTGTGCCGTCGAGCAGTTCACGCACGCCCGCCCCGGCGGGGTTCCACGCCGGCCATCCGGGGGGCAGGTGAGGGGACGGCGATCCGAAGGCGTGCACCAATCGCAGTTCCGCACCGCGGATCTCGGCCTCGTGGCCCGCGACCTCGACCGCGTTCAGACTCGACGGCGAACCGTCCACGCCCACCACCACCGGCTTGGCCATGGTGGCACCCCTTCCTCCTCGAAGCGCGCCCGGGCCGCTCCCGCTCCCGCAGGTGCGCGGCCGGCATGCCGCGGAAGCCGTCAAGCCCCGGGTTCCCACTGCCGGTGTCCCTTCACGGCTCATACCGCACGACCCGGACCAAGCGAAGGTCACCATTCTGGTCAAAGATGGATGGAGAGGGCCGAACGTCCGGAGTACCAAGGAGGAACGGCCATGAAGGGCTTCGTTTTCCACGGCACCGGGCACTCCGCCTGGCAGGACGTCCCGGACCCGGGCATCAAGGACCCCACGGATGCCATCGTCCGGGTCGAGGCCGTCACCATCTGCGGTACGGACCTGCACATCCTCAAGGGCGACGTGCCGGAGGTGCCCTCGGGCACGGTGCTGGGGCACGAAGCGGTCGGTGAGATCGTCGAGACCGGCAGCGATGTCCGCACCGTCCGGCCGGGCGACCGGGTCCTCGTCTCCTGCATCACCGCGTGCGGCCGCTGCCGCTTCTGCAAGGACGGTGCGTACGGTCAGTGCCAGGGCGGCGGGGGCTGGATCCTCGGCCATCTGATCGACGGCACACAGGCGGAGTACGTGCGCGTACCCCACGCCGACCTGTCCGTGCATCCGCTGCCGGGCGCGCTGGAGAGCCAGGACGCCGTACTGTTCGCGGACATCTTCCCGACCGCCTACGAGGTGGGCGTGATCAACGGAGGTGTGCGGCCCGGTGACACGGTCGCCGTCGTCGGGCCGGGCCGATCGGACTCGCCGCCATCCTCACCGCCCGGCTGTACTCGCCGGAGCGGATCATCGCCGTGGACCTCGCCGACTCCCGGCTCGAGGCCGCCAGGCGGCTCGGTGCCGACGCCGTCGTCCCCGTGCGCGACGAACCGGAGCAACTCGTCGCCGATCTCACCGACGACATCGGCGCCGACGTGGTCATCGAGGCGGTGGGAGTGCCGGAGAGCTTCGAGATGTGCACCCGCATGGTCCGGCCCGGCGGCCGGGTGGCCAATGTCGGTGTCCACGGCAAACCCGCGACCCTGCACCTCGAGGACCTGTGGATCAAGAACGTGACCATCACCACCGGCCTCGTCGACACGTCTTCCACGCCCACGCTGCTGAGCATGGCGGCCTCCGGCCGCGTGCACACGGCGTCACTGGTCACCCACACCTTCGTCCTGGACCAGATGGAGGAGGCCTACGAGGTCTTCGCACACGCCGCGGACACGGGCGCGCTCAAGGTGGTGCTCGGCGAGCAACGGCACGACGAACTGGCTGTCCCGGCAGCGTGACCGGAGGTCGAGGGGACGTTGTGGGCGTCGGGCAGGTGGCCGGTCGCGTATGCGCCAGGGGTGCGTACATCGGCGACGTTTCCTTGCTCTCGGTGTTGTCAGCCCTTCGGTAGGATACCCGTGGGGGTATCCGTGAAGGAGCGTGGGTCGTGGAACTGGCGATGGCGGCTGAGGAACTGAAGACGGTGGTCAACAGGTTGCGTCGGGCGCATGGCCAGATCGCCGGTGTGATCAAGATGATCGAGGAGGGGCGGGACTGCGAGGACGTGGTCACACAGCTGGCGGCGGCGTCCCGGGCGCTGGACAAGGCGGGCTTCGCGATCATCGCCACCGGCCTCCAGCAATGCCTGACCGACGGGGCACGGCGGCCTCCGAGGACCGTGAGGAGATGCGGACGCGGCTGGAGAAGCTCTTCCTCTCGCTGGCCTGAGGGAAGCGCACCGCCCCGCACGCGGAAGGTGTGACGCGGTTCAGTCGGTGCCGGCCGGACCGGTGACGGACAGGCCGGCGTCGGTGGCCGCCGTGAAGGCGTCGTCGACGGCGACCACCTCACGCCCGGCGGCGTCCAGCAGGGACGCGGCGATCGCCGCGCGCATGCCGCCTGCGCAGTGCACCCACACCACCCCGGCGGGAACATCCCCGAGGCGGCCGTGCAACTCGTGGACGGGAATGTGCACCGAGCCGTCGACGGCCCCGTCGGCCCGCTCGGACTCACGCCGCACATCCAGCACCACGACCTGCTCGCCGCGCCCGCGGGCCTCGGCGAGATCGGCGAAGCGGGCGCGGCGGAACGAGGCCGGTCGCTCGCCCTCGCGGATCCAGGAGCGCGCCTCTCCGGTGGCGGCGGCGGCCGGACGGTCGATGCCCACGCGGGTCAGTTCCCGCTGCGCCGCGGTGATCTGCTCCGGGGAGGAGGCCAGCAGGGTGACGGGCTTGCCCCAGGGAATCAGCCACGCCAGGTAGGTGGCCAGTTTGCCCTCGCCCTCGAAGTTGAACGAGCCGGGCACATGACCCTCGGCGAAGGCGACGCGGCTGCGCAGGTCCACCACCCACTCTCCGTCCGCCAGCCGGGAGGCGATCTCCTCGGCGTCGGCCGACCGCGGCGGCGTGAGGTCGACGGGGGCGGGACCGGCTGCGTTGGCCGGACCCATGTGCGCGTAGTACGCGGGCACATCGTCCAGACCGGCGAGCATCTCCGCGACGAAGGTGTCCACGTCCATGGTCAGCGCGTCGTTCTTCTTGCGCTCCGCGCCGATCGTCGTCGCGTCCCCTTCGGCCTGTGCGGAGGTGCAGAAGCTGCCGAAGCCGTGCGTGGGCAGCACCCGCACGTCGTCGTCGAGCGCGTCGGCCAGGCGGTGCGCGGAGGCGTGCTGGGCGCGCGCCAGCCGCTCGGTCAGCCGCGGTTCCACCAGGTCCGGCCGCCCGACACCGCCGATCAGCAGCGACCCGCCGGTGAACGCCGCCACCGCCCGGCCGCCCTCCTCCAGGACATACGACATGTGGTGCGGGGTGTGACCGGGAGTGGACATGGCACGCAGCAGCAGGTCCTCGTCCACCGTGAACGAGTCGCCGTCGGAGACAGGCGTGCGGGCGAACGACACCGTTGCCCCGGCCGGCACCAGGTAGCGGGCCCCGGTCGTGCGGGCCAGTTCCAGGCCGCCGGTGACGTAGTCGTTGTGCACATGGGTCTCGGCCACATAGGCGATGCGCACCCCGCGGCGGGCGGCTGCGGCGATGACCTGGTCGATGTCGCGCGGGGGATCCACCACGACCGCGGCGTCGGGCCCGCCGGCCAGGTGACTGTGGTTGCCCAGGCCCTCGAATTGCAGGGTGTCGATGAAGAACACGGCGACGACTCCTCTCGGGACGGTGTACCCCCGGGGTATCTGTATCCCAGCGTAAGGCAGGGGCAGGCGAGTGCGGTGAGAGGCCGCTACTCGCCGCCCGCGCCCTTGCCGCGTCCCAGTACGCTGCCCGTCACCGCCAGCACGGACAGCACCACCAGCGCGGCAGCCGGGCCCAGCACCGTCCAGGGGGCCAGCTCGGCGTACGGCTGGTTCTCCGACAGCAGCCGGCCCCACTCCGGGGTGGGCGGCTGTTCGCCCAGGCCCAGGAAGCCGAGGGACGCCAGGACCAGGACGGTCGTGGGGAGCCGGAGCAGGGCGTTGCGGAGCAGGGCCGGTACGACCGCGGGGAGCAGGTGGCGGCGCAGCAGGTGCAGCCGCCCCGCGCCGAGCGCGACGGACGCGGCGATGTGACCGCTCGCCTGTTCCTGTTCCACCAGCGCGGCGGCCTGCGCGGCGTACGGGCTCCAGCCGACCACGCACACCGCTCCCGCCGCGCCCCACACCGACGGCCCGGTGACGCCCGCGATCAGCAGCCCCGTGAGGACGGCGGGCAGCGTCGACACGACTTCCGTGGGACCGGCGCTCGCCCGCGGGGCCATGCCCAGCAGGAGTCCGGTGACCGCGCTGACCGCGGTCACCGCGAGGGCGACGCCGGCCGTGCGCAGCGCCCCGTGGCCCAGCCGGGCCAGCAGGTCCCGGCCCAACGCGTCGGTGCCCAGCGGGTGTTGCAGGGACGGGGGGAGCAGCCGTGCCACCGTGTCGACCTGCGACGGGTCGCGGAACAGGCCCGCCGTGACGAGGACGAGCAGGACCAGGGCGCAGGCGGCGGTGATCCAGCGCAGGGAGCGCGAGGGGATGAGCGGAGGGCGGTGCAGGGCCGGCAGGGCGCCGTCGCGCAGCGGACGGCCGAGGAGCGAGTGGCGCAGGGCCCGGATCAGGACGCCGGCACCCACGCCGAGCAGGACCAGGGCCAGGGTCGCGGTCTGCAGCACCGGGAGGTCCTGCGCGACGGCGGCATCCAGAGCGAGCCGGCCGAGCCCCGGGATGTTGAATATCTTCTCCACCGCGACCGCCCCGCCGACCAGGGCGACGACGGTCGGCAGCAGTTGCGGCAGCATCCCGGGCAGGGTGCGGCGCAGCGCGTTGCGGGCGATGTGACCGGACGGGAGCCCGACGGCGTACGCCGTGCGCGCCCACGGTTCGTGGAAGGCCGCGGGCAGCGCCTGGTCGAGCAGGCCGCCGAGCATCGCGCCCGACGGGACGCCGAGGGCCAGCGAGGGCAGCACCATCGACTGCGGCCCCTCCCACCCGCTGGACGGGAACCACCCCCACCACACCCCGCACACCGTGGCCAGCACCGAGGCGAGCAGGAACTTCGGCAGCGCGGCCAGCACGGCGGCCGTGGTGCCCGCCCGGTCCCGCCGCAGCCGGCGCCGGGAGCCGAGGAAGACCGTACGGGCGCACACCAGCGCGGCCACCACGACCGTGACCGCGAGCGCGCCCAGCATCAGCGTCAGGGAGATCGACAGGGCGGTCGTCACCTGCGGCATGACCGGTTCGCCGGAGACCCACGAGACGCCCGCGTCCCCGCGCGGCAGGCCGCCCAGCCAGCGCGCGAGATGCGGGAGCGGTCCCTCGTCCAGCCCCAACTGCTCGCGTACGAGGGCCAGTTCGGCCGGAGTCGGGTTCTGGTCGGCGGAGCGGGCCCGCAGCACCGTGCGCGCCGGGTCCGCCCCGGACAACCACGGCAACAGCGCCACCGCACCGAGCAGCGCCCCTCCGGCGAGCACACGGCCGACCGCCGCCGGCCAGAGGGACGGGCGGGCGGCGGCGGGGGCGTGCGCGAGGCTCATACGGTCACTTCAGACGCGTGTCGACATCGACCAGGGAACGCTCGCGCGGGTCGAGGATCACGCCCTCGACGTCGCTCGCGATGCCCTGCACCGCCTGCTCGTGGACCAGCGGCACCACGGCGTCGGTCCGCAGGATCTCCGCCTCCGCCCGCATGATCTTCTCGTGGCGGCGCTCCGTGTCGCGCTCCGCGGCGGCGGCCCGGATGGCCTTGTCCACCGCGGTGTCCTTCAGGCCGGCGATGTTGTAGACGCCGTCGCTCGTGAAGTCGCTGGCGAGGTAGTCGACCGCGTCACCGGTGTCGAGGAGGGTCACCCGGGAGAAGACGAGGGCGTCGTACTTCCCGGCGAGCAGGTCGGCCTCCATCTGCGTGTACTCGCGCACGTCCTGCTTCACGGTGAACCCGGCCTTCTCCAGCTGCTGCTGGAGCACGGTCGCGGCCTCGGGAAGCTCGGCCCGGTTGGTGTAGGTGGCCAGCCGCAGCGTCCTGCCCTTGGTCCCGGCCCTCACCTGGGCGGTGGACGCCGCCTTGGTGCGGCCGGTCACCTCCACCCGCTGGTCCGCGGCCCAGGGCACAGCGGGCCCGAACAGCCCCTGTGCGGGGTCGGCGTACCCGCCGAAGACGGAGTCGACCAACTCGGAACCGTCGACGGCCTCGCGGGCGGCGGCACGCAGACCGGCGTCGGTGAACAGGCCGCTGCCGGTGTTGAGGATCAAGCTGTCGGTGCGCACCGAGGGCACCTCGTGCCGGGTGCCCTCGTCCAGCAGCTTCGCCTGGGCGGTGGGGATCCACTCGGCGATGTCGGCCTCGCCGCCGCGCAGCGCGTTGGCGCGGGCCGTGCCGTCGGCGATCCAGCTGACGTCGATGCCGGGCGCCTTCGCCTTTCCGCCCCAGTAGCCGTCGAAGCGGTCGAGCGTCGCCTTTGCCTTGCCGCCCAGCCGGGTGATCTCGAACGGGCCGGTGCCGGTGCCGACGGGGCTCACGGCGCCGTCCTTCGCGTACGCCTTCGCCGACAGGATCGCCAGTGCGGGACTGGCCAGCCGCAGCGGCAGCACCGGGTCGGGCGACTTGGTGGTGAGGGTGACGGTGTCGGCGTCCTCGGCCTCGGCGGTGAGGGTCACGTCGCTCAGGACGCGGGGCTTGGGCTTGGCCGCGCTCGCGTGGTCGAGCGCGTTGACGACGGACTCGGCGGTGAGCTTCGTGCCGTCCTGGAACTCGGCCTCGCGCAGCTCGAAGGTCCAGGTGGTGTCGTTGTCCTGCTTCCAGGACTTCGCCAGCGCGGGCTTGGCCGTGCCGTTCTTGTCGAGGGCGGTGAGGCCCTCGGCGACGGACAGCTTGCTCAGCACGGTGGCGTCGTTGCTGTACGGGGAGAGCGCCTGCGCCGGCGGCACGGCCAGAGCGACCCGCAGTCGCCCGCCCGATCCCGCTCCGGCTCCCGTGCCGCCGTCGCTGTCACTCGGCGCGAAGCAGCCTGCCAGTAGAGGGGTGAGAGCGAGCGCCGCTATGAGGCCGCGGGGGGTGGTGCGCATGTCGGATCCTGTCGTGCCGGGGGTCGGGCATGCCGCTGCGGCCCGAGGCGGGGCTTGATCGGCTGCGTCAGCATATAAGGGGAGCCTTACCAAACCGTCGACCGGGTGGGTGAAATCTCAACAACCGGACGGTTGCGGAACCGAACCAGGCGGTATCGACCGGCTGTTCGAGCTGTGTCATCGTGGGCGCCGGGCGGAGGTGAGTCGCATGAGCGGCGCGGATCCCGGGCTGTTCGGTCCGAGCTCGGTGACTTGGCAGGTGCACGGTGACCCGATGATGTGGATCGCCGGCATCCGGGCGCTCTACCTCCAGGCCCTGCACCCCGCGCGGTACGCGGCGTGATGCAGAACTCCGACTTCCGGCGGGACGCCTGGGGACGTCTGATGCGCACCGCGAATTTCGTCGGCACGACGACGTACGGCACCGCGGAGGCCGCGGAGCGGGCGGGCGGCCGCGTCCGCAAGATCCACAGCATGCTGACGGCGACCGACCCGGACACCGGCGAGCGCTACGGCGTCGACGAACCCGGGCTGCTGCTGTGGGTGCACTGCGCCGAGATCGACTCCTATCTGGACGTCCTGCGCAGGTCCGGATTCCGCCTCACCGACGCCGAAGCCGACCGCTACATCCACGAACACCGGGAGAGCGCACGCCTGGTGGGCCTCGACCCCGGAGCCGTACCCGGCGACCGGGCCGAACTCGCCGCGTACTTCGGCAAGGTGCGCCCTGAACTGGCCGCGGGACCCGAGGCACGCGATGTGGACGACTTCCTGCTCCGCCCACCGACGCACCCGCTCCTCGTACCGGCGCGCGCATTGCTGTGGCGGCGCGTGGCACAACTGGCGTACGCCTCCCTGCCGCCATACGCCCACGAGTTGTACGGCAGACCGGCCCCCGCACCCGCCACCGCCACCGGGCAACTGCGCCTCACCGGCCTCCTGCTGCGCCGCATTCCCGCACGTCTGCGCTGGCAACTCCCGCCCAAACACATCCTGCGCGCCATGGCGAGGCTCGGCCCGGACGCGCGCCCGGCACCGTACAAACTCGGACGATAGGCCGCCATACTGGATGGGCCATGGGGAGGGGCGGGCGGACAGCTACCGGGGGGAGCGTCGCGCGACATGGGGGACAGCAGACTCATCCAGGGCCGGTACCGGCTGCTCGACCTGATCGGGCGCGGTGGCATGGGCGAGGTGTGGCGGGCACGGGACGAGTCCCTGGGCCGGCACGTCGCCGTCAAGTGCCTCAAACCGCCGAGCCCGCACCACGACCACGCCTTCACCCGCGTGCTGCGGGAGCGGTTCCGCCGTGAGGCCCGGGTGGCCGCCGCGCTCCAGCATCGCGGCATCACCGTCGTGCACGACTTCGGCGAGTCCGACGGCGTCCTCTACCTCGTCATGGAGCTGCTGGACGGCCGCAACCTCAGCCAGCTCCTGGAGGACAACAAGCAGCACCCGCTGCCGGTCGCGGACGTCGTCGAGATCGCCGAGCAGGTCGCCGCCGCCCTCGCCTACTGCCACGAACAGGGCATCGTCCACCGCGATCTGAAGCCCGCCAACATCGTGCGGATCGGCGACGGCACGGTGAAGATCTGCGACTTCGGCATCGCCCGCCTCGGCCACGACATCGGCTTCACCTCCCGGCTGACCGGCACCGGCATCGCCATGGGCACCCCGCACTACATGTCCCCGGAGCAGATCGGCGGCACCGAGGTCGACCAGCGCAGCGACCTGTACTCGTTCGGCTGCGTGCTGTACGAGATCGCCACCGGCGTACCGCCGTTCGACCTCGACGACGCCTGGGCGATCCTCGTCGGCCACCGCGACACCCCGCCCCGCCCGCCGCGCGAGCACCGGCCCGAACTGCCCGAGTACCTGGAGCGGGTCGTCCTGGACCTGCTCGCCAAGGAACCCGGCCAACGCCCGGACGACGCCCGCGAGCTGGCCCGCCGGATCAGCGCGCACCGGGCCGCGCCGGCGTACGTACCGACCGTCCTGGCGGCCCGGCACGCCCCGGACGCCCTGGCGCACGCGGGACGGCTGCCGTCCTGGACCCGCGGCATGACCACCGGCCGCAAGGCGGCCGGCGCCGGCCTGCGCACCACGCCGGCGGACCCGGCGGCCGGTCTGTCCGGCGAGTGGATCGCACGGCCCGCCACCGGCCCCGTCGCGGAACCCGTCCCCGAGACGCGGCCCGCGCCGTCCCCGGAGGTCCTGACCTCCCTGGCCGGGCGGCACAACGCGGGCCTGAGCCTGGGCCGGCTCGGCCGCTGGGCGGAGGCGGGGGAGGTGCACCGGGCGGTCGCCGCCGAACGCGAGCACCTCCTCGGCCCCGACCACCCCGACACCCTCGCCAGCCGCTACGAGGTAGCCTTCAGCCTCAGCCGCACCGGCCGCGCCCCGGACGCCCTGCGTGAGTACAAGCACGTCGCCGAGGCGAGAATCCGGATACTCGGCGCCGACCACCCCGACACCCTGGCCGCCCGCCAGGAGATGGCGTACGTGCTCGGCCAGCTGGGCCGTCCCTTCGACGCCCACCGGGTGTACACGTCGGTGCTGACCGCACGCGAACGCATCATGGGTCCCGACCATCCCGACACCCTGCGCTGCCGGCACAACCTCGCCTTCAATCTCAGCCGCCTCGGCCGCCTGGAGGACTCCCACCGCATGGCCCGCGAGGTGGCCGCCGCCCGCGCCCGGGTGCTCGGCCCGGACCACCCCGACACCCTCGTCACCCGCTACGAAGTCGCCTACGCGCTCGGCCAACTGGGCCGCTGGGCCCAGGCTCTGGAGACCTACCGCGAGGTCGCCGAGGCCCGCGCCCGCGCCCTCGGCCCCGACCACCCCGACACGCTCGCCGCCCGGCACGAGATCGGCATCAGTCTGGGCCGCCTCGGCCGCAGCGCCGAGGCCCTGGACGTCTACGGCGAGCTGGCCGACGACCGCACCCGCGTCCAGGGCCCTTCCCACCCCGAGACGCTGCGCGCCCGTCACGGCCGCTGCGTCAACCTGGGACGGCTGGGACGCTGGGAGGAGGCCCTCGCCGAGTCCCGTGACGTGAGCGCGATCCGCGAGCGGGTCCTCGGCCCCGACCACCCGGACACCCTGGTCAGCCGTCGCGAGGTCGCCGTCGGCCTGGGCTGGCTGGGCCGCTGGGCCGACGCGCTCACCGACTACCGCCACGTCGCCGCGGCCCGCGAACGCGTCCTCGGCGCGGACCACCCCGACACCCTCGCCAGCCGCAACGACGAGGCGCACTGCCTCCAGCAGCTGGGCCGGAGCGAGGAGGCCGTGGCGCTGTACCGGAGGGTGGCGGCCCTGCGCGGGCAGGGGGCGTCGGCCGGGGGGTGACACACGCTGCGGGCAAGGCCGCCGTCCGGTGCCCGTCTGGCCGACCCGGATCACCCCGTGTTACGAAGAACCATGACCGCACCCGAGGGACCCCGCGCACACCGGACGTACGACGCCGTCATCGTCGGCGGAGGCCACAACGGCCTGGTCGCCGCCGCCTACCTGGCCCGGGCCGGCCGCTCCGTGGTGGTCCTGGAGCGGCTGGACCACACCGGCGGCGCGGCGGTGTCCACCCGGCCCTTCGCCGGGGTCGACGCCCGGCTGTCGCGCTACTCGTACCTGGTCAGCCTGCTGCCGAAGAAGATCGTCCGGGACCTCGGCCTGGACTTCCGGGTCCGCACCCGCACCGTCTCCTCCTACACGCCCGCCGAACGCGACGGCCGGCCCACCGGGCTGCTCGTCGGCGGCGGCGAACGGCGGACCAGGGAGGCCTTCGCCCGGCTCACCGGCTCCGACCGCGAGTACCGGGCCTGGCAGGACTTCTACGGCATGACCGGCCGCGTCGCCCAGCGGGTCTTCCCGACCCTCACCCAGCCGCTGCCCACCCGCGAGGAACTGCGCCGCCGCCTCGACGACGAGCAGGCCTGGCGGACGCTGTTCGAGGAGCCGATCGGCGTCGCCGTCGAGGAGCGCTTCGCCGACGACCTGGTCCGGGGTGTGGTCCTCACCGACGCGCTCATCGGCACCTTCGCCGACGCCCACGACCCCTCGCTGAAGCAGAACCGCTGCTTCCTCTACCACGTGATCGGCGGCGGCACCGGCGACTGGGACGTGCCGGTCGGCGGCATGGGAGCCCTCACCGAGGCACTGGCCGGCGCGGCACGTGCCGCTGGCGCCGTCCTCGCCACCGGCCATGAGGCGCTGCGCATCGCCACGGACGGCCGTACGGCCGAGGTCACCTACCGCACCGCCGACGGCGAGGCCACCGTCGCCGCCCGGCACGTCCTGGTGAATGCCTCCCCGCAGGCCCTGGCGGAACTGACCGGCGACACACCCCCGGAGCCCGCCGAGGGAGCCCAGCTGAAGGTGAACATGCTGCTTGAGCGACTGCCGCGGCTGCGCGACAGCGCCGTCGACCCGCGCGAGGCGTTCGCCGGTACCTTCCACATCGCCGAGGGCTACGAGCAGCTGGCCGCCGCCCACGCCCAGGCCGCCGCCGGTGACCTGCCCGCCGCGCCGCCGTCCGAGATCTACTGCCACTCGCTCACCGACCCGACCATCCTCGGCCCCGACCTGGCCGAGCGGGGCTACCAGACGCTCACCCTCTTCGGCCTGCACACCCCGGCCCGCCTGTTCGAGCGGGACAACGACGCCGTCCGTGAGGACCTCCTGAAGTCGATACTCGCCCAGCTCGACGCCCACCTGGCCGAACCCCTCGCCGGCTGTCTGGCCACCGACGCCGACGGACGGCCCTGCATCGAGGCGAAGACCCCGCTCGACCTGGAGCGGGACCTCGGGCTGCCCGGCGGCAACATCTTCCACCGCGAGCTGAGCTGGCCCTACGCCCAGGAAGGAACCGGCCGCTGGGGCGTGGAGACCCGGCACGCGAACGTGCTGCTCTGCGGGGCCGGCGCGGTGCGCGGGGTGGTGTGAGCGGGGTGCCGGGGCACAACGCGGCGATGGCCGTGCTGGAAAACGGAATCGACTGAATCGCACCCCCATCCGGGGCACTCCGACAAAACGAAGAAAAACCGTACGAGCCGACCGCCCCGCGCGGACGGCCGCACCACCCCCCACGGGAGGCTCTCATGGCCGAGCTCAGCCCGACCGACCTCCAGAAGGCCCTCAAGGGCATGGACTACCCCACGGACAGGCAGCACCTGGTGGAGCGTGCTCGCAGCAACCACGCCGACGAGAAGGTCGTCAGCACCCTCGACCACCTGAAGGAGGACCGCTTCGAGGGACCGAACGAGGTGCAGAAGGCCGTCTTCAACCAGTGACCCAACCGCCTCAGTCGGCCGACGGCGTCCATCCCACGGCGTCGACACGCGACGCGTCCGCTGGGCGCGTCTCGTCGAACAGGACGTCGTCGGCCGTCGTCACACGCAGCCCGTCCACGTAACAGCCACGGCCGACGTACAGCCGGTCCGTGGCGTACCGCCAGCGTGTGGTGAGCTGACGCCCGGCGGGGAGGTCGGCCGTGACCGCGTGCCAGACACGGCCGGACCAGCCGGTGACCGAGCCCGACGGGTGCTGCCGGGGTTCCTCGCCACGGCGGGACGTCGTGAAGGGCACCGGCTGCCAGGTCGTGCCGCCGTCGGCCGTCGCCTCCAGGACCAGGACGTCGGCCTTCGGCTCGGTGTCCCACCACAGCGAGCAGCGCAGCCGCGCCCCGCCGGACGAGGTGTCGAGTGCGGGGAGGGAGAGTGTCGCCGTGGCGGATACGGCCATCCCGGAGAACCAGGAGGTCCGGCCCCGCGCCGGCCGGACCGGCACGGCTCGGGCCAGGTGGTTCGCGGCGGCCACCCGGGGCGCGGACCCGGAACGCCAACTCCGCACCGGATGCACCGAGTTACTGAGGATCACGAGGAATGAGTCGGTCGTCGGGTCGAGCACCAGCGAGGTGCCCGTGAAGCCGGTGTGCCCGGCGCTGCGCGGCGTGGCCATGGCGCCCATGTACCAGTGCTGGTACAGCTCGAAGCCGAGGCCGTGCTCGTCCCCGGGGAACGCGGTGTTGAAGTCGGTGAACATCAGCTCCACCGACTCGGCTTCAAGGATCCGGGCCCGTCCGTAGACACCGCCGTTGAGCAGCGTCCGGCCGAGGACCGCGAGGTCCCAGGCGTCGCAGAACACGCCCGCGTGCCCCGCCACTCCGCCGAGGCTGAAGGCGTTCTCGTCGTGCACCTGGCCCCACACCAGGCCGCGGTCGAGCCCGGACCACGGTGGGCGAGCGTCCTCCGTGGCCGCGATCTTCGGGCGCCAGGAGGCGGGCGGGTTGTAGCGGGTGCGGCGCAGGCCGAGCGGCGCGGTGATCTCGTCACGCAGGAGGACGTCCAGGGTGCGGCCCGTGATCCGTTCCAGGACGAGCTGGAGCGAGATGAGGTTCAGGTCCGAGTACAGATACGCCGTGCCCGGCGCGCTGACCGGCGCCTCGTTCCAGATGAGCTGGAGCTTCTCCTCGTACGTGGGCGCGCTGTACAGCGGGATCCAGGCACGGAAACCCGAGGTGTGCGTGAGGAGCTGACGGATCGTGATGTCCTGCTTGCCCGCGCGTGCGAACTCCGGCAGGTACGAGGCGACCTTCGCCTCCAGCTCCAGCCCGCCCCGCTCCGTCTGCTGCACGGCGAGGATCGAGGTGAACAGCTTCGACACCGAAGCCAGGTCGAAGACGGTGTCCTCGGCCATCGGGATCTGTTCGGCTGCCGGGAACTCGACGCCGGTGTCGGTCTTCACGTCGTAGGCCCGGTAACGCACCGCCATGCCGAGCGGCCGGTGCAGGGCGACGGTGCCGCCCCGCCCGGCGAGCAGGACGGCACCGGCGTACCAGGGGTGTGCGGGGAGGGGCCGAGGAACGTCTCGGCGTCGGTGACGAGCCGGCGCAGATGGGGGGCGAGCAGCCCGGCGCGTGCGGCCGAGCCGTGCCGCAGGGTGGGGTGCCGGCCGGTCGCCGGTGCGGCTTCGGCGGGGCCGGCGGGCAGGGGGGCGAGGGTGAGCGCACCGCCCAGTGCCAAGGCACCTTTGCTCAGCTGACGTCGGGTCAGTTCCTGGTTCGCCGCTCTGTCCGCCGCTCCCTCGGTCACCGCACGCCCCTTCGCCTCAGTCGTCTCGTGTGTCCCCGGAAGTATGTCCGCGGCACCCCTCACCGAACCTGCTGGAGTGCGAGTCGGACCCGGCCATCAATCTGACGGAGCATCAGAAAACCTCTTCCGTCCTCCGGAGGACTCCGGCATCCTGCGCCCATGCAGACGGAGCTGAGCCAGAAACTGGGAGTCGAGCACGCCGTCTTCGGCTTCACGCCGTTCCCCGCCGTCGCCGCGGCCATCAGCCGGGCCGGCGGCTTCGGTGTGCTCGGCGCGGTCCGCTACACCGACCCCGGCGAACTCACACGCGACCTGGACTGGATCGAGGCGCATGTGGACGGCCGACCGTACGGCCTGGACGTCGTGATGCCGGCGAAGAAGGTCGAGGGCGTCACGGAAGCGGATGTCGAGGCGATGATCCCCGAGGGACACCGGCAGTTCGTCCGGGACACCCTCGCCAAGCACGGCGTTCCCGAGCTCGCCGAGGGCGAAGCGTCCGGCTGGCGCATCACCGGCTGGATGGAGCAGGTCGCCCGCACCCAGCTCGACGTCGCCTTCGACTACCCGATCCGGCTCCTCGCCAACGCCCTGGGATCCCCGCCCGCCGACATCGTGGCCCGGGCCCACGACCGGGACGTCCTCGTCGCGGCCCTCGCCGGCAGCGCCCGGCACGCCCGCAAACACGCGGACGCCGGCATCGACATCGTCGTGGCGCAGGGCTACGAGGCCGGCGGCCACACCGGCGAGATCGCCTCCATGGTGCTCACGCCCGAGGTCGTCGACGCCGTCGCCCCGCTGCCCGTGCTGGCCGCCGGTGGCATCGGCAGCGGACAACAGGTCGCTGCCGCACTCACCCTCGGGGCTCAAGGTGTGTGGCTGGGCTCCCTATGGCTGACCACCACAGAAGCGGACCTCCACTCGTCCGCCCTCACCCGCAAGCTGCTCGCGGCCGGCTCCGGTGACACGGTGCGTTCCCGTGCGCTGACCGGCAAACCCGCACGGCAGCTGCGCACCGAGTGGACCGACGCCTGGGACGACCCCGCCGGACCCGGCCCGCTGCCGATGCCGTTGCAGGGGCTGCTGGTCGCCGAGGCCGTCTCGCGGATCCAGAAGTACGAGGTCGAACCCCTGCTCGGCACCCCGGTCGGCCAGATCGTCGGCCGGATGAACAGCGAACGCAGCGTCCAGGCCGTCTTCGACGACCTCACCCGCGGCTTCGAACAGGCCGTGGACCGCATCAACCGCATCGCCGGAAGGAGCGGCCAGTCATGAGCACACCGGTGAGCACACCCCCGGCGGGCTTCTGGGCCCAGGCCACACAGGACCCCCGCCGCAAGGTGCTCGTCGCACCCGACGGCGAGGAGTGGACCGCCGGACGGCTGCACGCCGACGCCAACCGGCTCGTCCACGGCCTGCGCGCGGCCGGGCTGGAACGCGGCGACACCTTCGCCGTCGTCCTTCCCAACGGCGTCGAGTTCCTCACCGCGTATCTGGCCGCCAGCCAGGCCGGGTTCTACCTGGTTCCCGTCAACCACCACCTGGTCGGTCCGGAGATCGCGTGGATCGTCTCCGACTCCGGCGCCAAGGTCCTCCTCGCCCACGAGCGCTTCGCCGACGCGGCACGCGCCGCCGCCGACGAAGCGGGCCTGCCGGCCACCCACCGGTACGCGGTCGGCACGGTCGAGGGCTTCCGCCCGTACGGCGGGCTCCTCGAAGGTCGGCCCGAGTCGGCGCCCGAGGACCGCACCCTCGGCTGGGTCATGAACTACACCTCGGGCACCACCGGCCGCCCGCGCGGCATCCGCCGCCCCCTGCCCGGCAAGCCGCCGGAGGAGGCCTACCTCGGCGGCTTCCTCGGCATCTTCGGCATCCGGCCGTTCGACGACAACGTGCACCTGGTGTGCTCGCCGCTCTACCACACGGCCGTCCTGCAGTTCGCCGGCGCGTCCCTGCACATCGGCCACCGCCTGGTCCTGATGGACAAGTGGACACCGGGGGAGATGCTCCGCCTCATCGACCACCACAGCTGCACCCACACCCATATGGTCCCCACCCAGTTCCACCGCCTGCTGGCCCTGCCCGACGAGGTGAAGGACCGCTACGACGTCTCCTCCATGCGGCACGCCATCCACGGCGCCGCGCCCTGCCCCGACCACGTGAAACGGGCCATGCTCGACTGGTGGGGCCCCTGTGTGGAGGAGTACTACGCGGCCAGCGAGGGCGGCGGCGCCTTCGCCACCGCCGAGGACTGGCTGAAGAAGCCCGGCACCGTCGGCAAGCCCTGGCCCATCAGTGAACTCGCGATCTTCGACGACGACGGCAACCGGCTGCCCCCCGGCGAACTCGGCACCGTCTACATGAAGATGAACACCGGAGGCTTCTCGTACCACAAGGACGAGGCCAAGACCCGCAAGAACCGCATCGGCGACTTCTTCACCGTCGGCGACCTCGGCCACCTCGACGAGGACGGCTACCTCTTCCTGCGCGACCGCAAGATCGACCTGATCATCTCCGGGGGCGTCAACATCTACCCGGCCGAGATCGAGTCCGCCCTGCTCGCCCACCCCGCCGTCGCGGACGCCGCGGTCTTCGGCATCCCGCACGACGACTGGGGCGAGGAGGTCAAGGCGGTCGTCGAACCGGCCCCGGGCACCGGCCCGGGCCCGCTCTCGCGGCCGACATCCTCGACCACTGCGCACACCGGCTGGCCGGCTACAAACGGCCCAGGAGCGTCGACTTCATCACCGAGATGCCCCGCGACCCCAACGGCAAGTTGTACAAGCGGCGGTTGCGCGAGCCGTACTGGGAGGGCCGCACCCGGCCGGTGTGAGGCGGCAGTGCGGCTTTGGTCGGTCGGGCGGGCACGGGCGTCATCCTTTGGTCGGCGCCTGCTCGCCCTCCGGCCGATGTCCGCCCCTGCCTCGCCTTCCTAGCGTGGGAGCATGACGATCGCGACCGAAGGGGCACCGCTGCGGCGCGGTGCCGTACGGCCGGGCGAGCGGGCACTCGCCCCCGATCTCGCCCGCGGGATCATGCTGCTGGGCATCGTGCTGTCCAACACCGCCTTCCACCTGTGGGCGGCCCGGCCGGGGCCCTCCGGATGGCAGCCCGTGGACGGCTCCTGGCTCGACCACACCGTCCAGTTCGCCATGATCATCGCGCTCGACCTGCGGGTCTACCCGCTCTTCGCCTTCCTCTTCGGCTACGGCATGATGCAGCTCTACCTCCGGCAGACCGCCGCCGGCACCGACGGCCGCGACGCCGCGAGGATCCTGCGCAGACGCAGCCTCTGGCTGATCGTCATCGGCCTCACGCACGCCGCCCTGCTGATGTCCGGGGACATCCTCGGCTTCTACGGAGTCCTGAGCCTCATCCTCGGCCTGGCCTTCCTGCGGCGCGGCGAACGCGCCCTGACGTGGTGGATCTGGATCGGTGTCGGCCTGATCGCGCTGGTCTCGGCCGGGCCCGTCCTCTCCGCTCTGCTCCGGGGCGATCTGGGCACCTTCGGCGACGCCGGGGCCGAGCCGGGCTTCAAGGCGTACGCACCGGACGAGGAGAACTGGCTCACCGCGGCGGGCACTCGGCTCCGGACCGGCCTGTTCGTCACCTTCGCCGCCGCCCCGCTGACCCTCGTCGGCGGCGGGTACCTCCTCTTCCTGCTCGGATTCCGGGCCGCGCGGCGCCGCGTCCTCGAGGAACCGGGCCGCCACCGCACGCTGCTGCGCCGGACGGCGGTCCTCGGCATCGCCGTCGGCTGGCTCGGCGCCCTGCCCGCCGCCCTCGCCCACGTCGGTGTCCTGCATGTGCCGGACGACATGCAGAGCGAGTCCGGGGCGCTGACGGTGCTCCGCGACATCACCGGCAACGCCGCGGGCCTCGGCTACGTCGCGGCCGTCGCCCTCTTCGCGCACTGGTGGACCACCCGCAGGCCGCGGCGCGGCGCGACGGCTCTCGCGGCGGTGACCTCCGTCGGCAAGCGGTCCCTGTCCTGCTACCTCGCCCACTCGCTGCTCTTCGCGCCCGTCCTGGCCGCCTGGGGACTCGGCCTCGGCGAGCATCTCAGCAGCGCGACGGCGGCGCTCTTCGCGCTCGCCGTCTGGCTGGTCACGGTGGCCGGCGCGTACGCCCTGGAACGGGCCGGTCGCCGCGGTCCCGCCGAAGCGGTGCTGCGCCGGCTGATGTACGGGTCGCGGCCCGGCCGGGCGTGACGAACGGGGCGCCACCCCACCGGGAGCGGCACCCCGTCGTGACGGTCAGCGGCGCTCCCGCACCCGCACCACCTTCAGCTTCGGCGAGGACAGGATGTCCTTCTCACAGAAGCGCGACGTCACCCACTTCTCACCGGAGAACAGCCGGGTCTGATCAGCGAAGTGCGGCGACTCGGGGTTCGACGACTGCGAGTACGTCAGCAGGGTGCGGGCCACCGGACAACGGCCGCTGCCGTCCCAGCCCACCGCCTGGAGGTGACTGGAACCGAAGGGAACCTCCGTGTAGCCGCCACCGGCCGGGTTCCAGGTCGGTTCGATGACGTTCCACACGCCGAGCCTCCCCGCGCCCCCCGGCACCGGCAGGCGCTCGCCGCCGCGGACGACGAACTGGTGCGCCCCGAGCGGCGCGTCGAGGGCGATGCCCGCGGCCCGCAGCTCCGCCACCGCGTCGGCGAGGGCACCGGCGAAGCCGGGAGCGTCCGTGTTCAGGGTGTGGGGGGTGCGAACCGGGTCGGCCGCCGAGAACGGCACCTTCCACAACTGCTCCGGCGGCACCGCCTGTTCCAGCTTCCGCCAGAACCGGTCGAAGAGCAGCGCTCCCCGGCTCCCGGTGTCCATGGTGCGGTCCCACGCCTTCAGCACCGCACAGGCCTCCGAGACGTCGACGGCCTTGCCGCCGCTGCCCGTCGCCGTGCCGCCGGGCAGCGTGGCACACGCCCGCGTCACGTCCTCGGCGGCGAGATCACCCGCGGGCACCCGGTTGGCGAACTGCTGCCGTTGCAGGTCGCGCACGGTCAGGCGGCCCCTGTCGGCCATCGCCGCCACGTCCTCGACGGCACCGCGCGTGCGCAGACCGAGCGGCGTCCCCACCGTGCCGAAGACCCGCTCGTAGCCGGTGATCGGCCGGTCGGCGTTGGTCATCCAGGCGGTGCCGTTGGAGTTCTCCACATACGGCGCGTCCTTCAGTGTCGGCATCCGCGCCGGCCCGAAGATGCCCGGCACGACCGCGCCGGGGTCGCTGCCGAGGGCGCAGTCGCCGCGCGAGCCGTCGAGGATCGCGATGCCGGACGCCGGGTACGTGGTCCTGCCGAGCGCCGTCGAGCAGCGCTCCGCCACCTCGTCGGTGATGCGCGGCAGCACTTGGGACTGGGTGAAGAGAGAGTGCCCCGCGCGGTCGGCGGCGATCGTGTTCACCCACGGGATGCCCTGGTGGCGAGCGAGGGACGCGAGGACGTCGTCCGTGCCGCGCGCCTTGCCGAAACCGAGCGAGGTGTCGGCGAAGCGCAGGTTGGCGGCGTTCGGGTCGTGCAGGGCGTACGCCGTCGTGGCGGTCCACGGCAGCGGGACCTGGGAGCTGAGGGAGGCGACCACGGGGCCGTAGCGGGTCCACCACTGGGTGCGGGTCACCGGCGCGCCGTCCTTCACCGCGACCGTCACGGTCCGCTTCTTCATACGCTCCGGCCTGCCGTCCACGAGATACGTCGTGGGATCGGCCGGATCCAGCGTCAACTGGTGGAAGTTGGCCGGAACACCGGTCGAGACGGTGTGGCTCCACGCCACATGTGCGTTGAAGCCGATGGAGATCGCCGGAGTGCCGAGCAGGGAACCGCCGGAGACGTTCAGCTCGCCGGGGATCGTCTGCTGCGACTGCCAGAACCGGCGCCCGCCCTGCCACGGGTAGTGCGGGTTGCCCAGCAGCAGACCGCGACCGTTCGCCGTCGTGTCGCCGCGGAACGCGACCGCGTTGGACCCCATGCCCGGCTCGCCCCACAACTCGTCCGCCGCCTTCGCCGCGGCCTTCGCGTCCGGCGTGCGGGCGGACCGGGCGGACGGGGCGGACGGTGCGCCGGAGGCGGGGACGGACCCGGCGGGCGGCTGCGCCGTCGTGATCGTGTCGACGAAGCGCCCCTCACCGGAGATCGAGGCGATGGCGAGTCCACGGGCCGCCACGTCGAGTTCGGTGACCGGACGGACCCAGGAGGCGCCCGCGCAGGCCGGATCCGTGATCTTCCGCTGCCGCAGCCAGGCGTTGTAACCGGCCGCCCAGCCGCGCATCAGGTCCCGGGCCTCGCGGCTCGGGCCCACGGGCGCGGGCTCGGCGAGCAGCTTCCGCACCGTGCGGGTCTCACGGACCCCGCGGAAGTACAGGTCACTGGCGAGGTTCGTCCGGGCCGCCGACAGCTCACCGCCCGCGGCCGCGTCGGCGCCGAAGTACCGGGAGCGCTCACCGCGCAGGGTCACGAAACCGTCGGCGAGCGTGCAGACCTCGTCGGCGGCCTGTGCCCAGCCCGTACCGAAGCCCAGGTCGGCGTAGTTCTTCGCGAGGATGTGCGGGATGCCGTACTCGGTGTAGCGGATGACGGCGGACATGCCGTCCCGGGAAGGGTGCTGCTCCGCCCGTCCCTGGCTCGGGGCGGCGGCCGCGGGTAACGCGGACGCGGCCGTGAACACGGCCGTGGCTCCGAGAACGAGTCGTCTCAGGCGGCTGCGCATCGTGCCCTCCAACATCGTCGAGGGAGAAGAGGCTTGAATGTACGAATGTGCTGTGTTCGTACGTCAGTACCAAGTGATCGGACGCCTCCGGCAGCGGCAGGGTTGAGCCGGTCGGTTCTTGACCTCCCGTGGCGGGCGGCCGAGGATCATGTGTCATGACGACGCCCGGACACGGCAGCACGGTCGACGGCCTCCTGCGGCGCAGCGCCCGGCGCACCCCGGCGCGCGTCGCGGTGGAGTACGGCGAGCGGACCTGGACGTACGACGAACTGGACACCGCCGTCTCCCGCGCGGCGAGCGTCCTCATCGGGCAGGGGCTGTCCCCCGGGGACCGGGTCGGCGCCTACGGCCACAACTCCGACGCCTACCTGATCGCCTTCCTGGCCTGCGCCCGCGCGGGCCTGGTGCACGTACCGGTCAACCAGAACCTCACCGGCGACGACCTCGCCTACATCGTCGGCCAGTCCGGAAGCTCCTTGGTCCTCGCCGACCCGGACCTCGCCGGGCAACTCCCGGACGGCCTGACGGTGTTGCCGTTGCGCGACGCCGAGGACTCACTGCTCGCGCGGCTGGCCGAGGCGTCCGCGTACGACGGGCCCGAGCCGCGCACCGAGGACCTCGTGCAACTGCTGTACACCTCGGGCACGACCGCGCTGCCCAAGGGCGCGATGATGACGCACCGGGCCCTGGTGCACGAGTACCTGAGCGCGATCACCGCCCTCGACCTCAGTGCGGGCGACCGCCCGGCGCACTCGCTGCCCCTCTACCACTCGGCGCAGATGCATGTCTTCCTGCTGCCCTACATCGCGGTCGGCGCGACGAACACCATCCTCGACGCACCCGACGGCGACCGGCTCTTCGACCTGGTCGAGGCGGGCCGTGTGGACAGCCTGTTCGCCCCGCCCACCGTCTGGATCGCGCTGTCCAACCGCCCCGACTTCGCCACCCGCGACCTGAGCGGCCTGCGCAAGGCGTACTACGGGGCCTCGATCATGCCGGTCCCCGTACTGGAACGCCTGAAGGAACGCCTGCCGGAACTCGCGTTCTACAACTGCTTCGGGCAGAGCGAGATCGGCCCCCTCGCCATGGTCCTCGCCCCGGCCGAACACAAGGGGCGCATGGACTCCTGCGGCCGTCCCGTGCTGTTCGTCGACGCGCGCGTGGTCGACGAGGACGGCGAGGACGTGCCCGACGGCACGTCCGGCGAGATCGTCTACCGTTCTCCCCAACTGTGCGAGGGCTACTGGGACAAACCCGAGGAGACCGCCGAAGCCTTCCGTGACGGCTGGTTCCGCTCCGGCGACCTCGCGGTGCGCGACGCACACGGCTACTACACGATCGTCGACCGGGTGAAGGACGTCATCAACTCCGGCGGTGTCCTGGTCGCCTCCCGCCAGGTCGAGGACGCCCTGTACACCCATCCCCAGGTCGCCGAGGCGGCCGTCGTGGGCCTGCCCGACGAGCGCTGGATCGAGTCGGTCACCGCCGTCGTCGTCCCGCGCGGCGAGGTCACGGACACGGAACTGATCGACCATGTCCGCGAGAAGCTCGCCCCCTTCAAGGCCCCGAAGCGGGTGCTGTTCGTGGACAGCCTCCCGCGCAACGCCAGCGGGAAGATCCTCAAACGGGAGCTCAGGAACCGTTTCAGGGACGGACCGGGACGCGCGGCCTCCGACGGGTGACGCCGCGCCGTCCGGAGAATCGCGTTGTGCCGAGGTCCCTCCGGGCGCGAGGATCGACGCCATGCCGATCTTCAGCGCCCCGGACGGGACCGGACTCGCCTGCCACGTGCGCGGCGAGGGCGAGCCGCTCGTCGTGTTGCCGGGAGGGCCCATGCGCGCCACCGCCTACCTCGGGAACCTGGGCGGGCTGGACGCCCATCACCGGCTGCTCCTCCTGGACCTGCGCGGCACAGGGCAGTCCGAGGTGCCGGCGGATCCGGCCACGTACCGCTGCGACCGGCTGGTCGACGACGTCGAGGCGTTGCGCTGCCATCTGGGCCTGGAGCGGATGGACGTGCTCGCGCACTCGGCGGGCGGGAGTCTCGCCATGCTCTACGCGGCTCGGTATCCGGACCGGGTGGGACGGCTGGCACTGATCACCGCCACGCCCTGGGCGCTCGGCCTGCCGGCGACGGCCGAGGACCGGTTGACTGCCGCCCGCCTGCGCGCGTCGGAACCCTGGTTCGCGGACGCGTTCCCGGCGTTCGAGGCCTGGCTGTCCGGCACCGGTGACTTCGACCCCGTCTTCGTCCCGTTCTTCTACGGGCGGTGGGACGACACCGCCCGAGCCCACGCCGGCCGCGAGGAGGACGAGACCAACGACGACGCGGCGGACCGGTATGGGGCGGACGGCGCCTACGACCCGGACGCCACACTGTCCGCGCTCGCCCGCTTCACCGCCCCGGTGCTCGTCCTGGCCGGTGAGGTCGACGGGGGCCCGCGCCCCGGCCTGGCCCGGCGCGCCGCCGAGGCCTTCCCGTCGGGCGAGTTCGCGATGCAGCCGGGAGCGGGACACTACCCCTGGCTCGACGACCCGGACTGGTTCGTGGGACGCGTCGCCGGCTTCCTCCGAGCAGGGAACTGAGACCTTGCGCTGCCTCAGCCCTGCGGACCGTACGCCGTCATGAAACGGTCGCGGAACTTGTCCATGCCCCACCGGGGCGCGTCCGGGGCGGGCTTGAGACCGTCGGTCCAACCCCAGTCGGCGACCCGCTCCAGGACCTTCTCGTCCTTGGCGACGATGCTGATCGGCACGTCCTTGCCGGTGTCCCCGGCGAGGACGGTCGGCACCGGCTGGTGGTCCCCGAGGAAGACGAGCACCGTGTCCTCGTCACCGTAGCGCTCGACCCACTCGGTCAGGCTCCGCAGTGAGTACTCGATGGCCTTCCGGTACTCGGTGCGCACCTTCTCCGGGTCCTTCCAGACCTCCGTGGGGTCGGTGCCCTCCTTCTTGATCCGGTGGAAGACAGAGCCGTCGCCGAGGTCCTCCCAGTCGATCATCCGAGCCATGGGCGACCAGGGGTTGTGGCTGGAGGCCAGGATGATCTCCGCCATGATCGGCTCACGGTCCTTCTTGCCGTGCTCCAGGCGCTGGAACGCCTCCATGCTGAACTGGTCCGGCACGGGCGTCCAGCTGAAGTACGGGCCGTGGTAGCCGAGGTGCTCGGAGTCGTAGATGTGGTCCAGGCCGAAGAACCTTCCCTCCGGCCAGGCCCTGCGCACGCCGGGGACGATGCCGACGGTCCGCCAGGCACCCGTCTTGCCGAAGTACTTGGTGAGGGTCATGCGGTCGCTCGTGGTCAGACTGCGGTACCGCTGCTGGTTCTTGATCCACAGTCCGGACAGGAAGGTCGAGTGGGCGAGCCAGCTGCCCGCGCCCGTCACCGGCGACTGCAGCCAGCCGCTGCGCGACTCGAATCCGGCCCCCTTCAGCCTGCTCGTGCCCTCCTTGAGCGCCGCGTCGGTCTGCTGCGCCATCGCCGGATCGTCGATCGCGACCCGGCCGTAGCTCTCGATGAAGGTGAACAGGACGTCCTTGCCGCGCAGGCCGGTGAGCAACTGGTCGGGGGGTGTCTTCGCGAAGGCGTCCACCGCGGCCTGCTTCTGGAAGACCCGCGCGTCCTCCAGGCCGGCCCGGACCTGGTCCACCCGGTTGCCGACGAACTCCGCGTTGCCCTTGGTGGCGATCGGCACCGTGCCGATCTGCACGCCCAGGGTCATACAGGTGATCCACGCCGTGCCGAGGATCAGGACCGTCCGGGCGGCGACGGGCCGGTGCCGGTCCATCAGGCCGGTCAGCCGCACCACGGCCAGCGTGGTGAGGACGAGCACCGCGACGAGCAGGACGATCACCGCGATCACGGCCAGAACCTGGCCGGTACGGCCGAAGGACTCCCGCAGGAAGTCCGTCGCGTCGTCGAGCAGGATCCAGTCCAGCACCAGGTCGAAAGGCCTGGCCAGCACCTGGTGGAAGCCCATGTCCACGAACTTCAGGACCGTGATCAGGCCCAGGAACACGCCCGAGATGACCGCGGTGATCCGCCGGGGGCGCGGCGGCAGCGCGAGCAGCAGACCGGCGAGCAGCACGCCCTCGGCCGGGATGCGGACGAAGGAGGCGAACTCGATCTTCTCGATCCGGTTCGGCACGAGCAGCGCGAAGACGACGAGCAACCCGGCCAGGACGGTCGTCCCCACGGACACACCGCGAGCCGTACGCGGGTAGCGACGCCGCCAGCCGAACCAGCCGGCCCCCGCCGCGCCCGGGGCCTCGTCCGGGACAGTCTCCGACGCCGCCTCCGAGGCCGCCTCCGACGCGGCGTCCGATTCCGTCTCCGAGAGCTTGCCCGACCCTGCGCCCGAGGCCTTGTGCGAGGCCCCGTCCGGACCCTTGCCCGAGGCCGCCTCCGAGTCTGCGCCCGTAGCCTGGTCCGGTTCCGTCTCCGAGTCCGCGCCCGTAGCCGCCTCCGGCCCCGTCTGCGAGGCCGCCCCCGCGGCCCCGTCCGGTTCTGCCTCCGGTTTCTCCGCCTGGGGCCGTTCCTCTCCACTCGTGTCGTCGTCCGGTTCCGCCCCGCCCTCGGTCGTGTCCGACAGCTGACGGGAGCGAGTGAAGAGCGACACCCGGAGGTCCTTCCGTGCGGTCTTGCTGGGCATGGCAAACAGAGCCCGTGAACCGAGCCTGCCACCACCAGTACGTCCGCACGTCACCTTAGGTTCAATCGAACGGGCCGGAGAATCACCCGTCCGCCGCCATCGCCACCTCCCGCGCCCACCGGTAGTCCGCCTTGCCGCTCGGCGACCGCTGGACCGCCTCCGTGATCACCAGCTGGCGGGGATCTTGTAGCCGGCGAGCCGTTCCCGGCAGTGTGTCCGGATGTCCTCCAGTGACGGCCGCGCCGCGCCCTCGCGCAACTGCACCACGGCCGCCACATGGTGGCCCCACTGGGGGTCCGGCACTCCGGCCACCAGCGCGTCGTAGACGTCGGGGTGGGACTTGAGGGCTTGCTCGACCTCCTCCGGGTACACCTTCTCGCCGCCGGTGTTGATGCACTGCGAGCCGCGGCCGAGGACGGTGACCACGCCCTCCTCGTCGACGGTGGCCATGTCGCCGAGCAGCACCCACCGCTCGCCGTCCTTCTCGTAGAACGTCTCGGCGGTCTTGGCCGGGTCGTTGTAGTAGCCGAGCGGCACATGTCCGCACTGGGCGACCCGGCCCACCTCACCCACCGCCACCGGCTCGTGCGTGGCCGGGTCCACCACCTGCGTCCGGGCGTTGACACGGACCCTGAAGCCCCGCTCCGGACCCGAGTCCTCGGTCGCCGTACCGTTGAAACCCGACTCCGACGAGCCGAAGTTGTTGAGCAGCACGGCGTTCGGCACCAGCTCCTGGAACTGCCGGCGCACCGTGTCCGACATGATCGCGCCGGACGACGACACGCTGAACAGCGAGGAGCGGTCGATGTGCCGCAGCGGTCCGCCCAAGGCGTCGATCAGCGGGCGCAGCATCGCGTCGCCCACCAGCGAGATGCTGCTCACCTTCTCCTTCTCCACGGTCCGCAGCACTTCCTCCGGCACGAACTTGCGGTGGATCACGACCCGCTGCCCGAAGTTGAAGCCGATGAACGCCGTGAGGGTGGAGGTGCCGTGCATCAGCGGCGCCGTCGGGAAGAAGGTGATCCCCGAACCACCGGCCGCGACCCGCTCGGCGAGCTCCTCCGGTTTCTTCACCGGTTCACCGGTCGGAGCACCCCCGCCGAGACCCGCGAAGAACAGATCCTCCTGCCGCCACATGACGCCCTTCGGCATCCCGGTCGTACCGCCGGTGTAGATGATGAACTGGTCGTCAGCCGAGCGGGCCGGGAAACCGCGCTCGGGGGACCCCGCGGTCTCCACATGTGCGAACTCCACACACGGCACCGCGGCGGCACCAGGCGCCGGCACCCCCACCCGGATCAGATGGCGCAGCCGTTCCGCCCGTGGTCGGGCCGCGGCCACCCGGTCCGTGAACTCCGCGTCGAAGACCAGCGCCGCCAGATCCGCGTCGCGGTAGAGGTACACCAACTCCTCTTCCACGTAGCGGTAGTTGACATTGACCGGGACGATCCGTGCCTTCAGGCAGCCCAGCACCGTCTGCAGGTACTCCACGCCGTTGTAGAGGTGGAGACCGAGGTGCTCACCCGGCCGTATCCCGCTGTCGAGCAGATGGTGGCCGACGCGGTTGGCCGCCGCGTCCAGCTCCGCGTACGTCAGGCGGCGCTCGGCGCCCGTACCGGGATGGTCGACGTGGACGAGTGCCTCGCGGTCCGCGGCGACGTCGACGACCGACTCGAACAGGTCGGCAAGGTTGTACTCCACCGCTCCTCCTGACCCGGGACGTGCCTGGCATCGGACGGTTCGCCGGTCATCAGAGCAAAGGGCGCTCCAACTGTGAAGGGTCCGCGCGAGAAAATCTGACTGTCTGTCAGAAAACCCTTGAAGTGCCTCACGCCCTACTGCAACCTGTTCTCGTTCCAGATGAGGGGAGTTGGCCATGGGTGGGACGGAACACCTCACCGTGCAGCGCGAAGGCGCCACACTGGTGCTCACGCTCAACAGGCCGGAAGCCAGGAACGCGCTCTCGTTGCCGATGCTCGTCGGCCTCTACGACGGCTGGCTCGAAGCAGACGCGGACGACTCGGTCCGCTCGATCGTGTTCACCGGCGCGGGGGCTCGTTCTGCTCGGGCATGGACCTCAAGGCCCTCGCCGGGAACGGCATGGCGGGTGAGGAGTACCGCGACCGGCTCAAGGCCGATCCCGACCTGCACTGGAAGGCGATGCTGCGCCACCACCGCCCGCGCAAGCCGGTGATCGCCGCCGTCGAGGGCCACTGCGTCGCGGGCGGCACCGAGATGCTCCAGGGCACCGACATCCGCGTCGCCGGCGAGTCGGCGACCTTCGGCCTCTTCGAGGTGAAGCGCGGCCTGTTCCCCATCGGCGGCTCCACGGTCCGGCTGCCACGCCAGATCCCGCGCACCCATGCCCTGGAGATGCTCCTCACCGGCCGCCCCTACAGCGCCCGCGAGGCCGCGGTCATCGGCCTGATCGGACACGTCGTCCCCGACGGCACCGCGCTCGACCGGGCCTTGGAGATCGCCGGACAGATCAACTCCTGCGGCCCGCTGGCCGTCGAGGCGGTCAAGGCCTCCGTCTACGAGACCGCCGAGATGACCGAGTCCGACGGCCTCGCGGCCGAACTCACCCGCGGCTGGCCCGTCTTCGACACCGCCGACGCCAAGGAGGGCGCCCGCGCCTTCGCGGAGAAGCGACCGCCCGTCTACAAGCGCGCCTGACCGACCTCGCCCGACGGAAGGAGCCCTCCGGCATGCCCGAAGTCCTCAAAGCCCCCCTGGTCGTCGAATTCCCCTTCACCCGCTCCCTCGGCCCCGTCCAGAGCGCCTTCCTGACCGGACTGCGCGAACGCGTCGTGCTCGGCGTCCGCACCGGCGACGGCCGTGTCCTCGTCCCGCCGGTCGAGTACGACCCCGTCACCGCCGAGGAGATCCGCGACCTCGTCGAAGTCGCCCCCACCGGCACGGTCACCACCTGGGCCTGGAACCACGCCCCCGCCGCGGCCAGCCCCTCACCACCCCCTTCGCCTGGGCCCTGGTCCGCCTCGACGGCGCCGACACCGCCCTGCTGCACGCCCTCGACGCCCCGGGCCCCGACGCCGTGCACACCGGCATGCGCGTCCGCGTCCGCTGGGCCGGGGAGCGCACCGGAACCATCACGGACATCGCCTGCTTCGAGCCGTACGAGGGCGATCCGACACCACCCACCGGACACACCGGCGAGTTCGAAGATCCCGTCACCGGCATCGTCGCCGCCGCTCGCCTCGACTACACCTACTCACCCGGCCGCGCCCAGACCGCCTACATCAACGCCCTCTCCGGCCGCCGGACCGTCGGCGAGCGCTGCCCGGCCTGCCGCAAGGTGTACGTCCCGCCGAGGGGTGCGTGCCCCACATGTGGGGTGGCCACATCCGAACAGGTCGAGGTCGGGCCGCGCGGCACAGTGACCACCTTCTGCATCGTCAACATCAAGGCGAAGAACCTCGACATCGAGGTGCCCTACGTCTACGCCCACATCGCCCTCGACGGCGCAGGTCTCGCACTGCACGGCCGGATCGGCGGCATCCCGTACGACGAGGTCCGCATGGGCCTGCGCGTCGAACCGGTGTGGACCGAGGGCGCCCGCTACCCCGACCACTACCGGCCGACCGGCGAACCCGACGCGGACTACGACACCTACAAGGAGCTGCTGTGACGAGCGCACCGCGGAACCGCGAGATCGCCGTCGTCGCCTTCGCCCAGACCGCCCACCGGCGCACCAGCGAGGAGCTCTCCGAGGTGGAGATGCTCATGCCGGTACTGCACGAGGTCCTCGACCGGACCGGCCTGAAGACCGCCGACATCGACTTCACCTGCTCCGGCTCCAGCGACTACCTCGCCGGCCGCGCCTTCTCCTTCACCCTCGCCCTCGACGGCGTCGGTGCCTGGCCGCCGATCTCCGAGTCGCACGTCGAGATGGACGGAGCGTGGGCCCTGTACGAGGCCTGGACCAAACTCCTCACCGGCGAGGCCGACACCGCCCTCGTCTACTCCTACGGCAAATCCTCACCCGGCTCGGTCCGCGACGTCCTGACCCGCCAGCTCGACCCCTACTACATGGCGCCCCTGTGGCCCGACTCCGTGGCGCTCGCCGCCCTCCAGGCGCAGGCCCTGATCGACGCGGGCGACACCGACGAGCCCGCCCTCGCGGCCGTCGCCGCCCGCAACCGTGAGGCCGCGACCGGCAACCCGTACGCGCAGCTCACAGGGCCCGTCCCGCACGGCGACCACCTCGTACAGCCGCTGCGCACCGGCGACTGCCCGCCCATCGGCGACGGCGCCGCCGCCGTGATCCTCGCGGCGGGGGACCGGGCCCGTGAACTGTGCGCACGCCCCGCCTGGATCCGCGGCATCGACCACCGCGTCGAGGCCCACGGCCTCGGCGTGCGCGACCTCACCGAATCGCCCTCCACCCGCTTGGCCGCCGAACGCGCCGGCGCCTTCGAACGGCCCGTCGACACCGCCGAGTTGCACGCTCCCTTCACCGCGCAGGAGGTCGTCCTGCGCAAGGCCCTCCGTATCGGCGACGACGTACGCGTCAACCCCTCCGGCGGCGCCCTCGCCGCCAACCCGATCATGGCCGCAGGTCTGATCCGCGTCGGCGAGGTCGCCGCCCGCATTCACCGCGGCGAGTCCGACCGGGCCCTCGCCCACGCCACGTCCGGCCCCTGCCTCCAGCAGAACCTGGTCGCCGTACTCGAAGGGGAGCCCCGATGAGCAAGGAGCCCGTGGCCGTCGTCGGCGTCGGCCAGACCAAGCACGTCGCCGCCCGCCGGGACCTGTCGATCGCCGGACTGGTCAGGGAGGCGGCCCGTCGTGCCGTGGACGACGCCGAGCTCACCTGGGCCGACATCGACGCCGTAGTGATCGGCAAGGCGCCCGACTTCTTCGAGGGCGTCATGATGCCGGAGCTCTACCTGGCCGACGCGCTGGGAGCCGTCGGCAAGCCCATGCTCCGGGTGCACACCGCCGGCTCGGTGGGCGGCTCCACCGCGCTCGTCGCCGCGAACCTCGTCGCCGCCCGCGTCCACGGCACCGTCCTCACCCTGGCCTTCGAAAAACAGTCCGAGTCGAACGCCATGTGGGGTCTGTCCCTGCCCATCCCGTTCCAGCAGCCCCTGCTCGCCGGTGCCGGCGGATTCTTCGCACCGCACGTGCGGGCGTACATGCGGCGCAGCGGGGCACCCGAGACGATCGGCGCCCTGGTCGCCTACAAGGACCGGCGCAACGCGCTGAAGAACCCCTACGCCCACCTGCACGAACAGGACATCACCCTGGAGAAGGTGATGGCCTCGCCCATGCTGTGGGACCCGATCCGTTACTCCGAGACCTGCCCCTCCTCCGACGGTGCCTGTGCCATGATCCTCACCGACCGCGCCGGAGCCGCCCGGGCACCGCGGCCACCGGCCTGGATGCTCGGCGGCGCGATGCGCAGCGAACCGACCCTCTTCGCCGGCAAGGACTTCGTCTCCCCGCAGGCCGGGCGGGACTGCGCGGCCGACGTCTACCGGCAGGCCGGGATCACCGACCCCCGCCGCGAGATCGACGGCGCCGAGATCTATGTGCCGTTCTCCTGGTACGAGCCGATGTGGCTGGAGAACCTCGGCTTCGCCGACGAGGGCGAGGGGTGGAAACTCACCGAGGCGGGCGTGACCGAACTCGACGGGGACCTGCCCGTCAACATGTCGGGCGGGGTGCTGTCCACCAATCCCATCGGCGCCTCCGGCATGATCCGCTTCGCGGAGGCGGCCCTCCAGGTGCGCGGGCAGGCCGGAGAACACCAGGTGGACGGCGCCCGCAGGGTCCTCGGCCACGCCTACGGAGGCGGATCGCAGTTCTTCTCCATGTGGCTCGTGGGAGCCCGGCCGCCCGACTCCTGAAAGGTCCCGCTCACGTGCTCTGTTGGCCATGGGACACGATCGCTAGGCTGGCCGCGGACGACGAATCGGGAGGAGCACGGACGTGGCCGAGACCACCACCCAGCAGCGCCCGCTCACGGGCTGGGACAAGCCGGAACTGGACCTCAGCAACGCAGCGTGGCAGTCCAGCAGCCGCGGCCTGGGGATGTGCAGATCGCCTTCGTGGAGGGCTTCATCGCCATGCGGAACAGTGCCCGCCCGGAAAGCCCTTCCCTGATCTTCACGCCCGCCGAGTGGGGCGCGTTCGTGTCGGGAGCGCGGGAAGGGGAGTTCGACCTCACGTAGAGGCGGAGCTGAACCAGCCCGGTCGGCCGTGATCCGACGGCCGATCCGGGGGTGTTCCGCCCGCATTTCCGGACACGCGACCCGAGACATCCTCCCGGGGCCGGCCGCTGAGCCAGGCTGGCCCCCGGAAGGGACGGTCCGTATTCCGGAGGCGAGGAAGACATGAGCACCCTGCCGGTCATCGCGGCGGTCGACGGTTCGGACGACAGCCTGCGCGCCCTGGAGTGGGCCCTCGACGCCGCCCGCAGGCGCTCGGCGCCCCTGCGCGTGGTGCATGTACGCCAGTACGCCCTCTGGGCACAGCCCCAGGTGCTCGCCGTCATGCCGCCGGACCCCCAGGAAGACCCGGTCCTCGATCGGATCCGCACTCACCTGGAGGACCGCACCGGCCTGCCCGACACGGAGTACCTCGGCCTGGAGGGCGCGCCCAGCGCGGTCCTGCCCGAGCAGAGTGCTTCCGCCCAACTGCTGGTGCTGGGCTCCCGGGGCCGCGGCGGCTTCGCCAGCCTGCTGCTCGGCTCCAACAGCATGGCCGCCGCCCGCGACGCCGAGTGCCCCGTCGTCGTGGTGCCGCGGGCCGGTCGTGAGGTGCACGGCGAGGCAGCGGCCGGCCCCGGCCCGCGTGTGGTCGTCGGGCTGAAGGTGGACGGCCCCGACGAGGCCACAGTCGAGTTTGCCTTCGCCGAGGCCGCCCGGCGCGGCGCCCGGCTCCAGGCGGTCGCCGCCTACCCGTGGCCGGCGCAGCCCTGGATGATGCCCGGCGAACTCCCGCCGCCGATCGTCGACCAGGACGTGATCGAGGACGAAACCCGGGTCCTCGCCGAGGGCTTCCTCGGCCCGTACCGCGAACGGCACCCGGATGTCCCGACCGAGACCGTCGCGGCGGCGGGCGACGCCGCCGGCCACCTCGTGGCGGCCTCCCGGGACGCCGACCTCGTCGTCGTGGGCCGCCACCGGCGGCACCTGCTGGCACCCGCCCGCATGATGGGCTCCGTCACCCAGGCCGTCCTGCTGCACGCCGCGAGCCCCGTCGCGGTGATCCCGCCGTCGCCTCCCGACGACTGACCTCGCGGGCACGGATGCCGGCAGGCCTATCATCGGCCCCATGCGCGAACCGATCAGCAGGGACTCCCGGCTCGCCCTTGACCTGGCCCTCACCATCCGGCACGACGGCCACGGCGGCGTCGCCGACGACCTGACCGACGCGGTGGGCCTGACCAGGTGGGTGCGAGCGCACCACGACCTCCTCCCGCCCGCCGCCGGCGGCCGAGCCGATCACCGCGCCCCGGGACAGCGAGCCGACCACGAGGACTCGGCCGTCGTCGTGCGGCGAGCCGACCGCGGGGACGCGGCGGCCGGCGCCACGCAGCCGGCCGACGGCGATGGCCGCGGTGTCGGTTTCGTCGCCGACGCCGCGCAGCTCACCGCCGTCCGCGAGCTGCGTGCCGCTGTGCGTGCGCTCTTCGCCCGCGCCGTGCGGCCCGGCGAGCCGAGCCCCGCGGACGCGGCCCGGCTGATGCCCGTTCCTGAGGCCGTGCGGCGGCTGAACGAGGCCGCCGCACGTACCCCCACCGTGCCGGTCCTGGACTGGCCCGAAGGCGCCGGACCAGTCCTTCGTCAGCAGCCTGCGCACGGCTCCGCCGACCTGACCGCGGCCCTCGCGCACGCGGCGATCGCCTTCCTCGCGAGCCCCGACCGAGACCGGCTGCGCGCCTGCCACGCGCCGCGCTGCGTGCGGTACTTCCTCAAGGAGCATCCGCGCCAGGAGTGGTGCAAGCCGTCCTGCGGCAACCGGGCCAGGGTGGCCCGCCACCACGAACGGCACAAGGCGACGACGTAGCCGGACCGGGTCGTCGCCCGCCCGGCACTTCGCAGGCCGGGGCACGTACCATGGCGGCATGTCGTTCCTCCGCCGCCGCAGCGCCACACCCGCCGGGCCCGACTTCGACGTACTGGCCATGGACCCGGGCGACTGGCCCGGCAACCTCGGTGCGGGACTGCTGCCCGCCCCGACGGCACCTGCCAGGGCGTCTTCCTGCGCTACGACCTGTTCGGCGGCCGCGGCCCCGCGATGATCATCGGCAACCTGCCTGAGGGCTCCCCGGCCCGCGAGGTCCCGAGGGACAGGTCCCCTTCGAGGTGGCCCAGCTGCTGCTGGCGCTGGAGAACGACGAGGAGATCACTGTCGTCGGCACCGAGGACGTGCCGGTGATGCAGGGCGACAACCTCCTGATCGTGCGCCGCGTCAAGCTCTCCGAGGGCCGGATCTCCTGCGTGCAGTTCGACCGCAGCGACAACGTCCTCGTGACCATCGCCGCCTGGGACCGCCCCATCACGGACGACCTGTACGCCCTGCTCAAGCCGCTCCCGGCGGAGCTCTTCCAGCAGGGCTGACCCGGCGGTACGCCACCGGCACGCACGAAAGGGCCGCTGTGCGCCTGACCAGGCGCACAGCGGCCCTTTCGTCCCCGTCAGCGAGTCCCGACCGCCGCGCGCACGGCCCGCCGGGCCAGCTGACAGTCGTCGTGCAGCCGCCGCAACAGCAGCCGCTGCTCCTCGCCGGACGGCGCAGCACCGGACTGGGCCGTGCCCGGTGCCGCCGGGGTCGCGTCGTGCATCGAACGCTGCACGGCCGTCTCGTACGTACGGATCTCACGGGTCAGCACCAGCATCAGGTTCACCAGGAAGGCATCCCTGGACGCCGGTCCCGCCGCCTGGGCGATCTGACTGATCTGGCGACGAGCAACCGGTGCGTCCCCGAGCACCGACCACAGCGTCGCCAGGTCGTAGCCCGGCAGATACCAGCCCGCGTGCTCCCAGTCCACCAGCACTGGACCGGCCGGTGACAGGAGAATGTTCGACAGCAGTGCGTCGCCGTGGCAGAACTGGCCCATGCCCTGCCGCCCGGCCGCCTGCGCGATGCCGTGCAGCAGCTTCTGCAGATCGCCCAGGTCCCGGTCGGTGAGCAGACCCAGCTCGTGATACCGGGAGATCCGGGCCGCGTAGTCGAGCGGGGCGTCGAACGTGCCCGCGGGCGGTCGCCAGGCGTTCAGCCGGCAGATCGCGCCGAGCGCCGCCCTGATGTCCGCCCGGGGCGGCGCCTCGGCCGGGTGCCGCTGGAGCGCCGCCACCCGCCCTGGCATCCGCTCGATCACCAGGGTGCAGTTGTCCGGGTCCGCCGCGATCAGTCTCGGCACACGCACCGGAGGGCGATGCCGGACGAACGAGCGGTACGCCGCTATTTCATGGCGGATCCGCTCGGACCAGGCGGGGGAGTGGTCCAGTAAACACTTGGCGACGGCCGAGCTGCGACCGGTCGTACCGACCAGGAGCACGGCCCGTCCGCTGCGGCGCAGTACCTGCACCGGGGAGAACTCCGGGCAGATGCGGTGCACCGACGCGATCGCCGTGCGCAGCTGCGCGCCCTGGGGGCCGGACAAGTCGAGTCTCCCGCTGAGCGGTGGGGTGCCGAGGACCGCGCCGCGCCGTGCCCTGCCCGCACCGAGCACGGGGGCCGCCGGCCGCGCGGGGGCGAGGTAGGGGCCGCTGTCCGTGGGACGCGGGTGCAGCGGCCGGGGCGGTGCGGACACGGAGGACGATGCTGCGTACATGGGCGAGACAGATCCCTTCGTGTGCCTGCGACGACAGCGCACCACCCGGCCCGGACGCCCGGGAGCACCCTGGGGAATGTCCCTGCGGTGACCGGGTCGAGGTGGCGCGTTCCTACCTGACACCCGATGCCCAGTGGCACACCATCTGGCGCACCCTGGCGAACCCTGGCGAATAGTCGCCCGGCAAGTCTGGCCGGGCTACTGTCAACTCAGCCGAGAACCTGGGGGCTTGACGTGAGTGGACAACCCAACACCCGGCTCGCGGATCTGTTCGGCCTGGCCGGCTGGTCCAAAGGCGAACTCGCGAGGCTGGTCAACCGGCAGGCGGCGGCCATGGGCCATCCCCAGCTGGCGACCGACACCTCCCGGGTGCGGCGGTGGATCGACATGGGAGAGATCCCGCGCGATCCGGTGCCGCGGGTGCTGGCGGCTCTGTTCACCGAGCGTCTCGGCCGTGTCGTGACCATCGAGGACCTCGGTCTGGTCCGGCACGGGCGTGCGGGGAAACGGCAGGGCGGCGGGAGCGCGGAGCCTCCCGACGGAGTGCCGTGGGCGCCCGAGCGGACCGCCGCGGTCCTCACCGAATTCACGGGAATGGACCTCATGCTCAACCGACGCGGCTTGGTGGGCGCGGGCGCCGCGCTCGCCGCGGGATCCGCACTCAGCAGCGCCATGTACGACTGGCTGCACACCGACCCTGCCCTGGCTGCCGACGCCCCCGACCTCGACCATCCCCTGCACGCCGACCCCGCTGGGTTCGACCGCTACGAGGCCGCCCCCATCGGGTCGCAGGAGATCGAGGAACTGGAGCGCTCGGTCGAGGTGTTCCGCGCCTGGGACGCGGCCCGCGGCGGCGGGCTCCAGCGCAAGGCCGTGGTGGGCCAGCTCAACGAGGTGGGCGGCATGCTCGCCTACCGTCACCCACCCCACCTCCAGCGGCGCCTGTGGGGCGTCGCCGCCAACCTGGCCGTCCTCGCGGGCTGGATGTCGCACGACGTCGGCCTGGAGCCCACGGCCCAGAAGTACTTCGTCATCGCCGCGCACGCGGCCAGAGAGGGCGGGGACCGGCCCCGCGCGGGCGAGGCGCTCTCCCGCGCCGCCCGCCAGATGGTGCACCTGGGCCGGCCGGACGACGCCCTGGACCTGATGAAGCTCGCCACATCCGGTTCGGGCGACGAGGTGCTGCCCCGCACCCGCGCGATGCTCTACACCATCGAGGCCTGGGCACAGGCTTCCATGGGCAAGGGCCAGGCCATGCGCCGCACGCTCGGGCAGGCCGAGGACCTGTTCGTCTCCGACAAGGCCGACGTCCCCCGCCGGACTGGATGCAGACCTTCAAGGAGGAGGACCTCTACGGCATGCAGGCCCTGGCCTACCGCACGCTCGCCGAGTTCGAGCCGGGCGCGTCCGCGCATGCCCAGCACTACGCGGAGAAGGCCCTGGCTCTGCGGGTCGACGGCCGGCAGCGGTCGAAGATCTTCGACTACCTGTCGATGGCATCGGCCTGCTTCATCGCCGACGACCCCGAACAGGCGGACCGTTACGCGCGGTTGGCCCTGGTGTCGATGGGCTCCAACTCCTCTCACCGCACCTGGGACCGGCTGCGCCAGATGTACCGGCTCACCGCGGAGTACTCCGGTTACCCGAAGATCCAGGAGCTGCGGGAGGAGATCAAGCTCGCTCTGCCGAAAACGAAGGGCAGGGGAGGCAAGAACGCACAGGCCTGAGATCCCTATGACGTGACCTTGGCGACGAGCACACAGGCGTTGTCCTCGCGCTCGCCCTCGCCGAACTCCTGGACCACCGTCCGCAGACAATCCTGTGCGGTCGCGGTCCCGGTCAGGCGCGGCGCCAAAGCGGCGAGCAGGTTCACGGCTGCCGCTCCGGTGTGACCGGGCACCAGCCCGTCGGTGTGCAGGAGCAGCAGGTCGCCCACCTCGAGGGTCTCTTCGGCCTGCCCGTAGGCGGCGCCCGAGGTGGCGCCGAGCAGGACGCCGTCCGGTGCGCTCAGCACGCGCCCCGTCCCGTCGCGGAACAGCAGCGGGGCGGGGTGTCCGGCCTGTGCCCACATCAGGGTGCGCGTCGCGGGCCGGTAGCGGCAGCAGACGGCGCTGCCGAGGGCCGGCTGCACGGTGGCGTCGAGTAACTGGTTGAGCAGGGCCATCAGTTGTCCCGGTCGTGCACCGGCCATGGCCATGCCGCGTACGGCACCGAGCAGCATGGTCATGTTCGAGGCGACACCGACGCCGTGCCCGGTGAGGTCGCCGACGCTGAGGAGGGTCTCGCCGTCGGTCAGTTCGAGCGCGTCGTACCAGTCGCCGCCGATCAGGGTGTTCGTGGACGCCGGCAGGTGATGGGTGGCGACGTCCAGGACCCCGGGGCCCCGGTGCGGGAGCCGCAGGGAGCCGTGCCACGGCGGCAGCACGGCCTCCTGCAGCTCGACCGCGAGCCGGTGCTCGGTCCGCGCGGTCTGCCGCTGGGCGTGGAGCGAGTCACGGGTCTCGCTCACCACCCGTTGGCTGCGGCGCAGTTCGCTGACGTCCCGCAGCACAGCCCACATCGAGGCGGTGCTTCCGTCAGTGTCGAGCACCGGTTCGCCCATCATGTGCACGGTCCGTACGTCACCGTCCCGGCGTGCGACGCGGAACTCGCCGTCGATGGGCCGGGCGTCCACCAGGCAGTCGGTGACCATCGCCGTCAGCTTCGGCCGGTCCTCGTCGACCACGACGGACGGCAGCTCGTCGAGGGTGAGCGGGGGAGTTGCGGGGTCACGGCCCAGGATCTGGTAGAGCTCTCCGGACCAACTGGCCTCGTCCGTCAGCAGGTTCCACTCGGCGCTGCCGACCCGGCTGAGCAGCGAGCCGCGCGCGGGTACGGTGGGTTCCGGGGCGGCTGCCGTGGGCGGGGGCCGTCCCGCAGCTGGGCGAGGTGCTCGTCCAGGTCGTTGAGCTGGTGCAGGGCCAGGTCGTACAGAGCGCGCTGCCAGCGGTCCCGCGGATGGTCCGACCCGTCTCCCTCGACGTCCCGGCGCACCGCGTCCACGTCGCCCTTGAGCCGCCGCGTCTGTGATATGAGCGCGTCGACCGAGCCGCGTCCGGGCGGCTGGGCGGCTGGGCGGTCCGCGGAGAGGTGGGACGGCATGACGCACTCCGATGCGGGGACGGTACGACCAAGGCGGACGGAGGGACCGTTACGACTGTTGCACAGGCCGCGACGGCCTGTAAGTGATTTGGCAACACACGATACGGTGGTGCTTCCGGCATATGCCACAGTCTCACGGAGTTACTCCGAGGTAGGTGTGGAGTGCCCGGCCCGGAGGCTCAAGTCGTAGATTACACAGGGCAGTTGACGACCCGTCGGTAACACGGCTTCGAGACTGCGGCGGTGTTCGACGACTCTGTGTTCGACGCCTTCAGTACCGCAGGACACCGGCGATACCGTCCGCCTCTCCGAGCGTGCCGTCCGGGACGAAGCGGACGTCGGCTCCGGTCTCCAGGCACTGCTCGACGATCTCGTCCACGATGTCCTCGCGGGAGCCGAGATCACCGCTCTCGGTGAGGACCAGGTGGTCCCCGGCGTCCTGGACCGTCACGCGGTAGTTCTCCTCGACGGCCAGCAGCCGGACGCGGCCGTCCCGCGCGCTCTGCCACAGCTCGTCGACGCCGGCGGCGAACTCCCGCCGTCCGCGGGCGGTTTCGAGGCTGCGGGTCACGGCGTCCGTGTTTCTGCGGGCCTCCGCCTCGATCACCGGCCGGATGGCCTGCCACACCGTCTCGGGCGTCCCGTGCGCGAGTCCGCCGTGCGGGACGTGCACCGCGCCCCTGGCGGTGCTGCCGACCTCGTCCAGCAGCGAGAGCGCGGCCGGCTCACCGGTGACGTACAGCCGTCGCGGGTGGTCGCGCAGGACGTCGCTCAGTGCCATGTCGGTCTCGCGCAGGAACTGGCGGGTGCGCTCCTCCCGGAAGGCGCTCGGCACGTCACCGATCCGCTCCTGTCGTTCCGGGTCGAAGTTCTCCACGCGCCGGGTCAGCGGGAAGCCGCCGACGCGTGCCTCGGTGACGCGGTCCACGCCGCCGTCCCACAGCGTGGCCCGGTCGGCGGCGAGCGACAGCACCCAGCACGGCCGCTCGGCCGTCTGGGCCGAGACGAGGTTGCGCGTGAGGAACGTGTCCGAGAGCACCACGCGTTCGGGCACGGTGCGGGCCAGGGACCACACCTGGTGCTCGCCGGAGGCGGCGAAGATCACCAGGCCGTCCTCGGCGTGCGTCAGGTCGACCTCGGACAGGGCGAGGTCGAGGTGCCGGGCGACGTCGGCCCGTCGCTCCCGGCTGACCGCGGGATCAGCCTCCAGTTGCCGTTTGGCCTCGGCCACCACATTGCGCAGCCGGACCTGGTCCTGGCTGTTGTAGGGCTCGCGCCGGTGGGTCGGCGTCAGCACGGAGACCGCGGGGTAAGGGCGCGGGCGCCGCAGCTCGGCAAGGGTCGCGGGACTCAGAACGTGCTCCATGACAGAACGATAGAGCCGATTCACCTCTAGGGCATTTGGGGCAAGACGCACACCGGATCGTGATCGCCCCGTCGCGGAGCGGAGGTCGCCAGGGGCCCGCCATGTAGATGGTCGCTGCAGCGGGTTTGCGGGAGACGCGCCGCACGGCGAGGTGGTGGATCGCCCTCTACTCGGCGTCGTGGTCGGAGCCGCAGGAGCTGCCGTCCGGCGGGAGCGTGCCGTACAGCAGGAACGCGTCGACCTTGCGGTGCACGCACTTGGAGGAGCCGTAGCCGGTGTGGCCCTCGCCCCGGTTGTCGAGCACCACGGCCGACGACCCGAGCCGCTCGGCCGTCTCCACCGTCCACCGGTAGGGAGTGGCAGGGTCGCCCCGGGTGCCGACGAGCAGCATCCTCGGGGTGTCGACGTCCTTGACCTCGTCCCGGATGAAGTCGGTGCCCTTGGGGCGGCCGTAGCACATCAGCACCTGGGTGAGCCGGTACCGGCCGAAGACGGGCGACGCCTCCTCGAACCGTGCGCGCAGCCGGCCGAGGTCCCTCGTGACCTGCGCGGCGGCGGGGCGGTCGGGATCGTCCGCGCAGTTGACCGCCATCAGCGCCGCCGGCAGGTTGTCCAGGGGCACGTCCTCCGGGTCGACGAGCCCGTGGTGGGGGCGCGCAGCGGCGGGAGGGTGACGCCCCCGGACGCGAAGGCCTCCAGGCCGCGCGTGTCGCCGTCCTCCAGCAGCTGGGCGATGGCGCGCTGGAGCGAGGGCCACAGCTCTCTGCTGTAGAGGCCCTGCGCCAGGGCGCCCGCGAAGTCCTGGCCGGAGAACGCCTCGCCGAAGTCCGTGGGCACCGGGTCCTCGTCGAGCGACTCGACCACCTGGACGACGTACTCCCTGGCCTCCCGGGGGTTCTGTCCGAACGGGCAGGCGATGTCCTCCGTGCACCACGTCAGGAAGTTCTCCAGCGCGGTCTGCTGCCCCTGTGCGCTCACCACACCCTGCTCGGACAACGGCTCGGTGAGGGTGTCGACGCCGTCCAGCACCGTCCGGCCGACCTTGTCGGGGAACTGTGCGGCGTACACCGCGCCGAGCCGGCTTCCGTAGGAGAAGCCCAGGTAGTTCAGCTTGTCGTCGCCGAGCGCGTCGCGTATGACGTCCAGGTCGCGGGCGGCGTTCACCGTGCCGATGTGGGGCAGGACGGGGCCGGAGTGTTCGGCGCACTCGGCCGCGGCGTCGCGCAGCTTCTCGAGTACGGCCTGCGGATCGGCCACGCCGGCGTCGCCGTCCGTGGCGTTCAGCGCCTCGTCGGTGGCGTTTGCGCAGCTGACCGGGGAGGAGCGGCCGACACCGCGGGGATCGAATCCCACCACGTCGTAGCCGTTCGTCAGGCCCATGAAGTCCTTGCCCGCGACGGCGAGCTGGCCCGAGCCCTGGACGCCCGGGCCGCCGAAGTTCAGCAGCACCGAGCCCCGGGACTTGCCCGTGGCCCGGTACCGGGCCACGGCCAGATCGAGAGTCCCCTTCTCGGGCTCGGCGTAGTCGAGCGGGACGGTGACCTTCCCGCACTGGATGTCCTTCGGCATGTCCTGGCCCTTGCAGGCCGACCAGGTGACCTTCTGGTCGTAGAAGCGCGTCAGGCCGGGCGGGGGGTCGTCCGCGGCCGGCAGCCCCGCACCCAGCAGGGCAAGCCCGGCCGCGCCGGCGACGGCGCAGCGCCGTGCCGAGCCACGCGAGGACAGCTTGGCCAGCATCGATGCCTCCAGGGGCGCACCACAGCGGACCGGGTACCGGCGCCCTCGCTCACCATATGCGGGCACCGGAAGCCCCGCCTCCGGGCAAGCGCGGCGAGGCGGAGTGCCCTGTCCTGCGCGGCTTCGTCGGCATACGAAGGGCTTTACCGCTAGTTCGACAACCGGGCCGCTCGATGGAGTGAAAGGCCGATTAGCCACTAACCAGGATCGGACGCCCGCGTTCTCTCTGGTGCGGGCGAGTGCCCGCGACGATGTCTGGAAGGCAGGCAACCTATGAGACGGGTTACCCGAAACGGTGTGATCGCCGTCGCCGCCGCCTCGGGCGCGATGGCCGTGACCGTCCCGCGTACGCCCAGTCCGGGGCGGACGGCTCGGCGGCCGGATCGCCCGGAGTGGTCTCCGGCAACACCGTGCAGCTGCCGGTGCACGCCCCGGTGAACGTGTGCGGGAACACCGTGAACGTGGTGGGGCTGCTCAATCCGGCCGCGGGCAACAGCTGCGTGAATAAGGACGAGGGGCCGTCCGAACGGCCGGGCAGGTCCGGTGGCGCGGTCGCCGAGGGCAACGCGGAGGATTCCCCGGGCGTGGTCTCCGGCAACAGCGTGCAGCTGCCCGTCGACCTGCCGGTCAATGTCACCGGCAACACCGTGAACGTGGTCGGCGTCGGCAACGCCTCGGTCGGCAACGAGTCCTCGAACACGCCGGGCGACCGCCCCGTCCGTCCGGACCGCCCGCACCACCCGAAGCCGACCCCGAAGCCGTCCGCACCGCCTCGGGCCCACCCGGTCCCTGAGCAGGCCCCCACAGCGAGGAGCCCACGGTGGCCCTGGCCCACACAGGTGCGGACCACACCCTCCGGCCGTGGCGGCGAGCGCGGCGTTGGTGCTCGGCGGAGTGGTCCTCCGTCGCCGCTTCCGCCCCGGGACGCACGGCTGAACGCACGGCTGGGGCGGCACCGGCGTGTCCGGAACCGCTCTGCGCCGTCGGCAGGCTCGACGGCGTCGCCGCCGGGATTCCGCCGGCCCCACCGGGGCGGCGGAATCCCGGCCGACGGCCGGGCCGCGTCGGCGCCTCAGGCGTCTCAGTCCCGCCCACGATGGAACCGCACGTGCAACTCCCTGATCTGCCCGGTCAGTTCGGGTACGGGACCGTCCACGATCACACCGGGCGCCACCTCGTGGACGGGGAGTGCCCGCACCGGCGGCGCGGGGACCTCCAACTCGCGCAGCCAGTAGGTGAGTTGTTGCGACGAGGCGACGTAGACGATGCGTCCCAGGCCGACCCAGGCATGCGCGGCGGCGCACATCGGGCAGTGCTCGCCGGAGGTGTAGACCGTGGCCGCCGCCCGCTCCCCGGGTGTGAGATGAGCGGCCGACCAGCGCGCCAGCTCGAACTCGGGGTGACGTGTGCGATCGCCCGAGGCCACCCGGTTGTGATCCTCCCCGAGGACCGTGCCGTCGCCACCCACCAGAACCGAACCGAACGGCTCGTCCCCGGCGACCAGCGCCTCGGTCGCGAGCTCCACGCAGCGGCGCAGGTACGGCAGTTCCGTGTCGTTGACGACCATGGTGCCGGGCCCTTCCTCGTGACGACGTGATCAACAGGACTGTACGGCGGGCGGGACGTACGGCCGTGCCGGAAAACCCGTTGCCCGGCCGTGCGGCGGGTGCTGGGGTGTGTCCATGCCTCAAGTGGATCACACCGCGCTGCTCGCCCTGTTGGACCGAGAGCTGCGCCAGGGAGCGCGTCCGGACGCCCCCGGCGCACGTGTCGAGCGGACCGGCACCGTGGTGCGCCAGGTCGCCACGGCGCAGGGCTGGAACGGCGTCGTGTGGTCCGCCCTCGACGAAGCGACGGCGGACGCGGCGATCGCGGAGCAGATCGCCCACTGTTCCGCGCTCGGCCTGGACTTCGAGTGGAAGCTGTACGAACACGACCGGCCGGCGGACCTCGGGCAGCGGCTGCGCGCGGCGGGATTCGTGCCCGAGCCGGGGGAGACGCTGATGGTCGGCGAGATCGCGGACCTGGACCTCGACGCCGAACCCCCGCACGGCGTTCGCGTCGTGCCCGTCACCGACCCGGCGGGCGTCGATCTCGTGGCCGACGTCCACGAGAAGGCGTTCGGCACGGACAGCTCCCGGCTGCGCCACCAGCTGCTCGCCCGGCTCTCGGCCGACCCGGACACCGTCGTGGCCGTGGTGGCGATGGCCGGGGACGAGCCGGTGAGCGCGGCCCGCATGGAACTCGTGCCGGGTACGGAATTCGCCGGACTGTGGGGCGGCGGCACCGTCGAGGGCTGGCGCGGGCGCGGCATCTACCGCGCCCTGGTGGCGCACCGCGCCCACGTCGCCGCGGCCCGCGGCTACCGCTACCTCCAGGTCGACGCCTCCAGGCAGAGCCGCCCCGTCCTGGAGCGCCTCGGCTTCGTACCGCTGACCACGACGACGCCGTACGTGTACAGACCGTAGTCGCCCCTCCGCACCCCCGGACGCCGCACCCGCCGGATGTCACATCCGGGCCCGCCCGATCCGTCGCATCGTCATGACGACGATCCAGAAGAACCAGAGCGTCCTCCTCGCCGGCGCGAGCGGAGTCCTCGGCCGGCACATCACCCACGTCCTCACCGAGGCGGGCCACAAGGTCACCGGGCTCGGCCGGAGCCGGAACAACGGCGTCAGCGCGGACCTCATGGACCGCGACGCGCTGCTGCGCGCCGTCGACGGGCACCACTTCGACACCGTGATCCACGCCGCGACCGCCCTCCGCAAGCCCCCCGTGCGCGACCGCGACATGCACGCCACCGACGCGCTGCGCACCGAGGGCACCGCCCACCTCGTCGAAGCCGCCCGGCTCACCGGCGCCCGCCGCTTCGTCGTGGAGTCGATGGTCTTCGGCTACGGCTACGGGGACCACGGCGACCGCCCGGTCACCGAGGGCGACCCCTTCGGCCCCCAGGGCACGACACCGCGGCTGGAGCGGCACATCGCGGCCATGCGGACCAAGGAGCGGCTCGCCTTCGAGTCGGAGGCGCTGGACGGCGTCGCGCTCCGCTTCGGCTTGTTCTACGGCCCCGGCGGCACCGACGCCCTGCTGCCCCTGCTGCGGAAGCGGCAACTGCCGATGCCCGCCGACCACGGCCGGGTGCTGCCCTGGGTGGAGCTCACCGACGCCGCCCGCGCGGTGGTCGCCGCCGTGGAACGCGGCCGGCCGGGGCAGGCGTACAACATCGCTGACCGCACGCCGCTCGGCTTCCGCGCCCACGTCGAGAGCGTGGCCGGGGCCTTCGGGCTGCCGAAGCCGATGACCGTACCGCTGTGGCTGATGAAGCCCATGTCGTACGCGCACACCGTGATGTCGTCACGGCTCCGGGTCTCCTGCGCCAAGGCGGAACACGAACTGGGCTGGACGCCGCGGTACCCGTCCAGCCTGGAGGGACTCGCCGCACTGCGATCGGCGGACCGCTGAAGCCGGGGAACCACCGGGGCCGGCCGCGGGTGTGGCTCCGGTGTGCCGGGCCGCCTGGCCAGGGCACACCGGACGCCGGGTCTGCCTCCATGTCGCGCACGTACGTACTGTCTGCTGTCGGCAGGCCGCCGCTGTCACGTCCTACGCCGTCAGCGACGTGCCTTCGAGCGGTCCAGCGCGGCGACGCCGAGCGCGGCGAGGCCGATCTGGATGAGCCACTCGACCCAGTCGACGCCCTCGGTGTCCGCCACGTCGAACGCGGCGGCGAGCGCGGAGCCGAGCAGTGCGGCAATGATGCCGACGAGGATCGTCCACAGGATTCCGATCCGCTGACGGCCCGGGACCACGAGCCGGCCCAGGACGCCGATGACAATGCCGATCACGATGGCACTGATGATGCCGTCGATCTCCATCTCCGCCCCTTCTCCTCAGGACCCCCGCTGTAGTGCGTGTGCCCCCGTGCGGCCGGGACACTCCGGTCCCGGGGCCTCGTCGTCGGCTCGCGGCCCGGTGCGCACAGGAAAGGGCCGGTCCGGGGCGCGGACCGGCCCTTCGGGTGCCTTCCGGTGGATTCCCTCTCAGCAGGGTTCTAGGGCCTCGGAGTGGCTTTCGCCGCCGTGCCGGCGCACACCAGTCCCAGGATCACGGCCAGTGCACCGATGATGATGTTGTTCCACACGACACCGGCGTCCGGGCTGTCGCCGACGATCCACGGCGAGATGATCATCCACACACCCAGGGCGCACATGGCCCAGCTCAGGCCGTACATGCGCTCGGGGCGCGAGTGAACCCGAGCGCCAGCAGACCGATCGCGATGCCCATGATCAGGTTGTGGGTGACGAGCGGCGGCTGGCTGGTCGTGTAGTGGACTATCCACGGGGAGGCGGCGCAGTACAGACCGAGCAGGAACACCGGTCCGTCCACGAACGCCACATCACGGCCACCGAGCACGCGGGCGTACCGATCCCGCATTTCGGAGGCGTCAGGGTGACTGGTGATGTCACGTCTGGTGGGCGAGACGTTGGCCATGACTCGTCTCCTTCGTCTTGCAGGGCGACCGCGTCTGGTGGGGTATGCGGTAAGCGCCGGGTAAGCTCATTCTGCTCTTATTTCTCCCTTATGTGTAGAGGTCGGCAGAGGTCTGGAGCCCTACCGGGCGGTACATGTCCGGGCGGATCGGGGGCAACCGGATGGGTACGACAGTGACCGATCGACGCCGTCCGGTGCAGGCGGCGCGGGACAGGGAGGGCAGCGCGGTGTCTGCGGCCATGAGCGCGAAGGTGTTGGAGCGGTTCCCCGCAGGAGCTCCGCGCGGATCGTGGCCGGCGGAGGAGTACGCGGCACGCCGCCGCGCGGAGGGTGAGCCCGCGACCGTCGTGATGGACCTGGAGTCGGACGCCTTCCTCGTGGTCGTTCCGGCGGACGACGGCTGAGCCGAACCGCGGGGCGCTCAGGGGATTGTCGGGCGTCCCTCTTTCGAAATGCCTGGTCCGGGATACGAGATGAGCCGCCGATTCCTTGACGGCCCTCGTCTCCCACTGCCACGATCCATGGCATGACCACGCGACTGGACCTCACGCGGCGACGCCATGTCGATCTCGCACGCGTCTCCAGCGCTTCCTGTCGCGCCGCAGCCTGAGTCTCCCGGCTCGCCGCTTCTCACACACCGCCGTATCCGCCGTCGGCCGCAGCCTGCCCGACCGACGGGACATCATGCGCGGTGCCTTCTCCTCACGCCTGAATCCGGTGTTCCGTCACGCGCTTTGACATGCGGCGCGCCCGGGTTCGGCGCTGTCCCGCGCAGACGCGCCTTCCCCCGGAAAGAGAGACCATGGCCACCGTCCTGTCCGTCTCCGGCAGCCCTTCCGCCTCCTCCCTCACCAGCCGACTGCTGCGCCACCTGGACGAGCGGCTCGTCGCGCTGGGCCATGACGTGATCCCGCTGGACGTCCGCACCATCCCCGCCGAGGCCCTGCTCGGCGCGGACTCCCGGCACCCCGCCATCGTCGAGGCCACCGAGCTCTTCGCGCATGCCGACGGCGTCGTCGTCGGCACCCCCGTCTACAAGGCGTCCTACTCCGGTGTCCTCAAGGCCCTGCTGGACCTGCTTCCGCAGTACGCCCTCACCGGCAAGACCGTGCTGCCCCTCGCCACCGGTGGCAGCATCGCCCATGTCCTGGCCATCGACTACGCCCTGCGTCCCGTGCTCACCTCCATGGGCGCGGCCCACACAGTGCAGGGCTGGTTCACTCTCGACAAGGACATCACCGTGCACGACGACGGCTCCCTGTCCGTGGCGCCGTCCGCCGCCGAGGCGCTCACCCAGGTCGTCGACCAGTTCTCCGCGGCGCTCGGCCGCACCCCGCTCCTGGCCGCGGCGGGCTGACGCCCCACCGCCGCGCCGACGGACGTCCCATCGATCGGAGATCCCGTGTCCCTCACCTTCCATTGGTTCCTGCCCACCAACGGCGACAGCCGCCATGTCGTCGGCGGTGGCCACGGCACCCCGGCCACCGCGTCCGGGCAGGACCGCCCGCCGTCCGTCGCCTACCTGAGCCAGGTCGCCCGCGCCGCCGAGGAGGTGGGCTTCGCCGGAGCCCTCACACCCACCGGCGCCTGGTGCGAGGACGCATGGCTCACCACCGCGATGGTCAGCCGGCACACCGAACGCCTGAAGTTCCTCGTCGCCTTCCGGCCCGGCCTGATCTCGCCCACGCTCGCCGCGCAGATGGCCGCCACCTTCCAGCGGCAGACCGGCGGACGGCTCCTGCTCAACGTCGTGACCGGCGGCGAGAACCAGGAGCAGCGCGCCTTCGGCGACTTCCTCGACAAGGACAGCCGGTACCGCAGGACCGGCGAATTCCTGCACGTCGTACGGAAGTTGTGGCAGGGGGAGAGCGTCGACCTGCACGGCGAGCACCTCCAGGTGCAGGACGCGCGGCTGGCCCGCGTGCCCGACCCCGTCCCCCAGGTGTACTTCGGCGGCTCCTCACCCATCGCCGGTGAGATCGCCGCCCGGCACGCCGACGTCTACCTCACCTGGGGCGAGCCGCCCGCCCAGGTCGCCGAGAAGCTCGACCGGCTCCGTTCCCTGGCGGCCGCTCAGGGCCGCACTCTCCGCTTCGGCATCCGGCTGCACGTCATCACCCGCGACACCGCCGAGCAGGCGTGGGCCGAGGCGAACCGGCTGCTCGACGGCTTCGACCCGGAGACCGTGGCGTCCGTGCAGGCCGGGCTCGCCCGCAGCGAGTCCGAGGGCCAGCAGCGCATGCTCGCGCTGCACGGAGGCCGGCGCGACCGTCTGGAGATCCACCCCAATCTGTGGGCAGGCATCGGCCTGGTGCGCGGCGGCGCGGGCACCGCCCTGGTCGGCAGCCACGACGAGGTCGCCGAGCGGATCAGGGAGTACCATGCCCTCGGCATCGACGAGTTCATCCTCTCCGGCTACCCCCACCTGGAAGAGGCGTACTGGTTCGGCGAGGGCGTGCTGCCGCGCCTCGCCGCACAAGGGCTGTGGCGGCACCCCGAGGACCGGCAGCCGGCGTCCCCCGCGTCCGTCGAACCCGAGGTGCTCGCACCGTTCGCGAGCTAGCCGTCCCGCCCGCGTTCCCGACGATCAACTCCCCAGCGCGTGTTCGGCGTCTTGGTCACCGAGGGGCAGGAGGTGCCCCTCGGTGACCAGGAGGCACACACCCATGAAGCAGCGGGCTGCACGCACCGTCTCATTCGCCCTGGCCGTGGCGTTATCCGCCGGAGCGGCGGCACTCGCCCCGTCCGCACACGCGGCACAGCGGGACCACGGCCACGAGGCCACCCGAGCCGCACTGCGTGAGCTGGTGGAGAAGGGCGGGCTCCCCGGAGCGGCGGCCAAGGTCCGTGACGGCAAGGGCAGTTGGTTCGCGGCGGTCGGCCACGCCGACACCGCCACAGGCCGTGAACGTTCGCCCGGCGACCACTTCCGCGGCGCCAGCATCACCAAGACGTTCGTCGCCACCGTCCTGCTCCAGCTGGAGGCGGAAGGAAGGCTGAGTCTCGACGACACGGTGGAGAAATGGCTGCCTGGCCTGCTGCGGGGCAACGGCTACGACGGCGACAGGACCACGCTGCGTCAGCTCCTCAATCACACGAGCGGCATCGCCAACTACACCGACGACCCCGCCTTTCGCCACGACGCCGCCGGCCCCGGGTTCCCTGAACACCGGTTCGACACGCACACGCCCGAGGAGCTCGTGGCGATCGCCCTGACGTACCCGCCGAAGCCTGATCCGCAGACGGCGCCGTCGTATTCGAACACCAACTACGTCATCGCGGGAATGGTCATCGAGAAGGCGACGGGCCGCTCGTACGCGCAGGAGATCACCCGCCGTGTCATCCGGCCGCTGAAGCTGCGCGGGACTTCCTTCCCCGGGACCTCTCCGAGGATGCCGAACCCGCACCCCGTCGGTTATTCGCGGCTCCACGCGGAGGCACCGGACGCCGAGATCCATGACGCCACGGAACAGAACATGACCTGGTTGGGTGCGGCTGGTGACGTCATCTCCACCAGCGGCGACCTCAACCGCTTCCAACGCGCCCTGATGAAGGGCCAGTTGTTGCCCGCGGCGCAGATGAAGAAGATGCTCGACGAGGTCCCGGCGGGGGAGGGGCTCGGGTTCGGGCTCGGGGTCGAGTTCGCGGAGCTGTCCTGCGGTGTGAAGGTGGTGGGCAAGACCGGCCGCACCAACGGCTCCCTGTCCGCGATGGTCGGCACCCGGGACGGGGAGCACCAGCTGACGTTCAACATCAACGGCGACTGGCTCCAGGACCCGTCGCTCTACGTCGACGTGGTCGAAGCGGAGTTCTGCGGCAAGCTCCCGTCTCCGAACGGCAAGCACCCGTCTCCGAACGGCAAGCCCTCCCTTTCCCCGCTCGGCTAGCCGGACGCCAAGGCGCCGAGGTGCGTCCGGCGTGCCTCGGCCGTCTGTCCCTGCACCAGCAGGAACATCCCCTCGCGCGCCAGCCGCTGGGCCCGGCTGTCCAGGGCCATGGACCGGCCGCCCCCGGCCACGATCGCCGCGGTCGTGGCCGCGCGCAGCACGTCATAGGCCCGGGTCTTCACCGCCAGACGTTCCGGGACGGACTCGTGCGGGACGGGGTGGTCGGCCAGGGCGTAGGCCTCCCGCCGGACCTCGTCGAGCCGGGCCCGCAGCGTCCGGGCCGGTTCGGCGCCGTCCGGGGTCCGCGCCACCAGGTCCAGCGCCGCGTCCGCCACCCCGAACACGGCCGGACTGGCGTTGGCGGCCCTGGGCAGGTCCACCAGGGCGAACTTCTCCCGTGGGGCGCGCAGCACCTCGGCGTCCGCCGGCACCCTCAGGCCGTCCAGCTCCAGGGAGACCGTTCGGGCGGCGGTGAGGGCCGCGAGCCGCATCGGCGCCGAGGGACGCATGCCCGGCTGCTCGCGGGCCTCGGCGACGACGAACACCACCTCGGCCGTGTCCGTCACACCCGCCAGCAGCATCACGTCGTTAAGACCCCAGCCCGTGTACCACGGCACCCTGCCCTCGAAGCGCCAGCCGCCCCGCTCGGGCACGGCCCGCACGAGAACGCGGGGAAAGGCACGGACATGGGCGAACGCGATGCCGGCCAGCAGCTCGCCGGTCGCCAGCGGGCGCAGCAGCTTCTCCCGGACCGGCGAGTCGTATGTGGCGAGCAGCTTCACCGGTGTGTGGTGCTGTGTCTGCACGAACCATGTGGAGCAGCATGCCCCCGCCAGGATCTCCGCGGTCTCCCGCGCCACGGCGACGGGAGCGTCCGCCCCGCCGTACTCCTTGGGCGCACCCACCCCTAGCAGTCCCGCCCGCTTCACCGCCTCGATGTGGCTCGCCGGTACCTCCCCTTGGTCGACGCGCTCGGCGTTCGGAACGAGGAGTTCGCGCGCCAGCCGCCGCGCGGAGCTGACGAGGGGATGGGGTGTGGCGGTCATGGGGCAAATTCTCGCGGTCGCGCGGAGCGGGGCGTCGACCCGGGGGTGTGTCGTTCCTCCAGGAGGTACGTCGGCACCCGGACAGCCCCGTCAGGAACGCGAGTCCAGCTCCGTCAGCACGTCGAAGTCGAGCCCGTCGGCACGCGCCAGATAGATCCGCTGGCGCACATGAGCGTCCCGCAGGTGCAGCAGGCCGCGCGGTCCCTCGTACGACACGGCGCCCGCCGCCGCACCGATCGCCGTCACGTCGAGCGTGCCGGCCCGCCGGAGCAGCGCGGCCAGCAAGAGCACGCCCTCGTAGCAGGATTCGCCGAGGCTGCCGAGGGCGGGTGCCTCGACGCCGTAGCGGGCGGCGTACCGGCCGTGGAAGTCGAGGGTGTCCCGGTTGGCGAGCGAGGCGAAGAAACCGGCCGTGCTGTAGAGGTCCTCGGTCGCCTCCGGGCCGCTCGCCATCAGCATGTTCTCGTCCATCAGGGTGCTCAGCCGCAGACAGCGGGCGTGCAGTCCGCACTCCGCGAACGCCCGGTTGAAGCGCACCGCGTCGCTGCCGACCAGCAGCATCAGCACCGCGTCGGCGTCCGACCGCTCGACCCGGCGCAGCACCGGCTCGAAGTCCTGGGTGCCGAGCGGGAGATAGGCCTCACCGGCCACACAGCCGCCGGATCCATGGGCGTAGGCGCGGGCGGATCGAGCTGTGTGGCGCGGCCACACGTAGTCGTTGCCCACCACGAACCACCGCCGGACCCCGCGCTCATGCGCCAGCAGGTCCATCGCCGGCCGTAGCTGGTCGTGCGGGGTCTCGCTCGTCAGGAACACGCCCGCCGTGTCCTCGCCGCCCTCGTACAGGGCGGTGTACACGTACGGGACGCGGTGCGCGATCCTCGGCGCCAGCGCCCGGCGCACCGAGGAGATGTGCCAGCCCGTGACGCCCTGCACGACACCAAGGTCCACCAGCGCCTCGACGCGGCCGGCGACCTCGCCCGGCGCGCCCGAGCCGTCGACCGGCACCAGTCGCAGCTCCCTTCCGAGCACGCCGCCGTCCCTGTTGACCTCCTCGGCGGCCAGCCGCGCGCACAGCTCACACGTGGGCCCGAAGATCCCGGCCGGTCCCTGCAGCGGAAAGACGAGCGCCACGCCGAGCGCGGAGTCGTCGGCCGTGAACCACTCGGGCGCGGTGAGCTCGTGCCGGACCATGCCGTCATGATTCCGGCTCGCCCGGACGAACTCCAGTGCGTCTCCTACGATGGACACCCCCTCGCGACCTAGGAGCCGGGATGCCCAGCGCAACGCCCCGTCGGCCCGACGACCTGGTGCAGTTGCTGACACGGGCCGAGCGCCTCGCGGCGCGGCGGCTTCAGGCCGTGCTGGGGGAGGAGGGCTGCTCGCTCGACGCCTGGCGGGTGCTGGCCCTGCTGTCCGACCGCGAGGGGCACCACATGTCGGCGCTCGCGGAGGCTGCCTTCCTGCCGCCCCCGACCCTGACCAAGCTGGTCGACCAGCTCGTGGACCAGAACCTCGTGCACCGCCGGGTCGACCCCTACGACCGCCGCCGCATCCTCGCCCATCTCACCCCGCGAGGCCTGGAGTACTGGCAGCGCGTCGACCGCGCGGTCCGCGCCGGCCGGCCGACACTCGGCGACGGTGACGACGACCTGCTGCGGTCCCTGCTGGCCCGGCTGGCGACGGCGCTGGAGGAACAGGCACACGTCTGAGGTGTCGCACGATGACTGGTCTACACCCTTGACTGGTACAGACCAACGCGATTGAGTGTGCCACCACAGCCCCCCACCACGGCCGCCCCCACGCCGAGACCGGTCCGCCGGTGCGTGCGGTCAAGGCTCTGTTCCGCCCTGTCCTTGTCAGGGTGCGGCCGTGCCCCGCAAAGGAGTTGATCCCGTGTCGAGACGCCGTGTCTCCGCCGTCCTGGCCGCCCTCGCCCTCGCGGGCACCGCGCCCGTCCTCCTGCCCGCCTCGAACGCCTCCGCCGCCGCGTGCTCCAGCTACCCGAACTGGGTGGCGGGCAGGTCGTACAACGCCGGCGACATCGTCCGCTACACCGACGGCAAGGCGTACATCGCCGAGCACGCCAACCCGGGCTACGACCCCACCATCAGCACCTGGTACTGGGAGCCGTACGCCTGTGACAGCGGTCCGGGTACGCCCGACGCGCGCTTCGTCGTGACCGAGGCGCAGTTCAACCAGATGTTCCCGAACCGGAATTCCTTCTACACCTACAGCGGCCTCACCGCCGCCCTGAGCGCCTACCCCGGCTTCGCCAGCACCGGCGGCGACACGGTGAAGAAGCAGGAGGCCGCCGCCTTCCTCGCCAACGTCAGCCACGAGACCGGCGGCCTGGTGCACGTGGTGGAGCAGAACACCGCCAACTACCCGCACTACTGCGACTGGAGCCGCCCCTACGGCTGCCCGGCCGGCCAGGCCGCCTACTACGGGCGCGGTCCGATCCAGCTCAGCTGGAACTTCAACTACAAGGCCGCGGGTGACGCGCTCGGCATCGATCTGCTCAACAACCCCTGGCTGGTGCAGAACGACGCGGCCGTGGCCTGGAAGACCGCCCTGTGGTACTGGAACACACAGACCGGCCCCGGCACCATGACCCCGCACAACGCCATGGTCAACGGCGCCGGATTCGGTCAGACCATCCGCTCGATCAACGGCTCCCTGGAGTGCGACGGCAAGAACCCGGCACAGGTGCAGAGCCGGGTGAACAACTATCAGCGGTTCACGCAGATCCTCGGGACGGCACCCGGCGGCAACCTCTACTGCTGACGCCGGACCGCGGGGCGTGGTGTCATGCGGTGTGTCATGCACCTGCCATTCAGGACGCGACACCCAACTGACCGAGAAGCCCCACTGCCTCGCCGTGGACCACTACGACGGCGGTGACCCGGCCGCCGCCGTCACCACCCGGAACTCGTACACGTATCCGTAAAACGGCTACACCGGTCCGAGCGGCCTGTGTGAGACTCCGCCGATGAACTCACAGGCGATCACCGCGGCCGCCGCGGGCACCTGGAAACTCGGCGACCTGCCCGTCCACCGCCTCGGCTTCGGCGCGATGCGGCTGACGGGCAGCGCCGCCTTCCACCACGGCACACCGAGCGACCGAGAGCGGTCCATCGCCGTCCTGCGCAAGGCTGTCGACCTCGGCGTGAACCACCTCGACACGGCCGCCTTCTACTTCTCGTCGCTGCGCTCCGCCAACGAACTCATCAACAGCGCGCTGGCGCCCTATGCCGACGACCTCGTCATCGTCACCAAGGTGGGCCCCCACCGGACCTACGACGGGGAGTGGGGGACCTCGGCCCGCCCCGAGGACCTGCGGGGGCACGTCGAGGAGAACCTGCGCCAGCTCGGCCGCGACCACCTCGACGTGGTCAACCTGCGCCGGATGCCGAAGTACGAGTCGATCGCCGAGCACTTCGGCGCCCTCGCGGAACTGCGGGAGGCAGGCCTGATCCGGCACCTGGGCCTCTCCGGCATCGAGCCACGGCATCTCGCCGAAGCTCAGGCCATCGCACCCGTCGTCTGCGTGCAGAACCGATACGCAATCGACCGGCCCGACCACGCCACCGACGAACTGCTGCGGAGCTGCGGCGACCAGGGCATCGCCTTCGTCCCGTTCTACGCCGTCGCCGGCGAGCGCGGGAGCACGGCGCCACCACGGCCCACGACGAGGTGGTACAAGCCGTGGCCCGCGCCCACGGTGCGAGCCCCGCGCAGATCCGCATCGCCTGGACTCTGCACCAGGGCGCACACGTCCTCGCCATCCCCGGCACCGGCGACCCCGCCCACCTCGCGGAGAACGTGGCAGCGGGTGCGATCCGCCTCACCGACGAGGAACTGGACCGGCTCGACGCACTCCGGGAGAAGGCCGGTTGACCGGTCAGAACGCCCAGACGCCGTCCCGCATCAGATGCCTGCGCGGCAGCTCGTGCTGCTCGCACCAGGCCTGCACCGCGCGGGGGCGCACCCGGAAGAACGCGTACGAGGCGTGATCCTCGCGTGGGTCCCAGCCGGTCTTCGCGCGGAACGCCTCGGCCGCCGTCCGTGGCACCTGGGCGGCCGTGAAGGTCGCCACGTCACCGTCGACGAGCACGACGTCCCGTGTGTCTCCGAAGGCCAGCCGGGCCCGCCGACCGTCCCGCAGGTTGCGGCCCGTGGGGTTGGTCAGCCGGGTGCACAGCCACACCGCCTCCTCGTGCCAGACGAACCACAGAGGGACCAGACAGGGCGCTCCCTCGTCGTCCGCCGAGGCGACCCAGATGTCGATCTCCCGCTCCAGACGGTCCAGCACGTCCGCCTTGCGCTGCTCGGGAGTGCGAGGGGGTTCGGTGATCTTCATGGGCGGGACGCTAGCGGGCGGACGGGCGTGGCGCCTCGGGCCGGGGACCTAGGCCCTCGGGCTCTGCAGATACTGCGCCGCCCCCTCCCCGAGCGACCAGTCGGCCGACTCGTTCTCCGTCAGAACCACGAACACGTTCCGCGGCTCGGTGCCCGCGTACGCGTGCGCGAGGTCGGCGATCCTCCGGTACAGCGCCCGCTTCCGCTCGGGAGGGCGGCCGGAGCGCAGTGTGATCGCGACGTAGACGATGCCGTCGTCGCGAGGGACGCCGAGGTAGTCGTCGTAGCGCAGGGTGCTGCTCGTGCCGTCGTGGTCCACCAGGACCTGGAACCGGTCGTCGGACGGAATGCCGATCGTCTCCATCAGGGCGTCCTGGACGGCACGGCCGAGTGCGGCGAGGCGCTCCGGCCCTGCGCGGAGTGTGTCTATGCGGACGAACGGCATGAGGCCTCCGTAAGGGTGGTGACGGCGGCTGTACATACTAGTAGTTACAGAAGGTGGCGGCCAGTTGGCATCTCTTGAGTTTTACGTATAACCTCACCCGTCAATCACCTGCTCGAGAGGCCCCGATGAGACGTATCGCCCTGGTCACCCTCGTCGTCGACGACTACGACGAGGCGATCCGCTTCTACACCGAGGCCCTCGGATTCCGGCTCGCCGAGGACACGTCGAGGCCCGACGGATCCCGCTGGGTCGTCGTCGAGCCCGGGACCGCGGGAGCGGGTACCGGGCTGTTGCTCGGCCGTGCCAAGGGGGAGGCTCAGGCCGCCCGGATCGGCGACCAGACCGGCGGGCGGGTCGGGTTCTTCCTGCACACCGACGACTTCGCCGGCGACCACGCCCGGATGGCCGCCGCGGGCGTGACCTTCCTTGAGGAGCCCCGGCACGAGCCGTACGGAACCGTCGCCGTCTTCCAGGATCTGTACGGCAACCGCTGGGATCTGCTCCAGCCCGCCGCCTGAACCTCCTCGCCCCGCTCCCTACGAACCGCCCGCTCAAGGAAAGACCGCCATGACTGCTACGCGCGTAGACGCCGAAGTGATCCGCCGCCTTCCCAAGGCCGTGCTCCACGACCACCTGGACGGCGGCCTGCGCCCCGCCACTGTGGTGGAGCTCGCGGACGCGGTCGGCCACACCCTGCCCACCACCGACCCCGGTGAACTCGCCGCCTGGTACTACGAGGCCGCCAACTCCGGCGACCTGGTGCGCTACATAGCCACCTTCGAGCACACCCTCGCCGTGATGCAGACCCGCGAGGGCCTGCTGCGCACCGCCGAGGAGTACGTCCTCGACCTCGCGGCGGACGGGGTCGTCTACGGCGAGGTGCGCTACGCCCCCGAACTGAACACCAACGGCGGGCTGGCCCTCGCCGAGGTCGTCGAGACCGTTCAGGAGGGCCTCGCCGCCGGAATGGCCAAGGCCGCGGCAGCCGGTACTCCGGTGCGCGTGGGAACCCTGCTCTGCGGCATGCGGATGTTCGACCGAGTACGCGAGGCCGCCGACCTGGCCGTCGCCTTCCGGGACGCCGGTGTCGTCGGCTTCGACATCGCCGGAGCCGAGGCCGGCTTCCCCGCAGCCGACCACCTCGACGCCTTCGAGTACCTGCGCCGCGAGAGCGTGCCCTTCACCATCCACGCGGGCGAAGCCGACGGCCTGTCCAGCATCCACCAGGCTCTCCAGGTCTGCGGCGCCCAGCGCATCGGCCACGGCGTGCGCATCACCGACGACATCCCCGACCTCGCGGCAGGCAAGCTCGGGCGCCTCGCCGGCTGGGTGCGCGACCGTCGCATCGCGCTGGAGATGTGCCCGACCTCCAACCTCCAGACCGGTGCCGCGACCTCCATCGCCGAGCACCCGATCACCGCGTTGAAGGACCTCGGCTTCCGCGTCACCCTCAACACCGACAACCGGCTGGTGTCGGGCACGACGATGACCCGCGAGATGTCCCTGCTGGTCGAGCAGGCGGGCTGGACCGTCGAGGACCTTCGGACGGTCACGGTGAACGCCCTGAAGAGCGCGTTCCTCCCGTTCGACGAGCGGAACGCGCTCATCCGGGACGTGGTGCTGCCCGGCTACGAGGCCGCGCTCCGCAGCAGTCCCCTGAGGTAGGCGGCCTGTCCGACGTGCTGGAGATCGTCGGACAGCACGCTGACCAGCCGTACGCCCAGGCTGACCGGCGGGTCCCAGCGCTCGTCGACGATGCGCTCCAGGTCCTTGGCGGCCAGGCCCCGCAGGGCGTCGAGGGTCTGGTCGTGGACGGCGTCGTAGTAGCCGGTCAGCAGGTCGCCCGAGTCGACCCGGACCTTGGCGACCTTGGCCGGGCTGTGGCCGTAGCCCGTGTCGTGCCGGGGCAGGCCCAGCCCGAAGCGCTTCTCCCAGTCCTGGGAGATCCACACCTGGTCGAGGTCGAAGGCGTCGGCCACATGGTCGTCCTGGACACGGGTGAGGTGCCAGACCAGCCAGGCGATGGAATTGGTGTCGGGGGAGGGGCGGGCGCTCAGGTCGTCCGGCCCGAGCCCCTCGACGGTGGCGTGGACTTCTTCGCGGATGCGGTTGTAGCCGTCGATGAGGATGTCCTTCGCATGCATGGCTCCACCATCGCGCATCGCCGCGTCCCGTGCGTCCCGTGCGTCCCGGTTCTCGCGCCCGTGGTCTCCGCTCACGCGCCTGCCGTCTCCAGCAGCGCCATCAAAGCCCGGGCCGCAGGGCTGGTGGCCTGCCGGGGCGGCAGCAGCGCCACCGTCTCGTAGACGGCCTCGCCGGTGCCCTTCACGGGCAGCGCGGTCAGGGAGGCGCGCTTGTGCGCGAAGTGCCGTGGCGCGACGGCGACGCCGAGGTTCTCGTCGACCAGGTCGAGCAGGGTGTGCACGTCGTTCACCTCCAGGGCCACGGTCCGCCGTACGCCCGCCGCGGCGAACACCGTGTCGGTGGTGCGGCGCGGACCCCAGTCCGGGTGGAAGTCCACGAACACCTCGCCGCCCAGCTCCTCCGGCGTGACGGCCGCACCGGCCGCGGCGAGCCGGTGGCTGGAGTGGCACAGCAGTGTCATCGGCTCGCTGGTCAGCGGCACCGACCGCAGCTGGTCGCTGTCCTCCTGGGTCCGCACGGCGAACGCCAGGTCGAGCCGCCCGGCCGCGACGTCCTCCGCGAGCGCCCCCGACCCGGCCTGCCGCAGACAGATCTCCACGTCCGGATGACGGTGCCGGAACGCGGCCAGCAGCCCCGCCACATGCACCCCGGCGATGCACTGCTCGCTGCCCATCGCGAGCATGCCGCGCAGCACCCCCTGGACCGCCGCCACCGCCTCGTGGGCCGTCCGCACCTGCGCGAGGATGCGCTCCGCCTCGACGAGCAGCGCGCGGCCGGCCGGGGTCAGCGTCACCCGGCGGGTGGTGCGCACGAACAGCGGCGTCTGCAGCTCCCGCTCCAGCGCCCGGATGGAGGCCGACAGGCCCGACTGGGACACCAGGAGGCGTTCCGCCGCCCGGGTGAAGTGCTGGTCCTCGGCGACCGCGACGAAGTGCTGCAGGTGACGCAGTTCCATGACTGAGAAGCGTAGCCGCTGAATTCCATCGGATTCTTCTGTTGGACGCATGGGAGCAGGTCACGCCAGAGTGGACAGCGGTTGTTTCCCGACCGTGCCAACCCCTCTGGAGTCGCGTTGTACACCGCACACCCCGACCGCTACGCGGACATGCCCTACCGGCGCACCGGACGCAGCGGCCTGAAGCTCCCCGCGCTCTCGCTCGGCCTGTGGCACAACTTCGGCCCGGACCGGTCCGTCGAGACCCAGCGCGCCATCCTGCGCCGCGCCTTCGACCTCGGCGTCACCCACTTCGACCTCGCCAACAACTACGGCCCGCCGCCCGGTGCCGCCGAGTCCGCGCTGGGCGATTTCCTGAAGTCGGACTTCGCGGACTACCGCGACGAGCTGGTCATCTCCACCAAGGCCGGCTACCTGATGTGGCCCGGGCCGTACGGGGAGTGGGGCTCGCGCAAGTACGTGCTGTCCTCGCTGGACCAGAGCCTGAAGCGGATGGGCCTGGACTACGTCGACATCTTCTACTCGCACCGCCCCGACCCGGACACTCCGCTGGAGGAGACGATGGGGGCTCTGCACTCGGCGGTGCAGCAGGGCAAGGCGCTCTACGTCGGTGTCTCCAACTACTCCGCGGAGCAGACCCGCGAGGCCGCCCGCATCCTGGGCGAACTGGGCACCCCGCTCCTCATCCACCAGCCGCGCTACTCGATGCTGGACCGCCGCCCGGAGGACGAGGGCCTGCTGGACGCCCTCGACGAGCTCCAGGTCGGCTCCATCGTGTTCTCCCCGCTGGAGCAGGGTCTGCTCTCCGCCCGCTACCTCGACGGCATCCCCGAGGACTCCCGGGCGGCGAGCGACAGCCCGTTCCTGAACTCCGACGCGGTCACCGAGGAGCTCGTGGGCCGGCTGCGCGACCTCAACGACATCGCCAAGTCGCGCGGCCAGACCCTGGCTCAGCTGGCGCTGGCCTGGGTGCTGCGCGGGGGCCGGGTGACGTCCGCGCTGGTCGGCGCGAGCAGCCCGCAGCAGCTGGAGGACAGCGTCGGCGCGATCGGCAACCTGGACTTCGACGCGGACGAGCTGGCCCGGATCGACGCGATCGTCAAGAAGTAGCCGGCCTGCTCCGAAAATGTTCCGGGGAGCGGACGGCCGCTCCCCGGACAGTGCTGCGGCCGCATCGGGCAAGTACTGGTCCGGGCGCATCACCTGGCGACGGTACGGGACCGGTGGTGGTAGTACGCGATCGCCAGGGCGATGGTGATGGGCCCCAAACGGCGGTTGGGGCGAGGCGCACGTACGCGAGCGTCTGCCAGGCGTCGTTGGCGTAGCCGATGGTGTCGGTGATGCCGTACAAGGCGAGCCTGCGACCGTCACCGATCGGAACGCTGGTGAACAGCAGGGTGAGGAAAAGGCCGCCGAGGACGGCGGGGACCACGGCCGTCATCGGCCGGATGCGGCGGCTGCCGATGATCGGGATCCGGGCGGGTGCCACCTCTCCCCATCTCCGGACCAGCCCGATGCATCGCCCAGCGTGGAACCGGCCGCTCGGTGTCGCTGATTTTCGGTGCCATGGCGCCACCCTGCTGGAGCCGGCACAACGAGGAATCAGCCCTGCAGGCCGGACCCGTAGGATCGTCCGGCCCAGCCACTCGGTTTGGTCAGCGGCTCCGTGACTCCGGGCCGTAGTACAGCTGGAGGAACTCCTCCATCGCCGCGTCGACGCCGGCCCGGTCACCGGTGGCGAGCAGGTCGAGCAACAGACCGCGGACGGTGGCAAGTCCCAGCCTGGCACGGTTCCGGGCCGCGGCCGGGTCCGCCCCGCGGCTGTCTCAGCGGCCACCAGCGGCTCCAGCCAGTCGGTGACGAGCCCTTCGAGGACCGGAACGGCCTCTGGGCGGCCCTGCAGCGCATGCCCGCAGATCTCGAAGAAGAGCCGCTCCTGACCTGCCAGCCCAGGCTCCGTCAACTGCTGCCAGAGGCGCCGGGCGACATCGGCGGGCGAGAGGCCGGGCTCCAGGCGGAGCCGGGACAGCAGCTCGCGCTGGCGCCGCTCCGACGTCCGGACGATCTCGACGAGCAGCTGTTCCTTGGAGCCGAAGTAATGGATCAGCATGCGGTGACTGACGCCGATCGCGGCGCCCAGGCGACGCAGGCTCAGGTTCGCGATGCCGTGTGCCGCGACGTGGTCGACGGCCGCGTCCACCAGTTGGGCGCGCCGGTCGCCGTCAGTGCCGCGCGCGGCTTCTGGTCGAAGGGCTTCCGCATCCACCACATCCCGAGCGTACCAATTGGTACATGCTGCATGTACCGTTTGGTACATGCAGTCTGTCACCGTATCGATCGACGTACCGCAGACGCCCGAGCAGGCCTACGACTTCCTCGACGTCATGGCCCACCACGAACGATTCACCGACCACTACCTGACCGACTGGCACTACAGCGGCGCCGGCCGCGGCGTCGGATCATGTGCCACGGTCACGGCCGCGCTCGCCGGGGCGAAGACCGACGTCGCCATCGAGGTCGTCGAGGCCGAAGCGCCACGGCGCATCGTCGAACGCAACGTCAGCGCGGCCGGCCGGCGCCTGGCCCACGGCACCTACACCATCGAACCGCTGGGAACCGGTGGGTGCCGCGTCTCGTTCACGTACGCCTGGACGCGCGCCCCTCTCGGCGACCGCCTGCTGGCACCCGTCGTCCGGGCCACGATGCGGCGCGCCAACCGCACCGCCATGCGACGCCTGGCCATCGAGTTGGCCCGCCACGTCACCGCTGCCGGCTCCTGACGGCGGCGCTTCCTGACCTCTGCCTCAGAGAACGACGACGCAGATCACGTCTTCCATCGGCTCCCCGAGCGCTTCAGAGCCAGCCGGCGCCTGAACCACCCGGCGAAGACGAGCCGCAGGACCGCCAGGGGCAGGGCGCCCAGGATGAACAGCTGCACCGCCACCGCGAGGGCGAGCCCGGTGACGATCGCGGCGATCCACCAGTGCGTGAGCGTGAAGTGTGCGGTGAGCATGGGCTCCTACCGGTCGAGGATGTCGGCGATGCCGCTGACCTCGCCGCACGCGAACCCGGGGGCTCGCGCCGCCTCACCGTAGCCCAAGCATCCGCGACGGCGGCCGAAGTGGTCGTGAGGTGGATGCTGCCCGGCTCGGCGCTAGGAACCGAGCCGCTCCTCCAGGCGCACGGTCACCGTGTCGCCCTCCTCCTTGCCGATGGCCTTGCGGACGTCGGCCCTCACGGGCAGCTTGTGCCTGCCGTCGCCCAGGGCCATGAACGAGCTGCGGAACGGGTGCCCGTCGATCGTCCCGCGGACCTTGACCAGGCCGCGGGTGCCGAAGTACTCGACGGACAGGGGCCAGACCAGGTAGGTCCAGCCGCCCTCGGCGGGGCTCTTGCGCAGGGTGGCGGTGAACTCCGCGTCCAGTCGTCCGGTCGTGGCCATGGTGTCCTCCGGTGTGCGGCGGCCTCTCACACATCAGACCGCCGGACACCGGAGAACTCATCGCCGGCCTCACGCCCCGGCGGGCACCCGGTCCAGGAATCCGAGCACGGCCCTGATCCGGCCCTGCCCGTCCAGCGTGATCACATCCGACCCGGCGACGGGCGCCGAACCGTCGGCCTCGCTCACCAGCTCCCAGCCGAAGCGTGCCGTGTCATGGTGCCCGTCGACACCGCCGGCGAGCCGGAACACGAACCCCGGGAACTGCTCGTGGGCCGCCGCGATCACCGCGGCGATCTGCTCGTGGCCGGTGACGTCGGCCAGCGGGTCGGTGTAGCCGCCGTCCTCGGTCCAGGCGGCGGCCACCGCCTTCGCCCGTGCCGCCGGGCCCTCGGCGTTCCAGGCCTCGAAGTAGCGGGCGACGGCGTGCTCGTAACGCCGGGCGGGTGCGGACATGGGCGATCAGCCTCCAGGAAGGTCCTGCCTGCTGGTCAGGGCCCGGTTCGTCCCTCGCGGCGATCCGGCACGGACCACCCTGCCCGGGCCCGGCGGAACCGTCGATTACCTCCGGAGTCATGCACCCCGAGGGACGTCCGCCGGGTTTCGGCCAACTCGCGGTGTGAATATGCCAGGAGACTGGCCGGAAATTCGTGGTGACAGTGGTTCAGTAGTGAACATACTGACCTGCGGGAGCGCTTCACATCGAGCGACGGCGCCCTCACGCACAGCACGCGAGCCGCGGTGGAAGCAGCCGGGCCGGCAGACGGGCGGGCAACGGGGGAGGGGCACGTGCACGACGAGTTTCTGTGCCATGTCACGGCGTACGGAGTCTGCGACGGCCGCCGCATCGGCGTCCCCCTGGGCACCTACCGGGCTCCCACCCTCGCCCTCGCCCTGTGGTGGCTGCGCGACCGTGCCTCCTGGATCGCCCAGCGCCTCGACCCCCGGCCCGACGCCGAGCACTTACCACCGGGCGCGCTCGTGCCGGTCGCCGAGACCGTGCCCGACGTGCCCATGCTGCTTCGCGCCTGGTGCGCCGATCCCGCCCAGCAGGAGCGGGTCGCCGAGGAGTTGGCGGCCGGACGGCTGGTACGGATCGCCACCAGCGACGACACCACCGAGTACGAACTGCTCGCCGAGTCCGTGGACGCCCTGCGGATGCAGCGGACGGCTCCCGGCCTGGGCATGACCGTGGCCTGAGCGGCTCACCGAGTCAGATACCGGGCAGATCGGTAGAATCTTGGTCATGGCGCAGTCGTCGGTAGCACCAGAACTCGTCCTGGAGACCGAGACGGGCTCCACGGTGATGATGCCGGGCCACGACTATCACGTAGGGCGCGACCCGTTGAGCGACATCGTCATCGACGACGACCGGGTCTCATGGCACCACGCCGTGCTGCGACCCGACGACGGGCACTGGACCATCGAGGACGAGAACAGCACCAACGGCACCTACGCCGAAGGCCGGCGCATCCGCGAGTCCGACGTCGGACCCGGCAGTGTCATCCGCTTCGGCAGTCCGGCCGACGGACCGCGTGTCATCCTGCTGGGCCGTCCCGCGCCGACCCCGGAACGCCCCTCCGCCGTCTCCATGCCGGCCGCGACCGGGACCTACCGGCAACCGACGACCGTACGCCCGCTGCCCACCCGGACCGTCCGCATCGGCCGCGCCGCGGACAACGACCTGGTCATCGACGACCTGGTGGTCTCCCGCCGGCACGCCGAACTGCGTGCCCTGCCCGACGGGACGTACGAGATCACCGACCTCGGCAGCCACAACGGGACGTACCTCAACGGCAGCCCCGTCACCAGCGCCCCGGTCGGACAGGGCGACATCGTCGGCATCGGCCACTCGGCGTTCAGCCTGGTCGGCGACGAACTCCAGGAGTACGTCGACACCGGCGAAATCTCGCTCGACGTCCAGGACCTCGCGGTCACCGTCGACCGCGGCCGCAAGACGCTGCTCGACCACGTGTCCTTCCCGGTGGGGGAGAAGACCCTGCTCGCCGTCGTCGGACCGAGCGGCGCCGGCAAGTCCACGCTCCTCAACGCCCTCACCGGCCAGCGGCCCGCCGACCACGGCACCGTCCTTTACGACGGCCGCGACCTCTACCGCGACTACGCCGAGCTGCGCCAACGCATCGGCCTGGTGCCGCAGGACGACATCCTGCACGCCCAGCTGACCGTCCGCAAAGCCCTCTCCTACGCCGCCGAACTGCGCTTCCCGCAGGACACCGCCAAAACCGAGCGGCGCGCCCGGGTCGACGAGGTGATCCGTGAACTGGGCCTGGAACAGCGCGCCGACCAGCCCGTGCACAGCCTCTCCGGCGGTCAGCGCAAACGCGTCAGCGTCGCCCTGGAGCTGCTGACGAAGCCGTCGCTGCTGTTCCTCGACGAGCCGACCTCCGGACTCGACCCCGGCATGGACCGCTCGGTGATGCACATGCTGCGCGGTCTCGCCGACGACGGCCGGACCGTCATCGTCGTCACCCACAGTGTGCTCAGCCTGGACGTCTGCGACCGGCTCCTGATGCTCGCGCCCGGCGGCCGGATCGCCTACTACGGGCCGCCCGAGGACGCCCTGCCGTACTTCGGCTTCGAGCAGTGGCCGGAGGCCTTCGAGGCCTTCGACCGGGACACGGAACGGGACTGGGCCGGGGACTACCGCGCCTCGCCCTTCCACGGCCGGTACGTCGCCGACGCCACCGCCCAGCCCCGGCAGCCCCGGTCCGGGCCCGTCGTCATCACCGCGCCGCCCCGGCCGCGCAGCCGGTCCGCCCAGCTCGGCACGCTGGTGCGCCGGTACGCCTCCGCGCTCGGCGCCGACCGCACGTTCCTGATCATCATGATCGCCCTGCCGTTCGTGATGGGCGTGATGGCGCGAGCCCTGTCGGGCGGCGAACTGACGGTCGACACGGCGATGAACACGCTGCTCATCCTGTGCGTCGGCGCGGTGCTCACCGGCGCCGCCAACGCCGTGCGGGAGCTCGTCAAGGAACGCGTGATCTACCAGCGGGAGCGGACGGTGGGCCTGTCCAGATCGGCGTACCTGATGTCGAAGGTCGTCGTACTGGGCGTCATCACCGTGCTGCAGGCGGTGGTGCTGACCGTCGTCGCCCTGGCCGGCGTGGACCTCGGCGCGCCCGGCGACGAAGGCGTGTTGATGCCGCCCCTGGTGGAAATCACGGTCGCCGTCGCCCTGTTGGCGTTCACGGCGATGATGCTCGGGCTGCTCATCTCGGCGCTGGTGCGCAAGGAAGAGGTGACCATGCCGCTGCTCGTGCTCGTCGCCATCGTGCAGGTCGTCTTCTGCGGTGCGCTGCTGAGACTGGACGGGGTTCCCGGGCTCGAGCAACTCGGCTGGCTGGTGCCCGCGCGCTGGGCGCTGGCCGCGATGGCCGGCACCGTCGGGCTGGCCCGGATCGTGCCCGACGAGCTGACCGAGGACCCGCTCTTCGAGCACTCGGTGGGCACGTGGCTGCTCGACGTCGGAATGCTGGTCGTGCCGTCGGCGCTCTTCGGCTTCCTCGTGTCCCGGCTGCTGCGCCGGCACGAACCGGCCGTGATGCGGAAGTAGGGGCGCCTGTGACGACACCCGGCTTCCGGCCCACCCACGTCGTCCCACAGCACGGGATGCCGGCCTGGGAGGCCCCCGACCCGGCCCGGCCCACCGTGGACCTCGACCCCCTGCTGCCGGTACAGCTCCTCGAACGGCAGGGCGACTGGGGCCATGTGCTGTGCTTCAACGGCTGGTCGGCCTGGGTCGACGGCCGTCGCCTGGTCGCCGTGCCGCAGGACCCGCCCTCCGCGGACGGCCCGCTCACCCGCAGTGCCGATCCGCGTCCGCTGCTGGGACGCGCGCAGGAGGCCCTGGCGCGCTACCGGTCGGCGGTGGAGGATCTCGCGAACGGCCTCGACCGGGAGTCCTTCCACGCCCGGACGCACGGGCTGCGGATCGGTGTCGTCGTCGACGGCGAGTCCGTGTGGCTCTACGACGCCGCGCACGGGCACTGGGTGTACGCGGAGGGCACCGGGACGACCACGTACGCGACGGACGAGACCCCCCGTGCCGACGCCTCGGCGTCCAGCCCGGGCCGGGCTCCGGCGCGTGCCCCCACGCGGGTGGTGCCTGCGGAAGCCGCGGAGGAGCCGCCTCGGGCTGGGGAGCCGGCGCGGGCTGAGGAGCCGCCATGGGCCGAGGAGACGCCCCGGGCAGAGGAGAAACCCCGGGCTGAGGAGCAGCCCCGCCCTGAGGAGGCCGCTCGTCCGACCGAGGCGCCGCCCACGCCGGTCGTACCGCCCGAGCCGACGCGGGTGGTGTCGCCCGAGGCGCCGGGGCCGACGCGAGCTGTGCCGCCCGAGGCGCCCGAGCCCACGCGGGTCGTGTCTTCCGACGCCCCGAGCCCACGCGCCTGGTCTCTCCCGGCGAGGTCGCGGAAGCCGCTCGTCCAGCAGAGGCGCCGCCCACGCGTGTCGTGTCTCCCGAAGAGGCCGAGGAAACGGACAGCCCCGCAGAGGCGCCGCCCCCTCAGGGCGTGGAGTCCGAGCCGACGCGGGTGGTGTCGCCCGAGGGTGACGCCCGTTGAGCCGCGAGACGAGCCTGTTCTCGGGGCGGCCGTCCGAGCTGATCGGCCAGCAGATCGCCGGGTACCGGATCGAGCAGGAGATCGGACGCGGCGGCATGGCCGTCGTCTACCGGGCCCGCGACCTGCGTCTGGAACGCACCGTCGCCCTCAAGCTGCTCGCCCCGGAGCTCGCCCGCAACGACACCTTCCGGCGCCGTTTCACCCACGAGTCCAGGGCCGCCGCCGCGATCGACCACCCGCACATCGTGCCGGTCTTCGAGGCCGGCGAGACGGACGGCGTGCTGTACATCGCCATGCGGTTCGTCGCAGGGAGCGACCTGCGTCATCTCCTGGACCGGGAAGGACCCTTGCCGCCCGCGACCGCCCTGCGCGTCGCCGCCCAGGTCGCCTCCGCGCTCGACGCGGCCCACGAGCACGGGCTGGTGCACCGGGACGTCAAGCCCGGCAACATCCTTGTCTCCCGCGGCACCGACAGCGACCACCCCGAGCACGTCTACCTCACCGACTTCGGCCTGACGAAGAAATCGCTGTCGCTGACCGGCTTCACCACGGTCGGCCAGTTCGTCGGCACGCTCGACTACGTCGCCCCGGAGCAGATCTCGGGCCGCCCGGTCGACGCCCGCTGCGACGTGTACGGCTTCGCCTGCGTCGTCTACGAGATCCTGGCCGGCCATCCGCCGTTCCGCCGGGACGACGACATGGCCCTGCTCTGGGCCCACCAGTACGACGACCCGCCGCCGCTGACCGAGGCCCGGCCCGACCTCGACCCGCAGGCCGACCCGGTCTTCGCCAAGGCCCTCGCCAAGACCCCCGACGACCGCTACCCGTCCTGTCTCGACTTCGTCGCCGCCCTGCGCGCCGCGACGGCCGGCCGCCTGCCCAGCGCCGAACGCAGCCCGACCCGGGTGTCCCGGCGGCCGGGGAGGAACGGCCGAAGCCGCCCCCGCGCTGGGCCGAACCGGTCTTCGTGGAGCGGAGGTAGAGCGGCCGTCACAGGACCGTCGGTGTGCCCGGTGTCAGCTCTCCCTCTCGGCCCGCACCTCGCCCCGCCGCCCGATGCGCCGCGCCAGCAGCGCCCCGGCGAACCCGGTCACCAGCCCCCACGGGACCGCCAGGCCGACCGCGCCCCACAGCTGGGGTCTGAGGAACAGCTCGCCCGCCAGACCCCCGCCCAGGTCGCCGAGTCCGAGCACGGACAGGCCGTAGTGCGCGGAGATGCGCCCGACCAGGCAGATCATGAACACGGTGAGCACGAGGGCGACCGCCATGTGGACGGCGTGCTGCCAGGCCCGGATCCGTGCCGGTGACCGGGCCGCCATCACGAACGCGGCGGCGACGAGCAGCACCACGTCCACGACCAGCAGCCACCACACCCTGCCGTCGTGCTCGGAGAGCGTCCGCAGGTTCAGCTCGGAGATGTCCGGGGTGCGCAGCACTTCGTCGAGCACGTGCGGCATGGGCAGTCCGAACGGCCCCTCCACCCTGCCGTTCCAGGTGGCGCCCAGACCGATCGTCAGCGCCATCCACACCAGGTTGGGGATGCCGAGCAGAATCACCGCGAACGTCTCCCTGGCGTGCCCCTTGGTCGCCGCGACGACCAAGGCGATGACCACGCCGATGACGACGCAGGCCAACAGCAGCGCCACCATCGCGTACGCGGCAGGCCGCACCGACGTCTGGAAGCGCAGCAGCCCGGCCGGCAACGGCGCCCCGCGCGACACCAGCAGGGTCAGCACCAGTACACCGGCCAGCCACACCACGCCGACGAAGACGGACAGCGGAACATCGGCGGTGAACCCGATCCTCGGCGAGGCGCCGAACAGGTCACCGAGTTCGCCCAGCTCCTCGTCGCCGAGGGAGATGTCGAACGTGTGGCGGGCGGCGAGCGTCAGGGCGATCAGCGCGAGCAGCCACAGGACCGCGATCCTGCCGGCCCAGCCGGCCAGCTCCGCGGCACCGGCGACCGCGCGGTGCCTGAGCGGCCGCAGGAAACCCCAGGCGATCACCAGCGCGCCGGTCAGCGTGACGGACAGCGGGATCACGGTCAGACCCGCCTGCGTGCCGGCCAGATCGCCGGCGCTCCCGGACAGCTCCACGGTGCCCCCGACGGCCGTGACCGTCGTCGCCGCGACGACCGGCCCGAAAGCGCCGTCCGGGAGATCCGCGGCCCCGGCCGCCCACAGGCCCAGAGCGGCCACCGCAGCCATGGCGAGCAGCCCGCCGAGCACCGTGACGAGGGCGTGCGCCCAGCCGTGGCGGACGACAGCCCGGGCGTCGGAGGTACGAGCCTGGCCGAAGGGGGTGCGCGAACTCACGCTGCCACGCTAAGCAGCACCCGTGCCGGGCGCCCGCCGGGAGGTCCGTCCGCGTCGGCTTGCGGGGCGTATGGGACTGGAGCACACAATGAACTCGTAGTGGAAGAAGCGGTATGAATCAGGACTAAACGAATCAGGACCAAACGCCTGACCGGTGTGAAGGCCGCAGAGAACCACGTGGGAAGAAGAGCTCGTGAGCGTCGAACCGCCGTCGTCCGGCCGCCCCTCAGGGCCTCCCTCGGGCCCGCTGTCGGGCCCCTCCCAGCCGCCGTCGGGGGCGGCGGACCGCCCTCCGAGCCGCCGACCGGTGGCGGCCCGGAGCCCGGGCCCCGCCGCCCTTGGTGGGGATCCGTGCCCCGCGTCGCGCTGATCGCCGCCGCCGTCGTGGCCGCCGTGGTGCTGGCTGTGGTGTTCACCCGGCCGGACGGCGGCACCGGCGCGTCCGACGGCGCCACCAGCACCTCCGACGGCGAGGTGTTCCTGCAGCCCGCGGCCGACACCGGCCCGGACCCGTTCACCGAGTCGACGGCCAAGGAGAGCTCCCCACCACCGGTCACGCCCTCGCCCACCGGATCGGCGCCGCAGAACGCCGTCCGGGGCATGGAGGGCGGAACGCCCGGTCTGTACGGCGGCACCCGCAACGTCGCCAGCTGCGACGTGGAGAAGCAGATCACGTTCTTCAAGGGGGCCCCGGACAAACAGCGCGCCTTCGCCTCGGTCCAGCGCATCGACCCGTCCGACGTTCCCGCCTACCTGCGCTCCCTCACCCCCGTGCAGCTGCGTATGGACACCTGGGTGACCAACCACGGCTACAAGGACGGCCGCGCCACCAGTTACCAGGCCGTCCTCCAGGCCGGCACGGCCGTGCTCGTCGACGACCGCGGGGTGCCCCGGGCGCGCTGCGCGTGCGGCAACCCGCTGAGCCCGCCGGTTCCCCAGAAGAGCGCGGCGAAGACGACCGGCGACAAGTGGCCGGGGTACACGTCGTCGGGCATCGTCAGAGTCACGCCCGCGGCGGAGCCGATCGATGTCTTCGTCATGTGCGAGCCCGACGGCGAGTGGTTCGAGCGCGACAAGGGCGACACCGGCAAGAACGACCGCAGGACCGAGCCGCCGGACAAGTCGTCCCCGCCGGTGACCACCACCACGCCGACGTCGCCGACCGACTCGACCACGTCGCGACCGGGTACGAGCGAACCGCCGACCTCCGAAACGGACGAAACGGAGACGACGTCGGAGCCGCCCGCGGACGAGACGCCGCCTTCCGAGGACTCGCCGCCCCCGCCCGGGGACGACACCGGGAACGGCACCGGGAGCGATACCGGGACCGACACCGGGGGCACCACGTCGGACCAGGCCCCGGCCTCCTGACTCAGCCGGCGCGGACCACCAGGGCGTAGTCGCCGAGCCCGAGCAGACGATCGGCCGGCACATCGCCCTGGACGGTGCGGACCGCCTCGATGCGGCTGGTCTCCGGCTCGAAGACGACGTCCTGGACCGTGCCGATCTGGTCGCCCGTCTCGGTGAGGATCCTGAGGCCCGGGAGCTCGTGGTGGGACGGCACCTCGGCCGGGGCCGCGGCAGACCGGACGAGCACGGCGTCCGGTCCGATGGCGTGCAGGGCACCCCACGCCAGCACCGTCTCCTTGCGGGCGTGCCTCCCGCGCACCCGGACATGGGTGACCACACCGGACGGGGCGTCGACCGTCAGCGACCTCACGACGCCGATCTCGTCCGCCTCGGCCAGCGTCAGGACCGGCAGGCCCCGCGCCTGCGAGAAGAGCATCATGGCGGTGTCCCCTCCCGTCCGTCGCGGAAGGCGCCGACCCGGGCGGCGAAGGACGGCAGGTCGTCGGCGACGTAGCGGGTGGCGTCCGCCGGGATGACCAGGGCCCGGCCGGACACCGCGAGCGTCTCGCCGCGCGGTACGTACACCCGGTGCCGACGGCGCCTGGAACCCTGCACCAGGGCCTTGCCCGCGGCGATCCGGAAGCCGACGACCCGGCCGCTGGTGCCGCCCTCGACGACCACGTCGAGCACCGTGCCGACCTGGGCGCCCTCGTCGGTCAGCACCCGCGCGTGCAGCACCCGTCCCTGCTGGGCCTCGCGCCGTGCCACCACGACGGGCGTGTCCGCCAGGACACCGGCATCGACGATCATGACCGCGTCATGGCCCAGCGAGTGCACCGCCGTCCAGGGCAGGCTCTGCTTCAGCGGGCCCGACAGCAGTCCGCGGCCGCTGAGCGTGAACCCGGTGATGCGCCCGGCCTCGGCATCGAAGACGGTGTCCTTGATCTGCGCCACGGCCTCGCCGCTCAGGGTGACCACGGGCAGGGTCGTCAGGCTCCGTGCCGCCATCAGCTCGTTCATCGCGCGCCCTTTCCGCCGCGCCGGCGCCGTACCGCGATGACCGTGCCGGACCGTCGTCCGGCCTGCACGGCGAGCGTCACCATGGCGACGGCGGCGACCGCCGCGATCACCACGACCAGCCATATCCACCAGGCCACCGCGCACCTCCGGCGGTCCGGACCGGCCGCCCTCGACCGGTCCCGATTGCTTACGAGTGCCCCGTGCACGGGGACAATGCCCTGGGCACGGGACGGGCCGAAGACCTGTCAGGACTGCGAAGCCCGGCTCGGGGTACGAGCACTGGTGCAGAGCGTCCGGCCAGTCCGGCTTCCCAGAGAGAAACGAATGATCGACCACCTGGACGGGGCAGTGATACCGACTGGTTTCGACGTGCCCGTGGAACCGCTGAGGCGGGCGGCACACTACACCGGCGAGCAGGGATGCATCGCCGAGGCGCGTTCCTTCGCCGCGCTCTTTCTCGACCAGCTCAGGACCGAGTGGTGCGCGGACATCGACGACCGGGCCGACGGCGCGGTGCAACTCGTGGTGAGCGAGCTGGTCACCAACGCGGACCGGCACAGCAACGGGCCGTACATCCTGGAGCTCGTCGGCACGGACACCTCCGTGACGGTGTCGGTCTACGACAGCAGCTCCGCGCTGCCCCGCATCTTCCCCCGCAACCCCGAGCGCGTCGGGCGGCACGGTCTGGAGATCGTCCACGCGCTCGCGGAGCAGGTCAGCGTGGAACGGGTGCCGGTGGGCAAGCGGGTCCGCGCCGTGCTGCCGCTCATCGGCGGAACCGGGTGAGTCGTGGTGAGTGGCAGGGCCGTCCGAAGGTGGTTCGGCATCCGATGCGGCTGAAGGGGACACAGTCGCGAGTGCCGTCCCCCTCCCGTCCCGCATGAGGCACGGCACCCGCTGGTCCCTCTCCGCCTGCCGCGTCAGGCGCAGCCCAGCTCGCCCAGCATGCCCTCGCGCAGCCGTGTGATGATCCGCTTGATCAGGCGGGACACGTGCATCTGGGAGCAGCCGAGCCGCTCGCCGATCTCCGCCTGGGTGGCCTCCTCCACGAACCGCATGTGGATGATCTGCCGGTCGCGCTCGCTGAGCTCGGACATCAGCGGGGCGAGGGAGTGGAAGTCCTCGACGAGCCGCAGCCCGTCCTCCTCCACGCCGATGAAGTCGGCCAGGACCGCCTCGCCGCCCTCCGGCCCGTCACCGGTGAGGGCGGCGTCCAGTGACGACGAGTTGTACCCGTTCGAGGCGATCTGCCCCTCGACGACCTCCTTCTCGGAGATGTTCATCAAGGTGGCCAGTTCGGCGACCGTCGGCTCGCGGTCCAGCCGGCTGGCGAGCTCCTCACGGGCCTTGGCCAGCTCCACGCGCAGCTCCTGGAGTCGCCGCGGCACGTGCACCGCCCACGTCGTGTCCCGGAAGAACCGCTTGATCTCCCCGACGATGTACGGCAGCGCGAAGGAGGTGAACTCGACCTCGCGCGACAGCTCGAACCGGTCGATCGCCTTGATCAGGCCGATCATGCCGGTCTGGACGATGTCCTCCATGTCGTCGCCGCGGCCCCGGAACCGCCCGGCCGCGAACCGTACGAGCGACATGTTCATCTCAATCAGGGTGTTGCGCGCGTACTGGTACTCGTGCGTGCCCTCTTCGAGTTCCGTCAGGCGCTGGAAGAACTGGCGGGACAGCTCCCTGGCGTCCCGCGGGGCCACGGACCGGGGGTCCACGACTCCGGGCAGTGCCCCGTCACCCGTGCCGGCCTCGGTGTTCTTCTCGACGACCTGTGCCTTCGACCGGATCACGGCGGTCTCCATTACCTCTCCCACGAAAGTCACGGCTGACATCTGCCTGGGTCCTTCCGAGTTGCGGGTACCCGGGGAACCGCTGCCCATGCCCGCCGGATCGCGGAGCGGCAAGGAATCCGCTGTACGGCCACGCGTGTTCGTCCGTTCCGCGCCGTTCGTTCCATTCCCCCAGGGCAGAACGCCGATCCCTTCCCCTCGCGGCCCGAAAAACTAGGCTGGAGCGGTGACCAACCACGTGCCGAACGAAGCCCGCGTCATCCCCCTGCGCCCGGCCGGCGCGCGCCCCGGGAACGCCCGCCCCGCCGCTCCGCCACGCCAGAGCTCCGCGCCCCCCGCCGTGAAAGAGCCCCTGTGGCGCGACCTCGTCGGCGACGTCCTGCGCCGCGAACGCCTCGCACAGGAACGCACGTTGAAGGACGTCGCCGACGCGGCACGGATCTCGATGCCCTACCTCTCGGAGGTGGAACGCGGCCGCAAGGAAGCCTCCTCGGAGGTCCTCGCGGCCGCCGCCCACGCCCTCGGACTGGGCCTCGGCGACCTGTTGTCGAGGGCACAGGGCGAACTGACCCGCGTCACCTCGCGGTACACGGGCGGCAGCCGCCGCGGGGCGTCCCCGTCGTCGTACGACGGACTGTGCCTGGCTGCCTGAGCCGTGTGGGCGGGCCGGCGCCTCAGAACTTCACGAGGCGCCGGCTGAGCACCTCGTCGGCCAGCCCGTAACCCACCGCCTCCTGCGCGGTGAACACCTTGTCGCGGTCCATGTCGGCCCGCAGGGTCGCCACGTCGTGGTGGGTGTGCCGCGCCAGCACCTCCTCGACCTGGGAGCGGATCCGCACCATCTCCTTGGCCTGGAGCGCCAGATCGGAGACCGTGCCGCGCTGCCCTCCGGCGGCCGGCTGCCCGAGCAGCACCCGCGCGTGCTCCAGCACGAACCGCCGTCCGGGATCTCCGCCGGCCAGCAGCACGGCCGCCGTGGAGGCCGCCTGCCCGACACAGAACGTGGAGATCGGCGCATGCACGTACGTCATGGTGTCGTAGATGGCCATGAGCGAAGTGAACGAGCCGCCGGGGGAGTTGAGATAGATCGAGATCTCGCTCTCCGGGGACGACGACTCCAGGTGGAGGAGCTGCGCGATGACGACGTTGGCGACGCCGTCGTCGATCTCGGTGCCGAGGAAGATGATCCGTTCGGACAGCAGCCGGCTGAACACGTCGTAGGACCGCTCGCCCTGCGGGGTGCGCTCGACGACGTTCGGAATCGTGTACGTACCCATCACTGAAGCCCCATCCTGCGCCGGGTGGCCGCCGGGCGGACGTCCGCGAGGGACTCCACGACGCGGTCCACCATCCCGTACTCCCTGGCCTCCTCGGCCGTGAACCAGCGGTCGCGGTCGCCGTCCCGGGAGACGGTCTCCGGGCTCTGGCCGGTGTGCTCCGCGGTGATCCGCTCGATGGTCCGCTTGGTGTGCTCCAGGTTCTCCGCCTGGATCTCGATGTCGGCGGTGGTGCCGCCGATGCCCGCCGACGGCTGGTGCATCATGATGCGCGCGTTCGGCAGGGCGTAGCGCTTGCCGGGCGTGCCGACGCTGAGCAGGAACTGGCCCATGCTGGCCGCGAAGCCCATCGCCAGCGTGGAGACGTCGTTGGGGATGAGCCGCATCGTGTCGTAGATGGCGAGACCCGCGTGCACCCCGCCGCCGGGACTGTTGATGTACAGGCTGATGTCGGTGCGCGGGTCCTCCGCGGACAGGATGAGCAGCTGGGCACAGACCCGGTTGGCGGAGACCTCGTCGACCTGGGTGCCCAGCAGCACGATGCGCTGCGCGAGCAGCTGGGCGGCCAGATGGTCGTCGAAGCGGGTCGGAGGGGTGTCGCCCTCCTCCGCCCGAGGGGCGAGTGTCGTGAGTGGAGTCATCGGTTCTCCTCGTCGTGGCGGAAGTGCCGCGGATGTGCCCGCGGGTGTGCCGTCGACTCCACTCTTGACCTCGGGCGATGCCCCTGGGCGGTTTCTCTGCCCTGGGCAGATCCGCTGCCGGCAGAGTGCGCGTGACCAGCCCTTGTCCCCCCGTGGGACGGCGACCGATGAGTTTCGGGGCGTGGACCGGTCGACACGGATGACAGCGATCCGCGCTCCGGGAGGTACTCATGGCATCCGACGGCTTCACCACGTGTCTCTGGTTCGACGGCCAGGCCGAGGAGGCTGCCCACTTCTACGTCTCGATCTTCAAGAACTCCAGCGTCGGCAAGATCGCGCGCTACCCGGAGGGAGCGCCCCAGCCCGCCGGCAGCGTGATGACCGTCGAGTTCACGGCCAACGGCCACAAGTTCCTGGGGCTCAACGGCGGGCCCGAGTTCAAGTTCAACGAGGCGGTCTCCTTCATGATCTTCTGCGAGAACCAGGAGGAGATCGACTACTACTGGACCAAGCTCACCGAGAACGGTGGCGAGCCCGGCCCCTGCGGCTGGCTCAAGGACCGGTACGGCGTGTCCTGGCAGGTCGTCCCCGACCGGCTCGACGAGATGATCACCGACCCGGATCCGGCGAAGGCGGCCCGTGTGACCCAGGCGTTCATGGCGATGAGCAAGTTCGACATCGCGGCCCTGGACAAGGCGTACGCGGGCGAGTGACGGACCGGCACAGGGGCAGGGCCGTCCCTGCCCCTACGCCGTCTCGGCCAGGACCTCTCCGATCACATGCCGGGAGTTCTCGGCGACCGGCGGGTTCGTCTCCCAGTAGTACGGCAGCGCGATGACCGCGATCGACAGGGCCCAGCCCCGGCCCCGGGCCCACTCGGCCTCGCCGGCGCCCACGGCCTCGCGGAAGCCGGCGCGGACCGCGGCGGGCAGCAGGCACCAGGCGCCGATGAGGTCGACGGCGGGATCGCCCACCCCCACCGTGCCGAAGTCGATCACGCCGGTCAGCCGTCCGTCCGCGACCAGCAGGTTCCCGGCCATCAGGTCGCCGTGGGCCCAGACCGGCGGCCCGGTGTGCTCCGGGGCGCGCAGCGCCTCCTCCCACACCGCCGTCACCGCCGTGGTGTCGACCCGCCCCGCCAACTGCCCGAGCGCCTCCCGCATGAACGGGTCCCGGGCCGCCAGAGGCACTCCCCGGTAGCCGGTCGGCCCGCCCGCGGCGTCGATCCGGCGCAGGGCCGTGACATACGCCGCCAGGTCCCCGGCGAGCAGCTCGGGTTGCTCGAGCTCGCCAGGGACCGGGTTGCGGCCGTCCAGCCAGCGGTACACCGACCAGGGCCAAGGGAAGTCCTCGCCGGGCTCGCCCCGCCCCAGAGGCTCCGGCCCGGCGGCGGGCAGCCCCGGGCCCAGCCGGGGCAGCCAGCGCAGTTCGTGGGTGATGGCCTCGACGGCCCGGGGATGCCGGGGGAGCCGCACGACCTTGTCCGCACCGAGGCGGAACATGGCGTTCTCGGTCCCGGAGGACTCCAGGCGCCGCAGGGGCAGCCCCGCCCACCGCGGGAACTGTCCCTCGATCAACCGGCCGACGAGCGAGACGTCGATGTCCACCTCGTCCTCATGCATTCGCACCGCGCACATGGCGCCCATTCGAGCGGTCAGCGGGCCGACTGTCGAATGGTTTTGGTGACCTCCCGGGCGATGCGCAGGATGCCGGGGGAGCGCACCGGGCAGGGCTTCGGCGTGGACGTGGTGGGCGCCAGGCAGAAGTGCAGGTAGTCGTCGTCGCGGTGCAGGGCCGTTCGGTCACGGCCCGGCTGGGTGCAGTAGTCGGGGTGGGCGCGCTCGTAGGCGGTGCAGGGCAGGTACTGCGTCCAGGCGTAGCGGTCCGAGGCCGGGCTCACTGCCTTCCCGGCATCGGCGACGACGTCGTCCGACGCGGCGGCCAGCCGCTCGTACAGCCCGTTCACCCGCCGCACCCGGTCGGGCGTGATCGGATCCGGTCCCTGGAGCACCCACACGATTCGCGGCCGGTGGCTTCCGCCGGCCGCCGTGATCTGCTCGACGAGCCTGCGCGCGTCGGCCTCGTACCGTTCGAAGTACTTCTCCCGCGAGGCGTCGTACGTGATGTCGTCCATGCACCAGGTGAAGTCCCAGGCGTTGCCCCAGAACTGGAGCACCACGAAGTCCGGTCGCAGCGATCGCACCAGGGCGGCCGCCTTGTCCCGGGCCGGGACGAGTGACCGCTCGGCGGTGCCCTCCAGGTAGTCGCACAGGGTGGTGCCCGAGTAGGGGGCGCTCGTGTACGTCGCGCGCAGGTCCCGGCGCAGTTCCTGGCCGATGACCTTCTGGTTCTCCATGGCGAGCGAGTCGCCGAGGTAGAGCACCTCGGGTGCCTTGACGGGCGGGCGGGTACTGGGGGACGCGGGTGCCCGCTGGTGGGTGGTGGTGGACCCGCCCGGAGCGGACGGCGGCGGCGCCTCCGGCCCGGAGGACGGATCCCCGCACGCACCGAGCAGCAGCCCCGCCACCACCACACCCACGATCCACGGTCCGCGCATACGGCAACTCCCGCCCCGGCCGGCGAAACGGCTCCCCAGGCAAGCACAGCCCGGCCCGGGAGGGAAGACACGCGTCGGCCAGGGCAGGCCGCCGGCCCGACGACCGGTCAGACCCGGTCGGCCGCGATCGGCAGCGGGTCAGCAGCGGGCCAAGGAGACGCTCGCGTCGGCAGCCGGCGTCGGAGACGGCTCGTCCCGAGACCTCACATCCAGTCGTTCACCAACACCGCGGCCCCGTCGAACCGCCCGGCCTTCAGATCACCCAGCGCATCCGCGGCCCGCGACAGGGATACCGGTGGGTCGTCGCCCGTACGCCGTACCTCGCTGCCAGTGCCAGGAACTCGCGGCCGTCCTCGCGCGTGTTGGAGGTGACGCTGCGCAGCTGTTTCTCGTAGAACAGATCGCTCTCGTAGTGCAGCGGAGGCGTGTCCGTGAGGTGGATGCTGGCGATCGCCAGGACACCGCCCCGGTCGAGGGCACGCAGCGCGACCGGGACCAGCTCCCCCGCCGGGGCGAACAGGATCGCGCTGTCCAGCGGCTCCGGCGGCCTCGCGTACGCGTCCTGTGCGGAGGCGGCGCCCAGCTCCAGCGCAAGCCGCCGGGCGTCCTCGCCACGCGTCATGACGTGCACGGTGGCTCCCTCGGCGATCGCCACCTGCGCACACAGATGGGCGCTGCCCCGAAGCCGTACAGCCCGAGCCGACCGCCGGGCGGCAGCGCGGCCCGTCGCAGCGCGCGGTGGCCGATGATGCCTGCGCACATGAGGGGCGCCAGGGCCACGTCCGGCACGCCGTCCGGCAGCCGGTACGCGAACGCGGCCGGCACCGTCGTGTACTCGGCGTAACCGCCGTCGGCGTACCAGCCCGTGTACTCGGAGCGGGGACACAGGTTCTCCGCGCCGCGCGCGCAGTACGCGCAGCTGCCGTCGGTACGGCGCAGCCAGGCCACGCCGACCCGGCCGCCCGCCTCGAAGCCGCGCACCGCCGCACCCGCCCCGGCCGGCTCCCCGACGACCTCGTGACCCGGCGTGACGCCCACCCGGCGCACCGGCAGGTCGCCCTCGGCGACGTGCAGGTCGGTACGGCAGACACCGCAGGCGCGCACCCGCACCAGCAGCTCGTCGTCCGCGGGCACGGGCACCGGTTTCTCGACCAGCCGCAGCGACTCCTCCTCGACCGGACCCGGCCGAACCACCGACCACGCGCGCATATGCCCAGTCTGCGGCGGAACCGCCCGTTCGGCGCGCGGGCCGGCCCACGGGTGACTAGCGTGAGGAAACGGACCATTCGCTCATCTCGAGAGGGTCGTAGTCATGGCCGCGCAACCCGAAGGAACCCCGTGCTGGGCCGACGCGATGTTCAGTGACCTCGAAGGCGCCAAGAGCTTCTACGGAGACGTCCTCGGCTGGACCTTTGCCGAGGCGTCGGCGGAGTACGGCAACTACACCCAGGCCTACGCGAACGGCAAGGCGGTCGCCGCCGTCGTCCCGCCCATGCCTGGCCAGGAGGGCCTGTCGCAGTGGTGCCTGTACTTCGCGTCGCAGGACGTCGCCGCCACCGCGGCCCGGATCCGCGACCACGGCGGCGAGGTGCTGATGGAGCCGATGCAGGTCGGCGACTTCGGCAGCATGTGCCTGGCCCGCGACCCCGGCGGTGTGGTCTTCGGCGTCTGGCAGGCGGGCACCCACGAGGGCTTCGAGGCGATGGCCGAACCCGGTGCCTACATCTGGGCCGAGGTCTTCACCCGCGAGCCCGGGAAGTCCGACGCGTTCTTCCCCGCCGTCTTCTCCTACCGGCAGCGGGACATGGAAGACGGTGAGATGGACTTCCGGGTCTACGACCTCGGTGAACGCACCGTGCTGGGCCGGATGAAGATGACGGAGGAGTTCCCGCCGGAGGTGCGGCCGTACATCAACGTCTACTTCACCGTCGAGGACTGCGACGAGGCCGTGGCGAAGGCCACCAAGCTGGGCGGCGTGCTGCGGTTCGGCCCGATGACCACCCCGTTCGGCCGGTTCGCGGCGATCAGCGACCCGCAGGGCGCGAACTTCTCGGTGATCGACACCACGACGACCGAGGGCGAGATGCCGAAGCTGACCGACGTGTCCTAGGCACCCGGCCCTCCTGGCCGCGCGGCCCGTGCGGCCATGGCATGATCGAGCCCATGCCTGAACGTGTTGTGGCCGCGTGTGACGGGGCTTCGAAGGGAAACCCCGGGCCCGCGGGCTGGGCCTGGGTCGTCGCCGACGTTTCCGAGAGTCCGGTGCGCTGGGAGGCGGGGCCGCTCGGCAAGGCCACCAACAACGTCGCGGAACTCACCGCGCTGGAGCGTCTGCTCACGGCGATCGACCCCGGCGTGCCGCTCGAGGTCCGGATGGACTCGCAGTACGCGATGAAGGCCGTCACGACGTGGCTGCCCGGCTGGAAGCGCAACGGCTGGAAGACGTCCGCGGCAAGCCGGTCGCCAACCAGGACCTCGTCGTACGCATCGACGAGCTGCTGGACGGCCGCTCGGTCGAGTTCCGCTACGTGCCGGCCCACCAGGTCGACGGCGACCGGCTCAACGACTTCGCCGACCGGGCCGCCAGCCAGGCCGCCACCGTTCAGGAGCCCGCGGGCAGCGAGCTCGGTTCGCCCGAGCCGCCGCCCGCCCCGGACACCCCGGCCAAGGCCCCGCGCTCCCGTTCGCGCGGCGGCACGGCGCGCACCGCGAAGAAGACCTCGTCGCGCACCATCAAGGCGAAGTTCCCCGGCCGCTGCCTGTGTGGCCGCTCCTACGCGGCGGGCGAGCCCATCGCCAAGAACGACAGCGGCTGGGGCCACCCGGAGTGCCGCACGGCCCAGACCGTCTGATCAGCCGCTGCCGTTCCCGGTCAGGCGTCGAACGTGTAGTGGGCCGTGTGGTCCAGCAGGTCCGCCGGGCTCGTGTCGTGCCACGGCCGCATCGTCTCCTCCAGGTCGATCACGTTCGGCGTGCCCGCGACGGGCAGATAGCCGGAGCCGGGGTGCCGGCGCTGCCACTCGGCCCACAGCTTGTCGACGTACGCGTGGTGCAGCCAGAACACCGGGTCGTTGGGAGAGGCCCCGGTGGCCATGTGCCCGCCGACCCAGACGTGGACGCGGTTGTGCAGGTTGACGCCCCGCCACCCTTCGAGGTGGTTGCGGAAGCCGTCCGAGGCGCTGTTCCAGGGCGCCATGTCGTACGTGGACATCGACAGCACCGACTCGACCTCGGCCGCCGTCGGCAGCGGGCGTCCTCCGGAACCGAGGGAGCGCCGCAGAAACGTACGGCCGTCGACCCGCACGTTGATCGGCCAGTTCCCGGCGGACGCGGCGAACGGCCCGTCCGGCACGCGGCCGTCCCGCTCGCGCCCGGTGCCGCCGAGGAAGTCGGATGCCCACAGGGAGGCACGCGGCGAACGGTCGACGGTCCAGTCCCAGTACGGCAGGGCCACCGACGCGTCCACCGACTGCAGCGCCCGCTCGAACTCCAGGAGGAATCTTCGGTGCCAGGGCAGGAAGGACGGGGAACGGTGTCCGGTCCGCTCACCGTCGTCGGTGTCGGAGACGATGAACGCGTTGTGCGTCGTGACGAATTCGTCGTAGCGGCCGCTGCGCTTCAGCTCCATGAGGGCGGCGACGAAACGCCGCTTCTCGTCGGCGGTCAGGGCGGACTGGTTCTTGCGGACGGTCATGTGCGGGTGCTCCAAGTGCCTTTGGTGCGGGTCAGTTGGCGGGGAAGGGCAGCAGCGGCGCGCCCTGCAGCTCGTCGACGGCGGCGCGGGCGGCGGCACGCGGTGAGGCCACCGGGTCGTAGTGGCTGACCACGCTGATCCAGGTGCCGTCGGCGTTGCGCATCACATGCAGCTCCACGCCGTCGACGAGCACCGTGTATCCGGCGTGGTGGTGGTGACTGGCTCCGGCGGCCGGCCGGCCCTGTATCCGGCGGCCCTTGTAGACCTCGTCGAAGCTCCAGGGGAAGTCGTGGTGCCCGGCGGCACCGGCCGGGGTGACGGCCGGCAGTGCCGCGGCGGACGTGGCGAGGGCGGCCGCGGCGGTGAGCGCACGGCGACGGCTGAGTTCCGGCATACGGATCTCCGGGGTTCGTTCGGCTGATGACCCCGCATGCCTACCGGCCCCTCAGGTACCGGGAGAAATCCCCGCGAGCCGGTTGGCTGTGATCCGGGCAATTCCCCTTATGTCATGCAAGGTTGAACGAAGATGATCTTGCTGTGCGAGGTCCGCGCGTAGACGCGGAAGGGGAAATTCCGCCCGTGAAGGGTGCTGTGAGGGATGTTTCTCCCCGTGCGGCCCGCCGCTCGTGGTACGCGTCACGCCGCGAAACTGACGCGATCCGGTCCGGCCACGCCCTGGCGGACCGGTACGCGCCCGCGGCGCGGGCACATCTCACCCCCGGCGCTCCGGCCGAACAGCCGGTCCAGGAAGGCGTTGCCGTAGACACGGTGCGGGTCCAGCCGGTCCAGCACCGTGTCCGCCTCGGCCCACTCGGCCGGACCGACCGCGGCCGGCACCACGGAGCCCAGCACCTCCTCGTCGCTCCACACCCCGTCGTCCGTGTACGCCCACCCCTTGGACCACTCCACCCGAGTGAGAGCGAACCCGCCGTCGAACGCGCGGAGCAGGAACCGCTCGATCTCGCGCAGGAAGGCCTCCGCGTCCGGCGTGCCCGGCAGTGTCAGGACGTCCAGCCACACGGCCGTGTCCCACTCCGGGTGGTCCTCGCGCGGCCGGAGCGCGGACAGCAGCGGCGCACGGGCCCCGGCCACCCCGGCGTCGCCCGGGTCGTCGAGACCGGTCACCCGGATCTCCACCGAGCCGTTGACCGGGAAACTGCCCCGGGCCGCGTACGCCGTCAGCCGCTCCCGGTAGAACGCGGCGAACTCGGACACGACCCGCTGTACCCCGTCCCGCGAGGTGAGGACCGCGTAGCCGTCGGCGTGGACCCGCAGGGTGGTCGGTTTGAGGTACAGCAGCGTGTTCTTCGACGGCCCCCAGAGGTCCGCGGACAGCGTCGTCACCAGACCGAGCGCGGCCACGTCGTACTGCGCGTTGCCGAGCACCGGCGCCAGGTACCAGGCCGCCTCCGACGTCATACGGCCCACCAGCTCCGCCACCGGGGACGGGACGTTGTCGGAGAACGGGTAGTTGTACGGCCGCGTCACGTGCCGTGACGTCAGCGGCCGGGTGGGGGAGACGCTCCACACCTTCAGCCAGGGGTGCTCGGTGAAGGCGAACCAGATCGCCTCGACCCGCCCGGCCTCGTCCAGGAAGCTCGCGAACGTGCGCCCCTTCCCGAGCCGGGCGCGGCGAACAGCTCCCCGGCCGGGATGTCCGTACGGCTCACACACCGCAGATCGGTGTTCGCGCCCACCCGCAACACCACCTCGGTCACCAGGGACCGCCCGAGATGGGTCAGCAGCGCCGCGCAGTCCGCCTCGTCGCGGTGGAACGTGCGCAGCACGTATTCACCGGCCCGGGAGTCCCACACCACGGCCGTCAGGGACAGGATCAGATTGCTGAGCGAGCCGTACGTGTGCCCGGGCAGGAGCCGTTCGCCCCGGGCGGGGACGGCGGTGCCGTGCGCGTCGATCGCCAGGGCCCCGCCCAGCGTGAGGACACCGGGAGCAGGAGTGGCCGTGACGCCGAGGCCGTGCCGCTCCAGGAAGGTGAGCAGCGCCTCCATCGTCACGCCGGTCCCGGCCCGGACGGCGTTGGGCGAGTCCAGGGCGAGGCCGGTGAGGTGGGGCGCGGTGTCGATCAGGAGCACGGGCGCACCGGACGGCGTCCCCTCCGTCACGGTCAGGGGCGACCAGCCGTGCGAGGCACCCCGGGCACGCACCCGCCACTCGTGCCGCCACGCCCAGTTGACGACGGCGGCCACCTGGTCCGGCTTCTGGGGCGAGCAGGCCCACAGGCCGTCGGCGGTGATCTCGCCGACCCAGTTCCGGTACGCCGAGCGGTACAGCGGGACGTCCCCGGGAAGTCCGGCAACTCCGCGGCGGCGACCGCCGGATCCGCCGGCAGGCCCGGTACCGCGGCCAGGGCCGCCGCGCTGAGGAGGAAACCCGGCGCGTCCAACCCGGTTCGTCCGACGGGAAGTTGCTCACTGAACCAGTTGTCACGTGGGTCACGCTAGGGGCCCGTTGACACCTGACATATCCCTGTCGAATCTATTCACTCGTGTGAGTGAATCTGGCGGGCTCGGCAGGCCGGAGGGAGATGCTCCGCGCGTGGCCGTGACGGATGACAGACTGACGCCCATGGACGAGCGCACATTCGACAGGTCGGGTCAGCACGCTTCCGTCGTCGGTCTCGGTACATGGCAGCTGGGTGCCGACTGGGGCGACGTCGACGACAAGGAAGCCCTCACGGTACTGGAGACGGCCGCCGAGTCCGGGGTGACCTTCTTCGACACCGCCGACGTGTACGGCGACGGCCGCAGCGAGCAGACCATCGCCACGTTCCTCAGCGGCAGACCGGACCTGCACGTCCTGGTCGCCACCAAGATGGGCCGCCGGGTCGACCAGATCCCGAGAACTACGTGCTCGACAACTTCCGGGCCTGGAACGACCGCTCCCGGCGCAACCTCGGCGTCGACCGCGTCGACCTGGTGCAGCTGCACTGCCCGCCGACGCCCGTCTACTCCTCGGACGAGGTGTTCGACGCCCTCGACACGCTGGTCGAGGAGGAGCGCGTAGCCGCGTACGGCGTCAGCGTCGAGACCTGCCAGGAGGCCCTGACCGCGATCGCCCGGCCGGGCGTGGCGAGCGTTCAGATCATCCTCAACCCGTTCCGGATGAAGCCCCTGCGCGAGGTGCTCCCCGCCGCCCGTGAGGCGGGTGTCGGCATCATCGCCCGTGTCCCGCTGGCCTCCGGCCTGCTGTCGGGCAAGTACACGCGGGAGACGGTCTTCCCGAGAACGACCACCGCACCTACAACCGGCACGGCGAGTCCTTCGACGTGGGCGAGACCTTCTCCGGCGTCGACTACGCCACCGGCGTGGAGGCCGCCGCCGAGTTCGCCGCGCTCGCCCCGAGGGGTACACCCCGGCCCAGCTCGCGCTGCGCTGGATCATCGAACAGCCCGGCGTGACCACCGTGATCCCGGGCGCCCGCTCACCCGAGCAGGCCCGCGCCAACGCGGACGCCGCCCGCCTGCCGGAGCTGCCCGCCGAGACGATGACGGCGATCCGCGACCTCTACGACCGGCGGATCAAGGACCAGGTGGAATCCCGCTGGTAGGGCGGCCCTCCCGGCGCCCGTCACGGCACCAGGAGCAGCTGCCTCTCCTGTTCCTGGTCGCCGGAGGCGACCCCGTCGTCGCGCGTCGTGAAGGCCCGGGTGAGCGTGTCGCTCGCCCGCCGCACCGCCTCCGGGGTGCCCTGCACGGTGACCGTCACGGGCGCGGACAACCGCCCGGCGCCCTGCGCGCCGCTCCCGGCGGGACCTGTGCCCGTGCCGCCGTCGAAGGTCGCCATGTGCACCGTCGCGTCGTCGTCGGCGGGAAGCCGGTCCGGCGCCCCGAAGGTGCCCTCCAGGGCCTGGACGACCGCTCGTGCGTCGTCGGCGCCTCCGCCGCTGAGCGTCACCGTGAGCTGCGTACCGGGCATGCGTGCACGACCTCCTCGCGCTGTGCGTCCTTGGCGCCGTCCGTGTAACCGTCCCCTGATCGCTCAAACCGCCGTACGGCCCGGGAAGACGGCCCGTTACGGGGCACACGGAAAGGGCAGGGCTCAGGTCGCACACCGGGAGGAAGCAGTGGCGGACGTGGTAGAGGGCGGGGCCAGGCGCCGGGGGCGCAACGAGACCGAGGAGGAGAGAGCGGACCGGATGTGGCAGGAACTCATCCAGGAGGTCCGCGTGGCGCAGATGGGTGTGCAGATCCTGTTCGGTTTCCTGCTCACCGTGGTGTTCACCGAGAAGTACGACGATCTGACCGACACCGATCAGACGATCTACCTCGTGACGGTCGTCCTGGGCGCGTGCGCCACCGGGGCGCTCATCGGACCGGTGTCCCTGCACCGCCTCGTCTCCGGGCGGCGCATCAAAGCCCAGGCGGTACGGCTGGCCTCCCGGCTGACGCTGCTCGGTCTCGTGCTGCTGCTCGCCACGACGACCGCCTCACTGCTGCTGATCCTGCGCGTGGCGACGCACGACGGCTTCGTGCCCTACCTGGTCGCCGGCGTGGTCTGCTGGTATCTGCTGTGCTGGTTCGTGCTGCCTCTGTGGGCCCGCTACCGCCACACCTCGAAGTGAGTACGGCTGCTCGGCTCGGTCGCGGTTCAGCCTCCGGCGATGACGTCCGCCAGGAAGTCGTCCACACGGAACTCCTCGCGGCCCGGCGGGACCAGCTCGTACGTCTCCCGCAGGAACGCCGCGAACCCCGGGGCCCACGCGAACACCACCGCGTGGTGCCGGCCACCGTCGGGCCGGGCGTCGCCGAGGAACTCCATGCGCAGCTCCTGCCACATGCCCCGGGACTCGGGACGCATCCGCACGTCCCCCACCCCGACCGGACCCCTCAGCGCGTCACCGAGCATCTCCCGGTCCAGCTGCCACCGGGCGAGAACACGGCCGTCGTGACTGAAGACGACCGTGACGGCGAACGGGTCCGCGGTGTCGTAGCTCAGGTGGGCGAGCACGGAGAAACGGTCCGTGTCACCCGCCTGGAGCTGCACCACCAGGGTCTTGTGCACGAAGGAGTTCACGAGAGGGCCTCCGGGAAGAACCGACGTAGAGCCCTCTAGTACCCCTCATACGCGCAAGATGCTCAGCCCTCCGGGTGATTCCCGCGGGCAGTGCGCAGAGACTCGATGCAGACGGCCACGGCCTGCTGGAGCTCCTCCAGACGCTGAACCATGTCGTCCTCGTAGAACTCCCCGGCGTCGTCGAAGGTCAGCTCCTCGAACACCTTCGTCGCCTTCTGGAGACTGTTGTAGAACTTCGTGCGCCGCTCCCGCACCCGCAGCCCCGGGTCGGTCTCCACCGCCTCGACGACCAGGGACTTCATGGTGTCGTACGCCTCGGCGGCCCACTCGCCGGAGTCCTCGCCCTCGTCCAGCTCGTCGATGAGCGACAGGTGCCGCTCGGCCTCCTGACGCAGGTCGGCAGGCGCGTCGACGGTCTGCCCGGCGGGCGTCTTGATCTGCCCCGACTCTGCGATCTGGCGCACGTACCCGATGCGGTCGGCCGCCCTGCTCTCACCGGCCACGGCCTTCTTCAGCTCGTCGGTGCGCACCACGTCACGGGCCAGCTCGGCCTGGAGGCCTGGGTCCTCACGGACCCGGTCCAGCAGGGCCTGGCGGGCCGCACGGGCGGTGGAGGGGTCGGCGAGGATCGCGGCACGCAGGGCGGTGGGGTTCTCCGCGACCTCCAGCGCCTTGGTCGGCCGGATGCCCTCCGCCTCGGCGGCCTCGGTGATCGCGGTGCCGCGTTCGGACGTGGCGCTGTTGCGGGACACGTAGTAGCTCAGCCACACGTCGGCGTCCGGCAGCTCCACCTCCTGACCCGGCGTCAGGGCCTCGAAGTGCGGGACCAGGCCGTCGTCGGCCGCCCGGTCCCACGCCTTGTAGTACCGCATGACCCGCTCGGGCGAGCACCCGGCGAGCTCCGCGAACTCCTTCGCGGCCACCTTCGGCGTCTCGTCCGCGCCCTGCCCGCCGGGCCGCACACTGCGCGCCACCTTCAGCCCGAAGGCCCACCCTCCGGTCCGGGCGTACTCCCCGAACTCCCGCGCGTCCCGCGCGATCAGGTCGGAGACGGGCGCGTCGGGCGCGGGGGACGTCTCGGGCGGGGTGAGGGCAACGGTCACGGACGACTCTCCCGGGAGGGGGCGGACGGGGGTGCACGAAGTGCGGACGGAAGCCTATCGGCACCCGCTGACCTCGCCGTTCACCGCCCGCGCCGCCCTGGCCGTAAATCGTTTCCGCCACCGCTGACGGATGCGCGAGGATGCGCGGCATGGTGCGACCCGAGATCGGTGCGCCGCTGCGCCGCTGCGCCCGGTGCGGGGGATACGAGTACGGCGGTGCCCCGCCTGCGCCGCCTGCCGTGAGCTGGTGGACGGCATCGCCGAAGGGGAGGGGGCGGCCTTCCTGCGGCACTGGGACGCCACCGGCGGCCAGGAGAGGACGTTGGCCGAGATGGTCGCGGCCGAACCCGACCGGCACGACTGGCGGGTGGTGGACGCCGCCCTGGACCGGCTGGTGTGCCCCGACTGCGGCGACCGGCTCGCGCGCGGCCCGGCCGGCTGCCCGGGCTGCGACCTGGCACACGGCTTCCGCTACGCCGCCATCGCGACGGACCGGCCGGGCGTCCCGCCGGGCAACGAACACGCCATCCGCGTCAACGTCTCGGTGGTGCGCAGGCCGCAGGTCACCTCCGAGGCCGAGGTGCTGGTGCGGCGCCTGCTGCTGCCCCTCCTGCTGGTCGGTTTCCTCCCCAGCACCGAGGAAGCGCAGCGGATCAGCGCACTCGTGAAAAGGAGCCCCCCGCAGCGGAGGGCTCAACTGGTCCAGCAGTACGTCGAGACACTGGCGGAGGACCTCAGCCGAACGCGTCGCGCAGGGCGGGCAGCAGGGTCTTCTCCGACCAGTCCAGATACGCCGGCTGTGACTCGCCACCGATCTGGACCAGGGCGATCTCGGTGAAACCGGCCTCGGCGTACGGGCGGACGGCCTCGACGAACGCCTCCGGGTCGTCACCGCAGGGGATGGCGTCGGCGACGTCGTCGGGCGTGACGAACTGCGTCGCCGCCTCGAAGGAATCCGGGTGCGGCAGCTCCGAGTTCACCTTCCAGCCGCTGCCGAACCAGCGGAACTGGGAGTGGGCGCGCTTGACGGCCGTGTCCCGGTCCGGGTCGTAGCACACCGGCAGCTGGCCCACCCGGGGCTTGCCCCGGCCGCCGTGCCGGTCGAACGCCTCCAGCAGCCCCGCCTTGGGCTCCGTGGCGATCACCAGGTCGCCCAGCCGGCCCGCGAGTTCGCACGACTGCTCCCCGGAGACGGCGACGCCGATGGGCGGCGCCTCGTCCGGCAGGTCCCACAGCCGGGCCGACTCCACGTCGAAGTGCGTGCCGTGGTGGTTGACGTGGCCACCCTTGAAGAGGGCGCGGATGATCTCCACGGCCTCCTCGAACCTCTCGTGCCGTACGTCGACGGACGGCCAGCCGCCGCCCACCACGTGCTCGTTGAGGTTCTCGCCGGAGCCGAGTCCCAGCCGGAACCGGCCCTCGGACAGCAGCTGCAGCGTCGCCGCCTTCTGCGCCACCACCGCCGGGTGGTAGCGGAACGTCGGGCACGTCACATACGTCATCAGCGGGATACGTGACGTGGCCTGGGCGGCCGCACCGAGCACGGCCCACGCGTAGGGCGAGTGCCCCTGCGAGCGCAGCCACGGGAAGTAGTGGTCGGAGGTCACCGAGAAGTCGAAGCCCGCCTCCTCGGCCCGCACCACATGGTCGACGAGGTCACGGGGACCGGCCTGTTCGGTCATCATCGTGTATCCGATTTGCACCATAACTGCCGGGTCCCCCGAGAGTGGGCGGGAAAACTGCTCGATCAAGGTCGGCCGCCGGGGCAGGATGCCTCCATGAGTGCCTCCGCCCTGACCGTGGGAAGCCCCGCCGCCCGAGGCGTCGACGCCTTGGGCGTCCACGCCTTCCTCGACGCCCTCGAAGCGGCCCCGGAGATCGAGCCGCACAGCCTGATGATCATGCGGCACGGACGCCTGGTCGCCTCGGGCTGGTGGGCACCGTACGCCCTCGACCGCCCCCACCTGCTGTACTCGCTCACCAAGAGCTTCACCGGGACCGCCGCCGCCCTGGCCGAGGCCGAGGGCCTGCTCGACTTCGACGCGCCGGTGATCTCGTACTTCCCGGAGTTCGAGGCCGGCATCACCGACCCGCGCAGCCGGGCCATGCTCGTACGGCACATCGCGTCGATGTCCAGCGGCCACGAGCGGGAGACCGTCGACGAGGCCTACGGGACGGACCCGGCGGAGCCCGTCCGCGGGTTCCTGAGGATCCCGCCCGACCGGGACCCGGGTACCGTCTTCGCCTACAACCAGCCCACCACGTACACCCTGGGCGTGATCGTGCAGCGGGTGACCGGGCAGCCGCTCAGCGCGTATCTGCGGCCCCGGCTGCTGGATCCGCTGGGCATCGGCGAGGTGTACTGGCGGTGGGACCGCACCGGCCGCGAGATCGGCTTCAGCGGCCTGCACGCCACCACGGACGCCGTCGCCCGGCTCGGCCAGCTGTATCTGAACGACGGCGTGTGGGACGGTCGGCGGCTGCTGCCGGAAGGATGGGCGGCCCGCGCCTCCCGCCCGCACATACCGACCGCCGGAGCCATGGGAGAGGTGGACCTCCAGGACTGGAGCCAGGGCTACGGCTACCAGTTCTGGACGTCCCGGCACGGCTACCGGGGCGACGGCGCCTACGGCCAGTTCTGCCTGGTGCTGCCCGAGCAGGACGCGGTGATCGCCACGACCGCGGCGACCGAACGGATGCAGGACTTCCTGAACCTCGTCTGGAAGCATCTGCTGCCCGCCTTCGGCCCGGAGCCGCTGTCCGGCCGCGAAGCCGCCGACGCGAGTCTGCGGGAGCGCCTCGCCGGGCTCACGCTGCCACCGGCCGCAGGCAGTCCCGCACCTCCGGAACGCGCCGAGGACTGGACCGCCGCGGAGTTCACGGCCGCCGGCGACGGCCCGGCCCGGACGGCCCGGCTCGCCCGGGACGGGGACGGCTGGACGCTGACGCTCAGCGACGACGGGGACCCGCTCGCCCTGCGGATCGGAGCGGCGGGCTGGACGGTCGCCGAGGAACCCCTCCCGACCGCCGTGAGCGGCGGCTGGACCGACGCCGGCACACTGGCCCTGGACGTGGTGTTCCTGGAGACCCCGCACCGCCTCGCGCTGACCTGCTCCCTCGCCGGCAGGACCCTCAGCGCGCACTGGCGCACCCAGCCGCTGCACGGCGGCCGGCTCACCTCCCAGCGCGCCCCTCGCGGCTCAGTCTGAGCCCGGGCGGAAGGTCTTGAGGACGGTGCGCAACGCCTCCTGGTTCGCCTCGTCCTCCCAGTCGGCGTCCGGGGTCGTCCAGCGGAGCGAGAAGCTCCGGCCCTCGCCCAGCAGGAAGCCCCTGCCGAAGGTGTGCACCCGGGTGCCGGCCACGTCCGCCGTCCACTCCATGTCGGCGGCCTCGCGTCCCTGGTACGTCGTCGCGCGGATCTCGCCGATCCGCTCGTAGTCACCGGACTGCTCCAGGTTGGGTTCGACCTCGTCCCGCCACACGGCCACGGGGTCCGGGCCCACGCGTTCGCTGAAGGTGACGGCCAGCGTGCGGTCGTCGCCGTCGGTACCGAAGACGACCCGGTACCGCAGATCGCCCTGGCGATCGGTGTCCAGCCGCTTCCAGCCCTCGGGCAGCGCCACCGAGAAGCCCTCCGGCGCCTGGTAGCGGTGGAAGCCGGGCGGCAGGGCCGTGGCCGGGGCGGACGGCGTGGGCGTGGGCTTCGGGGACGGCGGCTTCGGCTCGGGTGAGGGCGATTCGGTCGGGCTGGGAGCGCCGGACGGACCGGTGCCGGCCGACCCGGTGCCCTCGCCCGGCGAGGCGGCGGACGCCGGCGGCCGGACCGGCGATTCGGCCGCGTCGCTGCCGGAGTCGCTGCCGGGCAGTCCCTGCGTCGCGGCGATCACGGCGACCGCGACCGTGACGACGGCCAGGGCGGTACCCGCCACCATGGTCCGTCTGCTCCAGGCCGGGCCCCCCGGCCGGATGGCGGCGTACGCGCCGCGCAACCGCGGAGCGGGGACCGACGCCAGGTCCGCCTCGGGGTCCTCGCTGAGCGCGCGGGTCAGAGCCTCGCGGACCACCGGGCGGGTCAGCCGCTCCCGCGAGTCCTTGCGCAGCAGCCCCTGCACGACCTGCGTCAGCGGCCCGGCACGCACCGGTGTGCGCAGCGGCAGCCGGTCCACGCCCTTCAGGGTGTTCTCCGGACGGCCCCGGTCCCGGAAGGGCGGTCGCCCCTCGACCATCGTGTAGATGATCGCGCCGAGCGCCCACAGGTCGGCCGCGGGCCCGATGCGCTCGTCACGGGCCTGCTCCGGAGAGGCGTACGCGGGCGCCGAGAGGCGGGGCGCCAGGGTCGCACCGGCCAGACCGTAGCCGGTGACGACGATCGAATGGTCCTCGCGTACGAACACCTGCCCGGGGCTGAGCTCGCCGTGCGTGATGCCCTCGGCGTGCGCGGCGTCCAGGACGTCGAGCAGTTCCAGGCCGACGCGGGCGGCCCGCACGTAGTTGAACGTGCCCTGCTCCGAGAGGAGTTCACCGAGCGGGGTGCCGTCGATCCACTCGTTGACGGTCCACAGGGTGCCGGCCTCCTCGACGGCGTCCATGACTCGGGCGATCCGGCCGGGACACAGCAGCGCCATGCTCTCGGAGGTGCGCAGCAGGCGGGCGGCGGCCCGCCGCTCGTTCTCGTACGCGTTGTCCGGGAGTCCGACCTGCGTGACGAGACACGGGCGGGAGACCTCGCCGGTGCCGAGGTCCTCGGCGTACCAGCAGATGCGGTTGGTCTCCCGCTGGATGATCTCGAGCAGCCGGTACCGGCCGGCGACCAACTGGTGTGTGGAGACGTGCGCCCTGCCCATGGCCATCCCTCGCTGGAAACCTGGCTCTCACCTTTTCCAGAAGTACGGGGAGTGAGGCCGCCTGCGTTCAAAGGGATCGCAACTCCGCGTTCATTCTTGTCTTTTATTCAAGAGAGGGGAGCAAGTGTGCGAGAGAAAACCAGGTTTCGAGATCTCGATGGCCCGCTCACCTCGGCGGATGTGCAATTACCCGACTGGCCTGCTGGTAACCGGCGGTAAATACCGAGGTGTCCAACGACTGAACTCGACGCACCTCCGACGAATTCGGCGGCGGAATCCCCGAGGGCGGCCCGATCCTCAGCGCAGACCGAAGCGTCGCGCCCAGGCGATCATGTCGTCCGTGGTGGCGTTGCCCCCGCACACCACGAGACCGAGCCGGGCCCCGTCACCGACCCGCTCCAGAACCTGCCGGGCCGCGGGCAGCAGGCAGCCGGCGGCCGGTTCGGCCCACACCTTGGCATGGTCGGCCAGCTCCAGCGACCCCCGCACGGCCTCCCGGTCCGGGACCACGAGCACCTCGGTGACCAGGGCGGACACATGGTCGTACGTCAGCTGAGACACCGACGGGGCGCTCAGCGTGGAGACGATCGACGACAGGGCGACCGGCCGCGGGCCGCCCGCCGCAAGGGCCTCGGACATGGCCTGGGCGCCCTCGGTCTCCACGCCCCACACCCGCACACCGGGCCTGCGCGCCCGCAACGCCGCGGCGACACCGGAGATCAGGGCGCCGCCCCCGATGCTGACGAGCACGTCGGTGAGCTCTCCGGCGTCGGCGGCGAACTCCAGCCCGACCGTGCCCTGCCCGGCGATCACCACCGGGTCGTCGAAGGGGTGGACCAGTGTCAGCCCCTCCTCCTGGAGCCGCGTCATGAGCGCGAACGCGCCGTCCATGTCGTCGGTCAGCCGCACCGACGCGCCGGACGCCTCCGCGATCTCCACGGCCCGGGCGGGCGCCGACCGCGGCATCACCACCGTGGCCTTCACATCGAGGGCCGCCGCCATGACCGCGAGAGCGATCCCGTGGTTGCCACCGCTGACCGCCACGACCCCGGCGGCCCGCTCGGCCTCGCCCAGCGACAGCAGCTTCGCCGTCGCCCCGCGCGCCTTGAACGAGCCGGTGCGCTGCAGCAGTTCCAGCTTCGCGGTGACCGGGGCGCCGAGCAGCGCCGACAGGCCCGGGCTGGGCACGGTCGGGGTGCGCACGACGCGCCGGGCGATCCGCTCGGCAGCGGCTTCGATCTCCGGGATGCCGATCACGGCAGCCGTCCTTCCGGCTCGGGGTCGCGGTACACGCCATGTCGAAGCCTGACTCGCAGGAGGCGGCCGGGTCAACGCGGTGACCGAAGGGGCGGAGGATGCGGTGACGCCCGCCGTCCGGCCCTGGGTGACCGGCTCAGACCTCGCGCCGGACCAGGAAGCCGAGCAGCGCCCGCAGTTCTCCGGCGGCTCTCGGCGCCAACGGCACCTCCGCCAGCGCCCGCTCCACGGCGGCGAGGTGCCGCCGGGCCTCCGCCATGGCCGCCGAACGGCCGCCCGCCTCCTCGATCAGCGCCGCCGCCATGTCGAGGTCGTCGCCGGACTCCAGGAGGACGGCGAGCCGGCCGCCCGCCGGTGAGTCGAGCGCCACCAGCACCGGGAAGGTCTTCTTGCGTTCCCGCAGATCACCGCGGACCGGCTTGCCGGTGACGTGGGGGTCGCCCCAGATACCCAGCACGTCGTCGACGATCTGGAAGGCGACGCCGAGGTGCCGGCCCACCCGGTCGAGAGCGGCGGCCGTCTCGGGGGCGGCCCCGCCGAGCACGGCGCCCAGCGCGGCCGCGCAGCCCAGCAGCGCGCCCGTCTTGTGCTCCGCCATGGCCCGGTACTCGTCCGGCCGCACCCGCTCCGGTCCTGTCCAGGGCCGCTGTGCGAACAGCAGGTCGTCCGCCTGCCCGCGCACCAGGTCGCGCAGGGCCGCGGACAGTGTCCGCACGGCCCCGGCACCGCCCGGCTGCGTGGCGAGCGTCTCGACGGCCAGGGCGAAGAGGGCGTCGCCCGCGAGCACGGCGGGCCCGGTGCCGTAGGCCTTCCACACGGTCGGGCGGCGGCGCCGGTCCGTGTCGCCGTCCATGATGTCGTCGTGCAGCAGGGAGAAGGTGTGCACCAGCTCCACCGCGACGGCAGCGGCCACCCCGGCCCGGTCGGACGCACCGGCCGCCTCGGCCCGAGCACCGCGAGCGCCTGCCGTACGCCCTTCCCGCCGGAGGCGAGGACGGGCGCACCGCCCACCTCGCACCAGCCGAAGGAGTACGCGGCCATCTCCCCGACCCAGGGGTGCAGTCGCGCCACCGCTTCGGCGAGCGCGGGGCGGACCAGGGTGCGGCAGCGGTCGAGGACGTCGTGGGCGCCGGCCGGGCGGACCTCTGTCGCCGTGTCCTGCCCTACGACGTCCACCGTCGTGGTCACCGGCGTCACCGTGCCGCCTCCATCGCCCTCGTGTCCGCCGGTATGCCGAGCTCGTCATGGGCGCGGGCCACCATCGTGCGGGCGTGCCGGAGACCGATCCGCTCCAGGACCTCGGCGAGGTCGGCCAGCTCGGCAGCCGTCTCGGCGCGGTCGCGGCCCAGCCGGGCCAGGGACTTGGCCAGTCCGAGGCGGGACAGCGCCTCACCGCGCGGCTCGCTCATCTCCCGGAACTCCGCGAGCGCCCGCTCGTACAGGCCGCGCGCCTCGGCGTAACGCCCCGCCCGGTACAGGACGTTGCCCCGCATCTTGTGGTTGTAGGCCAGCGCGCTGGACAGCCGCATCGTCCGGCACGCCGTCTCCGCCTCGCTCAGCAGCTCCAGGGCCCGCTCGGTGTCCCCGTCCCGCACCGACACGACATCGGCGAGGCCCCGCAGCGCCCAGGCGTGCCCCCGCCGGTCGTCGGCCCGCGCGGCGATCTCGGCTGCCTCCTCGAACAGCGCGTACGCCCTGTCGTAGTCCCCGGTGTTGCGGTGCATCTGCGCGATGCCCTCCAGTGCCCACACCGTGTGCCGCGCCTCCCCGCGCCGCCGGGCCTCGGCGAGCAGCTGCTCGTGCAGCCGGCCGACGGCCTCGTAGTCGCCCTGGATGCGGCCGGTCTCCGCCAGCCCCGCCAGCGAGTAGCCGCGTACGACGATGTCCCCACCGCGCTCACCCAGGTCGGCCGCGAGCTGCAGCAGCCTGCGGGCCAGCGGGAACGCGCCGCGCTGCCGGGCCAGCGTGCCGCCGCTCCACAGCGCCCAGGCCATCGCCGCGACGTCCCCGGCCTGCCGGGCTGCGCGGTAACTCGCCTTCCAGGCCCGGTCCGCGTCCTCGACCCGGCCCAGCCGGCGTTGCGCCTCCGCCACCGCGAGCCCCGAACGCGCCACCTCCCCGGGCCTCCCCGCGCGCTCGGCCGCCCTCAACTGCTCGGTGCCGGCGGCCAGGACGTCGGTCAGCGACGAGTTGACGGACAGGGTGGTGAGCGCGCCCTGGTACTCCGGGGCGAATGCCTTGCCGTACATCGATGCCTTTCGGTCCGTATCCACACGATGTATACACAGAGCGTATACATGGCGTGTATAGAAGGGTGGAAACCGGCCCTGGCCACCAGGGCCAGGGCATCACCTGTTGCCGATCAAGACGTCGGCGGCACGGACCGGGTTGCCTGTGAGGCGCAGATCACCCGACGGGAGCTCGCTGCCGGCGCTTCAGTGCTGGCCGGGCTTCTGCGGTGCCGCCTCACTCGGCCGGACGACGACGAACCCCTCGCCCTGGAGCAGCAGTTGGACGGCCTCGCCGGAGCCGCCGCGCAGCATCGACCCGATGGACTGGGAGCGGTGCAGGGAGGTCTGCAGGCCCGCGGTCCAGCCGACGATCGCGTCGGTGTCCACGTACACCGGGTACTGCGGGGAGACCGGGATGACGAGCGGGTTGCCCTCGCAGATCAGGGCCAGTTTGCCGTGCCCGGTGAAGACGCTGTTGAACAGGCCGCCGCCGGTGATGCCGGCGCCTTTCACGGTCGCGATGCGGTACGACAACGTGGCGTCGAAACACAGCACGTTGCGGCCGTTGACCGTGAACTCGTCGCCGGGTTCGACATCGACGATGAAGCAGTTCTGAGCCTCGTGCGCGAACCAGGCCTCGCCCTGCCCGCGGACCGCCATGAGCGGCAGTCCCTCCCCGGTGACCGCACGCTTGAGCATGCCGCCCACGCCCTGCCCCTTGCGCTCGAACTGGAGGTTGCCGCGGTAGGCGACCATCGCGCCCTGCCGCGCCAGCATCTCGCCGTTCACCGTGTACCGGACGCACTTGGCGTTCTCGATCGCCATGCCCGCCGCGACGGCCGGCTGTGCCATGTGCTCGCTGGAAAACAGGTCACCCTTCATGCGGGCATCCTCGCCCGGAGCCTTCCCCTCCGCCAAGATCGCGCGCGAAACCCGGAAGAGGGCGCGGTGATGCGGTGTCAGCCGCCGAAGAGCTGCGTCCAGTAGGTGCCCGCCCGGCCGCCGCCGGCGAAGCCGACGCCGATGTGTGTGAAGCCGGGCTTGAGGATGTTGGCCCGGTGGCCGGGGCTGTTCATCCAGCCCTCCACCACGTCGGCGGGGAAGCGCTGGCCGCAGGCGATGTTCTCGCCGATCGAACGCCGGGTCGAGCCCGCGGCGGCGGCCCGGTCCCAGGGTCGGCTGCCGTCGGGTGCGGTGTGCGCGTAGAAGGCGCGGGCCACCATGTCCGCGCTGTGCGCCTGTGCGGCGGCGGTGAGCAGCGGGTCCACGGCCAGCGGTGGCAGCCCGGCCCGGGCCCGCTCCCGGTTGGTGAGGTCGGTGACGGCCGCCGCCGTGCGGTTCAGCCCGTCCGCTGTGAGGGGGCTCGCCCACAGCGCGGTCCAGTACGTGTCACCGCGGGGGCCGTCGTGGACGTGGGCCAGCCCGGCGTGCGTGAACGCCGGGTGGTGCAGCGTGCGGCGCGGCCCTGCCGTGCGCAGGCAGTACGCGACGAACTCGGCGGCGGTGCGCGGCCCGGACACCAGGTGCTCGCCGACGGTGAGATACGCGTAACCGGCGCCGATGACCCGCTGGTAGACGGAGACACCGTCGCGCGTCTCGACGCCGAGGCGTCCCGACGCGGCCATGGCGGCGGCGTGGGCCCGGGCCGCGGACAGCAGCCGTTCGTCGAAGGAGACCGGTGGTGAACCGGCTGTGGTCCGGGCGGAGTTGATGAGCGCGAGCGAGCCGTCCGGGTCAGGGGCGGAGGAGGCGGACGAGTCGGGCGGGGAGACGCGTCGTCCACCACTTCCACCCCGAAGTCCCGCGCCAGTCCCGCCAGCCCGTCGGCGTACCCCTGGCCCAGCGCGCGCAGCTTCCAGCTCTCGCCGCGCCGGTAGAGCTCCGCGAGGAGCAGGACCGTCTCCTCACGGGGGCGCGGCGGCGTGAACCGGGCGAGCGGCCGGCCGCCGGCGTCGGTGACGTGGAGCGTGGGGGAGGGGAGGCGGCCGAGAGCGGTACCGGGCTCGGCGGGGCTGACGGCGACGGTCACCCGGGTGGCGCCCGGACGCAGCCGCGCCGGGTCGACGGTGAGGGTGCCGCCCCGCAGCCGGGCCCCCGGCGCGGACGGCTGGTTGTAGAAGACGAAGTCGTCGTCGCCCCGGACCTTGCCCCCGTCGTCCGTGACGAGCGCGGACACGTCGAACGGCCCGGGCACCCGTACGCACACCTCACCGCCCGGCACCACCAGATTGCCCCCGGGGACCAACTCGCTCATCGCGCCGCCCTGCCGTCGTCCTGTCGCCCACCCGGTAAGACGGCCCCGCGGGCAGGGGAGTTCCCACGTCGGCCCGGGGAGCCAGGGGCCCCTCGCGGCAGAACGGCGCGTCGGCGGTGCGGAGCATCGTGTTCATCACCGTGCCGTTCCGCGGGTGCCGGCGAGCGCCGCGAGACCGCGCCGGAGCAGGGCCGGGGCATGTGGAGCAGGTCGGAGGCCGCACCGCTACCGTGTCGTACGCCGGGAGGACACGGCGGGTCCGGCTCGCCCCCGGCGGGTCCGCGACCCTGCGAACCCCCTGACACCGTCCGCCCGAGCACACCGGCCCCGAGGAGCGCCCACGTTGCCACGCATCGCCCGCCCCCGCCGCCGCACCGCCCTGGCCGCCCTCTGCTCGTGCGTCGCGCTGGGCTGCGCGGGCGGGACGACACCCGGGGCGGATGAGCAGCCCCGGAGTCCCGGCGCCACCGCTCCGGCCGGGAACGGCGTGGTCACCTGGGCCTCCTCCGCCGACCGCGTCGGCGCGGCGGTCGACGGCCGCGGCTACCGGCTGATCGTCCACACCAGCGTCGGCGGCACCGGCCTCAGGGTGCGGCTGTCCAACGCCTTCGGCGACCAGCCGGTGACGTTCGCCGACGTCCACGCGGGCCTCCAGCGCGAGGGAGCCGCACTCGTCCCCGGCAGCAACCGGCGTCTCACCTTCGGCGGCGCCCGCTCCGTCACCGTCCCGGCAGGCGGCATCGTCTACAGCGACCCGCTGCCCGGCCACGTCCCCGCCGGGAGCTCCCTCGCCGTGAGCCTCTACGTGCCCCGGGCGGGAGGAGTGCTCACCGGGCACTGGATGGCGATGCAGACGTCGTACACCACCGACGGCGACCACACCGCGGAGGAGAGCGCGGCCAACTGGACCCAGCGGATCGGATCCTGGTTCTACCTCGACGCCGTCACCGTACGGCCGGGAGAACCGGTGGGGGCGGTCGTCGCCCTCGGCGACTCCATCACCGACGGCTGGCAGTCCACCACGGACCTCAACCGCCGCTGGCCCGACCACCTCGCCCGCCGGCTGCGCACGTCCCCCACGACGAACGTCGAGGGGGTGGCCAACGAGGGGATCGCCGGCAACAAGGTCCTCACCGACGAACCGGGGCAGAGCGCCCTGAACCGTCTGTCGCGTGACGTGCTCTCCCTTCCGGGGGTGCGCACGGTGTTCCTCTTCCAGGGCGTCAACGACATCAAGGCCGAGCCCGGTGCCACGGCCGACGAGCTGATCGCCGGGTACCGCACGCTGACCGACCGGGCGCACGCGGCCGGCAAGTGCGTCGTCGCCGCCACGATCGCCCCCTTCAAGGGCTGGCGGGAATGGGACCCCGCCGGGGAGGCCGTGCGCCGGGAGGTCAACGCCTTCATCCGCGGCAGCGGCGAGTTCGACGCGGTCACCGACTTCGACCGTGTCCTGCGCGACCCCTCCGACCCCGAGCGGATCCTCACCGCCTTCGACGGCGGCGACCATCTGCACCCCAACGACAAGGGCATGCGGGCGATGGCCGACGCCGTCGATCTGAAGAGCCTCGACTGCGGGTCTCGCCGGCCCGGGTCAGAGGTACGCGACTGAAGTCCCAGTCGATGAGCCGCCCGGCGAGCTCGACGAGCAGGTGCTTGCCCGCCGCCGGCGCCTCGTCACGGCTCCGCGGCGATGAGGCCCCGCCGGTAGGCGACCGCCACCGCCTCGCCGCGGCTCGAAGCGCCCAGCTTGGCGAGGATGTTGGACACATGGACGCTCGCCGTCTTGCCGCTGATGAACAGCTCCTCACCGATCTGCCGGTTGCTGCGGCCGAGGGCGAGCAGCCGCAGCACCTCCTGCTCGCGTGAGGTGAGCACACCGGCGCGGTCGTCGGTGTCCGGTGCGTCCGCCAGACGGCCGCGGCGGACCAGGGCGTCCACCTGCTCCCGCAGCGGTGCGGCGCCCAGACGGTCGGCGGTCTCCCGGACCGCGCGGACCTCCGCCACCGCCTCCTCGCGGCGCCCGGCCGTCACCAGGGCCTCGGCGAACCGGAACCGGCAGCGCGTCTGCTCGTAGACGTCGCCGTAGCCGAACGCCGCCACCGCATCCGCCCAGGCCGCAGGATCCGGCCCTGACACCGCCCGGCCCCACTCGGCCTCGGCTCGTGCCTGCCATGCCTGCCCCTCGGGGCCTTGGGGCGCGCCGTCCTCGCCGTGAGTGGCGACGGCCCGCGCCAGTTCCACCAGTTCGGTCGCGGTGTCCGTCCACCGCCCGGCACCGGCCTCGTCGCCGGTCTGCCGCAGTGTGGCGGCCGCGTCGGCCACCGCGGACAACGCCAGGGCCGCCAGCCGGACCGTGGCGTCCGGGCGGGTGCCCGCGTCGTCGGTGAGGGCCGTGACCGTGGACCGCATCCACCGCATCGCGTCCTCGGGATCCCGGCGCAGCGCCGCGGCGTCGGTGAGCACGATGCCCGCGACCAGGGTGGCCATCCAGTCGAAGGGTCCCTCCAGCAGGGCACGTGCCCGGTCGGCGGCCGCCGTCTCACCGCGTGCCAGCGCCACGTAGAGCGCGGGACCGGCCGTGTACCCGCCGGCGGCCGGCAGCACCTCGGCGTCGGTCGCCGCCGCCCGCAGGCACTCGTCCCAGCGGCCCAGCACGTGCAGCACCAGCAACCGCAGGTAGCGCATCTCCAGTGGGTACGGGGACTGCAGCAGACCGGCGCGCCGGGCCCGGTCCAGACCCTCCGTCAGCCAGGGCAGGCACTCCACCAGATCACCGGACTCGTAGCGGCCCATCGCCAGATTGAACAGGGCACGCAGCTCCACGGGCGCGTTGCCGGACCGCCGGGCCAGCTCACGGGCCCGCATCAGCCGTTCCCGCCCCTCCGGACCGCGGCGCCCGCCTCGGTCGAAGCCGGCCAGGGAGATCAGCAGATCCGCCTGGGCATCGGTATCCCGCAGTTCTTCGGCCACGCCGAGGGCCCGGCGGGCCACCCGCAGGGCGGTCTCGTTCTCCCCGACATTCCGTGCGGCCATGACATGCGTGGCCGCCGCCCACACCCAGGTGTGCGACGGAGGCTCCTCGGGGATCATGGCCAGGGCCTCGCTGCTGTAGGCGAACGCCGCCGTCAGGCTGTCCACGCTCAGCAGGTTCCCGGCGAGCGTGTAGCGGACCCGGGCGGCGAGTTCGGAGTCGGCGTCCTGGCCGAGTTCCGCCAGCGCGGACCGGGTGAGGGAGACCGCCCGGTGCAGCTCCCCGGCGTGCGCGGCGGCGGCCGAGGCCCGCAGCGTCAGCGCCACACGATCGACGCCACCGCCCGAGGGCCGGTCCGCGGGAACCACCGCCGGCCACAGGTCGAGGGCGGCTTCGAGATGCCGCTGCTCCTCCGACGGCGCACCCACGCGCTGGGCGTGGTCGGCGGCCTCCAGGGAGGCGGCCAGCGCCTCGGCGAGGTCGTGGCTCTCCGGTAGTGGTGGGCCCGCTCGGCCGCGCTCTCGGCGGGCCGGCCCTGCCCGGCGAGCAGCCGCGCGAACGCGCCGTGCAGCCTGGCCCGTTCTCCGGGAAGCAGATCGGCGTAGACGGCCTCGCGGGCGAGGGCGTGCCGGAAGGAGTAGGTGTCGTCGTCCCCGGCCACGAGGAGCTGCCGTCCCACCGCCTCCCGCAGCGCCGACTCCAGTTCCTCCTCGGGAAGCCCGACCGCCTGCCGCAGCAGCTCGTGCTCCACCCGGCGCCCGGCGACGGCGGCCGTGCGCAGCACCTGCTGCGTGGTGTCGGAGAGCTGCTCGAAGCGGATCAGCAGCACGTCGGCGAGCCCGCTGGGCACCCCGCCGGACCCCGTGTCGGTGGCCGCGAGCAGCTCCTCCGCGTAGAAGGCGTTCCCTCGGCCCGCTCCACGATCCGCCGCACCGTGGCGTCCGGCAGCGGACCGGGTTCGAGAGCGCGCACCAGGCGGGCCACGTCGGAATCGGCCAGCGGCCGCAGCTCCAGCCGCTCCACGGCGGGCAGCCGTACCAGCTCCGCCAGCAGCGGCCGCAGGGGATGGCGACGGTGCAGGTCGTCGGCACGGTAGGAGGCGAACACCGCCAACCGGTGCCGGAGGACACCTCGCGCGAGCAGGAACCGCAGCAGGTCCCGCGACGACTGGTCGGCCCAGTGCAGATCCTCCAGCACCAGCAGCAACGGGGCGATGTCCGCCACATCGGCCAGCAGCCCCGCCAGCCCCTCGAACAGCCGCAACCGCCCGTCCACGTCCCGCGCGGCATCGCTCCCCGCCCCCAGCAGCCGCTCCACGACAGGGTGCGCGGCGAGAGCGGACGCGAACCGGTCGTCGGCGGCGAGCACGCCCAGCACCTCGGTGAACGGCAGATAGGGCAACCCGACGTCCCCGAGATCCACGCAATGCCCGGTGACCACGGTCATCCCGGCCTCTGCGGCCTGCCCGGCCACTTCCTCCAGCAGTCGCGTCTTTCCGACTCCGGCGTCCCCGGCGACCAGCACGGCCCGTGCCTCACCAGTGCGTGCACGCTCCAGCACCCCGCCGAGCCGGACGAGTTCGGAATCCCGTCCGACAACTGGCGTGACATACGAAGCCTGCGGCACTGGACCAACCCTCTTGTGTCTTGGGGGCGCGGGGACTGTGACATTGTGCGGCTCAGCCGCGTGGGCGCGATCAACCACGAACAACCCGCTGCCGCCACTCGACGGGCAGCCCTGAGTTCCTCCTAGGCGCGCAGAGCCCGCGCCCAATCCTCCGGCACCCGCCCGCGGGGCCCGGCGTCGGCTGATCCGCGGGATGACTCACCGGGGCGGCCAGCTCCGGCCCGGACTCGTACAACTCGTTCGTCGAGTAGTCCCAGTACCAGTCCTCACCCGGCTCGAAGCTCTGCACCAGGGGATGCCCGGTCTCCCGGAAATGTCCTGTCGCGTGCTTCGCGGGCGAACTGTCACAACACCCCACATGCCCGCACTGCGCACACCGCCGCAGATGGAACCACCATCCCCGTCCGCGTCGCACTCGACACAGCCGCTCCCACTGGGCGGAACACCGGGGTCGATTCCGTTGTCACCACTCATGAAGGCTCCTCCTCGACCGCTGTGAGCGGCAGTAGCACCTGGAACCGTGTGTCCCCCGGCTCCGACTCCACCTGGATGCTCCCGTGATGCTTGTTCACCACGATCCGCCACGAGATGTCGAGTCCGAGCCCGGTTCCCTCGCCCACCGGCTTCGTCGTGAAGAACGGGTCGAAGATCCGACCCCGGTCCGCCGCCGGGATACCGACGCCCGTGTCCCGGAACTCCACCAGCAGCCGGTCGTGGTCCTTCGCCGTCCGCACGGTCAACGTCCCTTCCCCACCGGCACTGTTCATCGCCGCGACCGCGTTGTCGATGAGGTTCGTCCACACCTGGTTGAGTTCCGCCGGGTACGCCGGGATCCTCGGCAGCGTACGGTCGTACTCCTTGACGACCTTGATCCGTTCGCCGATCTTGCCCGACAGCATCAGCAGGGTGCTGTCCAGGAGTTCGTGCACGTCGGCGTTCTGGAACGGCGCGCGGTCGAGCTGGGAGTACTGCTTGGCCGCGTCGACCAGATGCGAGACGCGGGTGGTCGAGTCGTTGATCTCGTCCATCAGCAGCTCGGTCTCGACGGTGTAGTTGAGCCACCCGATCGCGCCGGCCAGCATCTCCTCCTCCACCGCCGCCGCGACCTGGTCCAGCCAGTCCACGTCGAGACCGGCCTGGACGAAGGTGGGCGCGATCCGCCAGCCCTCCTCGATGCCGTGGTCGTCGAGCCAGTCGGCGAGTTCGTCCTCCCGGTCGGAGGCCTCCAGCGGACTCAGCGCGGGGGCCTTGGCCACGCGTTCCGCGGTGCGTTCCTGGATGTCGATGAGGTTCGCCATGACCTCCGGGGAGTAGGCCCCCTGCGCGATGATCGCCAGCTTGTGCCGCATCTTGCCCACTCGCTCCCGCAGCGTGGCGGTCGCCCGTACGGCCGCCGCCGCGGGGTTGTTGAGCTCGTGCGTGAGACCGGCGGAAAGGGAGCCGAGGGCCAGCAGCCGTTCGCGCTGCCCGATCATCCGCTGGGTGTTCTTCGTCCCGAAGAAGAGCCCCTCCAGCAGGTGAACCGCCATGGGGAACCAGTCCTGCATGATCTCCGCGAACGTGTCGGCGGGCAGCACGAAGAACCGCGTCGGCTCGGTGACGCGCATGGAGTTGTTGTAGACCTGCCGCACCCGGTCACCCAGGTACGCCTGCATGGCCCCGCGTACACCCCGCGCTGCGAGGTCCGGGTCACCTCCACGTCGTCCCCGCCGACCCGGCGGTACAGCACGACCGTGCCCTCGATCATCACGTAGAAGCAGGTGGCGGGGTCGCCCTCGGTGTACACGGGGCCGGGCTCGAACCGTTCCACCCGACCGGCGGCGCACAGTGTGCCGAGCTGCTCGGGGTGAGTTTCTCGAACAGGAACAGCGCCCCGATCTCCTGGGGGTTGCAGGGCATCGGCCGCCCGCTCACGACTGCTCCAGATACCGGTGGACGAGCATCACGGCCATGGCTCCCTCTCCGACGGCGGACGCGACCCGCTTGGCGGACTCCGAGCGGGCGTCGCCCGCCACGAACACGCCGGGCACATTGGTCTCCAGGTGGTACGGCGGCCGGTCCAGCTCCCAGCCCTCCGGCGGGCGGCCGTCGGCGGTCAGGTCGGGTCCGGCGAGGATGAACCCGCGCTCGTCCCGCAGCACCGTGCCGTCCAGCCAGTCGGTCAGCGGGGCCGCGCCGATGAACACGAACACCCACTGGGCGTCCACCTGTTCGGTGTGCCCGCTGTCCACGTCCCGCAGGGTCAGCCGCTCCAGGTGGCCGTCGCCGTGCGCCTCCTCGACGACCGTGCGGGTGCGCACCTGGATGTTGGGGGACTCCTCGATCTGCTGGATCAGGTAGTGCGACATCGACGCCGACAGCGACTCGCCACGCACCAGCAGGGTCACCGACTTGGCGCCCCGGGACAGGTACATGGCCGCCTGCCCGGCGGAGTTGGCACCGCCGACGATGTACACGTCCTGCCCCTGGCAGGACGGGGCCTCCGTCAGGGCCGACCCGTAGAACACACCGCACCCGGTCAGGTCCTCGCAGCCGGGCGCCGCGAGCTGCCGGTAGGACACGCCGGTCGCCAGGATCACGCTGTGCGCGGCGACCGCCGAGCCGTCCGAGAACCGTACGATCCGGGCGGCGCCGTTGACCTCCAGTGCCGTCACCTCGCGTGCGGTGAGGATCTCGGCGCCGAACTTCGCCGCCTGCCGCCGGGCCCGGTCGGTGAGCTGGGCGCCCGACACACCGTCGGGGAAGCCGAGATAGTTCTCGATGCGTGAGCTCTGGCCCGCCTGACCGCCGGTCGCCGATCGCTCCACCAGCACGGTCCGCAGCCCTTCCGACGCCCCGTAGACGGCCGCGCCGAGTCCCGCCGGACCGCCGCCGATCACGACCAGGTCGTAGAAGTCGGCCGTCGGGGTCGTCGCCAGCCCGACCCGGGCCGCGAGGTCGACGGCCTCCGGCTCGACCAGCGGCGTCCCGTCCGGCGTGACCACCACCGGCAGCCGCATCCCGTCCTCACCGGCCGCCGCCAGCAGCCGCCGGCCCTCCGGTTCGTCGGCGGAGTACCAGCGGTACGGCACCTGGTTGCGGGCCAGGAACTCCCGGACGTCCGAGGAGCGCGCCGACCAGCGGTGCCCGACGACCTTCGTGCTGGGCACGGGCCGGTAGTCGCTGGACCGCCAGGCCTGGAGGAGGTCGTCGAGGACCGGGTAGAGCTTCTCCTCGGCGGGTCCCACGGCTTGAGGAGGTAGTGGTCGACGTCGACGAGGTTGATCGCGTCGATCGCCGCGTTGGTGTCCGCGTACGCGGTCAGCAGCACGCGCCGTGCGCCCGGGTAGACGTCCAGGGCCTGTTCGAGGAACTCGATGCCGTTCATCCGCGGCATCCGGTAGTCGGCCAGGATCACCGCCACGAGATCACCGCGCAGCTTCAGCTCCCGCAGCGCCTCCAGCGCCGACACGCCGGACTCGGCGCGCACGATCCGGTACGACGCGCCGTAGCGCCGCCTCAGATCCCGCGCGACGGCCCGGGAGACACCCGGGTCGTCGTCCACGGTCATGATGACGGTCCGCGCCGAATCGGCGGCCTGTGCCATACGTCCCCCACACCGGGCGGTCGACTCACGGCACGGAGTCCCGGGGCACCGCGCCGACCTCCGCCCATCGTATGTTCGATCGCCGCGCAGCGCTCCGATACGGAGATCAGCGCGGGAAGGCCCTCTGTGTGCCGGGAGGGTAGGGAAGACTGATCACCATCACCAGTGACGGTCACACAGGGAGGCAGCCGGATGACACGTCCGATCACCGCAGGGGTCGACGGATCGCAGGAGAGCCTCGCCGCCCTCGCCTGGGCGGCGCGGGAGGCGGTGCGGCGCGGGACGGCGCTCAGGGTGGTGCACGCCTGGCGGTTCCAGCCGCAGGAGGCGCTCGAAGCGGGGATCGAGGGGGACGCGGACAGCCAGGCCGAGTGGGTGCACAGCGCGATGACGGAGGCCGTCGGGACCGTCACCGCACGGCACCGGGACCTGGAGGTGACCACCGACGTCGTGGAGGGCGCGGTCGTCGACACCCTGGTCGCCGCCGCTGCCGACGCCGAACTGCTGGTGCTCGGCTCGCGCGGCCACGGACGGATCGTCGGCTTCCTGCTCGGCTCGGTCGGTCAGCAGGTCATCGCCGAGGCCGCCCGGCCCGTGGTGCTCGTCCGGGCCGGCGACCAGCCGTCGGGTGAGGCCGCCGGGCGCGAGGTGGTCGTGGGGCAGCAGGGCGACCCGGAGGACAGCGTCGACGCGCTGCGCTTCGCCTTCGAGACCGCCGCGGCGCGGGGGGCGACCGTGCGGGTCGTACGGGCCTGGACGTTGCCGCCCGTCTTCGCCTACAGCCCCGGTTCGCTGAAGCTCCTCGACGAGGCCGGGGGACTGGAGCCGTACGAGAAGAAGGCACTGGCCGCCGCGATCCGGCCGTGGCGGGAACGCTTCCCCGACGTGCCGGTGGAGGAGCACGTCGAGATGGGCAGCGCCGCCCAGGTGCTGCTTTCGGTGGCCGGCACGGCCCAGCTGATGGTCGTCGGCCGCCGCGTCCACCGCACGGCCGTCGGTGCCAGGATCGGCTCCGTGGCCCACGGGATGCTGCACCACGCGGACTGCCCGGTGGCGGTGGTGCCGCACGCCGCGCGGACGCGGTAGCTCAGTCCGCCGTCGGCTGCAGCGTCATGCCGGCCTTGGGCAGGATGTTCTCGATGTAGTCCTCGACCGCCGTCTCGATGCCGATGTCGTGCTGGGCCCGCTCGGACATGTACCAGCGGTGTTCGAGGAGCTGGTGGTAGATCTCGGCCGGGTCCATGGCGCCGCGCAGCTCCGGCGGCACGGCCCGCACGGTCGGCCGGAACACCTCCCGCACCCAGCGGTGGGCGAGCACCTCGGGGCGGGCACCCAGGGGATCGCCCGGTGCGTAGTCGTCCTGGGTCGCCATCCAGCTCTCCAGGTCGTTCAGCAGCCGCCGGGCCTGGTTCTCCTCCGTGTCGAGGCCGGTCAGGCGCAGCAGCTGCCGCTGGTGGTGGCCCGCGTCGACGACCTTGGGCACGAAGCTCACCGTGTCACCGTTCGAGGCGTGCTCGATCTGCATCTCGGCGACGTCGAAACCGAGGTCGTTCAGGCGGCGGATGCGGCGCTCTATGTAGTGGTACTTGCCGGCCGGATACACGGAGGTGCGGGTCAGTTCGTCCCACAGGCCGCGGTAGCGCGCGCAGATCTCCATGCCGAACTCGATGGGGTCCACCGACGGGTGCAGCGCCCCGGACGCCTCCAGGTCCAGCAGCTCGCCGCTGATGTTCACCCGAGCGAGATCCAGGTCGTACTCGCGCTGTCCGAGGCTGAGCTGCGGATGCAGGTCACCGGTCTCGGCGTCCACCAGATACGCCGCGTAAGCGCCCGCGTCGCGCCGGAAGAGGGTGTTGGACAGGGAGCAGTCGCCCCAGGCGAACCCGGCCAGGTGCAGCCGGACCAGCAGGACGGCGAGCGCGTCCATCAGCCGGTGCATGGTGGCCGGACGCATCGTCGTCTCGAACATCGAGCGGTACGGCATCGAGCCGCCCAGGTGCCGGGTGACCAGGACGCTCTCCAGCGAGGCGCCGTCCTTGTCGACGCGGCCGGTGACCACGGCCAGCGGGTCCACCGCCGGGATGCCGATCCGGTCCAGGTCGCGCAGCAACTCGTACTCGCGCAGCGCGGGCCGTTCCGCCAGCTCCTTGACGGCGATCACCTCGTCGCCGGCGCGGGAGTACCGCACCACGTGCCGGGAGATGCCGCGCGGCAGCGGCACGAGGTACTCCTCCGGCCACTCCTCGAGCGGCACGTCCCACGGCAGCTCCAGCAAGAGCGCGGGGTGTTCCGGGTTGGTCGCGCTGATCTGCAGTGCCATGGGCCGGTGTCCTCGTCTCGCCGCTGATCGTCACATCAGATTAAACGGCGCGTTCCCGGGCCCGGAGCGCGGCGTCCCGCACCGGACCGCGGTGGACCGGCCCGTGGCCGGGCAGCAGCAGCTCGCCCTCCAGCGCCGCGAGGACGTCCAGCGAGGCCACGGCCCGCGGGCGCTCGTGGTGGAACATGTCCGGCAGCAGCTGTGGCCCCTCGATCCGCGAGGTGCGATGGCCGCTGACCAGGGCGTCGCCGGAGATCACCACACCGGTGCCCGGCACGTGGTAGGCGCAGTGCCCGTCGGTGTGGCCCGGCGTGTGCACGGGCACCGGCCGCCCGGGCAGGTCCAGGGCACCCGCCTGCGGGAACGGCTCGGGGCCGTGACGGGGTTGTGCGTCGTGCCGCCGGAGCGCAGCGCGTGCGCGACCCAGGGCAGCACGCCCGGCCGCCAGCCGTTCCTCAGTACCGTCCCGACGGAGACCTGCTGCAGGAAGTCCCGCCGCGCGTGCGGCACTTCGGCCTCGTGGAGGTACACGGGCGTGCCGTAGGCGGCGCGCAGGTACTCGGCGGACCCGAGGTGGTCGTTGTGCGCGTGCGTGATCAGCACGGCCGCGACGGCCTCCGGGGAGCTTCCCACCTCCGCGAGCGAGGCGAGGACCTGCTCCCGGTCGCCGGGGTAGCCGGTGTCGACGAGCGTGACGGCGTCCCCCTCCGTGAGGAGCACCCAGTTGGTGTTCGAGCCGTGCACCAGGTAGGTGCCGTCCGCGACTTGGTGTACGTCTGCCCGCATGATCGCCCCGCGATGTGTGGTCCCAGCCCGACGAGAGAAGGAAAGCAGACCCCGGGGCAGGCGGAATCATCGGGTCCACCTCAACCGACTCGCCCGGCAAGGCCGTTCGGGGCGCCTCAGTGCACGCCGTGGGGGCGGAACTGGATGCTGATGCGTGGGCCCGTGGCACGCGTGCTCTTGGGTACGCAGTGCTCCCAGGTGCGCTGGCAGGAGCCGCCCATCACGACGAGGTCGCCGTGGCCCAGCGGGCGGCGCACGGTGTCGCGACCGCCCCGCATCGGGCGCAGCAGCAGATCGCGGGGCGCTCCCACGGACAGGATCGCGACCATCGTGTCCTCGTGTGCTCCGCGCCCGATCCGGTCGCCGTGCCAGGCCACGCTGTCCCGGCCGTCGCGGTAGTAGCACAGTCCGGCCGTGGTGAACGGCTCACCCAGTTCCTCGCCGTAGTGAGCGCTCAGCGCGTCCCGCGCCTCGGTCAGCACCGGGTGCGGCAACGGGTCCTCGGCGCCGTAGAAGGCGAGCAGCCGGGGCACGTCGACGACGTGGTCGTACATCTTCCGCCGTTCCGCCCGCCACGGGACGTCGGCGGCCAGCTGTTCGAACAGTGCGTCGGAACCGTCGAGCCACCCGGGCAGGACGTCGAGCCAGGCGCCGAAGCCGAGGTGGGTACGGCTGATCCCGTCGAGAGAGCCGAGGCGCAGCTCGTCGGCCTGGTCGAAGAGAGAGCCCTGGAGGTGCATGCCTCCAGCGTACCCGGTAATCGAAAATGTGTTCCATGCGTCCATGGTTCCCAGGGGAATGCCGGGCTTTCGATACATCGCTGTATCGAATACAGTCCTGTATCGAAAGGGGGACCGGACATGGCCGTGGAGGGAACCACCGGGCGCGTGACCAGGCGCCGCGTCCATACCAGGGCCAACCTCCTCCGGGCGGCGTTCTCCGTGTTCGCCGCCAAGGGCTTCGGGCACGTCACGATCGAGGAGGTCTGCGAGGCCGCCGGCTACAGCAGGGGCGCCTTCTACTCCAACTTCTCCAGCCTCGACGAGCTGTTCTTCGCCCTCTACCGCGAGCGGGCCGATCTGATCGCGGAGCAGGTCTCCGGGGCCCTCGCCCTCGACGGACCCGACCTCGACGTGCCGGCCGCCGTCGACCGCGTCACCGAGGTGCTGCTCCTCGACCGGGACTGGCTCCTGGTGAAGGCCGACTTCCTGGTGCACGCCGCCCGCGACCCGGACGTGGCGCAGAGCCTGCTGGAACACCGCGCCCGGCTGCGGCAGGCCATCGCCGACCGGCTCGCCCGGGCCCGGGGACACACCGCGCTGCCCGCCGTGCTCGGCGACACCGACGGCGCCGCCCACGCCGTGGTCGCGGCCTACGACGGCGTCACCACGCAACTGTTGCTGGACCGGGACGTCGTTCGCGCCCGCTCCTGGCTGAAACAACTGCTCACGGCCCTGCTGACCGACGGCAGCGGCACCCACGATCACTCCGAGAACTGAAGAAGGGAACGGTCGCCATGGATGCCGACGTCATCGTCGTCGGAGCGGGCCTCGCCGGCCTGGTCGCGGCACACGAACTGACCAGCAGGGGCAGGAGGGTCGCCCTCGTCGACCAGGAGAACGCCGCCAACCTCGGCGGGCAGGCCTTCTGGTCCTTCGGCGGGCTGTTCCTCGTCGACTCGCCGGAGCAGCGCCGCCTGGGCATCAAGGACTCCTTCGACCTCGCCTGGAGCGACTGGCGGGCAGCGCCGGCTTCGACCGGCTCGACGACGAGGACTCCTGGGCCGTGCGCTGGGCACGCGCCTACGTCGACTTCGCCGCGGGGGAGAAGCGCTCCTGGCTGACCGGGCACGGCATCACGTTCCTGCCCACCGTCGGCTGGGCCGAGCGCGGCGACCTCACGGCGCACGGGCACGGCAACACCGTGCCCCGCTTCCACATCGCCTGGGGCACCGGCACGGGCGTCGTCGAACCGTTCGTCCGGTACGCGAAGCAGGCCGCGCGGGACGGCCTGCTCACCTTCCACCACCGCCACCGTGTCGACGCCCTGGTCGTCGACGGCGGCACCGCACGCGGCGTGCGCGGCACCGTCCTGGCCGAGGACCGCTCACCCCGCGGCGTCGCCTCCAACCGCGACGGGATCGGCGAGTTCCAACTGACCGCCCAAGCCGTCATCGTCACCAGCGGCGGCATCGGCGCGAACCACGACATCGTCCGCCGCTACTGGCCCGAGCGCCTCGGCACCCCGCCGCGGGAGATGGTCACCGGCGTACCGGCCTACGTCGACGGCCGGATGCTCGACATCAGCGCCGAGGCGGGCGTCCGGCTGGTCAACCGGGACCGCATGTGGCACTACACCGAGGGCCTGCGGAACTGGGACCCGATCTGGCCCGGCCACGGCATCCGCATCCTGCCCGGACCGTCCTCGATGTGGTTCGACGCCCTCGGCCGCCGCCTGCCCGGACCGTACCTGCCCGGCTACGACACCCTCGGCACCCTCAAGCACCTGCGCACCACCGAGGACATCGCCGGGTACGACCACTCCTGGTTCATCCTCACCCAGAAGATCATCGAGAAGGAGTTCGCCCTGTCGGGCTCCGAGCAGAACCCCGACATCACCGCCAAGGACCGCGCCGGGTTCCTCAAGGAACGCATCCTCGGCAAGGGCGCGCCCGGACCGGTCGACGCGTTCCTGCGCAAGGGCGCCGACTTCGTGACGGCGCCCAGTGTCGAACAGCTCGTCGAGAAGATGAACGAACTCACCGACAAGCCGCTCCTCGACTCGGCCGGGATCAAGCGCCAGATCGAGGCCCGGGACCTCCAGATCGCCAACCCCTACGCCAAGGACGCCCAGGTGCAGGGCATCCGCAACGCCCGCCGCTACATCGGCGACCGCCTCGGCCGGGTCGCCACGCCGCACCGCATCCTCGACCCGGCGGCCGGCCCCCTCATCGGCGTCAAGCTGCACATCCTCACCCGCAAGACGCTCGGCGGCATCCAGACCGACCTGGACTCCCGCGCTCTGGGGACCGACGGCAAGCCGCTGGAGGGGCTGTACGCGGCCGGCGAGGTCGCCGGGTTCGGCGGCGGCGGTGTGCACGGCTACAACGCCCTGGAAGGCACCTTCCTCGGCGGCTGCCTGTTCTCGGGGCGGGCGGCGGGCCGCGCGGCGGCGCGGCAGACCGCCTGACGGCCGTACGGAACGGCCCGTCTCAGCCCTCGAGGAGGCGGGCCAGCACCGAGGCGTGGCTCCGCTCCGGCGTCTTGGACGCGGTCAGCAGGGTCACGTCGCCCTCGCGGACCAGCTCCCGGACGTGGTCGAGGACCTCGGCCGCCTCGTCGGCATCGAGCTCCGCCTCGTACCGCTCCGCGAACTGCTCGTACGAGCCCTCGCCCGCGTGGTACCAGCGGCGCAGCTCCGTCGACGGGGTGACCGCCTTCGGCCACTCGTCCACACGAGCCGCGTCCTTCGCCAGTCCGCGCGGCCACAACCGGTCGACCAGGACCCGCGTCCCGTCCTCCGCCTCGGGCGGATCGTAGACACGGCGCACGCGAACGCTCATGGTCGGCCCCTTCCCGAAAGATCGGCAGGTGTCGCGGGCGCGGGGGCTTGCGATGGACTCCGCGGCCTCGCGGCGCCCGGCACGCGCTCTCGCCGCACCGGGACGAAAAGCCTAGTAGCTCCGCTCCGGGCCTTCCTCCCGGCACGCCGCGAGCACACCCGGCCGCCGATCCCTGTTCCGCGGAGGTCCGTCAAAGGCCCCTGCCCGCTCGGCCGTGGGCACCGCTCGTGCCGACGGCCGATTCCGCTCGCGCCGGGCGGGTACTCCGTCCGCCTGACAGCGTCGAGGGAGGAGGTCCCGACATGGGTGGATCGGACGACCTGCCGGTCGTGCGCGCGCTCGACGAACTCACCGAGCTCGTCGAACGGCACCAGGGCCTGTACGTCCGCTGGTCGCGCGGCCCCGGGACCGATCTCCGCGACGTGTCCAGCACCGACGACCTGACCGGCGTGGCCATGCCGGGCCTGTCCGCCAACCCGCTCGACGTCGAGGAGTGGTGGGAGGACCGGCCCGTCCGGGTGTGGGTGGCACGCCGCCTGCACGACTACGCCCATCTGCCGCACGACAAGGGGCCGGGCGTACGCCCCTGGGTGCTCGCGGGGAAGGAGACCGCCCGCGGGCCCGACAACGAACCGCTGGTCACCGACGCCCGGCCGATGTGCTGGATCGATCAGCGGGTGATCGACGAGGCGAAGGCCGAGGTGTCCCGGCAGGAAAACCCCTGGGGGCCGCTGCGTCGCGGCTGAACCCCCAGGGGAGGTGGGCGGACATCAGCCGGAGCGGCGCCGGGCGGCCGCGCGCCGCTTCAGCGCACGCCGTTCCGTCTCGCTGGTGCCACCCCACACGCCGATGGACTGCCCCGTGTCCAGCGCCCACTGCAGGCACTGGTCCTGGACGGGCAGCGGCGGCACACCGCCTTGGCCTGCTCCGTCTGCAGCAGGGCCGGGCCGGTGGTGCCGATCGGGAAGAAGAGCTCGGGATCCTCGTGCCGGCACGCGGCGTGGTCTCGCCAGTTGTCCATCGAAGTCACCTGCATCGCAGTAGAAACGTGCTCTGTCGGATGCTTACTCCTTTTCGGGTCACCTGTCGATGCGCGGTGAAACAGAGCCTTCCCGGACAACAGGTCACTGCTCGCGCATGCCCCAGGGGGACCCGTAAGCCGTCAGCAGGTCGAGAAACGGGCGGGCGGGGAAGGCCTCCGGGCCGAGCACGCCCGCACCGGACCACGCGCCGGTGGCGAGGAGTTCGAGTGCGACGACGGGGTTGACGGCGGTCTGCCACACCACGGCCTGGGAGCCGTACTCCGCCATGGACCACTGGTTGTCGACCACGTGGTACAGGTACACCTCGCGCGGCGCCCCGTCCCTGACGCCCCGCACCCATGTGCCCGCACACGTCTTGCCGTGCATGCGCTCGCCCAGCGTCGCCGGGTCGGGCAGACACGCGGCGACCACGTCCCGCGGCGAGACCGCCACCGGACCGCCGGGCCCCGGCACGCTCACCGGGTCGGTGCGGTCCAGACCCAGCAGGTGCAGCGTCCGCAGCGTCTCGACGAACTCGCGGCCGAGGCCGTACTTGAAGGTGACCCGGCGCGCGTCGACCCAGCGCGGGACGAGCAGCACCTCCTCGTGCTCCACGTTCACGCACTCGACCGGGCCGATGCCCTCGGGGAAGTCGAAGACCTCGGGCTCGCTGAAGGGTTCGGTGGTGAACCAGCCCCGGCCGCTCTCGTAGACGACCGGAGGGTTGAGGCATTCCTCGATGGTCGTCCAGATGCTGAACGAGGGCGCGAAGTCGTAGCCGTCGACGGTCAGGTTCGCACCGTCGCGGATGCCGATCTCCTCGATCTCGTCGAAGAGTTCATCGGCGGCGTACCGCGCGAAGACGTCCGACAGGCCCGGCTCCACGCCCATGCCGACGAGGGCCAGCACGCCCTCCTTCTCCCAGTCGGCCGCCTGAGCGAACTGCTCGTCGCCCAGCTTGACCCCGCACTCCCGGTACGGCCGCTCGGCGTGCGGGCGGGACAGGGACATCGCCATGTCGACGTACGTGGCGCGCGCGGCGCGGGCGGCGCGGAACAGGGGCATCACGAAGCGGGGGTCGGTGGCGTTGAGGAGCACGTCGCAGCGGTGCCGCGCCAGCAGACGGGCCACCGCCGCATCGTCGCCCGCGTCCACACGCTCGGCGGTGAACCGCGCGTCACCGTCGAGCGCCGCGACCGCCGCCTCGGCGCGAACCGGGTCGTGGTCGGCCACCACCATCGCCTCGAAGAATGGCCGCCGGGCCGCGATCCGGGTGATCGCCCCGCCCACGCCACCGGCACCCACGAGCAGTACACGCATGACAGAAACTCCCTTTTTGCGAAGAACGTGGCGCGCCCTTGTGGAGATACAACGCTGTGCCGTGTCTTAAGGTCAATGGCGTTGGCATAAGGAGGGAGCTGCCGTGCCGAAGCCCGTGGTGCCCGAGGAGAAACGCCGTCGGCGCAGGCCCACCAAGAGCGGCACCGTGCTGTCGGAAGAGCTGATCGTCGAAACCGCGCTGCGCATGCTGAGCGAACACGGCAGCGAGGGTCTGTCCGCCCGCAGGCTCGGTCTGGCCCTGGACGCCGACCCGAGCACGCTCTACCGGTACTTCCGAGGCATGGACGACCTCACCCTGGCCATCGGGGACGCGCTGATCGGGCAGGCGCTCGGCGGCTGGGCGCCGACGGGGGAGTGGCGGGCGGACCTGCGGGCCGTCGGGCTGCGCATCCACGCCGCCTACGTGGCCCATCCGCAGGCCGCGGTGCTCACCGCCAGCCGGATCTCGGGCCGGGCCAACGAACTCGCGGCCGACGAGGCCGTCCTGGACATCCTGCGCACGGCGGGCTTCCCGCTGCCGGACGCGGTGCGCGTCTACCACGCCTTCATCGACACCACCCTGGGCATCGCCGCGCTCGACGCGGCCTCGCTGGCCCTGCCGAGCGCCGCGCTCCACGCCGACGAGCAGATGTGGCGTTCGACGTACGCGCGCCTGCCCGCCACCACCCACCCCCGCATCGCGGAGGCAGCCCCGCTGCTCGCCACCCGCATGGTCACCAGCGCATATCCGACAGCCCTGGAGATGCTGCTGGACAGCGCGGCGGCCCGGCTGGACGGCGCCCGGGAGCCCGATTCAGCCGCGTAGTGCTTCCGCGGCGGTCGCCGTCACCGTCTCCGCCACGTGCGCCAGCGCGGGGGAGTCGAGCTTCCACTGCTGCCAGTACAGCGGCACGTCGGTCGCCCGGCCCTCGGCGAGCGGGACGAGCCGGCCGGTGCGCAGCAGGGGCTCCGCCTGGGCCTCGGGCACCAGGCCCAGCCCAGTCCCGCGGCGACGGCATCGACGAAGCCCTCGGAGGTCGGCACATAGTGCCGCAGCGCGCTCGCGCCCCTCCGCCCCGCGTGAGCCGGCGGACGAAGCCGTCCTGGAAGTCGTCCCGCCGGTCGAAGGTCACCACCGGCGCGTCGAGCAGCACTTCCTCCAAGGGGCCCTCCAGCCTGCGGGCGGCGAAGTCGGGCGCCGCCACCGGGAGGTAGCGCATCCGGCCCAGCGACCGTACGGAGCAGCCCGGCACGGGATCCGGCGACGAGGTCACCGCGGCCATCACCACGCCCTCCCGCAGCAGCGCCGCCGTGTGATCCTCGTCCTCGCGGCGCAGTTCGAAGCAGAGCCGCAGATCCTCCGGTACGCGCGTGAGCACCGGGAGGAACCAGGTGGCGAGCGAGTCCGCGTTCACCGCCACCGACACCCGGGTCGGCTCCCCGCTCCCGCGCAGCCCCAGTTCCGCGTACGCGTCGCGCTCCAGCCGCGCCACCTGGCGGGCCAGCCGCACCAGCACCTCGCCCGACTCGGTCGGCCGCACCGGCTTGGTCCGCAGCAGCAGCACCCGCCCGGTGCGCTGCTCCAGCGCCTTCACACGCTGGCTGATCGCCGACGGCGTCACGTGCAGCGCGGCCGCCGCGGCGTCGAACGTCCCCTCGTCCACGACCGCGAGCAGGGTCCGCACCTGGTCCAGGGGAAGATCCGTCATCATCACGTCTGCTAATGATACGTAAGAATCCTTAGCTGGACCCCAACTCGGACTGTCCGTAGCGTCAAGGTCATGACCAGCACCTTCACCGCCGCAGCCGCGGGGTTCGGCACCGGCCTGTCACTCATCGTCGCCATCGGCGCCCAGAACGCCTTCGTCCTGCGCCAGGGGATACGCCGCGACGCCGTGCTCGCCGTGGTCGGCATCTGCGCCCTGTCCGACGCCGCCCTCATCGCGCTCGGGGTCGGCGGGGTCGGGGCGGTCGTGGTGACGTGGCCGGGCGCGCTGACGGCCGTCGGCTGGATCGGCGGGGCGTTCCTGCTGTGCTACGGAGCCCTGGCCGCCCGCCGGGTGTTCCGGCCCGACGGCGGCGCGCTGCGGGCGGAGGGGGAAGCGGCCGGGTCACGCCGCCGGGCCGTGCTCACCTGCCTGGCGATGACATGGCTCAATCCGCACGTCTACCTCGACACCGTCTTCCTGCTGGGCTCGGTCGCCGCCGACCACGGTCCGCTGCGCTGGACGTTCGGCCTCGGCGCCGTCCTGGCCAGCCTGTGCTGGTTCACGGCTCTCGGCTTCGGCGCCCGGATGCTCGGCCGTTTCCTCGCGAGGCCGGCCGCCTGGCGCGTCCTGGACGGTCTGGTCGCCACCACCATGATCGTGCTCGGCGCCCTGCTCATCGCCGGAAGCTGAGACCTCGGCCGCGGAGCGCTCGGAGGCTGGTGCGATAGTGATCCCCGCCCGGAAAGATGTAGCGAGCATCCAGGAAGCGGCGAGTGGACACGAGCGGAAACACATCGGAAGAGCGGGACCCGGCGGCGGAGGCGCCCCGGCGGCGTGACCGGCGGCGCTGGGCCATGGACACCCGCCCGCTGCGCCGCCCCGCCTACCGCCGCCTGTGGATCTCGACCGTCGTCACGGCCGTCGGCAGCCAGCTCACCGCCGTCGCCGTACCTCAGCAGATCTACGACATCACCGGCTCCTCGGCCTGGGTCGGCGCCGCGAGCCTGGCCGGTCTGGTGCCCCTGATCGTGTTCGCGCTGTGGGGCGGGGCGATCGCCGACAGCATGGACCGGCGCAAGCTGCTGCTGATCACCAACAGCGGCATCGCCGTCACCTCGCTGCTCTTCTGGCTCCAGGCCTTCACCGGCCTGGAATCCGTGCCGGCGCTCATGCTGCTGCTGGCGATGCAGCAGGCCTTCTGGGGCCTGAACGCACCGGCCCGCAACGCCTCGATCGCCCGTCTGGTCCCGAGGAGGAACTGCCCGCCGCCAACGCTCTGGGCTCGACGGTGATGCAGACCGGCCAGGTGGCCGGGCCCCTGCTCGCCGGGGCCCTCATCCCCGTGATCGGCCTGCCCGAGCTGTACCTGATCGACGCCCTGGCCCTGTGCGTGACGGTGTGGGCGGTGTACCGGCTGCCGTCGCTGCCGCCCCTGTCCGGCACGGCGACCCGGCGCGCGGGTGTCCGGGAGATCGCCGCCGGGTTCCGCTACATCTCCGGGCACACCGTCCTGCTGCTGTCGTTCCTCGCCGACATCATCGCCATGGTCCTCGGCATGCCCAGGGCCTTGTTCCCGCAGCTCGCGGCCCAGACGTACGCGCCCTACGGGGAGGGGCTCGCCCTGGGGCTGCTGTTCGCGGCGATCCCCATCGGGGCGGTGCTCGGCGGACTGTTCTCCGGCACCTTCTCCCGGGCCCGACGGCACGGCTGGATGGTCATCGGGGCGGTCGTCGTCTGGGGCGTGGCCATCACGGGCTTCGGGCTGAGCCGCGACCTGTGGGTCGCGGTGGCCTTCCTGGCCGTGGCCGGGGTGGCCGACATGGTTTCGATGGTCTTCCGCGGGGCCATCCTGCTGTCCGCCGCCACCGACGAGATGCGCGGGCGCATGCAGGGCGTCTTCACCGTCGTCGTGGCGGGCGGTCCACGCCTCGCCGACGTACTGCACGGCACGGCGGGCTCCGCCTTCGGCCCCCGGACCGCCGTCGCCGGCGGCGGGCTGCTGGTCGTCGCGGTGATGCTGGCGCTGGCCGCCGCGGTACCGGCGCTGCGGCGCTACCGCGTCTGAGGTCTCACAGCGCCCCTCGCCGGTGCAGCGTGTACTGCTCCATCAGCTTGCCCCGGGTCATCTCCAGCCGGTGCGCGAGCACCTCGGCGACGTTGCGCACCAGCGTCATACCGAGCTCGGGATCCTCCTGGCACAGTCGCAGCACGGCCCCGCGTCGAACTCGTAGGCGCGAACGGGACTGAACGCCACCGCGCCGAAGTCCCAGGTGTGCGGCGGGAACAGCCAGGACCAGCCGAGCAGGTCGCCCGCGCCGAGGCTGGCCACGGTCACCCGTTGCAAGGAGTTCACCTGCTGGTCCAGGGAGACCGCGCCGGAGCGGATGACCCAGAAGCGGTCGGCCGTGCCGCCCGCCTCGAAGATCCGCGCGTCCTCGGGGAAGGACACCTCCCGGGCGAGCGTCATCAGACGCTGCCGCTGGGGCGGAGGCAGGGCGTTCAGGAGTTTGATCGCTTTGGTCATGCGGAGCTCCTCGCCGGGCGATGGACTTCCGGTGCTTTCCCTACGCCCATTTCAGCCGCTCTCAGGGCCCGGGCACCTCGGCGTGCGGAACTTTCTCGGGGCATGAAAAAGCCCTGGCTGGACGGGGGAAGCCAGCCAGGGCCGTGAGCGGTGATGCACGGAGGACGGTGGGTCGACTCCGTCACCACGTATGAATGAACGGTAAACCATCTGCGGGGCGTGCACGTAACCCACGACCGGGTCGCGTGACCGGTTTCACTTCACCGCGGGTCCTCGGCGAGGACCCGGACCGTCTCCAGCTCCGGATCCGTGGGATCGGGGAGGTGCATACCCGCGGCCAGCCCCGTCCGCAGGTACGCCAGCACCGGCTCGGTGAGGAGTTCCCCCGGAAGGACGGCCGGGATGCCCGGCGGATACGGAGTGATCATCTCCGCCGCGACCCGCCCGGACGCCTCGGCCACGGGCACGTCCTCGGCCGGGCCGAAGAACGCGTCACGCGGCAGCACCGCCTGCTCCATCCGCAGCCCCGCCGGCGACGGCACCTCCACCCGCGGCGCCCGCGGGAGGTCCCGCGCGGCCACGGCCAGGTCCCGCAGCGCCTCGAGCAGCTCCCCGGTCGTCTCCCGGTCGTCGCCGTGGGTGATCTGCGCGCCGATACGGCGGTGGTCCACCAGATGCGCGTCGATGTGCCGGTGCTCGCGCAGCCAGTCCGCCGCCTGGAAGCCGGTGACCCGAGCCCGCCGAGGTCGATGACACCGGGCAGCGGATCGAGGTCGTCGGACAGGCCCGGGCCGCAGAAGTCGTCCCGGTCGTCGACGTGCAGCCCGTCGATCTCCTCGATGGCGGCCCGGACCTCGGCCGCGAGGTCCAGCGCGCCGCCCATCAGCTCCTTGCCGTGCAGTGCCATCTGCCGCCGCCAGCCGTCGAGACCGGCGAAGATCAGCACCGACGGGCTGGTGGTGCCCAGCAGGTCCGCGCGCATCCCCAGCACCGCCGGCGGGACCAGATCGCCCTGGAGGTGGAAGACGGAGCCCTGTTCCAGACCGCTGCCCATCTTGTGGATGCTGGTCACGCAGATGTCCGCGCCCGCGTCCATCGCCCAGGACGGCAGATCCGGGTGGAACGGCAGGTGCGCTCCCCACGCCTCGTCCACGATCAGCGGCCGCGAGCGCCGGTGACACACATCGGCGATCGCCTGCAGATCCGCGCAGCCGCCGTACGGCGTGGGGCTCGTGACCAGCGCGCCGCGCGCGTCCGGATGAGCGTCGAAGGCCCGGTCGAACTCGGCAGCGGACGGGGGATGGGCCAGGTGCCGCTCGGCGTCCCACCGGGGCTCGACCCAGACGGGCTCGATTCCGGAGATGATCAGCCCCGACACCACCGACTTGTGGGCGTCCCGCCCGATCAGCAGCTTCTCGTGCGGCCCCGCGACCGACAGCATCGCGGCCTTCACCGACAGGGAACTCCCGCACGTGCTGAAGAACGTGTGCTCGGCGTGCACCGCGTCGGCCATCAGGTCCTGCGCCCGCTGGAGCACCCGGCCCCGGGTGAGCCGGTCGTCCAGACCGCCCGAGGCCAGCACGTCGCCGTGGAACACGGCGTCACCGAGGACCTCCCGGACCGCCGGGTCGGCGCCGCGGGCCTGCTTGTGTCCCGGCGGCGTGAACGACAGCCGCCCCTTACGGCGGTAGTCGTCCAGGGCTTCGAGAACCGGTGCGCGGGAGTGGTCGACTGTCATGCGCACCGGGTTCCCGGCCCGTGCCCCTCGCAATCAGCCGGTCCCCGGCACCGGGCACCGGCTCACCCGGTCAGCCCTCGGCGGCGTGTTTGCCCGGCGTGAGGATCTCGTCCAGCACCCTGAGCACCGCCTCGTAGGACATCCGCCGCACGGTCGCGTCCCTGGCTCCCTGAGGGTCGGTCGCGCCCAGCTCCTCGCTCCTGTTCCGCCACGCCCGCTCCTCGCGCACCGCGCAGGCCCTCGCTCGCTGGATACGCCGCAGGAGTTCGTCAGAATCCACCACATCGGTCATGCGGACCGCGTACCCCGGCAACGCGTGGCGATGGCACCTGCGCGCGGCCGCCCGGGATCTTCCGGCGTCTTTCCGGGGGCGTTTCGGGCGAACCGGAGGTTTGCAGGTGCGGGGAGAGGTCAGCCGAAGAGTAAGACCCGCGGCGCTCGCGCGGTGCGCGCCCCGAACGCCGTGGGCGGTGAAGGAACCAGCGGGTCCGTGAGCCCGGGGGGTGCCCGTGCGGGCGGCCACGGTACGCGTCCGGGCCCCTCTTCGTCCTGACCTACCAGGGAGCTGAAGGATGTGCGAGGAGCACATGATCGAATCCGTATTCGAGCCGCCCGGTGCGGGCCGGGCCCGGCCGTGCAAACCCGCCGAGGCGCGCCGGGCGGTGGAGCGCGCGGTCACCGAACGCTGCCGGGCCACCCACACTCCCTGTGACGTGGACGCCCTGTCCGACGCGCTGCTGGTCGCCTCGGAGCTGACGACCAACGCGATCCTGCACGGCGGTGGCGTCACCGACTTCCAGGTCGACGTCGACGGCCCCGGTGTGCGCGTCTCGGTGAGCGACCGCAGTGACGAACTGCCCGTGACCGCGCCGCCCACGGACCCGCACGGACGGCTGCGGCACGGCGGCCACGGCTGGCCCATCGTCTGCCGGCTCTCGCGCGACGTCCGGGTGTCGGACCTGCCCGCCGGCGGCAAGTGCATCACCGCCGTCGTGCCCCTCTCCTGATGACCGTGTGCGCGTTCTCGGCAGATTGCACAGCAAAGTGGAGTTTGTTCCACCGGGGGCAGGGCAGTCGCAGTTTCGTGCTTCGGACCGGAGGCGCGCCAGCGGGAGCGGTATGACTGCCCCGGAGGCCCTCCAGGCGATCCGGGCAGCGACCTTCCCGCGGTCAGTCCCTGCAACCCCCGTTGTTCAGGAGCGAATCCGCATGCTCATCGATACGCCCACGAACCGTCCCGGCACGACCGAAACGACGACCACCGCCACCCGGCGGCGGCACGACGACGCTCCGGACACCGCGGCCCTCTTCGCCCGAATGGCGGAGCTGGAGGAGGGGCCCGAGCGGGAAGCCGTCCGCGACGAACTCGTCACGCTGTGGCTGCCCATGGCCCACCGCATCGCCGGCCGCTTCCGCGACCGCGGAGAGTCGCTCGAGGACCTCCGGCAGGTGGCCGCTCTGGGCCTGGTCAAGGCCATCGACCGCTTCGACCCGAGCCGGGGCGCCTTCGAGAGCTACGCCGTCCCGACCATCACCGGCGAGGTCAAGCGGCACTTCCGGGACCGCATGTGGGCCCTGCGCGTCCCCCGCCGTGTGCAGGAACTGCGCAACAAGGTGCGGGTGGCACGCCGTGAACTCACCCAGAACCCGGGCAGCCCCGAGCCCTCCGTGGCGGACCTCGCCACCCACACCGGCCTGAGCGAGGAAGAGGTCAGTGCCGGGCTCGAGGCCCTGGACAGCTTCAGCACCCTGTCGCTGGACGCCGAGCTCTCGGCCGACGACGACGGCTACAGCCTCGCCGACACCCTCGGCGCCTCGGACACGTCCTACGACGTCGTGGTCGACCGCGAATCCGCCAAGGAAGGCCTGCGCCGGCTGCCGGAACGCGAACGGGCCATCCTCTACATGCGGTTCTTCGAGGACATGACGCAGAGCCGCATCGCCGACCAGCTGGGCATCTCCCAGATGCACGTCTCCCGCCTCATCAGCCGCAGCTGCGCCCGCGTGCGGGACGAAGTCCTGGGACAGCGCACGGCCGCCCGGGGCACCGGCGACACCTCCACGACGGCCTGACCCCCGACCCATCAGGAGCGAACAACACATGCTGAGGCCCCACCCCGCCGTGCTGCGCCGCCTCGTCGACGAGTACGAGGCACTGTCGGCCGTCGAAGCCGTGAGCCGACCGGCCGACGTGAGCGCACGGACCCGCGACCTGGCGTACACGCTGTGCGTGTCCACCGGCACCCGGGACGTCGAGCGTGCCCTCGAGCTCGCTCACCAGTGGCTCGCGACCCCACCGGCAGCGGCCCGCGAGGCCGCCCCGCTGATCACCGGCGAGCAGCGCATGCCGACTCCGGAGCCCGCGTGATCCCCGCCCGCGCGTGACACGCGCGGCACCCCAGGGTCCGGCCGACGGCGACAGCCGCGGCCGGGCCCGCTCGTGTCCCACCCCGTACGCGCCGATCGACGGGCTCCGGCGTGCGGCACTCCTGCCCCCCCCCCGCCAGGTCGGCCCGACCGGAACGCGCTGGTCCGGCGGATGCGCCGCGTATGCGGCAGCCAACCCAGGGCATCCGGATTCCGGGAGGTCTACATGAACACGAGTGCGATGGCACGTACCGGACGATTTCAGGCCCGGCGGGTGGCGCGGGGATCGGTGACCGAGGGGGCGGCACGGGCGGGGCTCGCCGCACGGGGCGTGATCTACCTGCTCGTCGGCGCCCTGGCGCTGCAGATCGCCTTCGGCGACACGAACCAGGAGGCCGACCGCGGCGGCGCCCTCGCGGAACTCTCGCAGAAGCCCTTCGGCGCGGTGCTGCTGTGGGCGCTGGGCATCGGGCTCGTCGGCATGGCCCTGTGGCGGCTGTCCGAGGCGCTCTTCGGCTCCGTCGGACAGGACGGCCGCAGCGCACGCAAGCGGCTGCTGGCGACGGTCCGCTTCGCGTTCTACGTCTTCGTCGCCTACTCCGTGCTGTCGTTCGCGTCGAACCGCGGACAGAGCGGCGGCGGATCCAGCGACCGGCAGTCCCAGGACGCCACCGCCAGGGCACTGGAGATACCCGCCGGCCAGTGGCTGGTCGGCGCGGCCGGCCTCGCGATCGTCGCGGCAGGCGGCTGGATCGGCGTACGAGCGGTGCTCCGCAAGTACCACGACGAGCTCCGGCTCGGGCAGATGAGCCCCCGGGCCCGGCGGCTGGTGGACGTCACCGGCGTGGCCGGCGGCGCCGCCCGCGGGCTGGTGTTCGCCGTCGCCGGTGTCTTCGCCGTCCGCGCGGCCATCGACTACCGACCCGATCAGGCCAAGGGCCTGGACGACACCCTGCGCACCTTCGCCGACACGCCGCTCGGCCCGTGGCTGCTGGTGTGCGTCGCGGCCGGGTTCGTGCTCTTCGGAGTGTTCTCGTTCGCCATGGCTCGCTGGCGACGCGTCTGAGCGCCGTCGTGCGGGGAACACGAAGCCAATGAGCGATTCCGAGATTCCGCATGGCGACGGCCGTCCCGTGGACGTGTACCTGGACCTCCTGCGCATCCGGATGGACACGGAGGACTACCGCCTCCTGATGCGCGTGGTGGAACCGGTCCTCGAGGCGATCGACGAGGAGCGTCTGTCCAGCCTCGACTTCGCGCTCGACTCCGGGGCCGATGACGAGCTGCCCCAGGAGATCCGTGATGAGGTGGCCCTCGTCATCGCCACCGCGGTCACCGGCCGTCTGGACAACGAAGTGATCGAACTCGACGTCGGCGATACCGGCCCGGTCCGCATCGTCACGGACGCGACCACGGCGTCCGATCCGGTCCGCCTCGGCGAGATCGCCGACTACATCAAGGAACGCCACAGGCAGACCGAGGAACTGCGCGGCATCGCCGAGGTGAGCGGACTGCCCACGGACTTCTGAGGCAGCCCGTGCTCCGCGGAGCCCGCCGTCACCCCTGGGGCGGGGCCACCGGCACGTCCAGCGGCCGGGCGAGACCCACCACGGCCTCGTCCAGCCGCTCCAGATGCCGCAGCACGCGGTCGGTGATCCGGCCGTAGCGCGGTGTGCCGGCGTCGGACCCCAGCAGCGAGGCGATGCTCGGCCCGGTCTCGACCCGCGCGGCGGCGTGCTCGTCCGCCACCCGGGCCGCGATGGTCTCGATGTTGCGCACGGTCCGCCCCGCGGCTCCGCGCAGCCTCGGGTCCGCCGTGATCGAGGGGTGCGAGGGCAGCAGCTCCGCGGTCGCCGCCAGCGTCCGGGCGTGGTACGCGCAGGTCTCCAGCAGCGCCACCACGTACCGTGCCGTGTGCCGCCGGGCCCGCAGCGGCGTGACCGGGTGGGTCAGCGGCTGCGTCGCGGCCCGCAGATCGGCCAGCGCCTGGTCCAGGTCACGCGACTTGTCCAGCAGCTCGTCCGCCGGCCCGCCGCTCAGCTGGCCGACGGCGGCCTCGGTGACGTCGGCCAGCCGCTCCAGCACGGTGCCGAGCAGCTCGTTCGTACGGCGGTCCGTCCGCACCGGCAGGACCAGCGCCGCCGCGACCACCCCGCAGGCCGCGCCCAGCGCCGTCTCCTCCACCCGCAGCAGGAGCACGTCGAGGCTGTAGGTGTGCAGCAACGTGTACAGCAGCCCCAGCATGGCGGTGACGAAGAACGACATCAGCGTGTACGACAGCGGCGCCACGTAGAACATCGCGAAGATCAGCACCAGGACCAGCGCGAACGCCGTCCAGGTGTGCTGCCCGACCAGTCCGGCCAGGACGATGCCGGCCACCACGCCGAACACCGTGCCCAGCAGCCGGCGATACCCCTTGACCAGGATCTCGCCCGTCGAGGCGGTGTTGAGGAACACGATCCAGCAGGTCAGCACCGCCCAGTACCAGCGTTGCGTGGACAGCAGCTCGCCGCCCACGATGGCCAGCGTCGACCCGACGGCCACCTGCACCGCCGCCCGGGTCGTGGGCCGCCGCAGCCCCGTCTCCTCCTCCGGCGCCGCTTCTTCGCCGCCGTCGATCGCGGCGTCCTCGGCGTCCAGTTCCTCGCGGGAGCGAGCGGTGGCGGGAGTGTCGTCCGACTCGTCCTGCGGGCCGTCCAGCGCGATCCGCAGCCCCAGCACCGACCGCGCGGACTCGCCGATACCGCGGAAGACGTCCTGCACGGCGGCGGGCGCGGACGGCAGGTTCTCCTCGTCCCGGTAGCCGAGCAGCCGGTTGCGCACGTGGGCCAGCGCGGTCCCGAATCACCGCTGCCGGCCCGCAGCACGAGCGCGCGCAGCGCCTGCAGATCCCGGCGGAGCGTGGCGGTGGCCTCGTCGGGCACGGCCAGTTGCCCCACCGACGGTGCGGGCGCTCCCGGCAGGTGCAGGGTGAGCGTGTCGGCCCGTTCGGCGCTGCGGGCGGTCAGCAACAGCAGGCCGAGCCGCTCGGCGGCGATCTCGGCGTCCGCGATCCGGCGCTGCACGAGCCGCGCCGCGGACTCGTCGGGGTGCCCTCCTCCAGCCGCGCCTGGATCATCATCGCCGTCTCGTGCAGCCGGGCGGTGCCCTCCCGCACGGCCTCGAGGGCCTTGTCCATCTCGTTCGGGCCGGCGTCGAGGAGGTCGAGCTGCGCGGACACCAGCTGGGCCAGCCGGGCGCGGAAGGCCAGCCGCAGGCGCAGCAGGACGCCCGCGGGCGTCGCGGGCACGACCGCGAAGCGCAGCAGCGCGCTGGAGCAGAACGCCAGGGCGATGGCGCCGCACAGCTCGGGCAGCGAGGAGACGGAGGCGCCGACGAACAGGGAAAGGAAGTAGACCTGGAAGCCGATCAGCCCCAGCGCGGTGCCGCGGTCGCCGAACCGGCGGCCGTAGACCGCGCAGAAGATCAGGACGATGAAGAAGACGTCCCGGCGAGACGCGCGTTGAGCACCGCGCCCAGGGACACGGAGACCAGCGCCACCGGCAGACCCAGCGCCAGCGTCACGGCCTGGGCGCCGAGCTGCTTCTCCCGGATGGCGAAGGTGGCGACCATCGCCGCCATGGCCCCGCCACCAGAAGGTGCACATCCACCCGCAGCAGGGCGAGCACGGCCAGGGTGAGGGCGATGGCGCCCACGGTCCGCAGCCCGGCGGTCAGGCGCAGCAGCCCGGGGTCGGACGCCGCGATCCGGTCCCGCAGTCGTGTCCGCACCGAGCGTCCCGCTGCCCTCACGCCGCCGCACTCTCTCCCGACTCACACCAAGATCCGCGTCTCAGCATGACATGCCACGAACGGAAGCTCCCGTCCGCCCTAGCCCTGCCGGCCGGCCCCCTGGACATGCTCCTGCACCTGTTCCGGAGTCAGGTAGGCGTCGGTGTACTCGAAGTCCTTCAGCCTGGCGGCCTTGCGGGCCTGGAAGCCGGTCCGTACGAAGTCGTCGCCGGCCACCGCGTTGAGCAGCCAGTTCGTCATGACCCGGGTCTTGGCGACGTTGGTGCGCAGTGCCGACCAGTGGTAGCCGCGGGCGACGGCCTGGGCGGGCAGGCCGCGCAGCTCGATGCCCAGCGGCTTGGAGACCGCGTCGGTGCCGCCGAGGTCGACGACGAGCCCCAGGTCCTTGTGGACGTACGGCTTCATCGCCCCGCCCCGCAGTGTCGCGATGACGTTGTCGGCGACGTGCCTGCCCTGCCGCAGGGCGTGCTGCGCCGTGGGCGGGCACATGGCGCTGTCGTCGCCCTTGGCCAGGTCGGGGACGGCGGCCGAGTCGCCGAGCGCGAACACCCCGTCGTTGCCCGGCAGGTTCATCTCGGGGGCGACCGCGAGCCGCCCCTTGACGGTCTCCGCGCCGAGCGTGGCGATGAGGGGGCTGGCGACGACCCCGGCGGTCCAGATGAGCGTGCGGGTCGGCACCACCCGGCCGTCGGTGAAGGTGACCTCCTCCGGTCCCGCCTTGGCGATGGAGACGCCGAGGGAGATCTCGATGCCCCGCCGGCGCAGGATCTCCTGCGCGCTGCTGCCGAGCTTCTCGCCGAGCTCCGGCATCAGCTTCGGCGCGATGTCGATCAGATGCCACTTGATCAGACCCGGATCCAGCCGGGGGTAACGCTTGACGGCGGCATGCGTCAGACGCTGCAGGCAGGCCGCGGTCTCGGTGCCCGCGTAGCCGCCGCCGACCACCACGAACTGCAGCCGCGAGGCCCGCTCGTCGGGGTCCTGGCTGGCGTCGGCCAGGTCGAGTTGCGAGATGACGTGGTCACGGATGTAGGCGGCCTCGGCGAGGGTCTTCATCCCGAACGCGTGCTCCGTCAGCCCCGGGATGTCGAAGGTGCGGGTGATGCTGCCGGGGGCCAGCACGATGTAGTCGTACGGCTCGTTGACGATCTGGTCGGTGATGGTGCGGATGACGCAGACCTTCGACTTCAGGTCGACGCCGATGGCACCGCCCGGAATGATGCGCGTGCGGTACTTCTTGCTGCGGCGCAGCGAGACGGCGATCGACTGCGGCGTCAGCACGCCGGAAGCGACCTGCGGGAGCAGCGGCAGGTACAGCTGGTAGGCGAACGGCGTCACCAGCGTGACGTCGGCCTCGTCCGGGAGAGTTTCCGTTCCAGACGGCGGACGCACTCCACGCCGGCGAAGCCTGCGCCAACCACCAGGATCCTGGGTCGTGTCACGGTGTTCATCCCTTTCTGCGGCTCCGGGCGGTCTGCCTCGAACGCCTTTCGACTGCCCCTGGATCGCTGGTTCGCACCCCATCGATCCCACCGCGTCTTCGACCGGTACGCCAGTCGGACGTGGCGGGCAGACGAACAGTCGATCACCACCATGCCCGTCCCGTGGCCGAAAAGCACCAGGCAGGAGTGAAGAACGCGTGCACAGACCACGGCGGGCCGGACCCGCCGTCAGGACGCCGCGTCCCCCCGGAGGTGACACAGCAACAGGCACACGTCGTCGTCGCGCTCGGAATCGCTCAGCAGCGGATGCAGGATCCGGTCCGCAGAGCCCTCCAGATCCGCGTCCAGCTCCGCCGAACGGAACCCGCCGAGCGCCTTCGCCAGCCGCTCGATGCCCGGGTCTATGCCCTGCGCACGCCGCTCGACCAGCCCGTCCGTGTACAGCGCGAGCGTCGAGCCCGGGGACAGCCGCACCGTGTGGTCGGCGATCTCCTGGGTGAGCGGGATGCCGAGCATGGCACCCGGTTTGGCGTCCAGCGTCCGCACCGTTCCGTCGGCCAGCCGCAGCACGGGCGGCGGATGGCCGGCGGCGGCCCACGTCAGCGTGGGCTCGTCCGGATGGAACCGCGCGATGACGGCGGTGGCGTACAGATCCGGCTGCAGATGGTGCAGGAACCGGTGCAGCCGGGTGAGCAGGCGGCCCGGACTGTCGCCGTCGACCGCGTACGCACGCAGCGCGGTGCGCAACTGGCTCATCATCACGGCCGCGTGCAGACCGTGCCCGGTCACGTCGCCGATGACGGTGATGAGCCCGCCGTCCCGCTGACGGAACGCGTCGTACCAGTCGCCGCCGATGTTCAGCCCGTGGGTGGCCGGCAGATACCGCGCCGCCAGGCTGAGACCCGGCGTGGCCGGCAGATCCGTGAGCAGAGCGCGCTGCAGCGTCTCCGCGATGTCACGGTTGTGCTCGAAACGCCGGGCGTTGTCGATCGCGATGCTGGCCCGCCGGGTGAGCTCGATCAGCATCACCGCGTCGTCCGGATCCCAGCGCGCCCCGGGCGGCGACAGGGTCAGGACCCCCAGGGGTGCCCGTCGCGTCGGCAGTGGAACGCACAGCAGGGGCCGCGTGGGTTCGAGCGCCGACGGCGGGTGGTCGTCGACACCGGGCAGGCGGCCGGGGTGGTCGGCGGCGTACTGGGGCCGCCCGGTACGGGCCGCGACCACGGCCGCGGCCGGGTGCGGCGTCGACCGGCGCTTGGCGTCCTCGTGGTCGAACAGCCAGATGTCCACGCTGCGCGCGTACTCCGGGACCAGCAGGTCCGGGAGCCGGCGCACGATCTCCTCGTGGTTGAGCGAGGCCGTCAGCACGGCGCTCGCGTCCGCGAGGAACGTCAGCCGGCGGCGGGCGCTCTCCGCCTCGTTGCGGGCGCTGCGCTCGGCGGCGAAGGCCTCGCGCTGGGCCCGCCCGGCCGCGTCCAGCTCCGCGTGCAGCGCCAGGACCCCCTGGTTGGTCTGGTGCAGCTCCTCACGGTGGAAGGCGACCAGGTCCTCCTGCTCGGTGAGCTTGTCCAGCACCACGGCCGTGTCCTCGTCGGCGCCGAGCAGCGCCTCCGCGAGGGCCGCGGCGTCGTCATGGACGGTGCCGTCCTCCTCGGACCGGGCCGTCTCGGGCAGGGGACCGTGACCTCCCACGGCGGTTCCCCGGCGGCACAGGCGTCCGGCGAGGGCGTCACGACGGCGTGCAGCAGGCCCTCCTCCGCGGGGGATCCTGCCATGTCCAGGGTGAGCAGCCAGGTGCCCCCCTTGGTGAGGCACTGCCGCAGGTGGGCGCTGAGGGCGGCGGCCAGCCGGGTCCGTTCGACGGTGGGCACACCGTACGTGGCGGCCAGGCGCGCCAGGGCGATACGGGCGCGTGCCGCGTCGGTGACGGTGGTGATCTGCCAAGTGCGCATCATGGGTGTTCCGGCGGGGTCGGAGTCAGCACGGCCACGGCGGTGTCGTCCCGCACCGGTCGGGCGGGACTGCTCGCGTCACGTATCGTCACGGCGGCCGTCACGGCCGGGTCGGCCGAAGCCGGACCGGTGTCCGACGGCGGCGTCCAGCGGCTGGGCAGACCGTCGGTGTGCAGGATCAGCAGCCGGTCGGCCGCCCAGTCGGCCTCCTCCTCGCGGAGGGTGCCGGGCCGGTGCACGCCGACGATGCCGGGCCGGGACAACAGGGGATGCCAGGCGCCCTCGGTACGCAGCCGCGCCCCCACGTTCCCGATGCCGGCGAACCGCAGCCGCCCGGCACGCAGATCGAGCTGGGCCAGGGCGACGGCCGCGCCCCGGGTGCCCTTCAGCGCGTCATGGAGCCGCCGCAGCGACTCGGCGGGGGTGAGGTGGGCCCAGCGGTGCAGCGCCGCGACCGCGGCGGACGAGGCCCGGGCCGCCTCCGGGCCGTGCCCCAGTCCGTCCGCCAGCATCAGCGTCACCAGGTCGCCGGATCGCACCCAGGTCCAGGCGTCGCCCGAGTAGTCGGCTCCCGCGTAAGGGATGTTCACGCCACCGGCTCGCACACCGGCGACCGGCCCGGACCGGCCCCACGACGGACCGGCTTGCGCGACCCGCCCGGCCCCACGACCCCCGGCGGTCCGGGATCCGGCGCGCCCTGGGAGCCCCCTTCGTTCCGCGTGCCGCTGCCCGCGGTCGCAGGGCCCGGCAGGCCGTCGGCCGGCGCGCCCCGGGAGTCCGGCTCGTGGCCCTGAGTGCCGTCGTCCGTGGACCCCAGGCCCGACCGGCTATGGACGAGCGCTCCCTGAAGCACCGCCGGCGTGGCGGCGCCGGCACCCGCCCCGGCCTGCTCGGCGAAGTCCGAGGCCCCGCGGCCACCGCCGCGTGTCCCGTCAGGTCGGCGCGCATCACGGCCCCCACCGGTGGCGCGGCGTACCGCGTGCCACCACCCGGTGCGCCGGACGGCCACTGCCCGCTGGCCGAGGTCCTGCCGTCGGACCACACGGAGCTCGGAGCGCCGGACGCGGGCGGGTCGCCCCAGGTGCCCGACACCCCGTCGGACCACACGGTCACGGCCGGACCGGCGGGCACGCCGTCGTGACGCCGTGTGGTGCCCACGCGGGCCGCCGCGACCGTGCCGCGGCCCGGCGTGCTGTGCAGGCCGAAGTCGTCGGCGAGCCGCAGACACGTGCCGAGGCCCGCCCGAGCGAGCGGGTCGTGGAGAAACCGTCGCGCAGCGCCGCGGGCACCTCGGGAATGCCAGGGCCGTGGTCGATCGCGACGATCTGCACGACCCGGGACTCCCCACCGCCCCCGCGCAGCACGGGCGGGTCCACGACGTCGATGAGCACCTGACCACCCTCGGCGTGCTTGAGCAGGTTCGTGGCGAGCTCGGTCGCGACCAGCGCGGCGGCCGCGGTGCGCCGCTCGTCGAGCCCGGCCAGCGCGGCCGCGGCCTCCGCCGCGACCCGCGCGTCGCGCACCCGGGTCGAGTCGCGCACCGGGACGTCCCACACGCGCGGCATCAGGCCTCCTCACGCGGACGCGGCGGCCGGCCCACCCAGCAGGTGACCCGCACGGTCGTTCCGTGGCCCGGCGTGCTGTCGATGTCGAAGTCGTGCACCAGGCGCCGCGCACCGCTCAGCCCCATCCCCAGCCCGCCGCCGGAGGTGTAGCCGTCCGTGAGCGCCCGGTCCAGGTCGGCGATCCCCGGTCCCTTGTCGGTGAAGGCCAGCCGGAGCCCCTGCGCACCCCCGCTGCTGAGGTGCGTCGCCTCCATCTGTCCGCCACCGCCGTGCACGAGGGTGTTGCGGGCCAGCTCACTGGCCGCCGTGATCAGCTTGGTCTGCTCCACCAGGCCGAAGCCGAGCCGGGCCGCGGCTTGCCGCACGTGCTGTCGCACCCACACCAGGTCCATGTCCGACCGGATGGGCAGGCAGGCCTCCACGCCCGCGGCAGTGTGCATCACGCACTCTCCTGACGCGGACCGCCGGGGCGGGGTACCGGGGCCTGCTGCGAGAGGAGCTCCATGCCCGCCTCGGTGCTGAGCGCCGTGCTCAGGCCCGGCAGGGTCAGACCCAGTTCCACCAGCGTGATGGCGACCGCCGGGCGCATACCGGCCACGACGGTCCGCGCGGCCAGCAGCTTGGCCTGCGCGGCGATCTCGGCCAGCACCCGGCCGAGGAAGGAGTCGACGATCTCCACCCCGGAGATGTCGATCAGGACACCGCGCACCCCGGTACGCGAGATGGTCTCCGCGAGGTCCTGCTGGAGCTGCTGCGCCGTGCTGTCGTGCAGGTCCCCCTGGAGCGTGACCAGCAGGACGTCACCGAGTCGCAGGACCGGCACGTGCCCTGTGACGGGACGGGAGCGGGCGTCGCTCACCGCTGACCCGCACCCGGGTTCACGATGTCCGTGCCGAGCTGGTGCAGCGCGTAACCCAGCGCGTCGGACAGGCTCGCGCGGGTGATCACGTCCAGGTCCAGGCCGAGGTGGACGATGGTCTGCGCGATGGCGGGGCGGATGCCCGAGACGATGCACTGGGCGCCCATCAGCCGCGCCGCTGCGACGGTCTTCATCAGGTGCTGCGCCACCAGCGAGTCGACCGTCGGCACCCCGGTGATGTCGAGGATCGCGAACCGGGCGTGCTGCTCGACGACGGCGTTCAGCAGCGTCTCCATCACCACCTGGCTGCGGGCGCTGTCCAGCGTCCCGATCAGCGGCACGGCCACGATGCCGTCCCACAGCCGGATGACGGGCGTGGCCACCTCCAGCAGCTGCATCCGCTGCCGGTCGCTGAGCGCCTGCCACTCGCTCAGCGCCGTCTGCATCGCCACCAGCCGCAGGGTGCCCATCAGCACGGTGAGTACCGTCGAACACGCCCGCAGATGCTCGGGCGGCGCCTGCTCCAGATCGGCCGCCAGCAGGTTCTCGACGGGCGGCCGCAGCGCGGCCAGCTCGCTGGAGACCTGGGTGTTCGACAGCCCGGCGCGGGAGCGGGCCGCGCCCATCCGGGCGAGCTGCTCGCGCACTCCGCTGAATCCCGCCGAGTCCGGGTCCTCCACCTGCTCCGACTCGGCCACCTGGGCCAGCGCGTCCACGACGACCTTGCCCGCCTCCACCGCCTCGTCGCGCGAGACGGTGAAGACGGTACGGAACAGGGGCTCGTCCGCCCACCGCTGGGCGATCTGCTCACGCCGGCGCTGCAGGAAATCCCTGACCTCGTGCGTGGGGGTGGCGAGCTGTCCGTCCGCTTCGTGCTCCGGCACCTGGTTCTCTCCTCATCCGCGTTGCGTCCACCGAGCCCGCTTCAGACAACGAGACGGCGCTGTGACACTTGCCGGGCGACAACTCTAACCATGCGCCGACCTCGTACGACACCGGATCCGGTGCAAGCGATCCGGTTCGGGGAAACGGTGGTTGGCCACCGCCGTCACCGGCGCACGCAGGGCGAGCCGACGTCCGGGCAGGGCGGAGCGAGGGCACCGGGCCGCCGGTCCTGCCGGCGCCGCGCCCGCATGGGCATCCGGCGTGTCAGACGCCCTCCTCCGCCGGATCGTCGGGGACGGCCGGCCCTTCGTCGACCCGGGCCAGGGCCTCGTCCACACTCTCCGATATCGGCACCGTGATGCTGACGCCGGTCAGGTCAAGAACGCGACGCACGGCCGGGGCCGGGCTGATGACGTGCACGCTGCCGGCGTCCCCGCGGGTCTCCTGGTAGACCCGCAGGATGATGTTCATCCCCGACGAGTCCATGAACGGGACGGACGAGAGGTCGATCAGGAAGTGCCGTCGGCCGTGGTGGAGTTGGTTGGCCAGATGGGCCTGGAACTCGGTCGCGGTGTCGACGTCCAGGTAGCCGTCGACCGTGATCAGGGCCACGTCCTCCCGGGGCAGTTCGACTTCCACGGACAGCGGGTTCTGGGCGAGGGGCACGGGTACCTCCAACAAGTGCTACGGCCTGGGCGGGTCACCTCTGCGGATGACCGCGGTGCGGGGCGATGCCGGTCCTGGGGCGGGCTCTGACGCCGTTTCTCATGTGCCTCCCTTCGCCGCCGGACTCCGTTTTCACCGCGCCCCGCGATTACCCCGGAAACAGTCCTCCATGCCCCCGGGACCGAACCTGTCCGAGCCTCCGGCGCCGGCGTCTCCCAGCCGCACGGCCGTGCGCCGAATGCGCTTGCGGCAGGAGGGTAATTGGTGCTGTGGAGCGGGATGGACGCCGGCCGTCCGCCCGGCCCCGAGGGATCCGCACACCGCCAGGGAGGATGGAGCAGCGTGACCATCGACAGAATCTGGTCGTTCGCGCCGGAAAGCGGTCACGTCGAGGGGGAGGACCTGACCGGGTTCACCGTCGCCGCGACCGACGGCACGATCGGGCACGTGGACCGGGAGGCGGCGCCGCACGGCATGCGGCACCTCGTCGTCGACACCGGTGTCTGGGTGTTCGGCCGCAGCGTCCTGGTGCCGGCCGGGGTGGTCACCGGCGTCGACGGGCAGGCGCGGAAGATCACGCTGGCCTGCAGCAGGGGTGACGCCAAGGCGGCGCCTCGTTTCCAGACGGACAGCGAGACCAGGGACCGGGAGTACCTGACCGCCGTCGGCGATTACTACGACCGGCTGCCGCCGCGCGCCACGACCTCGGTCTGAGAGAAACCGGTCACGGGCGCCCCGCGCCCGTGACGCTCCCGGTTCACCAGGGCAGGAAGACGTGCACGTCCTTGCCGCGCTGGTCGGTCACCACACTGACCTGGTCGCACAGGGTGTGGATCAGGTGCCAGCCGATGCCGCCGCCACCGCTGCGCGGATCGAAGGGGCGGGGGCGGGCTCCGTGGTGCTGGTGTCGTGCAGGACGACGTGCACCCCGTCGAAGGTCCGGCGCATCCGCAGCGCGAACGGACCCGGCGCGTACTGGACCGCGTTGGCCGCCAGTTCCGTCACCACCAACAGGATGTCGTCCCAGTACTCGGGGCAGAGGGTGGCGAGGAGCGTGCCAGATCCCGCAGGAACTCCTCCGCGGCCAGCCGCGCACCCGTCACGTCGTGCGGCTCGCCCACGAAGCTGTTCGTGCGGCTCGGGATCTCCTCGGAGGTCAGTGCGTCATCCCCACGCGGCTCGGTTGACATATCGCCTTTCCGGCCCGGCGCCAGCAAGTGGCTGTCGTCAGGGCTGTCGTCCTTTCTCGTGCGTCGCCACTGTTGCGTGTTCCCGTGGGGGCGGGGCCTACGCGTCCGGCTCCGTGCTCAGCGGAACACATTGTCCGAGTCGTCCCAGTTCGACGGTTCGTGCGCGGTGCTCGCCCGCCCGGGACGCCTGCGCGACTCGTACATCGCGTCGATCTCCGACGCGTAGTGCCGGACGATCTCGTCCCGGCGCAGCTTCATCGACGGCGTCAGCAGTCCGTTGGTCACGTCGAACGGCTCCGGCAGGATCCGGAACACCCGGATCGACTCCGACCGCGACACGGAGCTGTTCGCCCCCGCCACGGCTCGGGCGACCTCCTCGCGCAGCGCGTTCTCCTCCCGTGCCTCCCGCATCTCGCCCTGCAGCGCCAGCGCCGCCCGCCAGTGCGCGAGGAACTCCGGATCCAGCGTGATCAGGGCTCCGACACAGGGCCGGTTGTCGCCCACGACCACCGCCTGGTGGATGAGCGGGTGCATCCGCAGCCGCTGTTCCAGGGCGGCCGGGGCGACGCTCTTGCCACTGCTGGTGATGATGATGTCCTTCTTGCGGCCGGTGATCGTCAGATAGCCCTCGGAGTCCAGCTGCCCGAGATCGCCGGTGGCCAGCCAGCCCCTGCGCAGCGCCGCCCGGGTGGCGGCCTCGTCACCCAGGTATCCCTGGAACACCGACGGGCCGCGCACCAGGATCTCCCCGTCCTCGGCCACCTGGATCTCCGTGCCCGGCAGCGGCTGCCCGACGGTCCCGGACTTCTCCCGGCCCAGCGGCTGCATCGTCACCCCGCCGGCGGTCTCCGTCAGGCCGTACCCGTCGTGCACATAGATGCCGATGCCCTCGTAGAACAGCGACAGGTCGCGGCTGAGGGGGAGCCGCCGGACGTCGCCCGCCGCACCCGGCCGCCCAGCGCGGCCCGCAGCCGGCGGTACACCGTGCGCTCGTACAGGGCGTGCTGGAGACGCAGGTCGAAGGCGGGACCACGGCCCCGGCCCAGCCGCCGGCGTTCCAGTGCCGCGGCGAAGTCCCGCGCCGTCTCCGCGGCCCGCTCGAACAGCCCGCCGTGGCCTCCCTGCTGAGCCGTGCGCAGGAAGGTCTTGTAGATCTTCTCGAAGACCGACGGGACCGCGTAGAAGTACGTGGGCCGGAAGGAGCGCAGCGCCGACGACAGCGCCTCCCCGCCCAGCTCGGCCTGGTGCCCCATCAACAGGCCGCCGCGCAGGCACAGGCTCTGGATCATCAGCCCGTACACGTGCGAGAAGGGCAGGAACGCGAGGACGGAGCCCTGCTCACCGGGCCGTGCCGCGGTGTGTCCCCAGCCCGTCAGGAGCGTGTCGCAGGGAGCGGCCAGGTTGCGGTGGCTGAGGGCACAGCCCATCGCGTGGCCGGAGGTGCCGGAGGTGTAGGCGATGACGGCCGTGGAGTCCGGCAGCACGATGCGGCGCATCGAGTCGACCGTGGCGAGCGGGACGGGCTCCCCGCGGACCGTCAGTTCCTCCAGTGCGCCCGCGTCCAGCTGCCAGACGTGCCGCAGCAGCGGCAGCGACGCGCACACCGAGCCGACGGTCATGACGCCCTGTTCGTCCTCGACCACCACGGCCACGCAGCCGGTGTCCCGCAGGATCCACTCCACCTGGTCACGCGACGACGTCGGGTAGACCGGGACGACCTCGGCCCCCACCGCCCACAGCGCGTAGCACAGGACCGTCCACTCGTACCGGGTGCGCGCCATGATCGCCACGCGGTGGCCCGGCGCGATCCCGGAGGCGATCAGCCCCTTGGCCACGTCCACCACCTCGTCGCGCAGCTCGATCGCCGTCACCTCCTCCCAGGTGGCGGAGGCGGGATCGGCGCGGCGTGCCACTAACGCTCTGGTGGGTTCGCGGTCCGCCGTCTCGAAGACGCTGTCGGCGAGCCCTCCGGTCAACGGCGAGACGGCCGGTGGAGCGAGGGCGAGGTCGCGCATGCACTGCTCCTGACGTGTACGGGGTGTCACATTGCCGACGGGTACCGTCATCGGCGGGGCTCGAATGTAGTCGAGGCGGGACCTTCAGGGGTCGGGAAATACGGAAGTGGTCCCCACTGATGATCTCGGCACGATCGGGGGACCCGGACGGCATGAGTCACACAAGTCCCGATCCCGAACCCGAACGCACCTCCGGCCTGGAACCCGGCGGCGGCGTACCGCCGGGCGAGACCCCGCCCGCCGAGAGCAGCCTGCCAGAGGCGGGACCCCGCGAGACGCACAACCCGCCCAAGGGCTGGGCCAAGGGGCCGCTGACCCTGATCATCGTCCTCACGGTGCTGATCGCGGCGTTCTTCCTGGCCTACGCCCTCGTCCTGATCCTCTGAGTCCGTCCCCGCAGGAGCCGGCAGGAACCGGGACGCCTCATGCCTGCGTGTGGCGCACGCACTCGGTGACGACGTCCCGCAGACTCCCCGTGCGCTCCATCAGCGCGCGCTGCACCTGGGCACCGTTGCCGTCCCGCAGGAGCTCCTCGCAGGCGGCCCGCGCCCGCTCGAGGTCACCGGTGTCCGCCAGCGCCTGCGCGACATGGTCCAGCAGGGCACGGACGACCGCCTCGGCGGGCATGCGCCGCATGGTCGCGGGGTGCAGCAGCTCGCCCGTCAGGCCGGAGCGGGCGGCCTGCCAGTCGGCCAGCCGCAGCAGGCTGACGCTGTGGTCGAGCGGTTCCCGCCCGGCCCGCCACTCGCGCGCGGCCGTCTCGACCAGCCCGCGGACCAGGGTGGCGACCAGCACCGCCGTACCGGAGTGCAGGCAGACGTCCGAGACCCGGATCTCCACGGTCGGGTACCGCTGGGACAGCCGGGCGTCGAAGTAGATCATCCCGTCGTCGAGGATGGCGCCGGTGGCCACCATGTCCGCGATCAGGCGGTGGTAGCGTTCGGCCGAGCCGAAGATCTCGGTCGGGCCGGCCGACGGCCAGCGCAGCCACACCCGGCTGCGGTAGCTGCTGTAGCCCGAGTCGTTGCCCTGCCAGAACGGCGAGTTCGCACTGAGCGCCGTCAGGACCTGGAGCCAGGGACGCACCCGGTCGATGACCGCGACGCCCTCCTCCTCGGACTCGACCGAGACATGCACATGGCAGCCCAGGACGAGTTGCTCCCGGGTGGCGATGCCGTACTGGTCCGCCATCCACCGGTACCGCCGGTTGACGCCGACGGCGGGACTGACCGGCAGCGGGACGTGGCGAGCGCGGCCACTGTGCAGCCGATCTCCCCTGCGTGCCGGGCGGCCTCCTTGCGGCAGCGGACGATCTCCGCGCGCAGGCTCTCCATGGACGACTGCGGATGCGTGGCGAACTCCAGCATCTGCTCGTGGAGTTCCTTCTCGAAGACGTCCTGATCCGCGTCGTCCTGTGCCGCCCGGGCGAGCACTGCCGCGGACAGCGCCCGCGGTTCCCCGGTCTCCGGATCGACCAGGAGGAGTTCCTCCTCCACTCCGACGGTGCGCACCCTGAAGCCCGCCCTTCTGTGTCCTGCCGCCTCGGCCACCGGCTTGCGCGGTGGTACGACCCCCAGTGCCCCTCACAGGCGGGTAGGACACCTGGTGCGGCGGCAGGACCTCACGGAGCGAACGGCATCAGCCACACGGTGGCCAGCGGCGGCAGCGTGAGCCGGACCCAGCCGTCCTCCGGCTTGACCGGATCCGGGTTGGTGACGCCACTGCCGCCATAGCGCGTGTCGTCGGTGTTGAGCGTCTCCTGCCAGGCGACGACGTCACCCGGGACCCACAGTGCGTAGTCGTGCCGGACGACGGGGGAGAAGTTCGACACCGCCAGCAGCGGGTTGCCCTCGGCGTCGTACCTGAGGAACGCGAAGACGTTGTCGTCGGCCGAGTCCACCACAACCCACCGGAAGCCGTCCGGGCGGGTGTCGCACTGCCACAGCGCCGGGGTCGCCCGGTACACCGCGTTCAGGTCGCGGACCAGATCGCGCACGCCCCGGTGGTCGCCCGCCGAGTGGTAGCCGTCGTCCAGCAGCCACCACTCCGGCCCGTGCTCCACCGACCACTCGGCTCCCTGTGCGAACTCCTGCCCCATGAACAGCAACTGCTTGCCCGGGTGGCTCCACATGAAGCCCAGGTAGGCGCGGACGTTGGCGCGCCGCTGCCACCAATCGCCCTGCATCTTCGACACCAGCGCCTGCTTGCCGTGCACGACCTCGTCGTGGGAGATCGGCAGCACGTAGTTCTCGCTGTAGGCGTACACCATCGAGAACGTCATCTCGTGGTGGTGGTACTTGCGGTGCACCGGCTCGTGGGAGATGTACTCCAGCGAGTCGTGCATCCAGCCCATGTTCCACTTCAGCCCGAAGCCGAGCCCGCCGGTGTCGGTGGGCCGGGTCACCCCGCCCCAGGCGGTCGACTCCTCCGCGATGGTGACCACGCCGGGAGCGCGCCGGTACACCGTCGCGTTCATCTCCTGCAGGAACCCCATGGCCGCCAGGTCCTCCCGGCCGCCGTAGGCGTTGGGCTCCCACTGGCCGTCCTCGCGCGAGTAGTCCAGGTAGAGCATCGAGGCGACCGCGTCCACCCGCAGACCGTCGATGTGGAACTCCTCGCACCAGTACACCGCGTTCGCCACGAGGAAGTTGCGCACCTCGGTGCGGGCGAAGTCGAACTCGTACGTGCCCCAGTCCGGGTGCTCGGCGCGCCGGTCGTCCCCGGGCTCGTACAGCGGGTCCCCGTCGAAGCGGGCCAGCGCCCAGTCGTCCTTCGGGAAGTGCGCCGGCACCCAGTCCATGATCACGCCGATGCCGGCCCGGTGGCAGGAGTCGACGAAGTACCGGAAGTCGTCCGGGGAGCCCAGCCGCGCGGTCGGCGCGTAGAAGCCGGTGACCTGGTAGCCCCACGACCCGTGGAAGGGGTGCTCGGCCACCGGCATCAGCTCGACGTGTGTGAAGCCGAGATCCCTGACGTACTTCGGGAGTTCCTCGGCGAGCTGCCGGTAGTCCATCCCCGGGCGCCAGGACGGCAGGTGCACCTCGTACACCGAGAACGGCGCCTCGTGCACCGGCGTGTCCGCGCGGTGCGCCATCCACTCGGCGTCGCCCCACTCGTAGTGCGAGGCCGTCACGATCGACGCCGTGTTCGGCGGCTCCTCGGCGCGGCGGGCCATCGGGTCCGCCTTGAGGAACCGGTGCCCGTCCCGGGAGTGGATCTCGAACTTGTACGCGGTGCCCTCTCCGACGCCCGGCAGGAACAGCTCCCACACGCCGGACGCGCCGAGCGAGCGCATCGGGAACTGCGTCCCGTCCCAGTAGGTGAAGTCCGCCGCGACCCGCACGCCCTGCGCGTTCGGCGCCCACACCGTGAAGCGGGTGCCGGTCACGCCCTGGTGCGTCATCGGCTGCGCGCCGAGCGCCTGCCACAGCTGCTCGTGCCGGCCCTCACGGATCAGGTGCAGGTCGAGCTCGCCGAGCGCGGGCAGGAAGCGGTACGGGTCGTGCGTCTCCTGCTCGCCACCGTCGTACGCCACGTGCAGCGTGTACTCGGGGACCGCGTCAAGCGGCAGCACGCCGGAGAAGAGGCCGTCGCCGTCCGATGCGAGGGCGGTGCGCTGCCCGCCGATCACCACGCTCACGGAGCGGGCGAAGGGGCGCAGCGCCCGGAACACGATCCCGCCGGGGACCGGGTGGGCGCCCAGCAGCGCGTGCGGATCGTGGTGGGCACCCGCCAGCAGACGCCCGCGGTCCTCCGGGCTCAGGGCGGGCGCGGTCGTGCTCGGGACCGGGCCGGACGGCTCCGGGGTTGAGGTGTCACGCAGGGCCACGGCTCAGTCTCCTCTCACGGCGAGGCGCTCGATCGCTGCCATCGGTACGGGCAGCCAGTCGGGGCGGTGCCGTGCCTCGTACAGCACCTCGTACACGGCCCGGTCCGTCTCGTAGGCGCGGAGCAGTCCGTGTTTCTTGCGGGGGTCCCAGCCGGCGCGGGCGGCATAGCCCGCGCAGTAGGCCTCACGGCAGCGCCGCGCCCACTCAGGCCGCCAGGGGCGGCGTTGCCGTGCGGCGTAGTCGAAGGAGCGCAGCATCCCGGCGATGTCCCGCACGGGGGAATGGGCACTGCGCCGTTCCGAGAGCGGCCGGGACGGCTCGCCCTCGAAGTCGATGACGAACCACTCGCGTCCGGCCCGCAGCACCTGCCCCAGGTGCAGGTCGCCGTGGATGCGCTGGGCGGGCGGCCCGGGGTCGCAGGTGGTGAGGGCGGCGAACGCGGTCTGCAGGCCCGGCACGAACGGCCGGAGCGCGGGCACGCAGTGCGCGGCGGCATCGAGCCGCTCGGTCATCGAGGCCGCCGTACGCCCGTTCTCCCCGGGCGCGCCGACCGGGAAGGCCGAGGCCAGCGCCAGGTGCACCTCCGCCGTGGCCGCGCCGATCGCCCGGGCCTGCGCCGTGAAGTCGTCACCCGCGGCCAGGGCGTGCAGCGCCAGCGTCCAGCCGTCGGAGGCGTCCCGCAGATACGGCTGGAGCACGCCGAGGGTGGCCTTGAACGGATGCTTCGTCTGGAACCAGGCCACGGGGGCGGGGACGCGGTGGCAGCCCTGACGGGCCAGCGCGCCCGGCACCTCCAGGTCCGGGTTGACGCCCGGCTGGATGCGCCGGAAGACCTTCAGGATGTACTCGTCGCCGTACACAAGGGACGAGTTGGACTGCTCGGCGTCCAGCAGCCGCGGCACCAGTCCGGCCGGCACGTCCTGGTCGGGGTCGCGGTCGAAGCGCAGGGGGCCCGTGGTGCCGGGGTGCCGCAGCCGGTCCAGGAGCAACTGGGCCGAACGGGGGTCGTGCAGCGCGTCGTAGACCGTCAGACCGGCCAGCGGCCCGTCCTGCACCCGCCCGATGAGCGCCCGGCCCAGGCGCGGCGACGGGTGCTCCCGTACGCCGAGCAGCAGCTGGTAGCAGTCGCCGGCCGGGGGAGCCCCGCCGGGCGAGGGAACGCCTGTGTGTCCGGCGTGTCCGGCGTGCACCAGCAGATGCAGACAGCCCGGGAACAGCTCGGTCGTCGACAGCAGTCCGAGCTCGGTGACGGGCCGGTCCTTGCCCGCGAACCAGCGCTGCCGCGGCAACCAGTCGCGCAGCAGCCCGCCGAGCGACTCCATCGGCTCGGCCAGACGCGTGAGGCCCGGGCGGAGGGATGCGGTCTTCGGCATGGTCACGCCTCCTTTCGTCGGCGCGTGCTCACAGCCGCCTGCCGATGCGGGAAGCGACCCGGGTGAGCCGGAACCAGTAGAAGCCGTGGCCCCGAGCGTCAGTAGATAGGGCAGTTCGCCGATGGCCGGGAAGCGGACCCCGCCGAACAGCTCCACCGGATGGCGGCCCGCGAACTCGCGCAGATCGAGTTCCGTGGGCTGGGCGAACCGCGCGAAGTTGTTCACGCACAGCACCAGGTCGTCCTGGTACTCCCGCAGGAAGGCCAGCACCGCGGGGTTGGAGGAGGGCAGTTCGGTGTACGAGCCGAGTCCGAAGGCCGGGTTCTGCTTGCGGATCTCGATCATGCGGCGGGTCCAGTGCAGCAGCGACGACGGCGACGACATCGACGCCTCGACGTTGGTGACCTGGTGCCCGTAGACCGGGTCCATGATCGCCGGCAGGAAGAGGCGGCCCGGGTCGCACGAGGAGAACCCGCGTTGCGGTCCGGCGTCCACTGCATCGGCGTGCGCACCGCGTCCCGGTCGCCGAGCCAGATGTTGTCGCCCATGCCGATCTCGTCGCCGTAGTACAGGATCGGCGACCCGGGCAGGGCCAGCAGCAGGGCGGTGAACAGCTCGATGGTGTGCCGGTCGTTGTCCAGCAGGGGAGCGAGGCGGCGCCGGATGCCGATGTTGGCGCGCATCCGTGGGTCCTTGGCGTACTCGGCCCACATGTAGTCGCGCTCTTCGTCGGTCACCATCTCGAGCGTCAGCTCGTCGTGGTTGCGCAGGAACATGCCCCACTGGCAGCCCGAGGGGATGGCCGGGGTCTTGGCGAGGATCTCGGAGACCGGGTAGCGGGACTCGCGGCGAACGGCCATGAAGATGCGCGGCATGACCGGGAAGTGGAAGGCCATGTGGCACTCGTCCCCGCCGTTGGCGTAGTCGCCGAAGTAGTCGACGACGTCCTCGGGCCACTGGTTGGCCTCCGCCAGCAGCACCGTGTCCGGGTACTGCGCGTCGATGTCGCGGCGGACGCGCTTGAGGAACGCGTGCGTGGCGGGCAGGTTCTCGCAGTTGGTGTCCTCGGCGGCGTAGAGGTACGGCACCGCGTCCAGCCGGAAGCCGTCGATGCCCAGGTCCAGCCAGAACTTCAGCGCGGCCAGGATCTCCTCCTGGACGCGCGGGTTCTCGTAGTTGAGGTCGGGCTGGTGCGAGAAGAAGCGGTGGAAGAAGTACTGGCCGCGCACCGGATCGTAGGTCCAGTTCGACGTCTCGGTGTCGACGAAGATGATCCGCGCGTCGGGGTAGCCCTTGTCGTCGTCGGCCCACACGTAGTAGTCGCCGTAGGGCCCGTCGGGGTCCTTCCTGGACTCCTGGAACCAGGGTGCTGGTCGCTGGTGTGGTTCATGACGAAGTCGATGATCACGCGCATGCCGCGCTGGTGGGCGGCGTCGACGAACTCCACGAAGTCGGCCAGGTCGCCGAACTCCGGCAGCACGGCCGTGTAGTCGGAGACGTCGTAGCCGCCGTCCCGGAGCGGGGACTTGAAGAACGGCGGCAGCCACAGGCAGTCGACGCCCAGCCACTGGAGGTAGTCGAGCTTCGCGGTCAGGCCCTTGAGGTCACCGACGCCGTCGCCGTCGCTGTCCTGGAACGAGCGGACGAGGACCTCGTAGAAGACGGCGCGTTTGAACCACTCCGGGTCGCGGTCCCTGACGGGTGTGTCCTCGAAGGTGTCCAGCACGGGCTCGTTCACGGTCATGACGTTCCTGCCCCTCCGTTCCCTTGCACGGCGGGCGGCGACTGGACGTGGAAGACGTGCGCAGGAGCCCGCCCCGGCTCCAGGCGCACATAGTTGTTCCTGCTCCAGTGGTAGGTCTCGCCGGTGAGCTCGTCGCGCACCGGCACCGACTCGTGCCAGTCCAGGCCGAGTTGCGGCATGTCCAGCGAGACCGTCGCCTCCCGGGCGTGGTGCGGGTCGAGGTTGGCGACCACCAGGACGACGTCGGATCCGGTGCGTTTGCTGTACGCGATGACCGCGTCGTTGTCGGTGTGGTGGAAGCGGAGGTTCCTGAGCCGGTGCAGCGCGGGGTGATTCCGCCGGATGGTGTTGAGCCGGGTCAGCAGCGGGGTGATGGTGTGTCCCGCGCGCTCGGCCGCTTCCCAGTCGCGGTGCCTGAGCTGGTACTTCTCCGAGTCGAGGTACTCCTCGCCGCCCTGCCTGAGCGGGGTGTTCTCACACAGCTCGTAGCCGGAGTAGACGCCCCAGGTGGGCGAGAGGGTGGCGGCGAGGACGGCCCGGACCTCGAAGGCGGGCCGGCCGCCGTGCTGGAGGTAGGCGTGCAGGATGTCGGGGGTGTTGGCGAAGAAGTTGGGCCGCATGTAGGAGGCGGCCTCCCCGAGAGTTCGGTGAGGTACTCGGTCAGTTCCGGCTTGGAGTTGCGCCAGGTGAAGTAGGTGTAGGACTGCTGGAAGCCGATCTGGGCCAGGGTGTGCATCATGGCCGGGCGGGTGAACGCCTCCGCCAGGAAGATCACGTCGGGGTCGGTGCGGTTGATGTCGGCGATGACCCGCTCCCAGAACACGACCGGCTTGGTGTGCGGGTTGTCCACGCGGAAGATCCGCACCCCGCGGTCCATCCAGTGCCGCAGCACCCGCAGCGTCTCGGCGATCAGGCCGTCCATGTCGGCGTCGAAGGCGATGGGGTAGATGTCCTGGTACTTCTTCGGCGGGTTCTCGGCGTGGGCGATGGTGCCGTCGGGGCGGTGGTGGAACCACTCGGGGTGTTTGTGCACCCAGGGGTGGTCCGGGGAGCACTGCAGGGCGAAGTCCAGGGCGATCTCCAGGCCCAGGCCGCGGGCCTGCTCCACGAACCAGGTGAAGTCCTCCAGGGTGCCCAGGGCGGGGTGGACGGTGTCGTGGCCGCCCTCGGGGAGCCGATGGCCCAGGGCACGCCGACGTCGTCGGGGCCGGGGGAGAGGGTGTTGTTCTTTCCCTTGCGGAAGGTGGTGCCGATGGGGTGGATCGGGGGCAGGTAGACCACGTCGAAGCCCATGGCGGCGATCGCCGGCAGTCTGCGCGCGGCGGTGCGGAACGTGCCGTGCGGCTGGGCGGCAGTGCCCTCGGAGCGGGGGAAGAACTCGTACCAGGAGCCGTACAGGGCCCGCTCCCGCTCCACCAGCAGCGGCAGCGGATCGCTGCTGGTGACCAGCTCCCGCAGCGGGTGGCGGGCCAGCACCTCGTCCACCTCCGGCGTCAACGCCGCCGCCAACCGCGCCGACGGGGGCAGCGAGTCGTCGCGCAGCGCCTCCGCGACGCCGAGCAGCACACCGCGGCCGGCCTCCTTCGGCACGCCGGCCGCTGCCCGCTCGTGGAGTTCGGCGCCCTCCTCCAGGACCAGGCCCGGGTCGATGCCCGCCGGCACCTTGATGCCCGCCGCGTGGCGCCAGGTGGCCACCGGATCGCTCCACGCCTCCACCCGGTACGTCCAGCGGCCGACGGCGTGCGCGGTGACCTCGGCGCCCCACCGGTCCGTCCCGGGGGCCAGCTCCCGCATCGGCGTCCACGGCCCGGGGCGGCCCTCGGGGTCCTTCAGGACGACATTGGCGGCGACCGCGTCGTGCCCCTCCCGGAACACGGTGGCGGTGACCTCGAACGTCTCTCCCACGACCGCTTTGGCCGGCCGGTTGCCGCTCTCCACGGCCGGTCGGACGTCCCGTACCGGGATACGGCCGATGGCCCGGGTCCTACTCATGGTCCTCACCTCCACCGTGCTCGAAAGCCGGGCCCGCGGGCCCGGTCGGGGACAGGATCTGCGGGAAGGGCGCTACCTTCCCGCAGGGGAGCGCCGCTCCGCGGCCGACGGTCTTCGCCCCACCCTTGCGGCCGGGCGGGGCCTTTCGTTCTTTTCCTGCAGGCAGGTGACCTGCTGTTCCTGCAGATAGGTGACCTGGTTCGTGCGCAGGTACCGCTCGGCCGCGTCCGCCGCCTCCCGCGCGCAGCGTTTGCCCATCAGCACGCAGAGCGTGTAGCCGGAGTCCTCGAACGTGGCCCGGACCGTGCGGTCGTTCGGCGCCGCGAGCATCACGCGTTCCCAGGCCCGGTAACGCCGCAACTGCCGGGCGACTTCGGCTTTGGCGGGTAGCAGCATGGCGCCGATCACCTTTCGGGCTCGAGGGGGACGGTCTCCCGACGGTCGGACGGCGGCCGTGCGCACAGCGACACGGACCCGTAACGGCGATCGAGTTCTTTCACACATGGTGCACGCGCGACGACGCAGCGTCCTGTTGGATCTTCGTTGAACGGCGGATCGAATGAGCCGTTCGGGGCATACCTCCCTGCTCACTTGTGTGATCGGTGACCTCAGGCGTGCGCTCGTGTTGCACGAACGGGCTAGCACCCTCAGGCTGAGGGTGACTCAGAAGCGATGCGCACTCACGTTCCGTGTTCGGGGCTCGCCCCGCAGGACTGCGGGAGCGAGGAGGAGCTGAGCTTCGCGGTGAGGAGCCAACCGATGAAGACCGCAGTGCCCTGCTACTACCACCTCGACGTGGAAGTCAGCCCGGAACGGGTGGGACAGGTCAGCCGAATCCTGGCCGCTCACCTCAGGTTCTGGGATCTGGACAACCTGGTCCAGCCCGTCTGCGGCGGTGCCGAGATGCTGCTCAACGCCATCGACGAGCACGCCACGGACAAGAACACGTCGATCGAGATGTGGTGGAACGGCCAGCACCTGATCACCGCCATCGGGGACAACGACCGCGCCCTGCGCCCGGACCAGGAGCTGCGTGGCTGCCTGGAGCACCTCGCGGCGATGAGCGACGGCTGGGGCTGCTGTGCCACCGAGACCGGCAGCAAGGTCATCTGGTTCTCGCAGCGCGCCCGCGCCGGCGAACGCGTCCCACTGGTGCCGACCGCTCCCGCCCCGCACCTGAGCGAGGGCCTCGACGTGCCCCGCGAGGTACGGGTCGCCCGACTGGCCGACCCGGCCGGTACCGCGGACGAGGTCCTGGAGGAGGCCCGGTGACCCGTCGGCAGACGCGCGCAGGGGTGCCCGCCTGGAGCGGGCGCCCCTACCCGCTGGGCGCGGCCCACGACGGGGAGGGCACCAACTTCGCGCTCTTCAGCGAGGTGGCCGAACGCGTCGACCTGGTCCTCGTCGACGACGACGGCACCCATACCCAGGTGCCGCTGACCGAGGTCGACGGCTTCGTGTGGCACGGCTACCTCCCCGGCGTCGGCCCCGGCCGGCGTTACGGCTACCGCGTGCACGGGCCGTGGGCCCCGGCCGCCGGTCACCGCTGCAACCCGGCGAAGCTGCTCCTCGACCCGTACGCCCGCGCGGTGGACGGGCAGATCGACAACCACCCCGCGCTCTACGAACGCAGCCCGGACGGTCCCGACCCGGCCGACAGCGCCGGGCACACCATGCTCGGCGTGGTCACCGACCCGTCCTTCGACTGGGGCGACGACACCCCGCCCGGCCGGCCGTACGCCGACACGGTGATCTACGAGGCGCACGTCAAAGGTCTGACGCGTACCCACCCCGAGGTGCCCGAGGAACTCCGCGGCACCTACGCCGGGCTCGCGCACCCGCGGTCGTCGAATACCTGACCTCGCTGGGCGTCACGGCGGTGGAGCTGATGCCGGTCCACCAGTTCGTCCACGACGGGGTGCTGCACGACCGGGGCCTCGCCAACTACTGGGGCTACAACACCATCGGCTTCTTCGCCCCGCACAACGGCTACGCCGCCCACGGCACGCGCGGGCAGCAGGTCGCCGAGTTCAAGCAGATGGTGAAGACCCTGCACGCCGCCGGCCTCGAGGTGATCCTCGACGTGGTGTACAACCACACCGCCGAGGGCAACGAGAAGGGCCCCACCCTGTCCTTCCGCGGCATCGACAACTGCTCGTACTACCGCCTGGTCGACGGCGACTGGGAGCACTACTACGACACCACCGGCACCGGCAACAGCCTGCTGATGCGCCACCCCTACGTGCTGCAACTGATCATGGACTCGCTGCGGTACTGGGTCACCGAGATGCACGTCGACGGGTTCCGCTTCGACCTCGCGGCCACCCTGGCCCGGCAGTTCCACGAGGTGGACCGGCTGTCCGCGTTCTTCGACCTGATCCAGCAGGACCCGGTGATCAGCCGCGTCAAGCTGATCGCCGAGCCGTGGGACGTCGGCGAGGGCGGCTACCAGGTGGGCAACTTCCCACCGCTGTGGTCGGAGTGGAACGGCATGTACCGCGACGCGGTGCGGGACTTCTGGCGCGGTGAGGACCACACCCTCGGCGAGTTCGCCTCCCGGCTGACCGGCTCCTCCGACCTGTACGCGCACAGCAGGCGCCGGCCCCGCGCCAGCGTCAACTTCGTCACCGCGCACGACGGGTTCACCCTGCGCGACCTCGTCTCCTACAACGACAAGCACAACGAGGCCAACGGCGAGCACAACCGGGACGGCGAGAGCACCAACCGCTCCTGGAACTGCGGCGCCGAGGGCGCGACCCGTGACCCGGCCGTCCTGGAGCTGCGCGGCCGCCAGCAGCGCAACTTCCTCGCCACGCTGCTGCTCTCCCAGGGCATCCCGATGCTCTCGCACGGCGACGAACTCGGCCGCACCCAGCGCGGCAACAACAACGCCTACTGCCAGGACAACGAGATCTCCTGGATCGACTGGCGGCTCACCGAGGAGCAGCGCGACCTGCTGGAGTTCACCCGGTACGTCGTCCGGCTGCGCACCGGGCACCCCGTGCTGCGCCGCCGCCGCTTCTTCCTCGGCGAGACCCTGACCCGCGCGGACCAGCCGCTGCCGGACCTGGTGTGGCTGGCGCCGGACGCCGAGGAGATGACCGAGGACGACTGGCAGCGCGGCGACGCGCACTGCGTCGGCGTCTTCCTCAACGGCGACGCCATCGCCGAACCCGACCCGTGCGGCCGCAGCGTCGTCGACGACTCCTTCCTGCTGCTGCTCAACAGCCACTGGGAGCCGGTCGACTTCCGGCTGCCGGACGCCGCCTACGGTGAACGCTGGTCGGCCCTGATCGACACGGCCGACCCGGAGGGCATCCCCGACGAGTCGGAACACAAGGCCGGTACGGGCCTGACGGTCGGCGCACGCAGCCTGGTCCTGCTGTCCCGGCCGTCCCGCAAGCCAGGGCGACGAGGGGGCGCGGCTCGGTCGAGGTCAGCGACCCCGGCGCGACGTCACCGTGAACTGGGCGCCGTCGTGGTCGCGCAGAACGGCCTCGTCGCTGCCCTTGGACAGCACGCTGCCCCCGTGCAGTTCCGCGGCACGGGCGCAGGCCTCGACGTCGTCGACGGTGAAGTGGACCTGCCAGTGCGGCCGGATCGCGGGGTCGGGGCCGCCTCCAGTGCCCCCGACTCGATCCGGGCCACCACGTCGCCGCGGCTGCGCAGGACGACCTCCCCGCCCTCGTAGTGGACCTCGCAGCAGCCGGGACGTCCCGAGGCCCAGTCGAGGATCTCGCCGTAGAAGATGGCGGCGTCGAACGCGTCACGCGTGTGCAGCGTGATGAAGGCCGGCTGCGCGTTGCGCCAGGTCTCCCAATCGGTGAACAGGTCGCCCTCCCAGATCCCGAAGCTCGCCCCGTCCCGGTCGGCCAGCAGGGCCGCCCGCCCCGGGGCAGGGAGATCGGCCCCACCGCCACCGTGCCCATGCGTTCCTGCACCCGCGCCACCGCATCGTCCGCGCTGCGCACGGCGAAGTACGGCGTCCACGCCACCGCCATCTGCCACATGGTGGCCACCCCCGCGATCCCGGCCACCGGTGATCCGTCCACCAGCGCGATCCGGTGCCGGTCGCCGAGTTTGGCCGGCCGCCACTGCCAGCCCAGCACGGCACTGTAGAACTCCTCGGTCGCCTTCAGGTCCCTGCTGGTCAGGCTCACCCAGCAGGGCGCGCCGAACACGGAGTGCGATGAGATGACGTCCTTCGTGCGGGAGGGGGTGGGCATGTCGTGGTTCATGGCAGTCGCGTCCTGATCTCGTCGGCCTGGCAGCCACCGGAGGAATGACACCAGTGTCCAACCGGAACCCCCGTGAGCGCCTGCCGAGTACCCCGGCGACGGTGCCGAAACGGTGAGGTGAACCGGCCCGGACCGCCCCGGTGGCACCGGGCGGGCCGAGTGACGACGATGGAGGCGTCGGACACTGCGTCAAGGCACTCAAGCACCCTGCGAGGCCACGGGGGCGGCGACGCACCGGACCCGGAGGTGACCATGACCACGGACGGGGGCTCGGAGCGGATCTTGGAGCTGCAGGAGGAAGTCCAGCAGCTCAAGGAAGCGGTCGTCTCGCACGCCGTCGTCGACCAGGCGATCGGGATGATCGTCGCGCTCGGCCGGATCTCCCCCGACCAGGGGTGGACCGTGCTGAAGGAGGTCTCCCAGCACACCAACATCAAGCTGCGCAATGTCGCGGAACTGATCCTCGTCTGGGGACGCACGGCCGAGATGCCCCGGGACATAGCGGCTGCTCTGGAGGAGGCCCTCGACCGCGTGGGACCGACCCAGGTACCCGGAGCGCCGCCGGAGCGGTGATCCGTCCGGCGGCGCCGACCGCGTGGCCCGGCCTCACCGGGCCTCGGCGAGCAGTTCCTCCCGCAGATGGGCGAAGCAGCTGCTGAGCAGCCGGGAGACGTGCATCTGCGAGATGCCGAGCTGCTCCGCTATGCGGCTCTGCGTCATGCCCTTGAAGAACCGCAGGTAGAGGATGATCCGCTCGCGCTCGGGCAGCGCCTCCAGACAGGGCTTGACGGCCACGCGGTTGACGACGGTGTCGAAGGCCGGGTCCGGCCCGCCGATCGCGTCCCCGAGGGCGTAGCCGTCCGTGCCGGGCATCTCGGCCTCCAGCGACAGCGCGGAGAAGCACTCCAGGGCCTCCATGCCGGTACGCACCTCGCCCTCGGTGAGGTGTGCGTACTCGGCGATCTCGGCGGCCGTGGGGGAGCGGCCCGGAGTGGTCTGTGACAGCTCCTTGACGGCGTGCCGCACCCGGTTGCGCAGGTCCTGGACCCGGCGGGGCACGTGCAGCGTCCACATGTGGTCGCGGAAGTGGCGCTTGATCTCGCCGGTGACCGTCGGTACGGCGTAGGCCTCGAAGGCGTTGCCGCGTGCCGGGTCGTAGTGGTCGACGGCCTTGACCAGGCCCAGGGCCGCCACCTGGTACAGGTCTTCGAGGGCCTCGCCACGGCCCCGGAAGCGGACCGCGATCCGCTCGGCCATGGGCAGCCAGGCCTCGACCAGCTCGTCGCGCAGCGCCTTGCGCTCGGGCCCCTCGGACAGCCGCGCGAGGCGTTCGAACGCCTCTGCGGTGTCGGGGGCGTCGTCGTGGGGGTGCGTTCTGGTGCTTCCGGCGATACGCATGATGCGCACCTCCCTGAGCCGGTGCCGAATGGACAGACACCGTGGAAGCGCGGGCTCGGACCTCACGGAGGGGTACCGGGGGCCCGGGCGGCTCCCACGGACGTGCCTCCTGTCCGAAGCACTTCATCGCCCCTTCCCGGGCGGGAAGAATAGGAGACAACTCCGACGATACGCCCATTCGTGGGTCCGAGCCCGCCCAGCACCGCGCAGCTCCTCCCAGGCCCGCACGCTGCCGTTTCGAGTGCATCTCTTGACTCCGCCTTGGGCCGATTACCTCTGTTGCAGAGCTAATCTCGGCCCCATGGAGCCGGAGACCTTCCCGAAGAGCTGGCCGACGCGCTCGTCGGGGTCCAGCGGCTGATCCGGCGGCGCCTGCGCGGCGAGATGCCCGACCCCCCGCTGCGCGGCGCCGAGGCGGAACTGCTGCGCCTGGTCGTGACCCGGCCCGGCGTCGGCATCTCCGACGCGGCGAAGGATCTCGGTCTGGCGGCCAACTCGGTGTCCACTCTCGTCAACCAGCTGGTACGGGCCGGATACCTGGTCCGCGAGACCGACCCGGCCGACCGGCGGGCCGCCCGGCTGCTGCCCACGCCCGCGGCCCGGACGCGCCTGCGCGAGTGGCGCCGGCGCCGCGCCGACCTCGTACGACGCCATGTGTCGCGGCTCGACGAGGCGGACCGCGAGGCGCTGCGCTTGGCCATCCCGGCCCTGCGCGAACTGGCCGACACCCTGCACGAGGAGGCCGAGCAACCATGACACGGGACATCAGCCACCCACGCCCCGACCGGGACACCGACGGACCACGGACCGGCCGGGACGGCGGTGCACGACAGAGCGGCCGGGGTGCTGGCCGGGCACCGGCGGACCGGGACGCCGACGGGTCGTGGGCCGGTCGGGAGGTCGGTGGACGGCAGAGCGGCCGGGGTGCTGGCCGGGCACCGGCGGACCGGGACGCCGACGGGTCGTGGGCCGGTCGGGAGGTCGGTGGACGGCAGAGCGGCCGGGGTGCTGGCCGGGCACCGGCGGACCGGGACGCCGACGGGTCGTGGGCCGGTCGGGAGGTCGGTGGACGGCAGAGCGGCCGGGGTGCTGGCCGGGCACCGGCGGACCGGGACGCCGACGGGTCGTGGGTCGGTCGGGAGGTCGGTGGACGGCAGAGCGGCCGGGGTGCTGGCCGGGCACCGGCGGACCGGGACGCCGACGGGTCGTGGGTCGGTCGGGAGGTCGGCGGACGACAGGGCGGCCGGGATATCGGCCGACGACGGACGGACCGGGCCGCCGACGGGCTACGGACCGACCGGGGTGCCGGCGGACGAGAGGCCGGCCAAGACACCGGCCGACCGCAGACCGGCCGACCGCAAACCGGCCGGGATCCCGGCCGGCCACCGACCGACGCCGTCGCCTGTACCGGGTTGATCTACACCTTCGGTGAGGCCAACGCCGTGGACGGGCTCGATCTCACGGTGCGTCAGGGCGAGGTCTTCGGGCTGCTCGGTCCCAACGGGGCCGGCAAGACCACGGCCATCCGCTGCATCACCACCCTGCTGCCGGTGCCCGCGGGCATGGTCCGGGTCTTCGGCCACGACACCGCCGGGGACCGCATGGCCGTACGCCGCCTGCTCGGCTATGTGCCGCAGCAGCTGTCCGCGGACGCCGGGCTCACCGGACGGGAGAACGTCGCCCTGTTCGCCCGGGTCTTCGACGTGCCCCGCGGGAACGCGCCGAACGGGTCGGCCAGGCCCTGGCGGCCGTCGGCCTCGCGGACGCCGCCGACCGCCTGGCCGCCACGTACTCCGGCGGCATGGTGCGCCGGCTCGAACTCGCCCAGGCCCTGGTCAGCGCCCCACGGCTGCTGATCCTGGACGAACCCACGATCGGCCTCGACCCGATCGCCCGCACCGGCGTGTGGGAGCACATCGACGCCGTCCGCGCCGCCACCGGCATGACCGTGCTGGTGACCACCCACTACATGGACGAGGCCGACCAGTACTGCGACCGGGTCGCCCTGATGCACCGCGGCCGGGTCCGGGCCCTCGGCACCCCGGCCGAGCTCAGGGAAGGGCTCGGCGCACGCCGCCGCGCCGCGGGCACGGCCATGGACACACCGCCCACCCTGGAGGACGTCTTCCGCGACGTGGCAGGCAGCGGTCTCGACGACGAGGCAGGAGATTTCCGCGATGTCCGAAGCACCCGCCGCACCGCGCGCCGAGTCGGCTGACCCCGCCCGCGTACACGGCATCGACCTGCTGCTGACACCCCCACAGCCTCGCGCGGGATGGCGGCTGCTGCCCGCCCGCGTCGGCGCGATGTGCGCGGTCGAACTGCAGAAACTGCGCCACGACCGCACCGAGCTCTACACCCGGGCGGTCCAGCCGGCCCTCTGGCTGCTGATCTTCGGTCAGACCTTCACCCGCATCAGGGCGATCCCCACCGGCGGCATCCCCTACGTCGACTACCTGGCGCCCGGCATCATCGCCCAGTCCGCGATGTTCATCGCCATCTTCTACGGCATCCAGATCATCTGGGAGCGCGACGCCGGCGTCCTGAACAAGCTCCTCGTCACACCGACCCCGCGCTCGGCGCTGATCACCGGCAAGGCCTTCGCGGCGGGCGTGAAGTCGCTCGTCCAGGCGGTCGTCGTGCTGCTCATCGCCGCGCTGCTCGGCGTGGCACTGACCTGGAACCCGGTCAAGCTGCTCGCCGTCGCCGCGATCGTCGTCCTCGGTTCGGCCTTCTTCTCCTGCCTGTCGATGACCATCGCCGGCGTCGTCCTCAGCCGCGACCGCCTCATGGGCATCGGGCAGGCGATCACCATGCCGCTGTTCTTCGGCTCCAACGCCCTGTACCCGGTGTCCGTGATGCCGGGCTGGCTCCAGGCGGTCAGCAAGGCCAACCCGCTCAGCTACGAGGTGGACGCCCTGCGCGGGCTCCTCCTCGGCACGCCCCACCATCTGGCGTCCGACTTCGTGGTGCTGCTCGTGGCCGCCGCGCTCGGCGTCACCGCCGCCTCGGCCCTGCTGGGCCGTCTGGCCCGTTGATCTTCACCCGGGAAAGTGATGTGCGGCACGCCTCGGCAACCGCTTTCTCCGGCTGTTTCCGGATAACCGCTGGGCACGGCTTGATCACCGATCAAAAGGGATGAACTGCCTGGCCACAGCGCATTCTGCTCATTTGACAGTGCGCTGAGGGCACAGATAGGAAGCAGCTTCCAGAGGTCGAGAGGGGCACCGTGTACGAGCCGAACGTGGTCGGGGACTGGCAGGAGTACGACGAGCATGCCGGTCTGCGTGTCCGCGTCCACCGTCTGGAACTGGCCGAGCCGCCCCGCGGCCGGGACGACGCCGCCGACGGGCTGACGTACTTCTGCCTCCGCGTGACGGTCGAGAACCGCGGCAGCCGGCACCTCGGCGTCCACCTCGAGGACGGCCAGATCGACGTGCGGATCGGCCCGGACGGGGAGAGCGCCTTCCTCGACTGGCGCAACTCGCAGTTCATCGAGGGCTTCGACGTCTATCCCTGCGCCGGGCCACCGCCGTGCTCTACGCGGCCGGCGCCGAGGCGTCACTGGGCCTCGTGGACGTGCAGGTCCAGCTGCGCGTCGAGGAGGAGTGGACCGAGCGCCGGCTGTGGTCGGGCGGTATCGGGGCGCACGAGGGGCCCACCGGGGCGCAGCAGAGCGCGGTCCGGGACAGCCTGGCGCACCAGGTGAGCGTCTTCCTGCAGGACCAGGCGGGCGAAGGCACCGCCTGATCCCGGGTCAGAGCGTCCTGCCGGTCAGTGCGGGATGCCGTCGATGATCTCGCGGGCACCCTGACGCAGCAGCGCCACGGCGACCGAGGTGCCGAGCGTCGCCGGGTCGAGCCGGCCCGCCCACTCGTGGGCGTTCAGCCGGGTCTTGCCGTCCGGGGTGAACACACAGGCGCGCAGCGACAGTTCACCGCTGCGGTCCACGCGCGCGAACCCGGCGATCGGGCTGTTGCAGTGCCCCTGGAGCACGTGCAGGAACATGCGCTCGGCGGTGGTCTCCCGGTAGGTGTCCGGGTCGCCGAGGCCGCTCACCGCGTCGATCAGGTCGGCGTCGTCCTCGCGGCACTGGAGAGCCAGAACGCCCGCGCCGATGGGCGGCATCATCGTCTCGGTCGAGAGGATCTCGCTGATCACGTCCTCGCGGCCGATGCGCTCCAGGCCGGAGACCGCGAGCAGCAGGGCGTCGGCCTCGCCGGCTTCCAGCTTCGCCAGGCGCCGGTTGGCGTTGCCCCGGAACGGCACGCACTCCAGGTGCGGGTGGGTGGCGGCCAGTTGGGCGACCCGGCGCACCGAGGAGGTGCCGATCCGTGTCCCGGCCGGCAGCTCGTCCAGGGTGAGTCCGCGCGGGTGGATCAGGGCGTCGCGGATGTCGTCCCGCTTGAGGAACGCGGCGAACACCGTGCCCGCCGGGAGCGGCCGGTCGGCGGGGACGTCCTTCACGCAGTGCACAGCGAGGTCGGCCTCCCCGGCCAGCAGCGCCGCGTCGACCTCCTTGGTGAACGCGCCCTTGCCCTCGACCTGGGACAGATCTCCCATCCACTTGTCGCCGGTGGTCTTCACCGGGACGACCTCGGTGCGCACTCCGGGGTGGGCGGCGGCCAACTCGGCCCGGACGCGCTCCACCTGGGCGAGTGCCATGGGGGAGTCGCGGGAGACGATGCGGATCAGTTCGGGGACGGACATGCGGACACGATAGTCCCTCCCACGGGTACGCATGTGCCGGACCTTCCCCGATCACCCGGTACCGTACGTCAGTTCGCGACGAGCGGCTCGCTCAGCTCCACCGCGCGCAGGGCCGCGGCGAGGGCCCGCTCGTCGCCCACGTCGAGGGCGGTGTCGGTGAGTTTCACGACGTGTTCGTCGCCGTGGGTGAGGGCCCGTTCGAGCACCTCCTCGGGTGTGCATCGGGGCGCGGGGACGTGGGCGACGGGTTCGGCGGGCGCGTACATGGCGGTCACCGCCGCGGACGCGGTCCAGGCCGCCTTCAGGCTCGGCGCCCACAGCTCGCGGGGGAGGGAACCGAGGGTGCGCAGTACGGCGTTGGGCGCCGTCGCCGCGTGCACCAGCATGGTCGGCTCGCCGTGGCCGTGGGTGGCGTACCGGTGGGTCGCGGCCCGGACCAGTTCGGTCAGCCGTGCCCGGGCCGTGCCGGGGTCGGTCACGTCGTCGGCCCACAGCGGCAGTCGCCGCACGGCCGCCAGCCGGTCGGGAAAGCCACCCGTGGGGTCAGTGAGCGGCGGCACGGCATCGAGGGACCGCGCCGCGGTCGGCGCGGCGGGCAGGGCGGCGATGCCGGACACCGGCCGGTGCCGGGCCGCCCAGTAGCCGAGCCCGTGGGCGAGTTCGGCGAGCCGTGGCGGGTTCTCGCCGGCTTCCAGGGCCCGCACGGCATGGCCGACACGGATCACGGATGCGTGGAACCGCCGTACATCCCGGGCAGCAGGCGTGGCCACCACTCGGCCAGGACGTCACGCCACGGCTGTTCCGCGAGGACGCGGGTGAAGTGGCCGATCCAGTCCGCGGCCCGGCGCGGATCGCCCAGCGCCTCCCGCCAGTCGGCGCCGGTCACAGGGGCGACCGTCCCGGGAAAGTCCTCCAGCTTGTGCCGGTACAGATCCAGCCAGCGGTGCACGGCACCCGACTGCCCGTGCGCGGTGAGCGCCTCCACGACCATCGGGGCGTGGTTGGTGAGCCTGCCGAGGCGCTCCGGCCCGCAGGAGTGGAGCCGTTCGAGGGCTTCTTCGAGCGTTCCCGTCGTGGCGTGTCCGTCCATGGCGGGCACGCTATGCGCTCGCCCGGCGCCCGCGGATCGGACGCCGGGCGGAGGTCGGCCCCGACCGGGGGCCTAGGCCGGGCCGGAACGGACTCAGGCGTACGGGTCGAACGAGATGCCGGACGGCTTGGCCGAGGCGAGGTGGTTGGCGAAGTTCGCGTCCTTCAGGCCGAAGTTGGCGCTGCCGAAGTTGTAGGAGGCGAGCTTGTCACGCACCCCGGCCGGGTAGCCGTTCCAGCCGACCAGCGGCGGATACTGCCAGGTGCCCTTGTGGTTCTCCGGCGGCTCGTCGTTCGAGTTCGCGAGGCGGAAGCAGTGCGTACTGGCACCGTCCTTGTGGTAAACGATCTTCGGGTGCGTGCCGTCGAAGCGGACCGCGGACGCCGCGTGCACGTCGAACGAGCCGTGGGCGGACGTCGACACGTACTTGACCTGGTTGTCCTGCACGAACACGGCGACATGCTCGAAGTCGTGCCGGTGGCCGCCGATGCTGCTGCCGGCCACGGCCTGGTCCTTCTCGAAGTAGAGCGCGTACAGGATGGCGCACCAGCCGTTGTTGCACTTGTAGCGCGAGTAGCCGTTGGTGTTGTCCAGGTCCGAGGCGTCGCGGCAGTCGCCGTTCAGGGCGCCGGTCGGGTTGAGCCCCCGTTGACGGTGCCGTCCGGGCCGATCGCGGGCGTGGAGTAGCAGCCGTCGGTGTCGTAGTCGTAGGCCGGCTGGAACGTCTGCTCCAGCGACTCCGCGTTGGCCGGAAGCGCGCGCGGCGGGGCGGCGAAGGCCGTGGCGGGGAAGGCCAGGACGAGGGCGGCGGCTCCGGCCGCTCCGGTGAGCCATCTCCTGCGGGGTGCGAACGGGCGTGACGGCACTGCGGTCTCCTCTTGGGCGCAGCCCAACGGCTGTGGGGGAAAGGGAGGTTCAGCTTCCAGGCTGAACGCGTCCATGCCAAGAGGGATGCCGGGGCCGAGGGGTGAATCACTGCCCAACAGTCGGAGTCCGGGCGCCGTTTCAGACCATGTCGTCCGGGATGTCGGCAGCCGCCTCCTCGGGCGCCAGATCCGGCCGGAGCCGCAGCCAGGACGGCTGCCGCAGTCGCCCGTCCCGGGTGCGGGTGCTGTAGCGGACCTCGCCGACCAGCCGGGGACGACCCAGTGCGCGCCCGGCGCGCGCGGGGCGGGGTCGAAGGGGCAGACCTCGCTCGCGGCGGCCCGCAGCAGTCCGGCCAGTTCCGTGCGTTCGGCCTCGCTCCAGCCGGTGCCCACGCTCCCGACGTAACGCAGCCGCCCCGCGGCCCGCTGCCCGACCAGCACCGCACCGGGCAGTCCGGTGAGCCGCCCCTTGCCGGGCTGCCAGCCGCCGACCAGGACGTCCTCGGTGCGCATGTTGCGGATCTTGATCCAGGCCCGGGAGCGCACCCCCGGCTCGTACACCGAGTCCAGCCGCTTGCAGACCAGGCCCTCCACGCCGTGCTCGCGGGTGGCGGCCAGGGCCTCGGCGCCGTGGCCGAACAGTGCGGCCGGGGTCGACCAGGACGGCCCGGCCAGACCCAGATCCTCCAGGGCCGCGCGGCGTCGCGCGTAGGGGAGCCGGATCAGCGAGCGGCCCCGCAGGTGCATCACGTCGAACAGCACGAGATGGACCGGGACCTCCGCCGCCCGCCGCGCCGCCCTGGCGGGCGCGTGCGCCAGGCCCATACGGGACTGGAGCAACTGGAAGTTCGCCCGGCCCTGCGCGTCCAGGGCCAGGATCTCTCCGTCCAGCACGGCGGGCACGGGGCCGAGGGCGGTGCCCAGCGGCCGCAGTTCGGGGTACGCGCCCGTGATGTCCTCCCCGGACCGGGCGCGCAGCAGCACGCTGCCGTCCCCGGGGAGATAGGCCACCACGCGCTGGCCGTCCTGCTTGGTCTCGTAGGCCCAGCGTGCGTCCTGTACGGCCGGCGGCAGGGTGCCGGGCGTGGCGAGCATGGGCGGGATCAACGGCAGGTCCACGGGTGAGTTGTGGACCTGCCGGCGCGCGGTCACGCGCGTTTGCCGCCTCTTTCCCCTGAACGGCGTCGGACCGGGCCCGACCTCGCAGAGCATCGCTCGGAGCGACCTCATTGGCATTGCTTGAGTCAGGCAAGTAGGGCGGTAGGGTGGGTGCATGGCTATCTCGTCGCCCTACGGCAGCATCCGTGAGAGGCCGGCGCTCACGCGCGGGGACGGGCAGCACCTCCTGGTCGTCGTGCGGGAGCCGGAGCCGTCCGAACTTCTGCCGGCCATTCTGGAGTTGGCCGGGTACCGGGTCACTCTGGCCGGCTCCGGGACCGAGGCGCTGGCCCGGGTCGAACGGCGCCGGTTCGATCTCGTCGTCCTCGACGGCGAACTGCCCGACGTGGCGGAGCTGGGGCGGCGACGCCCTTCCGTGCTCGCGCACCGCCCGCCGACCCTGGTGCTGACCGTCTGCGACTCGCTCCCCGGGCTGCTGCCCGAACTCGGCCCGGGGGAGAAGGACTACGTCACCAAGCCCTTCCGGGTGGCCGAAGTCCTGGCCCGCATCCACGTGCTGCTGCGTGCCTCGGTGCCCGATCCCCTCCGTGCGGACGGACTGGGCTACGGCGACCTGATCCTGGACGACGCCCGGTGCCGGGCCCGCCGCGGCCGGCGCGCACTCGACCTGACGCCCGCGGAGTACCGCCTGCTGCGCCACCTCCTGGTCAACGCGCACCGGGTGCTGTCCAAGGAGCAGATCGGCCGGTACGTCTGGGGCGACTCGCGCGGCGGCAACGCGATCGAGCAGCTCGTCTCCCGCCTGCGCCGCAAGGTGGACCGGGACGCACCCGCGCTGATCCACACCCACCGCGGTTTCGGCTACTGGCTGGGCCGCGCAGACGTCGAGCCCTGACGGCGTGTCCCCGCGCCGGCGTCCCGCGGAGTGGGGTGGCCCGGCGGATGGGAGATCGATGGGGGGAGAAAAGTCTCCCTGCCACTGACGCGATGGCGGTGGCAGGCTCTCGCCATGTCACCCTCGGTAGACGGCCGGTCCCGCAAGCTGCCCTTCGTCGTGTGGGTGCTGGCTGTCGGCACCTTCCTGATGGGCAGCACCGAATTCGTCGTGGCCGGTCTGCTGCCGGAGGTCGCTGACGATCTCGGCGTCAGCGTGTCCCGGGCCGGCCTGCTGATCACAGCGTTCGCCGCGGGGATGATCGTCGGTCCGCCGGTGATGGCGATCGCGACGCTGCGCCTGCCGCGGCGCTCCACGCTCGTGCTCGCACTCGTCGTGTTCGCCCTCGGCCATGTGGTCGCCGCGCTGAGTTCGAACTTCGCCGTCGTGCTCGTCTCCCGCGTGGTGACCGCGCTGGCCACGGGCGCCTTCTGGTGCGTGGCCACGGTCGTGGCGGCGAGAGCGGCAGGGCCGGCGGCGACGTCACGCGCCCTGGGCCTGCTGATGGGGGGCCTGACGGTGGCCAACGTCGTCGGCGTCCCCCTGGGCTCCTGGCTGGGCCAGGTGTCCGACTGGCGCGGGCCGTTCTGGGTGCTGGCCGCGCTGTCGGCCTGCGCCGCGGCAGTCGTCGGCCGGTTCGTCCCCGACGAACCGCGGCGGCAACCACCGTCCGTCCGGGCCGAGTTCGCCGCGCTGCGGCAGCGGCGGGTCTGGCTGGTGCTCGGCTTCATCGCCCTGCTCATGGGTGGCGTCCTGGCGACCTACAGTTACATCTCGCCCCTGCTCACCGAGCGGGCGGGCGTCCCCGCCGGGGCCGTGCCCTTGGTTCTGGCCGTCTACGGTCTGGGCGCCGTGCTGGGTACCGCGGTCGGCGGGCGCGTGGGCGACGACCGGCCCCTGGCCACGATGATCGCCTCGGCCGGCACGACCACACTGATCCTCTGCCTGCTGGTGTTCCTCTCCACCAGCCCATGGGTGACCGTCGTCCTGGTGGTCCTCCTGGGTGCGACCGGCTTCGCGGCGACCCCGGTGCTCGGCGCGCTCGTCGTGCGCTTCGCCGGTTCCGCGCCGACCCTCGCCTCCTCGCTGAGCAGCGCGGCGTCCAACGTGGGCGTCACCATCGGGTCCTGGGTCGCAGGTGTCGCCCTGGCCTCGTCCCTGCGGGAGGCCGGCCCTCCCCTGGTGGGCACGGTGGCGGCCGCACTGACCGCCGTACCGCTGACCGCTCTGGCTCTGCTGCGCGCCACCCGGCCCGAGACGCCTCCGCGTCGGCCTGGCGCGGAGGCGGGCCCGCCTGCCGAGACCGGGAGGGCGTCGCCGCCGTACTGACGCGGGGTCAGCCTTTACTTGAGTTACGCAACGATATGGTAAAGTGGCGCTCATGTCCACACCACCGCTCCCCGACGTCCCCTCGCCGGAAGTGATCGAGATCGAGCGCGCGCTCACCCGTATCACCTACCTGAGCACGCGCGCCCGCCAGCACGACCGGCTGATGGCCCTGGCGGGCGTGCCGCTCGACCGTGCGGCCGTCGCGCTGCTGCGGCAGGTCGCCGACTCCGAGCCGCTGCGGCCGGGGGAGCTCGCCGCCCGGCTGGGTGTGGAGGCCTCGCACGTCACGCGCACTGTGCAGCAGCTGCAGAAGTCCGGCTACGTCACGCGCGTCCCCGACCCCGACGACCGCCGCGCCCAGCGCATCGAACTCACCGACGCCGGGCGGCAGGCCATCACCAGGATCCGCGAGGTCGGGGTCCGCGGTATGCAGATGGCCCTGTCCGACTGGTCGCCCGAGGAACTGCGGCAGCTGGCCACACTCTTCCACCGCATGGTCGACGACTTCCTCGCCCGGACCGGCGAGCCCGAGCCCCAGTCGGCGCCCCCGTCCGCCCCGGCGGGCAGCGCCTGATCCCGGGCTCACCGCCCGGCCGGGCCACGCGGATCCGGCCGCTCCACGACCGTGTGATCCGGTGACGCCGGCTCCCGCAGCCCGCACAGCAGCAGCCGGCCCAGCGCCGGCAGGGCGATCAGCGGCAGCAGAGCCGCCCGCAGGGACATCGCGTCCGCCAGCGCCCCGAGGGCCGGAGCGGCGAGGCCACCGACGCTCACGGTCAGCCCCAGCGTGACACCGCTCGCCGTGCCCGCCCGCCGGGGCAGACAGTCCTGGCCCAGGGTGATGTGCAGCGAGAACGGCACGTACAGGCCCGCCGACGTCAGCGCGACGAACAGGTACACCGCGGGCCCCGGCACCAGGACCAGACCGGCCACGGCCAGGACCGTCAGGGCGTACGACCGGCGCACCACCACCAGCCGCCCGTACCGCTCGGCCAGCCGGCCCCCGGCCAGCGTCCCCACCGCGCCGCCGGCGTAGAGCACGAACAGCGCCGCCGTACCGGCCGCCACCCCGCCGCCGGTCCGCTCCCGCACATGGAGTGAGACGAACGCGCTCAGGCCGACGAACACCACCGACCGGCAGGCCACGGCACCGGACAGCCGCAGGAACGACGCCCAGTCGTCCCGGCCCACGGCGACCGGCGAACCCGCGCTCACGGCTCCGGCTCCGGCCTTGCGCACCGCCGCCGCGCACAGCGCCGCGCCCACCACGGCCGGAACGGCCAGCAGCGGAGAGGCACCCAGCCCGCCCGTCGCCACCACGGCGAAGACCAGCAGGGGTGCCAGCGCGAAACCGGCGTTGCCACCGAAGGAGAACCAGCCCATCGCCGTATGACGGCCCCACGCGACGGCCCGCGCCACCCGGGCGGCCTCCGGGTGGTAGGCGGCCACACCGACCCCCGACACCGCGACCACCGCCAGGGTCGGCGCGTAGGAGCCGGTCACTCCGCTCAGCGCGACCCCCGCCCCGGCCGTCAGCGCGCTGAGCGGCAGCAGCCACGGCATCGCCCACCGGTCGGTGAGCACCCCGAACAGTGGCTGCACCAGCGACGACAGCAGGGACGCCGCCAGGACGACGCCCGAGGCGGCGGCGTAGGAGTAGGCGCGCTCGGCGACGAAGTACGGCACCAGAGCGGCCACGGCACCCTGGTACACGTCCACACAGGCGTGCCCCAGGGACATCAGAGCGACGGGTCGGTCGCGCGGGGAATCGGTCACCCGGCGATCGTCGCCGCCGTGGCGCCAGGCCCGCTTCCGATAATCTGCCGGACTGTGCCGAACATCCGCCATACGCCCGCGGCGCCCACCCGAGCCCAGCGGCTGACCGCGGGCGACCGCATCCACGCCCACCGGCACGACGACCACCAGATCGTCTACGCGGGCGCCGGCGTCGTCGCCGTCACCACCGACGCCGGCACCTGGTTCGCGCCCGGCACCCGCGCCATCTGGGTGCCCGCCGGCACCGTGCACGCCCACCGCGCACACGGCCGGCTCGACCTGCACCTGGTCGGACTGCCCGCCGACGACAACCCCCTCGGCCTGGACCACCCCGCCGTCCTCACCGTCAGCCCACTGCTGCGCGAGCTGATCCTCGCCTACACCCGCGACCCCGCCGACGTCAGCCACGAGCGCCACCGGCTGCGCGCCGTCCTGCGCGATCAGCTCCGGATCTCGCCGCAGCAGCCGCTCAGCCTGCCCACGCCCACCGACCCGCGCCTGGCCGCCGTCTGCGCGCTCGTGCACACCGACCCGGCCGACGCGCGCACCCTCGCCGCCCTCGGCGCCGCGACCGGGGTGGGGGAGCGGACCCTCAGCCGGCTCTTCCGCCGCGAGTTCGGTATGACCTTCCCGCAGTGGCGCACCCAGTCACGGCTCTACCACGCCCTGCGGATGCTGGCCGACGGCCTGCCCGTCACGACCGTCGCGCACCGCTGCGGCTGGTCCTCCGCCAGCGCGTTCATCGACGTGTTCCGCCGCTCGTTCGGCTACACGCCGGGCACGCACAACCGCCGGGCCTGAATCGTCGAAACCCCGGGAGCATCCGCCCCTTTACCGTCCAGTAATATCGCGCGGCAGGCCATCAGAGGAGGAACCGTGCCCCGGTCCGAACGCTCACCCCTGCTGCTCGCCGGCCTGCTGGCCACCGCGGGGGTCGCCCACTTCGCCGCACCACGCCCGTTCGACGCGACCGTGCCGCGCGGTCTGCCGGGCACGCCCAGGACCTGGACCTACGCCAGCGGTGCCGCCGAGCTCGCGCTGGCCGCCGGCCTGGCCCTGCCGCGCACCCGCAAGGCGGCCGCACTGGCCACGGCGGCCTTCTTCGTCGGGGTGTTCCCCGCCAACGTGAAGATGGCGGCCGACTGGCGCCACCGCCCCACGCCGCAGAAGGCCGCGGCCTTCGGACGCCTGCCGCTTCAGGTGCCCCTCGTGCTCTGGGCCCGCGGCGTCGCACGGAACGCGGAGGGCCGGTCGTGAGCGCCCGCGTGGAGCCCGGGGACAAGGTCGGGGACTTCTCCCTGCCCGACGAGACCGGCACCGTCCGCAGCCTGTCCGGGCTGCTCGCCGAGGGGCCCGTCGTGCTCTTCTTCTACCCGGCCGCCCTGACCCCCGGCTGCACCGCACAGGCCTGCCACTTCCGCGACCTCGCCGCCGAGTTCGCAGCCGTCGGCGCCCACCCCGTCGGCATCAGCGGGGACAGTGTCGAGCGCCAGCAGGAGTTCGCCGGACAGCACGCCCTCGGTATGCCCCTGCTGTCCGACACCGACGGCACGGTCCGCGAGCGGTTCGGCGTCAGGCGGGGCTTCTCCCTGGCACCCACCAAGCGCACCACGTTCGTGATCGCGCGGGACCACACCGTCCTCGACGTGGTCCGCAGCGAACTGCGCATGAACGCCCACGCCGACCGCGCGCTCGCCGCACTGCGAGCCCACCGGAGCTGACACCGTCACGAATGGTCCGTCGCGGTTGATAGCGGGCGCCAAAGGGATAATCCTGGACGACATGGAGGACGCCTCCGCTGCTGCGATCATCGACGCCCGCGGCATTGTGACGGGGTGGAGCGAGGGTGCCCGGCGGCTGACCGGCTACCGGGCCGAGGAGGCCGTGGGCCGGACCGTACGGGAACTGCTCGCCGAGGACGTGCCGCCCGAGACGCTGTCCGCGCGATCGGGCACCGTCATGGTGCGCCACCACGACGGCTACCTGGTCGGGCTGCGCGTCAGTGCCTGCGTCGTGGCCGGCCGGGACGGGGAACCGGACGGCTACGTGATCACCGCGGAGTCGCCCGGCAGCGCCGAGACGTCCCTGGCCGGGCAGGCCTTCCAGCAGGCGGCCATATCGATGTCCGTGTTCGACGTCGACCAGCGCTATATGCGCGTCAACGAGGCGGCCTGCCACGTCATGGGCGTCCCCGAGGAAGCCCTGCTCGGGCGGCACTTCCCGGAGACCGTCGAGGAGGCCGAGCACAGCCTGGGCTTCAACTGGCATCTGCGCCATGTCATCGAGACGGGCCGCCCGCTCCGCTACGAGAGCTACACGGGCGCCCCGGCCCTGAACCGGGAACACGCGTGGGTCACCGAGATGTGGCCGGTCCGCGATCCCTCCGGCGAACTCCTGGGCACCGCCCTGGCCGCCTTCGACAGCACCGAGCAGTACTGGGCACGGCAGCGGCTGGCCCTGCTCAACGAGGCCGCCGCCACCATCGGCACCACCCTGGACGTGGTACGCACCGCCGAAGAGCTGATCGAGATCGTGGTACCCCGGTTCGCCGACTTCGCCAGCGTGGACCTGTTCGACTGGGTCCTCGGCGCGGAGGAGTCGCCGGCCGTGCCCACCGCGGAGATCGTCCTGCGCCGGGTCGCCCACGGCTCCGTCACCGAGGGCACCCCGGAAGCGGCCGTGCACTTGGGGATGTCGACGTCTATCCCGCGTTCTCACCCATCGCCCGGGCGATGCGGGAGGGCCGCCCGATCCTCAGCCAGGCGGGCGAGCCGTCGTTCATGCGCTGGGTCGCCGAGCGCAACACGCGCGGCCCGCAAGGCCGCCCCTACCGCAAGGGCGTGCACTCGATGATGGCGGTGCCGCTACAGGCCCGCGGCACCATCCTCGGCGTCGCCGTCGCCGTACGCATCCGGCAGGTGGACGACTACGGCGACGACGACGCCGTGTTCGCGGCGGAACTCGCCAGCCGGGCCGCCGTCTGCGTCGACAACGCCCGCCGCTTCGCCCGCGAGCGCACCACCGCGCTGGCCCTCCAGCACAGCCTGCTGCCGCGCGGACTGCCCGGCCAGGCCGCCGTCGAGGTCGCCCACCGCTATCTGCCCTCCGGCTCGGCGGCCGGCATCGGCGGGGACTGGTTCGACGTGATCCCGCTGTCCGGCAGCCGCGTGGCACTGGTCGTCGGGGACGTCGTGGGCCACGGCATCCCCTCCTCGGCGACCATGGGCCGGCTCGTCACGGCCGTACGGACCCTGGCCGACGTGGACCTGCCGCCGGACGAACTCCTCACCCACCTCGACGACCTGGTCACCCACCTCGCCTCGGACGACGAGGGCGACGAGGTCGCCGAACTCGGCGCGACCTGCCTCTACGCCGTCTACGACCCCGTCACGCGCCGCCTGAACCTGGCCGCCGCCGGGCACCCCGCCCCCGCCCTGGTGCTGCCCGACGGATCGACCCGGCTGATCCCGATGAGCGCGGGGCCCCCGCTGGGCGTCGGAGGGCTGCCGTTCGAGGCGACGGAGCTCCAGCTGCCCGAGGGCTCCGTCGTCGCCCTCTACACCGACGGACTCGTCGAGGACCGCGACCGCGACGTCGACCACGCGACCGACGAGCTGTGCCGCGCCCTGACCGTGCCCGCCGACTCGCTCGACGCCCTGTGCGACACCGTGCTGAAGGCCGTACTGCCGGAGGAACCCAGCGACGACGTGGCCCTGCTCGTGGCCCGCACCCGGGCGTTGGGTGCCGACCAGGTCGCCACCTGGGACGTGTCGCCCGACCCCGCGCAGGTCGCCGCCACCCGCCAGGCCGCCACCGACCAGCTGACCGCGTGGGGACTGGACGAGACGGCCTTCGTCACCGAACTCGTCGTCAGCGAACTGGTCACCAACGCCATCCGGTACGGCGCCCCGCCCATCCAGCTCCGTCTGATCCGCGACCAGGCCCTCATCTGTGAGGTCTCCGACGGCAGTTCGACCTCCCCGCACCTGCGGCGGGCCCACCAGGACGACGAGGGCGGCCGCGGACTGCTGCTGGTCGCCCAGCTCACCCAGCGCTGGGGCAGCCGGCAGACCACCCGCGGCAAGACGATCTGGTGCGAACAACCGCTCACGCCGCTGTTCTGACCGGGACGCTCACCCGGCCACGCGCCCCGACGGCCGTTCCCGCACCACGTCCCGCGGCTTCTTGTCGTCGCGCAGCCCCAGGTGACGGGGGTGGCGCAGCATGCCGTCACGGGTCCACTCGGTGAACGCGATCTGCGCCACCAGCGCCGGGCGCGCCCACCTGGCTCTCGCCTCCCGCACCGGGCCGTCGAACGGCGAGGCGGACTCCCGCAGGCCGTCGAGCCGCTCGCGCAGGTCGACCAGCGCGCTCCGGCCGAAGCCCGTGCCGAACGGCTCCCGGCCGGCTCGGTGAAGCCGCCGACACGAACTCCTGCCCCTGGGAGCACTTCAGCTTCAGCCAGTCCGCCGACCGGCGCGGCTCGTACGCGCCGGTCGGCACGCTTGGCGATCAGGCCCTCCCAGCCACGGGCACAGACGTCCGCCAGCCGCTCGGCACCGCCCGCGTTGCGATGCGGCGTCAGCCGCAGCGGCGACCGGTACGACAGCGCCCGGCGCAGCAGCGACTTGCGGGCCCGTAGCGGCAGCTGCCCGATGTCGGCCCCGTCCAGCCGGACCAGGTCGAACACGTAGTACGTCACGGCCACGCCGCTCGCCGCCACGTCCTGACGCCGGGTCAGCCCCATGCGCCGCTGGAGCCGGGCGAAGTCGGTGCGCCCGCCCGAGAACGCGACGATCTCACCGTCGGGGACGAAGTCCGCGCACGACTGGGCCCCGAGTGCGTCCACGATCTCCGGGTAGGTGTCGTTCAGCCGACGGCCCGACCGGGACAGCAGCGTCACCCGCTCGCCCTCCCGGACCGCCAGCATCCGGAAGCCATCGTTCTCCAGACTTTGACGTGTTCCATGAGACAGTCCAGCGGTGGTCTTGCCGGAAGGGACTGCGGCGGTGCTGAACTGCCCCGTGAAGCCATGGCGAGCTGTTGGTGCTGGTGCTCTCGCGCTGGGCAGTCAGGATGGCTGGACTTGGTCGAAGAGGGCGAGGGCTTCGGCGGGATCCGGACTCACGAGGCGTTCCAGACCGGCCGTCGTGATCTTCGCCCACCTGCTGGCTCGTCCCCACATTTGTTCCTCGAAGGCGTGGATGGCCTCGTTGAGGTCTCCAGGGCCGGTGGCGATGGCCTCGGCGAGTTCGGCGCCTTCCAGCATCGCGAGGTTCGCGCCCGCCCCGAGTGGGGGCATCAGGTGGGCGGCGTCGCCCAGTAGCGTCACGCCGGGGACGTGGGTCCAGGTGTGGGACACGGGCAAGACGTAGAGGGGGCGGTGGACGAAGGCGTTGCCGTGGTGGAGGAGGTCGAGGACGGGGCGGCCCAGCCGTCGAACAGAGCCAGCAGGCTCAATCGCGCGGCCTCGGCGTCGGCCAGGTCCATGTTCGCGTGCCAGTCCAGCGGAGCGCGGAACTGGACGTACACCTTGACGTGGCCGCCGCTGTTGCGCTGGGCGACGAGAGCTCGGTTCACCCCGTACACGGCCACGGAACCGTCGCCGATCAACCGGGCGAGGTCGGGGTGGCGGGTGTCGACGTCGTCGAGGGAGGTCTCGACTGAGGTGACGCCGGTGTAGTGCGGCGTCACCGACGAGACTGCTGGGCGGACCCGGGACCAGGCGCCGTCCGCGCCGACCACGAGGTCGAACGTTTGCTGTCGCCCGTCCGCGAAATGGACCAGTACGCCGTCCCGGGTCCCCGGCACCACGTGAGTCACGCCCCGTCCCCACTGGACGTCGAGAGGGCCGAGTAGCAGGTCACGGAGTTGCCTTCGGTCGACCTCGGGATTGGCCCGGTCATCTGGACGGGGTCGCCAATCGCGCAGGACGGTTCCGTCCGTGTCCAGGATGCGCATGGCCTGCCCCTCGGGACGGGACAGCGCCTGGAACTCCGCCAGTAGCCCGGCCTTGTCCAGCGCGAGTTGACCCAGCCCTTCGTGCAGGTCCAGCGTGCCGCCCTGGGGTCGGGCATCGAGGGCGGCATCGCGTTCGAGGACGGTGACAGGGTGGCCATGGCGGTGCAGGACGCGGGCGAAGGTGAGGCCGCCAGGACCGCTCCCGACCACGGCGATGCGTTGTCTCATAGCGATACACCGTATTTCTCCAATGCGCTGTATTGCAACAGTACGATGTGCCCATGACTGTGTGGGACCGGCCGGAGCCGCCGACTCGCCCCGTGCCGCTCGATCGGGAGCGGATCGTGGCCGCCGCCATCGCGCTGGCCGACGAGGGCGGGTTGGAGGCGGTGTCGTTGCGCAAGGTCGCCGGCCGACTGAACGCCGGCCCGATGCGGCTGTACGGATACATCTCCACCAAGGAGGAGTTGTTCGACCTCATGGTGGACGAGGTCTACGCCGAGATCCTTCCCGAGGAGCAGCCCGGTGACTGGCGGGAGGCGCTGCGCGTCCTCGCCCACCGCACCAGGCAGGTAGCTCTCCGTCACGAATGGTTGGCCGACTTGCTCGGCCGCCGCCCGGCCCTGGGCCCGAACGGCCTCGCCGTGACCGAGACCACGCTGGCCGCCCTTGTCGGCCTCACCGACATCGACACCGTCATGCGAGCCGTGGAGACGGTCAGCGCCTACTTCACCGGCGCGATCAGGCGCGAGATCACGAACCTGCGGGCCGAGCGCGCCACGGGCCTGTCCGAGCGCGACTGGCAGCGCGCCCATGGCCCACATGTGACAAGAATGCTGTCCACGGGCCGCTTCCCGGCACTGGCCAAGGCCGTGTACGACGGCACGGACGTGGACGCCGAGACATCCTTCGCGACCGGCCTGGACTGGGTCCTCGACGCCGTGGCCGTCAGACTCACCACGCCGCCGCCGTGACGCTTTGTTCTTGCCCGAGCGTCAGTCGTGGGCATGAAGCCGGTGGTCATCTCGCACTGCATGCCCGCGATCGAGAGGGACCACGACGGCTGACCTTTTCGCGAGTTGCTCGCGGAGGGCCGTGTTCTCGGCGAGCAGGGCCACGATGACCGTGGCGGCGGCGTCGACTTCGTCTTGGAGTCGTTGTCGCTCGTTTCGGTTGTCTCGCACTTGGCGGCGGAGGCGGGCGATCTCTGCGGCCTGGGCCCGGTCGTGTTTGCTTGCCGCGCTGTGGCTGACGTGGTTGTCCCAGTCGACGAGCACAGCGGTTGCCCGGTTCATCGTGGCCCGGCTGACGCCCGCTTCCCGCCAGAGGTTCTGCTTGGTGAGCTTGCCGTCGGTGCGGATGGGCCGACCAGTGAAGAGCCGTTCCATGGCCTCTCGAAGGGCTTTCTCGGCCGTGGCGGAGAGGCCGGGCCGGGTTGGGGCGGTCATGCTTCTCCCGCCTTGGTGAGCGCGATCTCGACGTCGCGGATCTGCTGGTCGATCAGGGTTCTGTGGTTCGCCGGGAGTGCGGGGAGGCTCCGCAGTTTGGTCAGGGAGGCGTGCTCGGCCTACCAGATAGGCAGGTGCTCCGGGGCGATGATGCTGTTGCTTCAGCGTGCGGGCTGGCAGCGGTCGATGAGTGGCCCTCGGTGTCCTGGGGCACGATGGCGTCTTCGAGGCACTTCGCGCCGACGGGGTTGTTCTCGTCCAGGGTGCAGTGGTTGAGCTTTCCGAACCGAATTGACAGGTGTGTGCGTTTAAGCAGGCCGTGTTCGACGCGAATGTCCCCTCTCTGGGCCTTCCGCTCGCTCGGAGGGCTTCGGCCTTCTCTCGGACGGCAGCGAAGGCCGAACGCATCTGGTCAGCACCGGGCCCGAAGCCGATGGTCTCGCAGCGGCTGTCGGCGTCGAAAAGGTCCTTCAGTCGTTGGAACCGACGTTCGGCGATGGCGGTGGTGAGGAGACGGGCCCAGGAGGGGTCGTGATCCATGTAGCCCTGGGTCCAGCGATTGGCCAGGACTTGGGTGGCCGCGTGCTTGAGGTGCATCCCGACGGCGATTTCCGATCCGGGATAGTCGCGGGTGAGCATGGCCATGGTCCTGCGGAACATGTGCGGGGTGACCTTGCCGGCAGGGATCTCGGCAAGGCCGGTGACGCTCCGGTGACGGTTGACGTGCTTGATGAAGCACCTGACGGCGGTCTGGCTGGTGAAGCCACTGCCGTGGAAGCGCGGGGTGACCGCCGCGAAGGCTAGCGTGTCGCTCGTCGACAGGTGTATGGCGGTTTCGATGGCCTGGGCGACCGGTGCGATGATCCACCAGTGTGCGGTGGGCAGGTCGGGATCGAGCTTGCGTTTGACCGACTTCACCGCCGGGGCGCCGAAGTACTCGGTGAGAGCATCTTTGGTGATCTCGCGGATTACTGGCGCAGGGGGGATATTCCCACTGTGTAGTATTCCCGTGACATGTTGTCCTCTTCGTCAGAAACCCTCACTTGGTCGGGTCTTGCTTGTCTGCTCGTTGGCCTGCTCACGGCAGTCCCGCAGCGAGTGCGGGACTGCCCCTGACCTGGTTCAGTCTGCCTTTGTATATGTCAACTGCTCACCGTTCACGCGCCGGAGTCGGCCGTCGGGCTGCAGGGTGATGGTGCTGGCGGCACCTGGGGTGCAAGCTGACGCCGGTTCAGCCACGGTCACTGTGGACGGCCCGATGCGGAGGGGACCGTCGCCCGTGGGTGCTGAGGCCAACTGCGCTGTGAAGACACAGTGATACGTGCCGCCGTCCTTGGTGGGGCCGTCTGCTGTGAGCACGAGAACTGTGTCGCCGACCTCGCCTTGCTGGATGACGAGATGGCGGGTGTGGTGTCCGGAGGCGTTGTCGATGCTGCTGCCCCAGGTGCCGAGGTATTGCTGAGGGACATCGCTGGCTACCGGCGCCGAGGACGTCTGGGTACTGGGCGGTGGCTGTGCGGGCGGGCTCTGCTCGGGGCTGGAATCTGAGCTGCTCAGCCGTGAGATACCGAAGTAGGCCCCGATCCCAACGAGCATGGCCAGTAGCACCGCTCCGACGATTAGGAGGGCTGGTGGTGCACGTCGGAACTTCTTCGGACCGGTCGGTGGCAGTGACGTTTCGGAGGATCCGTCACCGGCGGGAAGGCCGGTGGAGGGCAAGGATGCACCGCACACGCTGCAATAGGGGGCCGGCTTGACCTCGTGGCCATTGGGACAAGCGATCACTACGGGAGCACCGCAAATTGTGCAGAACTTAGACGCCTCCTTGTCAGGCGGCAGCATATGTCCGTTCGTGCAATGGAGTCGAGGTTGGCCTGCCACTGCTAGCCCCCGAATGCATCGAGACTTCACTTTCTAGTTCCACGCAATAGGCGTCAGCTCGCTCGCGTCTCCCAGTCCGAGTGGTGAGGCCTATCGGCTTCCCTTGCCCAGCCGAAGATCTGGTGGCGCAGGATCTGGTTGTGCCTCTCCACCCACCTTTTCATGAGCGCCATGTCAATAATCCACCAGATAAACATGACCCCAAAGAAAACAAATCCGACGAGAAGGAGGCTTCCGATGGCGCCAAGGATGAATAGAATCAAATAGATCCACCACAGCGGCTTCCCGGCGTACAGCCTGTGCAGTCCGATAGGGAAGCCTATGAGGCCCGCCACGTACCCTGTCAGCACGGCGAGCTTCCGGGAATCGTACTCTGCGTAAAGAGCGTTCGAATTAATCTCCGCTGCTTGGTTAACATATGCCCGTTCTGGAACAGCGGGGGTCGCGGAATCCAAGCCCGACTCAGTTCTTGGCTTGCGTGTATCGATGACACCTTCCGGTCCAATTCGGTGGCCGCAAATAGCGCAGAATGTGTCATCGTGCGCAGCCAGCGCGCCGCAATGGGGGCAGCTAATGGTCTCCGACATCGTCCATCACGCTCCTGCCTGGCGGGTCGAGCCGCGGAGCCTCAGGCATCGCCTACCCGCGTTAGACGGCGAGAGGGCATTGTGTTTTCAGCTCGCATTGACAAGAAAATCGGCGAGGCGCTTTGTGCCGCCTGACTGAACGTAGCGAAGATGTGGGCACCAGATTGTGTCGATCAGGCCTTCGGCGGCCAGTTCACAGTTCCTTAGATCCGATTCATCTCCTCTCGTGAAATCTACTAGGGAGAATCGGCAAATTGGGTCGTTCACGACGCGCCCTGCTCCTGGCAGGTCATATGAAAGGCACAAACTTTGATGCATGACCCCGGGAGGAAAATAAGGATTGATTACGTAGTTTGGAAGCAGCTTCGGGATGATTCCAGTTTTTTTGAACTGCGGATCGCCGAGTACTGCAACCCCCGAGATCTTATCCAGAACTTCTTTGGGTGCGCTCTTCAGGTACTGGTGAATCACCCATGCGCCCTGCGAGAATCCGGCGAGAACATAGTGTTCCGTACCTCGGCAATCGCTTATCCTACTAGCGAGTTGCCTCTTCAGTGCAGCAGCCCCGGCAACCACCTCTGGCCGTTCTCCTTTGAACCTCTCTTTCACGTATTCGGCAGGCCCGAATTTTGGAAACTCTGTCCTTGGGTAGGCAATCGCTTCGCCGTCTACTGACACGTCAGGGTCGGCGTTGTTTATGCCCTTTACGTAGTTATTGTATACGTCTTGGACTGTGCTCCCCAGTCGTCCGCTCCACCCTCGCCTAGACCGTGCCCGCCAAAGAAGTAAAGGTCTCGGCAATGCTCGGGAATCGGCTGTCTGGTGCTGGCAGTCGCCTGATGCGCTGCTATGCCAAAACAGAGAACTAGTGCCCCGAAGCAAAAAGCTAGCTTCCTGAGCATATGAGTCCCCTTTGGATAGGAGTGCTCACTTAGCTTTGGGACCGCACCGCACTGCGCCGGACCCATCAAAGAAGGGAGCGCCTGGCGCATGGGCCCAGAAGGAAAGGAACGACCAAGTCTGGGCTCCGATGCGCCCATCGACGACGATGTCGGCACATCGCTGGAAGTCTTCTGTTGCTGATTGCGTGACCCGCCCGAAGTCTCCGTCCTCGTCCAGGCCGGCGCCTATAGCTTGATTTAGGTAGCACTGGGCTTATTGGACTGCTGACCTGGATGACTCAGGTGAAGGTTCGGTCGACTATCGGTGTAGTTGCACACGTCGTCCGGTCCCTGGGCCACGAGGGTCGTTGGACGGTTTAACGTGTGTGCGGCCTGGGGCTGGTCACTGCGACGGTCGCAGAAGTGTCGTGCGATGAAGAGCCAGGGCCCGCTGCAGCGATGAGCACACGTTGCATCCTGATCACCTCCGGGAAGGTGCCCTTTTCTCATCGTGCGCCCCCCTAACTCGGGTTGCATCTCGGGGAGGGCTGCGCCCCGCTTCATGAGCCCCAGCCTTAGGTACGTGACACTGCGGCTCACCCCCCGGCTCTGCTGGCCTGCTCTACGGGTCTTCCGCCCGAGCAGCGAGGTATTCAGCCCAGTCGCGTCGGGCGTAGGCGACCCAGCGGAGGGCGGTGTGGCGGTGCATCCCGGTCACGTCGGCGAGGATCGGGCTGGGGAGATCAGCAGCGAGGGCGGCCAGCGCCGCGTTGCGAGCGGTACGAACAGGGATGCCGTGCCGGCCCAATTTCTGGGTCATGGCGTGCGTCGAGATCGGCCTGCCCGGGACCATGCCCGGGAAGAGCCACCGTGGGCCCGGCTGAACTCGTGAGAGCTGCGGCCGCAGCTGGGGCTGTTCGGCAAGTTGGCGGAGCAGTTCGGCGAGCCTTGGCGGCAGCAGGACGGGGTGGCGGCCCAGCATGAGGTGGGCGTGCTTGTTGTCGAATTTGAGGTGCTCGGGCGTCAGATGGCAGAGACGTTCAGTGGACGGACCGAACAGCAAGGTGATCGCACCGGCAGCTCGGACGTCCGTGGGCAGGGCATCGTCGGTCAGGCAGCTTTGGAGGAGGGGCCACCGGTCGTCCTCGTCGAGCAGGTCTTGGGGCTCCTGCCTCGGGATGGAGGGGACGGTCAGTTCGCGGGTGAGGCGACGGCTCGTGGTCCACTTCAGGAAGTATCGGATCAGGTATCGGCGTTGGCTGGTGGCTCCGGCGATCCAGTCGTCGATGTGTTCTTGGGCGAGGTCGGCGAGGACCAGGTCGCGTTGGTCCATCCAGGCCAGGAAGTCCAGGGCGACGCTGACGCGGCGCCGCAGGTCGCGGTCGGCGGAGGCGGGATGGTGGCGGTGGGCGGTCCGTTGGCGTGCTCGTCGAAGCAGAAACCAGTGCAGGAACGGGCGGGCGAGGTTGGCGTGTGCGGCCGGCTTGTCCGCTAGTTCGTGCTCCAGCCAGCCCGGGATGCGTTCGAGGTCCTCGTGGCGTTCCTCCAAGATGCCTGTGTGAACGAGGAGTTGACGGACGTAACGCTGGTTCCGACTGGGCGGGAGCTCGTCCAGCAGTTCGTGACTAAGTTCGTGGACGTCGGCCGCGAGCCGGGCGAGGAGCTTGGTGTTCGGGCTCTCCTTGATCCACTGGATGGCGGGGAACGGTGAGGGAGCGTCCGTCAGCGCGGCCGCGAGCGGTTCCATCTGTGGGGTGACCGTGCCGTCGGGTCCGGCCAGCAGGGCGTTGACGCGTTCGGCGAGCACGCAGTGAGCGCATCGGCCGCGGCTGTGGGGATTGCCCGTCCGGCCGCACTGCTTGCAGGTGTAGTCGGCGGCGAACCCGACACACGGTCCGCAGACCTCGGCGCCGTCGTCATCCCGCGCGATCAGCGGCTGGACCATGCCGCAGCGAGGGCACTCGGCCGGTGAGCGGAGCACAGCGGTGTAGCAGGTCATGCAGACCGGCCCGATCGGCCACCGGGTGTTGACCGGCTTGGTCCGGCCGCAGCGTGCGCACGGCTCGCCGGTGCGATGACGTTGGTAGCAGGTGGCGCAGACCGGCTGTCCCTGTTCGTCGCGACTGGCGCAGGGCGGACCCGGCTGCAGATCGAGCAGGTCGCGTCGGGTCCCTGGTAGCAGCCGTCGCAGAGGTCCGGCTGCCCGTCGCGCGCGTTGCGGGCGATGCGCTTGAGCTGTCCGCACCGACCGCAGAGCCGCCGTGGTCGGCGATGGCGGTTGTAGCAGAGGTGGCAGAGTGCGCCGTCGTCGTCAACGAGGGCGGCGGCTGCGTTCTTTCCGCAGCTCACGCAGGTGTGCATGGGGCGTTTCCAGCACTTGATGCATAGCCCTCGGCCGTCGTCCCGCCGTACCACCGGGTGTCGGAGCTGCCCGCATTCGGCGCACTCCTCGAACGTGGTGGGGTCGGCGCGGTAGCAACGGTTGCAGATCGGTCCCTCGGGGCGACGGGCGACGACGCGCTGGCCGTCACGGTGGCACCGTGCACAGGTTTCGCGCTGGCGGCTTCGGGCGTCACACGAACCGCAGAGGCGCCCCTCAAGGCGGAGTTGCCGCAGGTCAGACCGGATCTTTCCGCAGTGTGCGCATCCGGGACGGACCACAGGGTGCCCGGCATCGTGCAGGGCTTCGACGAGCCGAAGCAGGACCGGTGGACAGAGTGAGCTGCCTGACGTCAGCGCGTCGGGGTGGGCGGCGAAGTGTCCGGCCAGTTCTTCCAGGTAGCGAGCCGCCCCGCGGGTGGGGATCGGCACCGCGGTCACCAGCGCGGCCTCGGCGTCCTGGCGGACGAGCGACGGCAGAGCCGAGGTGAGGTGGCCGACGGCGGCGGCCGTCGCGGCATCCAGGCGGGCTGCCTGCGCGGCGAGCCGGGCGACGGTTGACGGAGCAGTCGGAGAGGATGAGCTCACAGGCCCTCCGGCCGCCGGATCGAGGTGCGGCGCACGGCCGGAAGCGGGCCGGGCGTCTCGCCGCCGGCGGTCTTGCGTACCTCTTCGTTGACGACCTGGACCTCGATGAGGTCGTTGGGCTGGCAGCCGAGGATGTCGCACAGAGCCGCGAGGGTGTCCATTGACAGCCGCTGCGGCGGCTGCGTGACCAGGCGGAAGACCTGCTCGCGCGAGAGGTTGACGCCCCGTTCGGCGAGCAGCGGCACCAGGTCGGTGGTCTGGAACATCTCCCGGTCGGCCATGAGCTTGCGCAGGTTCCAGCGGTAGCCCATCTTCTTGATCACTTCGGGTCCTCCCAGATGCCGGGGAATCGCTGGCCCAACTTCTTGTGCAGCAGCCGGTTGCGGTACTCGTCCGAGACGCCGGTATAGAGGGCCGTGGTGCTGGCATAGCCGTGGCCGGCCTGGTCCTGAACGAATCTTTCCGGGCAATCAAATTCGGTCAAATGCGTGATATAGGAATGCCTCAGACAGTGCAATTCGAGTTCTTCGGGCAGGTCAGCGGCTTGCCTGGCGGCTTCGAAGGCTTCGTTCGCCGACCGGCGTGACAGCCGCCCGGCGCGTTCGGTGACCCAGATCGCAGGGTGCTTCCCCACGTTGAAGCGGGGCCGGACCTCGGTCAGGTAGTGGTCGAGGTCGTCGACGATCCAGTCCATCTCAGGGACAGTGAAAATGGTGCGGCGCTTGGGCGGGCTGCCCTTGGAGGACTTGCCCCAGCGCACGAACACCGCTCCATGTCGCCTGTATTGCGGAGCCTTCGCGTTGCGCCGCAGGTCGGCGAGGTCGAGGCCGACGTTCTCCCGGCGCCGCATGCCATAGGCGTAGTAGGTCTTGAGCAGGGCGGAGTCGCGCATCGCGGTCAACGCACCTTTGCGGCCGTGCTTTCGGATCTCCTCGACCCGCCCGTCGGCGGCGTCGAACAGGTCCTGGATCTCGTCGTAGGTCAGCGGCCGACGACTCGGGTCGCCCTCGTACTCACTGACGTGGGTGACGGTGTTCCACTCGTGCAGGATCTGGACCGGCACCTCGCCGAAGCGCTCCTGGCAGACGGACATCCAGCCGTAGCGCGGGTCGGTGATGTACTCGCAGAACAGCCGCAGGTGGTTCTGGTAGTTCCGGCCGCTCGACACCGTGAACGTCGGTGTCTTCGTCCGCAGATGGTCGATGAACGCCTCGAACTCGACCGACTGCCACTGCCACGGGTACTGGTTGGAGTACTCGGCGAACCGGCGGACCAGTGACAGCCGCGGCTTGATGGTCCCGTCCCACTTCAGGAAGCGGGCCCGCTGCTGCTTGGTCCACCCCTCCAGCATGGCCTCGAACACGGCAGGTTCGGGGTCCAGGTAGGAGATCCCGTCGACGAGCATCAGGCGTGCCGCACCCGCCAAATCAGCCGCTTTCGCCACTCCAGCCTCCGTTGCGTTAGGTGCAACATTGTTGGGATAGACTCGGTGAAGAGCAAGAGCCGCTGGTAGATCGCCTGCACGGTGCGAGAAGATGGCGGAGCAGAGGCCCATCACCTGCCGATTCGCGCTTACTTGGACCCTGCGGAGTGCTGCATCAGATGCAACTCCGCCCCGTTCTCGCCGTCACGCATCATCGACAGCGCGGCGACGAAGACATAGCAGGCATTGCGCAGGGCCAGGCACTCAACCGCGAGTTCGCGAGGCTGGAGAGTGCCGTGCCAGGGGCCGCGGCTGTCGTCCGGCCTGGTCACCTCGCGCAGCCCGTCGATCAGGCTGGTGCGAATTCGGCCCTCGGCAACGAGCCGTTCGGCGGTGGCCCGGCGGGCGAGGCCAGCGCGGTTCTGCTTGGTGAAGAAGGCCATCTTGCGGGACTCGAAACCGATAAGAAAGGTCAGCAGCTGCCAGTTCACCGTCGATTTCCCCGTGAGCTGGTGCACGGGGACCTCGTTGCCGGGGTCGGCGACCCAGGCGGTGAAGCGGGTGTCCGCGTCGGCCGTGGACAGCGGGCGGGCTTCGGTCTGAAGACGGCGCCAGTAATCGAGTGCGCGCAGGATGTCGGGACCGAAGTCGTTGATGTACGCCCATGCAGCGCGGACGAGCGGGAACCATGTCTCCGGCCGGATCACAGGGGTTTTCAGTTCGGGGACGGTGGGGTGGTCGACGACGGCGTTCGTGCTGGTGTCGGGCCAGGGATCACGTGCCAGCCCAGTGCTGGCCAGTGTTCCCCGGAAACGGTGCAGGGTCTTGATCACGTGGACGTGGCCGGTGGCGCTGGCCGCTTCGCTCTGCTGGCAGCGGTGCTCGATGTAGGTCTTGAAGTCGTCGTCGCGCCAGTCACCGACCCATGGGGAAGCTGTCGGAGACGCCGTAGGCGTTCAGGGCTCGCAGGTGTCCGATGCGCTGGGAGACCGTGTGCGGTGCCACCGGGTCGGGCGGAAGATGCAGCCCGCGGGCGAGTACGGCTGGGTGGCGTGGGTTGAACTAGATCATGGCCATCTCGCGGGCCAGGAGATTCCACTGAGCATCCAGCTCGCGGAAGATCACGCGGAAGCCGGCGGCAGCCAGGTTCGGTGCCCTGCGGACGATGCCATTCAGGTCCCAGCAGCCGGTGTTGCCGAACAGCGGCGGACAGGCGCCTTCCGGGACCGAGTGGGATTGGATGACGGGCTCGTCGTCCCGGAAGACCGAGACGGGCAGGGCGAGCGGCAGGCGGCTGGTCATGCGTCGAACTCCACGTGTGCCGAGAGGGGAGAGGCAGGGCCGCCTTGCCTTCGGTGATCTGGCGGCGGGCGTGAGCGATCTCTGTGTCGGTGCGGGCCTTGATCGCTTCGGTGACGTTGACGCGGCTCTGTCTCCAGAGCGTGTGGAAGAGCTGAGGCGACAGCCGCAGCTGGAGGCGTTCGAGATGGTCGGAGAAGAGCAGAAGCTGGGGGAGGTTCGAGGGCAGCACGAACGCGTTGCGGCATTCGAGGCAGCGGGTGGGGGCGACCGGGCAGAGCTGGCCGGCGCGTCCGTAGGGAGAAGCGAAGGGGTCCCTGCAGCTGGAGACGCCCATGTCGAGCTGCCCGGTGCGAAGCTGTTCCACTTCTTCCTCCGACAGACCCAGGGCGGCGGCAGAACCCGGCTGGCCCAGCGACTGCTCGGCTCCCTCGCCCAGCACGACGGGACCGGCCACTGCTTTGTCGAGCCAGCGCGTCTGCGCTGCGGTGATCACGCTGCCGGCGATCACCTTCAAGGTCGTGCCGTGCGCGTAGTGGCGGTGGAAAGTCTGGATCGAGTGGTCGTCGGCGATGTCACTGACGCGGCCCTTGAAGGTGATGGCCTTCTCGACCTTGCTGGACTTGCGCAGGCGCCGGATGTCCGGCCGGCCGTCGACTGACAACCCTCGCTCTCGCAGCCAGTCGGCGAAAGTCGACGTCCGGTCGAGCCTGGCGGGTGTGACCTGCGGCCAGAACATTGCCGCCCGCAGGAACAGCGGGACAGGCGAGATGCCGAACCTTTCGGCCAGCGGCCTGTTCAGTTCCAGCAGCCGACGGCAGATCTCCCCGGCGTCGAGCCGGGGCCGGGCTGGGTGCAGCAGAGCCGGGCTCGCCGGCGCCAGTGTGCTGAACGCCTGGCGCATTCGGGCGCGGGCCCGGCCCTTGCTGAAGTCGATCGTCACGCTGGAGGAGCCGAACTCGATGTCGTGCTCGGTGAGCGCTGCCACTTCCTCCGGGGCCCGGCCAGTCGCTGCCATCAGCAAAATCCGGTAAGCCTGCAGATCGGAGTTGTGCAGGAACAACTGCCTCACCAGCCCCCTGACGACAGCGGCCTTCGCGGCGACCGGGCGGGTGTCAGCCGGCGCCAGCTGCCGCAGGCTCGGCGGCATGTTCCGCCAGGACGGAAGGGCCTGGCTGATCTCCGTGCAGTTCAGGGCATCATGAGCGATCGCCCACAGGAGGTGGGCCTCCTCGGCCCAGCCGCCCTCGCGCGGATCACGGCCGCGGGCTGCGAGGTCCCAGCCTCGGGCGACGCGCCTCTCGACCTCCAATCGGGCGGCCCAGGCGGCCTGAACGATCTTCTTCCTGTCGGCCCGGGAGAACTCGTCCAGCTCAGTGGTCTCCCCTCGACGCAATCCCAGGGCGCCTTCGAGCCAGCCGTGCAAGTGCCCAGCGACCACACGCTCGGCGTGGAGCGACCGCCGCCCGATCAGCGTCCTCAGCCGACCCGCGTGCCAGGCCGGACTTCGCGAGCCAGGCGGGTGCCGGGAGGGCAGCAGACGGACCCATTCCGTCACCGCGTGATGCAGGTCCGGGTCGGTGCCCGCCAGACTCGCCAGGTGCGGTCGGGGGGCGGTGGCATCGACGTGCATGCAGAACGCCTCGATCGTCTGCCGGTAGTGCGTCGCCGAAGTCGGACCGTAACGGGCGTCCTCCACCAACTCCACCCACTCATCAGCGAGTTCCCCGGCCAGCTTCGCGCAGACGAAGCGTGCCGGATCGAACGTCACCGTCCGAGGGCGGCCCTGACCATCGACCGTCGACACCTCGCGAACGCCGACCCGGGCCGGTGCCGCAGGGCGAGGAACAGCAGGGGGGAAATCACGGGTGTAGTGGCCGCGACGGGGCATGACCGGCGTCCTCCAAGTCCATCAGGCTGCTGGCGATCGTGGTGTAGGAGGCGCCGCCGGTGGCCGTCCACTCGCGGAAGGCGTCATCGACCTCCCGCATCGGGTCCTTCAGGTAGCGGATGTAGCGGTAGGTGGTCGACGGGTGTGCGTGGCCCAGGCGGCGCTGGACCACCAGCAGCGGATTGCCCGTCATGTGGTCCAGCAGCGTGGACATCGGCAGTCCCTGGTCCTCGGCGTCGTTCAGGGCCTCGCGCGTCAGGAAGATCAAAAGTCGCAAGGCGAAGGTGTGCCGAAGGTCGTGGTAGACCCAGCACCGCCTGGGTAGCACCGGCGCGTGCCGGTCGCCGGCCCACGCCTTCATCCGGTCCCAGGCCCTCCAGCGGATCGAGGCCGTCACCGGTCTCCACCACCGCCAGACGCCGAAGGCCCGGCTTCATGTTCTTGACCGTGCGCGTGATTGTCAGGCCGTCGAGTACCCCGCGGACCCTCGTGCCGTCGGCCTCCAGGCGCTGGATCACGAACAGCTCTCGGTGCCGCCGTCGAAGTGAGCGTTGGGCCTTCGCCACGATCTCCGGACGTTCGAGCAGCAGGTAGGGATCGAGCAGCTCCATCGGGTCCGGCGCGACATAGACCGAGCGCGGCCGTCCGAACTTGGCGCAAGCCTTCAGCTCGACGTCCGCGAACGCCGGCCGCTGGCCATCCACCAGACCGAGCTCGGGCAGGAGCAAGGTGGACCACTCCTGGATCCGCATCCCCGTCATCAGCGCCAGTTCGCAGGCGGCGCGGTTTCAGTGGGGCCGCCAGCCCCGGAACGAGACATCCAGTCCGGCCTCCGGAGTCAGTCCTCCGAATCCGACGTCCCTCAGGTAGAGGTACTGGTCGAGCTCCATGTGCCGTACGCGCAGGTCAGGGCGGATTCTGCTGGCGAGGTTGTCACGCTGCGGTGTCGCCCGCCAGGGCTGCCGGGTGACGACACCGATCCGGATCAGATACCGGTACAGAGACTCGATGGCGGCCCAGTCCCGGTCCCAGGCGGCGTCACCGACGACCTCCTCTGCTTCGTCCTGCCGCCACAGACGAAACTCCCGAAGGTCGGTCTCCGTGACCGACTGCAGAACCGTCCCACGGGCCAGCAGGAAGTGCAGCAGCATCAGCACGGAGTACGCGTACGACCGCATCGTCTTGGCGTCTTTGCGTTCCAGCGCCAGCGACCGGAACCACGACGACACCGGCTCGACCGGGCGCATCGCTTCATCCAGCAGGATCGGCGTACCGAAGGCACCAGACGCCGGGCGAACAGAGCTGACAGCTCTGCCTGACTCAATCCAGCGACCTGGCCGACCTTCCAGACCTTCCGCTGGTCGGTGAAGAACAGCTGCACGTGACCCCACAGGCATGCGTCACCACTCTGGCAACGTGCAGTCTTTCGGTGTCGGTCGGAGGTGTGCTGGGAGATTCCGCGATGTCACTCGGATGAGACAACTTCAAGTGTCTGGAGAACCGTCCAGCTTCCGCTCGAACACCCACTCCTCGCCGGGGCCCGTGAAGTCCCGCCGGTCACTCAGCGTGGCGAGCATCGGGCGGGCCGCCAGTTCCGTCCCCGGGCGCGCCCGGCCCGCGAGCCGACGCTGCTCGGCGGGGAGTGACTCCACCAGCCCGGCCATCGCCGCTCACTCCCCGGCGGCGTGCGAGGCGACCTGAGCGAGGGTGCGGCCGGACTTGGCCGACCGCGCCCGGCGCGGATCGGGCGCCCCGTGCGCACGGGCACGCCCTCCGGCGCGCTTCACGAGCAGCCAGGCTTCCTCGCCGTCGCCGCTCCGCCCGCCGCGGAACCGGGTGAGGGCGTATTCGCCGTGCAGTTTCGCCCCGCTCAGCCGGAACGTGGCGTGCCCGCGCTCCAGCGACTCGGCGAAGTCCACGGGCCGGCCCTCGCGGTCGTGGCTCAGCGGCTCGTACGTGCCGTGGTCCCAGACGATCACCGTGCCGCCGCCGTACTCGCCGCGGGGATCACGCCCTCGAACTCCTCGTACTCCAACGGATGGTCCTCCGTGGGCACGGCCAGCCGCTTGTCCTTCGGATCCGCCGAGGGGCCCTTGGGGATCGACCAGGACTTCAGGACGTCGTCCACCTGCAACCGGAAGTCGAAGTGCATGGTGCTCGCGTCGTGGATCTGCACCACGAACCGCGGCTCGTCCCCGGAGGGTGCCCCGCTGCCCTCCGGCTCGCCGGTCCGGTCGAAGTCGCGTTTGCCGCGGTAGTCCCGCAGCCGGTCCCGCTCAGCCACGTGCGGCTCCTTCCTGCCTCGCGGGCCCCGGGTACCCGTCAGAACTCCTCGTGCACCTCGGGGTCCCCGCCGACCCGCCGGGGCGCCCGGTCGGCGACGGCCCGCATCTCGTCGGCGTCCAGTTCGAAGCCGAAGACGTCGAGGTTCGCGCGCTGCCGCCCGGGGCTCGCCGACTTCGGGATGGGCACCGCGCCCAGCTGTGTGTGCCAGCGCAGGACGACCTGCCCGGGTGTCACCCCGTGCGCCTCGGCGATCCGCGCCACCGTCGGGTCCTCCAGCAGCGGCGTGCCCCGTCCCAGGGGGCTCCAGCTCTCGGTGCGGACGCCCTTGTCCGCGTGGAAGGCACGCAGGTCGTGCTGGGGCAGGTAGGGGTGCAGTTCGATCTGGTTGACCGAGGGCAGTACTCCGGTCTCCTTCTCCAGCCGCTCGATGTGCGCGGGCGTGAAGTTCGAGACGCCGATCGACCGGACGAGCCCGTCCTCGCGCAGCTTGATCATGGCCTTCCACGAGTCGACGTACCGGTCCACGCGCGGCAGCGGCCAGTGGATCAGGTACAGGTCGACGTACTCGAGGCCCAGACGGGCCCGGGACTCCTCGAAGGAGGTGAGCGTCTCCTCGTAGCCGTGGTGCCGGCCGGGAAGCTTCGTCGTCACGACGATCTCCTGCCGCGGCACCCCGCCGGCGGCCACGCCACGGCCGACCCCCGTCTCGTTGCGGTAGTTCGCCGCCGTGTCGATCAGGCGGTAGCCCAGGTCCAGAGCGCCGGCCACCGCCCGTTCCGCCTCCGCGTCGTCCATCGGCCAGGTGCCCAGACCGAGCGCCGGGAGCGTCGTGCCGTCGTTGAGCGTGTGCGTCGGAATGCTGATCACGGTCGGCCCTTCCGTTGACTGCGCGTGCGACTGTGTCGTCCCTCCAGCGTCACGGATAGGGTGAGCAATGATCAACCGGACGGGTGGGGGATGAGGACGGCGGACGGCATGGACAGCGCTGAGCGGAAGCAGGCGACGGGATCGGGACGTCCCACCTCGCGGGACGTCGCCCGGCTCGCCGGCGTGTCGCACACCGCCGTGTCGTTCGTCTTCAACGGCCGGGCCGAGGGGAACCTCTCACCCGCCACCCAGGAGCGCATCCGGGAGGCCGCCGCCCGGCTCGGCTACCGGCCCGACCCCGTCGCCCGCGGCCTGCGCCGCAGCCGCACGGCCGTGATCGGCCTGGTCACCGACGAGATCGCCTCCTCACCCTTCGCCGGGCGGCTGCTGCGCGGCGCCATGGACACCGCCTGGGCAGGCGAGCACCTCGTCCTCACCGTCGACTCCGGCGGCGACCCGGCCAAGGAGGACGCGGCGGTCGCCGAACTCCTCGACCGGCGCGTCGACGGCATCATCTACGCGGCCATGTCCCTGCGCCGTGTCCGGGTCCCGAGGGCCTGCACCGCACCCACTCCGTGCTGGCCAACTGCCTGCCCGAGGACGACTCGCTGCCCGCCGTCATCCCCGCCGAGCGCGCCGGCGGCAGGACGGCGGCACGGCTGCTGCTGGAGCAGGGGCACCGGCGGGTCGCGCTCGTCGGCGGGCAGGAGGACATCGCCTCGGTGGAGCGGCTGCGCGGCTTCCGCGACGCGCTGCGCGCCGAGGGCATCACCGTGCCAAGGGACTGGGTCGTACGGACCGGCGGAGAGATCTCCGGCGGCTACGAGGGCGCCGTCCGGCTCCTCGAGGGCACCCCGGCCGACCGCCGGCCCACCGGGATCTTCAGCTACAACGACCGGGTCGCGGCGGGCGTCCTGCACGCCGTGACCCGGCTCGGGATCGCCGTACCCGGCGAGTTGTCGGTGGTGGGCTACGACGACCAGGAGCACATGGCCGAGTACCTCGCGCCGCCCCTGACCACCGTCGCCCTGCCCCACCGGGCGATGGGCGAGGCCGCCGCGCGGCTCCTCCTCGACTCCATCGCCACCGGCCGGACGCCGCCCGCCACGGTGCGCCGTCTGGCCTGTCCGGTGATCAGCCGCGCGTCGGTGGGACCAGCTCCCATCCGGTGACGGCCGCACCGGACGTCACACCCAACTCCCTCGTGTCCTCGGGGCGTTGGTAAACACGCTCGGTGACCGTGGCCCGGTCCTCGACGAACAGCTCGTACAGCGAACCGTCGGCGAGGACGCGCACCGTGAGCTCCTCGTGCGGCGGCACATGGACCACGACCGGCGTCGCCGCCTCGGCGTCCTTGCGGGGCCAGTCGCCCCGGTCGAGTGTCACGGTGCCCTCGGCCGGGTCCAGCCGGACCGTCAGCCCGGCGCCCGAGGCCGACCGCAGCAGACTCACGGTGGTGCGGTCACGGGCGCTGACGGTCAGGTCGTAGGCAGCCGGGAGCGCGGCCCGGCCCGGGGCGATGACGAACGGCTCCGGGGCGTGCAGCCGGTACAGCTCCGGCGCCGGGGTCACACGCAGCGCCCCGTCCGGGTGGACGTCGACGACTCGGGGCGCCGTCAGGACGCCGGCCCAGTCGGCCTCGCCCTGCTCCCGGGCCTCCCACGACCAGCCCCACATCAGGGCCCGGTCCGGCTCCTGGAGGACGGCGGGCGCGTAGAAGTCACGTCCGTGGTCCAGCAGGCCACCCGTCCGTGCGCCGAAGCGCAGGTCGGTGTCGAGACGACCCGTCAGATAGCCGGTGGTCCACGGGTGGCCGTCCCACAGGGACACCACCAGCACCCACTCGCCGCCCCGCGTCGCGTACAGCTGGGGGCACTCCCAGCCGGTCGCCCGGTCGCCGAACGCCGCCTTGGCGGCAGCGTCCCGGCCGTCCAGGAGTACACCCTGGAAGCGCCAGTCGGTCAGGTCGTCGCAGTCGTACAGCAGGACGGACGGCGTACCGTCGGCGTGCCCGGCGCCGACCAAGGCCCAGCGCCTGCCGTCGTGCCGGAACACGAACGGGTCGCGGAACATCACCACGCCCAGGCCCTCGGGCGGGCCCGTCAGCACCGGCGTGGGCAGGGGCTTCCACTCGGTGAGCGTGGCGTCGTCCGGGTCCGCCGCCCGTGCCAGGCAGATGGTGCCGAGCCCGGCGTGGTCACGGTCGACCCCGGTGTAGACGGCCGTGGGCACGCCCTCGTCGTCGACCACGCAGCCCGACCAGCAGCCCGCCTCGTCCGGGCCGCCCGGTGTCGGGGTGAGCGCGATCGGATGGTGCTCCCAGCGGGCGAGGTCGGGGCTGGAGGCGTGCCCCAGTGGACGTTCGCGTGCACCGGCGCCTCGGGGTTGTGCTGGTAGAACAGGTGGTAGCGGCCGCGCCAGCGGAAGGGGCCGTTGGGGTCGTTCATCCAGTTGGCGGGCGGGCGGACCCGGAAGCGCGGGGCGTGCGGATCGTGCGGGGGAGCGGCGAGGCTCAACGGTTGACTCCTGCGGACGTGATGCCCTCACGCAGAGGGCGCTGGCCGACGACGAACACGGCGACGGCGGGGATCATCGAGAGGACGACACCGGCGAGCACCACCGAGATGGAGCCGGTGCCGAGGTTGCCCTGAAGGGAGACCAGACCCAGCGGCAACGTGTAGTTCTGGCCCGACGTCTCGAGGATCAGCGGGCGGAAGAACTCGTTCCAGTGGTAATTGAAGGCCAGGACGCCGACGATCGCGAGGCCGGGCGCCGCCAGCGGGGCGTACACGGACCGGAAGGTCCGCCAGGGCCCGGCACCGTCCAGCATCGCCGCCTCGCCCAGGTCCTTGGGCATGCCCAGGAAGTACTGCCGCATCAGGAACGTTCCGAACGCGGTCGGGAACGCCGGGATGATCAGCCCGAGCAGGGTGTCGGTCAGACTCATCGACTTCAGCACCAGGAACACCGGCACGATGGTGACCTGCAACGGCACCATCATCGTCGCCAGGACCAGGCCGAACAGCGGCTTCTTGAAACGGAACTCCAGCCGGGCGAAGGCGTATCCGGCAAGCCCGGCCGTGATCATTTGCCCGACCGCGATCAGGCCCGTGACCAGGGTGGAGTTCAACGCCAGCAGCCAGACGTCGATCTGGTCGAACACCCCCGGTAGGCCTCGGTGGACGGGTTGGAGGGGATGAGCTGCGGCGGCAGGTTGAACGCCTCGGCGGGTGTGCGCAGCGAGGTGGACACGGTCCACACCACCGGGCCGAGGGTCAGCAGCGCGCACACCGTCAGCCCGGCGATCCGCGCCCAGGGCGCCAGCCCGTGGCGCGCACGGCTGAAGGACAGGGTTGCTTGGCTCAAGGGACTCACCCGGCTCACTGGTAGTGGACGAAACGCCGGCTGAGCCGGAACTGGAGGGCCGTGACCGCCATGATCAGCACGAACAGCAGTACGCCCACCGCGGACGCCTCACCGAAGCGGAGCTGCTCGAACGCGGTCTCGTAGATCACCATCACGACCGTGCGGGTGGAGTCGCCGGGACCGCCGTTCGTGAGGACGTACGGCTGCTCGAAGACCTGCAGCGCGTTGATGATGCCGACCACCGACGCGACCAGCAGCGTCGGCGACAGCAGCGGCAGGGTGACCGTGAGGTGCTTGCGCAGACCCGTGGCGCCGTCCAGGGCGGCGGCCTCGTGGATCTCCTTCGGGATGTTGTTCAGACCGCCCACGAACAGCAGGAACGAGAAGCCGAACTGCTGCCAGACGTAGACCAGGACCACGGTCGCCATCGCGGCGTTCTCCGACGTCAGCCACGGCACCGGCGCGATCCCGACGAAGCCCAGCAGCCAGTTGATCACCCCGAAGTCCTGGTTGAACAGGTACTTCATCACCACCGAGATCGACGCGGCGGACAGCACCAGCGGGAAGAAGAACGCCGAGCGGAACACCGACCGCAGCCAGACGGGCATCCGCCCGTTCAGCGTCAGCGCCAGTGCCAGCGCGACGAACAGTTGCAGGGCCACCGCCAACACCATGAAGACGAGGGTGTTGCGGAAGGACACCAGCACGGTCTCGTCGCCGAAGACCTCCCCGTAGTTGGAGAGCCCGGCGTAACTCGGCGAGTCGATCACGTTCCAGTGGAAGAGGCTGAGAACCACCGAGCCCACGATGGGCACGACCGTGAACACGACGATGCCGACGATCGTCGGGCCAGGAAGAGGGTGGCCAGCAGCCGCGTGCCACGGTCACGGGCCGAGGGGCGCTTCGGAGCCGGGGCCGAAGGCGCTGCGGGCCGGTCGGCTCGCGCGGGCGGTATCTGGGTGTTCGTCATACGTCACGCTCCATGGCCTTCTCCAGATCGCCCTGCAGCCGGCGCAGCGCGGGACGCACCGAGCGCGGGGAGGCCAGGGCCGTACCGGTGTGCTTGAGCAGCAACTGCTCGACCTCGGCGACCTGCGGCGGGCCGGGATCGGTCCCGTGTCGGGGAAGCGGTCGAGGGTGTCGTAGAAGACCGGCCAGTGCGCCGGGCCGGACTCCTCGTACCGGCCGGCGGTCAGCATCGAGCGGCGGGCCGGGGTGGTCTGGTTCGTCGTGAACAGCCGCGTCAGGGTGTCCTTGCGGGCCGCGTACTTGATGAACTCCCAGGCCTCCTCCTGCCTCTTGGAGGTGCGCAGCAGCGCGTAGCCCGCGGCGCCGTACTGCATGCGCTGGGTGCGCCAGCGCGGGAAGTACTGCACGTCGAAGCCGTCCCGCCGCATGCCCGCCAGGTGCAGTCCGCCCGCCCAGAAGCCGCCCGCCGGTGTGACACCGACCCGGCCGGTGGAGAACACACCGATGAGGTTCTGCCCGTTGCCGCCCTCGGGCCGGGTGCACAGACCGTCCTGGACCAGGGAGGCGAGGTAGTCGTAGACCTCCTCCACCCGCTCGTGCGTGGCCTGCGGCGTCGTCCAGCGGAAGCCGCCGCCACGGCCCTTGCGCTGGTCGGCCGGGTAGAAGGAGTCCCACAGCCAGGACCCACCGGGTGCCTTGGACTCCGTGAGCAGGTTGGTGCCGTTCGCGAACAGCCACGGCACCACACCGCCCCACAGCCGGTTGGTCCAGAAGTACGGCGTGAAGCGGGAGCCGCTCGCCTGCTTCATGTCCCGCAGCAGCGCCGTGAAGTCGTCACGGGTCCAGTCGGCCGGCGGGTACTGCGCCCCGGCCCGTCGCAGCACCTGCCGGTTGAGGTACATGTCGGCCGCGTTGAACTCCACCGGCAGCTGGTAGAGGCTGCCCTCGTACATCATCGACTCCACCAGCGACGGGTGGACGTCGGCGAAGTACTCCTTCAGCTCGGCCGCGTCCCGCCGCACCCACCTGTCCAGGGCCACGCCGAGCCGCTGAGCGAACAGCTGCACGCCCTCGGTGGCCACGTACACCAGGTCGGGGGCGGTGCCCGCCGCCACCTGCGTGAGGATCTTGGCGAAGAAGTCCGACCAGTCCACGGCCTGCACCGCGTTGATCTGGAGCTTGATGTCGGGGTGCAGCTCGCGGAAGCCCTCGCGGAGTGTGCGGATGGCCTCCGGGCCGTAGGCGGGGCCCAGCGTGGCGACGACGAGGGAGCCGTCGTCGCGGCCGGGGATGTCGGCTCCGGTGAGCCGGTCCCAGCTCGCGGCGGTACCGCCCAGGGCGGCGGCCCCCGCGCCGTAGGCGCCGTACCGCAGCAGTGTGCGGCGGGTGAGGTGCGAGTCGGTCATCGTGCGAGCCTAACTCGTGTTAGTTGAGGTCTGATGCCCCAGATGATGTGAGGGTCGCGCAGGTGTGTCAAGGGCGTGCGACCGGTTGACCTTTAACGAGTTAGGTCTCAGAGTCCTGATGCACATGAGCCGCCGTTTCCGACGAGAGGAACGAGGTGTGATGGGCGACATCACCAGGAGAGCGCTGTTCGCCGGGTCGGCCGTGGGAGCCGCCGGCGCGTTGCTGCCCGCGACGGCGGGACCGGCCGTGGCCCGGCCGAGGCCCGCTCGCGCGAGCTACCGCGCCACGTACCACTTCACGGTCCCGGACCAGTGGAAGAACGACCCGCAGCGCCCGGTGTGGATCGACGGCGAGTACCACTACTACTACCTGTACAACGCCGACTACCTGTCCGGCGCGATCGGCACCGCCTGGCGCCTGGCCACCAGCACCGACCTGGTGTCCTTCACCGACCGGGGGATCGCCGTGCCCAAGGACACCACCCCAACGGCGACGTCTGGTCGGGCTCGGCGGTGGTCGACACGGAGAACACCGCCGGCTTCGGGGCGGGCGCGGTCGTCGTGCTGGCCACGATGTCCCCGCACGACGGTCCGTCCGACCAGGCGCAGTACCTGTACTACTCCACGGACGGCGGCCGTACGTTCACGCCGCACGGCACCGAGCCGGTGCTGCCCAATCCCGGAGTGCGCGACTTCCGCGACCCGAAGGTGATCCGCGACGAGGAGCGCGGGCGGTGGGTGATGACCCTCGCCGAGAACGACAAAGTGGGCTTCTACCACTCGGCCGACCTCAAGTCCTGGAGGTACGTGAGCGGCTTCGTCAAGGGCGGCATCGGTGTGCTGGAGTGCCCCGACCTGTTCCGGATCCGGGCCGCGGACGGCACGGTGAAGTGGGTGCTCGGGGTGAGCGCCAACGGCAAGGGGGCCGGGCTGCCGAACACGTATGCGTACTGGACGGGCTCCTTCGACGGCAGCGCCTTCACCGCCGACGCCACCGAGCCACGGTGGCTCGACCACGGCTGGGACTGGTACGGGGCGGTCACCTTCGAGAAGCGGACGGCGAACGGCACCCTCGACGAGCGGGCGCGCTATGCGATCGGGTGGCTGAACAACTGGGACTACGCCCACATCACGCCCACCATCGACAGCGACGGCCTCAACGGCACGGACTCGATCGTCCGCGAGGTCACGCTGAAGCGCGCGGCCGACGGCACGTACCATCTGGCCTCCCGGCCGGTCGCCGCCCTCGACCGGTACGTCTCCCGCACGGTGGAGCTCGGCGACCTGGAGGTGCAAGGTACCCGGGTCCTCGACTACCGGGGCACCGCCTACGAACTGACCTGCGAGATCACCTGGGACCAGCTGACCGGGGCAGGGGTACAGCTGCGGCGCTCCCCGGACGGCGTCCGGCACATCGACGCCGGTGTGTACGGCGACTACGCCTTCCTCAACCGCCGCCCCAGTGTGTCCCCCGACCAGTCGGGCCGGTGGCAGGAGAGCAAGAGTCCCTTCGACCCGGCCCGGCGCACGGTGACCCTGCGCATCCTGGTCGACCGCACGTCCGTGGAGCTGTTCGTGGACGACGGCCGGTACGTGCACTCGTCGGCGGTCTTCCCGTACCTGGTCGACACGGGGCTCGCGCTCTTCACGGTGGACGGCAGGGCGGTGTTCCGGAACACGGTGATTCGGGAGTTCAGGGTCTAGGCCCGGCGAACAGCTCCGTGTTCAGGCGTGCCTGGGCCTCGAAACCGCGGTCCTGGACGACGGGGAAGGCCTGCTCCGCCGCGTCGATCCAGTCGTCGATCGCCTTGCTGCTGTTCCCGGTCGCGGAAGCCCGAGGAGAGGTCCGTCAAGGTCATGCGCCGGAGGCTAGCGGCGGGCTTCGTCCGTCTCGACCGGTTTTCCCGGAGCGCACCCCGCACCGAGTGCCGGCCAGGCCTCGTGCGGCGGTGTCGCCCCGGGCGGAGTTCGCTGTCACGATCTTCGGGAAGGACACGCCGACGACCAGCGGAGCGCTCATGACGACGGACAGTCCGATGACGGACCAGGCGGCGCGGGACGCCGGGGTGGAGGTGAAGCCGGTCGCCGGGCACATCGGCGCCGAGATCAGCGGGGTCGACCTGGCCGCCGACCTCGACGACACCGTGGTCGCCGCGATCAGGGCGGCGGTGCTGCGCTGGAAGGTGGTGTTCTTCCGGGGCAGCGGCTGGACCACACCGCCCATGTGGCGTTCGCGCGCCGCTTCGGAGAGCCGGTGGTGCTGCCGCGCCGCGGCAAGGCCTCGCCGCCCGACTTCCCCGAGATCGAGACCACCGCCGACCGGCTGGAACTGGGCGGGCGGTTCGGCATGGAGCACGACGAGTGGCTGCGGCGCCGCCGCCACACCTTGCTGCGCGGCTGGCACTGCGACCACGGTGCCCGTGTCGACCCGCCCGCCGCGACGATCCTGCGCGCCGAGACCGTTCCGCCCTACGGCGGCGACACCACCTGGTCGAACCTGGCTGCGGCGTACGCCGGACTCTCCGCGCCGCTGCGGGAGTTCGCCGACGGGCTGCGGGCCGAGCACCGGCTCGGCGTCGGCTACCAGCCGCGGCCCGGCGACGACGCCTACGTCCGCCACCTGCTGGACCGTCAGGTCGCCACGCTGCACCCGCTGGTGCGGGTCCACCCGGAGACCGGGGAGCGGATCCTGTACGTCAACGGCTACTACGTCGAGCAGATCGCCGGCCTCTCCCGGCCCGAGAGCGGCGCGATCCTGGATCTGCTGCTGGAGCAGGCGGTCCGGCCCGAGTACACGGTCCGGTTCCGCTGGGAGCCGGGCAGCGTGGCGTTCTGGGACAACCGCGCCACGATGCATCTGGCTCCCGGCGACACCGCGCACCTCGACCATCCGCGGATCATGCACCGGGTGATGCTCGCCGGGGACGTGCCCGTCGGGGTGGACGGCGAGGCGTCGGAGCCGATCACCGGACCGGCACCCGGCCGCTGGTGACCCGGGCCGGTTCGGCGGGTCGGCCGGTTCAACGGCGGGGTCGGTTGGGCGGGCGGGGCTGGTTGAACGGGGAGGGTCGGTGGGGCAGGCGGGGCCGGTTAATCTGGCGGGGCCGGTTGAACTGGCAGGGCTGGTGAGGCAGGGGGCCGGTTGAACGGGCAGGGCGGGTTCAACGGGCGGGCCGGTTCGGCGGGCGGGGTCTGCTTAACGGGCAGGGCCGGTTCGGCGGGCAGGGCCGCAGACGCGCCGCCCTCTGCCGACCCGGTCGGCCGGGATCCGCAACGAGGCGGTCCTGCCGATCCGGTCCCGTTCGGGTCAGCCCCGTGCGAGACGGCCCTGCCCGAGCCGGTCCCATCCGAGCCGTCCGGGTCAGCCCTGCCCGAGCCGGTCCCGTCCGATCCGTCCGGGTCGGCCCTGCCCGAGGCCTTCCCGTCCGATCGAGTCCCGTTCGGGTCAGCCCTGCCCGAGGCCGTCCCATCCGAGGCGCCCCTCTCCGAGGCGCCCCTCTCCGAGAGGCCCCGTCCGATCCGGTCCCGTTCGGGTCGGCCCCGTGCCAGGCGGCCCTGCCCGAGCCGGTCCCGTTCGAGCCGGCCCCACCCGAGCCGAGCGCGGTGTCGGACGGCCTAGGCGCCCCGGTGTCGGCCCAGTGCCGGGCCGAGCTTCGTCGCCATGTCCGTGAGGATCTGCACATGGTCCTCGTGCTCGAAGGTGAACGGCAGCGCGAACGCCACCTCGTCCACCTCACGGAACGCGGCGTGCGCGTGCAGCCGTTCGGCGAGCTCCTCCGACGTGCCCACCAGGTCCGGCGCGAACAGCAGCCGCGCCGGGCCCTGCGGTGACGAGGTGCGGGGCAGGCGACGGGCGGCGTACTCCTCGTAGCGTGCGCGCTGCTCGGGCGAGGCGGAGTCCGTCGGGATGACGACGAGGCCCTGCGAGACGCGCGCCGCCTCACCGTCGGGGTGGGCGGCGCGGAAGGCGCGGATGTGAGAGAGCTGGATCTCCGCGAAGTCGTACGGTCCCTCAGGGGCTTCGGCCTTCACGACGCTGCTGGTGAGGAGGTTCATGCCGTGCTCGCCGGCCCAGCGGGCCGACCGCAGACTGCCGCCCCCGTACCACAGGCGACGGCCCAGCCCGGGAGAGTGCGGCTGCACCCGGTCCGAGAAGACCTCGAACCCCTCGACCCCACTGAAGTCCGTCGCCGGCTCGCCCCGCACGAAGTCCAGCAGCCGCTCCACCCGCCCGTACCCGAAGTCTTCGGCATCGGCCGTGTCCGGATAGAGCGCGCCCTTGACCTGGTCGAAGTGCATGGGCGGGCCCACGCTCACGCCCGGATTGAGCCGGCCGCCGGACAGCAGGTCGACCGTGGCCAGGTCCTCGGCCAGCCGCAGGGGGTTCTCCCAGCCGAGGGGGATGACCGCGGTACCGAGCTCGATGCGGCGGGTGCGCTGGGAGGCCGCGGACAGGACGGCGACGGGGGAGGAGATGCCGTACTGGAGATGCCGGTGGCGCACCCACGCGCTGTCGAAGCCGAGCCGCTCACCCAGTTCGATGATCTCCAGCGTGGACTCGTGGCCACGCCGCGGATCCGCCTCGTCGAACAGTCCGATGGTCAGGAAGCCCAGCTTGCGCAGCGGTCGAGGAGTCGATGGCACGGGCCCTCCATGGTTGAAGATTCAATGGCATACGCCGGTGCCAACCCGGCAGCCGCCCGTGCTGTTCCCGCCGCTCGGTCAGTGCAACGGGATCGTCACCTCGTCCTCGACCGGCGGGGCGATCTCCTGGGCACGGCTGCCGGTGGCCGCGAAGCAGCGCAGCCGGACCGACTCCGGGGAGACGTCCAGGCGCAGGAAACACTTGAAGAACGGCGGGTCGTACGTGGCCGAGCCCGGTGAGAAGAGCTGCGTGTAGATCTTGCGCACGGGCAGCCGGAACCGCTTGGCCCGCTCCGGGCGGCGGGCGGTCCCGAGCAGCCCGGCGACCAGCCGGACGCGCCGTGTGACCCGGGTGGCCGCCCCGGCACCCGGGTCGGTGGGATGTCCAGGCGTTCGGCGATGACCGCCGTCGCCTCGGCCTCGGTGAGCGTGAAGAAGCGGCGCATGCGCAGCCGACGGCCGTAGAGCCCGCTGTAGAAGGCGAGGGAGTCGCCGCGCAGCGGATAGCAGCGGAAGTCCCGCTCGGAGACGTTCGCGACGTTGACGCGCGGGATGGTGTGGGTGGCGTGCATGAACGCCCCACCGCCGCCCGCGACCACGTACTGGAGGGTGCGTCCGTCGTCCAGCCGGACCGGGTAGCGCTGGTAGTTGTGGATGTCGCCGCCGATCGCCGCCACGTAGTGGTGCGCCGGGTCGCGGACGATGCCGTCGACGGTGCCGCCCCCTTCGATGGCGCACGGCTCGTGCCGTCCGTCCACGTACAGGGGTGAGCCGGTGACCAGGATCTTCGGGCGGGGGCCCTGGGAGACCTCGCGCAGCCACGCGCCCTGCTCGGCATCGAGGGTGCCCAGCAGCCCCGTGTCGATACCGATGATCCGCACCGGCCCGGCGTCGATCGCCCAGTACGGGCCCGGCTGCACGGACTGCTGGGCCGGATCCGACCGCGCCCTGCGGTCCTCGGCGAGGTGCTGCCCGTCGTCCGGACGGGGCCGGTGCCACAGCAGCGACCGCAGCCAGGCCCGGCCGAGGGGCGTGGCGGGGGCTCGGGAGGCAGGGGCGGGGCGTCGTCGCAGAAGACACGCATGAAGCCGCCGAGATCCTCGTACCAGTCGTGGTTGCCGGGTATCGCGTAGATCGGCGCCCGGTACTCCTGGTACGGGCGGAAGAACTTGGTGCCGTAGTCGTCCGCGCTGCCCACCGGGTAGATCACGTCACTGGCCAGCACGGCGAAGCTGGTGTCCTGACCGACCTTCAAAAAGCCGGGGACGACGGCGTACTGGGGGTCGTCGCCCTCGCCCGTGTCGCCGATGACCAGGAAGGAGAACCGGTCCGGGTCGTCCCGCCGGATCACCTTGTCGGCCGGCGCGCCGGCCGCCGTGCGCTGTGCCACCCACCGGCCGCGGGTGCGGCCGGTCGGGTCCCCGAACCAGGAGGCCAGCACCCCGTTGCGGGCGGCCCACAGCGTCTTCGGGTTCAGCCAGAAGACCTTCTCGGTCCTCGCCGGCATCAACCGCTGGTACGTGCCGCGTTCGCTCGTACCCCAGCCGGCGCCTTCGGCGGTATCGCGTGAGGAGTCAGACACCGGTGCACCGTAACAATGATCTAGAGGCCGACCTCGGGCGGGTTCCTCACCGCCTGCGGGTGGGAGGGACCTTCTCGTGCCACGAAGTGCGCGGCGCCGCAGCGGGATCGGCGGCGGACGAGGCCTCGGCGGAGGCGCCCCCGCGCGATGCGGAGGACCGGTCGCCCACGACCAGCATCGGGTCGAACATCACCACCACCCCGGCCAGCAGCAGGAAGACGACCGGCCCCAGCAGCATCGGCAGCAACAGGGACATCGGTGACTCGCCGGCCCACGTCCCGCCCGTCGTGTCGTGCACATGGACGCTGACGGCGGCCATGCCCGTGTAGTGCATCCCGGACACCGCCACGCCCATCACCAGACTCGCCCCGAGGCTCGTCAGCAGGCCGCGGACCGTGACGGCCGACCACAGCGCGGCGGTCGCGGCGGCGATGGCGATCAGCACGGACAGCGCGACACCGACCGGGTCGTAGCCGATGTCACCGTTCAGCCGCATCGCCGCCATGCCCAGGTAGTGCATGGCCGCCACGCCCAGCCCGGTGACGACCCCCGCGACGGCCAGGGCGGTACCGCGCGTGCCGCGATAGCCGACGATGAACACGCCGATGCCCACGACGGCGACGGCCACGACGAGACTGAGCACCGTCGTGGCCGTGTCGTAACGGACCCGGGTCTCCTCCACGTGGAAGCCGATCATGGCGATGAAGTGCATCGTCCAGATGCCGCATCCGATGGAGGCGGCGCCTAACGCCAGCCAGCCGGGCTTCCACGACTGTGTGTTGAGCAGCGAGCGCACGATGCACCGCAGCCCCAGTGCCCCTCCCAGACATGCCATCAGATACGCCGCCACCGGGGTCACCGCACCGTAGCGGAACCCGTCGACCGTGCCGTCCATGAGCCAACTCCCCCAGAGTCCTGGCTTGTGTTCAGCAAGGTCTACGTTCTGGTGTCACGTGAAAGCAAGCCCTTACCGTCGGTAGATCGACAACTCCCGTTCACCAGGATTCGATTCAGGTCAGAACGTGCGCTTCAGCAGGTCAAGAAGCGCCGACCAGTGCCGCTCGGCACCCTCCTTGTGGTAGGAGGCCGTGTCGGCCTGTGTGTACCCGTGCGGCGCGCCCGCGTAGACCTCGCAGCGGTGGCGGACCCCCGCCGACGTCAGGGCCTCCTCCAGCCGCTCGATCTGCTCCGGCGGCAGCGAGGGGTCCTGGTCGGCGTGGCCGAAGTACAGTTCGGCGGTGATCTTGCCGGCCACCAGGTGCGGGCTGTCCGGCGCGTCCGTCGCCAGCCGTCCGCCGTGGAAGCCGGCCGCGGCGGCGACCCGCTCCGGGTACGTTCCGGCGGTGAGCAGGGACAGCCGCGCGCCCATGCAGTAGCCGGTCAGCGCCACCGGCCCGTCGGCCACCGCGGGCGACTCGGCCAGCCACCGCAGCCAGGCCTCGGCGTCCCGCATCGCCAGCTCGTTCGTCAGGGCCCGCATGACCGGCCCGATGCGCTCGAATATCTCCGGCCGCGCCCCCGGATCGATGAACTCGGGCAGATCGAACAGCGGGGCCCGACCGTGCCGGTAGAACACGTTGGGCACCAGCACGGTGTACCCCTCACCGGCCAGCCGGTCGGCCATGGACCGCAGCTGCGGGCGCAGACCGAAGGCGTCCATGAAGAGCAGGACCGCCGGGTGGGCGGCCCCGTCGGCCGGGTGGGCCAGATACGCGTCGGCGGTGCCGTCCGCGGTGGGGATGTCGACAGCGGTTCCTTGTATGGCGGTCATGGCTGGGCAGCCTCTCTGCGGGGGGTGGGGGCCAGGAACCCGTCCGCGTGACCGGGCGGATCATGGGCATCGTGGCACGCGCTTTTCCGGGGCATTTCGCCCACCCCCGGACACGGTTCATCCGTGAACGCCCCTTGGTGCGCCCTTTACTCGAACCGTGACGTGTCGCCCGCTCCGTGCCGCACGATCTCGGCCCCCCGCCGGAGAAGTCGATGACGGTGGTCGGCTCGGTGCCGCACTCACCGGAGTCGACCACCCCGTCGAGGACGTGGTCGAGCTCGTCCTTGATCTCCCATCCCTGGGTCATCGGCTCTTCCTCGCCGGGCAGCAGCAGGGTGCTGGACAGCAGCGGCTCACCGAGCTCGGCGAGCAGGGCCTGGGTGACGACGTGGTCGGGATGCGCACGCCGACCGTCTTCTTCTTGGGGTGCTGGAGCATGCGCGGCACCTCCCTCGTCGCGGGCAGGATGAACGTGTAGCTGCCGGGAGTCGACGCCTTGATCGCGCGGAACACGTCGTTGTCGATCCGCACGAACTGGCCGAGCTGCGCGAAGTCCTGGCACACGAGGGTGAAGTGGTGCCGGTCGTCCAGCTTGCGGATCGCCCGGATCCGCTCGATGCCGTCACGGCTGCCGAGGCGGCAGCCCAGTGCGTAGCAGGAGTCCGTGGGGTAGGCGACAAGAGCGTCCCGCGGATGCTGTCGGCGATCTGGCCGATGGTGCGGGGCTGGGGGTTGTCGGGGTGCACGTCGTAGTACTTCGCCATCCGCCGAGCTTATGCCGACCCGGCCGGGCGGTGCCGCAGGGGCGTGTGCCGGTTCCGCGGGTGCCTGGTGCCCCGGCGGGCACTGTCCGCCCCGTCGGGCAGACGTCGACTGCCGGGGCACCGGGGACGTCCGCCCGGGATGAGAGCAGGGGACGTGTGAGGTAACCTCCCCGACCGGTGCGCCGGAGGCGGTGCGAGAAGCGAGGGGAAGGCCGAGGTGGCTGGCCGAGAGGGCGGGAACCGCCGGCAGGAGACGCCGGGCGGCGCGGGCCCGGCGTGGGCCGAGGAACTGCTCGAGCACCTGCGCCCGGCCGGACGTGACGTCCGCAGGGTGGTCTCCTGGCTCTCCGGTGCCGTGCACGGGTCCGTGGCCCTGCAGGACGCGGCCGGGAACCTCGTCGCCGGCACCAGGATCCTCCTGGACGAGGGCCTCGTCACGGACATCACCGGCGGCCGGATCGCCTCCGCCGCCTGGGAGAGCCACGAGCGCCACCTGCGTCTGGTCAGGGTGGACCACCCGTCCGGGGCGTGCGTCCTGGCCGTCTCCCGCGAGACCCCCTTCGACCGCCGGGCCTCCGACGTCGTCACGCACACCGCCCAGGTCATCGAGCTCCTGCTCACCGCGCGCGAGTCGACCGTCGCCGGGCACCGGCTCCGGCGGGCCACCTCCGACCTGCGCCTGGCGATCCTGCAACTGCTGATGGTCGAGGACACCGTCGCCGCCCGCCGCGTCGCCGCCGGACTCTGGCCCGGACTGCTCGACGCCGACACGGCGTGCGTGTACGTCGTCGAGTCCGACCCCGCCGTCCGCGACCGCATCGCCGAGGAGTGCCTGCACCGCACCAGGGAGGACGCCCTGGTCGTGCGCTGCCCGGCCATGGACGGCCACGTGATCGTCGTCAGTCCCCGGGACACCACCGGTGAGGCCCTGCGCTCGCTGATCGGACGGCATCCGGACATCTACCTCGGCGGCAGTGTCCGGCAGAGCCTCGCCCGGACCGCCACCGCCTACGGACAGGCCGTCAGCGCCCTCGCCGTCGCGCACTTCCGCCCCGACAAGACAGCGGTGTACGCCGAGCGGACCCACCCCGAACGGCTGATGGACCCGCAGGCGCTGCGCGCCTGGACGGCCCGTGTGCTGCGCCCGCTCGACACCCTGCCGCACCACACGCGCGCCGAACTCCTCGCCACCACCCGCCTCGGTCTGGAGTTCACCGCGGTCAGCGCCGCCAAGGTCCTCGGCGTCAGCCGCAACACCGTCCGGGCCCGCATGGAACGCGTCGAGGCGCTGCTCGGCGTCGACTTCGCCGACCTCACCGTCCGGGCCGTCGTCCACCTGGCGCTCAACACCCAGATCGGCCTGCCCGACATCCCGTTCGCCCACGCCGCCACGGACGCCGGGCCCCGGCTCGCCGATCTGCTGTCCGGGCCCGCGCGCGCCTGGGCACAGGACCTGCTGGGCCGCCTGGACGCGGACGCCAGGAACCCCCGCCGGACCCTGCGCGCCTGGATCGCCGCCGGCGGCAACGCCGAACGGGCCGCACAGGCGCTGGGCGTGCACGCCCAGACCGTGCGCGAACACGTCCGCAGCGCCGAACCCGTCCTGGAACGCCAGCTGCTCGCCGCGGCACCGACCTGTACGAGGTCGTACTGGCCCACCTCTGCCTGGGCGACCTCGACCTGCCCGTTCTCCAGCATCACGCGTGACCGGGCGGCTCCGCGACAACCGGTTGGCCAGGTCCCGGCGGGACGAAACCGGGCCATTCGGACGCGGCTGTGCACGGGTGAGCCCTGTTGAGCGTGCAACGGGCATCGGCGCGATTCACAAGGCCTCGGCCCTGGACGTAGGTTCGAGGTACCGCGGGGGCTCGACCGGAACGGGGGACCGGTCGCGCTCCCGCGAGCTGCCCCGCGGGCCAGGATTCCGGCGATCGTCTCAGCCGCGCAGCCGCACCGGGATCTCCTGCCATCCGTAGGCGATGAACGACGACACCTGCCGCAGACCCGCGCCACCGTCGGCCAGGCTCATCCCGGGGAACCGGTCGAACAGCGCCGGCAACGCCGTCAGTGCCTCCAGACGAGCCAGCGGCGCGCCGATGCAGCGGTGGACACCGATCCCGAACGCCAGATGGTCGTCGGAGGCCCGGGTGGCGTCGAAGACGTCGGCGTCCGGCCCGTAGTGCGCGGGGTCGAGCCCCGCGGCGGCGTACGTCGTGATGATGGCGTCCCCCGCCGGGACGGTGACGTCGCCGACGGTGAGGTCGGTGACGGCGAACCGCAGCGGCAGCGACGCGACCGACGGGTGCGCCCGCAGCGTCTCGTCGACGACGGCGTCCCAGCCGATCTCCCCGGACCGGACGGCCGCCAGCTGCTCGGGGCGGCGCAGCAGGGCCACCGTCGCGTTTCCTATCAGGTTGACCGTGGTCTCGTAACCGGCGCCGATGACCAGCAGCAGCGTGTACAGCAGCTCCTCGTCGCTGAGCCGGTCGCCGTCCTCGTCCCGGACCCGGATCAGCTCGGTGGTCATGTCGTCCCCGGGGTGGGCGGTCTTGTGCGCGATCAGCGCGGGCAGCACCGTGCCGATCTGCTGCTGGACGGAGGCCGCGTGCTCCGGGCTCGGGTCGGTGGTGTCCATGATGGCCGCGATCAGCCGGCCGGTGGCCTCGCGCAACTCGTCCGGGACGCCGAACAGTTCGCAGATCATCCGCATCGGCAGCGGATGGGCGAACCCCTCCTTGACGTCCACCACCTCGCCGTCGGCCGCGTCTAGCGCGTCCAGCAGCTCCGCCGTGATGACCTCCACGCGGGGCCGCATCGCCTCGGTGCGCCGGTGCGTGAAGCTGGGCGCCACGAGTTTGCGCAGCCGGGTGTGGTCCGCGCCGTACGTGGAGAGCATGTTGACCACGCCGACCCAGCCCAGGATCCAGCCCCAGGAGGGATGCTCGCCGATCTCGGGCCACAGCCGCCAGTGCAGCCGCGGGTCCTTGCTGACCCGCGGGTCGAGGATGAGTTCCTTCAGGGTGTCGTACCGCGTGGGCGCCCAGGCGGGGATGCCGCCGGGCAGCTCCACGGGCACGATCGGGCCGAGGGCACGCAGCCGGGCACTCTCGCCGGCGATGTCGGCGCCGGACGGGTCCAGAGCGATGCGGTCGGTCACGGTCACGGTCGTCCTCCTGGCTGGTCGGGGGAGCGGGGGCTGAAACGGACGGGCAGCGCCGTCAGCGAGCGGTGGAACGGGCCGGGCCGCCAGGTGAGGCGCTCGCGGGGCAGCACCGGCTCGAGGTCGGGCAGCCACTGCGTCAGCCGCTCGATCGCCTCGGTCGCGATGAGCAGGGTGTGCTGCTTGACCGGACAGGCGTGCGGGCCGGCCGACCAGGACAGGTGGGAGGCGTCGCCAGGCCGGCGGTCCCCGCCGCGTTCCTGCTCGGCGGCGTGCGCCAGCGCCCCGTACGAGATCACCACCGGGACCGCGGCCCTGATCCACGCGCCGTGGAAGGTGACGGGTGTGCGGGCGTAGTGGATGCCGTAGTTGGCGAGCGGCGTCTCGTGGTGCAGCACCTCCAGCACGGCGTCCGTCACCGGGCGGGCGCCGCTGGTGAGCGTCGAGTAGTAGGCCGGGTTGCCGAGGATCCTGGACAGCGCGTTGGACACCAGGTTGGCTGTCGGCTCGTGGCCCGCGCCGAGGGTGAGGAACACCTGCCAGGTGACCTCCTCGGGGGTCAGCCCCGCCGGATGGTCCAGCAGCCAGCTCGGCAGGTCATCGCCCCGCCGCTCCCTCTTGGCCGCGATCAGCTCCAGCACGTACCCGGCGTACTCGGCCTCCCCCTCGGCCGACTGCGCGCCGCCCTCGATCACCTTGCCGAGTGCGCCGTCGAGCCGGTCGCTCGCGCTGTCCGGCAGCCCGAACAGGCTGTTGAACACCAGCGCCATCAGCGGCCTGGTGAACTCGCCGACCAGGTCGGCCTCCCCGCGTGGCCCGAACCGGCCCACCAGGAGGTGCACCGCCCGGTGCACCCGGGCCCGCAGGTCGTGCGGCTCCACCAGGTCGAAGGCGTCGATCAGCGCGGTGCGGTAGCGGATGTGGGCGGCACCGTCGGCGAACAGCGTGTTGGGCCGCCAGCGCATCATGCCGAGCACCGGGGAGTCGTCGGGGACGGTCGCCTCCCACGGCCGGGGGTCGTGCGAGAACGTCTCCGTGTCGTGCAGCAGTTCCAGCGCCGCCCGCCGGTCCGTGACGACGTACGCCGGCACTCCGGGCGCGAGTTCCGCCCAGCCGACCGGGCCCTGGGCGCGCAGGGCGGCGTAGTAGGGATAGGGGTCGCGGGCGAAGCCGTCCTCCCACAGGCGTACGGGCGCCGCGAGGGAGAAGGCCTGCTCGGCAGGGGACGGGTGAGTCACCGGTGCTCCGCGGGTCGATGGTCGATCAGGTGCTGGACCAGGGCGAGCAGGGCGTCGATCGAGGAGTTCGGCTCCCGCGCGTCGCAGGTCACCATCGGCGTCGCCGGCTCCAGGTCCAGGGCGGCGCGCAGTTGCTCGGGCGTGTGGTGGCGGGGCGCGTCCGGGAAGGTGTTGAAGGCGACCGCGTACGGCAGCCCGGTCTCCTCCACCAGCCCGAGCACGTCGAACGAGGCGTCGATCCGGCGGGCGTCGACCAGGACGAGCGCGCCCAGCGCCCCGTAGGCGATGTCGTCCCACAGCGGCCGGAACCGTTCCTGGCCGGGCGTGCCGAACAGGTACAGCACGATGCCGCCCGGCAGGCTGATCCGGCCGAAGTCGATGGCGACGGTGGTGGTCGACTTGTCCCGTACCCCGGCGAGGTCGTCCACCTGCGCGGACGCCTCGGTGAGCTGCTCCTCGGTGTGCAGCGGGCGGATCTCGGAAACGGAGCCGATCAGGGTGGTCTTGCCCACCCGAAGGGCCCCGTGACCAGGATCTTCACCAGGTCGCGTGCGGTGTCCGGGAGATGGATGCCGTCGCCCACGGCGGCGGTGTCAACGGTGCTTGAGGTCGCGGAGGCCATCGGCCACTCTCTTCAGCAGGTCGGGGTCGAAGCGTCGGGCGGGCGGGATCGGCGCGCGGGACAGCACCAGGTCGCGGTCGACGAGGTCGGCGGCCAGCACCAGCACGGCGGAGACGGGCAGCCGCAGCAGGGCCGCGGCCTCCACCACCGTCAGCGCCCCGTACTCCAGCTCCTCCAGCAGGGCCGCCTGCGCGGCGGGCAGATCGGCGGGAGCCGGCTCGCCGCTGCCGGTGAGCACCGACAGCCGCTCCAGATGCACACGGCTGGGCCGGGCCACTCCGCCGGTCGACAGGTACGCGGGAACCAGGGGACGGCCGCCCCGGCGGCGGGTCATGCCGGCGTGTCGTCGTCGGCACCTCGGGGCCCGGCGGCCATCGCCTTCTCGCCGAGTCGCGCGACCTGCGAGTGCACGCGGTGGGCGAGCAGGTCCAGGCGCACCTCTGGGTCGCCGTACGCGGCCACGCAGGTGCCGTGGTCGGTCGGCACGATGAGGACGTAGCCGTGGTCCGACTCGATGACGACCTGCCGTATCTCGGCCCGGTCGGTGTCAGCGAACGCCGCCGCCGCGGTACGGCAGGCGCCCTGCACGGTGCTGGTGATGGCGGCGACCCGCTCGGCCGACGGCTGCGACAGGGCGTCGGTGTAGCCCGTCACGAGCCCGTCCCGGGTGAGCAGGACGGCGGCCACGACGTGCGGCACCTCCAGAACCGGTTCGAGCACCCATGCCGTGTCCCCCGCTGCGCGGCTGGTCATCGAGCCGTTCCCCCTTCGTGGTCGTTCCGGTCTCGGTCGGTGTCGTCGGATGCCTCGTCGGTCGTGGTCGCGACCGGGGCACCCTCAGGTACGGCTGGGACGGCTCCGGTGTTCGGCCGGGCGGCGAAACGGGCGGCTGCCGTGCCGGACTGGAGGGCGCCGAGAGCGGCGGCGGACTCCTCGGGGCGCCGCGGGCGTCGCTGTGGTGCGGGTGCGGGTGCGGGTGCGGGTGCGGGTGCGGGTGCCGGGGCGGAGGCGTCCGGCGGGGGCGCGATCCGGCTGCGGCGCCGCCGCTGGGGGAGGCCGCCGCTGTCCCGGTGGTCGTGGTGGCCGGGGGCCGGGGTGGAGGCCTGGTCGTCCTGGTCCGAACCGAAGCCGTGGCCGTGGTCCGGGCCGGTGGGCGAGTGCTCGGAGGTGTGGGCAGAGGTGTGGGCGGAGGTGGTGGACGGTGGCTCGGGCGCCAGGGCGTCGGCCACCGGCTGCGACCCGGCGGACGCGGCGGGCGAGGCGGGCCCGGGCTCGCAGGACGGTGCTACCGGTGTCGGCTCGGGCTTCCTGGCGGGCGCGGCTGCTGACGCCGGCTCAGACTTCCGGGGCGTCGCGGTCGGCGTCGGCTCGGGCCCGCCGGGCGCGGGCGCCTCGGCGTTCCGGGGCGCGGCCGCACCGCCCGCGGCGTCCCGCTCCGCCCTGCGGGTCGAGCGCGGGGCGCTGGCCGCCGGAGGCAGTTCCTCGGGATCGATCCGGGTCAGCAGGCGGCTGTCCACCCGCAGCACCGCCCGCACACCGCCGTACGGTGACGGGGACGACAGGTCCACGCTCAGATCGAACTGCCGGGTCAGCTGGCCGATGGCGGCGAGGCCCATGCGCGGCGGGTCGCCGAGCTCGGTGAGCAGGATCGGTTCGGAACCGGCCACCATCCGCTGGGCACGGGCCCGTTCGTCCTGCGTCATGCCCAGCCCGGCGTCGTCCACGGTGACACAGACTCCGTGGTGGACGGCCTCGAGGTTGACCACGACGTCGGTGTCGGGCGCGGAGTGCCGCAGCGCGTTGTCGAGGAGCTCGGCGACGATGATGGCCACCGGCTCGACGGCGTGGGACACCAGGGCGGTGCCCGCGGCGAGGTGGTTGTGGACCCGGACCCGCCGGTAGCCCGCGAGCCGGGCCTGACCGCCCGTCACCGCGTCGACGAGATGGGACTCCTCGCGGGCCAGTCCCACCCAGGCCCCGCACACCACCGCGGCGATCTGCGCGCGCCGCAAGGACTGCTCGTTCTCATGGTCCAGCGCGAACAGCGTCTGCGCCAGCTCGGGGTCGTCATAGCGCTGCTGCAGACCGCGCAGGGCGTCCTGCAGCCGGTACAGCGCCGCCTGGATCTCCCGCGTGGCGCCGCGCATCCCGGCCTGTGCCGCCGCGTCGATCCGGGTGCGCTGCGCGGCGAGTTCGCTGTGCAGCCCCTTGAGCACCTGCTCCAGAGCGAAGCCCAGGGCGAACCCGCGAGTTGCGGATTCAGCGGGCCGGGCACGGCGACGTGCGGGTGGGCGACCTGCCGGGCCGCGGCGGGCACGCGCTGCGCCGCCAGGTGCTCGACCTCGGCCGTGAACGCCCGTGAAGTGCCGTCGAGTTGGGCCGCAAGGCGGCGGTCTTCGCGCGCTGCGCGCTCAGTTGCCGGCGTAAGCGCAACAGGCCGCCACCGAGGGCGAACGCGGACAGTGTGCCGAGGGCGAGTCCACCGACGGCCAGGTCCGGTAGATCGATCATCGAGTCGGTTCCAGGGGAGTCGGGCAGGGTGTGGTCCGAGGTGGTCTGTCGCACCACCCGCAGCACAGTACACACCGTCACAGACCGATCTCGCACGGTGGAGGACCACTTCGTTTTGAAAGTGGCAGGTGTCTGTTCGCTTCTGGGTTATCTGTCTGGATTGCCGTACGGGGGAGAGGAGTTGGTGGTCCGTACGGGTCTGCCCGGCGGGGTGGTCGGCTCTCTGATGGCAGGTGATCATGTGATCACGGAGAGTACCGGCAATGGTCTGTGTGTCAGCTCGGAGGGCGGGTACCCGTCCGGCGCCTGAAGAGGTCCACCCCGCGACAAGGAGGTCCGAATGAGCAGCCAGACGGAGACCGGCGGTGTGACCGGTACGCAGGACAAGGACTACAACCTGATCTGGTACGTCGAGGCGTGCCTGAACAACGCCCTGCGCTTGGAGAGCTACATCCAGGACGCGGAACGCGCCAAGGACACCGAGGTCGCGGACCTGTTCCGCAAGGCCCAGGCGGACAGCCGCAAGGGTGCCGAACTGGGCAAGGGGCTCCTGCGCGCCCGTCTCGCGGAGGGCTGAGGCCTACCGGGTCCGCACGGCCCGGACGCCGCTGCGGCGGTGTCCGGGCCTATTTCCTGTCCGGTTTCCTGTCCGGTCGGGCAGGTCGGCAGGCTCAGCCGGCGTAGACCCTGCCCTCCTTCACCAGGTACTCGGCCGGCTCGGAGCAGCCGAGGGACGGCGTGAGCAGCAGGCTCACGGTCAGCGGCGCGGGCTCGGTGCTCGCGGTCGAGAACTCGCAGACGGCGCCCTTGCCGGTGAGCGGATACCAGAACCAGCCGTCCACGTCGCCCACGGTCACGCGGTCCGACTCCTTCCAGGCGCCACCCGACTGCGTGTACACCTGCAGGCGCACGGAGGCGGCGTACTCGTCCTCCGTCGAACGCAGGGCGGTGAGAGTGATCTTGTAGTCGGTTCCCAGGACGGACGAGGCGATCTGCTGTTTCTGCGGTGCGGCGGTGCCCGCGCTCGAGGCCCCGGCGCCGGCGGCGCCGAGGGCGGCCGCCATCAGGACGGTGAGGCCTGCGGCGGTGCCGCGGCGGAGGCGTGTGCGGTCCAAGCTCATGTGTTCCCCCGTTGGAACGAGTCGGGACGGGAAGGGCGGATCGTTCCCTTCGATGAGGAAGACTCGTCGCGCCGGGCAGAGGTTGTACGGGATCAGAGCCGGAGGACGTCGGTCACCTGCTCGACCAGTCCGTCCTCCGTCAGTGTGACGTCGACTTCGACGGTGGGCAGTCGCAGACGTGCGGTTTCCTCGCGGAGGAGTGTCGTGAACATGTGATCACGCGCGGCGAGGTTGCGGTTCGCCCTCTCCGGGTCGCTGGTCCTCTCCGTGAACCCGCCGCCTGCCGTGGCCCGGCTCCTGAACGCGACCTGGCGGAAATCCGGCGTCGGCAGGAGCCAGACAGCGTGCCCGGGGCGGTGAGCAGAGGCTTCACCAGGCGGGGGAGCAGCCGGAAGCCCTCGACGACGACACAGGGCTCTGTCTCCATGCCCAGCAGGTCCTCGACGATCAGGCCGAAGGCCTCGCCGCGGAACCAGTGGAACGTCTCGAACATGGTCTCGGGAGACCGGGTCACCCACCGTTCGTCCATGTCCATGGCCAGGAACTCGCGCAGCAACGGGGCTTGCTCCACCGTGACCCGTCGAGCGTGCTCAGGCATCACGTCGTCGGTCGAGTACACCCGCAACCCGTGCCGATCGGCGAGCCTCCGGGCGACCGTCGACTTGCCCGCGCCGCTCCCGCCCCCGATCCAGTAGACATGCCGCAGCCGCGCGGCGAGCTCCGCGCAGTCGGGCGTCTCGTCCTGCCGGTCCGACCGCATCCCTGCCCCTTCCGTCTTCTTCACGTACGGATCCACCCTGCCCTTCGACCGCACCACCCCCTGGCATGTGACGGGCCCGCACCGCCGGGTACCCGGGCCGTCCGCCACGACCGGCCGGGCGGCTGCTCGCGGCGCCGACCCGGTCGGCCGCCGGCCCGAGCCGAAGGAGCCCACACATATGACGGACGTATCCGGCACCGGTCCCGCTCCGGGCGACGACCGCGAGGTCCTCACCAACCGCCAGGGCCATCCGGTCTACGACAATCAGAACCAGCGCACCGTCGGCGCCCGAGGCCCGCCACGCTGGAGAACTACCAGTTCCTCGAGAAGATCAGCCACTTCGACCGGGAACGCGTCCCGAGCGCGTCGTGCACGCCCGCGGCGTCACCGCCTACGGCCACTTCGAGGCGTACGGCACCTGGGGAGACGAGCCGATCAGCCGCTACACCCGGGCCAAACTGTTCCAGGAGCGCGGCAAACGCACGGACGTGGCCCTCCGCTTCTCCACCGTCATCGGCGGACGCGACTCCTCCGAAGCCGCCCGTGACCCGCGTGGGTTCGCCGTGAAGTTCTACACGGAGGACGGCAACTGGGACCTGGTCGGCAACAACCTCGGCGTCTTCTTCATCCGCGACGCCATCAAGTTCCCGGACGTCATCCACGCCCTCAAGCCCGACCCGGTGACCTTCGAGCAGCAGCCGGGCCGCATCTTCGACTTCATGTCGCAGACGCCCGAGGCCATGCACATGCTGGTCAACCTGTTCAGCCCCCGCGGTATCCCCGCCGACTACCGCCATATGCAGGGCTTCGGCGTCAACACCTACAAGTGGGTGAACGCCGACGGTGACACCAAGCTCGTCAAGTACCACTGGATGCCCAAGCAGGGCGTGCGCAGCATGACCGAGGAGGACGCGGCCAACGTCCAGGCCGACACCCTCGGGCACGCCACCAAGGACCTCTACGAGGCGGTCGCCCGCGGTGACCACCCGGAGTGGGAACTGCTCGTCCAGTTGATGGACGACCACGACCACCCGGAGCTCGACTTCGACCCGCTGGACGACACCAAGACCTGGCCCGAACAGGACTTCCCGCCGAAGCCGGTGGGCCGGATGGTGCTCGACCGGATGCCCCGGGACTTCTTCGCCGAGAACGAGCAGATCTCCTTCGGCACCGGCGTCCTCGTCGACGGCCTGGACTTCTCCGACGACAAGATGCTCGTCGGCCGGACCTTCTCCTACAGCGACACCCAGCGCTACCGGGTGGGCCCGAACTACCTCCAGCTCCCCGTCAACCAGGCGAAGAACGCGGACGTGCGCACCAACCAGCGTGACGGCCAGATGGCGTACTACGTAGACGGCGGAGGAGAGAACCCACAGGTCAACTACGAGCCGTCGATCACCGGCGGCCTGCGCGAGGGCCGTTACCCGACCCATGACGAGCAGGGACCCGAGATCCGGGGCCGGCTCACCCGCAAGCGCATCCCCCGCACCAACGACTACCTCCAGGCCGGGCAGCGCTACCTGCTGCTGGAGGACTGGGAGCGCGACGACCTGGTGAAGAACCTCATCGGTCAACTGTCCCAGTGCGACCGGCCGATCCAGGAGCGCATGGTCTGGCACTTCCTGCTCGCCGAGAACGACCTCGGTCTGAGGGTCGGTGAGGGACTGGGGATCGGCCCCGACGACGTGGCGGGCCTGGAGCCACTGGCGAGCCAGGACCTCACGGACGAGGACCGCGAACGCCTGGCGAACCTCGGCAAGAACGAGCCACGCGACGTCGAGGGACTCACCATGACCCACTGCGTCCCCGACGAACGGCACGTGGTGACGCGCTGACCCGTCACCTCGCCAGGGCCGTACGGGCGACCGCGAGGGCCTGCTCCGCGTAGCTCCGGCCGAACAACACGGCGTGCACCAGCAGCGGGAACAGCTGGTGCACGCCGACGCGGTCCGCCCAGCCGTCGGCGAGCGGAGCCTGTTCCTGGTAGCCGTCCAGCACCCGCTCCAGACGCGGGCAGCCGAAGAGCCGCAGCATCGCCAGGTCGGTCTCGCGGTGCCCGCCGTGCGCCGCCGGGTCGATCAGCGTGACGTGCCCGTCGGCTGCCCACAGCACATTGCCGCTCCACCGGTCGCCGTGCAGCCGCGCGGGCGGCTCGGCGGGCCCCGCCAGCCCCGGCAGGCGCTCGCACAGACGTTCCACGACGGCAGCCTCGCCGGAGCGGACGGTGCCCTGGTCGACCGCGCGCCGCAGATACGGCAGCACGCGATGCTCGGCGTACCAGCGTGGCCAGTCGGTACCGGACTCGTTGCGCATCGGGGCGAGCCCGATGTACGCGTCCACCGGCCCGTCCGGCGGCGGCGCCCCGAACGCCGGCGCCCCGGCGCTGTGCAGAGCGGCCAGATCACGGCCGAAGGCGACCGCCGCCTCGCTGCTCGGCCGCCCTTCCGCAACCCGGTCGACGACCAGCCAGGTGTCGTCGTGGCCGTGTACAGCCGGTACGCGCACCGAGCGGGCTCCGGCCAGCCAGCGCAGCCCGGCCGCCTCGGCTCGTGTCGCCCCCGGATCGTCGGAGCGCTTGACGATGACGACCCGCTCGTCGTCGAGGGTGACCTCGGTGAGAGACGCCGACAGGCGCCTCTCTCTCCTGACCGCCCGTCCGGTGAGCCGGACCACGACATCCGCACGGCCGGTCATGCAGGGCTCCCTTTCAGCCGCGCGTTCGATGAACCCTCAGCGTACGACCGCGCCCCGATGGCGCCGGGGCCTGACGGACGATCCGTTCCCTGGACATTCGCCACGCGCAGGTCACGCGGGACGGTGAAATCCCTCCGTCGGCCGACAGAACCGGCCGTCGGAGGGGGAGCTGTCGGGGTATGACGAGTTCATCGTTCCAGCGCACCATCGCCCTGCCCGCCCCCGTGTGCGAACAGGCCGCGCAGCACCTGGAGCAGGCCGCGCAGCGGGCCATCGACGGGGCCGCGATCCCCCTGAAGGCGTTCCGCGCCGCCGCCGACAACGACTTCATCCTCCCCGTCCCGGTCGTCGAGCAGGCCGCGGCCTGCCTGCTGGTCCTGGCGACCGAGACCGCCCAGACCGTACGTCCCTCCGCCCTGCGCGCCACCATCAGCGTCGCGCTGCGGCTGCGGGACGCCGTGCAACTGGACCATCAGCCCGCCCTCAGCAGCAGGTTCTGGTAGGTCAGGGCGGCCGGCGGGGCCCACGTGTCAGGTCTCGCGGAAGGCGACCCCGACCTGCTCGCGGCGCAGTCGCGCCAGCGTGGCGTGCTGCCGACGGGCCCGTTCGACGAGGTCGTCGAGGTCCCGAGCGTCGAGGCGTCCGACCGCCGGGGCCAGTTCGAGGAGCGTCTGCCAGCCCGCCGTCTTGCCCTCCACACCCAGCATCAGCGCCTCCAGCTCCCACAGTGTGCTCAGCGGGGACCGCCGTACCAGGCTGCCGTTGCTCTTCAGCCGCCCCACCTGCTCGGCCGCCCGGCCCGCGTACACCTTGTAGCGCCGCACCGGGACGTCGAGCCGCCGCATGATGTCGAGCAGGCTCGCCCGGTCCTCGGTGATCTCGGCGGCGACCGGGGCCAGCGCGTCACCGAGCGCCGTACCCCGGCACGAGCGCAGCAGAGAGCGCGCCCGCGCGGTCCCGGCGGTGGCGCCGGCGAGATGGTCGTTGAGATAGATCCCCAGCAGGGACATGTCGGTGCCCCGGGCACGCTCGGCGCCCGGCGCGTCCGCCCGGTGTTCCGTCATGGCACTGCTCCTGTCCTGCTCCGGCTCCGGTCCACGGCCACGCTCGTGGTGACGCGCACGACGCAGGGACCGCGAGGTGTCGAACCGCGCCCGAACCGGACGGGAGGCTCGACGCGGGCCAGGGCGCCGAGACCGACGCCCTCGTAGGTGACCTCGGCCCAGGTGACCGGGTGCAGATCCCGGACGCCGTACCACTGGTGCCGGCCGGCCCGGGCACTGCCGTGGGTGCGGGCGCCCAGCAGCAGCCGGGCCGGCCGGTCCCACAGCTCGATCCAGCCCGGACGGGTGGCGATCGGGCCCGGCACGGCCCGTAGCGCGACTCCCGCCGGATGCCTTCGGCTCGTGCCGAAGCGCAGGTCGAGCGGCGCCGCGGCGACAGCCCAGTGCCGGTGGTCGGCGACCCGTACCCGGACCGGTACGACCCGGATCTCGTCGAAGACGTACGTGCCCGCCACGAAGTCCGCCGTCTCCCGCGAGGGCGCCAGCAGCAGGCGGTGCCCGTCGGCGTCTTCGAACATCACGTCGCTGAACGGTCCGAAGGGCGAAGCCGCCCAGTGTCCGAGTACCACCCGGGCGCCGGACGCCGTTCCGAGCCCCGCGATCCAGCCGTCGAAGCGCAGCGCGCGCACCGGTGACCGGGGGGTTCGTCCGCGCCGGGCCAGGGAATCGCCGGACGTCTCAGGTCCGTGGAAGAGCACGCGGGCCGGGTGCCCGGCCCCTCTTCGGCGAAACGGCACCGGTCCTCGGCGAAACGGGGCCGGTTCCGGTGATGAGCAGGGCGCCGAGCACGATCATGGTGGCGGCGACCTGACGGTCCAGGACGCGCCAGGCGGCCGGCCTCGCGAGGAAACGGCCGAGCATGCGGGCGCCGAAGCCGAGAGCCGTGAACCAGCACAGGCCGGCCAGTGGGCGGGACCGGTATCCCTCCGCACGCGCTCCGCCCGATGTGGCCGAGACCACGTCCAGGACGAGGCCCCGATCACGTCCCGGCTCGCGCGGCGGCGGTTACCGTCTACGACCAGGTCCCCCACTTCCCCACCCCTTCCGGACGGCCCGGCAGTGCAAGCAGATCTCTCCCCCGTCATCGCGGCGACCGCCCAGTGGCTGACCCGCTCCTTCCCCGCCTCCGGTGGCGCGCTGGCCTCCGCCCTGTGCGAGGTGCAGGCCCGGCAGGCCGTGACGGTCGCCGCGTGGCTCAGGTACCCGACGGAGATGGACGCCGCCCTGCTCGGCATGGCCGGCCCCGGCGGCTCCGCGCGGCTCGACTGGGTCACCGGCGCGGACGGGGCCCTGGGTGACGACGCGGACGCGCACGCCTGGCGCACCTGGGTGGACGAGGTCGTGGCGAGCTGGGCGGCCAGTCTGCTCACCGACCCCGAACTGGCCGCGCTCGCGGTGGCAGCGCTCGCCCAAGGCAGCCACAGCACCGGCACACCCGCCGAGTTCCGCCGGCTCGTGGCCCCCGACGACAGCGACCGACGCGCCGCGGCACTGCTGCGCCACCCGGACCTGCTGGCCCCCGTCGCGGAACTCCACCACACCCAGCTCCTCGACCGCCTGAACCCCGGCCGCACTCTGATCGCCTGACGCGTCCCCGGCGGGACCGGCCTCGCGGGCCCGAGGCGCCCACGGCCTGCTGGCCCGTCGCGGCCTCGCACGCCGTTCACCTGCGCGAACAGCCTCTCACCCTCCGTGACTCACCGGTTTGCCGTACGCGACCGTGCCTCCTCCCCGCCGTCGGCGGACGCTGATCCGTGACGCCGCTGACGGAGGAGAGACCGAGATGACCAACGCCCTCTCACGGAGCTGGAAGCACGCCGTCGTCACCGGTGGCGCCGGGTTCGTCGGCTCCCATCTGTGCGCCGCCCTGCTGGACGCGGGCGCGGCCGTCACCTGCGTGGACGACTTCAGCACGGGCCGGCCCGAGAACATATCCCCGCTGCTCGAACAGCCCGGCTTCACGCTCGTTCAGGCCAACGTGGTCGAGGGACTGCGGATCAAGCGAGCGCCCGACCTCGTCCTGCACTTCGCCTCCCCGGCGTCCCCGGCGGACTACCTGCGACTGCCGCTGCACACCATGGAGACCGGCAGCCTCGGCACCCGCAACGCCCTGGAACTCGCGCACTCCTCCGGCGCCCGCTTCGTCCTCGCCTCGACCTCCGAGGTCTACGGCGACCCGCAGCAGAACCCCCAGGACGAGCGCTACTGGGGCAACGTCAACCCGGTCGGCCCCCGCAGCGTCTACGACGAGGCCAAACGCTTCAGCGAGGCCCTGACCACCGCCCACGCCGAGGCCCACGGCACCGACACGTGCATCGTCCGGCTGTTCAACACCTACGGCCCCCGCATGCGCGGCCACGACGGGCGCGCGGTCCCGACCTTCGTGCGGCAGGCCCTGGCCGGCGAGCCCCTCACCGTCACCGGCGACGGCCGCCAGACCCGGTCGCTGTGCTACGTCGACGACACCGTCCGCGGCGTCCTCGCGGCGGCCGCCCACGGCATGCGCGGCCCGGTCAACATCGGCAACCGACCGAGATCACCATGGTCGACCTGGCACGACTGGTCGTCGAACTCGCCGGGTCCCCGTCGGAGATCCGCTTCATCGAACGCCCGGTGGACGACCCGGCCGTTCGCTGCCCCGACATCACGCTGGCCCGCGACAAGCTCGGCTGGGACCCGAAGGTGCGCGCCGAGGAAGGCCTGCGGCGCACCATCGCCTGGTTCCGCGAGGACGGAACGGACGGCTGACCCACCCCTCGGGCAACCCCCGGCCCGCGCCGCGGGCAACCCCCGCGACGGGACCGGTCTCACCCATCCGCCGAAAGGCCCCCACGCCCATGCGCATCCTCGGAATCAACGCCCTCTTCCACGACCCGGCCGCCGCCCTGGTGATCGACGGACGGACCGTCGCCGCCGCGGAGGAGGAGAGGTTCTCCCGGCGCAAGCACGGGAAGAGACCCCTGCCGTTCTCCGCCTGGGAGCTGCCCGAGAAGGCCGCCGCCTGGTGTCTGCGGCGCGCCGGGCTGCGCCCGCAGGACCTCGACGCGGTCACCTACTCGTTCGACCCGGCGCTGGCCCGGCCCGCCCGCGACATGGGCCTGGACGACCCGTGGGACCACCTGCGGCTGACCTACGCCCGCGAGGCGCCGGGCTTCCTGCGGGCGGCCCTGCCCGGCCTGGACCCCGGCATCGTCCGTTTCGTGCCGCACCACATGGCCCACGCCGCCTCCAGCGCCTTCGCCGCACCCGACGCGGGCAACTCCTCCGTCCTGGTCCTCGACGGCCGCGGCGAACGCGCCTCCCACCTGGCCGCACGCCGCGTGGGGGACCGGCTGGAGGCGCTGCACGCACAGGAACTGCCGCACTCGCTGGGCCTGGTCTACGAGGACCTCACCGAACACCTCGGCTTCCTGCGCTCCTCCGACGAGTTCAAGGTGATGGCCCTCGCCTCCCACGGCACCCCGCGCATGCTCGCCGAACTGCGCCGCCACGTGTACCCCACCGGCGACGGCGGCTTCCACGCCACCGGCGTTCCCTGGCACGAACTGTGCCCGTCACGCCGGCCCGAGGAGCCCTGGACCCAGGACCACGCCGATGTCGCCGCCAGCGCCCAGGCCGTGCTGGAGGAGACGCTGCTCGACCTGGTGCGCTGGCTGCACGGCCGTACCCACGACCGGGTGCTCACCCTCGCCGGCGGCGTCGCTCTCAACTGCGTCGCGAACTCCCGTATCGCACGGAGGGCCCTTTCTCCGAGGTGTGGGTGCAGCCCGCCGCTGGTGACGCCGGTACCGCCCTGGGCGGGGCCCTGCTGCTGTCCGCCGCCGAGGGCGACCGGCCGGAGCCCATGACCGGCGCCGACCTCGGCCGGGACTGGTCCGACGCGGAGCTCGGAGCCTGGCTGAAGACGGCCGCCGTCCCCTTCGAACGGCCACCGGACATCGCCGTGACCGTGGCCCGTGCCCTGGCCGACAACGGGATCGTCGCCTGGTTCCAGGGCCGCTCCGAGTACGGGCCCCGGGCGCTGGGCCACCGCTCCCTGCTGGCGCACCCCGGGCACGCGGGCAATCTGGAGCGGCTCAACGACGTCAAGGGCCGCGAGCAGTTCCGGCCCGTCGCACCGATGGTCCTGGCCGACCGCGCCGCCGAGATCTTCGACGGTCCGCTGCCCAGCCCGTACATGCTGTTCGTGCACGACGTCGCCCCGGCGTGGCGGGACCGCATCCCCGCCGTCGTCCACGTCGACGGCACCGCCCGCATCCAGACCGTGGACCCGGCCCGTGAGCCGTTGGTGGCCCGCGTGCTCGGCGAGTTCGAGCGGCTCACCGGGTTGCCCGTGGTCGTCAACACCAGCCTCAACACGGCCGGTCGCCCCATGGTCGACGACCCGCGCGACGCCCTGGAGTGCTTCGGCTCCGCGCCCGTCGACCTGCTGGCCATCGGCCCGTACGCGATCCGCCGCGGCGACCTGTTCCGTACCGGCGTCCGTACGGACTTCGGCACCGGCTCCCGTACGGACTTCGGCACCGGCTCCCGTACCGACCTCCCTTCCGATGACGCCGGAGGCCCCCGATGACCGAGCCCGACGCCCTCACCCGGGACGCCGAGTACGCCGTCGTGGTCCCGACCCTCGGCCGGCCCAGCCTGCGCACCTGCCTGCACGCCCTGGCCGAGGCGACCGGCCCGGGACCGGTCCGGGTGGTCCTCGTCGACGACCGGCCCGACCCCGAGCGCCCGCCCCTGACCGCCGACGTACCGCCGTCCCTGCGCTCGCGCACCATCGTCGTGCCCGGCGGTGCGCGCGGACCCGCCGCAGCACGCAACCTCGGCTGGCGGGCCGCCGGTGACGTGCCGTGGATCGTCTTCCTCGACGACGACGTCGTACCCGGCCCCACCTGGGGCGACGACCTGACCCTCGACCTGGCCGCGGCGACCGATCGGACCGCCGGGATCACCGCCCGGATCGAGGTGCCCCTGCCCACCGACCGCCGTCCCACGGACTGGGAGCGCAACACGGCCGGACTCGCCACCGCCCGCTGGATCACCGCCGACATGGCCTACCGCCGTGCCGTGCTGGCCGCCGTCGGCGGATTCGACGAGCGCTTCCGGCGGGCCTTCCGCGAGGACGCCGACCTGGCCCTGCGCGTCCTCGACGCCGGCTGGACGCTCACCGGCGGCCGGCGCACCACCACCCATCCCGTACGGCCGGCCGGACACTGGATCTCCGTACGTTTCCAGGCCGGCAACGCCGACGACGTGCTGATGACCCGGCTGCACGGCCGCCACTGGTGGCGCCGGGCGGAGGCACCCCGCGGGCGCCTGCCCGGGCATCTCGCGGTGACCGGGGCCGCGGTGACGGCGCTGGGCTGCGCCCTGCTCGGCCGGCACCGCCCGGCCTGGGCCTGCGCCACCGCCTGGCTGGCCGGCACGGCCGAGTTCGCCCTCGCCCGGATCCTCCCCGGGCCCCGCACCCGTGACGAGGTGCTCGCCATGACGCTGACCAGCGCACTCGTCCCACCTGTCGCGACCTGGTACTGGCTGCGCGGCCGGCTGGCCCACCGCACGGCCCGACCACGCGCCCTGTTCGCGACCGGGGAACCGGCGTCCACGCCCCGCCCGGCGGTCAGGGAACGGCTGCGGTCATGACAGGGGAGGCGCGATGAGCCACGGCCGTTCCCGCAGCCGTCCGCCCCGCACCCTCGTGGTCCGCCTCGACAGCGCCGGCGATGTGCTCCTGGCCGGGCCCGCCGTCCGGGCCGTCGCGGCCGGGTCCTCCCGCACCGCGCTGCTGTGCGGACCGCAGGGCGCGGCGGCGGGACGGATGCTGCCCGGCGTGGACGACGTGCTGACCTACGACGCGCCCTGGGTCGGGCTGGAACCGCCGCCGGTCACCCCGGCGGCCACCCGGCAGCTGATGCGGACGCTCACCGCCGGCCGCTTCGACCGGGCGCTGGTGCTCGTGTCGCACCACCAGAGCCCGCTGCCGATCGCGCTGCTGCTGAGGCTGGCCGGGATCGGACGGATCGCCGCCGACAGCGAGGACTACCCGGGCGCGCTCCTCGACCTGAGGCACCGCAGACCGCCGCACCGTCACGAGGCCCTGGCCGCCCTTGACCTGGCCCGCGCCGCGGGCTTCACACTGCCGCCCGGCGACGACGGCCGGCTGCGCGTCTCACCGCCGCCCCGCACCACCCGCCTCACCGGACCGGGGCCGTACGTCGTCGTCCACCCCGGCGCCGCCGTACCCGCGCGGGCCTGGAGCCCCGGTCGGGCGGCCCGGGCCGTGGCCGCACTGTCCGCCGAGGGCTACCGGGTCGTCGTCACCGGAGGCAGCGCCGAGCGGGAGCTGACCGCACGGGTCGCCGGGCGGCACGCACTGGACCTCGGCGGGGCCACCGACCTGCCGCATCTGGCCGGAGTCCTCGCCGGGGCGCGCGTCGTGGTGGCCGGGAACACCGGCCCGGCCCATCTCGCCGCCGCCGTCGGCACACCCGTCGTCAGCCTCTTCGCGCCGGTCGTGCCGGCCGAACGGTGGGCCCCCTACGGCGTGCCGCACGTCCTGCTCGGCGACCCGCACGCCGCGTGCGCGGAGACTCGGGCCCGGCACTGCCCCGTGCCGGGGCACCCCTGCCTCGACGGCATCGGCGACGCCGAGGTGCTCGCCGCCGTGGCGGCCCTCACGGAGGAACCGTCGGACTGGGGAGAGCAGAGGGAGCGAGGAGCGGCGGTATGAACATCCTGCTGTGGCACGTGCACGGCTCCTGGACGACCGCGTTCGTTCAGGGCCCGCACACGTACCTCCTCCCCGTCACCCCGGACCGCGGCCCGGACGGCCTCGGCCGGGCCTGCACCTTCTCCTGGCCGGCGTCGGTGCGCGAGGTCGGACCGGAGGAGCTCCGCGACACGCCCGTCGACCTGGTCCTCCTGCAACGGCCGCACGAACTCGACCTGGCCGAGCGCCTGCTCGGCGGGCGCCGCCCCGGCCGGGACGTGCCCGCGCTGTACCTGGAGCACAACGCGCCCGACGGCGACGTACCGGACACCCGGCACCCCTGCGCCGACCGCGCCGATCTGACGGTCGTGCACGTCACGCACTTCAACCGGCTGTTCTGGGACTGCGGCACCACCCGCACCGCGGTCGTCGAACACGGCATCGTCGACCCCGGCCACCGCTACACCGGCCGGCTCGCCCGCGCCGCCGTCGTCGTCGACGAACCCGTGCGACGCGCCCGGTACACCGGTACGGACCTGCTGCCCGCCCTGGCCGAGGCGGTGCCGCTCGACGTGTTCGGCACGCGCACCGAGGACCTGGCCGCACACCTCGGCCTGCCGCCCGAACGGTGCCGCACAGCCGACCTGCCGCAGAGCGAACTGCACACGGCCATGGCCGAACGCCGCATGTACCTGCACCCGGTGCGCTGGACCTCCCTCGGTCTGTCCCTGCTGGAGGCGATGCACCTCGGCCTGCCCGTCCTGGCGCTCGCGACCACCGAGGCGGTCGAGGCGGTCCCGCCCGGCGCGGGCACCCTCTCCACCCGCCCCGACGTCCTGGCCCGCGTCGCCCGCCGCTACCTCCACGAACCCGAGGCCGCGGCCGAGGCCGGAGCCCGGGCCCGGCAGGCGGCCCTCGAACGGTACGGGCTCAAGCGCTTCCTGGCCGACTGGGAGCGCCTGATCACGGAGGTGCGCTCATGACCCCGTCCCTCAGCCCCTTCCCCGCCGGACCCCGCGGCGGCGGTCCCCTCGACCCGGGCGTCCTCGCGATCGCGCTCGTCTCGGAGCACGCGAGCCCGCTCGCCGCGCTCGGCGGGGTGGACGCCGGCGGGCAGAACGTGCACGTCGCCTGCCTCGCCGGCGCCCTCGCCGACCGGGGCCACCGCGTCACCGTCCACACCCGCCGCGACGCACCCGACCTGCCCTGCCGGGTGCGGCTGCGCGACGGCGTCGAGGTGCACCACGTGCCCGCCGGTCCGGCCGAACCGCTCCCCAAGGACGACCTCCTGCCCTGCATGGACGAGTTCGGCCTCCACCTGGCACGCGTCTGGCGCACCCGGACCCCCGACGTGGTGCACTCCCACTACTGGATGTCCGGCCTGGCCGCGCTGCGCGCGACCCGGGCACACGGGCTGCCCCTGCTGCACACCTACCACGCCCTCGGCACGGTGAAGCGACGGCACCGGCGCCTGGCCGACACCAGCCCGCCCGAGCGGATCCCCGGCGAGATCGAGGTCGGGCTGGGCTGCGACCGCGTCATCGCCACCTGCCGCGACGAGGCCGCAGAACTGGCCCGCATGGGCATACCCCCGCACCGGGTCGGCATCGTGCCGTGCGGTGTCGACCCCGACCGCTTCACCCCCAAGGGCCCGGCCGCGCCGCGCGGCCCGTACCCGCACCGGCTGCTCCAGCTGGGGCGGCTGGTGCCGCGCAAGGGCGTCGCGGTGGCCGTCGCCGCGCTGGCCCGGCTGCCCGGCACCGAGCTCGTCGTGGTCGGCGGGCCGCCCGCGGACCGGCTCGACGACGACCCGGAGGTGCGCCGGCTGCGCGGCATCGCCCGGGACGCCGGCGTCGCCGACCGGGTCCGCTTCACCGGCGCCGTGCCCAGCGAGGAGGTGCCGCCGCTGCTGCGCTCCGCCGACGTGGTGGTGTGCCCCGCCGACTACGAACCCTTCGGCATCGTCCCGCTGGAAGCCATGGCCTGCGGCGTGCCCGTCGTGGCCAGCGCGGTCGGCGGGCAGCTCGACACCGTCGCCGACCCGGGCACCGGGCGGCTGGTGCCGCCCCGCGACCCGGAGGCCCTGGCCCGCGCCGTCGCCGGTCTGCTCGCCGACCCGGCGGCCCGCGCGGCATGCGGGACGGCCGGTCGCCGCCGGGTCCTGAGCCGGTACGGCTGGAGCCAGGTCGCCGCGGCGACCGAGGCGGCCTATTGCCAGGTCCTCGACGCCGAACCCGCCGCTACGGGCGCCGGCTGACCCACCCGGCCTGCGCGACCAGGTCCGGCTGCTGGAGATCCCGTTGCTCCTGCCCTGCCTCGACGGCCGCTCCACGGCCCCGCTGACCCGCAGGGCGGCGCGGGCGTCCCCCGGGCCGTCGGGCTCGTGCGGCCTCTCAGGCAGCCGTGCTCAGTGCGGACTGCCCCGCCACGTCGCCCTCCTCGGTGCGGAGCACCACCGGCGTCGTGGCCCGGCGCTGCCGTAGCAGGTAGCCCGCCCCGATGGCGCCGGCGATGAGCAGGCCGCCGGTGATCAGGGCGCCGCGGGCCCCGGCCAGTTCCATGAGGAGCCCGAGGGCGGGCGGGCCGCCCAGGCTCCACACCGTGCCGATGCTGCCCCACACGCCCAGCACGCGGCCCCGCAGATGCGCGGGCGGGTCGGTCTGCAGAACGGCCGTGCCGGCGGTGTCGGAGACGGACTCGACCACGGCCATCGCAGCACGAGCACGATCAGCACCGCCAGCGACGGCGACAGCCCCGCCACGACCTGCAGCAGCGCTCCGGCCGCCGCGAGTGCCCCCACGAGCCGCACGGACGGCCGGCGCAGCCGGGCACCGAGGACCGCGCCGAGGATGCCGCCGACGGCGAGCACGGTCGACACCGTGCCGAACGAACCGGCCCCGCCCGCGAGCGGCCCGGTGACGAGCACGGCCAGCGTGAGCCCGTAGTTGCGGCCGAACACCGCGCTGATCCCGGTCACACCGGCCAGCGCCATCAGACGCGGCCGCCGCGCGAAGAACACCAGCCCCTCGCGCACGGTCATGTCGGCGCCGGACTGCTTCCGGTCCACCGCGACCTGCCGCACCGCTCCGGCCGCCGGACGCAGGAACGGAATGACCGAGGCCACGAACAGGAACGACACCCCGTTCGCGAAGTACGCGGCGGACGTGCCGAGGAACCCGACCGCCACACCGGCGGCAGCCGCTCCCACGAGCCGCCCCGCCTGGTGCACCAGCGCCCCGACCCCGATGGCCGAGGGCACGTCCTCCGCCGGGACGAGATCGTTGCCCAGCAGGGCACACGCCGGGTTGTCGACGGTCGCGACGACGCCCGTGAGGGCGGCCAGCACCATCAGGGCGGTCATGTCGAGCCGGCCCAGCGCCACGAGCACGGCAGTCGTGAACGCGATCGCGCCCAGCAGCGCCTGGCTCACGGCCGCCGTCACCTTGCGGGGCCACCGGTCGACGGCCGCGCCGCCCAGGACGCTCATCAGCAGGGCGGGCGCGGCCTGCACGGACATGGACAGCCCCGTCGCGGCGGCGGACCCGGTGATCTCGAGGACCAGCAGGTTCTGCACCGTGAGCTGCATCCACGTACCGGCGTTCGACACGAAGTTCGCGATGGACCACCAGCGCATGCTGCGGTACCTCAGCGCACGCCAGGGCGAGCGCGAGACGGCCGGGGCGGGCGCAGGGGTGGACTGGGCAGGGGAGGGCGAGGAAGACACAGTGCGGTACTCGCTAGACGAGTCGGGGACTCAGGACGAGGAGGACGGGGAGCGGAAGCACCGGCCGCGTCGCGCGGTGGCTCCCCTCGCCGGGATCCGGCGCCGACCATCGTGACAGAGCAGCACCCCGAGTCGGCTCCCGCAGCACCTCGTCCGCCGCCCCAGAACGCCCCGAACACCCCGGCCACGTGGGATTTCGTCAAGCGAGTGTGGTTGATCACAGCTGTCGATCATGTGCGTCGCCCAGGCCCGGTCAGGTGACGGCGGCCACAGCGACGGAGAAGGGCCCGTCGCCACGGCGACGGGCCCTTCTCTCGTGCGACGGTGGCCGCTCTACTCGTGCTTCCCCCGGCCGGTCAGTGCGTCGCGCAGCCGGTCCACCATCCCGGTGCCCGGAGCCAGGAGCTTGTTCGCCGGAGGCTTGTCGGGGGCGGCCGGGTGGGGTCGGGTCGGGGCGGTCTTCTTCGCCTTCCGGACCTTCTCGCCCAGCTCGTTCAGCGCGTCCATCGGACAGGCCTGCCGCAGGGCCGGGAAGAGGTTCCCCTCCTCGTCCGCGATGTGCGAGCGGATCTCGCTCATCAGCATGCCCATCAGCCGGTCGAAGTCGGCGTCGCCCGCGTCGCAGCGCTCCAGATCCTTCATGATCCGCTCGGCCGTGGCGTGGTCGTCGAGCTCCTGGTCGGCGAGGGCGTCCCCGTTGGCCACGTGCTCACGCACGGCCGGATAGAGGTAGGCCTCCTCGGCCACCGAGTGCCGCACCAGCTCGATCGTGACCTGGTCCGCGTACACCTTGCGGTCCTGGTGACCGGACGGCAGCCCCTCGATCTTGCCGAAGATCTCCTCGACCTCGCGGTGATCGGTCACCAGCTCGTCGATGACGTTTCCTCCGTGTCCCATGTCCTTCACCTCCAGCCCCGGGTCCCCCTGGCCCCAGGGAGCTAACGTGCGGTCCGCCACAGGTCCCCGGACAGCTCAGGCCGGGAGCTTGGCCCGGACCCGCCCGGCCGCCGCGGCCGGGCGTGCGGTGGCGCGGACGGAGCGCCGCACCAGACCCGCGTCGCGCCGCAGGCCGTGGGCGGCGTGCGTGCCACGCCAGACCACGGAGGGGCGGGCGCCGGTGTCGTCCGCGGCGATCAGCAGACCGCCGAGCATGGACATGTTCTTGAAGAAGTGGATGCGCTGCTCGGCCCGCTCCGAGGGGTCCTCCAGCTCCCAGAAGCGGTGCGCGGCCAGTGTCGTGGGCACCAGGGTCGCCGCGATGGCCAGCGCGGCCGGACGGGGCATGCGTCCCGTGGCCAGCATCAGCCCGGCCGCGACCTGCACGGCGCCGCTCAGGCGTACGACCTGCTCGGTGCGGTCGGGCAGCGCCGACACACGTTCGGTCACCGGTTGGACGACAGGCTCGGCTATCGGGGCGACGTCCTGCGGTTCGCGGACGGAGTTCAGGCCGCCCGTGAGGAACATCGAGGCCAGCATGGGGCGGCCGAGCACACGCAACAGACTCATGGCCCTCTCCAGGGTGTCGGTGGGTACGGCGTTCGCCGGGTTCCCCGCCAGGGGCGGTGCCACTCACCCGGTACGCGCCGCCCGGTGCCGTGCCCACGCCTCGCCCCGCAGTTCCCCGGAGAGCAGGACATCGGCGGCGGTGCAGGCGAGGGCCTCCGTCACGGCGACCAGCACCTCGCGCGCCCGGAGGGAGGCGGCGGCCTCGGCGAACTCCGGGGTGTGGTCGGAGCCGTCCTCATCCATGATCGCGACGAACGGGTGGATGGCCGGCACCCGCGCACTGACGTTCCCGATGTCGGACGAACCCAGGTACACGCCCGGCACGGGCGGTGACAGCGGGATCCCGGCATGGGCCAGGTGGGCGGCGAACCGCTCGGAGAGCACCTCGCTGTCCCGGAAGTGCTCGTAGCGCACGGTGGCGCGCTCCACCTCGGCCGTGGTGCCCGTGGCCCGGGCCACCCCCTCGGCGCACTCGCGCAACCGGTCCGTCAGGTCCTCGAGTGCCCCCGTCGTGGCCGCGCGCAGACCGAACAGGCCCTCGGCGTACTCCGGGACGATGTTGGTCGCGGCCCCGCCGTGGGTGACGATGCCCTGCACGTGCGAGCCCCCGGGCAGCCGCCGCCCCAGCACGCCCAGCACGTTGAACAGCTCCACGAGCGCCGCGAGCGCGTCGATGCCCTCCGTCGGGTTTCCCGTGGGGTGCGCGGCCCGGCCGTGGAAGGCCACCCGGTACTGCACCTGTGCGGTCAGCGGCGCCCGCGCCCAGCTGTACACGCCCGGATGGAACATCAGCGCCGCGTCGACGTCGTCGAACACCCCGGCCTCCACCTCCAGGGCCTTGCCGCCCCCGCCCTCCTCGGCGGGAGTGCCCACCGCCAGCACCGACCCGGCGGACGCGTCAGCCACGGCACCCACCGCCAGCACGGCTCCCAGGCCCGCCGCCGCGATGAGGTTGTGGCCGCAGGCGTGGCCGAGGCCGGGCAGGGCGTCGTACTCCAGCAGCAGCGCCACCGCGGGCCGCCCCCGGCCCGAGCGCGCGGTGAACGCCGTGGGCATCCCCGCCACGCCGCGCTCCACGACGAAACCGGCCCGCTCCAGCTCGCCCGACAGCAGCGCCGCGGCCCGGTGTTCGGCGAAGGCGTACTCGGGGTCGGCGTGCAGCCGCAGAGCCACGTTCCACAGCGCACCGGCCCGGACCGCCACCTCTTCACGGACGGCTCGGTGCACGTCCTCGCGCCTGCGGTCCACAAAGCCCTCCCGGCGTCGGCAGCGATGCGTCCCCGCCCGGGTTTCACCGGCCGCCGCCCCGACACCCGCGGCGTCTCGACCGGTGCCGAGTGCGGGCCCGGCCTGGCCCTCGCGGCCCGCCGCGTTTCGACCGGTGCCGGGGCGGCCCGCGTCCCGGGCCTTCTCGAAAGGGGCCTTACGGCGTCGGCAGCGATGCGTCCCCGCCCGGGTTTCACCGCCCGCCGCCCCGACACCCGCGGCGTCTCGACCGGTGCCGAGCGCGGGCCCGGCCTGGCCCTCGCGGCCCGCCGCGTTTCGAACCGGTGGCGGCGGGGCCCGCGGCCGGTGTCGGCGGCAGTGCGACCCCGCCTGGTTTCACCGCCGCCCCGCGCCACCGGCCCCCGACAGATACCGCGTGCCCGACCGGACCCGCCGGGTTTCGGCCCGCGCCGCGCCCCCGCGCCGCCCCGACCGGTACCGGCTGTGGGCCCGGCCGGACCTCGCCGCCCGCCGTGTCGGCCCGTACCGGCGAGGCCTGTCCCGCCGGCCTCCTCGAAAGGGGACTGCCCGTGTCGGCAGCGATGCGTCCCCGCCTGGGTGGCACCGCCCGCCGTCGCGGCGCCCTGCGCGTTTCGACCGGTGCCCCGGTGCAACACGGTCGGTGTACCCCGCCGGGCCACGACAGTGTGGACGCCGCGGCGGCGGCCGGGCGGGCCGGACCTGGGAGGAACCATGGACCACTCGCGCGTGCCCGTGCTGGAGGCGCTGGAGGCCTTCCGGCGCCGCGGCGACATCGCCTACGGCCCGCCGGGCCACAAGCAGGGCAGGGGAGTGGACCCGCGGGTGGCCGAGATCGTCGGGCTCGACGTGTTCCGCTCCGACGTGCTCTCCCTCAACGGACTGGACGACCGCCGCCAGTCTCAGGGCGTCCTGAGCCGGGCCCAGGAGCTCATGGCGGACGCGGTCGGCGCCGAGCACGCGTTCTTCTCGACCTGTGGCAGCTCCCTGTCCGTGAAGACCGCCATGCTCGCCGCGGCCGGCCCGGGGGAGAAGCTGCTGCTGTCGCGCAACGCCCACAAGTCCGTCGTCGCGGCCGTCGTCGTCAACGGCGTCGAACCGATCTGGGTGCACCCGAAGTTCGACGCCGAACGGCACCTGGCCCACCCGCCCGAGCCGGACGACGTCCGCCGGCGGCTCCGGGAGCACCCGGACGCCAAGGGCATGCTGCTCATCACGCCCACCGACTGGGGATCCTGCGCGGACGTCGGGGGAGTGGCCCGGGTGTGCCACGAGTTCGACGTGCCGGTCATCGTCGACGAGGCCTGGGGCGCCCACCTGCCGTTCCACCCGGCCCTTCCCGCCTGGGGCATGGACGCCGACGCCGACCTGGTGGTGACGAGCGTGCACAAGATGGGCGGGGCCGTGGAACAGAGCTCCGTGTTCCACCTCCAGCACGACCGCGTGTCGCCCGAGGCCCTCAAACAGCGGGAGGACCTGCTCGGCACCACCAGTGCCTCCTCCCTCGTGTACGCCACGCTCGACGGCTGGCGCCGCCAGATGGTCGAGCAGGGGCGGGAACTCCTGGAGTCGGCCATCCGCCGCGCCGAACGCGTCCGGGTGGCGGTCGCCGACCTGACGGGCCTGCGGCCCATGGGACGCGAGATCGTGGAGGACGGGCTGGCCGCGGACCTCGACCCGCTCAAGCTCGTCATCGACGTACGCAAACTCGGCATGAGCGGGATGCAGGCCGCGGAGTGGCTGCGCACCTACCGGCACGTGGACGTCGGCGGTTCGGACAGCTGCCGCATCAGCGCCTCGATCACCCACGCGGACGACGACGAGACCGAGGAAATTCTGGTGGAGGCGCTGCGCGCGCTCGTCGAGCACGCGGACTTCGTGGAACGGCGCCCGCCGGTACGGCTCCCGAATCCTCGGCGCTGGAACTGGAGCAGGCGATGCTGCCCCGTGCGGCGTTCTTCGCCCCGGCCGAGCATGTGCCCGCCGAGCGGGCCGCAGGACGGATCGCCGCAGAGATGATCAGTCCCTACCCTCCGGGCGTGCCTGTGGTGGCCCCCGGTGAGGTCGTCACCGACGAGGTTCTGGACTACCTGCGCAGCGGTGCCGAGCACGGCGTCCTCATCCCCGACGCGGCCGACTCCTCCGTCCGGACCCTGCGGGTCGTGGCGAAGGCCTGAGAGGGCGTCAACCAGCAGCAGCCCCAGCTGCAGCCCCCTTACTCATGTGCAAGATGTTGAACATGTGATGTAAATAAACTCATGGGTAAGTTGGCATGTTTTGTCCCTATCAGGTGCACTAGAGGAGAAAGCATCCGCTTCCTGCAAGGAGATGGTGCAATGTCCCCCACCGAGAAGTTCACCGAGGAACTGACGGGCATCCAGAGTGCCGACATCGAGGCGGCTCTCGACCCCGCAGAAGCCGACGGCATCTACCGCGACAGCCGTGAGTGCGCCGCACTCGCGCTGTTCAAGGGCGGATTCGGTCTGCTGTTGTCGCCGCCCACCCCGCGCCCCAAGAAGGGCTGAGCGGACCGACAGGAGAAACCATGGAGCAGTCAGGCACTTCGCCCCTCTTGCAGGGCGCGGTGCAGGACCTCGCTTCCGGCGTGGTCTCCGCTCTCCGGAGCGGAGACCACGCTCGTGCGGCCGCCCCCGCGGCGGCCGACGGGGAAGCGGGGGGCCTCGCCCTCGCGGCCGTACGTGTGCTGGGAGCCGACGCGTTGCTGCCGGCCACCCTTCTGCGCACCCCGCCCCTGCCCGACGAACTCGCTGTGTTCCGCAAGGCCGTGGAGGCCTTTCCGCCCGGCGCCGGCGCCGCCCCGACCGTCGTGTGGAGTCATTGGGCCATGCGGCGTACGCTGCGGCGGCTCGACCCGGGCCATGCCGACGGCCCGGACGAAGAACCCGATGCCGCCTGGCTCGAGGACACGACCTGGCAACTCCTGACGCACCAGCTCGGGGTGCTGGCCGCCCTCGCCGTACCCGGCGAGGACTGCGCGGTCACCCGTGCGGCCGGGCGCCGTCCGGTCGACGTCGCCCGGGGCTTCGTGCGGGCGGTACGCCGCAGGGACTGGCGTCAGGCGGCCGGCGCCGGACGCTGGCTGACCCTGCTGGAGGGCGTACCGCAGACCCTGGGGCTCGAGAACGGCCTGGACTTCGTGGAGCTGATGGGCGGTCAGGACCCGCTCGTGGCGCTGCAGGTGAGGGCGGCACGGCTGACCCGGGCGGGAGCGTTCGTGTGAGGGAGCCACGGGGGACACGGCAGGTGGCCGAGGACGCCCTGGCGTGGGTGTCCGCACAGCGAGCGCAGTTCGCGCTGGGCGAGGACGCGCTGTCCGCCGACGGACAGGTGAACCGCAGCTGGAAGCCGCTCGGGGAACTGGCGCAGGTGTGCGCGACCGTGTGCCGGCACACCGCGCCCACGGATCCGCTCCACGCGTGCGCGGCCGACCTGATGGCGTTCGCGTGGCAGCAGACCGGCCGGGGAGAGCTGTTCGTGCTCCTGCAGCGGCTGGAGCCCTTCGCCACCTACCCGTTGGAGGTCTACGCCGCCATGGCCGCGGGGGGCCTGCGGCACCCCGGGTACGAGGCGGCCACCGCCACGGTGGCCCGTACCCGCAGTTGGCGGCTCACCGAGCAGGAGCCCACCCGGCGGCTTGGCGTCCTGAACGCCGAGACCCGCAGCGGCATCTCGGAATCCGACGCCATGCCACAGGCGCTGCGGCGCACCTGGCTGGCCGGACTGCCCGAGCCCTGGACCTTCGAGCAGTCCTCGGGCTACTCGCTCACCCACGTGGTCTTCCACCTGACCGACTGGGGACGCGCCGGGCCCGGGGGCGTACCACCGGACCTGGCCGACTACCTGGCCGACTGGCTGCCACCCTGGCTCGACACCTGTCTGGACGCCGGCATGTGGGACCTCGGCTGTGAGCTGCTGGCCGTGGCGGCGAGCCTGCCCGTACCGCCCGAACCCGCCGTCCTCCAGGACGCATGGGCGCGGATCGCGGCGGTGCAGCACCCCTCGGGCGCGGTCCCGGAACGGGGGAGCGGTGCGGACCACGACAGCGGTCCGGACTTCCTCTCCCACTACCACCCCACCCTCATGGCCGCGTTCGCGGCAACCCTGACCACCGGGCGTCTCGACGACGGAGCCCGGGCGGACGCGCACCACCGGCCCGGCGGACAAGGAGTGCTGGGATGACCGACACCCGCCTGATCCACAACGTCGGAGCCGGCGCCCTGGAGTGGCTCTGGGCCCACCGCGACGGATTCCGGCTGGAACCCGACGTCGACCCGGAGATCGGCTTCCTGGAGCGCTTCAAACCCATCGGCGAACTCGCCATGATCTGCAAGGTGTTGTTCCGCGAGGGTGTCGCGGGATCCCGCCAGGCGCAGCTCGCCCGGCAACTCCTCGACCACGCCTGGCGCGAGACGCTGGACGGCGGGCGCATGCTGGTGCGCGGGCAGCTCACGGAGCCGATCTCACCCATCCCGTTCGAGGTGTACCTCCCCTTCAAGGAACTCGGTTACAGCCAGCCGGAGGTGGAGCGGGCGGCGGTCCTGAACCACCGGCTGGACAGCTGGGTGGCGTTCGAGGCCACCCCCACGCGGCGGCTCGGCCTGTCCGCGTTCCAGCGCCGGTTCGGCCTCGACCCCCGGCCCCCGGAGGCCGCACTACGGGACACGACCTGGCTGGCCCGCACGCCGAGCCCTGGACGGTGGAGGGGCACATCGCCTACGACGTCACGCACAACGTCTTCCACCTCACCGACTGGGGGAGCGGCCCGACGGCCTGCCGCCCGCCACCGCCAACTATCTCGCGACCTGGCTGCCGGTGTGGATCGACGACTGGCTGGACCTGGAGCGCTGGGACCTGCTCGGCGAACTGCTCGTGGTCGACGCCTGTCTGCCCCACCCCACCCTGGACGAACGGGCCTGGGAGGGCTTCGCCGCCGCACAGCAGCCCGACGGCGCCATGCCCGCCCTGCGGACGATGCCCGAGGGCGCCCCCGACGAGGTGTTCGACATCGTCTACCACCCGACCCTGGTCGCCGCCTACGCCTCCGTACTGGCCACCTCCCGGTCCCTGTCCCGCCTGGCGCAGGCCTCATGACGACCCGCCCACACACGTTCTGGCCAGGCGAACCCCTCGACGACACCGACCCCTCGACCCTGCGCGCGGAACCGCGGAGCAGGCCTCACCCCGTGCGGGACACAGCACCGGGCGAGGGCCCGGCGGCGGCCCCGCCCGTCCCCCGGTCGACGGGCCGCTCGGTGAGCGGCTGGCAGACGCCATCACCGCGTCCGACGCCCCGGACGTCGTCTTCGCTCTCTCCCGGCGGGGCCACCGCACCGTCCTGAGCGGCGGTACCGGACCGCCCCCACCGCGGCCCCGCGAGAGCTTCCGCTACGAGATCGGCTCGGCGACGAAGACGTTCACCGGCCTGCTGCTGGCCCGGCTGATCCACAGCGGCCGGCTGTCCGGCGGCGAACCGGCCACCGCGTTCCTGGACGGAGGGCGGCCCGTCGGCGCGACCCCGGTGACCCTCGCCCACCTCATCACCCACACCTCCGGACTGCCCGCCCTGCCGGCCGGCTTCTACCTCCGGGGCCTGCCCGCCTGGCACACCAACCCCTACGCCCGCTTCCCGCCGCCCGGGTCGTCGACGCCTTCCTGCGCCACCGGCCGCGCCACCGCCCCGGCACCCGGTGGCGCTACTCCAACTACGGCGTCGCCGTACTCGGACACGCACTGGCCGCCGCGACCGGCACCCCCTGGGAGGAGCTGCTCACCGACGAGGTCCTGCGCCCGTCCGGCCTGAGCGGCACGGCCCTGCGGGCGGACGACTCCGGGCTCGACGCCCTCGGCCACGGCAGGGACGGCGTGTCACCCGTGCCCGCCTTCGACGCCGGAGGCTTCCAGGCGGCGGGTGCCGTCCGGGCCACGCCGCGCGACCTGCTGACCTTCCTCGAGGCCCATCTGGACCCGACCGGAGCGCCGTCGCAGCTGGCCGCCCCCTGCGCGCGGCGTGCCGCCCCGTGCTCCGCCGGGGCATCGGGCACCGGCACGTCCACACCATCGCCTGGTTCCGTCACCCGACCGACGGCGGACCCATGTACTTCCACAGCGGCGCGACCCTCGGCCAGCAGGCCTTCCTGGGCTTCCGCCCCGACACCGGCACCGCTGTGGCCGCGCTGTGCACCCGCCGCTTCCGCGCCCACGACCCGTTCCTGGCCACCGCGTACGCGCTGCTGGCCGAGGCGTGACCGGGGCCGCCCGGCGCCGACGGCACGTGCCGTGCCGGCGCCGGACAGCCCTGATCCCTCGTCACACCCGCTGCCACAGGGCCGGGGTGCCGGTGGGCGCCCACGCGCCCTGGGCCTGGTGGGACTGCAGGCACTGGTAGCGCGCACCGGCGTGTGTCACCACGACACCGGCCTCGTAGACCCGGCCGGCGGTCCACGCCTGCGTGTTGTCCTGCGGTGCCGCGGCCGCCGCGGCGGCGGTCTTCAGGGTGAGGCCGAAGTCGCTGAGCAGCGGATTGATCGGCTGGTAGAACGTGGTGCCCCCACTCCTGCAGTCACCGGTACCGCCGGAGGTCACGCCCTGCGCCTGGGCGCCCGCGACGAAGGGCCCGCCGGAGTCGCCCGGCTCGGCGCACACCGTGGTCCGGGTCAGCCCGTCGACCCTGCCCTCGGCGTAGCTGACACTGGTGTCGTGCTGCTCGATCCGGCCGCAGTGCCACCCGGTGGTGGACCCGGAGCGGCAGACGGCGGCCCCCACGAGCGCCTGGACCGAGCCGGTGATCTGCACGTTCTGCCCGCCCGCGCCCCGCACGTTCGCGGTGGCCGTCCACTGGTCGTTGACGGCCACCCACGACATGTCCTTGCCGGGAAACGTGGAAGCCTGGAATGTGCCCTGCTCCGCGTTGTTGTATCCGGTCGTCCTGGCACCCCTCCTGCCGCAGTGGCCCGCCGAGGCGAAGCCCTGCTGGGCGCCCCTGGTGACGGAGAAGCCCACGGAGCAGCGGGCAGCGCCGTCGATGTAGTAGGCGTCGCCGCCGATGAGGTCCGCCAGGAGACGCGGCCGGTGCGCCGTCACCTTGACGCCCACGCTCTTGGCGTCGAGGCGCGCCGCCTTGACGAACGCGGCGGCCGCGGCCTTGCTCCTGGCCTCCACCGCGACCCGGTTCGCCGGGATGTCGACGTACCACAGCGGCGTGTCACGGGTGCTGACTCGGGTCGCCGCCGCGTCCAGCTTCCGCTTCGCGGCCCGCAGGTCGCGGAGCGTCCTCTTCACGACGGCCGCCTTGGCGCCCTGGGCCTTGATGGCCGGCACGTCCGCCGCGTCCGTGGTCGCCACGAAGAGCTCCTGCGACGTCGCGCCGCGCAGCCAGGCACCCGCGAAACGGTCGCCCAGGGCGTTGCGCAGCCGCCCCGCCCGGGTGCCCGCCTCCGCCTCGTTGACCAGCCGCCGGGACGCCTGAGCCGGGGTCAGCCCGAGGTCGCGCTCCATGGCGCGCAGCACCGGAGCCGACGGCCGGTCGGCGCCGAGCGTCTGGGCGGCCGAGGGAGAGAGCCCGCGGGAGGCGCGGGCTCGGCCGCCACGGCCGAGGGGATCCCGGTGGCGACGAGCGCGCCCAGCACGGTCAGGACCGCCCGGCGGCCGGTCACGGCATGTCTGTGCACCATTCGTTGTGTCTCCTTCGGTCACGGTGAAACGGTCACGGTGAAACGGTCACGAGGCCATAGGCCTTGCCGGAACGGCCCGGAGTGATGTCCTGGTCCGCCCCGTTTCGCGCTTTGGCGCGGGGAAGGGCGCCAACTGCAGTACTGCGGACGCCGGGCGGCTCACGCGGACTTCAGGCCGGGCGAACCCACCTCCGTGACGAAGGACGCGGACGTCGAGATGCTGCCCCCGGGCTGCGTGATGCCGGAGACGGTGCGGAAGTCGACCTGGGCCTTCTCGCGGCCCAGCTCGACCCGGACGTAGCCGCGCCGGCCGTCGTAGTACTTCATGTGGGGGTTGGCCTTCATGTACGTGTCCCAGTTGGCCGGCTTCTCGCTGCCGTTCCCGCCGCTGGCGATGGAGGTGCAGGTGAACTCCGTGCCCAGCGTCCTGGACTGCGGGTCGTCGAAGTCGTCCTTGATGTCGAAGGCGTACCCGACGTGGACGTCCCCGGTGAGGACGATCCAGTTGTCGACGCCCGCGGCCTTCGCGCCCGCCATGACCCGGTTGCGGGAGGCGCGGTAGCCGTCCCAGGCGTCCATGGAGACCCGGGCCGGGGCGGTCAGGTCGAACCTGCGCTGGGAGAAGCACACCTGCTGGGGCATCACGTGCCACAGCGCGTCGGAGTCCCGCCAGCCGTCCAGCAGCCAGCGTTCCTGCGCGGCGCCGGTGAGGGTGCGGGCCGGGTCGTCCGACTCGGCGCCCGGTGCGTGCGGCCGGTCGTCGTAGGCCTGGTCGGAGCGGTACTGGCGGGTGTCGAGGAGGTCGAACTGGGCGAGTGACCCCCAGGCCAGCCGACGGTACAGCCGGGCGTCGGGGCCCTGCGGCAGCTGCTCGGCGCGCAGTGGCTGGTTCTCCCAGTAGGCCCGGTAGGCGGCGGCGCGCCGCGCCAGGAACTGCTCCCGGGGACTGCCGTTCTCGTCGACGGCGCCGGCGTAGTTGTTCTCCGTCTCGTGGTCGTCCCAGGTCACGAGGAACGGGTGCCGGGCGTGCGCGGCGCGCAGGTCCGGGTCGCTCTTGTAGAGCGCGTAGCGCAGCCGGTAGTCCGCCAGGGTGGTCGTCTCACGGTTGAACACGTCGGGCAGCGTGCGGTCGTTGTAGCGACGGGCCCCGCCCGCGGCGTCCACCGGATACTCGTACAGGTAGTCCCCGAGGTGGAACACCACGTCGACGTCCTCCTGCGCCAGATGCCGGTGCGCCGTGTAGTAGCCGTCCTGGTAGGCCTGGCAGGCCACGGCGGCCAGCCGCATGCCGCCGGCGTCGCTGCCCGCGGCCGGTGCCGTACGGGTCCGGCCCGCGGGGCTGATCCAGGTGCCCACCCGGAACCGGTAGTAGTAGTGGCTGTCCGGCATCAGGCCCTTGACGTCGACGTGCACACTGTGGCCGTACTCGGGTGGGCCGTGGCCACCCCCCGCTGCTCGACGAGCGCGAACCACTCGTCCAGGGCCACCTCCCATTCGACGACGACCCGTTCCTGGCCCAGGCCGCCGCCCTCAGCGAACGGCTCGGGCGCGAGGCGTGTCCAGATCAGCACCGAGTCGGGCAGCGGATCGCCGGATGCCACGCCGAGTGTGAACGGGTCTGCGGAGATCCGGGCGGCGTCGAGTTCGGGAGCGGCGGTGGCGCCACGCGCCGGCCGGTTGGTGGCGAAGGCGAGCATCGCCGCCGCCGCGGTGACGGTCAGGAAACGGCGACGGGCGACGTGCGGCGCCGCGGTGCGCAGTACGTCGTCGTGCGGGGAGAAAGCATGCTCGGACGGTGCTCTTCGACGGCCCGTCGGCGCCATCAGGTGTCCTCTCGTTCGGGGCAGTTACGCCCCGGGCGGAGGCGTGGGGACATCGCCGTGCGGAGCGCGGAGCATGCATGCTAAGCAGACAAAATGCCCGGAACGGGCGCGACGTGCGGGGCGTTCACACCAGAGGCGGTACGGGAGCGGGGTTCGGCGTCACCTGCCGCGGCACACGGAGAACGCCGCCGGCGTGGTCGGCCGGCGGCGCAGGGGCAACAGGGTCGTCTAAGGGCGGCTTGCGCGGCGACCCCGGCGGTCGCGTGGTCACGGACCGGCAGGTGGTAGACGTGGAAGGCCCGCCCGATGACCGGCTGGGCGACGTTGCGCACCCGTACGCCGCCGCTCGTCATGCCGTGTTCCGTGCCGGCGTGCGCGTGCCCGTGCACCGCGAGGTCGGCGCCGGCCGTGTCGATCGCCTCGGCCAGCAGATAACTGCCCAGGAACGGATAGATCTCCAGCGGTTCGCCCGCCAGCGTGTCCGGGACGGGGAGTAGTGGGTCAGGGCGATCCGCGCGTCACAGCCCTCCTCGCCCAACTGCTCCAGAGCGGCCCGCAGGGCGTCGGCCCGCCGCCGCGAGTACCTGACGAACTCCTTCATGACCGGCTCGCCGAACTCCCCGGCGCAGCGCCCGACGAAGCCGCCGCCGAACCCCTTGGTGCCGGCCACGCCGATCCGAGACCCGCCGCTCTCCACGACCGTTCCCCGCCCCTCCAGGACGTGGGCGCCGACGTCCCGGAGGATGGCCGTGACCTCGTCGGGCCTGTCGTCGTGATGGTCGTGGTTGCCCAGGACGGCGACCACCGGAACGGCGAGATCCTGGATCTCCCGCGCCACCACGCGCATCTCCTCGGGCGTGCCGTGCCGGGTCAGGTCACCGGCCAGCAGCAGGAGGTCGGCACACTCGGGCAGAGTCTCGAAGGCGGGGCGGAGCAGGCCCTGACTCTCCGGGCCCATGTGGATGTCTCCGACGGCTGCGATGCGGATCATGCCAGTTCCTCCGCGTGGTCGGGGAGGAGGTCTCGGTGACCACGAGGTCGCTGTGCACCGGGATCCCGGTGAGCTCCTCGTGGACGGTGCGCAGAATCTCGTCGCGGCAGGGCGCCGAGGGCACGGTGCCGGTGAGCAGCACCGTCTGGCCGCGCGCCTCGACCCGCACGCCCAGTTCACCGAGCTCGCCGGAGGCGAGGCGGTCCTGGAGGTGGGCGATCCGGTAGTCCAGGTTCTGTGCCGGCTCCCCGCCGCCCGGGTGCTCCGGTCCGTGGGTACTCATGGATGTTCCTTCCGCATCAGATGACGTTCAGGCGCTCCAGAAGGAAGAAGAAGGCGGCGGGCATGGGCGCGTCCCCGCACGCGCGCCGCACCCGCTCCCAGTCGACCTTCTCCCGCAGGGCACGCGCGATGGGCAGGGCCGCGCCGAAGTCGCAGTGGTGCTCGGAGAAGGCGGCGATCAGGCTCCACAGGAGGTCGGTCGGCGCCAGGACCGGCATGCGCACCGAGTCGACCGAGACCTCCTGCGCCCTCTCCAGCATCTCCGCGCCGACCGGCTGGTGCGCCAGCTCGAAGATGATGTCCACCGGCTGGCCGAAGCACGTGGCCTTGATCAGCCAGTCCTCGGGCGGGGTGTAGACCGTCAGCCCGGCCTCGCGGAGCGTGGCCGCCACCGCCTTCGCGTCCTCGGGGCGGATGGCGAAGTCGACGTCGTGCTGGAGGTTCTTCTCGCCGCCGTGGGCATAGGCGGCCACGCTCCCGGCCAGCGCGAAGAGGTGCCCCTTCCGCTTCAGCAGGGCACCGACCTGCTTGGCCGCCTCCAGCAGCGCCTGGTTGCGGTCCAGGGGAAGTTCCTGCGGCGGCTCCTCGGCCTGCGGGTCCTGTGGTGGCGCGGGCTCGGTGGGGTCGGGGGTCAGCCGGAGGTCGGGGACCCCGGCCGCCGGACGAGCGTCGCGTCATCACCGTTCTGCGTCATGACCACTCCATTCGCCGGACCGGACACCGCTCTGCCCGCGCTGCCCGGACCCGAGACGGCCTGCGTGCGTGCTCTGAGTACCCGACGCTCCCGGACCGACACGGAAGGCTTACGGAGCGAGCCGGGCCGCGGGGCGTTCCCGGTCACGGGGAGGCCGGGTCCCTCACCGGCCCCGGCCGGTCCTCCACCACGGCGCGCCACCGGAGGTGTCGCGCAGCGCGTTCGTCGCGCAGTGGACCTCTCCACCCGCCAGGTGCGACCAGGCGAAGTTCTCCACCCAGTGCACGCGCACGCCGCCGGCGGCGAGTGCCTCCTCGGTGGCGGTGCGGAACAGGTCACGGCCGTCCACCTTCGGTCCGTGCGGATCGGGCGCGGCGTAGTCCCGGGCGCTGAGGGACAGCCCGTTGGCGACGCTGGGGGAGTAGGCGATCGCACCCTCGTGGGCGCCGGGAGCCACGGCGGCCATCGCGTACAGCACGGGCACCCGTACCAGGTCGCGGCGGGACAGTCCCGTCTCCCGCAGCAGGACGGCGATCTGGTCGTCGATGCGGCGCGCCGCCTCCGTGTTGCCGGCGAGGAAGCCGTCGTCGGCCAGCAGCGCGTCGACGCTCGGCTTGTGCCGCGCCGTCGTGCCGGCGAACAGCCGCTGCCCGCCCTCCCCGGCACGCTGCGCACGGCGCAGCAACTCCACCGCCTGACGGGGATCGGCCACCGCCAGTGTCCAGCCGCGCTCGTTCCCGGCCCGCACCACGTGCACCGTCTCGTCCACGTGTCCGACCAGCAGCCACGACGTGTCGATGGTGACGGCCGGCTGCATGCCCTGCGCCTCGATCATCCGCACGAACGCCGGATCGGGCGCCCGGTGCGGAGCCGTGCCGTACACCACCCGCCCGTGCGGTGACCCTCGTACGGCGGCACGGACTCGAAGTTGCCGGTGAAGTTCTGCAGATCGACGCCCCCGGGTTCGCGCCCCGGCGTGAACTGCTGCACCACCCCGACGTCCGGCCCCCGGAAATCGCGGAACAGCAGCCGCGCCGACCGGCTCAGCGTCGCCTTGCCGCCCTCGGGCGGCGCCCACAGCACCGGCGCGCGCAACAGCACCCGCATGCCGTGCACCCGTCCGCCGGGCGCCGGGACACTCGCCACGCCCGGTTCGACCATGTCCTGCCGCCAGATGTCCCGCCACCACTGCTCCGTACCGGCCGTGAAGGTGACGTCCCGCCGGGACAGCCCCGCGGCACCCGCCGCCCGGACCAGTGAGGAGGCGAACGGCCGCCACTCCCGCGGCCGGTAGGCGTCACCCACACTCCAGGGGCCGGGCGGGACGCCTCGGCCCGGCCCCGGCCGGGCCGCGAAGATCCGCTCGGCGCGCTGCAGGTCGTGCTGGAACAGCACGGGTGCCACCTTCAGCCGCACCCGGTCGGACGTGCTGCGCCCGCGGTCGGTCACCGTGAGGGTGACCGTGACCTCGCCGTCCCAGCGCCGGGGGTCGCGCACGATGTCGCGGCCCTCCAGGGCCAGTGCGACACCGGCCCGCAGCTCACGCGCCGTCAGCGGTCCGCGCAGCACCCGCAGCGCACCGTCCCGCCTGACGAACAGGCGCGCGTACGGCCGCTGCGCCGCCGCCACCTCCACACGGCCGGAGGCCTGACCACCGACGGCCGCGGGCGGGATCCGCAGCGGGGCCAGATCGGCCTCGTCCCGTACCCCGTCGACCCGCTCGTCCGCGGCGTCATGGCAGGCCGCCAGCCGCTCGTCCACCGCCGGGTCGATACGGTCCAGATCGCCGGGGCGCATCCGGCAGCGTCGCGCGTCGTCGTCGACGTTGGCCAGGAAGACCGCCCGCGCCCCGGCCGCCACACCTCCTCGCCCGCCTCGTCGGACGTCCCCGCGACATCCACGCGGCCGTCCTGGTTCACGTCGGCGCGCAGGTCCGCGGCCGCCGGCCGTTCCTCCGCGGCCGCCGTCGTTCCGGTCGTTGCGACCAGCAGGGCCACGGCGGCCACCGCGGTGCGGCGCGGCGCGCGCGTCCTCGGCTTTTCGGGCATGACGAGTCTCCTCTGGGCAGGTGAGGGGCCGGTACGGAGGACGTCCGCGGACCATGCTCGTCCCCGCCCGCGCGCCGCACATCCTGCTGAGAGCCGATGCCGCGGCTACATCGATGGAGGGACCGGGCGGCCGGACACTCCTCCTCGTGGCGGCGCACCGGCCACGGGCCCGACCACGACAAGCACTCGCTCCACCAAAGTCGGAATATGGCACCAAGACCTGGGAAGCCGGTGGAAACCGCTGGACAACGCGCTTGTGGAGGTCGTCATGAACCAGGACACATCGCGGTCGCCCGATCTTCCGCAGCCGTTGCGGGCCGTCGCCTCGGGACTGAGGCATCTGCCGGGTGCGGGCCAGGTGGGCAAGGTGGCCGGGGGCACCCTGAACCGGATCGAAGCGGTGTCGCCGCGCGGCCGCCGGATGGCCGTGTACGCCGGTGCGGGAGTGCTCGGGCGGCCGGAGTGGTGGAGTGGCCGGTGGCCCTCACCGGCGCGGCCGTCGCCTGGCTGACCCGGCCGAGGCCCGGACACGGACCCGACGGTGCCACAGCGAACGGCGACGCCGGCCGGGCCGCTGACCGCCCCTCCGGAGCGGAAGCGAAGGACAGGCGGGACGAGCCGGGCGCCTCGTACGGCCCCGGCGACAGGCTCGCCTCGTCCCACTACCGCCACGACCGGCCGGAACAGCACGTGCACGAGCAGCCCGCCAAAGTGGGCGACACCGCCACCGCCTCCGCGCTGAAACAGGTCGCCGAGGCCACCTCCCACCACCCCCCGCACGGCGAGGAGCCGGGCCGGGAGCAGGCAGCCCACCGGACCGGACACGACAGCCGCCCCACCAGCTGAGTCGGGACACCAGCAGATGCTCACACGCTTCGACGTCGCCCCGCTCGTCGGGGCCATGGCCGGGGCGGCCGCAGGCGCCGCCCGCACCACCGCCCAGGGAGTGACGTCCGTCTACGACACCACGCGCCGCGTCCGCAACGTCGCACGCAACGCCCTCACCGGCGGACAGCACTGGAAGGCCGGGCAGCGCGTCCACCTCGCGCTGCGGCGCGCCGAAGGCGACGCCGGCGCGCTCGCCCGCAGGCTGGCCGGGGAACTGCTCGATCACCCGGACGTGCTCATGGCGTACTGGGACGAGGGACTGTCCCGCCTGGTGATCACCACGGTCGAGGACGCCGCCACCGACCGGGTCACCGAACGGGCCACCGAGCTCGCCGCCCGCCTCGGCCTGGACGAGGGCGCCGATCCCGAAGCCCACGAGACCTCCCACCCCGGCGACCCCGGCGAGGTGCGCGTCACCGCGGCGGCGATCCTGCTGGACGCCGCCGGCGCGGCCGGTGCCCTGGCCGGCCGGTCCCTGCGCCTGCCGCCCACCTCACGCATCGTCACCGCCACTGTCACGCTGCTGCGCGAGAACCCCCGCTTCCGCGCCTTGCTGAGGAAGCGGTTCGGCAGGTCCGGGATGGAACTCGTCCTCGCCGCCGGCAACGCCGCCGCGCACGGAGTCGGCCAGACCCCGCTGGCACTCGTGCTCGACGGCGTGCTGCGCGGCGCCCAGCTGACCGAAGCCGTGTCCAGGGCCGCGGCCTTCGAGGCGCTGCACGACGACATCTGCCTCGAACGGCGCACCAGCCTGCCCTGCCCGACGGGCACCCGGCCGCCGCTGCGGGTGACACCCGCCCAGGAGTACGCGTCCCACGCGAGCACCGGCAGCCTCGCCGGCGCCGCCGCCACCCTCCTCGTCACGCACGACGCGCGGGAAGCGGCCGAAGCGGTCCTGGCCGGGTCCCCGAAGGCGGCCCGGTACGGACCGGCCGCCTTCAACGCGACCCTCGGCGCCTTCCTCGCCCACGCCGGGATCCTCGTGCGCAGCGCGGACCGGCTGCGGCAGCTGGAGATCGCCGATGCCCTCGTCCTGCACGCCGACGCCCTGCGCAGCCGGCGGTCCCGGAGCGGCGGCGACTCCGACAGCGCCCCCGACGGCCTGCCCGACGACCCGGTCGACCCCTTCGCCGAGGCCGTGCTCGACGCCGCCCGCAGGGCAGGACTGCACGTGGTGATCGCGGGCGGCTCCGACCTGAAGGACATCACCCGGCTCGCCGACGAGGTCGCCCCGAGCGGGACACCGTTCGCGGACGTCGTACGAGGCCTCCAGGACGACGGGCGCGTGGTCGTGACCGTCGCCCGGCTGGACGAGTCCGGCGCCGGGCACGTCGCGGCCGGACTGCCCGCCGGTGACGTGGCCATCGCCCTCACCGACGGGCGGACGGCCGTCTCCTGGGGCGCCGACGCCCTGGCCCCGGGCGGGCTCGCCGACGTCTGGCGACTGCTCACGGCGATCCCGGCGGCCCGGCGCGTCGGACGCCGCTCGCAGACCCTGGCCCGCGCGGGCGCTGCCCTGTCGGGACTCCTGGTCGCCCGCGGCGGACAGGCGCCGCGCCGGCCCGGCCGGTGGCCCTCAGCCGGCACGCGCCCGTCAACATCGCCGCCGCGAACGCCCTGCTCGTCGGCTGGCTCGAAGCCACCCGCGTGGCCCGGGCGACCCCGCCCCCGCCGCGGCTGCACATCCCCTGGCACGCCCTGGAGCCCCATGAGGCCCAGGCCCGGCTGGGGCGAACCGGCAGGGACGAGGAGCCCCGCGGGCTCGCCCTGCTCGCCGACCGCTCGCGACAGCAGGCCGCCCGCCTGACCCGTCACCCCGTGCTGACGCCCGCCCGCTGGACCTGGCAGGCGGCCGGCGCGGTACGCCGCGAACTCGACGATCCGCTCACACCCGTCCTGGCCACGGGCGCCGTCGCCTCCGCGCTGCTCGGCTCGCTCGTCGACGCGCTGCTGGTCGTCGGCGCCATGGACCTCAACGCCGTCACCGGCGGACTCCAACGACTGCGCGCCGAACAGGCACTGGCACGGCTGGCCGCCCGTCAGCAGCCCAAGGCCCGCAGGCGGGAGAGCCGTACGCGCACGGTCACCGTCGACGCGGCCCGGCTCCGGCCCGGGGACGAGATCACCCTCGGCGCCGGCGACGTCGTACCCGCCGACGCGCGGCTCCTGGACGTCGACGGCCTGGAGGTCGACGAGTCGGCACTCACCGGCGAGTCGCTGCCGGTCACCAAGGCCCTCGACGCCACCCCCGGCGCGCCGGTGGCGCAGCGGGCCTGCATGGTGTTCGAGGGCACGACCGTCGTGGCCGGAAACGCCACCGCGCTCGTGGTGGACACCGGCGACCAGACCGAGGCGGGCCGTGCCGTCACGCTCGCCGCCCGCACCCCGCCGCCCGCCGGCGTACAGGCCCGGCTCCAGGAGCTGACCCGCAAGGCGCTGCCGGTGACCTTCACGGGCGGCGCGGCGGTGACCGGACTGTCCCTGCTGCGCGGCAGCCCCGTACGACGCGCCGTCAGCGGCGGTGTCGCGGTGGCGGTCGCCGCCGTACCGGAAGGGCTCCCGCTCGTGGCCACGGTCGCGCAGATGGCGGCGGCCCGCCGGCTGTCCCGGCGCGGCGTCCTGGTCCGCACCCCGCGCACCCTGGAGGCGCTCGGGCGGGTCGACACCGTCTGCTTCGACAAGACCGGCACCCTCACCGAGAACAAGCTGCGGCTGGTCCGGGTCGCCACCGCCGACGGCACCGTCCTGGACGCCGACGCCGAACGGGCCGCACCGATCATGCGGCTGGCCGCGCGCGCCTGCCCGCAGGAGGAGACGGGGCAGGGGCGCCGCGTCGCGCACGCCACCGACGAGGCCGTCCTCGACGTCGCCCCGCCCGACGAGGGCTGGACACCGACCGGCGAGCTGCCCTTCGAGGCCAGCCGGGGCTACGCCGCGGCGGTCGGCCGCGACGGCGACCCGGACTTCGGTGACGTCCTCGTCGTCAAGGGCGCCCCCGAGACGATCCTGCCCGCCTGCCGTGACCTGCCCGGCCACGCCACCGACACGGCTCACGAACTGGCCGGACAAGGCCTGCGCGTGCTCGCCGTCGCCCGCCGCTCCTGCCGGGCCGGCGACGCCGACGCCGAACTCGACACGCCGCTCGCCGACCTGGAGTTCAGCGGGCTGATCGCGCTGGCCGACGTCCCCCGCGACACCTCGCAGGCGCTGCTCGCGGAACTGCGCAGGTCCGGCATCCTGCCCGTCATGCTGACCGGCGACCACCCGGAGACCGCCCGCGCGATCGCCCTGCAACTGGGCTGGCCGGAGGAGACCGAAGTGGTGACGGGCGACGAACTGGTCGCCATGGAGCGCCGCGAACGGGTCCGGGTCCTGCGCGGCGGGGGCGTCGTGGCCCGGGTCGCACCCGAGCAGAAGCTGCACGTCGTGGAGGCTCTGCAGCAGGCCGGCCGGGTCGTGGCGATGGCCGGCGACGGCGCCAACGACGCCGCCGCCATCCGCGCCGCCGACGTCGGGGTCGGCGTCGAGGCCCGCGGCTCCGCGGCGGCCCGCAACGCCGCCGACCTCGTGCTCACCACCGGCGACCTGTCCGTCCTGGTGGACGCGGTCGTCGAAGGCCGTGCCCTGTGGCGCAGCGTCGCCGACGCGGTGAGCATCCTCATCGGCGGCAACGCCGGCGAGGTCGGCTTCAGCGTCCTCGGCACCCTGCTGGCCGGCGCCTCGCCGCTGTCCACGCGTCAGCTGCTGCTGGTCAATCTGCTCACGGACATGTTCCCGGCCATGGCGGTGGCGGTCACCCCGAGCGACGACCCCTCGACGGCGGAGCACGCCGCGACCGGACCGATGGGCCTCGACGCCCTCGGCGCGCCCCTGCTGCGCTCGATCCGGCGGCGGGGCCTCACCACCTGCCTGGGCGCGGTCACGGCGTACCTCATCGGCCGCCTCACCCCCGGCACGGAACGCCGGTCCACTACCATGGCGCTGTGCGGCGTGGTCGGTGCGCAGCTCGTGCAGACGCTCTCCGGCCGCCGCCGAAGCCCGCTGGTCTGGGTCACGGCTCTGGGCTCCGCCGCGGTGCTCGCGGCGCTCGTCCAGACCCCCGGCGTCAGCCACTTCTTCGGCTGCACGCCGCTCGGGCCCGTGGCCTGGGCTGGCGTGGCCATGGCCATCGCCCTGTCGGTCCTGGCTCCGCGCCTGGAACACCTCCGGGCCGTGCACAGCCTCTACGACACGGCGGCACAGCTCGCCCTGCGGCTGGGCGACCTGAGCGGGAAGGCCAGGGAAGCGCTGCGGAGCGGGATCGCCAGGCCCGTCGTGGCATAGCGGATGAGCGACGGACGACGGCCGCCACCACGAGCAGTGGTGACGGCCGCCTTCCGTCGCCGGATCAGACCTCGCCGCGCCAGGCCCCCGTCTCCGACCCACGCGCCTCCATGAACCGCTTGAACCGCTGCAGATCACCTGAGACCTGCCGCTTGACGAACCCGAGCTTGTCGCCCACCGTCTCGGCCACGCCACTGGGGTCGAAGTCCATCTGGAGCATGACCTTGGTCGTGTCGTCCTGGATGCGGTGGAAGGTCACCACACCGGCCTGCCTGGCCTCGCCGTTCACGGTCGTCCAGGCGACCCGCTCGTCGGGGATCTGCTCGGTGATCTCCGCGTCGAACTCCCGTTCCTGGCCGCCGATCTTCGTCACCCAGTGCGTCAGCGTGTCGGTGCGCTGCTCGATGCGCTCGACACCGTCCATGAACTCGGGAAACGTCTCGAACTGCGTCCACTGGTTGTACGCGGTGTGCACCGGGACGCGGACCTCGATGGATTCCTCTACCTGGGACAAGGCGGTTACCTCCCTTTCTCGTACGGAGAGCGACCGCCGAGTACCAGATGGCGGGCTGGTCAGTCATGGTCCTCACGACTTGTAGGGTCGGACGACGTGGCCACCTTGCTGATCGTCCATCACACGCCCTCGCCCCACTGCCAGGCGATGTTCGAAGCCGTCGTCTCCGGCGCGACGGATCCCGAGATCGAGGACGTGCGGGTCGTACGCGTGCCCGCGCTGTCCGCCACCGCCTCCGACGTTCTCGCCGCCGACGGCTACCTCCTCGGCACCCCCGCGAACCTGGGCTACATGTCCGGAGCCCTCAAGCACTTCTTCGACCAGGTCTACTACCCGTGCCTGGACGCGACCCGCGGCCGGCCCTTCGGATACTGGGTGCACGGCGGGAACGACGTCACCGGAGCGGTGCGGGGCATCGAGTCGATCACGACGGGCCTCGGCTGGCGCCGCACGGCCGAGGCCGTGACCGTGACCGGCGAGCCGGACAAGAGCGACGTCGAGAGGTGCTGGGAACTGGGAGCGACGGTCGCCGCCGGACTCATGGGCTGACCAGGGCGAGGGCGGTCAGGCCCCGTCCATACGACGCCGGTCCTCCTCGTCCCAGGCGCGGGTGTCACGCGGCTGGGTGTACGGCTCGTCCTCGGGCGGATGACCACCGGCGATGGCCCGCTGCCGAACCGTCTCCGCGTCGAACTCCAGGCCCAGCAGGATGGCCAGATTGGTGATCCACAGCCACACCAGGAAGATGATGACGCCGGCCATCGTGCCGTAGGTCTTGTTGTACGAGGCGAAGTTGGCGACGTAGACCGCGAAGCCGGCGGACGCGATCAGCCAGATCGACAGGGCCAGCACGCTGCCCGGGGTGATCCAGCGGAACCCCTTCACCTTGGCGTTGGGGGTCGCCCAGTACAGGATCGCGATCATGATCGTGACCAGCACCACCAGGACGGGCCATTTCGCGATGGACCACACCGTCAGAGCGGTGTCACCGACCCCCAGAGCGGCTCCGGCCTGCCGGGCGAGCCCGCCCGTGAAGACGACGATCAGCGCGCTCAGCAGGGCCAGCACCATCAGGGCGACCGTCACCCCCACCCGCACCGGCAGCAGCTTCCACACCGGCCGGCCCTCGGGCATGTCGTAGACGGCGTTGGCGGAGCGGATGAACGCCCCCACGTATCCGGAGGCCGACCACACCGCCAGGAGGAGACCGACGACGGCCATCACAGAGCCGATGCCGGCGTTGCCCTGCAACTGCTCGACGGCCCCGGTGATGATGTCGCGGGCCGAGCTGGGGGCCAGTTGCTGCAGGTTGTCGATCACCTTGTCCGTCGTCGATTTGCCGGTGAGGCCCAGCACGGACACCAGCACCAGCAGCGCCGGGAACAGCGCCAGCACTCCGTAGTAGGTCAGCGCGGCCGCCCGGTCGGTGAGCTCGTCGTCCTTGAACTCGCGCAGGCTCCCCTTCAGCACCGCGCCCCACGACTTCCGTGGCAGCTCGCCCGGCGTGTCCGGCGCTGCCCGCTCCACTTCGGGGCCCGGCCCGGGCTGCGCGGACTCCGGAGTCGGAGCCGGGGCCCGAGCGGGAGCGGACTCCTGAGGCGGAGCCTCGGTCTCGTGTTCTTTTCGTCCCGGAATATGCAGCTTCACCATGTGACCCGGGTAACCCCGGTCGGTTCGCTTAAGCAGCACCCGGCGCGCAGGTCGAGGCCATCCCGGGGCAGGTCACCCGGCAGCGGCCCCGAACCGGTTGAGGGAGCGCTCCCGGCAGGGAGAGGATGCTCGACATGACCACGCCCCCGCTGTCCGCCCCTACCGCCCCGGAGACCGTCCGGCCCTCGACGACATCTGCGTCCGCACGGCGCACCACGGCCAGGACAGCCGCCCCCACTACGCGGACCCGGGCGTCTTCCCGGCGACCTTCGCGGCGCCGTACGTCCACCTGGAGCCGGAACTGGCCTTCGTGCTGGACGACGGGCAGGGGCAGGCGGTCGGCTACATCCTCGGCACGGCCGACACCGAACGCTTCGCGGAGGCCTTCCGCGCCACGTGGCTGCCTCTGGTCGCCGACCACTACCCGGCACCGCCCGAACCACCGCGCACCCCGGACGAGACGATCGCCCACCTGCTGCACCGTCCCGAACGGATGGTGCTCCCCGAACTGGCCGCGTATCCCGCGCATCTGCACATCGACCTCCTGCCCGAGTGGCAGGGGCGCGGCCACGGACGCCGTCTGATGCGGGCCTTCCTCCAGGCCCTTCAGGGCGGGGGAGTGCCGGCGGTGCACCTGGCCATGGCGACCGCCAACACGCGCGCCAGGGCGTTCTACGACCGTATGGGCTTCCACGAGCTCGACGTTCCCGGGCCCGGCTCCGCCACCTACCTCGGACGCGCCACGACGGAACTCGACCGGCTCTGACGGGCCGGCCCGGGCGAACGAATCGAACGCGCCAGGAGAAGCCGAAGTGGCGCAATCGCGCGTTGCCGACCCGGGCCTCCGGGCGCAGCCTGTGCAGTGCGGGAGCGCTCCCACGCCCCTGCCTGATCCCGTGGAGCGGCACCGCCGTCGCGCACGGCTCGGTCGTCGACCCGGCCTCCCGCAACTACGGTTGCTGGCTGCGCTGGGGCAGCGACTTCCAGAACCCCGAGATGGCACGGCTGGACCCCATGTGCTGGCAGGCGTGGCAGGACAACCCCAACGCCATGTGGAACTGGAACGGCCTGTACCGCAACGGCTCCGGCGGCAACTTCCAGGCCGTGATCCCCGACGGCCGGCTGTGCAGCGGCGGACGCACCGAGGGCGGCCGGTACAACTCCCTGGACGCGGTGGGCGCGTGGACGACCACGGACATCGGCGCCGACTTCACCGTGAAGCTGTACGACCAGGCCAGTCACGGCGCCGACTACTTCCTGGTGTACGTCACCCGCCAGGGCTTCGACCCCACCACGCAGCCGCTCACCTGGAACGACCTCCGGCTCGTCGCGCGCACCGGCAGGTACGCGCCCTCCCAGAACTACGAGATCCCCGTGACCACTTCGGGGCTGAGCTGCCGGCACGTCGTCTACACGATCTGGCAGGCCTCACACATGGACCAGACCTACTTCCTCTGCAGCGACGTGAACTTCCGCTGACCTGCGGCTCCCCGCCGGGCGATGCGGTCCGGCGGGGCTCGGGTCCGGTGTGCTTCCTGAGAGTTTCCGAAGAATCTCCGGGACGGTTGAACACTGCGGTGCTCCCGTACGTATGGGGCGAGGGGATTTTCATGCCCCGCACGCCACGGAAGCGCAGGAGAGCACCCTTGGGACGCAACACGCGAAGACGCCCTACAGGCCCACGGCGCGCGACCTTCGCCGCAGTCGCGCTGATCCTGGGCGGAGGCGGCCTGATGGCGGCGAACGTCTACGCCTCGGCCACAGGCGGCGGTTCGGGCGATGATCCCGCCCAGACGCGGTCCGGTACGGGGGTCCGGACCGCGGGCGCCACGATCGACTGCCCCGACGTCGGCAGCCGGCTGACCTCGGTCCCCGACCGGGCCAGGCCGGAGGTCGACAAGGAACTCGCCCTCCTGGACGAGCAGATCGCCAAGGCCTACCAGCGGCTGAGCGAGTCGGCACAACAGGTGCGGCAGGACTCGGACTTCGCCGACAACGCCATCGTCAACCCGCTGAAGGACAAGCGGGCCGCGACCCTCGAGCGCATCGCGATCGCCATCGACCGCGTGGGGGACCGCCCTCAAGGGCTCGACACCCTCGCCGCCTGCACCGTACGGGACTCCGGCAACCAGGCTCCCGCGCAGGGCGATGGCCAGGACGGGAACGCCGGCGAGCAGCCCGGCCAGCAGCAGGGCGACGGCGGCCAGGACCAGCAGGGCGACGGCCAGGGCCAGGGCGGCAACGGCGGCCAGGCGGGCAACGGGCCGGTCGCCGCCGACTTCGCGCCCATCACCAGCGTCCAGCCCGACGCAGCCCGCCCGCGTCCGGCCGCGGACGCGTCCCGCGGCTCCTTCGCCACCGACTGCGGCGTGAACGAGAACGGCCTGTTCAACTCCGACAACATCATCGCCGCCCCGGGTGTCACCAACGGTGCCCACCACTTCCACGACTACATCGGCAACCAGGCCAACAACGCCTTCGCCAGCGACCAGGACCTCGCGAACGCCGAGACCAGCTGCGTCGACCAGGGTGACAAGTCCTCCTACTACTGGCCCGTCCTGCGCCTGCAGAACGGCACGCAGGAGCAGGACGCCAATTCGCCCGGCGGCGGCATCGAGGGCAACGCCGGCGAGATCGTCACGCCCGAGCAGGTCACGCTGACCTTCGAGGGCAACCCGCGCGGCAAGGTCACCGCCATGCCGCGGCTGCTGCGCATCATCACCGGCGACGCCAAGTCGTTCCTCAACGGCCCGGCCAACGCCAACGCCTCCTGGAGCTGCACGGGCTTCGAGGACCGGCAGCTGAAGGACAAGTACCCGCTGTGCCCGCAGGGCAGCGACGTGGTGCGCACCTTCAAGTTCCAGAGCTGCTGGGACGGCCGCAACACCGACAGCGCCAACCACCGTACGCACATGGCGTTCGCGGACGCCGCGGGCAACTGCCCGTCCGGCTTCCGGCCCGTTCCGCAGCTGGTCCAGCGCATCGTCTACGACGTCGACGCGCCGAGCCTGGAGGACGGGGGCCGTACGACACCGCTGTTCGCGGTGGACTCCTTCCCGGAGCAGCTGCACAAGCCGGTCACGGACCACGGCGACTTCATCAACGTCTTCGACGAGGGCCTGATGCGGGAGATGGTCGACTGCATCAACGACGGCCGGAAGTGCGGCGCGGGCGCGGAAGCCGAGCCGAGTGAGGAGCCGGGTCAGGAACCGGGCGCGGGGAGGCCCCGCAGGAGCAGCCGACGAAGACTCCCGAGGCCCCGCAGGAGCAGCCCACCCGCACGCCGGACGCCCAGCAGGGCGGAAACGCCGGCGGACAGCCCGGTGACACGGGCGACGGCGGTGACGACGGCAAGGGACAGGCCTCCGAGCCGCCCGCGACGAACAAGCCGGCCCCCGAAGCGGACCAGGGCGGCAAGGCCCCCGGCGCCGACGCCCCCGAGGTGCGGGCGACGGCCGCGGCCGGAACCGCCGACGCCGGTGCACAGGCCGGCCGCGAGGGCGACGCGGGCGAGGACGCGGACGGTCTCGGCCGGTCCCAGGCGGTCGGCACGGCGACCAGCTCCGCCCCGACCCCGTCGGTCCCGCCCCGGACCGAGCCCCAGGCGGTCGGCAGCGGCGGCCTCGCCGACACCGGTGCCCAGCTCTGGCCGGCCGCGGCAGGTGCCGTCCTGGTCATAGCGGGCTTCGTCGTCCTCCGCCGCGTCCGACGCGGCTGACACCACATCACCCACAACCCCCGGAACGGCGGCAGGAACCCCAACGGGCCCCTGCCGCCGTTGTGGCGAAAGGAAGATCTTGCCCGTCAGGAAGCTGCGGATACCGACCGCGGACGGCCGGGCCGACGCTCTCGCCGCCTTCCCCGACCGGGGCGAACAGCACCCGGGGCTGCTGATGTACTCGGACGCCTTCGGCGTGCGGCCCGTACTGGAGGGGATGGCCCGCGAACTGGCCGGGCACGGGTACTACGTGCTCGTCCCGAACCTCTACTACCGGCACGGCCCGGCACCGGTGGTGGAACTTCCCGAGCACATCACGGAAGAGATCCGGCCCGCGGTCGTCGACCGGCTGATGCCCTTGCTCAAGGCGCACACCACCACCGAACGCGTCCTGCGCGACGCCGACGCCTACCTCGCGTTCCTCGCCGCCCAGCCGGAGGTCAGCGCGGGACCGGTCGCCGTGACCGGCTACTGCATCGGCACCCTCCTGGCGCTGCGCACCGCGGCGGCCCACCCCGGCCGGGTGGCCGCCGTCGCCGGCTTCCACCCCGGCTTCGTGGTCACCGACGCGCCCGACAGCCCGCACCGCCTCGTGCCCGAGCTCACCGCCGAAGTCCATCTCGGCCTCGCCGAGGGCGACCTGTCGCCCGAGACCATCAGGGAGCTGAACCACACCCTGGACGCCGCGGGTGCCGGCCACACCTGCGAGATCTACCCCGGCACCGTCCACGGCTTCACCATGTCCGACACCGACGCCTTCGACCCCGCCGCACTGCAGCGCCACTGGGACCGCCTGCTCGCGCTCCTCGGCCGCACTCTGTCCCGCAGCTGAGGTCCTCGGCCCGGAACCCTTCGACGAGCGCCGAACCGCCCACCCTCTAGCGTGATCCCATGAATCTCACCAGGAACGCCACACGCGGGGCCGCCGACGGGGGAGGGGCGGCGTGACGCCGGGGGAGATGGTGGCCGTGTTCGGGGCCGGTATGGGCGCGGGCGCGGTCAACGCCGTCGTCGGGTCGGGAACGCTGATCACCTTCCCGGTGCTGCTCGCCACCGGACTGCCCCGGTCACCGCCACGGTGTCCAACGGGCTCGGACTGGTCCCCGGATCCATCAGCGCGATCATCGGCTACCGCGAGGAACTCCGGGGGCAGGGGCGGCGCGCCCTGCTGCTCGGGGCCGGGGCCGTACTCGGCGGCCTCGCCGGCGCCGTGCTGCTGCTGACCCTGCCCGCGTCGGCCTTCGAACGGATCGTCCCGGCCCTGGTCGGCCTCGCCCTCGTGCTGGTCGCCTGCCAGCCCCTGATCGCCAGAAGGGTGCGCCGCCGTCGTCCCGAAGGCGGAGCCGCGCGTCGTGACGCGGGCCCGCTGCTGTTCGTCGGGCTCACCCTCGCCAGCGTCTACGGCGGCTACTTCTCCGCCGCGCAGGGCATCATCTACGTCTCCCTGATGGGCATGCTGCTCGACGACTCCCTGCAGCGGCTCAACGCCGTCAAGAACGTGCTGGCCGCCCTCGTCAGCACCGTCGCCGCCGTGGTCTTCCTCTTCTTCGCGGACTTCGACTGGACGGCCGTCCTGCTCATCGCCGCCGGATCCGCCCTCGGCGGTCTCGTCGGAGCCAGAACGGGCCGCCGCTTCAGCCCCGCCGTCCTGCGGGCCCTGATCGTGTCGGTGGGCACCGTCGCCCTCGTGCACCTGGTGCTCCGCTGACACACCCCACCGGCTACGTCCGAGCTCCCTCGGCGTCGACACGGGGCAGCACCCGGTCCAGCCACCGCGGCGTCCACCAGGCGTGCCGCCCCAGCAGCGTCATCACCGCCGGCACCATCAGCAGCCGTACGACGGTGGCGTCGATGAGCACGCTGACGGCCAGCCCCAGCCCGAGCATCTTGACCACGATGTTGTCGCTGACGATGAACGCCGCGAACACACTCACCATGATCAGCGCGGCGCAGGTGATGACCCGGGCCGTGATCTCCAGGGCGTGCGCCACGGACCCCTCGGCGTCCCCGGTGCGCAGCCAGGCCTCATGGACGCGCGACAGCAGGAAGATCTCGTAGTCCATGCTGAGGCCGAAGATGATGGCGAACATCATCATCGGCACGTAGCTCTCGATGGGCACCTTGCCGTTGACACCGAGTGCGGGACCGCCCCAGCCCCACTGGAAGACGGCGACGACCACACCGTACGAGGCGGCGATCGACAGCACGTTCAGCACGGCGGCCTTGACGGCGACGAGCAGCCCCCGGAACACGGCCAGGATGATCAGGAACGCCAGCGCCACCACGACGGCGATGATCACGGGCAGCTGGGAGGCGACGATGTCACGGAAGTCGACCTGCGCCGCCGTCGTACCGGTGACGTACCCCTCGGCGTCCGTGCCCTGGACGGCGTCCGGCAGCGTGTCGTCGACGAGACGGTTGGTCAGGTCCGTGGTGGTGGCGCTCTGCGGGGACTCGGCCGAGTAGACCGTGCCGATCAGGACGTCACCGTCCTGCGTGGGCGTCAGGGGAGTGACGACGGCGGCGTCTTCGACCCCGTCGAGCGTCTGCTGGGCCTTCGAGGCCAGGTCGGAGCGCTGCGACTGCGGTACGTCCGTCTGGTCGATGACGACCGTGAGCGGGCCGTTCGAGCCGGGTCCGAACGCGTCCGTCATCAGGTCGTACGCCCGCCGGTCGGTGAAGGACGTCGGGTCGGCGCCGTCACCGATGTGGCCGAGCTGGATGGAGAACAACGGGATCGCGAGGATCACGACCACGGCGACACCCCCGACAGGAACCACAGTGGCCTGCGCTCCACCCGCTGCGCGTACCGGTGCCAGGCGCCCTGCGGCGCCTCACCCGGCACGGCGTCGGTCTCGGCGACGGGACGGCGCACGTGGTAGCGGTCGATGTGCCGGCCGATGAAGCCGAGCAGGGCCGGCACCAGCGTGAGCGCGCCGGCCACGGCCGAGACGACGGTGACGGCGGCGGCCAGACCGAGCAGGGCGATGAAGGAGACCCCGGACGCCGACAGACCCGCCAGCGCGATGATCACCGTGCAGCCGGAGACGAGGACGGCATGGCCGCTGGTGCTCGCGGCCTGCCCGGCGGCCCGCACCGGGTCAGCGCCGTCGATGAGGTTCTGCCGATGCCGAGTGATCATGAACAGGGAGTAGTCGATCCCGACACCGAGGCCGATCATCGTGGCCAGGGTCGGCGAGACCGTCGCGAAGGTGAAGGCCGCGGCCAGCAGCCCGAGGATGGCGAGACCGCCGACGACGCAGATCAGCGCGCTCAACAGCGGGACGACGGCGGCGATCACGCTTCCGAACCCGACCAGCAGGACGACGACGGCCACGCCGAAGCCGATCAGCTCGCTCACCCGGTCGTCGGCGGCCGGCCGGGCGAGCTCCCCGAGCGGGCCGCCGTACTCGACCTCCGCTCCGGCCGACCGCAACGGCTGTACGGCGCCGTCGACCCCGTTCAGATAGCCGTCGCCGAGCGTCGAGGGCTGCACGTCGAAGCGGACGGTGATGTAGGCCGTCTTCTCGTCGTCCGACAGCGGCCCCACGTTCTGCTGTGACTGACCGTTCGGCGAACCCGGGGCGGACAGCGGGTTCTGGGCGGACAGGACGTGCGGGAGCTTCTCCAGATCGGCGACCGCGGTGGACATCTGGGAGCCGAGCGCGGTCAGAGGCCGCTGGTCGTCGTGCAGCACGATCTGGCTGCTGTAGCCGCCGGCCTGGGGATCGTGCTCCTTCAGCACGTCCAGGCCCTTCTGGGACTGCGCCTGGGGCAGGCTGAAGTTGTCGGAGTACGTCCCCCGAATTCACGGCTGACGACCTGCAGCGCCACCAGCGCCACCAGCCAGGCGATGATGACGACCACGAAGTGGTGCGCGCACCACTCGCCCAGCCGCCGCAGCACTCCCGCACGCGCGGCGTTCTCGGCCCTTCGGCCGTGCGGGTGTGCGGCATGGACGTGGCCTCCTTGCCGGCCGGGACGTTCGGTGCCGTCCATTAGATGCGCGCCGAACCACTCCGGCATGTCGGGCGCGGCGTCACCACGTCCCTCGGGCGGGCCGTTCCCCGAAAGGCGGTCGTCCGGAGAACGCGGCCGTCCGTCCGGGTCACTGTCGCCCGGCCGCCGCCCGGCCGCGGTCACCGTCCGGTCCGGGTGAGCGCGGTTCGCGGCCCGCCCGCGGTTCGTCCCCCGTGCGCCCCGTCCGCGTCAGCGCCCCGGACCCCAGAGCGACGCCCAGGCCCACCAGGGCGCTGCCCGCCGCCTGCGCGAGACCGTAGGAGCCGGTGCCGACGAGCGGAGCGGTGCCCGCCGCCGCGACCGGGATGAGGCCGGAGAACAGGGTGGCGCGTTCCGCGCCGATCCGCTGCATGCCCATGTACCAGCACACGAAGCCGACCACGGTGACCACCACCGCCTGCCACAGCAGCGCGACGGCCTCGACACCGTCCGGACGCCGCAGCCACCCGGCGCCGTCGACCAGCACCGCGACCACCGCCGACTCCAGCGCCGCGACCGCGCACACCGTGGCGGACAGCAGCCGGGCCCGAGGGGCCGCAGGACGGGCACGGCGAGGACGGCGAACCCGACCTCCCCCGCCAGGGCGCACACGGAGAAGGCGAGGCCGGCGTCGTCCGTGCGCCCCCAGCCCTGGACGGTGAAGGCGCCGACAGCCACGAGCAACGCCCCGTACAGAACGGCGCGTTGGGGCCCGCGCCCGTCCAGGAGGGGCACGAGCACGGCGACGACCACCGGCGCACAGCCCACGAACACGCCGGGAACCGCGGGCTCCGCCGTACGCTCCGCGGCGATGACGGCCAGGTTGAAACCCACCATGCCGACCGCCGCGAGCAGGGCGAGACGGCCCCACTGACGAAGTGTCAGCACCCTCAGCCGGCCGGTCGCGCCCTTCCCGGCCAGTGGGACCAGCAGCAGACAGGCCAGCCCGTAGCGCAGGAACTGGCCGCCGGCGTACGGGTAGTCGCCCAGGACGCTGTTGGCCGTGAAGGACCCTCCGACGAGGACGCAGGCGAGCGCGGCGAGCAGGGCTCCGCGCGTGGTGGTGGCGTTCATGCCGGCGACGCTAGGCAGCGGGGCGGTCCGGTTGGAGGGCCACTTCTGTGCCTTCTTGGAGGACCAATCCGCAAGGGTGCGGGACCTGGGGGTCCCGCACCCGGGCAGGTCAGCCGATGCGGTAGCTGTCGCCGTAGACCTTCCAGTCCAGCGGCGGGTCGAGGTCGAGGTTCCGCTTGCGCAGGAAGACCCGCTGGGCCGTGTCGACCCGGCTCGTGTCCTCGTGCGCCTCCTCCTGCCTCATGGCCCACACCCGCGCGTCCAGGAAGGCGTCGAGGTAGGTCACCTCGTCACCGCCCTGCGCCGGCGGCCTCGCCGTGCGCAGGGCACGCTTGCGGATGTTGCGGAAGCTCAGTGGGTCGTTGCCGTCGCCGTGCATCACGATGGCGTCGTAGTAGGCGAACTGGCCGAGCACGCGCAGCCCGTCCGCCTTCCCCTGCCGGACCGCCGGGCCGAAGTACACCCGGTCGCGCTCGTCGTTCTGCGCCCGCTGGAACGCCGTGTCACGGGCCGCCCCGCGCCAGTCACCGGGGAAGCCCGGGTCGAGTCCGTCGTGCGAGTCGGAGCCGTTGACCTGGCGCAGCGCCGGCAGGTACCTCGCGAGGACGCTGCCGGGCTTGCGGTCGGTGTAGAGCTCGACGAGATCGAGCATGTCGCCGGTGCCGGAGCAGAACCCGATGATGCCGGCCGTGTAGCCGCGGCCGTCGCCGATGTCCTCGATGTACCGGTACTGCGCCTTCCAGTCGAGCGAGGAGTTCTCCGCGCTCGACACGAGCTGCATGGCGATCTTTTTCTTCGCCGGGTCGTCGAGCCCGACCGTGCGGGCGGCTGCCGTGGCGTGGGCGGACTGCGGCAACGGGATGGTGGCGAGCGACGCGCCGAACAGCGCCAGGACGGTGCGACGCGATGCCGGGGCAGAGGGGTGTCTCACGGTGCCTCCAAGCAGAAGTGGGGGGTTGGAAGAGCCGGCCGTGGAGAACTGATAGGAAGGTTTACTATCACTGTCAGCCCGCAAGGGGACCAGGCGAGTTGCAAGTTGGTACGGTCGAACGACGGCGAACGACGGCCGAGACCGCACCGCGCTCCGTGCTGCGCGCACCCGCCGACCACCGCTGGCAGCGCGACTTCTACGGCTGAGCGGCGCCACGGGAACCATCAGCCCCTCTCACGCGTCAACACTTTGCCCAGGGAGGGCCGGTCCAGGAGACCAGCGGGAGAGGGGAATCGCGTGGACGACGCGACTGCGCAGCAGGGCGGCGAGGCGGAGGCCGCCGCACGCCGGGCCCGTTTCGGGGCGCTGCCGGAGCCGGTGCGTGTGGAGGACATGGTCGAGGAGCGGGCGGTCGGCGTGCCCGACCCGGCCCGCACCGCGTACAACGAGGACGAATGGCTGGTGCGCTACTGCTTGTGAGGCGACCGGCCCGGCACCGGCCGAATGGCGAGCCCCGCCGCTACGACCCGCTCTTCGCGCCGAGGCCGCGCAGCCACCGCACGACGTCGTCGGCGTCCTGGGCGCGGGCGATGTCGAGCGGCGTCTTCTCGTCGTAGCCGCACCAGTCGATGTCGGCGCCGTGCCGGTGCAGGTACTGCGCGGTGGCCAGGTGACCGCCGTGACAGGCGCCCCAGAAGGCACTGGTGATCTCGTCGGGCGACGGCGGCCCGTCGCCCTCGACGAACGCCCGGACCCGGTCGAGCAGGCCGAGCGTGGCGGCGTCCTGGAGGGTGGTGCGTGCGCCGTGCTCGACCAGCCGGTGCGCGGCGCGCCACTGGCCGAACGCGCGGGCGTCGGCGAGCGGGGTGCCGTCGGCGATCACCGCCCCGGGGGCTTCGATGTCGGCTCCGGCGGCGATGAGCGCGTCCAGGACGGGCACGTCGTTGTTGCTGGCGGCCCAGTGCAGCGGCGTCTCCGTGTGCGCGCCCTCGAAGCGGGCGCCGGGATCGGCCCCGGCGGCGACCAGCACGGCGACGACCTCGGGCCCGTGGGGAAGTGACCGGGCCAGTCGGTCGCGATGTGCAGCAGACTGCGCGTGCCCTTGCCGTCCTCGCCGTGCTCGGTGATGCGCGCGGCGGCCAGGCCGGGATGGTCGGAGAGCAACTGCCGGAGCCCGGGGAGATCGCCGCGCCGGATCGCCTCGGTGACGGCGACGGCCAGTGCGTCCCGCGATGTCAGGTTCTGCAAGGCCGGCCTCCCGATCGCCGCTCAGGCCCCTGATTCTGCCAGCAGGCCACGCCGTACCGTCCACGCTTCCGCCAGGAAAGGCGCACGGACGACATGCCTCCACGCCCCGCTGGGCGTAGCGTCCCGGTAAGAGCGGGAGGCCAGCATGTCCGGGAGCAACGAGCCGCCCAGGGAGGTCGGGTCGCTGGACGACGCCCTGGGTGTCGCCCTGGCCGACACGGTGCGCGGCACCGGCGCCTCGATCGGTGGCCTGTACCTGATCGAGGAGGCCGAGCCCGTGCTGCGCCTGGTGGCGCTGTGCGGCCTGCCGGTGGCCTTCAGCGCCCCCTGGCAGCGCCTGCCGCTCACCGCGCCCGTCCCGGTCGCCGACGCGATCCACGACGACGTCCTGGTCTCCGTCGGCAGCCAGGACGAGATGGCCCGCCGCTATCCGCGGGCCGCCGCCACCCTGCCCTACCCGTTCGCCCTGGCCGCGGTCCCGCTGAACGGCGTACGGCGCCGCTGGGGCGGCATCGTGCTGATGTGGCCCGCGGCGCGTCCCCGCGAGGTCACCCCGCGCGAACGCGGCCACATCACCTCCAGCGCCCGCAGCATGGTCCGCATGCTGGACGACGCCACCCGGCCGCCCACCCTGCCCGACCAGCCGCGCATCGTCCCCGTCGACGCCGCACACCACCCCGTGCAGACCGGCCTGGCCGCCGCCGACTATCTCGAACGCCTCCCGAGGGTGCCCTGGCCCTGGACCTGGAGGGCCGGATCACCCTCGTCAGCGCCACCGCGGCGCGCCTGCTCGGCCGCCGCGCCGACCGGCTGCTGGGCACCCGGCCCTGGCAGGCCCTGTCCTGGCTGGACGATCCCGTCTACGAGGACCACTACCGCACGGCCGTCGTCAGCCGGGCGCCCGTGTCCTTCACCGCGCGCCGCCCGCCGGACCACTGGCTGACCTTCCAGCTCTACCCCGACACCAGCGGCATCAGCGTCCGCGTCGTCCCGAGGAGGGAGCAGACCGAGGACACGGCACCGCCGGCCCTCGCGCGGCCCGTGGCGGCGGCACCGACGGGACGCCTCTACCAACTCGTGCACCTGGCCGCCGCACTCACCGAGGCGGTGACCGTGCGCGACCTCGTGACACTGATCGCCCAACAGATCCTGCCCGCCTTCCGCGCCCAGGGCATGGTGCTCTCCGCCGCCGAGGCCGGCCGTCTGAAGATAACCGGCCACCACGGCTACCCGGCCGACGTCGTGGAACGCCTCGACGCCCTGGCACTGGACACCGACCTCACCCCCGCCGGGCAGGTCCTCGCCAGCGGCACCCCCGCCTTCTTCGCCGACCCGGCCGAACTGGCCGGCGCCTACCCCGGGCACCCCGGATCAGCGGCAAACAGGCCTGGGCGTTCCTGCCGCTGATCATCTCCGGCCGGCCGGTCGGCTGCTGCATCCTGTCCTACGACCACCCGCACACCTTCACCGCCGACGAACGCGCCGTCCTGACCTCGTTGTCCGGCCTGATCGCCCAGGCCCTCGACCGCGCCCGGCTCTACGACGTCCAGCACCGTCTCGTTCACGAACTGCAACGCGCCCTGCTGCCCAGGGCCCTGCCGCACCTGCCCGGCCTCGACGTCGCCGCCCGCTATCTGCCCGCCGGCCACGGCCTCGAGGTCGGCGGCGACTTCTTCGACGTGCTGCGCCTGGACGACACGACCGCGGCAGCCCTGATCGGAGACGTGGAAGGCCACAGCATCGCCGCCGCCGCGCTGATGGGCCAGGTCCGCACCGCCATCCACGCCCACGCCGCCGCCGGCGCCGCACCCGACCAGGTCCTCGCCCGCACCAACCGGCTGCTGGGCGACCTCGACTCCGAACTGCTGGTCTCCTGCCTCTACGCCCATCTCGACCTGGCCCGTCAGGAGGCGGCCATCGCCAGCGCGGGACACGTGCCCCGCTGCTGCGCCACGCCGGCCACCCCGCCGGTGTCCTCGACGCCGAGCCCGGCCCGCTGCTGGGCATCACCACCGGCGCGGACTACCCGGTCACCACCGCGCCCCTGCTCCCCGGCACCACCCTCGCCCTGTACACCGACGGTCTGGTCGAGCTCCCGGCACCGACACCACGCGGACCACGTCCGACCTCGCCGGGCACCTGGACGCCGACGACGGCCACGACCTGGAACGGCTCATCGACCGGCTCGTCCGGCACACGACACCCACCGGACAGCACGCCGACGACATCGCGGTGCTCCTTCTGCGCGCGAACGGCGCGCAGGAACGTCAGGTCCGCTCGGGTAGTCGGCACGGACGTGCTTGGCCACGTCGCGCAGCTTGATGTTGTGGTGCTGGGAGATGCGCCGCAGCACGTCGAACGCCTCGTCCTCGCTCAGCCGGTGCCGTTCCATGAGGATGCCCATGGCCTCTCCGACGGCGTGCCGGGTCTCCAGGGCGTGCTCGAGCTGGTCGACGGTGCGGGCGGTGGCCAGCGCGACGGCGGCATGGGAGGCCAGCAGCCAGCCGGCGGCCTCGATGTCCTTGCCGAAGGCTCCGGGACGGCGCGAGTAGAGGTTCAGCGCGCCGAAGTCCTCCTGGGCCGTGTAGAGCAGGACGCCGGTCATGCTGCCGATCCCGAGCTCGCGGGCCGCCCGCGAGAAGCGCGGCCAGGACGGCTGCGGCTGGGTCATGTCGGCGATGCGGAACAGCCGTTCGCCGTCCACCCGGCGTGCGGCGTCGAAGCACGGCCCTTCGCCCAGCTCCCCCTGCAACCGGTCGGACTCCGCCACCATGTCGCCGCACACGGCGAGCGTCACGGCCCGGCCCCTGGACACCGTCAGGATCCCCGCCGCGTCACAGCCCTCGACCAGCTTCACCGCCGAGGCCGCGATCTCGTCCAGCGTCGCCTGCACGGAATCCTGCGCCACCAGATCCCGGGCGAGCATCGCCATCTGCTCGGCGTACCGCTGCCACTCCACCCGCCACCACCGCCTCGCTCGCCGGTCCCCGCCACGGTACTCCGCGTCGAGGCGTCCATGTCGACCGCCCCGTACCCCGCCCCTCAGCGATACGCCGTCAGCAGCAACGCCACGTCGTCCGGCCGATCCCTGGCGCGCCGCGCCGTCCGCACCAGCCGGTCGGCGAGGATCTCCACCGACTCCGCCGGGGTGTCGGCCAGACAACGGCGGACCTCCTCGATGCCCGTCTCGATGTCGCTGCCGGGCTGCTCCACGAGCCCGTCGGTGTACAGGGCGAGCACGCTGCCGGGAGCCAGGGTGAGCGCGGTGACCGGATACACCGCGTCGGGCTGCACCCCAGCATGACGCCGCCCACGAGGTCCAGCGTCTCGGCGTGCCCGTCGGGATGGCGCAGCAGCGGCGGGGATGCCCGGCCCGCACCGCGAGGACACGTCCCGTACGCGGATCGAGTTCGATGTAGCAGCAGGTGGCGAAGGCGTCCGCCTCCAGCTCGGCCAGCAGCCGGTTGGTGTGCGTGATGACCTCCTGAGGCGGGCGCTCGCTCGCCGCGAACGCGTGCACCGCGCTGCGCAGCTGCCCCATCACCGCGGCGGCGCCGACACTGTGACCCTCCACGTCCCCGATGACCAGCGCCACTCCTCGACCCGTCGTGATCACGTCGTACCAGTCGCCGCCGATGGCCATGCCCTGCGTGCCCGGCAGATAGCGGCCGGTGGTGCGCAGCCCTTCGACCGCGGGCAGCCGGTGCGGCAGCAGACCCTCCTGCAGGCCGCGGGCGACGGCGGACTCCGAGTCGTAGAGGCGCGCCCGTTCCATGGCCTGGGCGGTGAGCCCGCTCAGCGCGGTGAGGGCGGAGCGCTCGTCGGCGGTGAAGTGGTGCGGGGTGTCCCAGCCCAGGATGCAGGAGCCGACGGGATGTCCGGACGCGATCAGCGGCAGGAACGCCCAGGCGTTCATGCGGTCCAGCATGATCCCGGGGTACGCGACGGAGAGGTCCTCGGGCGACTCGAAGAAGAGGGGCAGCCGTGTGGTCAGCGCGTGGACGCCGGGCAGTTGCGTGTCGAGGGTGACACCCTCGAACGCGCTGAGGAAGCCCTCCGGATAGCCCGACTCCCACAGCAGGAACATCCGCCCCTCGCGGACCGTGTACAGCGCCAGCTCCCGCGCCCCGAACGCGGGCAGCAGCTGTTCGGACACGGCCCGGCACACGTCCCGCACGGTGACCGCCTCGGTCAGCACGCTCGCCATCTGCACCACGTGGTACAGCGCCCCGGCACGCGCGGCGGCGACCGGACCGGGCGGCGGCGCCACCGCCGCGGCACCCGCCGCGGGCCCACCGGCGTCGGCTCCGGCCTCCCGCCCCGGCTCGGCCCCGGAGGGCGGCCCGGTCGGATACACCCGGCCGGTCAGCCCGTGCACATCCGGGTACAGCACGAAGCTCAGCCAGTTCCCCGTGGGATGCCGCACGAGGAACGACACCTGCTCCTGCGACAGCATCGCCGCCCGGTAGCGGTCCTCGTAGGCGGGATCCCGGAGCCAGGTGATCACCTCCCACGGGTAGCGGCCCAGGAGCTCTTCACGGCCGGAGCCCAGCAGCTCCTCGCAGCGGCGGTTGGCGTACGTCAGGCGGCCGTCCTGGTCCAGGGAGAAGAGCCCGTCGGGCAGCCGCTCGGCGGCCTCGGCCGCGGTGAGTCCGCCGGCCGCGTCGACGAGGGCCCCCACCAGGGTCCGGGCGGACCCGGCTCCGCCGCGCACGACATGACCCCACAGTTCGACCGGCCGGTAGGCGGTCTCCCGGCCGCCCGCGGCGTCGTCCCGCACCCGGAAGTGGCGGGATCTGATCCGGCCGTGCGCGAGCGCGTCGCGCCGGCCGGCCCGCAGCTCGTGCAGGTCGTCGGGGCTGACCCGGTCCTCGATGTCCGCCAGCCGGCCGCCGAAGTGCGCCCGGTCGATGCCGAGGAGGGCGAGGGCCTCGTCGTCGAGTGCGCACCGGTCGCTGTCCAGGTCCCAGTCGATCAGCCCGACCCGGACGGGAGGGAAGGCGGGGGTGGGCAGCCGCACGCCGACCGGTTCGTCGTCGTACTCGATCCGGTACGCGGCGCTCCCCCGGCCGGGCCGGTCGGCGGCGAGGCGGCCGAGACGCTCCTCCAGGCCCCGCTCGGCGGGACGCAGCGCGAGGCCCACGGCCTCCGCGTCCATCGGCGGCCGGGCCGCCGAGCGCAGCACGACCAGGACGCCCACCACCTCACCGCCGGCCCGGACGGGCTGGTGCGCGGAGCCGAAGGAGTACGGCAGCCCGGCGGTGAAATGCGGGAAGCGCACCATGGTGGCGCGCTCGTCCGGCAGCCACAGGGTCTCGTCGTGCCGGTAGGCCTCCGCCATGGGCAGGGCACCGCCCACCGGCACCCGCCACCAGGCCCTCAGCAGTGACCGGGGCACCCCGGTCACCATCGCGAGCACGAGCGAACGCCGGTCGCGTGAGCGCAGATAGACCAGTCCGCCGTATCCCCCAGGTCACGGACGGCCTCGAGCAGGGGTTCGGTCAGGGCGTCCTCGATCCGGCCGGTGCCCCCGCTTCGGGACCGGCCGTCACCACCGCCCGGGCTCCGGCCGCCGGATGACCGCGGCCCGTCCGGTACGGCGGTTGCCTCATCCATGTCGCGTCCTCCCGGTACGGACGCACCGGACTCCATCGCTCCCCACCAGGATGTGCCATGGTCGGGAGTCCGGCGCGACAAGCGCAACCTTTCGGTCCGGCCGACCGTCTCACCCGATATCAGCAACATGCGAGCCTCGGGGGCGATAATGGTACGAATCAGAACAGCATGCGCGACTCTCGCGCTCGTCGGTGCCACGGTGGGCGTGGCGGCGGTCCCGGCCGGTGCCGCACCGGTCGCCGGACGGGCCGCGGCAGCGGCCACGGCATGCCCGACCGGCTGGGGGAGCCTCGCCAAGACCGACACCAGCGGCACGCTCGCGCCGGTGAAGGACGTCAGGACCGGCCGGCACGCCTGCTTCGACCGGATGGTCATCGACGTGCCCGGCGGGGGCAGCGACGTCGGCTACTCGGTCCGCTACGTCGACCAGCTCCACCAGGACGGCTCGGGACGGCACATCCCCGTGGCCGGCGGCGCCGTCCTCGAGGTGCGGGTGGCCGCGCCCGCCTACGACCCGGAGACCGGTGCCGCGACGTATCCCGGACGGGTCGCGCGTCCGTTGCCGGGCGTCGACCTCACCGGCTACCGGACCTTCCGGGACACCCGTTTCGCCGGCAGCTTCGAGGGCGAGACCCAGATCGGCCTCGGCGTCCGCGCCCGGCTGCCCTTCCGGGTCCTGCAACTGGACGGCCGCGTCATCGTGGACGTCGCCCACAGCTGGACCGCCACCGGCTGACCGACGGCGCACCCGGCTCCCCCGACCCGGCCGCCCCACCGGCCGGGCGACGCCCCCGCACGCTGTCCGCCGACCTTGACGCCGAACACCCGGCACCCACCGCCCCGGCCGCCCGGCCCATGCGGCCCCCACCGGCCCGGGCGCGCCCGGCCTGTGCGGCATCGGCGGGCCCGGGCGCCGGGCCTGTGGCGCTGGTCGGCTCGTTCGTCGGGCCTGTGTGGTGCCCGTCGGCGTGGGTGTGGTCGGCCTGTGCGGCATCGGCGGGCCCGGGCGCCGGGCCTGTGGCGCTGGTCGGCTCGTTCGGCGGGCCTGTGTGGTGCCCGTCGGCGTGGGTGTGGTCGGCCTGTGCGGCATCCGCGGGCATGGGCGCCCGGCCTGCGGCGCCCGTCCGCCCGTTCGCCGGGCCTGTGTGGCATCCGCCGGCCCGGTCGCCCGGCCTGTGGCACCTGTCGGCCCGTTCGCCGGGCCTGTGTGGTGCCCGTCGGCCTGGGTGTGCCCGGCCTGTGTGGCATCCGCCGACCCGGGCGCCCAGCCCGTGTCGCACCGTCGGCCCGCAGTCACCTGCCGCGCAGCCGCCCCGCTTCCGCCAGTGCCCGGGACGCCGCGCCGGCCAGACGGGGTCGGCCGCGTACGAAGCGGCGGGCGGCCCGGGCCGGTTCCCGGCCCAGCCAGTGGGCGGCGCCACCCGGCACCGGACGTACCACCGCTCCCTCGTACACCCGCAGGTCACGGGTCTTGAGGGACTCCTTGTAGCGGGCCGGACCGCTCCCCAGGTCGACGGTCTCCACTCCGTCGGCGGCCGCGGCCTCCAGCATCTTCAGTTGCAGCACGAGGCCGGGGGAGTACTTGGCGTACGCGCGGTCGTACGCCGGGAACCACCAGGACAGCACGGTGCTCGAGCGCAGCCCGAAATGCGCGGCCACGGGCCGGTCCGCTGCGTACAGCACGGACAGCACGCCACGGCACTCGGGTTCTTCGCTCTCCCCGAGCAGTCCCACCAGCCGGGTGATCCACTCCTGGGCGAACCGGTCCCGCCGGCCGGTCCGCCGGTACTGGGCCGACTTCCATCCCATCAGCGCCCGCAGTGCGCCCGGGTCCAAGGCGTCATAGACGAACCGCACCTCGCCCGCCTGCCGGGCCAGCTTGCGCTCCTTGGCCCGGGTCTGTCTGAGGAAGCTCCCCGACTTCGCCCGCAGCCGCTCCGTGTACCGCTCGAACCCCTCACCGAGGTCGACGACCGGGGAGGCGAGCTCCTCGGCCGCGTGCGGTACGAACACCCCCTGTCCGGCTTCGAGGTTGTCGAACTCCCAGGACGACAGCCCGCAGGACCGCAGCAACCGGCGGGCGTCGAGCCGGATCCCGGGGCGTAACACCGCCCCCTGACTGTCGGACACCCCGAGGCCGATGGCCCGGCCCTGTCCCAACGGGCCCCTCTCGAAGGGGAAGAACCCGACCGGGGAGCCGTCGTCCTGCAACACCGCCACTCTGGCCCCCGGCCTGACCCGACCCACCGCCGCGGTGAACTCCGGGTCGAGAAAGGGATTCGCCGGGGCTCCGGACTCCGTCCGTATCTCCCGCCACATCTTCCGGTCGTTCGGGCTCAGTTCGTCAGGCCTCAGAACGAGAACGCGCTTTCCAGGCAACTCTGCCTCCTGTGTCATCGGCATGGGACACACGAAGGCCCGCACATCACCGCGTACCGGCACCGGTCAGTACTCGGGCCGCACGGCGCAGGCCCCTGTCGGTACTGCCGTCACTCAGCAGCGGAACGTCTGCAGCTCCACGGCGTCCGGTGCGGACGCGACCGCTCCCGTTCGCCGGCCCGTTCCCGCCTCGCGGATGCCCGTGCCGCCCCGGTCCACCCCGGGCGCGGCAGTCACCACGGAGCTCGCCCCGGCCGCTCCCGCGGCCCTCGGCGTCCGTGCCCCCGGTTGCCGAACCGACGGCTCGTTCTCGCACGGACAGGGCTCTCCGGCCCCTTGCGCCTCGGTGCCCGAAGCCGCGGCAGTCTGCACCACAGCCACATCGACGGCCGCCGTGACCGCGACCTCGGCCGCAGGCCCGCCGTACCCGAGCGCCGGCACGACGAGAGGCAGCAACAGCAGGCAGGCCAGCAGGCTGACCACCGCTGCCCATCGTCGCCGCACCATGGGACCCCTGACCTGCGTCTCGGCGGGGGAGGACGGAGTGATTCAGCCCACCAAGGGGCCGGCACCGGGCCGGGCCCCCCGACACGGCCGGCTGCGCCTTCCAGTAGGCCGAGCACATTCCGCCCCGTCAAGCCCTCGTGGGCCGATTCGCCCCGCTGGGCCGGTTCCTGCCGAAAACCCACAGAAAGCCCTGCCCTCGGCGACGCCGGATCAGCGGCTGCCGCCCGGCACGCTCAGCACCTCCGCCGGCTTCGGCGCCTGGATGTCGAGCGGTGCGTCGAAGCCGCTGAACGAGGTGGTGGTCTGCTGCGCGGCGCTCTTGTAGACCGTCTTGAGCAGGTACGGCTTTCCCTCGGCGGCCACGTAGAAGGTGTAGGTCCCCTCCTTGTCCGCCTTGTCGGTCACGATCACCTCGAGGGCCTCGGTGTCCCCGACGCGGCTGGCGCCGCCCTTCTTCGCGGTGCCGAACGAGTCGAAGGGCCGTTCGCAGGAGGCGAGGTCGTCGCCTCCCGTGCCGGCCGGGTCCACCGGCGTCTTCACCCACAGCTTCTGCTCGCCGGCGACACCCGGGTCCTTCTTCCACTTCTGCAGGTAGGCCCGGTTCGGCCGGACGTAGTCGGTGCCACCCAGGCGGATCTGTTCCAGGGCGCTGCCTCCGGCCCACGTGGTCTTCGACCTGCACCGGCTGTCGAGGTCGGTCACGAGACGGTTGGTGACGCTGCCGTCGGGCGTACGGTTGCTGATCTCGACGGTGACCGACCGCAGTTTCCGCATCGTCGCGTTGGCCTCGTCGAGGATGTCGCCGGCGGACTTCTCCTCGCCGTTGCCGCCGGCGCCGCACCCCGCCAGGGCGGCGCCCACCAGCAGGCATGTGACTGCGGTCGTCGTCACGGTACCCATGGCCCGCACGGAGCCCCCCTGTTGTTCGCGTCAGCCGATGATCAGCACGGGAGCCTACAGGCCGGCCTGCGCAACCACGGCGGACATGCGCGGTTCACCCCCCGGCACCGGTCTCACGAACCAACTCGATCGCCCTGCCGAGGGTGTTGAGCCGCTCGTCGAGAGTCTCCCCGGCAGGATAGAGACGGACCGTGTCCACACCGGCGTCCCGCCAGACGCGCAGCCGCCGCCGCACCATCTCCTCCGTGCCGATGAGCGTGGTGGCCAGCACCATCTCGTCGGTGACGAGACCGGCCGCGCCGTCCCGGTCGCCCGCCTGCCAGCGTTCCCGCACCTCCGCCGCGACCTCGGCCCATCCCTGACGGCTGTAGGCCCGGTTGTAGAAGTTGGTCGACGCGGAACCCATCCCACCGAGACTGAAGGCGAGCTCCTTCTTCCGGCTCGCGATCATCGCGCCCAGCGCCTCCTCGTCCCGGGCGAAGGCGACCTCGGCGCCCTGGCACACGTCGAATGCGGAGCGGTCACGGCCGGCCGCGACCAGCCCCTCGTCCAGCGGCGCGAAGTACGCCTCCGCCGCCCCCTCCGGGACGAAGCTGGTGCCGAGCCAGCCGTCCGCGACCTCGCCGGTCAGCCGCAGCATGGCGGGCGACAGCGCGGCCAGGTAGAGCGGAACGGCGTGCTCCGCCCGCAGGGACAGGCGCATCGGCACCGTCTCACCACCGGGCAGCGGAATCCTGAACTCCGAGCCCGAGTAGGAGATCTTGCCGCCCGCGAGCACCTGCCGCACGATCTCCACCGTCTCGCGCACGCGCGCCAAGGGCCGGGCGAACGCAACCCCGTGCAGGCCCTCCATCACCTGCGGTCCGGACGGGCCCAGCCCCAGCAGGAAACGTCCGCCGGACAGGTTGGACAGGGTGATCGCCGCCTGGGCGAGGGCCACCGGGGTGCGCGTCCCGACCTGCATGACCGCAGAGCCGAGGAGCATCCGTTCCGTACGGGCCGCGTAGTAGCCGAGGGTGGAGGGGGCGTCCGACCCCCACGCCTCGGCCACCCAGCAGATGTCGAGCCCCAGTTTCTCGGCCTCGACGACGAAGTCGGCCTGCCGGGACCAGGAGCCGAGGGCCGACGCCTCGACGGTCGTCGACGTCCGCATCACGCCTCCGCCCGCTGCCGGATGTGCTCCAGCGTGGCGGTCATGCCGCGCTCGAACTCCCGCATCCTCACGAACACGATCTTCTGCTCCTTCTCCGGCATGGCGTCGATCGCGAAGGAGAGGCCGGAGCGGCCGGGCCCCATCCGCATCCACTGGGACAACTCCGTCCCGCCGTTCCGGGGTTCGAGCCCGAAACGCCAGACGGCACTGGGTTCGGCCGGATCACCGACCGCCCAGGAGAACACCCGCTCGGACTCGCACGCGACGACGGTGCAGGTCGTCTCCCACTCGCCGAACGCCTCGTGCCGGCTCCGCCCGACGAACCGGGCCCCTACGGCCGGCGCCGCGGCCCCGTCCGCCCACTGCGCCGACTGCAATTCCTCGCTCATCTCAGGCATCCGCGTCACGTCCGACACCAGCGCCCACACCCTTCCCGGCGTGGCCGCGACCCACGTCGTCACCTCGACCGTCGGTCCGTCCGCGTACCGCGCGCCCGTCCACTCCATCGTGTGCCGGCCCTCCTCGTCGACAGGGACTGTGGCGATAGAGTCTCGTCATAAGACTCACGAGGTCAAGAGGGACAGCCTGCTCGCAGTCGCAAGCGGCGGTGGGTGTGAACGCCGATGTGCCCCGGTGCCCGGGGGCGCGCTGGAAGGGACGCGTACGCTACCGGTGGCTCCGCCCCGGAGGATCTTCACGTCCGACGGGCCCGCCGGTGGGGGAGTCGTCCGGGATGGCAGTGGCCGAGCCGATCCGTCGGCGGGCACCATGGTGCGGGGCCGGGTGGGGTGTCGAGGGACCGCCCCGGCCCTCGAGCGGAGGACGAGATGGCATCGGCGATGAGCGAGCGGTATCACCGCCGGCAGAGATGGGCGGCCCGGGGAGCTCTGGCCGCGGTCGCGCTGGCGGCGGTGCTCCCCCTCGTGTCCGGCGGTCTGAAAGGGCTGCTGCTGCTCGCGGCGGGCATCGTGGGCCTGGCCCTGACCGCGGCCGCACTCTGGTGGGTCCTGTCCCGCCGTGGGCCGGCCCGCGTGGCGGCGGCGACGCTGGCCGTCGTCAGCCCCGTCGGCGTCATCACCCTGTTCGCGGCCGCCAACCTGCTCTGGGTCGTCTTCGCGTCCCTGCTGCTGTGGTGCCTCGCGGTGTGGAGCGGCCGCTACGCGCTGCGCAGCACGGGCCTGCGGCCGGTCCGGGTCAAGGAGTACCGCACGCCACCGCCGCAGCGCCCCTTCCTCCTGCTCAACCCGCGCTCCGGCGGCGGCAAGGTCGAGAAGTTCTCCCTCAAGGAGAAGGCCGAGGCGCTGGGTGCCCGAGTCGTCCTGCTCGACCCGGACCGGCATCAGGACGTCACCGATCTGGCCCGAGCCGCCGTGGCCGACGGAGCCGACCTGCTGGGCGTCGCGGGAGGCGACGGCACGCAGGCCCAGGTCGCCGCCGTCGCGGCGGAACACGGCCTCCCCTTCCTCGTCATCTCGGCCGGCACCCGCAACCACTTCGCCATGGACCTGGGCCTGGACCGGGACGACCCGTCCACCTGCCTCGACGCCCTCACCGACGGCGTCGAACTCCGCGTGGATCTCGGGTTCGCCGGCGATCACCCCTTCGTGAACAACGCGTCGTTCGGCGTGTACGGGGCCGTCGTCCAGAGCCCCGGCTATCGCGACGACAAGGTGGGCGCGGCGCTGGAGCGGCTGCCCGAACTGCTCACCCGGCAGGCCGGACCGCGTCTGACGGCCCGGGCCGACGCCACCCTCATCGCCGACCCGCAGGCCGTCCTGGTGAGCAACAACCCGTACCGCATGGACGACCCGTTCGGCTTCGGCCGGCGCGAGCGGCTCAACTCCGGGAAGCTGGGCGTGCTCGCCGTCCGCGTGGACAGCGCCGTGGAAGCGGCCGAACTCCTGCTGTCCCCGCGCCCGGAAGGGCTCACGGTGCTCACCGCCCAGCATGTCGTCGTCCAGGGCGACGAATCGCAGCTGGAGGTCGGCCTGGACGGCGAGGCGCTCACCCTGCCCGCACCCGTGCACTGCCGCATCGCCCGCCGGGCGCTGCGTGTCCGGGTGCCCCGGGACCGCCCCGGAGTCCCCGAGGCGCCACCGCGTCTGGACTGGCGCCGGCTCCGCAAGCTGGCGGCCGCGGTCGGCCGTACCGCCGCACCCTCACGCTCCTGGCGCACCTGAGCACCGGGCCCGGCTCCGAGCACGAGGTCTCCCCTGGGCGTTTGACGCAGGGGAGACCTCGTGGACGCACGGCCGCTGACTACGCGCCCTTCGGCCCCGCCTGCTGGACGACCTCGAAGGACCAGAGGGTCGAGTCGCTCGCCGCGGGCCTGGGCCGCTCGCCTCCCTCACCGCCGCCCTGGTGCGCGGCCTTCATGGGCCCCTCCATCCAAGCCTTGAACGACTCCTCGTCACGCCACCGGGTGTAGACGAGGTAGGTGTCGGTGCCCTCCACCGGGCGGAGGAGCTCGAACCACTCGAACCCGTCGGAGCTCTCCACGGTGTGCGCGCGGGAGGCGAACCGCTTCTCCAGCGTCTCCCGCTGCTCGGCGGGCACGGTCAGCACGTTGATCTTGACTACGCTCATGGGCCCCATCTTGCCCGATGGCACATCTGCGCAGGCTAAGCCCCCACTCCGAAGGTCTTGGACGCTCCAGTTTTGAACGTGTTCAAATATGGGTTAGGGTGAGTCCCGCCGTCGAGGGGAGGGCTCCATGAAGATCGTGATACCGGGCGGGACCGGACAGGTCGGCACCGTGCTGAAGCGCGCGTTCAACGCGGGCGGGCATGACGTCGTGGTGCTCAGCAGACGTCCACGGCACCCGGGCGAAGTGCACTGGGACGGTGCCACCATGGGGGACTGGGCGGGGGAGATCGACGGCAGCGACATCGTGGTCAACCTGGCCGGTCGCAGCGTGAACTGCCGCTACACCCCGGCCAACCTCCGGGAGATGATGGACTCGCGGGTCCACTCCGCACGAGTGGTGGGCGAGGCGATCGCGGTGGCGGCCCGCCCACCCCGGATCTGGCTCCAGATGAGCACCGCCACCGTGTACGCCCACCGCTTCGACGCCCCCAACGACGAGGCCACCGGCGTGATCGGCGGAACCGAACCCGACGCTCCCGGCTACTGGTCCTACAGCGTCGACATCGCCAAGGCCTGGGAGCGCGCACAGGAGACGGCCGACACCCCGCACACCCGCAAGGTGGCCCTGCGCGCCGCCATGGTGATGAGCCCGGACCCCGGCGGGGTCCTCGACGTCCTGCTGCGCCTGGCCCGGCTCGGCCTCGGCGGCCCGGTCGCCGGCGGCGCGCAGTACGTGTCGTGGATCCACGACCACGATTTCGTCCGGGCGGTCGAGTTCCTCGTCGCCCGGGACGACATCACGGGCGCCGTCAACCTCGCCGCTCCCGGGCCCCTGCCGCACCGCGCCTTCATGCGCGCCCTGCGCACCGCGTGGGGTGTCCCCGTGGGCCTGCCCGCGACGCGATGGATGGCCGAGGCCGGCGCCTTCGTCCTGCGCTCGGACACCGAGCTGCTGCTGAAGAGCCGCCGTGTCGTCCCCGGCCGGCTGCTCGACGCCGGGTTCACCTTCGACCACACCGACTGGCCCGGGGCCGCGGACGACCTCGTACGACGGCTGCGCGCCGCGAGGTGAGCGGTGTCAGCTCTGCTTCCTGCCCTGGTCCAGGGCCTCGCCGGTCATGTCGGTGACCTGCCCGGCCGGGGGTGCGTCCGCCTCCACCTCGGTGCCGAAGTCGGTGAACTCGATGAGGGTGCGCACCGTGACCTTCCCCGGCGAGGACGAGGCGTCACCGGAGGACCGCTGCGTCGACGGTGCGGCCTCCAGCGTCATGTCGATCTGCTGACGGCGCATACGGCCCTCGTCGTCGAGCCAGACGTCCATCGGCAGGGTCGGGCCGACCTGCTGCCGCAGCGTGTCGCCACGGGGCAGTTCCGCGACGTCGACGGAGACGCGATAGTGCGTGGTCCTCACCCCGTCGATCGTGGCCGTGCCCTTCTTGCTCACGTCCTTGTCCGTGATCGCCTTCGCGTACGCCGCGGACCGCGCCGGGTCGCTCATGGACGGGTCGCCGGTGCCCTGCCGGGCTGCGACCTTCTCCAGGTCGATCCTGATCCAGGGCTTGCCGCCCGGCGCCTGCCCCTTCGGCATCTTCTGGTACAGCACCTGATCGACCACGCGCTGCTCGATCCGCTGCCCCTGCGCCGTGAGCGTCATGACGCTGTCGCCGTCGTCCAGGTCCACCGCGCCGTGCCCGTGCGCGGTCTCCGAGGCGCCCTGGGCCGAGGTCCGCACCCGGAGCTTCACCCGGGCGGTGTCCTCCTCGACGGTCCGGTCATAGGCCGACCGCACCGCCTGCGTGCCCTGCTCCTGTGTGGTGCCGCCCTGCTGGGAGGCCCCTCGCGCGCCGTCTCCCGTGTCGCCGTCGTCGCCGCAGCCGGTCAGCACCGTTCCCGCCATGACGCCGGCGACGCCTAAGACCCAGACCTTCCTGCCGCTGCCTGCCCTGCCCATCGGACCAGCTCCTCTCAGGTGTCGGTGCGACCCAAGTGCCCATGTCGGGCATGAACACACTTGTCGCCTGGAGGAGTTGGGCTCGGGCCGCACGCGGCAGGCGGGCGGCCCGGTCAGCGGCGGCCGCGGAGCTTGCCCAACAGGCGCTGTGCCTGGGCTCGCTTGCGCGGATCGGCTGCGGCCCGCCGTGCCTCGGCGATGGCCCGCCGCCCCTGCGGGCTCCGGGCGAACTGCTTGATGCGATTCAGAATGCCGGCCATGACGCACCTTCCCTCGGGTCCTGACGTCGTCTCGCTCGTAGCTCGTCTACCCCTCCGACGAGCTGCTTAGCCCCGCGCCCGCCGGACGGCGCGCGACCGGACGTGTTTGCCGCCGGAGTCAGGGGCAAGTCGGTGTCCATGACGGAAGAGAACAAGCGCACGAATCAGAAGCCGACCACCATACAGACGAACCAGTCCAAGGCCCGCCGCACCGCGGACAAGGCGTCCTCGTCGACGTCCCGGGCAGCGAAGCGCGCGGAGACCAAGGCGGATGACGCGGCGTCAGCGGTCAAGTCCGGTGCCCAACGCTCCGCCGAGACCACGTCGGCGGCCGTGCAGACCGCGGCCAAGGGCGTCGACGCGGGCCGCCAGGCGGTCGTCGCGGCCTCCGGCCACGTCGCGGCCACGGCGAAGACGGCCTGGACGGTCATCGCCCACCGCAAGCTCGTCGCCGCGGGCGTGGGGGCCGGCCTGACCGCCCTGAGCGCCGCGTCGTACGCGGTGGGACGGCGCGCGGAGCGCCACACGTACGGCCCCCTCACCCGGATGACCGGCGGTCGGATCTGACCACGGCACGGGCGCTCCGCAGGACGCCCGCAAGGTCGGCAGGCGGCGCGGCGCATCACCGGACGTCCCGGTGGTCCGCGGCGCCGCCTCCTTGTGGGCCCGGGTGGTCACGGGCACGGTCCCGCGGTTCGTCGCGCGGCTCGGCGCACATCCTGCCGTCACCGTGGTGCCCCTCTCGCGCGTCACCACGGTGACGAGGAAGGATGTGACCGCAAGCGAAGGATCAACACACGCCAAGGAGCGGGCCCATGCAGCACGAGCGAGCGGGTAGTCCGGCCGGTCCCGAAGATCTCGTCGATGTCGCTCGGCTGGTCACCGCGTACTACGCGCTCCATCCCGATCCGGACGACCCGGGGCAGCGCGTTGCGTTCGGGACCTCAGGACACCGTGGATCGTCACTGGCCGGCGCGTTCAACGACGACCACATCGCCGCGACCAGCCAGGCCATCTGCGAGTACCGCGCCGACCAGGGCGTCGACGGACCGCTGTTCCTCGGCGCCGACACCCACGCCCTGTCGGAGCCCGCGCGGGTCACCGCGCTGGAGGTGTTCGCCGCCAACGACGTCACGGTGCTGATCGACGACGCGGACGGCTACACGCCGACCCCGGCCGTCTCGCACGCCATCCTCACCCACAACCGCGGCCGCACCGCATCGCTCGCGGACGGCGTCGTGGTCACCCCGTCCCACAACCCGCCCGCCGACGGAGGGTTCAAGTACAACCCGCCCAGCGGAGGCCCCGCCGCCTCCGACGCGACCTCCTGGATCCAGGACCGGGCGAACGAGATCATCCGGGGCGGCCTGAAGGACGTACGGCGCATCCCCTACGCCCGGGCCCTCGCCGCAGCCACCACCGGCCGCTACGACTTCCTCGGCACCTACGTCGCCGACCTGCCCGGCGTGCTCGACCTGGACGCGGTCCGCGCGGCCGGGGTGCGCATCGGGGCGGACCCGCTGGGCGGCGCGTCCGTCGCCTACTGGGGCCGCATCGCCGAACAGCACGGCATCGACCTCACCGTGGTCAACCCGCACACCGACCCCACCTGGCGGTTCATGACGCTGGACTGGGACGGCAAGATCCGTATGGACTGCTCGTCGCCGTACGCGATGGCCTCGCTCATCGAGCAGCGCGACCGCTTCCAGATCTCCACCGGCAACGACGCCGACGCCGACCGGCACGGCATCGTCACGCCGGACGCGGGCCTGATGAACCCCAACCACTACCTCGCCGTCGCCATCTCCTACCTGTACGCCCACCGCGAGAGCTGGCCGTCCGCCACCGGCGTCGGCAAGACCCTGGTGTCCTCCGCCATGATCGACCGGGTCGCCGCCGACCTGGGCCGCGAACTGGTCGAGGTGCCCGTCGGGTTCAAGTGGTTCGTGGACGGGCTGGTCGGCGGCACCATCGGCTTCGGCGGGGAGGAGTCGGCCGGGGCGTCCTTCCTGCGCCGGGACGGCTCCGTGTGGACCACCGACAAGGACGGCATCATTCTGGCGCTGCTCGCGTCCGAGATCACGGCGGTCACCGGCAAGACCCCCTCGGAGCACTACGCCGCCCTGACAGCCCGCTTCGGTGAACCGGCGTACGCGCGGATCGACGCCCCGGCGACCCGCGAGGAGAAGGCCCTGCTCGCCGAGCTGTCCCCGGCACAGGTCAGCGCGGACACCCTGGCCGGTGACGCGGTCACCGCGGTGCTCACCGAGGCCCCCGGAAACGGCGCGGCCATCGGCGGTATCAAGGTGACCACGGACAACGCCTGGTTCGCGGCCCGTCCCTCGGGCACCGAGGACGTCTACAAGATCTACGCCGAGTCCTTCCTCGGCCCGACCACCTCGGCCGGGTCCAGGAGGAGGCCAAGGCCGTGGTGCTGGCGGCACTGTCGGGATGAGCGTCGGCACCGCCGTACGGGACACTGGAGGCAGATCCGACCCGGGAAGGACGTCACGTGATCATCTTCGGCACCAAGGGGTACCTGTACCAGCTGGCGATACTGACGCTGGTCTGCGGTCAGTGCGGCAACCCCGCCGCCCACACGCTCAGGAAGCGCGTCACGAAGTTCACGCTGTTCTTCGTGCCGCTGTTCCCGATCTCGACGAAGTACCTGACGCAGTGCACCTTCTGCGGGGCGGAACAGAAGGTGACCAAGGAACAGGCGGAGCAGCTGCAGAACCAGAACGCGGGCGGCGCCCCGGGCGGCCAGACGTACGGGCAGCCGGAGCAGCAGCAGCGGTACTGAGCCCGGCCGGGCTTCCCGGAGCGGGGGAGGCGCTCACCCGGTCGTGAGCGCCTCGTCCGCCAGGCCCAGGTGCCGTCGGAAGGCGTCGCGTCCCTGCTCCGTCAGCCGCCCGACGCGAGAGCCGTCGCCGGGCACGAGCCAGGACGCCTCCAGCGCGCGGTGGAAGAGGTGCACGGCCACAGCGCCCGCCAGGTGTGGGCGCTGTTCCGTTCAGTCCAGGCAGGTGCGCACATGCGGACGGCCCGCCGCCCCCGCCGCTCCGTACGTGATTCCGAGGCCCGACAGCCATGCCGCGCCGGACGCGGTGAGCGCCGGGCCGGACTCCCGGGACAACAGCCCACGAGCGGTCATGGCATCGGTCATCGCCACGGCGAGGGAGCCGCCGAGATGGTCGTAGCAGACACGGGCGAAGCCGACGGCACGGTGCCGGCGGGCAGCGGTGAGGGAACGGACCGGGACCAGCCGGCTGGGCGCCCTGGCCGCCGGCGCCTCGATCCTCTCCGCGATGCCGGGCTCCGCCAGACGCACATGGCGGTGCCGCCCCCGGCGCTCCTGAGCCAGCAAGCCACCGGCCACCAGCCGGTTCGGATGGCTCGTGGCCATGGACGGCGCGAACTTCCGCCACTGCCACGGCCCGGCCCTCGAGGTCGGCCACGGCTTCCGCTCGGAGACGGCCAGGGCCACCGCCCCGCCGCCTGCCCCGTCCGCACCGCGCCTTTCGGGGACGGCACCGGACCGTGTGGGAACCGGAAGATCCCGGGTACCCGTCCGCCACGGCCCGGACCTGTGTGTGGGCCGATGGGCCTCCAGCAGTCGATCAGGAAAACGGAGGCATACAGATGAGCACCGTCAAGGAAACCGTGGAAGTCGACGTCCCCGTCCACACCGCCTACAACCAGTGGACCCAGTTCGAGGAGTTTCCGAACTTCATGGAGGGCGTCGAGGAGGTAAGGCAGCTCGACGACCGTCACAATCACTGGACCACCAAGATCGGCGGAGTACGGCGCGAGTTCGACACCGAGATCGTCGACCAGCTGCCCGACGAGCGCGTCACCTGGCGCACGACCAGCGGAGACACCAACCAGAAGGGCTCGGTCCGCTTCGAGCGCGTCGACGACACCCACACCCGCGTGGAGCTCGTGCTGGACGTCGAGCCCAGTGGAGCCGTGGAGAAGGCCGGGGACATGCTCGGAACGATCGACCGGCGGGTCAAGGGCGACATGAAGCGCTTCAAGCAGTACATCGAGGAGCGCGGAGCCGAGTCCGGCGCCTGGCGCGGCCGTATCCAGCCCGGCGGCGGCACCGGCCCCACCCCCTCTGACACCCAGGGCCCCGCTCACCCGGACCCGGCCTCCACCACAGACCCGGTGGAGGCCGGGTTCATTTGTGCCCGGGTCCCGACACGCCCGTGTCCCCGACGCGGGGAACATGTGCGCGTTTCGGTCGTCTCGGTGACATGCACCTGTCCAAATCGGTCTCACGGTGGCACGCTGCCCTCTGGTTCGCAGTGACACCCCTGCCTGACCGGGTGGATGAGCCCCGCCGCCCGGCCCCCACAGCAGAAGGAGACCGCGTGACAGGCATACCCCGTAGCCTTCGCCCCTCCGGCAGCGGCACGCGCGTTCGTCGCACCGTCCTCGGCGCACTCGCCGGCGTCGCCGCACTGCTGGCGACCGGCGTCACCGCCACACCGGCGAGCGCCGCGCCCGACCCGGGAGCGGTGGCGCCCTCGGCGCAGGAACGCGCCCTCGCCTTCTGGACCCCGCAGCGGATGCGCGAGGCCACCCCGCTGGACGTCCTGTCCGTCGACCGGTCGGACGTGCGGACATCGGCACCCCGCAAGGGCAAGGCGACCGTCGTGGCACCCAGTGCGCCCGCCGCCGCCGTGGGCCCTCTCGCGTTCCCCCACGGGGCGGGCCCTGGTCCGGAGGCGGAGCGGTGACCAAGACCGCCGGACGCGTGTTCTTCACGTACCAGGGGCGCACCGCCTCCTGTTCCGGCAACGCCGTCACCAGCGCCAACAAGAGCACGGTGATGACCGCGGGCCACTGCGTGAAGATGGAAGGGGCCTGGCACACCAACTGGGTCTTCGTCCCCGGCTACCACGACGGGCAGCGGCCGTACGGCACCTGGACGGCGGCCAAGACCCTCTCCACACCGCAGTGGACCGCCAGTGAGGACATCAACTACGACATCGGCGCGGCCGTGGTCGCCCCACTCGACGGAAAGAAGCTGACCGACGTCGTCGGCGGCCAGGGCCTGGCCTTCAACACCGGCTACAACAAGGCCATGTACTCCTTCGGCTTCCCGGCCGCCGCTCCGTACGACGGCGAGAAGTTCATCTACTGCAGCGGAACCACCTTCCGGGACTTCCTGCTCTCCAGCGACCACGGTCTGACCTGCGACATGACCGGCGGCTCCAGCGGAGGCCCGTGGTTCACCCAGTTCGACGAGGCCACCGGGACCGGTCTGCAGTCCTCGGTGAACAGCTTCAAGTACAACTTCCTGCCGAACGCCATGTACGGCCCGTACTTCGGCGCGGACGCACAGAACCTGTACCAGAGCGCCCAGTCGTCCTGAGCCACCGCCGACCGGGAGCCGGGTCCTCCTCCGAACCGTGGGGAGGACCCGGCTCCCGGGCCGCCGGTGCGGAACAAACACGTTGCGCCGGCCGCCAGTTCCGTCAGAATGCCTGGATGATCGGCCAACGCATCACTTACCGCATGGCGGACGGCATGCGCGTCCCCGGAACCTGGCGACACGCCTTCATCCGCAACGGCGACTACTTCCTGACGGACCTGTTCATCTACGCGGACGGTCTGATCGACTGCTGGGGCCTGGTCACCCTCGAAGAGTTCGAGGAGAAGCTGCGCCGCGGCTGGGTCGCCACCGAACTGCCCGACGGTGCCCGGGTGTCGGGCCACGAACTGGCCGCGTGGCGGTTCAGCGAGCCGCGCACCTGGCTCACGCCGGAGCTGCTGCTGGCCGAGGTCCGCGACACCATCGACCAGCTCAACGGGCGGCCGGACTCCACGGACCGGTGCCTGGCCGCCGTCGACACGTTCCTGGCCGACCGTACCGAGGAGAACCGGGCCACCGCCCGCGCCGCCTACCTCGCCATCCCCGAGACCCGACGCCACTACGCACTCGGCGACATGGACCGCAAGGACCGGCCGCTCCGGGTCCTGGTGGCCGGCCCCGGTGGGCACCTGGACGCCCCGGGCGACGAGCCGGTCACGCCGGAGCAGTACGACGACGCGATCGCCTACTTCGAGGACCGGGCGAAGTGGATCGCCGAACGGCCGTCACGGATCCCGGCGGACGGACCCGCGACCCCGACCGCCCCGCGATCCACCTCTATCAGAGCTATCCCTCAAGCCCTCCGACGACCCGGGCACGAAAGCCCTCCGCAACGACTTCCCCGCCCCCGTCCTGGTCGACGGCGTCACCTACCCCACCGTCGCCCACGCCTACTGGGCCCTCTCCACCACGGATCCGACGCCCGGGCCGCCGCCAGGGACGCACACACCGCGTTCGACGCCAAGGACGCGGCGGCCGGTGCTCCCCGGCGCGACGGATGGGAACAGGCCCGAACCGCCGTCATGACCGCCCTGCTGAGGGCCAAGTACACCCAGCACCCGGCCCTCGCGCGGATCCTCCTGGCCACGCACGACGCGACACTCGTCTACGACGACTCGGACTCCGGCTTCTGGGGCGACAACGGCGGGCGCGGCCGGAACTGGACGGGTCGCCTCCTGGAACTCGTCCGCTCGGAACTGCACGCCGAGCACGCGGGAATCACCCCTCCGGGGCCGGACACAATCGAGCGCCAGGTCAGTGCACGGCCTCGGCGAGCAGCCCCACCTGCTCCAGCCCCGATGCCGCCGGAACGAAGATGAGCTCGTCGCAGCCGGCGCCGGCGTACGAGTCGACGTACGACCGGACCATCTCCGCACTCACCGCGGCGCCCGCCGCGATCTGCGCGGCGACGTCGCCGAGGAACCCGTAGTAGTGCTGGAGGTAGCCGTCCGCGTGCGCCCGGGCGTCCGGGCCGAGCGCGAAGTAGGCGAGCGCCAGCTTGCGCGGCGCGCCGGCCCTCCCCGCTTCCTTCCACGCGGTGTCGACGCCGGCCGAGGCCTCCGCGAACATCTCCGGTGTGCCGCCGCCCATGATCCAGCCGTCGGCCAGCCGCGCCACACGCCGGAAACCGGCCGGGGTCCCACCGCCCAGGAGGAGCTCGGGACCGCCGTCGCGCACCGGTTCCGGCCCGATCGCCCCGGCCAACCCGCGGTCCTCGCCCGACCAGACGCGTTTCATCTCCGTCAGCTGTTCCTCCAGCCGGCGCCCCCTGCCCTCCGTGGACAGTCCGCTCGCGGCGTAGTCGTCGTCGCGTCCACCCAGCCCCACACCGAGCACGAACCGGCCCCCGGACAGCCGGTCGACCGAGGCCGCCTGCTTCGCCAGCAGTGCGGTGTTCGCGTACAGGGGCCCCAGCAGCACGCTCGTCGTCAGCCGGATCCGGCTGGTGACGGCCGCTGCCGCACTCAGCGCGACGAGCTCCTCATACCCCGGGTACACCAACCGCCCGATCGTCCCGAGCGTGCTGAACCCCGCTTCCTCGGCCCGACGGGCCCACTCCACGAGAACCGAACCCTCGGTCCCCGGAACGGTGTTGGGAAGGCCTATGCCGATGTCCATGGTCCACCTCCGGTCGTGAGAGGAGACCTCCTACCCCACATCAGCTCCAGCCGAACCGGCGGTCCACCACCGCGGCGAACTCCTCCAGGGTCAGCACCTCGTCCCCGTTCTGGTCGGCGGTGTCGAACAGCGCGGAGGAGGCTTCGACGTCCTGCACTCCCCAGATCGGGACCACACCCGAGGCGGCCAGGGACGGCCCCTTCGTGCGCAGGGCGACGATCACCTCTTCCCGGGTGAGAACCCCGTCGTGATCGAGATCGAGCGCCTCGAACAGTCTGCGAGCCTTGTCACTCATCCTCGTCCCCGTCACATGGTGGAAGGGCGGGTGGATCCATCCCGCTCATCAGGAAGGACGCCCGGTGCGCCGTCCGGGTTGCCCCGCGCGGGCGCCGGCGGTCCGAGCGGCGAGGAAGCCGGCTCCAAGCGAACGCAGCAGTGTCCGGGACTCGGGGCCAGGCACGCCCGGAAGCTGTTCTCGCCGAGACCCTCGAGGGCGCCGCGGAGCAGGTGGAGGTTCATGCCGCACACCGTCTCGGTGTGGTCACGGGCGAGCGCGTGGAAGGGACAGTTGCCCAGCACGATCGCCTCACCGACGCCGCGGGGCTCGAATCCGTACCGTTCCAGCAGGTCGAACACGCCCGTGTCGCCCTCTCCGGCGAGCTGGGCGCCGAGATCGTGGGCCTTCCGGTGCAGCACGGCACGGACCGGTTCGCCGACGGCCTCGGATTCCTCCATGGCCTGGGCGAGGAGCCGTCCGGCCAGCTCGTAGTGCCGCTCGGGCAGGCTGACGCTGACCTGCTTGGCGGAGCGCTTGTAGAGCTTGGCCGGCCTGCCGGCTCCCGGCCCGGTGCGGCCGCTGCGCCGCTCGTAGACGACGTCGAGGAGCGACTCGTCCGCCAGCCGGTCCAGGTGGAACGCCGCGGTCTGACGCGCCAGTCCGAGGCGGCGGCGGCTTCGTCGCGGCTGACGGGTCCCGACTGGCGCACGACGTGGTCGTACAGCCGCCTGCGGGTCGGCTCGTCCAGAGCCGCGACCGCGGAGACGTCGGGGTGGGGTGCTCGTTCCGGGTGGTCCACGAACACCAGTGTAAATCCCATGGCTCTTGACTAAAGAAGGTCCGCGCGCTTCTATCGATAGTGAAAGTTGTCGATAGAAAGAAGGGGCGCCATGTCGTCCGCAACCACAACTTCGCAGTCCGCCGTCCCCCGCCGGGCAGCGCTCACCGACCCCGGCTACCAGGCCTTCGTCATCCTGCGCGTCGGGTTCACCGTGGCGCCGATCCTGTTCGGGCTGGACAAGTTCACCAACCTGCTCGTGGACTGGCCCGGCTACCTCGCGCCGTGGATCGACGACGTCGTGCCCGGCAGCGCCCAGGCGGCGATGTACGCCGTCGGTGTCGTCGAGATCCTCGCGGGACTCGTCGTGGCGGTCGCCCCGCGCTTCGGAGGCTGGCTGGTGGCCGGCTGGCTGGGCGGCATCATCGTCAACCTGCTGACCATCCCCGACTACTACGACATCGCGCTGCGCGACTTCGGCCTTCTGCTCGGCGCGGTCGCCCTCGCGCGGCTCGCCCAGCGGTACCACGGCGAGCGTTCGTCGGGCTGAACGCCGGTCACCTCTTCCCGATGTCGATGATGTCGATGCCCAGGGAGAGGAGAGCGAGGACCTCGACCCCCTCGGTGGCCGCGCAGAGCAGGTGGGCGCGCCGGCGCGGCAGGTCCTCGCCGACCAGGACCCGGTCGGAACGATCCCGAGCCGAGCCACAGGGACGTGACGGCGGCAGCGGCGGCACGTGTGGCATGGTGGCCAACCGATGACTGAAGCAGAGACACCCTCCGACCCGGCCGGCGCCCCCGTACCGCGGGTCCTGTGCAACACCGAGTCGCTCAGCGCTGCCGACTCCGTATCGGCGGGTGCGCTGTGGCGGCTGTCCGAGCCAGGGCGGCAACTGGACGCCAACCTCATCCGCATCCCGCCCGGCGGGCGCATCGACCCGCATACCGAGCCCGACCTCGATGTCCTCCTCCTGGTCGTAGCCGGCGACGGCTCCCTCGGCCCGGCGGCGGACCCGCAGCCACTGGGCCCCGGCAGTCTCGTCTGGCTGCCGCACGGCAGCGCCCGCGGTCTCGTCGCCGGCAGCGACGGCTTGTCCTACGTCACCGTCCACCGTCGCCGCCCGGGCATGCAGATCGGCACCCGGCCCGGCACGTGACGGCGGCGCCCGAAGGCTCGGTGAGCCGGTGGCGCGCACCGGGCAACCTTCGTGCCGCTCGGCGGTCTACGTCCCCGGAGGTGTCCATGGGGACGGACCATCAGATCGCTCATTTCCTGCGGGAGTTGGCGGAGCCTGATCCCGAGCGGCGCACGGCGGCCGTGAAAGGGCTGGGGAGGACGGGCGGGGCGGGATACGTCCGCGTGCTCATCGAAGCGGCCGGCGACCCCGCGCCGTCGGTGCGCGCGGCCGTCGCCCTGGTCCTCGGCCGACTGGGGTCCCGGAGGCCGGCGGCGAGGTACTGCCCGGCCTGATGGCGGATCCGGACGCTCACGTGCGGCGCCGGGCTTCGGCCGCCGCCACCCGACTGAGACTCCAGGGGCCCGCGGTCACCGAGGCCTTCGCCGGCTGCTGTCCGACCCGGCCCACCATGTGCGGATCAACGCCCTGGACGGCCTTGCCGCACTGGGCGTGCCCGGGGCTCCCGCGACCCTGGCCGGCCTCCTCGGTGACCCCGATCCGGCGGTGTGGGGGCGGGCCCGAAGCCTGCTCCACCGGTGCAAGGACGACGAGGTCGTGCGGTCGGAGGTGATCCGCACCGCCCGCCAGGGCACGGGCACGGCCCGCGCGCGGACCCTGGAGTGGCTGCCGGAGCGCTGCACCGAACACCTCCTCGACTCCCTTCTCACCGGCCTGCACGACCCGTCGCCAGAGGTACGGATCGAAGTCGCCCGGCGGTTGCTCCCCGTGGAACAACAGCAGGTCCAGGACAAGCTGGCCGCCGCCCTGCGCACCGAGGAGGACCCCGAGGTCGCCGCTCGGCTGCTGCGCGGCGTCGGCAGACGGGGCGACGAGCGGTTGACGGAACCCGCGGCACGATGGCTGCGCGACCCCGTCGCCGGGCCGTCGGCCGCGCACGCCCTGGGCGGCGTGGACACCGGTACGGCCGCCGCACACCTGCGTGCGGCCCTCACCGACGAGACGACCACCGTCCACACCCGGGCCGCCACCGCCACGGCCATCGGGGCCGGCGGCCGATGGGACGCGGTGTGGCTCCTGCTGCCCCTCCTGGACGACCCCGACGACGACCTCCGCGCGGGCGCGCTCGACGGACTGGAGGCACTGGTCGAGAACGGACTCCGGCCCTGGAACGCCACTCCGTGGCCTGGGCGCTGGTCGCGCACCTGGAAGCCGACCCCCAGCACACCTGGCGCACCCGCGACGCGCTCCACGGCCTCACCCAGGCGCTCCCCGACGTACGGCGCCTCGCTGACGACTCCCCGGCCGGCGAGGTCAGAGCCGCCGCGCTGTCCCTGCTCGACGGCGACGACGCGTCCGACGGCCAGGCCCGGCATGACGTACGACGCTTCGTCCGGAGCCTGGACGACCCGCACGAGGCAGTCCGCTACGAAGCCGTCCTCGGTCTCGAACGCTGGGTGGAGGCCAACGGGTCACTGCCGCCGGACAGCGAGCACGCACGCGCCGGGCTGGCCGCTCTCACCGCCAACCCCTCCCCACGACTGCGCCAGGCCGCCACCGGCCTCCTCGAAGCCCTGGACTCCGGCCCGGGCATCTGAACCCACGCGAACAGTCCCGGCGGGCCATCCCCGCACCGGCGATTCTCGTCCGCCTGCCGCCGAACACGGCGTGTCGCCCGCCCGGCCGGTCCACACTGGGAGCCATGCGGGTGGTGATCATGACGGCGGGGTCGCGCGGCGACGTCGCGCCGTACACCGGTCTGGGCGCGGGGCTGGCGCGGAGCGGGCACGAGGTCACGCTCGTCACCCACGGCCTGTTCGAACCGCTGGCCGCCGGATCCGGGGTGCGCTTCCACCCGGCCCCGGTCGACCCGCACGCCGTGTTGCGCTCCGACCGCGGCCGCTCACTGCACGCCAGCACCACAGGCCCGGCAAGCTGCTGCGCGCGGTGGTGATGGCACGGTCCGCGGCCGAGGAGATGACCGACTCCCTGGTCCAGGCGGCCCGCGGCGCGGACGCCGTCCTGGCCGCCGGTGCCGTGGCACCCCTGGCCCGCGCTATCGGGACGGGCTGAGACTGCCCAGCCTCGGCCTGTTCCTCCAACCCCAGCATCCGACGGGCGAGTTCGGGGCCCCCATGCTCGGCGGACGCTCGCTCGGCAGCCTGGGCAACCGCCTCGGCGGCCTGACCGTCACCGCCGCCGTCGACCAGGTCTTCACCCGGGCCCTGCGCGGACTGCGCACCCGGCACGGGATGGCCCGCGCCGCGCGTCCGTGAGCCGCCGGGCCCACGAGCGAGCCCGGTGGCCCGTGCTGCACGGCTTCAGCGAACTGGTGGTGCCCCGCCCCGGGACTGGCGGCCCGGGCTGGAGATCGCCGGGTACTGGTGGCCGTACGACACCCGCACGCTGCCGGCGGAGCTGGAGGACTTCCTCGCCGCCGGCCCGCCCCGGTCTTCGTCGGCCTGGGCAGCGCCACCGTGCCGGACCCGGAGCGGCTCAGCGCCGAGATCGTGCGAGCCCTGCGCGCGGCAGGACTGCGGGGCGTCATCCAGCAGGGGTGGGCCGGCCTCGGCGCCCGTGACGACGACATGATCACGGTCGGGGACGTGCCGCACGCGCTGCTGTTTCCCCGTACGGCCGCCGTGGTCCACCACGCCGGAGCCGGCACCACCGGCGCCGTTCTGCGCGCGGGTGTCCCCTCCGTTCCGGTGCCCGTGCAGTTCGACGCCGGTTTCTGGGCGGCCCGTCTCGTCGCGCTGGGCGCCGCCCCCCGCGCCGTCCCGCTGCGCCGCCTCACCGCCGAGGCACTCACCCCCGCCCTGCGGCGGGCCGTGACCGAACCCGCCCACCGCAACCGTGCCCAGGTCCTGGCACGCCGCCTGGCCGAGGAGGACGGCGTGGCGCCCGTCCTCGCCACACTCGACCGACTCGCCTCATAGGCACCGGCTCAGGACAGCGGCACCGTCGATCCCCTGATCACCACCCGGCAGGGCAGCGCCTCGACACCCGAGCGACGCGCGCCGGAGATCGCCGTGAACAAGGCGTGCGCGGCAGCCCGCCCGACCTGCTCGAGGTTCATGTCGACACTGGTCAGCGGTGGCCGGGACGCCGACGTCAGCACCCGCCAGTTGTCGAAGCCCATCACCGCCACGTCCTCCGGCACCCGGTGGCCGCGCTCGCGCAGCACGTCCATGACGCCCCGGGCGATCTGGTCGCTGCCGCACAGCACCGCGTCCACGTCCGGGTGCTGGTCGAGCAGCATCGCGGTGGCCGCCCGCCCCCAGCCCTCCGACCACGCCCCGAACCGCGGCTCGCCCACCAGGCCGAGGCCGCCGGCGGCGAGCGCGGCCCGGGCACCCTCGGCCCGCTCCCGCGCCGCGGCGTACCCCGGGTCACCGGTGATGTGCGCGATCCGCGTACGGCCGCAGGCCAGCAGATGCTCCACCGCGATACGGCCCGCCCCGACGCTGTCCGGGACGATGGACAGATCCTCCGGATCCTCCGACGGCGCGTACGCGTACACGACGGGCACCGGCAGTTCCCGGCCCAGGGACGGACGCGGATCGGTCCGGCTGCCGACCACGATGAGGCCGTCCACGCGGCGGCCGAGCAGCGCGCGCACATGGTGCTGCTCGCGGATCGCGTCCCCTCGGGCGTCGCACAGGAACACCGCGACCTCGCCCGCTCCGAAGGCGTCCTCGGCGCCCATCAGTATCGGGATGCTGAACCGGCCCTCCAGATCGCTGGTGAGCAGACCGACAGTGCCCGTCCTCCGGCCAGGAGCCCCCGGGCCACCTGGTTCGGCCGGAACGCTAGCCGCTCGGCCGCCTCGATCACCCGCTCCCGGGTCTCCGCCCGCACCTGGCTGCGGCCGTTGAGGGCCTTGGACGCCGTGGCGATCGACACGCCCGCCAGCCGGGCGACATCGCTGAGCGTGGCGGGCTGGGAACGCGAGGGACCGGTGGCCTGTGCCATGCGTCATCTCCTGTCTCACGTCGCCTGCCGGCGCCGTCGAGGGCACCGCAAACAGTACGCGAGAATTTTCGGCCCCGCCCTCGTCCGGGTTTCGACTCGACCTCAGAAACCGCTTCACGCAAGGGGATTGACGGGCCGTGGGAGGCGTCCTTAGCGTCTCAGAAAGCCTTTTCGGCTCGTTTCCGTCGCTCAGCTCAGTGCCACCACATCCATCGTCCCGACCGGCGGGCCCCGCACGGCCCGCCGCGACACAAGGGGAATCGACCATGGGGAGCACGGCCGGACAGCGTGGACACATACACCGCCTCGTCACCACAGCCGTCGCGCTGCTCGCCACCGCGAGCCTGGTCACGGCGTGCGGCTCGGGGGACGGCGGTTCCGGCGGGGGAGGGGACAAGGCGGCGACCGCCACCGGTGTCGACGACGGCACCAAGCTGACGATGTGGACGCGTGCGGCGACCCGGCCGCAGAGCGAGGCCCTGGTCGAGGCGTACAACGCGAGCCACCAGAACAAGATCGAGCTGACCGTCGTGCCCACCGACGACTACCAGGCCAAGGTCGGCGCCGCCGCCGGATCCCGCGACCTGCCCGACCTGTTCGCCTCCGACGTCGTGTTCGTGCCCAACTACACCTCCAGCGGCCTCTTCGCCGACATCACCGAACGCGTCGACGCCCTGCCCTTCGCCGAGCACCTCGCCCAGTCCCACATCAAGGCCGGCACGTTCGAGGACAAGAAGTACGTGGTCCCGCACACCCTCGACCTGTCGGTGCTCTTCTACAACAAGGAGCTCTACCGGAAGGCGAAGCTCGACCCCGACAAGCCGCCCGCCACCCTGCGCGACTGGGACCGGCAGGCGCGGGCCGTCGACGCGCTGGGCGGCGGCGTCGACGGCACCTTCTTCGGCGGCAACTGCGGCGGCTGCGGCGTCTTCACCTGGTGGCCGTCCGTCTGGGCCGCGGGCGACGACGTCCTCAACAAGGAGGGCACCGAGGCCGACCTCGCCTCCGGCACCGCGAAGAAGGTCTACGACACCTACCGCGGCTGGGTACGGGACGGCATCGTGGCCCCCGGCGCACGCGAGGAGACCGGCACGACCTGGACCGGCGTCTTCCCCAAGGGCAAGGTCGGCGTGATGCCCATGCCGTCCACCACCCTCGGGCTGATGCCCAAGGACCTCGACCTCGGCGTCGCCCCCATCCCCGGACCCGACGGCGGCAAGTCCACCTTCGTCGGCGGAGACGCCATCGGCATCTCCGCCACCAGTGAATCGGCCGACCAGGCCTGGAACTTCCTCGCCTGGTCCCTGGGCGACAAGGCCCAGGTCGACGTCGTCGCAGCCCACAAGGACGTCGTGGCCCGCACCGACCTCGCGTCCAACAAGCACTCCCAGGCCGACCCGCGACTGGTGACCATCAACGAACTCGTCGCCCACGGCCGCACCCCGTACGCGCTGAAGTTCGGCCAGACCTTCAACGACCCCAACGGTCCCTGGCTGACCCTGATGCGCAACGCCGTCTTCGGCGACGGGACGTCCGTCGCGAAGGACAACGAGGCGGTCACCGCCTCACTGGCCGACTGAGCGCCCCGCCCCTCCCACGTCGTACGGCAGAGGAGAGCCATGCAGGTGAAGGCGCCCGACCGAACGGCCGCCGAGCCCCGAGTTCCACCACGACGACCGACCCGGCCCGTCCCGCCCCGGTGGCGGTCCCGCAAGGCCAAGGGCCTGGCCTACGCGGCCCCACCGCCGTCTTCGTCGCCGTCTTCTTCCTGGTGCCCCTGCTGCTCGTCGGGCAGATGTCGCTCAGCGACTGGCCGCTGCTGGCGGGAGACCGCGGCGTCAACGCCCCCGAGAACTACAGCGACATCGCCGAAGGCACCCTGTTCTGGCCGGCGATCCGCTTCACCCTGCTCTACACCGTCATCGTCACGGCCGTGCTCCTCACCCTGGCGCTCGGCCTCGCCCTGCTGGTCCAGGAGTCACGGCCCGGAGCCGGTTTCTTCCGCACGGTCTACTTCCTGCCCAGCGCCCTCGGACTGGCCTCCGCGTCCCTGCTCTTCTGGGGCCTGTACAGTCCCACCACCGGCCCGCTCAGCCGCGTGCTCGAAAAGCTCGGCCTCGTGGACGACCCGGTGTCCTTCCTCGGCACCCCGACCTCGGCCCTGCTGTCGACGGTGTTCCTCATCGTCTGGAAGTTCGCCGGCTTCTACATGCTGATCCTGCTCGTCGGCCTCCAGCGCATCCCCCACGAGGTGTACGAGGCGGCCCGGACGGACGGCGCGAGCCGCGGCCAGATCTTCCGCTCCATCACCCTGCCGCTGCTACGGCCCTCCCTGGCCCTGTGTCTGCTGCTGTGCGTGACCGGCTCCCTGCTCGCCTTCGACCAGTTCTTCATCCTCACCAAGGGCGGACCGGACAACGGCACCGTAACCGTCGTCCAGCTGATCTACCGGGAGGCCTTCCAGCGGATGGACCTCGGCACCGCGGCCGCCCTGTCGATCGTCGTGCTGGCCGCGCTGCTCCTGCTGAACGCCCTGCAGTTCCGCGGCCTGCGCCGGGCCGACGAGTCATGAGCCGCACCTCGGAAGAAGGGACACCACGGTGCTCACCCGCGCCCTCGGCAGGACGCCCTACTACGTCGTCGCCGGAGGACTCGCCGTCATCTTCCTGTTCCCCCTGCTGTGGAACGCCTGGGCGTCGGTCAGCGGCCAGCCGGGCACCGCCCAGCCGTCCGGCTACGGCCTCGGCAACTACCGGACGCTGCTCGACTACGACGCGGGCCTGTGGCGCTACCTCCTCAACAGCACCATCGTCTCGGCGCTGACCGTCGCCTTGACCCTGGGGGTGTCCCTGCTCGGCGGCTACGCCTTCGCCCGTTTCGACTTCCCCGGCCGGAACGTGCTGTTCCTGCTGACGCTGGCCATCCTGATGGTCCCGTACGCCACGCTCCTCATCCCGCTCTACGTCCTGCTGGGCCGGCTCCACCTGCAGAACTCGCTGATCGGACTGAGCCTGGTGCTGGCCATGTTCCAACTGCCGTTCGCCACCTTCATGATGCGGATCTCCTTCGAGGCCGTGCCCCGCGAACTGGAGGAGTCGGCGCTCGTCGACGGCTGCGGCACGGCCGGGGCGCTGCGGCGTGTGCTCCTGCCGGCGGTCCGGCCAGGGCTGATCACCGTGGGGCTCTTCGCGTTCCTCGCCGCCTGGAACGACTTCATCGCACCACTGATCCTCATCTCCGACAGCGAGAAGGCACCGCTGCCCCTGGCCGTCGCCAACCTGCGGCAGCAGAGCATGGGCGCCGTCGACTACGGCGCCACCGAGGCGGGCGTCGTGGTCCTCGCCGTGCCCTGCCTGCTGCTCTTCCTGCTCCTGCAACGGCACTACATCAGGGGCTTCATGTCCGGCGCGCTCAAGGGCTGATCAAGGGCTGAGGCACCGCATCACCGTCAACGGACAACCGAAGGGACGTACCGAAGGCATGAACTGGTGAGGGAGAACACGGCACGCTCGCTCGTCCTGCCGGTGGCACCGACCCGGGGCCGGCTGCGCCCGCTCGGCCTCGACGAGGTGAGGATCACCGGAGGCTTCTGGGCCCGGCGCCGCCACATCAACGCGACCGCGACGCTCGCGCACTGCCGCGACTGGATGGAACGCGAAGGCTGGACCGGCAACTTCCGGGCCGCCGCCGAGGGCCGGATCCACCGGGACCGGCGCGGCCGGGAGTTCGCCGACTCCGAGGTCTACAAGCTGCTGGAGGCCATGGCGTGGCAGGGTGCCGCGTACGACGGGGAAGTCGCCGCGCTCACCGACATGATCACCCCAGCCCAGCACCCGGACGGCTATCTGAACACCGCCTTCGGCCGCCCCGGACAGCAGGCCCGCTACAGCGACCTCGAATGGGGCCACGAACTCTACTGCCACGGCCACCTCGTCCAGGCGGGCGTCGCCCAGTCCCGCGCCCGCGGCGAGGGCGAACTGGCCAAGATCGCCCGCCGGGCCGCCGACCACGTCTGCACCGCCTTCGGCCCGGGCGGCAACCCCGGCGTCTGCGGGCACCCGGAGATCGAGACGGCCCTGGTGGAACTGGCCAGGCTGACCGGAGAGCAGCGCTACCTCGACCAGGCCGCGCTGTTCATCGACCGACGCGGTCACGGCGCGCTCGCCGACGCGGAGTTCGGCCGCGCCTACTACCAGGACGACCTGCCCGTCCGCCGGGCCGAGGTGCTGCGCGGCCACGCCGTCCGCGCCCTCTACCTCACGGCCGGCGCCGTCGACGTGGCCGTGGAGACCGGCGACGACGCCCTGCTCGCCGCGGCCGTACGCCAATGGGAGGCGACCGTCGCCCGGCGGACCTATCTGACCGGCGGCATGGGCTCGCACCATCGCGACGAGTCCTTCGGCGACGACTTCGTCCTGCCGCCCGACCGCGCCTACTCGGAGACCTGCGCCGGCATCGCCTCGGTGATGCTCGCCTGGCGGCTGCTCCTCGCCACCGGCGAACCGCGCTTCGCCGACCTGGCCGAGCGGACCCTGTTCAACGTCGTCGCCACCTCCCCGTCCGAGGACGGCCGGTCCTTCTTCTACGCCAACACCCTGCACCGCCGCCACCGGGGCATCGCGCCCCCCGCGGACCGTGTCAGCCCGCGCGCCGACTCGGGCCTGCGCGCCCCCTGGTTCGCCGTGTCGTGCTGCCCGACCAATGTGGCGCGCACCCTCGCCCAACTCCCCGCGTACCTGGCGACGGTGGACGACGACGGCGTACAGCTGCACCAGTACGCCGACGCGGAGCTCACCACCTCCCTGGCCGACGGGCAGGGCGTGGCACTGCGGGTCCGTACCGACTACCCGTCCGGCGGGACAGTGGCCGTTCGGATCGGCCGGTCACCGGCCCGGCCCTGGACACTCTCGCTGCGGATCCCCGCGTGGACGGCGGGAGTCACCGTCCGGCTGGTCGACCCGGACGGGCAACGCCGTACGGTCGCCCCCGGCACGGCGCAGCTGACCCGCCTCTTCCGGCCGGGCGACGAGATCCGCCTCGAACTGCCCGTCACCCCGCGCTGGATCCACGCCGACCCCCGCATCGACGCCACACGAGGGACCGTGGCCGTCCAGCGCGGACCGCTCGTGTACTGCGCGGAGTCGGCGGATCTGCCGGACGGCCGTGACGTCGACGCGATCCGCGTGGACCCGTCCGCCGTTCCGGAGGACGGACCGGACGGCACGGTCCGCGCCCCCGGTGAACTCGTCGCACCGGCCGACACCGCATGGCCGTACCGGCCGGTCGACGAACACTCCCCGGCGGCCACCGACCCCGCGGCCGTCACCCTCGTCCCCTACCACTCCTGGGCCAACCGCGGTCCCTCGACCATGCGCGTATGGCTGCCGACGACCCCGCCCCCGACGACGCCCACCCGGAGGTAGTCGTGCCCGCACCGCGAAGACGTCACCACCGCGGCACCCTGGCCGCGGCGCTGGTCCTGGGCCTGCTGGCTCCGCTCGCCGCCACCGGCCCCGCCGCGGCCGACAACTCGGCGATCGGCTACCCGGTCCACTCGGGAGCCGAGAAGCCCGTACCGAAGCTGCCGGCCGGCTTCAGCGCCCACCGCACCCTGCGCGCCCAGTACGAGGCCGACCGAGCGGCCGGAGACGGCACCGACTTCTGGATGGACCGGATGCTGGCCCGCAAGGGCGAGGACCCGGCAGGGGACTGGCTGTTCACCCGGGGACGTGCGGTGTTCATGAAGGAGCACGAACCCGCGCGGCTCGGCTTCGCAGGCAAGGTCGCCTACTGGGAGAGCATCGACAACAGAGCGGCGTACACGATCACCCTGAACGTCGACGACGAGAACCTCACCCTGCGGGAGAACACCGGCACCCGCACACAGACGCCCAGCCACTGGCGCAGCGAGTTCACGCACGAGGCCACCGGTCTGAAGGTGACCCAGACCAAGTTCATCACCGAGGCGAACGCCGCCGTCACGAACCTGACCCTCACCAACACCGGGCCCGAGCGCCGCGAGGTCCGGCTGCGTGCCTCGTCCCCGTACGCGACGACGCCCGAGGGCCGTGAACTCACCGGTGCCGTGCCGGCGAAGAACAACCTCACGACCGTCTTCCCGCGCTTGAGCGGCGACGGCTTCGCTCCCGAGGGCGAGTCGCTGATCCGCACTCTCACCCTGCCGCGGGCCGCACCCTCACCACCAAGGTCCAACTCGGCTTCGTCACCCAGGAGATCACCGACTCCCGCCGCGAGTACGACTCGGTGCGCACCGCGCCCCGGCCACCGCCTTCCGCCGGCACGTGCAGACGTACAACCGCTGGTGGGCCGAGAACCTGCCCTACCTCGACGTCCCCGACGACAACATCGAGAAGACGCTCTACTACCGCTGGTGGCTGCTGCGGTACAACTACCTCGACGCCGACATCCCGGGCAACGACTACCAGTTCCCCACCTCCATGGAGGGCGTGCTCGGCTACAACAACGCCATCGCGCTGACGGTCGGCATGTTCGTCGACGACCTCAAGTACCTGCGCGACCCCGCCTACTCCTACGGCCCGTGGGTGTCGGCCGGAGAGGTCTCGAAGAACGGCAAGTACACCGACAACCCCGGAGACCCGGAGAACTGGTCCAACAGTTACACCCAGTACATCTCCGAGGCGGCCTGGCGCTCCTACCAGGTGCACGGCGGCCCCGACGGCATCGTGCGCAACCTGGCGCGGTACGCCGAGCAGGACGTCCGAGGCCAGCTGAAGTCCTACGACCACGACGGCAACGGCCTGATCGAGTACGACTGGGGCGCCATGACCGGCAACGACGCCGACGCGGTGTCGTTCGACTGGAAGCCCGGAAACCTGGACCGCGCCGAATCCGCCTACGTCCACAGCAACGCGACAGCGGCGGCCCGCGCCTACGACCTCCTCGGCGAGAAGGCGAAGGCCGACGAGATGCGCGCGACGGCGAACCGCGTGAAGAAGGCCGTCCTGGAGCACCTCTGGGACCCGGAGGACAAACTGATCAAGCACCGGCACGTCGCCACCGACACCCTGGTGCCCTGGAAGGAGATCAACAACTACTACCCGTACAGCGTGGGCCTGATGCCCACCCCGGACGAGGACCCGCAGTACCTCGAGGCGCTGCGGCTGTGGGCGGACGCGAAGCAGTACCCCGTCTTCCCGTTCTTCACGGCCAACCAGGCCGACAAGGCGGAGGCGGCGGAGCAGGGGCACCCGGGCAGCAACAACTTCTCGGTCATCAACTCCACCGTCACCTTCCGCTTCCTGTCCTCGGTGCTGCGGAAGTACCCCAGCAAGTACATCGACAGCACCTGGTACAAGAAGCTGCTGTCCTGGAACGCCTGGGCCCACTACATCGACGGCGACAACCGGTGGCCCGACCAGAACGAGTTCTGGGCCGACGGCAGTGCCGACCCGCAGAAGATCGGCTACCGCTCCTGGATCCACCACACCATCCTCGGCACCACCAACTGGACCGTGATCGAGGACGCGATGGGCTTCCGGCCGCGCACCGACAGCAAGATCGAGCTGTGGCCGATCGACGTCGACTGGCCGCACTTCGCGGTCACCGACATCAACTACCGCGGCACGGACGTGGCCGTCCTGTGGGACGAACCGGGAGACGGGAAACGGCCCTACGGCCGCCAGGTCCCCGAAGGCTACTCCGCCTACCTCGACGGGAAGCTCGCCTTCACCGCCGACTCCCTCACCCACCTCGTCTACGACCCCGCGACGCGCGAGGTCACCTTCCCGACGGAGGAGGGGCCAAGGCGAAGACCACCGGCCTGCGCACCACCGTCGCGGACCCTCAGGACGTCACCTACGGCCGGAAGGACCGCGTCACCGACCTGTTCGCCAAGGCCGGCCGGGACCTCACCGGCGGGGCCGGGACCGACCTCGCCGCCGGCGCCACCGCCCGCGCCTCCCACGAGGCCGACGGCCACGGCGTGGCCGGTGCCGTGGACGGCTTCACCATCAACGAGCCCTACTGGGGCGCCCGCGGCTCCGGCAACTCCGAGGACTGGTACGAGCTCGACCTCGGCCGCAGGCGCACGGTCGACGACGTCCGGCTCCACTTCTACAGCGACAAGAGACCCGGCGGATACGCCGAACCGGCCCTGTACACGGTCCAGTACCAGGACGCCGACGGCCAGTGGCAGGACGTGCCCCGCCCCGCCAAGTCACCGACCTACCCGCGAGCCAACCTCAACCACGTGCGCTTCAAGGAGGTGACCACGGGCAAGCTGCGGGTGCTGCTGCGCCACCGCGACGGCCACACCAGCGGCCTGAAGGAGATCCAGGCCTACGACACGGCAGCACGCCCGCCGACGGTCCGCAACCAGCCTCCGCAGGTCGAGGCCTGGCGGGACACCACGTACACCCGGCCGGGCCAGGTCAGGCTGACCGGCATCGTCAAGGACGACGGACTGCCGCGGCGGACTCTCTCCGCCTCCTGGAGAGCAACGGACGCCCCGGACGACGGCACCGTCGTCTTCGACACCCCACAAGCCTCCACGACCGTCGCCCGTTTCACCAAGGCAGGCACCTACACCCTCGAACTCACGGCCACCGACGGCACACTGAGCTCGTCGAAGCGGGTCGTGGTCAACGTCGAGGCGCTCGGGACGGCCAGGTGAACCTGGCACCGTCCGCGACCCCCACGGCGTCCTACACCTCCGGCTGGGAATCGGTGGCCGCGATCAACGACGGCCGCGAACCGGCCTCCTCCTCCGACGCCCCGCGCTGGGGCAGCTGGCCCCAGAAGGGCACCCAGTGGGTCCAGTACACCTGGGACGACCCGGTCCGCGTGGCCGGCTCCGACCTGTACTTCTTCCGCGACGCGCAGCCCGGCGCGGCCGACGGCGTGGGAGTGCCCCAGTCGTGGGTCATCGAGTACCGCGACGGCGACACCTGGCGCGAGGTCCCCGCCCCGAGCGGCTACGGCACCGCCGAGGACCGCTACAACCGGACCACGTTCACCCCCGTCACCACGACCGCGCTCCGGGCGAGACTCACCGGACACCCGAACCTGGCCCTCGGCGTGCAGGAGTGGAAGGTCTACGCCGAGACACCGGAGTCCGTCCGCGAGGTCCACATCCCCACCCGCGCGGCACCGTCCCCGACCTGCCCGGGCAGGTGACGCTGGTGTACGCCGACGGCTCCACGGCACGCTCACCCGTGGCCTGGCCGGCCCTGACCGAGGACCAGGTCGCCGAAGGCGGCACCCGCGTGACGATCACCGGCCTCGCCGACCGTGCGGCACAGCCGGTCACCGCCACCGTGTGGGTCCGGCACACCGACGCGGTCGAGATCACCAACATCGCGGAGGAACGCCTCACCACCCGCCCGGGCCGTCCCCCCACGCTCCCGGCCACGGTGGTCGCCACCTACAACGACGGCTCCAAGGACAGCCGGACCGAGGTGACCTGGGACCCGGTGGATCCGGACCAGTACGCAGGCCCGGGAAGCTTCGAGGTGGAGGGAACCGTGCCGGGCACCTCCCACCGCGCCACGGCCACGATCACCGTGATGCCACCCACGTGAACGCAAGGGGCTTCTCCGCCCGGCTGACCGACGACGATCGGAGTGCGACATGTCCCAGCCACCCACGCGACGCCGTGTGCTCGGAGTGACGGCCGGTGCCGCGACGGCCCCGCTCGTGGCCTTCGGCCCTCTGACCCGAGCCGCCCACGCCCAGGCCATCACCACGGCCGAGGCCGCCGGGGGAGTGCTGCCCGCTCAGCCGGCGTGGACGGTACGGCCCTTCGGCCTGGGCGAGGTCACGCTCGGCGAGGGCGTCTTCCGCAGCAAGCGCGATCTGATGCTCGACTACGCCCGTGCCTACCCGGCCGACCGCATCCTGGCGGTCTTCCGCGCGAACGCCGGCCTGGACACGCGCGGCGCCAGGCCACCGGGCGGCTGGGAAACGGCCGACGGCAACCTGCGCGGGCACTACGGCGGCCACTTCCTCACCCTCGTCTCCCAGGCGTACGCCGACACGCGCGAGGCCGCTCTGAAGTCCAAGCTCGACCACCTGGTCACCGCCCTGGGCGAATGCCAGCAGGCCCTCGCCGAACACGGCTCCCCGAGACCGAGCCACCCCGGCTACCTCGCGGCCTACCCGGAAACCCAGTTCATCCTCCTGGAGAGCTACACGACGTACCCCACCATCTGGGCGCCGTACTACACCTGCCACAAGATCATGCGCGGCCTCCTGGACGCACACACCCTGGCCGGCAACCAGCAGGCGCTGACCATCGCCGCGAAGATGGGCGACTGGGTGCACAGCCGCCTGGGCCGACTGCCGAAGGCCCAGCTGGAACGCATGTGGTCGATCTACATCGCCGGTGAGTACGGCGGCATGAACGAGGTCATGACGGACCTGTACGCCCTCACCGGCCGGGAGGAACACCTCGCCGCCGCCCGCTGCTTCGACAACACCGCGCTGCTGGACGCCTGCGCGGAGAACCGCGACATCCTGGAGGGCCGGCACGCCAACCAGCACATCCCGCAGTTCACCGGCTACCTCCGGCTGTTCGACCACACGGGCGAGGAGAGATACGCCGCCGCGGCGCGGGGTTTGTGGAGCATGGTCGCGGGTCCACGTACGTACGCCCTGGGCGGCACCGGACAGGGCGAGATGTTCCGCGCCCGCGGGGCCATCGCGGCCACCCTCGACGACAAGAACGCCGAGACCTGCGCGACGTACAACATGCTCAAGCTGAGCCGGCAGCTCTTCTTCCACGAGCCGGACGCCGCCTACATGGACTACTACGAGCGGGGCCTGACCAACCACATCCTCGCCTCCCGCCGGGACGCCCCGGCCACGGACAGCCCGGAGGTCACCTACTTCGTCGGCATGGGCCCGGGCGTCCGGCGCGGGTACGGCAACACCGGCACGTGCTGCGGCGGCACCGGCATGGAGAACCACACCAAGTACCAGGACTCGATCTACTTCCGCTCCGCCGACGGCAGCGCCCTGTACGTCAACCTCTACCTGGCCTCGGTGCTGCGCTGGCCGGAACGCGGCCTCGTCATCGAGCAGACCGGCGACTATCCGGCCGAGGGCGTACGCACCCTCACCTTCCGTGAGGGCGGCGGCCGGCTCGCCGTCAAACTCCGCATCCCCTCATGGGCCTCGGCAGGCGTCACGGTCACGGTGAACGGAACTCCGCACCGGGGCAGGGCGGAACCCGGCACGTACCTCACCCTGAACAGGAACTGGCGCCGAGGCGACCGCATCCGCATCTCGACGCCGTACCGCCTGCGCATCGAACGGGCCCTGGACGACCCGACCGTCCAGTCGCTCTTCTACGGTCCGCTCCTCCTGACGGCCCAGAGCCCGGAACAGCAGTTCCGTACGTTCTCCTTCTACAAGGACTTCACCCTCCGCGGCGACCTGGCCGACGCGATCAGACCCACGGCCCGCCCGCTCCACTTCACCACGCACAACCTCACCCTGGCGCCCTTCCACATCGGCGACGACGCCCCGTACCACGCCTACTTCAAGCGCTACGAACCCGTCATCGTGTTCGGCACAGCCGACTCGGGCGTGCCCAACCGCGCCCGCACCGACGGGCAGACCTTCCTGGACGCGCTGTGGCGACAAGCCCCCTTCTCGACCTCCGCCCACTTCCTGCGCGCCGTACGCTCCCTCGCGGACCGCTGGCTGGCCGAGGACCTGCTCACCCGCGCCGAACGCGACCGCGTCATCACGGCCGCGAACGACGCGAACCTCAGACGCTGAACGCCCCGCGGCCCGGGCCGGCGGAGGCCGTCACGGCGTGCGGAACCCCGAAAGGTCACGTGCTTCCGCGTCTCGAAACCGAGCCGTTCGTACAGTGCGATCGCGCCGGCGTTCGCCTCGGCCACGTGCAGGAAGGGACGTTCGTTCCGGGCCACGATGCGCGTGGCGAGCGCACTGATCAGGCGCGCGGCGTGGCCTTGCCCACGGGCTTCGGGCGCGGTGCAGACGGCACTGATCTCGGTCCATCCCGGGGGCCGGAGTCGTTCGCCCGCCATGGCCACCAACGCGCCGTTGTCCCGTATGCCGAGATAGGTGCCGAGTTCGTGCGTGCGCGGCCAGAAAGGCCCTGGCTGGGCACGCGCGACGAGGTCGAGCATCTCGGGCACGTCGCCCGCCCCCAGCTCGACCACACCGGTGAGGGTCCCGGCCTCGGTGTGACCGGGCCCGCTGCCGCCGGGCCGGACCATCTGGCGGCCTTCGAGGACGAAGACCGGCTCCCAGTCCGACGGCGGTGTCGCCGCGCAGCTGAACATGTCGGCGAGCTCACCCCGCCCGAGCAGCCGAGCGAGACCGTCCCACTCCCGCCCGTCCGGGTCGGCGGTGACCGCGCAGAAGGTCGCCACTCCCTGCACGTAGGTGGCGGCTGGGCCGAGCCGGCGGGCGAGGTGTGCGTGGTGACCGCGGAGCGATTCGCCCACCGGATCATCGAGTGCGGCGACGCGGTGCAGCACGGTGCGGGTACCTCTCAATCGTGCGGGGCGACGGTGGTCGGCTGGACGGGACGACAACCCGTGCGGACCATCTTACGAACAGCCGATCGTCCGGTCGGACCAACGGGGGATCCGCGCGGGAAGGCGGCCTCGGGCTCGCCCTCGTTGCCGCCGCGCCGCCGTCGACGGTCGTACCGGCATCGCTCATGAGATCGTAATATTTGTCTTAATTCTTGTGCATATACTGAACCCCATGCCCTATCGGGCCGGCGGTGTGCCAGGTCGGGCCGGTGTTTGCTACAGGCAGGACGACCGCGATGCTGCGACGAGGAACCACCGGGGACAAGGGGGCGGGGCCGCAGCCGGTGCCGGTCGTCGACGAGACAGCCACTGCCCGGGCCGTCGTGGACGCACGCGGCACGGTGACCGGGTGGAGCGAAGGCGCGCACCGCCTGGTGGGCTACCCGGCATCGGAGATCGTGGGCCGGCCCGCTGCCGTGCTGCTCGCCGGGAAACCGCCGGCTCGGGTCCTGCGATCCCTCATCGGCGTACGGCGGTGGAACGGCACGGCCACCCTGAGACACCGGGACGGGCACATCCTCCCGGTGACCTTGCTGGCCCACCGTCGCGAGCGGGACCCGGGAAGCGACGGCGACAGCCATGAGTGGTTCCTGGTCTCACCGGTGGCGCGCACCGGGCCGGAGCCCGACGAGGAGTCCCGGATCGGCTGGTCACTCACCCAGTCCCCGTGCACCACGGCCCTGTACGACACCCGGCTGCGGCTGCTCAGGGCCAACGCGGACATGGAACGCGTGATGGGACTCTCCGAGGCGGAGATGCGCGGGCTGAGGGTGTCGGAGATCGTGCTCGACCCCCAGGGCGAGCACACCGAGGAGCTGATGCTGGAGGTCCTCGGCAGCGGCGAACAGCGGCACCTGAAGGCGGCCCTGCAACTGGCCGGCGATGACCACGAGAGCACGTGGTCGGTGTCCCTGGCGCCGGTGACCGACGCCCACGGAGCGGTGCGCGGGGTGCTGCTGTCCGCGCACGACATGACCGAACAGCACCAGGCCCGGCAGCGACTCGCCCTGGTGGCCGAGGCCGGCGTACGCATCGGCACCACCCTCGATCTGGCCCGCACCGCCCAGGAGCTCGCCGACGTCGCCATCGGGCACCTGGCCGACTTCGTCACGGTCGATCTGCTCCCCGACATCGAGGACGACCGGGAGCTCCGGGCGGAGAAGCTGCCCAGCCCCGTCCTGCTGCGCCGCGTGGCCAACCAGTCGGTGCTGCCGGGCTGCCCCGAGGCCGTGGTGCCACTGGGCACGGTCGCCACCTACCCGGACACCTCGCCCGCGGCCGAATGCCTGGTCGCCGGAGAGCCGATGATCCATCAGGTGACGGCGGACGGGGTCGACCGCTGGGCGCCCCTGGCACCCGACCGGGCCGAGCGCGTGCGGCGGTTCGGCTTCCACTCGGTGCTGGCGGTGCCGATGAGTGCACGCGGCATCACACTCGGCGTGGCCACCTTCTCCCGTCACCGACGTCCCGAGCCCTTCGAGCAGGACGACCTGCTGCTGGCCCAGGAGATCACAGCCCGGGCGGCCCTGAGCATCGACAACGCCCGCCGCTACACCCGGGAGCGCGACACCGCCCTGACCCTGCAGAGCAGCCTTCTGCCGCAGCGCCTGCCCCGGCAGCCCGCCGTGGAGGTGGCCTCCCGCTATCTGCCGGCCGGCGCGCAGATCGGAGTGGGCGGCGACTGGTTCGACGTCATCCCGCTCTCCGGGGCCCGCGTGGCCCTGGTCGTCGGCGACGTCGTGGGCCACGGCATCCAGGCCTCCGCCGCCATGGGACGACTGCGCACCGCGGTCCGCACCCTGGCCGACGTCGACCTGCCTCCCGACGAGCTGCTGACGCACCTGGACGACCTGGTCAACCGGCTGTCGGCCGAGACCGACGGCACGCCCGGCGCCGCCGCCGACATCGGCACCACCTGCCTGTACGCCGTGTACGACCCGGTGTCCCGGCGCTGCACCATGGCCCGCGCCGGCCATCCGGAACCGGCGTTGCTCAGCCCCGACGGTGAAGCGCGTGTCCTGGAGCTGCCCGCCGGCCCCCGCTGGGACTGGGCGGCCTGCCGTTCGAGTCGGCCGAGGTCGAATTGCCCGAGGGCAGCCTGCTCGCGCTGTACACAGACGGCCTGATCGAGGCCCGGGGCCGTGACATCGACGACGGCGTGGACCTCCTGCTGCAGGCGCTGGCCGGCTCGGGCACGTCCCTGGAGGACACCTGCGACACCGTCCTGCGGAACGTGCTCCCGGCCCGGCCCACGGACGACGTGGCGCTGCTGCTGGCCCGTACGAACGTCCTGGACGCGGGCCACGTGGCCACCTGGGACGTACGGCCGGAGCCCTCCGCGGTGGCCGAGATCCGTGACAGGGCGGGCCGGCAGCTCCAGGAGTGGGGACTGGAGGAGGCGGCGTACGTCACCGAGCTCGTCGTCAGCGAACTGGTCACGAACGCCATCCGGTACGGCGAACCACCCGTCCAGCTGCGCCTGATCCTCGACCGCACCCTCATCTGCGAAGTCTCCGACGCCAGCAGCACGGCCCCGCACCTGCGCCGGGCCCGCGTCTACGACGAGGGCGGGCGCGGCCTTCTGCTCGTCGCCCAACTGTGCCGGCGATGGGGCACCCGCCACACGTACCACGGCAAGACGATCTGGGCCGAACAGCCCCTGTCGCCGGACTGACGACCCCGTGACGAGCGAAGGCGTCCGAGGAACCTCGCCTTCCGCCTGTCCGGCGCTGATACGGCGTAGTCCCCAAAACGGCGCCCAGCCCGCAATGTTGACGGTTCACCAGTTCTGGAAATCAATTACAACTTTACTGTTCCTTGGTGTAGATGGACTGCGGTTTACGTGAGCCTCGTTGGCACCACGCGGTGACTGCAGGCCCTCTCGCAACAGGTGCCGTGGTCCCCGACCCCCCATGCGATGGTGAGAGGCACGAACGATGACGATGAACCGCGCCCTGCGGTACGGCGGCCGCACACTGGCGTTGACGGCGACCGCACTCGGAACGATCGCGGCTGCCGTGCCCGCCGCGGCCGAGGAACAGCCCACCGCGGAGCAGATCATGGCCGACTGCGCTTCCGGGGAAGGCAAGTGCACCTTCAACTCCCCGAAGATCGGCCCGGCTTACCTCGGTGAGCCCCGGCAGGTCTCCGAACTGCTCTTCAACTGCACCGACTCGCCGGCCTCCCAGTCGATGTCCTGGGCCGACACCGTGGGCTCCTCCCACTCGGTGGGAGGCTCGGTCACCGTGGGCGGCGGCATCGAAGGCATCATCACGGCCAGTGTCACCGCGACGTACAACTACACGTGGCAGAGCTCGCACACGGAGACGAGTTCTTTCACGGTGAATGTGCGGCCGGGAGAAGTGGGCTGGATCTCCCGCGCCCAGGTGATGCAGCAGATATCCGGCACGTGGCAGACCCATTACGACGACCCAAGTGGGGCCACTACTACTGGTTCGTCCCCGACGTGGTCACCGGTCCGGCCCCGAACGGAACGGACGGTCAACACAGCGCGGTCGTGGTCAAGTCCCGCAAGATGACATCGTCCGAGAAGAAACTGTGCTCCACCGGCTCCACCCAGGACAAGGTCTTCACCCGCAGCAGCTGATCCGCCGGGCCCTAACCGCTCCGGTCGGAACGGCCGAGGGGCAGCCCCGCCATCAGCGCACGCCGGCTGGCCCTGACGTGCTCACGCATCACCTGCTCGGCACTGTCGCCGTCCTTCTCCAGGATCAGCTCCAGGACGAGGTGGTGCTCACGGTCCGACTGCAGGGCACGACCCGGCTGGGAGAGCGAGGTGTTCACCAGCCGGGAGTACGCCAGCTGATTCATCAGGATCCGGTAGTGCGCCTCCAGCTTGTTGTTGTCGGCACCGGCGATGAGCAGGTCGTGGAACTCCTGCACCAACTCCGCGTACCGCTCCCGGTCGTCCCGCTCCACCGCTGCGTCGGCCTCGCGCAGATTCCGCTCGAGCAGGTCGATCTCCGCGACGCGACCGCGCCGGGCGAGGAGACGGGCGGCAGCGCCCTCGAGGAGTTCCTTCATCTCGAAGAGTTCCGTGATCTCGCGGCGGGAGGGCGTGGTGACGAACGTCCCCACCCGGGGCCGGATCTCGACCAGGCCCTCGGTCTGCAACTGCTTGAGGGCTTCCCGCACCGGCGTACGACTGACGCCGAACTCTTCGGCGAGGGCGAGCTCCGAGAGCGGCGCCCCGGGCTCGATGTCTCCCTTGATGATCCGCCGGCGCATCTCGGCGATCACCCTGGCCTGCATCGACCCGCCCCGGCCGCCGACCGGGGCGACCCCCACCGCGGTTCGCTCTTCGCGCGATTCACCGAACTCTCCTCCGTCTCCCGAGCCGCCCGCCGGTCATCCCAGCGGCGCGAGGGCGCCGCCGTCGAAGAACTTACCCGCGCTGTAGACCATCGGGTGGTGCTCGGCGACCGCGGCGTGCACCACCCGGCAGATGAACACCGTGTGGGTACTGGCCTGCAGACGCTCGCGGATCTCGACCTCCATCTGCGCGCTGCTCCGGGCGATCAGCGGGCTGCCGAACGGGCCGCTCTCCCATTCCACCTCCGCGAACTTGTCGGCGGCCTTGCTCGCGAAGGTACTGACGACGTCGAGTTGGTCCGTGGACAGGATGTTGATCGCGAGGTGGTCCGCCCGGAACAGACAGTCATGGGTGGACGAGGTGCGCTGGACGCACACCATCACCGTGGCGGGGTCGAGGGAGATGCTCGAGAAGGCGTTGACGGCCAGCCCCCGGGGGTCTCTCCGTCCAACGCGGTCACGACCGTGACACCGGTGACGAACTGCCGGTTGACCTGCTTCATCACATCGATGTCGGGCTTCGAGGCAAGCGAGGCCATGGAGGTGCTCCTAGTCATCTTGATCGTCAGTCCTGTCCCACCCGGATGACGCCCAGCGCCGACAGCAACGCCCGGGGATCCCACGTCACGTGCTCCTCGACGATCCGGTCCCCCTCGAAGCGGGCGAACGTGGCGCCGCTGACCTCGACGTGCCGCCGGGTGGGAGGGACTCCGAGGAAGGAGTTCACATGGGTTCCACTGCTGTGCCAGCGGATCGCGGCCCTGTCGCCTTCGACCACTAGGTCGTCGATGGTCGTGACCAGGTCGGGGAAGGCCCCCGGGTGGAGACGATCGCGGCCTTGAAGGCGTTGAGGTCCAGCGGGTGCGGGTCTCCGCCGTGCCGGAGGTAGGCCGGGCTCAGCAGCGCGTCGAGGGCATCGACGTCACCCTGGCCCCAGGCCGCGGACCAGACCTTTTCGATGAGCCCGCGACGGGCGTCAGCGTCTGACATCGGTCTTCTCCTTCCTGTCTCCGCTCAGTTCCTTCCAGAAGGACACCGCCAGACCGGCGATGATCACGAGGAACGGCAGGGACGTCACGATGACGGTGTTCTGCAGAGCGTTCAGTCCGCCGGCGAGCATGAGGACGACGGCGGTGACACCGGTGAGGACGCCCCAGAGGACGAGCACCGGACGACGCGGGGTGAGCGATCCGTCCGAGGTCATCATGGACAGTACGTAGGTGTTGGCGTCCGCGCCGGAGACGAAGAACATCACGACCAGGACGATCGCGACAGCCGAGGTCAGCCCGGCGAGGGGAAAGTGGTCGAGGGTCGCGAAGAACGCGCTGTTGATGTCGGCCGCGGTCTGCTCGGCGATGTCGCCGCCCTCGAACATGTCGATGTGGATAGCGGTGCCGCCGAAGACCGTGAACCAGGTGAAGAACACCACGCTGGGCACGACCAGAACGCCCATGACGAAGCCGCGGATGGTGCGGCCGCGCGAGATACGGGCCAGGAAGACGCCGACGAAGGCCCCCACGAGACCCACCAGGCCATCATGAAGTAGGTCCACCACTGCATCCACTCCAGCCCGCCGAACGCGGTGCCCTGCAGGCTCATCCGGAAGAAGTCGGTGGCCCACTGGCCCACGGACTCGATGTACAGGTTCGCCAGGAACACGGCAGGGCCGACGACCAGCATGAAGACGAACAGCGCGACGGCCAGCAGCGTGCTGCCCTGGCTCAGGAACTTGATGCCCTTGCTGACACCGGTCACCGCCGAGAGCGTGAAGACCGAGGTGACGGCGGCGATGATGAGCACCTGGCTCACGGAGTTGACCGGCACTCCGAACAACGTACCGAGGCCGTTGTTGACCTGGAGAGCTCCCAGGCCCAGGGACGTCGTGGTGCCGAAGAGCGTCGCGAACACGGCGAGCACGTCGATCACCTTGCCGATCGGCCCGTTCACGCGGTCGCCGAGCAGCGGCACGAACAGCTGGCTCACCAGGGTGCGCCGGCCCTTGCGGTACGTCGAGTAGGCGATGGCCAGACCGAAGACGGCGAAGATCGCCCAGGCGTGCAGGCCCCAGTCGAAGTAGGAGTACTGCAGGGCGCGTACCGCCGCCGGCGGCGTGTTCGGCTCGGCGAGACCGTGTGGCGGCGTCGCCAGGTGCGAGATCGGTTCGGCGACGCCGTACGAGACCAATCCGATACCCATGACCGCGCTGAGGATCATGGCGAACCAGGACAGTGTCGAGAACTCGGGGCGGTCGCTGTCCTTGCCCAGGCGGACGTCGCCGGCGGGGCTGAAGGCCAGGAACACCAGGAAGATCAGGATGGCGAGCGTGACCACCAGGTAGGCCCAGCCGAAGGTGGCCGTCACCCAGTTCAGCGAGGCGTTCGTGACCTTGTTCAGGTTGTCCGTGAAGAGCACCGCCCAGCCCACGAAGAGGGCGGAGACACCGAGCGAGGTCCAGAAAACGGAACCGAGCTTGCCACCGTCGGCCGGGGCGGCGCCGGTGCCGTCCGCGGTGCTGTCCCCACTGCTCCCCGGCGGCGTGGCGGGCGTCGTCTCCGTGCCCGTTCCAAGGTGACTGGACATAGGACTCCTTGGGTCCGCGGGGCCGACGGCCACCTGGTCTGGCATACAAGCAGCAGTAAGGCATGGCGTAGATGGAGCGTCAAGGGTTCGGTTGCCCCGAATTGGCTGCGCGTTGAAGCGTTGCTTATATGTGCAGTTCAGAGGCGTGCTGTCAGTCCTGACAGGCAGACTCACAGGGCACGGCGAGCCCTTTCGTCCTCCCCCTTGACCGACGCGAGAAACGAGACCTATCGTCCTGTGCCATGCAAGAGCGCATCGATCACTCCGCCGAGAGCATCGGTCTCCGAAAGCTCGTGCTCTACCGCGACGTCGTCCTGACCGAGGCGGGTGAGGCCCCCGCTCGACCAGCGCGGCGAGCCAGCGTCGCCGCGGTCATCCGGAACCCATGGGTGGGCTCCGGCCCATCGGCTGATCTGGCCTTGGAGCAGGGCCGCATCGCCCCCGTGCTCGCCAAGCTGCTGACCGATCGGCTCATCGCTTCCCTCGGCGGCGTGGAGGAGATCGAATCGTTCGGCAAGGCCGCCATCGTCGGTGCGGCGGGCGAGATCGAGCACGCCGGCGCCCTCATCCACACCCCGTACTTCGGCAATCTGGTGAGGGAGTTCCTCCAGGGCGAGTCGATCATCTGCTTCGCCGACACGCGTGCCGAAGCCGGCGAGACGCTGGTCGTCCCGCTCTGGCACAAGACCCGCGCCTCGACGCGCAGCCACTACCAGACCATCAGTGCGCGCGTCTCCGACGCCCCGCGCGCGGACGAGATCGTCGTCATCGCGGCCGCGTCGACGGGACCGCGCCCGCACCCCCGGATCGGGGACCGCATGACCGACCCTGTCGTCACCACCCAAAGCCTGGAGGCCGTTCCCTCATGAGCATCCGCAAGATCGTGACCGTCGTCGAGGAGATCCGTATCGAGGGCGGCCGCCCGGTCGATCGCCCCGCCCGGGTCGCCGTCGTCGCGGCGGTGATCCAGAACCCCTGGGCCGGTCAGGGCTTCGTCGAGGACCTCGCTCCCGGCATCGACGGACACGCCTCCGACCTCGGCGCGCTGCTGGCCCCGGCGGTGCTCGACGCACTCGAGGCCCCCGCCGAGGCCTACGGCAAGGCGGCCATCGTCGGCCTGGACGGCGAGATCGAGCACGGCTCGGCTCTGATCCACACGCTCAAGTTCGGCGACCACTTCCGCAAGGCCGCCAACGCCACCACCCTGCTGCCCGCCGTCGAGAAGCGCGGGCCCGCCGGCGTGGTCTTCGACATCCCGCTGAAGCACATCACCGACGCCACGATCCGTTCGCACCACCAGACCGTCGAAGTCCGGATCAGCGACGCTCCCCACCCCGACGAGATCGTCATCGCGCTGGCCGCGGCCGCCCAGGGGCGGCCCCAGCAGCGCCTGGCGCCGCTGACGACCGAGCAGTAGGCACTGATGAGCAAGCCCACCGTGGTGCTGCTGCACGGCGTCGGGCTCGACCACACCATGTGGGAGCCCACCGCCACGCTCCTGGCCGACCGCTTCACCGTGATCACCCCCGACCTGCCGGGCCACGGCACCCGGCCACCCGTGAGCGACCGGGTGACCCTCGCGGATCTGGCCGACGGGGTGATCGGCGAGATTCCGGCAGGCTCGCACCTGGTCGGATTCTCGCTGGGCGCACTGGTCGCCCAGCATGTCGCGCTGCACCACCCCCAGGTGGTGGCCACGCTGACCTCGGTCAGTTCTGTGTGCGCGCGTACGTCCGAGGAGCGAGCGTCCGTACTCGCGCGGCTGCGCGCCGCGGAGGCCGACTTCAGGACCAGCGCGGCCGCATCCCTGGAGCGGTGGTACGCCGGCACCGACGTCGACCCCGGCTGGGTGGCCCGCACCGGGACCACGCTGCATGCCAACGACGTCAGGTCCTTCCTCAACTGCTACCGCGTGTTCGCCACAGCCGACGCCGAACTCGCGCCGGACCTGCCCGCCATCGCCGTACCCGCACTGGCCGTGACGGGCGAGAACGACCCCGGGTCCACCCCCGGGATGACCCACCGGCTCGCCGCGGCGCTCCCCGACTGCCGCGCCGTCGTCATCCCCAGGCGCGTCACATGCTGCCCGTCGAGCGCCCCGAGGCGTTCGTCGACTCCCTCACCACCTTCATCGGAGAGTGCGCACATGTCTGACCTCACCACGTTGCAGCACTTCGTCGGCGGGACGTGGGTCGAGCCCGCTTCGGGCGAGTACTTCGAGAGCACCAACCCCGCCACTCGCGAAGTGCTCTACCGGGCCGCGCGCGGCACCGCCGCCGACATCGGGCACGCCGTGGCCGCCGCGAAAAAGGCGTTCGAGGACCCGCGCTGGCGCGACCTCAGCCAGACACGGCGCGGACACCTGCTGCGACGCCTCGGTGACCTGATCGCCGCCAACGCCGAAGAACTGGCCCGCATGGAGACCCAGGACAACGGCAAACTCCTGCGCGAGATGCGCGGCCAGCTGGCCACCTTGCCGGAGTATTACCACTACTACGCCGGACTGGCCGACAAGATCCACGGCAACGTCATCCCCACCTCCGACCGGCGGGTACTCAACTACACGGCCCGCGAGCCCCTCGGTGTGGTCGGCGCCATCACACCCTGGAACTCTCCGCTGACGCTGACCAGCAGCAAATTGGCCCCCGCGCTCTGTGCCGGCAACACCGTCGTGATCAAGCCCTCGGAGCACACCTCGGCCACGGTGCTCAGACTCGCCGAGCTGGCCCTCGAGGCGGGGTTCCCGCCCGGCGCCGTGAACGTCGTCACCGGATTCGGCACCGAGGCCGGGCAGGCCCTGGTCGACCACCACGACCTCGCGAAGATCTCGTTCACCGGCAGCACCGCCACCGGGTCGCGCATCGCCGCCGCGACCGCGGGCCGTTTCATCGGCTCCACGCTCGAACTCGGGGGCAAATCGCCCAACATCGTGTTCGAGGACGCCAACATCCCGAACGCCGCGATGGGCGTCGTCGCCGGCATCTTCGCCGCCGCCGGACAGACCTGCATCGCCGGCAGCCGGGTGTTCGCGCACCGGTCCGTCTACGACGAGCTGCTGGAACGGGTCACCGAACGCGCCCGGACCATCGTCATCGGCGACCCTCTGGACGACAAGACCGAGCTCGGTCCGCTGGCCTTCGAGGACCAGCGCGACAAGGTGGCCGGGTACGTCGACCTCGGACGCGGCGAGGGAGCCCGGGTGCTCACCGGCGGCCAGGCCACCGACGGCGGCCTCGGCGGCTACTTCTACGAGCCCACCGTCCTCGTCGACGTCCACAACGACATGCGTGTCGTACGCGAGGAGATCTTCGGGCCCGTCCTGGCGGTCATGCCGTTCGACACCGAGGACGAGGTCGTACGGTTGGCGAACGACACCGACTACGGACTCGCGGCCGGCGTCTGGACCACGAACCTCGCACGGGCACACCGCATGGCGGCGCGCCTGGACGCCGGGACCGTGTGGGTCAACACCTACCGGGCCATGTCCCCGATGTCACCGCGCCAGGGCTTCAAGACCAGCGGCGTCGGCGTCGAGCACGGCACCGAGACGATTCTGGAGTACACGCGGCTCAAGAGCGTCTGGATCAACACCGGCGAGGAGCCCGTGGCCGACCCGTTCACCCTGCGGAGCTGACATGCCACAGGTCGCCGTCACCCTCGCCGAGGGCCGCACTCCCGCGCAGATCCGGGACTTGATACACGAAGTCCACGCCGCGGTCCTGCGCACCGTCGACACACGGCCCGAACACATCCGCGTCGTCGTCCACGAAGTCCCCCGGACCCACTGGGCCACCGGTGACGTCACCCTCACCGAGATGGACGCCGCCCGCCACCCGGTCACCGCAGCAGACGAGGAGCAGCCATGAGGTTTTCGTTGTTCGTGCACATGGAGCGCTGGGACGAGGAGGTCAGCCACCGGCAGCTCTTCGAGAACCTCTCCGAGCTGGCCCTGATGGCCGAGGCCGGCGGATTCAGCACCGTGTGGATCGGGGAGCACCACGCGATGGAGTACACGATCTCCCCGAGCCCGATGCCGCTGCTCGCTCACCTGGCCGCGAAGACCTCGACCATCCGCCTGGGCGCGGGGACCGTCATCGCCCCGTTCTGGCACCCGCTCAGGGCCGCCGGTGAATGCGCGCTGCTCGACGTCATCAGCAACGGCCGGATGGAAGTCGGACTCGCCCGGGGCGCCTACCAGTTCGAGTTCGACCGGCTCGCGGGCGGACTGCCGGCCGCCGACGGCGGAAAGCACCTGCGCGAACTCGTGCCGGCCGTGCGGGCCCTGTGGCAGGGCGACTACGCCCACGACGGCGAGATCTGGCAGTTCCCCACTTCCACCAGCGTGCCCAAGCCGGTGCAGCAGCCCACCCCGCCCATGTGGATCGCCGCCCGCGACCCCGCCTCCCACGATTTCGCGGTGGCCCAGGGCTGCAACGTCATGGTCACCCCGTTGATGAAGGGCGACGAGGAAGTCGCCGACCTCAAGCGGAAGTTCGACACCGCCGTGGCGAACCACCCGGAGGTGCCGCGTCCCGACCTGATGGTGCTGCGGCACACGCACGCCCACGCGCCTGACGAGCCCGACGGCTGGCGCCCCGCCGCGGAGGCGATCAACCGTTTCTACCGAACCTTCGACGCCTGGTTCGGCAACAAGACCGTCCCGCGGAACGGGTTCCTGCCGCCCAGCCCCGAGTCGAAGTTCGAGGACCGGCCGGAGTTCCGGCCGGAGTCACTCCGCAGGACAGCGATGATCGGCACCCCGGCGGAACTCATCGAGCGGCTCCGCTCCTACGAGGAACTGGGCGTCGACGAGTACAGCTTCTGGATCGACAACAGCATGCCGCACGAGGAGAAGCGCAAGTCCCTGGAACTCTTCATCAAGGAAGTCATACCGGCCTTCCAGTGAGCGAGGGATCCGTGCCTTCGGTCACGCCGGCCGCGACGGCTCCGCCGACGACCGCCGGCGCGACGAGGGACCCCTTCGACGCGAGTGCGACGACGCAACGGCCTCTCCAACCAGCCCTGGGTTCAGGAGGTCACCTGCTTGTCGGTGCGCAGACCGGGGGAACCGCTACCGGGGAGAGGTGCCCCTGTCGTGGGTGAGGTGGTCGAGGTCCTCGGACGCCTTGTCCAGCAGCTCCAGCATGGCAAGCTCCGCGCGGGCGGGGTCCTGGTCGCGCACGGCGTCGAGCACCGCACGGTGGCTGGGGACCGGGTCGTCGGCGTCGCCGTGCGCGTGGACCATACGGTCACGCTCCCTGAGCCCCGGCTCCAGGAGCATGTCCATCCTCTGCAGAATCTCGTTGCCGGTGGCGGCGAGCAGCGCCCGGTGGAACGCCGCGTCCGCCTCGGCGGCGTCGCTGGAGTCCGCATGCGCCCGCCCCATGGCGTCGAGGGCGGTTTCGAGGGCGGCGAGGTCGGCGTCGGTGCGGTGCAGGGCCGCACGGTGCGCCGCGGCGGGCTCGACGACGGAGCGGACGTCGGCGAGGTCGCGCAGCAGTTGACCGCCGTCGCCCGTCTCCATCCGCCAGCGGATCACATCGGCGTCGAGGAGATTCCAGTGGGCCCGCTCCCTGACGAAGGTGCCGCGCTTCTGGCGGGCGTCGATCAGTCCTTTGCCGGCGAGGACCTTCAGCGCTTCTCGCATGACGGTCAGGCTCACGTCCAGCTCGGCTCCGATCGCGCCGATGTCCAGCGTCTGGCCTTCGCCGATCCGGCCTCCCACGATGCGCGCGCCCAGCTGATGCACGACCTGTCCGTGTACACCGCGGCCGGAGTAGGACGCCATGGCGGGTGCTCCCTGATGTCATGAGGACGATGGAAATCTCGATCCTCGATTGTACAGCCATGCATTAATTATGAATATACGGCGGGGTCTCACCAGGTACGGAAAGCGCTCAGGCCGGGGAGTGCCTTGTGGGTCGGTCCGTATCCGAAGAAGGACGTGTCCTCGACCTCGTTGTCGCCGCCGACGATCCAGCCGTTCGGGTCGGCCCCGTCGGCGAAGTCGATCGAGATCGGGTCCCAGTACGAGATTCCCACGACCTTGCCCGTGTCGTACATGGCGCGGAAGAACTCACGCGTCCACCTCAACTGGCCCTCGGGTGTGGCGCCGTAGTTCTCCGGACCGTCGGGGTCGAGTTCGTTGCGCTCGATCAGGGACGTCTCGCCGGCTCCGCTCGCCTTGAGCGTCCACGGGGCGCCCGTCTCCGCGACCATGACCGGTTTCCCGCTCGCCGTCCCGACCCAGCTCGCGAAGTTGGCCAGGGAACCGATCGACATGTTCGTCCAGAACGGGTACAGCGACACGCCCATGATGTCGTAGTCGAGGCCGTTCGCCCGTGCGTCGTCGATCCAGCCCGCGTAGGTGGTGCTGTCCGGGGTGGTGAGGTGGATGACGATCTTGCTCGTCGGGGAGGTGTCCCGCACCGCCTTCGAGGCCGACTTCAGCAGCGCGAAGTAGTCGGCGGGGCTGGTCCAACGACTCACGTCCGCGAGGGCGTTGTTGATCTCGTTGCCGATGGAGACGTACTGCGGGGTGACGCCGGCGCGCCGCATCGCCCGCAGGGAACGGGCCGTGTAGTCGTAGACGGCCGTTTCGAGCTGACTCTGGGAGTAGCCCTTCCAGTCGGCGGGCCTGATCTGCAGTCCGGGGTTCGTCCAGAAGTCGCTGTAGTGGAAGGACAGGAGGACCTTCATTCCCCGTGCCTTGGCGGCCTGCGCGTTCTTCACGGCGTCGTCGATGTCCTGCCAGCCCGGCTGGAGCTGCTGCTCCTCTCCTTCGTTGACCACCACGTTGCCGGGCTTGTTGTAGACGCGGATGCGGGCCAGGTCGAACCCCTGCGGAGCGAGGACGTCGAGCACGTCCTTCCTGCGGCCCGCGCTGTCGGCGTACACGCCTCCCGCCGCCGTGTTCATCCGCCGGTAGGTGATGTCGCCGCCGACGGCCATCGCGCCACCCGACCCCGGCGTGATGCGGGTGAAGGAGAAGTCGTCGGCTTCGAGCGTGCCCCGTTCGAGTTGGACCAGATGCCCACGGTGCAGGAGGGGCTGAGTACGGAGACGGCGAGTGTCACCCGGGTCCACCGGGCGGACTTGGGGAGGTCCAGGGTCTGAGCCGCGTCACCGCAGGAGTAGGCCTGCAGGCCCGCGGAGGCCACTCCGTTGTTCTTGATCCAGGCGGAGAGCGTGTAGGTGCCCCGGGGCAGACCGGTCAGGGTCTGCACCGTGTTCACGGACCACGGTCCGCTCGTCCCATGGACGAGATCGGTCCGGCCGCTGTGCGGCTGCGTGGACCGGGTGTATGCCGAGTCGGCGGTGCCGATGTTCGTCCAGCCGGTCAGTCCCTTCTCGAAGCCGGGATTGTCAAGGAGGTTGGGAGAGTTCGCGGCGGCGCTCTGGGGTGCGACGGCGAGCGTTGTCGCCGAGACCAGGAGACCGACGGCCGTCGCTATCGGACCGCTCTTGCGGATACGCACAGGGATGACTCCTCAATGGTCGTGTCGGGGTGTGCCCGGACGAGGAAGGGAGGATCAGCTCTTGACGGCGCCTGCGGTGAGGCCCTCGAGGAGTTGCTTGCGCAGGAGGTAGAAGACCAGCAGGCTCGGCAACGCCGCGAGGACCGCTCCGGCCAGGACCAGGTCGTACTGGCGGCCGGTTGCACCGAACACCACCTGCAGGCCCATCGGGAGCGTGTAGTCCCCCGGTTCGCTGACGACGATCAGCGGCCACAGCAGGCTGTTGTAACTGGTGAGGAAGGACCACACGCCCAGGGCCCCGAGCGCCGGCCGCAGCAGCGGGAACACGACCCGGCGGAACAGTCCGAACTCCGTGCAGCCGTCGACCCGGGCGGCGTCCAGCAGCGCGTCGGGGACGGACTGCTCGACGAACTGGCGCATCATGAAGATGCCGAACGCCGGCGCCACCCACGGCACGACGAGCGCGAAGTAGGGCGTGGTCAGATGGGCCTTGGCGACCATGATGAACAGCGGTACGACGATGACCGCGAACGGCACGGCCATCGAGCTGAACATCACGTTGAACAGGATGTGCTGCCCCCGGAAGCGGTACTTGGCGAAGGCGAACCCGGCCAGGGAACACAGCCCCACGGACGCCACGGTGGAGATCAGCGCCACGACGGTGCTGGTCAGCAGCCAGTTCCAGAACGGGTAACCGTCCAGCAGCCCCCGGTAGTTGGCCAGGTTCCCGGGGAACGGCAGCGGCTGCGGGGGTAGGAGAAGATGTCGCTGCGGGACTTGAACGACGCCGACAGTGCCCACAGCAGCGGCAGCGCGAAGGCGGCCAGCAGGGCGATCAGGAACGCGTACAGCAGGGCTCGGCCCGCCAGTCGTCCCCGCTCGGGCCGACGCGCCGGCCGGGTGCGGGCGGCCGGAGCGGGGGAGGGGAGGTGGCAACGGGGTCGGGCGCGGTGACCGAGGTCATCGGGTGCTCCTTCCTACACCCAGGGCCCGCATGGCGAGTTGTCCCAGGACGAACACGGCGACGAAGAGCAGGACGCCGGCGGCCGCGGCGTAGCCCAGTTGCTGGCGCTGGAAGCCGGCGCGGAAGACGAACATGGCGACGGACAGGGTCGATTCGCCGGGGCCGCCCTGAGTCAGCAGGAAGGGCTCTTCGAATATCTGGGCGGTGTTGACCAGGACGGTCACGGCGATGAACGCGGTCACCGGACGCAGCGCCGGCAGCGTCACGTCCCAGAAGCGGCGCACGGGCCCGGCGCCGTCGATGGCGGCGGCCTCGTACAGCTCCCGCGGTACGTTCTGCAGGCCGGCCAGGAAGAAGATGGTGAGGTAGCCGGTCCAGCGCCACAGCACCAGGATGACCACGGCGACCCGCGCCCAGGCGGACTCCCCGAGCCAGTCGACGCCCCCGAACCCGAACACGGCCCGCAGGGTGGCGTTGACCAGGCCGTAGTCCTTGTCGAAGATCAGCCCGAAGACGAGGGTGATGACGATGGGGGAGATCACCACCGGCATGAAGTACGTCATCCGGAAAAGGTCGCGGCCCCGTAGTCCCGGGCGTTGAGCGCCTGGGCGATGAGCAGCGCGGCGGGGACGACGACGCACAGGGTGAACACCACGTACACGGCGGTGTTGCTCACGGCCGTCCAGAAGCTGTGGTCGGTCAGCAGGTCGCGGTAGTTGCGCAGCCCGACCCACCGTGGGGTGCCGAGACCTGCCCACTCGGTGCAGCTGAGGTAGACACCCACCAGGATCGGGACCAGCAGGAACAACCCGTACAGCAGGAAGAAGGGCGACACGAACACGTAGGGGGCGAGTGACCGCTGGTGGCGGCTCCACCAGGAGCGCTTGTCGGGGTCCGTGGGCCGGCTCGTGGGGCGGGCGGCGCGTGCTTCGGGCCGCACCGGGGCCGGGGCGGGACGGGTCATCGCTTCACCTGCTGTCGGTAGGCCTCGATACCGGCCTTGAGCGCCGCGGCGGCGGAGGTCTTGCCCTGCAACGCCCTGAGAATGGGGCCACCCAGCACATCGGACAGGATCTGCATGCCGGGTGCCTGGTAGAAGAGCGGCAGATCGGCCGCGGCCTCGCGGTAGACGTCGAAGACGCGCTGGCCGCCGAGGTAGTCGTCGGTGACCGAGCGCAGTTCGGCGTCGTCGTAAAGGGGTTTGAGAGTGGGCAGGAAGCCGCCGTTGCGGTAGCGCAGCAGCTGCCCCTCGCGGGTGAGGTAGACCCTGCGCAGCAGTTCGAGGGCGGCCTCGGTGTCGGGCTTGTCCTTCAGGACGCAGAATCCGGTGCCGCCGAGGGTGGAGGCCACATGGCCGCCGCCGGAGAACCGCGGCAGCGTCCTGATGCGCCACTTGCCCTTCTGCTTGGGGGCGTTGGCCTGCAGACCGTAGAAGTTGTACCAGTTGGGCATGGCGGTGGCCGCCAGTCGACCGGACTTCAGGGCGGCGGCGCAGGCGGCGCCGTACGGGTCGGGCAGGGACATCAGGAAGCCCGAACGGACCCCCTGTGCCATGAAGTCGAGAACCTCCACCGCCTCGGCGGAGTCGAGTGTGAGCTCGCCGGCGGCGTCGAAGGCGCCGCCCCCGCGCTGCAGGAGGAACTGCAGGAAGCCGTTGACGATGGACCCGTTGTCCCCGGTGGCGACCATGCCCAGGCTGACCTGCTGCCTGTCGTGGACGCGTGCGCCGACGCGGGCGAGTTCCTGCCAGGTTTCGACGTCCTCAGGGATGCCGTACTTGGCGAAGAGGTCCCGGCGGTAGTACAGGACGGTGATGGAGTTGTCGGAGTCCAGTCCGTAGGGGATCTTGTCGACCGAGTAGGGGGCGAGCTTGAGTAACTTCCCGTCGAAGGGCTTGACGGTGTCGCTCAGGTCGACGAAGAGGTTCTCGGCGATCGAGGAGCCCATGACACGGGGGAACTGGTCGATGATGACGCCGGCCAGGTCGGGGGTGTTCCCGTCGGCCACCGCCTGCGCGATCGTGCGGGTGACGATGTCGCTGCCGGCCGCGTTGGTGATGTTCATCCGGTAGTCGAACCGGGAGCCCCGCATCAGGGCCTTGTCGCCCACCGCGGTCTGGAAGGTCTTGATGTAACCGGGGTCATGGGTCCACAGCGAGACGTCGACCCGTCCCGAGGTCACCGTCCGGCCCGACGACGAGCCGCAGGCGGTCAGACCGGGCAGGGTCAAGGCGCCCAGACCGGCTCCGGCTGTGACACGCAGCAGCGAACGGCGGCTGATCCCGTTCATTCACCGCCTCCGCGTCTGGCCGTCGGCGCGGTCCGGCGGAAGCGGATCCCACCCATGAGTCGGCCCGGTAAGGGAGCGGAGGGATCAAGGGCATGGAACGTCGACATGACAGGCGGCTCCTGCGTGGCGGCTCGTGAAGTGGGTTCATCGTGGAGGTGACCTACACCACTGTCAAGATGTATTCATAAATAACGTCTAGAGGGTCATGGCTGGAATTAATTATGAATACATCTTGACCGGCGTTGCGGCCCGGCCGACGATGGGCGCACTTCACCCGTGGTCCTTGGAGCCGCCTGTCATGTTGTCCCTGCATGCCCACGAAGCCCCTCAGCTCCTGGCCGGGCACCTGCCCATGGGCAGTTCCCCCGGTGCTCCGCACTCGCTGACGGTTGACAATCTGAGCCTGGTCCGGGACGGCCGCCCGTGGATCCCGGTGATGGGCGAGTTCCACTTCAGCCGCTACCCGGCCGCCGAGTGGAGAGAGGAACTGCTCAAGATCAGGGCCGGTGGCATCGACCTGCTGGCCACCTATCTGTTCTGGAACCAGCACGAGAACGAGCGCGGCACACTCCGCTTCGACGGCGATCTCGACCTCCGCCGTTTCGTGACGCTGTGCGGCGAATTAGGCCTGGCTCTGGTGGTGCGGCTCGGGCCCTGGTCACACGGCGAATGCCGGGGCGGCGGTCACCCCGACTGGCTGAGCGAGATCGACTGCACCCCGCGCACCGACGATCCGGCCTACCTCGCGCTGGTCGAGCCCTACTACCGGCGGATCGCCCACGAACTGCGCGGTCTCTTCCACGACGACGGCGGCCCGATCGTGGCCCTCCAGGTGGAGAACGAGCTGTACGACCAGCCCGGGCATCTGGCCACCCTGCGCCGTATGGCCGAGGAACACGGCATGCGGGCGCCCCTGTGGACCGCGACCGCCTGGGGCTCGGCCGACATCCCGCGCGACACGCTGCTGCCGCTGTACGGCGGTTACCCGGAGGTGTTCTGGGACGACGCCGGCATCGGGCCGGCCCGCGAGATGCGCTGCCACTACTTCTTCACACCGATCCGTGACGACCACGCCATCGGGGCCGACCTGCGCGCCGCCGAGGCGACCGGCACCGGGCCGGACACCAGCCGCTACCCGTACGCCACCTGCGAGCTGGGCGGCGGCATGGCGATCGCCTACCACCGCCGGCCCTTGGTGCCCGCCGAGGACATCACCTCGCTGGCGCTGACCAAGCTGGGCAGTGGTTCGGTCTGGCAGGGCTACTACATGTACCACGGCGGCTCGCAGCGCACGGATCTGAAGGAGCCCAACCAGGAGAGCCACGACACCGGCTACCCCAACGACATGCCGACGGTGACCTACGACTTCCAGGCCCCGCTCGGCGAGTACGGCCAGGTCCGCCCCGCCTTCCACGGTCTGCGCCCGCAACACCTGTTCCTGCACGCCTACGGCTCGGACCTGGCACGGATGCCCCTGGCACTGCCCGACACCGAACCCGACTCCCTCGACGACCGCACCACACTGCGCTGGTCCGTCCGCTCGGCGGGCGACAAGGGCTTCCTGTTCGTCAACAACCACCAGCCGCACGACAGGCTGCCCGACCACGACGGCGTCCGGTTCCGGGTCCACCTCGACGGCGGACGCACCGTCACCCTGCCCGCGCGGCCCATCCGCGTGCCGTCCGGTGCGCATTTCGTCTGGCCGATCGGTCTGGACCTCGGCGGCGGGCTGCGCCTGGACTGGGCCACCGCCCAGCCCGCGACCCGCCTGGACACCGAGGACGGCACGCTCACCGTGCTGACCGCGGTCGAAGGCGTTCCGGCCGCTCTGTCCCTGAGCGCGGACGTGGACGTCGAGGGCCCGGCCCAGACGGAACGGGGTGCGGACGGAACGCTGGTCACGGTGACCGAGCCGGGCACCGGGGCGCTGCTGACCCTGAGCGGCCCTTCCGGCACCGCACAGGTCCTGGTGCTCTCGCACGCCGAAGCAGCGCGCCTGAACCGGGTCCGCTTCGACGGACAGGACCGACTCGTCCTCAGCGACGACCTGGTCCTCGCCGACGGAGACGAACTGCGCCTGCACATCGCCTCCCCCGCTCCCTCCATCGCTCTGCTGCCCGCCCCCGCCACCTTGCGCGGACACCGCGTCGGACAGCCCGCCCAGGACGGTGTGTTCACCCGGTGGCCGCTGAGCCCGGCGCCGCGGTTGCCGCAGCCGGCCCTGCGGTGTGTGCACGAGAACGCGGTGGCCGCGCCGGCTCGCACCGGCGGCTCCCAGCTGCGCGCCTCGGCCCCGCGCGACGCGGACTTCGACAAGGCCGCCGTGTACCACGTCGACATCCCGGCAACGGCCTTGGACGGTGACGGCGAGGTGCTGCTACGGCTGCGCTACACGGGAGACGCCGCCCGCGCCTACATCGACGGACAACTCGTCGCCGACCACTTCTGGTACGGGCCGGATTGGGAGATCGGGCTGCGCCGCTTCGCCGACGCCGTTCGATCGCACGGCATCGAGATCCGTGTCCTGCCCCTGGATCCGGCGGCGGACGTCTACGTGAACCCCTCACTGCGCGACGGGCTGGAAGCCGCCCACACCCGGGCCGCCGTCGAGACCGCCCAGCTGGTGGCCGTACCGCGTACGGCCGTACATGCCGAAGACGCGGACCTGAGCGGCTGATCCCGCGACGGTCTGCTGTGCCATGGGCAACGAACAGCGGGGCCGGCTCGGCGAGATGGGGGAGGGGGCGGCCGCTGAAGTCGGGCGAGGCTCACGAGGAGTTCTTCAGGACGCTCCAGCCGCCGTCGACGACGAGCGAGGCGCCGGTCACGAACGAGGCGTCGTCGCCGGCCAGGAAGGCGATCGCGGCGGCGACCTCCTCGGGGCGGCCGAGCCGCCCCACGGCGGTCTCCGCGGCTGTGGCCCGGCGGTCCTCCTCACCGATGCCCTCCCAGGCACGGGTCAGAACCGGGCCGGGCAGCACACTGTTCACCCGGACGCGGCCGCCGTACTCGACGGCCAGTTGCCGGGTCAGTCCCGTCAGACCGGCCTTGGCCGCGGCGTAGGCGGGCCGCCCGGGCAGGCCCGCCAAGGCGTGCACCGAGGAGACCAGCACCACGCTGCCGCCCGTCGCGATCAGATCGTCCAGACAGGCGCGCACGCCGAGGAACGACCCGGTGAGGCTCACGGCGAGCTGCCGGTTCCATTCGGCCGCACTGGTCTGATGGGCCGCCGCGACACGGACGGCGTACGCATTGCTCACCAGTGTCCGGACGGGGCCGAAGGCCTCACGGGCGGCCTTCACCGTCTCGTCCCAGGACGACTCCTCGGAGACGTCGCAGAACCGGAACAGCGCGCTGCCACCGGCCTCCCGGACGGCCGCCGCGACGGCCGTTCCCGCCTCCTCGTCGATGTCGGCGACGACGACGCGCGCACCCTCGGTGGCGAGCCGGTGAGCCGTGGCCGCACCGATCCCGGAAGCGGCACCGGTGACCAGAACACAGCGGCCGTCGAAGCGGCCCGTGAGGGAGATGCCGGGATGCATGAGGAGACTCCTGAAGAGGGACGACGGCGACTCTCAAATTAAATATGAATTATTGAACGGTGCCAAGAGTGGCGGGGGCGTGGACGGTGGGCACGTGTGTCAGAGAGTGGCGCGCAGGTGACTGACGGTGACGAAGCGGTAGCCGTGGGCGGTCAGTGTGCGCAGGATCCGCGGGACCGCGGCGACCGAGGTGGGGTGGATGTCGTGCATGAGGACGACGTTGTTGCGCTGCGCCTTCGCGATGACGGTCCGGGCGACCTTGTCGGCGTCGCGGTACTTCCAGTCCTCGGTGTCCACGTCCCACAGCACGGGCGAGAGGGCGGTCGCGGCCTTCACCTGGGCGTTGACCGCGCCGTAGGGCGGGCGGAAGAGGGTGGGCGCCTTGCCGGTGGCGGCCTTGATTGCGGCGCTGGTGCGGTTCAGCTGTGAGGTGACCTGATCGGCGGTGAGCTTGGTGAGGTCGGGGTGGTTCCAGGAGTGGTTGCCGACCTCGTGTCCGGCGCGGGCCTCGGCACGGACCAGGTCGGGGTGGGCGACGACGTTCTGGCCGACGGTGAAGAAGGTGGCCCGCGCCCGGTACTGCGCGAGGTGGGTCAGCAGGGTCGCGGTCTCCGGCGCGGCCGGTCCGTCGTCGAAGGTCAGCGCCAGGCACTTGACCTTCTTGCAGTCGGTGTCGTCGTCACCGGAGGCGGTGTGTGTGGGGACGGCCGGCGTGGGGATGTGTGTCGCGCCCAGGTCGAGGGAGCCGCTGGGTGACACGGTCTGCCGCTGGGCCCGCTCACCGAACGCGGACAGCCAGGGCGTGACCGTGTCCTTGTCGAGGGTCACCGTGTAGGCCCCGGCGGGCGGTACGCCCACCTCGCCGCGGTCGAAGGTCACCCGCAGCCCGCCGTCGGCGGTGAAGGCCATGTCGTCCAGGACGGCGGCGAGGGAGGCCGTGTCGGAGAACGTGGCGTCGAGGCCGGCGGTGTCCACGCCCTCGCGGCCCTTGAGCCGCTCCTTCAGCGCGCCGAGGAAGGCGGCCCGGGAGCCGTCCGCGACGAGCCCGAGCGCCGTACGGGATGCGCCGGCCTTGCCGTCGTACCAGTACGTCCTGCTCGACAGCCCGGACCCGGCGGCGCTGCCGTCCCGCGTGGTGAGCCGTACGCCGAGGACGTCGCCGGAGGCGACCAGGAACTCGTGGCTGATGTTGAGCTCGCCGGCGGCTGCGCCGCCCTCGCACGGCCCCGAGCGGAAGCCGGCCAGGCGTGCCTCCACATCCTTCTTCATCGCGGCTGTCATCGCCTCCGCGCCGGGCACGTCCGGGTAGCTCGTCGCGAACGGGCAGGACCGCCGCTCACTGCTGTCGTTGACGATCTCCAGGCCCTTGATCTTCGACGGATCGACGCCGCGGACGGATGAGGAGGCGGGGGTGGGCCCGGGCCGGGCGCCGGCGGATGCCGAACCAGAGGAACCGGACGAGCAGGCCGCCGTGAAGGAGAGAGCGCCGAGCAGCAGAAGCGACGGGACCAGAGTGTGAGTGCGCATGAGACCAGAACCTGACTGAGGGATGGGCGGACATCACCGACGGGACGCCGCGATCGTTCTGGTCATGGATCGTGCAGGTCAGAGGCATTTTTCAGCGACCCGCGGGGCCACCTTGAAAAAAATCCCGTCCCCGGTGCCTCTTCCGGCTCAGCCCCGGCCGCCCGTGGCGCACACCTGCTCGAACGCCACCTCCGGGACATAGCGCCGCCACTCCGCCTCGGTCAGTCCGCCGCCGGTACGGGCGCAGATGGTGCGCACGGCCCGGTTCGGGTCGACGGGGAACGCCTGGAGCGGCACATCGGGACCGCTCGCGTACACCGTGCCGCCGTCCTCGGCGAAGGCGAGGGAGCGGATCTCGTCGCCGGACGTGGGCAGGTCGGTCCGAGGAGTTGCTGTCCCTCGGCGTCCCACAGTCGCAGGGTCCCGTTCGCGCCGCCCACGGCCAGGGTGCCGCCGTCGGAGGAGAAGGCGAGCGCCCCCACCGCCTCCGGCTCCCCTGGGAGGCCGTGTCGGAGGTACCGGTCAGCGCACCCGTACGGTGACGGACCTCGCCGTCCCACAGCGTGACGTGCCCGGTGGAGTCACCGACGGCGAGCCGGGTGCCGTCGGGGCTGAACGCCAGCGCGGTGACCTCGCGGCCGTCGGCGAGCGCCCGCCCGGTGACGTGTCCGGTGGCCGGATCGGCGTACTGATCGTCGGAGCTCACGAGCAGACCCCCGTCCGGCCGCGCGGCCAGTTCCTCCCCGGAGAGACCACGCACGGTCCCCGACCGCCGGTGGTCGTGGGTGTCCCAGACCTCCGTCGTGTAGTTGTCGGCGGTGGCGCGGAGGGTCAGCAGCGTGCGGCCGCCGGGCCCCAGGGCGAGGGCGACGGCCGGTCGGTCGGCCGCGCCGGAGGTGTCCAGGACCGTACGCACCCGGTGCGTCCGTACGTCCCACACGGTGAAGCGCAGCCGCAGCGAACCGTGCGAGGACACGGTGTCGGCGACGGCCAGCGCGCCGCCGTCCGGGCTGAAGGCGAGGCGGGGGACGTTCTCGTCGGACGCGCTCGGCAGCGGGCCGAGCACCGCGCGGGCGAGGACCGTGCTGGTGCGGGTGGCACGCAACTCGAAGCGGTAGCCGCCGCCGGACCGGGTGACGGTGGCCAGGGCGGCGCCGTCCGGGCTGAGCACGCCCGCGTCGGCCGGAGCGCTCTGCCACCGCGGGGTGAGGCGGTCGGTCAGGTCGAAGGTGTGGACCGTGGCGCCGTCGAGGTAGCGCAGGAGTCGGGGCTTGCCCGGGTCCCAGGTCAGCCCGGTCGTCTCGTCCTTGGAGTGCGGCCGGTGGAAGACCTGGGTGCCGCCGGTGCTCAGTCGCCATACGGCGAGTTCGTGATCGTCCGCCGTGGCCAGGAACTCGCCGTCGGGCGAGAGCGCGGCCTGGGTGAAGCCGGTGATGCCGCCACTGGCGAAGTCGGCGAGGGCGCGTCCGCCGCGGACGTCCCAGACGATGGCCGTCGTGCCGTAGACGGCGGCCAGCCGCCTGCCGTCCGAGCTGAACCGCAGCAGACGCGAGCCGCCGTCCGCGCCGGAGCCGGTGCCGCACAGGGTCTGGTCCGCCTTCTCCCAGGCTCCCGGCAGTCGCTTGCCGGCGGCGGTGTCCCACAGCTGGAGCGGCCCTTCGGCGGGACAGCGGGCGAGCAGGCGGCCGCCGGGGCCGACGGCCGCCGAAGAGAGGGTGCGTGCGAGGCCGGTGCTGAAGAGGACCTTGCCGTCGTCCGTCCGGTGCAGCCGGACCGTGCCCGGGCCGCCCGTCGGCCCGGTGAGATACGCGCTCCCGTCGGGTGCGCTGCCCTGCGGCGACGTGTCGCCCAGTTCGGCCGCGGATCTGCCCAGCGGAAGGTTCCACAGCCGCGCGCCCCCGTCCGGTCCGATGACGTCGAGGAACCGGGAGCCGGGGCCGACGTCGCCCACCTCTGTCCCGCTCGGCAGGTGGTAGGTGGCGGTGAGCCTGTGGTCGACCACGTTCCGGGCGGTCACCGTGGTTCCGTCGACGCTGAGCAGCGTCCGGCCGCCGTCGGTGAGGAAACGCCGGACGTCCTTTCCGGTCCGGGGTCGGTGAAGGCATCGCGGTCGGGCTGCGCCAGGGCGCCCAGCAGCGCCGAGCGGGACTCGGTGAGCGGGGCGACCCGCCATGCGGCGACCCCGAGCAGGGCGGCGGTGCGCGGATCGGTCGGGCGCAGACTGTCGGCCACCGTGGCCAGGCGCCGGGCGGCGGCCTTGGCGGACTCCGCCTCGCTCACCCGGTCGCGCTGCCAGGCGACCAGGCCGGCGGCCAGCGCGAGCACGAGGAACACCGACAGACCGACGGTCAGGGAACGCGTCCGCCGCGCGGTGCGGGTCTCTGCCTCCCGCTCCGCGTCCCGGACCGTGAGGGAAGCGGCGAGGAAGGACCGCTCCAGCCCGGTGAGCTCGTCGTCCGGCTGCCCCAGCTGGTCATCGCCCTCCTGCCGCGCGAACAGTTCCTCGGCCCGGTCCAGCCGCGTGCCCCGGTACAGCGCGCCGGGGTCGCGGTCCAGCTCTTCCCAGCCGTGAGCCGCCTCGCCGAGCCGGCGCTGCGCACGCAGCCGTTCCCTGCCCTCCTCGATCCATCCGGCGAGGCGTGGCCAGCCGGTGATCAGCGCCTCGTGCGCGAGTTCCACCGTGTCGCCGTCCAGGGTGACCAGACGGGCGGCGACGAGGCGTTCCAGCACGTCCCGCGAACCGCTGCCCAGTTCGGCGCGGGACGCCGGACGCCGGGTGTCGGCCGTGCCTCCCTGACCAGGAGCGATCAATCTCAGCAGGATGCGCCGGGCGGCACGGCTCTGCTCCGCCGACAGCCCGCCGTACAGCTCTTCGGCGGTGGCGGCGATCGCGCCGCGTACCCCGCCCGTTGCCTCGTACGCGGCCAGGGTCAGCAGTCGGCTGCGGCGGCGGTGCCAGGTCTCCAGCAGGGCGTGGGAGAGCATGGGCAGCGCGCCCGGACGGTCGACGACCTCGTCGATGATCCGGGCAGTGAGAGCACGTTCCACATTCAGGCCGGCGGTGGCGGCCGGGCCGGTGATCACCTCGCGCAGCTCGTCCCGGCTCATCGGCCCGACCAGCAGGTTGGCCCGGCTGACGGTCTCGGCCAGCTCACGGTGGTCGGCGCAGTGGCCGTAGAAGTCACCGCGGACCGCGATCACCACATGCAGCCGGCTCTGCGGCCGCCGGGCCGCGAGCAGCAGATCCAGGAACCGGGCCCGTTCCCCACGGTCGTGGCACAGGGTGAACAGTTCCTCGAACTGATCCACGAGCACCCAGGTTTCCCCGCCGCCGTCCAGCGCCGTGAGCGCCTCCGCGTGCGTGCGTGCGGGCCGCGCGCCCGGGGTGAGGACACGGACCACCGCCGGCCGCTCGGCACCTGTCGCCTGCCGCAAGCGCGGAATCAGGCCCGCCCGGAGCAACGACGACTTGCCGCTGCCGGACGGTCCGAACACCGCCGCGAACCGGTGCTCACGCGCCAACGCCACCAGTTCGGCGAGGAGCGTCTGCCGGCCGAAGAACAGATCGCTGTCGCCCGGCTCGAAACGGGCCAGCCCTCGGTACGGCGGCCTCTCGTCCGGCACGGGCACCCGGACCTCGGCGTCCGCCTCCCGCCAGCGCTGTTCCCACACGTCCGGGTCGGCGTCCAGCGCCTCGGCGTACGCCCGCGCCACCGCCAGGGACGGCAGCTGGTCACCGGCCGCGGCCTGGGACATCGCGGTGATGGAGTAGCCCGCGCGCTGGGCCATCTCCCGGTAGGGCGGCTTCCCGGCCTTCTCCGGAGGATCCGCAGATCGTGCGCGAACCGTTGTACGGGACCGGCGTCGGGGTCGACCGGCTTTTCACGTCGTCCCACCGGGAGCACCTTTCACCTGCGTCAGCCCGTGCGGCAGGCGTACAAGCTAGGTTTTCCGCCCGTCCCGCCGCAATCGTGCCCGAGCTGTGAGACCGCGGGCTGCGTCACCGACCGTGGTGGGCCGGGCCGGGTCGGGCCGGGTGGGTGAGGGTCAGGTACCGCTTGCCGTTCGCCGCGGTGGGCACGGTGGCGGGTTTCCAGGTGCGCCCGCCGTCGTACGACACCTTCACCGTCAGGGACCGGGGCTGCCGTGCCGCCCTTGGAGCGCCGGGCCCGGTTCCGTCACCGGGCCCGGTCCATGGGCCTGTCAGGACTATGGAGACCATGCCTACTGAATGAGCTCCCAGTCCTGGGATCCGTCCGTGAGCGCGTTCTGCAAGGTCAGCTGCGCCCCGGCAGACGCGCCGGTCAGGTACAGGTTCGGGTTCTTGAGGGACTGCAGCTTGAAGAATCCTTCCTCGGTCTTGACGAGGTTCCAACTGCCCGTGGCGCTGTTGTCCACCCACTGCCCGATCTTCTGTCCGGCCGTCGCGTTCCCGGTCCAGATGGCTGCCGCGCGTCCGCCCGACTTGTTCAGCAGCGTCTTGCCGCCGTTCGGTTCCGTCACGATGTGCCAGTACTGCGTGTCCGGGTCGGCCGCGGAGCCGGGAGCCTCCAGACGGACATCGGGGACGTCGCCGTTGCCGAGGTTCGCGTCGTTGCTGTTGTTCCCGGTGCCGATCACCTGGTCGGTCTTGCGGTTCACCAGCTGGTAGTAGGCGCCGTGTGAGTCGCCCAGGTCGACCTCGGCGAACTTGAGGACGGAGGTGCCCTGGTTGTTGAGGATCGAGACGCGGCCGGTTCCTTCGACGTACGTCAGGTTGCGGCTGTAGCCGGCCTGGGACGTCGTCTGGTACTCCTTCCATTCACCGTCGCTGCGTCCGCTCTCGTTGACCCAGACACTGCCGCTGCCCGCTGCGTTGTAGACGAGGCGCCCGCCGGGGAGCTTGATGAGGACCGGGCTCCCGTTCATCGCGAGAGTGCGTGAACCGGTGTCGACCGGCAGTGAGTTCACCCCCGTGCCGGTCGCGGAGCCGGTGTAGAACTTCAGCGGGTCGTCGGCGATCCGGTAGCGGGTGTTGGCCCCGCCGCCCCAGTACTCGTAGGTGAGCATCCACTTGCCGTCCGTCGTGCGGACGACGTTGGTCATGCCCGGCCGGCCGCCGCCGATCTCCGTCTTGCCGCCGCCCATGTCCTGGGTCAGTCCCGCGATGTCGACGACGGGGTCGCTCCACTGCGAGCCGCGGCCGTCCCACGTCTTGTGCACGAGGATCTGGCCCAGCGAGTCCTTGGCGGTGTCGTTCGCCGGGTCCAGGGTCGGGACGCCGGTGGCGGGGTCGAAGCCGGTGTAGTCGTTCTCGTCGGAGTAGTAGCAGACGAGTTTGCCCTTGTGGACCATCAGGTATGGCTCCCAGAGGGGATCCACCTGCTTGTTCGTGTTGGCGTTCGCGATGTTCCGCCCGGTCGCGCCCGCGCTGCCGCCCTGCCAGCCGCCGGTCGCGACGATGTTGAGGATCTTCCAGGTCGCGCCGTCGTCCGTGCTGGAGTACAGGGCGATCGCCATGTCGTTGCGGTCTCCGTCGTTGGACGGGGTCCAGTCGGGGTCGGCTGCCTTGTGCTCCTTGTAGTAGTAGTCGTCGCCCGACACGACACTCGCGAGGAGCAGCGTGCCCTGCTTCAGGTCCCCGACGTCCTGCGGGAGTGCGTAGAGGTAGGGGTTGGTCCAGTTGCTGGTGTACTTGGCGTATTTGGGGTCGCTGGAGAGGTACGCCGGGGCCTTGACCTCGGACAGGGGCTGCCAGGTCGTGCCGTCGTCGTCGCTCTTGTACACCGGGAGGGTCTGCTTGTCGGCACTTCCCGTCTCCGTCACGACGGTGGACTTCTCGAACGACGCCACCAGACGCCCGCTCGGCAGCTGCGCCGCCTTGGGGTAGACCGCGCAGTTGCCCCGCCCTTCAGGCACGGTTCGCTGCCGAGCTGGTACAGCGTCCCGCCCGTCGGGTTGTACGCCTGCGCGGCGGACGCGGGTATGGCCAGCAGCGCAGTCGCGGCGGTGAAGGTGCCCAGTGCCTTCCCCACTCTTCTTCTCTGCATCGTTCCTCCAACTTGCTTACGGGGTCGGGGTGGTGTCGGCGGATACGAGGACGCGGACATCCCACGGGTCCAGGTCCAGCAGGCTGCCGGCCGGTACGGGGCGTCGGTCAGGACGTCGGACAGGTCGACCGGGACCTGGACGCGTGCGGGCTCCCAGCTCCAGTTGTGCACGATGTGCACGCGGCGGCCGTCGGGGGACGTACCGGTCGTCGCGGTCACGGACGCGGGCAGACCCTGCCATCCACCGCGCGGGGCCGGAGCCATCCAGGCGGCCAGTGCGCGGGCGAGGTCGCGGCCGGGCACGGTGCCCACGCACGTGACGCGCCCTGTGCCGTGGCGGCGGGTGGTGACGGCCGGCCAGCGGCCGAAGTGCGGGTGTTCGTACGAGGCCAGCACATCGGCGTCGATGACGGTGAGCCCCTCGATCCAGTGCGTCGCCGTCGCGTCCGCGAGAACCTCGAGCGGGCCGCCGGGACGGTGTGGACCGGAACGTCCCGCATGAGGTTGCTGAACTCGTCGTACCGGACGCCCGCGACCTCGGTGAGACGCCCGGGGCCGGTTCGTGCCGGGCGCGGGCCTCGTGGTCGGCGTACGCGGTGCGCGGGCCGAGGACGAGGTGGCCGCCCGCGTGGGCGTAGGCGGCGAGCCAGTCGACCGTGGCGTCGTCGACGACGTACAGGGCCGGGGCGACGAGTACCGGATGGCGCCGCACGGCCTCCTCGGGGTCATCCCCTCCCGCCGGCCGCTCGGGTCGTGCAGCTGCCGGGCGTGCACGATCCGGACCTGGCGGCCCGAGTCGAAGGCACCCGGTAGAAGGGGTCGAAGATGCGGTGGTAGGAGGCCGGGTCGGGGGCGCCGTCCGGCTTGGACAGCGGCGGGTACTTCTGCATCAGCCACTTGCTCGGCATCGAGTAGACCATCGCGATGTCGGCGTCCGGCTCGAGCCCGGCGACGAGCGGCCCCGCCTTGTCGAACTCGGCTCCCAGACGGGCGACTTCGGCGTACGTACGGCCCGGCTGTCCGCTGTGCGGGAGGACGCCGCCCCAGTAGGTCTCCGCACCGAAGCGCAGGGTCTGCCACTGCCAGTACTCGATCATCCGCGCGCCGCGCGCCACATGCGCCCAGGCGGCCTGCCGCCACTGGCCGTCGTACCCGGGGCGGTTGTCCCAGCAGAAGCCGATGGAGTTCGCGTTGGTCTCGGTGACCAGGAACGGTTCCTGGCGGGAGGAGAACATCCAGTCGGCCGTCTGGTACATCGACCAGACTCCGGTGGTCTTCCAGACCTGCTCGTGGTCGTCGGGCGTCGGGTCGGGGAGCAGCAGGCCGTCCTGCATGTCGTAGTACGGGTTGCCGGAGGCGATGTCGAGGCGGTCCGACATCTCGTCGTCCTCCACCCCGTTGCGGGTGTAGGAGATGCACGTGGTGACGAACTGTTCCGGGCGGGCGTACTCGCGGACGATGTCGGCCTGCCAGCCGATGAACTCGGTGACCTGCCGGGCCTGGAACTCCCGCCAGGCGACGTCGTACTGGGGTTGCTCGTTGCCGTCCGGGGTCCACAGGTCGGCCCAGGTGGACAGGCGGTGGGACCAGTAGACCAGGCCCCACGCGCGGTTGAGGGTCTCGATGTCGCCGTACTTCTCGCGCAGGTGGTCGACGAAGCGCTGGAAGACGCCGTGGTTGTGGAAGAGGTGCAGGCCGGGCTCGTTGTCCACCTGCCAGCCGATGACCGCCGGGTGGTCGGCGTACCGGGCGACGATCCTGCGGATGACGCGCTCCGCGTGGAAGCGGAAGGCGGGGTGGGTGAAGTCGGCCTCCTGACGGGCTCCCCAGCCGATGCGTTCGCCGGTGCGCCGCTCGCCCGTGATCTCCGGGTACTGGCGGGCCAGCCACGGCGGCACGGCGTAGGTCGGCGTGCCGAGGATGACGGAGATGCCTCGTTCGTGGGCGCCGTCGAGGACCGGCTGGAGCCAGTCGAGGTCGAAGCGGCCGTTCTCGGGCTCCCAGGTGGACCAGACCGACTCGCCGACCCGGATGACGGTGAAGTTCGCATCGACCATCAGGTCCAGGTCGGTCTTCAGCCGTTCGTCGGGCCGCAGTTCGGGGTCGTAGGTGGGCGTGTACTCGTGGTAGTACGCGGCGCCGAACAAGACGTGGGCGGGCAGAACCGCCATGAGGGGAACCTCCGAAGAGTCAGTGGTGCGTAGTGACCTGCGAGGCGTCACTGCTTGACGCCGCCGGTGGCCAGACCGCTCTGCCAGTACCGCTGCAGGAGCAGGAAGGCGATGACGAGCGGGATGATGGAGAGCAGCGAGCCGGTCGTGACCAGGGCGAGCATGTTGCTGTTGGCCCCGGACCCGCCGCCGACGGCCTGGGACGCCCAGGAGGAGAGGCCGACCGTCACGGGGTACAGCCGGGGGTCGTTGAGCATGATCAGCGGCAGGAAGTAGTTGTTCCAGGTCGCGACGAGCGTGAAGAGAACGACGGTCACCAGGCCCGGGGCCAGCAGCCGCAGCGCGATCGTGCAGAAGATCCGCATCTCGCCGGCTCCGTCGATGCGCGCGGCCTCCAGGAGGCTGTCCGGTACGGCGTCCTCGGCGTAGATGCGCATGAGGTAGAGGCCGAACGGACTGACGAGTGAGGGCAGGACGATCGCCCAGGGCGTGTTGACCAGATCCACCTTCGCGAAGAGCAGATAGGTCGGGATGGCCAGGGCGGTCGTCGGGATCATGATGGCGCCGAGCACCAGGGAGAAGGCGGCGTTGTTGCCGCGGAACCGGTACTTGGCGAACCCGTACCCGGCGGCGGCCGCCAGGAGCGCGGCACCGAGCGCACTGCCCACGGAATACAGGACCGTGTTGAGCAGCCAGTGCAGGAAGACCCCGTCGTCGTGCGTCACGGTCTCCCGGATGTTCTCCAGCAGTTGCGGAGAGCGCGAGAACCACAGCCCGAACGAGGTGAACAGGTCCTGGGTGCTCTTCGTCGACGCCACGGCCAGCCAGAACAGCGGCAACAGGAAGTAGGCCAGGACGGCCAGCATGACGATGGTCAGCGGTGTGCTGTGGCGTCGGGCGGCCCTTCGGCGCCGCCGGTGAGCGGTGCGGGGCGTGCCGGTCGCGGTGCTGCTCAGCGCCGCCCTGGAGGACGTGGCGGGGGAGTTGTGGTCGTCATGAGGTCCTCCTGCGGTTCGCGGTGAACAGGACGACGTAGGAGAAGATCACGATGACCAGACCGAGGAGGAAGGACACCGCGGCCGCGTAGTTGACCTGCTGTCCGGTGAAGGCGAGGGAGTAGGCGTAGAGGTTCGCGGTGTACGAACTGTCGATGACGTCGGGCGCGATGTCCTGCAGCAGCTTCGGCTCGTTGAACAGCTGGAAGCTGCCGATCACGGAGAACAACAGGGTCAGCAGGAGCGCCGGGCGCAGGGCGGGGAGCTTGATGGACCAGGCGATCCGCCAGGGGCCGGCGCCGTCCATCGCGGCGGCCTCGTACAGCTCCTGGGGGACGGTGCGCAGCGCCGCGTACAGGATGATCATGTTGTAGCCGACGAACTCCCAGGTCACGACGTTCGCCAGGCTGCCGAGCATCCATCCGTCGCTGAGGAAGTGGGGGACCGGCAGGTCGAACTTCTCGCCCAGCTGGGCGAACGGCCCGAAGTCCGGCCCGTAGAGGTAGCCCCACATGAGGGTGGCGACCACGCTCGGGACGGCGTAGGGGACGAAGATGCCGAGGCGGATCACCCGCGCGAGCCGCAGCAGGCCGCTGTCGAGCGCGAGCGCGAAGAGCAGGGCCAGCAGCAGCATCAGCGGGACCTGGATCACGAAGAACGCCGCGACCCGCAGGACACCGTCTCGGAGGAGCGGGTCCTTCAGCGCGGTCACGTAGTTGTCCAGCCCGACGAACGTCGTCCCGCCTATGAGCCGTTCCTGGAAAAGGCTGAGGTAGGCGGCGTAGCCGAGCGGAGTGAGGAACATCAGCAGGAACAGCACCATGAACGGTGCGACGAACAGTGGACCTGCCGCACCATGACGCAGTCCACCGGGCCGGCGACGCTTCGGCCCCGCTCGGCGCGGGTCCTCGGTGGAGGCCGCGGTTGTGGCGGTCATCATCGGGCCTTTCTGAGGGAGAGGAAGGGACTGGCCGGGGGCGGATCCCGCGCCCTCGCGGTGGAGCGTCGGAGCACAGGACCCGCCGGACCTCACGGAGCCTGGACGGAGAAGCCCTGCTTCTTGGCGTACGTGGTGAGCCGCGCCTGCCACGCGTCGAGCGCGGCGACGGTGTCCTTCTTCCTGGCGAGGGACGTGCCGACGGTCTCGGTCCAGTCGGTGACGGCCTGGTCGAGGAACGGCGGCCACTGGAAGTCGGTGCTGACCGTCTCACCGATCTCGGCGAACAACTCGTTGACCTTCTGCCCGCCGTAGAAGGCGGACGCGTCCCCGGCGAAGGACGGGTCCGCGAGCAGCGGCTTCGTCGCCGGGAAGAACGACTGCTTGGTGCTGAAGAGCTTCGCACTCTCCGGGTCGCTGTTGAGGAACTGCGCGAACACCGCCGCGGCTATCGGGTTCTTGGTCGCCTTGATGACCGCGCTGGTGGAGCCGCCCCAGTTGCCCGAACTCGGCTTCGCCGCGTCCCACTGAGGCAGGGGCGCCGCACGCCACTTGCCCGCGGTGGACTTGGCCGAGCCGGAGAGGAAGACCGGCCCCCAGGCGGCGGTGATCCACGTGGCGTACTTGCCCTTGTTGAGGGCGGAGAACCAGGCGTCCGTGAAGTCCGGCTCGACGCCGATGACACCCTCCTGCGCCAGCCCGCCCCAGTAGGCCGCGAGCTTCTTGGAGACCGCGTCGTTGACGTCGATCGAGACATCGCCCTTGCCGGAGGACGCGTAGGGCTTCGCTCCCGCTTGCCACAGCAGACCGTGCCAGGCGGCGGCCTCGTTCGCGGCCAGGTTGGTCAGGTAGACGTCCGGGTCGGCCTTGTGCAGCTTGCGTGCCGCGGCGGCGAAGTCGTCCCAGGTCTTCGGCGGCTCGATGCCGTGCTTGTCGAAGATGTCCGCCCGGTACAACATGCCCATGGGGCCGGTGTCCTGCGGGATCGCCCAGATCTCGCCCTTGGGGCCGCTGACCTGCCCCCACGTCCAGTCGACGAACGTGTCCTTCAACTTGGCCGCGCCGTACGGGCTCAGGTCCAGGAGGCTGTCCGTGATCGTGAACGTGGGTATGGCCTGGTACTCCATCTGGGCCACATCGGGCGCGCCCTCGCCGGCCTTGATCGCCGTGCGCAGTTTCGTGTAATGGTCCACGCCCTGGCCCGCGTTGACGACCCTGACCTTGATGGCCGGATACTTCTTCTCGAAGAGCGCGATCTCCTGCTCGATGTCCGGGACCCAGGTCCAGAACGTCAGCTGGGTCGGAGTCTTCATCGCCTTGTCGATGTCGGCCTGGCTGACCGACTTGGCGGCGGAGGCGGAACCGCTGTCGCTGCCGCCGCAAGCGGTCAGTGCCGCTCCGAGCGACACCGCTCCCGCGGCGGTGAGGAAGAGCCGGCGGCTCATCTGGGAGGTGCTGGGGGTGAAGCTGGCTCTGTGCATGGTGAACTCCCGCCAGTGGCTGAGGGAATGGCACGCCGGGCTGGGACGTGCGCAACGAGGAGACGTGAGGGGCTTTCCGCGTGACGGCCACGACATGGCGAACGCCGTGGCAAACGGGCACACGTTTCAAACGGACTTCGCCCGGCGGGCGTCCCACCTACCGGTGAGGTGGAAGCCTGAGGCTCGGGGCAGCAACGGGTGGGGCTGTGAACCGTTCGTGGCAGCTCACCTGGTCAGTGACTGCCGAGTGACGGCGGGGGAGACGCGTGGCTCGCGCAAGGGGGGTGTCCGCACGTGCGCGGGTGCGCTCTGGAGAAGGGGAAGCGAGCGGAGGCCGATACGGCGGCTCGCCCTGCGGCCAGGTGCCCGGAAGTGAGAAAGCGGCTCGGGCTGGTCTGCGCTGTTCAGTCGTGGTGGGAGGCACCTCCGTCCATGGGCGGACTGTGCCGGCCCTCACTCGAACGAGAGGCGGCACTCCGACCACGCCCTGGGGTCGTTCGGGTCGAAGGGGGCGCGGTCGAACTGCGGATCACGAGGTCGACCGGGGGATCACTCGCCGCCAAGGGGAGCGCCTGGGGATTCTCGATGGCATGCACGAGGCGCTTGAGTCCCTCCTGCGCCACAGCATCGAACGGCTGACGCATCGTAGTGAGAGGGGGAGACACATAAGCGGCCACGGGGATGTCGTCGAAACCGACGACGCTGACGTCCTCCGGCACACGTCGGCCTGCTTCCGCCAGTGCCCGGATGAGGCCGATCGCCATGTCGTCGTTGGCGGCGAACACCGCGGTCACCTCGCCGTCGGAGGCCAGTTCGCGGCCCGCCGCGTAGCCGGACGCGGCCGACCAGTCGCCCTCGACGACGGGCGGCACCGTTCTGCCGTGCGCGGTGAGCGCCGCCCGCCAGCCCTCCACGCGGTCCCGGGCGGCGTACCACCGCTGCGGGCCGGCGAGGTGGTGAACGGTGGTGTGCCCCAGCTCCAGCAGGTGCTCGGTGGCCGTTCGCGCCATGAGATCGGCGCCGGTGCCGGCGGCCAAAGCCCTGGGTGCGAGTATCGGTGGCGCGCCGAGGACGAGGACGGGCATGTCGAGTCGGGCCGACAGGTCTCCCTCGTGCCCCTCGTCGATCGGCTCGGAGATGACGATGCCGTCCACGCCCTGATCGAGAAGCGACTCCACCGCGCCGGCGACTCCCGCAGGGTCGCCTTCCATCGTGTTGACCACACGGAGGGCGTAGCCAGTGTCCCGTGCGGCGCGCTCGACCCCCATGATCAGTGAGGCGGGTCCGTACAGGGCGGTTCCCAGCGTCACGACACCGATGGACCGCGTGCGTCCGGAAGCCAGCGCTCGGGCGGCGTTGTTCGGCCGGTATCCGAGTTCCTCGGCGGCATCGAGAACGCGTCGGCGCACATCGGCGGAGACATACGGCTCGTCGTTGAAGACGCGGGACACCGTCTTCTGCGATACGCCCGCCAGGCGGGCCACGTCCACACTGCGCGGTGCGCCGGAACTTCCGCCCCGCCTTGCCTCTCGCGCCATGGTGTCTCCCGACGATCGTGATCCGAACCACTGCCGTCCGACGGTCGTCTGACTGCGCTGACATGTCTACGCAGTCATGGGGCGGCCGTCAAGCGTCTGGAACAATTTCGTACGGCGACCTCGCCGGGTGAAGCGGGCAGGACGCGGTCAGCCCGCGGGACTGCTTGTGGGCGGTGGCGAGCACCACGGCATTCAGGTTGCTCATCGTGACGGTGGCGGATCCAATGTCCGGCATGGTCACCCGGTTGCTGCCCGCCTCTGCAGCTCAGCGATCCGGGCCATCTGCAACCGAATCGCTCCCCGGGAGACGCCACGCATGAAGACGCCAAGGATGAAGACGCCACCATCGCGCCCCGGAGCGGAGCAGGCTGAAGGAACAACCGTCAGGATCGGCGCCCTCGTTCCGCTGACTCGACCCGGCTGGGCCGAGGCGGGCCGGCATGTGCTGGCCGGTCTCGAGCTGGCCGTCGGCGAGGTCAATGACGCCGGCGGGGTCGCCGGGAGACCACTGGAACTGGTGGTCCGGGACACCGCGGCTGACCCGAACCGGGCCATGGCGGCGATGGATGAGTTGGCTCGCCTGGGCGTGGCTGCCGTGGCGGGGGAGTACCACAGCGTCGTCGCTCGCGCCGCTGCCGCCCGTGCCGACGCCTTGGGCCTGCCGTTCCTCTGCTCGTCAGCGGTTCTCGACGCGCTCACCGAACAGCCGACCCAGTGGGTCGCGCGCCTCTCCCCGCCGCAGTCCCGCGGCTGGCAGATCTACGCGGACTTCCTCCTAGGCGCGGGCCACAGGCGCATCGCGGTCGCAGCCCAGCCGAGTGCCTACTGGGCATCCGGGACCCGCATTCTGCGGGACGGTCTCGCTCCACGCGGCGGCACCGTCATCGAACTCGGCATGCGCGCGCTCACCCCCTCGGCCGTGTGCGACGAACTCGACGCCCACCACGCGACAGCCCTCCTTCTCCTCGTCGGCCACCCGGAGCCGGCCGTGTCGATCGTCAAGATTGTCCGCCAGGACCCGCGCCTCACCGACATCATGATCGGTGCTCCGGCCGGCCAACCGGAGTTCGCCGAATGGGCGACGCAACTGGGCGACGACAGCACCGCGATCCCGTTCCTGCGCTACCTGCCCGAGCGCCTCAGCCCACTCGGCGCACGAGTCGAAGCGGCCCTCCGTCAACGGCTGGCCGAATCGCCCTCCTTCGTCGCCTTCGAGGGCTACGACGCGGTCGTCGTCCTCGCCGACGTGCTGCGTTCTCACGGCACGGACCGGGCGCGCACTGCCGAATCCTGGCCCCGCGTCGCAGTCGAAGGCACCCGCGGACGGATCCGGTTCTCCCGCACAACGGGCGTCAGCGTCTGGCAATGGGCTCAGGCGCCCGTCCAGGTCGTCGACCGGGATCCGGCGAAGCCCGACCGCTTTCGGATCCTGCACGCCGAGGGGGATGTCTTGGTACCGCTGGTCCCTCGCAGTGACGGTTGAGCGATTCTCAGCGACGCCCGAGCGGCTCGGACGCCCTGATGAAGCCCCACCACCGTCACGGTCTCAGCGCGGCCTGCCCGTCCAGGGGAATGCCCAGCCGGTCCGCCACGGTCGTGAGGGCTGAGCCCAGCGGGAGCGAAACCCTGGTGAGGGCGTGCTGGTCGCCCCGGGTCGGGTCCCGGTTGACGATCAGCACCGGCTTGCCGGCCTGGGCCGCCTGGCGGACGAACCGGAGCCCGGACATCACCGTCAGTGAGGAGCCCAGGACCAGCAGCGAGGCCGCCGCACGGACCAGCTCGCGGCAGTGCTCGACGCGCTGCGGAGGAACGGCTTCGCCGAAGAACACCACGTCCGGCTTGAGGATGCCGTCGCAGACCGTGCAGGACACCACCCGGAAGCCTTCGACCTGTTCGTCCGTGAGGTCGGCGTCACCGTCCGGGTTGATTCCGGCGGCTTCGGGCTCGAACCCAGGATTGGCCTCCTCCAGTCGCCGGGCGAGTGCACGGCGTGGGCTGTAGGCACGGCAGGAAAGGCAGACGACCCGGTCCAGCGTTCCGTGGAGCTCCACGACGTCCTCGCTGCCGGCGGCCTGATGCAGGCCGTCCACGTTCTGGGTGATGACGCCCGAGAGCAGGCCGCGCCGCCCGAAGGCCGCCACGGCCCGGTGCCCGGCGTTGGGGCGGGCTCGGCCGAAGGTGCGCCAGCCGAGATGGCTGCGCGCCCAGTACCGGCGCCGGGCCTGGGCACCGCCGGTGAAGTCCTGGTAGGTCATCGGCGTGTGCCGGCTCAGGCTCCCGCCCACGCCCCGGTAATCGGGGATGCCCGACTCCGTGGAGATACCCGCTCCGCTCAGCACCAGCACACCGCCGGTGCTCAGCGCATCGGCGACCGGCTCCGGATCCGTGGTGCCCGGCGGCAGGTCCTCGGCAGGTGTCCAGCTCAGGGTGGGGCGCATGCGCATGCCGTCAGGGTACGGAACAGGAGCCTGTGGCGCGGACCCGAGCAGGTCTGTCACCCGCCGCAAAAACGACGAAGGCAAGGAGAACTCTCCTTGCCACTCTCAAGGTATAGCGCACCGGGGGGCTTGCGGCAAGGCCCCGGCGGGGCGCAGAATCGTCGACCGAGGCCAAGACCTGCGGGAACGGGGGCACGAGGTGCGTGTGGTGTCGTGGACGTACGGGGGACGCGGTGACGTCCCGTCAGAGGGAAGGCGGCCAGAGGCGAGGATGCGCCCGACAAGAGGTTCGACAGAGCGGGGGACGCCGGTGATCCGATCGGCCAGTGCAGGGCGCCGGAACACGTCTGCCTCGGAGGTGTCGCGATGACCGGGCAGTACGTGCTGGACCTTCAAGAGATCGACGAGACGCAGGTAGCGGTCGCAGGCGGCAAGGGCGCGCACTTGGGCGGGCTGTCACGGATGGAGGGCCTTCGCGTTCCGGGCGGCTTCTGCGTGACGACGGGCGCTTTCCGGCGGATCATGGCGGAAGCACCGTCGATCGCCGATGAACTCGATCGGCTGTCGCGCCTGAACCCGGACGACCGGGAGGCCATCCGCACGCTCAGCGCGCGGATCCGCCGGACCATCGAAGGGATCGCCGTCCCGGGCGACATCTCGGCCTCGATCCTCCGCGCGCTCGCCCGGCACGGCGAGAGAGCCGCCTACGCCGTCCGTTCCAGCGCGACGGCGGAGGACCTGCCGACGGCCTCGTTCGCCGGCCAGCAGGACACGTACCTGAATGTCGTGGGACCGACGGCGATCCTCCAGCACGTCAGCCGGTGCTGGGCCTCGCTGTTCACCGAGCGGGCCGTGACCTACCGTCAGCGCAACGGCATCGACCACCGTACGGTCCACATGGCCGTGGTCGTGCAGCAGATGGTCTTCCCGCACGCCGCCGGCATCCTGTTCACGGCCGACCCCGTCACGGGCAACCGGCAGGTCGCCACCGTGGACGCCGGCTTCGGCCTCGGTGAGGCCATGGTCTCCGGCCTGGTGACCCCGGACGTCTTCACGGTGCGACACGGCGAAGTCGTCGCCAAGGCGATCTCCGTCAAACAGCGGGAGGTCCACGCCCTGCCGGCCGGCGGCACGCAGGAGGTGGCGATCGACTCGCGGCGGCAGGAGCGGCCGGCGCTGACGGATGCGCAGGCCGTGCGGCTCGTGCGGCTCGGGCGGCGGATCGAAGCACACTTCGGCCGCCCTCAGGACATCGAGTGGTGCCTGGTCGACGATGACTTCCAGATCGTTCAGAGCCGGCCGATCACAACGCTGTTCCCCATCCCCGAGACCGGCGACCAGGAGAACCACGTCTACGTCTCCGTCGGCCATCAGCAGATGATGACCGACGCAATGAAGCCCCTGGGGCTGTCCATGTGGCAGCTGACGGCCATGGCACCGATGCACGAGGCCGGAGGGAGGCTGTTCGTCGATGTCACCCGGCGCCTGGCCTCGCCGGCGAGCCGCGCCGCCCTCCTGGACGTCGTGGGAAGAGGCGATCCGCTGGTCAGGGACGCGCTGGAGACCGTCCTGGACCGCGGCGATTTCATCCCGTCGCTCCCGGACGCGGGCCGCCCGGCGGGCCACCGGCCGGCGGCGCGTCCGCCCCGATCGAGACCGACCCGGCTCTCGTCACCGAGCTGATCAAGCGCAGCCAGGAGTCCATCACCACCCTGGAGCGCGACATCCGGACGAAGAGCGGACCGGCGCTGTTCGACTTCCTGCTGGAGGCCTTCGAGGAGCACAAGCGGGTCCTCGGTGATCCGCTGAGCGTGCAAGTGATCATGGCGGGAATGGAGGCCACGTGGTGGCTCAACGACAAACTGCAGGAGTGGCTGGGGAGAAGAACGCGGCTGACACGCTCACGTTGTCCGCCCCCGGCAACGTCACCTCGGAGATGGGACTGGCGCTGCTCGACGTCGCCGACGTGATCCGCCCCCATCCGCAGGCGGTGGCGTTCCTGCAGGGCGTCGAGGACGACGACTTCCTGGACGAGCTGGCGAAACTCCCGGGCGGGAGCGAAGCACGCGACGCGATCGAGGACTACCTCGACCGGTACGGCATGCGTTGCGCCGGCGAGATCGACATCACGAGGCCTCGTTGGCGCGAGCGCCCCAGCACGCTCGTCCCGGCGATCCTCGACAACGTCAGGAACTTCGAACGGGGCGCCGCCCAGCGGCGATTCGAGCAAGGACGGCACAAGGCGCACCAGAAGGAACAGGACGTGCTGGCCCGCCTGCGGGCCCTGCCGGACGGGCACCGGAAAGCCGACGAGACCAAGCGGATGATCGACCGGGTCCGCACCTTCATCGGGTACCGGGAGTACCCGAAATACGGCATCGTCAGCCGCTACTTCGTCTACAAGCAGGCCTTGCTTGAGGAGGCCGAGCGCCTTGTGCAGGCCGGCGTCCTTCCTGAGAGGGAAGACGTCTTCTACCTCACGTTCCGGGAGTTCCACGACCTCGTGCGCTCGCACCAGGCGGACGACCAGCTCATCCAGCGGCGCAAAGACGCGTTCCGGTCGTACCAGGCGCTCACACCGCCCCGGGTGCTCACATCGGACGGCGAGACCGTGACCGGGGCGTACCGACGCGACGACGTGCCGGCCGGTGCCCTGATCGGCCTGCCGGTCTCCGCCGGGACCATCGAGGGCAGGGCCCGCGTCGTCCTCGACATGGCGCAAGCCGATCTCGAGGCGGGCGACATCCTGGTCACGGCCTACACGGACCCCAGCTTGTCGCCCCTGTTCGTCGGGATCGCGGGTCTGGTGACGGAGGTGGGCGGCCTGATGACCCATGGCGCGGTGATCGCCCGCGAGTACGGCTTGCCGGCCGTCGTCGGCGTGGACCAGGCCACCCGCCTGATCCGGGACGGGCAGCGGATCCGAGTACACGGAAGCGGGGGGTACGTCGAGGTCTTGCCGTGAGCTTCGCTTCCCGCGGGTGTGTCCCGCCTTACGGTGGCGTCATGAGCGATCACTCGGAAGCGCCTGTCGCGCCCGTCGAGGCCTATGAACCCCCCTACTACGTGGCGGTCTTCACCACGGTGCGAACCCAGGACCAGAGCGGCTACAGCGAGACCAACGCGCGCATGGAAGACCTGGTGAAGGACGTCCCCGGGTTCCTGGGGATGGATCACGCGCAGACGCCTGGCGGGCTCGGCATCACCGTCGGGTACTTCCGCGACGCCGACGCCCTCACGGAGTGGCGGTCCAACGCCGAGCACCAGGCGGCGCAAAAGCGCGGGCGAGCCGAGTGGTACCAGAGCTACACGCTGCATGTGGCGAAAGTGGAGCGGAGCCACGGCTTCACGCGAGCGGAGGTCCCGCAGGGCCCGACAGCAGACTGACCGACCGAGCACGTCGAGGCGAGGGCCCAGGGCGCAGCGCGTACTGCATTCATGATCTCTCCCGGCCCGAACACGACCGGCCCTCGGACCAGCAGCGACGGCGGCCGGGGCGAGGGCCGGGACGAGAGCGACGGCGAGACCACGGACGCGGCGCCGGTGGCGAGGTCACGGGCGCCGGCGCCGAGTGGAAACAGGCGTCATGCCGGTCACGGTTGGCCAGACCCCCCGGCAGCGGGATCGGCCGAACGGTCGATGGGCCCGGTGGGTCCGGCCCGCGATCCTGACCGTTCGGCCGAGGCACGCTCCCGGGTCCGCGGGCGAGGGTGGAGCCGCATCCTCACCACGGACATCAGGAGTACGCGATGCAGCGCAACAAGTTCCTCGTCGGCGTCGTAGGCGGCGTGACCGCCGTGGTCGCGCTGGGCGGCGTGGGGACGTATCTGCTCTCCGGCACCGAGTCGACGAGCCGTCTCGACGAGTACAGCGCGGCGTCGGTGGACGGCCACAGGGCGCTCGCGGCGAACATCGTCGCGGGCCGCACCGAGAGCAAGTACCACCCGCTGCCCTGGGTCGGCGACAAACTCTCCGGCGTCACCTGTCCTACCGGGCTCAAAGCCGTGGCCGGAGCCACCCTCACCTGCACGGGCAAGAAGAGCGACGGCGAGACCGTCGAGATCCCCGTCCGCGTGACCAAGGCCGACGCCAAGAGCGTCACCTGGACCTTCGAGCGCTGAGAAAGGCCGACGTCACACCATGAGCACTGTCCTGGCCGGACACGGCCTCGTCAAGAAGTACGGCTCCACCACCGCCCTGGCCGGCGTGAACGTGGAGGTCCGCGAGCGTGACTCGCTGGCGATCATGGGCCCGTCGGGGTCCGGCAAGTCGACGTTGCTGCACACCTTGGCGGGGATCATCCGCCCCGACGACGGCCAGGTGCTGCTGCGCGGCGAGCGAAGCGAGATGGGGGTCCCCCCGGCCGAAGGCTGGGGGCGCATCGACAACCTCGGCGAGAACCGGCTCAGCGCGCTGCGCCGCAAGCGGTTCGGCTTCGTGTTCCAGTTCGGCCAGCTGCTGCCCGAACTGCCCGCCGAGGAGAACGTCGCCCTGCCGCTGATGCTGGAAGGCCTACCGCGCGGCGAGGCCGTCGCCCGCGCCCGCCACTGGTTCGCACCGCTCGGCCTGGAGGGGCTGGAGCAGCGTCGCCCCGGCCAGCTCTCCGGCGGCCAGGCCCAGCGGGTCGCCATCGCCCGCGCGCTGGTCGCCGCGCCGGACGTGGTCTTCGCCGACGAGCCCACCGGCGCCCTGGACCAGCGCACCAGCACAGAGGTGGTCCAGCTGCTGACCTTCGCGACCCGGGAGACGGGCGCCGCCCTGGTCATGGTCACCCACGACGCCGACGTCGCCGCCCACTGCGACCGCGTCCTCCAGGTCCGCGACGGCCGCATCAGCGGCCACAGCCAGTCCACCCTCGCCTGACCCCCGCAGGAGTGACTCCCATGCGTTCCCCCGTGCTGCCCCTGACCTGGCACCTGGCCAGGTCCTCCGGCCGCCGCGGCGTGCAGTCCCAGCTGCTCGCGGCCGGCGCCGCTGCCGTCGGCTCCTTCCTCCTGCTGCTGATGATCGCCGCCTCCCTCGGCGCCGGCACCCGCGCCGACCACACCACATGGCGCACCCCCGACGCCGTACCGGCCAAGGAGGCCACGGCCGTCCAGGCCACCACCACGACGTACGTCCGCCACCAACCCGTCACCGTCGTGAACCTGGCCCGACTGCCCGGCCGCGAGCCGACCCCCGCGCCGCCCGGCCTGAGCGGCTTCCCGGAGCAGGGCCGGGTGTACGTCTCTCCGGCCCTGGCCAAGCTGATGCACAAGCTCCCCGCGAGCCAACTCGCCGACCGCTTCCCGAGGACGACGTCCTACGGCACGATCGCCACCGCAGGTCTCGCCTCGCCCGACGAGCTGGTCGCGGTGGTCGGAAGAGCGCCCGGCGACACGACCGTCTCCCAGGCCGCCGGGAGCAGAACTTCTACGACGACGGGATGACGACGCGCGCCCCGATCTCCGGCTTCTCCGGCACCAAGGCGAGCGTGTTCACCGCCACCGACCAGGGCACCGTGCTCCTGGGAGTGGTACTTCTCGTCATGCCGGTCGTCGTGCTGGCCTCGGCCGCCGGACGACTCGGCGCGGCCCGGCGCGAACAGCGGCTCGCCGCACTACGCCTGGCCGGGGCGACACCGCGGCAGATCCTCGCCATGACCGCCGTCGAGGCGGCGGGAGTCGGCGCGGCCGGAGCTCTGGCGGGCGCGCTCGCCTACACCGCGCTGCTGCCCGCGCTCGCCGAACTCCCGTACGGCGTCGGCACCTGGTACACCGGCCGGCTGTGGGTGGGGCTCCCGTGGCTCGTGGCGGTGGTGCTGGCCGTCACCGCGCTGATCACCGTCAGCGCGGTGACGATGCTGCGCCAGGTGGCCACCTCGCCCCTGGGCGTCGCCCAGCAGGCCAACCCGCGCCGCACCCGCGCGATCCGCCTGGTGCTGTTCGTCGCGGTCCTGCTCTACATCTGGGCGACCACGGGCGACAGCGGCCAGCTGAAGACCCGGCAACTGCTCGCCCTGCTGGCGCTCTTCTACGGTGCGTTCTGGCTGTTCGGCCCCTGGGTCGTGGACCGGCTGGGCCGGATCGTGGGCCGCCGCGCCAAGCGCCCGGCCACGTTGCTGGCCGGGCGCCGCCTCAGCGACGACCCGCGCGGAGCCTGGCGCACCGTCAGCGGCCTGGTCCTCGCGGGATTCGTGGCCGGATTCTTCTCGGTCAGCACGCTGAGCCTCGAAGGCCCGAGCCACGAGGGCCAGGTGGCGGTGATCACCGCGGACGCCACCGACGCCCGGCGGACCGCGTCCGAGGCCCGCACGCTCCTGCACCGGGCGGGCGTCACGGCGACCGTCGCCGTCACGAGCGAGGACGACTACGACAGCCTGCTCGGCGGTGTCAACGGCGTGACCGTCCAGGTGTCCGGCGGGCAGGAGCACATCGACACCGCCGTCACCGTGCTGACGCCCCTCGGGGCGGGCAGGTACCCGCTCACTCAGGAGTACGTGTCCGCGCCTGACGACACGGTCACCGCCCGCGTCGCCACCGTCAGCACCGCCACCCTGGTGCTCAGCTTCCTCGTCGCGGCCGCCTCCGCCGGCCTCACGGCCGCCGCGAACGTCCTGGACCGGCGTCGCGTGTACGGCCTGCTGCGGCTGTCCGGCACGCCACTGGAAGTGCTGGACCGGGCGCGGATCCGTGAGACCGTCATCCCGCTGGCCGTCCTGGCCGGCGGCACCACCGCGATGGGCGCCTTCGGCGCCATGCAGCTCAACAAGGCGGCCGGCACCACCATCAACACCTCCGGCGCCGTGCAACTGGTGATCTGCGTGGCTGTCGGAGCGCTGGCCATGCTCGCCGCGATCGCCGGCAGCAAGCCGCTGCTCCGGAAGGTGACAGCGGGCCCGGCACAGACGGCGGACTGACGCCGTTTCACCCGGGCCGCATGAGGCCCATCCGTGGAGCCGCACGTGGTGCCCCGGTGGTCAGTCGTCGTACCGCTTGAGGTACAACTGCTTGCCGTATTCCTGGCCCAGCCACAGGCGCCGGTCTTCCCCGAAGTCGGCGAGGTTCGGGTTGTCGAAGGTGTGTGGATGGTCGGTGTCGGCGTTGACGTTGACGACGACGCGCTCGAGGCACCACGCGGGGTCGGGGCCCACCGGCTCGAACCTCACGTAGACGGGGTAGCGATCGAGGTCGTCGGTGTCCAGCTGAGGCCTTCGCGGGTCGTTGTAGGCCGGGTTGTCGACGTTGGCGTCCTCACCGAGCACGAAGGTCCAGTTGTCACCGGTCCGGGTGCCGCTGGCGGTTCCGGCGGCGTTGAGCACGAACTCGCGGCCGGCGATTCCCAGGTACACCCAACCCTGGGTTCCCCCGTGCGGTACATCAGCGGTCCGGACATGCGCCTCGATCCTCGTGATCCTTGCCATGGGAAGACGTCTCCTTTCTCCCGTCAAGTTTCCCCGGCGGGTGTTTGAGTTCTTTATTCATTGATCCCCGGAGCATGGCGCTGAATCCGCTTGGATTGCAATGGCTTTCCCGGTCGGGCTCCTGGATGCTTTCTCCTTTGGTGGCGTGATCTTGGGCGTGGCGATCGGTGGTATGTAGATAACAATTACTGATCTCGCTCAGCGGCCGTTGAGCCCCCGCAGTTGTCCCGGCGTGCGACGGCGCACGGATCCTGCGGAGAGAGCGCTTCGCTCAATTGAATGAACGCGTGAGGGGTGGTGTTTCCGTGTGGTGTCACAGGTCAGAATGAAGAAAGTCGGCAGGAAGCGACCAGAATTCTATGCAGGCGAGTGCGAGCCTGATCCGGCGTATTCGCTTGGCCTGCGGAGGTAATTCCTCTCTCTTTCCCGGAAAGGGTGCGCAATATGTCCCGTCGCCGTTCCCGTACGTCGTTCAGTCATGCGTTGCGAAATATCGTGCGTGCCACGGAGGATCTTGTGGACGACGCCCTGGACAGGGCGGGTGACTTTGAATGCGGTCTGCGGAGATCGGTCAGCCGGGCGCTTGATGACGACGACTACGAGCACCACGACCGCCGCGGGCGCGGCGACTGCGACTACGACTACGACTACGACGATGACGACTGGGACGGACGCGGCGACGGTCGGCACCGCCGCGGACGCGGTCGCCGCCGAGGTGACGGGCCCCGTCATCGGCTCGGACCGGACGAGGGGGAGCCCTATGCGTCCGCTCCCCGGTCGGGTTCGCGCAACCGCCCGGACGACGACCACCCCGACGAGGACCCGGACGAGCTCACCGCGCTGAAGGACCAGCTGGAGCTGCTGCGGGGGCGGATGGGCAGGCGCTTGGGCGAGGGGGACCACCCGGGGGCCGGGGCAGGGTGCCGCGGGCCCGGGGGGCGGAGGACGCGGAAGCCCTCAAGGACGAGCTGGCGCGGTTGGCCGATCGCATCGACCGCTTCCGCGATGCGCGCTGACCCTGCGCCGGGCCGCTGTCCGCCGGCCCCGGCCTCGTCGTCCCCGGCCTCGCCGTCTCCCGCCCCGCCGTCCCCACCTCGTCCGTCCCCGGGCAGGCCGGGGACGGACGAGGCGGCCCGGGCCGGGAGCACGAGCGATGAGCGCGGGCCGGGGCCGTGTGCTGATGCGGGTACTCACTCACCTGGTCCGCCAGGAAGCGGCGCTCGCGACCATGCCCGCGTCCGGGACGGGTGAGGGAGACGGCGCCAGGGCCGTACGCCGGGCCCGCAACGTCCGCCGGGCGCTGGAGAGTCTCGGACCCTTCTACGTGAAGGTCGGCCAGATGCTGGCCACCCGGCCCGACATCGTCACCCCCGAGATGATCGGCGAGTTCGAAAGGCTGCAGGACGAGGCCTCGCCCCTGCCCTTCGGCGACTTCGAGCCGGTGCTCCGGCAGGAGCTGGGAGCGGGCTGGGCCGGGCGGTTCCGTGACATCGACACCCAGCGCCCCCTGGGCACGGCGTCCCTGGCCCAGGTGTACCGGGCGGAACTGCCGGGCGGCCGGCCGGTAGCGGTGAAGATCCAGCGGCCCGGTGTGCGCGAGACGGTCGAGGCGGACATGAAGCTCATGGGCTCCCTGTCCCGCTTCGCCTCCCGGCGGGCCTGGCGTTTCAACGAGGTCATCGACGTCGAGGCCATGCTCAATGTCGTCTTCGACGCGATGCGGCCCGAACTCGACTTCGTGGTGGAAGCCAGGAACATGACCGAGGCGGCCAAAACGGCGGAGGACTTCGACTACGTCCAGGTCCCCGAGGTGGTCGAAGCCACCGGTCGGGTCCTGGTGCAGGGACTCGCTCCGGGGACGCCGATCCGGGAGGCGGACAAGGACCGGTTCGACGCCGAGGAACGCAAGGCCATCGGGCAGGACCTGCTGGCCTTCATGTACCGGGGCTACTTCGTGGACCGCATCTTCCACGCGGACCCGCACCCGGGCAACATTTTCGTCGCCCCGGTCACCCGGCCACCCTGATCGACTGGGGCATGGTCGGACGCATCGACCGGCCCATGAGCACCAGCATCCTGCTGCTCCTGCTGAACCTGGCGATGAACGACGGAGCAGGTACCGCCCGGGCCTGGATCGACATGGGCAGCGCCACTTCGTGGGCCAACACCTCCGCGTTCGCCGGGGACATGGCTTCACTGGTGCCGCAGATCGCCACGGCCTCCCTGGAGGAGCTCAACTTCGGCGTGACCCTCACAGCCGTGCTGCAGCACTCCACCCGCCGCGGCATCCGCACCAGCCCGATGGTCTCCATCCTGGGCAAGTCCTTCGCCAACATCGAGGGGTCCATCCGGCACCTGTGCCCGGAGCTCTCCCTCATCGACGTCTTCTCCGACGAACTCGTCGGCATCGTCACCGACCTGGTCAAGGAGTCGCTCTCACCGCAGCAGGCCGTCCGGACGGCGCTGGAAGTGATCACGGCCGGAGCCGCCGCGCCGCAGCAACTGCGGGTATCACCAAAGACCTGTCCAACCGGGACCTGACCATGCGCATGGACCTCAACGGATCCCGGTCGGACCGACGTTCCACCGGCCTGCGCAGAGGAGCGGCGGACGCGTCGTTCGCGCTCGCCACCGCGATGCTCTGGAACCACTACACCAAGGACCGGTGACCGGTGCGTCATCCGCCCCGACCGCCACCCCCACGCCCGCTCCGTCCGCCGACCTGCCCGCAGGGAGGATTCCCATGAGCACCGACCTCGCTGCCACGCTCGACCTCGACGCCCTCCACGACCGCATCGACACCGTTCTGGCCGATGTCCTTCGTCGCTCACCAGCCGGCATTCCCTCCCAGATGGGCAGCGGCGTCGGCGAACTGACCCGTGCCCTGGCCGATTTCGTCCTCGCACCCGGCAAACGCATCCGGCCCCTGTTGTGCGTCCTGGGCTGGCACGCGGCGGGCGGCGGGGACGGGAAGGAAAGCCTGTGGCGGATGGCGGCGAGCCTGGAGGTCTTCCACGCCTTCGCGCTGATCCACGACGACATCATCGACAACAGTCCCACCCGCCGGGGCCGCCCCAGCGTCCACCGGGCCTTCGCGGCCCGGCACCGGGCCAGGCCGGACGCCGACACCTTCGGCGTCCATGCCGCGATCCTCCTCGGTGACCTCGCCCTGATCTGTTCCGACGCCCTGATGAACTCGGCCGGACTGACCAAGCGGCAGCAGCACGCCGTGCTCCCGCTGCTCGACGCCATGCGCGGCGAGCTGCTGCTGGGCCAGCACCTGGACCTGCTGACCACCGGACGACCCACCGGCGACGTCGACGAGGCGATGGCCATCACCCGCCTGAAGACCGCCAAGTACACCATTGAACGGCCCCTGCACCTGGGCGCGGCCCTCGCCGGCGCCGACCGGGACCTGCTCGCCTTGTGCTCCGCCTACGCGCTTCCCTCGGGAGGCCTTCCAGCTGCGAGACGACCTCCTCGGTGTCTTCGGCGACCCGTCCCTTACCGGCAAGCCGGTCCTCGAGGACCTCCGCTCGGGCAAGGCCACCGTACTCATGGCGCTTGCCATCCGGCGGGTCACGCCCGAACAGCGCAGAACACTCGACGCGCTGGTCGGCCGGGCGGACCTCGGCGAAGAGGACGCCGTGCGCATCCGGCGCATCATCCAGCACACCGGCGCCCCGACACCGTCGAGTCCATGATCACCGAGCGGTACGAGAGGGCGCTGGCCGTCCTCGACACCGATCTGCTCGCGCCGCCGATCGCTGCCGCGCTCCGGCAGATCGCGGCCCGCGCCGTCATCCGGACCGCCTGACCACGTCCGCTGCACGCCGCCGTGGACCGGGTGCCGCGTGAGAGGAGAACCTGTGGCCGGCATCGCCGTCGACGCCCCGCCCTTCTACTGCCCATCGAATCCGCGATCCATCCCGAGGCCGAGGAGGCCGAGCGACGCGCTCTGGCGTGGATCGAACGCAGTGGTCTGTGCCGCACCGAAACCGACAGCGCCCGGTACGCAGGCACCCGCAGCGCCGACTTCTATGCCCGCTTCACCCCGCACGCCGATCCCGACCGGCTGTGGATCGCGGCCTGCTGGGTCTACTGGGGTTTCGCCTTCGACGACGCCCGCTGCGACGAGGGACCTTTCGCCGCCGACCCCGCCGCCTTCGCCACCATGGCCTTCTCGGTACAACGCGCCCTGGAGGTACCCGGCCGCCTGCACTGCGCCGACCCCTACGCGGCCGCCCTGCACGAGATCGGAGAACTCTTCCGTGCGGCAGCCGACCCCGTCCAGAACCGCCGCTTCCAGCACGCCCACCGTGCCTGGCTCACCGGCGTCCAGTGGCAGATCGGCAACCGGGCCACCGGCCGCATGCCCGACCTCGACGACTATCTCAGCATGCGCCTGTACGCAGCCGGCGGCGGACCCACCTACGCCATGGTGGAAATCGCCAACGGCGTCGACGTGCCGGACCGGGAGATGGACTCACCCGCGGTCCGCGCCCTGACCGAGATGGCCATGCTGGTCGCGGCACTCGACAACGACCATCAGTCACGCATCCGGGAGGCCGGCCGCCGGCAGACCGAACAGAACATCGTCAGCGTCCTCATGACCCACCACCACTGCTCCCCGCGCGAAGCCGTCGACGAGGCCATAGCTTTGCGTGACGCCGTGCTGGATCGGTTCCTCAGTCTGCGCGAGCGGGTCGTTCCACGTGCGAGCAGCCCTCTGCGCCACTACCTCACCGACCTCGGGCACGGCATCCGCGGCAACATCGACTGGGGACTGCGGGTCCCCCGCTACCTCAGCCCGGACGGCGTGGCCCCCGCCCGGTGGGCCCGCATTCCCGCCCGGACGGCCACCAGCCACTGGACCGACACTCCCGCGCCGGCCGACAGGACCCGCGTCTGCTGCCGTCCATCGCGTGGTGGTGGAACGACCTCGCCTTCTGAGGAATCGCCCGGACGGTCACAAGCCCAGAGTCCCACCCCAACTGCGCGCCAAGTAACCGATATACCTCGTGGTGAAGGACGGACAGCCCATGCATGCACAAACCGGCGCCGAGGAGCCCGCAGCGAGCCAGGACGAACCGGTCGCGGTCGTCGGAGCCGCCTGTCGATTCCCGGGTGAGGTCCGTTCCCTCACCTCCCTGTGGCGGTTGTTGATGGCGCGTCGGGAGACCGTGCGGGAGGTGCCCCGTGAGCGGTGGGAGCAGGCGGAGCTGACCGGTCTTCCCACCCAGGTGGCGGCCCGGCTGCGCTACGGCTGCTTCCTGGACGACGATGTCTACGCCTACGAGCCGGAGTTCTTCGGATCAACGCACAGGAAGCACCCTGGGTGGATCCGGAGCACCGGTTGCTGGCCGAAGTGGTCTGGGAGGCCATCGAGCACGCCGGAATCCCGGCCCAACGGCTGTCGGGCACCCCGACAGGCATGTTCTTCGGTATCTACCAGAAGGACTACATGCTGCGGGTGCAACGGCCGCTGGAAGAGGTCAACGCCTACGCGATGTACACCGGCTTCGACAGCATCGGCCCCGGCCGCGTGGGCTTCATGCTGAACCTCAGAGGACCTCAGGTCGTCGTGGAGAGCGCCTGCGCGTCCGGACTGGTCGCCGTGCACTCCGCCTGCCAGAGCCTGCGGACAGGTGAGTCGGACGTGGCACTGGCCGGAGCCGCCATGCTGGCTCTGGGGTCGCAGGGGGTCATCGCCCCGGCGCTGTGGGGCGTTTTCTCCCCCACCGGCCGCTGCCACGCCTTCGACGCCGCCGCCGACGGCTACGTACGGGGCGAGGGCTGCGGTGTGGTCGTACTCAAGCGGCTGTCGGACGCGGTACGGGCGGGGACCGGGTCCTGGCGGTGCTGCGCGGCACGGCGGTCAACCAGAACGGCCGGGGCACGCGGCTGAGCGCACCCTCGGAGCCCGCCCAGATCGATCTCTACCGTCTGGCGCTGGAGCGCGCGGGCGTCGAACCCGGAGACGTCGGCATGGTGGAGGCGCACGGCCCCGGCACCGCGGTGGGCGACCCCATCGAGTTCGCCGCGGTGGCCACCGTGTATGGCAAGGGCCGGGACCGGTGCGCGCTGGGTTCGGTGAAGACGAACATCGGCCACACCGAACCGGTGTCGGGCGTGGCGGGTCTGCTGAAGGCCATCGCGTCCCTGCGCCACGGCATGGTTCCGGCCAGCCTGCACTTCCGGGACTGGAACCCGCAGATCGATCCCAGCGGCACCCGGCTGTTCGTGCCCACCGACACGATCGACTGGCCGGTGCGCGGCGGCACCCGGCTGGCCGCGGTGTCCTCCTTCGGCATCAGCGGCACCAACGCGCACGTCGTGCTGGAGCAGCCGCCCGTCCCCACCCGCGTCCGGCGCGACGTCCGTCCGGTGCCGTCCGGCGGATCCGGCCCGCCCCGGGCCGACGAGACGCTGCGCGTGTTCCCGCTGTCCGCCGGCACCCCCGTGGCCCTGCGGTCCGCGGCCGGACGTCTGGCGCGGTGGCTGCGAGGGGAGGGGGCGCGGGTCCCCCTGGTCGACGTGGCGCACACGCTGGCCGTGCGACGTTCGCCCGCCCGGGAACGGGCCGCTGTCGTCGCAGCCGACCGGTCGGACCTGGTGGCGCGGCTGGAGGAACTGGCGTCCGGGCCGCGCCTGCCGCCGGGATCGCGACCGGCAGTGCCGTGTCGAATGCCGGGCAGGGCCTGGTGTGGGTCTTCTCGGGGCACGGCTCGCAGTGGGCGGGGATGTGCCGTCAACTGCTGGATCACGACCCGGCGTTCACCCGGGTCATCGACGAACTCGAACCGCTCGTGGCCGAGGAGTCCGGCTTCTCACTGCGCGAGACCCTGTACCGCCCCGAGGTGGTGACCGGGTTCGACCGGGTGCAACCGGTCATCTTCGCCATCCAGTTGGGTCTGGTGGCGATGTGGCGGTCCCACGGCGTCGAGCCGGCGGCCGTGATCGGCCACTCCATGGGTGAGGTGGCCGCCGCGGTGACCGCGGGAGCGCTGAGCGTCCGGGACGGAGCGCGGGTCATCTGCCGGCGGTCGCGCCTGATCCTGCGGACCGCCGGGCAGGGCCTGATGGCCTCGGTCGCGCTGGGTCGTGCCGACGTCGAACGGCTGCTGGCGGAACAGGCCGTGCGAGGAGTCAGCGTCGCCGTCGTCGCATCGCCGGAGAACACCGTGATCGGTGGGGACGCCGACCGCATCCGCCGGCTCGCCGCGGAGTGGGACGCGCGCGGCGTGGGCATCCGCGTCATCGAGGTCGACGTCGCCTCGCACACCGCCCACATGGACCCCGTCCTGCCCGACCTCGCCGACGCGCTCGCCGGCATCACCGGCCGCACGCCGGAGACGGCTTTCTACAGCACCGTCACCGACGACCCGCGTGAACACCCCGCCTTCGACGCCGCCTACTGGTCGGACAACCTGCGCCGGGTGGTGCGCCTCGCCGACGCGGTGCGGGCCGCGGCCGAGGACGGGCACAGGCTGTTCGTGGAGATCGGCCCCCACCCGGTGCTGGCCCATCCGGTACAGGCCACGCTCGCCGCGCACGGCCACAGCGACACCGCTGTGGTGCCCTCCTTGCTGCGCGACACCGACGACGCGCTGGCGTTCCACACCCACGTGGCGGCGCTGCACTGCGCCGGCCACCCGCTGGACTGGGCCGACCGCTACGGCGACGGCGCCCTGGCCGACGTACCGCCGACCACCTGGGAACGCACGCGGTACGTCGTCGCCCCCTCCCCCCTGTGTCAGTCGGCCGGGTCTCACTCCCCGCAGGCCGCACATCCGCTCACCGGGCCGCACACCGCGGATCCCGACGGCGAGGGTCGGCATCTGTGGCAAACCCGCATCACCCCCACGACGCTGCCGTGGCTGGACGCGCACCGCGTCAACGATGTCGTCGTGGTGCCCGGCGCCGCGCTGTGCGAGATGGCCGTCGCCGCGGCTGCCGACCTCTACGCCGAGGGGCCTGAGCGCCTGCGCGTCACCGACGTCGACCTGGAACGGCTGCTGCTGCCGGCCTCCGACGGCACGTCCGTCACCGCCACGGCCGAGGTGACCGGACCGGACACCGCCCGCTGGCGAGTGATCAGCACGGCCGCCGACGGAACGCGCATCCAGCACGCGCGGGCACGCCTGCAGGTGGTGCCCCCGGAGGATCCCGTTCCGGAAGGCTGCGATCCACAGCATCTGCTGGAGCGGTTCCCGCACGCCGTGGACGCGTCGGACGTCTACCGGCAGATGCGTGAGGAGCGCGGCGTGCACCACGGCTCGCCGTTCCTCGGTCTTCAAGCCCTGTACACGGACCAGGCACCTGAGCGGCCCTCGGCGTGTTCCGCGGGCACCCGCCTCCTGGCCCGCGTCCACGTTCCCGACGCGGGCCGGGCCGGCGCACAAGCGCTCCACTGCCATCCCGTCGTCTTGGACACCTGTCTCCAGGCCGTCGCGGGCGCCGTCCTGCGCACCGGCACGGTGCCCGCCGGTGGCATCCTGCCACGGCGCATCGAGACGCTACGGCTGTACGGACGGGTCCCGCTGAGCGGGTACTGCCTGGTCACGCTCCGACGGATGGACGGCGACCGGTACACGGCGGACTTCCGGCTGTGGGCCGACGACGGAGCCGTGGCGGCGGACGCAGCCGGAGTGGAGTTCCGTCACGTACCCGCCCAGAGCGCGGAAGAGCGCTTCGCCGGTCGTCTGCTCCGCGCGTCCTGGGAGCCCTGCGAACGCCCTGCGCCGCGGCCGGCGACCGGAACGTGGATCCTCATGGCAGAACCCGGGCGCGAGGCGTTCACGACCGTGCTGCGCGGTGCCCTGGAAGAGCAGGGCGCCGCGGTGGACATCCGGACGCTCACACCTGAAGGCGTCTCGGGGAACGGCCCCGCGCCGATGGTGCCGTCCGAGCCCGGCGGACAGGCGCCGCAGGCGGTGGTGTACCTGCCGGCACCCGGCAGCGCGTCCCCGGCCCCGACCGCCTGGCACGGGAACAAGTCGGCCGTCTGGTGGAAACCGCCCGTACGCTGGCCGGCACGGCGGAGACCGGAGCGCCGCCACGGCTCTGGACCCTCACCGGCACCGCACAGCAGGTCGCGCCCGGGACCGGCCGGACCTGGGGCAGGCGGGGTTGCGCGGGCTGACCCGGGTACTGAGCTACGAGCACCCCGAACTGCGCCCCAGCGTCCTGGACATCGACACCCAGACACCGGCCGATGAAGTGGCCGCCGAACTACTGTCCTGCCCCGACGAGCAGGACGAGGTCGCCTACCGGTGCGGGACACGGTACGTGGCCCGGCTGCGCAACGCCCCGCTGGGCGGCCACGAACGCCGCCGGACCACCGTCGACCGCGCGCACGACCGAGTGGCCCTGCATCTGGCACGCCCCGGTGACCTGGACTCCTTCGAACTCGTCGCCCAGTCCCGACGCCGGCCCGGACCGGGCGAGGTCGAGGTCCGCCTCGACGCCACCAGCGTCAACTTCATCAACGTGCTCCAGGCCATGGGCGTATACCAGCGCTTCAACGCGGGCGAGGAAAGCCCGGACGTCTGCGCGTTCGACGGCGCGGGCGTCGTCACCGCCGTCGGCGACGGCGTCCGGGACCTAGGAGCAGGGGACCGGGTGGCTGCGATGTTCGTGGACGGGACCCAGACCGCCGTCATGTCCTCCTTCACGACCGTCCGCGCCGACTGCCTCCTGCCGGTGCCGGACGGCATGAGCGTGCGGGACGCCGCCGCCCTGCCGTGCGCCTACCTGACCGCCTGGTACGCCCTGCGGCACCTGGCCAGGCTCCGACCGGGCGAGACGGTGCTCATCCACTCGGCGAGCGGCGGCACCGGCCTGGCCGCGCTGCACCTCGCGCGAGCCTGCGGCGCGGACGTACTGGCCACCGCGGGCAGCGAGGCCAAGCGGGCCTACCTGCGTGACCTGGGCGTCCCGCACGTCATGGACTCCCGGACCCTGGACTTCGCCGACCAGGTGCGCGATCTCACCAAGGGCCGCGGGTCGACGTCGTCCTCAACTCCCTGACCGGTCCGGCACAGTCCGCCGGCCTCGAGCTACTGGCGCACCGGGGCAGGTTCATCGAACTCGGCAAGCGCGACATCTACGCCAACACCCGCCTGGGGCTCCTGCCCTTCCGCCGCAACGCCACCTTCGCCGGCGTCGACGTGCTGATGATGACGCAGCAGGACCCGGACCTGCTCGCCGAGGGCTACCGCGAACTGTCCGGCATGCTCGCGGACGGCGTCCTGCCGCTGCTGCCCGTCACCGAGCACCCCGTCACCGAGGCGTCGACGGCCTTCCACACCATGGCCTCCGCCCGGCACACCGGCAAACTCGTCCTCACCTGGCCCACCGAGGGCACGGACACCCTTTCCGTGCGGCCCGAGGACGTCCCCGTCGTACGGCACGACGCGAGCTACCTGGTCACGGGAGGGCTCGGCGGCCTTGGCCTCCTGGTCGCCCGGTGGCTGGCCGAACGAGGTGCCGCGGCCGTCGTACTCACCTCCCGCAGCGCCCCCACCGCCGCCACCCGCTCCGCCCTCGACGCCCTCACCACGCAATGCGGCACCCGCGTCGAGGTCGTGCGCGCAGACCTCGCCGAGCCGGGCGTCGCAGACACCCTCGTACGGGCCGCCCTGGACACGGGCCACCCGCTGCGCGGCGTCGTCCACGCCGCGGCCGTCGTCGAGGACGCCACCGTCGCCCACCTCACTCGCACCCTCCTGGAGAAGGTCTGGCGCCCCAAGGCGACCGGAGCCTGGCTGCTCCACCACGCCACGGGCGGTCAGGAGCTGGACTGGTGGGTCACCTTCTCCTCCGCCGCCTCCCTGCTGGGCAACCCCGGCCAGGGCGCCTACGCGGCCGCCAACGCCTGGCTTGATGAGTTCACCTCTTGGCGCCGGGCCCAGGGACTGCCGGCCACCTGCGTCAACTGGGGGCCGTGGGCCGAGGTCGGCCGCGGCGCCCGCATGGCGGAACGCGGCTACGCCATGATCACACCCGGGAGGGCATCACCGCCCTGGAGCGCATCCTCGCCCACGACCGTGACCGCACCGCCTACACTCCCGTCGACCTGGCTCGGTGGCTGGAGTCCTGTCCCGCCACCGCCCGCACCGCCTTCTTCGCCGAACTGGCCGCTTCAGCGGCGGGTGCGCATCCCGCCGACGTCCGCAGCGCCCTACTGGAATCCCTGCGGCAAACGGACAGCCCTCAGCAGCGTCAACAGCTGCTGCAGTCCGGGGTCGTCGAACACATCGCCGCCGTGCTGCGGCTGGGAACCGACCGGTTCGACGCCAACACGTCCCTGGTCACCCTCGGCCTGGACTCGCTCATGGCCATCGCCCTGCGCAACCGCCTGCAACGCGAACTGGCCCTGGACATCCCCACCACGGTGATGTGGACCCACCCGACGGCCTCCGCACTCACCCGCTACCTGCTGGCCCGCCTCCATCCCGAGCAGGGACCGGACGACGCCTCCCGCGAGACGGACCCGGCCGTCACCTCGCCGGCCGTCCCCAGCTGACGGTCCCCACCCCGTCCGCACGACCGTTAGGTGGCCACCGCATGCCCCCTCCTACCGTCCCCACCCGCACCCCCGCACCTGGGACGTGATCGTCGTCGGCGCCGGCCCGGCCGGCGCCACCGCCGCCCGGGTCGCCGCCGAGCACGGCCGTGCGACGCTGCTGCTGGAGCGCGCCGCCATCCCCCGCTACAAGACCTGCGGCGGCGGCCTCATCGGAGCATCCCTCGCCGCCCTGCCCCCGGTCTGCCCTGAACATCCACGACACGGCCCGGCAGTTCACCTTCAGCCTCAACGGCCGCCGGGAACGCACCCTCGTCTCCGGTTCCCCGACCATCGCCATGGTCTACCGCAGCGAACTCGACGCGGCACTGACCGAAGCCGCCGCGGCGGCTGGCGCAGAGGTCCGCGACAGCACCGCGCTGACCACCCTCCGGCAACAGGGCGACACCGTCATCCTGCAGACCAACCGCGGTGACACCCTCCAGGCCCGAGCCGTCGTCGGCGCCGACGGCAGTGCCAGCAGAGTCGCCCGGTACGTAGGAGTGCGGTGCGCACAGGTCGACCTCGCCCTGGAGGCCGAAGTACCGGTCGACGCACGGACGGCCGACCGCTGGCGAGGCCGTCTCCTGATGGAGTGGGGGCCGCTGCCGGGCTCCTTCGGCTGGGTCTTCCCCAAAGGGGACGTCTGCACCGCCGGAGTGGTCGCCGCCCGCGGCAATCCCGTCGCCCTACGCGCCTACAAGGAAGACTTCCTCGAACGCCACGGGCTTCACGGCCCCCGCCCCTCCACGACACCGGCCACCTGACCCGCTGCCGCCAACCCGACTCACCACTGTCCCGCGGGCGTGTGCTCGTCGCCGGCGACGCCGCGGCCCTCCTCGACCACTGGTCCCGGGAAGGCATCTCCTACGCACTGCGCTCAGGAGACCTCGCGGGCCACGCCGCCGCCCGCCTCGCCGCCACCGCCGACGATGCGGAGGCGCACACCGCCGCCGACCACTACGAACAACAGGTCGACGACGTCCTCGGCGTCGAAATGACCGCCAGCGGCACGCTGATGAACCTCTTCACCCGCAACCCCGGCCTCGTCCACACGGCCCTGACCCGCCTGCCTCCGGCGTGGCGTCGTCTCGACGCCTACATCGCCGGCCGCACCAGCGTCGCCGGAATCATGACCACACCGCTCGTACGCACCGCCGCTGCTCTCGCCACCCGTCTCCCCCTGCGGGGTGCGAGAAGGCCGCAGAGCGCACCGCCACACTCGTGAGACAGCATCGATTCCCCAGCCTGCCGCTCAAGGCCCCACGCCGAGACCGGCGGCTCTGACGCAGGCGGCGACGCCACCGCCGCCATGCACCAGCGGCCGGTCGAGAGCGGGCGCCTCCGCCCGGACGCTCACATCACCCGCCCAGGGTTCGACCTGGCGCCCTCGCTGACAGGCCCGAACAGCCAGATCCAGCGCACTTTCAGCGATCGGCGGCCTCGGACTGCGCCCCGGCTCGGGCGCAGGGGCCGACTCAGAGGCGGGGGCGCTGTAGAAGACGGACCTGCCCTGCTTGGAGCGCTCCGCCTGGCTCTTGGCCACGAGCCCCTCGAGCGTGACGCGCACGACCTTGGCCGCGAAGTCGCGGTCGGGGTAAGTCTGGCCGAGCTCTGCGGAGATCTCCGTGGCGGAGCGCGGTTCCTTCTGCTCGGCGAGGTGGCGGCGAATGAGCTCCACCAGGGTCGGTCGGGCCGCCTTCGCGGAGCCCGCCGCCTCCTTGGCCGCGGGCTTCCTCGCCGTCTTCTTCGCCGGCGCTGCGGTGGACTTGCGGGCCTTCCCCTTTCCACCGGGCGCGGCGCCGGCCTTCTTTCGCCGGGGGAGGGGACCGCGGCACCGCGGGACTCAGCTGCGGACTCGCCCTGGGCCGTTGGGATGCCGAGTGCCTGCCGCATGTTCACCAGCACGGTGTGGTCCCGCTGCAGAGAGGCAAGCTGCTCCTGCAGGGAGGCGATCTCCGCACTGATGCGTTCCTGCTCCTTGAGGTTTGCCTCCAAGTCGCCGGTCACCTGTGCGATGTACTGCGATGCCAGTTCCGTGGCGGGATTTGTTGCCTCGGGCATGATGCTGACCTTTCCTCGACGTGTGACCGCGCTGTGGGTGATGCCTGTCTCGGGGCTCGGCGGCCCGGCCGTGAGACCGCATGTGCCGCACGGTGCTCTGGTACAGAGATGGTACGGACAGGCGTGGCTAGTTGTTCCCATCCGAGTCATGTCAAGTGCGGCCCGAGTGCCGACGGGACAGTGCGGAGGACGCGTTCGGGCAGCCGTCCGATCATGGCGCCTCTGCTTACCCCCAGCACCGAGTCGCCGCCCAGTCGCAGCTGGAGCTGAGCCGCCGTGATGGAGGGCGGTATCGGGGTACCTGCGTCGACATGGCACCAAGGAACGATCACGCCGAGTCCGTACGAGCCCTGCGGCAGCTGCGCAGGATCCGCACCTTCTACGCCGGGGGCGCCGTCTTGTGGGCTGCCTCGGCCGCATCGTCGGGATGGGAAAACCCTGGAAGCCGACAGATGTGGGTATCGGTAGTCGTCCTGGGGGTCTTCACCGTTCTGCTGTCCATGACGTCCGTGTGGCTGTTGCGTCAGCAGGCCGCCCGTTCGGCTGAGCCCACGCACCACGCCGCCCCACGGAAGATGGGCTGGCGCCGCCACGCCAACGCCTGAGCTCCGGAACCTGGCTGTAGCCCTCCGGCACCAACTTCCCGGTGTCTTCGAGTTGGAAATGCCAGATGACCACGACCGGGGATTCGTCCAAGGCCGCGGCCGACGCCTCCGGGCACCAGTGCAACAGGTCCCAGGACATGTGGGTCGGAAGTGGGTCCGGGGCGGCGTCGGGTTCCAGGGCGAGGCGCGGGCGGCGGGGTTCCTCACAGTGCCGGACCTGAAAACCGAGGGGAAGGGCGGCGGCGAGGTAAGCGCTGAGCGGGCGGTGGTATTCGGTGAGGAGGGACGGGTGGCCGTCCGGGCCGGGACGACGGGCCGGGGTCGGCCGGAGGTAGGACACCAGCAGGTGGGCGTCCGAGATCACAAGGTGACCGCCAGGACGCAGGACGCGCGCGAACTCGGTCAGCACGGGTGCCAAGTGGGGGACGTGTGTCAGGGCGAGCGCGCAGACGACGGTGTCGACCGCGTCGTCGGGAAGCGGCAGTCGGTGCAGGTCGGCCTCGTGGAACTCCACATCTGGCAGGCGCTTGCGTGCTTGGGCGAGCATGTCCGGCGAGGCGTCGACGCCGATCACATCGTGGCCGAGCTCATGCAGATAGAGGGTGTGCCGACCAGTACCACAGGCCGCATCCAATGCCGTGCCGACGGGCAGGCCGTCCAGGATGCGCCGGACAGCGGGCTGCTCAATGTCGATCATCTGGTTGCCGGGGGTGTCATAGTGCGGCGCCCAGGACTGGTAGACCTCGGCCACGCTGATCGTGCCCGGACTCGCCGTGACCCCCTCGCCGAGCGTGGACGCATTCAGCAGGGTGCGAATCTCGGCGATCCGGGCTTCGACGAACGCCCGGTCTGCGCTTCCTTCCCTGAAGGCGCGCAGCAAAGCGGCGCCCTCGATGCCCAGTAGATATCCCAGAGGGCTCAGATAGGTCACCCCAGGAACGGTACGGACCCGTGCTTCGACTGCTCCACCGGTTTTCCCGGCGCTTCGGGCAGCCGTCATCGGGTGGCCAGATCACTGAGACGGGACGGGGCCTGAGTGGCACCGGTCCGTGTGGGATGGGCCGCCGGTTTGTTCAGTGTGGGGGAGCCGGTTCCTGAACAACCAGGCGGCCCGCTGGAATCGGTGCAGCGGGGCACCAGCCGGCCGGCTCTGATGCGAACAGACCAGGGCGTCTGGACTCCACCGTGCAGGGATCCCCGCCGTACCGTTTCCGACCCACCGAAGGACGATGACGTGAACCGTAACCGTATGGGCCGACTTGCAGCCGCCACCCCGGTGACCACTGCACGTGTGCGCCGGCGGGCCGCGACAACTGCCGTGACCCTGACCATGGCGGGCACACTCGGGTTCGGCCTGATGACTCCGGTGGCCTCTGCCGCCAATGGACCCTGCTACGACGGGCGGTGCAAGACCACCGTCTCGGCCCCCAAGACCATCAAGGTCGACAGCCGCAAGTTCGGGTTCGGCAAGTTGAAGATCACGAGCATCAGTTCCCGATCGGTGAAGATGTCGGCCGCCAACGGAAGCCTCAGCGGCAGCACCAGCCCGGGCGGCACCGTCAAGTTCAACAACCTGAAGATCTGGGTGAAGTCGGTCTCCGGCAGCAAGGCGAAGCTCCAACTCTTCCCTACGCGGTACTGACGCCGAATCCCAGCGCGGTCATGGCTGCGCGGACAGCCACCCGCCCCTGCGCGACGACTGCGAGTCCCTGACGCTCGAAGCGGAGCGGCAGGCGGTGCCCCCGGCAAGCCACCCCGGCAGCGCGAGGGCTTGCCCAGAGCCGCCCGGGCAAGCCCCCGTTGTCGGTGGCGGCTGCGAGGCGGAACCGCATGGACACTCGAAACCCGCGGCGCGGCCGGCTCGTTCGTCTCGGCAGCGGGGAGGCCTTCGGGCTCGAGACGGTGGACGCCCGGCAGGGACGCGGGCGCAGAGGTCGGCAGCAGTGTCATACCGGCATACCCTCCCTTGCTGTGAGGCCACAGAGGGTGGCCCTCTGACCTGCAGCCGCGCGGCTTGAGGGTGTCGCGGCGGTCGAGGAAGAAATCCATGACGCGGCCACCGTCCCGGAGGACGCCGTCAAGGACGCCGTGGACGACCTGGACGTCGACCGCATCGACAGGTTCGGCACCATCCCCCAGCCCAACGCCGGCCTCACTCACCAGCTCGAAGACCTCGTCACCACCGGCCACTGAACGCCGCCCGGCGCTGAACGTCGAGCCGGCAGGCGCGAAGCCAGACCTGACCTGAGCTGAGCGGGACGCACGACGGGCTGCGGGGGTCAGCGTTCATCCCGGGCCCGGCCGGCAGAGCTCGGGGTCATGCCGGACCGATGACCTTCTTGCGCATGTGACCGTAAACCACCGACGTCCGTACGTCCGCGAGTTCCGGGCGCTTCGCCAGCTTCTCCAGGACCACTGCGTGCAGATGGTCGGTGTCCCGGACGGCGACGTGCACGAGGAAGTCGTCGTTGCCGGTGAGGACGAAGATCGAGACGACCTCGGGCATCGCCTCCAGGAAGGTCTGGAAGGCTTCGATCACGGCACGTGTCGGCGGGCGGACCCGTACAGCGATCACCGCCTGCAACCCGCGGCCGATCGCCGCGAGATCTGCCTCCGCGTGAAACCCCGTCAGGACGCCACTTCTGCGCAGTGACCGGACGCGCTCCAGACACGTAGACGGGGCGATACCGAGTTCCTCCGCCATGTCCCGGTTGGTGCGCCGACCGTCCTCCTGCAACATCCGCACCAGTGCCGAATCTAGTTCGTCCACGCTTGCCTCACTCCGCGAGATTCCGAAGGTAATTCGGCCTCTCCGCATCGCTGTCGATGATCTTGTTAGCCTCCAGCCTAGTTGGCTGACGTTCGTTCGGTCACGGCGTGGTGGGAGGCACTGGGAAGTGGAGGGGCGACTCGATATGCGTGAACGTGGGACCACGGTCTTGGCGGTGTGTGCGGTCATGGCGGCCGCACTGTTCTGGAGCAGTTCGTACGCGGTGACCAAGCAGGTGCTGGAGGACGTCGGCCCGCTCAGCATCGGCGCCATCAGGTTCACCCTCGCGGCGTTACTCCTGGGCGTGATGGTACTGATGAGTCGGCACCGCCCGGCCCGGCCGGGCCCCCGGCAGCGGCGGCAGCTCTACCTGAGCGGCTTCCTCGGCATCACTGTGTACTTCATCCTGGAGAACGTCGGCGTCGATCTGTCCACGGCATCCGACGCGTCGCTGATCGTGGCCACGTACCCGCTGATGACGATGCTGGTGGAACTGGTCGTCTTCCGCGCCCGGATGCCGCTGCCGAGGGTGACGGGCGTGCTGCTGGCTACCGTCGGCGCCTTCCTCGTCGTACGCAATGGAGCCGAGGTCGGCGGCAGTTCACGCTGGCTGGGGGACATCCTGCTGCTGCTCGGCGGGCTGGCCTGGGCCGGCTACAACGTACTCGGCAAGCGCGCGAGCGCCGGCCAGGACGCCACGAGCGTCACCTACCATCAGACCCTGGCGGGCGCGGGCGGCTTCCTGCTCGCGTCCCTACTGGAGGCCGACGACTGGCGGATGCCAGGCGCGACCGCCTCAGCGCTGCTGGCCTACCTGGCCGTGGCGTGCTCGGTCGGCGGCTTCTTGCTCTACAACTACGGCCTGCGCAGGATGACGTCGAGCGTCGCTGTCAACATCCTTAATCTGGTCCCGGTCTTCGGCGTCATCGGCGCCGTCGTGATCAACGGCGAGTCGATCAGGCTCGCCCAGGTCACGGGCGGCCTGATCATCATCGTCGGAGTGGCGCTGGGCATGATTGACACGGGGCAGGGAGCCATGGGAAGCTGGACGCGAGGGGAAGCAAATCTGCCCGGACGGGGAAGTCATCGGCGCCATCGGGGCGGGCGGAGCAGACGACACCACTGACGACCGCATCGCGAAACCAGGCTCGCGACTCCGTCGCGTAGGCCCCTTTCCCTGGTAAGTCCATTTGCAACGGGGGGCTTTACTGGAGTGCCACGCCCCCCCTGGTTCTCAGATCGCCGCCCGGATGATCCCCACGGTGCGTGCCAGGTGCGGCTCGGAGCGGTCGGCGCGGTGGGCGACGGCCAGCTCCACGCCTGCCGCGGCCCCCGCCAGCGGCAGGTAGGCGACACCGTCGAGCGCCAGCGCGGTCACCGGCTCGGGTACGACCGCGACGCCCAGGCCGCCGGCCACGAGGGTGACCAGCGTCGAGGTCTCGCCGACCTCGTGGCGGATGCGCGGCTCGACGCCGGCGTCGCGCAGGAGGCCCAGGACGACGTCGTACATCACCGAGCGGCGGTCGGCGGAGTGCACGATCAGGTCGGCGCCGGCGAGGTCCGCGGCGCGCAGCCGTTTCCGGCGGGCGAGCGGGTGGTCGACGGGTACGGCGACGACGAGCCGGTCCCGGCGCAGGGTGTGCACGGTGAGGGAAAGGTCGGCCGCCGGAGGACGCAGCAGGGCGACGTCGATCGCGCCGGTGCGCAGCGCCTCGACCTGGTCGGGCGCGAGCATCTCGCCGCGGAAGGAGAAGTCGACGCCGGGCAGCTCCTCCGTGAGCCGGCGTGAGAGCGCGGGCAGGAGGCTGTACGTCGCCGAGCCCACGCACCCGATCGCGAGGTGCCCTACCGAGCCGGCGGCGACGAGCCGCGCGTGGTGGGCGGCCTCGTCGACGTCGGTGAGGATCGCGCGCGCCCGCTCCAGGTACGCCCGGCCGGCCTCGGTGACGTCGACGCGGCGTGTGGTGCGGTGGAGCAGTTCGACGCCGAGCTCGGCCTCCAGTTGGCGGATCTGCTGGGAGAGTGGCGGTTGGGCCATGTGGAGCCGCTCGGCGGCGCGGCCGAAGTGGCGTTCCTCGGCCACGGCCACGAAGTACCGAAGGTGGCGCAGATCCATATGTCGTCCATATCAATCGGCTTCGATATGCGTACTTCAGGATATCTCTTCCCAGGGCTAGCGTCGCTGCCATGAGTGCATTCCTGTACGCCGCTGCGCGGACGCCGTTCGGCCGCCTCAACGGCGCGCTGGCCGGCGTCCGCCCCGACGACCTCGCCGCCGCCGCGATCACCTCGACGCTCGCCAAGGTGCCGCACCTCGACCTCGCCGCGATCGACGACGTGGTGTGGGGCAACGCCAATGGCGCCGGCGAGGAGAACCGCAACGTCGGCCGCATGGCGGCGCTGCTCGCCGGGCTCCCGGTGAGCGTGCCCGGCACCACGGTCAACCGGTTGTGCGGCTCGAGCCTCGACGCGGCGATCATGGCCGGCCGGGCGATCGAGTCCGGTGATGCCGAGGTGGTGCTGACGGGCGGCGTGGAGTCGATGACGCGGGCGCCGTGGGTGCTGCCCAAGTCGGCGAAGCCGTTTCCGGCCGGCGACGTCACCGCGGTCTCGACCACGCTCGGCTGGCGGCTGGTCAACCCGCGGATGCCGAAGGAGTGGACGGTGAGCCTCGGCGAGGCCAACGAGCAGCTCCAGGAGCGCTTCGGGATCTCTCGCGAACGGCAGGACGAGTTCGCCGCCCGCTCCCACCGACTCGCCCACGCGGCCTGGGAGTCGGGCTTCTACGACGACCTGGTGGCACCGGTGGCGGGCGTCGACCTCACCCGCGACGAGGGCATCCGACCCGGATCCACCCCGGAGACGCTGGCCGGCCTCAAGCCGGTCTTCCGGACACCGGAGGAGGGCGGCACCATCACCGCGGGCAACGCGAGCCCGCTCAACGACGGTGCTTCGGCCGTGCTGTTGGGCAGCGAGGAGGCGGCGGCCACGATCGGGACCGACCCGATCGCCCGCATCGCGGCCGAGGCGTGATGGCGCTTCAGCCGCAGGCCTTCGGCTACGCCCCGGTCGAGGCCGCGAACCGTGCGCTGGCCCGGGCCGGGATCGGCTGGGACCAGGTGGGCGCGGTCGAGCTCAACGAGGCCTTCGCCGTGCAGTCGCTGGCGTGCCTCGACGCGTGGAAGATCGACCCCGCTCTCGTCAACCAGAAGGGCGGCGCCATCGCGATCGGGCACCCGCTGGGCGCATCGGGAGGCCGCATCCTCGCCACGCTGGCCAAGGTGCTGCGCGAGACCGAGCAGCGCTACGGCGTCGCCGCGATCTGCATCGGGGTCGGCCAGGGGCTCGCCGTCGTACTCGAGAACTGCGACGTGACGGGGATGGCCCAGTGAGCCGAGCGGAGATCATCGAGACCGCCGATGCAGCGGTCGCCGGAATCGAAGACGGATCCACGGTCCTCGTCGGCGGATTCGGGCTGGCCGGCATGCCGTTCGACCTGATCGACGCGCTCATCCGGCAGGGCGCGAAGGACCTCACCATCGTGTCCAACAACGCCGGCAACGGCGATGTCGGGCTGGCCGCGCTCCTGGCCGCCGGCCGGGTGCGCAAGGTGCTCTGCTCCTTTCCGCGCCAGGCCGACTCCTGGGTCTTCGACGGCCTCTACCGCGAGGGGAAGATCGAACTCGAGGTGGTGCCGCAGGGCAACCTCGCCGAGCGGATGCGCGCGGCCGGGGCCGGCATCGGCGCGTTCTACTGCCCGACCGCGGTCGGCACGCCGCTGGCCGAGGGCAAGGAGGAGCGGGAGATCGACGGCCGGACCTACCTGCTGGAGTACCCCGTCAAGGGCGACTACGCGCTGATCGCCGCGCACGTCGCGGATGAGGTGGGCAACCTCGTCTACCGCAAGACCGCCCGCAACTTCGGGCCGGTCATGGCCACGGCCGCGACGACGACCATCGTCCAGGTCGACCAGGTCGTCGAGGCCGGGCAGCTCGACCCCGAGGCCGTCGTCACCCCGTCCATCTACGTCGACCGGGTCGTCCAGGTGGCGGCCCGTCACTACACCGTGCAGGGGGCACGATGACCACGAGCCCAAGCTCCCAGGCACACGCCGACCACCGGCTCTCGATGGACGAGTTGGCCGCCGTCATCGCACGCGACATCCCGGCCGGTTCCTTCGTCAACCTCGGTATCGGGCAGCCCACCAAGATCGCCGACCATCTGCCGGCCGACTCCGGAGTGGTGCTGCATACCGAGAACGGCATGCTCAACATGGGGCCGAAGGCCGAGGGCGATGCGGTCGATGCCGACCTGACCAACGCGGGCAAGGTCCCGGTGACCGAGCTGCCGGGGCGGCGTACTTCCACCACGCCGACTCCTTCGCGATGATGCGCGGCGGACACCTCGATGTCTGCGTCCTCGGTGCCTACCAGGTCGCCTTCAACGGCGACCTCGCCAACTGGCACACCGGTGAGCCCGACGCCATCCCGGCCGTCGGCGGCGCCATGGACCTCGCCATCGGCGCCAAGGACGTCTACGTGATGATGACCCTCTTCACCCGCTCCGGCGAACCCAAGCTTGTCCCTCGGTGCACCTACCCGCTCACCGGCGTCGGCTGCGTCAGCCGCGTCTACACGGACCACGGCGTCTTCGACGTCGGCCCGGACGGCGTACGGATTCGGGAGGCGTACGGCGTCAGCGCCGACGAGCTCGCGAACCGATGCGGCGTCGCGCTGCCTTAGGAGTTGGCGACGACGCGCTGATTTCCAGTGAGCCCCAGGGCGGGGCAGGGCCGGACCCCGGTCTTGCCCCGCCCTTTCGCAGGGGTGGACGAACGGCACGGGGCAGCCCTCCGGGGGCTCCGCAGGTGGTGAACCATTGGGCGGATGACCCCGCTAACCTGTATACAAAGATGTGCGCGCAGGATCGACGAGGAGTTCCGTGGCTCGGTCAACCGGTAAGAGCGAGGCGGTCTACGAGCGGCTGAAGGGTGACATCGAGTCGCTGCGGCTGCGGCCGGGGGCCAAGCTGAGCGAGGTGCAGCTGGGCGAGGAGCTGGGTGCCTCGCGGACGCCGGTGCGGGAGGCGATCCGGCGGCTGGCCCGGGAAGGGCTGGTCGATTTCGTGCCGGGGGAGGTCGCCCGGGTGGCCGCGATCTCGCTGGGCGGTGTGCGGGCCCTGTTCGACTTCCGGATGCTGCTGGAGCCGCGTGCGGCCGCGTCCGTCGCGACGGCGGGCGCGGTCGACGAGCGCGTCCTGGCGCCGTTCCGTGAACTGCTGGAGCGGCTGGAGGAGTTCGACGAGTCCTTCCGCGCGCTGGACGCCGCCGCCCAGGCGCGGTCCTACCAGGAGTTCTACGAGGTGACCGAGGGCTTCGACCAGGCGGTCATCGCCGCGTGCCGCAACCCCTACCTCGCCCGCACGATCCGTGACCTGCGCAGCGAGACCGTACGGCTGCGGCACCTGTCGCACAGCGGTCCGCGCCGCATGCTCACGTCGCTGGAGGAGCATCGCGCGATGCTGAAGGCGATCGTGCAGGGGGACGCGCAGGCGGCGGAGGCAGCCGGCCGGCACCACCTCGCACAGACCCTCCAAGCGCTCATCGACAGCCTGACCGGCCAGGATTTCGCGATCGGCGCGAACATCCACCTGGATGTCGCCCGCCAGTAGCTCGCTCTCGCTCGTCTTCACTTCTCGGTCCGGCGATCAGCCGGTGGCGGTGGCTTCCGCATGACGCATCCTGTATACAGGCGTGGATACATCATTCCTCGATGCGAGGGGCCGTCTCATGCCGCATACCGTCGGCGCCGCTGACCTGCTGGGGTTCGCCGCCGCCACCACTGAAGCCCACGGCGTTCCGCCCGCGGACGCCCGGCTGCTCGCCGACACGCTGGTGACCGCGGAGCTGTGGGGGCATCCGTCCCACGGGATGCTGCGCCTGCCCTGGTACCTCGGTCGTCTCGCGAGCGGCGCGACCACTGCCGTCGCGGCCCCCGAGGTCCTGACCGACAGCGGCGCCGTCCTGGTCGTGGACGGGTGTGACGGGCTCGGTCAGGTGCTCACCGACCGTGCGGTGACCTGGGGCGTGCAGCGCGCCCGTCGGCACGGGATCAGCGCGGTCGCGGTCCGCGACTCCGGGCACTTCGGTACGGCCGCGTACTTCACCCGCAAGGCCGCCGAGCAGGGCTGTGTGGCGCTCCTGGCCACCAACGCCAGCCCGGCGATGGCCCCTTGGGGCGGGCGGGAGAAGCGGATCGGCACCAACCCGTGGTCGATCGCCGCCCCGGGCGGCCGGTACGGCACGGTCGTGATGGACATCGCGAACACGGCTGTGGCCCGCGGGAAGATCTACCACGCCAAGGAGCGCGGCGAGCCGATCCCCGACGGCTGGGCGGCCGACGCGGACGGCGTGCCGACCACTGACCCGTGCCACGCCATCGAGGGCCTGATCCTGCCGATGGCCGGCCACAAGGGCTACGCCATCTCCTTCATGTTCGACGTCCTGGCGGGCGTGCTGACCGGCAGCGCCTTCGGGTCAGCTGTGGTCGGCCCGTACCGCCCCACCGGCCGCAGCGGTGTCGGGCACCTGCTGATCTGCGTCGACATCCGGTCGATGGCCGACCCGGCCGAGTTCGAGGCGCGGATGGAGACCCTGATCGAGGAGACCAAGTCCACCCCCACCGCACCCGGCACGACCGAGATCTTCGTCCCCGGCGAGCCGGAGATCCGCACCGCCGAGCGCCTGCGGACCGAGGGCATCACGCTCGTCGACGACACCTGGGCCTCCCTGGCCGCCATCGCCCACGCCACCGCCGTACCCCTGCCCACCCCCGTTCCCGCTTCCCAGGAGCTGCCCGCATGATCACGCTGACCGTGTCCCTCCAGGTCCTCCCCGGCTGCCGTGACGACTTCCTCAAGGCCATCGAGGAGAACGCCGAGCGCTCCTTCACCGACGAGCCGGGCTGCCGCTACTTCGACGTCGTCTGCGACCTGGCGGACGACCACCATTTCGTCTTTCACGAGATCTACGACGACGAGGCCGCCGTCGAGACCCACCGCACGGCACCCCACTTCAAGATCTGGCGCGAGGCCGCGGCGAAGTACGTCGTCCCCGGCAGCCAGGTGAACACCCTCTCGCGCCGCCTGTTCCACCACTGCTGACCTTCTGACCCGCTGACCGGAGCCGCCGCATGTGCACCGAGCCCACCGCGCCCAACCTGCTCATCCACCCCGACGAGGTCGAACGCTTCGACCGGGGCGGGGGAGTGGCCACCATCCCCTACGTCGGAAGATGGAACTCCGAGACGGCCGTCATCACCACCGGCCAGACCGTCTTCCAGCCCGGTACCGGACTGCCCCTGCACAGCCACAACGTCGAGGAGTCGGTGCTGATCCTCGAGGGCGAGGCGACCGCGGAGATCGACGGCGAGTTCTTCGACCTGGAGCCCGGCCAGGCCACCTGGGTGCCCGCCGGCATACCGCACCGCTTCTTCAACCGCGGTGCCGGCGTCATGCGGATCTACTGGGTCTACGGCGGCCGGGACGTCACCCGCACCATCACCGCCACCGGCGAGACCTTCGAGCACCTCTCCGAGCACGACAAGGGAGGGGCACCCACCTCATGAGCGTCACCATCCGCACCACCGACCCCGCCACGGGGCAGCCGCTCGCCGAGTACAAAGCCTGGGACACCGTACGGATCGAGGCGGCTGTGGAGCGCGCCCACGCCGCCGCCCGCGCCTGGGCCCTGGTCCCCGTCGCCGAACGGGCCACCCGTGTCGGTCACTTGGCCAGTGCCCTGCGGGAACACGAGGAAACCCTGGCCCATCTGGCCGTCACCGAGATGGGTAAGCCGGTCGGTGAGGCGGAGGGCGAGGTGAGCAAGTCCGCCCTGACCGCCGAATACTACGCCGAGCACGGACCGGGAATCCTCGCCGACGAACAGGTGGACATCGACGGAGCCGAAGCCTGGGTCGCCCACGAGCCGGTCGGCCTGGTCCTGGCCGTCATGCCGTGGAACTTCCCCGTCTGGCAAGTCATGCGCTTCGCCATCCCGTCCCTGGTGGCGGGCAACGGGATCCTGCTCAAACATGCCTCCAACGTCACCGCAAGCGCGCTCGCCCTTCAGGACCTCTTCGTCGCGGCCGGCTTCCCGAACACCTGGTGACCACGCTGGTCATCGCCGACGCAGAAGTGCCGGAGGCCATCGCCCGGCTCATCGAGGACGACCGCGTCGCCGCCGTCACCCTCACCGGAAGCAACCGGGCTGGCGCGGCCGTCGGCTCCGCGGCGGGGAGCGCGGCGAAGAAGTCCGTACTGGAACTGGGCGGTTCGGACGCCTTCGTGGTCCTGGACGACGCCGACTCCGACGGAGCCGCAACGGCCGCGGTGAAGGCGCGCTTCACCAATTCCGGCCAGAGCTGCGTGTGCGCGAAGCGGTTCATCGTCGCCGCCCCGGTGGCGGACGCCTTCACCGCCGCGTTCGTGGCGGCCGTCGAAGCCCTGCGTGTCGGCGACCCGCGCGCACGGGACACCCAGGTCGGCCCGCTCGCCCGCGACGACCTCCGGGCGGCGATCCAGCGGCAGGTCGAGGAGTCCGTCGCCGCGGGCGCCCGCCTGCTGACCGGGGGCAAACCGCTCCCCGGCGACGGCTACTTCTACCAGCCGACCGTGCTGGCGGACACCCGCCCCGGCATGCCCGCCTTCGACGAGGAGACCTTCGGCCCGCTCGCCACCATCACGGTCGCCCAGGACGACGAGGACGCCGTACGGCTGGCGAACGCCACCGCCTACGGACTCGGCCTGAGCATCTGGACGTCCGACCCCGGCCGAGGCGTCGCCCTCGCCCGCCGTATCACCAGCGGCGCGGCCTTCGTCAACGCGATCGTCGCCTCCGACCCACGCCTGCCCTTCGGCGGCACCAAGCGCAGCGGCTACGGCCGCGAACTGGCTGCCGCCGGCATCCGCGAGTTCACCAACACACGCACCTACTGGGTTACCGCCTGACCGACCCCTCCCAGGACCTGTCTGCGGCGACTCGAGCACGGTGAGGCCGTCCTTCCATCTGACCGGGACGGCGTGATCACCACCACTTGTGATCGGGTAAGGGAAGGAGGTCGTTCTTCGCCGGACCGGCGGTTTCGTGGTGGGCGCGGCGATCGTCGCCGGGTCCGTCCTCGGCGCGCGGGATCGGCATACGCCGACGGCGCGGCGGGGCCGACGGCTTCGATCGGCGGCTGGTCGAAGCACGTGGTGCTGAAGCCGGGCGGTGAAGGTCACCCACGTCAAGGCCGACGCGGGCGCCGAGGGCCAGGGCCGGAGCTACTTCCTCCCTGTCGGCTTCAAGGCCGCGCGCTGACGAGAGGCGTCCGGAACCGGTCCGCCGGACACGCCCCGTGACGGGAGAGGTGGACCAACAGGATTCCACCCGGAGTCGGCGCCGGTAACGGGAGCCTCGCGAACCGGACTTACGAGGCGACGAGCATCCAAGTCCGGCCCGGGTGTCATGGTGCGAGGAGCCCCTGCGCTCGGGCAGGTGGTGTCCCGGGCGGGCAGCCGGCCCTCGGCCAGGTAGGCGTCCACCATGGCGGTGCCACAGGCGAGGGCCCCGGGGAAGCCGTAGACGGCGTGGCCTCGGCCGCCGTCGGTCTGGAGCAGGCGGGCGCGCCGTGCAGTGCGCGGCGCATGGCCAGGCCTCGGACAGCGGGGTCTGCGAGTCCCACTGGTTCTGGACGACGAGGCGCGTACCTCGGCCGGGGTGTCGCCGAGGTGGTAGGTGCCGTCCCGGCGGGCGGTCAGGGCGGCTCCGTCCCGGAACGCGGCCTCGGACCCGGCGGCCATGGCCAGGTCCGTGTGCCGTCCGAAGCGGTTCGGGTCGACGGCGCTGTCGTGCACCATACGATCGCTGCGGCCGGGAAACAGCCGGCCCGCCGACGTACGAGATCTTCCGTTCTCCCAGGATCCCGCGGGCGACGTCCAGGTCGCGGGCGGTGTCCTCGGAGCATGTGGCGGCCCGGTACGGTCGCTCGTCCGAGTTCGCTGAGAATCGAGACAGGGATGTGGCGGGGTCCAGCGGTTCCCGACCGGACGGAGCCGGAAGAATGTCCCCACCAGTCCGATAGGGTAAGCGGATGGTCCTGAGGTCGCCCAACTGTGGCTAAGAAGAGAAACAAACGCCCGGCTGAGGAGTATCAGCTGCCGCCACACGTGGAAGCGGCACGCCAGGCGAGCCGCAGGATAGCGGGGTGGAAGCCACGGCCAAAGCCCCCGCGACGCCGCGTGATCCTGGCCATGTTCGGGATATTCCTCCTGTGCCTCGCTTTGACCGGCGTTCTCTGGTTCCCATCGCACTCCCTGGTTCAAGATCTCCGCGCCAGGGGGGTCACTTCCGCGGCCACCGTCATTGGCGTTGACTCAGAGCCGAGGTACGTCAAGGTTCGCTTCGTCAGCGGAGGCCAGGCGGGAAGAGAGGCCAAGCTTTCGGATTACGCCGGGATGTATCCCGACGCGCACCCCGGCGCGGCCATGATCGTCACCTATGATCCTCGGCAGCCATTTCGGATCCTCTCTCACGGTTGGGTGAAGAACCCGCCGCCGAACCTGCCGGCGTACGGAACATCGGCACTGGCCTTACTGTGTCTCAGCCTCACAACGGCAGCGGTAATACGCCGTCGCGGCGTCCTGCGTACGTCCCGCATCGGTGCACAGCCCGGCTTGTCGACTGAGGCGGGAAGCTTGCGGGCAGACGAGAGGCGATACAGCGTCAGCGACTGAAGCGACCAGGACGACCTGGAACGGCCTCCGCAAGATGTACGCCACCTCGTTGGAGACGGCCACCGAACACATCGACCGTCTGCAGACCATCGTCAATGACTCGCCACCATCGACGGCATCCACCGAGCGCTGGAGCTTCTGGACACAAACCGGCTCGTCCCAGCAGCGCCGCCGGCCGCTGAGGACAGCACTCAATCCGCAGAAGGCGACGAGGCCCAGCCCGGGAACACCGCCCGCGCCCCTTCGCGAACGGTCGCCGTCGCCTTCGAGGACGCCGTCGCCCGCATCGACGCCACAAGCCGAACGCTTCTAAATGACATGGCGGGACCTGCCGTTCGAGTACGGACCGTGGCAGACGGTGTATGGACTGTTCCGGAGATGGCAGCGTCGGGGTGTGTGGGCCCGACTGCTGACGTTGTTGCAGGCGAGAGCTGGTGCGGCCGGGTTCAGGTCGCGGCGATTCCTCAGTGGCTGTGAACCCTCAGCCTGCCGTCGTGCGGATGCCAACAGCAGCAAAGGACGGCCCTGCGGTCACTACGGAGGAAGGGCGCGTTTCCTGGCGTTGGCGCGGCGCGGTGTGTATGGGGTTGCACCTTCCGTAGCGGCATGTGGTCCGGTGGACTTACGTCCCGATGCCTTGAGGAAAGGTCCCTGCTCATGCATTCGTCTTTCATGCCACCCCGTCACGTCAAGATCGGTGACGCGGCGGCCTTCGTCGGCAGCACGCCACGGGCGATTCGCTATTACCACGAGATCGGCCTGCTCCCCGAGCCTGAGCGGGGCGCCGATGACCGCCGCCGCTACGGGTACGAGGACATGATCCGCTTGCTGTGGATTCGCAAGATGGCCGACGCCGGGATCGCCCTGGACGACATCCGTGACGCCTTTACCACCGGCACGGCTTCCGCCGGTGCGGACAGCGGAGACGGTATCGCGGGCATCCTGGAGCGGTTGGAGGAAACCCTCGCCGAGCAGGAGGCGGAATTGCGGCGGCAACGGACCGCCGTGCGGCGGATGCGCACCGAAGGCAGCCGGATGGGCCTGCTCTCCGACCTCGTCACCGAACGCCTCAAGAGCCTGCCCGAGGGCTCCCTGCGTCAGGCGGACCTGGACACTCTGCTGGTCACTGAGCGGATCTTCGGCCCGCTCGGCGCGGCCGTCCAGGCCACCCGCTTCGTCGTCCTGGCCACGCATCCCACTCTGCGGGAGGATTCCGACCGCATCGATGACGCCGAGGAGGCACTCGATGACAGTGTCGCCGTCGATGATCCACGGGTGGCTCAAGTGGCCTTCGAGCGGCACGCCTTCGAAAGCGCCCTGCAGGCCGTCATCGAGGAGTCCGGCCTGGGTAAGGACGACGATGCCCTCTTCGACGCCTGGGACACTTTGCACCCTGCCACCGCCGATGACGGCGAGGGCGAGGCCGACCCCGGCTCTGGCAGGCGGGAGGCTGCCTCCATGAGCGTGTTCGAAGCCACCGGCAAGATGCCCTACGACTTCTCCCCAGCCCGCCAGCGCTGTATGGAACTGGCGGAAGAACTATCCGCCCAAGACTCACCCGCTACCTAAAACACGGCCTAGTAGGACTCCGTTAGGTCGATGTCGATCTCGGCGTCGTGCATGCCCCGGCAGGCAGGGCTTGATGGCAGGTGGCGCAGATGCCGGTCCAGAGAGCGCGTCCTGGGCCACCAGCGACATACGGTCGACGCCGACATGAACGGGGCGATGCCCCGCCGGGCGGCCTCGCGGGCCAGTTCCGGGCACGACCAGCGTGAGAGTGGTACTTCAGTCTCGGCAGGCAGCCGACAGGCCAGCGACTTGACCTCGGCGGCCTGGCGGCGCTGTGAACGAGGAGGAACGGCCGCAGCGTTGACGTTCTTGGAGCCCGGGCATGCCCGCCTGGGCGAACCGGCGACGCCGGCGGCGCACGATGTCCAAATGCAGCCCCGCCTCCCGGGCGATGCATGCGTTGGAGCGTCCATGCGCGGCGTGCAGCACCACCTGTGAATGCACCCGCAGCCAGTATTCGGTCTGAGGCCACTTGGACAGGGGAAACGCAACTTCGACATGGCCCGCAGATGCAGCTACTTTCACCTGGTCCTCGGCGATCGCGCACGGTCGCACAGGAGTTCCTTGAGGCTGAGCCACCCGCGACGGGATGAGTTGGTCACGCCCCACCAATACTCGCCCGTGCGTAAGCCACCGAACCGGGTCCACACCAGGCACCCCAACCAGGGAGAGACGCATGCCCCATCTTGCGCTGTACACGTTCGGCGTCCTGAAGACACCTCTCGCCGATCCCGCACCTCTCACGCGCGAGTTCTACGACATCGGCGAGGCCGTCTACCGGAAGATCAGTCAGCACCCCGGGTACCTCGCTCATGCTGAAGCGGCAGACGGTGACCGGGGCGCGCTCTTCGAGGCGGACTGGGGTGCATGGGGAGAGTTCGCCGTACCGACCTGGTACGGCAAGGGCCGTACGGCGGAAACCACCGCCCTGGCCGCCACTCTCTCAGTCTGGACCGACCTGCGCCCCGCCTTCGACGCCATCTACACCGGTCTGCACCGTGAGGCGCTGAACAGGCGCTACGACTGGTTCGAGAGGACAGGACACCCCAGTTACGTGTTCTGGTGGGTCTCCAACGGCGTGATACCCACCTGGCAGGACGGGGTTTCCAGACTGGAGCACCTCCACGAACACGGCTCCGCGCCGCACGCCTTCACCTTCCACCACTCGTTCACCCCGGAGGGAACTCCGACCAGGATCAAAGGCATCGGGCCGAACAGCGACCAGATTCGCTGACAAGGAAGCGTGAACGTCTGGGTTCGGTTCGCTGACCCCGCACCACACACAACACAGGCTCCACAGTCAACCTGTGAAGGATCTACGGAGTCGACCACTTGGACGTCTGCAGGTGACCTTCGCCAAGCAGCAGCGGCTGCATGCAGCGGACCGCCAGACGCTGGCCGTGTGGGCGTCAGACTCACGCCCGCTGTGGGAGCTGCTGCCGGCCGTTCCGCCCTCTAAGCGGCCCACGCCTTCGAGTTGAATCGTCCTGCTGGCGGTTGCTGGCCCGGTGATTAAATAGGAGGGGTGGCTCCTTGCGGTCGCGGTACGGTCCTGCCATGTCCCGATCAGCCGATGCCGGCCTCTCCCGACCCCCCGTCACCGCGGATGACCTCGACCATGCTGTGCAGCTTGCTGTGGCAGTCCTTCGCGAGGCGCCCCCAGCTGCTTGGGAAGGCAAGGCCGGTTCGCTGGAATGGGACTGCTGGGAAACCGTCGAGCACCTCAGTGACGACCTCTTCGCCTACGCTGCGCAACTGGGCCCCAGAACACCGCCCCTGGATGGTGAGGTGCCCTTCGTATGGGAGAGCCGACGGCCCGGCGGCCCAGCGAACGCCATTCACGCGAACCGCAAGGCGGGGCCCGCCGGCCTGCTGCAGGTCCTGGAGGCGAGCGGTGCACTGCTGGTAGCCATGGTGCGCACGACACCTCCGCAGACCCGCGCTCACCACGTCTTCGGAGTCTCGGACCCCGAGGGCTTCGCCGCGATGGGGATCGTGGAGACCCTGGTGCACACGCACGACCTGGCCCAAGGGCTTGATCTCATATGGAGCCCGCCTACCGATCTGTGCTCGCGGGTGCTCGCCCGGCTGTTTCCGGACGCACCGTCGTCCACGGACACCTGGTCGACCCTCTTGTGGGCCACCGGACGCGCCGAACTACCCGGACACCCTCGGCTCACCACATGGCGCTGGGACGGCACCCCCGGGCATAGGCTCAGGCGTCTGCGCCGCAGAGAAGAGGTTCGGTCGGGGTTGGCTGGTCAGGCTGCTGCTGAGATCGGCCGGCCACCCCAGCGGATGCATTTCTCGCTGCGGATGCGGGCGCATTCCTTGCGCTCGGCGGCCAGGACGTCGCGGTGGCGGGCGTTGGCGTTGCGCCAGCGCAGGTAGGCGTGCAGGGCCTCGGTCTGCACTCTGTGGTTGGGGTGGTCGGAGTTGGCGATGGTGAACTCCCTCGGCGGTCCGAAGCGGGCCTCGATCGGGTTGGCCCACGAGGGGTACGTCGGGGTGAAGCACAACTCGACCTCGTTTTTCTTCGCCCAGCGGCGGATGTCGGCGCCCTTCTGGGCGGACAGGTTGCCCGTGATCACGTACATCGGGGTGGCTTCGTTCACGTGAAGTAGCAGCGTTTGATCAGCAGTTGGTGATCTCGAGTGCTGCAGATGCTCACGAGAAATGACGTCACCGTGGTGCGGTGCCCTGGAGTAAGGCAGCGGAGGACCGCGTTCTTGATTTCCGGTCGTTAGACTCCCGCGGTTCGGATGGTGTCGGTGGACCGGAAGGCCAAACCATGGACGATGACCGCTGGGCCAGGTGGCCCGAGCCGTGGGCAGGTACGGATGTCGACATGCGGACGGTCATGGGCGCGATCCCGCGGGAGGTCAAAGACGGGTTCAAGTACGACGAGATCCCTTGGCAGCGGTTTCCGCACTTCTACGGCCCGGGCGAGGAGGTACCTGGTCGCCTCGCGACGCTCGCCTCCGAAGATGCCGAAGCTGCCGGCCGGGCCTTGGGGGAACTATGGGAAAACCTCCACCATCAGGGCAGCACGATCGCGGTGGGAGCACTGGCAGTACCGTTCCTGCTCCGGATCGCGACTACCGGGGTTCCCGGGCTCCGGTCGAACACCCTTCGCCTGGTCGCTGAGGTCGGACGATGCCAGCACTTCGGGGACGGAACACGCGAAGGCCTTCTCCAAGTCGCCGAGGATCCGCTGGAGGCGGAGGGCACCACGATGTGCCCGGCGAACTGGACGATTCAGGCTGCTCGCGATGCCATCACGGACGACCTTCACCTCCTGTTCCCTCTTCTCCCCGACTCTGATCCCGATGTCCGCTCCGCAACCGCCTTCGTCATGGCGGCGGCGACCAGCGAGGTTCCGATCGTCTTCTCAAGCCTGCACCGCAGGCTGGCGGTGGAAGGCGATCCGGTGGTCCGTGTGAGCTTGATCCTTGCGATCGCCCAGCTCGCACGCGAACACCAGGATGAACGCGCTCCGGCGTGGGCCCGGGAGCTGTGGTCGGATCCCGGCCGATCGCCCGAGATCCGCATCGGCGCCGGCCTCGCCTGGCTGTGCCTGGTCGGCGACCCCGTCCCCGACGAGCTCCGAGCCCTCCTGACCGACCCGAGTACCGACCAATGCAGCGACTTGTTCCAGCGGGTGCCGTGGCTCGGACCGGTCGACGCCAACAGCGGACTGCGCCGATGCATCCACGAAATGCTCACGCCGGATGTCCCTTGGCACAGCGTTCGGTGATCCTCCGCGAGAAGGGCGGAGGACCATTACGTTGGAGCCCTCAGCGGTCAGCCGGCCCTTCACCGGTTCCTCGGCCCGCGCCCGCGTTGAGGCGAGGCGGTAGGAGTCGGTTCCGGTTTCGATGGTGACCGGCGCCGCGGTATGCACCCTGGCCACGGCGCTGTGCGCGATGGCTCCCAACCTCGGAGGGCTGACCGTGCTGCGCTTCGTGGCCGGCTTCAGTGGCGCGGCCGGCCTCGTGGTGGGCCGGGCCGTCATCTCCGACGTTGCGACCGGTGCCGTCCAGGCTCTTCGGCGTGCTGATGGCCCTCGGCGGCATCGCCCCGATCATGGCCCCCCTCGCAGGCGGCGCTGTCGTGAGCAACGCAGGCGGCTGGCGGGGCGTCTTCTGGATCCTGTCGGGGGCCTCGCTGCTGATGTTCCTGGCCGTGCTGTTTTTCATCCCCGAAAGCCTCCCCAAGCAGCGGCGCCGGCCTGGCGGTGTTGCAGCCACCCTGCAGGCCGCCCGGTCTGTGCTTACCGACCGCGCCTACGTGGGCTACACCCTCGCCTTCTCCTTCGCCTGCGGCGCGCTGTTCTGCTACATCGCCGCTTCGGCGTTCCTGCTCCAGAACGTCCTCGGCTTCACCGTGGGACAGGCGTCCGTTGCCTTCTCGCTCGGCGCCCTGACCGCAACCCTCTCCAGCACAGCCAACACCAAGCTGGTCGGCCGCTACCACCCGCGACTGCTGCTGCGCATCGGCCTGGCCACGATGCTGATCGCCACCACAGCGGCGCTGGTGGTCACTCTCGCCGGTCAACTCAACCGCGTTCTCGCCCTCGGGCTCATCGGGATCGCCTTCATCGGAATCGGCCAGGTCTTCGGCACCGCCACGGCACTCGCCATCGAGCGGGTCCCACACGCTGCTGGCACCGGCTCAGCCGTACTCGGCACCCTGCAGAGCATCTTGGGCGGCGTTGCCGCACCGCTCGTCGGCCTGGGCGGCGAGGACACCGCCGTGCCGCTCTTCGCCGGCATGGCCGCTTGCTCCCTGATCGCCGTGCTCGCAGTACTGCTCACCCGGGGTGACACGCCCTCACCCGGCGTCCCCCGCGGCGACATGGAACCATCAGCGAGCGCCGCGATCTGACATCCCTTGCCAACCCGGCGAACTTTCCCGCTCGCAGCCCCACCAGGTGGTCCCAAAACCAGCCGCCCTGCGGGGCCGGTTCGCAACACCTGGTCTTCACGAATCATCCGCGAACTGGGGCCAGTTGGAGTCGCTTCAGTGGGTCCGATGGAGGCCACCTTAGCCAGTTCGAAGCCGGGGAGTGCGCGAATCACGGCCGGAATCACGTCGTTGCGGGATCGAGGCGGTCCCCTCCGGGCCGTCCTGCTGGCCGATGATGCGCTTCTTCATTGCCGGTGGAGTGTTGTGGCAGATGCAATTCATCTTCCTTTTGCACTTCCGCCACGATCGCACGCCCCGCGATAGAGCTCGTCCAGCCGCTTGAAGCACAGTCCCTTCACTCCGGCCGCCGTCCACGACAGCCACTCCTGCGCCACGGCCGGGTCGGCTGTCGACAGGCACTGCACCCACGGTGCCGTCAGGCCGCCTTCGGCGAACAGCGCCTCCAACGCCGCACGGCGCCGGGCGTACGGCCATCCAGTCAGACCGTTGCCTCGCTGGACCACGTCGAAGGCCACGGAGTGCGCCGGCCACTCCTGCGCGGCCTGAGCAGCACCTGCCCCGCGCCGGGCGAGCCGGTGATGCAGCCACTCGAAGGATCGCAGGCCTCGCCCGTTTGCCCGGGTCCCAGTACTCGCCCGTGTGTACGGCGACGATGTTGTTGCGGTCCAGGCCCCGCTCGATCAGCCACTCGGATGCCGGCGGCGCCGTGCTTCGCCGACACGCCGCGACCGGGCGCAGGCGATCGAGGCACTCCGCCATCAGATACCGGCGTGCTCGAAGTGCCGGCCTGACACCGCGCTCGGCATCGAGGCCTAGGCCGTGTTTTGAAAGTCAGCTCTGTTCCTCGCCTCGCATCGTGATGATCTCGGTGTGGGGCGAGGGGATCTTTCTGACGAGCAATGGGCGGTGCTGGAGCCGTTGTTGCCGGTTGCGGCGTTGGGGCGGCCATCGTTGGGCCGGCGGAGGCTGATCGATGGAATCCGGTGGCGGGTGCGGACCGGTGCTCCGTGGAGGGATCTGCCGTCGAAGTACGGGCCGTGGCAGACGGTCTACGGCCTCTTCCGCCGCTGGCAACGCGACGACACCTGGACCCTGCTGCTGACCCGGCTGCAGGTCCGGGCGGACGCGGCAGGGCTGATCACGTGGGAGGTCAATGTCGACTCCACGATCTGCCGGGCCCATCAGCACGCCGCGGGCGCCCGCCGTGCCGGCCAATCCCAAAAGGAACCGCCGGGCGGGTCCCGCACCGAACCCGAGGACCACGGCCTGGGCCGGTCCCGGGAGGCTTCACCACCAAGATCCACCTGGCCTGCGAACAAGGCCAACGGCCGCTGTCCTTGCGGGTCACCGCAGGTCAGCGTGGTGACAGTCCTCAGTTCACCGCCGTTCTGGAAGCCATCCGAGTGCCCCGCACCGGGCCCGGCCGTCCCCGGGTCCGCCCGCTGCGAGTGCGGGGCGACAAGGCGTACTCCTCCCGCGCCAACCGGGCCTACCTGCGAAAGCGGGGAATCCGATGCACGATCCCGGAGCCTGCCGACCAGGCCGCCAACCGCAAACGGCGAGGGAAGGCCGGCGGGCGGCCTCCGGCCTTCAACCGCGAGGATTACAAGGCCCGGCACGCGGTCGAATGCGGGATCAACCGGCTCAAGCGCAACCGGGCGGTCGCCACTCGTTTCGACAAACTCGCAGTCCGCTTCGAAGCGACCGTTCTGATCGCAGCCATCGGCGAATGGTTATGACCGGCCCGAGGCGTCGTCTCCGCGTGCCATGCTGGCCACGATCAGGGTGAATGGGGCGAGGGGAAGGCAACGATGGGGGCTCAGTACTACGGTGCCGACAGCGAGAACGGCGACCGCATCGACGACCCCTCCGAGGACGCGCTGTTCATGCTGATCAGCGACCTCAACGACTCCGACAACACGTTCGTGGTCGTCCAGCCCGACGAGGACGACCCCGTCTGGTTCACCTCAGTGGCCATCATGGACGAGGGCGGCTACGAGATCGTCCGCCGTGACAGCACTCGCAACGAGCACGAGGTCACCACAGCGACCAGCGTCAACGACATCGCCCGCGACCTCACCATCTGGATGGCCGCCCGCGACGTCCCCGGACGGCCAACCAGGCAGGTCAGCGAGTTCTAAAACACGGCCTAGGTCTGGACTTCGCCCGGCATTGTTGACGCTGGTCGAGCCCGACATGCGCGGGGATCCGATGTCGCCGCTGCCGTGGACGACGAAGTCGACTCGGAACCTCGCTGCCGAGCTCACCCGCCAGGGACACCGTGTCTGTGCTGACACTGTCGGGGACCTGCTGCGGGAAGAGGGCTTCAGCCTCCAGATCAACGCCAAGACCATCGAAGGCGCGCAACACCCAGACCGGGACGCCCAATTCGGCTACATCAACGAGCAGTCCCGCCAATACCGGGACGCAGGCGAACCGGTGATCAGCGTGGATACCAAGAAGAAGGAACTGGTGGGCCAGTTCAAGAACGCCGGCCGTCAGTGGCACCCGGCCGGACGACCGGAGCGGGGCAACGTCCACGATTTCGCCGATCCGCAACCGGGCAAGGCCGTGCCATACGGGATCTACGACATCGCGGCGAAGAACCGGGTGGGTCAACGTGGGCTGTGACCACGACACCACCGCTTCGCCGTCGAGTCCATCCGCCGCTGGTGGACCGCCCAGGGCACGCACGACTACCCGTGCGTCCCGGCTGCTGATCACCGCCGATGCCGGCGGTTCCAACGGCTACCGCACCCGGACCTGGAAGGCCGAGCTGGCCAAGCCGGCAGTGGACCGGGCTCAAAATCGAGCACTGGCTGTTCTCGCACTTCACCATGAACTGGCGCGTACGCCAGCTGACCAGCCACGAAGTCATCCTGCAGACCATCGCCGCGACCACCACCCGCACCGGCCTGCGCTTGGGCGCCGTACTCGACACCAACGCCTACCCCACCGGCATCCCGGTCCGTGACGCGGAGATGGCCGCCCTTCCACTGACCCGACACGCCTTCCACGGCGAGTGGAACTACCTCCTGCATCCGTCTGCCACCCGCACCGCGAGCAACCGCTGCGATACCAGGACATCCCCTGGGACCAGGGCCTTTTGTCCGACCCCGCACTTACTGGGATATCCCAACGACGGCTTGAAGACCTGACCTGCACCCTGGCTGCCCTGCACGATGCCCGGCGATCGGCCCGCACTGGCCGCCCACCCAGACTGAAGCTGAAGATCAGGGACCTGCTCGATCAACGGGGTCGACGTCGTGCCGTTGGTCGAGGCCGAGCTGGACCGCCGGCACCCCGACCGCCCCAAGTTCCGTCCGACCACTCCCGACGGATTCCGGGAGGCCTGGGACCTCAACGAGCGGCTGTGGGAGGCGACCGTCGCCCGGGCGCGCCGACTGCCCCCGGACAGGCTGCACGAGTCGGTTGACGGCGAGTGGTCGTTTATCCAGACTCTGCGCCACCTCGCGTTCGCGACCGAGTCCGAGTCGTGGGTCGGCCGCTGCATCCTGGGCGATTCCAGCCCGTGGCACCCGCTGTCCCTGCCGTGGGACCAGATGGATCCCCGGCCAGGAGTGCCGCACGACCGTGACGCGCGCCCGTCGCTCGACGAGGCGCTCGCCTTGCGGCTGGAGGGGATGGCGATGACGCGGCGGATGGTCGGCAGCCTGACCGATGAGCGGCTCGACAGCCGGACCGAGCCGCTCATGGGCCCCGGCTGGCCGGACGAGGGGGAGACCTTCCCTGTCCGTGAGTGCCTGCTGGTCGTCCTCAACGAGGAGTGGTGGCACCGGATATTCGCCGAGCGTGACCTGGCCGCCCTCGAGGAACGAGGGTGACCTCATGGACTCCGTCTTTTCGGGCCAGGTGATCGAATGGCGCGGACCGTCGCCGTACTACTTCGTTCCCGTGCCGGACGAGGAGTCCGCCGACATCCGCGAGGTGGCCGCGATGGCCAAGTACGGATGGGGCGTGATCCCGGTCCAAGCTCGACTGCCTCTCAAGGGCGCTGTGCGCAAGCCGCATGGCCTCTCGGCAGGGGACGACGTGACGGTGGAGATGACCGTCCTTCTTCGACCCTGAAGACCCTGTAGAAGATCAAACCAGCGTGTTGGTGTTCTGCAAGCCCTTACTACAAGCCTGTCGTTGGCACAGTTGCGTTCGTCGGTCGGCTCAACGTGGAACGGGGCTGTCCTCTCGTGATGAGGCGTCCCCGTGAGCAGTGACGATCAGAAGGAGCATTATGGCGATCTCGGTGACCGGAGCCCTCGACCGGGTCGGGGAGCACGTCGCACAGGTGGCGGAAGGTGGCCTCCTGGCGGCCCGTTCCGTAGAAGTCGATGGCAAGTACGACGCCGGGTGCGTTACCTGTGTGGATGCGCGACCAGTTCGCCGCGTTCTCGGGCACGATCGGTTCACTCATCGGGTTCTGCTTTGACGGGTGCGGTGCGGTCGACGGGTTCGGCGGCGGCCGGCTCGCTGTTCCAGGCGTCGAGGACCAGGGTACGGCGGCGCAGGACGGTCTCCCGGCGCCCGGTCTCCCGGCGGCGGATCACGTGGGAGCGGACGTGGTCGGGCTGTTCACCGAGCGCGCCGCCGACTACCGCGCCACAGTCGTCAGGGTGCCCCGGGCGCAGGCGTCCTCCGCCGTGGCCGAGGCGCTTCGGCGGACGGGAGCCCGTTCGCTGGTGGTCCCGCCGGGGTTTCCCGAGGACCTGGTGCCCGAGGGCCCCTGGACCAGGCTGTCGGACGTTCCCCCTCTGACCGTGCGGCAGCTCGACGACGCTGACGCCTGGTCACCGGCGTCACCGTCGCCGTCACGGGCACGGTGATCCTGGACAGCGGTCCCGGACAGGGACGCCGCGCCCTGACACTTCTGCCGGACCAGCACGTCTGCGTGGTCCGGGCGAGTCAGATCGCCGGTGACGTGCCCGCTGCGCTCGCGCGCCTCGATCCGCTACGGCCCCTGGTGCTCGTCTCCGGCCCCTCGGCCACGAGCGACATCGTTCACTCCGCATGGACCCGTTGCTGTCCTGTGCCAGTTACTACCAACCTGACAGTAGCTGTCACTTAGGTAGGTGCTACTATCATGGATGTGACTGGCACTCCGGATCTACGAGAACGCCGTCGGCTGGCAACCCAGGCCGACATCGAAGACGCCGCCCTCGACCTGTTCGAGAGGCAGGGGTACGAGCGCACGACGGTGCTGGAGATCGCGGCGGCGGCCGGTGTTTCGCAGAGCACCTTCTTCCGGTACTTCGCGACGAAGGAGGATGCGGCGCTGGGCCGAACCGGGCCTTCGAGGCTGCTCTCGTCGCGCGTCTGGGGATGCCGAGGCCGGGGCGTTGACGCTGCGCGACATCGAAGAGGTCGTCGCCGGAGTCCTGGGCGACCTGAGCACCGACCCGGCCGACGTGCTCGGCCGCATGCGGCGGGTCGGCGGCCTGCTCACGCAGGACATGGCCCTGCGCAGCGCGGCACTGCGGCGGGAGGCCGAACAGTGCCAGCGGTTCCTGCGGCTCCTGGCGGATGCCTCCGGCAGCGACAGCGTGGACCTGCGGTCCCGGGTGCTGGCCGAGACCGTGAGCGCCACACTGCGCGCCACGTTCGACGAGTGGGCTTCGCGCCGGGCGTCGGAAGGGGACTCCGATCTGGTCGAGGTCTATCGCACCACCTGCGCCCGCCTGCGTGACGTGGTCTCGGACTGACCCCGGTGCCACGCCGGGGCCTTTCGGCGTCTCGCCCCTCACCTGGCTGTACGTCAGGTCTTGGTGGGTCCCGGGACGTAGGTGCTGTGTCCGGCGAAGAGCGGCACACCACGCATCCATGACGACACCCCGGGAGCACAACTCCTCATGCGCGCTCTGGTTCTCGACCGGCCCGGCCCCTGCGACACCCTGCGGCTCGCGGACCTGCCGGTCCCGGAGCCCGGGCCGGGGCAGGTAAGGGTCAGAGTCGAGGCCTGCGGACTGAACCCGTCGGACTATCAGCGTGCCGCCTACGGGATCCCGGAGTGGACCTGGCCGGCCGTTCTCGGACTGGACGTCGTGGGCATCGTGGACGCACCCGGTCCGGGAGTGACGACCGTGCGCCCGAGGCAGCGTGTCGCCTACCACGCGGACATCCGCGAGCGCGGCGGCTTCGCCGAGTACACCCTGGCGGACGCCCACGTCCTGGCACCCGTGCCGGAGGACCTCGCTCCGTCGGACGCCGCCGCCTTGCCGTCCGCTGGCCTGACGGCCTATCAGGCGGTGGCGAGCCGTCTACGTGTCACCGCGCAGGACACCGTTCTCGTCACCGGCGGTGCCGGGGGCGTGGGCGGCTTCGCGGTCCAACTGGCCGCACTGGCCGGAGCGCGGGTGCTGGCCACGGCGTCCGCCCACAACACCGCGCATGTGAGGGCACTCGGCGCGGATGCCGTCGTCGACCACCGCACCGAGGACGTCCCCTCCGGCGTACGGGAGTTGACCGGGGGCCGGGGTGTGGACGCGGTGGTCGACACCGTGGGCCCGGACTCCGCCACCGCCAACCTCGGTCTCCTGGTGCACGGTGGCCGCCTCGCCGCGATCGCGGGACGCCCGGACCTGAGCGTGGTGCCGCCGTTCTCCATCGCACCCTCCCTCCACGAGATCGCGCTCGGGGCCGCGTACACGGCCGGAGACGAACGATCGCGCAGGCAGCTGTCGACGATGCTCACCGAGTTGCTCGGCATGGCCGCCGACGGACGACTGGACCCGATGGTGACCCGAACCCTGCCCTGGAAGACGTGCCCGCGGCCCTTACCGAACTCTCAAGCCGTCGAGTGCGGGCAAGCTGGTCCAGGTCTTCGGCTGACGTGCCGGGCAAGGCGTGTGCCGCGACGGCACCGGCGTTGAAGCAACCATGTGAGGAAACACCGTGAAACCGACACCGCCCCCCTTCGACACCGAACTCGGCGCTGTTCTGCGGTCGATGGCCGCCGAGGGCAGCCCATTCCCGGAGTTCGACGCGGAGGGAATCGCCGCCGCGCGCCAGATGCTGGACGCCGCGGCCTCGGACGACGAGCAGCTGAGTCGCCAGGGCTTCTTCGAGGTCGAGGACCGGGTCATACCGGGGCCCGAGGGCGCCCCGGCATCCCACTTCTCATCTGCCGCCCCGCGGCACCCAGCGGCCTGCGACCCGTGATCTACCACGTCCACGGCGGCGGCATGATGATCGGTGACAACCGGTCAGGTGTGGACATGGTCGTGGACTGGGCGCGGGAGCTGAACGCGGTGGTGGTGTCCGTCGGGTACCGGCTCGCACCGGAGCACCCGCACCCCGCGCCCATCGAGGACGTCTACGCCGGCCTGTCGTGGACGGCCGGTCATGCGCGGGAGATCGGCGGTGACTCCGAGCAGATCGTCGTGGCGGGCGTCAGCGCGGGCGGTGGCCTCGCCGCCGCGCTCACGCTGCTGCTCAGAGATCGCAAGGGGCCGCGGCCGGTCGGACAGCTGCTCATGGGGCCGATGCTGGACGACCGCAACGACACACCGTCCGCCCACCAGATGCAGGGCCTGGGCATCTGGGACCGGACAGCCAACGAGTCCGGCTGGACTGCGCTCCTGGGCGAGCAGCGTGGGGGCCCGGACGTGTCCCCCTACGCGGCGCCCGCCCGTGCCGAGGATCTGTCCGGGCTGCCTCCGGCCTATCTCGACGTCGGCTCTGCGGAGACCTTCCGGGACGAGACAGTCGCATACGCCTCCCGTATCTGGCAGGCCGGGGGAGTGGCCGAGCTGCACGTGTGGCCGGGCGGCTTCCACGGTTTCGAGGGTTTCGCCCCGCAGGCGGCCCTCGCCCGCGCAGCACTGGCCGCCCGCCTGAACTGGCTGCGGCGGCTCCTCGACGAGTGAGTGCGAGGTGTCCGCACCGGCCACGGGGAGGCAGTTCCGCTCCCGTCGGCGAACTCGGCACGCTACTGCCCCGCAGCCGAAGCCTCATCCCAGGTTCCGGACCACTGCCTCGGCAACGGCCTTGGCGCTCCTGGGATTCTGCCCGGTGATGAGGCGGTCGTCCTCGACGATGTGGACGTCGAAGGGCTTGTCCGCAGTGCTGTAGGAGGCTCCGAGTTCCTTGAGCCGGTCCTCCAGGCTGTAGGGGACGGCGTGCGCCCGCTGGGCGAGTTCCTCCTCCCTCCAGGAGAAGCCGGTGACCTTCCTGCCCTTCACCAGGGGCTCGCCGCTGCTCAGCGTGACGTCGAGCAGGCCGCACGGGCCATGGCAGACAGCCGAGACGATCCGGCCGGTCTCGTAGAACCGTGCGATGAGCGTCTCCAGCGCCTCGCTCTGGTGGAAGTCGAACATCACCCCGTGACCGCCGGTGAGGTAGATGGCGTCGTAGTCGTCGACGTCGACCTGGGGCACGGCCACGGTGTCCTTGAGCCTGTCCATGAACAGGCGGTCGGTGTACCGCTTGTCCGTACCGAGGTCACCGAGGACGGTGTGGGCGAGGCTCTCCGGGTCGAGCGGCACGGGCCCGCCCTGGATGCTGGCGATGGTGACGTCGAATCCGGCCTGTTCGGCGACATCGTAGAAGTGTGTCAGTTCCCCCAGCCAGAGACCGGTGCGGTATCCGACCTTCTCGTATTCGCCGCTGCTGGTGACGATGACGAGGATGCGGTTCGTGCGGGGCATGGAATTCCTTTCGGTGGGCGAGATTCGCGGCTGTTCCGTGCCGTCAGGCAGAAGGTGCACCGGTGAGGACTTCCACCCGGCCGGTGTTGGACCTCAGGCCGGCGGAGGTCTGCTTGGTGTGGATGCGGATCATGGCGTCGACCGGGTCGGCGTGCTCGGCCTTCGCCGTCTCCTCGTAGGCGGGCCGCAGCGCTTCGGCGATGGCCTGTAGGTTGCCGGGCAGCGGGTTGTTGTCCTTCAGCGCCTTGTATGCGGCCTTGATGGCGCCGCAGCGCTGGTGTCCGAGTACGACGATCAGTGGCGTCCCCGACGTCATGGGTCCGTACTCGACGGAGCCGGTGACTACAGGTCCCACCACTTGCCCGCCGGTGCGCATCACGAACAGGTCGCCGAGCCCGGTGTCGAACAGCAGCTCCGGCGGCACCCGGGAGTCGATGCAGGAAAGGATCACGCCGTAGGGCTGCTGCTCCTCGGCGACAAACTGGCGCCGGCTGGGGTCCCGGTCGGGGTGCAGCATTTCCCGTCCACCCAGCGCTTGTTGCCGTCCATCAGCCGGGCGAAGGCTCCCCACGGCGAGTCCGGCCGATGGTCTGAAGACGCCGCGTTCTCCGTCTTTGCGCTGTCCGTCTCCGACGAGCAGCTGGAAAGCGCGGCCACGGTGGCCACCAGTCCTCCGGGGAGTGAGCGCCTGTCCAGGGCCCAGCCCCAATGTAGGAGTGGTTTTCCAGCCACCCGCAGTACCCCGGATGTGAATTGGGGGCGGCGAATGCTACCGAAGTACTACCGGTCCCATCCGGAAGATCCGGGGCCTGGTGCCCGCACGGTAGTTGCGAACGCGTCTGGCCTTGATGTCGGCAAGGACGATGCGGGGCCGCTGTGCGGCGAGGAACAGGGCGGCGGCTCGGCCGATGCCCGAGCCGGCGCCGGTGACGATCACGGACTTGGCGGACAGGCCTGTGGCGGTCGACCTCCATGTCGGTGCAGTGCCGCAGCACGCTCAGGAACGTGTGCCCTGTCAGGAACGTTGCCGCGCGGTCCGCCTCCGTCCGCGGCGGGAGGGTTCGGCGGTATCCCCGGCGCCGGTCAGGGCCAGGGCGGTTCCTTCGCCGGCCACGGTCATGCTGGAGCCGTCGTCCTCGTCCGTGTCGGACTTGAGTTCACGGCGGGCCAGCCACCGGTCGATTCCCACGTTGAGCAGCAGGCACACGGCGCCCCAGCCGACAATCGTCGCCAGGTGGCCACCGGCGCCGGCGCCGTCGAAGTAGACCGCGGCGCGGACCACGTCGACCGCGGCGGGCAGGGGCAGGACGTCGTTCAGGCCGCGGAAGAACTCGGGAACCATGTACAGGGAGATGGCTCCGCCGGAGGCCGGGACCCCGATCATCAGGGCGATCACCAGCACGGGAATGACACCGGCGATGCCGAGGGTGCGAGTGAACACCGCGGTGAACAGCGAGATGCTGAAGATCGTCAGTGCTCCGAAGCCGACCATCGCCCAGCCATGGCCGTTGATCGCGCCGATCAGGACGTCGAACAGCACCCACAGCCACACGGCCATGCCCACCGCCCAGCCTGCCATCATCGGCAGGAGCTGACGCAGCCGCTTGATCTCCGGTGCGCCGCCGCGCAGGGCCGCCATGACCACGAAGCCGGACATGATCCAGGCCATGGCCGCGTACATGCTGTTGCTGCCGTTGGAGTCGGAGACGTTCAGCGGCTTGATGTCGGTCATTCCCAGCTGGGTCTTCTGGCTCTGGGCGATCTGCTGGAACATCGCCCGCAGTGCGTTGTGCTGGCCGACTCCCGCAGCCGAGGAGGTGTAGAGCTTCGGCTCACCGCCCTTGGCGGTGGGCAGCACGTACACGCCGACGACGTCGCGCTCGCGAATCTGGTCGGTCGCCCTGTCGAGGGAGGTGCTGGTGGTCAGGGAGACCAGGTCGCCCAGGCCCTTCTGAAGCCCCTTGGTCGCGTGCTCGGCCTGCTCCTGGGAAGCGCCGACGACCACGACGGGCATGTCGCGAATCTGCGGCTGGTGCAGGGAGGCGCTCATCATGCCGACGACGACGGTGAGGATGGTCAGCGGGAAGGCGGCCGCAGCGAAGTACCGGAGCCGCTTGGAGCGTACCGGGCCACCGGACATCGCGGGCCGCGGGGCGTCGGGGTTGTCGGACTCCGGAGTGTTCGCGAGGGCGGCCCCCTTGCGGCGCTCCATCAGGAGGGCGAGCGTGAGGGTGGCGACCATCCAGATGGCGAGTGTCAGCAGGTGCTTGCCCACTCCCCGGCCGTCGAAGTAGAGGACCGACCGAAGTGCCTCACCCGCGGCCGGCAACGGCAGCACGTTGTGCAGGAAGCCGAAGAAGTCGGGCATCGCGTGGACCGGCCTGGCGAGGTTGGAGGAGGGCACGCCGAAGACAACCCACAGCAGCATCCCGGGCAGCAGCGCCAGGCCGCCCAGGAACCTGGCGAACAGCAGCTGACCGATGCCCACGGCTCCTGTCGCCAGCAGGCCGATCCCGACGAACGCCAAGTAGTGACCGTCGACTGCCCCTACGATGGGCCCCAGGATCAGCCAGATCACGCTGCTGGTCACCACTGCCCAGCCGGCCAGCAGCGGCAGGAACCTGCGCAGGGCGAGCAGGTGGGGCACCGCCGTCATCATCCCGCTCAGCGGGACGTACCCGATCATGATCATGCCGATCGCGGCGAGCAGCACGGCGATGCCCGCGCTGTCCCCGGAGGGCAGCGGCGCGATGTCCTGGGTCTTGGTCGTCCAGTCGTGGCCCGCCGCCACTGGGGCCAGGATCTGTTTGACCGTTCCCGCCTGCGAGGCACCGGCTCCCTGGGCGGTGTAGACGGTCGCCTCCGTGGCACCGTCCGCCGGGATCAGCAGTACACCGGCGACGTCACGGTCCTTGAGCAGGTCGAGCGCTTCCCGCGGTCGGCGACCAGCCGGGGATCGGCGGCGCCGTCCTGCGCGGACTTCAGCTCGTCGACGACTGACTCGGCCACGGCCCCCGAGCCGACCACGGCGACCGGCATGTCCTGGGTCTTCGGGAGTGCATGGTCCCCATGTAGGTCGCGTACATCATCGTGACCATGAGGAAGGGGATGAGGAAGAGAAAGACGCGCTTGACGATCTCTCGCTTCCGGTCCGCCTCGGGCGACGCCGGCTCGCGCCCGCTCACCTCGGCGACGGGGGTCGGTGCTTCCATGACGTGCTCCTGATGGGCGTACTCGGGCGCAAAGCGCGATGACTGTGCATTATGCACACTAATTGCAGCATACGATTGGATTGCATCATGCACAACAATGGCATGGTGCTATCCGCGTGTATGATGCACAGAGGGAACCGCGTCCGGATGAGCGTTGCGTTGCTCTTCCGGACGCGGAAGACAGAGGAGGCACCGGTGGACGCGCAGCAGGCACAGCGGATGGAGCGGGAGCTGCTCATCCTGATGCGGCACATGACCATGGCCGGACCGCGCGGACCCGGCAAACACGCCGGGCTCGACCGCAGCGCCTACGTCCTGCTCAGTCGCCTTGAGGCACAGGGCCCCATGTCGATTCCCGATCTCGTCGAGGCGTTCGGTCTCGCATCCTCCACGCTCAACCGCCAGACGACCGCCCTCCTCAAGAACGGCCTGGTCGAGCGCACGGTCGATCCCAGCGGCAGCATCGTGCACAAGTTCCGTGTCACCGAGGAAGGACTCAGCCGCCTCAAGGCGGAGCGGGACCGAACGGCATCCGGCCTGGACGTGACCCTCAGCGACTGGACGCCGGAGCGCCTGGAACGCTTCATTGACGATCTCGAGCGGTTCAACACCGACATCGAGCGGATGACCGGTCGTCCGTGGCCCCGCACCGGCCGCGCAACGCACTGAGCCAGCCGGCCGCGAACGGCGCGGACGACGGTCACGTCATGCGGTAGCCGCCGTTGACGCCGATGTCTCTGATCGGCAGGTCGAGGGCCTGGCAGAGGCCGCGGGCGCGCGTCGGCCGGCCCGCGTCGGCCAGGGGGTGAGGATCTGCTGGCAGGCGGGGTGGTCCGCGATGTCGGGGCGGTCCGGCATCCTCGCTCTCCGCGTCGAGTTCGCCGGGTTGCCGGGTGAGTTGTTCGATACGGGCTCGGAAGTGCCCGGCTTGGCCGGCCAGTTCCGGGCCCGCGGGTTTCGATGTGTTCCAGGATGGCTTTGACCTGTGAGTTCTCGCTCATGCGGTCATCCAGTCGGATCCAGACATGCATGGTCCCGTCGTGGCGGTGCAGATAGGGCTCGCCGTAGTCGCACACGCCGACGTGATCAGGTCGGCTGCGGCCACGCCGCCGGGCAGGCGTCCTCGGACAGGGCACCGCCCGCCCGAGGACCGCACGGCGTCGGCCGGATGGGCCCCCGGATGCCGTCTGCTTTTCGGAATGTTCGAGCACCTCGGGCAGGGCACTCCCGGGCATGCGCGGCATGTGTCGCTTCCCGAAGGCGTCGTTGACCCCAATCCGTGTTGAGCGGCTCCGTCGGGCTTCTCCGCGCTGATTCGGGGCCGGGTGGCGGTTCTTCGGACGGCGTGGGGTATTGCGGCCACTTCCGGAGTTCGCCGGAAGCAGGCGACAGGCGTCGTGACCGGGGAACCGAGCCTGCGGGCAGTTGGTGGAGACAGGTGCGGAGTCAGCCCTCGGCGATGTCGGCGAGCAGGGCCTTGACCCGCGCCTCTGCTCGCTCGGCGACGTCGCCGCCGGGGGCGACATGGACCCGGTCGGCCTCGATGGCGGCGATCGCCGACTCCGCGACCTCGCGCGGAGTGAGTTTCGCGCCGAAGCGTGCGACGGCGTTCTGCATCGAAGCGGGAGCGCCGGCCTGAAGGTCGATGGCGCCGAGCGCTGCGGAGTTCTGCCCGAGGGGCGTGTCGACGAGCCCCGGGCAGAGCACGGTCGCGCCCAGCGCGGGCGCCACGCGCTTCAACTCCTGATCGAGCGTCTCGGTCAGCCCCACGACAGCGTGCATGGTGGTGGTGTACGGCGTGAGGTCGGGCAGGGGAGCGAGGCCTCCAGAGGACGCGGTGTTGAGGAAGTGGCCCGTGCCCCGCTCGATGAGCAGGGGAGCGAAGGCCTTGACGCCGTGGACGACTCCGAGCACCTTGACGCCGATCATCAACTCCCAGATGCGCGCCTCTTGTTCCCACAGGGGAGCGGGAGGGAGACGACGCCGGCGTTGTTGCAGACCAGGTCCACTCGCCCGTACGCGGCGATGGTCCGGTCGGCGAGCGCGCGCACTGAGGCCTCGTCGCTGACGTCCGCCACCACGGCGGTGACCTCGGCACCGGCGGCCGTCAGCGACGCCTGCGCCTTGTCGAGGCCCTCCTCGCGGATGTCGGAAATGACCAGCCGCACTCCGCGGCCGGCGAGGGCTTCGGCGAGGCCATAGCCTATGCCGCTGGCCCCTCCCGTGATGACGGCGACCTGGCCGTTCGTGATACGCATGCGTACTCCTGTTTGTCGTCTGAGGCCGTCAAAATCGAAGAACATGAGATACGCCAAAGTCTGTCTTTGGCTGTTGAGGCCCGTCCTCCGAAGACAGCGATGAGCACTTCGAATTCGTGGATCAGAAGGGGTTGCAAAGCGTTCCGTCGCGAGAAATGTCCTTTTCTCCTAATGGAATGCAGCAACCCACGGGAGTGAGAGCCTTTTCGGGGTCCACCCCATAATAGGACTGGTTTCCCGGCGTCCCTGTACCCAGGAAGTGAATGGGGAGACGGTGATTGCTACTGGAGTACTACCGGTCCTCATACGGAAGATGCGGGAGCCCGGAAGCCGAATACGTTGCGGGCCGAGGCCAGGGCTTCGGCGTAGTCGCATGACGTCCGGTTCGTGATCATCTGAGGCCGAGGAGTACGGGGGCGGCGGGGGTCGCGGGCGTTACGGCGGAGGCCGGCCGCGACGTTCTTTGCTCCGACGGCCCGGAGGGCCCCGATGGCAAGGTTGCGCCAGGTGGCCATGGCGCGGGGCGCGTTGCCGGTCCGTAGCTGGCGGGCATCCTCGGCGAAGGCGGTGTCGCGGACGTGGTGCCGGGCCTCGATCGTCCAGTGGTCGCGGACGAGTCGGGCCAGCTGGGATGGGGTGGCCTGCTCGGCGGTCAGGCTGGTGACGGCGTAGACCGTCTTGACGGTGGTCCTGCCGGTCTTGCGGTCGGTGCGGCGGCGCTTGATCTGGACGGCCTGGCGGGCTCCGGGGAAGAGGAGGCTGTTCACAGTGGCAGCCTTGATCCGGCGGATCTCTGAGCGGCCGTGGCCGGTGCCCCGGGTGCGTCCCTGTAGCGGGATGTCCTTCCAGGGAAGGGACTTCAGCTGGCGGTGCAGCTTCTTCTGGTTGCCTTGACGATCACCATGTAGTGGGCGCCCCGGGCGAGGAGATAGTCGGCGTGCTCGCGCTGGGTGTGCATCGCGTCGCTGGTGACGACGGCTCCTGCCAGGTCGGCGATGGTGTCCGGCAGCGGTTGGAAGCACGTGATCTCGTTGGTCTTCTCGCCGACGTCCAGCTGGGCCATGACCAGTCCCGTCGCGTGCTCCAGCGTGGCGAGCAGGGATCTTGCGGCCGTTCGCTCTGGCCGCGCCGCACAGGCTTTTCCCGTCGACTGCCAGGCCGCGCAGCCCGGTCGCCTTCGGGCGACGGTCGGCGAGCCGGCGCCCGACCGCCTGGTCCAGCGCGTCACCGTCGACCCGGGCCAGTAGCCGCCGAACCGTCGTTTACGCAGGCAGGAACCGTTTGGGGAACAGCGGGTCGAGGCGTATCCCGAGGCGTCCAAGGATGTGCGGCGGGGCATCGGTGATCCATTCGCTGACTGTCAGCGTGGACGTCGCCCCCGCCAGCACCGCGCACGCGGTCAGCGCGAGCACGGCGACCAGAGCGTGCCGTACCCCGCGTGGATCGCGGGGGTCGTGCACTTCCGCCAAGCGTTCCAGCAGCCCCGGCATCTCCTCCGGCGCGATCCGGGGCTGCTCGCGGAGCTGGTCAAGGGCGGGCGAGATCGGCGATGATGCGTCGGCTGGCACGGTCTTCCACTTGGATCACGGGGCGTCGAGAACTCCATGGTCACGGGAGCCCGTGCCTGTCACGCCTCAGCGGTGGCTCCGACTGACAGCCCATCACCGCCCGGTCGCTCTGTAAGCCGAAGCCTTGACTACCGGGGTGGCCGAGATCACGCCCTGCGGTGATGGGAGCAGTTGACGGACCGGCGTCACGCTCGGTCGAGCCACTCCCAGCCGGCCGCCACGACGGGTACGGCCCCGTCGGCCAGCCTGATCTGCAGGTCGGCCGCTGCCGCTCTGGCCTCCGCGACGACGTCCGGGGTATCCGGCATTCGACTACGGTCTGTTCGAACTCGTCCTCGTCCACGAGCAGGACCGTCCCATCCGCGAGCCGCGCCAGATCCAGTTCGAGGTCGACGTAGCTCCACCCCGATCCGTCGAGAGCAGGCGGTGTGCAGATGTCGACGCTGATCCAGCGGTCCGTGCGCCACCACCACGCCGCCCACCAGCCGGAGTCGGGCAGCAGTTGCACGCCGTCACTGGGGACCACCAACGACTCACCGTCGCTTTTGCGATGGATCTCGCCCTCCCGCAGAACAACCAGGTGCCGAACTGGTCGGTGCCCAGCACCCGGGCGTCCCACTCGGCCACCGGCCGAAGTTCGGCCTCGTCCGGTAGCGGCCATTTCCCCTTGCGCACCTGAACTCGTGCCCCGGCCTCGGTGCCTGTCCTCATCAACTGAAAATTCCCTTCTCGCCCGCCCCGCCGTCAACGCAGTCCGCCTCCAGCTGCGCAACCCGGCGGCCACCATCTGATCACGGGCACCCGTTCCTGTACGTGCCTGGGCACCTCCAAGCCGACAGACCATCACGGACCGGACACCCTGCGACTACGCCGAAGCCCTGGGCCGAGGCGAACGGCGCGTTCTCGCGTCGCGTCGCGGACGGACGGGCGAGAGGTGGGTTGATGCCGTGTGCCAGGCGTTATGAGGTGGTCTTCGCGGGCTCCGACGGCTTGGCCGGTGCGTGCGTCGGCACGGTGCCGGGCTGCTGGCGGGGCAGGAAGGCGGCGAGCGCGCAGCACAGCGCGGCGGCGCCGGCGCCGATGGCCAGGACGGTCCTGAAGCCGTTCTCCGACGGAAGGGCGTGGCCCGCGAAGCCGGTGGTCATCTGTGCCAGGACCACGCCGACGACAGCGCTGGAGAAAGAGGTGCCGAGGGAGCGCATCAGGGTGTTGAGGCTGTTGGCGGCGGCGGTCTCGGACACCGGTACGGCTCCCATGATGAGCGCGGGCATGGCGCCGTACGCCAGCCCCATGCCCGCGCCGACGATGCAGCCGACCACGACCAGCTGCCAGATCTCGGACATCAGCACGATGCCGGTCCCGTAGCCGGCGGCCACGACCAGCGCGCCGGTCATCAGGGTGACCTTGGGGCCGCGCGCCTTGGTGATGCGCGCGGAGAGCGGGGCCGTGGCCATCATCACCAGGCCCATCGGCGCCATGGCCAGACCGACGGTCAGCAGGTCCCTGCCCATGCCGTAGCCGGTCTGCTCGGGCAGTTGCAGCAGCTGCGGCATGACCAGGGACAGCGCGAACATCGAGAAGCCGATGGCGACGGACGCGAGGTTGGTGAACAGCACCTGGCGACGGACGGTGGTGCGCAGGTCGACCAGCGGCGCGCTGACGCGCAGTTCGAAACGTCCCCACAGGAGCAGCACGATCGCCGCGGCGGCGAACAGGCCAATGGTGCTTGTGCTGCTCCAGCCCCAGTCGGCTCCCTTGGACACGGTCAGCAGCAGACAGACCAGCCCGGCCGAGAGGCCGGCCGCGCCCACCAGGTCGAAGCGGCCGCCTGTGCGCACCTCGGATTCGGGGACGATCGTCACGACAAGTACGACGGACAGGACGCCGAGGACCGCGGAGGTCCAGAACAGCACGTGCCAGTCGAAGTGATCGGCGATCAGGGCGGCCGCGGGCAGCCCCAGCGCGCCGCCGATTCCGAGGGACGCGCTCATCAGGGCGGTCGTGCCGGGCAGCCGCTCGGAGGGCAGTTCGTCGCGCATGATGCTGATGCCGAGTGAGACTGCGCCGGAGGACAGACCCTGCAGGGCCCTGCCGATGAGCATCGGGGTGAGCGAGTCACTGAGGCCGCAGACCACCGAGCCGGCCACGAGGAGGGCGAGGCTGACCAGCAGCATGCGCCGCTTGCCGTACATGTCACCGAGCCGTCCCATGACAGGGGTGGCGACGGCGCCGGCGAGCAGTGTGGAGGTGACGGCCCAGGCCGTGTCCGCCGGGGAGGCGCTGAGGAGTTCCGGAAGCTCGGGATCAAGGGGATGACAAGGGACTGCATCAGCGAGACCACGATCCCGCCGAAGGCCAGGGCCGCCACGACGGCGTTCGCTCGCGGAGCGGCGGACGCCTCCTCGGTGGCCGGCCGGGATGCTGCGGACATGGATGGGCCTCTCAGGTGGGCGGGCAGGGGACACGGTGTGCGAACTCGGGGAGTGGTACGGCGCATGGGTGAGGCGGCGCTCCCCGGGGAAGACGGGAGCGCCGCCCGGGCCGGGCGGCGCTCCCGTCTGCGGCGTGCGGAAGTGCGCGGTTACTCCTTCAGACGGATGGCGGCCGCCGGACAGATCGCCGCGGCCTCCCGCACGCCCTCGTGCAGATCGGCGGCGGGCGTCTCGGTCAGCAGGATGGCGATGCCGTCCTCGTCACGCTGGTCGAAGACCTCGGGTGCGGCCACGACGCACTGTCCCGCGGCGACGCACTTGGGCTCGTCGAATTCGATGTGCATGGTCCTCTCTCCTTGTGTGTGGGGGTCAGGGCTGGTCCCAGGCGACCGGAAGGCGTTCCGGACCGCGGGTGAGCACTCCGGACTTCCAGATGACGTCGGCCTCGGACTCGTGGAACCGCAGGCCCGGGAAGCGGGTCAGCACGGTGCGCAGGGCCACCTGCAGTTCCACCCGGGCGAGCGGGGAGCCCAGGCAGTGGTGTATGCCGCCCCGAAGGCGACGTGGGCGGCCTCGCGGCGCTCCAGGTCGAGTTGGTGGGGGCAGGTGAACACGGACTCGTCCCGGTTGGCCGAGTGCAGGGCGACCATCACGGGCTCGCCGGCCCGTACCGTCACCCCGCCGACCTCGACGTCCTCCAGGGCGTAGCGGGCGAAGGTGGTGCCGATGGACAGCGGGACGAAGCGCAGGAGTTCCTCCACCGCCTGCGGGATCCGGTCCAGGTCGGCGCGCAGGGCCGCGAGCTGTTCGGGATGCGCGAGCAGCACGTACACGAAGTTGGTGATCTGGGTGGCGGTCGTCTCGAAGCCGCCGACGAGGATGCCGGAGAGCATGGTCTGCAGCTCTCTCTCGGAGAGCCGGTCCTCCTCGTCCCGTGCGGCGACGAGGTCGCCGATCAGGTCGTCGCGGGGATTGTCGCGGTGGTCGGCGATCAGGCCGGCCATGTACGCGGTAAGGCTGGCCCGGTGCTTGGCTGCCTCCTCTTCCGTGTACTTCGTGGTGGAGATGAACGCCTCGGCCCAGACGTGGAAGTCGCCCCGGTCCTCGAAGGGCACCCCGAGCAGGGCGCTGATCACGCTGATCGGCAACGGCAGCGCGAAGTCGGTGACCAGGTCGGCGTGGGTGCCCTTGGTGAGCATTCCGTCGGCCAGTTCGGCGGCGATCCGCTCGACCCGGGGCCGCCAGTCCTCGACCCGCTTGACGGTGAACGCCTTGGACGCGAGCCGGCGCAGGCGGGTGTGCTCCGGCGGGTCGAGGATCATGAGGGCGTCCGGTGGGGTGGGGAAGGACCGCATGCGTGGCTCGTCACGCCGGAGGCTTTCGTTCCGGCTGAAGCGGGGGTCACTCAGGACCAACCGCGCGTCCTCGTAGCGAGTGGCCAGCCAGGCGGGCTCGCCGTAGGGGAGCTGGATCCGGCTCAGTGGCTGCTCCTTCCTCAGAGTGGAGTACAGAGGGCTGAGATCCAGCTTCTCGGCCGTGAACGGGTAGGTGGCGGGCTGGTTGACCGGCATGGTCGACTCCTTGGCCGGGGGCAATGGGATTCACCGTGGTGACGGAGGGCCATGTGGGACGGGCGCTGCTCCGACCCGAACTAATTGAGATGGTGCTATCGGTTATGTGGGTTAGTGAAGCAACTCAATAGATAGTTGGCTATTGCTTGGTAGTGTGGAGCGGTGACTGCTGAGACTTCGCGTCGACTGCGCGCCGACGCCGCCCGAAACTCCGAGAAGATCCTCCGTGCCGCGCGCGAGATCTACGCCGAGAGCGGCCCCGACGCCTCGCTGGAGGAGATCGCCCGTCGCGCCGGTGTGGGCATCGCGACGCTGTACCGACGATTCCCGAACAAGGAGGAACTCGTCCGGGCGGCGCTGGAACAGAAGGTCACCGAGGAGATGTCGCCCGCGATCAGCCGAGCGCTCGAGGACAGCGATCCCCTGCGGGGACTCGCGACCCTGTGGGAGGCATCGGTCTCCTTCGCGGCACGCGAACGAGGCATGCTCGCCGCGGTTCGCCATTCGGGCTCCTTGGCCTCGGAGCTCTCCGCACCGTTCTACGAGGCGCTGATCCTGGTCACACGACGAGCACAGATCGCCGGACATGTCCGTGCCGACCTCGTTCCCGACGACCTCCACCGGATCACGGTGATGCTGCTGAGCGTTCTGCCCACGGTGGCTCCCGACAGTGACGGCTGGAAGCGCTACATCGCCTTGATGCTCGATGGTCTCGCGCCTGCGCAGCCCACCGTGCTTCCGTCGCCGGAGCCGCTCCGGCAGTGGTCGACGCGGGGTTCCCGGCCTGCCTGACATGGGGAAGGCCACTGCTCGCGGTTGCTCTCACTCCCGCAGGCTCGCGCCGCCGCAGACGGACCACGTCTGGCCGTTGCCCCACTCTCCGTCGTCGGAGAGCAGCAGAGCCACCGTCGCGGCGATGTCGGCCGGTCTGCCGAATCGTGTGCTGCGGATGTCGTGTCCCGGCTGCGGCGCGGGGGTGCCTTGGCGTTGCAGGGACTCGGTCACGACTCGGCCTGGTGCCACCGCGTTGCAGCGGACCCCCTCCCGGCCCCAACGCGAGGCGATGTGCCGGGTCAGTGCGTTGACCCCGGCCTTCGAGGTGGAATACGCGGGCAGCACGGGAAGGCCGGACCACGCAGCTCCGGAGGAGCAGTTCACGATGGCACCCCCGCCCGCGGCGAGCAGCTGCGGGACGGCCGCCCGGCAGGCCAGGCGGTAGCCGAGCAGGTTCACCTCGAAGGTACGGCGCCAGATCTCCGGGTCCATCCCGAGCAGGTCGGCGTCCCGGTCGGGCACCGCGTCCGGAACATTGGCACCCACGTTGAAAAGGCCGTCCAGACCGCCGAGTTCGGCCACGGCACGATCGATCAGTGCCTGCACGGAGCGCTCGTCGGCCAGGTGGAAGTACACGGCTACGGCGGTCCCTCCGCCCTCGGCGATGCGCTTGGCCGTTGCCTCCGCGACAGGGAGGCTCAGGTCGCCGACGACCACCGACGCGCCCTCCTCGGCGAGCCGTTCGGCCGTGGCGGCACCGATCCCGGTGGCTCCGCCGGCAATGACGATCCGCTTGCCACGCAGGCCTCTCATGGTTCTCTCCCTGGTGTGTGGTGAGCGATGAGCCGTCGCTTGATCGCCCCTCTGAGCAGTCGGACGAAGTCCACTGCGGTTCGGCAGCACCCGAAGGGGCGCGGGGCGGTATCGCCTGCGGCTCCGCAGCGTTGGGCGCGACCGGCTGTGACGGTGGCGCAGCCGACTGATGGCACAACGGCACTTCCTGCGGAGCGCTCAGTACGTCCCGGCACGGCATGACGTACTGGTGGGGCCGCGGGACCGGAGGTCGGGGGTGGCGTCGACCGCCGGCCCCGCGGTGCGCCGCCTGACCGTCCCAGGGGTGCCGGCGCTACGGGGACGCCTCCGCTGTGCGCGTCCCCGGCCTGTGGGTCCCCTGGCCTACCAGGTGACGGGCAGTTCGTGGACGCCGAAGGCGGCCATGGTGCTCCGGAACGGGACCTCTTCCACGGGTACGGCCAGGCGCAGGCCGGGCAGCCTGCGCAGGAGTTGGGGCAGCGCCTCCGTCAGTTCCACCCGGGCCAGGTTCTGACCGAGGCACTGGTGGATGCCGTAGCCGAAGGCGAGATGGCCGCGGGTGCTGCGGGCGATGTCGAGGGACCCGGCGTTCTCCATGAACGACGGGTCGTGGTTGGCCGCGGGCAGGTTGACGGCGATGATGTCCCCGGCCTTGACCTCCTGGCCGCCGATGACGAGGTCCTCGTGGGCGGCCCGCCAGATCATGTCCTGGGCGATCGAGAGGTAACGCAGCAGTTCCTCGATGGCGTTCGCGACCACCTTGGGGTCGTCACTGTCCCGGACCACGGCCGCCTGCTCCGGATTCTCCAGCAGGGTCAGCGTGCTCAGGCCGATCATGTTGGCGGTGGTCTCGTGACCGGCGATGAGCAGGACGAGGCCGTTCATGGCCACTTCCTCCGGCTTGAGCTCACCCGTCTCGACGCGCTCGGCGATCAGGCGGCTGATGAGGTCGTCGCCGGGGTCGCGCTGCTTGCGCCGCACGAGCTCCATGAGGAAACCGAACAGCTCGGCACTCGCCCGGCTCTTCTCCTGCGGGGTGACGTCCGGCTGGTTGATCGTGATGCTGTGCTTCTGGAAGAACTCGTGGTCCTCGTAGGGGACCCGAGCAGCAGGGAGATCACCAGGGACGGCATCGGAAGTGCGAAGGCCTCGATGAGGTCGGCCGAGTTGCCCTTGGCGGTCATCTCGTCGAGGAACCGGTCGACCAGGGCCCGCACCTGGGGGCGCATCGCCGCCACGCGCTTGACCGTGAAGTCCTTGGTCAGCATGAGGCGGATCCGGGCGTGCTCGGGGTCGTCCATGCGCGGGAACGACGGCACCTGCAGCTGTTCCGCGCCCGGGTGCATCCGGGGGTAGCGGATGGTGTCGGCGCTGATCCGCTGGTCGGACAGGACGAACTTGACGTCCTCGTGGCGGGTGACCACCCAGGCGGTCTCGCCGTTCCACAGCCGCACCTTCCGCAGCCCGTCGCCCAGGCGCCACTGCTCGTACTCAGAGGGCAGGTCGAGCGGACAGCGCGAGGAACGGGCGGCGGGGTAGGCCGGCAGATCGAGATCGCCGGTCGGATCGGTGGCCGTGCTCATGGGTCCTCCAGTGGGGGGTGGGGCTGTGGGTACCGGGAGTAGCGGATGTGGGGTTATGCGACGGGGGCGCCGATGACCGCTTCGGTCCATGCGGTGCCGGCCGCGACGAGCGAGCGCCAGGCACGTACGGTCTTGGGCGGCAGCCCCGCGGCGAGTGCGCCGGTCAGCCGTTCGCCCCGGCGGTAGGCGACCAAGAGACGCTGCGCGTCCTCGGTCTGCAGGACGAGCGCCTCGTCGTGGCCGCGCAGATGGCCGTACGCGTGGATCTTGACGTCGTACTGGTCGGACCAGAAGTACGGGACCGGTGCGAAGGGCCGCCGCTGGTCGGGGGTGAGGTGATTGCGGGCGACGGCCATGGCCTGCTCGGCGGCGTTCGTGCGGTGTTCGATGCGCATCGGTGTGCCGAAGAGCGGGTTGTGCCAGCGGGCCACGTCGCCGACGCCGTAGACGTCCGGCGCGGCGGCGCAATACTCGTCGCACAGCAGCCCGTCCTGGAGGAGGAGGCCGCTGCCGTCCAGCCATTCGGTGTTGGGCAGGGAGCCGATGGCCACGAGGACGTCGTCGGCGGGCAGGACGCTGCCGTCGGACAGCAGGACACCGGTGACCCGGCCGGCGGAGCTCTGGATCTCGTGGACCGAGGTGTCGGTGCGCACGTCCACGCCGTGGGCCAGGTGTATCCGGGTCAGGAACCGTCCGGTCTCGTCGCCGACGGCCTGGCCCATGGGAACCGTGCCCGCCTCCAGGAGCGTCACCGCGATGCCCAGCGCGCGGGCCGTGGCCGCCACCTCCGCCCCGATGAACCCGCCTCCGACGATCACCAGGCGCCGGTCCGGCCGCAGCCGTTCCTTGAGTGCCAGCGCGTCCTCGATGGTGCGCAACACATGCACACCGGACACGCCGTCGCAGCCCGGCAGGCGACGGGGCCGGACTCCGGTGGCGACGACCAGCGCGTCGTAGGGCACCAGGCTGCCGTCGGCCAGGTGCACTTGGCGGGAGTTCCGGTCCAGCCCGATGGCAGTCGTTCCCAGGCGCAGGTCGAGGCCGAGGGCGTCGATGTCCGCCGCCGGGCGCAGCGCCAGACGCTCCGGCTGCCAGTCGCCCTTGAGGAGTTGCTTCGACAGGGGCGGGCGGTCGTAGGGGGCGTAGGGTTCGTCGCCCACGAGCGTGATCGCACCCTCGAAGCGCGCCCGGCGCAGTGCCTCCGCCGTGGCCAGGCCGCCCGCCGACGCGCCGACCACCACGATCCGGTTCACGAGGCCGCCCTGCGGCTGGGTGCACCGATGTCGGCTGCCAGTTGCATCAGATGTCTCCTTTGCTGAGCCGTTGCGATGAACCGCTCGGCTCACCGTACTGATAGCCACTCTCGCTTGCGGCCGATCATTGGGCAACCTACTTGAGAAGTAAGTGTCGTCGGCTCCGTCATCCCTAGGTTGCATCCGCGAGAACGAGTCGAAAGAAGTCACCTGAAGTGCGACTTTCTGCTCGTTGACGCTCGCCTGCATCAAACGATAGCTTCCAATCGTTTTAGCGGCTTCACGCCCTCGACGCCATGACGGGCGCCCCTGCGCCCCATGGCGTTTCGCCCCGCCCCTCTCGTGGGCGGAGGCCAGTTCACTCTCGGAAAGAGGCGAAGCATGACTGAGGCGTATCGGAACCTGATCGGCGGAACGCTGCGTCCACCGGAGTCCGGGCGATGGCTCGACGCGGAGAACCCGGCGACCGGTGAGGTCTGGGCGCGGATTCCCGCGGGCGGCCAGGCGGACGTGGACGCCGCGGTCACGGCCGCCAAGGAGGCCTTCCCCCGCTGGTCGGCGCTGCCGGCGGCGGTCCGCGGCCACTACCTGCAGCAGGTGGCGAAGGTCTTCGCCGAACGCGGCGAGGAACTGGCCCGGCTGGAGACCCGCGACAACGGCCGCCTCCTCGGGAGAACATCCAGCGCGCCGGAATCGGCATGGCGTTCGTGTGGAACCAGGCCGCGAGCCGGACGCTGGAGGCGGTCACCGGCGACAGCGTCGTGCTCGACCCGACCAGCTTCGGCCTCACCCGGCGCGAGCCCTACGGAGTCGTCGCGGCGATCGTTCCGTGGAACGCGCCGCTGGCGATGCTGTGCAACAAGGCGGCCATGGCGCTCGCCGCGGGCAACACCGTGGTCGTCAAACCCCCGGAGCAGGCGAGCGTGTCATCGCTGCGCTTCGCCGAGCTCGTCGCCGAGGTGCTGCCGCCCGGGGTCCTGAACATCGTCTCCGGAACCGGCGAGGAGGCCGGGAACCCTCTCGTCCGGCACCGGGACGTCCGGAAGATCACCATGACCGGGTCGACGGAGACCGGCCGGGCCATCCAGCGGTCGGCGGCCGACACCCTCACCCCGAGCGTCTTCGAACTCGGCGGGAAGTCCCCAACATCGTCTTCGCCGACGCCGACCTCGACGCCGCCGCGCAGGGCGTGACGGTCGAGTCCATCTTCACCGGTAACGCGGGACAGGTGTGCGTGGCCGGATCCCGGATCCTCGTCCAGCGGCCGGTCCTCGACGAGATGCTGAAGCGCATCCGTGCGATCACCGAGGGAATCGTCCTCGGCGACCCGGCCGACGACGCCACCACCATGGGCCCCCTCATCTCCCGGGAGCAGTACGACCGTGTCGTCGGCTACCTCAAGTCCGGTGCGGAGGAAGCGGAGTTGGTCTTCGGCGGTCGGCACGGCCCCGAACTGGTCCCCGAACTGCCGGGCGGCTACTGGGTCGAGCCCACCCTCTTCACCACCACCGACAACTCGCTGAGCATCTGCCAGGAGGAGATCTTCGGCCCCGTCGCCGTGGTCATCCCCTTCGACACCGACGACGAGGCCCTCGCCCTCGCCAACGACAGCCGCTACGGCCTCGCCTCCGGGGTGTGGACCCGTGACCTGGCCCGCGCGCATCGCTTCGTCCGAGACCTCGACGCGGGCAACGTGTGGGTCAACGCCTACCGCCAGACGCGGTACGAGCTGCCGTTCAGCGGTGTGAAGGACAGCGGCTACGGCCACGACGCCGTCCTGGAGTTCACCCGGGAGAAGGCCGCCGTCATCAAGGCCTGACGCCCCGGCACAACTCCGTACCAAGCCTGCCGACGGCCCCGTCGGCAGGTCTGCCCTCACCACAGTGAAGGAGAAATCGCATGGGTGACATGGATGGCAAGGTCGCAGTGATCACCGGAGCCGGGGCGGGCATGGCCAAGGCCTGCGCGGAGCTGTTCGTCCAGCATGGCGCCAAGGTCGTCGCCGCCGACATCAGTGGCAAGGAGAAGGACACCGCGGCCGAACTGGGCGAGGCCGTCGTACCCGTCCACTGCGACGTCTCGCAGGAGGACCAGGTCGTCGCGATGTTCGAGACAGCGGTACGCGAGTTCGGCCGCGTGGACGCGATGCTGAACGTGGCGGGCATCGCCGACGGTGCCCCGCTGGCCGACTCGACCCTGGAGATGTACGACCGGATCATGGCCGTGGACCTCAAGGGCGTGTTCCTCGGCACCAAGCACGGAATCCGTACCATGCGCGCCACCGGCGGCGGCGCGATCGTCAACTGGGCCTCGCTGGCCGCCCTGGCCACCTCCGGCGCCTATGCCGGCGTCTACTCGGCCGCCAAGGCCGGCGTCATCGCACTGACCCGGGCAGCGGCGACCGAGTACGCCACCGTCGGGATCCGGGCCAACTCGCTCTGCCCCGGCATCATCCTCACCGACATGGGCCAGAACGCGGTCCAAGCGGCACCGGAGAAGCTCCAGAAGCCGGCGATGCAACGCGGCGGTACTCCTCAGGAGGTCGCCGAACTGGCTCTCTTCCTCGCCTCGGAACGCTCCTCCTATCTCACGGGGCTGGCCATTCCGATCGATGGCGGCTGGGGCTCGCTGCTCCGCTGACCACACACCACAAGATCCTGGGAGATCTCTGGCAGTCGAAGCGTCCGGCTCGTCCAGCCGGACGCTCCGCCCGAGGCCTCCGCCGCGGATTCCCAGAGAACCCCAGAGAACTCCCGGAGAACTCGCAGAACCTCTCCGAAACCCCGCACTCACGGCGGACAGGCTGTGCGAGGGGCCCCTGGCCCTGGGTGGGCGCTGTCGTGGCGAAGTACTCCGCGTGCTTCGGGAGGAGGGCGACCAGTACCGGAGTATGAGGCGGCACCGGCGTATTCGCTTCCCCGGTGCCGTGGGTGGGCGGATTTCCGCGCCTAGTTTTGATGGCCGGGTCACGCAGACCCACCCAGTTCTCGTCATCCGTCCCGTTGTTTTCCCAGGTGGGAGTACCGCTGTGGCCACCTTCCTCTACAGTCTCGGCCGGTTCGCCTTCAGACGACGACGCCTCGTGGTGATGCTGTGGATCGTCGTCATGGCGGTCGTCGGCATCGGCTCCGCGAGCGTGTCCGGCAAGACGTCGGACCAGTTCACCATCCCCGGCACCCAGTCGCAGAAAGCGCTGGACCTGCTCGACAACGAGTTCCCCCAGGCGTCCGCCTCGGGCGCCACCGCCCGAGTCGTCTTCGAAGCCCTCGACGGGCAGAAGCTGACGTCCGGCGCCGACAAGACCGAGATCGAGTCACTGATCGCCGACCTCAAGCAGGCTCCCCAGGTGGCGAACGTCAGTGATCCCTACACCAGTCGTCTGATCAGCCAGGACGGCACCATCACCTGCGCCCAGGTGACGTACAAGGTCGCCCAGGCCGACCTCACCACCGAGGCACGGGACGCTTTGCACGCCGTCGCCGACAAGGGCGAGAAAGCGGGCCTGGCGGTCAGCCTGGGCGGCAATGCCGTCAACGAGAAGGAAGGCGCGAAGGCCGCTGAGCTGATCGGTCTCGCGGTGGCCGCCGTGGCGCTGGTGATCACCTTCGGCTCCCTGCTCGCCGCCGGCCTGCCGCTCCTGACCGCGCTTCTGGGCGTCATCATCGCCATCCTGTCGATCACCATCGCGACCGCGATCTGGGACATGAGTTCCTCCGCGTCGACGCTCGCGCTGATGCTGGGCCTGGCGGTCGCCATCGACTACGCCCTGTTCATCGTCTCCCGCTACCGCAGTGAGATCAGGGAGGGCCACGAACCCGAGGACGCCTGCGGCCGAGCCCTGGGGACGGCCGGTTCAGCGGTCGTGTTCGCCGGCCTGACCGTGGTCATCGCGCTGGCGGGACTCAGCGTCGTCGGCATTCGCCTGCTGTCCGACGTGGGCCTGGCGGCGGCGTTCGCGGTCGTCGTGGCCGTGGCCGTCGCGCTGACCCTGCTGCCCGCGGTACTGGGCTTCGCCGGAATACGCGTCATGAAGGGCAACCTCCAGACCAAGCGTATGCGGGCGCTGGAGCGCGGCGAGGGCGAGCCGATGGGCGTGCGCTGGGTACGGCACGTCATCCGCCACCCCTGGCGGGCGCTCCTCGCCTCGGTCGCCCTCCTCGGCGTGCTGTCCGCCCCGGCGTTCGCGATGCACCTGGGCATGCCCGATGACAGCACGGCCCCTCCCGGCAGCACCCAGCGGGTCGCCTACTCCACGCTGAGCAAGGGATTCGGCCCGGGGTACAACGGCCCGCTCACGGTCGTCGTCGACGCTCGGCACAGCAAGGACCCGAAGGCCGCCGCCGGGGAAACGGTCACGGCGCTGGGCAAGCTGCCCGACGTCGCCTCCGTGAGCCCGGCCGTGTTCAACACCTCGGGTGACGTGGCCCTGATCCGGGCCGTCCCGAAGACTCCCCCGAACAGCCAGAAGACGGTGGACCTGGTCGGGGAGATCCGTGACACCACCGCCCCGGCCGTGCAGAAGGCCACGGACGCGGAGGTCGTGATCACCGGCACGACAGCCCTGAACATCGACGTCTCCGACAAGCTCAGCGAAGCCCTCGTGCCCTACCTCTCGGCGGTCGTCGGCCTGGCCGTGATCCTTCTACTGCTTGTGTTCCGCTCCATCCTGGTGCCCCTGAAGGCGACGCTGGGATTCCTGCTCAGCGTGACGGCGACTCTGGGAGTCCTCGTCGCTGTCTTCCAGTGGGGCTGGCTCAAGGACATCTTCGGCGTCGACACCACCGCGCCCATCGTGAGCGTGATGCCGATCTTCATGATCGGCGTGGTCTTCGGCCTCGCCATGGACTACCAGGTCTTCCTCGTCACCCGGATGCGGGAGGAGTACGTCCACGGTGCCGAGCCCACCGAGGCGGTGGTCGCGGGCTTCCGGCACGGTGCACGTGTGGTGACGGCCGCGGCGATCATCATGATCTCCGTCTTCGCCGGATTCCTGCTCGCCGACGCCGCACTGATCAAGTCGATCGGTCTGGGGCTCGCATCGGCTGTACTCTTCGACGCCTTCGTGGTCCGCATGACGATCGTGCCTGCGGTCATGGCCCTGCTGGGCCGCAGGGCCTGGGCACTGCCTCAGTGGCTGGACCGAATCCTGCCCAACGTGGACGTCGAGGGCGAGAAGCTGCGCCATGTCCTGGACAGGCCGACCGCCACGACAGGGCGGGACGAGGAAGTCGGGCCGGGAAGCACTCAGGACAGGCCGCTCGAGCCCGCCCGCCGGGGCCAGGACTGACCACCGCGCCGCTTACAGTGGGCCGGCGCACGTGACCCACAGAGTGGGAGCCGCCCCTTCAGTTCCCGTCCGTCGGCCCTTACTCCCCCAAGGGCCGACGGACGGTCCGCCGGTACCTCGGAGACACACGCCGTGACCTCAGCATCGAAGGACCACATCGTCGACCCCGGCACCCTGCTGGGCAGCTCGGAGGACCGCACTGTAGTCCGGCTCCTGACCCTGCTGGCCTCGGTGGGGCGGGCGGACCAGGCGCATCCCCACGTCAGGAGGTGGGGCATGCCGATCCTGTGCGCCGCGCTCGGCCCCCAGCCCCTGCTGGAGTACCCCGCATCCGGACCCGCTCTCCCGGTCTCACTGCTCCTGCTGGCGGAATCACCGTCCCGCTGCTGTGGCGCCAGAGCCGTCCTGTTCTGGTGTTCGCCGTCGTCACGGGCTTCTCCGTGGCGGAGGCCGCGTCCGGGGTGCTGACGCACGCGCACTTCCTCGCCCAGCTGATCATGCTGTACAACCTGGCCCGCTTCGCCACCCCCCTGGCGCTGACCGGGGCCGTGTCGGTCGCCGTACCCCAGACGGTGATCACCATCCTCGCCTTCTCCTCCGACGTGCAGCTGAAGCGCATCACCACCGCCGTCTCGCTGGCCGTCATGCTGATGCTTTGCATGATCGCGATGGCGGGACTGGGGCTGGGCGGCCGGGTGGCGCGCCTGTACATCACCGCTCTGCACGACCGGGCGGTGCGGCTGGAGGTGGAGCGGGACCAGCGGGCCCGGCTCGCGGAAGCGGCGGAGCGGGCTCGCATCTCCCGCGAGATGCACGACATCCTCGGCCACACCCTCTCCGTGATGGTCGGTCTCGCCGACGGCGCTGCCGGGCTGGCCGAGGCCTCACCCAAACGAGGCGCCGAGACACTGCAGATCATCGCCGACAGCGGTCGTGGCGCTCTGGCGGATCTGCGCCGACTCCTCGGCACCCTCCGCGAGAACGCCACCGCGTCCTGCGACTCCCCGCTGGCACCTCAGCCCGGCCTGACCGACCTCGACGCCCTCCTGGAAAGGGTCCGGGCCGCCGGCCCCACCGTGACCCCGCACACCGAGGGGGACCTCACCGACCTCCCCGCAGGACTCCAACTCACCGTCTACCGCATCGTTCAGGAAGCACTGACCAACACCCTCAAGCACTCCTCTCTCGCCACGACGATCGACGTGGCCGTCACGGCGACCTCCCACGCGGTACGTGTCGCTGTCGAGGACAGCGGCCCCTCACGTACGCCACGCACGCGCCCTCGCAACGACGGTGGACAGGGGCTCCTCGGTATGCGCGAGCGCGCCTCGCTCTACCAGGGGACCGTGACGGCGGGACCGAACTCCCGGGGCGGCTGGAGCGTACGAGCGGAACTGCACCTCACCCCACCCACCCACACGCCTACGGAGAAGCACCCGGCATGACCACTGTCCTCATCGTCGACGACCAGGCCCTGCAACGCCTCGGCTTCAGCATGCTCATGGAACAGCACCCCGACCTGACCGTCGTCGGCGAGGCCACGCACGGCGCCGAAGCGGTACGCATGACGGCCGAACTCAACCCGGACGTCGTCCTCATGGACGTACGCATGCCCGGCATGGACGGCATCGAGGCGACCCGACGCATCGTCTCCTCCGGTGGCCGCTCCCGCGTGCTGGTCATGACCACCTTCGATCTGGACGAATACGCCTACGACGCCCTGCGCGCCGGAGCCAGCGGCTTCCTCCTCAAGGACGCCCTGCCCGAAGAACTCCTCGCCGGTGTCCGCGCGGTCGCCGCCGGGGACGCCGTCATCTCACCCGGGCTGACCCGCAAACTCATCGACGCCTTCACCACGCGCCTGCCCGGCCACACCCCGAACAGGTGCGGCAGCTGGAAGCCCTCACCGGACGCGAGATCGAGGTTCTCACCGCGGTCGCCACCGGCTGCAGCAACGCGGAGGTCGCCGAACACCTTCACCTGGCCGAAACCACCGTCAAGTCTCACGTCAGCCGCATCCTCGCCAAGATCGGTGCCCGGGACCGGGTCCAGGCGGTCATCTTCGCCTACGACGTGGGGCTCGTACGGCCGGCATGAGTAACCGGCGCGGTGTCGTTCACGAAGCCAGAAAAGGGCCGTGGTCGCCGGATTCGGCCCTGTGCGAGCGGAGAAGAACACAGTGAGCATGCACGTAGGGGAGCCCCGAAGAGTCTCTCCCGGAGCAGCGCGGAGCCGGCGGCGGAGACCGGTACACCGAGGGCGTCCGGTGATCAGGAGCACGGGCGCGTCCATGAACAGACAGGCATGGCCCGACCGGCGCCGGACGAACCACCGGCACGACCCACTTCCCGGGATCGCCCGGCGCGTGGCCGTGGGGAGCGCGCTGATCCTCCTCGTCAGCGGTGTCATCTCCGTGGTGGTGTGGTTCTGTGTAGCGTTCGAGACCGTCGTGACGCCGGTTCTGCTCGCGCTGCTCGGCACTGCCTTGCTCGGCCCGCTCTATCGCCGGCTGATCGCGATGAGGATCAACAAGTCGCTCGCCGCCGGGCTGACTTGCGCCGCCGTCGGCGTGGTCATGGGCGGGTCCGCGTACATCGTGGTGATCGCCCTCATCGACACCGGTGACCAGATCATCTCCTCCCTGCGCGACGCGGCCGCGTCGATCGAGGAGCGGTTCGGCCTGGCAGGGACATCCCTGGACGATCTCGCCGCGAACGCCAAGGACCTGCTGTCGAAGTTCGGCGGCACCGCCGTCAACGGCCTCTTGAGCGGCGTGAGCGTGGTCGTCGAAATGGCCGCGACGGGCACACTCGCGATCCTGCTCATGTTCTTCTTCCTGCGTGACTCCGACCGGGCCGTCGCCGCACTGCACTCGCTCGCACCCCGGGGCTCCGGTGAGACTCTCGAGGTGATGGCCCGTCGCGCCTTCCAGGCGATCGAGGGCTTCATGCGCGGCACCACGATCGTCGCCTTCATCGACGCCGTCTGCATCACCGTGGGTCTGCTCGTCCTGGGCGTACCGGGCGCGGTCGGGCTCGGGGCCCTGGTGTTCATCGGTGCGTACATCCCGTACCTGGGCGCGCTCCTGTCCGGCGCGGTCGCGGTCCTGGTCGCCTTCGCCGACGGCGGTCTCGGCACCGCGCTGTGGGTCTTGGGCGTCGTCTTCATGGTGCAGCTCCTCGAAGGCAATGTGCTGCAGCCGATGATCCAGAGCCGCACCCTGCAGATGCACCCCGCCGTGATCCTGGTGGCCCTCACTGCTGGCGCCTCGGTCGCCGGAGTCCTCGGCATGCTCCTATCCGTGCCCATGACCGCGGCGGTATTCGGAGTCCTGTCGGAGCTGCGGGGCCGGTACGAGGAGACACCGACTGCTGCCAAGGCGCCCGAGACCGAGGCCGTCGACGACTCCCGTTCAGGTGAGGACGAGCCGCCGCGACGCCCGGGACGCCGGTCTCGGCGACCGGTAGGCGTCGCGGCCATGAAGGAGCCGTCGAGCCTGCCACGCAGGTTCAAGGGAACACTGTCCGGAGCCTGACCCGCGCATATAAATACAAGTGGGGTACCAGCCAGGAGCAGTCGGCTGGTACCCCACTCATCGATTCCGGTCGGGCGGTACGCGATCAGTCGGGGTACACGGCTTGACGCATGTGCTGGGCCATCAGACCGTAGACATCCCTGGCTGTTTCGGCGTCGTTCTGGTCGTAGCCATGGTCGGCACCCGGCACGTCGCTGTGGTCGTAGAGAGCCCTGACGCCGCGCAGCCGCTCGGCGTAGCGAGTGCCCTCCGCACGGAGGAGGTCGTGCTCCGGCGTGATGACGAAGGCGGGGGCGATACCGGTCAGGTCGGCCGTGTCGGAGGCATGGGCGGGGAGACCAGGGGGTCGCTGCGCAACGTCGGGTCCGGTACGTAGGAGGTATCGAAAATGTCCGCCATCCATGGGCGCAGCAGCGGCTTGGCGATGACCGAGCGCTTGTCCCTGGCATGGGTGACGAGGTCCAGAGGGGGATAGTGCAGGATCTGCAGAGCGATGGAGGGACCTCCCTTTTCCAGTGCCTGACGGGCCACGGCCGCCGCGAGGGCCCCTCCGGCGCTCTGGCCTCCCACTGTGAGCAGGCCGCCGTCCCAGCCGTGCTCGCCACCATGTGCGGCGACCCACTCGACGACGTCGTACGCCTGGTGAGGCGGCGCGGGAAATGGGTGCTGTGGTGCGACGACGTAGTCCACGTTCACCACCACCGCACCCGCTTCGGCCGCGAGGAAACGGCACAGCGGGTCGTCCAGCTCGACAGGCGGCAGCACGAAGCCGCCACCATGGAAGTTCACATGGACGGGCGGCAAAGGCGCGTCGGCGGGACGGTCAGGTACGTACACGACAGCGCGGGCCGGGGCGACGGAGGTCGGGATGGTCAGCTCGTGGGTGTTCCTGGGGTATTCCGGATAGCGCTTGTGCAGGGAGGACGCGACATGTCGGTCCGACAGCAGGGCGTTCAGACGCTGCATCACTTTGGCGGCGGGGAGGCCAGCGCCGGCCGGGCGAGGAGGGACATGACAGCTCCGTTCGGTGGGATGGTGCGCCGGGCTCGCCGCTTCGAGGGGCGGTCACCTGCGCAACGCCCTGCTCTGCCGGATCCGCCCGTGGTGCCCTGTGGCGTGTGTCCAGGCTAGTGATCTCGTACTGGACGAGCAGGGCACCTGAGAAGCGAAAACGACGGGACCGGCTGGTACTCGAGTAGGAGTCGCCCCGCTCCGGAAGGACAGGTGGGAGCGACGGCGCTCAGGGTGTGTCCCTTTGGAGTAAAGGGGTTCTTGCGCTATGAGTGTCCGATCAGGCTGCGTGGTCCGGGCGGGCATGGTGCAAGGACCCCTTAGCGGCGGAGTGCATGGTCTGGTTCGTCAGCTCGGGTCGTCGTCCGGTGAGCAGGAGCTTGGCTCCTCGCGGCGGAAACGGTAGACAACCGCCTGGCCGATCCCAGTACCGCAAGGCGGCGGGGCGCGGTCAGGGTCGGCGATGCGCCAACGGCTGCGTCCCGCACTTCGGGCGTTGTCTCCGAAGCGGAAGCAGCGCGCACCTCAGCCCTTGCCGGTGCCTCGCTGGGCGGTGAGCGCAACCCGGGTCAGGAGGTGCCGGAACTGGGTCCGCTGTTCTTCGCTCAACTCCACGAGCAGCCGTTCTTCGGCAGCCGCGACATCGGTTCGCATGCGCTGCAGTTGTGATCGGCCTTCGTCCGTCAGGATCACGTGGCGAGCACGCCGGTCCTGCGGGTTCGGGCGTCGCGACAGCAGACCCTGCCCCTCCAGGTCGTCGAGAAGGTAGGTCATCACCGTTCGGTCGAGACCGACCTGGCCGGCCAGTTCGAGTTGCGTGGGGGTTTGTCCCCGGCCTCGGCCAATGCGACGAGCACCAAGTAGGCGCGTGATCCTCCGGGCAGCGTCTGCGAGGCGTCGGCGGCGGCGCGGCGGAGCGCCCCCGAGATCATGCGAATGGCCCAAACCAGGTCGTTGTCCAAGGCGAGGCATTCGGCGCTGCTGCTCGCTCGGCCGCGGGGTTCAGAGGACATCACATCACCGTAGCACTTTTCGGCATGGCTACAGATAGTCGCGTTAGCAGAACATCTTGCCGACATAGCGTTCCGGGAGGCGGGGTGTTCCGGTTCCGCGATGACGCAGCGGGTGGCGGGCCGCAGCTCGGCGCGGCTGATGCGCCTGCTTCTCGCCCGGACCTCCGGGCGGCCTGGCCTCGCCGTTCGCGTCAAGCGCGGCCCCGGTGCCCAGTCGGGATCAGGCTGGCGTGCGCAGTGAAACTCTTGCCGACAGATGTTCTGTGATGCATACTATCTGCATCTCAGCAGAAGCTATGTGGAGGTACCGCACCGTGAACCTGTTCCGTCTCGACGCGAGCATCCGTACCGAAGGATCGGTGAGCCGCGCCCTCGCCGACACCGCCGAGCAGGCGTGGCTCACTGAGCACCCCGACGGTGTCGTGACCCGGCGTGACCTTGGACTCCGGCCGCTACCCGGGACGCGTGGACCGCGCTTGCCGGCGCCGTCGTCAACCCGTCCGCACCGGCCCCGCAGGAGGCGCGCGAGCTCCTCGACCGTCTCGGCGCGGAACTCCTCGAGGCCGACGCCTTCCTGTTCGCGGTGCCGATGTACAACTGGAATGTCCCGGCACAGGTCAAGACCTGGCTCGACCTGATCCTGAATCACCCCCGCCTGGGGGTGCACGGTGACTGGCCGCTCAAGGGCAAGCCGGCCGTCCTGACGCTGAGCCGGGGCGGCGGCTACGGCCCCGGCAGCCCGAAGGAGGGCTGGGACCACGCCACGCCCTACCTGCGCACGATCCTGACCGACGTCTTCGGCCTCGACCTGCACATCGCCGAGGCGGAACTGACCCACGCCTTCTGGAACCCGGAGATGGCGCACCTGCGAGAGCTGGCCGAAGACTCGATGAAAACAGGGCACGAGCACGCCGCTGAGCACGGGCTGCGGATCGCCAAGCTGAGCAGGGCCTGACCCCCCCGGGGGTCCGTTTCGTAGATCACCGCAGGCTGCGCGCCCACCGCCCGAAGAGCCCCCCACGAGCGTTCCTCCGCCACCCTGCGATGCATCCCCGCGCACGGCCGCCCACTGATCTGCGAGACAGACCTGGGAGCGATCATAGAGCGCGGTGCCCATCCGGTCCGCCAGCACCCCGGCACTTCTCTCAGGCAGGGGATCATATGCAGTGGCGCACCGGCAAGCGAGGGCGCCGCTCTGGGTACCGCTCCGGTCTTGAGAGCCGACGCTGCGGGGCAGGAAGATGGCACGCGGTTACGGGGGTGACGCACGTGAGTAAACCCGATCCAGACATCTGCTGGTGGTGCGGCGAGAAGGCTTCACGGGGAGCCAAGGTCATCTACCACCTGAAGAAGAGCAAGCGACGGGTCGAGTTGATCGTGTTCAGATACGAAAGCTGGTGGGAGAACACAGCCACGCTCGCCCGCTGCCCCACGTGCGAGAAGGCGAACAGAAAGACGGACCGCACCCTGACCTTGCTGGTGTGGTCGGGAGTGCCCCTGTTCATCCTGGTGCTCTGGTTCGCAGCCTTTGGTTCGCTGCTATCAGTAACCGCTGTCAACTCAGCCCTCGCTGTTGCCCTGGCCGCTTGGGTGTGGGGATTGGTTCGTGTCATACGCACAGTCCGTGCGGTCAAGCGGCGCGAGCGGGAACACCCTCGGCTGGGTGCCCTGCTCAAGCAAGGGTGGCGCATCGACGGTTACCTCTGAGTGGCTGTCTCCGGCTGGTCGGGCGGTGGCAGCGCCGAATCCGGCCGCATCACCATGGTGCGGGGAGCAGGACTAGGCCGTGTCTCTTTGGTCAGCGTCCGTCCAGACCGTGGTGCGGTGTTGCGAAGATGGGTTGACTCTCACACCGTGTCAGCCAGTGAAGTGGCCGATGTCATGTTCAGCATTGGAGCATTCGCTAAGTGCGTGACGCTGTCGGGGATCTTGGTCGGCCGCCTTCCGGGAGATCATCGAGTTGAACGGACGGTCCTCGTGAGGACGCTGTGCCAAGGTTGATCTCGGTGGTCGGTCTCCGCGCCGGTCTGGAGCAAGTTGATGGTCACCAAGTTGAGAACGATCACCTCAGCCTGCTGGGTGGGTGGCGACGCGCCAGGACCGGGGGCGGGGAATGTGCTGCCAGTCAAGGAAGCCCTGGAGTGCGGTTGGGTTCCGGGGCTGCCGGGCTGGCGCCGGCGGCAGGTGGACGCCCACGCGTTCGAGGTTGACCGCGATGGCGGTCAAGACGTGCTGGACGTGGGCCTTCTCTTCGCTCCGGTAGCGGCACTGGCGCATGCCGTGGCCGTTGACGAACTCGCTGATCGTGCTCTCGATGGCGGCCCGCAGCGAGTAACGCGACAGCCACTCCTGGGTCTTCTGCTCGGTGCGGGATTCGGACTGGACGTCGTAGAGATCGCGCGGCAGGAAGGTGACCTTCCGGGCGTCGGTGCGGGTGCAGGCGGTCTTCACCGGGCACTGGCGGCAGTCGTCCGGGGCGAACTCGGCGTTGACGTAGGGCGCGAGGGACGGCGGCGTCGACCACCGGCGGCTCACCTTGCCCTGCGGGCAGGTGACCTGCTCGTTGTCCCAGTCGATGGTGAAAGCTTCACGGTGGAAGACGGTGCCTTTGCGGGACTGGCGGGTGCTCCTGGCCCGGATCGGTCCGACCAGGCCGACGCCGTGCTCTCGGGCGACCTTCTGCTTGAGTGCGACGGAGAGGTAGCCACCGTCGACGAAGTGCTCCTTCGACAGGAGGTCTCGCTGGTGGAGGTTGGCGAGGATGCCCGGAAGGGCCTTGGTGTCGTGGACAGCGGCCTTGGTGGTGGTCACGTCGGTGATCACGCTCGGAGTGTCCGGGTCGCAGGTCTCGGTGACGTGGGCGAGGAAACCCTTCCAGCGGGTCTGGCCCGGCGCGCGTAGCGGGCGGTCAGGTCGTAGGGCGAGACGATGGCGACGGCTGAAGTCGGCAGGCCGGCATCCCCGCCTCCCGCCACTTCGGGCGCTCCTGGGCGTCGATGAAGTAGTTCTGCACGAAGATCTGGCGCAGGGCCTGGACCTGCTCTCCGTCGCGGAGGGCGGGCAGGTAGCGGTGGACGTAACGCAGAAGGAGGTGGACGTCCTCGCCCGTCTCCTTGATCCGAGTCTTGGGCTTGGAGGGATTCTTGCCGAGCCGGGCCGCGCGGCCGTAGCGCTTGCCCCAGTCCTCGGTGACCAGGCCGACCAACTCGTGCGGCGCCCGACGAGCAAGTTCCTCCAAGGCGGCGCGCATCGCCTCGGTGACCAGCTCCAGGCGGGTCAGGTCCCGCACCGCGGCCAGGACATGGGTAGAGTCGGTGCGCTGCCGGCCCCGTTCCCGGACCAGGCCGACGGCCCGGATCTTCTCCAGCGCGAGGTTCAGCAGCTTGTCGGCCCGGCCCTCCTTGGCCAGGCGCTCGCGGAAGTCGGCCAGGACGCTGTGGTGAAAGCCGGGGTCCTCCAGCTCCATGCCCAGGGCGTACTTGAAGTCGATGCGGTTGCGCACGGACTCGGCCGCCTGCCGGTCGGACAGCTCCAGCAGAAACTGCAGGACCGACACAGTCGCCAACTGCGCAGGTGACAGGCCCGGCTTGCCGTCCCTGGGATACCACTCCTCGAAGTCCTCGTCGCTCCACAGGCCGTTGAAGTGATCACGGATCACCATGGCGGTGGTGCCCCTGGGGTTGCACGCCCGGGCGACCCGCACGGTCAGCTCGGGGATCACGCAGCCGGTACGGGGGCGAACGCACATCTCGGGTCCTCCGGGGTCGCGGGACCACACCGTCCCACCCGGGCAGATCACCGAGCCCGTGGTTTCCGGCGCGGCCACCACGAACGTGTGAACGCCCTCGGCACCCCAGTCACACGGGCACCAGCAGCCACGAACGAAGCGTTCGCCCAACGGTCACCGACCGACCGCAACGGCCACGCGGACCTCGCCCACCCGCCGGGCGAATCCCTGACCAGGGATACGGACCGCTCCAGCAGCACGTCGATCATGCTGGGCACTCACGATTTTCAAGATCCCCGACAGCGTCACGCACTGAAACACCACACTCACAAGCTGATTGACATCGCGCACACTATGCCAACGACAACCGTCACCCTTCGTTGCCACCGATTACGGGACAGAGTCGCTCGTTTGACAGACCCCATCCTGCGGCGCTGCGAAGTGCCGGGGCATGTCGAGGTCCTTGTCGTCGTCGAGGATCTCGTGGATCCAGGCGCACTCGGTTCGGGTGACGGCTCGGGCGGTGAGCATCATGCCGCGCCGGTAGGGATCGTCCACGTCTTCCGCGCGCAGTGAGCGATCGTTCTCGTCGTGGAAGAAGCTGGCGGGGGTTTCCAGGAACTCCAGGCGCCGGCGGAGTACGGCGTGCTGTTCCTTCACCTCGGGGAGGAGGGAGAGGAACGCCAGGACGGTGAAGAACCGGTTGAAGTCGGTGATCTCCACCTGGGCGGGGTCGCGCAGGCGCTGCAGGAGTTCTTCCCGGCCGGCGTCGGTCAGGGTCAGTACGTAGCGCTGGGTGGCTCCAGCGCCCGGCTCTGAGTGCCGGGTCAGCAGGCCGCGTTTCACCAGACGGTTGATCGCCGGGTAGAGGCTGCCCTCACTCACCGGCCGGGCATAACCGGAGAGCCGATCGACCCGGCGGCGCAGCTCGTAGCCGTGCAGCGGGCCGTCGGCGAGATTTCCCAGGATCGCGAGTTCTAGCACACCCTCATAGTCGCACAACACGTCGCACTACCTCGATGCGGGGCGCATCGTTTCGCATTACTACGAAACGATGTACTGTGGAGAGAGGTCGGGCGGAGGGCCGCGCCTCTGCCGGACAGGCCGGAGGTCCCAAGGCCCCGGTACTCGCCCAAGCGGCCGACGCGGATCACTGCAGATCCCGACAGCGCCCGTGCACACCCAGATGAAGTGGAGCCATCTCTATGAGCCAGAACAGCCCTGCCCTGGACGTCGCCCTCGCCTACTACGAGGCCTGGTCGAACAAGCACCTCGACGAGGCCCTGTCGTACTTCGCCGACGGCTTCACCAGCCGGACCCCCGTCGGCCCCCTGGACGCCGAGGCGTACCGGTCCTTCCTCGACGGATTCCTGGGGATCCTCAAGAAGGCGGAGCTGGTCTCCGCCTTCGGGGACGAAACCACCGCGCTGATGTACTACGACGCCGAGACGGCCCCGGTGCCCTACTCCCCGGTGGGCGAATGGTTCCGGGTCGAGAACGGAAAGATCGTCGAGAGCCGGATCGTCTTCGACAACTTCCCCTCCAGGGCGCTGCGGCCATCGCCGCCGTCTCCTGACGCGCCCCCTGCCCGCAGCACAGGGCGAGCACGCCTGCCGCCCTGTGCTGCGTCACAGGAGGGCGCGCCCGGTCCTGTACGGCCGCCCGCGACGCGGGATGAACATGAGGAAGTGACGAACATGCCGCAGCGCACCCAGGTGGAGCTGCACTTCGCGGAGCAGGGCGACGGGGTCCCGGTGCTCGCGCTGCACGGGTGGGAACCCGACCACCGTCTGATGCTCGGTGCCCTGGAGCCGGTCTTCTCCCGGCGCCCCGGCTACCGGCGCCTTTATCCCGACCTGCCTGCCATGGGCCAGTCCCCGGCGCCCGCCCGGATCGCTTCCTCCGACGACATGCTCGCCGCCGTCGAGGACTTCGTCGACGACCACATCGGCGACCAGCCCTTCCTGCTGCTCGGTGAGTCCTACGGCGGCTACCTCGCCCGGGCGCTGGCCCGAACCCGCCGTGATCAGGTTCTGGGACTCGCCCTGATCTGCCCCTCCGCCCGACGCGTGGAAACCGCCGAGAGCCGCCCGGCCCCGCGGCTGGTCCTGCGCCCCGACCCGGCCCTGATCTCCTCCCTCGACGCGCACATCGCGGAAGCCTTCACCTCTGTCGCGGTCGTCGAGACGCCGGAGGCCGTGCGCCGGTTTCGCGAAGAGGTCCAGGCGGGCAGGGACATCGCCGACACCGGCGCGCTGGAACGTATCCGCCGCAACTGGCAACTCACCCATGAGCCCGAGGACGGCGAGCCCTTCACCCGTCCCGCATTGATCCTGGCGGGACGGCAGGACGACAGTGTCGGGTACCTCGACCAGTTCGACCTCCTGCCGCACTACCCGCGCGCCACCTACGTGGTCCTCGACACCGCCGGCCACAACCTGCAGATCGAGCAGCCCGAACTGTTCACCGCACTCGTCAGCGAATGGCTCGACCGGATCGCCACCGAGCTCGCCGGCTCATAGGCCCAGGCCCGGGTAGGAGCTGCCCGCCTCGCAGCTTCGAGGACATCCGGGCGGCGCCGCAGTGATCAGCAATCACCGCCACGGGCAAGCGTGCCCTCCCCCCTGCGCGGTCATCCGGGCCCGACCTCACCCCTCCGTAAGGCAGAACATGCAATCCCCCACCCCCACCTCGACCGGCACGACAGCCGTGCTGCCCCGGTCCTCGATCGTGGTCGCCGCCCTGTCCACCGTGGTCGAGTGGTACGACTTCACGCTGTACCTGTATATGGCCACCGTCCTTTCGAGGGTGTTCTTCGGCCCCGGCGCCTCCTCGCTCCTGGAGACCCTCGCCGTCTTCGCCATCGCCTACCTGATGCGTCCGATCGGCGCGATGGTCTTCGGGCACATCGGTGACCGGATCGGCCGACGCACGGTGATGCTCGGCTCAATGGGCGTGATGACGGCCGCGATGCTGGCCACCGCACTGCTGCCCACCGCGGCGCAGACCGGCTCCGCCGCCGGAGCCCTGCTGCTCCTGCTGCGCTGTGTCATGGGCTTCGCCGTCGGCGGTGAATACACCGGCGTCACCGCCTACCTGGTCGAAGGCGCGGCCCCGCGCCGCCGCGGCCTGATCGCCTCCCTGGCCTCGGCCGCCAGCCAGATCGGTACGCTGCTGGCCGCCGCGGTCCCCGCCCTGACCGTCACGCTCGTCCCCGCCTCCGCCATGGACACCTGGGGCTGGCGCATCCCCTTCCTGTTCGGCGCGCTGCTGGCCGGCGCCGTGCTGATCGCCCGCTCGTCCATGCCCGAATCCCCCGCCTTCGAGCAGTACCAGCACTCGCCGGCACGCCCCAAGGGCGCGCGCCCCCTGATCGCCACGCTGGGCACCCACCGCACCGCCGTCTACCGCACGTTCGCGATCTCGGCGCTCGGCTCGGTGACGTACTACGTCGGGATCAGTTACGTCCCCACCTACCTCGGTTCGGTCGGCGGGTTCAGTGAGGCCGACGCCCTGTGGCTCTCCACGATCGCCATCGTCGCCATCATCGTCATCACCCCGCTCGCGGGCGCCCTGTCCGACCGCATCGGCCGCCGCCCCGCACTGCTGCTCTTCGGCGCCCTGTCGGTCGTCCTGCCGCTGGCCATGTTCGGCCTGATGACGCAGGGCAGCTTCGCCGCCGCACTGACCGGGTCGATCGTCCTGGCCTGCGTGGCGGGCGGCATCAGCGCCGTCACGTGCTCCGCGATCGCCGAACAGTTCCCCGTCGCCCAGCGCCTGAGTGGCCTGGCTCTGGGTGCCACCGCCGCCACCGCGATCTTCGGCGGCCTCACCCCGTACGCCGCACAAGCCCTGATCGACTCCACCGGCTGGGCTCTGGTCCCCGGCGCCATGGTCGCCGTCATCGCGCTCGCCGTCGCGCCGGTCCTGCGCAGCCTGCCGGAAACCGCACCGGACGCGCGCCCGCTCCGGCCGACCGACCACGCCCCGCAGCCCCAGCCCCGCTGAGCCCACCGACCCCGCTGACCCCGCACGGAAAGAGACCACCCATGCACCGCATGTCGACCGAGGAATGGCACGCCTTCATCACCCGTTCCACGGCCACCGCACGGTTCGCAACCGTCGGGGCCGACGGCCTGCCGAACATCAGCCCAGTCTGGTACGTCTTCGACGGCCAGGACTTCCTGTTCACCACCGGCGGGAACACGGCCAAGGCACGCAACTTGCAGCGCGACCCGAGGGCCTCGCTGTGCGTGGCCGACGACGCCCCGCCGTTCGCGTACGTCGAGGTCCGTGGCGACGTGACGCTCGGCGACGACCCCGCCGAGCTGTACGACGTCGCCTACCGGGCCGGTGCCCGGTACATGGGCCAAGGCCGGGCCGAGGAGTTCGGCAAACGCAACGGCGTCCCCGGCGAACTCGTCGTCCGCCTGCGCCCCACCAAGGTCATCACCTTCGGCGGCGTCACCGACTGATCAACACCGTGGCGCTCTCCACGACCACGCCCGTACACCATCACGCCCCGTCTGGAGCCCACTCATGTCCAAAGCGCTCATCGCGCTTGCCGTCGTCGCCTTCGGCCTCGGAACCGCCGAGTTCGCCACCATGGGTCTGCTGCCGCAGATCGCCCACGGCACCGGCGTCTCCATCCCGCAGGCCGGCTGGCTCATCTCCGTGTACGCGATCGGCGTCGTCATCGGCGCCCTGCTGCTCACCGCTCTCGCGGCCCGGACGACCCGCATCTCCCGCAAGACGGTGCTGATCGGCTTCGCCGCGATCTTCACCCTCGGTAACCTGCTGTCCGCGATCGCCCCGAACTTCGGGTTCCTCGCCGTCGCCCGGGTGATCGCCGGTCTGCCGCACGGCGCGTTCTTCGGCGCGGGCGCCGTCGCCGCCGCCGAGCTGGCCGCCCCGAACAAGCAGGCCCGCGCCGTCGCCATGATGTTCGCCGGCCTGACCGTGGCGACCATCGTCGGCGTGCCCGGCGCCACTCTGGTCGGCCAGCACCTCGGCTGGCGCGCGACGATGCTCGCGATCGCCGCCATCGGCGCGCTGGGCACCTTCGCCCTCTGGCGCCTGATGCCCGAACTGAAGCCGCGCCCGCAGAGCGGGCTGCGCGGCGAACTGAAGGCGTTCCGCAGCGGCCAATTGTGGCTGGCGCTTGCGACGGTGCTCATCGGGTGCGGCGGCTTCTTCGCCTGCTACTCGTACATCACGCCGATGCTGACGGATGTCGCCGGGTTCTCGGACTCCACGGTGCCGCTGATCCTCGCGCTCTTCGGTGTTGGCATGACGCTGGGCAACATCGCCGGCGGGTACGCGGCCGACCGTGCGCTGCGGCCGAGCATCTGCGCGGCGTTCCTGTCGCTGGCAGCGGTCCTGGCCCTGTTCACGGTGATCGCGCACGTGCAGTGGGCGGCGACGCTCACCGTCGTCGCGGTCGGGTTCTGCGGGTTCGCGATCGTGCCGACCGTGCAGACCCTGGTGATGCAGAAGGCCGGGGACGCGCCCGCTCTCGCCTCCGCGGCGATGCAGGCCGCGTTCAACCTGGCCAACGCGGCCGGCGCCTACCTCGGCGGCCTTGCCATCGCCGCCGGATTCGGGCTGACCTCCCCCAACCTCGTCGGTGCCGGCCTCGTAGCCTCCGGCTTCGTGGTCGCGGCCGTCTCCTGGGCTGCGGACCGCCACCGGGGGACAGAGCGCGCAGCGTCGACGGTGGTCCAGGCAGCCGAAGCAGCTTCCGACCGACGGCTCACGGCGGGCGCCCGGACCGACTGATCACAACTGGCAGCCGAGCAAATGACCAAACCATTCGCCGAGCGAAGTGAAAAAGAGGAGCAGCACACATCATGAGTGGAATTGGCCTGACGTTCACGACGTCTGATGGAGTCCGGATCGTTTACGACGACCTGGGCTCGGGCAGGCCGGTCGTACTCGTCCACGGGTACTCGGTCGAGCGCGGCTTCTGGGACCTCCAGAAGGACACGCTGGTGGACGCGGGCTACCGGGTCATCGCGATCGATCAACGCAACCACGGGGATTCCGACCGGACCGAGTTCGGCCAGCGCATGTCCCGGCACGGTCAGGACCTCAAGGAACTCATCGACAGCCTGGCGTTGAACGACATCGCTCTCGTCGGTCACTCCATGGGTGTGTCGGTATGCCTCGCGATGTTCAGCCTCCACGGCACTGCCGGGGTGAGCAAGTTCGTCGCGATCGACCAGTCACCCAAGATGGTCAACGACGGCGACTGGACCTACGGTAGCGGGAAGATCACCTGGGACAACCTCGTGGGGTGCCTCACCGGCGAGACGAAGTGGTTCGATCCCGAACTCGAACCCACCGGGCCCGAGTCGGCTGATGAGCTCCTCAAACGGTCCGGCCAGCTCCGCCTGTCGTTCCCGCACGCGCACAACAGGCGCCTCCTGCTGGACCACTGGGTGGCCGACTGGAGGGACGTTCTCCCGAAGATCAAGGTCCCGTCGTGGGTCGTCACCGCCAAGTACACCCCGTACCACAGCGTGGAAGGCATGCAGTGGTTCGCCGACCAGCTCGGCGGAACGCTCACCGTATTCGAAAAGAGCGGTCATTCACCTCAGGTGAACGAATCGGCCGCCTTCAACCAGGCGCTCCTGGCGTTCCTGGCTTCTTGAGTCCCCGTGGGGCCCGGCGGCGCATCCGCGCCGGGCCCCACGGGCTGCCGGAGGTGAACGAAGGTTGTTGTCCGGCGGCTCCTGTGGACGCTGCCGTCCTTGCCGGCGGTCTCGCTGTTTTCGTTCCTGCTCGCGAGCCTGGCGCCCGGCAGTTCCGCCGAGGCGATGCTCGGACAAGGCGCCACACCGGATGCGATCGCTGCTCTGAACCATCAAGATCCCCGACAGCGTCACGCACTAAGTACGGCGGCGTATCGGTGCGCATGTTGCGCCACTATGACGCCGTGGGGTTGTTGCGCCCTGCGCACGTCGACCCGCACACCGGCTACCGGTTCTACGAAGCCGACCAACTGGCCCGGCTCAACCGCGTGATCGGGCTCAAGGAGCTTGGCCTCACGCTGGATCAGGTACGCCATCCTCGATGGTGAGCTGGAGGCCGGTGAGTTGCGCGGGATGCTGCGGTTGCGCCGGGCCGAGTTGGAGTCGGCTATGGCGGCCGACGCGGCGCGGGTGGCGCAGGTCGAGGCGAGGCTCCGGATGATCGAGAGTGAGGGACAGATGTCGTCCGACGACGTGGTGATCAAACGGGTCCCGGCGATGCGTGTGGCAGAGCTGACGGCCGTTGTGGAGAGCTTCGAGCCCCAACTCATCACCCCGGTGATCACCTCGCTCTACGAGGAGTTGTGGAGCCGGATGCAGACCGCCGGGATCCGGGCGAGCGGTGCGGCCGTCGCGTACTACGAGAACCCCGAGGGGCCGGTGACCGTGCACGCGTCCATCCCCGTCGACTGTGAGCTGGCCCCGGTGCACGACTTCTCAGTGGTGGATCTACCGGAGGTGGAGGCCGCGACACTGGTGCACAAGGGGCCGGCAGAGCAGGTCATCCCCAGTGTCCAGGCGCTTGCCCACTGGATCGACACCAATGGCTATACGTCCATGGGCCCCGCCCGTGAAGTCACTCTCTCCTGCCCTCACTGCGGCGACCACGCGGTGACCGAGTTGCAAGAGCTCTTCGGGACGGGGAAGGACGAAACGGGGCCGCTCCGGAATGGCTGGAGGGCGAACCGCCTCGTTCAGCACGTGCGCAATGCGCCGGGCACTGAAGGCGATGCGTCGGCGCTCCCTGGGACTGAGAAGAGGCGCACGGTCACCAGTCCATGCGAGCAGCAGCGCGCCCTGGCAGTGCCGGACTCCTGGGAAGGGCGCGGTCGCGAACGCGGTTTGATAGGGCAGGTTCGCCGCGGCACGCGGGTAGTAGCGCGCCAGCTCCTCCAGGGAACTCAGCCAGACGATCAGCCCGTCGTGTATCGAATCCCGCAACGGACCCGGCGGCGCAAAAGCACTCTGCCACCACGGAGTGAACGCGTCGACCGGCACCCCGCATAGTGCGACCAGCCTCAGCACCGACTCATCTGGGTCCACCAGATAGATGCCCCCCAGCCAGGCATTCGTACGACGCACAGCCGCCGCCAAGGCTGCATCGAGCGGATCAGCGTCAGGCTGATCACCAGGACCGGTCATGCGGCGTAGCACCTCATGCACATGCTCAGAAGGCTAAGGCCGCACGGTGATGATGGCATGTGGATCAGGTACCTCGGCTTGGCCTCCCGGAAGCCCAGGCTCGAAGGCGGATACGGCCTGGCCCCGACCGGAATCAGCAGGCTCAATCGGGCTGCGCGTCCTTCGGGAGATTAGTCGATCCGGAAACGATGAGTCACTATCAGTGACGAAAGGAATGCTGAACTCGCGAGCTCCGTGCCCCGCCTCGCAAATCATGGTGCTCCACGGAGTCCGCAGCCAGCACACTCCTTGCGATCACTCGCAAACAATCGTGCTCGGGCACACGCAGGACACCGGAACGTGTTCGACGATCTGCCGCCTGACCTGGAGCGACTGCTCACCCTGCGGGTGTGACACGCGATGTGGCTGTCGCGCATCGACCAGAAGATCGCCGATCTCCAGCGGCGGGAGGCCGAGCGGGAGCACGGTCGGCGGGTCCGGCCCGCCAGGCCGGAGTGGATCGTCCAGCTCGGCATCGGCACCGGACGCCCGCCCGTCCAGGTCCACGCCGGCGACTGCTACGCCGCAGGCATCCGCCGTCGTGCCATCGACCGGGACGAAGCCCGCCGCCTCCTGGCCTCCGGCCTGCCCCCACTGCCAGCCCGACGTCGACCTCCGCATCCTCGACTGACTGGCTTTATTCACGAGTTGTGATGGCGGTTGTACACGGGTTTGGGAGGCGCCCGTTTCCACGGTCGGGTGATGTTCACGAGTTTTGAAGGCAGTGGGGTGCTTGCAGGACAGCATCGGGGTGTTCCTGGTGAAAGGTCCTGGTCATGCCGCAGATGTCGAAGGTCGAGCTGTACGCGGCGATCCGGCGGGATCACCGGGCCGGTCTGACGATGCGGGAGCTGGAGCGCAAGTACAACGTCGCCTGGCGGACGGTGCGCAAGGCCCTGGATTCGGCCTGGCCGGAGCCGCGCAAGCCGCTGCCGCCGCGGCCGTCGGCGCTAAATCCGTACAAGGCGGTGATCGACGGGATTCTGTGGGTGGATCTGGATGCGCCGCGCAAGCAGCGGCACTCGGTCACCCGGATCTTCCACCGGCTGGTCGATGAGCACGGCGCGAACGTGTCGTATCCGATGGTCAGGCGCTATGTCGCTGACCGGAAGCCGCAGATCGCGGTGGAGGCGGGCAAGGCGCCCATCGAGGCGTTCGTCCCGCAGACCCACCCGCCCGGCATGGAGGCAGAGGTCGACTTCGGCGACGTGGCCGTGCGGCTCGCCGGCGAGCTGGTGACCTGCTACCTTTTCTCCTTCCGTCTGTCGTATTCGGGCAAGGCCGTCCACCGACCCGTTGACCGCACTATCGGCGTGTCCTGCGTGTTGCTGCGATGCGGGCGAGGAGTCTCCGTTCGGGATGTGCCCGAGAGACGGAGATGCGATGGATCACGATGCGGCGATGGCCGAACTCGATGTGTCCAGTTTGGTGGTGGCCCGGGTCGGCAGTGTCGAGGCGACCACCGCCACGACGCTGCCCTGGGTGGTACTCGATGGTGCTGGGCTGCCGATCGCGCCGGTCAGCGACTTCTTGCGGGAGTTGCTGGCCTGCGGCAACACGCCGGCCTCCTGCCGGTCTTATGCCTATGACCTGCTGCGATGGTTCCGGTTCCTTGCTGCAACAGACGCTGACTGGCGTCGGGCCAAGCGCGCGGACGTGCGCGACTTCGTCCTGTGGTTGCGGACGTGCCACAACCCGGCGCGGGACCGCCGCAGTCCGGACGCGCCGACGCCGGGATCGTTGAACGCGCGCACGGGTAAGCCATACCTGAAGACCGGGTATGCCCCGGCGACGATCAACCACGCGGTGTCGGTACTGTCGGCGTTCTACGACCACCACCTGCAGACCGGGCAGGGGCCCCTGGTCTCGCCAGTACCACCGCAATCACGTGACGGGCGCCGACTGGAGGCGCATCACAACCCGCTGGAGCCGTTTCAGCTGCACCGTCGAGGTGCCTACCGGCAGAAGCAGGTCGACCGCGAACCCCGCGCGGTTCCCGAAGATGTCGTCGAGGACCTGTTCAACTCGCTGGGCTGCCAACGGAATCGCGCACTGTTCTCAATGTTCTTGTCCAGTGGCGCGCGGGCTGCGGAGATGCTGGGCATGACGATCGGCGACGTCCACCCAGGCGAGGGCCGGATCTACGTGCAGACCAAGGGACTGGGCGGAGCCAAGGAGGCGTGCCCGGCCTCCCCGGAAGCCTTTGCCTGGCTGGCGCTCTACCTTGGCGAACTGGCCCAGGACGGCCACTGCCCTTCGCCGGATGCGCCAGTGTGGTGGACCCTGCGCGGGCCGCGGCGTCCACTGACCTACACCGCCCTTCGCGCAGTGCTCAACCGGATCAACGCCCGGATCGGGGCAAACATCACGCTGCACGACCTGCGCCACACGCTGTGTCTGCGCTTGATCGAGGACCCGGGCATCACCCTGGTCGACGCCCAGCAGGTGATGCGGCACCGGCGCATCACCACGACCAGCACCTACCTCCGCCCACGGATCGACGAGGTCATCGCCAAGGTCCATGAGCACTACACGCGCCCCAAGCCGCCACCGCAGCCGCTGACCGGCTGGACCTACAACCCGGATGACCTCGCCGACGTCTTCGGGAACGGCTGATGACCCGACACGGCCGCGTCGCGCGCACACCGGTGAGTCTCCGTGATCCCGCCCTGGTCGCCGACGCTCGCCTACCCGCGCCGAGGCCGGCTGTTGGCATCAACGAGCGAGCGAGGACGCCTCGGGGCGAGATTGCAAGACTGGCCAGACCCCTGCTCAGCGAGCCGACCGACCGCAATGTCTGGCGCCAGCAGCTGTCACTGACCCGCGTCCTCGACTGGCTGGAGTCCTTCCCCGCCGACACGTGGCAGGACCGCTGGCTGCTGAGCGGCTCCGACGACCAGGGCTCCGCCTGGGGACCGCAGGGACTGAGCGCGGGCACGCGCTCGCGGTTCACGGCGGGCCTGGGCTTCCTGATCGTCCTCCAGGTGGTCCGACCTTCCTACAAGTGGCTGTTCGGCAGCCGCCTGCTGGGGGTCTACGACGCCTACCGCGACCATAACCAGACAGCCCTGTTCACCGAGCTCCGTCAGCGCGCCGGCGGACGCGAAGGCTGCGGTGAACACTCGACCGAGGCCCTGAACGTGCTGACCCGCATGAGCATCGTCACCGGCAAGGACCTGCTCGACTTCGACCTGGAGGACCTCGCCGACTACGCCAAGGCCCGACGAGCGAGCGGTCGCACTGTGGCGTCCCTGCCGCTCGCCTACGAGATCCTGCACGCCGTCGGCGGCCTCAAGGGCTCGCCTCCGACCCTGCGGCAGGCCCAGGCCCGCGGCCAGCTCACCCCGGCCGAACTGGTCGACCGCCACCCGATCGCCGACCGTGCGGTCCGTGATGTGCTCGTGCATTACATCGCCGAACGGTCCGCCGTCCTGGACTACGGCTCCCTGGTCAACTTGGGCCAGATGCTGGCCGCCCTGTTCTGGGGCGACCTGGAACGCCACCACCCCGGCATCTCCTCACTGAACCTGCCCGACGAGGTGGCCCAGGCATGGAAGCAACGCGTCCGGGTCCTGCCCGACGGGCGACCGCGCCGCACCGTCCATGCCGTGTTCCTGGCCGTGCGCTCCTTCTACCTGGACCTGCTGCAGTGGTCGGTGGAGGACCCGGTCCGCTGGGCTACCTGGGCCGCGCCCTGCCCGATCAGCGAGGCCGACATCCGCGGCTACATCAAGGAGACCCGGCACCGGCAGGCGCGCATGCAGCAGCGCACCCGCACCCTGGTCCCCGTGCTCCCACAACTGGTCCGCGCCGCCGAAGCCCGGCTGCAGCGGGCCACGCTCCTGCTGGAGGCAGCCCGATCGACCGAGCCCGGCGAGGAGTTCACCGTCGAAGACCACCAGTACCGACGCACCGGCCGCAACGGCAGCCACTGGCGCCCCACCGCGCTGTTCATTGCCCCAGCCGACGAGCCCGGGCCGCGGTTCGACGCCGAATGCGAGGAGAACAATGCCTTCTGGACCTGGGCTGGCATCGAGGTTCTGCGACGCACCGGCGCCCGGATCGAGGAACTCCTGGAGCTCACCCACCTGAGCCTGCGCCAGTACCAGGCGCCGACCGGTGAGACAGTGCCCCTGCTGCAGATCAGCCCGTCCAAGACCGACCGTGAACGCGTCATCCCCGCCGACCCGGACCTGGTCGCAGTCCTCGCCCGGATCATCCGCCGCATCAAGGGTCCCGACGGGCGGGTGCCGCTGCTGAACCGGTACGACGGCTACGAGCGGGCCTTCGGCCCACCGCTGCCGCACCTGTTCCAAGCCCCCTCGCAACACCGCCTGCAGGTCATCTCCGCCAACCGCATCCGCGAACTCCTCACCGACCTCGCCCTGCGAGCCGGCATCGTGGATGCCGATGGGGCACCGCTGAGGTTCACCCCGCACGACTTCCGCAGGGTCTTCTCCACCGAGACCGTCAACGGCGGCCTACCGATCCACATCGCCGCGAAGCTACTTGGCCACCTCGATCTCAACACGACTCAGGCATACGTCGCTGTTTATCCCGAGGAGGTCATCCGCCACTACCGGCAGTTCGTCGACCAGCGCCGAACCCACCGCCCCAGCGAGGAGTACCGCGAGCCAAGCGACACCGAGTGGCAGGAATTCCGCGACCACTTCAGCCTCCGCAAGGTCGCCCTCGGCACCTGCGACCGTCCCTACGGAACTCCCTGCCAGCATGAAAACGCCTGCATCAGATGCCCCATGCTTCGCCTGGACCTGGCCCAGGAACCCCGCCTGCTGGAGATCGAGACCAACACCCGCAAGCGCCTCCGGGAGGCCCAGCGGATGCAATGGCTCGGCGAAGTCGCCGGACTCCAGGAGAGCCTGCGACACATCGCCACCAAGAAACAGCAGGCCGAACGCCTGCGGGCCCAAGCCGGTCACGGCGAGACCGGTGTCGGGGCACTGGGCTAACCACTGCAATTGCTGAGGAGCGAGTGCCAGCGTTCCTTTTTCTGGGCCAGCCACCCAGCAGGCGGGCTGTCGTTCGGAAATGCATGACAGGCCACCTGCAGTATCACCGGAGTGTGACTTCGCTCGGACCGTTGAACGGTGCCAACGACAGCACCGTCTTCGGCGTCCGCAGCCCCTCATTCTCCGCGAACAGCTTCCGCGCCTCATCGAAAGGAACGTCGTCGCATACCACCAGCGAAGTCTGGTCGTACAGCTCACAGACCGCGTCCGTCATCTGCTGGTCGCCGCCTGCTCCCGTCCCCCAGACGTCCCACAGCAGTGTCTCCACCTTGTTCAGCGCCGCGAGGTCGATCCGGATGTCGTGCGCCACGAACCACTCCCCGAACACCGGTCCTTCGTCCGGAGGGTGGAGTCCGAAGGTCTTCGGGTCCGCATTGCCCGCTCGGATGGCCTGCCACGCCTTGCCCGCGACCAGAAAGCGGTCGCGCGGCACATCCATCGGGTCGAAGTCCACCTTCCACGCGGCGGTCACCACCGGGTCGGCCAGCTGCGGATCGGCGAGCAGCCAGCCCCGCTCGTTGTCCCAGTACTCGGTGACCACGTGATCGCAGTGGAATCCGTCCGAGCCGAAGTAGTCGGCGAAGCCGGACCGCAGGCGCGCGGGTATGCCGGCGTGGCGCAGGAACGAGCAGTACAGCAGCGCGAAGTCGCGGCAGACTCCGACGAACCGGTCACTGACCTCGCGCCGCTGCGTCAGCAGAGCGTCGTTCCGCTCGGTGATGATTCGCAGGATGTCGTCGAGATAGCGCGTCTCGGCGTCGTTGTGCAGGCGGTCCTGCGAGATGACATGGCAGAACTGCTCGCCCTCCAAACGGTGGACCATCAGATCGCGGGCTATGCAAGCGAGTTGAGTCGGATCATCCGGCAGGTCGGCATAGAGCGGGGCAAGGCTACCGGGGTCGGAAAAAGCGCTCTGCTCGGCATAAAAAGCAGCGACGTCCGGTGCGAGGCGAGCGGATGGCATGGCTGGACCCCCAGAAGGCATCGGCCGCATGTTCGATTCTCGGGCCGGTGCACCTCACCGTGTCAAAATCTCCCGCAATTGTCCAGGCGCCTTGTGCTGACGACTGCGGCCCGGGCCGCACCACCCACGCCAGGCGACTCAACCCGCTTTTCCGCACTGCGCCGTAGGTACCTCACGTCGGCAACGTGGACTTACCGAGTACGCCCACAAGATTCCCGCCACGACCGAGGCAAGTGCAGAGAAGGGTGTTCGCCTCTGCCGGCCAGGAAGCCTTCTTCGAAGGCCACGTGCACGCGCTGCGGGTGCTGGGCGGTGTCCCGCGGGGCAGGGTCCGCTACGACAACCTCAAGGCCGCCGTCGCCCAGGTGCTGGGGCTGAGCCGGGCGCGGGTGGAAACTGACCGGTGGATCGCCTTCAGATCTCACTTCGGCATCGAGAGCTTCTACTGCCGCCCGGGCATCGACGGCGCCCACGAGAAGGGCGGGGTCGAGGGGCAGATCGGCTACTTCCGCCGCAACCACTTCACCCCGGTGCCGGAGGTCTCCTCGCTGGCGGAGCTGAACGAGATGGTCGAGCAGTGGGACCTGCGCGACGGCCGACGACGGATCGGATCGCGGCCGCGGACCATCGACGAGTACTTCGCTGTCGAACAGCCGCTGTTGCTGCCGCTGCCGACCGAGCCGTTCGAGACCGGGCGGGTGTTCACTCCCAGGGTCGACCGCTACAGCCAGATCACGGTCCGCACCAACCGCTACTCGGTGCCCGTCCGCCTGATCGGCAAACGGGTCCGCGTCGTGCTGCACGCCTCCCACCTCGTGGTTTACGACCAGAACGTGGAAGTGGCCCGGCACGAGCGGCTGATTGCCAAGGCCGGCTGCCGCTTGGACCTGGACCACTACCTGGAGGCGTTGATCCGCAAGCCGGGCGCCTTCCCTGGCGCCACTGCCCTCGAACAGGCCCGCTCCGCAGGCAGGTTCACTCCCATCCACGACGCCTGGTGGACCCAGGCCCGCAAGGTCCACGGCGAGCGGGACGGCACCCGGGCCCTGATCGAGGTACTGCTGCTGGGTCGGCACATCCCCCACGAGCACCTGGTCGCCGGGCTGGCCACGGCCCTGCGGGCCGGAGCCCTGACCGCGGACGCGGTCGCGCTGGAGGCCCGCAAGGCCGCCCAGGCCGAGGACGAACCCGTCCCCGGCCTGCCAGCCACCGGTCCGGGAGGGCCGTCGGGGACCGTGACGTTCCTGCACGAGTGGAAGCTGGCCCATCTTCCGCCGGACACCAGGCCGCTGCCCTCGGTGACTCCCTATGACCAGTTGCTCCGACGCCATCGCACCAGCGGCGGCGCCCAGCGAGAGGAAGAAGCCCAGTGACCCTGCCCCGCCAGCGAGGCTTGACCGAGCAGGCCGCCGACGCCGCCATCGACACCGCCTGCCGCATGCTGCGGCTGCCGTCGATCCGCAACGAGTTCTCCGACATCGCCGACCGGGCGGTGAAGGACCAGATGACCTACCGCGGCTTCCTCGCCGAAGTGCTGATGGCCGAGTGCGACGACCGGGCCCGACGCCGCTCGGAACGGCGGATCAAGGCAGCAGGCTTTCCGAGGGAGAAGTCGCTGCGGACCTTCGACTTCGACGCCAACCCCAACATCGACGCGGCCACCATCCACACCCTCGCCAGCTGCGAGTGGATCAAGAAGAGCCAGCCGCTCTGCCTGATCGGCGACTCCGGCACCGGCAAGTCCCACATGCTGATCTCCCTGGGCACTGAGGCCGCCATGAAGGGCTACCGCGTCCGCTACACGCTCGCCACGAAGCTGGTCAACGAGCTGGTCGAGGCCGCCGACGAGAAGCAGCTGAACAAGACCATCGCCCGCTACGGCCGTGTCGATCTTTTGTGCATCGACGAGCTCGGCTACATGGAACTGGACCGTCACGGCGCTGAGCTGCTGTTCCAGGTTCTGACCGAGCGAGAGGAGAAGAACAGCGTCGCCATCGCCTCCAACGAGTCGTTCGGCGGGTGGACAAAGACGTTCACCGATCCCCGTCTCTGCGCGGCCATCGTCGACCGCCTGACGTTCAACGGCACGATCATCGAGACCGGCACCGACTCCTACCGCCTCGCCAGCACCCGAGCACGAACCGAACAGCCCGCCAAGGCGGGATAGGCGGACAGCATTCCGCCACTCTGCCGGCTCCGCAGCGGCTGATCAGCCACGAAGCAGCCGTGCCAGTGGCTCTCTGATGTCCGCAGGATGCAGGTTCAGTTCGTCGAACGCATCGGCCGTCACCCACATGAGTTCGTAACTGTCGTCCGGGCCATGCGCTTTGGCTTCGTCGCCGGACAGGACAGCGCTGCCCCGGACGTCCCTCACGAGGTAGTAACTGGCTGGCCGACCGTTGTGTCGGCCAGTCCACACCTGTCGCTCGATCCGAGCATCGAGCGTCGTCTCCTCCCGAAGCTCCCGCAATGCCGCGTCCTCGACGCTCTCGCCGTCCTCAACATGCCCACCCGGCAGGACCGCGTAGTGATGTCCGGGGCAGTTCGGCCCGCTCCAGCCACTGTCTTGGCACATCACGCAGTCCCCAGACGCCTCTTTCCTGAGGAACCGCTTGATGACCAACGCTCGCTGTCCGTCAACGACAACAGCAACTGCCCTGGGAATCAGCACCCCTCGATGATGGCAGTCCACAGAGACATCCACGCTGTCGACGACGCAGCGGCACCTCTGGAGTGCTGTCCTTTTTCGTGCACATCGGGACGCTCGAAGATCAACAACCGGTGCTCAAACTCGCGAACGACCGCTAACATCAGTCACGCACAAAGCCAATGTGCTCGATGCCCGCAGCCAGGAGTTCGCGGCATTCGGTCACGGGCTGGCCCCACCCCATGTGGGTGATGCCGTTGCGAGACTCCCGCAGTTCCTTGAGTCTGGCGGGCGTCTTGTGCTTGGGGCCGAGGAGCTGGTCTGCCCTGAGGATGGCTCCCTCGCCGCCGATGGTCTTGAGCCCGGCGCGGCCCTTCTTCGTCTTGTCCTCGTTCCCGCTGAGGACCAGGAGGTCGTCCACGCTCGGCTGCTTCTCCGACGCGAGGAGCACGGGGGAGATGGACGCCAGGTACGCCTTGGAGGCGTGTTCCACCGCGACCGCCATGTGGTGCACGGCGAAGTCTTGGTCGATGGGCTCCTCCAGGTACGCGTCGACGGCCGTGCGTGCCCACTTCCGGGCCGATATCAGCAGGTGCTCGTGGATCGATTCGTGCGACATGCGCATCAAGGTAAAGGGGCGGCGTGCGAGTGCACTGCGAATTTGTCTGCCGACCAAGCAACGGGCGGGGTGGAATCGTGTCCGGGCGTCGCTCATCATCGTGGGATGGGGGGCCAGATGGACATGGCTCGGTTGCGGAGTCTGATCGACGGCGTGCTCCTCACGCTGTACCGGCGCTATACCGCGAAGGAGCTGCCGGCGCTGTGCGAGCGCCTCGGCCTTCCCTCGCCCGGTGTGGGCGACACCAAGCACGAGCGCCTGGTGGCCAGCCTGAACGCCTGCCCCGACGACCGCCTGCCTGACGTCGCCGACGCCGTTCTCGAGCAGGAGGAGCTCGGCCAGGCTGAACGCATGGCGTTGCAGGACGTTCTGTGGCTCGGCCGCTACCACGTGCAGATCCCGAGCCGGACCCGGCGGGAGCTGGCTAGAGACTTCGATCTCTCTGATCACCTTGGCTACCCGGACCGCTTCATGGCACTGATGGGCGGACTGTGGCACCTGGACAACGACCCGCTGAGCGGGTGGGCCACCTCTGGCAACAGCCTCCGCGACCGGATCAACCGCCACGTCGTCAGGTTCCAGGGCGACTGGTCGACCGAGGAACTCTTCGAACAACTCGGCGCCCTCGAAGCCCCCACCCACGCTTCGGAGCCTTCCTCGAAGGGCTGGCCTCCGCAGCCGTCCTTCCCGACGAGCAGGCACAGCGTCGCTTCGTCGAGCTCGCCAACCGGCATCTTCAACCCGTGGGCGCCATGCTGCGCCAGGACGGAGAAGTAGACGGCTACCCCGAGTTCCACCTGGTCCAGCACGGCAGCGGCACCGCGCGCCGGCCGCGCAATCTCATCTTCGCCACCTTGGGAAAGCCGGACATCCGCTTCACCAGCGCCCTCGACAACGACATTGAAGTCGCGGAACGCGCCGACGAAGTGTTGGTCTACGACCGCCCGGTCGGCAAAGAGGGACTGCTCTGGCGCCACTTGCTGTCCTGGTGGCAGGAGACCCGCGACATCGCTGATCAGGAGCAGGCGAAGCGGTCCCTCTACAGGCGCATGGAGGCATCCCTGCCCTAAAGGTCCCCTGGGCAGAAGAACCTGTTCTGGCACTACCACCACGCTAACTGGGACAGCTTGAACGACGTACCCGCCCTCCTGCCGGAGGTCTGGGTCACGTCCGCTGGAGTGGTGTATCGACGGCCACTCGGTGATCTCGTCTTTGAGGCTATGCGGTGAGTTCGGTGGGCAGGACGGTGTCGTCGGTTTCTGACTCGATCGGGTGGAGCCGGGCCTTGGCGAGGAGCTCGCGGCCCATGTAGCGGCGGGCCTCGGTCCACTCGTCGTTCTGCTTGGCCAGGACCGCCCCGACGAGCCGGATGACGGCGGTGCGGTCGGGGAAGATGCCGACCACGTCGGTGCGGCGACGGATCTCCTTGTTCAGCCGTTCCTGCGGGTTGTTCGACCAGATCTGCCGCCAGATCTCGCGCGGGAAGGCGGTGAAGGCCAGCAGGTCGTGCTGGGCAGCGTCCAAGTGGTTTGCGGCCTTGGGGAACTTGGCTTCCAGCGCGTCCAGGACGTGTCGCATCTGTGCGTGGACCGCGTCGGTGTCGGGCTGTTCGAAGACCGTCCGCAGCAGCGTGGCCACCCAGGGCTGGGCCGACTTCGGGACCTGGCTCAGCAAGTTCCTCGCGTAGTGAAGCCGTAAAGAATCAACCCGTTGCTTTCATAGGACAAGATCGTTGCTCTGGTATGAGCTTCGCCGCCGACGTTCTGGATCAGCTTGCGCTGCGGTTCCAGGTCGTCCTGCCGCATCTGAACGAGCGTCAGCGACGTCTGATGCTGGCCCAGGAGGCCCGACTGCTGGGACACGGCGGGGTACGGGCCGTGGCGCGGGTGGCCGGGGTGAGCGAGAGCACGGCCCGGAACGGGGTGTTCGAGCTGGAGGCCGGTGGGGATCCGCTGCCGGACGGCTGCGTCCGGCGCCCCGGGGTGGCCGCAAGCCCGCCGAGGAACAAGATCCCTCCCTGGTTCCTGCGTTGCTGAAGCTGGTGGAACCGGACGAGCGGGGTGATCCGATGTCGCCGCTGCGCTGGACCACCAAGTCCCTGCGTAACCTCGCAGAGGAGCTGACCCGGCAGGGTCACCCGGTCTCCGCTCCGACCGTCGGCCGGCTTCTGAAAGGGCAGGGCTTCAGCCTGCAGGCCAGCGCCAAGACGCTGGAGGGCAAGCAGCACCCCGATCGGGACGCGCAGTTCCGCTACATCAACGAGCAGGTCAAGGAGCACCAGTCCGGCGGTCAGCCGGTGATCAGCATCGATGCCAAGAAGAAGGAACAGCTGGGGCAGCTGCCGAATCCCGGGCGGCAATGGCGCCCCGCCGGCCATCCGGTGCAGGTGGAGGACCACAGCTTCTACTTCACCGGCCCCGACGTCGACGTGGCGATACCCTTCGGCATCTACGATGTGGCCCACGACAGCGGCTGGGTGAACGTCGGCACCGATCACGACACCTCCGTGTTCGCCGTCGAGTCGATCCGCCGCTGGTGGCAGGCCTGCGGGCGGATGGACTACCCGGACGCCGACAGACTGTTGATCACCGCGGACTGCGGAGGGTCCAACAGCTACCGCTACCGCTTATGGAAGGCCGAACTCGCCGCGTTCGCCGCCCAGATGGGTCTCACGGTGACCGTCTGCCACTTTCCACCGGGCACCTCGAAGTGGAACAAGGTCGAGCACCGGCTGTTCTCCCACATCACCATGAACTGGCGTGGTAGGCCCCTGACCAGCCACGAAGTCGTGGTCAACAGCATCGCCGCGACCCGCACCCGCACCGGTCTGTGCGTTCACGCCGAGCTGGACACCGGGACCTACCCGGTGGGAATCTCCGTCAGCCGCGAGCACTTGCACTCTCTGCCGATCACACCCCATGACCAGCACGGATCCTGGAACTACACGATCGCCCCGGCCTGCGCTGCCAGCAACTGCGCGGTCAACACGAGCGATCGAGAGAAGAGCAGGTCGCAGGTTCTGGCAATGCTCGCCGATCCGCGTCTGAGCGGCATGACCTCATCAGAGCTGGAGGCACTGTGCGCCCGGCTGGCCCCCGCGCAAGCCGCCCAGGCCGAACAGCGCAAGTTCCAGCAGCGCGGCGGCCGACGTCTGAAGGCCCCCGGAGCACATGGCAGGCCCCTGCTCTCAAACGCCGACCGCATCCTCGTCACAGTGACCTACCTGCGCCGTGTCTGCTCCCAGAAGGTTCTGGTCGACCTGCTCGCCATCAACCCGGTCACGATCGGCCAGGTCATCGGCGAGACCCGCACACTCATAGACGCGCAAAAGATCACGGTCTCGCAGACCGCGCACTACTTCTCCTCCGCACAGGAACTACGCGACTGGGCAAACGACGGTGCGGCCACCAGCCGAATGGATCTCTCACAGACCCTGTCCCACCCCGCACTCACCGGCATGCCCAGGCCGGACTTCCAGGCGCTGATCGACCGGATCACCGTGCCCTACCAGGCCACGATCGAACAACGTCGGCATCGCAAACGCGGCGGCGACCGGCGCCCCGGAACCCGTGGCGGCATCTTCCGTCAAAAGATCACCGACGCGGACCGAATCCTCGCGACGGTCCTGGCCCAGCGAGATCTATGCAACCAGCAGGCTCTGGCCGACTTGTTCGGTGTCAGTCGCGGCACCATCCGCAACGCCATCGACGATGTCCGTCCTCTGCTCGAACAGGACACATATGTCCCGACAGTCGCCGAACGACGCTTCGCAACGGCCGCCGACGTACTCGCATCCGTCACAGAGGACGGCGAAACACCGTGTTGAATCCTTACGGCTTCAGTGGGTGCGGCATCGCTGCCACGAGGCGCCGGGCAGCACCGCACCGATCGCGTCGACGAGGCCGGCGTGGGCGTCGGAGATGACGAGCTGGACGCCGGACAGGCCGCGGGCGATCAGGGAACGCAGGAAGGCCAGCCAGCCTGCGCCGTCCTCGGCAGTGGCGACGTCCAGGCCGAGGATCTCGCGGTGGCCGTCGGCGTTGACGCCGACCGCGATCAGGGCGTGGACGTTGATGATGCGGCCGCCCTCGCGGACCTTCTGCGTGAGCGCGTCGACCCAGACAAACGAGTACGGGCCGGCGTCCAGGGGACGGTTACGGAAGGCGGTGACCTGTTCGTCCAGGTGCTTGGCCATCGCACTGACCTGGGACTTCGACAGCTGCGTCACCCGAGGGACTCGGCGAGCTTCTCCACTCGGCGGGTGGAGACACCGAGCAGGTAGGCGGTGGCCACCACCGAGATCAGGGCCTGCTCGGCCCGGCGTCGACGCTCGAGAAGCCAGTGTGGGAAGTAACTGCCCTGCCTCAGCTTGGGAACGGCGAGCTCGACGGTCCCGGCGCGGGTGTCCCACTCGCGCGGGCGATAGCCATTGCGGTGGTTGACTCTCTCGTCGCTGACCTGCCCATATTCGGCATTGCAGAGGGCGTCGGCCTCTGCGGACATGAGCGCGTCGGCGAACGTCTTGACCATCGCGCGCAGCAGATCGGGACTCGCCGCAGCGAGGTTGTCCTCGGCGAGGACGTGCAGGGGCACACTGTCTGGTGCGGTCATCGTGCTGATCTCCTTCGAGCTCTCGACAACTCGAAGATCAGCCGGTGGCCGTTCTTCTATCCGGCCCCTCACTCCGACGCCGGGACAAACGCCCGGATCAGGTGGGAACCGGTACACCACTTCTCAGGACGCAACCGAGGTCTGGCTGCACTGGGACCCGAAGACCCTTCGCGAACGAGGCGCGCACGCCATGCAAAACCTGCGTATGGACTTCCTCATGCTGCTCCCAGGAAGCCGGCGCGTGGTCCTGGAAGTCGACGGCATGCAGCACTACACACGCAACGATGGAACCGAACCCGACAGCGCGAAATACGCAGCGACCATGGCCGCGGATCGAGACCTGAAATTCCGCGGCTACGAGGTGTTCCGCTTCGGCCACGACGAACTCCGCGACCACGAAACCGCCCAGCCTCTACTCGCCCGCTTCTTCGACATGCTCCTCGACCGCCTGCCCACTACGTAAGACCCGCCTCCGCAGCGAGCCGGGCGGGTTCTCCTCACCGGCGGCTGCTCCTGACCCCGCACCGGGGCGACGTCGCCCCCCCAGCCATCCCTGGGCGGTCTCGAGGCTGGGCTCGCGCTACGTGATGGACCGTAATGATGAGCAGCTGCTACGTCGCCGGGTACGGCACCGACTACCACCGCCGCGGCCCGCGATTTGGCCGGCGCTACGCCGAACTAGTCAGGGCCCGCTGAACAACGCCAAGATGTGTCGGACCTCACATCGCACGTTTTCATTCACTGTGGGTTACCCGGCCGCCCGGCCGCCCGAATTGCCGGAATCCATGAACATGGTTATGCGCCAACCATCTTCGTACCCGAGCTATCCGACCGAGCTGAACCCGGCCGCCCGGCCGGATAACGCTGCGCTGACGACTGGGCTGATTCACCGGCCAGCAAGGCCAACTCGCCTTCCCTGAACCGGCCGTGGCTTCCCCTGACACCGTGTAAGTTGGTGTCTGCTTCCTAGCGAAGACCCTTCGGAGGGGACCGCACTGGCGGGTCCACGGATCCGGGGTCCGATACACCAGGTGTCGGTCCGCGATCCCGAAGGAGATTCAATGGGGAAGCACGCGAGGCCAAAGTCGGTGCGCTGGAAGCGGGTGCTGCGAAGCATCCGGCTCTGGATGGCTCCGGTGGCGGCGACCGTGTTCTGGGTGGGTCAGATGGTCCGCACTTGGTGCTGGCACCAGAACTGACACCGCCCCCAGCTCAAAACCGGTGAGCTGGGGACGGCATCCGACACGATGCGGGGCCCTTGCCGTTCCAGCGGCGGGGCCCCGTCCGCATTTAGATTGCGACTTAGTTGTCAATTAAGTCGGTGACCCCCACTCTAACGCAACCATAGATGCGCGAGGGTGGGGTTTCGCGTACGCAGATGACCGGCCTCCATGAGGTTCAACGCCGCCTCGGTAACGCTCGGAGGGGGTTTGTTGGTGTGCCGGGTCGTTGCTGGCCCGGGGTGTTGTGGGTTCGCTGAGAAGTCGTGTGGGCGGTTGGGTCGGGGTGGGCAGGGCGCGTGAGCTGGGGTTATGTGTTGTGTGTGGAGTGTGGCGGGGTGGGTTGTAGGTAGTTCTAGCGTGTAAAGGCTCGTTTGGTGTTTGTGCTGGTCAGGGCTGTTTTGCCTTGTCCGGTGGGTGGGGTTAGCGGCTGCGGGTGGGGCGTCTGTGTTGTTCGGCGAGGTGGTCGAGCTTTACGGCGTCGAGGGTGGTTTTGGTGATGCGTTCGGTGCCGTCGTGGATGGCGGTGATGGCTGCTTGGCGGATGAGTCGGGTGAGGGATCCGATGCGGCCTGCGGTGCGCTGGTGGAGGTAGGGGGCGTGCCGGGGGAGGGTTCCGGGTTTGTGCTGGTGGAGGTCGAGGGCGTTTTCGATGTCGGTGATGACGTCGCGGAACGGTTCGCGTTTGCCGTGGCGGGCGGGGAGGGGACCGCAGTCGACGAGCGTGGCCCGTCCGGCGAGCTGGGCGCCGCGCGTCCCGCTGAACAGGGGTGTGTCGGTGACGTTGATGCCGGCGTAGACGAAGGTGGCGGCCAGGCGTTCGGTGAGGTCTTTGATGAGGTCGGCGGTCTGCGCCCCGGTGGTGGTGCGGGGGTTGAGGCGGTGGATTTCGTCGATGAGGACGAGTTGGACACCAGCCTGGGTGTAGGTGTGGCAGACGGCGTCGGTGATCTGGGTCTGGGTCATGCGGGTGGTCACGGGGATGCCGAGGTAGCGGGCGAATTCGGTGATGAGGGTTTTCGCGGTGGCGCCGGGAGGGACGAGAACGTACGCCACGGGCGCGGTGGCGTGGGCTGACCCGGGCGGGGGCGGGTTCGTGCGGGTGTGGGCGAGGTGGCAGGCGCGGCCGACGTTCAGCAGGGCGGTGGTTTTCCCGGCTGCGGCGGGTCCGGTGACGATCAGGGAGGGCCGTGCGGTGGTCCGCTGGTGGCGGCCGAGGATCATCAGGGTGCGGACCTGGGTGGCGAGTTGGCTGATGGCGGGGGTGCGGATGGTGACGAACGCGGAGTGGTAGGCGAGGCGTTCGTCGCGGCTGCGGGGCGGGTCGCCGGGCTGGGGCGGGGCGGGCGGCTCGGTGGTGGCGAAGCGGTGCCAGCCTTGCCAGGTGGTCAAGGGCCAGGACAGCTCGGCCGTATCACTGTTGCTGGCGCCGACTGGTGTGCTGCCCGCACTCTGCGGGTTCGGGTTCACCATTTGTCGGCTTCCTCGTGTGCGTCGTAGAGCCCGAATCCGGCGGCCGCGGCGGGGCGGGTGTCGTCGTCGGGGAGGTCGTCGAGGTCGTCGATGCTGTCGTCCTCTCCGTGCTGCGCCAACTCGTCGTGCTGCGCCGGCTCGCCGGTTATGGGGCCGGTGCCGTATCGGGGGTGCCGTGAGGCGGGAACCGCCAGTGTGGTGGCGCGGGCGAGGAGAGCTTGTTCGGTGGTGGTGGCGTGGCCGCTGTGGACGCGGCGCATGAGCTGGTCGAGGGCGTCGGCCAGGTCGGCCTCGTGCTGCTGGCTGTCGTCGTGGTTGTTGTGGTGGGCGTGGGTGCGGATGTGCTGCCAGGTGTGGTCGTTGAACGGCTGGTGGACGTGGTCGCGGTGGATCCAGGGGATTTCGGTGAGCTCGCCGTCGGGCAGGCGGATCCAGATCTGGCGCACGTCGTGGGGGTTGTAGTGGATTTCCCATTTCCCGCCCCGGCCGGCGACGGGGGAGGCCTGGCCGCGGTACGGGGCGAGGAGATCGTGGTCGTAGGTGCGGTGGTGGATTGTGATGCCGGCGGGAGTGATGGCCTGCCAGCGCACGGGCAGCAGTTCGAGGTAGTCGCGGCCGGTGAGCGGGACGGGCACGTACCCCGCGACGGCGACCAGCGCGGCCCACATCTGGTTCGGGGTGAGCGCTTTGCGGGGCATCATCGGGTGGCGTAGGCCTTCGTGGGGCCGGTGGTGGTAGTGCACCAGCCATTCGTCGAGCAGGTCCTGGAGCTGGGGGACGCTGTAGCAGGTGTCTTTCTCGGTGTCGGGCCGCGGCGGGTGACGTCGGATCCGGTGTAGCCGGGCAGGTGCTGGCAGAACAGGTGGTTGATGGTGCCGAAGGTCCGCTCGACGATGCCTTTGGCGGTGGGGGCGTGGGGCGGGGCGGGCTGGACGCTGATGCCGAGGTGTTCGCAGGCGGCGGTGAACGCGGCGGAGACGAAGACTTTGCCGCGGTCGACGACGATCGTCTCGGGCAGGGCGACCGGCCGGGCCGCAGCCCCGGCCAGGCGCTCGTCGAGCGCGGCCAGCCGCTGGTGGGGGAGTGCGGGGGCGTGGTCCATGCGCAGGATGTTGGGCCAGGTGGGCCGGGTGGGGTGGGGGACGGCCATCTCCGCCAGCAGCAGGGCCGCGTCCACGGCCTTGGTCGCGCTCGGGCACAGCACGGCGGCGAGGATGGCACGGGTGGCGACGTCGACGGCGATGGTCAGTTCGGGGCGGGCCAGACGCCCGTCGTCGAAGAGGGCCAGGACGTCCAGGCGGGTGGTGTCGACCTGGACCTGTTCGCCGGGCCGCAGCGCCGTAGCGGGGTGAACGCCCGCCCGTCGACGCTCGCCGGTACTTGCCGGACGGGCCCGGTGGGCAGTTCGCCGGGCCGGGCGAGGTTGGTGACGAGCCGGTACAGCGTGGCCTGGGACGGCGCGGGCACCGTCCCGGGACCGTGCCGGTCCTCCAGAATCTGATTGATGAGCGGGAAGAGGCCGTTGATAGTGCCCTTCGAGCGGCCGCGGCGGCGGCGCAGCGCCTCGCGGACGGCAGCGACGACCCGCTCATCAGCCCGCCCGGTGGGGCTGGAAGCGCGCGTGGTGCGGTGGTCCAGAAGCCCCCACAGGCCCTGCTTGCGATAAGCGAGCCGCATGCGCTGCACCGTGGTGCGCGACACCCGGCCGAAGCCGAGCGCGGTCAGCTCCTTCGCCTTGGCCTGCTCCCGCTCGGCCAGCGTGTACCGCTCGGGGTCGTACTGCTCGCGCACTGCTCCTTCGCTGCCGGGCCCGCCAGGCAGGCCGCATTCGACTTCCCCCACGTGCCGCTGCCAGGCCAGCGCCTTCTCACGCGCCGCGGCGGGGGCGGTCTCGAACAGGCCCCACTGCGGTGCCGCCTGAGGCGCATCAGCCCCGACGACGGTGAAGCCGGGGTCGGCGAACAGGTACCCGGCGAGCACGACCTCACCACCGCCGTCCGGGCCGAGGAGGTGGATGTCCTGCCCGAAAGGGCGACCACTTGCCACTTCACGCCTCGGAACCGGACGTGAGCACCGACCTTCACGGCCGGCCTGGCATTGCGCCGCGCGATCACCCGGCACCTCCCTTCTTGCTCGGGTCGCTCCAACCTCGCGGGCCGACGGGGACGCGTTCGTGCAGTGGCGTCTCCAGGCCGGCCGTCAGCTGTCCGTGCCACAGGGCATGGAAGACACAGGGAAGGACCTCGACCGGGTCGCCGATTGCTTCTGCGCCCTCGATCAGCGGCCGCGGCCGCGTGAACGCCTCGACGACCGCCGTCATCAGCCCCGGGCGGCCGGCGTTGCGAGGATGGCGGTATCCGGCCAGCCATTTGAGATTGGCGGCCAGCACGTCGTCGAGCGGTGGGATGCGGCAATAGGTCCAGCCGACGTCCGCGCACGCCTGCGCCACCGCCTCGGCGGCCTTCACCGCCCGCTCGCCGCCAGCGCCCGCGTGGCCGGGGCAGTCGGCGAGCAGCGCGGTGCCGTCGGCACGGCGGGCGAAAAGCTGCGGCACCCAGGAACGCACCTGGCCGCGGGGATTGCGCCACAGCAGCCGTACCGGCCGCCCCGCCAGCCCCGTCACGCCCGCATCGCGGTCCAGGACCATCAGCTGGGTGCGCATCGCGTTGGACCCGGCCGCTACATGCCGCCCGGTGGTCGCCGACCACCACAGTCCCGGCCCCAGCGCCGCCCCGGGACCATCGGGAACGCCGACACTGGAGGCAGGTCCTCGAACGCCACGGTCATGGCGGCATCCGCCCACCGCTGCTGCACCGCCTGCCCCACCGGGTCGAGGAACACCGCCTCGAACCCGCCCGCCTGGGCCACGCCCGCTCGCCCTTCCCGGCCCTGGGACGGGTCATTCCTGTGCTGGTCACCTGCGTCAGCCAAGCCGCGCCCGACCGCCCGGACGGGCCGTTTCAGTGTTTCTGCCACGAACGAGTGCCGTATCAGCTAACAGCCGACCCTCCCCAGGGCATGGTGCTCAACCGCCGCTCAACCGCCGCTCTCCCGCCTGCCCGCGGTCAGCATCTTCCGCAGCACATCGACGGGCATGTCCACCCACCGGGCCACCTCTTCCAGGGGCACGCCGCCGTTCACCGCCGCCACCGCGGTCCGTTTCCAGGCGTTCTCGATCAGGCCGGCACTGTGGCCGAGGCCGCGCAGCAGCCGCCGGGCGACGTCGGCAGTCGGACCGGTCTGTACTCCATGCAGCTGCAGCAGTTGTTCCTCGGCGCTGTCGATAGCGCTGGTGATGAGCCTGCGCTGCTCGGGGGTACCGCAGCCCGCCACATCGTCCCCGAACCGGGCGCCTTCTTCTCCTTGCTCAGCACCCGCAGCTGGCCGGCCATGGTCGAGCTGTGGTGTTCCTGCCGCAGCCACCACGGGTCGTTGTCGTACCCGGGCGGGCCGCCGGCGCCGCGGCGAAGGCGGATGACGCTGCCCATCCACGCGATGAGTGGCCCGCCGTGGTCCGTCGCGGCCAGCGGCCCCAGCCATCCCCGCCCCAGCCGCTCACCGAGCCTGCGGCAGAACCTCCCGTCGGCGGGAAGCGCCCGCGGCCGCCCGGCACCGCTGTCGGCCCACACCAGCTCGGCCATGGCCGGGTCCAGCAGTGCGTCGGCCACCGCCACCACCTCCGGGAAGAAGACCGCGTCCCGCCCCACGATCCGCCACCGCTCCAGATCACCACCTGCATCCCCGCCCGCGACCTGGTGCAGCCGCTGCGGCCAGATCGTCTCCCGCTTCCACTGCAGGGCCTGCTCCCACCACCGGGCCACCACCGCATGCGCCAGCGCGAACACCCGCTCCGGCTCCGCACTGGCCCGCACCGCCCGCCGCGCCACCGAGGCCCACCGCCGCTGCGCCGCCACCACCTCCGGCAGGCCCCGCAGATCGAGGTGCTCCAGCGGCTGGTTGGCGTCCGCGTCCAGCAGCCACCGCCCATGCCGAACACACGCCCGCTCCCACCGCGGCGCGTACCGCACCGCCCGCAGAGCCGTCCCCGTGCGCCGGGCCGTGCACAGCCGGCAGCCGAACGCCACCGGACCAGCCACCGCGCCACCGATCCGCCACAGCCCCACCGGATCGCCATCCTCGGCGCGCAGCTTGGCGTCCCCTTCTCCCCAGGACGGCAACGCCCGTGCCAGCACGTCTTCCTCGACGCCGCACATGCCTGCCAGGAGCTGGCGTCCGGCTGCGTTCAGCAGCACCTCGGCGTCGGGCCGTGCGCCTCCGCCCTCGTGCCCGGGCGGGTAGTTGCGCCACTTCCAGCAGGCCCGCAGCACCTTCGCTTGCATCCCGTAGCGGCTGGCGACGCGGCAGATCAGCGACGAGGTGGTCTCCCCCTGCAGAGGAGCTGTCCGCAGGAAGCCTGGATGATGGGTCACTCCACCACGGTCTCGTGTTCGCCGAGCCGGGCGGGCGTTTTCGCAGTAGCCGTCCGGTCCTCGGCCCGTCGCCTGCTTACTTCCCCAGGCCGTGGGTCTCACTTTCCTGGAGCCGGCAGGCGGCACCCACGAGCGCACCCGCACCGGAAACGCGGAAACGGGCGTCAGGTCCTCGAACTGCGCCGACGCCGTCGCCTGATCCCATGGCAGCTGCGTCACTTGCCCGGCAGCGGTGGCGAACGCCGTCTCGACGCCCGCCTCGCCCCACCCGTTGACAGCTTGCTGCTCCACGCCGAACAGCCAAGTACCTGCCGCCTCCGGGGAGGGACACCTCAGCAACCATCACTCGAACGAGTGACCGATGTGTCACTTTCTGCGATTCTGCGACGGACTGCTTGTCCGATCTTCAACCCGCCTGGCAGCAGCCGCTTCTAACATGGCCTCAGGTTCGGGGGAGCGAGTCTTGGGGAGGGACCGCGCGGATGAAGGTTCTCAGGCCGACGCAGCCGACGAGCGAGCAGCTCACGGTGATCACCAACCACAAGCCGGGGGTGTTCGTCGTACGGGGCGCCGCCGGCAGCGGCAAGACCACCACCGCCCTCTACCGGCTGAAGTTCACCGTCCGGTACTGGCAGCGCCGCCGCCGTGACGGCTTCATCGACGGCCCCGTCCGCGTCCTGGTCCTCACCTACAACAAGACTCTGCGCGGCTACATCGAGGAACTGACCAAGGAACAGATCAAGGGCAACGACGTCGAGCTGACGATCTCCACCTTCGCCAAGTGGGCCACCGACCGCGTGCCCTACGAGCGGATCCTCCAGGAGCACGAGCACAACGGAAAGCTGGACGCCCTGGCCGCGGCCCTGCCCCTGTCCGAGGACTTTGTACGCTCTGAAGTGGACTATGTCCTGGGCCGCTTCATGCCGGACCGCCTGGCCGAGTACATCGAGTGCGAGCGGCAGGGCCGTGGCCGCTCCCCGCGCATGCCGGCCTCGCTGCGCCGTCGGCTGCTGGACGAGGTGATCCTTCCTTTCCAGGAGTGGAAGAAGGAGCAGCAGGCCTGGGACTGGTCTGACCTGGCAAACGCCATGGCGGCCAAGCGCGCCGACGACCCGTACCACGTCGTCGTTGTGGACGAGGCCCAGGACTTCTCCGCCAACCAGGTCCGGGCGGTCCTCAACCACGTCACCGACGAGCACACCCTCACCTTCGTCCTCGACGCGGCTCAGCGCATCTACCCCAGCGCTTCACCTGGGCTGAAGTCGGCTTGAGCGTGGGGCCGCACAACAGCAAGCTGCTGTCGAAGAACTTCCGCAACACCCGGCAGATCGCTGCTTTCGCCGCCCCTTTGCTGCACGATGTAGAGACCACGGACGACGCCGCGATTCCGGATCTCTCCTCGTGCGGGGAGGACGGCGACAAGCCTTTGCTGGTCCAGGGGACCTTCACCCAGCAGATGGACCACGTCGTGCAGTTCCTCAACGACCTCGGCCCGGAGAACGACGAATCCGTCGCCATCCTCCATGCCAAGGGCGGCGGCTGGTTCAGCGAGGTCAAGGCACGGCTGAATGCTGCCGGGCTGGCCTGGGTCCCGCTCACGCGTACCGGGGAATGGCCCACCGGCCCGGTGAACGTGGCGCTGTCGACCATGCACTCCGCAAAGGGCCTGGAGTTCGACCACGTGATCATCGTCGGTCTCAACAGCGAGGTCATGCCGCACGCCACCGAGCCCGGCGACAGCGAACGAGACGCCCACCTGCGCCTGCTGGCCATGTCCGCCGGACGGGCCCGCAAGACCTTGACCATCACTTACAAGCCCTCCGAGGCCAGCGACCTCATCGCCTGCATGGACCCGGACACCTATGACGTGAAGGCCGTATGACCACCACAGAGCCGAGCCCGCCCACATCGGACGGCGAAATACACGCCGAGGGAATCAGCACGCTCATCCAGAAACGAGAGATCACCGAAGTGGTGCACTTCACCACCAACCGTGGTTTGCTCGGCATCCTCGTGCAGCGGCTGTGCAAAGCTCGGGCCCTTCTTGCCAAAGACGAGTACCTCGAGAGCATCTACCACGAGAACACCAAGTGGCGCCGCGAGGACCCCAAGTACTGGTCATACGTGAACCTCAGCATCAGCGAGCCCAACCACCGCTTCCTGCGCATCAGCAGCGAAGACTGGTGGGCGAACGAAGACCTGTTCTGGGCTGTCCTCAGCTTCGAACCAGTGATCATGACGCACCCCGGCGTCCTTTTCGCCCCAGGCAACATGGGATACGAAGGCATCACCCCTGTCGAGGGACTGCCCGGAGCCGAAGCCCTCTTCGCTGACCGCGTCCCCAAGGGCTTCAAGAAGACGATGCCGCGCTGGGACCGAGCGCCCCACCTCCCGACCAATCCCCAGGCCGAAGTGCTCTACCCGCAGGCCGTCGCCACCCGACACCTGCAGCGCATCTACGTCCTCACCGACGAAGACGCAGCGAAGGCCGAGGCCATTGTCAGTGTCAGCGGACATGATGAGGTCGACATCATCGTCGACCCGGTCACGTTCGGCAGGTAAGGACTACGGTGAGCGCCATGCAATGGGAGGCAGTACGCGCCTCAGCCCAGTGGGCGGCGTACGGAGATGCACTCGGCTTCATCACCGAACTGACCGACACCGCCGGCGTGCGACGACGCATCGGACACGATGAAGTCACCACGACTGTGCCCTGGAAGAGGCGCGTGGGAGGTCGCTACGGGCGCGACATGCCTCTTCCCGCAGGCGCGTACTCCGATGACACCCAGCTGCGTCTTGCAACTTCACGCGCCATCCGCGGAGACGGGGAATTCGACGCCGAGGCATTCGCGAAGATCGAAGTCGTTGCCTGGCAAGCCTACGCCCTCGGCGCCGGCCGCGGGACCAAAGCGGCAGCCACCGGTTTGATGCGGGTCGAAGCCAAGTGGTCCCAGAACGTTTTCGCCACCAAAGCCGCCCGCTACGTCGACATCGGCGGCAACGGCGCCGCCATGCGTATCCAGCCCCACGTCTGGTCCGCACGGGACCTCACCAACTGGGACCACATCACCCGCGACGTCGTACGCAACGCCGTCAGCACCCACGGCCACCCCCGAGGCATCCTCGGCGCCGTCCTGCACGCCATCCTGCTGGCCCACGTCCTGGACACCAACGAACTTCCCGGCCCCAAACAGTGGCGCCCCGCAGTCGACTGGCTGGAGCAGGTAACGGACGTCATCGCAAAAGATGATGAACTCGCATATCTGTGGCTACCCACATGGAGTGATGCCGCTGGCATCGACTTCCGCTCGGCCGCCGTCACCGTCGCCAACGAATGTCGCGCAGCACTCGAGGCCTTCGACCCCACAACGCCCCTCACCACCGAGACCTACGCTGCCCTGGTGGAGCGGTGGGGCGGCTTCGACGACGCAACGCGTGGATCCGGCACAGTCACCACTCTGCTTGCCGCGGTGCTGGCACATGCCTATGCCGACTCCCCAGAAGCCGGCCTGCTCCTTGCCGCCAACACTCTCGGCTCGGACACCGACACGATCGCCACCATGGCTGGCGCTCTTCTAGGCGTCGTCACGGCGGGGCCCCCACCTGGCACCGTGCAAGATGTCCAGCTAATCGACTCCGAGGCACGCCGTATGTGGGACATTTCCCAAGGGCGTGAAGCCGCCACATTCGCCTACCCGGATCTGCTGCGCTGGAGCCCTCCCAAGGCCACGCTCGACCTCGTAGGCCACACGCCAGTGGGGCCAGCATTGGCCGGTCTGGGGCCCCTTACGCCTACGGACGCACCGACAGCGAGTAACCAGGCCACATACGTGTGGGGCACTTTGCCATTCGGCCAGAGCGTCCTTGTCCGCGCCAGGCCGGATCTCAGGCCACTGGATGAGAACCTGCTCCCGGGGGACGTGCGACCACCGCGGAGTCGGCAGGCTGCAGACGTCCCGAAAGAGCAGCAGCTCCTCTTCGAAGCTCCGGTGCAGGCTGCCGCATCCGCCGATCAAAGGCCTGCCCTTGCCGGAACTGCGCCTGGTGCCGTGAGCGAACGTGCCCACCGGCACGCACCACTGTCCATTGAGGAGATCGTTCAAGAGCTGGCGAGAAACGGGTTCACTCCCGAGCAGGTAGGCCGGGCGCTGCTTCACCAGATCAGAGGTGGCCGGTACGGCGTCGAACGGGCCGCTGCGTTCGCTGGACTCCTAGCCCGTGCCTATCACAGCGAGCAGGAGCGTCCTCGCTGAAACGAGAGCTGCCTGCCCACGCTGATGCCGAGGGCGGCCAGTAGCTCCTGCTGGCCAGGATGCAGCAGCGGCCATGCCTGGCCCTGGGCGGTGATCCATCGTGTGGCGCGTGAGGTATGGGGGTGGGTGCGGGCGTGGTGGTAGGCGTACTGCCACCGCATCGGCCAGGGCGGGTTCCACCACGGCTCCACGTCGGCCAGGACGCGGACTTGAGGCGACGTTCCGCTCTTTGTGCGGGTGCCCACCCGGGGCCCGACGGGTGCAACAGACGCACTGGCCGTGACGGCCGGTGCGTCTGCGATGGCCGTCTCATGCTTCAGACCCCGAGTGTCAGGAGGAGGCGAAAGTCCTCCCGCCCCCCTGTCTATGCGGACGCCGGTGACTGGCTGGCACTGTCTGAGCCAGTGGGTGGGGTCCCGGACGGTAGCCCGCCCGGTGGTGGGTCGGGTGGCGGCTGGGGACGGAGGCGGGGGTTGTGGCCTGACGGTAGTTGATGATTGCTTGGATTCTTTTTTCGGGGTCGGTGATTTCGTCGAGGGCGGCTGCGAATTTTTCGTCGACGATGTTTCCTTTGCGCTGGCGGTTGTGGTCGAGGATCAGGCTGGTGAGAGGGACGGCGAGGTATGCCGCGATGACGATCGCTCCCACGGCCCACCATGGCGCGCCGCCCAGAGCTCCTGCAAGGACCGCGGGGAGCCCGGCCAGGAGGCCGGCGACGGGTGCGAGGGAGGACGAGTTCATCGCGTGGATGCCCTTCCAGCACGCGACGGCTGGGCCGCCTCATGCCTGAACGAGTCGGCGTGGGCCAGCTGGGACGGAAAGAGGCGGCACGTGTGTGCCAGGGGGTGAGGGCATGCCGACGGCCGGCGTCGCCGTGAGGCGGGCCGGTGGTGTTTTACGGCAGGCTTTTCAGCGCCCCGGGATGGGACTTTCTTACCCTTGGGGCGTGATTCAGAGGGTTTGCTAGGCGGTTTTTGCGGGGAGGTTTTCTTCGGCTTTTTGGGCAGGGTGGGCTACACCTGTGAGCTAACAAAAAGAATGTTTACAAAGCCCCTGAGCCGATTCATCTGACCTCTGCCGCACCGCCTTTCTCTACTCGCTGGCCGCGTGCACCCTGTTGCGGGCACGCCAGACCTGCCCACCAGTATCGCCCATAGCGCCGCCTTCCAGGGCCCGTTCGGGAGCTTTTGTGGGCGAGGTCGTGTGCTTGGCGGTGGTTCGGGGGCGGTGCAGAGGCGCTGAGCTCAGGGTTTCATGTCCGCACTGCTCCAGCCCGCAGTGAAGCTGGCAGTGGTGAGGAGTTGTTGTTGGCCGGGGTGGAGGGTGCTCCATTGGCTGCGTTGGGCGTCGGCCCACCGTTGGAGTGTGTCGGGGAGAGTCTCGTTCCCCTGATCGTGGCGCGGTATTGCTGCCAGGTGCGGTGCCAGGTGTAGGGCCAGGGTGGGTTCCACCACGGGTCGAGGCTGGTGAGGGCGGTTGCGGTGGTGGCGGAGAGGGTGCCGGCGCGTTGCTTTCGGCGTTGCTGGCACAGCCATCTGCCGAGGGGAAGCCGTCTTGTCGGGTGTGCCTGTCCGGGGTGAGGTGGCCGTGTCGGGCGGCGTAGGCGCGTGCGTGGTCGAGTCCGGGACTGGCGGGGTAGGAGCGTGTGGCCGGGGCGGGTCGTTCGCCTACCACGGCGTGGGGTGTGATGCCGAGGGCGGTCAGGAGGTCCTGCTGGCCGGGGTGGAGATGCTCCCAGGACTCCTGCTGGACACGGATCCAGCGGCCAAGGCCTCGGGGAAGGT